>NZ_CP051204.2:5181666-7772500 GCF_012516375.2 Chitinophaga oryzae
TGATGCCTACTACAGCTATAAACATATTCAGTCCTACATTGTTCATCACCCACAAGGCGGGTGCAGGTATGCGTCCAAATGTAGGATGCTGCGAGCGGAGCCAGCCGAACACCAAACCGATGATTAGCGCGCCGCCACTGGTACTGAGACTGATAGGCACGCCGCCGATACGCACGGTCAGCACTCCTATTAAACCGCCAATCACGATACCCAGCCCCACGAAGGTCATATCTGTTTTCTCCGTAGGCCTGTCAGCGTAGCCTATCTCTTTGGCAGCCCTGTCCACTTCTTTTTTAAGTCCTACCAGCTCCAGCACATCTCCCCTTTCCAGCACAGTGTCCGGCATCACCGGCACTTCTATGTCTGCCGCTTTGATGCTGCGGATAAAGATGCCATGCATAAAGGGTTGCGCTCTCAACGCACTGACTTTCATGCCGGCAATATTTTTCTTTGCGACCAGTATCTGTAGTGCTTCCGCCGGGAAATGCAACAGTTCGGCGTCCTGTATCTCCGGGCCTATCAGTCCTCTTTCGCCCATCAGGTCTTCGCGACGGCCACTTAAAACAATTTTATCGCCTTTACGGATAACCACATCCGGCGCGGCATCTACCAGTTTGTTCTGCTGCCTGAGCCGTTCCACAAACAAACGCACATGCTCGTCCGCCAGGTGCTTTTCCAGCTGTTGCACTGTTTTACCATCGCCAAACCAGTCGGCAGTAACAGTATACGCACGGAAAACCACCACCGTATCAGCAGGGATCATGCCCGGCTGCGAGCTTTCGTCGCCCGCGCCCATGGAGGCTTCCAACTCTTTGCAGGCTTTTTTCACTTTCTCCAGTCCCCCCAGCATGGCCGGCGCCAGGCTGGCCAGCACCCAGGCCGAACCGGCAGTCCCGAATATATAAGTCACCGCGTAACAAACTGGTATGGCATTGTTATAGTCCGTCTTCTGTGCAGCGGTCAGCGGCAACCCATTGATGGTATCTCCCGCCACGCCGATCACGGCGGATATGGTCTGCGACCCGGCCAGCAGTCCTGCCGCCTGTCCCATATTATAGCCCATAAAACGCGCGCAGAGCCAGGGGAAGATAAGGCAGGTCAGCAACATCAGCACGGCGAAACCCATCTGCGGAAGCCCTGTTTTCTTCAGTCCGCGGAAAAACTGGGGGCCTACGCTATAGCCGACCGCAAATAAAAACATCAGGAAAAATACAGACTTCACCGTGGGAGAAATATCGATCTTCAGTTGCCCCACCAGCACACCTACCAGCAGTACGGCCGTAACAGTGCCAAGACTGAAGGTTTTAATTTTTAACGGCCCAATAGCGAAGCCCAATGCTATAGTAAGGAAGATAGCCAGTTCAGGGTATTGCTGCAATACATGAGTCATCCACTGCATAAATGGTCATTTTCGTTCGGGAATAACGCTGTTACAGCACTTAAACAAGAGCTGCTTTGTTTTTGTTCAATGACCGTGAAAATGACGCTGGTAAAGGTTACCGCTTATAATCGGGTAATAGCAGATCAATGTCCGCCCATTCATAATTTTCTATGCAGCTGATATCAATAGCGCCCTGCATGGCTGCTACAAAGGGTGTTGGCACCCTCAGTACCTTACGGCTAGCCAGGCAGCTTAAAGACAAATGACTACTGCTGCATCACTTTATCCAGGTAAATAGTAAAGGTACCGGACACTTTCACCTTTTGGGCGCCGCAGAGGTCCGGATTGTACATCGGGATACGACCGGCGTTGGCAAGACCTTCTTTTACACAAGGCTCAGACAGAGGGCTGGGGCTATACGCCGCATTATACCGGAATCGTCCGCTTAGCTTCAGCAGACCGGCAGTATCTTTCACTTCTGTTAATGTGAGATAGGTTTTACTGTTTTTTTGATCAGGATCAGTATCGTAATACAGAAAGTAAGCCATGCCCGAGTAATCCATCTGGCTGTTTCCGTTCTCTGCTATCAAAGAGCCGGTGGCCGTTCCCTGTTGTTCTCCTTTCTCCTGCAGCTCAACTTTCATCAGCCCGGTATTAACAGCCGTCTTGGCATCGGTATTGTTGTCAAAGACGATACTGCCTACGCCGAATCCTTCGAGGGTCGTCCTGGTAAACTTCAACAGGCCCACATTCACATCCTGGCCCCTGCTTTCTATTTTTCGGTTCACATTACCTTCTATGGTAATGGAAATACTGTTCAGATCTCCGGGATCACCATTCTTGTCCGTATCCTTGCCGGATTTGCTACAGGCGGCGATTGCGCACACCGCCAGTGGTAAACAAACTTTTTTATAAAACATGGTGCACAAGATAGCATACTTTTCCGATCTGCCCAATCCCACAATGATAATCATAATATAACCTACCCTTCTTTTAATTTATCTTGCCCGGTCCTATTTTTGGCAGCGAGAAACAGTGCAACTGAAATGACTACGCTACTCAACAAAGCTGAACTTTCCGCATTCGACGGTATCTACAGCCAGTATCATCAGGCTGTGTATAAAAACATCTGTAAGCTGGTCTTCCAACCGGAAGTAGCGGAAGACATCCTGCAGGAGGTCTTTATGGCGCTGTGGAACAACCGTCACAAACTGGAACTTACCCATGATGTGGCCCGCTGGCTGTTTGTAGTGAGCTATAACAAATCTATCCAGCACCTTAAAAATACCGCCAAAGAAAAGACCGTGCTGGCGGCACATCCCCAACAGCCCGTATCCACCGAAGACGATAATTTTGCGCTGTTGAAAGACCTGCAGCTGCACCTGATCAGCGACGCCATCGAGCAACTGTCGCCCCGGAAGAAGATGATTTTCCGCCTTTGCCGGCTGGAAGGGAAGTCACTGCAGGAAGCCGCCTCCATCCTTGGCATCTCCCATCATACCGCTAAAGAATACCTGAAAGCATCCTCCGCCTTTATTAAAACCTACATCGCCACGCAACAAGCCACCGTTCCTGCAGCGGGTTTGTTGCTCCTCAGCGCCTACCTTCAATACTGATTTCCCGTAATTAACGATTTGGTAACATGCCATCCTCCCCCCTCTTTGCCCTTTCCTGAGTTTTTACAGATGAATACATGGAACAGTTTTACTTATTACTGGAGAAATTCAAGAAAGGGCAGGCAAGCGCACCGGACATCGCCCTGCTGGAAACACTGATGCAACAGGGCGCAGACGAGCCGCTAAAAGCCGCTATGCTGGCAGCTTACCAGCGAAGCATCCTGGAAAAGGAACAGGTGCTGCCTGCCGAAAAAACCACAGCCTTACTGGACCGGCTACACGCCGCCATAGCGGCTGACGCGGCGGTCCACTCCCGGAAACGGTCTTTGAGGGCGCTGTTGCTTCCTTTATCGGCAGCAGCGGCTGTGCTGGTATTGATCGGCGTCGTCTATCTGAAGTACCGGGCAGACAGGAGCAAGCCAGCAGCAATAACGGTGGCCAGCCGTCATATCAGTAACAACGGCGGCGGCGTTAAAACGCTCGCTCTGGCCGACGGCTCTGTGATACAACTGGCGCCCAACAGCACGCTCGCGTGGAAGGACAGCGCCGTACTACGCAGGCTGACTTTACAGGGAAAAGCGGAGTTTATCGTGCAGGCAGACCCGAAAAAACCTTTTACCGTGGAAACGGCTGGCGTTACGGTCACCGCGCTGGGCACCATTTTTACAGTCAGCACACAGACAGTCAACAAAGTGGCAGTAAAACTATCGGAAGGAAAAGTGCAGATACATACTGCCCATCAGCAGGAAGACGTGTATCTGTCACCAGGAGAAGAATATGCCATCAACACCATCACCCGGACGTTCGATATCAAAAGGGCCGGCAGCCCGAAAGTGCCGGTCAACAAGGCGCCGGAGGCCAACAATGTAGTACTTTCTTTCAACAACGAGCCGCTCGACCAGGCATTACATACCCTGGGAGCGCATTTTAAAACGAAAGTATGTTTTCAGCAGGAAGATGTCAGTGCATTGTATTTCACAGGGAAAGTGCTGAAGAGAGATTCCCTGCAGTCTATCCTGGCCGCCATATGCGCCATGAACCAGCTGGAGCTCAGGGCTACAGCAGATAGTATCATTATCAGCAAATAAAAACGAAAGGCCGCTTTCAGCTATCTGACGCATGCTGCAGCATGTGCAGGGCCACGCATTTTTAAAAAAATCGTACAAATACATTATCATATGATCAGACTTTTAAGAAGGTATTCCCGCATTCTTTTATTGCTGCTATGTGCCATGCACGCCTATGCACAGGAAGCCGGCAAGCCTGTTCTCGTGAAAGGAAGTGTGGTAAGCGAGAACGGCGAACCGCTCATCGGTGTATCCATTACCGTTAAACAACGGAACGGTAAGGAAACCTACAACGCATCCACCAACGAGCGGGGTGTTTTTCAGCTGCAGGGCCTCAAAGCAGGCGCGCAGTATGATTTCGCCTTCACCTTCATCGGCTATGAACCCAACCGGGTAGATGGTTTCACCGTTAAAGCCGGAGAAGGTAACCTGCTGCTGGTGCGGATGAAAGAATCCAGTCGTGGCCTCAATGAACTGGTGGTGGTGGGCTACGGCAGCCGCACCCGGAAAGAACTTACCGGCGCCGTGGCCTCCGTACGCTCCGCCGACCTGATGCAGCAGCCGGTCACCTCTTTTGACCAGGCCCTCGCCGGAAAAATGGCCGGCATACAGGTGATGCAGACCAACGGCGCCCCCGGTGGCAACGTGTCCATCCGGGTACGTGGCGTAGGTTCTATCAGCGCCGGCAACAACCCGTTGTTCGTCATCGATGGTATGCCGGTCACCAACGACACACGCAATGCCTCGCCGGGCCCGAACAACTATCAGCAGCCGGCCAACCCGCTGGCAGCGATCAATATCAACGACATTGCCTCCATTGACGTATTAAAAGATGCCGCTTCGGCCGCTATCTATGGCTCCCGGGGTTCCACCGGCGTGGTGCTCATCCGTACTAAAAAAGGCACTGCCGGCAAACTGACGGTCAACTATGACGCTAACTACGGCATCCAGCAGGTCAATAAACACGTAGATGTGCTGAACGCCTACGACTATGCCCAACTGGTATACGATGGCCATAACAACGCATACCTCGATGCAGTGCCTGGCGGCAAACCCACCGACCCAAACAGCGTGCGCCCCAGGAACCCGTCCACCTGGGTCCCGCCGCAGGTACTGCCCTACCTGGCCGGAGAGAAAGGCCTTACCAATACCGACTGGCAGAAAGAGATCTTCCGGCAGGCGCCTATGCAGAGCCACAACGTCAGCATCTATGGCGGCAACGAAAACCTCTCTTACTATTTCTCCGGTAACTATCTCAATCAGGACGGTATCGTGATCAATAACAACTATAAACGGTATTCCAGCCGTTTCCGCATCGACGGCGGCAGCAAACGATTTCGTTTCGGAGTGAACATGAGCCCTTCCTTTACAGACAATCACCTCGTGAATGCCGAAGGTCCCTGGTTTGCTCCCAACTCAGGCGTGGTAGCGCTGGCCCTGGGATATGCGCCTATCTTCCCGGTGCATAATCCCGATGGTACTTTTGCAGACTCAGTGAACGTATGGGGTTATGGCCAGACCAATCAGCTGAACCCTGTCGCCGTAGCCACGCTCATCAAAGACCGCATGAAGAATTTCCGCCTGATGGCCAATGCCTATATGGAGTATGAAATCCTCTCCGGCCTGAAATACAAAATCGCTGCAGGCGCAGACATCAATACTTTCCGCAGGGACTATTACCGTCCTTCTACCCTCCCGATCCCCTCCGGCACCCTGCCCTCCGTGGCGACCGGCTTTTCCAATACCGACCAGTATACCAACTGGCTGACGGAACATACCCTGTCGTATGCAAAGCTGTTCGGCAAACATAAGATAGACGCGCTGGCAGGGTTTACAGCGCAGAAAGAAAACCAGGAACACAACACCCTGACCGCCATCAATTTCCCTACAGACATCGTCACTACACTGAATGCCGGCCAGATCAACGCCGGTTCTTCTTCACAGGAGCAGTGGAGCCTGAATTCCTGGCTGGCAAGGGTACAATACAGCTACGCGGACAAATACTTCATCACCGGTTCCGTGAGAAGAGACGGCTCCTCCCGTTTCGGCATCAACAAAAAGTGGGCGTCCTTTCCCGCTATCTCTGCAGCATGGCAGGTATCCAACGAACCGTTCTTTAAAAACGTGAACGCCGTCAGTTCCCTGAAAATCCGGAGCAGCTACGGCCTTACCGGCAACTTCCAGATCCCCAACTACGGCTCGCTTGCGCAGCTGGCCAACTACAACGGCACCAACGCCAGCAACAGCAACTACATCCTCGGCAACCAGACACTGGTGAACGGTGTTTCGGTGGTAACGCCCGCCAACCCGGACCTCACCTGGGAAAGCACCGCCAGCTTCGACGCCGGGCTGGAGATAGGATTCTTTAAAGACGCGCTGAACCTGACAGTGGACTTCTATAATTCCAACACGACCAAACTGCTTTTAAATCTTCCCGTACCCGGCATATCCGGCTTCAGCACCTATCTGCAGAACATTGGCGCACTGAACAACCGCGGAGTGGAAATCACTTTGTCCTACAACAAAAAACTGGGTAAAGACTGGTCACTGGAAGGTAATGCCAATATCTCCTTCAACAAGAACAAAGTGACCCGGCTGGGGCCCTCCGGCGCGCCTATCATCGCTACCGGCGGTACCGGCAATGCGTATTTCATCACTAAAATCGGTGAAACGATCGGCTCCTACTACCTGTACGTGACCGACGGCGTTTATCGCGACAAGGCCGATCTCGACGGCTCCGCCAAAACCAGCAACCCCACCTACGCAGGCGACCTTAAATTCAAAGACATCAACGGCGACGGAAAAATCGATGCTAACGACCGGAGCATCATCGGCAGCTTCCAGCCCAGGTACATCTTCGGTTTCAGCAACACCCTGCGCTACAAGCAGCTGGACCTCAGCTTTTCTATCCAGGGCAGCCAGGGCAATAAAATACTGAATCTGTTCCGCCGCTATATCGCCAACGTAGAAGGGAACTTCAATAACCTGAGCTTCGTAAAAGACCACTTCGTGTCGCCGGACAATATCGGCAACGGGTATACGAACCGGGCCAACCGCCTCGCTACCGGCGGCAATGGCATCACCTCTTCCTGGCATATCGAAGACGGGTCTTTCATCAGAGTACGGAATATCGCCCTCGGCTATACGTTTCCCGCTTCCCTCCTGAGCCGGATACATCTCTCCGGCGCAAGGATATACGGCGCCGTACAGAATCCTTTCACTTTCACCAACTATTCGCTGTTCAATCCGGAGATCAGCAACCGTACCGATAACGCGCTGACCGCCGGTGAAGACTATGGCTCCTACCCGCTGGCACGCGTCTATTCCCTGGGACTTAACATCACCTTTTAACGAACCATCATGAAAAAGCATATATTTTATCTGCCCGTACTCATACTGCTGCTGAGCGCCTGCGGTAAAGACTTTTTAAACCTGACGCCGCCATCCGCCATCTCTCCCGGCACTTTTTTCAAAACACCGGAAGACGCTATCACGGCTGTCAACGGCTGTTATGAATCGCTGGCATTGAACAGTCAGTATGGCAATACCTTTCAGATACTGATGGAGGCACGGGCCGACAACTTCACCGACCAGGACCCGTCCTCCAACGCCGGCCAGAACTACCAGATCAACCGGTATTCCGACAACCCCGGCAACACCAATTTCTATAACACATGGGTAGGCGTTTACAATGGCATTTTCCGTTGCAATACCCTGCTGGGCGCTATCGATGGCATCAAAATGGACGAGCAGCTGAAAAACCGCATCAAAGCGGAAGCCCGGTTTATCCGCGCGCTGGACTATTTCAACCTGGTGCGGCTTTGGGGAGCGGTGCCGGTGCTGACAACCGTTGTAGATCCCATCAATGCCGTGAATCAGAAACGGGACGATGTGGCTACTGCTTATAAGTTGATAGAAGAAGATTTGACCTTCGCAGCCGCGAATCTGCCCAACGCCTATCCGGCCAATGAACTGGGCCGCATCACCGCCGGCGCCGCCAAAGGCCTGCTGGGGAAAGTATATCTCTATGAGAAAAAATACGCCAACGCACAAACGGTGTTACAGGAAGTGATCGATTCCAAAGTGTTCTCGCTATTGCCCAATGTGGCGGACGTGTTCAACACCGGCAATAAATACAATGCTGAAATCGTATTCGCCGTTCGTTATGCCAAAGGTGTGGCCAACCAGGACCATGGCTTCTGGTATGCAAACTCTCAGGTGATCACCGTCGATACCACGCTGACTAAAGCCTACGACGCCAACGATCTCCGCAAGCCGCTCGTGGATCCCGTAAAGCCCACCGGCAACGCCAACATCATGCCCCGCAAGTTCCTCGATCAGCCGGTCAACGGTAACGCCGGCAACGATTTTCCTGTGCTGCGCTTCGCCGATATCCTGCTGATGCAGGCAGAAGTGCTCAATGAGCTGGGATATGCCGCCGGCGGCAACGCCTTTACTTATCTTAATAATGTCCGTACCCGTGCCGGCCTTGCAGCCCTTGCAGCAGCCGACCTTCCCGACCAGGCCAGCTTCCGCGCGGAAATCTACCGGCAACGCAGGCTGGAGCTGCCTTTCGAATGCGACCGCTGGTTTGACCTGGTACGCACCAACAGGGCTATTTCGGAAATACTCGCCAATAAAAAAGTGACGCTGCCGGCGTTTCGGCTGTTGTATCCGATACCGCAGCAGGAGATAGATATTATGGGTTTTGCGCAGAACCCGGGGTATTAAAATAGAAAAGGCCTTAGCGATGGCTACTGATCGCTAAGGCCTTAATATAATCCTTGAAAATAAAACCATAAGGGGTATAAATTTTGCTGTTTTGACCACACTATTCTGGTCGGACTCTCCCTGTTAAGCTCATCTTACAATTCCGATAACCCTCTCCTTCCTAGAAACTTTATCTAAGCCAGCTGAAGGCCTCCACCCCACAAAATCACTGCTGCATTTACGTCACCTGGAACTTTTCCCACTCATCGTTAGCCCAAATGGATAATAATATGCTCCCTCATCAACGGATATCATACCGTTACTGCTTCGTATCTCTATCCCAATTAAACAGCTCGTTAAATGAAATCGTATCTATTGCTATAGCACCCGGATTTATAATCACCCTCGTACCGTAAATATATTTAGAAACCAGCGGTGACAATTGTTCTCTTTCCTCTTCCCTTATTCTCTTCTTATCCCATTTCTCAATTAAATCACATATATACTTAGTAAAAGGCTGGTATGTTTTAGTATCTAGTTTACCGCTCTGAAAAGAATAATTAACAAATCCTCTTTTATACCATATCCTACCAAGCATTATCCCGCTGTCTATAAACTGTGATTCTAATATCCAAATAGTGTCGTTCCCTTTATTAAGGAAATCTAAATTTCCATTTTCATACAATTCCAAACGTATTCTATGATTCAATTCAGAAAGCTGTTTCGGCTCCTGTTGGTTGCTAATTTTTATTTTTTTAGAAATCTTTTGAAAAGATTGAGAATAACATTTATTAGCCATTAGCATAAACAGCCATAAAGCAAGCTTTACATTTTGCATGACTATTAATATTTATAGGAGTATTGCCGATATATCATCATCATTAGGAATAGGCTGAAGATAAGAATTCCCATTATCATCGTTTGGCCGATAGCCGCCTTCCAAACGGACACGATGGCAGCAAACAACAAAAAAGCAAAAATCCTGGCAGTACGATGTTGATTTTTTTCTCTCATAGGTTCTATACTTGGGTTACAATCCGGAAAGGGCTGCATCAATTCGTTCTAATAAGAAACAAATCTATTACTGAATATAACATATTCCGGTAAGCGGAAGTAAAAAACAAGGCTTTAGCGATAAAACCGCTAAAGCCTTGTTTCTAAAAAATTCACATCCACTTACTATTTATACCCCGGATTCTGCTCCAGGTTCGGATTGGCATCCAGCTGGGCCTGCGGGATGGGAAACAGCTTCCTGAATTCCGCATCTGCCGGGTGGAACTGCCATTCGCCGTTCCATTTGCCGAAGCGGATAAGGTCCTGCCGGCGGCAGCCTTCCCAGATAAACTCCCGGCCTCTCTCAGCCAGCAGGTTATCCAGTGTGAGCGTCACCAGCGGCTTGGCAGTAGCGAAGTTACGTGCCCGTACTTCGTTGACCAGCGCGAGGGCCTGACCTGCCTGACCGGTGCGCAGCAGGCATTCCGCTTTGAGCATGAGCGCATCGGCGTAACGGAAAATCACCAGGTCGTTGTCCTGATCGGAGTAAGGCGTATTCTTCTGGATCTGATACTTCACGATACGCACGCCTTCTGTCTGCGTGGCGTTAGCCAGCTCCTTGATTTCCGGTGTGAAGATCAGCGGAGCGCCCTGCTCCGTCTTCAGCGGCGTGCCGTCCTGCGCATACTGCTGCCCTACGAGGAACATGGTTTTACGTTTATCATCGTTGTCGTAGGACTCATAATGTGCTTTGAGCGTACACCAGCCGTTCCAGGGAGCGCTGGGCAGACCGTAGGTATAACGGTTGTTGTAATGCAGCGTCAGGTAGTGCAGCATCATGCCTTTGGCGTTGATGGCATCGTAAGGCACCACGAAGATGTTCTCTTTGGAAGTCTCGTTCTTCGTGGCGAAATTGGCGAAATAGTCCGCCTCCAGCTGATAACCTTGTTTGGTAACGGAATCGCACATACGGATACAATCGTTCCAGCGCGGCGTGCCCGTATATACCTGGGCGTTGGCATACAGCCTGGCCAGCAGCATGAAGCCCATGCCTTTGGTCACTTTGCCATAGTTCTTCGTGTTGAGTTCTGCGGGCAGCGCCTGGATATTGTCCAGGATCTCTTTTTCAATGAATGTAAAGGCCTGCGCCCTGGGTGTGTTTTTAGGCGGCTCCGACTGGCTGAAGGACGTCACAATGGGGATATTGCCGAAAGCGTCCATGGCAAGATAAAAGTGAAACGCGCGCAGCACCTTCATCTGTGCCTTGATCTGGTCCTTGGTGGGCAGCTGAATGGCTGACTGATCCATCTTTTGCAGGATGGCGTTGATGGGGTTAACGCCATTCTGGTAAATGCTGTTCCACATATCATTGATATACTGATGCGTCACGGGGAACTGGTGGCTGATCAGCACACGCCACAGGCCGCCCTCGTTCCAGTCGGCGCCGCGGGAGGGCACAGTAGTTTCGTCAGTGGTAACTTCATTCATTTTCCAATAGGCGTCCCGGTAGTTGCGCAGGTTGGCATAAGCGCCGTTGGCAAAGGCGTTCAGCTCATCTTCCGTTTTCAGGAAGTTATCGTCTGTACCACGGTCGTAAAAGGTTTCATCCAGCTTCGTACAGCTGAAAACGGAACAGGCTATGCCTGCCAGTAGCGTATATTTTAAGATGGTAGTCTTCATGATCATGTTTATTTAAAGTTCACCGTAAAGCCCACAGCGAGGGAGCGTGTTTTCGGATATACGTTCCGGTTATCGATACCGGGCGCAAGTCCGTCGATGGGCATCTCAGGGTCCAGGCCGGAGTAAGCGGTCAGGATAAAGAGGTTCTGCCCGGACACATACACCCGCGGATTGGCAAACCATTTACTATTGGCAGCAGGGATGTTATAGCCGAGGGTGAAGTTGTCCAGCCGGAGGAATGCGCCGTTTTCAATAAAGCGGTCAGACACGTACGTGCCACGGATATTGCTGTCGGCATATTTGGCGATAATATTCCTTCCCGGCAGGCGGCTGAAACGATCGCCGAGCACCAGTTCAGTAGCGTTGAAGATCTGGTAGCCGAACAGGCTGCGCAAAAGGAAATTGAGATCGAAATTCTTATAACGGAAGGTATTGGCGAGACCTGCCTGGTATTTAGGCAGACCATTACCGGCCACGCGGCTGTCGCTGCGGAAGTCGAAGGAACCGTTGCCGTCGAGGTCTTTGAACTGCTGGTTGCCGTTGGCATCCACGCCGTCGTATTGCGGGATGTAGAAGGTACCGATGGAATAACCCGGCACCACCTTCACGATCTGTACGGCCGTAAGACCGCGGGCGCCCACGGTCCCGGCGTAGATGGCATCGCTTTTAAACTGGTCGTTGGCGATAGACAGTATCTCGTTGTAGTTGCGGGAGATGTTGAAAGACACATCCCAGCTGAAATCTTTCCGCTGGACCACGCCTGCACTGAGCGACAGCTCCACCCCTTTGTTGCTGATCTGTCCTACGTTGGCCAGGATGGTGGGGAACAGGTAGGGCGGAGAAGGCACGTTGTAGTTAAACAGCAGGTCTTTGGTGCGTTTATCATAGTACTCGAGGGTACCGGTCAGCCGCCCTTTGAACAGGCTGAAGTCGATGCCGGCATTGAACTGCGCGGTAGACTCCCAGCGTAGATTGGCATTTTCATTCTGCCCGATTTTGTAGGAGGTCACCCAGCGGCCGTTGTCCAGCACTTTACCACCAGGACTGTAAGTCAGCGGCGACTTATAGTTTTCGATTTCCTGGTTACCGGTAACGCCGTAGCCTACACGCAGTTTCAGGTCTTCCAGCCAGGAGCTGCCGGCAAGGAAAGGCTCCTGCGTCAGGCGCCAGGCGAAGGAGGCCGACGGGAAGGTGCCCCATTTTTTATCGCGGCCGAAACGGGTGGACCCGTCACGGCGGATAGTACCGGTCAGCAGGTATTTATCGTGATAGCTGTAGAAAACGCGGCCGATGAAAGACACCAGCGCGTTCTCCCCTGCTCCGGAACCAACGGTGGGCAGATCTGCCTGACCGGCGCCCAGGTTGTCGTACCCGAAGATATCGGACACAAACTGGGTATTACCGGCATTCATAGAGTTGGTGTAGAAATTCTGATAGGAATAACCGGCAGTAAGTTTCAGGTTGTGCTGCTGCCATTGTTTGCCATAGGTGAAATAGGTCTCCAGTGTCTTGTTGTCCCATGTTTTGGATTCGCGGGTGGCGGTGCCGTTGCTGCCTGCGCCTTCGATCACCGGCGACTTTTTGGAGTAATACATGCCCCTGTCGCTGGAAGCTCTTTCCAGTCCCAATAACAGATCGTAGGTCAGGTTTTTCGTGATGTCGTAGGTGATCTTGGCGGACCCTATAAATTTATTGAAGGCGCGCTGATGTTTGATCTGGTTGGCCAGCGCTACCGGGTTATAGTTGTCATTGATATCCAGTTTTTCGAAGTAGGTGCCATCGGGTTTGTAGATGGGTGCGGTAGGGTTATAGGCGACGGACTGTTCCCATAGCCTGTTATCCCCCTGATCGTCGGGGTTCAGGCCCTGGTAGCGGTTCTTTTCCCCTACATAGTTCATCGACAAGCCGATGCGGAGGCGGTTATCGAAGATGCCCTGGTCCAGCGTGATGCGGCCGATGATACGTTCCAGGCCGGAGTTGATCACTACGCCTTCGTTGTTGAGATAATTAACAGAGGCGCTGTAGCGGGTATCTCCTTTGCCGCCGCCCATGGAGAGGTTGTGATTATGGCTTACGCCTGTGCGGGTGATGGCTTTCTGCCAGTTGGTGTTGCCCCCGAGATCGAAACCATTGGGGTCGATATTATTGTCTTTAAGGTATTTCCGGTATTGATCAGCGTTCAATACGTCGTAGGTATTGGCAATCTGATCGAAGCCCACGTAACCGCTGTAAGACACCTGCGGGGCGCCCTCTTTACCACGGCGGGTAGTGACGATAATAACGCCGTTGGCACCGCGGGAGCCGTAGATCGCCGCTGCGGAAGCGTCTTTCAGCACATCGATGGACACGATGTCATCGGGTGGCACTACGTTGATGTCTATCCCGGGGATACCGTCTACCACAAACAGGGGCTGGCTGCTGGCCGACAGGGAGGAGGCGCCTCTGAGCCGGATACTGATTTTTCCGTTGGGGTTGCCGCCGGGTTTACTGATGACCAGGCCGGCCACTTTGCCCTGCAGTACCTGCACGGGGTTACTGATGATCCCTTTGTTGAAGTCTTTGGGAGCAACGCTTACCACGGAGCCGGTGAGGTCTTTTTTCTGGGTGGTACCGTACCCTACCACCACCACTTCGGAAAGGGCGCTGGAAGATTTTTTCAGCTGCACCTGCATATTGCCTTTCACCGGCATCTCCAGCTGGTCGTAGCCTACGTAGCGGAACAACAGGGTGCCGCCGGCGGGCGCATTCAGCTGGAAGTTTCCGTTTTCATCCGTCAGCGTGCCGATCGCCGTGCCTTTCACCTGTACCGTTACGCCCGGCAGGGGGCTGCCATCGTCAGCACCGGTCACCTTTCCTTTTACCTGGATGTTTTCCCAACCGGTATTTTCCGGGATGATGACCACCAGTTTGTTTTCCAGTTCTTTATAGGTAAATCCGCTGCCGGCCAGCAGTTTGTCCAGCAGCACGGGCAGCGGTTCTTCTTCCGCGTGGAGGCTTACTTTCCGGTGCAGGTCCACTTTACGGTCGCTGTACAGGAAACGTACGTCTGTCTGTCCGGAGATCCGGTCCAGTACTTTTTTGATCTCCGTGTCTTTGACCGACAGGGTGACCCGGCGCTGGGAATAACCGCTGGCAGCCACCTGCATACAGGAGAATAAAACAATAACAAATGACAGCTTCATAATGACTAGAGGCTTTAGTACCGCCGTTCTTCGCCGGCGACAACGCGATTGGTTGACATTTTGCATAAATTTGTGATGATGGGTGAGAAAATAACAATGCCTTGTCCGCCCGGCCAAAGGGGATATGCATTGTTTCTTTACCTGGAATAGCAGGAAATGTTCGTAGCATTTCCTGTTTTTTTTCTGTGTTGTTCTACTGCTTTTTTAAGGATTCATAACGGTTTTGCTGCTTATTTTTTAGTTGACGTGCCAAATATGGTAATGTTGTTGCCCTGTACTTCATAACGGAAATCTTCTGTCAGCTGCAGGGCGTCCAGTGCCTGCGTGACGGTTTCGCCGGCAAAAGCGCCGCTGAAGATATAGTGCTTTGGTTTTTCATCCCGGAAAGTGATGTTTACGCCGTACCAGCGTTGCAGCAGGCGGGCCAGTTCTTCAAAGTCCATCTCGTCAAACTGCAGCCGGTTGCTGACCCAGGCTGTTTCAGTCAGACTGCTGTCTGCCAAAGGTGTGGCGACCGGTAATGCCGCCGGGGCGCCGGCGCCTATGGTTTTCAGGTTTATCTTTTTCACCGGGGCGGCGACAGAAGCCGTACCGTCCATCGATACTTTTTCGTAGGGCCGCAGGCGTATCCTGCTGTCAGGGGTTTTATCAGCATATACCTCCACGGCGCCTTCGAGCAGCGTTGTTTCACAGGAAGGTTGCCCATGATAGGCCTTTACATTGAAAGCGGTGCCCAGCGCCCGGATGTTAACGCCGGAAGCGTGCACCACAAAAGGGCGGTCCGGGTCCGGCGCCACCTCGAAATAGGCTTCCCCTTCCAGCCACAGCTCACGGCGCGAGCCGTTCAGTACGCAGCGCAACTGGCTGCCACCGTTGAGGTGTACCGTACTGGCATCCGCCAACCGGAAGGTCTTCCGTTCACCATCAGCTGTTCGCACCACCTGCTCATACGCGCTACCGTCGGGCCGGAATAAAAAAAACAGGCCCAGCAACGTGACGGCAGCCGCTCCCCAATACCACCGGAAGCGGTAGAGCATCCCTCTCTTTGTTATTTTTCCGGGAGATGGGCAGGCGGGCTCCGCCACAGCCATGATGTCCCGGAAAAGGTCTCCGGGTGGCTGCCCGGTCACGGGAACGGCATCCCAATACTGATGCAGCAAGGAAAAAGAAGCCCGCTGTTCAGGATATAGCTGCAACAAGGATTCCAGCTCAGCCATTCCATCTGCGTCGATGGTACCGGCCAGCCGGGCAGTGATCAGTTCGTTCAGGCGTTGTTCATCTGTCATTATTTTTCCGGAAAGAAGTGCTCTCCGGATAACCAGACACTAAAAAAAACACGATTACGTACAAACGATAAAATTTTTTTTGAGAAAGAAGATGATAAGGCCGGATGCCTTATCAGAAGACAACATAATTTACTAAATGAGATATGTTATCCGTCTGTTTCCCTATCGTACCGGGTGCTGTATGGCCTGCAGCGTCTCCCGGAGGCGGGCTACCGCCCGCACCAGCTGCGTCTCCACGGTACGCGGTGAAATGTCAAGGATGGCAGCTACCTCTTTATATTTAAATCCTTCTTCGCGCACCATGCGGAAAACAGTCCTGCATTGCGGCGACAGACGGTCTACTGCCTTATCCAGTTGCTGCTGCAGTTCCTTCCACTCCAGCGAGGGAAGCTGCACCGCTTCCGCCGGTTCCTCGATACTGTCGAGCCCCAGCCATCGGTGCTGCTGATGGTCCCGTATATAATTATAGCTGCGGTGACGGACCGCCGTATATAAATAGGTCTTGAGCCGTATAACCCCCGCTGTTTGCCTCCGGTTTTTCCATAGCTGCACAAAAACATCCGACACGATCTCTTCCGCCGCTTCACGGGTGCCGGCCAGGTCGGCCGCAAAACGGACCAGCCGGAGATAGAAGCCGTCGAACAACGTACGGAACGCCGACTGATCATCCGCTTCGCAAACTGCCTGCCACAGGGTGTTTACTTCAGCCTCTCCCATACCATGATTTTTAATAATGCGTGCACCGGGGTAAACTACTCAAATTTTCTCGCAAAGAAAGCAAAGATTTTAGCGGATAGTAAGAACGCAAAGGGTTCACGCAGAGGGTTCACGCAAAGACGCAAAGCAGCAAAGAGCGCAAAGATTTTTTTAAGTCTAAATAAGAAAGCAAAGGAGCGGAGATCAAATCGAATCGATCTCCGCTCCTTTGCTTTCTCTGCTCGCTTATTTTATTCTTTGCGCTCTTTGCTGCTTTGCGTCTTTGCGTGAACCCTCTGCGTGAACTCTTTGCGTGAACCCTTTGCATGAACCCTTTGCGTGACTGCGTTGTCACTTTCCGTGAAATACCCTAACTTTCTCCTATGAAAAATACCCTGCTGCTATTGTTACTATGCATAGGCAGTATCCGGGAGCTCGCTGCACAAACGACCGAAAAATGCTGTGACAACGCCACCTGCAGAGCTAAAGCGGTATCCTATGCACAAACCATATCTGCGCTCACGAAAACCCTCGGAAAGTATCAGCCGCAGGACAGCGCCAACCAACAGCTGCTGGCACAGCTGCAACGAAATAATCCGCAAGGCTACCAGGATTTCATCCGGGTAAGCCGGCAAACAGCCACTTTCATCAACGACACGCTCAACGGCACCTGCTTTGCGGACGCACTGCCGGATGATGAGGCCAACAATGTATTTCAGTGGCTCGTGTATATGAACCGGCAGCGCATTGCCCATCCCGATTTTCCTTCATCGGAATTCTGCGGCGGACTGGAAAGACGCCTCGAACTCGGTCAGGGCGCCGCCAATATCCTGAGCAGCCAGGTAGCCTACCTCGGCGCCCTCCGCGGTTATCTCAGCTATACCTTCGCCCGCGCCGGACAGTGCGGCGGCCGCCTCCGCCTGATGGCCGGTCCCGCTGTCTTCCTCCGTGGCAATACCTTTTATACCACGCTGAGCACACGGGTGGCCGTCAGGCTCACCGATATCTCCGTCAAAAAGATACCTATCGGCATTGGCAACGTCAACGCATATACGGAATACAACACCAGTTTTGTTCATTTTAACCAGGTGGCGCTGGGCGCGGAAGTGCAGCTGGGGCCTTTCGGGATCAATTTGTCGGTCAACAATGAACTGAAATCTGCCCGCATGGGTTTTGCCGTCGGCCTCGTCCTGTTTCATCAGCCTTTCAAAAAAAGATCATGAACGTACTTATTACCAGCGGAGGCGGCGCCAAAGGCGCTTTCAGCGTGGGCGCCCTCCGGCAGCTGATGACCAGCACCGGCATCAGTACTTTTGACCTGATCAGCGGCACCAGCACCGGCGCCCTCATTGCTGCGATGGTGGCAGCCGGTAAAATACCGGAGGTGACCGACATCTACCTGAGCAACAGCAATGCTGACATCCTCAACAAACAAAACGCCATCGATAATATCCTCAACAACAAACCCTACCTGTACGATACTACGCCGCTGGAGAATCAGATCCGGCAACAGATGAACGACGCCGCCTGGAACACGATACAACAATCCCCTTCCGTGCTGTGTCTCAACGCTGTCTGCCTGCAAACAGGCCGCCTCAGTATCTTCTCTTCCCATCCCATACAGGCAGGCATCCATTACGACAATCACGTCATCGATTCCACCGGCATGCTGGTGAAAGCGCTGCAAAGCAGCAGCAACCAGGCTGTTTTTATGCCACCCATCACCATCAACGGCCTGCAGTATGTAGATGGTGGCAACCGCGAAGTGATCCCCACCCGCGCCGTGGTCACCAATCTTCCGCCCGGCCAGGAACACCGGATTTATATCCTCAGCAACAACCCCGACGCTCAACAACCAGGCAACAGCAACTATACCGGCCTGCTGGATGTGCTCTTGCGCGCTGTCACCATCTTCATACAGGACGTACGGGAAAACGACCTGGAGGTGCTGCGTCACTTCCAGCAGACAGCCGCGGCGCCCGTGAGGGTTTATTACATCAGCCCCGAAGCCGAGCTGGACCCCGATTTCCCTACCGGCCTGCGTTTTGACCGGCTGCTGATGCAGGCGTGGATGAAACAGGGCCAACTACGCGCCAAAGCCATCCTGCAACAATATCCCGATGGCAACTGGTAGCGTGCGAAATTGAACACCACTGTGCTAAAACCGGACGCATCGTCACCGTCAACTCCCTCACCGTGAACGGTTTCAAACATGGCATCTTCTTGGCGGCAGGTTCCCCGCAGCTTAAAATTCCCGACTATGTTGAAAAACTACTTCACCGCCACCCTCCGGGGAATGACCAAAAACCGGCTTTTCACCTTCGTCAATATCAGCGGGCTGTCCATAGGCCTTGCGCTGGGCATTATCTTTCTGCTTTTTGTAAAAGGAGAACTGCAATACGACCGTTTCCATACCAACCTTTCCTCTATCTACGGCATCATGGTCAACGACCCGCGGGAAAATGTGATCTATACCGGTCGCACTACTACGCCGGCACTGGCAACCGCCATCCGCGAAGGTCTGCCGGAAGCGGACCACGTAGCCCGTATGGTTACCGCCGGCGATCAGTTGCTGAACACCGGGGAGAAAAGCACCTATGAAAACGGTCTCTATGCCGAACCCGATTTCCTGCGCATCTTCCGGTTCACCGTTATCGCCGGCGATCCCGTTGCCGCACTCTCCGACCCCGGCTCCATTGTCATCACCTCCCGTACCGCACGCAAATTCTTTGGCAGCGACGACGCTGTCGGTAAGGTCTTTATGCATAACCAGGCCCGCAGCCTGAAAGTGGGCGCGGTGCTGCAGGACATCCCCCAAAACAGTACCATCCGGTTTGACGTAATACTTCCCTACCGGCTGGCAGAGCTGCAGACACCCGGCATCTCCGATCGCTGGGACTATAACGCCATGCAGACTTTCATCACCCTTAAACCGCATGTTGACCCGAACGTATTTAACGCTAAGCTGAAAAAGCTGGTCAGCACCCGCTATGGCAACAGCACACCGTTTGCTTACCCGTTTGCTGACTTCCACCTCCGCAGCAGGTTTAAAAACGGGCAACCGGCAGGCGGTAAAATACAGGTCGTCCAGTTCACCATTATCGTGGGCATCTTCGTGCTGCTACTGGCCTGCGTCAACTTCATGAACCTCGCCACTGCGCGCTCCGCGCAGCGGGCCAAAGAAGTGGGCGTACGCAAGACGCTGGGCGCCACCCGCAGGCAGCTGGTGTGGCAGTTCCTTTCAGAATCCATGGCCATGGCATTGCTGGCGCTGATCGCCGGGATACTGCTGGCCAAGCTGAGCCTCCATGGGATGAACACGCTCCTCAACACTCATTTAACGATGGACTTTACAGACTGGAAGCTGTGGCTGGCCATCACCGGCCTGGCCCTGGCGACAGGCCTGATCGCCGGTAGCTATCCCGCTTTTTTTATCAGCGCCTTCCGCCCGGTCAAAGTACTGAAAGGACAAATTCTCCCTCACCGCGGTGGAACACTCTTCCGCAGAGGCCTGGTCACCTTTCAGTTCATGATTTCTATTTTCCTTATCATCTCCACGATTGTGATTTTCCGGCAACAGCGGTATGTACAGCAGCTGCCCATCGGCTACGATCCGGAAAACCTGGTTGACATACCCACCCGCGGCAATATGGCCGGCAAGTACGACGCTATCCGCGAAGCCTTCCTGCAAATCCCCGGCGTACAGGGCGTATCAGCCGGCAACGACAACCTAGTGGGCTACGGCGGCGCTACCAACGACCTTACATGGCCCGGCAAAACGGCCGACCAGAACTTTATGGTCCATATCAGTCAGGTGCAATACGATTGGATGAAGACAGCAGGGCTGTCACTGGTAGAGGGGCGCGACTTCAGCCGCGAATTCGGGGATACCCTGGGCTGTATCCTGAATGAAACAGCTGTCAGGAAAATGGGGTTGAAACCACCGGTCGTGGGCACGCTCATTGGCAGTAACATGGTGATCGGCGTGGTAAAAGACTTCTCCTTCAATGATCCTTTCGAAACTACTGCCCCGCTGGCGATATTCCTGAATACCGGTACGCTCAACCATATTTTTGTACGCCTCGTCAACGACGGGCAGTGGCAGCAACAGGTAGCGCAGCTGGAAGCTGCCTTCAAAAAAGCCGCGCCCGGCTTTCCTTTTGAGTTCCATTTCACGCAGGACGCGCAGGAGCGCAAGTTTGAAGGTATCCGTTCCACCTGGCACATGATCAGCGTCGTGGGCACACTCGCCATTATCATCTCCTGCCTCGGGCTACTGGGATTATCCACCTTCATGGCAGAAAAGCGCATCCGCGAGATAGGCATCCGCAAAGTATTCGGCGCCAGCATCACAAGGCTGTGGTTCATGCTGTCGGCCGACCTGATGAAACCGGTACTGCTGGCTTTCCTGCTGGCAGCGCCGCTCGCAGCATGGGCCATGCGCATCCTGCTGGACCACATGGATTATCGCGTTTCGCTTTCCTGGTGGATGTTTATGGCGGCCGGCCTGCTGGCGGCAATCGTAGCGTTGCTGACGGTCAGCTACCAGGGCATCAAAGCTGCCATGACCAATCCGGCGGACAGCCTGAAAGCGGAATAATCACTTCCTGCTAAATGCCCTTATGCTCCCAACAGGTACAGCATTTTGTCTGCCTCGCCGTTTCTTCCGGGAAGTACGTGCAAATGTACTTCCAGCCCGGGGCTGACAGGGTGCTCCGTCTGCCGCAACGGCTTGAGCAGGTAAAGGGTATCACCTATACGGATATACGTTTCATGAAGTCCTTTGCCCCGTTGCAACGGGACCAGCACTTCCGTGATCTTTCCGATAATAATCATTTTCTCCCGGTCGCGGGATTCACTCACCAGCCGTTTATCCGTTTCCGTTAACACCGCCGGCGCTTTGACAGCAGGCAAATCAGGATACTCCACCCGCAACAGCACGCCGGTAACGCTGATATGTAACTGCACGCGCTCACCCACAGCGCCCGCGGCCTGTTCTATCACTCCGGGATACCAGGAAGCCAGCTGTCTGCCCAGGACAGACACACCCGGCAACGGCACCGCTACCCGGTACACTTCGCCATTGTCTGCCACATAATCCACCCCACCGCGGCCATTGGCCTGTACCCCCTTCAACTGCATTTCGATAATCCCCTTACGGCCATTGTCAATACTGCGCCGGCTCCGCCGCCGCATCAGCCACACGCCCCGCCACATAAAATAACAAAGCGAGAACATCAGCAAAAAAATCAATGCCACCCCAATCGTGAAACCAGCCGTGTCAGATGGAATAAACAACAACAATCCAAACACCAGCGTCACACAAGTGAAAAATACCAGCAGTCTTAAACGGCGTCCCTTCACCTGGCCAAGGCTTTGTAATAATTGAATATCGGTTTCTGTCAGTTGGGTTTCTTTTCTCGTCATACCGCGAAGGTACTAAAATGAAACTGTCAGAACGATGACAACACCCCGCACCCACAGACACCCCTCCCCGGAACAAAACAATTATCGAAAAAGGAAATCCTGACGCCTTTATATATTATTCGCGGGTCGGGGGAAAATATCACACCGCCCGGCAACTTTCTGTAATTATTTTTGAAATGGTCATGGCAACACGGGCAACACTATAGCCGACGGATGCGCCGGACCGTGATATACCCGGATGCCGGCCTTCTTAAAATCTTTTTCCTTTGCCTCGTAGATATTAATGAACTGCTGCGGGTTCCTGTCCGCCAGCGGAAACCAGCTGCTCTGGACCTGCACCATAATACGATGGCCCTTCTGAAAAGTATGCGCCACATCCGGCAGGTCAAACCGGACCTTCTCTACTTTTCCGGGCGTAAACGCCTCCGGATGAGAGAAGCTGTTACGGTAACGGCCACGAAAAATATCCCCCCGCACCAGCATCTGGTAGCCTCCCATCGGATGCGGCCCACCGGCATCCCGGGTCATATTGGCCTGCGGCGCGCCGGGGTAACGGAAATCATCGGGAAACACATCGATGAGCTTCACCACAAAATCAGCATCGGTACCGGTCACGCTTACACTAAGATCGGCGGTGACAACACCGCCCAGGGTAACCGGCGCCGTCAAAGGCTCCGTCTCAAATGTCAGCACGTCCGCCCGGCGGGCGGCAAACCGCTGGTCATCGGTCATATAATCCCGCGTACGTATATAATGGACATCGGCGGTATAAGGTACCGGATGCGCCGGATCACTCACATATTCGCTCCAGGCACGGGTGTTGGCCGACGGAAGATGCCATCCCAGCTTACCGCCGGACTGCAGGTACAACGGCTTGTTTTGCACCGCCGGCGAAGGCCACGCGGCAAACTGCCGCCACCGGTTCTCACCGGTGAAGAAAATAGTAGCCTCGGGCAGACCAGCCAGCGAACCCTTGTCTTTCAAATAATAATTAAAGAAAGGCACTTCCACCTGCTCCTGGTACCAGGTGGCGGTGTTGTCGCCAAACTGCACATGGCCCAGCCGGGTGCCATCATTGGAAGCCCACTGACCATGGTACCACGGCCCCATCACCAGCTTATTGAAATGGGACGGCTGCTTTTTCTGTTCAATCGCTTTGTACAAATTCCAGGCGCCGTAACAATCCTCCGCGTCGAAAAGGCCGCCCACTACCAGCATGGCGGGTTGTACCCTGCTCACATGCTGTCTCGGATCGCGGGCCTTCCACCAGTCGTCGTAATCGGGATGAGCGATGAGCTCTTTCCAGAAAACAAGGCTGTCTCCCGTCAGTTTGGTGAAATCAGGGATAGTGCCTATCTGCAGAAACGTCTGGTAATTATCAGCGCAGGGCAGCTTCAGCTGCTGTACGGGCGCCACAGACACAGGATGCGGGCGAGGATAACCGAAACCTTTGGTATAAAAACCGAAACAGTCCATCAGGAAAAAAGCGCCGTTGTGATGAAAGTCATCCCCGTGGAACCAATCCGTTACCGGCGCCTGGGGACTAACGGCCTTCAGCGCCGGATGACCGCTCAAAGCCCCCATGGTGGAATAAAAACCGGGATAAGAAATACCGAAAAGCCCCACCCGCCCGTTGTTATGCGGCACGTGTTGCAACAGCCATTCAATGGTATCATACGTATCACTGGCTTCGTCGATATCTGCTCCCCGTTTATCCGGGTTAAAAGGGCGGATGTCGATAAACGTTCCTTCACTCATCCAGCGGCCGCGTACATCCTGTATCACGATAATATACCCCTCACGGGCATACGTGTTCCAGTAAGAATCCCATAGCCTGGGCGACATTTCCTTGCCATACGGAGCGCAGGAGTACGGTGTGCGGGTCATCAGCACCGGGTGCTGTTCACTGCTGTCGAGCGGTTGATAAATGGTGGTGAACAACCGCACGCCATCACGCATACGGATATACTGTTCTTTTTTGACATAGTGGGTTTGTACCCATACGGAATCGTTGGCGGACCGTGCGGCTGCTGTCAGCGACAGCAGCACGCACAATATGCCTGCATAAATATGTTTCATGGTCCCCGGTTTGCCCGTCGCTAATACCCTTTGTTCTGCGGGAAGTTGGCGGGATCGTTGTGTATATTGATTTCGCTCTGCGGTATGGGAAACAGCAGACGGTCGGCGTTCAATACCGGTGTCGCCAGATTGTACTCCTGTTTAAGGTGTGCCTGCAACACCGCCACCCCGTTGGTGCTGCGGGCCAGATCGAACCAGCGGTCATTTTCAAAGGCCAGCTCTGCTCGCCGTTCCCGGAACACCGCATTGCGGAAACTGGCCTGGTCCGGCAGCTCCGCCGCCGTTTTCTCCGGCAGACCGGCTCTTTTACGTACGGCATTCAGAAAACCGAACGCCGTTCCGGCGCCGGTAGCGCCGCTGTATGCCTGTTCGTTAAGCGCTTCTGCCTGCAGCAGCAGGATGTCGGCATAACGCAATACCGGGAAATTGCTGCCCCCGTCGTTGGTGGCGCCGGGCACATCGAGGTATTTTTTTACATAATTGCCTTTGACAACATTGGTAGCGCTGTTATTATAGACGGTGTCCAGCGACACGCCCAGACGTTTATCGCCTGTTTCATAAGCGGCCACCAGGTCGTGGGTCGGCCGGTTATTATTGGAACCGCCGTACAACACGCCATTATAATAGAACGACACCGGCACCATATCCGCGAAGTAGTTGTTGCCCTCGGAAGGGTTGAGTCCTTTTTTGAAACGCACGGCAAACAGTATCTCCGGGTTTATCACATTGGCCGGTTTGTACAGATCGGCGTATTCGCTGACCAGGCTGTAACCATTGCCCGTGTTCTTCAGGGCGGTCAAAGCAGCGGCCCATTTCTTCTGCGTCACCAGCACTTTGCCCAGCAGCCCCGAAGCGCTGCCGGCGGTAGCCCTGCCATAGTCGTTGGCGTTGTTATAGGTGGCGGGAAGCAATGTTGCAGCCGTTTGCAGATCGCTTTCGATCTGTGCATACACTTCTGCGGTGGCGTTTCTCTTATGGCCCAGCGCCTGTGAGGTCGTTTCCATTTTGGTGACCAGTGGCACCGGTCCGTATAGCCGTACCAGGTTGAAGTACGACAGCGCCCGGAGAAACAGCGCCTCCCCTTTGTACTGTTTTTTGGAGGCGTCGGGGATAGTGGAAGCATCTATCTGGTCCAGTACCGCATTTGCCCGCGTGATGATCACATAGGCGCCGGCATAGCCGTCGCTGATGAACGGATTGGTGGTCACTTCGGTAAAGAAGTCCACCTGGGAAGCCACGCCTGCCAGGGCGCCCCGGTCCCAGATATCGGTATTGTCGCTGCGCACTTCCATCAGGTAGTAGTAGGCTTTGCCATAAGTCTGGCTGCTCTGCAGGCCGTCATAAATGGCGTTCACCCCCTGCTCAAAATCGGATGCAGTCTTAAAGAACGTAGAAGTGGTTTGGTTCGACTGCGGCGTGAGGTTGATAAAATCCTTGCTGCAGGCGCTGAAAACGAGCATTCCCAGAAGCGGTAATATATATTGACGTTTCATATAGCCCAGGTTTTAGAATGAAAGATTTAAGCCGGCAATAAATGTTTTGGGCAGCGGATAGGTGCCATAGTCCTCTCCCTGCGACAGCGGGCTGTCGGGCCGGGCGTTGACTTCAGGGTTGTAGCCGGTGTAGTGTGTCCAGGTGTGGATATTCTGTCCGGATGCGTATACCCGCAGCGCATTGACACGGTTGCCCAGCAGTTTTTTGTTGAACGTATATCCGAGGGTCACATTACGCAAACGCACAAACGAACCGTCCTCCACATGGAAAGAACTGATCTGGGCGCTGTTGGCGTTGGTGACACGGTTGGCCCGCATCACGTTGCCGTCTCCGGGGTCTTGCGGGGATTTCCAGTAAGACAGGGCGTCGGCCATCTGGTTGGCGTTACCTTCCATATTAAAAATAAAGCGGCGCTGCAGGTTTAGTATCTCGTTGCCATGCACGCCCTGCAGGGATATTGCCAGATCGAAGCCCTTATACCGGAATTCGTTGGTCATCCCCCAGATAAAATCCGGGAAATAGCTGCCGATGGCGGTACGGTCGTTGGCATCGATTTTTTTGTCGCCGTTCACGTCCACAAAACGGCGGTCGCCGGGTTTGGCGGTGGCGTAATGCGGATAACCGTTGATTTCTTCCTGGTTTTTAAAGACGCCGCCGTTCACATATCCGTAGTAGCTGCCGATAGGCTGTCCTACCGCGGTGATAAACAGTTGCGAGATAGTGCCGTTGCCGCCGTCTGACAGGATAGGCGCGTTACCGGGGCCGAGCTGCAGGACTTTGTTTTTATTGGCCGACAGGTTGATGTTGGTATTCCAGCTGAAAGCGCCGGTGAGGTTACGGGTGGTCAGTCCGAATTCCACGCCACTGTTTTGCACTTTGCCTACATTTTTAAGCGCGGTGGCGAAGCCGGAACTGAAGGGCACCGGCACGTTCAGCAGCAGGTCGGAGGTGGTGGTTTTGTAGTAGTCCGCACTGAGGTAGATGCGATTGGTAAACAGGCCGAGGTCCAGGCCGGCGTTGAACTGTACCGTCTTTTCCCAGGTCAGGTCCGGGTTGGCCGGCTGGGAAAGCCCCGCACCGTTGACCACATTACCATTGCCGCTGCCGAGGATATAATTGTTGGAGGCCAGCAGGTCGTAGGAGGCATAGTTGGCGATCTGGAAGTTACCGGAGGTGCCATAGCTCACACGGGCCTTCAGTTCGGAGATCACAGGCACTTTAAAGAAAGCCTCGTTGCTGATGAGCCACCCGCCGGAGACGGAGGGGAAATAGCCCCATTTGTTGTTGGCCCCGAAACGGGAAGAACCATCGCTGCGCAGGCTGGCGCTCACAAAGTATTTATCGTCGAAGTTGTAGTTGATACGGCCCAGGTAAGAGAGTAGTGACCATTGGGAGGTATTGGAGGTGCCGCTGGTGATGGTGGCGGCGTTGATCGTATGTACGGCATCGTTAGGGAAGCCGGTGCCTACGGTTTCATTGGCTTTGGTGGTATTTTTCTGGGAGGTGTACCCTGCCAGCACGTCAAAGCGGTGTTTGGACACTTCGAAATGGTAGTTGAGCGTGTTTTCCCAGAGCCAGTTCACCGACTGCGCCGTTTGGGCGGAGCCTTTGGGCACGGTGGGTGCGGACTGCTGGATCGGTTTATAGCTGCCCAGCGTGGACGGCCGGTAGTAGTTACGGTTGAAATAATTGATATCCGCGCCGAAGAAAGTCTTAAAGGTCAGTCCTTTGATAATCGTGTATTCGCCGTAGATATGTCCGAGGTTGCGGATATGGTCCAGTTTATCTTCTATCTGTGTGGCCAGGGCGACAGGGTTTTCACCGCCGGAGTAGCCGAAGGCCCAGGCATTTTGTTTGTTGGTGGCCAGCGAGCCGTCGGGGCTATACACCGGGAAGATGGGCGCCGCTTTCAGGGCGTTGCTGAGGATGCCGTCAAAAGTCCAGGGGCCTTCACTGTTGATCAGGTCATAGTGATCATACGAAGGGTTCAGGGAGAGCCCTACTTTCAGCCGGGGGGTGAGGTTGGCCGTGAGATTGGCCCGCACCCCGTATCTTTTATACCCCGAAGCGATCACGATGCCCTTTTGATCAAGATAATTTCCGGAGATGTAATACTGGAACTTATCATTACCGCCGGAAGCGGAGAGGGTGTGGTTCTGTACCGGTGCGGTGCGGAATACCGCATCCTGCCAGTCGGTGTTTACCAGTCCCTGTTCCCCTCTCAGATAGGGCAGTATTTCCGGGGGTATCTGGAAGTTGGAGTTGCCGCGGGTAGCGTTGTCGTCGTTGATGCTGCCGTTGGGTTTGGCGTCGAGGTAGGCGTTGTTTTTAGCGTCGAAAGACAGTTTGGCCCATTGGTAGGCGTCCAGCATCTTAATCTTTTTGCTGACCTGCTGGAAGCCGCCGTAGGCATTATAGCTGAAAGAAGGAGGACCTTCTCTTTTTCCTTTTTTGGTGGAGATAAGCACTACGCCGTTAGACGCGCGGGAGCCATAGATGGCCGCGGCGGAAGCGTCTTTAAGGATTTCGATGGACTCGATATCGTCGCTGTTGAGGGTACTGAGCGGGTCAGGCGATTTCTGGAAAGACGCCTGTCCGGTGATGCCCACTACGTCTGTGGTGCCTTGCAGGTTCTTCAGGTCGTTGGATAACGGGAAGCCATCTACGACGTAGAGCGGGTCGGTGCCGGCGGAGATCGAGTTAAGGCCCCTGATGCGGACGCTGAGGCTGCCGCCGGGCGCACCGGTGTTCTGGATCACCTGTACACCGGCTACTTTACCCGCGATCGCCTGTGCAAAGCTGGATACCGGCTGGTCTTTCAGTTCCGCCGCGCGGATGGAGGATACGGCGCCGGTCACTTCGCGGCGGCGTTGCACGCCGTAGCCGACTACCACCACCTGGTTGAGGGACGAAGCCGATTCTTTGAGGGTGGCGGTGAGTTGCAGGGGTGTTCCTGCTTTGACGGTGTAACCCGACAGTACCTGCGGCTCCAGCCCTACGAAGGTGATGCGGAAAGTATAAGGCCCTGCGGGCAGACCGGGAAACTGAAATACGCCGGCCACGTTGGTCTGCGTGGAACTGGTGGCGCCTGTGGCCGTGTTGGTGGCGGTCACCGAGGCGCCCGGCAAGGTTTCGTTGCGGTCATTACGAACGGTACCGCTTACGCCTGCACGCTGTTGCGCCAGCAAAAACAGCGGGGAAACAAGGGTCATTATCAGCAGGAGGATAGCCCATGTCCGCTTACGTGCATTAATGTAAAATAAGTCCATAGGTAACTTTTGGTTTAAACAAATGAGTGGTTTTACCGGATGGCCCGGCAATGATTCCGTGTAATAAACAGCGTGACAATCCTGGTTATTGCTTATACAGTTATTTGATTCATTTGGTTATTTTTTACTGCTCATGAGAATACTTCGACCTTCCGATAATAAAATAACCCAATAAAAAAATAATTCAATTGCTCGATTCCGGTTGCTGTACTGCTGCCCTTTTGTCAGCATAAAAAACAATAATCTGTAAGTGCGATAAAAGTAATCACAAGTTCTTAGTCTACCAAATTTATAGACTTTTAACTTTCCTTGTGCCCTGCCGCTGATGTATTTTTAAATTCTTCCGGCGGTTTTATCAATTTAGATTAAATTATTATATTCGTGAAAATATATATACACGATGACCGCAATCAGTCATGATAAATTACTGGAGTTGGGTTTCATTTTTCAACCGGCCAAAAGGTCGTATAAAATCGAAATCGGAGGAGTGGCATTTGGGGTGGTAGCAAGCGGTCCCCGATGGTTATTTTCTCCTTTACCGATGGAACATGTTTCACTTGTGACGGTCAGCTCGCTGGAAGAGCTGGGAGACCTGGTATTCGCCGAAACCGGGGTCAGACCAGGTGCCTGACAAAGGGTGCAATCAAGGTAGCAGGGCGTTATTTAAAGTTTTACTTTACTTTAAACAATTTTCATAAACATATTGATAATCTGAAGTTTATAACAAAACTATTTTATTAACCAGGCATAAAAAATGCAGGTCTAAAAAACCTGCATTTTTATTAAGTAATACATAAAAAACGACCTATTTCAGCCACTTTTTGAGATCTTCGAGGAACAAAACCTGCTGATCGGCGAACACATTATGCCCCGCTCCCGCCAAGTAACCGACCCGGTCACTACCGATAATCTCCGTCACTTCACCTACCTGTTTTTCCGAAAACAGTCCATCCTCCCTCCCATAAACAGCGTAAACTTTTGTCCGCTTCGCGACCAGTTTTTTGAGCGCCGGCAACATGTTCAAAGTAGTATAATGTTCATGCTCCCAATAGCCCGCCGGCGCTTGCCGGGTCATCTGGCTACCGTATTTTTTCACGACGGTATCTTTCTTCATTTCCTGGTAGATGACCTTCGCCTCCTCTGAAGGATGCGCCGGCCCATACAGACCGTTCAGCATCGCATGGCCCAGCGTATAGGAGTTATATGCCAATCCGGCAGTATCCATTTGTGTTATCATCCCGATGTACCGAAGGCTCATACTGTCCTTTTTTGCCTCGTAAATGCCCTTCACTTTTGCCAGCACCGTACGGTAGGTTTCCTGTGCGTCGAGCAACGCGTCCGCCAGTACGATGGCATCAACGGCGGCCGGTTTTTTCTCCGCATATTTAACCGCCAGCACGCCACCGAAACTATGGCCCAGCAAAACGGCCTTCTGCAGCCTGTATGTTTTATAGAGGCTGTCGATGTCGGACAACGCCTCGTTGAACGTGAACCGGGCGGCGCTGTCGGGCGAACGCCCCTCGCCCCTGCGGTCGTACACGATCACAAAAAAGCCTTTGTCGGCCAGCCGGGCCGCCGTGCTCCGCTCGAAAAAAGCGGCGTTATACCCCGGACCACCATGCAGGAAGATGACCGGTTTATCTTTGGCGTTGCCGTAGGTCTTTACATATAAGGTCTGGGAGTGGGCCCGGCACAACACCAGGCAAAACAGGGCGGTAAGGATGTGTTTCATGAAACGGGAAGGGGATTTTTTTACCGGGCGAAAGTAGTAAAAAAGCATCTTACATTTGCGGTTCAACATATATTATGAAAGCGACAATTTGTGTAACCTCTCTTTTGCTGGCTATCCTGTGTCTCTCCTTTACGGCAGGGCCCGGAAAGCAGTATTGCAACAACCGTTTCCAGTTTTGTATGGAGTACCCGGATGATTTTAAAGCCGAAGGCGAGTCCGGCAACGGTGACGGCCAAACGTTTTCCGCCCCTAAGGGCACGGCTAAGATAGCTGCCTTCGGTCAACTGGTTATGGACCCTGCGGATATCGACGAAAATGTTCAGCCGGGCACCGACCCTTTGAAGTACAACTTCAAGTCCGTCACCAAAGGCCTCAAACTGGCATACCAGGTCATCAAACCCAACTACTATATCTATTCCGGCACCAACAACAAAGGCGAAATTGTTTACTGCAAGACCGCAAAACGCAAAATCGACTACATGGGCAGCGCGTCTGATGTGTTCCAGACCATCATGATCACCTACCCGGCAGCGGAACAGGATAAATACAAAGATTATTGCACCTATATCGCAGGAAGCCTCAAATAAGAGGCTTCCTTTTTTCCCCTCCCTCCCCTTTTGCTGATTCTACGCGAATTATTCCTACCTTCCCTGTCTGAACAAAAACAACCAAAGTCAGTAACTGTTACCACGTGAATGAGAGACAGGATACTAACCGACCATCCTGACAAACAGCTGAATAATTCGGATGAACAATGAACCAGTAACTTTCCGCAACCAGCACGCTGCCGGTCAACCGCAGGCTGATACCGCCAACACCCTGTTATGGGAAGAAGTGCGCCAGAACAACCAGGAGGCGCTGGTAGCCCTGTACGAAAAAATGTACCTGTCCCTGGTCAACTATGGCATCCGCAGCTGCGGCGACGCCGAGCTGGCCAAAGACGCCATTAACGATGTTTTCCTGGAAATATGGGACAAACGCCACCAGCTGACCACCGTGCGGAATGTGAAATCATACCTCTTTACCTACCTGCGCCGGAAAATATTTGCCGGCATCCGCCAGTCACAGCAGACCGGCGCCGCCGTGGACGCATTCGCCACCGCCGCGCCCTATGAACTCTCCTACGAGGCTCGTATCGTAGCGGTACAAACCACGGAAGAGCTCCGCCGGAAAGTACGCCGGGCCATTGCGCAGCTCACTCCCCGCCAGCAGCAACTGGTGGAGCTCCGCTACTTCGATGGCCTGCCCATGGAAGAAGTGGCCCGCCGCACCGGCATCACTACCAAAACCGCCTACAACACGCTGGGCTCCGCCCTTAAAATACTGTCCGCCGCCTTCTCCCTGCTGATACTACTGCACATCAAATCGCTCCGTACCCTGCCTGCACAGGAGACGACGGTGTCCGTTCACAAAAGAGGTTCCCTGACAGGCCCTTTTGCGGTCAACCTCTATTTAAATATGGTGAACACCCTCAAATAGCGGTCTTTATCTCCCTTTATCCGGTACTGAAAAAAATATTTTGGGATTCTTTGGGAATAACCCGGGATTCCGCACACTATATCATAGCAACACGTCATGGAAAACGCTTTCAACTCCGCTGAAGATTTCTTACAGGACGATTCCTTCCTCCGCTATTGCATGGGCATAAGCGAGGAAGATACCCGCCGGTGGGAAGACTGGCTCCGGGAAAACCCGGACCGGCAGGCTTCATTTGAGCAAGCCAGGAAAATATTTGATGTCATCAACGGGCAACAGGGACAGCTGCACGCTGCCGTCGGCAATTTCAGGTTGTTGCTCCGGGAGCATGTTGCCAACACAACAGCACAGGCGCCTGCTGCCTTAACCCCTCCTGCCCGGGGCCAACAACGCCGGCTTTACTGGTGGTCCGCCGCCGCGGCCGCAGTGCTGCTGGTATCCATTACCGGGTGGTACCACAATAGCCGTTACCGTGGACAGCAACAGATCGCTGCAGCACCACCGGCCCATGACGCGCAACCTGGTACCTCCAAAGCGGTGCTCACCCTGGCAGACGGCACCACCGTTCCCCTCGACTCCGCGGGCGCCAGCCAGTTCGAAGAAAAAGACGGCACCCGCATCAATAAAAGTCAGGGCTCCCTCGTGTACGGCCACTCCGGTAATACGGAAGAAAAAATCCTTTTCAATACCCTCGCCACTCCCCGAGGCGGTGAATACCAGATCACCCTGCCCGATGGCAGCCGGGTATGGCTCAATGCCGCATCATCCCTCCGTTTCCCTACCCGCTTCGCCGGCAACGAGCGCACCGTGTACCTTAACGGGGAAGCCTACTTCGAAATAACCCCCAACGCACGACAACCTTTCCACGTACAGCTCAGCGACAACCAGCAAATCACTGTATTAGGCACCAGTTTCAACGTTATGAATTATGCCGATGAAAACAACAGCACCACCACGCTCGTCACCGGGAAAGTCATGGTATCCCGGCCTGGCGGACAACAAGCCGTGCTGGCCCCCTCGCAACAGGCGGTCATCACCAGGGGACAAGACCGCATCGCGGTATCCGAAGCAGACATCGATAAAACCATCGCCTGGAAAACAGGCATGTTCGAGTTTGAAGACGACGATCTGCCCTCCATTATGCGGCAGCTCGCCCGGTGGTATGATGTAACGGTCGTTTATGAGGGCGCTATCCCCGACCAGCACTATTCCGGCTCCATCCGTAAAACAGCCGCCCTGTCCCAGGCCCTGCGCATTCTGCAGACAGCCGGCATTCAATATTCCATCACCAACAAAACCATCATAATAAAGAACATTTAGGGATTTACGGATTTTTTGATTTACGGATTTTGGGGATTTGCGGGCTAAAGCGCTTACAAACCTCAAAATCAAAAAATCCCAAAATCAAAAAATCTCTAAATAAAAAACCGGACATGTCGCCACATGCCCGGTCAGCTGTTCTGGTAAACAAAAAACAAATATTGTCGTAAAAGCCTTATTGCTCACCAAAAACCTAACAAAGTTATGCCATTTAGAAATGCCGTCAAACACCGGTGGTCCCCGGTGTGCGCGCAAATGCTGAAAGTTATGAAGCTAACTGCTTTTCTGCTGCTGGTACTTGCCCTGCAGGTCAGCGCTACCGGTTACTCGCAAAAGCTGACCCTCGACATGCACCGTGTGCCGCTCACCAAGGTGCTCCGGGAAATCAGGAAACAAACCGGCTATACCTTCTTCTACAACACGGAAATGCTGAAAACAGCCGATAAGGTCTCCGTATCCGCCAGCCACGCCAGCCTGGAAGACGTCATGGCCCAGGCCCTGGCAGGTAACCGGCTCAACTACAGCGTGGTGGACAATACCATTATCCTGTCCGTTAAAACCGACGGCACGGAAGTAAAACCGGTCGCCAATATCTCCGTTTACGGCCGTATCACCGACGCTCTCACCGGCGAACCGCTGACCGGCGCCTCCGTGAAACTGAAAGGCACCTCCAAAGGCGCCAGCTCCGACGCCAAAGGTAACTTCACCCTCGAACTGCCCGATGGCGGCGGCACCCTCGTCATCTCTTTTATCGGCTACGAGACCATTGAAAAACAGGTGACCAAAGCCGGCCAGCTGGACATCGCGCTTCGCCAGAAAGCTGTGCAGACGGAAGAACTGGTGGTGGTAGGTTACGGTACCCAGAAAAGAAAAGATGTGACCGGCTCCGTTTCCTCCGTTCGCGTCAATACCATCAGCGCCAACGTCTCCAAAAATATCAGCGGCGCCATCCAGGGCCGCGTTCCCGGCGTATCCGTGGAATCCGCCAGCGGCGCCCCCGGCTCCGGCCTCAATATCACCATCCGCGGCCTCAGCACCCTCGGCAACAACGCCCCGCTGTTTATCGTGGACGGCGTCTTCGTTAACAGCATCGACGGGGTCAGCCCCAACGACGTGGAATCCATCGAAGTGCTGAAAGATGCGGCCACCGCCAGCATCTATGGTTCCCGCGCCGCCAACGGCGTGGTGATCGTCACCACCAAAGGCGGCCTGAAAGAAGCCGTTCCCAAACTGGAAATCGACAGCTGGGTCGGTGTACAGTCCGTTCCCAAAAGAATGAGCCTCCTCAACGGCGAACAATGGACGAAACTAATGCAGGCCAACATGACCGGCATTCCCAACTACAACGGCATCAACAGCGACTGGCAGGACGCCATCTTCCGCCAGGCCACCATCGCCCGTACCAACGTTAACTTCAGCGGCGGCTCCAAAAACTTTACTTACAACGTCTCCGGCGGATACCTGAAAGAAAACGGTACCATGATCAATACCGACTACTCCGCTGCCAACTTCCGCGTAAAAACACAATACGAAAAAGGCAGGATTAAAATAGGCGAGACCGTTATCATCAAAAGAGGCGTCAGCCGTCTCGCTCCCGGCGGCGGCGACCAGACCCACAGCCTTGTGGGCAGCGCCCTCGTGATGCCCGCCACCGTTCCGGTTTATGATCCTACCCAGGACCTCGGCGGATACGGCAGGAGACCGATATACATGAAAAATCTGTCTAACCCCGTCGCCCTGCTGGAAAAAGTCAACAGAAGCGCTAAAGACCTCAACCTGCTGGCCAACGCCTTCGTGGAAGTGAAATTGATCGAAGGCCTCCGCTACCGCTTCAATGTAGGTCTTACCGAAACACAAGGCCGTACCCGTACCTATACCGGTATGTATAACGACGGCAATGCCGCCAATACCCTGCCCGACCTCGAAGAAGGCAGCAGCACCACCAACTCCTGGCTGGTGGAAAACACCCTCGCCTATACGAAAAAGCTGGGTAAACACAATATCGACGCGGTAGCCGGTTATACCGCCCAGAAAAACACCTACTCCGGCTTCAGCGCCTCCCGCAACGACCTGCCGGATGGTACTTCCGTACTGGGCGCAGGCACCGCCGGCTCCCAGAAAAACAACGGCGACGCCAATGTGAGCGCTATCCTGTCCACCTTCGGACGGCTTATGTACTCCTACGATTCCAAATACCTGTTCACCGCCTCTATCCGCCGGGACGGCTCCTCCCGGTTTGCCAACGACTACCAGTTCGGCTCCTTCCCCTCTTTCTCCGCCGGCTGGAACATCCACAACGAAAACTTCTTCTCCGGCCTGCGTAATGTTGTCAGCAACCTCAAACTGCGCGGCAGCTGGGGCGTACTGGGCAACCAGGAAATAGGCAACTATCTCACGCAGACGGCCATCACCAGCGGCATCAACTACGTACAGGGCGATGTGCTCTGGCCAGGCGCCACCGCCAGCTCCTACGCTTCCCCGGTAGACCTCTCCTGGGAAGAAACCAAGATCGTCAATGGCGGCATCGATGCAGGCTTCCTGGACAATAAACTGTTCGTGATCTTTGAAGTCTTCCATAAAAAAACCAGCGGCGTACTCCTCGGCGTACCGTTCCCGCTGTCTGTCGGTAAAACGGGCACGCCTACACTGAATGCAGGCATCATCGAAAACAAAGGCTACGAAGCCTCCGTGGAATATGCCGACCAGACCCGCAGCGGCCTTAAATACCGCGTAATGTTCAACTTTTCCCATACCGCCAACGAAATGACCGCCATCACCGTCGGCTCCGGCAGACAGGAATTCGGCGATATCTCAAGAGCCAAAGTAGGCGCGCCTATCGGTTCCTTCTTCCTGATCAAAACTGACGGTATCTTTAATTCAGAAGAGGAAGTGAAAGCCCATAGCGGTAAAGACGGTAGCCTCATCCAACCCGACGCCAAACCCGGCGACATCCGTTTCGTAGACTTCAACGGCGACGGAAAGATCGACAACCAGGACGTACAGAACCTCGGCAGCCCTTTCCCCAAATTCACCATGGGCCTGGCCGCCAACCTGTCCTACAAAGGCTTCGATCTCAACATCTTCTTTGAAGGCGTTTCCGGTAATAAAATCTATAACGGCAGAAGACAATGGATGGAAAAAATGACGGAAGTGACCAACTTCTCTACCGCCGTTCTCGACGCCTGGACACCGGAAAACCACTCCAACTTCCCGCGCTTCACCCTCTCCGATCCCAACAACAATAAAAGAGAGAACAGCGACAGATGGCTGGAAAACGGTTCCTACCTCCGCTTCAAACGTTTTGAATTAGGTTATACCGTGCCCTCCTCCTTCACCGGCAAATGGGGCATCGACAGGGTGAGATTCTTTGGTTCCGCTGAAAACCTCTTCACCGCCACCAGGTACAAAGGCTACAATCCCGACCTGGGCGGCGGCGCACTGTCCCGCGGCATGGACAATTCCTGGGACGCCTATCCCCTGTCACGCACACTGCTGCTGGGCCTGAACCTTTCCTTCTAACCGTCAAAAAAACAACTCATGAAAAAATCATTCAAATATATCGGCGCACTGGCACTGACGATAACGCTGGCCGGCAGTTGCAATGAACGCGATTTCCTGACGCAAACAGATCCCAACAGGATCACCGAAACCAATTTCTGGAAAGATGAAAGCAGCCTCAGTATGGCGCTGGCCGCCACTTACAGCCCGTTGCGCCTTCCGCTCTACGGCTACTGGGGCGCCTTCACCGGCCTTCAGGACATCAACGCCATGGGCGACGATGTGTTTACCATCCCCGGCGAAGAACCTGGTACCTGGGCCATCGCCTCATATACCAACGACGAAAACAACGGCGACGCTGCCGATATCTTCGAGAAAACCTATCAATGCATCCACCGCGCCAACCTAATACTGGCGCGTATCGATAAAGTGCCGGTCGACGCCGCCAAAAAAGACAGCTATATCGCAGAAGCCAAATTCCTCCGTGGCATCTCCTACTTTATCCTTGCGGCCAACTGGGGCGGCGTGCCACTGCGCACCGAACCAGTGGAAACGACCAACGCCTATGCCGCCCCCTGCGCCAGCAAAGAAGAGGTATGGCAGCAGGTGATCAGCGATCTCACCGCCGCCAAAGATAAACTGCCGGTAACACGCGATCCCAAAGAGCAAGGCAGGGCCACCAAAGGTGCCGCCACGGCTTTCCTTGGCAAAGCCTACCTCTATATGGAAAACTATCCGCAGGCGGAAGCCACGCTGACACTGCTCACACAAGCGCCTTACAACTACGGCCTCGTGGATAATTTCGAAGACAACTTCACCGATCAGAAAGAGTTCAACAAAGAATCCGTCTTCGAATGGGTATGCGCTCCCCTCGGCGATCCGTACGGCCCCTGGGGCGCTGAAACAGCCAATTCACCGATGTTTAACTATATCCCGCAGTTCATCGGTCCACCCGCCGGTGGCGGCTGGCTTAAATATGTACCGTCCAACTACCTCGTGTCCCAGTTCGTAAAAGAACAGCGGCCTACCGGTGCGGATACCAAATTCGACAAACGCATGTATGCCACACTGATGTGGAAACGCTCCACCCTCGGCGAGCAAGACACCACCTTCTACGACAGCAAAACGTTCGATGAACTGTGGAGCTCCGCACGTTCCAAGATCGTGCGCCTCTATCCGGACACGAAGCTGGACACCACTACCAACGGACGTTTCCTCATCAAAAAACACACCGGCGCCTGGCGCAATGTGGCCAATGCCGATAACTACTGGGGCGCTACGCCTTCCACCGCCAACTACCGCGTGATGCGTTTCGCCGAAGTACTGCTCCTGCGCGCAGAAGCAGCCACCCGTAATGGTCACACCGGCTTGGCACTGGCAGACATCAACCAGATACGTACCCGCGCAGGCCTCGCTCCTAAAACCGCAACGCAACTGCCCGGCCCCGATCAGCTGATGGCGGAAATAGACCACCAGAAGTTGCTGGAATTCTTCTACGAACAAAACAGGATCTACGACCTGCGCCGCTGGAACAAATCCGCCGCACAACTGGCCTCCATCCTGACCGCCCGCCAGAAACAAGGCGCCAACACCTTCAAGGCGAAACATTATGTACTGCCTATCCCGGCAAGGGAGCTGAATGCCAATCCAAAAGCCACACAGAACGATCTGTGGAAATAATATTCATGCGTGGAGAGCCTGATGCTCTCCACGCTTCCTAACCAGCTAACTGCCATGCACATACGCCTGCTATGCCTGCTGCTCTTCTGCAGCTGTACCGCCCGCACCATCCACATCAACATGGACGTGCCGCCAGCTCTACAGGACCAGCTGAAAGCCACCACTATGGCCGGAGAAACACTGCCGGCGGATTTCCGCAACGGGTTTCTCCTCCTCAACCGGCGCGATGATCCCGGGATGATTTACCTCGTCAATGCCGGAGGACGTATTGTCTGGTACCACCAGGTACAGGGCACCGGCTTTAAAACGGCCCACCTGACGGCGCAGCAGACTTTCCTCTGTATCCTGGGCGATAAAACGTTCCCCACCAGTTACGGCGACGAAATACTGGAGATCGGCCTGCAGGGCGACACGGTACTGCATTTGAAAAAAGGGCAGCGCGACTTTCTGGATGACGTGCATCATGAAGTGCTGCGCAAAGGCGCGGACGAAATAGTGGCGCTGACCAGCGTGCAAAAAATAGTGGACCTGTCGCTGCAGGGCGGCGGTGAACAGGATACTGTCAAAAGCGACGGCATTGTGGTCTATGACCGGGAAGGCCGCCGACGCTGGCAGTGGAGCGTATTTGACGCGCTGGAGCCTACCGCGGATACAGCTATCCTGCGCACGCGGCACGACTGGATGCATGCCAACAGCCTGAGCTTCGACAAAGACAGCAACTACCTCGTTTCCTTTTACAACAACGGGCAGATATGGAAGGTCAACGCACAAAGCGGCAAGGTGATGTGGAAATTCGGCAGCGGCGGCGATTTCGCTATTCCCGATTCCGCCGCGTTTGATATGGGCCACGCCGTGCATATCAACACCGGCAACGAGCTGATGTTATTCGACAACGGCGTTTCCCGGCAGCAGTCGCAGACGCTGGCCTTCCGGTTGAACGACAGTACCCGTCAGGCTATTCTCACCATGAAGACCGTACTGCCGCCTTATCTGTTCAATGAGCGGATGGGCAGCGCCTATCTTGCAGGACATGATCATGTAGTCCAATGCTGCTCCAAACGCAACACGGTGATACTGACCACCCGCAACGGTCATCCGCTGTGGACGCTTCGTACCACTTTCATTCCGTACCGGGCGGAATTTATCGCTCCCTCACAGTTATTACCCTATGTCATTGCAGAATGACATACAAAGCTTTTGATTATGACGACAATGCAATACATCCGTACCGGTTGTTTTCTGGCGGCAGCTGCTGCTGTGATGGTCTGGTCCTGCAATACCGGCAGCAGCGCCAAAGCGCCGGCGGACACTGTCGCTGACGCGCCCGCGCTGTTGAAGGCAGATACCAGTGCTATTCCCAACGACCCATACGGTGAGCTGGTCCGCTATGGCCGTGCGCTGATGCTGAACACCGCGTATTATATCGGTCCGGACGGCGTCAATGGCCGCTACCTGGGCAACAAAATGAACTGCACCAACTGTCACCAGGATGCAGGCACAAAAGCCTTTTCGTTTAACCTGATGACATCCCATCAGCAATACCCGCAGTACCGTGCGCGGGAGGGCAGGGTGCTGACACTGGCCGAGCGTATCAACAACTGTGTAACGCGCCCGCATAATGGTAAACCGTTGCCGCTGGATAGTAAAGAGATGGTCGCTTTTCTGTCGTATCTCCGTTGGATCAATAGTTTTGTGCCGAAGGACAAGCCGCACCAGGGCAGCCACAATCTGGCCGTGGAGCTGCCGGATGCCGCTGCAGATCCGGAGAAAGGAAGAACGTTATACCAGGAATACTGTGCCCGTTGTCATGGCAAAAACGGGGAAGGCCAGCTGGCCGGTGTTACCTACACTTATCCGCCGTTGTGGGGACCTCAGAGCTACCAGCCCGGCTCCAGCATGCACCGGGTGATCAAGCAGGCGCAATGGCTTAAAGCCAATATGCCATACGATAAAGCGACGTGGGACAAACCCTTCCTTACCGACGAAGAAGCGCTGGATATCGCCGCTTTCGTCAATAACGACAGTCTGCATGCCCGTCCCGATGTCAAAAACTATGATTATCCCCATGTTGCGGAAAAGGCGATCGACTATGACAAAGGCCCGTTCGCAGATACGTTTTCCGCGCGGCAGCACAAGTATGGCCCTTTCCGTCCGGTGATCAGTTATTGGGAACAGAAGGGCATGAAAGCATCTTATTGATAAGGATTCCTAATTAATAAAAACGCTATATCACCCCGTAAAGCTTCCCGTTCGCGGGAAGCTTTTTTTATTCCTGTTGAAAAATAATTTGGTTGTAAAAGAATTAATTTCTACCTTAATTGTCGGATTTCTACTATACTCTTTTTTCCTGGCAGCATTGTTATTGAACCTCAAAGATTAGTGAATACCCCAAATGTGCCAGGAGGAAGACCCGAGACCAGTATTTCAATTTGATTAAGACGAGCAGTTCAGAAGAGAAGTAATTTCATTGTTGCTTTATGTCATTTCCAGCGGCGACTATTGGGGATCTTCATGTATGTTCACATGGAGGAGGACCTGTCCTTGGCCCGGGATGCCCGACCGTATTAATTGGCGGCAAACCTGCGGCGGTTATAGGAGACAGTTGTGTTTGTCCTATAGCACCTGATGCCATCATTACCGGATCTGCCACAGTGTTGATAGGTGGTAAGCCGGCAGCGCGATTAAGCGATAGTACAGCTCACGGAGGTGCCGTAACAACAGGTGCCATGAATGTCCTGATTGGCTGATTTCACAGACGACCACATTCCCTTTTGATCATTATCTGTATAGCAGATAATGAAACGGAACGGGTCTGCCTTTTCCCTACGCTGGTGGTTTGCCTTCGGCAGATGACCAACCGGGAGTGGATTGTTTTTTCTTTTTGTTGGTGGTTTGCCTTCGGCAGATGACCGACCGGGAGCGGATTGTTTTTTCTTTTTGTTGGTGGTTTGCCTTCGGCAGATGACCGACCGGGAGCGGATTGCTATTGCTTTTCCCCATAAAGGATACAGTTTAAAATATACGTATGCTGACCGAAATACTGACTATTATCAGAGATAGCCTGACGCCGCAATTTGCGGGCGGAGACTTCGACCTGGGCAACATCGCCAGTCCGGGCAATGCTGCGCCGTCCGTTCTACTCACACTGGTGAACCTGAAAGAAGAACCCTCCTTAAAAAACACGGCTTACTCCCGCGTGAACAACGCCACCCTGAAAACAGAGTATTTCAACCCCTATGTATTCCTGAATGCCTACATCCTTTTCAGCTCGCGGAAAAGCACCTACAAGGATGCCGTTTCAGACATCGGGAAAATCATCCGTTTCATTCACGGACAAAACCAGTTTTCTACCAGTTACAACGGTACCGACTTCCGGGTGGTGCTGAACATGTACTCGCCGTCGTTCGAAGAAATGAACCACCTGTGGGCCATCCTCGGCGGCAAAGTATATCCCAGTATTATGTACGTGATGCGCGTGATTGAATTACATAACAGCAATGTGGTGACAGGTGACGGCGTGATCGAAACCATCACCGGGAAATTCAGTGTTATTGACCCTAAAAAGTGACTGTCTCTGATGGAAAACATTTCTGTAGCTTATCAGCATGTTTGCGAAATAGCCCTGTCACACCAGTATGTAACAGCCGCACAGCCCTCTATGCCGGTAGCCGAATGGATGCAGTGGTACCCCGACGATGACACCCTCCGGCAACTCGACGATAAAAAACTGGTCGTCCGCCCCTTTAACGGCGGCCTGCGGCTGGCCACAGCCGTCAAGGCCGACAAAGACCCGGTTTGTGATCTCAGCTATACAAACATCAGGATAGGGTTTACATTTATTCCGGTCGTTGCAGCGCATACCAAACTGGACGCTCACTTCCTCGTGGGCACGAAAGAAGGAAGATATGTATTCGGTAACGCCGTGGCCAAAGCCAACGGCAGCACCTATCCTGACATTTCCAAACAAACCGTCACCGTGGCCGCCCCCACCGACAACGAAAGGCTCTTCGGCTACATCGAGATCAATATCATCCGCGGCCCCGGCAACTACGACCTGCTGGACCCCGGTGGTAAACTCAAATATCAGAAAGGGACGCCTAACAGCAAATTCACCCTGCTATTCGAACAATAAACTTTTTATAACCATCACATCTTAAACCCCATCACATGCTCAATTTAACTGCCATCAAAACACCCGGCGTTTATATAGACGAAGTGCCCAAGTTTCCGCCTTCCATTGCAGCGGTGGAAACAGCCATCCCGGCATTTATCGGGTATACGGAAAAAGCAGACATGCTGAGCCCCGGCGACCTGCTCAATACACCGACCCGCATCGGCTCCATCGCCGATTACCAGCTGTATTTCGGCGGCGCCGCCAAACCTGTTGTCACCGAAGTACAACTCGACCTCAACAACCAGTTCTCCAGCGCCAAAGTTGACTACCAGTGGTTCCTCTATGATTCCCTGCGGCTGTTCTACGCCAACGGCGGAGGCGACTGCTACATCGTGTCCGTAGGCCTTTACACGGCCGGCGCACCGGTACAAAACGATATCCAGAAAGGCATCGACGCCCTCGTTAAATACGATGAACCTACCATCCTCCTCTTCCCCGACGCCGCCACCCTCGCCGGCACCGCCCTCTACGACCTCCAGGTGTCTGCACTGAAACAGTGCGACGAACTGAAAGACCGCGTAGGCCTTTTCGACCTCAAAAGAAACGATGTCCAGGGCACCGAATTCCGCGATAAAATAGGTATCAACAACCTCAAATACGGGATGGCCTACACGCCGTGGGTACAGGTGGCGCTCGACAAAAACATCCTGTACGCCGATATGGTCGGCAAAATCAAAAAAGCCGGCGTGCTCATCGCCTCCCTCAAAAACTTTACGCCCGATACCAATGTGCAAAAAGTCATCGATGACCTGGACAACCTCGCGGCCGACAGCAAAAAAATCAGGCAGGAATTCACCACGCTCCTCGGCACAGACAGCCTGGACAGCCTCTTCAATAAAAAGGTCAACAAGTTCGTCCTCAGCGGCGCCGCCGCCGACCTGCAGGATGTTTTTAAATACCTGCTCGACATCGCCAACACCGTCAACACCCTCGACACTGCCGCCACGCTTAAAAATGCGGACATGGTGACGAATCTGAAAAATACAGTGATCGCGCTCAAAGACCGCTACACCAACCTGATCAACTACCAGGCTGATCTGAAAGCGCTTCCCACCGCCGGATACACCACGCAAACTTTTTCCGGCACCGCTACCGCCAACTGGGGCGGCGTACTGGGCGCCGCAGGCACCGCCAACAACGTGCTCACCGGTCCCACAGAAAAAGCAAAAATGCTCAGTGTCATCCCGCTGGTGCAAAATGAATTCTACGCCATCCAAAGCACCATACAGGCCGGCATCCTCGACGCCGCCTCCATCCTGGAGAAAGCGAAAAACGATGCCCTCGCCGCCGGGTTCCCACTGTTCAAAAGCATCATCGCCGGTATCAACAACACCAGCATGGCACTGCCTCCCAGCGGATCCATCGCCGGCATATACGCACAGGTGGACAACGCCCGGGGCGTATGGAAAGCACCGGCCAACGTCAGCATCCTCGGCACACCGGACTTCATCTACTCCAACAGTGAACTCAATCAGCTCAACGTGGACGTAGTTTCCGGCAAGTCCATCAACGCCATCCGCGCGTTCACCGGCAAAGGCACCCTCGTATACGGCGCCCGTACCCTCGCCGGCAACGACAACGAATGGCGCTATGTCAGCGTCAGACGCTTCTTCAACATGGTGGAAGAAAGCACCAAAAAGGCCACCCTGCAGTTTGTGTTCGAACCTAACGATGCCAATACCTGGGTAAGGGTGCAGGCCATGATCGAGAATTTCCTGCTCACCCTCTGGCGCCAGGGAGCCCTGCAAGGCGCTACACCCGACAAGGCATTTTATGTGGCTGTAGGTCTCGGCAAAACCATGACCGCCCAGGACATCCTCAACGGCTTCATGATCGTCGAAATAGGTATGGCCGCTGTAAGGCCCGCGGAATTTATCATCCTGCGCTTCTCCCATATCCTGCCACAGGCTTAATCCATCTTTTCACCAATAAAACCTAATCAAAATGGCTGAATATCCAATTCCTAAATTTCATTTTGAAGTCAAATGGGGAGATACCACCATCGGCTTCACAGAAGTAACAGGCCTCGACAGACAGGTGGATGTCATCGAATACCGCGAAGGACAAAGCAAAGACTATAACAAGGTGAAAATGCCGGGCCTGCAGAAAAGCAGCAACATCACCATGAAACGCGGCACCTTCCCCAATAAAACCGAATACTTCGACTGGTTCAAGGAAGTCAACAACCTCGGCAAAATAGAACGGCGCACCATCACCATCAAACTGCTGAATGAAGTGCATCAGCCGGTATTCACCTGGTCCGTGCTCAACGCCTTCCCGGTGAAAGTACAGGCCAGCGACCTGAAAGCAGATGCCAACGAAGTGGCGGTAGAAACAATAGAAATCGCACACGAAGGCATCAGCCTGGTCAAATAACCAAATTTAAAAATCCATAAATATCAAAATTTTTATGCCTGGTTACTACCCGCCGGTAGGGTTCCACTTCAAAGTGGAATTTACCGGCCTCGGCAAAAGTGATAACGACACCCGCTTCCAGGCCGTCACCGGTCTCACGGTGGAATATGAAACCGAAACGGTCAAGGAAGGCGGCGAAAACAGGTTTGAACATACCCTGCCGGTCAGGACAAAATACCCCGACCTCACCCTCAAAAGGGGCATGCTGCTGACAGACTCGAAAATATTCGAATGGTGCATGAAAGCTTTTCAGGACAGGGAATTCACCCCTTCAGACATCGTCATCACCCTGCTCAACAACGAGCATGAGCCGATCCGTACCTGGAACATTTCGCAGGCCTGGCCTAAAAAATGGTCCATTACGGAACTGAACGCAGAAACCAGTTCCATCGTAGTCGAAAGCCTGGACCTCCGGTACCGGTTTTTTACTGTCAGTTAAAAAATACTGCTATGCCCATCCAGATAAGGGAACTACATATCCGGGTGGTGGTCAACGCCGCCGAAAGCCCGCCAGGCAGCACCCCTAACACCGGTGGCGGCAATCAGCCACCACCGGCAGACAAGGCAGATGCCGACAAAGACCTGATCATCGCCGAATGCGTAGAGCAGGTAATGGCGGTGCTGCGTGACAAACTGGAAAAATAACCCCGTCTAAAAACAATAACCCCATGAGCGTTGATAAAGGAAAACTGGAGAAAGTAAAGATCATCGCATACAAAAAACCTGAAATGGACGACGCGTCCAAAACAGGAGACTTCGATGCGTTCATCAACCCCGAAAGCTACCAGTTAAACTACAAAATCGAATACGCCGAAGGACAGGGACAAGGCACCAGCGGCAAACAACAGAAGTTCAAAGCCATCGCACCCGACGAACTGGCGCTCGAACTGCTGTTCGACTCCACCGGCATCGCCGATGAACAGCCCCGCGCCGATATATGGGACGATATCAAAAAGTTCAAAAAACTGCTGACAGACTATGAAGGGGATGCGCACGAGCCACGGCACTTCCGCGTAATATGGGGGCCCATGGCCTTTGCAGGCAGGCTCACCTCCCTTAACATCAACTTCAAACTGTTCAAACCCGATGGCCGCCCCATCCGCGCGCTGGCCAAGGTAACGTTCAAAAGCAGCATCGACGACAAAAAACGCGTGGCCAAAGAAGATCCGCTGTCACCGGACCTGACGCACCAGCGCACCGTGGCCAACGGCGATCATCTGTCACTCATGAGCTTCCGCCAGTACGAAGACCCGGCATATTACTTTCAACTGGCCCGCGCCAACAACCTCACCAATTTCAGGAAACTGACACCTGGTACCGTTATTAACTTTTTACCACTGGAAGATGCCCGATAACCGCGACATACAAACCAACGGAACACCCTCTGTGACCACCGTCACCGTCCTCTCCGGCGGCCAGGAAGTGCCACGCTCCTACCCGATCGCCTCGGTGATGGTCAACAAGGAAGTGAACCGCATCCCCGCCGCCACGCTGATTTACCAGGACGGAGAAGCCTCGAAACAAACATTCGCCCTTTCCGACACCGACCTCTTTATTCCGGGTAAAGAAATAGAAATCAAAACCGGCTACGGCGGTAAAGACGAAACCATCTTCAAAGGCGTGGTAATACGCAACAGCATCAAAGTGCGCAAAAACATCTCCCTCCTCACCATCGAATGCAGGGACAAAGTATTTGCCGCCTCTGTCACCCCGCAGGAGAAATACTACAAAGACCAGAAAGACAAAGAGATCATGGAAGATATCCTCTCTGCCTGGGATATGCAGAAAACCGTGGATGCCACCAGCTATAAACATCCCGGACTGGTACAGTACCATCTGAGCGACTGGGACTTCCTGGTGGAAAGAGCCACCGCCAACGGCCTGCTGGTGGTAATAGACGATGGGAAAGCCACCATCAAGGCGCCGGACTTGCAACAGCAACCGGTGGAAACAGTCCAGTACGGCTCTTCCCTGCTGGAACTGGACCTGGAAATGGATGCACGCACCCAGCCGCCGGGACTTAAAAGTTATCTGTGGGACTATTCCGGTCAACAGCTCACCTCCGTGGAAGCAAAAGAACCCTCCGGCAACCTGGGTGGCAACATCAACGGGAAAGACCTTGCTGCCAGCATCAAAACCAAAGACACGGAACTGAAATTCAATAACAGGATCAACAGCGCGGAACTGCAGCCTGCCGCCGACGGACTGCTGCAACATGCCCGGCTGTCACGGATCACCGGCCGCGCCAACTTCCAGGGCACGCCGAAAATAAAACCCGGTAACATCGTGGCGCTCAAAGGCGTGGGTAAACGCTTTGAAGGCAACGCCTTCGTCTCCGGCGTCCGCCACCAGATCGTGAAAGGCAACTGGACCACCGATATACAAATCGGCTTTCAGCAACCGGTCCCCCCCGGCGTACAAGCCGCAGCATCCCGCATCACAGCATTACAGGTGGGCATCGTTACACAACTGGAAAATGATCCGGAAGGAGAAGACCGTATTAAAGTCACCCTCCCTTTCATCAACAGTAAAGAAGAAGGAGTATGGGCCCGCGTCAGTACGCTCGATGCCGGCAAAGAAAGGGGCGCTTTTTTCCGGCCGGAGAAAAACGATGAAGTGCTCGTCAGCTTCATCGACGGCGACCCCAACTACCCTGTGGTACTCGGAGGGCTGAACAGCAGCGCATTACCCGCGCCGCTGAAAGCCGCCGACGCCAACGACGAAAAAGGATTTGTCACCCGCAGCAAAATGAAAATGATTTTCAACGACCAGAAAAAAAGCTTCCAGCTCGATACCCCCGCAGGAAAGAAATTCCTGGTATCGGAAGATGCAGATGTGCTGCAACTCGAAGATGAACATGGTAATAAAATCACGATGAACAGCAGCGGCATCAGTATAGAAAGCCCCAAAGACATCACCATCAAAGCTACCGGCGCCATGACCGTCGAGGGAAAAACAGCCGACGTAAAAGCCACGATGGGTTTTAAAGCCGATGGCGGCGGTGGTTGCGAACTGGCGGCCGGCAACGGTATGACAAGCGTCAAAGGAGGACTGGTAAAAATAAACTGATAACCCCATGGATAACAACAGCTTTCTGGGCAGAGGCTGGAGCTTCCCGCCCGCCTTCAATAAATACGGCACCGTGGCCATGCTGAAAGATGTGGAAGACATCTACAGCAGCCTGCATATACTGCTCACCACCGCCACCGGCGAACGGATCATGCAGCCCCGCTACGGATGCGACATGCAGGAATTCGTATTTGAACCGATGGACACCGGGCAAAAAACACTGATGCTCGAAAAAGTGGAAACAGCCATCCTCTTCTACGAGCCCCGCATCAAACTGGAGAACCTCGAAATTGACGGCAGCAACGAATGGCAGGGCGTCGTGTATATCAAAATAGATTTTATCGTGAAAACATCCAATTCACGGTTTAACTATGTCTTCCCCTTCTATATCAAAGAAGGAACGGAAATACCGAACTTTTTATACACCGCCCCCAATATCACTGATACTTTGTAAACCACTATTATGTCACAGGATTGCCCGTTGGTATTGGACCCCTTATTTGTGCCGGGAAGCGGCACCTCTCAGCAGGACAGGCAGCTGCCTGCCCTCGACCCTGCCTATGCCCCGGTGGATGAACACAGCATCGCAGACCATCTCGTGTTCACCCAAAAACTGTCCGCTTTCCTGCTGTTCATCAACAACGACAACAACAGCGACGGCACCACCTGGGAGAGCTTCTTTAACAAAGACATCTCCACCCAGCTTTCGCTGATCGTTACCCAGCAGACCAGCGACTTCGCCGATACCCTCAAAAAATTCCTGCTGCCCCTGCAGGAAGGCACCGCCACCCTTGCACAAGCCAAAAATTACTATGGTAAAATATTCAGCGCTCTCTTTTCCCTCGCCTGGCAGATAGAAAAAATGCGGGACCAGCTGCCGGATACCCTGCTGCTGAAAGCAGTGGTACAGTCACTGATCACCACCCGCCTCAAAGACCAGCTTAAAAAGTTGCTGGCCTACTACAATAAAGCGGTCACCGACGGGCTGATCAACCCTAACGCCAATATCTATACGACCATCTTCGGCGCCGCAACGGAAGATGCGGACATCGCGGCCGGACACAGCTATCCGGCCACCTGGAACAGCGCCATCACAGTAGATCCGGACATCTACAGCCCGGCCGTCACCAAAATCAAAAAGCTGTACTTCGCCGCCAACCACAATTTCTTCAAAAGCGCGATCGATGTCTTTATCAAAGCCATCGTTAAAATAACCGCCGCGGCAGCACAGGAGCTGCAGGACACCCTCGGCCGGTGGGACAGCCACGAACCGCATAATGCGCTGTTCCTGGCCTTCCTGAAACTGCTGCAGTTTTCCCGCACGCAGCTCAACGAGCTCACACAAAGGCATCTCGAACTCTACTACCAGGAGATCCTGCGCCTCCGGAAGAAACAACCCGTGCCCGACAAAGCGTTTATGACTTTTACCCTGGCCCGGTTCACGGAAGAACACCTGCTGCCCACAGGCACCCAACTGAAAGCGGGGAAATTCCCCGATGGCAGCGATGCCTTTTATGCCACCGACGTGGACCTGGCAATCAACACCGCCACCATCAGCGACATCCGCAGCGTATATGTTTGTCCCACAGAAGATGCAGACCCGGCCATTTCGAAAGACCGCGTATATGCGTCACCGCAGCCTGCCAGCAAAGACGGCGCAGGCCAGCCTTTCGACGAACCGCTGACGCCCTGGCATCCTTTCGCGGGAAAAACACTGGCAGACTATACCAAAGTACAACGGGTAAACATGCCGGCCGCCGCTATAGGGTTTGCTTTTGCCTCCCACTATCTCTTTCTGCGGGAAGGCAACCGTACCATCACCGTCAACGTCGCTACCAGCAGCCCTGTCACCAGCCTTAACGCAGCCGATTTTACCGCCGCCGTGACCACCGCCGCCGGCTGGACACCCGTTACCATCACCGGACTGGCGGCTGTGCCCACAGGCGGGTTCGTACTCACCTGCACCATGGCATCCACCCTCCCCGGCACCGTGCCTTTCAGTAAAACGGTTCACAAAGCGGCTTACGACACCAACGCCCCCGTACTGCGCATCCTGCTCAGTGACGACACCAGCAGGGCGTCCGCATGGGCAAAGCTGAAAAACACCGTCATCACCGGGTATACGCTCACTGTCAGCGTAGACAAAGTGAAAAATATCCACGTGCAGACAGACACCGGCGTCATGGACCCGTCCAAACCATTCCTGCCCTTCAGCGCAGTACCCGTACCCGGTGCCATGCTCCTGGTAGGCTGTGATGAGATCTTCCAGAAAAACAACGCGCGCGTGACGCCCATGTTCATGTGGAAACAAGACACAGAACACGATTTCGGCGATTCTCCGCAACTGTACATCCTGCGGCATAACGACGGATGGAAAATCATCCGCTACCCGCTCGATATCTTCGACGCAGACATCGACGGGATGCTGCACAATAAACCAAGAGAACATTTTTACATCGACGATAAAACCCAAATAGCACCGGTTTACAGTAACCTGAATACACCTTACTCTCCTGCCAGCGTCACCGGGTTCGTACGGTACAATCTTACCAACGACCTCGGTTACCAGACCAGCCTGGCCCAACGCATGAACTACCTCACCAGGGCCGCCAAGGGACTCAGTCTCTCCGGCGTGGCTACAGGGTTGTTTACACCGCCTACCCTGCAGGAGATATACCTGCAGTATGTAGCCGATACACAAACAGAAGCTACGCTCTTCCACGTATATCCGTTCGGAGAGAAAAAGACCGCTGTCGGTCAGCACCTGCTGCCGCAATTCCTCCACGACACTACCAGTAATACCCCCAGCCTGGCGGAATGCTATCTTGGCTTGCAGCACTTCACACCGCCCAGGCAGGTGACGCTGCTGTTCCAGATCGATGAAAGCACCGCCAACCCGCTGGTGAGCAAACCGGACCACCAGGTGAAGTGGCATTATCTCAAAGGCGATGAGTGGGTCCCGTTCAACAGTGCAGCGGTGGCGGATGGCACCGATAACCTCATCCGCAGCGGCATCATCGCCTTTAACATACCCCGCGACGCCAGCCTGGACCACCACCTCATGCCCGATCAGCAATACTGGCTGAAAGCCACCATCGCGGAGGCTGATGAGGCTGTCTGCAAAACCGTGTCTATCGTTACGCAGGCGGTATCCGCCACCTTTGTACCGGGCGCCGTACCCTCGCAAACGCTCGCCTCCCCTTTGCCCGCCGGCACCATTGCCAAACTGGCCACACCGCAACCGGAGATCAAAACGGTCATACAGCCGTTCTCCTCTTTCGGCGGCACGCCGCAGGAATCGGACACACAGTTTTATATCCGTTGCAGCGAACAGCTGCGGCACAAAGGACGCAGCGTCAACAAATGGGATTACGAACACCTGGTGTTACAGCAGTTTCCTAACCTCTACCGCGCCAGATGTATCCCGCATACCCGCTTCGAAAACGGCATCTACAACGAAATGGCGCCGGGGCATGTGACCGTGATAACGATCCCTTCGCTGCTGCAGCGCAACGGGATCGACCCGCTCCGCCCTTTCACCTACATGAGCGATCTGCAACAGGTGAAAGAATACCTGCTGAAACTGGTGTCTCCCTTTGTACGCCTGCACGTCTGCAATCCGGACTACGAACAGGTACGGGTGGAAGCCAAAGTGTGTTTCTTCCCGCAATACGACGAAACACTGTTTACCCACCAGCTGCAGGAAGAAATCACACGCTTCCTTGCACCATGGGCTTATACCGAAGGAGCAGACCTGCGGTTTGAAAACAGGATCACCAACGCGATGATCGTCAACTTCATGGAAAAAAGATACTATGTCGACTATGTGACAGACGTCAGGCTCTATCATGCCGGCATACTCAAAGATATTATCACGCCCGACCGGCAATCGGCCATCATTGTACCGGTAAAGGCGACCGATCACGTGATCACCCCCATCCCCGCCATGGCAGCCGCTACGGTTGACAACGGGGAAGACTGCGGGTGCGCATAAAGCACAAGTCATTGTATCATGGAAAAACAGCGCGTCATACTCCGCAACAGCAAACTGAAACCACCGGAAGACTTCAACTTCCTGCGGCAACAGGGCATGAACTACATCCGGCAGCTGGGCAGCCGGTTCTGGACAGACTATAATCTGCATGATCCCGGTATCACCACACTGGAACTGCTGTGTTTTGCCATCACCGACCTGGCCTACCGTACCGGCTTCCCGACGGCAGACATCTTCGCAGCCTACATGGATAAAAGCCAGCTGCATAAACAGGCTTTCTTCCCGGCACATGAGATCCTTACCATGAACCCGCTGACGGTCAACGACTACCGTAAGCTGATGATCGATCAGGAAGGTATCCACAATGCCTGGCTGGCGCCCCGGCACTGTAGCTGCGACGACGTCACCGCCACAGGAGCCACTGACGGGTGCGCGGAAGACTGCAACTGCGAAACGGAGATCTATGCCGATGAAAAAAACGGGCAGCTGACATATAAAAGTCATACCCCCGACGGAAAACAGGCTTTTGAAAAAGTAAATATCAAAGGGCTGTATGATGTGCAGATTGCGCTCGAAGACGACCCGGTATTCGGCGACATCAACGATGGCAGGGTGTACCAAACCCTCACCTATGGCAGCAGCCGCGCTACCATAGAGCTCCGCTTGCCCGCCTACGAGGAGATCCTCAAAAAATGGAATGACTGGAAAGACCTGATAGACAACACCATCACGGTCACCGGTGTAACGCTGAACAAAATGGTGGACAACAACGGAACGCCCGTTACGGACAGTAATCTGTCAAAAACCATGCAGAGCGCTATTTTCATCGATCTGCAACTGACGCTCAGCAACGCCGTGGCCATCACCTTCAGTAACGCCGTACTGAACATATACCTTTCCTTTTCCGACGCCCTCTTAACAGCAGATATTACCAGCGCCCTGCAACAGGTACCGGGCATCATCAGCACCTATAAAAACGGGCTGGAAAAAACCCATGCCCTGATCAACGCCACCCGGGCCAACCTCAACGCACACCGTAACCTGGACGAGGCTTTCTGCCATATCTCCCTGGTGCCCATGGAAGACGTCAGCATCTGCATGGACGCGGAACTGACGCCGGACGCGGATATTGAAAAAGTACAGGCGGAGATCATGGTGAAAATAGAACAATACCTGAACCCCAATATCCCGATATATTCACTGGCACAGCTGCTGAAGGAAGATACCGACATCACGGAAATATTCAACGGGCCAAGACTGCATAACGGGTTTATCAAAAATGAAGACCTGGACAAGGCGGACATCAAACAGGAGATACATGCATCTGACATGATCAATCTCATCATGGACATACCGGAGGTGGTAAGCATTACCAATTTCCTGATGACCAGCTACGACGACCGGGGAGAAGTGATCTATCATAGCCAGCCATGGACACTGCCGGTAACCCCGGGCCATCAGCCACGGCTATACGTACAACGCAGCAAATTTCTCTTTTATAAAAATGGGCTTCCCTTCCTCGCCGCCAGTGAAACGGAACTGAACAGCATCCTGCAGGAGCTGCGCAGCAGCGGCGAATACCTTAAAGCCACCGGTATCAACAACGAACTGGAAATACCTGCCGCTACCATCAGGAACATGGAAGACTACTACCCGGTACAGTACTCCTATCCGCTTACCTATGGCATCGGCGAATTTGGACTTTCAGACACCGAGCCCGCCCTGCGCAAGGCTCAGGCGCGGCAACTCAAAACTTATCTGCTGTTTTTCGAACAGTTGCTGGTCAACTATCTCGCACAACTGCAACATGCCGGCGATCTTTTCCTGGTAGACAGCAGCCAGCTACAGAGCTACTTTACGCACTGGCTGTCTGACAGCGATATCAAAGGTGTTACGGCGCTCTATAACGGCCTCACTGCGCCGGCGCTGCAAACCCTCACCGAGCCGGCCAATGGCGGACTGGCAAGGCGCAACCGTTTTCTTGACCACCTGCTGGCCCGGTTTGCAGAAAGTTTCGGCGAATATGCGCTGGCACGGTACAGCAGCATCCCGGCCGAACAGACCGCTATGCAGACAGCGCTGCTGCAACTAAAAACAGACTTCCTCAGCAACTATCCGGAAGCCAGTTACAACCGCGCCCGTGCCATCGATTATACTATTGCCGCTCCCTGTGCTCCAGGAAACATCGCGGGACTGCAACGGCGGCTCAATAGCCTGCTTAACATAGACGCCGCTACCAGCTTCGTTATCATAGAACATCTGTTACTGCGGCCACGCATACCCGGACAGGCATTGCTTCCCATTTGCCTGGATGGCAGCTGTCACACCTGCTACGATAATGATCCCTACTCTTTCCGGCTCACTTTCGTGATGCCGGGATGGCTGGAACAAAACATGAAGATCGATTACCGGCGGTATGCGGAGAAAACCATCCGCCAGGAGACGCCCGCCCACCTGCTGCCTAAGATATGCTGGGTAGACAACAAAGCCTGCGATGATACGCTGCTGTGTGACCTGACAGACCTGCTCTGGGGCCTGCAGGTACCGTTGCCCGCTACCAGGGACGAAGAGAAACTGCGTCCGCTGTGTCTCGTGGCCCAGGCGGCCATCGCCGCCATGAACAACGCCTACCGGCAGGCGCTGACCACCGGCAACAATGTATTCCCGGTAAAAGCGGAAGTCGAACAGTTTTTCGAAGAGAAGGTGAAAGACGGCATCGCCAGCGGGGTGACCGGCATCACACCGGCAGGGATAGCGACAGTAAAAATATGGATCGTGGACTACTGGCTGGCACATACCGACTGTTTCATCTTCACCCGGCTGGAACTGGCCTGGTGCGCCTGGCTGGCCGCCAACGCCAAACTCACCGCGAAAGACAATTATCTCGAAAATATACTGACAGACGCAATATTGAAGGCCAATCCCGGCAAACAACAACAGGATGTCTGTTCATGCGTGCACACCCTGATGGAGCAATATGGAGAAGCCATCCGCCTGTGGGTAGTGTCGCAATTGGCCGGAGGGCTGCAAAAGGCCGCCTTCGATACGATGATCAACACCATGGCGCCGGTCTGCAATGGGATCATCACCACGCCTGTCAACACTGTTTTCACCACCTTTTATGATACGGACAAAATACAGCTGCTGCAAACACATGCCACGCTGCTACAGGTGATGTCGGCACTGAAAAGCATCTACCCGCCGGCTACGCTGCATGACTGCGAAGACGGCAATGATGTGAACCCCGTCCGGCTTGGCGCTACCGCCATCGGATAAAACCGGCAGAACAGGATAAAGCTATTATTAAATCAAAGAAGTCATTATCATCATTATGATACCTTCCATCCAAAAGTACCCTCAGTTTGAGGCGAACCAGATACTCACCAACGAACAGCTGAACCTGTTGTTCGGGTACAATGATGAACAAACCCGGCTGACCAGAAGCCATCTGATCGGCATCGGTATCATTTGCGGACTGGACGTCATTACCGCGGCAGATGGTAAATCCGTGACCATTACCAAAGGGGTGGGCGTTACCTCGGCCGGGTATCTTGTTGTACAGGAGACGGACCTGGTATATGCCGCCTCCCAGAACTATGTCCTCCCCAAAGAGGTAGCTTATCCTGTGCTGCAAAATAATGCAGGCGCCAATCTGTACCCGCTGTGGCAGCTGCTGCCGCAGATCCCCATCAGCAACCCCGACCCCTCCGCCAGGAATCTTGACATTCCTTTCCTGCAGGATAAAGTAGTAATGCTGTTCGTGGAGCTGAATAAAACCGGCAACAAAAACTGCCTGCCTAATTCCTGCGATGATAAAGGTTCCACCGTGGGCGTCACCATACAACCACTGCTGATACGCAAAAGCGATGCGGATAAAATCAAGGCGGTCATCCCCGGATACCCCAACCTGGCCGCGTTGCCGGACATCCGGATGCCCCGCTTTGACGTTGCTAAAACAGCACTCAATACAACGCCGGACGTGATCAAGGCCTACAAGATCATACTGACCAAAGCCTTTATCGACAAGGTGCTGGCCAATCTGAAGAAACTGTCAGACACGTTCGCTTTCCTCAACAGCAATGCCACAGCGCTGGGCAACCTGATTCAGAACAACACGATTTTCAGTTATGACAACGACAGCACCATTAAACTGCCGGTAGAATATTACTATCAATATTATTTTGATTTTGTCAGCGACCTGGTAGATACCTACAACGAGATAAAGAACAGATCCGGCGCGGTACTGGCTACCTGCTGCCCCGACCCTGCCTGGTTTCCGCGGCATCTGTTTTTAAAGGAAGCTGTGAACCCGCCATCACCCAGCGCTTACCGCCATTATTTTCTGCCTTCCCCGGCAGTGGCGCGGGAAGGACAACGTACGGAAGAAATTGTGCTGCTGCTGAACCGGCTTTATATGATGCTGCTGACGTTCCCTAAAATCGCGGCGCCTACCATCATCGCTGGTGGCGGCGTCAGCAACAGCGACCTGCGGGTGACACCCAGCTATCTCGGCAGCGCCTTGTCAGGCAAGGCCATCCCCCACTATTACAGTGAGGACAAACAGAGCAACAACCGGCAACTGTTTGAATACTGGAACTACCGTCTCACCAAAGCCGGCAAAGCCAACCAAAATTTATCCTACCGCGCCATCGAATACCCCGCCACGGAAGACTTTGTAAAAAATCCGTTGCGGTATGACATAGAGCCGTATAACTTTTTCCGGATAGAAGGTCATGTGGGCAAGCATTACAAATCCGTGGTCAACTACCTGCAGGGCATCGTCAATAATAACCGGTTGCCCTTTGATATTGTGGCCGTTAAAACCGGCAACAAGCCGGATGCCCTGACCGGCAATACTTTCGAGGCACAGTTTGCCGATCTTGAAAGCGCGTTCCTGCTGATACAGGCCGACATCATTTGTAAAGGCGGTACGCATCCCACCATCGAAGCGTTCAAAAAACTGACCAAACTGTCGCAGCTCAACGATCCGGTGCCCCCCAACAATCAGACGATGCTGGTGATGCTGAAAGCGCTGACCATCGGCGGTATCCCCTGCGACGTGTCAGAGCTGGTGAAGCTGCTGGATATCTACAGCAACCGGATGACGAAGCTGCAGCAGCAGTTCTTGCTCAGCAATTACGCAGAAAAACATGCAGGGCTGCAACATAAAGCCGGCGTACCCACCGGCGGCACGTTTGTGATCGTGTACCACGGCGAAGTGGTTACCACCTCGCAACCCGGAAAGTACTTTGGCGACCTTATTTATCTCGATGCCGTCACTAATAAATACAAGCTGGATGAACAGGCGTTTAAGTTCTATCAGCCGGATGCAGGCACGGCGTCCGTGATCAGCACGCTGCTGGGGCAGGTAGACGCCAACGACCCGCAGGCCGGGGAGTTCATAGAAAAAACGTTTCAGCCGATGCTGGGCAAATACAAAGCGGGCGCGCGGAGGCCTCCGTTTGGAAGAGGTGCCGTTGCAGGCTTCGCTACCGGCGTGCCAGTAAGCATCAGCGAAGGTATCGTGTTTGCGGACTTCTATCTGCCCTATCAATGCTGTGGCGATGGCACTACCGTCCAGTATACGATCAACGAAAGCACGCAACCACTGGGTGTGGACATCACCGGCTCGGAATGTAAGGATGGACAGCAGGTGGTACACTTCCTCGTCACCGGCGGCACACCTCCCTATAAAGCCAATAATAACAGTGTCAACAGCCGGTTTGACCTGCAGTTCGGCAGTAACCAGCCAGGGACCGTTGTGGTCACCGACAGCAAAGGGGGCAGCGTAACAGTACAGGTGCCCGCTAAAACCTGCGAACCGCCCTGCGACCTTCCGTGCAAGGGGCTCGTCACCCGCTGCCTGTATCCGGTGTGGATGGTGCTGCCGGAACAAAAGGTTTTCCCTGCCAAACTGATACGCCTGGAAGTCGCCTACCTCACCATCACCGATGAAAACGGCATGATACTGATGGATGAACAGTTCGTTAAAGATATCACCGACTACCTCCAGCAAACCGGTGGCATTAAAAACGCGAACTATCATGATTTCATGAAAGCGGTAACAGAGATCATTAACAAGCGGATAGACAAAGTGGCCAAAGGAAGCCTGAAAATCGAATATGTGGTGAAAGACGCCAAACTCAGCGGACAGTTCATGATCACTTCCTTCCCTTGTCAGTCGTTTGACTTGCGGATACGTATGGACATCGATGGGTACTATTACGATTACCGATATACGAAAACAGGAGTCGATGCGCAACTGGCCATCCGTAATCAAAACAGCTACCAGACAAGGATGCCTAAATACGGGTGTAGTATTGACGACCAGTGCAAAGGAGTTAATATCCAGAAGCCCTGCACCAATGATTCATTGGAAATCAAGCGGGAAACCGACACCTTCTATTTTGTGACAGGCGATTATAAAGCCATCTACTGGATCGCTGAAGGTGGAATACCCGGCTTCGGCACAGGGTCTGAATTCCACCTGGACAGCGTAGACCTGCTGCCTGAAAAAATCAGGGCCATCGCCATTGACAAAAACGGCTGCTGGGCATATGCGGAATTCCTGGTAAAGAGGGCATGACCAGACGTAGCGATCCGGCGTGACCCGACGCGAATCCGGCAAGCGGCAATAAACAGGGACCAACGGGAGCTAAACCAATACTCCGGTAACTTCATGATCGAACGGCGAAAACCATCAAATAACTAAATAACCAAATGACTAAATAACCAAATCGATATGCATCTCATTCAAAAACAGCTGGTGGAGGTGACCTTCAACGGTCCGGAATCACAGGCGCTGCTGCTGCAGCGCGAGGTGGCTGCCCTGTGTGAAAATGAGCTGCTGCCGGCGCTCGAAAAAGTGCTGGCGCCCTATGATTTTTTAGAAGATGATCTGATTTTTGATTATCTTAGTATCAGCGTTGAAGACCTGCGGTCCAACAATCTCCGGCAGCGTTTTACAGACGCTGTAGCGCAACAGCTGAAAGCAACGCTTGCGCAAAAGATACCACCCGCTTCCCGGGAAGTATCTGCTACTCCCTTCGACGTAATAAGGATAGAAAATAGAGAAAGAAGAGAAGCACAAAGTGCCAATCATCGGAATGTTGAGCAAATACTCTTCCATTTTCTCCTGCATGGCGTGTATCCCTGGTGGGTATCGCCGGACAGGGTCACAGAATGGAAGGGTATTATGCTCAACATTTTTTCTGCCTCCTCCCCACAGTCTATCCGGCTATTGCATATACTACGTACCTCGTCCGTGGCCCGTGAACGGCTGACAATACAGTTCTTCCCTGCCTGGCAGCAACAACTGCTGCAACAGATAGCGCCGGACGTATACGCAGCTACGGTGTCGGCGATGGCCACCTTACAACAATATGTTCCTGACATACGGTCTATAACGGAAACAGCTATACGCCAGTGGCAACTGGAAACGGTGCTGCAGGAATCTGCGCCACCGCCGGCCGAAAAATTGCTGGCCAGTGCGTTAACCCGGTTGCTGCCGGTCACACTGCCGCAGCTTCATGCGCTGGTGAAGGCACACCTCCCCGACCCGCTGCAGGCCCGGCTACAGGAGTCACTGGAGCAACAGGCAGGCGTTTCCCCCAAAGAAAAAACAAATACAGGCACCCTTCAGGAGGAAGAGCATATTGCTTCCCTCTCCGACGGATATTATATACACAATGCCGGGCTGATACTGCTGTCACCTTTTATCAGCCGCTTTCTGCAATATTGCGGCGCTGCTGATGAAAAAAAACTGTTGCGTCCCGGTTATGCCGCCGCCCTGCTGGAATGGCTGGCGACGGGCCGGACAGACATCGGAGAAGAAGAAATGGTGCTGAACAAAATACTCTGTGGCATCCCACTGGCACAAACCATCGAAAGAGTGACTACCATAGACCCGGCCCACCAGGAAGAAGCTATCAGCCTGCTCACCACGGTGATCAGCAACTGGCCTTCGCTGAAAAATACCAGCCCTGAAGGACTGCAGGCCAGTTTCCTGCGCAGGCCTGGTAAACTGTCGGTCCGTGAGAACGATGACAACTGGCTGCTGCAGGTAGAGCGGGAAAGCTACGATGAATGGCTCCTGCCCGACATTCCCTGGGGCTATAACATGATTCTGCTGCCTTATACCCCGCATAAAATGATCTGGGTGGAATGGATATAACCGATTAAACCAAAAAGAATGAAAGCAGGTGCAGATGCGGCCCCCAAAACGTCTGCCGCACAAAAGGCTCCCAAAAGCGCGCCTTCATTAAAAAATGAAGAGAAGCCCTTTTTTGCGCCTGCTATGCCGCCGGTACAAACCAAGCTGAAAGTCGGCTCGCCCAATGACCCCGCCGAAAAAGAAGCAGACAGCATGGCGGATAAAGTGATGCGTATGCCCGCGGCAACGACGGCTGCCAAAGTATCAGCAGGGAAAAAGGTCCAGACAAAAAAAGAAGAAGGTAAGCTCCAGGCCAAACATAAAGACCCTCAAAAAGTACAGGCCCAAGCACAGGAAGGGTCAAAAATCCAGGCCAAACAGGAAGAAAAAGTACAAAAAAAGGAAGAGCAGCAAATACAAAAGAAAGCGGAACAGCAAGTACAAAAAAAAGAAGACACGATTGTTCAGCGCAAAGGAGAAGGTACGCCTGTTACCACCACCAACGAAATCGGCGAGGGCATCCGGCAACAGAGCGCCGGCGGCTTCACCCTCTCCGACGATACGCGCAGTTTCATGGAGAGCCGGTTCAACGCCGACTTCAGCAATGTACGCATACATACCGGGCCGGAATCAGCGCAACTCAATAACCAGCTTGGCGCCAAAGCCTTCACCTATCAGAACCATATCTTCTTCAACAACAACCAGTATCAGCCCGAAGCGCCGGCAGGCAAACAGCTGCTCGCCCATGAGCTGACGCATACCATACAACAGGGACAGAGCGTGCAACGCAGTGCAGCCGCACAGCCGGCAGGGCCTATGGCCACAGCCATGGCGCCGCAGATACAACGTTTCCTCGGCATAGACATCCCCTCCTGGCAGGATGTGCTCGACTGGCTCGCGGAAAAAGCCTATCACATCCCCGGCTACCGCATGTTCACCATCGTGATCGGCGTCAACCCTATCAACGGTGAATCGGCCGACCGCAGCGCTGCCAATATCCTGCGCGCCATCGTGGAATTCCTGCCGGGCGGACACCTGATCACCGAAGCGCTGGATAAGTACAACGTCTTCGAAAAAGCCGGCAGCTGGGTAGAACAGCAGCTGAAACGTTTCTCCGGCCTGATGGGCGAAGTCAAGTCCGCCGTCAGCCAGTTCATGGACGACCTGGACTTCCTCGATATCATCCTCCATCCGGTACGTACCTGGGAAAGAGCCGTGGCCATCTTCACCAAACCGGTGAACGATATCATCGACTTTATCAAAAGCATCTTCCAGGCTATTATGCAGTTCATCCGCGATGCAGTACTGAGACCGCTCGGTGAACTGGCCGCCAAAGCGCCCGGATTTGACCTGCTCTGCGCTGTGCTGGGCTTCAATCCCATTACCGGCGAAACAGTGCCCCGCAATGCCGACACCCTCATCGGCGGCTTCATGAAAATGATCGGACGGCAGGACATCTGGGAGAACATAAAAAAAGGCAACGCCATACAGAAAGCTTTCGCCTGGTTCCAGAATGCGATGAAAGGACTGGTAACACTGGTCACCAGCTTCCCGGCACAGTTCATCGCCATGCTGAAGTCGCTCGAAGTGATGGACTTCATCGTGCTGCCCAACCTGTTCAAAAAAGTATTCGGCGTATTCGGCAACTTCGCCACCGCCTTCTTCAACTGGGCCCTCAATACCATCTTCGACCTGCTGGAAATTATCTTCTCCGTAGTAGCCCCGGGCGCAATGCCTTACCTGGCCAAAGCCCGCAGCGCTTTCCGCAGCATCCTGGAAAAACCGATGGTGTTCGTAAGGCATCTGATGAATGCGGTCAAGAAAGGATTCAATCAATTCAAGGACCGCATCGGCTCCTGGTTCAAAAAAGCGATCATTGGCTGGCTGCTCGGCTCCCTGGCAGGCGCCAATATCTATATCCCGCAGTCCTTTGCACCCAAAGAGCTGCTGAAACTGGGCCTCTCCGTATTCGGCCTCACCTGGCAGAACCTGCGCGTGAAACTGGTGAAAGCCCTCGGGGAAACAGCCGTGGCTGCCCTGGAAACCGGCTTCGACATCCTGAAAACACTGGTCACCGAAGGCCCTGCTGCCGCATGGGACAAAATACAGGACAAAATAGAAGAGCTGAAAGCACAGTTCTTCCAGGAAGTCACCATGTATGTAACGGTGACAGTCGTACAGAAAGCCATTACCAAACTGCTCTCCAGCCTCAATCCTGTCGGCGCTTTCATACAAGCCATCATCGCAATCTATGACACCATCATGTTCGTGATCCAGAAGATCCGGCAGATCGCACAGGTGGGTCTGGCGGTGGTGAACAGCATCGTGGAAATTGCCAGCGGCAATATCGGCAAAGCTGCCAACGCAGTGGAAAACGTACTGGGCGGTCTGCTTAAGCTGGCGATCAGTTTCCTCGCCAATTTCCTCGGCCTGGGCAAGATAGCCGACAAAATAGTGGAGATCATCAAAAAATTGCGCGCGCCGGTAGACAAAGCCATGGACAAACTGGTGGACTGGATCGTGACCAACGGCAAAAAACTGCTGGGAAAAATTGCACAGACCGGCGTGCCCAAAGATCCACAGGAAAGACTGAAAGCCGGCATGCAGAAAGCAGTCGCCGCTACCAACCGTTTTGCAGGTAAAAAAGTAGGCAAACCGGTACTGGACGCTCTTTTTACAGCCATCAAAATAAGATACGGATTCCAGTCCCTCGAAGCGGTAAGCGAAGGTGATAAATGGTCTGTCAAAGGTATTGTCAATCCTTACCTCGTATTACCTACCGGAGTATATAAAATATCCGGCAAACGGCCCGACGGCGTCACTACGCTTCCTGTTAAATCCTTTACCTTTAACATGAAAACCGTTACCGCGAAAAACACTTATACGCCTAAAGAACTAAAAGCGGGGCTGAAACACCATCAAAGTTATCTGAACAGCCTGACAGTGAGGGACTGGCAAGCCAATATCAACGCTTATAGCTCTACTTCAGAGCAAACCAAACGGAAATTAAGGGATACTTTTCGTGAGCATATGATAGAAAAAGAAGCCCTGAAGCTGTTCCATATGAAGAAGTATACCAATATGGATGACGCCCGGGCGGAAGCCATCAAAACATTCAAAGGCACCCACGCATCTCATAGCGCTGATTATGTGTCCGGCGGTGACGTAAATGTGTTTGATGACATGGAAGCGGGAAAAGTGAACAGTTATATCGGCTCTTTATGGGGACAACTAAAAGCAGATCAAATCGCCTATTCTGCCACGCTCAACTCCATGAGCGCTGACGAAAAATCGACGACGTATATGAACTTCCAGCTTATTGCAGTAATTACTTAATCAGCTATGTTATGACTATCTTCGAGACTGTCCATCCGGTATGGAAAACGTATGATAACAAAATCCGCTTCCCGGCTGGTTCCCCTTTACCGGCAGACCTTCTGACCGCTCACAACGGCAGTGTTCAACAATCTTTTAGCAAAGGACTGCTGATGACCGTTCAACCGGAAGACTTTCAGCACGTATTGGCCTATTGGGACCTGCCGCCTGAAAGTTGTTACCCCTTTTTGAAATTCGCTTTTGGTCAGTTTATCTTCTTTCATGACGATTATTTTAAGGTGCTGGACCCTGTTTCAAATACAATAGAGCCCATCGGTGAAGCAGATGACTATAAGTACCTCATGGATGATTTCCTTTGTCAGGAAGACATGCTTAATGATATTTTTCTTAAAGATTTGTATATGGCCGTTACAGACACGCTTGGCGCGCCGGAACAGCATGAATGTTACGCTTTCGTACCTGCGCTGGGACTGGGTGGCAGCAAAAGCAAAGACAACATTGAGAGGCGCCCCCTTGATGTAGAGCTAAACATACTGTCTAAATTGTAAGCCCATGAACACCTCCTTTCACATCCCCCTGCAATATCTCCGTGAATACATTCTCGGCCGGCTATCGCTGCATTTCGGCAAAGCCAGCAGCGTGACCATCAGCGCCGACGCCTATGTGCACGACGGCTCCCCTTTCGCCCGGTGGATGGAAGAAGCCCAGCCGGATGCCAGCGAGTTCGTCGCCCTGCTGCTGGCGCTGGCGCCTCACCTGCAGCCGGGATTCTTCGAAGATGTGCTGCGGGAGTATCTTCCCGAAGGCGGCGATTTTATTCCCTTTGGCGGCATCAAATCACTGCACCACCGTGGCATGCTGCCCACCGGCGAGACCCTGCTGTTTGTGCTGGCCGGTAATGATCCGGACAAACGGGTAGACCTGCAAAACAGCCTGTTGCAGCAAAGCCGGTTTTTCCGCCAGGGTACGCTGAGCATTGAAACCGTGAGCGCCGGCGAACCGGTTATGTCCGGTCAACTGGTACTGGCGCCGGAAACGCTGGATTACTGGCTTACCGGCCGCGTGATCCACCCGCGCTTCTCCCCTGAATTTGCGGCGGAATATATCACGACCGACCTGTTGTGGAGCGACCTGGTGTTACAGGAAAACACGCTGCAGCAGATAAAGGAGATCGAACAGTGGGTAATGCATCACCGTACACTGCTGGACGACTGGCAGATGATCCGGAAAGTAAAAAGAGGCTACTGTGCTTTGTTCCACGGCCCTCCGGGCACCGGTAAAACCATGGCCGCCACGCTGCTGGGCAAATACACCCACCGCGATGTGTTCAGGATAGACCTGTCTAAAGTAGTGTCTAAATATATCGGTGAGACCGAAAAAAACCTGTCCCGCATTTTCGACCGGGCAGAAAGAAAAAACTGGATACTGTTCTTTGATGAAGCCGATGCGCTCTTTGGTAAAAGAACGGAGATCCGCGACGCGCACGATAAATACGCCAACCAGGAAGTCGGTTACCTGTTGCAACGCATCGAAGCCTACGACGGGCTCATTATCCTGGCATCCAATTTCAAGGGCAATATGGACGAAGCCTTCCTCCGCAGGATGCAGAGCGTGATCTATTTCCCGGTACCTGCAGCGCCGGAAAGGCATATCCTGTGGAACCGCGCGTTCCCCGACAAGGTCACATTGTCTCCCTCCATCTCCCTGGAACAAATATCGCAACACCACGAACTTACCGGCTCCAATATCAATAACATCGCTTTCCATTGCTGCTTAAAACTCATCAGCGATCAGCGGCAGGAGCTGACCGTCCCCGATCTGCAAAGCGCCATCCACCGTGAACTGATGAAAGAAGGTAAATCATGATTTAGCCCGGGCCTTAAACCCCGGGCCGGGAACGCAAATTTTATAAGTGTTTCCCGTAATTGTATAACGATTCCGCCCCTCAACTCCGCCAATTTTGTCATCATAAAAAACTGATGACATGCAACCGCTTACGTCCACATCCAACACTATCACCCTGGCCGTAAAACAGCTGGCAGAAAAAATCTACGGAGGCGATTTTGTATTCCCCGACCATTTCAGTCTGCCCACAACAATATCCCGGTCCCTCCAGCTGGACTACGCCACCGTCTGCCAGGCTTTCCTGGCAACCGAAAATATTACATTAGAAAAATATATAGAAAATCTGCGTACTGAAAAGACCAAGGAATGGCTGGTATACACAGACATCCCGCTGCAGCAGATAGCAGCCAAACTCGGATACCACAGCGCCCGCCAGCTGTCGGCCCATTTTAAGGCCGCTACGGGGCTGAATCCGGGTTATTTCAAGGGAATCCGGAAGTCAAGGCTCTCTATAAAGGCGATGCCCGGAAAACCATCTTAAAATTATATACAAATCATCCTTAATCATATAACAACGCCGCACCGCTCCGTCGGTACCTTTGCTAAAATTATAAAACAGACCGCTATGACCACCTTAACACTAAACGATACATCCAGGGCCAACAGCCATCAACATAAAAAAGGAATGATCAAAGAAACTTACCCGGTACTGGAAATGACCTGCGCCGCCTGCGCTGTCAGCGTAGAATCCATGCTGGGCTCCGTAGAAGGCGTAAACGCCGCCGGGGTGAACTTCGCCAACCAGAGCGCCTGGGTGGAATATAACCCGGCCGTAACCTCCCCGGAGAAATTACGCGACGCGGTAAGAAGCGTGGGTTATGATATCGTGATCGAGAAAGAAAACCAGGACGAGATCAAGGAAGCTGCCCAGCAGGCACACTATAAAGCGGTAAAACAACGTACCATCTGGGCTTCCGTGCTGTCGCTCCCCATCGTCATCATTGGTATGTTTTTCATGGACATGCCCTACGGCAACTGGATCATGATGGCGCTGTCCACCCCGGTAGTGTTCTTCCTCGGCCGCAGCTTCTTTATAAACGCATGGAAACAGGCCCGTCACGGTAAAGCCAATATGGACACGCTGGTAGCGCTCAGCACCGGTATCGCCTGGATATTCAGCGCCTTTAATACCATTTACCCTGACTTCTGGCATCAGCGCGGATTGCACGCACACGTATATTTTGAAGCAGCCGCCGTGGTGATCGCCTTCATCTCGCTGGGTAAACTGCTGGAAGAAAGAGCGAAGTCCAACACCTCTTCCGCTATCAAAAAACTGATCGGCCTTCAACCGAAGACCGTTCTGCTGGTGGACGCGGCCGGCAACACCCGCGAAGTACCTATCTCCACCGTAAAAGTGAGCGATATCCTTCTGGTAAAACCAGGAGAAAAAATCCCGGTAGACGGTACCGTTACCGCCGGCGACTCTTATGTAGACGAAAGCATGATCACCGGTGAACCCGTACCCGTACTGAAAAAAGAAGGAGAAGCCGTTTTTGCCGGTACCATCAACCAGAAAGGCAGCTTCCGCTTCAAAGCCGACAAGGTAGGCGCAGACACGCTGCTGGCACATATCATCAAAATGGTACAGGAAGCCCAGGGCAGTAAAGCGCCGGTACAGAAACTGGTCGACAAAATCGCCGGCATCTTTGTGCCCGTAGTGATCAGCATCGCTATCCTGACCTTCATCACCTGGATGGTATTCGGTGGCGACAACGCCTTCACCCACGCACTGCTCACTTCCGTGACCGTACTGGTGATCGCCTGCCCATGCGCCCTTGGCCTCGCTACCCCTACCGCCATCATGGTAGGCGTTGGTAAAGGCGCGGAAAACAACATCCTTATCAAAGATGCGGAAAGCCTGGAACTGGCGCACAAAGTAAACGCGATCATCCTCGATAAAACCGGTACCATCACAGAAGGCAAACCTGTTGTCACCGATCTTTTATATGTAGATGACCATCAAAAAGAAGCAGACCAGGCGGTGCTTTTCGCCCTCGAACAACAGTCCGAACACCCGCTGGCAGCGGCTATCGCACAGCATCTCCAGCAGGCCGGCACGAAGGCAGTCGCTCTCTCCGCATTCGAAAGCGTTACCGGTCAGGGTGTAAAAGGCAGCTACAACGGTGAAACGTATTTCGCGGGCAATAAAAAACTGCTGCAGGAAAACGGTGTAGCACTGGACAGCAAATCCGCCACCCTCGCACAAGGCCTGCAGGCAGCCGCCAAAACCGTGATCTACTTCGCCCGCGGCAAACAGATAGTGGCCGTGGTAGCCATCGCCGACCGTATCAAGGAAAGTTCCGCCGCCGCGATCGCAGCGTTGCAACGCCAGGGCATAGAAGTATACATGCTCACCGGCGACAACCAGCAGACTGCCGCCGCAGTAGCGCAACAGGTAGGCATCACCCAATACTTCGCCGAAGTAATGCCTTCCTTCAAAGCCACTTTCGTGCAACAGCTGCAGGAAAAAGGCAAAACGGTAGCGATGGTCGGCGATGGTATCAACGACTCCCAGGCCCTGGCACAAGCCGACGTGAGCATCGCCATGGGTAAAGGCTCCGACATCGCCATGGACGTAGCCAAAATGACGCTGATCACTTCCGATCTGAACAGCATCCCGAAAGCGCTGAAGCTGTCCGGCAAAACAGTGGCCACCATCAAACAGAACCTGTTCTGGGCCTTCATCTACAACGTGATCGGCATACCGGTGGCCGCCGGCATACTCTTCCCCGCCTATGGCTTCCTGCTCGACCCGATGATCGCAGGCGCAGCCATGGCACTCAGCTCTGTCAGCGTAGTATCCAACAGCCTGCGCCTTAAAACAGCAAAACTCTGATCTTTTACCTTTTTAAATTTTTTCACCACACAACAATGCCTTTATCATATACCTGGTACACGCAACAGGTGATCCGGGAAACAACAGACACCGTCACCATTATTTTCGATACACGGGGAGAAACCTTTCAATATCTGGCCGGCCAGTTCATCAATCTCACACTGAGGATTGATGGACAGCCGGTCACCCGTTCCTACTCCCTCAGCTCCGCTCCCGGTACAGACGCCGCACCGGCGATCACCATCAAAAAAGTCGCCGGCGGCCTGATGAGCGGGCACATTGTTGAAAACGCGGAACGCATCCACAGCTGGGACATCGACGGCCCCTATGGCGCCTTTACCCTGGACGACGACACCAGCAGCTACCATAATATCGTATTGCTGGCCGGCGGCAGCGGCATCACCCCGCTCTTCTCCATCGCCCGCACCCTGTCGCACCAGCAGCCGGACGCGCGTATCACGCTGCTCTATGCCAGCCGCAGCATCCCGGAGACTATCTTCAAAAATGCCCTGGACGAATGGGAAGCCCGGCACAACAATATCCGCATACAATATGTTTTATCCAAACACACCGCCGCCGCGGACGATCCGGCCAATATCATGTCCGGAAGGCTCAACAGGATCATCATCAAAAAGCTGGTCAAACAAGCGATCAGCGACGCCACGGCCCCCGCACACTTTTTTCTCTGCGGCCCCGCGGAACTGATGAAGCTGCACCAGGAATCGCTGGCATCGCTGGGAGTACCGGAAACGCATATACGCCTGGAATCATTTGCACCGGAAACCAGCGCTCCGACGATTGAATTGCCCGACAACACACAGGAAGTACTGCTGCATTATTTTGAGCAAAGCAACCTGCTGGAAGTTCAGCCCGGGCAAACAATACTCGCCGCAGCGCTGGAAGAAAGGATCCCGCTTCCCCATTCCTGCCAGTCGGGCACCTGCGGCCGCTGCGCCGCCCTACTTACCCAGGGCGCCGTGCATATGCAACAGAACTTCGCCCTCCGGAAAGAAGACGTGGACGCGGGCTATGTGCTGCTCTGCCAGGCGTTTCCGCTCAACAATGACGTGACGGTCACCATCGACGGCTAACACCTCATAATTATATAAAACGATTACTCAATTGTATAACAGTGCAGCGCCACCTCCGATGTAATTTTACATCATCAACAAAAACATTCACCACATTAAAAGTTAAATAAAATGGAAACAGTACAGTTCAAAACCAATATTAAATGTTCAGGTTGCCTCGAAAAAGTAACACCGGGATTAAATGAAACCGCCGGCGCCGACAACTGGGAAGTAGACCTGCAATCACCCGACAAAGTGCTCACCGTTTCCGCTGACAATGTAGATGCAGCCGCTATCCGCAAAGCAGTTGAAACAGCCGGTTACAAAGCCGAAAACATCGCCTAAAAAATTACAGCTATGAAAAAGTTTATTTTTGCCGCATCTATGCTCACCGCCCTCTTTCAGTTCCGCGGTGAAGCCCAGGACAAAGGACAATCTCCTCTCCTGACCAATTACTACAGCATCAAGGATGCACTGGTAAGTGGCAATGCTGACAATGCAGCCAGCGCCGCCGCCTCTTTTGTGCAGGCAGCCAAAGCATCCGATGCAGCTGTAAAAGACAAACTGATCGCTGACGCATCCGGTATCACCGGCACCAAAGACCTGGCCCGCCAGCGGGAAGCTTTTAAAACCCTGTCTGACGATCTGTATCAGCTGGCCAAAACATCCAAACTGTCTGACCAGCCCATCTACCAGGACTACTGCCCGATGAAAAAGGCCTCCTGGCTCAGCAGCAGCACCGCCATCAAAAATCCGTACTACGGCAGCCAGATGCTGACCTGCGGTAAAATAAACGATACCATCAAATAACAACTGCGACAAGGGAGCGGGCCCTCTTCCCGCTCCCTTGTCGCCTTACAGCCCTCCTCCTGCACTTCCGTCGACAAATATCTTTTATGAAACAGCTTCTCTCACTGCTTCTGCTGCTCTTTACCAGTTACACTGTCTTTGCACAAAAAACCATCCGTTACGATCTTTATGTGGGCGATACTATGGTCCACTATTCCGGCAAAATGAAGCACGCACTGGCTATCAACGGCACCATTCCCGGTCCGGTCCTCCACTTCACCGAAGGAGATACCGCCGAAATATATGTTCACAACACCCTGAACGAAGAAACTTCCATCCACTGGCATGGCCTGATACTGCCCAACCAGGAAGACGGCGTGCCCTACCTGACCACACAACCTATTAAAGCCGGCCAGACCCATAAGTTCCGCTTTCCCGTAGTGCAACACGGCACCTATTGGTACCACAGCCATACCATGTTCCAGGAACAAAGCGGCATGTATGGCTCCATCGTTTTCCATGAAAGAAACGCCGCCCCGCAAAAGGAAGAAGTGGTGCTGCTCAGCGACTGGACCGACATCCATCCGCACCAGGTGAACCGTATGCTGCACAATGCGAGCGACTGGTTCGCCATCAAAAAAGGATCTACCCAGAGTTATGCCGAAGCCGTCAAAAAAGGCTATTTCGGCACGAAAGTCACCAACGAATGGAAACGGATGAACGCTATGGACGTGAGTGACGTATACTACGAGCGTTTCCTTACCAACGGCCAGCCACAGGCTGCCGCTCCCGCTTACAAGGCGGGCGACAAAGTACGGCTGCGGGTCATCAACGGCAGCTCTTCCACCTATTTCTGGCTTAACTATGGCGGCGGCAAGCTCACTGTGGTGGCCAACGACGGCGCCGATGTGGAACCCCTGGAAGTAGACCGCCTGCTGGTAGGCGTATCCGAAACATACGATGTGATCGTGACCATCCCTGACAACAAAAGCTACGAATTCCTCGCCACCGCGGAAGACCGTACCAACAGCACGTCGCTGTGGTTAGGTGACGGTGATAAAGTAGCAGCCCGCCATCTCCCCAAGCTCAAATACTTCGAAGGGATGAAAATGATGAACGACATGATGCGCATGGATGGCAACCTCGATACCAGCGGCGGCATGATGATGACCAACCAGACCATGGACATGAACACCGTCATGTACCCGGAGATCACCGAACCTGACTCCTCCGCCGGCGATATCGTGACGCTCAACTACGGCATGCTCAAAGCGCCCGCAAAAACCACCCTGCCGGCAGGGCCTGTAAGGGAGTTTAAGTTTGAGCTGACCGGCAACATGAACCGCTATGTATGGACCATCAACAACAAAACCGTTTCTGAAACAGACAAGATACTGATCAGGAAAGGAGAGAACGTACGCATAGTCCTGTACAACAACACCATGATGCGCCATCCCATGCACCTGCATGGCCATTTCTTCCGGGTACTCAACGGCCAGGGAGAATACGCTCCGCTGAAAACCGTGCTGGACATCATGCCTATGGAGGTGGACACCATTGAGTTTGCCGCCAGCGAAAGCGGCGACTGGTTCTTTCACTGTCACATCCTGTACCATATGATGAGCGGGATGGGCCGTGTGTTCAGCTATGAAGATTCCCCTCCCAACCCGCAGGTGCCCGACCCCGTAAAAGCTTACCGGATGCTGAAACGCGACGACCGTATGCTGTATCTTATGGGCCAGGTAGGCCTGGAAAGCAACGGCAGCGACGGCGAGATTATGCTTTCCAACACCCGTTACCGCCTCTCCGCCGAATGGCGTATAGGCCTCAACGATAAGAATGGTTACGAAAACGAGACGCACTTCGGCCGTTATTTCGGTAAAAACCAGTGGCTGCTGGGTTATGTAGGCTGGGACGTCCGTTACCGTAAAATGGGCGACGATCACGAAAAGAACCTGTTTGGCCAGCGCAGCACAAAAGACTTCCGGCAGGTGCTGCACCTCGGCGTACAATACACGCTGCCGATGCTCATCCTGGCCGACGCCTCCATCGATACCGACGGCAGGCTGCGTATACAGCTGATGCGCGACGACGTGCCCGTCACGAGAAGATTACGGTTCAACTTTATGGTCAACACTGACAAAGAGTATATGGCCGGTTTCCGGTACATCTTCACCCGCAACTTTGCCCTTTCCACTCACTACGACAGCGACATGGGCTTCGGTGCCGGGATAACGTTATCCTACTAGTCACGGCTCCCCGGGGCTCCCGCCCCGGGCACCAATAACACATCGAATAAAATATTATATTCGATGCATGAAAATCGCAATCACCGGCGCAACGGGTTATATCGGCTCTGTCCTCACACCCTTGCTGCTGGCCCAGGGACACCAGTTAAGCATTCACGCCCGGAAAACCCAGCCCTCCGTCAACGGTGTTACCTACGTATATGGCTCCCTGTTAGATCCTGATTTTGCCGCCACCTTTGTAGCAGATATGGATGTGGTCATTCATATGGCGGCAGTTATCTCGGTGAGCGATACCCCCGATATGGAGGCCTTTCACTTCAATACCACCGCCACCCGGCTGTTGGCCGAAGCTGCGCAGCAGGCCAGCGTCCGTCGGTTTTTGTACATCAGCTCCATCACCGCATACGAGCAGGCCCCTTATGATATGCCGATGGACGAGACCCGTCCGTACACACAGGCGATGCGTTACAGTTATGATCATTCCAAGGCCGTGTCCCAGGAGATAGCCTTGGCCTGTAACGGGCCGCAGCTGGAGGTGATCGCACTGGCGCCTACGGCCGTTATCGGCCCGTTTGACCGGCGCCCATCTCTGATCGGCGATGCCGTAGTGCGTATTTACCGGGGGAAGATACCCGCGATATTTCCGGGCGGTGTGGACTTCGTCGATGTCAGGCAGGTGGCCGAGGCTGTTTCCCGGGCGTTGACAGCCGGTACGCCCGGACAAGCCTATATCCTCAGCGGTGAATGGATGACGCTGAAAACATTAGCCGCGCATATTGCACAGATCAAAGGAAAACGTATATTCCTTCCCGTATTGCCCCTGTGGCTGGTAATGGGGCTGTTGCCGCTGGTACGTGCCTTTGCGCGGCTCACCGGCGGCGCGCCGTTCTACACCAGGCAATCCGTATACAACCTTATCCGCAGCAACAAAAAGATAGACAGCAGCAAAGCGAAGAAGGAACTGGGCTTTCATCCGGGCCGTCTCGCCGACACTTTACAGGACACCATCGTATGGTTTAAAGAAAATAAGATGCTCCCATGAATGCATACCCTTCTCTTCAGCAGTACTACCTTTTTATCGGCGGCTGGTCTGCCATCGGCATCATTGCAGCGCTTTACCTGCTGCGGCGTGAGGCCCCCTACGGACGCTTTACCTCCGAGAAATGGGGCCCGATGATCAGTAATAAACTGGGATGGATATTAATGGAGACCACCGTGCTGGTATCATTCTTTATATGGCAGCCGCCAACAGCGGTAAAATGGACCTCACCCGCCGGTGTGATGACCGGTATGTTCCTGCTGCATTACCTGCACCGCAGTTTCGTATATCCGTTTATGATACGTACCAGGGGTAAGAAGATGCCGCTGGTCATTATGTTGTCGGCGGTCTTATTTAACATGGTCAATGGCTCGTTGCTGGGCTCCTGGTTTGCGCATTATGCCACGTATCCGGACAACTGGTTTACCAGCCTCCCCTTCATAGCAGGCACCTGCTGCTTTTTTGCCGGTATGGCGATCAACTGGTCGGCGGATTATCACCTGATAGGTCTGCGCGGCAAACATGATACCGGTTACAAGCTACCGCAGGGCGGGCTGTTTGAATACGTCACCTCCCCCAACCTCATGGGCGAGATCCTTGAATGGGGCGGCTATGCGCTGTTGACATGGAGTGCGCCGGCGCTGGCTTTCTTTATCTGGACCTGCGCCAACCTGGTGCCAAGGGCGGCCGCCAACCAGCGATGGTACCGGCAACGGTTCCGGGACTACCCTGCACAACGGCGGATACTGATCCCTTTCCTCTGGTAATATTCAGTAAGCTTTGATCTGTAAGCAGGAAGGCGCCGGCATGGTCAGCTCCGTACCTGTTCTCTTCAACAATCCTGTTTGTACGTTGCGTTCAAACACCACTATGTTATTGCTCATTTGATTGGCCACCAGCAGGTATCTGCCGGTAGGATCGATCACGAAGTTACGCGGATGATTACCTCCGGCAGACTGATGTGCGATTTTTCTGAGCAGCCCCGATACCGGATCGATCGCGTAGGTGACGATGATATTTTCATCCATACGGGTGGAAACGTACAGGAAACGGCCATCCGGCGAGGTATGAATGTCAGCGCCTCCATAGTTATCGCCTTTTCTGCGTGTATAGTGCGCCGTTATCCGCTGCAGGCTGTCGAGCCTGCCGTTGCCATACCGGTAAACGCTGACCATGCCCGACAATTCTTCTATGCAATAAGCCAGGGGCAGGCGGGGATGAAAGGTAAAGTGCCGCGGGCCGCTGCCGGGTACCGTCGCGGTAAAGGGCGGCGTGGCCGGCTGCAATGGCTGCGCGTTGTCAGCATCAAAAGAGAAACAACGGATTTTGTCCGCTCCGAGGTCCGGCAGCAACAGAAAACGGTGCGTTGGGTCCAGCACCGCCGAATGGACATGCGAACTACGTTGCCGGTCTGTGAGGCTGCTGTCCCTGAATACCAGCACCTGTGCGGCCTTGCCGATGTAGCCGTCTTTTACGGGTAGCACCGCGGCGCAACCGCCGGTGTAATTTGCTACTGCCAGCCAGCGCCGGCTGTTATGCTCGGTGATATATACCGGGTTTTCGCCGCCGGCAGGCTGGCTGCTGCGCCATACGGCCTCCCCTGTCTCCGGGTTGAAGCTGTAGCTGGTGACGCTGCCGGCCCCCGGCGTCTGCGCCTCCGTACAGGCGTACAGGTAATGGCCGTCTGCCGAAGGCACCAGGTAAGCCGGGTTCAACACCTGGCTAACGGCGCTGGCTGCCTGTACTGTGCCGTCACCGGGATTAAACCGGTAGATATAGATGCCCGCCTTGCTTTTATCCTGGTTATAGGAACCGACAAACAAATAATAACGCTGCGCAAATAACAGCTGGCTGACACCCAGGGGCAGCAGGCTCAATAACAGGAATTTCTTTCTCAAGGGATGTATCCGTTTTAACGTGAAAGGATAGCGCGTGACCGTCTGCAAAACTATCAAAGCATCTCCGGAAATCATAATTACATCTCCCCCAAAAAATTGATAAAACGCCAACCCGCCAACAGACCGGCATGAATATTTGGTAAAACCAACTCGTTAACGTATTTTTGACGCAAAGTAAAATTTAAAGACAGATGAGGGAGATAAGGTACATCCGGGGAGACGCCACGCAACCCATTGGCGACGGTAAGAAAATAATCGTCCATATCTGTAATGATATCGGGCGTTGGGGAAAAGGATTCGTGCTGGCGTTGTCCGCCCGTTGGCCGCAGCCGGAAAAGGAATATCGTGACTGGTATGCCTCCGGGGAAAATTTTGCGTTGGGGAATGCGCAGCTCGTAGCAGTGGCGCCGCAACTGTGGGTGGCAAATGTGATCGGCCAGCATAAAATCACCAACGGGAAAGGCGGCCTCCCTCCCGTCCGGTATGAAGCCATACAGGAAGGATTACGGCAGGTAGCAACGTTTGCCTCGGCCCGCAACGCCTCCGTACACATGCCCCGCATAGGCTGCGGGCTCGCCGGCGGCACCTGGGATAAGATAGCGCCTATCATTCAGCAGGAGCTGACAACTACAGGCATCGATGTGACCGTGTATGACTTCAATTAGGGATTTCCGTTAGTTCTATTTTTCGGCCGTCAGGGTCCTGGACTATCGCGCGGTAACCCCACTCGCTTTTTTCCGGCATGCTAACAACGGGCATATGCTGTTGTTGCAGACGTGCAATCAGTTCATCGAGATGCGTCACCCCGAAACCTAAACGCGTAGTATTATCTGCAACAAGGGCATTTGCAGGCAAAGGATAAATTTCAATCACAGGCAACCCGTTTTTACTGGCATAGTGAAAAGGACCTTTGCCGTGCTGATGGTATTCAAACTCGATCCCCAGCAGCGTGTAGAACGCGGCGAGTGTTTCCGGTTGACGGGTTTTGATGACGAGGAGTTGCAGATGCGTCATGATGCGACTAAACTGTTTTTAAAGAAAAATATGCCTATTACCCCTTTACCAATTCCTGTATAAGCTCCGTAAAACTCTCCGCATACACCTCAAAATCCCAGTCCCCCTGCCCGTGCAATGCCATCAGCACCGGGGCATCGCCGTCTTTAATGGCCGACAAATCCAGGCAATAGGGATCGGCGCCGTCATCGCCAATGACCAGTAGATGAGAGGGCCAGTCGGCCAGCGGCTCGCCGCTGATACCGTTGTAAGCATAGCCTCCCTGCCGCTCCGCCAGTTCATGTGCGCCATACAGGGAAAGCCCTTCGGTAAAATGCGGTCCGGTCAAAGTCACTTTCAGCGGGGAATAATATTGCAGAAAGATAAGATAGACCTCCGGCAGCGTCCAACGCTCACGGATGTACGCCATATCTTTTTCATCGGCCACGGTCAGCCAGTCGGAAGGGTTCGCATGATCTCTATTTTTCCGCCGTTTTTTCTCCAGCTGCTTATCCAGTCTGGCCATCAGTTTCTCAAAATCATTACCGGGATGCAGTAACGACGGGTGCACCTGTGGCGGTGCGTATCCCGCTCCGTCGGGGTATCCCTGCTCCTGCCAGGCTTGCAGTTCTGTGAGCCGCAGCTGTTCCGGCTTCCAGTAGCCCGGGTCACCAGGCAGCTCTCTGTCGAAAGGCTGACGGCTGTACATCGCCAGGCTCTTGATCGCCTTGGCGCGTTGTTCCGTTGACCGGTCTCCGTTCAGCGCCAGCACCAGCAGGATGGGATAAGCGTCACGGCCGGCTGTTGCCAGCAGCCCGTCTACAGCCCAATAGGCAAGCGGCGGTTGTGTTACCGCCCATTCGAAAAAGGGACGCCATACACTTTCACCGGGAGCTACCAGGCGGACAATATCAGCCATCAGGTATCCCCGCCAGTGCAACAGCTGTCCTTCACGGGCATAACGTACCAGCGATGCTATAACGGCCTGCCGGTCCTTACCGGCATAACTGCGGATAAGTTTATCTTTCAGGGTGGCGAATTTGCTGCCATCCTTCTCTGCAAACAAAGTATCGGTCAGGTTAACTACAGTATTACTCATGGGCTGCAAGGTACAACATATCTCAGATGCCTGCGCGGCGTATCGCCTGTTCAATGTCTGCTTTCAGGTCTGCCGCATCTTCAATGCCGGCAGAGAGCCGTAGCAGATTATCAGCGATACCCAGCTCCTGGCGGGCGGCAGCCGACAATGCCCTATGGGAGGTAGTGGACGGCTGACAGATCAGGCTTTCCACGCCACCTAGGCTCAGCGCAGGCTTTATCAGTTCAAGATGGCCCAGGAAAGCCTGCAGTTGGTCCGACGTAGCATTCAGTTCAAAGGATAACATCCCGCCGAAGGCGGACATCTGTTCACAGGCCAGCTGGTAATCGCAGTGGGAAGGCAACCCGGGGTAGAACACCTGTCCTACTTCCGGGCATACCGACAGGTACTCCGCGAGTGCAAGTCCGTTGGCATTATGCTGCTGTACCCGCAAGGCCAGGGTTTTAAGGCTTCTCTCCGCCAGATAACACTCCTGCGGCGCCAGTGACCCGCCATACATTTTGGCGGTATCCATGATCCTGCTGCGATGTTCTTCATCCGCAGCCACCAGTACGCCAAAAGGCAGGTCGTTATGGCCTCCCAGGTACTTGGTGCCGCTGTGTATAACGATGTCGATACCAAGCAGCAAAGGCTGCTGGTTGATCGGCGTGGCAAACGTATTGTCAACGATGGTAACAATCCCTCTGCTGGCAGCCAGCGAGGCCACAGCTTTCAGGGGAACGATGTTGAGCAGCGGGTTGGCCGGCGTTTCGAGGTAGATCACTTTAGTATCTTTTTCGAGCTGCGCTTCAAATTCAGCGAGCGTATTACCGGCATAACTGCAACGGATACCCCGTTTAGGCAGTTCCTGCTCCGCCAGCTTCCAGGTGCCACCGTAGAGATCGCGCGAAAAGAGCACATGGTCCCCCTGTTGCGCGAACGAAAGGATAGCCGTGCTGATGGCGGCCATCCCGGAGCTATGTGCGATGCCCCAGCTGCCTTTTTCAAGGTTGGCGACGATCTGCCCCACCCGCTGCTGGTTATACGTAGAATAAAAACCAGGATACCGCAGCGCATCTGTATCTCCATAAGCGTAGGCTACCGCGGGCATCACGGCGGCGGTCACCGCCCCGTCAGGGGCGCCGGACGGCTCCAGCGGATGCACGCATAATGTACCAGTGCTTTTCATGACTACTGCTTTTGATTCTTCCTAAAATTACCCAAAAGGGCAAAGGAAAGCAAGCAGCAGGGGTATTTACTTTTGCTGCAACACCTTTAACTGTTGCTCCAGCGCCTGTTGTTTGTTCCTGAGTACGCTCATTTCCGCTTCCAGCTTTTTACGCTGCTGGTTTTCTTCCATCAGGTACAACGTCAGCTCCTCCACTTTCTTCAACAGTGCCTTGTTCATCTCGCCCACGTCCTGCCCTTCTTTTTCTACTATAGCCGCTGCCGGTATTTCCGGAAGATGACCATACACCCGGATATACTCACCCACTTCCTGCAGGGATGGCAGGCGGTAACCGCTGTGGAACACATAATCAGGCCAGCCTGTGGCCGTCACTTTTACCCGTTGCGCGGTAATGGTGCCGGCCACTGCCAGCTTCGATTGCGGCACCCGGGTACCGATACCCACATTACCGTTGGTAGTGGCTGTCAGCGCCACATTAGCCGTCGTTGTGTCTCTCGGATTACCTACAAAAAGATTCCATTCGTTGGTCATGGGCATTAATCCCACAGCCGATGTGTTGGTGCCCCTGACATCCAGGGCCGTCCAGCTGTCGTTGAAGTTGATGGCGCGGACTTTCACATTCACGCTTACAGGGTTGGTCTGCGATCCATAGGTATTGATGGCCCTGATCCGGAAACGCACGTTACCGGACTGGCCATTCACGTCCACCGTAAAGCTTTCGTCCATCGCCGCCAGAAAACCGCTCTTGTTGATACGTCCTGCTTCTCTCCACTTATCGGGGTTGGCATGGGTGACGCCTACCAGGAAAGTGGCCGCCGCCGCAATACCACTACGGGTATACGCAATAGAGATTTCGTAATAGCCGGAAGCACCTACGGCGGAAGGACTGGCTTTCAGAAATTCCACATAGTCGCCTACGGCATAGCCGGCGGGAAACGTAACGGCTGCTGCATATTGATCAACAGTTTCGGCACGTACACAGGAAAAAGCCAGGAAAAAGGTTAACACGGTTAACTTACAATAAAGGGATAATTTTTTCATATGTCGGGTTAAATAGACTATCGCAAACATAAGAAAAAAGCCGGGAATTTTTATTTCCCGGCTGGTAATGGAAGATTCGAAGCGTACGGACAAGCATCAGTACAGGAAGGCTTCGGAGATGGCCCGGTACAGCAGGACATCTCTTGATCACTGCTTGACGGCGTTAGCTTTTGCCTTCAAGCCAGCTCTTGAATTCCGCCACCCTCTCACGGCTAATAATAACATCAGTATCAACATAAGGCGCTAATTGAAGAATTAATCTGCTGTTGTAATAGGTCGTTATTTTCTTAATGGCATCGATATGGATAATAAACTGCCGGTTGATCCGGAAAAATACGTTGCGGTCCAGCATCTTTTCTATCTGGTCCAGCGAATAGTCCAGCGGAAACCGTTGGTTCGTGACAGTAGTCGCCACGGTCATCCCTTTGGAAAAGTGCAGGTAAGCGATGTCCTGCGCTTTCACGTATACCAGCTGATTGTTGATCTTGCCGATAAAACGGGTGCTGTTGCGCTTCATAAACTCTTCGGCCAGCTTCTCGATGCTGATAGCGGTAGCAGCGGAAGGCCGGAAATGTTCATATTTCTGCAAGGCCCGGTTCAGCTCTCCGGTATCTATCGGCTTCATCAGATAGTCGATACTGTTCACCTTAAAAGCCTGTAAAGCAAAACCATCGTAGGCCGTAGTAAAAATAATCGGCGTGTTCACTTTCACCTGGCTGAACATTTCGAAGCAGTTGCCGTCGGACAACTGGATGTCCATCATCATCAGGTCTGCAGCAATACCCTGCTCCAGCCATTTGATGCCTTCCGCGACCGACTCTATCACTGCCACAACTTCTATCCGCGGATCGTACTGGCGTAACAGTTGCATCAGGCGTTCGGCATTATGCATCTCGTCTTCAAATATGACTATCTTCATGTGACAGTTATAATGGGAATTTTTACAATAAACATGTCGTCCGCCTGTAATACTTCGATTCCCTGCTCACTGATCAGCGCATAGCGCTTCTGTATATTTTCCAGTCCTATGCCGGACGATATCTCTGTGCTGGCTTTCCGGCGGATATGATTGGACACCACCAGGCAGCTGTCTTCACTGTTGACGGTGATCACCAGCGGATCGGCAGAAGAAAAGCGGTTATGTTTGATCGCGTTTTCGATCAGCAGCTGCAGCGATACCGGCGGTATCATCCCTTTGCTGCGTATTTTTTCATCAATATCTATCCGGAACTGTATGCTCTGCTGATGCCGGATACGCATCAGGAAGAGATAGGACTCCAGGAAATCCAGCTCCGTCTGTATGGTGACCAGGTTCTCGAATTTTTTATCGAGGATATAACGGTAGGTCTTCGCCAGCTGGGTAATATAGTCTGCCGACAGGTCCGGGCTTTTATACACCAGGTTGGTCAGCACGCTCAGTGAATTAAAAAAGAAATGCGGGTCTATCTGGTTGCGCAGCGCATCATACCGTGCCTGTATATTCTCCCGCTTCAGCCTTTCCGCCTGCACCTGGTACTCTTTCCACGCGGTATAATAGTAGATGATACCGTTGAACGTCAGTATCAGCAGGTAAAACATAAAGATCCCGAAGTTGAGATCGTAACTCAACCGCTTAAAGCTCTCCCACGCCTCGTACCGGTGGAACAGTGCGATATCGGTGACCGCATACAGAAAACCGAAACACACCGCCGCCAGCATACCATACAGCACCAGCGCACAGCACAGCACCGTCAGCCGGCGGGAAGCGCTGCCGCCGCCTATCCTTTTCTCCAGCACCCGCGCCAGCCATACCGCCCCTTCCCATACCACAAGCCCGAAGACCACGTATACCACACTGAAAGTCCACCCCCTGACATCCATCACCCGCAGATCATTCACAAACGTATGATCGAACGACTTAAAGATGATGCTGAAAGTGAATAGTACCAGTATCCTGGAAAGATACAGGAACAGTTTGCTGGAGAATAAAGGTTCGTTTTCCTGGAAATTCATAGTATGCCTTAGTCCTAAAAATAGTTATTTTCCCGGAACCAGTTAAATGCGCCGCTGACCGCATCTTCAATCGGCGTATACCTTACCTGCAGCTCCCGCTCTGATTTTTTCCCTGAGTAATAATTATCGATGCACAACAGGTAAGCGGAGGTGTAATTCAGCTTGCTGCGAAACCGTGTAAAACGCTGCAGCAGAGAGCCTGTCATCCCCGCTATTTTCAGTACCGCTTTCGGGATGCGCACCATCAGTTTCTTCTCTCCCGCCACCTGGTTTACCAGGGTAAAAAATTCCCGGTAACTGAGGTTATGACCCGCCAGCAGGTAACAGTCGCCCGTTTTACCATAGGCGATGGCATTGATGATCCCGCGGCACACGTCGTGGATATGCACGAAGTTTTTTCCTCCCGGCGGATAGAACAACACTTTTTTACCGAGGCCGTACAACAGCAGTTTGCCCGAGCTGGGCTTCACATCACAGGGGCCCAGCATAAAAGTGGGGTTGACCACCACACCCGGCAGACGCGCTGCTGCCACCTGTTCCAGCACATATTGCTGCGCGAGGTATTTGGTGTTGATATACCCTGAGTTGGCGTTGAACAGGGTAAAGCCATTCAACTCACTGCCCGGATGCTGCCTGCTGCCGGGCCCGATGGTATTGGCCGTGCTCACATAGATAAAACGTTCCACCTGGTGCCGGATGCAGGCCTGCACAATATGGCGGGTGCCGGTATAGTTGACCCGTTCGTATTCCTCAAAGGGAATGTCCCACTGGTCTGTAATGCAGGCGGCATGCACTACAATGCTGCAACCGGCTACTGCGGCCATCACATCGTCGGGATTGTCGATATGCCCGTAGAATACTTCGCAGGGAATATCGGCAATACCTTTCAGATCGGCCGTAGGCCTTATCATCGCTTTGATGTCATATCCCTGCCGGTACAGTTCCCGGGTAAGATTGGAGCCCAGGAAGCCATTGGCGCCTGTCACTAGTACTGTCTTCATGTATTTGATCAGATGGTAAATTGTATCTCCTTTTTGACTTCCCGCGACACCAGCTTCAGTTTAAAAGACAGGGGCAGCAACTGCATCAGGGTATGATTGATGCGGTTCATCAGTCCGGGGATGATCACCCGGCATTTGCTGAAAGTGCCTTTCAGCGCGATGGCCGCTATCTCCGATGTGTTCAGCAGTCCCATTTTGCCTTTGAAGCCCTGCCCGATGATGCGGCGGGAAGTATGCGAGTTGGTCATGATAGGTCCGGGATACACCACGCTCACAAACAGCCCGGTGCCTGCCAGCTCTTCCCGCAGCCCGAGGAAAAAGGAAGAGATGAACGCTTTGGAGGCAGGGTACACCGTTTTATAGGCGATGGGCGTAAAAGCCGCCATACTTGCGATATTCATGATATAACTCTCCTTATGCTGCAACAGGTGCGGGATCAGCATCCGGGTAACGATCACCGTACTGCGGATATTGAGCTGGATAATGCTGTCTATCCGTTCCAGCGAGGTGTCTGTAATGGCTGATGTACCGCCGATCCCGGCATTATTGATCAGGAAATTGACCTGGTATTGCGACATCACCTCTTCCAGCGTCTGTTGCAGCAAAGCGGTATTCGTCATGTCGAATTCAAAGAACCGGACGTCCACTCCATATTCCAGCTCGAGGCTTTCCGCGAGGGAAAACATATTGCTGCCCGGCAACGCCATCAGGATAAGATTTCGGCCGCCGGCGGCGCATTGCCGGGCGAATTCCTTTCCCAATCCTGAACTGGCCCCCGTAATCAACGTGTACTTTGTAGGTTGCATATGATTGTTGGCTTTAAGTAATCAAAACAGCTTCCGTTTTCTTTATGCTTATTCCCGGACACAAAAATGCAGTAGCGGGGAGCTACTGCAAACGAATTTCCCTCGAGTTGAGGAAAAAAGACCCTGAGCTGTCAGGCCAGCTTTTCAGCCGGCGTTAACTGTTGCCCGATACCGCCATCTACCAGCAGCTCTTCGCCGGTGGTGAAAGTAGCGTCAAAAGCGAGGAACAGTACGGCTTTGGCCACTTCATCGGGGGAACCATGGCGGCCCATGGGGGTGAGTATGTCGCCGGTCTTGCGGAAGGCCTCCCTTTCCGCTTCCGTTGCATCTGTCACGCCCATGGTGGGGGTGTCTATAAAGCCGGGGCTGACAGCATTCACCCGAATGCCCAGGGGCAGCAGTTCCGCTGCAAAGTTTTTGGCAAAAGCCCGCAGGGCCGCTTTGGTGCCGGCATACACGCTCATACCGGCGTAACCGGAATTGTCGGCCACGGAGGTGGTGAAAACGATAGATCCGCCGCGTTTGATCAGCGGCACCAGCTGCTGTACCGTGAAATAGCTGCCGCGGGTGTTGATGGCAAACGCCTGGTCATAGGTTTCGGGGGTGACGGTCTCCAGTAATGTGAGCGAAGAGATGCCCACATTTATATACAGCAGGTCGATATTGCCCAGTTGCTCCCGGGCAATGGCGCCCAGCGCTTTGATGTCCGCTATGCTGGCGGCATCGGAGACAACGGCGTGGGCGCGGGCGCCGAGCGTCCGGCGCGCCTGCTCCACATTAGCGGGATTACGCCCTGTCAATAATACCTCAGCGCCTTCTTCGAGTAACATCTTTACGGTGGCCAGTCCGATGCCGTGTGTTCCTCCGGTGACCACCGCTTTTTTTCCTTCGTATTTTCCCTGTTTCATATTGATGATTTTTTTGAATGTTGTTCGTTTTTTTTGACAACACAAAGGGACGGAGATAAAGGGAGAGTAGCAATAACGGTGATAATGTTCGGATACGGATAATTTTTTCCGTATTCCCCGTTTAGGGAAATAGGGATAAATTTGTCCGTGTATAAAACTGACGACGATGTACGAAAAGAAGATTCCTAAAGACTTCAGCTGCGGCATGGCCATTCTGATGGAAATTATCGGCGGAAAATGGAAGTCCTATCTGATTTACCTGATCGCCAACAATACCCGGAGGCCGGCGGAGCTGCAACGCGCTATTCCTTCCGCCAGCCGCCGGGTACTGGACCTGCAGCTGCGGGAACTGGAATTTCATGGTATCATCAAAAGGGTGATTTATCCGGAGATGCCGCCCAAAGTGGAGTATTTCCTGACGCCTTTCGGCGAATCGATGTTACCGGTGGTGGCTTCTATGGAGACATGGGGCGCAGCATACATGGAAACCTTCCGCCAGCTGATGGAAGCTAAACAGAAGACCATGCGTGCAGATGGTGAAAGTATGAAAACAGAAGATAAACCGGTGATCCGGGGCCGCCGCACGCTGGCCAGGGCTGTTTAGGAAGCGGGGGCGTCTTTCCCCTCCGCAGTGATGCCGACGGGCAGGTACACGGTAAAACGGGTGCCTTTGTCTACGGTGCTTTCCACGGTGATGGTCCCCCCGTTCTGCTGGGCGAACTCTTTACAGAGAATAAGTCCGAGGCCGGTCCCCCGCTCCCCGTTGGTCCCGTAACCGGGGCTCTGGTTGTAGGAAAACAGGTGCAACACCTGCGTTGGCGGCATACCGGTGCCATGGTCGGTAATACTGATGGCTACCTGTGCGCCTGCCGCCTGTGCCTTTAGCTCGATCAGACCGCCGGCATAGCTGAATTTGAGGGCGTTGCTTAAAAAATTACGCAGGATCACGGACACCTGGTCCTTATCGGCATACAACATCAGGTCCCCGGGAATGCTGGTATCCACCCTGATGCCTTTCTGCTGGATGGTCATCTCAAAAAAATACAATACTTCCGTCGTCAGCGGGCCCAGATAAAAATTAACTGCCTGCGCCTGAATGCCCTTCATGCTGCGGGAACTCCAGCGCAGCACATTGTCCAGCGACCCTCCCAGCTGCGATATCTTTTTATGCAGCATAGCAGCAGCCTCTTCCATCTCCTCTTCGGGATACTCTCCTTTCTGGAACATGTCCAGCAGGATTTCCAGTGTAGCCAGCGGGCTGCGGATGTCGTGCGCCACAATGGAGAAAAGTTTTTCCTTGTCTTTGTTCATGGTGGCCAGCGCTTCCCGTTGTTTTTCTATCTCCCGCTGGTAATCGGACTGGATATGTTTGAAAAAACTCAGCGCGATAATGATAAAAAGAAGGGAAGTGGCCACGTTGACCCACACCCTGCTTTGGGGCACAGGGTTTGCGGCACGCCAGTGTTGCGGCATAAACACGATCAGCAGGAAAGCGGTGACGATGAGTATGCCCAGCCCGGCGTTGAGCCATTTATTGTCATACACCAGCAAACAGCTGATCAGGATATTGAGCAGGAAGTATTCCGCGCCGTTGTGGAAGAAAAGGCCGGTAAAAGTATATATCAGCACACTACAGAGGATAGCCACCATCCGGGCGCTCAGGTAGCGTTGTTTCCAGTGCAGCCATAGTACAAATACGTTGATGCAGCTGGTCAGCAGGTTAAAGACGGATAACAGGTAGCGGCCCTGGTAACAGTTCAGGGCGGAAAAAAACAACATAAAAGGAATGCAGGGAATGGCCAGCAGGTTTAGTAACCGGGTACGCCTGGACTCAATAAAGGGCATCAGCGGATTTACGCCAACATTGACGATGGAATTCCACGCTCGCAGTGTAAGTTGGTATAGATAACCTGATGGTCCCTTATGCATAGGACTGCAAATATACCGCGAAAATCGGCTTATCAAGCACACCCTGCCCTCTTGTCCCGGTACTAAGGCCCCGGGACGTGTCGTCAAATGCCATCATGGTGTTTCTTTTCCGGTTGGCCACAGGGCGATGTCCAGGAGGACCGCAGCCGTGAGCAACAACATGAAAAGAATGATCCTGAAGGCCAGTATCACGCCATGGACCTCATTTTCCCGGTATTGACGGTAGGTCTCCACCACTTTCCCGCCATATTTCACGATCAGCACCGCTTCAATGACGAGAAAAACCAATATTACTGTCCATTCAGAATAAGGATGCATAGGCGTTTTAGTTAACGTTGACAGCCAGGCGCCGGCTGGCTTTAAAATATGGCACAAAAAAAAGAAGGAGGTGCCTCATCGGCCGATGAGGCACCTCTATGCGCTGTGTGCGCTTTAAAGTTAATGAAAATAAATTCGTTACAGCGATTGCCGTTTCAGTTCTTCCACGGCATGGTTGGCCGCCCTTGCCGTGAGCGCCATGTAGGTGAGGCTCGGGTTCTGGCAGGCGGAGGAAGTCATACAAGCCCCGTCGGTCACGAATACGTTTTTTACGGCATGTACCTGGTTCCATTCGTTGAGTACCGATGTTTTGGGATCCCTGCCCATCCTGGCAGTGCCCATCTCATGGATGGCCATACCGGGATAGGATTCGCGATCGAAAGCCTGCACGTTTTTCAGTCCTGCCGCTTCCAGCATGGCGGCGGCTTCCGCGGCCATGTCCTTACGCATCATCCTTTCATTTTCTTTGAATTCGCAGTTCATTTTCAGTACCGGCTGGCCCCAGGCGTCTTTTACGCTGGTGTCCAGGCTGACCATATTCTCCTTGTAGGGCAGGCATTCGCCGAAGCCCATCAGTCCCATCTGCCATGGCCCAGGTTCGGAGATATAGTCTTTAAACGCGCCGCCAACGCCCAGTTCGGCGATACCCCTCGCCCATCCGCTACGGTTGCTGTGGCCGGTGTAACCGAAGCCGCGCAGGTAGCCCCGTTTATCCTTGCCTACATTGGCAAAGCGCGGGATATAAAAGCCGGCAGGCCGCTGGCCGTGGTAGTATTTATCTGCAAATTCTTCGGAGATACCGCTGGCGCCGGCGTGGAAATGGTGGTCCATCAGGTAGTGCCCCAGGACGCCGCTGTCGTTGCCGAGTCCCTGCGGGAAGCGGGCCGACGTGGAATTGAGCAGCACAAAAGTGCTGGCCAGCGCAGAAGCGTTGAGGAAGATGATCCGTGCGTGATATTCGGTCATCTCTTTGGTATGTTTATCGATAACGCGGACGCCGGTGGCCTTTCCTTTGCTTTCGTCGTAGATGATACTGTTGACCAGCGAGTCTGTCAGCAGGGTAAGATTGCCGGTTTTCACCGCCGCCGGCAGCGTAGACGCCTGCGTGCTGAAATAAGCGCCAAAAGGGCACCCCCGGGAACAGCGGTCCCGATACTGGCATTTGTTGCGGTCGCCGATGGCCTGTGTGAGATTGGCCGTACGGAAGATGGTCATGCGGCGTTCGGGGAAAGCGGCTTCCAGTTTCCCTTTCACATGTTTCTCAAAACAGTTCATCTCCATCGGCGGCTGAAACACGCCGTCCGGGAGGTGCGGCAGCCCTTCGGCCTGCCCGCTGATACCGGCAAAGGCTTCCACATGGGAGTACCAGGGCGCCAGGTCTTTATAACGTATCGGCCAGTCGATGCCGATGCCTTCTTTGACATTGGCTTCGAAGTCCAGGTCGCTGAGGCGCAGCGAACCGCGGCCCCACATGATAGAGCGGCCACCTACAATGTCGGCACGCTGCCAGTCGAACCGTTTTTCTTCGGTATACGGGCTGTCCCCGTCTTTCATCCAGTAGCTGTGGTTGAATGCTGTGTATACTTTTTCGCGGATAAGGAACTGGTGTCCTTTTTTCTGTTCGTTGGTCAGTACGCCGCGGTGCGGCACTTCCCAGGGCGCGGCGGTAGCCGTTTCGTAATCTTTTACATGTTCCAGCTGACGGCCCCTTTCTATCATCAGCACCTTCAGCCCTTTTTCACAGAGTTCTTTGGCTGCCCAGCCACCGGTGATGCCGGAGCCTACTACTATTGCATCGTACGTATTGGCCGCTTCGGCCTTCAGATTCAGATTGATCATTCCACGGAATTTACTGGCAGGCCGAAAAATAGCAAAATATTCATACAAACCTAACAGAAATAGGACGACCGGAAAGATCACTGATCTTTTTTCAATTGTACTACCACGCCATATTTTTTTCCTTTGACGCCGTACTGTTGCTCTAAAGTGGCTTTATCGAGGATGGCAAGGCTAACGAACGAGTGAATGTTGACCGCAGCGAGATCGCTTTCCGCGGTAGCTGTCTGCAGTTTCCCGTTCACGATGTATGCCACCGGTCCATCTTCTTCCGGTGAGGGTACCAGCTTACGATAAACGGCGTCCTGGCTGAAGACCAGCCAATAACGGTTACGAACAAACGTTTTCGTTTCAATGAAAATAGTCTTGATATCCTGCCCACTGTGCAAGTCCTTGCTCTTCAACACATACACATACGCGACATTGTTGGGGTTGAATTCTGCCAGGTCTGCTGCTGTCACCTGAACGCTGTCTACAAAATAAACAGGAGACCGGTCGTCATGGGCTGTTTTACGTGTGGCAGACTGGCCGGGTGTTTGGGCGAAAGCAAGGGCACTACAGACTATTGATAACAAGAGGAATATAAATGGTTTCATATATCGGGATTAAGCGGTTCACTAAAGGTAAATAAAAGAACCGCACCAATCGGAGGACAGTGCGGCTTTTTTCACATCAAACCAATTACTACTATATGGCAAGGCCGGGAATCCGGTACCTGTCAAAAAGAATGGGGTACAACAAACAATGGCATACTGATTAAGACGACGTAGATTAGAATGGCGGAAGAAGATGCTATCTGAGAACTCCTGTCATTCATACGGTTAGGTAAAGGACAGACAAGAGGATCCCCCTCTTCCGGCCTCAAAATTATCGTGATTACCGGTAGATGAATAGTACAAATGCGACATCTTTTTACTTTATCGCGTCATCATCCGGTGAAGGCGCACGGTGTTGATGAGTTCCGTTTCATTGATAAAAGAAGGGGTAATGCCTGCAAATTCCTTAAAGTCACGGATGAAATGCATCTGATCGTAGTAGCCGCTCATATGCGCGATACGCGTCCAGGTAGCTTCAGGATGCAACTCTTTCAGGTGGTAGGCTTTACAAAAGCGGATCAGCCGGGCATACCGCTTAGGGGACATACCGGTGCGCTCCACTACTTTCCGTTCAAACTGCCGCACGCTCACACAGGCATCAGCAGCCAGCGTTTCAATGGTGGCATTACCTGCCTTCGTGACCAGCTCATTCATGACCAGGTCTACCGGCAGGATAGGTTTCAGGCGGGACAGTTTTTTAAGCAGGTAGGTCTGTACGATCCGGAGCATCAGGTCCCAGTCGTGCGTATTCTCCTGCAGCTGCTCATTGACTTCCTTTATTTCATTGCCCAGCAGCATGCTGGTATCAAAATCCTGTTCATGCATTTCCGTCATCGGGATATTGAGCAGGCGAAACAGTCCCCCCGGCTTAAAAGCCACGCCCAGCGCGAGGTGATGCTGTCCCAGGTCCAACGTGACAGCGCGCTCCAAAGGTCCGACCGTCAGCGATACGGACTTGGTCTGGAAATCATTGCTGTACACCCTCAGCACCTTGATAGGATCTTTTATGTAGAACATGATATACCGCTGATAGGTAGGCACAAAACGGTACATATTGGAAAGCCCCGGCGACCGGGCAAAGTCGGCCTCATAGATAGTAATACTGCTGACAACGTCCTGCAGCGCGGGGTGCGGCGTATAGGCTTTCATACGTGGTTTCATCTTCCTCGTTTTTATAGGTTATGGCGACCGGCACACCAACCAATGCGGCCGCTCAACAAATGTAAACATTCCAACCCACAATCGCGGGGCTTCAGAAAACACCAGCCACAGGTAATATTTGCGGGAAAAATGCCGGGAAATTTGAAGATCTTGGCCGTTATATCAATTGTACGCTTATGTCTTCGAGAAGAAACTTCCTGCTGCAGGCCACCGTGGGACTGGCAGCTACCGGCCTCTCCCCTTTGCTGTCCACCGCGGCGCGCCCCGCCGTGGCGCCGCCGGCGAAAGACCGCCTGTCCGTTGGCGTTGCAGGGTACACCTTCGCACAGTTCAGGCTGGACCAGGCCATTGCGATGATGCAGCGGGCCAACATCCGTCATATCTCCGTAAAAGATATCCATCTGCCGCTGCAGAGCAGCCCGGAACAGATAGCAACGGTGCTCTCACAGTTCCGCAACGCGGACATCAACGTATACGCCGTAGGTGTTATTTATATGAAAACCCGGCAGGCGGTGGAAGAAGCTTTTGCCTATGCCAAAAAAGCGGGAGTGCCCCTGATCGTAGGCGTACCAACGCCGGAACTGCTGGACTATACCGAACAACAGGTGAAACAACACAACATACGCCTCGCTATTCATAACCATGGCCCGGAAGACGCCTTGTACCCCGGTCCGCGCAACGCATGGGAACATATCAAAAACCGGGACGGCCGCATGGGATTGTGCATCGATATCGGTCACGCCACCCGCGCCGGCGAAGATCCGGCCAAAGCAGTGCTGGCCTATAAGGAAAGGGTGTTTGACCTGCACCTGAAAGACGTTACCGCCGCCTCCAAAGAAGGGAAACCCACCGAAATAGGCAGAGGTGTCATCGACTTCGCCAGCCTGGTGCGGGCACTGGACAAAGTACGCTACAAAGGAATCTGCAGCATTGAATATGAGAAAGATATGAAGGATCCCCTGCCCGGCATCGCCGAATCGGCCGGGTATTTCAAAGGCGTGGTGAATACCGTAAAACCGTAACAGCCTTCCCTGCTCATTCCGGCAGCGCCGGTATCGAAAGCAAAGGCACCGGGGAATTATAGGCCAGTTCCCTGGAAATGCTTTTGTGGAAGATGGAAGAGATAAAGGAGTGCTTCTTGGGCACGGTCACGATCAGGGACACGTGGTGTTCCCGGGCAAATTCCAGTACGCTGTCGGCAATATGGGTGCCGGTCATATAATGGAAAGCCGGCGTGTAGCGCTCCAGTACCTCGTGCAGGGCTGTGATCTGTTTTTTGGTATCGTCGGTGTATTTGTCTGCCGCCGGCGGTTCCACGTTGACCACATGCACTTCGGGACGGAACAGGTCGAGGAAGCGGTACAACTGCTCCAAAGACGCTTTGGATATGTTCTGCAGGTCGGTGGAGAAGACCACGCTGCTGATCCCCTTCCCTACCACTGCTTCTTTGGGCACTACCAGCACCGGGTATTCGCTTACTTTCAGCACCTGGGAGGTATTGCTGCCCATTAAAAGCTGTTGCAACCCTGTCTTCCCCGCTACGCCCATAACCACCAGCGCTACGTCCCTTTCCTGGCAGAGTTTGTTCAGCTGATCGGGCAGGAAAGCGTCTTCTGCCAGCAGTTCGTATTTGGTGTCGGCGTCGGTCATTAACCGCAGCTGGTCCTGCAGGGAAGCCAGCTTTTCCATATTTTCGACATATACCAGATTTTCCACCTGCGGTGCAGGTACCGGCACGTCTGAGCCCTGCACCATGGTGCGATAGGCATGATAAAGGATCATCCGCTCTACGCCCAGCGCCGGCGCGAGGCTGGTAGCGTATTCTGCCGCCCGGAAGGCGGCATCGGAAAAATCGGTCAGAATAAGTATCGATTTCATATCACCTTCTTTTTAGGAGTGGTGTTTAGATGAGAAAAAGGGATTGGAACCTCCCGGGTTTTAACCCCGGACCCACCCAATCCCTGTTCGCTGGTCAACGATTTTCATCAAGCCTGAAGGACACTTTACAGATGGCCCCGTAGGTGGTGATTTTGCCATCCTTTACATGCACCTTAAAATCCTTTACAAATACAGAATCTACGTTGTGGATGGTTTTGCTGACTTCCTGCACTGCATTCTGTACAGCGTCTTCAAAACCTTTTTCTGAGGAAGCAATCACCTCAATCACTTTAACGATAGCCATAAGAAAAGTTTTAATGGTGAACAATACGGCGTGTATACAGGAAACAAACAACCTACCGGTTTGGTTATCGCAGCACTGCGGCGGGTTACAGCAGGAAAGCAACAATAGCGGACAGGCAACAATTCCCCCGGCACACACCCCGGAATGTGCAATCCATGCTACAATGGAGGACGGCGACCATAGCGGTCTTCATTGAAAATCAGCGCCTTCCTTCAGGGCGATGCTTCCGGCATGATTCTGTTGCTATTTTAAACAAGATGTTTCTGAAAAGGGGTGGTTTGGTAACACAACACCTGAGATTATACCCTTACAACCTGAACTGGGTAATACCAGCGTAGGAAAGCAGGAAACACCAGGGAGGCACTGTTAAACACAGCGCCTCTCTTTTTTACGCCCACAAGATAAGTTGTCATTTTGACAGCAACGAAACCGGTGGACAGCGCCGTTATCCTTCCTTTAACACTGCAATTTTTTCATCTCCGTGCAGGATTATATGTTATATTAGCCGGCGAACACTACGGCAGGCTTTTTGATGTAATCCCGGCTCAGTCATGCGTATAAAAAAAGGAATGTCCTGTTTGTAAACAAAACTTATATTCACACTATGCGACCATAAATAGGTTTAACCCTGATTTGTGCGGCCACCGTGATATGCGGTGTCCATGAGCATTATACACCATAACCAACTGATGAATAAATACCAGCATTACTCCTTTGACCTCTGGTTAACCTTGATCAGATCTAATCCTTCCTTTAAACGGGAGCGGACAAAATTCTTTTTTGATCATTTTAACCGACGGCAAAAAACGCTCGAAGAAGTGGAACGTATCTTCCGCCGGATAGACGTGATGACCAACGCCATCAACGAAAAAACAGGCGGCAATATCGATACGGACACCCTGCACCTGATGGTCATCAGCGAAATGAACGACCATCAGTACGACTTTGAGACGGTAGACCTGCAGGCTTTGTACAACGAAATGGAAGCGCTGGTACTGCAATACCAGCCTACCGTATATTGCTCTGCCACCGCAGGCGTACTGCGTGCGTTGCACGGGCGGCAGGACTGTACCCTTAGCCTCCTGAGCAACACCGCCTTCATCAAAGGACGCACCCTACGGAAAGTATTACAGGAACTGGAACTGGACCAATACCTGCATTTTCAGCTGTATTCAGATGAAACCGGCGTGTCCAAACCCAACCCTGAAATGTTCCGGCTCATGCTCGGCTCTATTGCCAATACCAGGAACGGGGAGGTAGTGATGCCCCAACAGATCATACACATAGGCGATAATGTAAAGGCAGATATCAAAGGCGCCAGCGAGGCCGGCATTCATTCGTTACTGGTCAATTCCAACAATCAATGTATTTCAAGCCTGCTTAACTGATGACGACGACTTACTCCCTGCATAAAATCACAGATACCAGCCAGTTCGGTTTTTGCCCGGATGACTACAGCCGTTTTAAATTTGGTGACGACCTTGTCGCAGAAAAGTTCGGCGTCGGTTTGGCTGACGGGTTTATTGAGCACCACCTCAAAGGCCGCGCCGTGCCGCAGCTGGTGGTGGTATCCAGCCCGTATGCGTTCATCCCCACCGCCACCTTCTCCATGAAGAACCACTTCGTGTTCCGGCTCAACCGGTGGCTGGCGGCCAACGGGCATCCGATCGTCCAGGAAACGAAAGTGCATCGTACCATCACCTATAAGGAAGATTACGGGGAACTGGACGCCGAACAGCGGATGAAACTGATCGGCAACGATTCGTTTCATATTGACCGGGAATTTCTCGCCGGCAAAACCGTCGTGTTCCTGGACGATATCCGCATCACCGGCGGCCACGAACGCATGATCCTTAAAATGGTGAACGCCTACGGCCTCGCCAACGAGCTATACCTGCTGTATTATGCGGAACTGCAGAATACCGGTATCCATCCCAACATTGAGAACCACCTCAATTATCATTTTGTCAAATCGATTTTCCACCTCGAGAAAATCATCCGGGAGGAACGGTTCGCCATCAATACCCGCATTGTAAAATATATTCTGAACTACGATTTCGATTCATTTTGTATTTTCCTGCAAAATCAGTCAGACCAGTTCATTAATATTTTGTATGATATGGCCATCGGCAACGGTTATCACACCATCGAGGCATATCAGCAAAATCTTCAGTATATTAAAAACTATATTTTTCATAGAAAACATAAAAGCATACAACATGGCAATTAATTTGCAAAAAGGACAACGGCAGACGATCAATGCACCCAAATTCACTATCGGCTTAGGCTGGGATGTAAATTCCTCCTCTACCGGCACCAGCTTCGACCTCGATGCTTCCATCTTTGTGATGGGTGACAACAAAAAAATCCTGTCCGATCAGCACTTTGTGTTTTATAACAACCTGGTTTCTCCCGATGGCAGCGTGGAACACACTGGCGACAACCTTACCGGCGAAGGCGGCGGCGATGACGAACAGATCAAAATCGACCTCTCCAAAGCAGCAGCCAACGTCACTGAAATCTGCGTGGTAGTAACCATTCACGAAGCTGAAGCCAGAAGACAGAACTTCGGCCAGGTGAGAAATTCCTACGTACGTATATTCGACCCTGTTACCAACGAAGTGATCCTGAAATATGAACTGGAAGAAGACTTCTCCATCGAAACCGCTGTGGAATTCGGCCGCATCTACAAACGTGGCGACGAATGGAAATTTGAAGCCGTAGGCGTAGGCATGAAAGGCGGTCTGCAGGATTATCTGAACAAATACAACTAATTCAAACTAACCCATTCTATACCATTCTATAAATTACCTGACCAATGGCAATCAATCTTCAAAAAGGCCAACGCATCAGCCTCGAGAAAAGCAACGGTAGCAAACTCCAAAATATCTGTGTAGGCATCAACTGGGGTGCTATCGAAAAAAAAGGCCTCTTTGGCATGTCCAAAACCAAGGAAGCGGTAGACCTGGACGGCAGCTGCGCCCTGTTCACCGAGCAGAAACAACTGCAGGAAGTGGTTTACTTCGGTAACCTGCGCTCCCAGGACGGCTCCATCCGCCACAGCGGCGATGACCTGACCGGCGACCTGAACGGCAACGACGGCCTCGACAACGAAGTGATCACCGTAGACCTGTCCCGCCTGAACCCAAGCATCAACTACGTAGCTTTTGTGCTCAACAGCTTCCGCGGCCACGACTTCGGCACCATTCCCTTCGCCTCCATCCGCATCTATGAAGGCACCCCTTCCCGTGTGAATGAAGTATTTGCCACCTACGATATCGCCGGCAGCACCAGCTTCGCCGGACATACCTCCATGGTAATGGGCGTTTTCTATAAGAAAAACGGCGAGTGGAAGTTCAACGCCATCGGAGAACCTACCCGGGACAAGAAATTACAGGAAACCGTGGACACCGTGTCCAGGCAATACCTGTAGTCCTTACCTTTGCAATGCTATCACTCATTAATCACGATACCTTATGGAATCTAATCCGAATGTTACTGATCAGGCGCTTCCCGTGGTAAGACTGGACAAGGACGGCAATGCCGACCTCGCCCGTATTACCCCCGAAGAAACGCAGAAATATAATGAGCTCAATAAGTCGCTGGTCACCTCCGACGTGAACTCTATCCTGAACTACGGCGCTGAAGTACAAAGCTCTATGGAGCGCTACAGCAACGAGTTCCTGACCTCTGTGCGCACCTACAACTCCGGAGAAGTAGGTGGCCTGATCAATGAACTGCTCAGCGAACTGAACTACATCGACGTGGATGAGCTGAACCAGGGCGGCTTCAAAAGCTTTCTCTCCAAAGTCCCGTTCCTGAAAAAGCTCGTCATGGATGCGCAGAAACTCTTCCAGAAGTATGATACCGTAGTCGCCAATATCGACAAGATCACCAACAAGATCAAAGCGGGCCGTATCAATTCCCTGAAAGACAACAGCTCCCTGCAAACCATGTTCGACAGCAATGTCAACTACATTAAACAGATGGAAGACCTGATCATCTCCGGTCAACTGAAGTACAATGAGCTGACACAGAAACTGGCCGAAATGGAAGCCAACGCCGGCAACTATAACGACTACGAAATTGCGGACCTCCGGGATTTTGTGGGCCGCCTGGATAAAAGGCTGGCAGACATGAAGATCGTACGCTTCATCATGCTGCAGTCCCTCGCGCAGATCAGACTGGTGCAGAACAACAACACCTCTATCGCAGAAAAAGCACAGTCTATCATCTCCACCACCATCCCCGTCTGGAAAAACCAGCTCACCATCGCGGTGGCGCTGCAACGCCAGAAGGCCAACGTGGAAATGCAACGCAAAATTTCCGATACCACCAATACCATCCTGCAGAAAAATGCAGACCTGCTCAAACAGAACAGTATCGATGTGGCACGGGAAAACGAAAAGACCGTGGTGTCTGTCGAAACACTGAAACGCACCACCCAGTCGCTGATCGAAACGTTGCATGAAGTGAAGAGAATCCATGAACAGGGCGCCGAAAGCCGTAAAGTGCTCAACGGTGAACTGCAGAACCTGGAAACAGAGCTGAAGAAAAATGTAACTAACGTGCGCTAACCGTGTATAGATAATGGAGGATAACCTGGCGATTATATTAAATGACTCAAATAAAACCATCAGCAAACTACAGTTGCTGTCCGCTTTTTTTGAAGAAGAGATTATTTATAAAATATATCTCCGAAGCCAGGTTGTCCATAAATTATTCGAATCCAATCCTGAACTGGACATTAATAAGCTGGAGCTGTTCCACCTGCAATACACCGCCTCTGCCATCGAACTGTTGAGAAAAATCAAGGCTTCCAACGAAAGAAACGTAAGCCTGATCTATGACGAAATGCAGCTCAACAAGGAAATGATGGAGAAGCTGAACAGCTCCGTCTTTTCAGAAAAAAACTACGACCTCGACAAACAGAAACAGGCGCTGAAAATAAACCTGTCCCTCCGCAGGCTGTACCAGACCTTGTCTGACAACACGGACGAATACCCGTTTTCCAAAAACATCAACACCTTCAGCAGCCGCTTCTCCCAGGATTTTTATTACGACATCTCCGCCGAACAGATGATGAACCTCATCCAATATGAGACGGCTGACATCTATAGAAACAGCTACGCCATCATCCAGAAGAAACTCATGGGACTTCTGTGCAAACACGAGTTCCGTACCGAATTTTTCTGCGGCCTCAAAACCGGCGGCATGATCGCCGAAGTGTACCGCTTCCTCGACGCAGACCGGCACTTCCTCTACTTCCCGTCCAAAAACCTGTTCCTTCTCTGCGATCTTTCAGAGATCCCGGATATCGACTGGACCAACTCCATGTCCAAAAAAGCGCGGATCATACAGGAAATGACCGACAAAAACGATCAGCTCGAAAGCAGGGCCAATATCCTGAAAACCGCCATCCCGGATACCGTGCGGACTTTACTGCAGGAGTACTATGATAAAATCTCCGAAGTGGACTTCCTCCAGAAAATCGGCAACTACGATGTGCAGACCAACATCCTGCGCACCATGCTCAACACCGATACCTTCTAAAAAAAATTGCATCAGCCCGAAGACCGATGCAACTTTCTCATTTAATCATTTTTTTATTTGGTTATTTACCTATTTGGTGATTATGCTTTCTTGCCTTCCAACTGGGCAGCAGCGCCTCTTTTAGGCACGTTGAACAGCGCAGAAGTAACGATGGGCACTACAAACACGCTCACCGTCAGAATGGAAGTCCATACGTCCGCGATATGGCTCTCCAGGAATTTGGTAATGGGAGACTCTGTGTTATAGTGTTCCCACAGGGACAGGGACAGTTTCAGGCCCAGGATGGCGATCACGATATAGGCAGCTGTTTCCAGGAAGGTAAATCTCGTCATCAGTTTTACGAAAGCCTGCGCTACAAAACGCATGGCGAGGATACCGATAAACACGCCGAGGCATACCAGCAGGATGTTGTCCGTAAAAGCTACCGCCGCGAAGATGTTATCAATAGAGAAGGCCATGTCCATCAGCTCTACCAGCGCCACAGTGGCCCAGAAGGGACCGATAGCGCCTACGGTCATTTTGTACAGCCAGTTTTTTTCCTTGTCGATGGATTCTTCTTCCTCTGCTTCCGCCGCTTTGGCTTTAGCACGTTTGTCCCTCACCCAGGCAAATACCAGGTAAAGCAGGTACAGGCCGCCAAGTGCTTTCAGCCACCAGAACTGGATCAGGAAGGAGGCAAACAGCATCGCAAGACCACGGAACAAATAAGCGCCAAAGATACCATACTTCAGGGCGCGGTCACGTTGTTTTTCGGGCAGGTCCATTACCATGGTGGCCAGTACCGCCGCATTATCAACGGAAAGCAAACTTTCGATGATAATCAGGTTCCCCACTACGATCAGGGATGGGATGGGATTGTCAAGAATTTGTTGGAACAGTTCTGCAAAATTCATTTCAGTGTGTTTTTTATAGTTCTTATTTGTTCGCCATTGTGATCACTACTACCCTGCCGCCTTCTTCGCGGGAGAGCAGGAGTTTTTTACCATCTGTCAGTTCCACCATGGTACCGGGGGTATCTCTTTGTCTTCCGTCAGGTCTTTAAGGGAGGTCAGTTTCTGGTTGACCAGCACCCATTTGTCCTGGTGGAAGGTAAAATAGCCTACGGGCACTTTCTGTTCGGGGGTCAGCCGTTCATTGCGGATGATGTTCCGGTTGGCATGCCATTGAAACAGGTATTGGTTATGATAGACCATTAACCGGTGATTTTCCGGTTTCCAGACGGTCGGTTTAAATTCATAATACAGGTCCAGCACCGGCAGCGTGCCTTTATGCGGCGTACCGCAGAACGGGCATTTCGGGGAGATGGTATTATCAAATACATACCATTTCTGTTCGCAGGCTGCGTTGCTGCAGGGCTGCATCAGGTCGGTGGTTTTCAGCAGCGCCTGTTCCCACATTTCTGCCGGCGGCCGGTTGTTGGGCTGATGCAGGCCGGTAATGAAAGCCTGGTCGAACAGCTCTTTCAGGTAAGGGCCGGTGATGGTGTATGGCAGTTTGGTGATATCGGCCCAGGGCAGTTCCTTCGGGTTGAGCTGGTTCAGTTTGGGCCTGTTGGACGTATCCTGCGGATGTTCGATGAACAGGGCTTTTTCGCCCATGGACAGCAGGTCGTCTTTCTCCGTGTCCAGGTCATGTACTTTGCCTCCTTTCAGGGGATGGCGGTACAGCAGGTACATATAGATCATCACCGCCAGTGCGTGCAGGTCGGTCAACCGGTTGGGCAGCTTGCGGTTCGGGTCTTTAACGTCGAGATGTTTGGTGGCCAGTACTTCCGGCGCAATAAAATCGGCGGTACCGATGACGTCGGGCGGGAAAAGGCCGGGCACCACGAGGCCGTCTATATCGATGATGGCGGCCGATTTGCTGACCGGGTCTACCAGCACGTTTTTGTAAGACAGGTCGGAATGGGCCAGACCTGCCGCGTGCAGGCGTTTGACGCCGCGGGCGATGTTGACGCAGATCTGGAAATAGCTGAGCCAGTTGCCCAGTTCCGCTTCATCGAGCCGCAGGGCGAACTGTTTGTTCCTGAATTTGGGCGAGGCAAACCATTTGCCTTCTTTTTCCTTGCCTTTGATCAGGTCGTTGGTGGCGTATCCTTTTTTGAAAAAGAAGTTTTGATTATAACAGGGCACGACGAGCCCTACTTTTTTATCCAGTTCCACCATATCGGTAGGCCAGCAGTACAGGTCTTTGTAGTAGTGGCCGCCTTCGCGGTTAAAGAAGCTGTTATAGTATTCGGTCACAATTTTGCGCAGGCGTTCGCGGGAGCTAAAATCCTGTTCATCCCGGTAGAACGCCACCACATAAGATTTATCGGGGCTGAAATACACGTCTTTCATCCCGCCACGCATCGGTTCGCCGTTATCGATATACTGATACGACTTGCCTGTGTTAATGACGGAATGGACAGTTTTAGTGTTCATGATGTTATGGTGTTACCTAATCAATATGCAATTAACTGATGATCATCAGGGTCCTGTCGTCGTGATTGCCGGGGCTCCAGAAATCCATCCAGGCCGACAGGCGGCCGGCGCTTTCCGGGGAGTGCGCTCCCAGTGGCAGGGCCACGTTTTCCGGGTTGTTGCCGTTCAGGTCCGCCAGAAACGCTTTCCACGTGTCCAGTTTCTCCAGGTTAGCTTCCACCACGAATTTGGGATCGTAGATACCGTCGGTCATCAGCATGAGATAAGCGAAGTCCGGGACCAGTTTAAAACCGAAGCGGGTAGGGAATTTGTCGCTCGTAAAGATTTCAGGCATGGTAATGAACCGCGTGCCGCCTCCGAATTCTCCTACGTCAAGCCGGTTCATCAGCGTGACAGCGGAACAGTCCTTGTTCAACAGTCCGATGGGGCAGTCTCCTACCCCGAAGCTCATGATGACATAGCCAAATGCATACTTTTTCAGCAGCACAAATATAAGGGTGGAATGCAGATCTTTTATGGAAACCTGTTGAGCGGCGGCAAATTCTTCCAGTTTTTTATGTACCGCGAAGGCAGCCTTGCCCAGTGTGTCATACACGAGGCGGTTGATTTTCTTTTGTGTATCGGTACCGGTACCAGCGGCATGTTCTCCGAAAAGGGCATCGATGTCGGCTGTGGGCGCGGTCTTAAAGAACTGTTCAAAATAGTCTATGATGCCGGTGCAGGCCAGCCGGGAGCCTTCGCGGGACAGTCTGGCGCTGCCGGCGCCGTCTGATACGGCCAGCACGCTCCAGCCGGAGGGTTCCAGGTGCCGGAAGGCGTAGTCGTCGTCCCGGAAAGAGCCTACGTTGGCGTGGGAGCGTCCGCGTTTGGAGGCGACGGTCACGAAGCGGTCGCCCAGCGGGGCGAATTCGGCGACATCATCTGCTTTCCAGAAGGGGCCGGCCATATCGCTGGGAATGCTTTTCCAGAGTGAGCGGGGGTCGGGGTTGATGACCAGCGGCAGCACTTTTTCGTGGGCTGCTGCGCTGGTATCGCCGCCGGCGAGGCGGAACTGCAGTTTCAGGCGGATATCGCCGCTTTTCACGGGAACACCCTGTATCCCGCCGGTGGCGGGATCGTATTGCAGCCCGTATTCTTCCAGCCCTTCGATGGCTGTCCATGTAACGTCGGACCAGTTCAGCTGCCGGAAATCGAGCGTAGCCTGGTATGGCTTGCCCACGGTAGCATTCGGGATGGTGACCGGTTGTTGCTGGATATCAGCCAGTCTGTTTTTATACTGCCATATGTCCATGAGTCGTTGTTGGTTTTCCAGTATCTGCCTGGCTATTTGCTGATGTTGTTCATCATCTACAAAGGCATCGAACAGGTGTTGTTTGCTGCCGGCAATGGTAATATTTTTAGCGGCAAACAGTTCGCGGATATATTTTTTTGACATGCTGTTGATTCCTTTTTAGCCCTGGGCGCGGTTAACGTCGAATCCGCCTTCACCGATGCCGTACGTCCCTTTATTGCCGCACCATGGGCAGGTACTGATATGCTCCTCCCCGATGCAGTGTATCTGGCCGCAGACGCACATGGCGAAGGCCACCTGGTTGCCGCAGCAGGGGCAGGTAGGGTTTCCGATCAGTTCATCGCTGTTGATACGGGAAGGGCCTGCGCTCTCGTCCGACAGTTCCTGGTAGGTCTGGTCTACCTGGAAAGCGCCTACCAGCCGGTATGACAGGCGGTTGATGTCCAGCCCGTATATTTTGGCTTCCTCTTCGGAGCGGCGGTATTTCATCAGGTAGTTCCTGTTCAGGTTCTGGCATTTGCCCACCAGCACGGCGTAGTTGCTGTCCATATAGGACTGTGGCGGGATGGGTTTGGTGAGATCTACCTTGCTGAGGGTATCGTCTCCGTATATTTTAGCCAGTTCAAAGCCGGAAGCGTTTTTCTCCACGCTTTCGCTGCTGGTTTTGATGGAGTCTGTCACCCATTTGAAGAACTGCTTGTACGCCGCGGCGTTGCTGTTTTTGAAGTGGATGATGTTTTCCGTCAGTTCTTTCAGCACATGTACGTCTGTCTCGTTGCCGAAGGAAATGGCCACCATATTGGCGGTGCGTTGCCAGTTCTGCTTCCATTCTGCGATGGCGGCGCGGGTATCGTCGGTCGGCACGCCGTCGGTGAACAGGAATACGATGGGCTTCCAGTCGCCTTTCTGTTCGTAGGTGGTTTTCACCTGGTTTTTGCGCAGCTCGTACATCAGGTGTCCGAGGCCTTTGCTGAGCGAGGTACCGCCGCCGATGGGGAAACGGGGCGGGTAGAAATTGATGATCTCCTGCAGGGGCACCAGTGTTTTGGCTTGTCCTGCGAAGACGATAATAGAAACCCAGACGGTTTCAATAGCGTAGGGGTCGGCTTTGAGTGCCTGGATAATTTGAGACAGGCCTTCTTCCACCTGTTGTATAGGTTCTCCGACCATAGATTCGGAGACGTCTATCAGAAAATAAATGGGGAGTCTTCTCATTATCTGAAGTTTACGGAGGTGATGTATACGGTGCCCGGCCCTGTGATTTTGAGCATGGAGAGCCCTTCCCCGCCGAGCATATTACTACCGGAGAAGTGTGACGACATCCTGTTTTGCATATCAGCATTCATACAGATAAAACTTTTCTCATCCACAAAAACCGTTTGACCGGCTGCGAGGTCCAGCGTGGTGGCAGTGCCGACCACATCGAGGAATACCGTGCAGAAGCCGGTGATTTTCTGCATAATGAGGCCGGTGCCGCCGATGAGCGAGGTGAGGTTCAGCTTCGCGTCGATATCGACTTTATCGGAGGAGGCCACATAGTATCCGGCTCTGCAGATGATGCCGCCGGAGATGTTTTTCAGGTTGACCGGCAGCATACCTACTTTGCCGGCCACCATGAGTTTCTTCGGGTTAATATTGGTGTTACAGAGTTCCACCTGGAAAATGCTTTCGCCGGTGAGTTTTCTTTTCAGTACGCCGGCGAGGCCTTTATCAAACACGTTGAGCGAAGAATGGATACCTTCTTCATAATAGATCAGGGCTCCTTTCTCACAATAAAATTTCTCGTTGTGGGTTAATTCTACCTGCAGGCTTTTAAAGTCGTGCCCTATAAGTTTTACGTTCATAATTCGTTGATCAGATCACTAAATTCACTTCCTGGGGGGGCGGTGGCAGGGCTACCTGTGAGGTGGTGCCCATGCTTTTGTTGCCTTGTTCGATGGTATCGGACACCCATTTAAAGAACTGGCGCAGGGTGGCGCTGTCGGCGGTATCGAGGTGCACCACGGTGTCGGTCAGTTCTTTGAGCATATCGTTGTCTGCCGCTTTGCCGGCGGCGCATCCTACGATGGCGCCGAAGTTGAGGCTTTTTATTTTGGGGATCATCTCGCGGTAAAGCAGCTGATCGGATGGTTTTCCATCTGTAAAGATGAATAACAGCGGACGCCAGTCTCCTTTCTGGGTGGCCGTTCCGCGTTGTACATCGTTGGTTACTTTACCATAGAGATATTCCAGTCCCTGTCCTGTATGGGTGGGTCCACTCTGCGGGCAGGTAATTTCGGGCAACTGGAAGCTCACCAGTTCGGTGAGCGGTACCAGTTCCTTTACTTCCCTGTCGAAGGTGATGATGCTGAGCCACAGGGAATCCAGGGCATGGGCATCCATACGAAGATTATTGACCATTCCGCTCAGGGCATTGTTCAGTGCCTGAATGGGTTCCCCATACATGGAACCGGAGGTGTCCAGCAGGAAATATACCGGTAGTCGTCGCATATAGGTGTATTAAAGGCTTACACTACAATATTCAGTTCGGAGGGTGGTGGCGGCAGTTCGGACAGGCCGGTCACTTCTTTGCCGGAGTCTTCCACACGGGTGGAGGTTACGCCGATGGAGGCGGTCACCCAGGCGAAGAAGCGGGAAATGGTGGCGCTGTCGGCCGTATCGAGGCTGACCACATTTTCGGTGATCTGTTTGAGCACAGCGGTGTCGGCGCTATGACCGGCGGCGCAGGCCACGGTATACGCCGTTTTGCGCTGTTTGAAGGCGGCGAGGCCGCTCTGCCAGTTATCTGTCGGCACGCCGTCGGTCATAATAAACACCAGTGGTTTCCAGTCGCCTTTTTGTTCGGCAGTGGTTTTAGCCACTTCTTTGTCCATGCACTGGCTGACCAGCTGCAGGGCTTCGCCCAGCGAGGTGGTGCCGGTGGCGCGGATATCGGCCATCTGGAAAGAGGCCAGGTCTGTCAGCGGCACGACTTGCCTGGCGGTGCTGTCAAAGGTGATGATGCTGATAAATGCAGTCTCGATGGCTTGCGGATTCTGTCGTAATGAGCTGATCATTATCTGAACGCCATTCTTCACGGCCTCTATCGGTTCTCCGCTCATAGAGCCGGAGGTGTCCAGTAAGAGGTATACAGGTAGTCTTCTCATAAAATAAATTGGTTAAAGCGCTGCTGTTGATAAGGGTTAACAACATTGCTACAGTTATATATCCGGGGACTCAGGAGTACACCATTTTCTTCAGTTCATCCACGAAGCTGTCTGACTGGTGCGGGTTACCGAGGGCTCTGAATTTCCAGGCGCCATCTTTACGGTAGATTTCCGCGAAAGTCATGGAGCACATACCATTGTAGGTGCTGTCGCCGGACAGGCTGTATTTGGCGATTTCTTTGCCTCTGGCGTCTACGGCGCGGATAAACGCGTTTTCGATCATCCCGAAATGCTGGTTGTTGGCACGGCCCTGGTAGATGGTCACCATGAACAGTATTTTGTCATAACGCTGGTCCATCTGGTTGAGTTTGATGATGATCTGTTCGTCATCGCCGTCACCTGCGCCGGTCCTGTTGTCGCCGGTGAGCCAGATATGGCCGGAAGGGTGTTTTTGCGAGTTGAAGAACACCACGTCGCCTTCGTACAGCCCCTGGCTCCTGCCGTCGCGGGTTTGCACGGTGCGGCCGAGGTTCGCCACTTTGCCGTTGTTGTCCAGCAGGAAAGCCACTGCGTCGAGGTCATATTCTTCTTCTTTCTGTCCTCCTCCGAAAATTTTTCCGAAGAAGCCGCCTTCCGCTTTTTTCTGTTTTACGTCCCAGCCGAGGCCGATGGTGACAGTAGAGAGGTCAAATTCTTCTCCCTGGTCATTTTTACGGAGGTCGATAGTTTGACCTTTTACTAGATTGATCGCCATATACAGGTTATTTAATGATCTGTCCTTTGAAATATTTAGAGAGGAAAAATGCCAGGTCTTCCTTGTATCCTTTGCCGGAAGCTTCGAATTTCCACTGACCGTCTTTTAAATACAGGCGGCCGAATTCCACGCCGGTTTCGATGGAGAAGTCTTCTCCCAGTTCGTATTTGGCGATTTCCTGTGAGGTAGCGTTGTCAACAATACGGATATACGAATCTCTTACCTGGCCATAGTTCTGCCTTCTGGCGATGGCATCGTGGATGGTGACAACGAACAGGATTTCCTTCACGCGGGGATCTACTTTGCTCAGGTCTACCTTAATGGTTTCGTCGTCGCCGCCGTCGCTGTTGCCGCCGGTGGGGTCGTCGCCGGTATGATGCAGGGCGCCGTCCGGAGAGTCGGTATTACCATAGAAAACAAAATAACGTTCTTCGGGGATCGACCTGTTGTCATCGATCATAAAAGCAGAGGCGTCGAGGTCGAAAGCCGCGCCGGTCCCTTCATTCGGCTCCCATCCCAGTCCTACGCTGATGCTGGACAGCCCAATATCGATCCTTTGTCCCTTTTGTAAGTTAATAGCCATTTTCAAAAATTTTAAAACGTAGGTAAGATAGTATTTTTAATTAGAACGGTGGCTACATACGCTGAAATTAATATGTGTAGCGGGTGATATATCAGCAAGTCACGAATCTGACCTGTTGCAGGAAGGCGGTGGTGCCGGGAATGTCCAGCAGCGTGGTGCGGATCAGTTCTTCCTGCAGCGGTGGCGGCAGATACCGGCCCCATTTAAAGAAAGCACAGGATAATCCCAGTTTCTCCAAACTATCAAGATCAAGACTGCATAACACTGATAATTGTACTTCCAGGTGCGGCCACAATTTTGCCGGCTCCCAGGCTTTGCCGGCAATGGAAAACATGCTCATATCGTCATCAAAAACGAATTGGACATCGGCAAGTTGCAAAAGTACCGCCAGTGTCCTGTTAATCACAGAACCGGTAAACGTATAATACTGATAGCCGGTTTCTTTGGCAACATACGGCCGCTCCATTTCTCCGGGTGTCAACACTGCCTGTTTTAATTCAAAACGCAGCTCTTCCAGGGCTTCAATAGCTTTCCCATCCATGATGCCGGCGGGTAAATCCTGATAAACAATTTCCAGCATCCTGGCTCTCACCCGGGGATGTACGGCCGGCCCTTCGCCTCCGAATATCGGCTTTTTGCCATCATGCGCCGGTTCCACCAATATTTTAGCAGCCTGGGTATCTTTTAGTTTTACCTTCCAGATTTTTGCCGCCAGATAAATATTCACATCTTCTGCCAGTGAAAGCGAATCGGGAATTTCCCCAATGGTATTACCGGCATGAATCACCTTCAACAGCCGGTCGGTGGAAAACACGCTGTAAAAATCCTGAGAGTTGGTAAGCTTCTCTCCTTCATATCCTACAATCAGTTCCCGGCCTAACACCTCCACATACTCCGCCTGGACCATAAAGTCCAGCAACTGGCTGACAACCGCCACGGGTATCTGTTTAAATGCATGATTAGCGGTTAAACGTTCCGTTAATGAAGCGCTGCTGATACCATTGGTTTCTTTTAGTATTGACAGTATCTGATGAAATAAGAGGTCATAAGGCTTATCAGCCACCGGTATTGGTTCCATGAACCCTTCTTCGTACAACTGCCAGCAGGCGAGCGATTGCAAAAGCGTCCATGGCCGGGTGCCATATAACAACAACTCGCTTTTAGCGCCTTCTCTCCTGCCGGCGCGCCCCATTCGTTGCACCAGCGACGCCACGCTGTTGCTGGAATCTATCTGCACCACCATGTCCACGGTACCAATATCAATTCCCAGTTCCAGTGTCGACGTGCAACAAATACAAAACGGGTGGCGTTCGTTGGTCCTGGCAAAATTTTCCACATACTCACGTAAGTCTTTGTCCACAGAGGAATGATGCGAAAAATAAAAGGAATGTCCTTTTTTCCTGGCGGCAGTCCCGGAAAGCTTGACCGCGATTTCCTCCGCCCGCCCTCTGGCATTTGGGAAGATCAATACCTTTTTATCTTTTGTCAACTCGTACAGGGATTCAATAAATCCGACGGAGAATTCAGTTCCTTCGTGACTGAATTTTAAACTAACAAGATTTTCCTTTGCTGTTCTGTCGATTAATACCTTCGCCGGCAGCACATTTTCAATAAACCGCTTTGCTACCTGGAAATTCTCATCACCAATTGTAGCAGACAGCCCTACTATTCTTACCGGCGCTCCCGCCTTGAGGCCGCAAATCCTCGACAGCAGGGATTGCAGATGCCTTCCCCGATCTGTTCCCAGAAAAGCATGTATTTCATCTATGATAATAAATTTAAGGTTGGAAAAAAGTTGTCTGGCCCTGCCGGGGTGATTCACCAGCATCGCTTCTATCGATTCCGGCGTAATCAGCATCACTCCCTGAGGATCGGCCAGCAGGCGTTTCTTACCCGACTGGTTGGCTTCTCCATGCCATTTAGTTACCAATACGTCCATATGCCGGCAAAGCGCTTCACATCGCAGAAACTGATCGTTGATCAGCGCGATCAACGGCGATATATATAACACCTGCACTCCTTTCTCCCTGAAGTCGACACTGGATAACACTGGCAGAAAAGCCGCTTCTGTTTTACCCGAAGCTGTGCGTGAGGCCAGGATATAGTGCCCGTCCGATCCCATGATTGCCTTAATAGCCGCATCCTGGATAGGTCTGAGCGCCTCCCACTTTTTCTCGCGTATATAGCGGCGTACCGGTTCAGATAACAGTTCGTATGCCATTAGATTTCTTCAATGTTCTGTAAAGATTCCCGGGGTCTTTCGTCTGTGATCTCGATATCATTGATCAACTTTCGTTTATCCATATCCGGATTTTGACGAAGGATGCTCAACACATTCAGAAAATCCCGGATCACTTCCCGTGGTGTCAGGAATTCACCGGCGCCCGGCTTATTAAAAATCTCCTCCATAAACAATTGAATATCATTATCATCTACCGGTATATTAGTTTTATAGTTGAAATCAAAAATCTGTTTAAGATTTTGTAACAACACAAAAATCTCGGTGTGGCTCAGTGGCATCAGGCGCAACACCGGCTGTGCGAAGTCGCGCACCCCGACTGTTTCAAATTTGTTGGTTTCGAGTCTTGATTTTAAAGCCTGATAACTGAAAAGACCTCTCCGTTCGTTTTCCAGGAACTCCCGTGTACCGGCGATATTTACAAACAGGTGAGCGATTTTTCCCTGAAAACAGTCGTTGTAGATAGCTAATATCTTTTCGTAGTTTTTCTCCCGCATCGCTGTGGTAGAGATCTTATAGAGGTTAATGGCCTCGTCCAGGTTGATCATAAAACCGCTATAACCAATGCTGACAAACAGCTTACAGAAGTTTTTCAGCATATCATAGAAATTCTGATCGTCGATAATTTCCCGGACACCAAGGTCCTGCCGCGCTTCTGTCTTGGTATTGTACTCCCCTTTCAGCCATCGCAGTGCGTTTTTGCGCAGTTGTTCATCGTCCCGGATGTATCCTTCATAATATTTGGTCACTACCAGCCCGAAATCGAAACCTCCTACTTCCGTGATATTATTGATCGTACGCATGATATGCCGGCGGATCACCTCCGCATGTTCAGGCTGCCGGACCACATCCGGCGTCATGCCTGCTTCCTGTGCAGCCCCCGCAATGGCCTGCTCTATCCACTTTTCCAGCAGCACCGCCAGTGCTCCGCCTTCCGGACGGGTCTGAATGGCAATATTATCCATAATAGCCGTATAAAGCGCAACAGCCTTTCCATCGTTGGCATACAACCGGTTCTCCGGGGTGAAGTCAGCATTGGCCACCACAAACTTCTGTTTGATGGCTACCGTATTCAGCAAATGCATCATGAAAGATTTTCCGGAACCAAAATCCCCGATCCAGAATTTCACCATACTGTGACCATTCTTCACGTCATCCAGTGCGGAAAGGAATGCATTTACTTCTGCCGTTCGGCCCACAGCAATATGCTGAACACCTATTTTAGGCACGACGCCGCCCAGGAGAGAATTGATCACAGCCGTAGCTTCTTTTGGTTTGATGTCACCTAACATAGATTAATTATTTTTTGATAATAAAATTCATTTACCTCATACCGGTCCTCCGTTTCTTCAATCAGAATATCATCCAGCTCTTCGTAACAACAATCATTGATGCTCTCCACCAGCTGGTTTCTGAACAGGTTCCGGCTTTTGGCATAGATGGTTACCTCTGTGGTGGTCAGCTGATATTGATGATCTTTAAACAGCGATAGTAATTCCTGCTGATGTATGTTGAGCTGTACACCGGCAATCAGGAAAGGGTCCTGCAGCGGCCGGTCAGCCGGCTCAGTGGCCGCCAGTTGCAGGATTACGGTGGCATCTTGCCCATCTGCTGTTTCGTCCTCCTCCTGCAATATTTCACTCAAACGGCCTACGGTTATTGCGCTCTGAGAGCGAACGGCGGCTATTTCCCCGGCGTCCAGTTCTATTTTCTTTTTCTTCTTCTCATAAATTTTTTTTGCTGCAGCTAGTGCGGCCGGCAAATTGCGGGTGGCAATCAGCTCATTAGCTATTTTTTCGAAGGCCTCCAGTTGTTCCGGGTCTGCAAAGAGACTTTTCTGAACGGATCTTGTCAACTGCCGGTTGTCAATCTTATCGGAGTGAAGGTCCGCATACAGGTATTTGAGATAAAAAGTAACAGCTGCTACCTTGTCTACTTTTACAAAGGCCCTCGAAGCTTCAAAGTAGATGTTTTCAAGCGCAGGGTTCTTCTCGTTCATAACACCCAGCCTGTCCAGCTGTTCCGCTATCTGTTCCGCATTATTATTATTCAGCGCAGATATGATCTCATCGAAAAACGTTTTCCAACGGGTAACGTTCAATTCGTTTAACAGCAGCTCTGTGCCGTCGTCCGCTGCCGCGACCGTATGCATTGCGCCGGCTAATATTTCATTGACGGCACTACCGAAAGTTTGCTCAAAATCAGTGGCGAAAACGGGATAATTGAAGTCATTATTGATTTTTCGCTTATGCCGATAGATTTCCCTGACAATATTTTCTGATCTTTTAAAAATAGTCAGGTAGATATGAGTCTCCAGGTTCTGACGCTCATAACTAATGGTGTAAGTGTTGTTATTTCCCTGTATGTAACGGTCCTGGAACTGTTTCACCTGACGGTCGATTGTCGTGCCTCTTTTCCCGAACACTCTATTGAGCTGCTTCAAACAGTGCAGGTAAAGCCTGATCGTCTCTATACAGCATCCCTCCATTTCGAGGAAAGCATTACAGGGATTCCAGAATTTATTCAGCCATGCAGTTTCCTGTGTATTCAATCCCAGCTTCTCCTGGTATTGATGGCCAAGTTTCCAGTTATCATCATAAGGCTGGCCATCCGCCGGTACCGCAGGAACAGCATCAACGCTAAAATCAATAGGAACGGGCTCTCCGGAAATATCGATGATCGTATCGCCGGTATCCGGCATGTCTGCAACAGCTTCCCGGCTGCGTTGTTCCTCCAGGAAACAAAGCTCCTGCTCCTTCCGGAAGCGGATAACCTCAGTAAATATCTCCCGGGTGGAAAAGACAGACAGCCGCTGCGTCACCAGGGGTTCCAGCATAGCATCAAACAGCCGCTCCTGCAATCTCCGGACAACCTCCACCGGTTGAGGGGACGGGAAGGCAAACCACCGTTCCAGCAGCCCCTTTTCTTCCGGCGTCATCGCCTCAAAAGCCTGTGTAATGGTCTTTTGCAGCCAGTCGTTTGCCGGTACCGGCACACCATAGTCATGCAGGTAGGCCGCCCAGTCCTGGCCAAAAGCTTGTGTCGTAAATGTCAGACCGTCCATTGGGGGCATCCTTAACGATCATGAAATACAGGCTCCTTTCGATTACTGTCAAACGGGGAAAATTCCCGGGCATGTTCGGGCTTGGCTACACTCAAACAGGAAATGGCTTTTTGGGACATGGGATAATGCATTCAGAGATGATCGTTAAAAACCAGTGGGGGCACCAGCTTTGGGCGTTACAATAAGGATTGGTCAAATTTTGATGTACAGATGATAACCCTAAGCTGCTTTGGGTTCAAACTGACATTCGGGGGCTTTAGTACAAGTGCCTTATTTGCAATATATAAATAAAATCAGAGAGCAGCAAAACTTGTACATTAATGACCATATCTTAACCCTTGGCGGTTCCCGGCTAAACAAATGCCGCAATAAATAACAGTGCTCCGAATCCCATAACGGCATACCCGCCGATTGGCCATAGTATCCAGAGGACGGCGCCTGCAAACACGATGAGACCTGCCGTTCTAATGACGGCGTTTCTACTCTCCTTTCTTTTTTCGGGATTATTGCGTAGTTCCAGATCCCTCCGAAGATTTTCTTCCAGGGCTGATTGCCTGTTGCGTTCAGCATCTATTTTCTCCCTATTTGCCTTCAGCCGATGATACTCTTCCACGGCAGTCTCTTTTTTCGCTCCTGGCTTAAACTGATGACCACACGCCAAACAAGTGATAATCACCTTACCGCTTCCAATTCCGCCGGCGAGCACTCCGATTCCTCCTGTTAAAAGAGCGCCAACTACAGCTTTGCCAGCACTGAAACCTTTCTTGTTGGCGGTAATCTGTGTTGAATTACATTTGGGGCAGTGTACCTGGTTGTCCATATGCTGAGGATTATTTGGTTGTACGGGACAAAAATAGCGATACAATTATGCAGCGTTTTACGGTTTCCCGTATAGTCTCCGGGTCTTTAGATTTCAGGGAGCAGTTCCGGTTACTGTTGCTACGCACAGACACGGCGCCCCCCCCGCCAGATCTCAGCAAAGCGGAGCACCGCGGCCTGTTAGGAATTAAATAGGTGCGCTATTCGACAATATCAACAAAGTTGTCCAAAAAACCGGTAACAAAAGGAGTAATATAAATCTCGTCAAAGTTAGTGCCACCCAACTCCTCATATGCAGTAATCGTACAGACCACCTTCTGCCCTGGCAGAAAATATACGATGTCACTTGTAGAAAAAAGCAAAACACCATGCTTCCCAAGCCCGGGCCGGGCTGTATAACCGGGAACGGTACTCTGATAGGCGATCTCATGGGTTCCTCTTTTCAGGACATCACAGGTATATAATTTTCCATCGGGAAGTGGCGGCAACTCCACCGATGCGAACTGTTGACCGGCAGGAACGGTCACCCGGAGTTCCGGTTGCAGATTTTCTACTTCCTCTGTGATTTGGTCCCGCGTGTAAAAAACGATGTCAACATCTCCACCCAGAAAAGCTGTCTGACCAAATTCCACATCGGGAAACAGCTGAAAGGTCAGCAACATGCCTTGGGGATTTTTCAAAGCCGGCAGTTTCATACTTTCTGTCAGTCGCTCCCCGTCGAAATAAAATTTCAGGGCCGCACTGTCATCCGCTATCGTTATCATCCTCGACACAAGCACGGCTTCTTCTCCACTTTTTCTCACCGTCAGTTCCCTCTTCTTGTCCTTTTCGATAGGCACCTTCAGTTCATGCAGTGTTGCTCCCGGATACAGGTTCTGGTGAATCAGCTTGCCGTCCAGGAAAAAATCCAGGCCATCTTTTTTGGATAAGATCTGTAAATTATAGATAACCCCTGCATCGTATATTTTCCCGTTGTCATAAAAGATCCCAAACTCCTGCTTAAAGCTTCCCTTTTGAATATCGTACGTTTTCAGTATCGCTGTTTTTCCCTTTTCCCGGACAGCCACCTTTTGGTCACCACCTGTTACATTTAACTTAAATGGAGCAGGAAGACCATGTAAAGGCCCCCGGGTGCTATCCACTACCAGATTGTTATAGATAAATTCCAGCGGCACCGTGGTGGAACCGGCAAAAGACACTTCCACCACCGCCGGAGCAGACGGACTAAACATCTCCCCTTTCCGGCAAGCCTGCAGGACGGTCATCAGCAGCATCAACACCCCTGCCGCTGTACATAAGTACTGTTTTTTTATTTTCCTTATCACGATCTTAAAATTTATAGGTAATGGTTGCGCTGAAGGTCCTTCCGAACCGCTGTTTGAACGTATATAAATCGCCTTCTTCATAATTATCGGTAAACCCTGCTTTTAACCGCTGGCTGTTACTGATATCTGTTGCATCCGGATTCATCTCATAACTGCCCCTGTTGTTGTAAAAAACAGAAGCAGCATTCAATAGGTTACCTCCGTTGATCCTGATTTCCAGCGCGGGCTTTAAAAATTTATAACTGACCTGTGCGTCCAGCTGCGCCCGTGGTTGCTCATATTCTGTATTGGCAGGTGATGTGGTCACGAAATAGGTCTTTCTTCCCGATTTATTATAGACAATATTGAAACCCAATTGCTCATCCTGGTATTGCAGGCCGGCATTCAACAAGTAAGGAGCCTGTCCATAGAGCGCCCGCTTCTGCTCCATCGGGGCCATCACCGGTCTTCCGGTAACGGGATCTTTATCTCCTGTCTGGTACAACCCTTCTACCTGGGATTGTTGCAGCGTCAGATTTCCATAGAGCGTCAGGTGGCGCAGTAATGCCACATCCCTGATAAAACCAAGGTCCTTGCGGGCCTCCAGTTCAAGTCCGTATACCCTGGCCCAATTGGAATTTTTCAGGGTATACTGGAATCCGAAATCCAGCGTTTCTATCGCAATCATTTCTGCCGGTTTGTCAAAATACTTATAGTATCCTCCCATGGAAAGTACCTCGCCGGCCCCCGGAAACCACTCTGCCTTCACATCCCAGTTAGTGATGCGGGTACTGCTGATCCCTAAGCTGCCTACCAGGCCGTCATAAAAAGCGCTGTAACGAAAGAACTGGCTGTTGTCCATCATTTCAGGCCGCACCACCGTAGCGGAGTAAGCGGCCCGGATATTCACCGTACTAACAGGGCTATACGTCAGATTGGCGGAGGGCAGCCATTCCCATTTCTTTTCCCGGGGAAGATCGAAAATGCCGTTTGCACCCTGCTTTGTTGCGTTGGAACCATTGTTGATTTCTGTATATTGATAATAATCCGCCCGCACTCCCCATACGAGACGCCATTGACTATTGAACCGGTTGTCAAACATCACATAACCTGCATGGTTCTGGCTTTTTCCGGCGTAATAGTCATTGCCCCAGCCATCCAGCAAAAACAGGTAACCGTCAGCACGCATATTTTCAGGCTTCAGCCATTCTCCAATAGGCAGATAGGACAAAGAGGGATCAAATACTTTATCATCCGCCAGCAACGGCAGGATCTTCCAGTCAAACCGGGAGGAACGTTGTGTTCCGAAATAGCCTACCTTGAGCGTATTGCTGAAATTTCCAATATCGAATGGCCGCGAAGCGGATACGTTCCAGGAATAATGGGTTTCACTGTTGGAATAGCTGTGCCGCGATGCAGGCGTAAACCGCGGACCCGACAACTGGCCGTAACCGTACAGAAACAGGGTGTCGTTTCCGAGAACCCGGGGCGACTGCGTGGCGATACCGAGATCTTTCTGTTTGCGGTCGATGCCTGTCCGCGCGACGTCCCATTCTATTCTGGTCTTCTGTAACTGATGCTGGCCCGTCAGCTTGTTTTGAACCAGCGTTGTAAAAGTCGGATCATCCGTTTCCCGGATCTGGTTGGGTTGCTCGTTGAAGTCGTTATCCGAATTGACACCCTTGATCCGCGTAAAGGCATTATCATACAAATGCGTGTAAGTGTTGCGCAGGCTCAAACGGTGCTTTCCCAGTTGCAGCCCCAGGTTAAGTACCCCTCCCAGCGTCGTATTAAAATCATACGAATGTCCACTGGCAGCGATCGCGGTATTCGTGTTCCACTTTCCACGACGGATTTCTTCAATATTATTGATGGTTTGATTGTTCCGGTAACTGAGTGCGCCGGTAAAGCCAAACTTATACTGTCTTGCTTCATTCCATTTATACACCTGTCCGATGGCGAACTGGTAATTTTGCGCAGGTGCTGCTTTGTATTTATACACCGTAAAATTGTCGTTTGTAAAACGCCTGCTCTGCGCTACCATTTCCTCTACGCTGGCTGTCGTTTTCAGGTCTTTAGGAAAACTCCTGCGGCCATCATCAAAACCCAGGTAATCGTACTTACCACGCTGGTGACTTAAAAATTCCTTACAGGTAGACTGATCGTTGATGGAAGTACCAATGCCCACTGTCATAAAGTTTTCCGTAGGAATGTCTTTGGTATTAATCTGGATAGCGCCCCCGCCGAAGCCGGTGTTCATATCGGGCGTCACCGTTTTTACCACAACGATGTTATCGACAATAGCGTTGGGGATCATGTCAAAAGAGAAGCTGCGCTTCTGCGCCTCTGTGCTGGGCAGGGCGGTACCGTCGAGCGAAGCCGCATTGTATCGCTCACCGATACCGCGTACAATGACAAATTTATTATCTGCCGTATTGATCCCGGAGACACGCTTCAACACTTCTCCCACATTACGGTCGGGCGTGGCGGCGATCTGTTCCGCCGATACGCCGTTGCTGATGGATGCCCTGTTTTTCTGCCCGGCATACACGCCGGCAATGGACGCCTTTTTGTACCCTGACGTCACCACTACCTGGCTTAAAGTACTGGCGGCCACTTTCATGGACACGGTCAGCGGCGTAATGCTGTTGTCTTTTATCACCACGCCTGTAATACGCTGGGACTGAAAAGAGATGTAGCTGACTTCCAAAGTATAACTACCCGCGGGGACACTCAGCATATAACTCCCGTCTGCGGCCGATTGTGTAGCCTGGCTGCTACTGCCTGCGATACGGACAGAGGCGCCGATCAGGGGTCTTCCCAGGTCGTCCACGATCTTGCCGCTGATACGGCCCTGCTGCCGGGCGGGCGCTTTTTCCTGCTCCTGTTTGGGCGCAGAAATGCTGCCGGCGGGTTTTTCATCGATCATAATATGATATCCTTTCTGCGTATAACGAAGGCCGGTAGGCTTCAGCACACGCTCCACAGCCTGCAGCACGTTGCTCTCTTTTCCGGTGAGACTGACTTTAATATGATCATAGCGGTCCACATCTTTGCCATAAAAGAACCGGACTTTGCTGTGCTGTTGTATCTCCCGCAAGGCTGTCTTGATACCTACGTTCTGCGCGCTGACAGATAGTTTCAAGGTGGCGAGGTCCTGGCTATTGCCCACCACCGGCAGGACAGCGAGGAATAGAAGCAATGGCAGGGCCATTAACAGATTCTTTGATCTGAGTTCATAAAGCAGATAAGTGCTTTTTTGCATAATATTGTAGAATGTTTACGGGTTTAATGCTATTGAGCTGTAAGCATGGAACATTCGGCCGGTCAGACGTCCAATCATAACGGCCTGATGTTCTGTCAGCGTTCCTGCTTTCCCGCAGGAACGTTTTTATTTTTGAATGCTTCGTTTATCTTTTATCCATAGGCTGATTTTTCACGTAAAGGGTGTACAGTTTCTTTTCACTATCATAGTTGTATTGGAATTTGCCGACAAAAGCCAGCATCTGCATTACGCCCGCCACCGGCTCGCTTGCTGAAAAAGCGGCGCTGACGCGGATTGTGGCCAACGCAGGTTGCTGAAACCGGATCTTAACTCCATAGATGCGCTGCAATTCTTCCGCGATCCTGTCCACGTGTGTTTCTTCAAAATACACTTCGCCGGTGGTCCACTTTTCCAACGAAGACGGGTCTACCGTATGCTGCTCTACCACCCCACTGGCAGCGTTGTAGCTGACTACCCTGCCTTTGGTCAAAACGGCCAGTTGCCCTTTTTGCGGGTCTGTCACCTGTACCTTGCCGGAAGCGACAGCCACCTCCAGCGGCGCCGCCTCAAATGCCGTGATCCGGAAGGACGTGCCTAACACTTCCGTATATACGTCGCCTGTTCTGATGATAAAGGGATTCTTCGCATCCTGCTTTACATCGAAAAAAGCTTCTCCTTCCAGAAAGACTTCTCTTTTACTTCCTGAAAACTGCGCCGGATAACGCATCCGGCTGCCCGCTGCCAGGTGCACCTGCGTGCTGTCGGGCAACAGGTATCTCACCGGCGCTCCTCCCGGATTACGTTGTTCCACATAAGCGGGGTGCATTCTTTTGTTTTTTAAACCCCGGTAAGAGATACCACTTAACACCAAAATACCGGCCATAACGGCGGCTATATTGCGTAGCCTGCGTGCCCGTAGTTGTTTCACCTTCCCTCCTGACTGCTGACGTATGCGTTCATTCAACTGCGCTTTCCAGCGTTCTACCGTCGGTAGCAGCTGTTCATCCGCATAGCCGGTATGCTCCCAGTCGGCCGCAGATTGCCCGGCCATCAGCCTGTCCAGCAGCTCGCTGTTTTCAGGCAACTGCAACAGCTGCTGTACCTGTTCCAGCTCTTCGGGAGAACAGCGGTTGTCCAGAAACTTTTTTAACAATTCAGTAGGATGCTCTTTCATTATTCGCAGGCTTCTACCTATAGAGTTACCCAAAAGGCATGTCTACCACCTACGCGGATGAAATTTTTTTTCAGATTTTTTAGAGAGAAAGAAAAACGGGGGGTCAGAGGTGTTGCGTCAGTAGCAGGGTTACCCAGAGATGCAGCGAATGCCTGCCAAAAAATCTGCGCAGGCCGGCCAGTGCAGCGGTCATATAGTTTTCAACGGTATTCAGGGAAAGACCGGTACGTTCAGCGATGGCTTTATAACTCAGGTTTTCCTCGCGACTCAGCTGAAACACCAGCCGGCGCTGAGGACTTAACCGCGCCAAATTTTCATGATAGATCAACTCTGTCTGAGTGAAGATCAGGTCATCATCGGCAGTCCGGGAGGAAAGGGGTAATTCGTGTTCGGTCATTTCTTCTATGGGGCTGGTAGCAGGAATCTTCCGGCAAAGCTGCCGGGCAATCATATTGCGGTAAGCCCTGAAAAGATAAGCAGAAAGGCTGTATTCGATGGTGATGTTCATTCTGCGCTCCCATATATTGAACAGCAGGTCCATGGCTAGCTCCTCTACCACGAACCTGTCACGGAGATAGCGCAGGCCGATTTTATGCAGACGGGGCGCATAGCGGTCCACCAACTCATTGTATGCCCTGATGTCGTCGTTCTTACAACAAAGCAACAATTCCATATCAGATGCGTGCTTATAGTCCATCGGAATGATTCATAACCGATGCAAAAATGGTTGTTTAAATATTAACGGGGTATTAAGTTTCTGTGAATTATCACCGCAGCGGCAAAAACAAAGGGCCGACCTGTTGGTCAGCCCCGGTTATCGTTAGCCTAAAATAACTATCGTTTGGGTATTTCTTTCAAAATATGCAGCAGAAATTTATAAAACCGCTCCACGGAAGAGATCTGCGCACATTCGTTGGGTGAGTGCGCGCCGCGGATGGTAGGTCCGAAGGAAATCATGTCCGGCCCTTTGAGCAGCGAACCGAGGATGCCACATTCCAGTCCGGCGTGAATCGCTCCTACTTTCGGTGCATGTTTGAAGTGATCGCCGTACAGGGACAGCATCAGCTTCAGGATGGGAGAATCCGGGTTGGGTTTCCATCCGGGGTAACCACCGGCCTGTATCACTTCGCAGCCCATATTTTCAAAGGCGGAACGTACCGCGAGGGCGACGTCTTCTTTGGTGCTGTCTACGTTGCTGCGCTGGAGTGACTGGGTAATAAACTGTCCGTCTTTCACGGTCACTTTGGCGATATTGTTAGAGGCTTCCACGAGGCCCGGCATATCGGGGCTCATGCGGAACACGCCATTGGGCGCGGCGTAGATGGCGCGCAGCAGCTGATCGAAATAAGCGGGCGCCATCACAGAAACCGGCGTGGCAGCAGGCGTAACCGCTACGGTCAGTCCGGTCTCCACGGTTTTATATTCATCTTTCAGGATGGCGGCAAATGCCTGTACCGCTGCTTCAAAACGGGCTTTATCGGCGCCGGGCACTACTACCGTGGCGCGGGATTCGCGCGGGATAGCGTTCCGCAGGCTGCCGCCGTCGAGGGACGCCAGCTGCAGGTCTATAGACTGACGCACGTTGTACAGCAGGCGGTTCATCAGCTTGTTGGCGTTCGCCCTGCCTTTATTGATATCTATCCCGGAGTGGCCGCCGAGCAAGCCTTTAATGGTGACGTCGTAGGCGGCGCCGCCGGCTGTAGCAGGCACCTGCTGGTAGCTGCCGTTGGTATTGGTATCGAGGCCACCGGCGCAACCGATGGTGATTTCGTCTTCCTCTTCGGTGTCCAGGTTGAGCAGGATGGTACCGGTATAAGGGCCCGGGTCCAGTTGCATGGCGCCGGTCATACCTGTTTCTTCGTCGATCGTGAACATGGCTTCGAGGGCGGGATGCTGTATGTCCGTCGCCGCCAGGATGTCCATGATGGTGGCTACGCCGATGCCGTTATCTGCGCCGAGGGTAGTGCCGCGGGCCCTTACCCAGTCGCCGTCCACATACATCTCGATGCCCTGCGTGTCAAAGTCGAACACGGTATCCCCGTTTTTCTGGTGTACCATGTCCAGGTGCGATTGCAGGATCACCGTCTGGCGGTCTTCCATGCCCGCGGTAGCCGGCTTTTTAATGCACACGTTCCCGACAGCGTCCCTTGTCGTTTCCAGGCCCAGCTGCCGGCCAAATGCCTCCACAAAGGCTATCACCTTCTCTTCTTTCTTCGATGCCCGCGGGATGGCGTTCAGTTGACTGAAATATTGCCACAATGACTGCGGGGCCAGTGATGTTAGTTCCATGTCGTATGTTAAATAACGTTGTTAGCCCGGCAATGTAGGCAAATCCGGTGAAACGGGCAAAACCACTACCCTTTATTGCGCTAACGCGTGAATGTTCTCTTCGGCCTCCTGTATCAAACGAAAGACCCTGATATGGTTTTCGTCTTCAGCGGCGTACTTTGGATCTCTCGTTGCGGACATTGCCTGATTGACGTATTGTTGCACGCTCTTTTTCACCTCCGCATATTTGCTGTTGGCCTGTAACTGCTTTTCTGCACTGTCGGCCAGCTCGCGGATTTTCGCGGCAGAAAAACCGTGTTCTTTCAATTGACTGAGCCCGGCGGATATCAGCGGCGCATTGACAGCGCCGGATTTTACCAGCTCGTCTGTATAGAACCAGATTTTTAGCAGCGCCTCCGGCGAACTTTCCGCCAGCAAATTCAGATTTACCAAAATAACGTAAGCACCATACTGCCGGAACACATTGATGTATTTATGGCCTGCCTGGTCCTGTGCGAATTGCCGGTACCGCTCATCTGCTTTCTGCCAGGAAGCGCTGCGCATCAGTGAGGCCTGATTGCAAAAGTCATTCTGTTCCTGTATGTTCCGGATAGGGTCTGCGATACCTGTTTCGGTTTCCGTTAAATGGGCTATTAATTCAGGAAGCTGCCGGTAAGTACCAGCAGCTTCCTGTGCTTTATCTTTATCTTTATCTTCCATCATAACATTTCCTGAGTCTGCCGGCTGCGATGTCGTATTTTCAGGATGGTTGTTACAACTCAGCAATGCTATCAGGGCTATCGGGAAAAAACAACGTTTCATCGTTTAATAAATTATTTACTTACGCCGTAATGATAATCTAATAAAACGAGATACCGGCAAAACTGCGTCCTTCTCCCCTGTTATCAGAGGTTTTCGCCCTTCCTCATCTTATCGAGCACTTTCTCCTGGAATTCCTTCTGGTATTTCTTCTCTTTTGCAGAAAGATCATTGACAACGCCTTCCTGTAAGCGGATAGCCGTTGCCGTATCACCCAGGCGATAGATCAGCATGGCCTGTACGCTCACAGCGTCCGGACCCGGGTTCTCCTTTACCGCACGTTCACTCCATGCCAGCGCAGTGCGTAACATAGCGGTATCCTTGGCCTTACGGCCCACGGTGCGCGCAAAGCTGCTCAGATCGGAAGGGTCCAGTTGTTTATCGTATTGCCGGATGTATACCTTCACTGCTTTTTCAAACTGATCATAGTCTTTGCCCTGATACCATTGCAGCCTGAACTTATCCACCAGCTTGCGGGACAGATCGGGATATTTCTTTTGCAGTTTGGTTTCTATAACTTTAAAATCGGGCGTGATGCCTTCTTTCAGGTTGGCATATATTTCCTCACCGAAGATAATCTGCTCCACTTTCTTTTCCGCATACTTTGCTCCCATTACCTGGTTGACTTTCGCCGGATTTTTACGGAAGATGACAAAGCCCGTGTCTCTGCTGTTATGGGTATACTTATCCAGGAACTGCAGTGTTTCCGACGTGTATACGCTCGGCACTGCGCGGAGATACCGTTTGGCGAACAAGGCGGAGTAGCGGCCGTCATACATCTCCATGGCTTCTTCTGCCAGCCGTTTCAGCGTGTCCGGTTGATTGCCTGCATTTTCAGCCATGGTCTCCATGCGGGTATAGTACTGCGTTTCCGGCTTCAGCGCTTTGGCGGAAGCTGCAATGAACGCGGAAGCGCTGTCGCTGCCTACCACCAGGTGTACCAGCTTGCCATCAGGCGCGAAATACAAAAACGTCGGGTAGGCCATCACGTTATACTCCCTGGCGATAGCGTCGACGTCTTCATACCAGCGTTTTACGGCATCGTCATCCTTGGCGGTTTTGTCCATCTGGACTTTCACCGAGATGAATTTATCATTGAAGAAATCGCCGACCACCTGCTGCGGGAAGATGTCGCGACTCATCATTTTACAGGGACCGCACCAGGTGGTGTAGCAGTCCATGAAAATAAACTTGTTTTCTTTTTGGGCTTTGGCACGGACCTCCTTCCAGCTCAGTTCATGCTCGAAGTGAATGCCCTTTTCCTGCGCCGCCAAAGCAAGCGGTAAACAGGCGGCTAACACCAGTAATAGTTTTTTCATCATACTTTTAATGTGTTGGTTTGGTTTTTACATCTACAAATTAAAGGTCTTCCCGCAAATAGCCTCCTGTAACGCCCCCGTTTTGTTATCAGCGGTTCAAAAGGCTGTCCCGGTGGTGGCGCATGTCCGGGCGGGACCACCGTCATACCAGCTGCCCGGCCATCTTTCCATGATTGGCTATTTTCTTTCATTCGGTTCCAGTTCCGGGTTCAGCTGCATCAGCTTCGGCGCAATGGGAAATACATAGCGATAGTCGTTGGGCTTCAACGTAAACGTTTGTCCGTTGTAAGTGTGGGTGACCGTTTTTGCGAAACGCGGGTCTTTATTCAGCCGTTTCATATCGAACAACCGCTGGCCTTTGAAACACAGCTCCCGCCGGCGTTCGGACAGCACCATCCGCAGCGCCTCCTCTGCCGTGGCGGCGGTGGAGGGCACATACGCTGCGGTTGCGATACGCGTTTGACGCAGCAGGTTCAGGTCCTGCATGGCAGCCGCCACGTTATTGAGCCGGGCGTTACATTCAGCGCGGACCAGGTACATCTCCGGCACGGTTGGCCCTACCAGCCGAGAGTCGAACGACAGGAATTCACCATAGTAGTAGAGATGCCCCTTAAATGGATCGGTAGTGGTGGTAAACAATATTTTATACCGCAGATCGATCAGCGAATCTTTGAACTCCGCCTGTAAATCCTTGCTCAGGGAAAACCAGGCGTAACTGTTGGAAACGGTTTTCATCAGGATCGTTTCAGGATTGCTTCTGTTTTGCGGGAAGGTATTGCGCGGGTCCGCTACTGCCTTGTTATAATCGGTCAACTGGTTTTTGATCTCCAGTGTTTTAGCGGCCGCCTTCAGCGCTTCGGGGTATTCTCCCCTGAGCAGATAAGCACGGGCCTGCAGCGCATAAGCAGCAGCCAGCGTTGGCTCATAAGCGCTGGTGCTGGTGGTGCCCAGCAGCGAGGTTGCCTGGCTCAGATCGGCCAGCAACTGGTCATAGACGGCCTTCACAGAAGCCCGGTTCAACCTGGCATCAATGACAGGCGCCAGCAGTAGCGGCACGCCTTTGTCTGACGCCGCGGAAGAGGCATCATAGTGCACAGCGTACAGGTTCACGAGCGACAGGTAAGCGAAAGCCCGGTGTACCAGCGCCTCTCCCACCAGCTGATTGCGCTCTTTTTCACTACCGTCGGTCACCACCTTCATCCCTTCCACCACCACGTTGGCCAGGTACACCTGCTTGTAAAGGTTGCTCCACTGGCCGTCGTTGTCGGTAGACATCCAGACATCGTCCTGCCAGGTATGTATCCGGTAGGTAGCGGTGCCAAGGTAATCCAGGCCCTGTTGTTCATAGTATGCTACGTTATCGGACGCCATTTCATCAGCCCCATAGGAACCCGCCAGGTCGTTGGTATTGTTCATCAACAAACGATAATCCTTATACGTAGAAGGAATTACCTTTCCTTTGGGTTTTATATCGAGATAATCCCTGCCACAACCCGCGAGGGCCATCAAAGCGGCTGCATATATCAAAGTGCGAAACATCAGGCTACATTTTTAAGGTTAAAAAGTTGTTTTCAGGCCAACGGCAAAAGAACGCGCAGGCGGCAGCAGGGAATAATAAGCACCCGGGATGTAGTCCGGATCAATACCCGCTTTATTTTTGGTCCACAGCGCCAGGTTACGGCCATAAGCCATCAGCGACAATCGCTGCATACGCAAGGGGCGCAGCACCTGCGACGGCAGGTCATACGTGAGAGACACCTCCCTTAAACGGATATGCGCACCGCTTTCTATCAGCCGGTCGGATTTCGGATACCAGGTATTCGTATAGTTGACACCGGTAGCAGGCACTACGGGCACGTCTGTACGCGCTTCGTCGCCCGGCTTGCGCCAGCGCTCTGCCACATCGCTGTGGATGGACTTCTGCGTGAAATAGCTGAAGTAGTCCACCGTAGGGCGACGGAATACATATCCCATCTTATAGGTGACCAGGAAAGACAGCTCCAGCTGTTTGTAACGCACGATGTTCGTCAGCCCCCCGAAAAACCGTGGCACTGTGGTGCCGCTGTAAGCCAGGGTAGACAGATCGGCGGAAATATCAGCGTTCGCCAGGTTCCGTTTGCCATCGCCGGATAATACGACCGGTCTGCCGATGCTGTCCAGGCCACCGTAACGGTAGCTGTAGATTCCTTCAATAGGCTTGCCTTTCACGGGGCTGGCGCCTGTGCCGCTGTTGCTGTAGTAGGTAACATTTTCCCGCTGCAGGTTGGATGACACTACTTTGTTCTCGTTATAGCCGAAGTTCATGTTCGCTTTCCACGAAAAGTTCTTCCGTTGTATCACCGCTGCGGTAACATTAAGATCGATCCCGTTGTTCCGCAGTTCCGCGGTGTTGACGGTCAGCGTGGTGAATCCATAGGTAGCATTAAATTCCGCCGGCCCTAACAGGTCGTAGCTATGTTTGCGGTATACGTCCAGCGTCACATCCAGGCGGCTGTCCCAGAAAGAGAGATCGGCGCCCACGTTGAAGGTTTTGGTTTTTTCCCAGCGCAACAGCGGGTTGGCCGGATTGCTGATGCTCGCAAAAGGCTGACCGTTATAAGCGCCCGGGTAGGACGCTACTGCTGCTATCAGGAAGGGACTGGTGGTTTTATCCACGTTACCGTTCACGCCATAGGTTACACGCAGATTAAGGCGATTGAGAAAACGCAATTGCATAAACGCTTCTTCTCCCAGCTTCCACATACCACCCAGTGACCACAGCGGCGTAGCGCGGTATTTATCGCTGGCGCCAAACAGGTTGGAGTCGTCCAGCCTGGCGCTTCCGGAAAACACGTAGCGGCTGTTATAGGTGTAGTTCGCGTTGGTGTACCAGGACATAAACCTGTCTCTGGTATCGCCCAGGCTGTTGGGTATGGAAGGTTTTATCTGGTTACCGGAAACAGCAGTCTTGTAATAAGCATCATAATTCACCGGCATGGAGGCCAGCGTCTGATCGTCATAACCATACAGGCGGCTGGAAGCGCTGGTAGTCCATACCTGCCGTATTTCGCTGCCCGCCACGGCATCTATTCTGTGCCGTTTGCCGAGCTGGCGGTTCAGGTTCAGCTGTCCGCGCACATCGTAATGCTCCATCTCTGCGTTCGTGATGTTCAGTATACCGCCTTTGGGCAGACCGTACACCAGTGTGACTGGGTTACCGGCCACGGTGGAGGTGGCGTTGTTAACGGTATTTCTGGCGGTGTAGGTGTCCGGGCTGTAATAGTTGCGGGTGCGCTGGAAAGAGCGTTCATAGAGGCCGCTCAGTGTGGCCGTCAGCCCGGGAATGATGCGGTAGTTGAAACCGGCGTTGATCCGGTAGAGGTTCTGACGGGCGGCATTATCCGCATTCGCCAGCTCAGCCAGGTAATCGTATCTCCACGGCAGGTAGCCGAGGCGTTGCAGGGAATCCAGGGCGGGGGCGTTGAAAGCGCGGGCGTACTGTATGGCTTTACCGTTATCGTCTATGATCCGGTCGTAGGGCAGCAGCGTATTGATGCCCGGTTCCAGCGGAGACAGGCCCAGGCCGTTGTTTTTGGCGGTATTCATCACGGCCATGATGCCCAGGTTGGCATCGAGGTTTTTATGAAGCCGGAAATTGTTGGTAGCGTTGATGGTCACCCGGGTGTTGCGATTGCCTTTGGCCACCGGCAGTTCATCGCTGAGGGAACCGGAGACAAAATACTGTGCGAATTCACTGCCGCCGCTCATGGACAGGTTGTACTGCTGTATTTGCTGGCGTTGCAACAGATACTGCTGATACTGTGATTTATAGTCATAGCCGGCCAGTTGCGCTACCAATGCGTCGCGTTGCGCTTCGGTGATCTCCCCGCGTTTGTAGCGGTAGAAAACGTCAGCGCCGGCGCTCACAGCAGGCAGCGTGCGGCCCCTGGGATCGGGGATGAGATTTTTACGCACCGCTTCACTTTCAAAGTCGAGGTAATCGGCGGAACCGGCCACCGGGCGGTAGCCCAGGTCGGGGCGGCCTCCCAGGGTAAAGTTGGTGGAGAAATTGATCTGCCGGCGTTGTGGTTTTCCTTTCTGTGTTTCTATCACCACTACCCCGTTGGCGGCGCGGACGCCCCAGATAGAGGCGGCGGCGGCGTCTTTCAGGAAGGTGATCCGTGCAATATCTTCCGGGTTGATCATAGACAGCTCGCCTTCATATGGAAAGCCATCGATCACGACCAGCGGGTCCTGCTGCGCTTTAAAGGTATTTCGTCCGCGGATGGAAAACACCGGGCTTTTAGACGGACGGCCGTCGGTCCCCGGCGGGTTGTTGGTCACCAGCAAACCGCTCACCATGCCCTCCATTTTATCCACCACGTTAGTGGTGATTTTGCGTTCCATGTCTTTCTCCTGTATCTGGGAGAAAGATCCGGTGGCTCTTTCTTTCGCGATGGTCTGGTAGCCGGTAGACACTTCCACCTGTTTCAGCTGGATGTTGTCTGGCTGTAACACCACGTCCAGCCGGGGCTTGCCGGCAACTGCCTGCATACGGTAGCCGATAAACGTGAAAGCAATCATTTCACCCGGCTTCGACAGGCGGACGGTATAGGCACCGTTGCCGTCCGTGAAGGCGCCCGCCCTGCCGGAGGCAGGCTTGATGGTTACTCCCGGCAGCGGGATACCGTTTTCATCTGTCACCCGGCCTCTTACCAGCAACGGGTCGGTACCGGCCACATTGCGCTCCGTGTCGGCCACCGGGCCTGCTCCACCGCCTGGTGCGGTCTTCCGGCGCACGTCCTTAATAATCGTATAGGTGTTGTCGTTAACGTACAGAAAGAGGTATCCCCGCTGATACAGTACTTCTTTCAGCACGGCTTCCACTGTTTTGCCGCGGAAGGCGCTGGCATCCACGGTGGTGGTTACATTGTCCAGCAGGCTGTTTTCATACACGAAGCTGGTACCATAGAGCCGGGTGATTTCCTTCAGCGCGGCACTGACCGGCATGGTTTTCATCTGTGCATGTGCGAGCTGCATACAGAACAGGAATGTACACACCATCGCCGCAGTCTTGCGCAACTGTGCTCTCGTCATCATTGATGTTGGTTGGTTTTTGGTTGATAAATAATCGATCACTATCTCGTAGTGAACAAAAGCGTATCGTTTTTCTGTTGAATGTCTACATCCAGTATCCTGGACAATACGAACAGGAGGTCCTGTTCCCTTTGCATAGGTATCCTGCCTTTAATTTCACGTTCACCGATGGTGCTGTCTTCCAATACTACTGTATATCCGTAATTATCTTTTAATAGCCTGATGACATCTTTCACTTTGGTGGCATTCAGCAGGAGTTCATGCCGCGTCCAGGCGGTGGCGGCGGCGGTATCGACAGCCTGCATGACCACCGGCTGCTGCTGATGGGCATAAGACCATCCTTCTCCCGGCTGCAGGAATGCCGGTTGTCCTTCGCCGTTGGCCACGTCGATGCGTACACGTCCCCGTTGCAGCACCACGGCGATCATACCTTCCCGGTGCCGTACGTTGAAAGCGGTGCCCAGCACGGTAATGCACGCGGGACCGGCCTGTACGCGGAAAGTGTCACCGGTATGTTTTACATCGAAGAAGGCCTCTCCTTCCAGTGACACCTCCCTCCTGCCGGTAACGGTCCAGCTACGGGCGTAGGAGGCGGTGGAATGTGCGTTCAGCATCAGGGAAGAGTGATCAGGTAAAATAACTTCCCGGGTTTCACCATAACCTGTACTGACGATAATGGTGGAGGTAAAATACCAGGTGGCGCCCAGCGCCAGCAGTAGCAGCACAGAGGCTGCCGCCAGCCATGTCCGGCGGTAACGCCGCAACGGTCGCGCCGGCGTCTGTTGTATATTGTCCAGCACTGCCTGCCATATCTTTTCGCGGGCAGGATCATTTTTTTCCAGCACCGGTGTAGACAGGGCATACACCACCTCCCGGGCTTCCCGCATCAGCGGGGCTTTCTCCGGCACGTCGGCGGCGAGCTGCTGCCAGAAAGCGTCAGCTGCCGCATCAGGGAATTTCACCCAGCGGATAAAATACTCGTCCGCCAGGAAATCCTCCATCCGGTAATCACGATAGTCTTTGTTCATCACTCATAAGACACAACAGAATATCCGGATTATCCCATTTTCAGAAAAATTTTGAAAAAAAAATTAGTAGCGGCGTTGCAGCAGGTATAACAGTACCAGGAGGGAGAAGTCGCCGAATTGCTCTCTCAGGCGCTCCAGCGCGCGGTAAACCAGTTTGTAGGTGCCTCCTGTGTTGATTTGCAGGATCTCTGCAATCTCTTCATATGACAGATCTTCGTAGTATTTGAGGAAAATGGCCTCCCGCTGCCGGTGGGTCAGCGTATCCATCAAGGCATCGACCTTTTTCTTCAACTCCGCTGCACGCTCTGCTCTGATCAGGGGATGCTCATAAGACAGTTCCAAATAAAAAGGAATATGTTCTCCGGAAAACGCTTCCTCCAGCCGGGAAGGGCTGTATTCCAGCTTGCGCAGCAAAATGCGCCGGAAGGATAAAAGCAGGTATTGTTTCACCACCTGCGGTGTGACAATGGAATCCCTGTTGCGCCACAATTTCAGAAAGAGGTCCTGTATGCTCTCTTCAATAAATGATTTGTCCTCCGTGAATTTAAAGCCATAGTTGGTAAGCGGCCTGTAATAGGCATTATACAAACCTTCCAGCCCACTGATTTCTCCGGATTTGTACCAGGACCAAAGTTCTTTGTCTTGCATGTCAAAATAGGAAAACCGTTGAATTTACAATATTACACGAAATTTTTTTGCCGCCCAATTCAGCGGACAATACCTGCCAGGTGTTCACATCGTACCAGCGCCCAGTCCATTTCATCGACGTCGCCTGCAAGCGCCGCCTGGTATACTTCTTCCAGGCCGATGCGCAACTGGTAAGCATCCAGCCGCGCTTTGTCTATCCCCTGGGTTTCAAAATAACGCGCCTGCTGTTCCATACAATTCAGCCAGGTACGCCAGAAAAAAATATTGGCCATATCATACAGGCTGTCGCCCGCCATAGCCTCCGACCAGTCAATCACGCCGGTGATCACATGCCCGTCTGTCAGCACATTGTTGGAACCAAAGTCACCATGCACCAGCTGCCTTACTTCAGGGATGCCCTGTATCGCTATTGACAGCTGTTCCTGCAATGGCCGGACACGTTTCATCGGCACTCTTTTACCGGCCGCACGCCAGTCGTAGGTCACGTCCCCGCAAATGCTTTCCAGGTATGCCTTCCAGCTGGCATACTGCCCTTCGCCTCTCGCGTTAAAAGGACCGAAGCCGGTCACCTTGTCCAGCGGCGCCTCCGCCATCGCCTGCATGACCGCGGCCAGCGGCGCTGCCACCGCCGGCAGGTAAGCTGCGGGCAGGTCCTGCAACGTTACACCCGGCGCCTGGACAGACAAACACCAGGCAATGCCACTCTCCAGTAAACCGATGGCTTCTATCTCCGGTACCGGCAAACCGGCGACGGTCAAATGCCGCTGGACGAAATCGTCTTTTTCAAAACCTTCTGCCTGATGATTCACGCGGAGCACATACTTTTTCCCCGAGATGACCAGCCGGAAAGCAAAAGACTCCATGCCGTCCTGCACCGGTCCTATATGATCAATCTTCCCGTAATGACTGATCACCGCGGCGGTCAGTTGTTCAATATCTACCTTCGGTTTACGCATGTACATTCTTTTTTAACACAACAAGATGAAAGCAGGCTGGTTCAATTCATCCGTAAAAGTTTCCATTAAATTTAACGTTTATGCCGCTAAAAATAAGCGGTTGGGCCCAACACATCTCCAATCATAAAGGTCACTTTTAAATAGCACAACAGCTTATTATACTAGTTTAATGATATTTAATCCGGTTAGATATAATTTGAGAAGACCGCTTTATTATTTAAGCGAGCACATTGTTGTCATCATTAAATAACGTTATGCATACAAGAGATATTGAATGCTGTTTCAGGACAGAGAATTTATTCCGGGTTTTACAAATCGCTGTCCGCAAAGCGGCATCTATCCAGGTGCCGATATCCGTTTGCATAGCGGATGCTTCGGGGCTGTCATTGGCTTTTCTAAGAATGGATGGCGCCAGCCTTGTCAGTGTTGATTTAGCGCAAAAGAAAGCCTATACTGCAGCTATGTTCAAAATGGCCACAAAAGATTTAGGAGCGTTCAGACAGCCGGCAGCTTCTTTCCCAATGGAAACAATACTTGGGGGAAAAATAGTGACGTTCGGAGGTGGCATTCCCCTGCTTTATAATGACCATTTGATCGGTGCAATCGGGGTAAGTGGCAGCTGGGCGGAACAGGACCATGAAATCGCCCAGGCAGCCGCCGATGCTTTCCCGGATATCGCATGTTAAGGCCAGGCATACCTCCCCAAACCGGTTCTTTACTGCCGTCCTCCGGCGGATACCGCTCAAAATCACCCACGGCAAACGATATGAATCCGGCATACAGTAGATTTATTATGAACCAGTTAGACCACAATAATTCAATTTTTTCGACTGCGGTTATATTTCAGTGAGGCGTACTAATTTGCTATCCGTTCGAACCCGGAAAACACAGTAACCATTTTTTTCGACAAGCAGCAAATCCAAATACTTTCCCTGTTCGTATATTTTTTTGAAAAACCGGATATCTTTAAAAAATCTTTTTCTAATTGCTGAGTCTTTTGCCGGCCCTCGCCGCACCATGTGAACACCTTTTTTGCTGATCTTTCATTGACCTATCCGCGATTAATGATGTGAAAACCTTTTTGCTAATTTATTAAACCGTACACCTATCCACGATGAAACAGACACCTATCCACCACCACAACAGTGAACCTTTTTTGCTGATCTTTCATACCATACTATCACCAGACATGTGAACATTTATGTCCTGTCTTTAACACCGCCGGACAGGCGCATCTTTATTGCTGAACTTTAAAACCACAACACACCACATCCTTCGAAACTCCTTTTTTCCACCCTCAATTTAAACCGCAATTCTATGGACGCGATCCTGTACGATGCGCACGGACAACAACGGAATACCGTTGCAACCGATGGCACCCAACACCTTGCTGATGTATTGACACACACAGCATGGGAAGATTACAATTCCCACGAAACATTGGTCTCCCTGTTCCGGCAACAGGCAGAACGCACACCCGGCAACCTGGCTGTATCGTTTAAAGACCACACGCTCACTTACCGGGAGCTGGACGAAAAAAGCAACCAGCTGGCGCATTACCTGCTGGCGCAGGGCGTCACTACCGGCAGCTATGTACCGGTATACCTGGAACGCTCGGCCGAATGGGCGATCGCGGTACTGGGCATCCTCAAAACCGGCGCCGCCTACATCCCCGTAGATGCCATCTACCCCGGTAAAAGAGTGGCCTACATCCTCGAAGAAGTGGAAGCCAAAGTGATCATCACCCAGCTGTCACTCGGCTCCAGGCTTTTCCAGGTACACAACACGGCCGTGGTATACCTCGACAGCCTCTCCATTCTGCAGGACCAGCCCGTCACCGCACCCGCGAAGATGCCGGCGCCGTCAGACCTGGCGTACATCATCTATACGTCCGGTTCTACCGGTCAACCGAAAGGCGTGATGATCACCCACCTGTCCATCCAGCACCTGATCACCTGGCACAAACAACAGTATGCCGTTAACAGCAACAGCCGTTTATCGCTCGTGGCGGGACTGGCATTCGACATCTCTGTCTGGGAATGCTGGTCGGCACTCCTGTCCGGAGGCGCCCTCTTTATCGCAGACAACGAGGAAAGAACCCATGCCGCCCTCCTCCTGGAATTCTACCGGAGCAACCGGCTCACGCATGCCTTCGTCCCTCCTGTACTGCTGCCCGAGCTGATAACACTCAGCCGCCAGACGCCGGGGCTGGCACTGCAATACCTGTTCTCCGGCGGTGAACAAATGAAACCCGTATTGACCAGCGGGCTGCCGTACCAGCTGATCGACTATTACGGTCCAACGGAATATACCGTGTACGCCGCCCACCGCCCGGTGGTGGATGCAGACGGACAGTATGTGCCGACCATCGGCAAACCGATCGCCAATACACAGGCCTATATACTCGACCGCGACCTGCAGCTGTTGCCGTCCGGCGCCGTAGGTGAACTGTGCATCAGCGGTATCGGCATCGCACAAGGGTATTTCAAAAACCCGGCGCTGACCGACAGTAAATTTGTGCCGCATCCTTTCCTCCCCGGTCATAAGTTGTACCGCACCGGCGACCTGGCGCGCCGTCTGCCGGATGGCGATATCCGGTTCCTCGGCCGTATCGACAACCAGGTGAAGATCCGTGGCTTCCGCGTGGAGCCGGGCGAAATAGAAGCCGCCCTGCTGCAGGTGCCCCATGTGAAAAGCGCCGCCGTGATCGCGGTAGACAACAACCGGCAGCAAAAGCAGCTGGTCGCCTTTATTGTACAGGACCATCCCAACGAACAACAGGGCATCGCGCTGGCAAGGCAACAGCTGAAGCAGGACCTGCCCGGTTATATGGTGCCGGCCCGCTTTATCACTGTCCGCGAACTGCCCATGAACGCCAGCGGCAAAGTAGACAAGGCAGCGCTGGCAGCACTCTCCGAACAGGCCGCTGGCAGCTACCAGGAATCTGCAGGACCGTTGAGCGAAACAGAACGTACCATCACGGAAGTATGGTCAGATATCCTTGAACGGCCGTATATCCACCACAGCGACAACTTCTTCGACATCGGCGGCGATTCGCTGCTGGTAGCCACCGTGGTCACCAAACTAAAAGACCGCTTCGGCGTGAAAATGTACCTGCGCGATCTGTACCAGTACCCTGAACTGCGGACGCTGGCCGCTATGATCGACAACAGGATCAAAACAGGTGAAACCGGCATCCCCGAAGAAGATGTGGAACCTTATGTGTCCCTGCAACAGGATGCATACCTGTTGCCCGGCGTCCAATACCGGCAACCATTTGACGCCAGCGTACTGCAACGCCAGTCCGCCGTGCTGCTCACCGGCGCCACCGGTTTTGTAGGTATCCACCTCCTGCAGGAGCTGCTGGACAATACCACCGCCACGATATACTGCCTCGTTCGCGCGCGGGACGAGCACCATGCCCTCGACAAAATCCACCAGGCCTTTGCGGCTTATCACATCCCGGTGCAGGAGGGCACGCGGCACCGCATTGTGCCGGTGGTGGGCGATTTCGGGCAGCCGTTCCTCGGCATCGCAGACCAGGCCTACCAGCAACTGGCCGGCAAAGTGGAAGTGATTTACCATTCCGGCAGCTCCGTGAACTTTATTGAGCCTTACTCTTTCATGAAGAAACCCAATGTAGACGGGCTGCGGGAGATCATTCGTTTTGCCGCCACCGGTAAAATGAAGTGCCTGTCGTTGCTGTCCACCATTTCGGTGTATAGCTGGGGGCATGTCTTCACGCATAAAACCGTCATGAAGGAGAGCGATGACATCTCCCAAAACCTGCTCGCGGTGAGCAAAGACATTGGTTATGTGAGAAGCAAATGGGTAATGGAAGCCGTGGCCGACCTGGCGGCGGCAGCCGGCGTTCCGCTGATCACTTACCGCCTCGGCTATGCCATGTGCCACAGCCAGTCCGGCGCCAGCGCCCCCTACCAGTGGTGGGCCAGCCTCGTGAAAAACTGTGTGCAGTATGCGTCCTATCCCACCCTCCGCGAGCTGCGCGAAGGACTGATCACCGTGGACTACATGGCGAAAGCCATCGTACACATCACCAAAAATCCGGAGGCCATCGGACAGAAGTTCAACCTGATCTGCTCACCGGACACCAATCTCACACTGGAAGAGTTCTTCCAGCGCCTGATAGACCTCTATGGTTTCAACCTGAAGCCGTTGTCCTACAAAGACTGGCGCAAACAGTGGGAAGACGACAGCACCAACCGGCTGTATCCGCTCACCAGCCTTTTCAGGGACAATATGCACGAAGGCCTCTCCACCGTGGAACTTTATCAGGACACCTATGTATGGCACCGCGACAACGTGGACAAGTTCATGCAGGGCTCCGGTATACCAGAGCCGGTATTTGATAAAGCCGTGCTGGATAAATACCTGCAGTACCTGGGGCTCGCAAAGGCTTAAAAACCCCCTTTTGTTTTAATAAGACCGCAAAGAGCGGAGATCAAATTGGTCTCCGCTTTTTTGTTTTTCTTTGTTTTTCTTTTTTCTTTGTTTTCTTGTTAATTTTAAAATAATACCTGGCGTCTTTACGGTTCTTCGCATCTTTGCGGACAACTCCATATAAAAATGTTAACCATATGTCCGATCCGAATGTATTCCTTGTCATGCTCGAGAGTAGTAAGCAAGAACAGTTACCCGTCCATATCTTTTTCTCCTGTCATTCGATCAGGGGCATTGTGTCCCAAATTGATGCAGGAAGCGTAACCCTCAGAACAGAAGATGGCCGACAGACGATTGTCCGGCTGGATAAAATTGACGCTGTCAGCGGAAGCTGATGCTATTTAAAAAACCTAAAAACGATAGCATGGAAAATACGACCCAACGCCCGGAGCACGCCTTGCCCGGGCTTATCCGCAAAGTGCTGGGAAGCCCTCATTCCGAACAGGTGATCAAAGCGCAGATTATCCAGATGGCCTCCCAGAACCTGCATGTACCGGAAGTAACCACGGCGTTACTGGAAGTACTGCCCCTTACGAAAGACAAAGAAACGCGGGACCAGCTCCTGCGCTTCCTCTCCGCGCTGAACACCTCCCGTTTTGCCGATACCGGCGCTTTGTTTCAGGCGCTGCTGGACGTATACCGGCAGGAGAAAGACCGCGATACCCGCACCACCCTCTTATACAGGCTGCAGGAGAGTATCCACCAGGACCCGCGGCTGGCGGTGTTTTTCGTGGAACTGTCCGGACAGGAAACGCTGAGTGAACAGGAACGTATAGCCGTACAGGATACCCTTTCCTCGTTACCCGCTATCACGGAGGACATCGCGCTGGCAGCGCTGCTGAAAAACGTGAACGCCCCTACGATATTACAATTACAGGCCGTGGAGATCGCAGAGAAATGTCCTTCGTGGAGCGACAGGATGGTGGCCGGCCTGCAACCCTATCTCGACGTAAAGAACGACCGCGGCATCCGCTTCCGCATCCTGCAAAAGCTGGCCGCAGCACGGCTGCTGGGACCCGCCTATGCCGACGTGCTGATACCGGTACTGCGTACCGATAACGATACAGACGCCCGTCATGAAGCGCTGGCGGCATTGTCGCGCATCAAACCATGGAATGAGGCTATCCTGCTGCAACTGCTGTGGACCGCCTCCCACGATGGCGACGCCGGTATCCGCAGCCAGGCTTTACAGCTGCAGGGCGAACAACCTGAACGCACCAACGAACAACTGATCAGCATGGCCGCCCTGCTGGCTTCCGACCGCTCGGAAGGCGTGCGGCTTACCCTGCTGCAGCAGCTTAAACCCGTGATGCGCATCGCCGACATCAGGAATAAAGTAGCCGCCGCCTTTGCCGGCAACCCCGGCGTGTTTAACGATGAAGAATTTCATCAGCTCACCGACATGCTGGCCCCTTATGCCGGCCGCGACGAAAACATCAGCCAGCTGCTGCTGCAGAGCATCAAAGGCCTGCCCGTCACCAGCCAGCGCCAGAAAGTGCTGCAGCTGCTGATCGGCAAAATCAGCCTCGAAAAAATGCTGGACCCCGTGGTACAGCTGTTCACACAGGAACACAACGAAGCGCTGCGGGAAGTGCTGTTCAACCAGATCAAAGCCTTGTCCGTGTCCCGTCATCCGCAGCTGGTGGACGTATTCTGCGACGAGCTCACCGAACCGGGATCACCTTTCCGGGTCACCTGCGCCGGCATCCTCGCCAACGCGGCCGAGCTGTACCCCCGGATACCGCCGGCGCTGGAAGACGTGCTGCTGTACGACAACGAGCGAGAGCTGGTACGCCTTTGCCTCGACGGATACCTGCGCCCCGGCGTGGAGAAAAAGTTCGATGTCCTCGTTCATGTGGTGAAAAACGAACTGATAGACACCGCTTCCAGGCAGAAAGCGCTGGACGCCATCCTGAAACTTTCTTTAGATGAACACCAGCAGGAGACACTGACCAATGCCTTGTCCGGCCTGAAACCCGGCACGTTGAAAACCTCCTGATAAAAGACCGTCAATATGGACCTTAGCCAAACTATTTCCACCATCCGCGAACGCAGGAACGCCGGCGCCGAACAGGCGCTCCTGGCGCTCGACATGGTGCCGCTTTCCGATACATACAATAAATACACCCTGCTGTCCACCGCTGCCCACCACCTGAATGATCCTGCGGTGATCAGCCGATGGGTAACGCTCATCGCGGCGGAGACAGACACGCAGCTGAAAGCCGATATGCTGCAACGCCTCGCCGCCACAGGGCTGCAACAGATCCCCGACAAAGCCGGCTTCGCAGACCTGCTGGCCGGCGCGCTGCAGCAGGACGAGTCGCGGGATATCATCCTCCCGCTGCTGGGCAAGCTGTCGCTCTCCTACCCGCCTGCAAGGGAACGGCTGATCGCTTTTTACAGACAGCAACACAACGCCGATGTCAACCGCCTGGTCCTGTCCTGGCTCCTGATACCCGTCCATGCCACCGAAGCGGACCTCGCGTTCTATCACAGCCTGCTGGACAGTACCGACACCGAAGATAAACTGCTGCTGCTGAACCGCCTGCTGCTGCGCGACCAGCTGACGCCGGAGCAGATAGCGCAACAGCTGCAGCCTGCCACGCCCGATGTTATCAAGGAAATGGTGCTGCGTTTCTGCTTTGACCGCTCCACGGTCCCACAGGCGGCGCTTTGTACGCTCGTACGCTCAGACAAGAATCCGCTGATACGCAAAGCCGGTATACAGTTGCTCGCCGTACACGGCGTCAGCGACAACGATGTGCTGGACACCATCCTGCACGCGCTGCGGGAAGATCCCGATCCTGCCGTAAGACAGGCCGCCATGTCCGTATTTGCTTACAGTCTCACGCTCACCCCCGCCACCATTGAACACCTGGCGTTGTGCCTGCAAACAGAAAAAGATGTAGCCGTAGCCTTACAGCTGCTACAGCTGCTGGCGCCCTATACAGAAAAGAACGAGGCACTCGGTGAAGCGCTGTGGCAGCTGCTGGACCGCGACATAGCCGTTGATCTTGCCACCGCCATTTACGACATACTCGGCCGGCTGGTGCCTGTAAAGCCCGCACTGCTGGAGCAATTCATGACGGCTTACGAAAAAGAACAGCATGACGCCTGCAAGGCGGTGATCCTGAAAGCCATTACCAGCGCCATGAATACAGGAGAAAGCTGGAACCGGTTTTATCTCCGTGCGCTGGAAGCCCCGTCTGCCGCCATCAGGAGCTGGGCAGTACAAGCCATACTGTACCTCCCGCTGACACCTGAAAACAACAGCACTATCGCTGCGGCTGCGCCGGCGTTGTTACAACCGGAGCTGCCTTTCCGGCAACAGCGGCTGCTGGCCCGCAAAATCAGCTGTATCCCGCAGCTGCCTGCGGCAGCGGTACAGGTGTTCAGTCAACTGGCAGACCACAGCAACGACGGAGAGCTGCAAAGTATCGCCACCAAAGTGCAGGAGAAAGCCATTGCACATAACGGCGGTACGCAGGTCAACTGGCAGCAGTGGCTGCATAAAGCCGAAGTGGCCGGTGACCTGAACGGCATATTCCCGCATATCTGGCTTTTCTATGATGACAACCCGGCGATGGCCGACAAAATACTTTTCGCTGCTATTAACCCGTCCAATGGCGGCAGCCTGTATCAATCCGGCGTCACCGATATAGAGGTTTTACAGTTCCTTTCCGTCAAATCCGGCGTCAGCGATGAAATGAGCCGGTATGCCCTGAACCAGTTGTTGCACACCGATCTGGGCAACGAGTCCAAATTCAAATGGTACCTGCTGGTGCTGAAGAGCAATCCCGCCAACGCGGAACTGCGGGAGGGCCTGTGGCAGCTGCTGGAAAAAAGAGGCCGCTATCTGAATATGATACAGCTGGACGAACTGCTGGGTATCATCTGGAAAGACCAGCTGGAAAATGTTTTCCGTCAGCATCTGTCGCAGCAGACCACTGCTGCGGGCGCCATACCGTACCTGCAGTACCTGGAAGCCAACAACAGCTGGGAACCGGCGCCGGCGCTGCTGAAAGACGCTGCACAGTTGCCCGGCCTGTTGTCCGACAGCAGCTTCAAAGACGCCCTGCAACGGGCCTGCCGCGCTGCCGGTGTCGATATCGACGACCTCCTGCGCAGCATCGCACCGCCGCCCGCTCCGCAGGCCGATGGCCCCGGCTTCGCCGATTAACAAGGGCCCGTACATTATTTCATCATCTTCAGCGCACCATATATGTCAGAAGAAATCTTATTATTCGATATACTCTTATCTGCAGAGCGCAGTACAGAAGAGCGGCTTACCGCGCTCTCCGGGCTGCGTCCTTTCCTGGAAGCGGCCGATGGCATCACGAAGCTGTGCGGCGCCGTACAGGCGGAAGCCACCGTCGCCGTAAAACGTGCCATGTTGCAACAGTTGTGTGAACTGGACAGCGCCCGTGTGACGGACCATCCTGTTTACATAGAAACGATGGCCCGCATCGCCTGCCTTGATCCTGAGCGCCCGCTGCGGCTGATGGCCGTCAGCGCACTTGCAGGCCTGGCCGCGCATGTCTCCGAAGTACAGGAAGTGCTGGCCGAAACCTTGGCCTATGACCTGGATACAGACATCCAGCTGGCCAGCATAGGCGGATTACAGAACAGCGTCAGCAAAACCGCCGCCACCATCGAAAAGATAGGCGCCTATCTGCCGCAGGCGCCGGCAGCCTGCCGGGGAGCGTTGCTGGCATTGGTACAGCAACTGCCTTTGCCCGCGGCAGCAGAGATGGCGCTGCATTTCACCGGACCGCTGGAAGCCACGCCGCTACGGCTCTCCGCCCTGCATTTCCTCGCCGCGATGCCGCAGGTGCCAGCCGGCATTTTATCGCAGCTGGCGGCCATGATACCGGTTGAAACATCGCTGCCTGTACGTACTGCCATTATCAGCCTGCTGGCTGGTATGCGGCAGGTCGACACCGCGTTGTTCAAAAATATATTCGAAGCTTTACAACAGCTGCCGGACCTCCCGGACCTGCTGGTGCTTGTGACAGACCGGCTCACCGCCCATCCTGAATTACAGGCCCCTTTTGTGGCGTTGTTTGCCACCACGCCCTCCGCAGGCCTGAAGATCCGGCTGCTGCAGTTATTGCAACAGGCGGCGCTTCCACAGCTGATCGTCAGCGGACTGGAAGACGCCAACCCCTATGTAAGAGAAGCCACCTTACCGTTGCTCACGCTGCGTTTCGCCGCCTGGCAGGAGCAGCTGGAGCCCGCACTGGCCGCCGCCATCCGCAAAGAGCCGCTGGTAGCGCTGCGCAGCGCCATGGTACAGGTACTCCTGCAAACCGGCCGTAAAGCGGCAGAAACAGACCGCCTGCTGGTAGAACTGGCCGTCGCCGAAACAGACCATCGCCTGAAAATACAACTCGCCACCGCCGCGTGTGAAGTGTTCATACAGGACAACTTCCAGTCCGCGCTGCTGCAGCTGTATTGCGACATACTGGAAGGACAATGGTACCCTGCAACGCTCAAACAACAGGTAATGGAGCGGTTGCAGACATTCTCCTACAGCGACGACCCGCACCTGCGCAAAAGCCTTGGCCTGCTGCTGGACCAGGCGAAAGATATACAAGAGGTGGACCGCATCTACCGCGTGCTGAAAACGCTGGAAGCAGATTTCAGCCAGCTGGCGCCTTCCCTGCTGCAGGCACTCTACCGGCACATCGCCTGGTACCCGCAACAGCCGCTGGATGAATGGGTACAGCTTATCGGCAAACTGGCAGAACAACATCCGGCGATACGAGCAGAACTTCCTTACCTGGTGTCCGTCACAGGCGCCACCTGGCTGCTGAAGGGCGCAGAAAAAACCGACCAGACCGGCGCTTTCCTGCCCACGCTCAAAGATGCGATGATGAAAAACAACGGCATGCAGAGCTTTATGGAAGTACAACGCCTGATCAACGATGCGTGGAACAACCGCACCATCAAAAAAGCAGAGATCATCGCACTGTACGAAATGCTGCTGCAAACGCCCAAGTCCTCCGGCCTGCTGCAGCAGGTGACCGGCATCCTTCAACAGGGCAAGCTCGTCACCCCCGAACTGGTGACGCTCAGCCTTCAGTATATCCTCACCTCCCCCGACACGGAAGGCATATACGTAGTGCGTAAATACCTTGAACAGGTGGGCTTCATAGACCTGGAATACCGGGAACGGCTGCTGCGCCTCTTCACGCCTGAACAATACACGCTGTTCATGCAGTACCGCCTGCCGCAGGTACACTCCAAACGCCGCATACAAACCTTCAACGACTGGGAATATGCCGGCGGCTGGACATGCCCCTACCCCCAATGGCCTGTCGCTGAACTGGTATTTGCCATAGCGCCGGGAGACCTCGTCACACAGCTGTTCTCCGAGCTGCCGGCAGGGGAAAATAACAACGCCACCCTGCACTACCTGGTGCTGGAACACCTTTTCCGCAACGGTAACAGCGTATGGGCGAAACAGTTATACGGCGATAACCAGCAGCTGGAACAGTTCCTCACACTGCTTTTCAAGGGATACCAGCAACTCACCGCCCGCAATCCGCTGGGCGACCGTATGATGTATACCTTCTGGAAAAAATGGAATGACTACGTGAACCGGCTCAACAGTCAGCCTATGCCGCCCGCGCTCGCGGATGCCGCGACGCTCGTCTACGCCGGCGTATGTCAGCTGGCGCATCGGCTGGACCCCATCGTAAAAAACAAACAGTACCCGCAAGTGCTCAAAGGCATGAACAAAGACCTGCTGCATCAGCACTGGCCGTGGAGCGAAGAGCTGTGGGAGGCATTTTCCTATAAAAACTTCCCCGTATACGATCCTGACCAGGAAGCCGCCGCGGCCTTGTTCCAGCAGGCAGCCAGGACCTTACAGGCCGGTCAGCTGGCCGAAGGCTATCAACTGCTGAAAGACCTGATGGCACAATATCCGCATACCCGTCAGGTGAAGGAACAGCTGCCGGTGATCAATAACACCTTACAACAGCTGGAAGAAAAACTTCGCACAGCGTAAATAAAAAAACCGCGGCAGGCAGATGGTCTACCGCGGTTTTTTATATATTTAAAACAAAAATCCCCTATGCCTGATTTTTCTATGGCCGGTAAGTGGTGCGGCTACTACATTTTAGGACAAGGCTATTCAGACGCTTTGTTTGGAAAAAAAGTAAAGTTCGAACTGGAATTACATGATATCGGGAATGAAGAATTTGAAGGTCGTTGTACCGACTTCTACGACAAGCCAGCTCCCCAGGCTATGGTCAAAGGTTACATCGAAAATGACTTCATCAATTTCATTAAAGAATACGATGGCCCTTTTACCAGTTCAGTTGAAAATCCCACCACAACATGGACCCCTCCTATCAATTATACCGGATATTATGATGCAGCCCAGGAAACCTTTTTCGGAGAATGGGAACATATGGGAGATACTCATGAAACGCCATTGGGGACTTATACCGAAGGTTGTGCCGGCATTTGGAATATGAAAAAAGTAGCCAGCTAACCTCCTCTTCGGGAAAATTCGCCAACTCTCAGGGAAAATCAGGTATCAAATTGCCCTGCCCCGCCGGTTACCTTTGTTTCGATTCCTAATAAAAAAAAGCAGTATGAAAAACAAACAACCGGTGTGGGTATCTTTTTTAGGGCTATCCCTGTTAGCATCCGCCTGCAATAAGGACGATGGCGACATGAATATGCCCTCGTCTCCCACCATCACCATCGAAAATGTACTGGATTCACGACCGCTGGTGGAGTCAGGTACTTTTAAGAATACCGGTAGCTCGCCGGTGATTATGCCGGGGGAATCCATCTCTATCCGGTTTTCCGCAGGGAAAGGACAGGCGGTTTCTTTTGCCACTATGTACGGATGGTCCAACGATCTGTTCTTCGCTCCGGCCAATCCGGGCATCAAAGTATACAAAGACGACGGTACGCCGATAGAGGGAGACGTTTCCGGTCAGATAATGCTGTGGGATAACGGTACGCGCATCAACCAGGCGCCCGGCGCTTCCGTGACACATCCCGGCACGGCGGAAACAACGGCTAAAAATGTGACAGCTGTAAACGGCACCGACAGCCAGGGTAACACCTATGCTCCCGCATCGTCGCTGATGAAGGCCAGTCTCCATTACAACGGGAACTCCATTTTTACACTGACCATCACCAACACTTCCGGCGGCACTTCCAATCCTACGCCTTTCAGTCCGGGCGTATGGGCAGTCTCTTATGCTGCGGGGGGTAACCTGTTGAGTCCCAATCCTCTTTATGAATCCGGTAAACCCAGTGCCAACGGGCTCACCAACATTGCCGAGATGGGCGACAACAGCGTATTGGGAAATTATATCCAGGGGCAGACCGGTATTTTTACGCCATTATCTCCTATATTGGTGGTGGTATACAACGGCATCGACAATCCAATTTATCAGACAGGCGAAAAAGACAGGGGGCAGGGACTGAAAAAACTGGCACAAACAGGGGATGCGGGCGAGTTGGCAGCTTACCTGAAAACCGTCAAAGGCGTGAAAAACGTATATGTGCTGCCGGCGCCCAATACAACAGTATTGTTGCCCAAATCGGGTATGCAGGCAGGCGGTAAGGTTTCACAGCAGCTGAGCATTACATCCGGCGACAGGATTGCCATCGCTACCATGTACGGCTTATCCAATGACTGGTTCTTTGCTTCCAAAGGGAATGGTACAGACGCCAGCCAGGCAGGAGACATCTCCGGCTCTGTCGGTCTTTTCGACGATGGCACCGCTGCAGATCAGTACCCGGGAGCTGGTATTTCACAGGCTAACTTTGGCGGCACTCCCCAGCCTGAGAACAAAAACATCATGGAAGTTCCCAATCCCAATGCATTTACCACGCTGCCGGCAATACCCAATATCATTAAGGTAACCCTTCAGTAAACAGATATGGTATGTGAATACGAAGAAAAAGCAACATCGGCGCGGTTCATTATGCATGTTCACAATGACCGGTTTAAAGGAGCGGGATTGCACAAGCCTACCGCGCCGATCAATACTTTTGTTTACAACAAAGGCAAAGCGCAGCGGGTAACCATAGACGAGATAGCCTATGAAATGCCTGCTGCCGCCATATTGCCACTGGTATCCAATCAACATTTTACGTTTGAAGCGCCCGATCAACTGCTTGCCTGGCAATTTAACCGGGAGTTTTACTGCATCGTGGACCACGACACAGAAGTAGGCTGTGTAGGGTTCCTGTTCTATGGCATTCATCACCCGATGTTTATCAGGCTGAATAAAACACAGCAGGAAGAAATACGGCACATGGAGCAGACTTTCTGTGCGGAATGGCCTGCCAAAGATGGTTTCCAGGGAGAAATGCTGCGCACATTGCTGAAGTACCTGATCATTAAAACCACCCGCATTGCCAAGCAACAGAGCGAGCATTACCTGCAGTTCCCCGATGAGAAAATGGATATTGTGCGAAAATTTTCACTGTTGCTGGAATGTTCTTTCAGAAAGGAACACAGCGTAAAATTCTATGCCAACGCATTGAATAAATCCGCCAAGACGCTCAGCAATATCTTTGCCCTGCTGGAACAGCCCGCTCCCTCCCGGCTGATCCAGAACAGGATTGTGCTGGAAGCCAAGCGGTATCTTCACTACACCGATAAAACCGCCAAGGAGATAGCCTATGAGCTTGGATTTGAAAACCCCGCACACTTCAGCCGGTTTTTTAAAATGTACACCGGCGTGAATATTTCCGGCTTCAGAGACAACCTGCCGCAGTAGGAGGCGTTACACCGTCTGCATCTTCCCCTGCTCCACCGCCGCCGCTTCCTGCCGGTTCACCACCAACACGCGGTACATCACCAGTCCGCTGACGACGATCAGCGCCATGTAACTGAAGGACAGGTTCTGGCCGTCTTTTGCGGGCAATACATAAATAACGCCTGCGCTGAGCATGGATACGATCACATAAACGAGACCACCGGTGAGGCCTCCGGCGATACCCGCATTTTTCGGGAACCGTTGCAGGCAGTAAGTAAAGTAGTTGGTATAAGTAAAGCCAGCGCCCACATGTACGAGGAAGGCAAACACGAGCACCGTCCACAGCTGGTTGAACAACAGGAAAGTGGCCAACAGGGCCAGTGCGAACACGAACTGGCACACGATGTTGATGTTCATTTTCCGCACAAAGGGTTTACTGACGGTGCCTTTACCGACGAAACCACCCACCATCCAGGCGAAACCGAGGAAGAGGGAGCAGTAACCTGTTACCACCGGTGACAGGTTGAAATAATGTTCAATAATGAAAGGACCGGACATATTGTAGATCATCACCATGGTATAAGCCAGTCCCAGCATGCCGATGCCCAGTGTAAAACTGCTGGTGCGCAGCATCTCATAATAGATGGAGACGATCTTCGCGGGGTGGAACGGCGTGGTGCTTTTGATGGTCTCTCCGCTGAAAAACACTTCCAGTATCAACAACACCGCGGCATATCCACCGAGGAAATAAAAATTGGATTCCCAACCGAAAGTTTCTTCCAGGTAGCCACCGATAAAAGGCGCGATGATAGGACCGGTAGACCATATGATAGTGAAGAAGCTCAGGTAGTGTTTTAGCTTTTCACCGGAGTAGAGATCGATGAAGAGCGCCCGCTTACTCACCACCATGGCGGCTATGGTGATGCCATGCACAATCCGCATAGCATATACCACATATAAATTATGGGTGTTGGCGATGATGCCGCAGAAAATACAAAAAAGCAACATGGATACCAGGGCAATCCTGTAGCGGCCGTAGCTGTCCAGCAGTCCGCCGATAAACAGCTGGGATACGCCGTAGCTGATCAGGAACAGGCTAAGCGTAAGCTGCGCCTGGCTGCTGGAAATGCCCAGTGCGGTGGTCATGCCGGGCAGGGAAGGAATGTAAATGTCGGTAGCGAATCCCGACATGGGTATCATGGCAAAAGCAAGCACGGTAGCTATTCCGATATTACCCTCTTTGATGCGTTTAACAGTGCTGGTAGTCATTTTACAGAGGCTGATGATTCAATTCGCTGCAAAATTAGGCCTTAGCACGGGGAGTATTGACACAGTAATATCATAAAAATCTGAAGTTATGCGAGGCCGCGGATGAAGCCGTCGAGGTTATCTTCCTTTTGCAGGCCGAGCTTCTGTTTCAGCCGGTAGCGCGCCATGCGGATGCTTTTCGGCGCCACATGAAGGCGGGCGGCAATTTCTTTTCCGGACAGGCCCATTAAGATGTAGGCGCAATATTTAAGGTCGAGGCGGGTGAGGGTATTTTGCGCGTGTTGCTGCAGCCGTGCGACGAATTCCGGCCGTATCTCCGTGAAATCGGATTTTACCATTTCGAAGTCTTCGTCCAGCCGTTTGTCTTCATGAATGATACGGTCCATTTGTTTTAGCACGTTGCCGGATTCGTTACTCAGTTTATCCCGTAACGTTAGCAACAGCCCGCTTTTCTCCTGTGAGCGCAGGGTGCCTGCGAGCAGTTCTTTTTCGAGGCGGTCCTGGCGTTCCTGCATGAGTTGTTGCTCCGCGAGGAGTCTTGCCGCTTCCTCTTGCTGCAGGCGTGCTTGCAGGCCGGCCTGCAGGGCGGCGTCTTCTTTTTCTTTGGTGAGCAGCTGCTGCTGACGCATGGAGGCTTTGAGCCGGAAATGATAAGAGCGGAACAGGAATATGAGGGCCAGCAGGCTGGCCACGATGAGGCAGGCGTAGAAGAAATTGAGCTTCCTGTTGAAGGCAGCGCGTTCTTCCATGGCAGCCAGCGCCTGTTCCTTTTTATCTGACTGGTATTGGGCTTCCAGCTTTCGGATGGAATTTAGTTTCCCTGCATCGAAGTAGGCTTTGTCGTACCGGACATAGTCTTTATAGTAGCGCAGCGCTTTGGCGGGGTTACCGCTTTTCTCCGCGATGCCGGCCAGGGCGGTAAACAGCCGGGCTTTGGTAAAATCGGCCGTGGTAGAATCTTCTTCTGCCCGGGCGAGGCCCAGGAGCAATATTTTTTCTGCTTCGTCGTAGCGTCCTTCGCGGATGGCGTATTCGCTCAGGAGGCCGTAGCTGTTGGCCACCACCTCGGGATACCGTACTTCGCGGGCGATGTTGAGGGCGAGATAAATATATTTTTCGGCGCTGTCGCGATAGGCGGCGGGATAAAATTCAAAGTAGATATCACCGTTATTGAGCGCTGCCACGGCAGCGGTGTTACGAAACACGAGCCAGTCTTTCTGCTGCCCGGCCACCCCGATGCTAAGGCCGTTGTAATACAAGGCGGAGTCCAGGAGATTACGCTGACTGCTGTCGGTACGGTAACGTTCCAGGAAGGTGCTCCCCAGGGATTGATAGGCCCTGCAGATGTCGTCCGGATTTTTGCTTTTGAGGGCCGTCTGCCAGCTCAGGCGGGCATACCGGTTGTAATTGTCGCGGTCATGATTGGCCCAGTAGGTGCCGGCGATGTAGTAGTACGCCAGATTTTCGTAGTGCCATGCCTCCTGTCCTTCGAGGTAGCGGAGCGATTCCAGCAGGCTGCTCATGGCTTCGTCGTATTTCTCCGCAGAAAAGGCGAGGATGCCTTTACGGAGGTATACAAACCCTTTGGTCACTTTATCCTGCGTGCGGGCCGCATACCATACGGCGCTGTCTATGGCGGCATGCATGGCCGCATAGTCTTTCACTTCGGGGTACAGGTAGGCCAGCGTGGCGAAGGTGAAGGCTTTGTACCGGCCGTCCTCCAGGGGCGCTGCAACCATCAGCGCCTGCTGTTCCAGTTGAATGGCCTCCCGGATGTCTTTATAAAAGAGGGCCCGTGCCAGCCGGGCGGTGGTCATGATACGGCTTTCCGGGCGACTGTCCTTCGTCAGCTCATGCCGCAGGGAATCGATCAGTAAACGCTGCCCCGCACTCTCTTTTGCGGGCAACAGACATCCTGTCAGATACAAAATAATGAACCAGTGGCGTATCCTCATGTTGCAAAAATAACAGTTCTGCGGAAATGGTCTACAATATATTAATCTTGTAATTTCTTTATAAAAAATTTATAATCAATACATAATGAAATTTGTAGACGCTTTGTAGACAGCTGTTTTGACTACCTGTAGTTGCTGTGTAGTAGGCTGGAATTAGGTGAACGGCCGGGTTGCGCCCTACTTTTGCCCTGTACTAAAAACCGAAACATTATGACAAAAAAGACGCTTGCCATCATCAGCTACATCACGTTAATAGGGTGGCTGATTGCCTACTTTCAGTATAAAAACGGGGATGAAAAAAGCCCGTTGGTGAAATACCATCTTGAGCAGGCATTAGGTATTATTATTTTCTCCGTTGTGTTGTCCGTAGCCCTGACCATCATTAGTATGGTTATCCCCTCGCTGGCCAGAATACTCTCCATTGCCGGCCTTCTTCCATTGATCCTGATGATTTTCGGTATTATCGCCGCTTCCAATGAATCAACCAGCCCTGTTCCCGGTATCGGGAAATTTTTTGAAGAGAAGTTCAGTTTCCTGTCTTAAAAATAACAGCCAGTGTGAAACAAATCACACTGGCTCTCTTCTTTTAATACTTTCCCTGGAAGAGCGTTTATTTATTGCCCGATGGCCGCCAATCCTTTTTTCAGATCTTCCAGGTTCATCACCGGCTGAAATTCAAGTTTGGCGTTCAGCTCCATAAAAAACGGTTCGGCGATGCCCGGGATGTCCGACGGATCTTTCAGGTCAAAGACAAACATACCGGTGCGGCAACCTTCTGAGGCCAGGAAAAAGCATGCTTCCGGCTTCAGTTTGTCCACGGTGGCTTTGATGATTTCGGGGAGCTTCGCATTTTTGATGGCGGCGTTGGATGCTGTTACCTCCATTACCACTTTGAGTAGGGTACGCATAACATTTGGGGTTTGGTTATGCTGTAATTTCGCACTTTTTAAGCAGGGTAAATGTTATCCGTACGTTATAGTCCCTGCCGCCGCGGCTGCTTAAAAAAGGGTCATCTGCGTTTGCTGGGGTTGCCCGGCCAGTCCGAACACGGTGCGCACCTCCTGGTAGAAATCCGCTTCATATTTCCCGTCGTGTACATGCAGGAAGAAATACAGGTCCTGCAGCCCTTGTCTTTTCCATATGTCCAGCCGCTCCTTCCAGGCCTGCAGCCGGGTCAGGTCCAGCGGATGCCCGCCTTTGGTCACAAACCGGAGAAACAGGTGCGGGATGGTATGCGCCATGTGCAGGCAATCCCTTCTTCCGGGCGTGTCTGTCATCACCACCCCGATGCCCAGCTGCTGCATCGTGCGGAAGAAGTCTTCCCGCTCCGTGTTTTTTTGAAACCAATCGGGATGCCGCACCTCCACAAAAAAGCGGATGTCCTCCGGCAGCTGTTCCAGGTATTTATAGAGATTAAGCTTGCGCACCGGAGAAAAATGTTCGCTGAGCTGGAGGAATACCGGTCCCAGTTGCGTTTCAAAAGCCCTTATGCTCTCCAGGAAAGTCGCCGTTTCTGTGCCGGCATTCAGTAAAGAGCTATGGTGACTGATAGACTGTGGCACTTTGGGGCAGAAACGAAAATCCTGCCCTTTGGTTTTATCTGTCCATTTGCGGATGTCGTCAGGACTATAGATTTTATAGTGGGTGGCGTTCAGCTCCACACAGTTGAACAGCCGGCTGTATTCTGCCAGCGGGTCTTTAATGCCTTTGGTGTACAAGGTGCCGGCATATTCCTTGCGGCTCCAGCCGGAAGTGCCTATCCTCAGCACACTATCACCCGGGGCGCCGTTCAATACTTCCGCTGTAGGCCACGCATCGGCCGGCAGGCTCAGGTCCAATCGATCATACATTTGCCAGTTCGCGCCAAAATCCATGCTTTCTTTTTGTTTACAGTGTCTTGTTGAAATTCAGGGCCAGCTTCACCCAATGGTCCCAGTCAGCCTTAGTGCGCAGGCTGTCTGCCGCTACGTGTACATACCCCTTATATTCCTTACCGCCCATGATGACTGTAGAACAGCCTTTTCTGGCGATGGACGCCTCATGCAGCGCAGGGTCGATACGGCACATGATCCGGTCCGCCCCTGCGGTGAGGCACATCTTACCGTTGACCATAAATGCCAGTCCGCCGAACATCTTTTTCTCCTCTACGGCAGTTACCTTTTCCAGCGCCTTGCGGAGCTTTGTAGCCAGTAGCTCACTGTAAGCCATATACGTTTATTTAGGATGAACAATCATAGCGGGATATAGAAACGGAGGCAGGGCTCGAACCTGCGTCTATCCGGATAACGTGCCGGAAGTTCTGCCAACTGAACTACTCCGTTAATTCTGTTCAGGGTACAACGGTGAAACGTCTTTCCCTGAAAAATATTTGTGTTGTTTTAATATTCGGGCAAGATAGGGATTTGAAACGGTAACGCCATGCACCAGCTCGGGCGTTGGCCGGAAAGGTAGCGGTTGATGTGTTCTTGGCGCCAGCCAGCCACTGCGTTCAGGGTCCAGCTTAGCTTCCCTACAGGCTGCCGCCACACGGTCGCGGCTACACGTAGCTTTGCCGGAAAGCACTTCCCACGGCAGGGGCAACTGGTTCCATACTATCAGGTTAGGATCGCCGGTGTTGCCTACGCTCCGGTGCCAGGCCGCCACGTCGCCGGCTATCAGCCGCATCGCTTTCCCGAAACACATCTCGTCCAGCAGGAACTCCATACCGAGCGCATAGAGCAGGCTTATCCAGCCGTCACGCGCTTTGTTCCAGGCGCCGGCGGTATGGTTCCAGGTGGAGGAATCATTCCCCCTTCGCACCACCATCGTCTCCCGGTTTATATCATTCGTTTGCCAAAGTTCTTCCAGAAAAACAGCCACCTCCTGCAATAAGGTGGTCCATTTGCCCAGCAACACTCCCTGCTGCTCCGGCGACAGGTGCTTCAGCACCTCAGGAAAAGGATACACTTGCGCCATCGCCCACCAGTTGGCCTTTTCACTATCTGCCTGGCAACGTTTCAGCAGCATGTCCGCAATGTCATCATAAGCCCGCTGCTGCCCTTCGACCGTAAACTCACTGCGCAGATTGCAACGCGCGGTGTAGTAAGCGATGAAACAGGCGCTGTTCATGTCCTGCATAAAATCCTCCCGGGATATATCTTCCGCAAACGCATGTTTGCCTACCCGCAGGAACAGGCTTTTCTTATGCTCACGGACCATGGTACGCAGCTTCTTTTCCAGGTGCCGCAGGCAACGGAACAGCTTATTATAACGGCGCCGGGAAATATCCAGTCCCACGGCCATCCGTTCTTCCCGGTTCAACCGGTCCGCCTGGTAGCTATTATACCCCGGATTTTTATGCAGGATGGCACTGACCTTTACAAGGAAAGCTTCCACTACCAGCGGGTCGTCAAATGCAGCGCCGGTAGCGTCGTCATCTGTCTTAAACAGCTGTATGGCCTTGCCCACCTGTACCTGGGCGCCAGACACCTCCGCAAACTTTTCCAGCATGGAAGTATATTGCCCCACCTGGTGACGCAAAGCGCCCGAAGCAGCTTTGTCCAGCAGCAGCATTTCCTGTTTCCCGAGCTCGCCCTGCAGCTGATCTTTTATCAGCGCGGCGATGTCTTCCGGTCTTTTCCGCAGAGACAAGCTTTCGTATAAAGTTTCAGGATTCGGATGGGTCATTCCCAAAGCTACTAACTTCTCTTCTTTTTCCTTATTTTTAACAAAATCCCGACGATGAAAGTCCCTTACCTGATGTTCCCTTTCCTGCTGCTTATCTGCAGCGGAGCATACAGTCAGAACATAGATGTCCTCCGCCGGTCAGACACATTTGAACACAAAGGGAAACAACGCAGTTTCATTTTCTGGAACAATCCCGCCGACTCTGCCGGACTGGAATATGTAGCCACGCTCTCTTCCAAGGGTTCCGCCATGGGCGGCAATTCATTATGGGAACTGTGGATACATGCGGGCAACCGGTCCAACAGGATGGGCTCCAATGTTTTTATCTTCCGTTCTTTCACCGATAGCGACAGCACACGGCCGGAGCTGATCGTCGATCTTTACCTGGCAACGGAAGAAGCGCTTCAGCGGAATACCGCCCGTGAAGAAAAAAATGTAGTATACCTGTTTGGCAATAAAGGCAAAGCGATGTCCGTAAAAGTAAATGCGGAGCAGAAAGATATCCCCGCCAATGGCACCCTGCGCTATGAAGTACCGGCAGGTTCGGAACTGAAGCTCAGTAAAGGCGGCGCTATGGGCGCGTGGCGGAATATCAAGGGAGAAGAAAACAAGGCGGCGCTGTATTTTTCTGTATCAGGCGCGGGTCTTGGCGGAGCAGTACCGCCTGCAGGCTCCATGGGTATCTCCGTCAACAGCGGCAGGATCACCGATATGAACCCACACTTTGCCCGCATGTTAATGGCGGTACAACAGCAAAGCGCCCGATAACGAAAATCCCGCTGGTATAAAAGTTAATCCCGGTAATGCCACAGGCAGGGCACCGAAAAGATGAGCTTTAGTCCTAAAAAGACGCTATGCAAAAAGTCATCATCATCGGAGGAGGAATAGCCGGATTAATTGCAGCTCATGTGCTGGCGGACTACTGTCGGGAGATACTGATCATTGAAAGAGATGTACTACCGGCCGGACCGGCAACACGGCCAGGTACGCCTCAGGCATATCATCCTCATCATCTTACGCCCCGGGGACGCATGATACTGCAGCAGCTGTTTCCCGGCTTAAACAACGAACTGCTGCAAAACGGCGCAGCTTCCAGCCTCGGTAAAGAGATATGGTTCTCTTATCCTTCCGGCGATCTCCACATTCCCGAACCCGCCAATGAAGCCGCCTGCAGCCGGTCTTTCCTGGAATGGCATATCCGGTCACGGGTACTGAAAAAAGAAACGATACAATTACTTCCCGCAACGACGGTCAACGACCTGCTGATAGATAAAACCCACAACAATGTGTATGGCGTGACCGCCACCCGCGGGAATGAAACCATACGACTACATGCAGACATGGTAGTGGTGGCAACCGGCTTCCATTCGCATCTGAGCGAGTGGCTTCACAGGCAGGGATATACGATTCCTGAACCGGAAATACTGACCACCCTCCTGGGTTACAGCACAAGGCACTACGCGTTTCCCGCTTCGCGGTCCGTTCCGTGGAGCCTGTTGCACGCCGAAAACCCGGAGCGGCCGGAAGTGCCCACCTGTGTGGCATCGTTCATGGAAAACAACGTGCTCGAAATCATCCTGGGCAACATCGGCGGGCAATATCCACCGACAGACAGCGACGGGTTTGAAAAGGTGCTGCAACTGCTGAATATTCCCGCCCTGCAGGAAGTACTGCAACAGGTAACACCGCTGGAGGCCCCGCGCGGATACCGGATCAAAGACGTCACCTTCCGGCATTATGAGAAGATGGCATCATGGCCCGACGGACTGCTGGCCATCGGCGACGCCTTCTGCACGTTCGACCCCATCCATGGTACCGGTATGACCATCGCGGCCATGCAGGCGGATCTACTGCAAACGATGCTTCAACAGCGCTCCTCGTTAGATGCTTCTTTTGGGAGAGATTTTCTGCAAGCTGCCGCCCGCATAGTAGAACCGGCGTGGTGGATGAACGCCGTAGCAGATTATGGCCAGCCTGAAGTGCAGCACAAATACGCCACCCCACAGAAGGGACTGGCATTCGCCCATGTTTTTATGGAACAGGCCATGCAGTTCGCGGTTCAACTGCGTGAGCCGGCATTGTTCGGGTTAGTGTGGCTGGTGAAGACCTCTTTTCTGTCTCCCCGCGAGCTCATTAACCGCCCCATGTTTCAGATGCTGCAGGAGGCCGGGATGGCGGGTCCGCTGGAGGCGCTGATACAGGCAGGAAAAGCAACGGATGTTGCTCAATGGCAGGATGACATCTGTCCGGACATTCCGGATTATGAGGACACACTGTTTATTCCCCGGCAGGTGTTACAAGGGTCATAACGGGGCATATAAAAAGACGTCTCACGGGTACCGAGACGTCTTTTTATATGCAAACAAACCTTATTGATCGTTCACGGTTTATTGACTCACCACCGGAAATTGCGATATCCGCAGATTCGTACATCCATACGGTATCAGGGTAATCTCTTCTTCTTCCTTTGCAGCCTCAAACCTGTAGGTCATACTGAAAGGTAATGGTCCTGCCATCTCGTTGTACAGTTGCCAGGAAGGGATACGTTTTGCCCTGGTGGTGATACTGACAGGTGCATTTCCCTGGTTCCACGGATAGTTACCCACGACATCCTTCTTCTTTACCTTGTAAGCCGTTTCCATCTTGTCATCATCGGTATGGAGCAGGCCATAATTCCAGGGCGTGGTGGGGCGTACCTCATAGAATTCGTTTCCGCCATAGGAACCCGGCGGGTTCGAATTTTTAACCAGCTTCATCTCTTCCCCTATCTTCAGTCCATAGGTAAGCGGACCTCTTTCGATGGATACGGAGCGTTCATCCCAGGTATTCCGGAAGATGTGCATCGGCAGCAGCAGTTCCACTACATCACCGGATTTCCATTGGCGGTTGATCTTCACTATCTGATTGCCTGTTGCCTGTTGCCAGATCTTACCATTAATCTTTACTGTTGCATTCCTGCACCAGGCAGGTATTCTCAGGTGGAAAGGGAAGGTTGCTACGGTGGATTTTTTGTCCATTGTAACGGCAAACCGGATGTCTTCACTAAAAGGATAGTTCGTTATTTCTTTGACCATTACCGTATTTCCCCCGGCTACGCTGGTTGTCACTTCGCTGGGAGAATACACCAGCGCGGCCAGGCCGCTGTCGGCAGTGGCATACCATAGATTCTGCGTGAATTTCGGCCATCCCTGGTGCATGTTGGCGGTACAGCAGGGGAACCCGGTGAGCAAACCATAACAAACGTCCGTACCGTCATGGTTGGTTTCAAAATTCCGCATTTTGTTCGTCGCCATCACCTGGTTGGCCTGCTGAAAATACTGGCGGCACATAAAATCGTCTGTAGCCTGTGCCGGCAAAGCATTGAAGGCAATTTTTTCCAGGTGGTCCGCAAAGCCCACCTGTCCTGTAATCTCCAGCATGCTCTCCAGGGAAAACATCATTTCCACGGCTGTACAAAATTCCGACCCCTGTGTGGGATTGTTGCCATGAAGGGTTTCATCGCCACCGTATAAGCCATGGGCCATGCCGTTAAACTGACGGATATCGGCGAAACCGGTTTTCACGGCATCGAGGTACCTGGGTTCCGGATGATGCTGGTAATAAATAACCGGCTCCTTGATCCCCTGAGCGAGGTTGACACAATGAATGCTCCCCTGGGTGGACAGCAACTTCCTTTCCAGGAATGCCGTAGTATAATCGAACGTCTGCCGGTGAATAAGATCTCCCAGTTCCAGTAAAAAAGCATCATGCGTGATATTATATAACCAGTATACTATCATGAGGTTATCGCCGCCACGGTATTTTGCCCAGAATGTCCAGTTATCCAGCGGTTTGGCAGGCAGCTCTTTCAGCTGATACCGGCAGTAGCGTGTCATGAGATCGATCACCCGCTGATCACCGGTGGCTGAGTAGTATTGCTTCAGCACTTTTAGCATCACCATTTTTGGCCACCAGTCGTGGCTATTATCCCGCTGTATCCCCGACTCGGGGCCATAATCTTTCGATGGGCCGAAGTAACCGTCCGGTTGCTGGCTTTTGATAGCCCATTCTATCCATGGTTTTGTTTTGGCGATCAATTCCTTATCATCCAGGATATAGGCTAGCGGCAGCAAGCCATCGATCCAGTAAGGGCCCCGCTCCCATTGATCACCATCGCCCCCCAGCCAGCCATTGCGCCGGCCCATCACCTCGGGATACAGCTGGTCCAGTTGGCCTGTGGCGCCACTTTTCTGGCGCAGTAACATTTCCTTCAGCCAGCCGTCAGCCCTGATCGCTCCCAGCGGCAGTTCCCGGTATGGGTTCTGTCGCAAAGATGTTTGTCTGACAGCAGCTGTGCCGGTCCCTGTCTGTTTTTGCTGCGCTGTGGCCTGCAACATAGATCCTGCACAAGCAACAGCCAGCATCAATAATAACCTCATATGCTGAATTTTAGTATACACACTTACTTACTGTAATTTAGGATTGGAATTGACGGCAGCCTGCGGGATCATAAAGACGGTTCTGCCGCTCCCCTGCGGTTTATGCGAAAGCCAGCTTTTTTGAGTGAATACGCCGAAGCGGATATTATCCCTGCGGCGTTGTGCTTCCCATGCAAACTCCCAACCCAGTTCGTCCATAAAACCGCCATACGGCACAACATCCGTATTTCCGCGGTCTGTGACTACATACTTCTCCACATAGCCGTAGCGATAGCGGGTATTGCCGGTCAGTGCCGCCGCGGTAACCACCGCTTTTGCCGGATCGGTGAAATTGCGTCTGCGCACCTCGGACACGATTTGTGCGGCACCTGCTGCATCACCGGTACGCATAAGGCATTCTGCTTTCATCATCAGCACCTGTGCATAACGAAAGAAGGGAAAGTCATTGCCCAGATCAAAACGGGCCCCTGTCTTAATCTCAAATTTATTCTGCCGGTAGCCTTCAGATTCGCCGGTGAACAATCCATCGGGCAGGTCTTTCGTAAATATAAGATTCTGCCCGGCCCTGTCATACGAGCCCTTCAGGGGCGTTACGCCATCTAAGGCAAACTGCGGGCCCATCAGCCAGGTATCCGCCAGGCGTTTATCAGCCGGATCATAGGTATCGATGAACTGGGATACGCCCATTGCGCTGCCTGATCCCCAGGGCGTTACCTGCATAGCACGTTTATCGCGCAAGGCCGCGTGCCAGGAGAACATATCCACAAAGAAGCCGCCACCACGATTTTCATCAAAGGGAATAGCAAATACGATCTCCGGCGAGTGATCATTCTGTGTAACAAACACATTACGGTAAGCCGCCTCCAGTGAGTATTTATTGGCGCTGATGATATCGTTGCATTCCCGGAGGCAGTCCTGCCATTTTGCTGTTCCCGTATATACCTGTGCGTTGAGATAAATATTGGCCAGCAGGGCTTTTGCCGCCCATTTATTAAAACGGCCGTATAGCCGGGTACCCGTTTCTTCGCTCAGGGAAGGCATCGCTGCCGTTAATTCAGATACGATAAAATCATAGAGCTGCCGGCGGCTTGCCTTATCGGGCAGCACGGTAGCGGTAGTCGTCACAAGCGGCGCGTCGCCGAAATTATCACAGATCAGCCAATAGAAAAAAGCCCTGGCAGCCCGCATCTCAGCGACAAGAGATGCTTGTGAAATACCGGCAGGCGTAGGCACTTTACCGGACTGCAGCTGCTCTATTATCCTGTTGGAATTAGTGACGCCACGGTACAACGCATTCCACATATTAAGCAATTGCGGATTTTCTGAATTCCAGGTGTGCAGGTGCATTCTTTTGTAGATACCTCCATCGTCCCACCCGGAAGGGTTTGCCGGCATCACCAGTTCATCGGAAGTCGTTTCCTGGATCATGTAAAAATTGGTATGGCCAAACAGGGTGCGCATATTCGCATACACGATGCCCATAGCTGCGGTAGCACTTTCATAAGTATAGCTTTGTTCAGTTACGTCAGAATACACAATTTCGTCCAGATCACTATTGCAGGCGCTCAATATTCCCGGAACAATGGCAAGCGCCAGTAAATATTGTTTGATTGATTTCATTGTCATATCATTTATAAGGTGAAAGAGGCGCCCAGTGTGAACGTAGTAGTGGCGGGATAACGGTTTCTGTCATCCAGTCCCGGCGTAAGACCGGTAACGCCTATCTCCGGGTCCACGCCTGAATATTTTGTAAACGTGGCAAGATTGGAGCCTGAGGCATATACCCTGAGTGCTTTGATGGCGGTACGCTTTAACGGAATATTATACCCTATGGTGATATTGTCTATTTTCCAGTAATCCCCCTGCTCGATATAGTAGCTCACGTAATTGAGTGACTGGTCGTCTGCCAGCGGGCGTTTTCCGTAAACATTATCATACGCGGACCTGAGCAGGTTGCCGCGTGTAAGCATTACCGGCGCCGCATAGAACATACGGGGCGTATTGAGGATCTGGAATCCGAAGGCGCCACGCATGGTAATGTTCAGGTCAAAGTTTTTGTAGCTGATGCTATTATTAAAGTTCAGATAATGTTTGGGCAACCCGTTGCCAAGAATCTGTTTATCATCCGCCTGTTGATTGGCGATAGGCTTGGGTTTACCATCTCTACCTTCAATGATCCAATAACCATTCGGGTCGATATCAACAGATTTAAAACCCCAGAAATTTCCAATAGGCTGTCCTATCTGGATACGTGCAATTGACTGCTGGATGGGCTCTTCTGTGGTGCCTGCATCGAAATAACCGGCTGCCAGCTGAAAGTTTTTATCCGACAGGGAAAGCAATTTGTTCCGGTTGGTGGAATAGTTCAGGGACGTATTCCATTTCAGCGCTTTGCGGTCGATGGCGGCAAAGTTCACCTGAAATTCGATGCCTTTATTCTCCATGGAGGCAGCATTGGCACGGATAGTATTGTACAGGTACGGCGGGGTTGGCACGGAATAGTCCATCAGCAAATCACGGGTAACCCGCCGGTACAGGTCCAGTGAACCTGTGATACGGTTGTCCCAAAATCCGTAATCCACCCCGATGTTGGTCTCTTCCTTTTTCTCCCAACGCAGATCGGGATTGGCATTGGTCGCCAGATTGATCACCTGCACCCATTGTCCGTTGATCAACGTATAGGTGTCGAAGTTAAGCCGGTTCAGCGACATGTAGGGATCATTGGGTTCGGTCCCTGTGATCCCGAAACCACCGCGCAGTTTCAACGCGCTGACGATCTTTGACGCTTTCAGGAAGTTTTCATTCTTCATATTCCACCCTGCGGAGATCGCAGGAAAATTGCCATACTTGTTATTACGGCCAAATTTCGAAGAGCCTTCCCTGCGGATGCTGGCCATCAGCAGATACTTATTCTGGAAACTGTAGTTCAGCCGGAAGAAATAGCCAATCAGTTTATTACGGCTCTGGTAGGATTTTTCGGGTGCTTCCCCCCGTGATAAGGCAAGGCCGGCGCCTATATTATTGTAAGAGAAATTATCTGTGGGGAAATCCCAGTTCTGCATCCAATAGTCCTGGTAATTGGTTTCCCGCCAGCTATAACCGCCCAGTAAGGTAAAGTCGTGTTCCCTGATCTGTTTCTGAAAGTTGGCCGTCAGCTCCAACAGGTTTTCTTCCGTACGGGTGGTGCCTCTTGAAGCATAACCGTTCCTTCCGTCGCGGAGGGTAGAATAATTGCGTTTGGTTTCGTAGTAACCGCGCACACTGTTATAGAGATCACGCGACCCCAGCAGCATAATATCAAGCCCCTTCAGCGGTGTATACGTAACGGTGCCCAGCGTCCTCAGGTTGCTGTTCTGATTTTTGCCATCCGTTTCCATCAGCAGGGATACAGGGTTCGCATAAGCTGTTTTATCGGTATGTTCCGTCCATTTGCCGTCTTTGTCTTTTACCGGATCGGTGGGATTATAAGTCAGACCGTTGCGGTACACATCACCGCGATAGCTATCGCCATCCGCGCCGGCAAAAAACGTCTGCTGATAGCCACTGAGGTTGGCATTGAGCCGTAGTTTCCCGCCAAACATCCGATGGGTAACCTCTATTCGCGGATACAGCATCCTGTTATCTGAACGCAGGACCAGTCCTTCCATATTACGATAGTTCAGGTTGGCGACGTAACTGGTATTTTGTGATCCGCCGCGGAGGCTGACGTTATACACCTGAGAAACGGGACGGCGGGTAATTTCGTTCAGCCAGTCAGTGCTGGCACCATAGTCGAATGCGCCCGGTTTACCTTGCGCTACCAGTTGACGGTATTCATCTGCATTCATGAAATTGAGCCGTTTGGTGATCTTCTGGGTGGTGACATAGCTGTTTACGTCCACCGCGGCAGGGGTTTCCCCGTGTACTTTCCTGGTGGTGATAAGGATAACGCCGTTGGTACCCCTGGTGCCGTAAATAGCTGCTGCGGAACCATCTTTCAACACATCAACAGACTCGATATCTTCCGGCGCCACGGTGGTGAGCGTACCGGGTACGCCATCTATCAGCACCAGTGGCGATGTGCCGGAGGTAAGGGTGGTAATACCGCGAAGGTTGATCTGTGCCGTGCCGGTAGGATTGGCGTCCGGCGTGACCACATTCAGCCCGGCCACTTTTCCGCGTACCAGCTGTGCTGCGTCCTGTACAGCCCCTTTCACGAAGTTTTCCGACTTCACACTGGCTACGGCAGTGGTGACGCGTTCCCTTTTCTGGGTGCCGTAGCCCACTACCACCACTGCGTTCAGCGAGGTTTCCACCGCTACCAGGCGTATATTGAGGATAGTTCTGTTGCCAGCCGCCACTTCCTGGGTGGTATAGCCGATGAAACTGAAAACGAGGGTTGCCGCATTATCAGGGATACTGATATTGTATTTCCCGGCGGCATCGGTAACACTTCCCGTAGTGCCCCCTTTTACACGTATGGCCACGCCCGGCAGCGGTACGCCGGATTCATCCGTTACAATACCTGAAATTTTTATCTGTTGGTATGCATTCCCGGGAATAAAATCAATGGGGCGATTTCCTGCTTCTGCGGATGCACCTGTAGTTTCCAGGCACAAGGCTGCTACAACAACGAGCCGGAACAAGGCGGTGGCAGTGTTCATTTTAACCCAGCCGGGAGGGATAGATAAACTTTCTTTCATAACGGTCAGCGATTTAGTATTTAATTGAAAAGTTGAGCAGGACAATCAGGAAGCATATCCACGACAGGTACGTGAAACAGGCGATATTGATATCTTGCGCGATTTTTGGTTGTCTGATAGGTACTGAACAGATCTGCGTCAGGTGATGCAAAATAAGCTGATAAAAAAGTGACGGACTTAACACTGTGTATCAAAAATCTCTCAATTTGTATCACTCCTTTCCGCGACTGGCTTTTTGCAGCTATTTTCTCTATTTTTGGAAAGATCATTTACAGCGCGGGTGAGATATCATTTTATTTTATACTTATTACTGCCCTGGTATGCCAGCATTGCCAACGGGCAACCTGTATATTTCCGTCACTACCAGGTAGAGGATGGACTGGCCAACAATACTGTATTTTCCGTTTTCCAGGATTCCCGGGGCTTTATGTGGTTTGGCACCAAGGAAGGCCTCAACCGCTTCGATGGCGTTACTTTCAGGGCGTTCGATATGAAACAGCAGGGCCAGCAGGATATAAAAGAGTTCGTTTATTGCATCGTTGAAGGAATTCACCGGACATTATGGACAGGTACCCGGAAAGGGCTCTATGAATTTGATCCACGCACAGAAAACTTTTCTTTGCTTGACGGCACCAAAGGCAGAGAGATCCTTGATATTAAATCAGACGGTAAAGGAAAGATATGGTTCACCTCAGACTTACAATTGTATTGTTATGATGAAGGGAGCGGTCAACTGCGTCATTACGGGATGGACTCCCTGAAAATAGCAGCTATCTGTTTAACAGAAACTCAAACATTATGGGCCTGTTCGCTCGATGGGTACCTGTTCCGCTATGACGCGGGGAAGGATACGTTTCATTGCATGAACAGCGTACTCCCGCCCCATGAGCAAAGACCCAACGAAATAAACCGGATTTTCAGCACTGCCTCCGGACAGCTGCTTATCGGCTCCATCCGGGGGCTGACAGCATACGATCCTGAACGCCATACCTACCGTCCGTTGCTGGGCCTTCCGGTACAGAAAAAGCCAGTGTACGTGCGCGACATCCTGGCCTTCTCAAAAGATGAATACTGGATCGCTTCAGAGTCCGGCCTGTACAGCATCAATACAAAAACCGGCCATACGGTGAATATGCGGCAACAGGATGCCAACCCTTATGCTATTTCAGACAACGCTGCCTACACGCTTTACAAGGACAGGGAAGGCGGTATCTGGTGCGGTACATATTTCGGCGGTCTCAACTACTACCACAGCCGCCACAGTTATTTCAAAAAATATTTCCGCAGCAGTGGTTCGTCGGGCCTGAGCGGGAACGCGGTCAGGGAATTATGTGCCGATGGAGAAGGCCATCTGTGGATAGGTACAGAGGATGCAGGACTGAACAGACTGGATATGCATACAGGAGAAGTAACCCGTTTTACTTCTCCTGAAACGGTTTCCTCTACCAACATACATGCCCTGCTGATTGATGGCCATGAGCTATGGGTGGGCACCTTCCAGCAGGGGCTCGATGTGTTGGACCGTCATACCGGCAAACGGCTACGGCACTACAATGCAGCCCCAGCAGTCAACGGGCTGAAGTCCAATTTTATTATCTCCGCCTGCAGAACACAGCACGGGGACATGTTATTTGGCACAAGTCATGGCATTTATCGATATCACCGTCCTACCGACCGTTTTACCCTGGTAAAGGGGTTCCCTGAAAGCATATATGTATTCAGCCTGTATGAAGACGGGATGGGCGTCATCTGGGCGGGCACGATCGGCCACGGCCTGTATTTTCATAACCCCCGGACAGGCGTATCGGGAAATTTCAGCTACGATGCCCGCAACAACCAAAGCCTGAGCAGCAACAGCGTATCCGGCATTTCGGAGGACAGTGAACAGCAGCTGTGGGTATCGACAGAAGGTGGTGGCGTGTGCAGGCTGGACAAAACCCGGCGTCATTTCACCCGGTTCAATACAGGTTCCGGTTTGCCGGGCGATATGGTATATAAAGTATTGGAAGATAAAAACAAGCAGCTCTGGATCAGCACCTCCAAGGGACTGGCGCGTTACAATCCTGCCAGGGATAACTGGAAGATATACACGCAGGCCCATGGCCTGCTCACGGACCAGTTCAATTACAGTTCAGGATACCGGGATGCTTCCGGCACCTTGTATTTTGGCAGTGTAAGAGGGCTGATTAGTTTTAACCCGGATTTTGCGGCAACGGACAAAATCAATCCGGCCGTATACTTCACGAACTTCCAGGTCCACAACCAGGACCTCCCGGCCGGCAGCAGCGCGCTGCGTCAAAACATTTCGTTCACGGACACCATCAGGCTCAAATACGACCAGTCCTCTTTTGCCATCAGCTTTGCCGCGCTCACCTACGTCGCGTCTGACATGACGCCCTATGCCTACCAGCTCGACGGAGCAGACAAAAGCTGGACATATCTGCCGGGCAACCGTAAAGTTTATTACACCAATCTCCCCCCGGGAGACTATACCTTCAGGGTGCGGACGGTCAATAGCGAGGGTGACTGGTTAAACGAGGAAAGGAGATTACTGATCTTAATTTCTCCTCCCTGGTGGCTCAGCCGCACTGCTTACGGGGTTTATCTGTTGTTGGTGTTATCATTAATTTACCTGGGGGTCACCGCTTATCACCGGCGTCAGAAAGAAAAGCATCGGCGAAAGTTAGCGCTTTTCGAACAGGAGAAAGAAAAGGAGATTTACAAAGCAAAAATCGAATTCTTTACAAATGTGGCTCATGAAATCCGGACACCTTTAACGTTAATTAAAGGACCGCTCGAAATGGTGATCGATGACGCCGGTGACCAACCGAAGCTCAGAAAGCGTTTGAAAAGCATAGAACGAAATACGGAACGGCTGGTAGCGCTGACGGACCAGTTACTGGATTTCCGCAAAACAGAAAACCAGGATTTTTCGCTCAGTTTTGTGCAGGTGAATGTGCCCAGGTTGGTACAGGCCAACTACGAGGCGTTTATGCATGCCGCCCAACAGAAGAAGTTATCATTTACGCTTCAATTGCCGGAAAAGAGCTTCCATGCTTTCATTGATACGGAAGCATTTCAAAAGATACTCAGTAACCTGATCGGCAATGCCGTAAAATATGCAGCGGAGAAAGTGGTGATACACGTAGCATCTCCATCTGAGGATGTTTTCCGCATAGCCATCAGTAACGATGGTCCATTGATTCCATGGGCATTCCGGGAAAAAATCTTCGAGCCTTTCTTCCGTGCAGACACCACCCATCAGCCGGGATCGGGCATAGGTTTATCGCTGGCCCGTGTACTTACCCGGCTGCATAATGGAACACTGGAACTGCAACAGGCCGGTGACGGGATGAATCTTTTTGTTCTTTCTCTTCCGGTACATCAGCAAATAGAATTCAAGCTGAATGCTGTACAAAAAAAAAGCACCTGATGCCATGCAACCAACACTGCTGATAGTAGATGACAACAAGGAAATCCTGGAGTTCGTGGATGACATCCTGGGAGGGGATTATCAGATCATCCAGGCGATGAGCGCGCAACAGGCGCTCGAAGTATTGGCTGCCACCTCTATACAGCTGGTGATCAGCGATGTGATGATGCCGGAAACAGATGGTTTTGAACTCTGTAAAATCATTAAGTCGACCCCGGAATACCGCCATATCCCGGTGGTACTGCTTACCGCAAAAAACACCCTGATGTCGAGGATTGAAGGGCTGGAAACCGGTGCAGATGCATATATCGACAAACCTTTTTCTCCACGGCATCTGAAAGTGCAGGTTGCTAACCTGATCACCAACCGCAATATCGTCCGCGACTATTTCGCCAGCGCTCCGCTGCTGCATATTGCCACCGTAGCCGGGAACAAGGCGGACGAGCTGTTCCTGGAGCAGCTGAAAGAGGTTATTTTGCAGCACCTCGACAATCCTCAACTGGATGGCGGGTTCCTTGCAGATGCGCTTAATATGAGCAGGCCTACATTATACCGGAAGATCAAAGCAGTGTCTGATCTGACTATCCACGAGCTGATCAATCAAACCAGGCTGAAGAAGGCGGCGGAATTACTTGCCGAAGGAAAGTACCGGGTGTCCGAAGTTTCCTATATTATGGGATTTAGTTCCCCGAATCATTTTAATCGTGTTTTTTTCAAACAATTTGGCGTATCGCCAACAGGGTATGTAAAAAGGGGCGGACAATCCTGATATCTTTTGTCCGCCCCTGAGATCAACTACTAATAAAAAAACTGTTCGAGAATGATCTGGCCGTCCTTCACTTCATACAGCATGATCTCGTTCAGCTGGACCCTGCCATGCGGTTTCACGGTTATATCCGTCTCCCTCGCCACCGCTATATGATTGCCCGTTACGATCGGAGTACTGGTGTATACGCGGTGCACTGCTTCAATCCGGCTGACGAAGTCCTCTGCTTTTTTCCGCACAGCCGCTTTCCCGGTGGCATCCTGCATGTAAACAGATCTCTCCGGTTCGATGCTCCGCACCTCTTCTGCGAATAATTCATCCTGGATCTCAAACCACTTTTCCTGGGAGGCCAGTTCTTTAAAACGTGCTACTACCTGTTCCGTTGTCAGCACTTTGTCTGCTATCTGTGTCATTGTTTGTTTGTTTTTTAGGGTGATATTTTATGTACCAAAACTACCAACTACCGGCAGTTGTCTACCGGGGTTAAACAGACTTTGTAGCGTGTTGATCTGGACGGGGCCCGTGGATTCCCCTGTTTGTTTTTATTATTATTGTCATTATCTTGGATAATTGTTCAAATTACCTTTAATGAGTTATGGGAAACCTGTAGATGAAACACGCCAGACCGGCACGCCGGCACCGCAGGATGCAGCAGCGCTTGAACCTATCTTTAAAGCGTGTTACGCCCTGTTGCGCGCTTATGCCTGCAAATATGTGACGCGGGAGACGGCGGAAGACATCATCCAGGACGTTTTCATTCAACTGTATAAAAAAGGTCCTTCCCTGAACATCGACACCAGTATCAAAGCTTATCTTTTCCGCAGCGTGCACAACGGTTGCCTTGATTATATCCGGCGCGAAGCTGTTCACCAGCGCTATGTCAGCACCACCCTTCCGGGACTTAGTGAAGCGGAGCTGGACTATTTCAGTCCCGACGGCCCCCGGCAAAGCCTGATCCAACAAGACAACCTGGCTGCCAGCGTATGGCAGGCCATAGAAGCGCTGCCCCCAAGTGCCGGGAGGTCGTCAAACTGCGTTACCAGCAGGGCCTTAAAACCGGTGAAATATCAGCTACTATGGGCATCTCCACGCGTACCGTGGAAACACAACTTTACAAAGCGATCAAACAACTGCGCGGGCTCATACGCAAAACCAGCATTTTCCTCGCTGCGATGATGCTTTTTTAACGCGGATATATATTATATTTTCATTCCCCGGTTCCCAGGGCGTGGACCCCGGGAACCGGGGAGCGCGCAGAAAAATTTTTTTCCAAAATCGATACGTAGTTCCTATCCCTTTCTCGTCTAAATAATATGAAATGGCACTTAATAATACTAACCCGTTGGATTATACGCTATTAATTAAGTTTATTGACGGTCAGGCCAGTCCTGCCGAAACCGCTGAGGTAGCAGCCTGGCTGGATGCCGCCCCCGGCAACCGGGATTTGTACTTCCGGGTGAAGGACATCCTGGACCAGCAGCGCGTATCGGCGGTCACCCGGGAAGAAACCGACGGGCGATGGTTGCAGATAGCCGGGCAGCTGCAGCCTGCTGCAGCGGAGCCTGTTCCGGTACGGCGGCTCCACTGGCTGAAATACGCCGCAGCCGTGCTGGTGCTGGTCATCGGCGGAGGTATAGCCACCTATATGCTGCTGCAGTCACCCCGCGAGGAGCCTCTGCTGACGCTCGTACCGGAGAAGGCAACGGTGCAGCATATGGTATTGCCGGACAGCACGCGCGTATGGATCAAACCGGGAGGACGGTTACGCTATCGCAATGTAAAGGACGGGCTGCGCGAATTATGGCTGGAAGGCTGCGGCTATTTCGAAGTAGTAAAAAACACGGCGACGCCGTTCAGGATACATACACCTGGTATCACCGTGACGGTATTAGGTACATCATTTACAGTGAACGATGATCAACACAACACCAACGTAATAGTAAATACCGGGATGGTAAAAGCCACCGCGCATGAGCAGGACATGCTGGTGCGGCCCGGACAGAGAGCAACGGTAGTCAGCAATACCCTCCGGATGGACAGTGTCAACGCGCAGCTGTTCGCCGCCTGGAAGGATGGCGATTACAAATTTGAGAATACTTCCGTAGCGGAGCTGAAAGAGCTGCTGGAGGCCAACTACGGGTATGAAGTCACCATATTGCAACCGCAGAAATTCCGGACCACCAGCATCAGCGGCCGTATGCTGATAACAGATGCACAGAGCCTGTGCCAATCGCTCTCAGGTATGCTGGAAGCCGATGTCAGGAAAGAAGGTAACCGGATTATTATTCAACCAAAATAAGCACGTCCCAGATTTTTCAGAACAAAGACCAGATTAAACAACATCATTTTTTAACCAGAAAAAAAATTATCCGGAAATCCCGATCGCCGCAGCGTAGCCTGCGGGAACAGTGACTTTGTTTTTACAACGGAAGGATTTTCTCTCCGGGCAGCACCGTCCCGTGACAGATAACTCCTCCACATATCGCTTTATGTAGTCTTTAACCAAAATTTTATCCGTTATGAAATTTGGATCTCTACGGCTTTGCCTGAAGGGAATGGCCGGCCTGTGCCTGTTGCTGGGCGTCACCACATCTGCCACACAGGCGCAGGACGCAGTGGCCGGCATACAGTCGTCACCGTTACCACAATACCAATACCGTAAGTCCGGCAATGCCGATACCAGTCCTGCCCGGCAGGTACTCTCCCTCACCAGCGCGCTGGAAAAAGTTTATAACAAATACCAGCTGCGGATAGCGATGAATGAAAAATATGCGAAGAACATTTTTGTGCCCGACAACCTGCTGAACAGCGGGGCGTCTGCCGCTATCGCTTCGCTGCAGAAAATACTACAGTCCTATGGCCTCACCCTTAACATGACCGGCCCCTCACAATATATCATCACGCCGGCCGAGCCGCGTCCGGCCCCCGTCACGAAACCCGCCGCCAAAATCCACGTTTCCGGCACGGTAAAAGACAAACTCGGCGCGCCACTGGTAGGCGTGACCGTTAAAGTCATCAAAACGCCCATTGGCACCACCACGAATGACAAAGGTTTTTACGAGCTGGACGCAGAGCCGACCGACACCCTCGAATTTTCCTACATCGGCTATCAAACGCAGCAGATCAGCGTCCGTAACCGCCTAGACATCAACATCGAAATGCTGGCAAAGCAGGGAGGTCTCAATGAAGTAGTTGTAGTAGGCTTCGGTGCACAGAAAAAAATCAGCCTGGTGGGCGCACAGTCCACCATCAAACCGGAGGAACTGAAGCTCCCGGTGAGGAGCCTCACGAATGCGCTGGGCGGCCGGCTGGCGGGCATAGTGGCCGTTCAGCGCAGCGGGGAACCCGGCTATGACGGCTCTGACATCTGGATCAGGGGCATCTCTACTTTCGGCTCCAGCCCCCGCGGACCGCTCATCATCGTAGACGGCGTGCCGGACCGCAGCATCAATGACCTCGACCCTGAAGACGTGGAGAGCTTCACCGTGTTAAAAGATGCATCCGCTACCGCGGTATATGGCACCCGTGGCGCCAACGGCGTGATCCTCGTCAATACCAAGACCGGCAAACCAGGCAAACCGCAGATCAATATAGAACTCAACCAGGCCATCACCAAATTCACCCAACTGCCCAAATTCGTAGATGCGCCTACGTTCATGCGTCTTTACAACGAAGGGCTCGAAATGCGCGGCAGGACGCCGCTCTATTCGGAAGAAAGAATACAGCAACATATCAGCGGCGAAGATCCGGACCTGTACCCGAACGTGGACTGGTTTAAAACACTCTTCAACCAGTATGGCCAGAACAGAAGGGCCAACCTGAACGTACGCGGCGGCTCTGAATTCGCGACGTACTATATTTCAGCGGGATACTATTCAGAAGTAGGCATGCTGAAAAGAGACAACCTGCAATCGTACAACTCTGAAATAAAGCTCGACCGCTACAACTTCACCACCAATGTAGACGCCAATATCACCAGGACCACCAAGCTGGAACTGGGTGTCAATGGCTATATCATCAACAGCAACTATCCCGGTATCGGTACCGGCGCGTTGTTTGACCTGGCCACACAGGTACCGCCGCACCTGATACCACCGCAGTATTCCAACGGGCAATGGCCTAAAATACCCGGCGGCAGTTACCCCAGTCCGTACCGTAACCTGACACAGTCCGGCTATGCCACCGAATACCGCAATAACATCCGTTCCAATATCCGCGTGCGGCAGCAACTGGATTTTATCCTGAAAGGGCTCTCGGCCACCAGCATGTTCGCCTTTGATTCCTACAGCTGGAATAACCTAAACAGGAAAAGGGAAGTACAAACCTATTACGCCACCGGGCGTGATTCCGCCGGCAACCTGCTGACGCGCGTGGTAGATCCCGGGTCCAATGTACTGGGCTTTGAAGTGTCCAGAGGCGGCGACCGCCGTTTCTATACCGAAACAGCGCTGAACTATGCCCGTAAATTCGGGGACCACGACGTATCCGCGCTGTTACTGTATAACCAGTCCGACTACATCGACGGCGACGCCGGTGACCTCATCAGCTCTATCCCTTTCCGTGTAAGGGGCCTGAGCGGCAGGGCGACTTACGGCTACAAGAGCCGCTATTTTGCGGAAGCCAATTTCGGGTACAACGGTTCAGAGAACTTCACCCCTAAAAAACGGTATGGCCTGTTTCCTTCCTTTGGCGCAGGATGGGTCATCTCCAACGAACATTTTTTTGAACCGCTGAGCAACGTGCTCTCTTATTTCAAAGTGCGGTACACCTACGGTTTGTCCGGCAACAGCAACACCGGCTCCCGTTTCCTCTTCCTGACAAGGATAAAAAACAAAGACGACCTCGGTTACACGTTCGGCGTGCCAGGTAATACCACCTCTTTCTGGGGCATGGAAGAAGACCAGATCGGTTCAGAAGTAAGCTGGGAAACCGGCAAGCGTCAAAACCTGGGTATCGAAATAAAAGCATTTAAAGATGAACTATCTGTGATCGTGGAGCTGTTTAAAGAAAGGAGGACAGGTATCCTGCTGCGCCAGTACGACATACCTTACTCTTCCGGCTATACGACAGACAACATTCCTTACCGCAACATCGGAATCACGGAAAACAAGGGTATCGACGTAACGGTAGAATATAATAAAACGTTTTCCAAAAATTACTGGGCGGCTTTCAGAGGCAATTTTAACTTCAACATCAACAAAAACGTGTATGACGGCCTTCCGCCGTGGCAGTACCCGTGGCTGAACCGCACCGGTCATACCATCGATCAGCGTTTCGGTTATGTAGCGCTCGGCCTTTTCTCCGATTCCGCAGACATTGCCAAATCTCCCAAACAGTCCGGCGATGTGCGGCCGGGCGACATCAAATACCAGGACCTTAACGGCGACGGCATCATCAACAGTTACGATCAGCAGGCTATCGGTTATGGCTCGGTACCCCGCATTGTATACGGCCTCAACTTCAGCGTTGGCGCCAAAGGGTTTGACCTGAGCCTTTTCTTCCAGGGCGTAGCCATGGCAGACTTCATGTACAGCGGCGGGCATGGCACCAACCCGTTCTACGAAGGTCCTACTATCGGTAACCTCTATACGGCGGCCACCGACCGCTGGACGCCGGACAATCCCAACAGCAAGCCTTTCTATCCACGTATGTCAACCCGACAGGACATCACTACCAATTATTACGCGAGCACCTGGTGGCTCAAACGGGCGGATTATATCCGTCTCAAAAGCGCGGAGCTGGGTTATACCTTCGGTATGCGGAGGCTGCAGAAATACGGCCTGAAGACGCTGCGGGCCTATGTGAACGGCACCAACCTCTTTACCATCTCACCCTGGAAAATATGGGACCCCGAGCTGGGCGACGGCAGAGGCACCGCCTATCCCAACACCACTACTTACAACTTCGGTATCCGTGCCAGTTTCAAATAAAACCTAACATCATGACCTATTCATACAAAAACATACTGCTGTTCTTCCTGCTGTTGCTGTGTGCCGCAGGTTGTAAGAAAGGGTACCTCGACACGGTGCCGGACAATATTACCACGCTGAAAGATGTATTCACCAACCGTTCCATGACCGAGCAATGGCTGGCGCGGCTGTACAATCCCATGCCCGATATGTGGGCGCAGCCTTACACTACCCCATGGACCGGGCAATGCGACGAAGCCGACTACGCCTGGTCCCAGCCCGGCATCAACTCCGGCGCCATCGCTCCCGACAATGCCAGTCCTTCGTACTGGAACAGCTACTATCAGACCATCCGGCAGGCTGCCATCTTCCTGCAGCATGCGGACGAGAACCAGGAGATCAAAGCGCTTCCTGATGGCGAACGGCTCCTGAAACAATACAAAGCCGAAGCCCGTTTCCTGCGGGCCTATTACTACTGGCTGCTGATGCGGCAGTATGGCCCCGTGGTGCTGATGGGCGAAACGCCCAGTCTCCCGGAAGATGATTTTCAGATACCCCGCAGTCCGTGGGATGCCTGCGTGTCTTACGTGATCTCGGAAATGGACAAAGCATTCCCTGATGTGCCGGTACAGCATGTAAACCCGGTAGATCCTACGCAGCCAGATGTTACTCAAACGGGACGTATTACCCAGCCGATCATCCTGGCTGTCAAATCGCAGATACTGCTGTATCATGCCAGCCCGTTGTTCAACGGGAATAAAGACCTGGCTTCTTTCACCAATCCTGATGGCACCGTATTGTTTAACCAGGCGTATGATAAAGAGAAATGGAAAAGAGCCGCCGATGCCGCTAAAGCTGTCATTGATCTCAACCGCTGGGAACTCTATACCGTGTCAGACCCCGATCCTTTCCGTGCCGCCTATCTCTCCTGCCGCAATCTCTTTTTCGACGGCTGGCAGAAAGAAGCTATCTGGATACGCACGTCTTCCAGTCACGTCGGCAACTGGGAGCGCCACTGCGCTCCGCGCTGCGCCAACGGTCAGGGCTGGAACGGCATCGCCGTCACACAGGAGCAGGTGGATATTTTCCGGATGGCCAACGGCAAAGCCACCGGTGATGCCGGCAGCGGTTACACAGAGAACGGTTTTACCAATACCGCCACTCCCTACTATGTGAGCGGTACCTACAATATGTACACCGGCCGTGAACCGCGTTTTTATGTAGATGTGACCTTTAATGGCGCAACAGTGCCCGTCGTTCCTGAATCCGGACAAACGAGAGTGGAATTTTTCTTTACCGGCAATTCCGGTAAAAACGGCGCGCCGCGCGACTGGCCCTCCACCGGTTACACTGCCCGGAAGAACATTCACCCTAACACCGATTTCCGGACAGGGCGCAATTTCACCCGCCCGGCCATGATGATCCGCCTTGGCGAGATCTATCTCAACTATGCAGAAGCACTCAACGAATATGAACCCGGCAACGCCGACATTCTCAGATATCTTAACAAGATCCGCAACAGAGGCGGTCTGCCCGACCTGCTGCCCGGCATGTCCCAGGCGGAAATGCGGGCGCAGATACAACTCGAACGCCGCATCGAACTGATGTTTGAAGGTCATCGCTACTGGGACGTGCGTCGCTGGAAAGTGGCCGACAAAGCTGACCAGCACCAGGGCGGCGCTTTCCACGGGATGAACATCGAAAAAGGAAGCTCGCTATCGGACCCCGAGTTTCATCAAAGAACGGTTTCATTTACCAGGGCCGCATGGCAGCCCAAGTTTTATTTCTATCCTGTTCCGCAGAGTGAGATAGACCGGAATAAAAAGCTGGTGCAGTTTCCAGGCTATTGAGAGAAGATTCTAAAAAACAAACCCGCCCGGAGAAAACCGGGCGGGTTTGTTTTTTTTTGCGACCACATCTCTGCTGCACTGGCATCGTCAGCCGGCATAGGTTATCTGCAAAATGTTATGCACGTAGGTTCCATATGCGGATACATAACGGAATCAATCCAATGGAAACCGCGATAAAGATAGCCACGCGGATATAGTTGAGCGTTTGCCAGAGGGATGTTTTCGCCGCAAGATCGTTTACAACAACCGGCGTTTCAGCTATCTTCTGGAAATGAATGATGTTCGGTGCAAAAAAGGCCAGCGTCCACACCCTTACCGCAAAGTGGACCGCGAATAAAATCAGCAGCCAGTTCCTGGCAAAGTCGATTTTCCAACAGAAGACAATGGCGAGCAGGAAAGTCACTTCATGTATGGAGTGAAAAACGATCCAGAAATTTTTCAGGCTGGCGCCCTGACCGTCCAGCAACAGGTTGAAATTTGCTGGCGGGGCCTCCGTCCATTTCGGCACAAATACCAGCGTCTCAAACAGCTGCGCTCCGTTCATTAGAAAGTATAGCAAGGTGGTAATGAATAACCAGAGTTCGGCCCGCATCAGATAACCGGTTGTTATATTATCCATTTTAATCATTTTTTATTCGATTTTAAGAAAGAAGCAATTATATCGTTTTAGATTTATTTCAATATAAAATATATCTATTTCGATGTAAAATTAGTTATAAAATCGAATTCAACAAATTATCGGTCCTTTTTTTCCTACTTTTATATCGAATTCGATGTAAATCATGGGAGAACTTACGAAACTGATCAGCGCTTGGGAGGCCTATACACAGAAGAACCCCGGTTTGTCTGCCACGGAATTCTGTATGCATTTTTTAGCGACAGAGAGTAATCAGCAGCTTTTCAGCGGCCTTGCGCCGCTGGACCTGGACACGGTATTCGCCAAACTGATCGGCAGGCTGGCGAGTATGCAGACAGCCTACGCCAAAATGGCCCTGCAGGAGCTGCCCGGCTTTGAACTGGAGTGGTTCTATTTTCTGAATACCATTTACCAGTTAAAAGAAGTCAAGAAAACACAGGTCATACAATATAACTTCACCGAACAAACGACCGGTATCGACATCCTTAACAAACTGAAGAAACAAGGGTATATCACCGAACGGACAGATCCGGACGATAAACGGGCCAAACTGGTCAGCATCACCAAAGCCGGTGAAAAAATACTGGCCAGGGTGTACCCGCTGCTCTACAAGCCCAACCTCCTGATGTATCATAACATCGACCCAAAGGACAAACAAGTGGTGGTCAACATCCTGAAAGAGACGGAAAACAAACACCAGGAGTTGTTTTCCAATGCCAGGAACAAATCCATCGATGATATGCTGACGGAAGCGTTGGGAGAAGAAAAGCTGGCGCAACTGGCACAGGAACAGCAAGAGAGGATGGCCCGGTTTACAGCAGCGAAACAGCGCAACACACAGCATAACAACAATAAGTAGCTGCATTACAACCAACAGTTGCCTTCATTTTTTCGATTACCGGGAGAAAGCAGGATATCTTTACTGCGTCGCAAAAAAGGATACTATATGGATACTAAGATCATCGGCAGCAAAATTACCCGGGCACGTAAAGCCAAAGGTCTCTCCCAGGCAGGACTGGCGCAACAGCTGTTTATCAGTCCGCAAGCTGTCGGTAAATGGGAACGGGGCGAATCCATGCCGGACATCACCACCTTCTACCGTCTGGCGGAAATGCTGGAGGTTGACCTGAATTATTTCTCTGAAAACGGCACGGCTGAAATACCCGCCACCTCACCGGTTAAACAACCGGCAGCAGAGATCCTGCCTTCAGAGGAACGGCAGGTACCGCTGCGTCTCACGGCAGTTGACATGCAGCAGGAAAATTTTGCCGGCGCTACGCTGCACAAAGGAAAGTTTAAGGCCGGTTCCCTGCAGGGCGCTAATTTCGAAGGAGCAGATTTAACAGGCAGCACCTTTGAAGTCCTCGACGCCCGCGGAGCCAATTTTGACGGCGCCAACCTGACCGACTGCAGTTTTTCCATCACCGACCTCACAGACGCCAGCTTCCACCGCTCCATCCTTGTCCGCACCAGGCTGCATATAGCAGGACATGGCGCCATATTCACCGATGTCACCTTTCTCGATGCCCGGCTGACCAAAGTTGACCTTCAGCAAACACGGTTTGAGCGCTGTACTTTCAACGGCACCGACTTCCATCAATGCGATATGCGGGGCATGCACTTTGACGGGCAAACTTTCATCGGCGTGAAGTTCGACAAGTCTGCGTTAAAAGACGCCTCTTTCAGCGGCGCCACGCTCAGGAACGTGTCTTTCAAACTGCCGTTCTCCCTCACCAACAGGTCACACCTCGATTTCCAGACCGTTTGTTTTGACGGCGCCACCATGGACAAAATAACCTATGCGGCCCTGAAAGGGTTACGGGTAGCGGATTTATCGAAGGTTACCGTGGTGTAATTTCCAACCGGCACGAAAAAGGGCGCATCCTCTGCGCCCTGTTACTAAAACTTTCCATTGTCGTTCTTCCGTTTTTCAACGGGTGGTATCTCTTCGATCACGTCCCAATGTTCGATGATCCGGTCGTTATGGACCCGGTATAAATCGTAGAACGCCGAATGCACGCCGTGCAGGTACCCCTCGCTTAACACCAGGACGAAATTGCCTTCTCCCAGCACCTTATGGATGGTATGGTAGGTTTGTGGTTTCCCTGCTGCCTTCCATTCCTCCAGCACGCTAAAAAACGCGCTGACGCCGTCTCCCATGTGCGGGTTATGCTGAATGAGCTCGTCATCCTTAAAGTACAGCGAGCGCCTTTCCGTATTCCCTTCTATCAGCACCTCCTGCACAAAACGGCGGACGAGCGCTTTGTTGGCAACCGTTTTATGATGATCTGTCGCTTTCGTTTTGCCGTCGGTCATCGTTCTCCCGCTCTTGTTCCGCTGCAGGGGATTGGCCTGGAGATTGTCCCAGTGCTCCACACTCCTGCCCTCTTCAAAACGATGGATATCGAAAGCCACCGTGGGCTCAAACAAAAAATAATCTACGTGCACAAAGCCGATGTCGCCATCCTGGAACTTGCGGACCACATTGGTATATACTTTGTCCATCGGCATCTGTCCATGCAGTTCCAGGATGGCCTGCAACCCCGTAGCCACATGAGGATTGTGCTGTTTGTAAGAAACCGGATCAATTAAACCAATTTCCGCCAGTGTTTCGGTTTCGATGCTGTTCTGTATCGCTGCTGCTTTGTCTCTGTTTGATAATTCCATATGCCTGCTATTTAATGCTGACAAAGGTATAGCGACACGCCGGGGTGAAAAATAAGGGTAAAAATTCTGCTATAGTGAAAATTTTGCCCCTATGCCCGCATTAAGCGATATGCCCTACTTTTGTGCCTATGTACGAGAAGAAAAATCCGAAGGACCTGAGTTGCGGCATCGGGGTAACGCTTGAAATTATCGGGGGCAAATGGAAGCCCTGCTTAATTAATTCTATCCATAAGGGAATACACCGTCCCAGCGAACTGGCGCGGCATCATCCTGCCGCCAGCAAGCGGGTGCTGAGTTTGCAGTTAAAAGAACTGGAAGAGCACGGCGTTATCAGGAAAGTCATTTACCCGGTGTTGCCGCCGAAAGTGGAGTATTTTTTAACGGAGCTGGGAGCGTCGTTGCTGCCGATAGTGGATCTGATGGAGATATGGGGAGAGGATGTACTGGCGAAGGGATTGCTTTCGTCCAAAACAAATCTTCCATGAATCACCGGATATTTGCACCGCACAAAGACCTGGCATCCTTCGTTGCGTGTTACTGGACACTGGAGAGCCCCAAAGAAAACACCCCTCAGATAAACACCATCGTTCCCGACGGCAGGATGAAGATGATTTTTCACTATGGCGCACCTTACAAGCGGTACACAGACAACGGTGACAGTTTTGCCCTTCCAAAGTGTTTTGTCATCGGCCAGCTGACGCAACCGCTCGATGTAGAACCCGTTGGAGCAACCGGCACTTTCTTCGTTTGTTTTCATCCTTATGGGTTTTTACCTTTTGCCACGATGCCCATCAAAGAGATGGAAAACACGGCCGTTCCGCTGGAAGAACTGTTCGGAGAGGAAGGTGCGGTACTAGGGCGGGAAGTCCTTCAGGCGTCTACCACCACAGAGCGGATAAAACTGGCGGAAACTTTTTTGTTTAAGCAGTTAGCCGATACCCAAACCATTGACCACATTGTAAAATCTACTGTTGACACTATCCTGACGGCCAACGGTCAGCTGTCCGTCGATGAGCTTTCCAGGCAAACCAATATCAACCGCCGGCAGCTGGTGCGCAAATTCTCCTCCACCATCGGCTTAAGCCCAAAGCAGCTTTCAAAAACCATCCGGCTGCAGGCAGCCCTCAAAATGTTGCTGAATGAAAAAGTCACCAGCCTGATCTCACTGGCCTACGAAGGCGAATACTACGACCAGGCGCACTTTATCAAAGACTTCAAAGAATTCACCGGGCTGACGCCCAAAGAATTTTATGGTGATCACTTAAAGATGTCTTTGATTTTTGACAGGATGGATTGACCTTGTCCCATTTTTACAATTTTATGTTTTCCGCGGACAATAATTTTGTGCCGACATAAAATATATGACAATGGAAAACGTGATCAATTTTTTCGACATCCCCGCAACAGACTTTAGCAGAGCCGTCTCTTTTTACAAAGCCATCTTAGGGCTGGAAATCACCGAGACCGAAATATCCGGCACCCAAATGGGGTTCTTTCCCAGCGACGGGAAAAACGCCTCAGGAGCCATCGTTCAGGGTGCGGACTACAAGCCTTCCGCAGACGGCGTACTCGTATATCTGAATGGCGGTCATGACCTGCAAACGGTATTGGACAGGGTAGCGTCCAACAACGGGAAAGTAATTGTGCCGAAAACCCATATCAGCCCGGAAGTAGGATATATCGGCATGTTCATCGACACAGAAGGAAATAAAATGGCGGTCCACTCTATCAACTAACAGCTATGAATATATCCGTGCTGAATTTTCTGACAGCGCTGGCTGCCAACAACAACCGGGAATGGTTTACTGCGCATAAACATCTTTACAACAGCGCCCGGGAAGAGATGCCGACAAAGAGCTGCTGGCAAAAGACGCTCCGCAACAATTTGCTGCTATTTACAAAACGTTGAAGCCACTGAAAGATTTTCTGAACGCGCCTTTTTTGTAATGAAAAAGGCGCTGTACTTTCCCTGCGTCTCATTTCGTATCGACCGTTGGCATAAAAGTAACGGCAACTTTATGGAATAAAACACTTCCGGCATCTTACACGGAAAAATGCCATATGTTCAGATTAACCCTGCTTTTAAGTCTTTTGCTGACAGGTGTAAACGCCTATAGCCAGTCTCCTGCTATTCACGTATTGGTAGCCCTCTGTGATAACAAATACCAGGGCATCGTAAAGGTGCCTCCCAGGATCGGGAACGGGCAGGATCCCGCTAATAACCTGTACTGGGGCTGCGGATACGGCGTTAAAACTTTTTTGAAGAAACAGGCCGACTGGCAGCTGATCAAACAGCTACCGCATCCCGGCAATAATATATATGAACGTATCGTTTTTAAACATCGTAAAACCAACACCTATCTGATCGCTGACGCCTATGACGGCGCAAAAATGAAAGAGACCATTACGGATTTTCTGCATTATGCGGCCGGGCAGAAAAAAACGCAGATCACGGTGGATACCGCTACGATCCGTGCCGGTGGTCATGCGGGGCTGATCGTTTTCGTAGGGCATAACGGGCTAATGGATTTTACGCTGCCGGCCACGCCTGCCAAAAGCGACAACCAGCAAAGGGACGTCGCTATCTTCGCTTGCGCCAGCAAGCCTTATTTTTCGGAGAGTATCCACAAGACAGGGGCACAGCCCCTCATCTGGACCACTCACCTGATGTCGCCCGAAGCATATACCCTCGTACCGGTCATTAACGGATGGCTGCAGCGGGAAAAGCCCGCCGTTATTCATGAGCGGGTGGCGCAGGCCTATCATCAGTATCAGCATTGCGGCATAAAAGGCGCCAGAAGATTGTTTGCTACCGGATGGTAAAATTAACCATGATATTTATTCATCAACCTAAACAAATCGCTATGAAAAGAAGCCCTGTGTTTTTTCAGTGTATCGCCTTTCTGGCGATGGTGTCTGTTATTCCCCTGACATCATGCCAAAAAGAGCAACAGTCCATCGAAACAGTACCGGCAACGAACAGCAGCCCGAAACCCGAAGCGCTGGCAACAGGTGACACCTTGCTCAACGTTAGCTATGAATCCGGTACGCTTAACTCGGGCATCGCGGGTCTTGGCACTACAGCCGCCTCAGCACCCGACGCAGCTTATATGATCACACCAGGCAGTACGGGCAACTACGGTATCGCGCATAAAGTCACGCTGGACGATACCGCCTATAGTTCTGCCGGCCAGCCCAGAAGCGAAAGCGACGCTCTAAACATTACCAGTGCCAGGTATCAGCCTGGCGACGCCAGGCGCTACGAATTCAGTGTGCTGTTGAAAGACTGGACCACCTGGACCTCCCCCATGCCGGCCGATGCAGAAATCCTGTTCCAGGCAAAACCAACTAGCAGCGGCCCCTCGTTTTTCATAGCCGCTAAAAGAAATGCGATCGTTTTCAGGCACGGCGCAAGTGCCCAGGACAACCTGGTAGCTGATTACACCGGCTATATCAATCAATGGATAGACTTCCGGGTGGATGTATTATGGTCCAACAGCGGCACAGGCACCTACAGCGTATATACCAGGCTTCCGGGCGGAAGCTATACGCTGAAAGCACAATATTCCAATGAGTCGACCTATAACTCGACCAGCGCCTATGGCTATATCAAATGGGGATTGTATCGCGCGGACCAATCAACCGCGAACGGGTCTGTCGCCACACGCATTGCGTATCATGACAACATCAGGATTATTGCGTTATGATCCTCCACGGCCCGGTTGACATATCCCAACCTCGCGTTAATGCGCCGCTGCAGTGGGAGCAAAAGTCGCTTTCCGCTGCCAGAAAAATAAAATGGTAAACAGGACGATCAATATCGCCGGGAAAGTAATCATATTTACCAGTGTGGCCTGACCGGCAGCCAGCTCCAACGCTCCGCCGGTGAGGCCCGCTGCCGCTTTTTCCGCCCTTGCCGAATCGATCCAGCTTCCGATAAACGGTTGGAATATGGCAGTAGAGAACATCCCGATTCCGCCGATGATGGACATCCCCAGGGCGCCGCTTTCAGGTACCCGTTGTGCAACACTGCCCACCATCACGGGCCAGAAATAACATACGCCCAGGGCAAATATCACCGTAGCAACATAAGCGAGCGGACCAGTTACCGTACTGAACATGTAAATGCCAATGGTAGCTAAAACAGCAGATGTTAAAAGCACCCCCGTTTGCCCCAACAGGCGCACGACCGGGCCTGCAAAAAATCTGCCCGCGGCCATCAACCCGGTGGTGAGCGCAAGAATCAGCATAGGACTGGCACCACTGTTACTCATGATAACACTCACCCACTGGTTAGGGCCAAATTCCGTTATAGCCGTAAAGGCCATGCAAATAAACAGGAATATATAGAGCGGGCTTAGCATCGCTGCAAAATTTTGCGAGAGGGAACTTGTAGCTGCTTCTTCCCTTACCACGAAAGTTTTCCCGTAGAACAAAACAGCATACATGATAGTAGGCGCCATGGTCACCCACATCTGCGCCTGCCATCCCAGATGAAGGTCTGTCATAAATTTTGAAATCAGCGAGCCAATCACAATGCCGCCGGGAAACCACATATGAAACCTGTTCAGCATCTTATTCATATCGCGGCCGGCAAAGGCGTCTGCGATCAAAGGGTTACAGGCAGCCTCAGTGCAGCCGTTACCAAATCCGATAAACAGCGTGGATGCCAGCAGACTGACATATCCTCCCGAATATATCGTCATCAAAATACCAATCGTATGGGTCACAAAAGCCACCTGCATAATTCTCTTCGGGCCAAAAGAATGATATACCAAACCGCCGATGATCATAGAGACAGGAAACCCTAAAAAGAACATCAGGTTAATAAATCCTAATTGCTCACCGGTAAGGTTAAACCGGGCAGCCAGCTGCGGCAAAATGCCCGCACGGATGGAGAAAGTAAAAGCAGTTGTAATTAAAGCAAAACAGCTACCTGTAAACAGCGCGCTTTTGTTAATTTTACCATTAGTCATAGATGTTGACTTTATTTAACGTGGAATAAAATATCTGTACATTAGTAAAATACAGCTTCCTTTAAATATACAAAACACCTTTTCAGGTAACAACACAAAGTTTGCTCAATTCTGATACAATATTAACCCATCTTGCAACAGGTTATCCGGTATAATCCCTTTCCTGTAATTTTTGTAATGCCCGTGCTTCATGTTCCAGCAAAGGTGAAAGTTGCTCCGGGGGCAAAGCAGAAGGCGCCGGGAGAAATACCACCCGCGGATACCCAATAATTCTGTCATACAAAAACCTGGCCCTTGGGAGATGGAAGTCGGAGGTGATTACCACCAGTATGTCAGGTTTTTCTTCCAGTACCCGCTCCCTGGTCATTTGAAAGTCTTCAATTGTATTGGCAGACAGCGGACAGTCTAAAAAAGCGCCGGCAGGAACATTCCTGTCTGTCAGGTACTTTTTTGCATAATCATAATGTGGCCGGTCAGTCGTATTAAAATGCGGACCAAAGCCACCCGTACAAATAATTTTAAAATCATTGTTGGCGCCGTAAAAGTGACAGGTGCAGGCCAACCTGTCCTCAGCGATCTGTGACAGATTCCCCAAATGATCATTGGGCGCTCCCAATACGATCAATAGCTTATTCATAAAGATGTTCCTGTTATGTTGACTTTACCATATAATCCGGCAAAAAGGTACTCCATTTTTTAAGATAAACAGACCTGTATGCGCCAGCGACATGTACCCTATTTACTCAGCAGCCGTTTACTCACCACCTGCATCAGCAATTCCCGCTGGCTGCGGCTCACCGGCAGGGTATGCCCTCCGGCCTGCACCATATTGCTGTCCAGTTTATTTACCTGATGGAGGTTGACGATATATGACTTATGTATTTTCAGAAAGCTATCCGACGGCAGCTGTTGCTCTACGTTTTTAAACGTCAGGTAGGCTATAATCTTCGTATGGATGGTTTGGATGAGCACATAGTTTTGCATGCTTTCCACGAAAAGAATATCAGCCAGCATCACCTTTTCGTATACCTGTTTATGTTTTACGAAGATGTAGTCTCTTACGGGAGAATTGGCGGTGACCGCCGGCTGCCGGCGAAGCCCGAAATAGTCCTGTGCTTTGAGCATCGACTGGGTAAAGCGTTGCAGCGAGAGTGGTTTCAACAGGTAGTCCAGTACATTCAGCCGGAAGCCATCCAGCGCATAGTCCGGGTAGGCCGTCACCAGGATGGTCACCGGAGGATCCGACAATGTCTCCAACAGCTGCAGTCCGCTCGCCTTGGGCATATTGATATCGAGAAACATGAGGTCCACAGGGGTTGTCTCCAATGTTTTACGCGCCGAAGCCACATTATTGCAGCTGGCCACCAACGACAGGAAATCCAACGTCCCGATGTATTTTTTTAATCCTTCCCTGGCCAGGGCCTCGTCATCCACGATAATACATTTAATTTCCATACTGCTTTTTTTATCTGAGAACATCGGTTTTTATTTCGAGATAAACCACGAACAGGTCTGCTGTTTCTTCTATTGACAAAAAGTGCTGATCGGGGTATAGAAGGAGGAGTCTTTTCCGCACATTGGCCAGCCCGATCCCCTTGGGACGGGCATCCTCTGCGATGTCCAACGGGTCGGGCTCTTTACTGTTTTTAACGACAAAAAAAAGCGTGTCCTCCTCCAGGAAGAGATCTATTCCTATAAAGTTATCCTGGTCCGGAAACTGGGATACATGCTTAAAAGCATTCTCTACAAAGGGCGCCAGGATCAATGGTGAGATGTAATAAGGCGGTAGCGGTGTTTCCCAGTTACAGGTTACTTTCAGCTCATTGCATCGCCGTTTGTTTTCCACATTCACATAATTCTGGAGGTAGCCCACTTCCTGCTGCAGTGGTATGGCAGGCCTGGAAGCATCGTGGAGCTGGTACCTTAGCATATCGGAGAACTCCAGCACCATGTCGGCAGCCTGGCCGGCATCCCTTTCTATCAGCACATGGATGCTGTTCATCATATTAAACATAAAATGCGGGTTCAGCTGGTCCCGCAGCAGTCTCATTTCCGCTTCCAGGTGGGTGGTATGGAGCTGCTCGTGATCTATCAGGGTCTTAACATATTCCTGGTAAAAGCGAATACCACAGACTGTTCCGCTGGTAAAAAGCATGCCGATAAAGTGACCGGGGAACACCGTCTGCAGGCCGCATGTTTGAGGGGCGGCCATTACCTTGCCGGCACTTTCACATAACATCGGCAAACTTAAAATCACGGTGGCCAGGCTGGCAACAAAGCAGATCACCACGGCCAGCAAGGCAAACAGAAGCATTTTCCGGCGCTTCATAAAAACCGGAAGCAGCCAGTAACAGAACAAAAAAGCGCAGAGCGCCCCGGGAATGGATTCGATCACCGCCAGCCAGAAGGCTTCCAGGTAAGGCAGCCCCTGCATGTGGACCTGCAAAAAGGTAAGTACCACATCCATTAACCATATTGTGAGAATGACGGGCCAGGATTTTATCAAAAAGAATGGCTTAGGCATCAGTCAATTTTACTGCAAAAAAGCAAAAAAAAACCAAACCGGGCGGGGCTTTAGAGACTCATAACGCGCTTTTAACGCAGATCGTACAGGATTTCTGCACATTAGTCAGCAATTCCGGTAAGATGATCAAAATTCATATAGCCGGGTAAGTATTCTCTTTTTCTTTGCATCAGCAAACCGGAAACCAGTAGTATACAGCAGGAGGACAGCGCCTCCTGTTGTATACTATGCCCCGACGCCTTTATCATCACAAATACCATTTGTCTGAGTAAAAACCTAAACTGCAATTTTATGAAACATCGCAAAACCGAGCGAAACAATCATCATTCCGCACTGTCTGTAGCCCTGCTGGGCATCGCCCTGGTGGCAGGATCGGCCTGTAACAAGGCGCACCTTCCTGAAGTTGGTCACAGTGCCAATGGAGAAAATGTTGCCGCCACACCGGCTGCCGCACCAGCCCCTAACCTGCTCACCCGTATCCGCCTGGGCGGCGCCGACGGCCTCATTCATCTTATCAGCTACAACAAGCGGCTGCAGCCTGCTATTATTACCCAATATGCCGGTAGCATGTTGCTGCAAAAAGACACTGTTGTCTATGACGCCAACGGTAAACTGCAAAAGGTGCTGCATTACTCTCCCGACTTCCTGTCAGCCGGAAAATTTATGCTGTCCGGCAGTACAAAATTTGAATGGGACGCTAAAGGTAATATCTCCCGGAAAACAACTTACGACCTGGAAACCGGCAAGCTGGAAGAGGATGAAAAATACGCCTATGACGCCGGCGGAAACCTGGTGACCGTCACCTCGGTAACGGGTGGTGGCACCAACCTGAAATTTGTCACTTCCTATGCCTACGAACTAAAAAACATCAAAAAAGAAACAGTAACCGACGGCTCAAAAGTAATCTCTCTCTTGTCAGTAGCCGGTTTTGACCAGCATCCTACCTATATCACCCATCCCCTGCTGCGTTATCTGCTGGAAGGCGCCGGACATGAAACATTCAGCGATCAGAACCCGCTGGAAACCAGGAAAATCCAGTATGTCAACCTCAACGGGAAACAGGACTCCATCGTCACCGTGCAAAAGAACGCCTACACTTATAACAGTGCCAACCGGCCGGTAAAAGTAGCTTTTACCAGTATGATTTACAGTACCGGCGGCCAGAAGCCAGTCAACAGCAAAGGCAATACTGACTACGAATACAGTAAATAACCATCTCCTGCCTTTGGGGAACTAAAATCCCAAAAGCCGCCTGCATCATTATATAACCACTAAAAAAGGGCGATCCAAAAGGATCGCCCCTGTAAAACAACGGGATATGACAATATCCGGTTGTCCCTTTAGCAGCCACTATTTGCCAAAACGTAATAATCTGTGTGTAAAAACAGTTCTCTCCTGGCAGATCCGCCCGGGCCGGACACTCAAACGTTCCAGGTACCCCGCACTCGTCCCATATCTGGTAGCAGTACTGCACTCTTGTTGCCGCTTTACCGGTTTTGATATCTTTAACGCCCACACTCATTTCTACCTTTTCTCAGTGGGTTTCGTGGTTTTGGCGCCGGCGGCTTAAGCGATGTACATCTTCATGCAGATAAGCCGGCATCGCATTTCGAATGTAAATTTGGGACAAACAGGGATTGATTTTTCATACAATGTATATCTACGGCCCCCGGGTCAATATTCGCGTCATTTTCCGGAAAATCCGCGGAAACCGATAAGCTGCCAAATAAATAACCCCGGAGTAAGGGTTTTCGCCAACCAGTGTGTAGTAATAGAAGAAGCCATCACCAAACATTGTAAACAAATTTATGACGCACGATCATTCTGTCGATCGTTTAGTTGAGCTATGCTTTAAGAATTACTATAAGGATTTGCATAGGTATGCTTATACATTTCTCAAGAGCAATGAAGCCGCCGGCGATGCAGTACAATCCGTTTTTCTGAAAATCTGGGAGAAAAGGGCCCTGCTTGTTGAAGAACAAGGGGTGAGGGCATACCTGTATACAGCCATACAGCACCATTGCCTCAATATTATGCGCCGGCAGAAAATAATGGAAAAATACCAGTCACAGCTCCAGCATCCAAGTGAATCCGGGAATAAGCTGATATCAAAAGAAAACTATGACCGGATACTGCATGCCATAGATCAGCTCCCGGAACAATGCAAGATCGTATTCCTTAAAAGCAGGTTTGAAAAAAAGTCCTACCAGGAAATTTCGAGGGAGCTCAACATCTCGGTAAAAACAGTGGAAGTACACATGGGCAAGGCACTACGCATCCTCCGGGGTAAGCTGTCCGGCATTCTCTTTCTGTATATGCTTATCATCAATTTTACCCTCAACAGCAATTAATATCAATAGTCATGGAACTGGCAGACGAAGAGATAAATCAACTCATTACAAGCTTTTTATCCGGCGAAGCCTCACCCGGTGAAGCGATGATACTGGAAGACTGGAAACGGGCGCGGCGTGAAAACCAGGAACTGTTTGACAAAATCAGCCTGGTCTGGCATGAGATAGATGGCAGGGTTTATGACCCGCTCCCTGAACCGGCAGCCTGGGAGAAAATAACAACGGTACGCAAACAGCAAAAATTCCGGCGGCACCTGCTTGTGCGCAGCGTTGCAGCGATAACAATGGTTATTACATGCGGTTACTTTGTTATGCGTTATTCCTTACGGCCGCCGGAAGAGCAGCCACAGCTCAACCTGTATAGTATCAGCAATCCTCTCAGGGATACCCTACCGGACCAATCGGTTGTCGAAATGGAAACAGGCTCCTCATTACAGTATTATGCGACGCAAAACCGCCGCCGGGTGGTGATGAAAGGCCGGTCCATGTTCCATGTGACCGGCGCCAGCAAACTACCCTTTGAAGTGGATGCCGGGGCACTTAAAATTAAAGTGCTGGGAACCGTATTTCAAGTGGTCAATGAAAAGAATGACCAGCGTGTATCCGTAAGCTGCGGTCGTGTGCTGGTCATCTCCCCGCATGATAGCTTAGTTCTCAAAGCCGGCCAGTCGGCCACCTATTCGCCGGCAACAGAAAAACTCCAGTTGCATGAAAACATAAAACAGCCCAACTACACGGTAAGTCCACGACACTTCCATTTCGTCAACAGTTCACTAACCGTTATTTGCCGGCAACTCGCCGACGCTTACGACGCAAGCATTATCCTGGCGGACAGCTCACTGCAGCCACTAACCATGAGCGCCGACTTCCGTAATGAGTCCCTCGATAATATCATGAACGTAATTGCCGCAACTCTCTCTATTCAATATCATCATTCAAATGATTCCATCATACTAAATGCGAAGCGTACTAACTAATAGAAAGCAATGGATACTGTGGCCTCTGTTATGCTGCTGGGTGCCCCTGCAGGCGATTGCCCAGGCTGTTCCCGATGCGCAGAAAAACATAACAATAGATAATCCCCTCGTCAGGTTCGACAACCTGCTGGAAGACATACAGGAACAAACCGGCTTTTTGTTTTCTATAGATACCAGGCGCTTTCCCCCGGGGGCAACCATCCGGCTTCAGCCGGGACGTTACAAGGTGCAGCAACTGCTGCAGTTACTACACCATAGAGCCGGGATGGACTTTAGGACCGTAGGAAACCATATTGTAGTCACCGACAAGCCAAAGACCATCAGCCGGCAGGCAGCCGGCTGCACCAAACAGCAGTCGCCGGTCATCAGTCCGCTGGAACAAATACATACTTCCTTTCCTCCAAAGCTCTCATTTCCCGACACACCTATTTATTGTATCCCGGCCCATTATGCGGTACTGCAAAAAAGGGACAGTGCGGACACTATCCTCGTCCGGGCAGATACCGCCATCACCGGCCGCAACAGTCATAGCCTCCGGCATGGTCCTGCCACAACATATAAAAGCAGCCTCCAATTGCCACCGATGGGAGGTTTGTACTTCTGCGCCGGATGGAATATCGATGACTATTCTTTCGTCAATCTTTTTGCCGCTGCCGGATATAAACGGCTACACCTGGCTGCCGCTATCACCCTTAAAGAGCAGTCCCGGATGGTGCGCCTCGGGGCAGGCACACAAATACCGTTAAGCAGCCATACAGACCTCTCCGCCGTCATCCTTCTATCACGGCTGTCAGGAAGCTTTACTACGCCGGACACGATCAAAAAAACAAAAATTGAGGTCACCGGGAACTGGGTACAGGCAAACGCCGGTATCGTCAGGCATCTGAACAATCATTTCAGCATACAGGCCGGTATCACCTTTAATATGTTGTTCCGGCGGTATTATGAAGACGGTGAAATGGTAGCGCCCATGCTGGAAAAAGAGACCTTCCTCCATACCTACGGCCTGGTGTCTCCCCTCTTAAACCTGCATGACAGCTATCATAAGCAGCAAGCTACAAGCACCGGTATATGGATAGGCTTCCAGGCAGGAGTTATCTACCACATCCGTATCAAACGAAAAAAAACGTTGCTCAGTTGTCCTGCCAACACAGCGCATAATTTGTAATTATCAGATAAGGGTTTTGATTTATCAGTGTGTATAAAACTAAAAGAGCATTCCTCATCGAAACCTGAACACATGATAAATCTTATTCGTACGGCGGAAAGAACAAATGATGCCACATCTATAAACAACTACATTTTTTACCGTCACCTGTTTGCCTATAACAGCGTGCCCTCCTGCTACCTGACAGGAAAAGACGTGCTGGAACTGGGCTGCGGAACAGGCTACGGCATGAAAGTACTTTCGGAAAGAACGAACACCTACGTAGCAGTGGATAAAAAAAAGCCAGCAGTAGAAGTCAAAGCATCAAATACATATTACCACCAGTGCCATCTGCCGGATCTTCAGACCATCCCCGACGAAAGCTTTGATACTATTATATGCTTCCAGGTAATAGAGCATATTAAAGAGGATGATTTGCTGCTGGCGGCAATAAAAAGAATACTAAGGCCCAGAGGAGTGGCTTTTATCACTACTCCCAACCGGTTTGCTACGTTAGTCAGAAACCCTTTTCATATCCGGGAATATACGCCCGGCGAATTTTCCCAAAAAATATCAGGGCATTTTACGCAATTTGATGTAACAGGAGTATATGGCAATGAAAAGGTAATGGCATACTATGAAGCCAACAAAAATGCTGTAGCAAAAATAGTAAGCTTTGACCGGTGGGACCTGATTAACCGGATGCCGGCATGGCTGCTGAGAGTACCTTACTCGGTCATGAACAATATTAATCGTATCATGCTCTTTCTTTCCGTTCCGGAGGAAACCAACAATATAACAGATGCCGACTTTTTCGTTGCCCCGCCCGGCAACAATTGCCTGGACCTGTATGCAATTATCCGGAAAAACTGACCATGTTATTGTTACGTACAGAAAATGTTTGCAATAAACGGGTTAATGTATCACCATATCCATCCTCCCTATCAGACTATGGTGTGACAGACAGTTCGAAAAAACACATTTAAAACGCCTACTGGTGTCCACCAGCGGGGCCGTTATTGTACATTCCGTCAGCTATAAACAACAAAGGTGTTGTTTCTGCATTTGAAACAACACCCCTGGCAAGGTACCAGGCCGGCACCTCTATGAAGACAACAACCTTTATTATTTCCCTGACATGGTAACGGACTTGTCAGGCAATGCCACAAACCGGATACAGTTTGTACCACTCAGGTACTTTTTGGCCGCATCTTTCAAAGACTTACCCGTCACTTTGCTCAGAAGCTTTTCCACATCCGGCAAAGGCTTTAACGTCTCTTTGTTTTCCAGCTTCCCGGCAATATACTGCAGCCAGAACTCATTGTTACGGACCTGCAATTCCACCTGTTTCCTGTAGCCGGCTTTGAACTTCGTCAGCTCGTCATTGCTGGCGCCTTTTTGCTGAAGAGCGGCGATGTCCTGTTCCACGAGGCCCACCAAATGCTCCACATGGTCCGGTGCACAACCAAAAGACACGTTAATGGCAAAACGCTGATCAGGCTCTCTGGTCATGCTTCCCTGCGCAGACGGCGTATACACCTCCCCTGCTTTTTCCCGCAGGCTTGCCAGCAGCCGGTATTCCAGAATCTCTGTCAACGCCTGTAACTGCAGGTTCTCTTCCGTGCTGTAAGCACAATCGCCATGATACACCAGCAACACCGTTGCCTTATTCCCCTTCCCTTTTTCCACTTTTTTGATCAGCCGGCCTTTAGGGACTTCAGTATGCAGGATAACGGCCTCCTCTTTCCTGTTCAGTGCCGGCAACGCGCCCAGGTAACGTTCCAGCAACGGCAGTATGCTGTCTGTCCGGAAATTACCCACAAAGATGAAGTTGGCCTGCGAAGCGTCCGCGAACCTGTCTTTATAGATATCATAGGCCTTGTCCAGGTGAATACTGTCCAGCCGCCGCAGGGTAACGGGCGTTGCACGGTAATGATATCCGCTTAAAACATTGCTGACGGTGTCCCGGAATACATTATCAGGATCATCGTATTTGTTTCTGATAGCCTCTGCAGACCTTTCCAGCGCATTATCAAACAAGACCGTGTCTTTCCTTGGCGCGGTATAACGAAGGTAGATCAGCTGCAGGGCCGTTTCAAGGTCCTCCCTGTTGCAGGCGCCATTGATGCCCTGACTACGTCCACCGATATACGCACCTACGGACACCGACTTTCCGTTGAGCATCTTCGACAGCTGCACCGGCGAAAAAGTAGCCAGCCCGCTGCCGCCGATAATCCCGATGGTATTGGAAGCGGTGGGAAAGTCTTCATTGGAGTATTTATTAATGCCTCCCGGCGCAAAAGAGGAAAACCGGACCTGGTCATTACTATAGGTGGTGGGCTTAAACCACACCTTTACCCCGTTGCTCAGCGTTACCTGCTCCATCTTCAGCGCTTTCAGCTCCGTGCGTGAAACCACTTTACCGCCGGCAGGAATTTCTTTCAACAACACGCTGTCGGCCGTATTTTCCTGGTACGGCTGTATGGAAGCTGAAGCCAGCTGTTTTATCCACCCGTCCACTGTAGCGGAGTCCGGCAATGCCGATGGCGCTTTTTCCGGTGCTGTCAGGAAGATATCCCTGTTGGCCTCCGGCCGGATATATTTATCGGCCACCGCTTTGATATCGGCCAAAGTAATGGTCGGCAGGTACTGCTTAACAAACCGGTATTCCCATTCGAAGCCCGGCGAGGCCGCGCCCTGTAAAAAGTGCTGCTGGTATTCGGCCACATAACTTTGGGAAGGCGTTTTGCTGATTTCCCTCCGGGCTGATTCCATTCCGGTAGTATAGCTTTGTTTCGCCTGGTCCAGTTCGGCCTGCGTAAAACCAAACCGTTTTATTTGTTCCAGCAGCAGCCAGGTGCCGGCGAAGGCTTCCTGTAACCGGCCGGGTTTGGCAGCTACCGAATAGGCAAACTGCTCCAGCCCGCCGGTCATGTTGCCGATACCGGCTTTTACACCCAGGAAAGGAGGGTTCGGCTGCTGGCTTAATTCCCCTACCCTGCGGCTCAACAGCTGGTTGAACAGCGCTTTTCTCACAGCCACCTTATAGTCCGCCGTAGTGATCATTTTCGTCTCCGGATACTTTATCACCAGCTCCAGCGTGGTCGTGGTGATTTCAGGATCGGTGACCGCCATAAACTGGTTTTTCCCTGTAAGCCCGATGGTATAGGCCGGCCTTGGCCGCGCATTAGCAGGATTCTTCAGATCGGCAAACTGCTTTTTGAGCTGCTGCTCTACCTTATCCACGTTCACATCTCCCACCACTATCAGCGCCTGCAGGTCGGGGCGGTACCAATCTCTGTAAAACCTGCGGAGCGCGTCTACCGGGAAATTCTTCAAAATACTGTCTGTGCCGATGGGCAACCTCGCCGCATAGCGGGAATGATTGAACATCAACGGCATCGTTTTCTCCTGGACACGGGCACTCACGCCTTCGCGTAAACGTTTTTCTTCCAGTATCACGCCGCGTTCCTTGTTGATATCATCTGTTTCCAGCAACGCTTCCTGCGCCCAGTCACGCATGATTTCCAATCCCTTGCTGACCATCGCAGGATTGTCTGTCGGAATCGGCAGCTGGTATACGGTTTCATCGAACCCGGTATAAGCGTTCAGGTCAGCCCCGAACCTCACTCCTGCTTTCTGCAGATAATCTATCAGCTCGTTCTTCTTAAAATGCCGGGTACCGTTGAAATTCATATGTTCCATGAAGTGGGCCAACCCCAGCTGGTCTTCATCTTCGAGGACAGACCCGACCTTGTTGACCAGGTAAAACAACACCCGCTTCGACGGTTCTTCATTTCTCCTGATATAGTAAGTAAACCCGTTGGCCAGTTTACCCGTGCGTACCGCTGTGTCCAGCGGCATGGGCTGGTCCTCTTGCTGGGCCATGGCAACGTTTCCGCTCAGCAGCAGGAAGCTGAGGCCGGCTGCAGCCCAATGTTTATAATGCATAGTGTTTGATGCTTTTGTTGTAACAAGCTCCTGACAAAAGAGCGTAATTTAAATAATTACATGCTAAAGCATGTCAAGTATCCCTTCATTTTCAATAATGATCATTCCCTGCCGGTCTTCCGTGATGCCGCGCTGCAACCGGTAGGTATACTGCGGTACATGGTTCTTCATTACAGTTGGCAGAAATTCAAACCGGATGGAACTTTCTTTTTCCATGAGGGCGTGGCCTGCCTCGAAAATATGTGTGGAGATAATAAAGAAACAATTGCTGAAGCCGGCAAACGCCGTTGTTACCGCTAACGTGGCATCATAGGCATCTTTTACATTGGTGCCTTTAAACAGCTCGTCGAAGATGATGAACAACGATTGGCCCCCGGCTACGGCTTCCGCTACTTTCTTTACCCTGAGCACTTCTGCATAGAAATGGCTGTAGCCTTTATTCAGATCGTCCGGCACGTTGACGGAAGAATAAATACCATCCAGTACGGAAAACCGCATCTCCGTGGCCGCCACAGGAAACCCCATATGCGCCAGGTATAAAAGGATGCCCGCCGATTTCATCAGGGTAGATTTCCCGGCCATATTGGCCCCTGTGAGAAACAACACATTATTGTCGCCCCGGAAGGACAAGGTATTGGTCACCGCTTTTTCCAACCATGGGTGCCTTACTCCCCACGCCTCCATGATATTTTTTTCTTTCGGAAGGGCTGTAGCATAAGAGAAGCGCCTGGATTTCGCTACCGTTGCTACGGCGATATACACGTCCAGCTGGTAGATAAGCGTCAGCAACGCTTTCAGCTGCCGGCGATATACCCCCGTCAGCAGATGATGAAACCGAACATGTTCCATCATCGAATGCTGATCATCCGGTGATCCCTTCAGGCGGGGATCTCTTGCCACCTCGCTGACCAGCGCCCCCCATTCCCGCCATGGCTCATCCTGGTCACGGCCCTCTTTCTCCAGCTGCCGCAGCAGCGCGATGCAGCCACTCACTACCCGGAGACTGCTCTGAATGCCGGAGACTTCCAACTGGTAAGCCTCATCTTTCACCAGCACCTCTGCTATTTTCTTTTTACCGATCTTCCACAGCGCCAGCAGATAGCTGCCTTCGTTCCCTTCATCCAGGTAGGCTTCCATGCGCTCCAGCTGTCTGCCGTTGAAAGGAAAATCAACCGGGTGGTCACCGAAATAGCGAAACATCGCACTCCTGTTATTGATGCTGTCTGCATCGCTCAATGGATGCAAAAACATTTCATCCAGCAGTTTCTCCGCTCCTCTTGTTTTCACCTGGTTGAACAGGCTGAAAACAGACGCAGGGTTAAATTGCCCTAATAAAGACAGATCGTCTAACGTTTGTTTATCTGCAATAAAGCTCATGTGTTCTTCTTTATTGATTTTTTTCGTGCCAAAATATCCAGGATACCTTCATTGTTGATGATCACCATGCCATGCCTGTCGGCCGTAATGCCCTCCTGCAACTTATGTGTATATACCGGCCGATACCTGTCCATTAACGTGGGCAGGTATACGAAACGGATGTTCTCACATTGCGTTTTCAGTACCTCTCCTGCTTCTATAATATGGGTAGACACGATGAACATGCAGTTTTTCCTGCGGGCTATTGCGCTGGTAACGGCAACCGTGGCTTCATGTGCGTCTTTTACATTGGTACCGCGGAACAGCTCATCGAAAATGACAAACAGGTATTTATCCCTGCTCAGCTCACGGGCGATATTTTTGATGCGCAACACTTCTGCATAGAAATGGCTGGCCCCCATGCTCAGGTTATCCGGCAGGTTGATGGTGGTATAAATACCATCCCTTACGGCAAACTCCATCTTTGAGGCAGGCACCGGAAACCCCATCTGGCCGAGGTACATCGCTACGCCCAGCGCCTTCATGAAAGTAGACTTGCCGGCCATGTTGGCGCCGGTGAGGAAGATGACATTTCCTGAAGGCGTAATGGTAAGGGTGTTCACCACGGGGTTGGACAGGGCAGGATGATAAAAATCCTCCAGTACCACTATTTGCTTTTCTTTCGGTACCGCCAGCGGGAAAGCGAACTTTCTTTTTTGGGCGATGCCGGCAACGGAAATGTATACATCTGCCTGGTAGATCTGTAACAGCAGCTTCCTCATTTCGTCGCGTTGCCGGAAGCGGAGTATCTTGTCATACTCCGCCACCCTGGCAAACGGCAACTTCTGCCCCGCCGGCTCCTGCAGCAGCGGCTGCAGCTCTTCTGACCGCAACAGCAGCTCCATGACGGCCAACGCTTTACTATAGGGCAGATCGGCCACCTGCCGGCGCATGTCTTCGGCAAACTGACGGGTGGCCTGTAATATCCGGATAAGGGCTTCTACCCCTTTCTCTATCGCTTTATACGCATTGTCGCCCGCAATCAGCTGCTGCAGCTTCCGGCCCAGGGTGTCCTGCTGATCAGACAGGCGGCTGCGCTCATCGGTGTTTTGCAGATACTGCTCCGCCGCGTCAAACCATGCCGCCTCGTAAGGAAATACCACGCCCCGTTCGGCAAAAGCGCGGATAGTCGTACTCCGTGCATTGATCGTATCCACATCCGCCAGCGGGTAACGAAACATCTCTTCCAGCAATTCGGCCCCCCGCGGGTAAAGGTATTGTTGAAAATAGCGTAGATGCCGCTGTTGGTGCCGCTCTTACCGAAGATGTTCAGGTCATTCAGGGTTTGTTTGTCTGTCATTAAGCTCATACACCATAGTTTTTTATTTTCTTTTTCTCCTGATCAGTAAGATGGTGCTGCCTATCAGCAATATTCCGGGTATCATCCACGTCAGCGCATACTTCAGCACGTTTACATTCCCTTTGGTAAAAGATGATTCGTTGTCTTTGGAGCGCGGGCGGGTCACATCCACGGGCACCGTGCCGTAAGACAACCAATGGAACATACCGGGGATAATATTGAAGTTGGACGCGCCATAACGCCTGATGGGCGGCGTCATTCCCCCGTTGCTGATACAGTCCGCATCTCCCAGCACCATGATACGCTGTTCTTTGCTGCCTACTTTCCTTGTCAACGCATAGGCGGTAACAAAACTGTCCGCTCTCTCACCGGTAGCCACGTCCAGCGTTGCAGAATCGTTCACAAAGTCGATGGTCTGCAGTTCATTCCATGTCTTCATGGAATCGATGGTGCGCAGCACCGGAATGGCGCTGAATCCTTTCTCCGGGGAGAAGACCAGGCCTGCGCTTTTCACCATGCCTACATATTTATGTTGCTCGCGCATGAGCCGGAATACGTCTGCCAGCCCTTCTGCGGCAGGCGTTGGCACCGCCATCACCGCGTTGGCCGCCACGTCGACCTTGGGCTGCACCAGCTGCCCGGGCACTGTTTTAAGGCCAAACTGTTCAATGAACGATTCCATCACAGCAGAACCGGGTTTCAGGGTAACGGCCAGGTTCCCCCCGTTGGCGATGTAAGCGTCCAGTTTCCTTTTGGTAGCGGAGTCCAGCGCTTCCTTCATATCCGCCACCACGATAATATCGATTCCCCCGGGAATTTCCTTATCGCCTGTCAGGTCCAGCGGCTCTACATCGCAGCCCTGGTTGGTCAAAGCATAACGGAATGTTTTTACCGAAGAGAACAGCGTATAGTCTTTGATCCGGTCGCCCTCTATATCCCTTTCTCCGTGTTTTTGCAGAAAGCCGATCTTAGGGAGTTTCATCACCATTCTTTTGAAGACGGCCGACACTTCCGCTTCGCTGGGGAACTTTTCCATATCGTCGTAGATCCGCAGCCAGGCTTTCTGCCCGTTCTCTCTTTCCACCAAACGCACGAAGGTGTTGCCCTCATCCGTCAGGTTGATTTGTTTTTTGATCTGCTCCGGGGTCAGGAACATATTGATATCGAGTTCCCGTATTTCCGCTTCTTTTTTGGCCATTTCCGCGAGGGACTTGTTTTTGTAGACAAAATCGAGGCGGGGGTTATTACTGGGTTTATCGTAGTAATAAACGTATTTCAGTTTGGTTTCCGGTTTAAAGCGGATATACTGTCTCAGGCGCTCTTTATCTTCATTCACCTGCGTGGGGATGCCGTGGTAATATTCCCGGTCCAGCAGGTTCACATAGGTAGTGATGGTCAAACCGCCTTCCAGTTTGGCCATGATCGCCTGACTGTTGGGCGTCAGCGTGTTCCGTTTGGTGGCGGTGGCATCGTAATAGGCCATCAGTACAGGGCGGGAAGTGGCGTATCCCAGCATCATGGCCGCCAGCACCACCACAGCATACTTACCCCATACCACCGTAAAAGCGGCATGCGTACGGTTGGCCTGCAGCTTTTGAATGCTCAGGGTGATAAACATGGCGATAACGATGACAAAATACAGTACGTCTTCACTGCAGATCAATCCGCCTATCATGGCGTTGCAACGGCCGGAAATAGAAGCCCAGTAGGTAATATCCCTGACGAAGTCGATGTCCTGCCATATTTTGTCCATGTAGCTGAGGGCCGCCAGCAATACCAGGGTCCCCAATGCGGCCACCACCTGGTAAGCGGTAAGGCAGGACATAAACAGGCCGATGGCGGCATAGGCGCACATCAGCAGGTACAGCGCCAGCAATCCCGACAGCACGGAAGGCAGGTCGAAATTCTTCACGGCGCACATCCCTATCACGACATATACCAGCAGTATGCCGATCAGCATAAGGCTGTAAAGCATCATCGCCAGGAACTTACCGTAGATGATTTGCGCAGAAGTGACCGGTGAAGAGTACAACAGTTTGATGGAGCCGCTGCTGAATTCACGGCTCATCAGCCCCATGGTCATCAGCGGTATATACAGGTAGAGATAGCCCTGCACGGCAGTGAACACGCCCAGATTACCTGAAAAGATGCCGGCCGTGATAAAAGAATTGCCGAAGCCGATGTTCTCTGAACGTACAATTTCCTGCAGGTGCCCGATAAAGTTCATCCCCGTCTGGAAGGCGAAAACAATCAATATCATCCAGGCGATCGGCGAATAGAACAAGGTAAATAACTCTGCCTTGGCGATCTTAAAAATTCGTCTCATTGAATATTTTATTATCAGGTTTACTTATTATTTTTCTTCGACAGTCTGGCGAACACAGCTTCCAGCGAGCTCTTTTCCACGATCAGTTCCATCAGGCCCCAGTCCTGGCTGACAGCGGCGGCAGCCACTTTCTGCGCTGTCCTTTTCTCCCCGTCATAGCCCAGGCGGAAGCGATAGGGAGACAGCTGCTCTACAGACCGGATCCCTTCAACCGTTAGCAGCGCTTCCGTTACAGGAGGAGTATCCAGGGTGATGATGAGCGTATCGGGTTCTATGTAGTTATCGAACATCTCCAGTGAGCCGGAAAACACCATCTGTCCTTCTTCAATCATTTTGATCTCCCGGCAGGTGGCCTGTACTTCGCTCAGGATATGGGTTGAAAGCAATACCGCCCTGTCCAGCGCTATCTGTTTGATCAGGTTACGCACTTCCAGGATCTGGTTGGGGTCCAGCCCGTTCGTTGGCTCATCCAGCACCACGAACTTCGGGTCGTGCACGATGGCCTGTGCAATGCCTACCCGCTGCTGGTACCCACCGGAGAGGTTACGCAACAGGCGCTCCCTGAAATGGGCGACGCCGCATCTTTCCAGCGCGGTACCGACCGCCTTTTTTATCTGCGTTTTTTCGACCATCCTCAATTCGGCACAATAGGTAAGATATTCCTCTACGGTAAAGTCGGGATACAAAGGCAGTTTCTGCGGCATAAACCCGATATTACGTTTGGCTTCGACAGGGTTGTCTTTCAGATTGATCCCATTGATGAATACCTCTCCTTTTGATTGTTTCAACACGCCGCAGATGATATTCATGGTGGTAGACTTGCCGGCGCCGTTGGAACCCAGCAGCCCTACAACGCCCTGGCTGTCGATCTCAAAATTTATATCTCTGACGGCCCATTGGGAGGCGTAGCGGTGAGACAAGTTTTCAACTTTTACGATGGTGTTTTCCATTCATTACGGATTGTTTATTGAATAAATTAGCAGGCGCAAGCAATTGCTTACACGACGCAGCGCATAAATTAAAATTCCGGGAAAGGTTGTTTTTCCCGCCTGCCGGCGCTTTCTCCGGCAGACGGGGAAGGTTAAATGTTAATAAGTGGCGTTCGCAATAGCGCGCACGTCGATGTTATACCTGGATTTAAAATGATTTACCAGCAGATCAAACTTCTGCTTAATCAACGGGTAAGCAAGGAATGGTTGCATCTGTGCATCCGTGCGGGTGGTAACGGCCAGGATATACGAAGCAATGTCGCTGGGTTTAGCGCCGGACCAGGAGAAGGTACCATAGTACCATTCCGAGGGCGCACCTGTCACCGCATTATAGGACGCCGGCAGGAACCCCCGTTGCCGGAACGCCTCTACGTTGGCGGGATTGGCCGCATTAATCGGCGACACCGGGTAAGTCACATAATCGCTCACCTCATAAAAAGCCGATGGTATGTTTAGTATTCCGTTCTGGATGTAGTAATTCCAGATAACGCCGATCAGGATATTTTTCTTTGCGATCTTCTCTGCCGCCGTCATGGTCCGCAGCGATGCGTTCATTCCCGCGAAAGTGATGGACTTATCTACCACCTTATAATCAAAATACAGGTATTCCCGGCCGGGAGGATATCCGGGGCGGTATTGTTTAATCGTATCGGCCATCATCACCCGGTAGGGAATGCCCTTGTTCTTTTTAAAGTCTTCCGGCAAAAACTTCAGCCAGATATCGTCCAGGAAATTTAGCATATCCATGGTGTATACAGGATTGCCGAGTACGGCGGTATCGATCTTCGAATTAGCGCCGCCGGTGGAGGGTACCCATATAAAGTCCTTCTGGGTGAACTTATAAAGGAAAAAGGACCCGTATTTATCGTAAAGCGCCTGGATTTTGTCGTTGGCCTCCTTCGGCGCATCGCCCTGCGGCAAGGCATAATCCAACGGTACCGCTGTCGGCGGGCCTATGGACACATCTTTCTTACAGGACAACAATATCATGCAGCAGAGGCAGGGTATCATCAATATATGCTTCATAATAGGATGCATTGCTTGTTAAAAAATCTATTTTTCGCCGACCCTGTCCGCCATGATACCGGAAGGGTTTTGCTGAAGGGCGGTGTTTCTCATGATAACGCTGGCAGGGAACGGCAGTACGTACATCGGGTCGCCCTGCTTCAGTTTGTATTGCAGCAGGTCTCCCCCCAGCTCGTGTTTATACCGGTGGCTGATAGCAGGCATGCCGTAACGGCGCAGGTCAAACCAGCGGAAACATTCGAAACAAAATTCCTTGCGGCGTTCTTCTCTCACTGCCTGCAACAGGGTGGCTTTATCGGCGATCGCTTCATCCGTATACCCGGTGATGCGTTTACGCCGGAGATCATTCAGGTCTTTCAGCGCCGGCGCCAGGTTCCCCAGCTGCACATTGGCTTCCGCCCTGTTCAGCAGCGCTTCCGAAGCGCGGATGGTTTGTGCCAGGTTGGCCCCTGAAGGGAGCTTCGACAGGAGCGGAACAAATGTCTGCTCGCTGATGGAAATACCTACTCTCAAACGGGCGTCCTGCTGATCGAAGGTAGACAGGAAGGTGGCTGCCGGTACGTAGGTCGTTTGGTTCGGCTGGGTGTTACCGCCAAACACCCACTCTACTTCCACGTTGTTATAGGTGAGCCAGGTACCGGACTTAGTGTCCAGCGTGGTCATGTCAGCGAGTTTGCTGCCCTGCTCAAATGCCTTATCGGCCTCGGCAACGCTCTCCTGCCACTTTTCCATATAGAGATACACTCTTGACAGCAGGATATGGATGGCGGGCTGATTGATGTGGTAATCCCGGCGCGCTATAGGCAGCGGGTCCATCAGGCGGCAGGCTTCTTTCAGGTCATTGACTACCTGCGTATACACTTCCGCTACAGTATGCTGCGGCGTAGGTCCCGATACGATACCGGAGTTCAGCTTCATGGGCACACAAAGTGACTGCGGGTTGCGGTTATAAGGTTCACCGTAGAGATTGGCCAGCCGGAAATAGTACATCGCGCGGACCGCCAGTGCTTCGGCCTTCACCCGGTTTTTATCCTGCTGGCTGCCCACTGCGTTGTCAATATTGTCCAGCACGGCGTTACAGCCCATGATCCACTTATAGTACCTGAAATAAGCGGTAGCGGAAGGATCTTCCGCAATCAGATCTCCTACCCCGTTCCTGTCGGCCAGCCGGGGCTGCCACGTATACCAGAGGTAGTTATACCGTGCATCGTAGGAGCCTACCACATAAGACTCATCATTGGCATATTCCATGAAGAAATCGACGTCGTCATCCATGAAATAGAGAAAACCCATAGGTTCATCGTTGGTCATATACCCTGATCCGGTCAATAATTCCCGGTAGTCGACCGCTGTTTTCGGAATCACTTCACTCTGCGATTTCTCTTCGAGGAATTTGGAGCAACTGCTTAAAGTAAGCAAACCGGTCAGCCCAGCTATTAAAAATGACTTCAGTTTCATACGCTTCAAGGTTAGAGTGTCATGTTAAATGAAATAGACCCTGTCTTACGTGCAGGCCAGCCTGCTGTTTCGGGGTCATACCCTCTCCATTTTTTATCAAACGTGAGCAGGAACGGGTTGGTTAAGCTGAGAGAAGTACTCAGCCGCTTAATATGGATCCGTTCCAGGAGGGACTGTTGAAATTCGTAATTCAGAGAGATCTGCCGGCAGCGGATAAAATCAGCATTGGCCACCATAAAATCGGATGAATTATACATCGTATACGGAGACAATATTGTGGAAGCATTCAGCAGCGGGAGCGTCAGCTCAAAATACCGGGGATTGCCCGGGGGAATAGCCGGTATGTTGGTATACAATTCATCTCCGGGCTTTCTCCACCGGTCCTGCAGGCTGCGCGGAACGTTCTGTTCGGGCGTGGGCGCGCCGCTGGCGTTGTAGTAGGGCGGCACTCTTTTATGTGCGCCGAAGGCCATCGCGAACTGTGCGTAGAGCGAAATATTTTTATACCTGAACACCGTATTAAAGCCGCCCGAGAAATCAGGCTCCAGTTTTCCTGACTTCACCAGGAAATCGAGGTTGTTCGACGTAGGTTTAATATCCATGTAGTTAAACATCGGTACGCCGGTATTGTGGTTCAGTCCTGCGTAAGCATAGGAATAAAATGTAGAGTAGGCTTCACCGTTAACGATCGCCTGTCCTCTCAGGTAGTCATCGAGCATGTTGATCCGCTGGTTTTCCCTCACCCTGTTTCTTACCTTACCGGTGTTGACAGACAGCTGCCAGCTGAAGTTATCGGTCTTAACAGGGATCAGGCTAATGATCAGGTCATATCCTTCGTTATCCATTTCAGACCCGAAAACGGTGGCTGAGCTCATCCCGTTTTCAAGCGGCACATCGCGGGAAGCCAGCACGTTACTTACTTTCCTGTAGTAGTTGGCCGTTGCATTGACCCTGCCGTTCCACAGCGAGAGGTCGAGGCCGAGGTTCCAGGATTTGGTTTTTTCCCAGCCCAGGTCCGGATAAGGCAGCGATTTAATGTTCAGCGTATACTGCTTGAAGAGATTATTCAAACCGCCGTCGGTAGCGATCAGGTAGGGAGAAACAGCCTCCACGGCATTGCCCTGGAAACCATAGGTCGCAGAGAGGTCCAGTGCATTCAGCCAGCGCACGGAGCTGAGGAATTTTTCACTGGCCACACGCCACTTGGCGCCGGCAGACCAGGTGGGCTGGAAGCGCTTGTTCTTGTCCTGGCCGAAGCGGTTAGAGGCATCAAGGCGTGCGTTGAAGTTGAAAATGTAGCGGGAATCGAAGCCATATACCGCGGAGAAATACTCACTCAGGTAATTGCTTTGCAGGTTGACGATCTTCGAGTTCAGCCGCATTTCGTTATTCAGGTCCGGAGCGCTGTTGTTGGTGATCATGGTTGGATTCAGCGGCACCGGCGCATAGGTCTCCCCGCGGTAACGCATGTAACCGTAACGGGTATTGGTATTTCCTTCCATGAGGGAAGATCGGGCTTCTATCCCTCCCTGTAAGCTCACACTATGACGTTCTGCAAACAGGTGGTTATATACCAGGGCGTTTCTGAAAGTGTATCCTTTGCTGGAAGCATTTTCCAGTTGCGCCAAACCGCCAAAGGGCAGGCGGCTGGCCAGCTCTTCGGGACTGTTGGACAATACGCTGCCGAATTCATAGCCTCTGTACTGCGTGGCGAAGTAAGAGAGTTCCGTAGCATACGATTTTATATTGGAAGTGGCGGAAGTGTAGGACAGCAGCCCCTGGTATTCCAGTCCTTTTGCCACTTCATAGCGGAGGTCGACGGTAGCCCCCAGGGAGGTAGTGCTGTTTTTATTACCGGTATTATTTATCTCATTCTGAATATTGTACAGGTAGGAATATTTATTGGGAATAGAGGTACTGGCGATGGTACTTCTTTTTTCGTGGAAAAAGAAGGAGCCGTCGTCGTTATACATCGGGATGGTCCTGGCGGTATTATAGGCATAGTCGAATGGATTTACCCCGTATGCGAAGCCGTCCGTTTCGCGGACAGTGCCGTTCAGCAGGAAGTTGACCGATAACCGGTTGTTGAATTTCAGGGTGGTATTGGACGATGCGGAGAAAGTAGTCAGATCGTTCCCTATTGCTTCTCCTTTCTGCTGTTGCATATTGATTGAGGTCCTGTTCATGATTTTCTCAGTACCGCCGGAGACGCTGATGCTGTGGTTCTGGCTGAAGGAGTTGCGGAAGAGCAGTTTAAACCAGTCGGTGTTCTGATTTTCCATCTTCCGGTATTTCTCCAGGTAGGTAGCGTAATCGATCTCTTTGTTCTGTAACTGCTGGATAAGCTCACCAAATCCGATCGGCAGGATAGTGTTGGTATAGCTGTCGCGTCCTGCATATACTTCGCTGGAGAACTGCATCAGTTCCTGCGAGTTCATGAGGTCGTACATGCCATAGGTAGGGCGCTGGCCTATAGAAAAGTTGTTGGAATAGGAAACAGCCAGCTGGCCGGGGCGTGCTCTTTTGGTGGTGAGCACGATCACGCCGTTGGCGGCCTGTGAGCCATAGATAGCCGTAGCGGAGGCATCTTTCAGCACCGTGATGGTTTCGATGTCATTGGGATTGAGCCATGCGATGGCGTTGGAGGCTATCAGGCGGAGTTCCTGTATGTCGCCTGCGAGGGAACCGTTTCCGTCGGGGATGGGCAGGGGATCGCGCTGGATGATGCCGTCTACCACCCACAGTGGTTCCTGGTTACCGAGAAGGGTGGAGGTACCGCGGATGCGGATTTTAGGGCTGCCGCCCACCTGGCCTGTCTGCGTCATCACGGACATGCCGGGCACAACGCCCTGAAGCATCTGGTCAATGGAGGTTTCCCCGGCCACTTTGATATCGTCGGCTTTTACGGAAAAGACGGAACCGGCATATACGTTTTTGTTCACGTTCATATAGCCGGTGATCACCACATTGTTGATCTCATAGTCTTTCCGGTTGAGGGTGATGTTCAGCACCAGGTTATTTCCTTCTGTCACCAGTAAGGAGCCTGACTGGGCTTTATTGACCGTGTAGGCGGTATACCCTTTGTCGGATTTCCGCACGCCGATTTCCAGGGATTCAAAGCCCAGCATGGAGATTTGTATCACGGCATCTTCCGGGAGATGGTTGAAGTAGAAGGTGCCATTGCCGGACGTTATGGTGCCTGTGACGGTGTTTTTAATTCTTACGGACACGCCGGGCAGCAGTTCGCCGTTGGTGGCGCGAATGGTACCGGTAATGGTAGTAGGGGCCCATGCGGCGCCGTCAGGTATCGCTTTACGGGATAATACGATGGTTTTGTCCTTAATGACATAGGTAACGGGCATGCCTTTCAGCATTTCATCGAGCAGGGCTGTCAGTGGCATATCCTTCGCAGACAGCGATACGGTGCCGGTTTCACTGATCGTGTTGTTGTTACTGAAGACAACGTAACCGGTTTGTTGTTTGATGGCAGCAAATACCTGCCGGAGCGGTATCGTTTTACCCGAAATGGTGACAGTTTGCGCGTGTCCTGAGGCGCTTGCCTGCAGGATGGCGGTGGTTAAAAGTACAGCAGTCAGTCTCATTGCCAGAAAGATTTTGGTTGGGCCGGCTCCTTTTACCCGGTGTTCGGGTGGCCAATAGCGTTTTTTTTGCATAAATTGCATGAGATTTGGTTGTTACTAAATGTGTCTTGCAACAGACGTTTTTGAAACGAACTAAGTCATAAGTACCGTCACGGCCGCAATCCGTGACGGTTTTTTATTGGTTAGTTTTTGACAATATTTACCCGTGCCGGATAAATCCGGCTAAAAAAATGCATCCTCTTTCGGTTTTACGTTGTTATTTGTTGAGCACTATCAGTTTGCGCCCTTCTACTCTAAAGTCGACTTCTGTTCGTTTTAAAATATCCAGCAGGTCGGTCAAGGCAATTTGTCTGCTCAGTTCCCCGATAAACCGGGTATGAGGAATGCCGTTTTCGTATATAACTTCAATATCATACCATCGTTCCAGCTGTCGCATGACCTCCTCGAGGTCTGCGCCGTCAAAGTTGAACAAGCCATTTTTCCAGGCTAATATTTTATCGGTCGGTTGGTTGACCGCGACGGTGATCTGTTGGCCGGCTATCTGCGCCTGTTGGCCCGGCGTCAGGACTACGGCTTTTTTATAATCTGTTGATGGCACTCCTACCCTTACGCCTCCGTTGAGCAGCGTGGTACGGATGGCCTGTTCATTTTCGTAGGCGTTGATATTAAAGGAAGTGCCCAGTACTTCTATGTCTGCTTTGTCTTTTACCTGTACGATGAATGGTTTGCCGGCATTTTTCACCACATCGAAATAGGCTTCGCCGGTCACCTCCACCCTTCTTTCGTTGCCGGTGAAACTGGTGGGATACCTGAGGGAGCTGGCTGCGTTCAGCCATACGTTGGTACCGTCCGGCAGCGTCACGCGGAACTGCCTGCCTTTGGGCGTCGTCATTTTATTGTACTGCATGGCTGCGGTGCCGGCCACGGTCGGGTCATACACCAGCTGCCCATCCGCCATGACGATGGAGGCGCCGCTTTGTTTGGCCACGACACCGTTGTTCAGGCTGTCGAGCACTACCTGGCGGCCATCCGACAGGGTGAGAATGGCGCCCTGCTTCCCGGGTTCGATGATCGCCGGTGCGGCCGCTACGAACGTGGCAGGCTGACGGTAGGCATACCGGTAGTAAGTACCTCCTGCCAGCAGCAATACCGCCGCAGCTGCTGCCCAGCCCCACTTCCGGAGCGGGGAAAGCGTGCGTGCAGGCGTAACTGTTTCCCTGAACGCAGGTATCTGCTCGCTGATCCTGGCGCTGATCCGGGCTGAATTATACGCATAGTATTGTTGCAGGTGGCGTGTCAGCTGCTCCGGGCTGGTCATCTCCGTAAAGAGCGCACGATTGCTGTCGGCAGCATTGATCCACGCTTCCAGCGCCTTTTCTTCGTTGGCGTCCAGGCTATCATCCAGGTATTTACCGATTAATCCCGCTATGTATTGATTCTTGTCAGTCATGCTATACTACTAAAACAACTCAACCGGTCTTTTATACCGGTGCGAATTCAATTTTTTTTATGAATTCAGCCATTTGAGGGTCAAATAGAGCATGGGTAAGGAAAGTAACTTATTTTTAAGGATGGCCGTCCGCAATAATGCGACGCCTTTGGCTTTCTGGTTCAGCACCGTCTGGTAAGCCATATTCAGCTCTTCTGCTATTTCCGGCGCGCTTTTGCCTTCTATGATGGCCAGGCGCACCACCTGCCGGCATTGGAAAGGGAGTTTCTCTATTTCGCCGGAGATAAACTGCAGGACTTCCGTTTTGATATAGGCATTCTCTGCATCTACAGAAAACCGTTCGGCCCCTCTTTCGATCGAATGATGGACATCATCGTGTCTTTTCCGGGCCTTCAGGTAATTTAAAGCCGCATTTTTTGCGGCGGTGAACAAAAAAGATTTCAGCTGGCCTAACGAAGGGAAATGTTCCTTCCGTTGAAAAGCATGAATAAAACATTCGCTGGCGATATCTTCCGCCGCCAGGGTGTCGCCGGTCAGCTGCTCTGCAAAAAAACAGAGCGGCCGTTGAAACAGCGCATACACCTGGTGCAATGCCTTGCGTTCTCCCTGCTGAAAGAAATATATCAGCTCCGTTTCCCCATATGCTTCGATGGTCGACAATTCGTTGTTATTCAATTGGAGGCACAAACTAGGGCAAAAATTTCAAAAATTAGCCATTTTTTTAAAGATTTTACCTGAGAGGGAGGCCTTAGCTACTTTGGAAGAACGGAACCCGACTATTTTGAATTCAAACTGTTACCGCGCGGCCGATAATATTTTACAGGTCATTTCCGTGGTTTTGTCTTTTGCAAAGTCCGACCGGTTGGATAACCAGACAGATGCCGGTAAAAGTTTTAGCGACCGGAGCCGGCTCACGGGCCTCACAGGATGAAAGCGGATTGTGTTATATTGCAGGGGACCAGCATTTCCTCAACGCTAACCTATCATCCTCATGAAGAAGCTATGCTGTATTCTTTTTAGCCTGGCGACGCTCCATGCAACATATGCGCAGTCGCAGCAACTAAGTTACTACGATACCCTTACGCTGGGTGGCTTACAACAGGTCATCGCCGTAAATGGCAACCCCAACGGACCGGTACTGCTGTTTCTCCATGGCGGCCCCGGCGAATCCCGCATCCCCGAAATGGAGAAAGTTACCGGGCTGCTGAGGGAGAAATTTTGTGTTGTGATGTGGGACCAACGGGAAACAGGGTTAACATTGCAATTAAATGCTTCTCCGGTCCCTCCTTCGCTTCCTGTAGTGGCCGAAGACGCCTACAGCCTTGTGGAGCAACTGAAGAAGAAGTTCAATAAAAATAAGATTTACCTGCTGGGCGAGTCCTGGGGATGCCTCGTTGGGTTCAGACTGGCAGCGGACCACCCGGAGTCAATTGCCGCGCTGATGGTAGTCTGTCCGGTAGTAGACCAGCAACGCAGCGAGCGCCATGCGCTGGATACGATAAAAGCATGGGCAACGGCCAACAACAACCAAACAGCATTAGCTGAACTAAGCGGTGTTGCCGTGCCGTTTAAGCATCCGGACGATCTGTATTATGCGAGAAAGTGGATGAACCAGTTATCCGGAAGGCCATTCCCTGAAAAGGATTCCATACGAATAAAAGCATATCTCCGGGAGTGGAACAAAACGTGGATGAAGCCCTGGAATGAGGCCACAGCAGTGCCGCTGTCCAAATCTGTCAAAAAACTGAAGATGCCTGTTTACTTTTTTCTCGGTGGCAAAGATCTTCAGACAAATGCCGTATACTCCAAAGCCTACTTCAATAAACTAAAGGCCCCTGAAAAGAAAGTATACTGGTTTAAAAATGACGGGCATCTGCTGATGTACACCTCAGCAGCGGAGGTCCAGAAGATAATTCTGAATGAGGTGCTGCCGGATGTGTTTCGATTCCGGCGGTAAATTACCTCCGTACGATCTTCTTTATTACAAATTTATTAAAAAAGAATTCCCTGTAGATACTACCTATTGGGATTTCGTTGGTACCGATGTACACCGTGTTATTATCCACAGAGCCGATATGCTTTACATTGATAACATAGGATTTGCTTACCCTCACGAACATCTCTTTGGGTAACTGATCGTAGATCGTCTTGATGTTCATCGCCGTAATTACTTTCTGATGCTCCGTGTGCATCACCACGTAATCTTTTAACCCCTGGATAAAAAGTATGTTGTTGAAATAGATTTTAAAAATCCGCCGGTCAGCTTTCACAAAGAAGTAATCGTCTGCTACCTGTTCGATATTGTTATTAGCGTAATCCGCCTTCAGCAACCTCGAGTAGGTGTGCGCTTTTTCAACGGCCTTCTGAAACCGTGCTAATTTTACGGGTTTTATCAGGTAATCAATGGCATCTACCTCATAGCTGTCGGTGGCAAATTCGGCATAGGCTGTCGTAAAAATCACCAGGGTTTCCTTCTGAATTGTACGCGCAAATTCAATTCCGTTAATTCCCGGCATCTGGATGTCCAGGAAAATCAATTCGACAACATTGTTTTCTATAAAACCGGCGGCCGTTTCCGGACTGTTGAACGAACCGGTTAAAGTTAAACCGTCGGTTTGGTCAATCAACATCGCGATGGCTTCCCTTGCCAATGGTTCATCATCGATAATAATACAGTTCATGATATATACGATTTACGGATAACTCCGGGCCCGGCGTACCGGGTCATAGCTTTATGGTTAAAGTTACGCAATACCTTTCGGAGCCGTCTTCGATATCCAGCGTATGCTGTGCCGGGAATAAAAGTTCCAGTCTCCGCCTGACATTTACCAACCCCAGCCCGCCCGTATTACTACCGGATTTAAGCACAGGCTTGGAATTGATGCACTTAAAGAAAAGCTCATCGTTCCTGACATCGAAATAGAGGTTTACATACGAGGCTTTTGTTGCATCATTGTTATGCTTCACCGCATTTTCCACAAACGAAATAAACAACAACGGAGGAATCTGCACGCCGCTCAGATTCCCTTCTTTTGAAACCAGGAAGTCGAAGCTATCCCGCCTTACTTTCTCCAAATTCAAAAAATCTTCCAGGAAATGAATATCCGAAGTCAGCAACACCTTGTCTCTTGCACTGTCATAAAGCTGATAGCGAAGCAGGTCGCTCAGCTTCATTAAAACCTGCGACGCCTTCTCCGGGTCCGTCTTCGTCAGCACGTTGGCGTTGTTTAGCATGTTAAACAGAAAATGCGGATTGATCTGGTTTTTTAACTGCTCCAGCTCCGCATAAGCCTTCGACTGTTCCAGCTCATAGATCACCTGCTTGTCCATCATTCCTTTCTGGAACAGTTTTATAGAAGAGGAAGCCGCCAGCAGCAACGCGGTAAGGAAGGAAAAGAGCGGGATGTTCAGCCCGTTTTCCCTGTTAAATGGATTGAAAAAATACCCACAGACAGCCACTACAGCAACGATGCCGAGAACAGACAGGCAGTATGCTATATTCCTGTTCCGGAACAACAGTTTGGGCACCAGCACATACATATTAACATAAAACAATATAATAAAATATACAAATACTGCTATCGGGTCGGAAATCACGGAAGCGCTGTTGTACAGCACGGCGCCTATAAAAACAATGAACAGCAGATGCCGGAATATCCTGTGTTCAGGAGAAATCAGGAAACGAAAAAGCACGTTCTCACTCGCAAGCTGCTGACGGTTAAAATCACTCATTGACCAAATTGTATGGAACAAATTTAACATTTAATGCTATGTCCAACCCGCTTTTATACGAAAGTGCCTGCTTTTTATACTAAAGCAGGAGCAGATAAAACGCGTACAACAACAATCTGTTTGGTACAGTCCCGGCATCTTTTGCTATAAAAGCCACCGTCTTTGGTATAATTAAAAAAAGACGGTAATCCAAAGAAATAGTTTTGTATCCAATTTACAACTGTTAAATCGACTTTTTAAAAGATGAGATACAAGATCCTTTATACCCTGCTGTTTACAACCATTTCATTTGGGGCGTATTCACAGGAGAAAGTCACACTGAGTGGAACGATCACCATGAAAGCCAATACCGAAACGGTCATCGGGGCAAGCATTTTCATTCCGGAAGCAAAAGTTTCAGCCATTAGCAATGCGTATGGATTCTATGCGGTCACGGTGCCCAAAGGAGAATACACCATCGTCATCAGCTGTATAGGATTTGAGAGCATAGAGGAGCCCATCTCCCTGAAACAAAACACCAGGAGAAATTTTTCGATGTCCGAAAAAAGCAAAACGCTGGATGAAGTAGTGATAAGGCATAATAAAGCAGCCAGCAACATCCGGACGCCTGAAATGAGCGTCAACAAGCTCTCTATCTCCACCATCAAAAAGATGCCGGCGGTGATGGGAGAGGTCGATATCCTGAAAGCGATCCTGCAGCTACCGGGGGTATCCACTTCGCAGGAAGGCGCAACAGGCTTTAACGTCAGGGGTGGCTCGGTCGATGGCAACCTGATACTGCTGGACGAAGCCGTTGTTTACAACACCTCCCACCTGTTCGGTTTCTTCTCTGTTTTTAACGCAGATGTGATCAAAGTCATGAAACTGTATAAAGGCGGCATACCGGCTACGTTCGGCGGACGCACCTCTTCTGTCCTGGATATTTACCAGAAAGAGGGGAACAACCAGGAATACCACCTAACGGGCGGAATCGGGGCTATTTCAAGCAGACTGCTGGCAGAAGGCCCCATCGTAAAAGACAAAAGCTCGTTCGTGATCGCCGGGCGTACTTCTTATGCGCATCTGTTGATGAAGCTGGCAGACAACCCCAATTCAGTTTCCTTTTACGACCTGAATGCCAAACTGAACTATACACTCAACGACAACAACAGGATCTTCCTTTCAGCCTATTTCGGCAAGGATAAAATGGATTTCAGCAATTTCTTCAACAACACTTATGGAAACGCCTTTTTTAATCTCCGCTGGAACCATATCTTCTCCGAGAAACGCTTCTCCAACGCCTCGTTTATTTACAGTAAGTACGATTACGGCCTGAAGATAAAATATGTGGGCATTGACTGGGCTTCGGATATCCGCAATTATAACTTCAAGTATAATTTTAACCATCACCTGTCTGATAAGCTGGTGCTGAATTATGGACTCAACTCCATCTACTATCAATTCAATCCGGGCACCATAAAACCGATGGACGAAAAATCGCCCATCAATGCCGACCAGATTGAAAAAAAGTATGCCTGGGAAAATGCACTGTACATCAGCGCCGAACAAAAGATCACAGATAAAATATCCCTGAACTACGGACTGCGGTACAGCTACTTCCAACGGCTGGGAGAACAACAGGTGAACAATTATGCCCATAACCAGGCAGTAATTTTCAACCCGCAGCTGCAAATTTATGAGGAAGGAACGCCCATGAGCACAACGTATTATGGCAAAAACAAAAAGATCATCGATTTTGGGAACTTAGAGCCTCGCCTGGCAGTCTCCTATTCCATCAATGACGATCAATCCCTTAAAGCGAGTTATAACCGGATGAGCCAGTATATTCATTTAATTTCCAACACGGCCTCCGTCTCCCCGCTCGATATCTGGGCGCCAAGCGACCAATACCTGCAACCTGAAATCCTTGACCAGGTTGCATTGGGCTATTTCAGGAATTTCAGCCAGGGAAGATATTCCCTGGAAACAGAGGTCTTTTACAAGAAGATCAAAAACAAAGCAGATTATATCGACGGCGCCGAATTGATTGCCCACAAAGCCATAGAACAGGTACTGCTCAACGGGGAGGCAAGGGCTTACGGACTGGAGTTAATGCTGAAGAAGAATACCGGCAAACTGACAGGCTGGCTCTCTTACACCCTTTCCAGGGCAGAGCAGCGCACCCCGGGCAGAAATGCCACAGAACCCGGCATTAACAACGGCCAATGGTATCGCGCCAATTACGATAAAACACATAATCTCTCCCTTACCGGCGCTTATCAGCTGACGAAAAAATGGAGCTTTGGCGGCGCTTTTACCTACCAAACGGGCAAAGCAGCCACCTACCCCATCGGCAAATACGAGTATCAGGGCATTACGATTGCGAACTACGGAGAGCGGAACATCAATTCGCTTCCGGCTTACCATCATTTGGATGTATCGGCCACCTTCACCCCGAAGCCGTACAGCAAAAAAAGATGGAAAGGCGAATGGGTGTTCAGCATTTATAATGTGTATGCAAGAAACAACGCCGCCTCCCTGATGTTCGAGCAAAACAGGGAAACGGGGCTGAGCGAAGCGAAAAGGATATCCATTTTCGGTATCATTCCGGGAGTGACCTACAATTTCAAATTTTAATGCCAACAATATAAAAATGAAAAACATACTGACATACCTGATAATCTCATGCAGTCTTCTCCTGCTGTCCTGCACAAAAGTGGTGGACGTGCCACTGGACACAGCAGCACCGAAACTGGTGATCGATGCATCGATCGACTGGGTAAAGGGCACAACAGGCAGAGAGCAGAAAATCAAGCTCTCCACCACTACAGGATATTACAATACGCAATTCCCAACAGTGTCGGGAGCAGATATCGTTATCACCAATTCAGCCAATACAGTTTTTCACTTTGCAGAAATTGCCGGCACGGGCGAATATAGCTGCTCCGACTTCCATCCGGTGATCGGGGAAACATATACTTTAAAAGTTATCCTAAATGGCGAAGTCTATGCCGCCACCGAAACCTGCATCGGTGTGCCGGACATTCAGAATAACATCGTACAGAATAATTCCGGCGGGTTCGGGGGCGATGAAATAGAGATCACCTACTACTACCAGGACAACGGCAATGAGGAAAATTACTACCTGCACCGCATCCTGTCACCTGTATCCGTGTTTCCGGACTACAAACCCCAGGATGACGCGAACGGCCAGGGGAAACTGCTACAGGAATATTTTTCCGATGAAGACCTGAAAGCCGGAGATAAAATCAACATCAGGCTGTACGGCATCTCCAGGAGATATTATGACTATTTCAGAAAGTTGCTGACCGCAGCCGGGGCAGGCAACGGCCCGTTTCAAACAACGCCTGGCCAGGTGAGAGGAAATATCGTCAACCAGACCCATTTTGACAACTTCGCCTATGGATATTTCAGATTATCGGAAGTGGCGGTGAAAGAGTATACGATACAAGAATGAACCGAGGCACAGCCATCGCATATATTATCCACCATCCATTAAAGTACGGGATATGAACGAATTAACCCGGGAAGTATTAATATTCAGCACCAATGTTAACACAGTCAAAGCCGTCAGGAAGCTGGCGCCGTTATTCAACGGACACCAGCTGATTTCCAAATGGAGTTTTGACCTGGAGGACTGCGATAAAATTCTACGGATAGAAGCCGCCGCCAGAATCCCGGACGAAATTATCAACATATTGCGAAGCAAGGGCTTCAATGGTAAAGAACTTAGCTGACGAGGCAATGACTATGCCCCGCAGCGGGACCGGGATATTATAAATTGACCACTACGCCCAGGTTGGCAACCGTTCCTGTTCCTTTAACGTAATAACGCCCCTCCGTTGTAGCGCCACGCACCGCTGAATGAGTGGGATAATAACTGGCGTTAAAGAGGTTATTCACTGCAAAAGTCAACGTTACATGCCTGAGTTTATAGGAAGTATACATATCGAACAACGTATAGCCGGTAACGGGGTATTTTCCGTAATTCCATACTTCTTTAGGAAATACATCGCGGCTTCCGATTTTAGTCATTTGAACGGAGAAGTCCCATTGGCGGGTAAATTTAACGTTCACATGGCCGCCGATTTTTATGGGCGAAATAGTGGAATTGTCTACTTTTCCGTCATAAGAGCCGTCGTTTTTTGTATCTTCTTTTCCATCCATATAGCCGAGTACGCCGCCCAGGCTCAACCAATTGGTTGCTTTGTATCCCAGCACCGCCTCTGCTCCGTATATACGTTGTGGTAACTGGACCAGCTCGAAATTACCCGGGGTGACCTCTTTGAAGCTGGCCCCTTTTTTACTGGTACTATAATAGCCGGTCACCTCGTAACGGAAGCGCTGAATGTCTCCATTTACACCCAGCTCAAAATTATTCACTTTTACAGGAGCAACGTTTATCGCATTTAAAGAAACACCATTTCTCAGTACCAGTCCTATGTCTCCAATAGAATAACCTTGCGAAAAGCTGGCAAACGGCTGGGCATAGGAAAATTTATTGTATCGCAGGCCGGCATTAAACACCAGTGCATTGTAGGTATTGGTGGCGCCCGGCACCAGCTTATTGCCCCTGGTAAAATCGCTGACTTTAAACAAGAGGTTCTCATAACGCGCACCGGCTTTGAATATCCAGTCTTTAGCCAGTATGAATTTGGATTGCAGGTAAGGGGCAATGCTATTCATATTCATATCCGGAGTAACCAGTTTGTCAGCCATATCTTTTTGTACGGTATGGTCCTTTAACAAGTCTATGCCATAAATCAATTGCACATGGTTATTGCCCGGCAATACAAAAGGCGTGGAAAAATTGAACCGTCCGCCCCAGTGGTCAGAGTATATTTGATTATACGCTTCAAATACCGAATTAATATCATTATAATATACCGCAACATTCGCTTCTGTTTTACCAAAGGTACCGGTGTACTTTACGTTGAATGTTTTATTGTAGGGCGTTCCTCCCAGGATGTTGGTATCTCCCCGGACGCCGATGGCCGGAGAAACACCGAAGTCTCCTTTGGTACCGATGTATTTACTGTCCTGGATACTGTTGAAATAATTACCCATCACCTCTATACGATGACTGGCAGAGAAATCATATCCGATCTTTACCAGGGCATTGTATGACTTCGTTTCTCCCAGCCCGTAAAAAGGGCTGACAACAACACCATCGGAAGACCTTACCACACCGGAATGTGCCATCTTACCCTGCACAACGTAATCAAATCTTCCCACGCCCCCTTTGAATACCTGTGAGAGGTTATACCCGTATGTTTCATCAGCCTTAACGAGATTCAGGCTGTTATTGAAATAAGTAGAAGAGCTGAAGGGAACAGTTTTCTCCGGCTTTGTCGTAATATAATTGATAATACCACCCGCACCGCCGTTGCCATACATGGAGGATGCGCCGTTGATTACTTCGATATGATCTATCGCGCTGACATCGATCGTTCTGAGGTCACGTCCGCCGTTTCTCAACGGGGTAGATTGCGGGATACCATCGATCAGTACCAGGAAGTTCCTGCCTCTCAATTTCCCGATAAAATTATTCTGTCCTTCTTCACTGGGTGAAATTCCCGGTATTTTCTGCATCAGGATATACGGCAGGTTGTTGTTGATCTGCGCCTGTTTCCCCACCTCTTTCGCCGATATCAACAGCACGGAGGAAGGGACTTCGTTCACACTCTCTGCTACCCGGCTGGCTGTAACAATAACATCTTTCAACTGACTGGTGGTATCCGTGATTCTCCCGGGCCTGGTACTATCTTGTCCGAAGGCATTTGTGGCGGCAGTTAAGACTAAAAACGCTGAAATATAGCCTGCTCTCATAAAATAAAAAACATTGTTTTGGAACTGGCGCAGGACTGCCTGGCCGCTCCATATCCTGAAATTGCCGCAAAATTAATCGTTACAAGGGGGAAAGCGTAATCAAAAACGGAATTTTTCAGGTAGAAATCACCCGGAGCCAGGATTTCAGTTAAATACATAACCACTTTTACCACCTACAGCAGTGAGTGATGCATTAAACATGACGTATATATGCTTATCAATTATTTCCCGCGTCGAATGTTATTACGGAGTTAGATGCGGGGCGTTCTGCTCTGATTATCAACGGGAAAGAATCTTTAACGGGTATCCAGCGCTCCTTTCCAAATTTTCCAAAATCAACATATGTGCCCAGAAGCGTAAAACATTCAAACACAAAAGGTATCCCCTCCGCTCCCAGCGCTGAATGCTGATCTGCCACATGGAAGTGAAGATGTGGACCGGTAGTCTGACCAGTAAACCCCACAGCTGCAATAACATCACCTTTTTTTACCCGTTGTCCGGCCACAACTTTGATGCTTCCCGGCTTCAGATGTTCGTAAAAGGCGATGCAGTTATTTCCTATATCTATTGAAATGTAGTTCCCTGTTGCCTTCTCTGCGGGGTACTCAGGGTGGTTTGCCAAAGTGTTGCTTTCCCGGAAATCATCCCTGGTTGCCGAAACAATGCCGTCACTCACTGCCAGCACCGCTGCCCCATAGCCATACCAATTTTTCACCACATCATTGTCTCCGTTGGCATACCGTCCCAGCGTATCAAGCTTGATGAAATCTATGGCAAAACGTCCGGGAATCCGCGCCTTCCCATCAACCGTATAAATTACCCTGCGATGCCCGCGGCTCCAGGAAGGATCGTAAACTGCCGCCCAGGGACCACCGGCCAAAGGTGCTCCAAGAGCTACCCGCGGCTTCTCTGATATGCTCATAAATGCGCCCTGGACCAAAAATGTTTGCTTTTTATTACCCTGCGATACCGAGAGACTAAGACGATGAACCAATTGCACACCAGTTTTATCATTTTGCAATTCAACAAACACTACCCTTGAATTACCCGGTGCAATTAAATCCTCTTTATCCTTTATTTGCAATCCAGGCCTGCTAAGCCTATTTAGCAAATCACCCCTGTTAAAGGAAGCAACAACAGAAGAATCAGCAACATCCAATACTTCCATCTTTTCCAGACTTATGGAATCGTTTGAGAAATTAGTCAGATAGAGCTCATAGTAAACAGCGGGTTTTCCGTTTATAACGACAGTACCGGTCCCAAAAGGAATATGCATGTCGACAGATGGCCGGTATTCCTGGCCAAAACCCGGATCGATACCAGCGGTAATGATCATGAAAAAGCATAACAGTCTTTTGACTATTGCCATTTTTTATTGTTTTAAATGCTGGTCTGACTTAAATTTAAGCAAAAAAGGTATTCTTTCAGAGTCGTTTGACACAATGGATGACGGAATCTTAACGCAGGAATTTCCAAAGCCGCAAACTATAAATAAAATCCGATGAATTTAAGATCATTCATAAATAATGAAATTTTACGACTAGACAACTATATCAGTACTTGTTTACCTAAAACAAGTATTGAATTATTGGTAAAGAAAGAGGTAATTTATGGAAAGAAATTCTGCCGGCCAACAGGCATAATACCACCTTTCCTGAGTTTTGCGAAAGCAGGAATAAATGTAATCGTAGTTAACCTGAAGGTTAAACATGAAGTCTTCCTCCCGGCAAAAACCGGCGATGAATTTTCGGTCCTTTTGTAATTCCATTGGTATCCAAAAGTCCCCAACCGTTCAATGATTTACTTAATCTTTTCGTGTATAGGCAACCGTTGATTAACCGGTTCTTTCTTTATTTTATTCTCAGGGCAAATCTCTTTCTTCAAAACATCAGTCCCTTTAAGGCCACGTGTAGTAAACTCGATGCTGTCTTTAGGCTGATTGCCGGCAGGCGTAATACGGATAACATAATCTGTTTCCTTCTCCAGCATGATGGTAATGGTCCTTCCGGGAGTTGCTATGAAACACCAGCCAATGTTGCGCTGCCGGTTGTACAGGTATATGCACGCATCGTAATATTGCGGGCACACCGTAGCTTCGAAAGGAATCTCCAGGGCCGGTCGCGGCAGGGGGATTACATCCATTTTTTGCGGGGTATACCAGCTATAAATATCGTCGTCACCTTTCCCGCCAACCCTGTTGGAGGAAAGATATCCGCTTCCATCTTCCCGGCTCACCAAATAAAAATCGTCTCCGGACGTGTTCACAGGGTATCGCATGTTTTCCGGAGTTGTCCACTGCGCCTTGCTGCCATTCGATTTGAAGATATCGAAACCGCCCATACCCACAAGGCCTTTGCTTGAATAATAGAGATCTCCATCAGCTCCTATAGTAGGAAATTCTTCTTCATCTGCTGTATTAATGGTTGGACCGCAATTCCGGGGCGTTCCCCAGGAGCCATCTGCCTGCCGTTCACTATACCAGATATCAGTGGCGCCTAGTCCACCAGGCATGTCTGAGGTAAAATACAAAATGTTTCCATCCTTGCTTAAAGCAGCATGTCCCACTGAATATTCCTCTGGTTTATTATAGGCAAATGCCGTTGGCTGCGCCCATTTCCCGTTGCTGTCTTTCTTACTGACATACAATTCCAAACGTCTGTTACCCGATATCGTCACTTTTTCTATCCTTTCCTTCACCGTAGCGATGCGGCGGTCTGGTTCTGTTACAGTGAACCAGGCTGTCTGGTATCCATTATCAAATGCTACAGGGCCAACGTGGTACCGGTACTGGTTAAACATAGAGGAAAGATCGCTCAGGTAAACGTTTCCATACTTGCTGCTATCTGCGAGATACAATTTGTAATAGGGATCATTTGTACGGCCATAGTTGTTTTTATTCACCTTACTGCCGGGAGCCAGTTGGTCCCGAAACAGGGAATCCGACATAAATACAATACCATTGGGGTACCAGGTAGCACCCCAGTCAGACTTTGCTGTATTGAGCCTGGCCACGTTCCGGACATCATCCCTGGTTGGTTGCCCCATCCATTGAACAGCGGCATCACAACCGGCAATTTTGTTTTCTACCAGGCGGGCCTGGTTGTTCTTCCGTGCATATTGCTGAAAGGCTGTTTTGGCAGCATCATATTTGCCCAGGCTTTTCAGCATATCTCCATAATACAATTCATCGACGGGATCAGCATCCGGCATTGCCACCAATTTCCCATACCATTCCGCTGCATTGGTATAGTCATTTATTTGCCGGTAACACTCAGCGAGACGTTCCAGATTTTTTGTACTGACCTTCTTCTTTTTTGCCATTCTTTTATAGAGATTAGCCGCTTTTGCATAATCCTGCTGCAGATAATATATGGTTGCCTGCCGGGCAACAGATCTTTGTTCCTGGGCGCATACGTACCGGGCCAGCAAACAGCAAAATATAATCCCAACCGTTCTCATCATGTGGTTATTAACAAAGTGAAAAGCTCTCATGGTAATCAAAAATATCTTGGACTGAGTATACGTGTTCTTTTCCCGGGGAAGGTAATACCCAGGGATATTTCATGTGACCCGCTCTGGGCAGAAGCCAGTTTACTGATCGTAAGATCGTAGGCATAACCGATCCGGAACCGGTCATTAGCATAAAATTCAACCACTGCGCTGGCAGCATCGAGCGGATCAAGATATGAAGGCAGATTTGGCTTGTTCCACAAACGCACGCCTGTTCTGTAAGAGCCCCCTACCCACAATTTTTCCGCGATCAGTAAAAATGCCGTCAGGTCCACATTCGTAGGGCCTTTAAAATCTTCCTTTATCAAAACTGAAGGTTTGAGTTTGAAATTCTCTCCCAGATCAAATACTGTCCCAGCCGTAAGATACAGGTGCTGCGTTTTGCGGATCGTTTTGTATTGATACCCTTTCCAATAATATCGGGTAGGGTCCGTATACAATGAGAAGAGGTCCATCACTGATGCACTGGCATAAAACCTGGGGGTGAAATAATAGATCCCGAAGCGCGCGTCCGGAATAAGCGTCGACACCCTGGCTGCCGGGATGGTGGGATCCCCGTCGTCGTTGAATTGCAGCGTAGTTCCATCGATAGCATACTGTGTGGCCCCGGCGCCTATGCCGAAGCATAAACGCCTGGTACCATCTTCATCCAGCGGAATACGGTAAGAATACATTCCGTAAAATGCAGTAGCATCCTGCGGCCCCAGCTTATCGTATGTTACCTGCAGCCCCAACCCTACCCTGTCGTCTTTTGATTTAACTACCCCATCTACCGAAACGGCTGCGGTGACCGGCGCCCCGGGAAAGTCAACCCATTGCTTTCTGTAAATAGTATTCAGATAGAGATCTTCCTTGTAACCCGCGTAAGCCGGATTTACACTCAACATGTTAAACACATATTGACTAAACTGCAGGTTCTGCTGCCCTCTTGCCAAAGCAGGAAAAAGCATCAATCCTCCTATACACTTTAACAACACCCGGTTCCATCTTGATATATTATACATAACATTTTTTTTTCGTTTACGTAATTATCTCAACAATTCTATCCAACCCTTATATACACGTTCTCCTTCCGGTGCTCTCAGTTTCAATATATAGTAGTAGGTACCCTCATTCAAACCATTTCCATCCCATTTGTTATCATAGTCTTTGCTCTGGTGCACCATATTCCCCCACCTGTTATAAATGAACAAACCGCTACCAGGGTATTTGCCTAATCCCTGGACCACAAAGCGATCGTTCTTTCCATCTCCATTCGGGGTAATAACATTTGGAATAAATATCTCATCACTTGCAGTTATCGTTACTACCGATGTATTGGAACCTGGCGCCGGATCATCTTCATTGCCCTTTATGGTTGCCGCATTGCGGATACTACCGCCGCTTATTATCTGCACGGTATAAGTCATCGTAAGCGCATCCGTGGTGCTCACATCCCCGATGGTCCATATAATACTGCGCCTTGCCGGGTCATAGTGCGCCGCTCCTTTCGTTACTGTTATATCTACAGGCACTCCCAATGCAACGGGCAGCACATCTGTAACCACCACGCCGGTAGCAGCATTTGGCCCACGATTGCTTACTTCGATCTTATATCCGATACGTTTGGCAACAACATACGGCTGTGGCGTAACTACTGCCTTATTAATCACCAGGTCGGCCAATCTCACCGGATTGATGTCCACTTTCGCAGTGTCCGGCACAGACGTTGCAGGCGGCCCGGTAACGATAGCAGTATTGCTGATGGCGCCCTGGTCAAGCAATACCACATCATATGTGAGGGAGGTGCTTTGCCCGCCTGTTAATGAATCTATTGACCAGGTGGCTGTATGGGATGCAGCGTTATAATTTACCGTTCCAAGACCTGGCTTGCCAAACACCGGTGTTGGCAGGTTATCGCCCGCAAGCACATCCGTTACTACCACATCTTTAACAGTAACAGCACCAGCGTTGCTAACCGTCAATGTATACGTTACCTTATCGCCTGCTTTGTATGGCCCTGGTGTTACTGTTTTAATGATATGCAGCGGGGCTTTCGCAACCACTGTTGTGATCACCGGGGGCGTAGTATTATTGTCCGGTACATTATCTGTCACTCCTGAAGGAGGAGTCACGGTGGCTGTATTTCTCAATGTACCGATAGTGGCCGCAGTACCGGAGATCAGGATACGCACGCTGCCGTTGGCAGGCAAAACAGCGATCGTGCCGGTCACATTATTACCGCTTGCACTGACAACAGTACCTGCCGCGCCGTTCGACTGGCTTTGAACAGTGGCAGTTACTCCAGTCACCCCTACAGGCACCGCATCGCTGAAGGTAGCGCCGCTTACACCAGACGGACCGGCATTAGTTATTGTTACCACATAGCTGATAGCGCTTCCCTGTACCACTGTAGCCGGTCCTGTTTTAGCAACCTGCAGGTCTGCCACTTTACTTACCGTTGTTATAACAGGAGGTGTAACAACAGCCGGTTGGCCGGGAACGTTAGCTGTAGCGGTATTTACCAGTTGTCCGCCATAGCCCGCAGGAACTGTCCCGGTCACTGTTATCAGGATGCGATTGCCAGCGCCGGCGCCAATATTGGCGGTTACGCTGATGTTATTACCGGCGCCACTGCTGCCGGCGATAACATTACCGTTGCCAACAACGGAAGTTGACCAGGTAACATTTTTCAACGCAGCAGGCACCGAATCAGTGATAACAACAGCACTGGCATCACTCGGGCCAATATTCCCGGCTGTAATCCGGTATATCACCTGATCGCCTGTACCGGCAACGGCCGGTCCTGTTTTCTGCAGGGTTACGCCTGGCTGCTGTACAATCTTCGTTATCACCTTACTGCTATCGGGCGTAGTTGTCACCACTGTTGACGGCACTTTTACATAGGCCGTATTGGTAACGGTAGTTGCAGTGGTCTGTTGTAAAGTTCCGGCAATAGTGATACGCAAATGACTTCCACTCGTGGCCGCCGCCTGTATGCTGATATTATTACCCGTACCATTGGCCGGACCGGTAAATATAACGTTACCGGATACGCGCACTGCCTGCCAGCTCTTGACGGTAATGAGCGATGGTACAACATCAGTGACTATCAACGTATCAAGATCAGACGGACCATTATTGGTGACCTCTATCGTATAGGAAATATCACCGCCTGCCGCCAGCTGGGCCGGACCGCTCTTGGCTATCAGCACATTGGCCTTACGCTGCACATTCGTTACTGTTGTATCTGAAGTTATCTCCGGACTACCGGGAGCAGATACTTTAGCTGCGTTCTTCACCTTGCCGCTGAAATTCGGATCCAGTTTTCCATGGATGGTTACAACGATTTCATTACCTGCACCTGCCGCTATATTGCCTGTTACCGCTACCGCCGTACCTGAACCGGCAGCGCCGGCAGTAACGGTAGCATTTCCGGTGGCTGTCGCTGTCCAGGTTACGCCATTAATACCCGCCGGCACATTATCAGTAATCACTGCACCTGTTGCATCGCTGGGCCCGGTGTTCGTTACTGTTACAACATATGTTATAGCATCCCCGGCCTGCGCAGCAGATGGCGCGGCTTTAGTGATATGCAGTCCCGGACGCCTGGTTACCTGGGTTACTACAGGTACACTGTTAACAGGTGTTCCACCAGGAGGTACAGCAGCGGCTGTATTCGTAATGACGCCTGTAAAGGTCGGATCAACCACGCCATTGATGGTGATAGTTATTTCGTTCCCGGCGCCGGCAGGGATATTAGCATGCAGTTGTATATTATTACCGCTACCGCTGTTGCTGCCGGTGATGACAGTATTGGTACCCGTTGCCGCGGCAGTCCAGGTGACCTTTTGCACCTGTGGAGGTACGAGATCAGTTATACTGGTATTGATGGCATCGGACGGACCGGCATTCGTGACCACAACAGTGTACACAATGGCCTGCCCTGCAATCACACCTGAGGGTCCGCTCTTAACCACATTCAACCCTTGTTTGTTACTGATGGTTGTGTTTACAGAACTGGTAGCAGGTGTTCCACCAGGCAATGTAGCTGAAGCAGTATTGGTTATTACTCCTGAGGAAGAGGAAGCCACGATACCTGTAACCGTAATACTGATCTTGTTACCAGCACCCGCCTTTATATTTCCGGTTAAACTGATGTTGTTTCCTGTGCCACTATTCTGGCTCACACTGGTACCTGTACCTGTGGCTATAGCCGTCCATGTCACCTGTTGTATCTGGGAAGGCACGGCGTCAGTGATGCTGACATTACCGGCATCGGAAGGCCCGTTATTAACAATATCGATCGTGTAGGTAACCGGCGCCCCTGCGAAAATCGTAGCCGGGCCGCTCTTGGTAATCTGTAATGCTGCCTGGTTCACCACGTCGGTGTTTACCGGCGGTCCGGTAACGGTGGCGCCTCCATTTGGCGTAGCCGAAGCTGTGTTCACCAGCGTGCCACTGAATGACGGGCTCACGGTACCGGTCACGCTGATCACAATCTTATTGCCTGTTCCGGCCGGCAGGTTGCCTGTAACATGAACCGTATTACCACTTCCGGTGCCACCGGTCAGCACTGCTCCACTGCCAGCCGAAGTAGCTGTCCAGCTTACGTTCTGCACAGCAGCAGGCACCGCATCATCAATGCTCAGGTTCATGGCATCTGAAGGGCCATTATTGACCACGGTGATACTGTATGTTATCCGGTTTCCAGCTGCAATAGAAGCAGGACCGCTCTTAACTACCTGCAACCCGGTTTGCTTATTGACAGTGGTAGATACCGTACTGGCAGCCGGGGTAGGGTCAATGACTCCTGCCGGCGGTACAGCGGTGGCTGTATTCGTCAATGTACCGGTAAACGCGGGATCTACCATACCAGTCACTGTAACAACTACCTTACCTGTACCTGCTGGTATTCCGGCAGTAATATGGATGTTACTACCCGTGCCGGATGCCGTATTTACGGTGGCTCCGCCGGATACGGCAGCATTCCAGTTTACATTACTGATATTGGCCGGTACATTATCTGCAATAGTGGCGCCGGTAACATCAGCAGGACCGGCGTTCGTTACCTCAAATGTATAGCTGATCTGTTGTCCTGCATGGATATTTGCCGGACCTGTTTTGATGATATTCAGATCTGTTGACTTGTTGACAGATGTCGTAAATGAACTTGTTTTAATGGAACCTGATGTAGCCGTTGCCGTATTTGTAATAGATGAACCAGCTGCCGGAGAGATGGTGCCGGTAATGGTAATCAATATCTGGCCCGGACCATCCGTAGTACCTTCGATCGCAGCCTGCAGATTAATATTATTACCACTTCCGCTTGTTGCACTTACAGTAGTACCGCCGTTACCGGTAGCAGTGGCTGTCCATGTCACATCAGTGATCACCGCCGGCACCAGATCTGTAATATTTACAGGTGTAATATTGGATGTGCCGTTGTTGCTGACAGTCACCCTATACACAATCTTGTCCCCCACATTAGCTTCTGCAGGGCCACTCTTACTGATCTGCAGTCCTGCATCTGTATTGATGTTGGTATTAATAGTGCTGGTATTGGTTCCCGGTACCGTTTCTGTAATACCTGCGGGTGGTGTTACGGTAGCTGTATTCCTGATGGTACCCGGCGTAGCGCCTGCATTTACAACGCCATTGATATTTACCGTTATACTATTGCCGGTACCAGCCGGAATATTCCCTGTAACAGTCAGGTTATTACCGGAAAGATCAGTAGTAAGCACCTGGGCTGTACCATTCGCAGCAGCTGTAAACGTGATATTGGTTATCTGGGCTGGTATTGCATCCCGTATGACGGCTCCCGGCACATCTGAAGGGCCGTTATTGGTAATAAGCAGCTGGTAACTGATTGGCTGACCGGCAGCCTTATCAGCCGGGCCTGCCTTAATAATAACCAGGTCAGCTTTCCTGTCTACGGCAGTAGTTACCGTGCTGATAGCAGGTGTTGGATCAGTGGCGCCCGGAGGTGGCGTCGCCGTAGCTGTATTTTTCAGCGTTGTCACTGTTGTAGCAGGATCTGATTTACCGTTTACAACGATAGTGACATTATTTCCCGTGCCTGCCGGTATACTGGCGGTGATGTCCACATTACCGGTCCCGGCGGCAGCGCTCACAGAAGTACCGGCTCCCGCAGCGGTGGCTGTCCAGGTCACATTTTGCAAGCCTGGAGGAATTACATCAGCGATACGACAGCCAACAGCATTAGCCGGTCCTGCATTGTTGACCACAATGGTATAAGTCACATGCTGACCGGCAGTCACCTGCTGGGGACCGCTTTTTACAATATTCAGGTCAGTGATGTTATTCACCTGCGTGGTAACGGTGCTAACAGAGGGTGTTTTGCCTGGTACTGCAGCAGTAGCGGTATTGGCAATTGATGCCGATGTATAGGCCGGATCAACGACAGCGCTTATGGTAAATGTAATTTTATTGGCAGCACCGGCAGGTATATTACCTGTTACTGCAATATTGCCATTTCCGGAAGCAGCGCTCACGGTAGTACCTGCCCCTGTAACAGCTGCTGTCCACGAAACCTGCTGTAAACCGGCCGGTAGATTATCGCTGATGGCAACATTGCTGGCATTGGACGGCCCGCTGTTGGTAACGTCGAGTGTATATACAACAGGCTGTCCTGCTGAGATAGTAGCCGGTCCGCTCTTCACTATTGTCACATTGGGATCATTGGTCACCGTTGTTGTCCTGGAATCCGATACCGGTGTTTTACCGGTTATGCCGGCCGTTGCTGTATTGGTGAGCGTGCCGGAGAAAGACGAATCCACCGTACCATGAATAGTGATACTGATATTATTAGCTGCTCCCGCAGGAATATTGCCGGTGAGGTTGATATTACCGGTGCCGGCAGCCGCGCTGACGCTGGTGCCTGTACCGTTGGCTGTTGCTGTCCAGCTGGCATACAACAGGTGCGAAGGAAGGATGTCTGTAATGGCGACACCGGTAGCATTAGATGGTCCCGTGTTGGTCACCAGTAACTGATAAGTGATCTGCGTGCCGGCACTCGCCTTATCCGGCCCGGTTTTAACGATCTGCAAAACAGGGTCGCTGGTGATCGTTGTAGTGACTGTATCACTTGATACTGTTGGTTTACCCGGAACTGTTATCAGCGAGAAGTTACGCAGCGCAGCTCCGGTATACGCCGGATCCACTTGTCCTTTAACAGTGATGGTTATACTATTTCCGGCGCCGGCGGGTATATTCCCGGTAATGTTAACATTGCCAGCACCATTAACGGTATTTACGGTTGTACCTGTTCCCGCAGTAACAGTGCTCCACGTTGGATTCAGCACACCGGCAGGAATAGCATCCGTAATTGTTGCGCCAATGGCATCCGATGGCCCATTGTTGGTGACGGTAATGGTATAAGTGATATTCTGCCCTGCGCTAAGCGTAAGCGGACCGCTCTTGGTGATCTGCACATCAGGATCGTTGGTAACGCTGGTAGTGACCTGAGTGGTAACCGGCGGTTTACCCGGAAGCGTTGCAGCAGCTTTATTAACAATACTACCGCTAAACGCAGGGTCCACTACTCCTGTAACGGTAATGGTGATTTTATTGGCAGCGCCCGCCGGGATATTACCGGTAATATTCACATGCCCGCTACCGGACTGTGCACTGGATGTAGTACCGTTACCGCTGGTGGCAACCGTCCATACGGCTCCTGAAATACCCGATGGTATGGAGTCTGTAATCACCACTCCCAGGGCATCAGAGGGCCCGTTATTACCCACAACAATCGTGTAGGTGATGTTATTACCTCCACTGACAGATAGTGGTCCGCTTTTACTGATTGTGACATCCGGCGTGTTAGTGACTACAGTGGTAACAGGCTGGCTGGGTACGGCAGGGCCACCCGGTTGTTCAGCAGTAGCTGTATTGGTGATGCTACCCGCAAAGGCCGGATCTATTTTACCACTCACCGTAATGGTGATACTATTTCCTGCGCCGCCGGCTACGTTACCGGTAACTGACAAGGTACCGTTGGTGATCGTTGCGCTGGCAATGCTGGCATTTCCGGACGCAGAGGAAGCGCTGACAACAGGATTCAGAATATGGCTATCCAGCACATCTGTTATTTGTACGCCTGTTGCATCGCTCGGACCTGCATTGGTCAGTTCCAATGTATAAGTGATGTTCTGTCCCGCACTGAGTGTGGCCGGGCCACTCTTTGCCAGTTGCAGTGAAGTCTTCCTGCCAACAACGGTAGTTACCGTATTGGACGGTTGCGAAGGTTTACCGGCAGGTGTCACGGTAGCAGTGTTGGTTAATGTGCCTGTAATGGCAGGATCCACTTTGCCTCTTACAACGATGGTGATCTTGTTTCCGGCGCCGGCAGGAATATTGGCTGTGACGCTCACATTACCTGACGTACCGGCGCTGCCGGCTGTTACGGCAGCTGCACCCGTTGCTGTGGCCGTCCACCGGGCTCCCTGTATCTGAGCCGGAATATTATCTGTTATTACTGCACCGACTGCATCAGAAGCGCCATTATTTATCACTTCTACCGTATACGTAATACTATCTCCGGCATCAAGTGTTGCAGGACCATTCTTGGTGATGACCAATGCCGGATCATTGGTAATACTGGTAGTTACCTGGCTGGTTACAGGCGTACCACCGGCTGGTGTAGCACTTGCGGTGTTGGTAATAGTGCCGGCAGGTGTAGCGGCTGGTATTCTTCCCCTGATAACAATAGTAACTCCATTACCGCTGCCAGCAGGTAAGCTGGTCGTAATATTGATATTACCGGTGCCATTCAACGGGCTTCCGCCCGTAATGCTGGCAGAACCGGTAGCGGTGGCTGTCCAGCTCACGCCTGTCAGCGTTGCCGGAATGTTGTCCTGGATATTGGTATTCGGAGCATCACTTGGGCCGGCATTTGTTACCTGTATGGTATACACGATAGTATCGCCTGCAGATACGGTCCCACTGGGCGGGCCGGTTTTCACAATATTAACACCTGTCTGGTTCGTAACAGTTGTACTCACCGTATTAGAGGGTATGGGCGTAGTGCTTCCGGGGGGCGTAACACTTGCAGTATTTAAAATGGTGCCGGTAGCGGAAGATTTAATAGTGCCATTAACGGTAATAGTAATAGTATTTCCACTACCTGCAGGAAGATTACCTGTAAGGTTAATATCGCCACTTCCGCTGGCAGCGCTTACTGTGGCAGTTCCCTGTACGCTGGCTGACCAGGTAACGCCGGTGATCTGTGCAGAAATGGTGTCTCTCAATATTGCACCGATGGCATCAGACGGTCCGTTATTAACGTAGGTGATAGTATAGCTGATAGCCGTTCCTGCCGGAGCATCCGGCGTACCGGTTTTTGTTGCCTTAAGATTGAATTGCGGACTATAGGTGTCGGTATCAGTAACAGTATTATTAGCGGTGTTATTATCAGTATAACCGGCGGGCGGCGTAACAGTAGCTGTATTTGAAAGATTACCGGTAAATCCTGCCGGTACCGGTAATGTAAGCATATAAGTTATGCTTCCACCGGCAGGTATATTTACCAGTTGATTAATAGCGCCCGTACCATTGGGAGCCGGCACTGTTGCACCATTAAGCGTGCTTGCGCTCCACGTTGCCGTAGTGATGCCGGCAGGTAACGCGTCACTGACAGTTGCCCCGGTTACATCTGAAGAACCATTATTGCTCACAACGATTGTATACACCGCGTTTGTTCCCGGGGTATACGTAGCCGAACCATCTGTTTTGGAAATAACCAGATCTGCAACACGGCTGATCAGGGTGGTATCCTTGGCTGTTGGCGGCGTTGGATCGGTGGCGCCCGGAGGTGGCGTAGCCGTAACGGTATTTATCAATGCGGTTCCGCTTACGCCCGCACCCACGGTACCGGCAATCGTCAGGGTGGCGCTTTGACCAGTGGCTAACGTCAATCCTGTCCAGGCTCCGGTCCCGCTGGTATAGCTACCGGCAGATGGCGTATAGCCGGTGGCGGTAAATCCGGATGGTAAGTTATCCGTTACCGTTACAACATCGGCCGGTAACAATGTAGCAGGGCCATTATTGGTCAGCGTAATCGTATAAGTCAGCGCCTGGCCGGCTACGGCTGGTTTTGGAGTCGCCGTTTTGGCCAGGTCCAGGTCCATAATACGGCTTACCAGTGTCGTGTCTTTCGCTGTTGGCGGCGTCGGATCTGTAGTACCGGTCGGCGGTACCAGCGTCACGCTGTTGATCAGGCTCGTGCCGGTATAACTATTGCTGACCGTGCCGGTAATTGTCAGGGTAGCAGCGCCGCCAACCGTCAGCGACAAGCCGGTCCACGCGCCGGTGGCACTGTTATAGGTACCTGCGGACGGAGCGTAGTTGTTAGCCGTAAAACCAGATGGCAAATTATCTGTGAGCGTCAACGTATCGCCGGGCAGCATGCTGCTTGGGCCATTATTCGTTAGCGTAATGGTATAAGTCAGCGCCTGGCCAGCTACGGCTGGTTTTGGGCTGGCTGTCTTCGTCAGCCCGTAATCCATCACACGGTTGATCGTCGTCGTCTGACGGGCCGTATCATTTAACAGGTTCGGATCAGGGATCGTTGGCGGGTTGGTGACGATAGCGGTATTATTCAGGCTATCGGCAGCATTGGCCGCTACGGTACCTGCAATAGTGATAGTGGCGTTCTGGCCGGGCGTAAGGGTCAGGCCTGTCCAGATGCCATTGCCGCTGGTATAGGTGCCTGCAGAGGCAGTATAACCATTAGCCGTATAACCGGCAGGCAGGTTATCTGTCACAGTGATGCTATCCGATGCATTTATAGCAGACGGGCCGTTATTGGTAACAGTAAGCGTATAAGTCAGTGACTGACCGGCAACAACCGGATTTGGATTAGCTGTTTTAGTGATCGACAAATCATAGGCCGATTGTATGATCAGGCTATAGTCTTCCACTTCCCCATCCATTGCAGCACCAAAAGTACTTGTTGCCGTCAGCGGATCGGTGGTCAAACGGAAACGCGCATAGGTAATCCCTCCTGAAATGCCTGCTCCTGTGATTAAGGTATTAACATTAGTCCAGGTAAGCGTCGCAGTGGTCCCGTTATTGGCGACTGTAGCACCGGTTGCTTCTTCCGGATCAAAAGTACCGTTACGGTTAAAGTCGATCCAGCCTTCCAGATTAGCGTCCGTACCGGTAGTATTGGTAACAGGCAAAGTAAGTGTATAAGTGGTGGTCGCGGCTGTAAGCACAGGTAATGGTGCGGTCAGGCCATCGTCATTCGGATCACCGTTGGGTACATTCGCGTCAGCGCCGGCGGCCACCGCAAGCGCTTCTGGTTTGCCTGCAAGGGTAGCCCCTATTTTCAATCCGGGATTAACAAGATGCACTGGTCCATCAGATGCTGATAAAGTACCGTAACTATCCGGCGCATCTCCCAAATCAGCATTCGCTACGGCTACTACGCCATTAAATTCCGAGGTATTGTTTCCGGCATCGGTGGCTGTTGCCGTCAACAAACTACCCTGTGCCACCCCACTAAGGGCCGGCAATGGAATAGTAAACTGAAACCGGTTAGCGGTATGGGTTCCCGTTATACCGGTCCCATCGTCCATATACGTGCCGGTAGCGGCGTCCTGGTCTGTAATACCTGCTACCGTTCCTCCTTCCTTAAATGTGGCCAGGTACCTGCGGCCCTCACCAAATCCCAGGAGGTTGGTAAATGCAGCTGGCAGCGGATTAGGGCTTAAGGAAGGCACAGGAGCAAAGCTGGCATCCCTGTCGGCCAGAAACAGCTCAATAGTGGCCCCCGGGACGGAATAACCTTTTATGACCAGGTTATTGCCTATAATTGCCGCGCCGGTAACAACCGGGAAATTGAGTAATGCATTAGGACCGGAAGTCGAGCTTCCATTAGGGGTAACAATATCCGGCGCACTGCCTGCAGGCCGCAAATCAATTCCCAGACCTTCATTGGCATAAGTACTGTTCTCTGTAATCTTATTGCCCAAAGCGGCAGCACTGCCTCCTATTGCGATACCGGAGGCTCCTGCAGCGGTAACAATATTCCTGGTAATAACACTGTTCGTGGTATTATTGAACTGAATATTATCTCTTTCCGCTGCAATCGTACCTGCTGCTCCATTTCCGGAAAAAGTATTGTTGGTTACTGTAGTACCGCTTCCTATAGCCACTTTCAGCCCTTCATTCAGATTGTTTTGCACACTGTTTCCGGTAATACCGAGGCCCTGAAGGTCCGTTGATACCGTTCCGCTGGTCATTTCAATACCGATGCCGGAAGGTTGCACCGAAGTCGGCGCTCCGTTTCCGTTATTCAGTATTTCATTACCTGAAATAGTCAGGCCATTGATCGCTGCACTTTGCCGGACGCCTGCAAAGTCGGCACGAATAATATAGTTATTGGTGACACCGGCATTTCCGCTAATAGAAATATTGGAGCCCGGATTGCTTCCGGCGGCTTCTGTATTGGTTGAAACAGCTGCGCCTCCGATAATATTCTCCGTGATCAGGTTATTATTACCGGTACTAAGAATATTGGCTCCTGCACTGGTATTGTTACCAAACCGGCTGATAGCGATATTTCGGACAATCTCATTATTGCCGCTCAAATTCAACCCGCTTGCAGCGGTACCAGCGGCGCCATTCCAACGTATTTCCACCTCTGGCCGCTGTACTCCGGGCAACGATAGCTGGTCAACTCCCACTTTAGTCCCCGGGTTACCAGCCACCCCTGATTGTGTGTTGCCAATATTGGCTGTTTGGGTACGGCCGTCAATACTGGTGTTAGCATCTGTAACGGCAGGTAATAAAGTGGTAAGATTAATAATGGCAGTAGCGCCACCTCCGGCAGCGGTTAACTGATCAGGTTTGTTAATCCCGGGGTGCGCGTTACCGTCCGGAATCATGAAAATACTGGTTTCCACACCGGGCGCAGGCGCAAAGATACTGTTAGCCGCCTGGCTCAACCCCGTATTGGTTAATATATTGCTGTTACTAATAAATTGCTGTAATGAACCCTGCCCTGTATTATTAGTATTAACGATCGTGGAGAAGTTAAACCCAAAGTCAATTCCGGTGATACTGGCAGTCTCAATGGCAGCCTGCGATACAGATTGTGCCGCCCCGCTTACGCTCCCACTCAATACAAAAGTACTTGTATTCAAAGCAGTAGTACCGATTGTACCTGTACCCGGATCTGCTGTAGCCGGGCTTCTACCTCCCACTTCATCCACCACATTATTCAGGGTAGATGCCACCACCCTTTCAGCCCTGAATGTTTGTACGCCCAATTCTGTTCCGTTACTGCCTGGCCGCGTAGACTTCACCGTACTATTTACAACTCTGATGTAAAAAACACCATTTCCGCTTACACCTATGGCATAGGTACCATCAGCCTGCGTGTTGGTAAAATTCTCCAGGTTACCCGCAGCGTTATACACTTCCACCCTGGCATTAGGAATCCCGGCGGTCCCTCCGGTACCAAATGTCCTGCCTGCACCACCCCCATAGTTAACGTCTTCGAATACACGCCCGGAGATCTTAAATGAATTGGAGCCAAGGTCTCCATATTGAAGAGGAATTGGTCCACTCAACACAGTAACAGATGAGGCCGGAATGCTACTATTACCGGACCATGCATTGGTCCCGGAAAATTCGCTGGCATTTATTCTTACTATATAAGTGGCAGTACTGCCTGAAATCGGGGAACTGGTAATTACATTACCCTGCAAATCAAATCCTATCCCGGCTAAATTATAGTAGGTTGCAGGAGCAATCACCGGCACCGATTTATACCCCAATATACTACCATTGGCAGGCGAAATCTCCCAAATAGAAGGTATGTTGCTGGTAGTTGTTCCACTTACAAATAATCTACCGGCGGGGCTGAAGTCAATATCCCCCCCTCCCACCGGAAGGTCAGTAACACTGGAAGGAGCAGGTATGATACTGGTTGAAACCACTGCCGCCGTTGCTTTATCGAGGTTAACCATGTAAGGCCGGCCGGGCAGGTTATTTGCATTCGCAGGACTATAGTTTGCAATTGTGAAAAGCGAGCCGGATGTAGTAAAGGCCAGCTTTCCGAACACCAGGTTTCTTGCTGCGTTGTTTGCATCGATAAATGTAGCATTAAGAGTGCCCACCGTTGAAAGCGTTCCTCCCGTAGCCGGCGGCGGATTAGGTACGAACTTCAGCAACCTGGCACCGGCTACCTGGCTGTCTGTAAAGTAGATGTCTCCATTCAGATCTACTGCCAATGCCGTGGCTGAAGTGATGGTGCCCGGAGCGAAGGTATAAATAAACGTAAGGGCTCCGGTAGCATTGTCTATACGTACAATATTCGTAGTACTATAGGAATAAGAAACACCATACCCCTGCGCATATACGCTTTGCGCACTACTGATACAGAACAGTATTATCCCCGATAGAATTACCAGGTATCCCGATATTTTCTTCTTACAATCTTGCCACATATGACAAGCACGATAATAGACATAAGGGTTCCTAAGCGTAGAACTTTTACTCATACACCTGATTTAATGTCAGCAGTTTTTATTAATGATAGTCCGGTAAAAAATTAAGCAGCCGTAGATCTGATATTAAGGCGCCATATTGAACAGGTTTTGATGCTGCGCATGGGGAAAGTAATACGCACTTTATCCGGCAAGCCGGGCCAGCGGGTAAACTTCATAAGTGATACAGTCATGAGTGATTAATTAAGATGGTTACTGATGGTTACGCAATTTGATCTGGCTGACAGCCCGGCGTTTTTTCAGGCCCATACGACGTTTGGTATATTGGATTTAAAACAAAAACAGACGTCAGTTAGGCTCCAACGTTCGGTTTATAATCCCATAAAAAAAGATATTGAAAGGCGTTCAAAGGAAGAATGCATTCGTTTTCCATAGTATAAAATTTCTGCGCATTCAAAAACACAGATGCAATCTCTTCTCTGTTAGAAATTGTAATGATATAATGACTCTGTTTAGGGTGCTTTAAAGAAGTCTCCGGCGATTGCGTTATACAAGCAATTTTCCTTGCAGCTCATACTTCTTGTGGTGTCTGGCAAAACTAGCAACTTAATATCAAACTGATATATACGGCTAACGGTTATAGCAATAACCTGCTATGTTATTTACAGAAATAGCAAATTATTGCTATCCTTACACGGACAAACACGCCTGCTTCAGGCAGGAATTATCACTTAACGGACAATCTCCACCTGACTTTTTGAAAACAAATACTGCAACTGTAAATCATCCTGATGGGGCAACCACTTTTTGGGGGGAGAGTTACTACAAACTGTTGGGAAATGATGAGGCCGGGGCCAAAGGATTTCTCTCCCATGGCTTCTTTTCGGATGGAGTCGGGCTGCCCGGATGGGACTGCCGGATCGCGAACCTGTAAAAAGGCAGCATACCCGGCCTCGCCGGAATCAATATAGATAGAGCTAACCAGGCTGAAAAAAGCACATCGTTCAAAATTTTCAGGCCGGGAAGAAGGTGTAAATCAGGATAATACCAACGGGATAGATACCATTATCTCAGTACCTTCAGCGTTTGAATTGATGTTCGTTTCACCGTTCAGATATTGTACCCTGCGGCGAATAGATTCCAGGCCCATAGTTGATTTTTCGCTACCGGATTTCTTTCCGCCTAATCCGATCCCATCATCGCTGATCGTCAGTATCAGGCTATCCTCTTCTTCATAAATCAGGATGCTTACATTTTTAGCCCTGGCATGTTTGATGATATTGGTGACAGCCTCCTGGATAATACGGAGTAATGCAATTCGTGTATCTGTATCGACATTAACCAATGACTTATCGTCGATGTGAATGGTTTTATTGTACCGGCTATCGGGCAACGACTGATCTGTCAGCAGCCTGACCTGCTTTTCAAAAGACAGCTCCTGCTGCCCGTCTGCGGCATTGAACCATTCATGGCTTTTTCTTCTGGCTGCCTCATAAGCGTTAGCTGTCGCCAGCTGCAATCTACTCAATTTAGTTTTCAGGGTAATATCTTCGGTATCCATTGACAGTGTTTCCAGTTGATGCCTGATAGCAGCAATAGACGAAGAAAGACCATCGTGAAGATCCTGCCCAAGTCGTCGCTGCTCTTCCCTCACCGCCTCGTGCCTGGCTTCTTCCATGGAGATGATCTGCATATTGGTAGCGTTATTTAAGGCTTCAATCTGCGCTTTGGCTTTCCTGCTCCGGTAAAGCATGATCAGATAGATGGTCAGCACAATAAAGGCCGCAGCAGATGAAATAACCACCAGCCAAAGCGTTCGCTGTTTTTTGATGGTTTCTGAATGCTGAAGCTCAATCCTCGTATTTTCGGCGTCGGTGTAAGCATATAACAAACTATCCATTTGTGTCATCAATATTGTCTTTGCCTTTCGCTCATTCGCCAAAGATTGGGTTAGCCATGTATAGCCTCCCCGGTAGTCTCCTTGAGCCACCTGAAGTTTTGCTTTGTATTCATCAACTATCGGCTTTTGATTTTTTAAAAAAACGGGAACCGATTCAAGTTTACTTATATAAAAACGTACGCTATCATAGTTTTTTAAGGCCAGGAAGTGTTCAATTTTTAATTCATAAAGGGTCCTTTCTATATAGGCTGTCGCCTGGTCTTCATATGTATTTTTTAGTGCCTGTATGCTATCCAGCAGCGCCCCTGCTTTGGCTTGCCTGCCTTCAATGGCAGCAATATCATACTGCCTCATCAGTATGAAATAGTCATTATAAAACATGAAGGTTCTGTTAATGGGGTATTTGTGCTTTAGTTCAGCGCTAATTTGGTCGGCCACCTGTATTGTTTGATAAGCAGCTGCCGTATCATGCATATTCAAATAGGAATTGATGGCTCCCATTAAAATGTCTATGGCATGCATCCCGTTAACATTATCTGTTTTTTTTTTCCGCAGCAGCTCAGGCAGGTGTTTTATATACGCTTCTCTACCCTTATAAATAGAGATAACTTTATCATGTAAGTCCTGTTCCAGCAAAATCTGTACTTTGCTCTGGTCCTCCAGCAAAGGACGTGTTCTGCCATTTTTTTCTAATTCCCTGGCTTCTTTTTCAGTATAATACATGGCTGCTCCGGTTTCTCCAAACATCAGTGCGTTGTTGGATAATGCCAGATAGTAGTTCACACGGGGACGCCCATAGTTCTTTTTGCTCCAGGCAATCTCCTTATACAAGCTGAGGAGACGTGCCAGTTCCTGGGTTTTGAATTCTATTCCTTCATCAAGAAACTGTTGTGTCAACGAGTAGGCCTGATCCAGGTAGGCTGTGTCTGAGATGTTACCGGCATGGTAGGTCTTGTTGAGTTTTTCAAAATTCTGTCTGGCACTGTCAAGCGACTGCCCGGCAGCAAATTGGCCCGGGCCTATCAGGAGTAAAAAAAATACAATAAGGAAGTACAAATTCTTTTGTGACTGATAGGGATTAACTGTCGTCATCATAAGGTTACACAATTATTTTACCGGGACTGTTTAGATTATTTCCTGTTTGCGCGCATATGACAATAACGCCGTAATGGAATTGACATTCACTTTCGCCATCATATTGCGTCTGTGCGCTACAATAGTATGTTTACTAAGATATGTTCGTTCAGCCGTTTGAGCAATGGATAATCCCTGTGCAAAATGTTGCAGAATCTCCACTTCCCTCGCTGAAAATGGTGTTGCTCCTTTTAAATTTGAATTTGAGTTAATTTCAGCTATCGCCGGGCTGATATATTGTTCGCCACGGCCTACCATGGTCAGGCATTCAAGAATCGCATCAAATCCTGATGATTTACTAATAAGCCCGTTGGGACTATAGCTGAGGATATTAGTGATGGCTATTGGACTGGCTACAGAACTTACGATAATAATCGTAACGTGTTTATTTAACCGTCTGGCTACATTGATAAGGGGCAGCCCATTTTGATTCTTCAAATAGTAATCCAGGAATAGATAAACAGGAAGCCCGGTATGTTTCATCAGGAATTGGGTTAATTCCTGCTCCTCACAAAGCGTATGTACTGAACGAAAAAGTTCCAGCCGTTCAATCAACGCCGAAAAAGAGTCTGCAAACAAAAGGTGATCATCAAATACGATTGCTATAGCCTCCCTTTTTTTCATAAAAAACTTCTATAGAAGCCCGAATATAGCAAAAAAATGTGATTTTGATACAGCGAAGATGAACGCAGATATACCTATAAATCATTATATTATACATGTAAATTATCTGGTCCGGCAATAAACGTCACCACTACAATAGCAAATTTCTGCTATTTTTTAAAATTCCCTAGCATTTTATTGTCTTAAGATAGGGCCTTATACCTCGTTTTAAAAGAAGTGGATTAATTTTGTATTCCTTCAACACTCCTGTCATAGCAAGCAATTAGCAGAATAAACAAAGTCATAAAATTAATTTTCAGAATGCGATTAATCATTAAAAATGCCGAAACTGCTTATGTCACCCCTGCTTCACAGCCGAACCGACTGAATATAGACATTGCAGGAATAGAGCCTGAAGACATCCTGCTTCAGATAGATATAGATCAGGTCATAAGCTACTATGGCATCACAGAATTACTCGACATCATTGGCGACCAGGAAATCAGGGCCCATCTTTTACATTCGACAGCGCAAAACCGGGTAAACGTAAAAATATAAGATTAAGACTGTTTGTTCACCTTATCCCATAATGATGAGAAAAAAGCAAGATACTTCAGATAGCTTCAGTAAAATGCTGATTTCAGTGTTGGTACATGACCTCAGACAACCATTTGCAACACTTATCTCGGCTGCAGACATGATCAAATATGCAGACCACCCCTTATCCGAAGAAGAGCTGTATATGATCTTCGACCATATGCGTCATACGGCATCAAAAAGCATTAAGCTGCTTGACGGGCTGGTTTTTTGGATGAAATCCCAAAATAACGGTTATACCTGTCAAACACAATCACTACCCTTACGTGAACTCATCAATAGCGCTAACGGGCTGTATATTTATGACCAGGCGAGTAAATCCATCAGTATTTCCAATACTATTCCAGAGCATCAACTGATTCATGCAAATAAGGAAATGCTGCAATTTATTAATAGGAACATTTTAAGTAATGCCACCAAATACTCTCCCCCGGGAGGAATCATCAATATATCATGCAGTGTTGAAGACAATCAGATCACCGTGGCATTTGCTGATCAGGGGATGGGAATAAGGGAAGAACAGCTTGAACGCTTGTTTAGTGTCCAGGATACCAGGGTGTTAGACAGCCATTATCTTCAAGGCGCCGGAATTGCTTTAAGTATTTGCCAGGATATGATCTGGCAGATGGAAGGGAAATTATGGGCGGAATCTTCATACGGTCATGGAGCCACTTTTTTCTATTCATTGCCCCTTCCGGCACCAGGCTTACCTTTATAAAAATGTAATCTTGCGCAAACAACAAAACGTAAGTCTTTGCTGTTATATCGCTTATGCTACAGACGATGATAAAGAATCAAAACAATTCTTATAACAATCAATATAGATAAGTTGTGTATGGCTTTAGAATTCACTGATACAAACTTCTTTCGTGAAGTGATATTCTCTGACAAACTTTGTGTTGTTGACTTCTGGTCAGAATGGTGCGGTTCCTGCGCCGCAATGCGCCCAGTCATTGAAGCGCTGGCTGATGAGTATGCCGGTAAAGTAAATGTGGGTAAAATAAATGTGGACCGGAACCCCTATCGTGCCTTAAAATACAATATCACCAGCCTCCCTGTGATCGCGTTCTTCAGAGATGGCAAGCTTGTTTACAAACATGTTGGCATCATTCCCAAAGATAAACTTGACAAGGAAATCCAGGAATACCTCAAATCACCAGATAAAATCCAGGCATGCCTCGAACCACTGCATGAAGCAAGGGAATGGCCCGGTCCACCACTGCTTCATCCCTTACCAGGCTGATTTTTGAACCGGAACAATTGACAATCGTGATTGTCTCCAGTATACTTGACGGGCGGAAAAGGAAACGCCATTGGACGCTCAACTAAAAAACAAAACCCCGCGACCAGCGCGAGGTTTGTAAGTTTTCTGTGATCCCGCTGGGACTCGAACCCAGGGCCCATACATTAAAAGTGTATTGCTCTACCAACTGAGCTACGGAATCATTTTCCCCTGAAGGGAGCGCGAAGGTAGTAAAAACATTTTCATCTCCAAAAAATATTCAGAAAAAATTTTGTTCCCTATAAATCTTTCAACGCCTGCACTGCGGCATGATACCCGCACATGCCATGTACGCCGCCGCCCGGCGGTGTGGAAGCGGAACAGAGATAGATACCTTTGGCGCTGGTACGGTAAGGCGATGTACTTAGCACCGGCCGCGTGAACAGCTGGCCGATATCGATAGCGCCCCCGTTGATATCTCCCCCGATGTAGTTGGCGTTGTATTGCTGCATGTCAGCGGCATTCATGACATGCCTGCCGATGACACGCTTTTTAAATCCCGGCGCAAAGCGCTCTACCTGGTTTTCGATGATGGCAGTCATGTCTGTGGTATTGCCATTAGGAACATGACAGTATCCCCAGGCCGTATGATGTCCCTGCGGCGCGCGCGTCTGATCGAACAGGCTTTGCTGGGCGAAAAGCACAAAGGGTTTTTGTGAAATTTCGTTTTGCCAGTTGGCCCGCTCCGCTTGTGCAATTTCCGCGAAAGTATTCCCCAGGTGGACAGTGCCGGCTTGCCGGCATTCAGGATTGGTAAATGGTACCGGCCCGTCGAGCGCCCAGTCGATTTTGAAAACGCCGGGGCCATAACGGTAACGTCCTAACGCTTTTGTATAGCCGGTGCTGAAACGGTGCCCTGCCAGGGCGATCAGTTGCCTGGGGGATACATCCAGCATCAGCAGCCTTGCCGGCGGCAGCTGGTCAACGTTTTCTACTTTGATACCGGTTTCGATCTTTCCGCCGAGCGACAGAAAGTACGCCGCCATAGCGTCTGCTATGCCCTGTGAACCGCCTTTTACCAGCGGCCATCCAGCCACATGCCCGGCGGCGCTTAATATAATACCGATAGCGGCGCCGGAGAGATAATGAAACGGCAACATGGAATGCGCTGCCATGCCGGCCCACAAGCCTTTGGCAGCGGTTGTGCGAAAACGTTTGGCCACTGCCGCTGCAGACCGCAGGGCAGTCAGCCCGAAACGCGCCATCAGCCAGGGATGCCGCGGGAAATGAAAAGGCGCCAGGATATCCCCGCTCAATTCATTCCAATGCTCCACCACCGGTCCCACCAGGTCTGCGTAAGCAGCGGCATCAGGCCCCAGGGCAGCGGCAGTAGCGGCTATGCTGCCCTGCAGCACAGCGGCGCTGCCATCATCAAACGGATGCGCGGCCGCCACGGCCGGGTATATCAGCTCAAGGCCGTAGTCCTGTAATGAAAGCCCCCTGAAGAACGGTGACATGATCAGCATGGGGTGTATGGCGGAACATACATCATGACGGAAACCAGGCAACGTCAGCGCTTTGGTGCGCATACCACCGCCGATGGTGTCGCCGGCCTCCAGCACCAATACCTGTAACCCCTGCTGTTGCAGGGTAATAGCGGCCGCCAGTCCGTTAGGCCCCGCTCCCACGACGATTGCATCGTAACTCATCTGAATTTCTCCGGTTTAAATAAAACGGTACCATCTCTTTGTATGATCCATGCGGTGACAGGATTCAGGTGATACCCTCCCATATCCGTGCCACGGGCAGCTGTCAGCTGTTGAAGCGTGGGTTGTATATACCCGGTATCGTCCACCGCCCTGCTCATGATCTCGGTATGCTGGCCGTCCCAGCGCCAGAGATAACGAAAATAAGTATGCGCTTTGTCCAGCACCGGCTCCTGTAACGTTGCTGTATGCCAGTGCCGTCCGGCGTCTGTACTCAACTCCACCCGGCTGATTTTCCCCCGACCGCTCCAGGCAATACCCCGGATCTCTATCCAACCCCGCATGACCTGCTGCGGGTAACTGGGATAGGTAATAATAGAACGGGCGTCCATATCGAAACTGAACTGCCGGATCTTCCCGCCCCTGATCGTCTCCGTGTATTTGGACGTCTCCTCACGCGTCATAAAAGGCTGATCGGAAAGTTCAATACGCCTGATCCATTTTACGTTCGTATTGCCCTCCCAGCCCGGCAGGAACAGCCGTGCAGGATAACCCTGCTGCGGACGGATCGCCTCCCCGTTTTGCGCGTAAGCGATCATGGCATCCTGCCAGCCTTTGCTGACGGGGATACTGCGCGTCATCACGGCCGCGTCGGAGCCTTCCGCCAGAAACCACGTGGCTTTAGGGCTCACTCCTACCTCGCGGAACAAGGTGCTGAGCATCACGCCGGTCCACTCGCTCTGGCTCGTCAACCCGCATATCTCCTGCGGCGTCATGGTTTCTTTTCCTGTCCTGAAGTTACCGGAACATTCGATAAAAGCGATACGTGACAACGCCGGAAACCGCTTCAGGTCCCTCAACGTAAAGACTGTGGGCCGTTCCACCATACCGTGGATAAGCAATTCATACTTATCAGGATCAATATTGGGTACGCCATTGTGACTTCTCTCAAAGTGCAGGTCCGATGGTGTAATGATACCGTAGAAGTCCTGCAGCGGCGACCGGGCAGAGATGTCCGACGCCTTTTTCTCCGGCCGCTCAAAAGGTGAACGGCTACCCAGTTTTCCCACCGGCACGCCGGGCGTTTTTGTCGGGTCTGCCCAAACCTCAGGCGGCGCCTGCTGTGCCGATGCCCCGGGGATCAACGCTCCCAACGCCGACATCGCCGCTGCCTGCAATAACGTTCGTCGCGCAATCTTCTCTTTCTTCATACATTGACTGTTTATCTCACTTCATGACCACCACGGCGGTCATCGTTTACATACAGCTTGCGGGCCGGCATATCAATCGCAGGCAGCGTGTGTGCATTAATGATAGTATTGCTGTCGATGACCTGGTTACTGCTCAGCAGGAACGCCGTCAGATGATATACCTCCTCATTGCTCAGCGTGCCGGGCGCATTGAATGGCATCGCCCGGCGGATATAGTCGAACAACGTAGTGGCGTAAGGCCAGTAGTTACCAATGGCTTTTACGTGGGAAGTATCTCCCATCGGCGCTACCAGCCGGTAGGCGGCCACCTCCGTACCTGTAGGGCCGTGACAGGGAGCGCATTTGGCGATGAAAATAGCACGGCCCGCAGCTGTACGCCCCTCGCCGGGCGGCAACCCCTTCCCGTCAGGAGCGATCGAGATATTCACCGAATCTGTTTCCTGCTGTGTGGCCGGCCTTCCGAAGCCGAACCGCTCCGGGCCTGCCGGCGTGGTATGGCAGGCCACCACACTCATCCCTGCCATCACCACTGTTAATATTCTTATCATCTGTTTTAATATTTCCCCGCCTGCAAGGATGAAGGCGTAAGCGCATAGTGCCTGTCTACCCGGTCCAGCACCACGTATAACCTGTTTTTGTTTTCATCGGTACCGGTAAGGATAACATGATTGCCGTCCGTTGTCTGGTACTGCACCACAAAACGCTGACGCTTTTCGTTTTTGGGAGCCGCCGCATAATCGCGCTTTCTGCGGGCAGACAAAGCAATGGACGCTATCTTCCCATACTCGTCCCCGATATTTTTTCTTGCGGCAGCCGGTATCCAGTCTTCCTGCTGCCTCTCGTCTTTATCGTTTCGTGTAACCGCCGGCGTTTTATCGTTACCGAGGTTCACATCCGTTCCACCGTCACCGCCTACGCCGGCAGTCCTGTTGCGCCGATCAGGGATGGCTTTGTATTTATCTTCGAGATACAACGTGTGTTCCACCTCATCGGCATAATAGTGAAAAGCCCGCTGGCCGCCGGCGAGGCCGGTGATTTCAAAAGTGCGGTTTACATCCCGTTGCGGATCACCGCCACCATTGGATAAATCCAGCGGATGCGGCTTATTCACCCGGAAGGTAAAAGTAGACCAGTTCTCGAAAGTAGCTTCCTGCCATCGCACCGTGTCCAGCGGATTGTATGGGATCACCTGGTCGTTGATACGAAACTCCGTCACGTTGTAGTTCCCCCGAAGCACCTTTACTCCGGCCACCGCCGGCTGCTTGTAAGGATCATACAGGAAATTGATCAGCTGCAGATAAAACAACACTCCCAGGAAAAGAAAAATGGTAAAAGACTTCAGACCGATGCGCAATGCTTTGCCCGCTCTATTAAACACCGGGTAATAATTCACCGGCACCACCGGCTTCTCCTGCACCAGCAACCGGTAGATGTTGGGAACGTCGTTCACCAGCAGAAAACCTGCCAGCAACACAAAATAGCTGCTGTACACATGTACGCCGCCGTCATACGCAAAATTGACGTAGACAATATCTCCCAGCGCCGCCGCCAGCAGTATAGCCCCCAGCGTCGTAGTCCTGCGGAAGAACAGCAATGTGCCCGCGGCCACTTCCACCACTCCCGCAAAAATCTGGTACCATGGCACAATACCGATCGACAACCAATAGATCTTCTGCGCCGTCAGATCACCAAAGTTCGTATTCAGTATCCCCAGGGAAGGATAAGGCATCTGCACGGGCAACAGCTTGGTGAACCCGAAACCGATGATACCAATGCCAGCCCGGTAACGCACCACTACCCTCAACCAGTAATACAGACCGAAATATTCCGCCCGCTCCGTTTTACGCAGCTTCACGATCCAGGTCCACAGCAATCCGCCACCAGTAGCAATCAACACGGTCGTGAGCCAGTTGGCATACCCCAGCAGCGACGTGCCAAAAATTTTATTGCCGAAGAAATTGATCCCGGAACCAAACCGGGCAATATCATACAGGTCACGGTAGTTGAGGTGACGCCAGTCCAGCGCTATCAGCTGGGCGTACCACTCCGGCGTGTTCGGTATCGAAATAGCGATAAAAAAGATAAACGCTATGCGGAACAATACCTTCTCATAGCCTTTCCAGGCAGTCTTTACAGGCGATGGCGCTGCTTTCGTCACCGGCGCGGCCTCCTGTAAAACAGTTGCTGCTGTTACCATGTTCAATAATGTTAGATGTTTATAATTTGAGTTTCCTTAACCGGCCTTCTCCTTTGGCGGCTTCTTCCAGCAGATATTTTTTGGGCAGCTTGTCCAGCACCGCCAATACCGAATCTTTGGCGGCGGTAATGCCCGCCAGTACCACCCTGCCTGCCGATGGCCGGCTGTACTGCAACACAAACACATCATGCTGGTAATGCGGGTTCCGGTTGCTGAGCAGCAACCGCTGATGAACACTGTCTATGACATAGCTGTAATAGTGCCTGCCATTGGTGCCTTCAGACTCATATCTCTTGCCGGTATCTGCTTTCGGCACAAGGTGCGCATTATTACTGTCCAGCAGCACCGGCTCATTGGAACGGATGCTCAGTGTGTTCCATTCCTCGAACACGACGTTCTGCCAGCGTTTGGGATGTGAAGGAGAATAAGTGACGGTATCACCGTTAAGCACATACGTACTAACATTATATAATCCGGCGGCAGCGGCCAATCCCTTTGCAGTCGGATATTGATAAGGGTCCTTCCGCGCGCCTGTACCGGTTTTGACACCATAAATCAACACAAAAAAAAGGACAAAGGCCGACTTCAGTGCCACCCGGCCTACTTTCCAGCCACCGGTAAAAGAAGGACGAAAATTGTTCGGCGCCGTAGGCAACTGCAGCACCAACAGCCGCACTACCCTCAACAGGTCAAAACTGAAAATGAACAGCGCCAGCGTAATCAGGTAAAGGCTGTACACCGTATCACCGCCTTCATATGCGAGATTGGACATGAAGATGTTTCCGCAAAATATCAGGAAGATAAAAGCGGCGATGGAGGCCGTTTTCCTGTGCAGCAACAACAGTCCTGTCACGATCTCCACCAACCCGAGGAATAACTCGTACGAGGGTACGATTCCCAGACTGAGGGAAAACAGCTTCCACCGGTTAAAGGCGCCGTATGGCGTATTCAGGCTGCTGAGCGAAGGATACGGGGCCTGTAAAGGAAAGAATTTTATAAAACCGTAAGCCAGAATGGCCAGCGCCAGCCGGTAACGCACCAATACCCGCAACCAGTAATAAAGTTTATCGTAATTGTCCGTCCTCCCTGCATCGCGATAAGTCCATATCAGCCCGGCCACCACGGCTATCCCGAATATAATTCCCCAGTCGGTAAATGCTGCCGGTCCGGCGGAAAAGCGGGTGGTATAGCGGGCCAGGTTAAAAATATCCTGGTAGGCCAGCTCCGGCCAGTCCACCTTACCCAGATAACTGTAGAATTTCCAGTCCAGCGGCAGTACCTGCAGCAGCAGGTAGACGAACAGTATCCGGAAGGCTGTTTTCTCCGGTGCGTTCCAGCGGCTTTCCGCACCTGTTTGTGAAGTAATATCCATAACAGTAATTATTTTGGATGATCAATAACCGGGGTTCTGTGCAAGCCTGCCTTTGGACAACAGGATCTCCTGTGCCGGAATGGGGAATAGGTACTTTTGGGCATCTGTCAGTCCCAGCACGGCGGCGGCGCGGTTGGTCCTCACCAGGTCAAACCAGCGATGCGGTTCAAAGGCAAATTCAACGCGTCTTTCGTTCTCAATTGCCAGCAGCGCCGCTTCTTTAGAAGTGCCGGTGAAGTCTGTCAGACCGGCCCTGCCCCGTACGGCATTGAGCGGTGTCAGCGCCTCGGTGGTTTTGCCCTGTTGCGCCAATGCCTCGGCATAGATCAGGTACAGCTCCGCGATGCGGATAATATAGGCCGGATCAGTGGCGGGACTGCGGTAGTAAAGATTGCCATACCAAAGACCTGCAGATGTTCTGCCTACCAGCGCCTTGCGGTTACCCCCAATGGCGGCATCATTCACCAGGGTAATAAACGCATCGGCCGGCGCCCATTGCCGGGTGCCGCCATTAGCCGGAGGCTGCCAGCTGTTGCGGTGGCTGTTGGTATAGGTAGCACTATAGGACAGTTCAAAAACACTTTCCCTGGTAGCCACGGTACTGGCCGGAGAAAAGAAAGCGGCATAAGGTTGTACCAGCTGGTAATTCTTTTGATCAGCCAGTACTTTGGCGGCATAGGCGGCCGCTTCGCTCCATTGGCCACGATATAAATAATACCGCGCTTTCAGCGCCCACACTGTTTCCTGGTTGATCCTGACAGGATTGGCGGATACCGGCGCTTTGAGCAATGGCTCGGCTGCATTCAGGTCGGCTAACACCTGTGCATATACGGCCTCCTGGTTGCGCTGCTCCACGTTCTCCTTGTCGGCCATTGTCAGGGTAGGCGTCAACGTGATCTGCACGTTTCCCCATGTCCGCGCCAGATCGAAATAGCTCAGCGCACGGATGGCCAGCGCTTCGCCGACGATCTGGTTTTTATCATCGGAGGAGAAAGCGGCGTCGTTTACACCCGGCACTTTGGTAATGACGTGATTGGCGCTGTTGATCGTGGCATAGATGGCCGACCACACACTGGCCAGGTTGCCGTTGTCTGCCTGGATATTATGTGTGATAAACTGTTGTATGACCGATTGGGAGCCGGTCCACTGCACATTATCCCCCGGCAGGTAGCCGAATGTCTGGAACAGGCTGCCGTAGTAACCATCGGCAGACAGCTTACGGTAAGTGCCGCGCAGCGCGGTCTGCGCAGAGGTCTTGTCTGTGATGGTCTGGTCGTCGGAGACGTAGTCTTTGGGTTTGACATCGAGGAACTTCCCGCAGGAGATGGCCAGCACTGTCCAGAAGAGTAATAAATATCGGAGTAGTTGTTTCATCAGTCAGGATTTAAAGGGTGAGATGGATGCCTGCCTGTACGCTGCGAGGCTGCGGAGGCGTACCGAGGTCCAGCCCCTGGACGGTTTGAATGGAGGTCACATTGGCCTCGGGGTCCGGACCGGTGTAGTTGGTCAGCAACCACAGGTTACTACCGGTAACATACACACGCAGTTGGTTCATGTGCAGCCGCGCGGTGACGTTCTTGGGCACCGTATAACTCAGGGTGACTGATTTCAGCCGCAGGAAAGAACCGTCTTCCAGGAAACGGCTGTTCTGATCAATCGTATAGTTCAGGCCATAGGCGGTAAGCCGCGGCACATCGGTCACGTCGCCGGGCTTCTGCCAGCGGTTCAGCTGGTCGGCCACCAATACCCTGTTGGCATCGCGGGTGCCGCCGCCTTCACCGAAGAACTTGTTCAGGTTATAAACATCGTTGCCGTACTGGAAGGAGAAAAGCACATTCAGGTCGAAGCCTTTCCAGGAGACAGTGTTGCTGAAGCCGCCGAAGAAGTCCGGCATGGCATTACCCATCACCCGGCGGGCAGATACGGGAAGCTTGCCTTTCTCCGCGCCTTCAAAAATCACGCTGCCGGTTTGAGGGTCCACGCCCAGCTGCTTGTAAAGCCAGAAAGCATACATGGGAGATCCTTCCTGCATGATGATCCAGTCGCGGTTGTACTGGTAAACAGGTGTCGGCAGCTTTTCTATACGGTTTTTATTGCCGGAGATGGTGAGGCTGCTTGTCCACCGCAGTGCCTTGTTTGTAATATTGACGGTATTAATGCCGACCTCGTAACCTTTGTTGCTGATTTCGCCGGCGTTGCTGTTGAGCGAACTGAAGCCGGTCATACCGGGTACGGGCAAACGCAGTAACACGTTGCTGGTGTATTTATAATAGACATCGGCGGTAAGACTGATCCGGCCTTCGAACAGGCCCAGGTCGATACCGGCGTTTGTTTGACTGGTACGTTCCCATTGCAGGTTGGTATTGGACAGTTGTTGCGGCGCCGTTCCCGGCTGATCGCCGGAGCTGCCGTCGGGGTAACCGAAGCCACCGCTCCACAGCCCCTGTGAGGCGAAGTTGTCTATACCTGCCTGGTTGCCGGTCACCCCGTAACTGGCCCTGATTTTAAGGTCGCTGATACGGGAATTATTTTTCAGGAAGGCTTCTTCTTTCACGCGCCATGAGGCGCCTACCGCCGGAAAATAGCCCCAGCGGGTATCTTTACCGAACTTGGAAGAACCGTCTGCCCTGATGCTGGCTTCGAGATAATATTTACCCGCATAGTTGTAATCGATGCGGGAGAAAAAAGAAGCCAGGTTCACTTTTGTCCACGTTTGGTTGGAAGTACGTGTAGCCGCGGCCGATATATCCTTGTAGGCATTGCTGGCGAAGCCGGTGCCCTGCGCCGAGGTAAGGGAAATGGTGTTGCTCTGCAGGGTATTGCCTGCCAGTACACCAAGGAAGTGGCCGGTACCCAGCCGTTTTTTATAGGATAATGTCTGTTCGTTGATCCAGGCGGTGTTCTGCGTAATGGCGGAAGTGGCCAATCCATTGGTAGGCGCGGCTCCCAGCTGTGTAAAATTGTTCCAGTATTCCGATTCGTTGTAGTTATTATAGTCAAGGCTGAACGTGCTGCGGAATTTGAGGTCCGGCAGAATAGCGGCATCGAGGTAAATATTACCGATGTAGCGGAGACTGGTAGTGTTCACATCATAGTTGTTGATGAGCACCTGTACGTTGTCGAACCCTGCCCATCTGGCCGGTGTACCGTCTGCATTGAATTCCGGCAGATAGGTGGGGGTATGCAATGCCGCCTGCAGCAGGCCTCCCTGCGGGCCATCGCCGGCACGGCCCTGGTTGCGGTAGCTGCGCGAGAAACTGTTGCTGGTACCCACGCTGATGCGGTCGTTCACACGCTGGTCCAGGTTGAGTTTGAAGTTCACCCGGTCGAATGACATGGGCCGCAGGATGGATTCCTGTTTGGAAAAGCCGCCGCCGATATAATATTTCGTTTCCTTACTGCCGCCCGACAGCGAGAGGTTATAGTTCTGTAGTCCTGCATGGCGGAAGATCTCCCCCAGCCTGTCGTACGTCTGCTGTTCGGAGGGCAGCCCGCGGGGCGCCGGGGTGGCTTCCGGGCGGTCTGTTTTGGCACGGAACGGCAACAGCTCATATTTTTTTCTGCCGGCCTCATCTCCGAGAGCTACAGCGTCCGCATAGGAGTTGCGATAGAATTCGTTGATCAGCTCCGCATGTTGCGGGCCGGTGGTCAGGTCCCATAGCCGGGGCGCCCAGGCTACGCCGCCGGACACATCTACATTCAGACGGGATTTGGTGTTGTAGTTCCCTCTTTTGGTAGTGACGATCACCACGCCGTTGGCGCCACGGGAACCGTAGATGGCGGTAGCGCTGGCATCTTTCAGCACCTCTATATTTTCGATGTCTGCCGGGTTGAGGTCCGCCAGCACCGAGGCGCTGCGCCCGCCGGTATTGACCGTCTGCAGGTTGGTGTTATTGATAAACACGCCGTCTACAATATACAGCGGGTTGTTGTCCGCATTAATAGAGGTGGTGCCTCTTACGCGGACAAATACGCCATCGCCGGGAACGCCGGTGTTGGAATTGATCTGCACACCGGCAGCGCGGCCCTGTAGCTGCGCATCGAAGCTGGCCACCGGTACGTTGGCCACGTCGGCGCCTTTAACAGAGGAGATGGCGCTGGTAAGGTCGCGGCGTTTCTGCGTGCCATAGCCTACCACCACCACATCGTTCAGTTGCTGGGAAAGCTCCGCCATGGCGATGTTGCCGGCGTTGGACTTGTCTACGTATATCTCCTTCAACTGGTACCCGAGCGCGGAGATCTGGTAAATCACCGGTACTTTCTGGCCGGTGCGAAAGAAAAAATCTCCCTGCCGGTTGGTCTGTACTTCGTGCGTGGTGCCTTTAATGTGTACGATGGCGCCCTCCAGTGGCTGTGATGTTTTTGCGTCGATGACTTTTCCGGAGAGTGAGATGTTGTGTTGCACAACAACCCCCGATTTAGGTAAGAGCGTGTCCCCTCCTTTCTGCTGCGCCGGGGAAAGAAAGGGCAACAGCAGGCCTAAACTGCTTGCAATAGCAATTTTCATTATCTTTACTTTGGTATGAAAAAAATAAGGCCGGTGCCAGTATTCACATACTGCACTGTAAAATGTCCCACAGCCTTGTTTGCCAGCCGGAACTGCTCCAACAGTTCCGGCTTTTTTTATATCTTATCCTGAAAATGATTTAACAACATCGGAAAACCGGGGAGGCTGATAAATCGCTTAATAAATAATGTATCATGGTGATTCCTGGTTGAGAACTTACGTTGGGAAGGGCTATGCACGGTGGATGAAAGTTGATCCAAAGTGGCATACGGAAACGTGCCAGGGTACAATAATACATATTTTTTCATAAAGTCTATAATTTTAGTAGACTATTTACAAAAATATCATTTGGCTCTAACGGGCAGGGCTATTGTTTAAAACAAAAAAGCCTGAAGCATTTGAAATACTTCAGGCTCATACCGGTATGCGGAAAAATTTATGACAGTGTTTTTTTCATCATAATATCTGTCTGCTCCTCCTCTCCCATGCTGAAAATATGCTGACTGAAAGCTACGAAACCGTTCTTCTCGTAAAACCGGATCGCCCTGGGATTATGTTCCCATACGCCCAGCCAGAGATAAGACTTCCCGAGCGCCAGCGCTGTCTCCAGCGCTTTTTCGTACAACAGTTGGCCTACTTTTTTACCATGATAATCGCTGCTAACATAAATACGTTCAATCTCGAGCGCAGTATCATCCTGCGCTTCTGTCTGCGCTTTACCGGTATTCAGTTTCAGGTAACCGACCGGCTTCGTTCCTTCCGTCGCCACAAAAAAGAAGGACTCGGGATTGTTCAGCTCACCGCGGACCTTCTCATCGCTAAAACTTTCTTCCAGGTACCGTTGCATATTGGTCGCCGTATTATGCGGCGCAAACGTTTCAAAAAAAGTCTGTCGCCCGATCAGCAGGATAGTGGCCAGGTCATCCGCTGTAGCTTTTCTGATGGTGATTCCGTCCATGTGGTATGCGTTAAGGACCACAAATATACCACCGTATCGGCGGACACCGATAGCCCGGTTTTCATAAAATAAACGGTCCACTTTTAAAATAAATCCATTTCCTGCTGACATATGGTTGTCACTTGCCGGTTATTTCTTTGTAATCACGAACAGAACGATTAACTTAATGATGATGAACACTTTTGATATTACTCAACAGCGATTACGGCAGCAATGCCTGATTACACCGCAGCACAAGCGGGCCGGTGAACTGGTTTCCTGGATGGGGGCTGTGCAGGCACAGGATTACGGCGCCGCGAAGTGGGCCATCGGGCAACGGCTTGCCGGCGCTACGGAGACGGCCATCGACGAAGCCATGGCCAGCTGGGAAATCATCCGAACGCATGTGTTGCGCCCTACCTGGCATTTTGTGTCGCCGGCAGACATCCGCTGGATGCTGAAGCTGACAGCCCCCAGGATCAAAGCTTTCTGTGCGTATAACGATAACCGTTGGGGTATCACGAAAGCGGTCATCACCAAAAGCCAGAAAGTACTGGAAAAACAGCTGCGCAATAAACAACAGCTGACACGGTTGCAGCTGGGACCGGCATTACAAAAGGCTGGTATCGTTACAGACGAATACCGCCTCGGCTCACTGCTGGCCCATGCGGAACTGGACGGACTTATCTGTAGCGGACCACGCCATGGTAAACAGTTTACCTATGTGCTGCTGGAAGAACACGTGCCGCCGGCTGCCCCGCTTTCCAAAGCCGAATCGCTGGCTACGCTGGCGAAACGGTATTTTGACAGCCACGGCCCCGCCACGTTACAGGATTTCGCGTGGTGGTCCGGATTGACGGTGACAGAAGCCAAAAGTGGACTGGAAGCCATAAAAGAGCAGCTTGTTGCCGTAGAAGCAGACGGCAAAACCTACTGGATGCCACCCGCGGAAGCCACTAAAGCCCAATCTTCCGTGTTCCTGCTGCCCGCTTTCGACGAGTTCACCGTCGCCTATAAAAAGAGAGACATACAACAACTGCGTATTGACGGCCAGCTTGCTCCCATGGCCAGCCTCGGCCCGGTCATCGTGGCCGACGGGCAAATCACCGGCACCTGGAAACGGACAGTCAACAAAAAAGACATCACCCTGGAACTGCAACACCTCCACCCACTGAAGAAAACACAGCTGACCACACTGAAAAAAGCTATTCAGCAATACAGCGCTTTCAGCGGACTTCCCGTTGTAATAAAATAGCACCCGCCAAAAGCCATTTAGCCATCCTGACAGCCGTGCCTCCTGTCAAGGTAAAGTAGTGCCGTTCCTCAAAGGCGTTTATCCTGCTACAACAGCAGCTCTTCCCTGAATGACACTCATCCGGCTCAATCTACCCCGGCAAGCCGCTCAAAAAATAAATTTCAAAAAAGAACGATCATTCTTTTATATTTGCATTACAAAAACGAACGATCATTCTTTTTAAAAGACAATACAATGACACTCAACCACTTAAACCTGACCGTCAATAATGTCACCGATGCAGCCCACTTCTTTCAGACGTACCTGGGTTTTACAGCAGCCAACGATCACCAGCCCAATGATGCGATGGCCATACTCATCGGTCCGGATGGGTTCCTGCTGGTACTCATGCATAACCGTTTCAATGACAAAGGCAATTCCACCTACCCCGATGCCTTTCATATCGGTTTTTACCTGCCGGACCAGGCGGCCGTGCACCACATATGGCAGCAACTGCATGACGGCGGCATTGCCCTCACCGAAACGCCCCGGCGCATCCGTAAGACCTTTGGATTTTACTTTCAGTACGATAATATCTTAATAGAAATCACCACTCCCGGCAAAGACTAACACATGGAATCCTTAAAGCCTATCGGCTGGTATCTGAAAGAAGCAGACAGCCTGATCACCGCTGCCTTCAACAACGCCTTTGAAAGCTTAGGCCTTACCCGCTTTCACTGGCAGCTGCTGAGAAACATCGCGGATAACGGAGAAATATATACGAAAGACTACTACCCGCAGGTAGCGCGGTTCATCACGCCGGAAACATTCCGGGCAATTATCACTTCCCTGACGGACAGGGACTGGATCAGCGTGCACAACGACATCTGCCGCTTCACTGCTTCCGGTGCGGACGTATTCGCATCAATAGAAGAAAGGCAAAAGCACATCCGGGACAAGATGCTGGAAGGCACCGATCCAGAAGACTACGCCCACACCGTTCTTTTCCTGGACAGGATTATTCAGAACTTAAAAACGCTCCCAGAGGTCCAGCCATAACATCCGGTCCCCGTCACGGATGAACACCGCGCTCGAATGACGGGTGTTCTCACTGTCAGCGAAAGTCTGTATCTCGGTATAAGTCAGCAGCACATGGTAAGAGGTGGCATAACCTTCTATATCCTTCACGGCTATACGCATTTCAGGAAATTTCCCCAATGCGCCCGGCATAAATGCTGCCAGCTCTTCCAGGGTAACCCGGTTTCCGCCGGGCCCCACCATCCGGAAATCGGGGCTGAAATTGCGGAGTAGCTCCGTAGTACCTGCTGTCCCTGCCTGCGCTTCGCCCCGGAACCAGGCGGCTATCTTTTCATGAAAACGGATAACTTCTTCTTTTGCTTTGCTAAGATTGTCCATATATGATCTTTTGTTTTTTTGCAGATGATTTCAGGGGGATGACCAACAGGAGCCCCGCCATCTGTAAGGCGGCCAGGATGCCCAGCGTGATGCCGGTGGCGGCAGGCGCCGCGTAAACATCCAGCAGCGCGAAGAATAAAGTCCCCAGCAATGCTACCCCCATCACGCTGCCCGTCTGGATGGCCGTACTCACAATGCCGGCGGCCTGGCCGGCCAGCGGCGCCGCGATGTCCGACAGGACGATACGCATCATGGAGGGCATCACCATACCGTGCCCTATACCCGCGCAAAATAATCCCGCCTGCACGATCAGCCCCGGTTCCGGCGACAGCGATAATCCTGCTACCACCCATACAAACCCAGCGGACAGCAGCCCCTGCCCCAGGCTGACGATATGCACGCCCAGCCGGTTTGCCAGTACAGGAGTGATCAACGGTCCCGCGAAAAAGCCCGCGGCGTAGGGCAATACCGACAGCCCTGCCGATAATACATCCCGGTGCAACTCGTGCTGCAGATAGTATGGAAACACCAGGAAAAACGCCGCCGTGTGATTATACAGGTAGATGATCGTCAGCCCGTTCACAAAACGCCGGTCGCGGAACAAAGGCAGATGTATCAAGGGGGTACGGCCCCGTCGCAGCACATACCGTTCCGTATATACGAAACACACGGCCGCCGCCGCCGAAGCCAGCAAACAACCGAATATCCATGCCGGCCAGCGCGCTTCCCTGCCCATGATCAACGGATAAATGAACAACAACAATCCCGCGGTAATCAGTAACATCCCCGGAATATCCGGCTGTTGCCGCACCGGCGGCCTGTTCTCCTTCAGGATAAACCACCCCGCAATAGCGGTGATCACCCCCACGGGAATATTGATCATAAACACGCTCTGCCAGCTCCAGCCGAAAAGACCCGCTTTGAGGAGAATCCCTCCCAGCAGCTGTCCGCCTATAGCCGCCAGCCCGAACACCGATCCAAAGATACCCATGGCCAGCGGCTGTTCTTTCACCGGAAATATTACCCTGATCGTAGATAATACCTGCGGCGCCAGCAAAGCTGCTGATAATCCCTGCGCTATGCGCGCAGCAATCAGCACCCGGATATCCCCCGCCATCGCACAAATACCCGATGTCAGCGTAAATACCGTCATGCCGGTCAAAAAAATACGTTTGCGCCCGTACATATCCCCCAACCGGCCGCCTGTCACCACAAATACCGCGTATGCCGCCCCATAACCGGCTATCACCAGCTGCAAAGCCCCGTCTGAAGCACCGAGGCTGGTCTTGATAGCCGGCAAAGCCACATTGACAATAAAAAAATCCAGTGGCGACAAAAACGCGCCCAGGCATAACACTGCCAGTGCCCACCAGCGGCGGCTTTCCATTGCTTCCATAAAACTCCGTGCTTTTTATGGCTGCAAAGAAAAACCCATTTGTACAATAAAAAACTGTACTTTAACAGGTTTTGCCAGTACTTTTGCTTCATGTTCAATAAACTGCTGCACGAGCCATACGATATCGTACTGGAGGAAAAAGACAACTGGGAACAGACGCGGTTCTCCCAACCCGCCTTTCAGCTGGTCTATATCCGCGAAGGCAAAGGGCATCATCACATCAATGGCAACCGGTATGATTACCATCCCGGCAAATTATATATCGTTGCCCCGGAAGACCACTATCACTGCGACATCACGGAGCGCACCACTTTCATTATTATTCGCTTCACGCAGCTTTTTATCACACAATTAAAAGATGATGCGGAAAGGCTGGAGCTGTGCGACTGGATGAAAAAAACAGATTACATCTTCCATAACTTCCACTCCAAGGCAGGCTGCATTTTTCGCGATGCTGCGGACGAAGCTATGACGCAGATGCTGCTGAACAGCATTGCCCGTGAACATCAGCAGCATGGCAAGGGCTATCAGCTGATCATCCGGCAGTCCATCTCCATCCTGCTCAACCTGATCGCGCGTAATCTCCTCATGTCGGAATCACCGGACATTCAGGAAAACAACGGTCCATCCTCTGTATTACGTATTATCAGCTATTTGCAGGAACATGTGTATCAGCCGGAAATGTTGCGTATGCCTGTACTGGCGGCACAGTTCAACATGTCGGTACATTACCTCGGCGAATATTTTAAAAAACACACCGGTGAAAGCGTACAGGATTATATTATCAGCTATAAACTCAGGCTGGTGGACGTCCGCCTGGCGTACAGCAATATGCGTGTCCGTGAAATAGCACAGGAACTGGGCTTTACAGACGAGAGTTACCTTTCCCGTCTCTTTAAAAAATACCGTGGCACCACGCCCGGCATGTACCGGAAGTTAAACCGCAAGCAACCGGTCAACGTTCCGTGAGCAAAGTAGCTGTTGCTAATGCCGGATTTTATTCGCAATTTATAGGGGTTAAATCCCCTTCCCATGAATGTGTCCCCCACCGCAAAGTACTTCCGCACCGGCGCCTGGATACTGCTATCCCTGCTGGCCGTCATCGTAGGCCTTTACCCTTCCCTTTATTTTGTTTTGGGAGAGAAGTTTGGGCTGCTCCGTTCCAAACCTCCTGCATTACTGACCAATACGCTGTGGCGCATCGGTTTCTATGCCCACATCCTTCCCGGCGGGCTGGCACTGCTGATCGGCTGGTTGCAATTCAATCGCAGGTTAAGGGAACGGCGGGTACAATTTCACCGGCAACTGGGTAAAGTATATGTCATCGCCGTGTTGATCAGCAGCCTGGCAGGCTTCTGTATCGGCTTCACCGCCACCGCCGGACCCGTTGCGCAGGCCGGCTTCATTTGCCTGGCCATCGTCTGGTTTACCACTACCCTGCTGGCTTATACCACCATCATAAAAGGTAATACGGCACAGCATGAAAAGCTGATGATTTACAGTTACGCCGCCTGCCTCGCCGCCGTCACGCTCCGGCTGTGGCTCCCGCTGCTGGTATATGAACTGCATCAGTTTGTCATTGCGTACCGCGTGGTAGCCTGGCTTTGCTGGGTGCCTAATATTTTCGTGGCCTGGCTCATCGCGCGCCGGCCCAGCGCAGCATAACGTATTTTTCCCCAGGATAACCACCTAACAGTCAAACATATACTAAATATCCACCAACCGTAGGCGTCATAAAACTAAATTTTTATACTTCTTTTTAAACATATGGCATAATTTTCGCTAAACGTGGCTAAACCTAAGATTCTTCAAAAATTTGAACCATGAAACAGATAGTTTTAGCCTTAGCCACTGTAGTAACACTCTTCGCATGTAACAGTAACAGTGCCGATACTGCAGCAGCAGTTGAAAAGGCCAAACAAGAGACGCTCGATTCCATCAATGCCGTTAACGTAGCTAAACAGCAGGTGATCGACTCCATGAACGCTATCCATCATTCCGCCCATAAAAGCCACCCGGTAGAAGCGCCTGCCCGCAATAACTACGCAGCGCCCAACACCGTAGCCGCCGATAATACCCCTGCTCCCGCACCAGCACCCGCTCCGCAGAAGAAAAAAGGCTGGAGCCATACCGCTAAAGGTGCCGTAGTAGGTGCTGGCGCCGGTGCCATCACCGGGGCTATCGTAAACCCTGACCGCGTGAAAGGTGCCGCCATCGGCGCTATCATTGGAGCAGGCGTAGGCGCAGGTACCGGTGCGATCGTGGACCACACCAAAAAGAAAAGAGCCGCACAGCAATAATTTGTTTTCCCGGGATTAAAATCCCGCTCTATATTTAATCACTTATTTCTTTATAAAAGACGTCTCCCCCCGGAGGCGTTTTTTATTGCCCGCAGGGCCGCCGGGCTGGAGTTCTTGGCTAAGATGAGGGATCCGGTCACAGGGCTATCACTCCCGGAACATAAACTTGTCCAGCGCTTTCCAGGGGCCCTGCAGGTACGCCCAGGTACCGAAACCGGTCGCGGTGATATCGAATGGAGTGAAAGTTTCTTTTAGCTGTGCCTGCAGCTGCGCCGCCTTAAAAGCGGTTACTTTATTCTGTATGGTAATATGCGGCCGGAGCGGCTGCCGGTCCTGCCGTACCAGCCAGGGATCAAATGCGGCCTGTAAGTCCTTATGCAGCTCCTGTAGCGCGGGGGCGTGCAACGTATAGGCCACCCCGGTACCGAAGCTCACAATATCATTTACCTGCAGTGGCATAGGGGCCCGTTGGCTATACTGTTGCAACGTCTCAGGGATAGCGGCTTCCATACCGGGCAACCGGTAGAACAAGGTAAGATGCGCCTTGAGGTAATTGGCATGCGCCGGGAAATGCAACTCCCTCAAAGTATTGAACCATGCCATATCGGAAGGGCTTATTTCCAGCGTTACGATGACCGGTTTGGGCTGCAATTGAAACATACGCACATTTATCTGTATTTTGCAAAGTAACAATCTTACCCGTATAATGGAACATACCTGGGATATCCTTACTTATCTGATAGACGGTTGTGCTATTTCCATCTTCCTTTTTCTGATAGCTGCTGTATTCATACCCGCATTAAAAAATGTTCGGTCAACATATTTACGCATTGCCAATACAACCTTTTCCATCCTTGGCTTAATTGCGCTGGGAATTTCGATCGTCCTGTACAGTACGATAGCCATCGATCTCCGGGACAATGAACTCCTGGGATTCCTCTCTCATAGAGCAAAATTTATATTGGCAGGGTTATTACTCCTGGGCATCGTCCCAATAATGGCGCTCTTCGGAAAGCGCGTAACCCAGACGGGATTTACATGCCTGTTATTGATTGTTGTCATTATCATAACACACATCGACGCCACTTCACAATGGTTGACTAATTTGACAGGGTTTTATAGTTTTCCTCGCGGTCACCTGTACGAAGCCCCCATCGTTAAATGGTACCGGCTCCTCATTGCCCTCCTTTTCTTCATAATTTGCTACTGGTTTACCCGTAGAAAAATCAGCCGCGCGTAATCAGTGCGTAGAACTGTTTGCGGTAAGTCTCCGACACCGGGATGATAGCATCGCCCACCCGGATACCGTCTTTTTCAATACTGTCAATTTTGGAGATGGCCACCATATAGGACTTGTGCACCCTGCAGACCTGCTGTGGCGGCAGCTCCTGCTCAAACCAGCCGAACGGCTGCAACGTCATGATCTGCTTCTGCTGCGTATATACTTTACGGTAGTCACGCCGCCCTTCGATGTATAAGATATCATCGAGCGATACTTTCTCCAGCTTCCACGATGTTTTAATGAAGATGTATGCCGGCGCAGCAGGCGCCTGCCGTTGCAGGTTATGCTGTACCTTGTCCATGGCCTGTATAAACCGGTCGAAGGTATAAGGCTTCAGGAGATAGTCCGTCACGTTCAGCTCATATCCTTTCAGTGCATATTGTTCATAAGCCGTGATCAGCACCACTTCGCAGCGTGTATTGTCCGCCTCCAGCAATTGTATGCCTGAGATACCCGGGATATTGATGTCCAGCAGGATAAGCTGCACCGGATGCAGGCGAAGGTATACCATCGCGTCGGCGCCATTGTCGAAAGTAGCCAGCAGTTGCAGATAAGGCAGCTTCTCTACGTACTCCTTCGCCCGCTCCAGCGCCAGCGGCTCGTCTTCTACTATGATACAACTGATTTTCATGCGTCCTGTAATATAAGGTTTACCTGGTAAACGCCCGCTTCCCGGGTGATACTCAGTTCATGCCGGCCGGGATACAGTAACTGCAACCGCTTTTGCAGCAAGTCGTTGCCCAGCCCGTTGTGTTCCTGCTTCATCGGCGCCGTCACGCTGTAAAGGTTACGGCAGACGAACACCATCCGGTTTGTTTCTATCTGCAGCCGTATCTGTATCGCTTTTTCCGCCTTTTTATGCTCCGCATGTTTAAAGGCATTTTCGATATAGGAAATGAACAGCATCGGCGCTATCATACGGTTGCCGGGCGTTCCGGTCACTTCATAGGTCACATAACCTGCATTGGACGAGCGGATACGCTGTAACTCAATGTATTGATCGATGTAGGTCATCTCCCGCGACAGCGGTATCAGCTCCCCGTCGGTTTCATACAACATAAACCGCATGATGCCGGATAGTTTATTCAGATACATGGAGGCCTTCTGTGCATCTTTCGAAATCAGTATGTCAATGTTGTTAATCGTGTTAAACAAAAAATGAGGGTTGATCTGCGCTTTAATCAGCGCCATAGACGTCTCATAATTTTTCCTGTTCAGCGCTTCTTTTATTTTGATGTCATTATACCAACTGATAAAGCCTTTCAAGACCAATCCGATAATGCCATGAATGGTTGCCAGTCCGGCCGTTACCAGTACCAAAGCGGCAAACTGCCGCCAGTTGCCGGCGAGACCTTTGTAAGGCAACAGCAGCAGCAGGGAAATAAACCCGCTGAGAAGTACCGCCGCCACACCTGTCAGAAACAGCCACCCTATCCGGTGAGGATGCATATAGCGTTTGAACAACAGACCGTAAAAACTATAAAAACCCAGCAGCGCAGGTACGAAACAAAAAATGGCTATCGGTATCATACTGCTGATGTCAATAGCCGTAATTTTCCCCGGGTAACGATCACCAGACAAAAAAAGAGCAGGAAACAATACATCATCCAGTAGCCGATATGTATCACAACCGTGACGATCTTTTTCATAGTTATCCTTTTTCCCTTTTGTTGATATATAACACATACGCCACTACGCAGAATGTTATAAAATAGCCTGCGGCCAGGGCGTAAATACTGACAGGTCTTATCACCTGATGAAAACCGTCGTTAAATACGAGTATACAGTAAATGTAGGGAATAATGTAACTGTATTTCCACTGGAATACAATGACAGACACAATATACCCGGCCAGCCCGATTCCCAGCGGCACCATAAAATTCCGGTAAAGTAATCCCAACAGGAACTGCATCGCCACTATCGGTAAACAGGCCAGCAGGAATTGTCCGTTACCATACAGGTATTTCAGCCATGGAAAAGGCGCTGCGGGGAAAGGTACTCCCTTTACGAACAATGCCGGCAGCACGCCTGTCAGGTAAATACCGGTATTAAACAACAGGAAGAAGAACAATAACATGACCAGGATGACAGTCAGTTTAGCCAGGAAGATGGTGGTAAACCGTTGCGGTGTCACATGCAACAGCTTCCAGGCGTTGCTGCGGGTCTCCAGCTGCGTGATCAGGCTGGTGACCAGGACCACGCCGATCGGCAGCAGAAAGAAACCCATATACTGCCAGGAGCGGTTGTACAGCTGCACCCAGATATCCGCCGAAGCATTTTGTTTTGCCAGCAGATCGAAATGATAAAAACGGATACACATTACGATGACCGGCACCAGCGTGCCGCCAATGACCGTGAGCCAGGCGGCCGCACTGTGTCTTCGCTTGATCCACTCGCTCTGTACACTATAGAGATAAGCTGTCATGATTTAAGATTGAATAAGGTCCATAAAGATGGTTTCGAGATCGTTTTTAACAGGCTGAATGCCGAATACGCCAATACCGCGCTGCACCAGGTGGCTGTTCAGCTCCGCGATGGCCGTTGCCGGCAACGCAGGCACCTGTATCCTGCCGGTATCGGTGCCAACCGGCACGTTGCGGGCCGCCAGCAGCGCCATCGCGGCCATGTTGTCCGTGGTGTCCAGCAGATAGCCACTCACCTGCTGCCGCAACCCCGCCAGCTGCTCCAGGCTGCCTTCAAACACCATACGCCCCTGGCTGATGATGCCGATATGGGTGGCCAGCCGCTCGACTTCCGGCAGCAGATGGCTGGAAATCAGGATACTGATCTCCTGCTCCCGGTTGATCTTCTTCAACAACTCCCGCATCTCGATGATACCGTTGGGGTCCAATCCGTTGGTAGGCTCGTCCAGTATCAACAGCTTCGGACGATGCAACATAGCCATCGCCAGCGCCAGCCGCTGTTTCATGCCCAGCGAAAACTGCCCGGCCTTTTTGTGGGCCGCCGCCGCCAGTCCCACCGTCTGCAACACCTCCATGATACGGGACCTCGGGCATTGATAAATACGCTGCAACACCAACAGGTTTTCCGCGGCGCTCAGGTGCTCGTATATCGCCGGACTTTCGATCAGGCAGCCCGTCTGCCGCAGCACCTCCAGGCGGTGCTCCCGGAAAGGGTGCCCCAGAATATGGACTGCGCCCGTCTGCATACGCAGTAGTCCGGTGATCAGGCGAAGCGTCGTCGTTTTGCCGGCGCCGTTAGGACCAAGAAAACCATAGATAGCGCCCTGCGGCACCCGCAGCGCTATATTATGCAACACTGGCGTGCCGTCTCTAAACTGATATGCCAGATCGGCTACTTCAATACAGTAATCCATAAATAAATAAATGATGACTGTTCAAAAATAGCCGCTCAGTCCGCGTCAGCCAACGGTATTGTGTGATATCCGGCGCTTTCTCTGCAAAACCGGTAAAATGTCCTGCAAAATTTTACATGGTAGTTTATGCAGTCTGGGTTATATTTAAGATAGATCTATAAAAACCGATGAGGATGACAAATACCCTTTCTGCGCTGCTGGTAACAGCTGCCCTGTTATCGGGGACAGCAGCCACCGCGCAGACGATACTGTTAAAAAACGCCACCGTAATAGACGGTACCGGCAGCCGTTCCCGGCAGCATACCGATATCCTGCTACAGGCAGACACCATCGCTGCAGTAGGCCCCCGTCTCAACGCTCCGGGAGCTACAGTGGTAGACCTGAGCGGTAAAACCGTCATGCCCGCGCTGATCAGCGTACATACGCACGTAGGCACGCTCAGGGGCATCACCACCAACGCCGTCAACTACACCCGGGAAAACATACTGCGGCAGCTACAGCAGTATGCCGACTATGGCGTGCTGCATGTGCTAGCCATGGGTACCGACAGGCCCCTGCTGTTTGAAAGCGGCCTGCGCGACTCCTCCGCCACCGGCCAGCTGCCAGGCGCACGCCTGCATTCCGCCGGCTATGGCTTTGGCGTGCCCAATGCCGCACCGCCGGTAGACTATGGCATGGACCTCGTCAACCGGCCTGCTACCGTCGCCGATGTGGCCCCCGCCATGGATAAAGTAGCACAGGTACATCCCGACGTGATAAAACTATGGGTAGATGATTTTGGCGGACGTTTTAAAAAGATGGAACCGGCAGTATACCAGGCAGTCATCTCCGAAGCCCACAAACATGGCATCAGAGCCGCTTCGCATCTGTATTACGCAGCAGACGCACTGCAACTGGCCAACGCCGGCGTGGACATCTTCGCACACAGTATCCGCGATAAAGACATCGACGAACAGCTGCTGCAAACCATGAAGTCAAAAGGTATCGTATACGTCCCTACGCTGTCGCTCGATGAATACGCCTATATCTATGCACGCCAACCCAAATGGCTACACGACGATTTTTTTAAACGTTCACTCGAACCCGGCGTATACGAGATGATCACCTCCCCTGCCTATCAGCAACAGCTGCAGGCCTCTCCCGCCTTCGCCAAAAACAAAGCGGCTTTCGAAACAGCGCTGCGCAACCTGCGTCGCATCTACCGCGCCGGCATTATGGTAGCCATGGGGACCGACTCCGGCGCAACGCCCGTGAGAGCGCAGGGTTTCTCAGAACACCTGGAACTGGAACTGATGGTACAGGCGGGACTAACACCGCTGGAAGCCATCAGCGTGGGCACCCGTAATGCCGCCAAAGTGCTGAAACTGCCGAACACCGGCACCATCGCACCCGGACAGGTAGCTGACCTGCTGGTACTGGCCGGCAACCCGGAGAAAGACATTAAAAACACCCGGCACATCGTGACGGTCTATAAAGCCGGTAAAAACATCCGGCCATAAACTTTTCGTACACCCAACAAAAGCAGCCTGATATGACCTTTCAAAACCGCACTATTTTTATCACCGGCGCCAGCAGAGGCATCGGTGAAGCCATTGCCCTGAAACTGGCCGCCGCCGGCGCCAACATCGTCATCGCCGCAAAAAGCACGGAAGAAGATCCCCGCCTGGGAGGTACCATCTTTTCGGTGGCGGAAGCCGTAGAGAAAGCCGGCGGTAAAGCCCTGCCGGTAAAAGTGGATATCCGTGAAGAAGACCAGATTCAACAGGCCGTGCAGCAGGCGGCTGAAAAATTCGGCGGCATCGATGTGGTCATTAACAACGCTTCGGCCATCCAGTTGACCAACACCGAACAAACGCCGGCCAAACGTTTCGACCTGATGTATGATATCAATGTAAGAGGTACTTTCCTCGTTACCCAGCATTGTATCCCCTATCTCAAAAAAGGCAACAACCCGCATATCCTCACCCTGTCGCCACCGGTGAATCTCTCCCCTAAATGGCTGGGCCCACATGTGGCGTATACCATCAGTAAATACAATATGAGCATGCTTACGCTGGGATGGGCAGAAGAGCTGAAGTCCGCCGGTATTGCTGCCAACTCCCTCTGGCCGGCCACTACCATCGCTACGGCGGCTATCAAAAATCTGCTGGGTGGAGAAGCCCTGATGAAAATAAGCCGCAAACCCGACATCATGGCGGATGCCGCATTTTATATCCTGGGCAAACCTGCCGCGTCCTGCACAGGGAATAACTTTATTGATGAAGCGGTATTAAAAGCAGAGGGGATTACAGATCTGGCGCACTACAACGTGACACCGGGCGGGAAACTGCAGCCGGATTTGTTCCTGTAAAAAAATACCGGGGGTTCGGGGGATAATGGTCGGCGTGGCCGTTAACTGATACTCTTTTTCTATGCCACTGATCACCGGCGCCAGCGATTCCATAGTACCAGTGAGCAACCGGCAGCTATCATGCTGACCGGGCCGTTGTTCGGCAACACGCTGCTGTTGCTCACTGGCCGCAAACTATTTATCTTCCTGTAATACTACTTTATAAGCGCTGCCCACAAAGGTTTCGGCTTTAGGCTCAGTGATCACCTGCATGTACATCTTTCCTTCTTCCGGGTTGGAGAGCTTGTAACGTACGGTGGCAGTGCCTTCGGCGAAGTTGATGCCGGTGATGGCAATCTGGTAGCCGGAATTAGGCTTGCTGCCCCGGGACAATACCACGCTGTTGACCTGTGCGTTTACCGGGGTAGTCGTTACCGTTACCTCGCTCTGTTGCTGATGTTCTTCCATACGTTGTTTGTGTTCTTTTACGAATGCCGCGGCCTTTGCCACCATGGCATTGGCTTCTGCCGGCGTAACATAGGCCCTTGGACGGAAATTATTTCTCTCCAGCTTTACCACGCCGAATTTAATCAGCGCCTGTACCGCATTGTTGCTCTTGTCTTTGTTAACGAAAGCGGCAGCATCGCCGATATTGATCCACATCATGTTCATCGGGTACGGGCCGGTGTGCTCTATCGCTTCTTCCAGCGCGAGGGCAAACTGCTCCCGGGTCATAGGCGTATTGAAACGTTGTTTACGGTCCAGCGTGATACCGTTGTTGGCCGCAATAATCACAGACTGGGCGTAGGATGCCTTATTATCTGCATACTGGCAGTAGTCGGTGGCCTTCGGTTCTTTGATAAACCGGATGTTGTCAATGTTGAGGCCCAGCCCTTTTACAATCAGGTCTATACCCTGGCCGTAAGTGATCGCTTTGGCCGCTTTTGGCTGAGCAGCCATGTTCATGGCCGTAGCAACGGTTTCCGTAGCGGGGTAAACATTTGCAGCCAGGCTGGCGAGGGAGCTGTGAAGCGTCAGGCAAACCAACGGCAATGCAATAACAGTACGTCTGTTCATGGGAAAATTGAGTTTTTCTGGTGTCAAATGTAATTTATTTTATCTTGTATGCAATTGAACAATCATATGTCCCGACCAACAATTCTTATCATTTTTTGATAAATAATAGATTAATAGTCAAACTTTAATGGCCCACCACTTGTCTGCAGCCGGCAAAAGCAGTACAACGCACAAGGATATTTAAATGTTACTGCGCTCGTTACAGGAAACCATAATTTAATACATTCCGGACCACGGAAAAGTTTTGTCGCGGGGTGCCCCCTGATTGGCGGACTTGCCCCTGCGGGTTTCACCGAATCATTCCTGAAACACCTGCATGGTATGGGGCCTCACGGCATCGCTACCATCAAAGCGGCTTTAGCGGAGAAAGGATGGTCACTGGCGCCGGAGCAACGCTGACCATCCCTTTTGCGTTAAATATGTAACTTTACGCTGACAGCAAATGAGTTACGCATGAAGTGGCAAGCCATCACCAGAAACAGGCAAAACATCCTCTACGGCCTCTCCCTGGCCATCCTGCTATTTCTCCTGAAATGGCTGGAACTTCGTTTCCTGATCATTCATCATGCGATGGAAATATATGTCGGCATGATAGCCGTTATTTTTACGGCGCTGGGTATCTGGCTGGCGTTAAAGCTGGCCCGGCCGAAAGTGGAAACGGTGATCGTGGAAAAACCGGTACCGGTGTTACCGGCTGCCCCCTTCTCGCTGAATACCGCGGAACTGGACCGGCTCGGACTGAGCAGCCGGGAACTGGAAGTGCTTCAACTCATGGCCGATGGACTCAGCAACCAGGAGATCGCCGGCCGCCTGTTCGTTTCCCTGAACACCATCAAGACCCACGCCTCCCGCGTATTCGAAAAACTGGACGTCAAAAGAAGGACACAAGCCGTGGAAAAAGCTAAACGATTGAGTATCATACCATAATCATCATCACCCGAAAGCAGGAAAAAAGGTAAAAAGTCCAAAATCATCCTAAAGTATGAATGGAAAATGATGCCGGAACGGCATTTTTGTACTCACGACTAAATACTGACAGATGAAAAAAAATGTGCTCGTTTTCGGATTAATTTCCGGCGCCATTATCAGCCTGATGATGGTATTTTCTGTTTTCTGGTGTTATAATGACCCCGACTTTAAAGGCAATATGGTGCTGGGCTATGCCGGCATGCTGATCGCCTTCTCTTTCATTTTTATCGGTGTCAAAAACTACCGCGACAAATACAGCAACGGCGCGGTCACCTTCGGCCTGGCTTTTAAAGTAGGTTTGCTGATAGCACTGATCGCCTCCACCGCCTATGTGGTGGTATGGCTGGTCGATTACTACCTGTTTGTCCCGGATTTCATGGACAAATACAACGCCCATATGCTGAAGCAGGCCAAAGAAGCCGGCGCTGACGCCGCCACTCTCAGCAAAAAGATGGCGGAAGCGGAGAACTTCAAACAAATGTATAAAAACCCGCTTTTTGTTATACTCATCACCTATTCGGAAGTACTGCCCATCGGCATCGTGATCGCGCTCATCAGCGCCCTGATATTAAAACGCAAAAAAGGCAGGGACACCGCCACCATGATCACTCACTCCTAAAGTATATCCATATGATAATAGCCATGACCGGGGTCCACGTTGACGACCCCCTGGAAGCTTTTCGCTTTTACACAGAGATACTGGGCTTTAAAGAGAAAGTCTATATGCCGGAAGCATTTCTGGCGGTAGTGGTCTCCCCGGAAGACCCGGACGGCACCACGCTGCTGCTGGAACCATCCACCCACCCGCTGGCCAAAGCCTATCACGAAGGGCTATACGCAGCAGGCATACCCGTCATCGTATTGGGCACTGCTGATATTGCAGCAGAATACGAACGGCTGACTGCCAAAGGCGTGGTGTTCCGAAAGCCTCCAACCAAGGTTGACTGGGGTATTGAAGCCATCTTTGAAGACGGATGCGGCAATTTGATTACCCTGGGGCAGATTTCCTGACTCAATGCGGCCAGGGCACGAACCCTGGCCGCATTGTTACGCAAGGCCTTTCAGGGGCCATCAGCAATTCACCATCCATTTAATCCCGTATTTATCGGTCAGGTTGCCGTGCCAGTCACCCCAGAACTGTTTGCCGAAAGGTACGCCTACCGTGCCGCCGGCAGACAGTGCGTCAAACGCCTGCTGCGCGGTCTGCTCATCGGGGAACGTGAGCGAAAGGGATACGTCTCCGCTGTTGCCCTTTGACTCCTTGCCGGGGAAAATATCGCTGGCATAGATGGCCAGGTCGTTGAAATGCAGGCGGCTATGCAACACCTTGTCCCTATAGGCTTCCGGTGCGTTCATGTTCGGATTGTCGTAGCGGGTCCATACTTTAAAAGTGCCGCCCAGCGCTTTCGCATAGAAATTCATTGCTTCTTCACAATTGCCCCCGAAAGTGAGATAGGGAATCAATTCATATTTTTTTCCTTCCATGACATATATTTTTTACGAAGGTGATAAATGCGGCGGATTATAAATTGTACGATTTAGACAGCCGTGCCGCAAGGGCAGGCTGTATCACCTGTACAATAGTATACTGCTCTTTCAGGAAATGCCGCGGGGTGGTGCCGGAGAGCTGTTTGAATTCGCGGATGAAATGGGACTGGTCATAGAAGCCGCAGCTGTGCGCCACGGCGGTCAGTGATTCATAACGACAGCTGTACATGGCCAGGATGGCTTTATTGAACCGCCGTATCTTCAGCAGTTCGGCAGGGGTGAGTCCTGCCACCTGGCAAAAGCGGCGTTCCATCGCTTTGTAGGAAACGCCGAAAGCCTTACAGGCGCCGGCAACGGACACCTCCTCCCGTTGCAGCATCCAGGCGGTGCATTGTTGCAGAAAATGATGGGGGGCATTATCAAATTGCAGGCGGCTGAGGAGAAACCGGTCGGTGAGCTGCACCCGTTGTTCGTCTGTAGCGGCTTCATACAGCTGTTCTTCGAGCAATGTATAGTCTTTGCCCAGCACATCGGGCAGGCTCCAGAAGTCGTTGGCCAGTAAATGGGCGGGGATGCGGAACAGCGGATAGGCGCCACCCAGCCGGAAGCGCACGGAGAATACATGCTGGTGGGCGGTTTGGGAGATCCGCAGCGCATGCCGGCGGATACCGATAATATGAGAGCCTTTTACCGGCTGGCGGGAACCGTCTTTGACACGGGCATAGTTATCGCCGAAGTTAAACATCAGCTCTATGGTGCCGTCGGGAATCAGCGATTCCTCTTCCCGGAAGGGAGGCCTGTCGGCGTCGGCCTTCCAGTAACATTCAACATATGGCGCCAGTTGCGGGTGAGGTGCAAACTCCCTGTAGATCATTTACCGGAGGTTTCTCCAAAAATAATCAAACAACACAATTTATCAACGCTTTTCGAGGATGCTTCTGAAGGTGGACATCGTTTCGAACATATTGTTGCGGATAATGGGGTCCGATACCCACCGCGGTATACGGGCGCTGCGGTTCGTAGTGATCGTGTAGGTGATCTGCATGGTGTTACTGCCGGTTTCTTCCATCAGCCATTTGCCACGGGTGCCGGTGATGCGCGTTACATCGCCGGAAACAGGGAAACGGTTGTTCAGCGTACTTTCGAAACTGATTTCGCCGGAACGTTCATTCCGCATCTTCAGCCGGAACAGCAGACAGCAGTCCTGGTCGCCGAAAGGCCAGGGGATATTGTATTTGAGGTAAGTGATCCATTCGCGGCCTTCTTCCAGCGGCAGCACCTGGTAAGCTTTGGCGCGGGCATTCCATACCACGCCCTGCTGCTGGTCTGTCAGCAGCCGCGCCACTGAAGGCACATCTGACTGAACGGTGAACACCGCTTTGATCTCCCGCACACTTTCTTCGTTACCGGCCGTGATCCATCGTTCGTACAAGGAGATGGACTTATCCCGTTTTACCAGCCGGTACTCCCCTTCGGCCTGCTGATGGGCGAAACCGGCAACAGACAGGCTTAACAGCAGGCAAAGCGTGAACATGGTCCGGAAAACCCGGTCCCACAACGTAGAACTCACCCCGAATCCCAGGTCGTCGTTCTTATAGTGATGCAGGTGATGATTGCGCCAGAGCGGTTTAAGCCATTTGAACGGTGGCGCCCAGGCATGGATAGCGTAGTGCATGCTTCCGTACAACAGGTAACCGGACACAAAACCCGGGAAGAAAGCGAACGCATTGTTTTTCATCAGGAGATAAAAAATACTGAATAAGAGCGAAGAGATAATGACGCTGGGCACCGGCGGCATAAACAGCCGCTGCCGGTCGCGCGGGTATTCGTGGTGATTGCCATGCAATGTATACACTACCCGGCGGATAGCCGGTTGGTCGCTGACCCAGTGAAAGATAAACCGGTGCGCCACATATTCGAAGAGCGTCCAGCTGAACATGGCCCCGAAGTAAGTCAGTACTACGCGGAGCAGTGAATATCCCAGGGTGGCATGGCTGTAATAGAGCATATATCCGATAACGGGCAGGTACATCCCAAAAATCACCGCAGGGTGCGTTTTGGTCAGCATCTCCAGGTAACGGCTCTTAAAAAGCCTCGCCTGCCCTTTGTTATGCACTTTTTCAAATTTCATGATGTGTTTTATTGATGGACGTTACAAAAATGCGACGTCCCGGCAGCCCGGCCAGCCATTTTTTCCCGAATTGTCGGATAACCGGGTTGAATTGTCGTGGATAATTCCCGAATGCGTAAATATTTTTCCCGATTGGATGGTGCAACTTCTATTTACTGATAGAATTTTGCGCCCGGGATTGTCAACTTATCACCATATATCATCATTATAGCACAGCCATGGCCAGGAAATTATCAGCGTTATTATTAACGCTCTTTAGTCTGATAGCCGGTGTAAACGCCCAGAGCGGCACCGGAGGAATCAAAGGAAATATTGTCACCAGCGAGGGAGAACCGGCCGCTTTTGTGAGCGTACGCATCGAACAGCACAGCAGGGGCACCGTCACCGATGGTAAGGGCGACTTCGCCTTCCGCCGCCTGGAGCCCGGAACATATGTATTACAGGTATCCCTGCTGGGATACGAGCCCATGGCCGAGACGGTAACCGTAACAGCCGGCCAAACCGCCACTGTAAAGCTGCACCTGCAGGTATCCAAAACACAACTGTCGGAAGTAACCGTAGTTGGCGGCCAGAACAAGCTGGCCAACAAGGAAAGTGATTATATCGCGCGCCTGCCCATCAAAAACCTGGAAAATCCGCAGGTGTACAACGTAATAGGCAAAGAACTGATGAAAGAACAGGTGATCACCAGTTTTGACGATGCGCTGAAAAACGCGCCAGGGGTTACCCGCCTGTGGTCTTCCACCGGCCGCGGCGGCGATGGCGCGGGTTATTTCACCATGCGCGGGTTCGCGGTACAGCCTACCATGGTCAACGGTATTGCCGGCATCTCCAACGGCAGCCCCGATCCGGCCGACATTGAACGTGTAGAAACCATCAAAGGCCCCTCCGGCACCCTGTTCGGCAGCAGCCTCGTTTCTTTTGGCGGCCTGATCAACATCGTCACCAAAAAACCTTACGACGCATTCGGTGGTGAAATCAGCTACACCGGCGGCACTTACGGCCTTAACCGCGTAACGGCAGACCTCAATACCCCGCTAAACAAGGATAAATCCGTTATCCTGCGCACCAATGCAGCCTATCACTCTGAAGGCAGCTTCCAGGATGCAGGCTTTAAACGCTCCTGGTTCCTGGCTCCCAGCCTCTCCTACCGTGTCAACGACCGCCTGTCGTTTCTCGTGAACACAGAATTCTATAGCGGTGAAGGCACCAACCCCACCATGATATTCCTAAACCGTCGCCGTCAGCTGATTGCCAGAACACCGGACCAGCTGGGCATCGATTTCACCCGGTCTTTCACCAGCAACGATATTGTCATCAAAACACCGTCCGTGAACCTCTTCGGTCAGGCCAACTATAAAATATCTGACCAGTGGACCTCCCAGACGACTGTTTCCAGGAGCACCCGCCGCAGCCAGGGCTACTACTCTTACGTGATGTTCCTCGATGAGGGCGGCACACGGGACAACCCTATGCCCGCCAACGACACGCTCATCAGCCGTTACCTGGCCCGCCAGAATTCCACTACCACCGCCACCGACGTTCAGCAGAACTTCATCGGCGATTTCAAAATCGGTAGCCTGCGCAACCGCCTGGTGGCCGGACTGGACTTCCTGAGCCAATTCACCGAAAACGACAACTCACCCTATATCCGCTTCGACCTCATTAATACCGTGAATCCAAAAGACCCGCGCTACTCCCAGCTCAACAAGGCCGCCGTAGACGCCCGCCTGGCCCAGGCTACGACCGGGCAGGTAAGAAACGCCACTACCAACTATACTTACAGCGCCTACGTTTCCGACGTATTAAATATCACCGACCAGCTGATCGCCATGGCCAGCTTACGGGTTGACCACTTTGTTACCAAACCCACCAAAAACTACGTGACCGGCGAGAAAGGCAAAGATGATTTCAGCCAGACTTCCGTCTCCCCGAAGTTTGGTTTGATCTACCAGGTAGTGAAAGATAAAGTAAGCCTGTTTGCCAACTACATGAACGGGTTCAAAAATTCAGCGCCTGTCACCCAGTCACTGCCGGAGTACAGCGGCGTGCTGAAGCCGCAGCAGGCCAACCAGTTTGAAGGCGGTGTGAAACTGAATGTGCTCAATAATAAACTGAGCATGAGCGCCAGCTACTACAATATTCTCGTGACGAATATGACACGCAGCATTGACGTGGAAAAAGACGGCAACCACTATAATATTACCGTACAGGATGGTTCCCAGCGCAGCAAGGGTGTGGAAGTGGACCTGATCGCCAATCCCCTGCCGGGATTAAACATTGTGGCGGGATATGGTTATAATGACAGCAAAATGGAGAAATCCGATTCCGGCATACTCGGCCGTCGCCCTGTCAGCGCAGGCCCTGAGCATGTGGCCAACTGGTGGATCAGCTATACCGCTACCAGCGGCAAACTGCACGGCCTTGGTCTTGGATTCGGCGGTAACTACGGCAGCGAAAACCTGATCACCAATTCAAAAGCGACCGGTGTATTCACGCTGCCATCCTACACTGTATTGAATGCTGGTATTTTCTACCAGGTGAATGCCTATCGTCTTGCGCTGAAAATGGACAATATCACCGACAAGGCATATTATGGCGGATGGACGACCGTAGAGAGAATGATGCCCCGCCGCTTCTCTGCCAGCGTAGCCTTTAAATTTTAATTACGAATTACGAATTGAGGGCACCCTTTTGGAAAGGTTATTAAATAACCGCTCTGTAAGGGTGCCCTCAATTCGTAATTCGTAATTCGTAATTCGTAATTCGTAATTTGTAATTATTTCCGTGGGCCAATCTCTCCCAGATGTGTGTCTTTGAAGCCGGTCATGTATTTGAGCCCGTAGCCAAATACGCGGTCCATGCAGGAGTGGGCAAACAGGATAATGCCAGCAAACGCCAGCCATTCAAATCCCAGCAGGTGACCGGCGAGGTATACCAGCAGGGCGATCCCTTTATGGTGAAAGAAGTTGTACACTACGGCGCCCACTTTGTTGCCCGCAGCGTAACCGATCATGCTGAGGTCCGGTAGCAGCAGGCAGGCCGGGAACACCCACCAGGCATAGGATATCCGCACATTAAAAAGGAGGATGGCCATGAGGAACATAGCAACTTCTTCGAGATTCAACAATGTCTTCATATAAAATTTTCTGGCAGCAAAAGTAATTAATTAGTTTTGCTGACCTCAATTTATGAATACGACATTTCAGCATTACGGCCTCTTTGCGTTGCTGCTGGCCGGCTTTACAGCGGTCTGCGTCCGGACCGGCAAACTATCCGTTTCTGCGGCCATGGCAGCCGGTCTTACAGGGCTGCTGGTCTTTGCCGGCGCAGGCTATCCCGGCATTGCCCTGCTGGGCACATTCTTCATGCTGGGCACCCTTGCCACTTCCCACAAAAAAAACATCAAAGCAGCTATTGCTGCCGACGGGGCGCATCCCGAAAAGCAGAAGGCCGGGCAAGTATTTGCCAACGGCGGCGCCGCCGCCCTTATGGCGTTGCTGATGCTGGCCGATCCCGCCCGCAGGGAGTTATATGGACTGATGCTGGCAGGCAGCCTGGCATCCGCTACTGCCGATACCGTATCGTCTGAACTGGGCACCGTATATGGCCGCCGCTTTTTTAATGTTCTCACTTTCAGGAAAGAGCCGAAGGGACTGGATGGCGTGGTAAGCCTGGAAGGTACGCTGCTGGGGGCTGCCGGCGCAGGCGTGATCGCCGTTGTATATGCGTTGGCAGCAGGATTCGACCGGCGTATAGCCTTTATCGTAATAGCCGGGGTACTGGGCAACCTGATGGATTCTGTACTGGGGGCGGCGCTGGAGCGGAAACACTACATCGGCAATGATGCCGTCAACTTTAGCAACACGTTGTTTGCAGCGCTGGTAGCCGGCGCCTGCGGCTGGTGGTGGTAAAGAAAAAGCCCGCACAGTGGCGGGCTCGTGTCTGTTTTATAAGGTAACGATCTTTCCCGTGCGGACAGACTCGTCGCAGGCAAAAGCGATGCGCAGGCTGTTCACCGCATCCTGCACGTGGTCCGTCAGGTCTGCGTTTTCGCGGATGGCCTTCAGGAAGTAACGTTGTTCCCGGTTGCACAGCTCCTGGTGGTCCGGTTCGTCTTCCATATTGATCCAGGTATCTTCTTTCTCAAATTCTCCTTTATCGTTGAGTGCAGCATGATGCAGCCGCAGGGATTCAGTTTTCGTATGTGCTTCGATGTTATCTGAGTTGCCCGCTTTGCCGGATTCTTTTGCCACAATAGACACACAACCCTGCGGGCCGATCACGTCCTTCACGAAGAAAGCGGTTTCGCTGATCATTGGCCCCCAGCCTGCTTCGTACCAGCCTACGGAACCATCTTCAAAGCGGATCTGCAGCTGGCCGTAGTTGTAGTTACCGGCCGGGATATCGTTGGACAGCCGTGCGCCGATAGCGCTCACCTGCACCGGTTTGGAGCGGGTCATCTGGCACATCACGTCGATATAATGCACGCCGCAGTCCACGATAGGGCTCAGACTTTGCAGCAGGTTGCGGTGCACGCCCCATTTGCTGCCGGAGCTCTGCTGGTTGAGGTTCATCCGCATTACCAGCGGCTTGCCCAGCTGGTGGGCGATCTCCACGAAACGCTCCCAGGAAGGATGATGGCGCAGAATATAGCCTACCACCAGTTTTTTACCGGCCTTCCGTGCGGCAGCAGCCACTCTTTCAGCGCCAGCCACGGAGTCTGCCAGCGGTTTTTCTATAAATACATGACATCCGCTTTCCAGCGCTTTGATCGCATAACTTTCGTGCGTGTCGGGATAGGTGGAGATGCAGACAGCATCCGGACGGGTGGCGGCCAGCGCCTCTTCGTAGTTGCTGTACAGCGTGTAACCGCCGCCCAGTTTATCATTTAACACCTGCTTGCTGGAGCCGGTAGATACAATACCACATATATCAAAGCCTTCCAGGGTGTGATAAGCTACGGCATGGGAAGTGCCCATATTGCCACAGCCTACAACGAGCACCCGTAATGGTTGTACGTTTTCTGCCATGAGATAAATTTCCGGTTTAGTTTTTCATCAATCCCGGTAAGATACAGTGCAATACAGTGATTTACAAGCAGAATTTTATTGACGGGCGGAAATGTTACTTTTGCAGAAACAACAGAAGCATGGAGATTTTTCAGCAGGCATTGCGGCTAAAAGCCCGTCCCAGAGGGTTTCACCTGATTACGCACGAGGTGGTGCAGGCCTTTCCACAGATAGGCGCCTTGCAGTCCGGCATGTTGCAGGTATTTATCCAGCACACCTCCGCCGGCCTGACGATCAACGAAAATGCAGACCCTACGGTACGGGTGGATTTCGAAACGTATTTCAACAAGGCCGTTCCGGAAAACGATCCGGATTATAAGCACAATGACGAAGGGCCGGATGATATGCCTGCTCATCTGAAGTCGTCCCTGCTGGGCTGTTCCGTGATGATACCTATCCACAACGGCCGGCTGGCGCTGGGCACCTGGCAGGGCATTTACCTCTGCGAGCACCGGGATTACGGCGGTCCCCGCAACCTTGTGCTGACCGCATGGGGCAAGCCCATGTCCTGATTTAACGACACCGGTAAGCAGGCCTGGCGGCTTCGATCGCCGGAAAGAAGGAAGACATGTTATTTCCCCTGCGGGAAACGATCGCCTACCAGGTTGAGCTCAATATGATGTTCGAGATAAGCTTTTAATCCGGCTAACACCCAGCAGAAGCCGCCGGTGGAGTCCAGCGCTTTCTGTTGTACTGTCTGCACATCACCGGAGAAACCGTCATTCACTACTTCCACGAAAGTAGCGTCGTTGCCATGCGGCGTAAACGTCCACACCACGCGGGTAGCGTTCTCCGGCGCGTTCCGGTGACCACCTTTCAGGTCATAGCTGTCGTACCAGCGGATTTCGATCCGCCTGTTGGGTTCAATAGCGATGGTGTCCACAGCGGTGCTTACATTGTACATTTCCCAGGACCAGACCACTTCTTTACCGACCTCCAGTTTACCCGTGCTTTTGGTAAACCAGAACCGGGTGGTGACAGCCGGGTCAATAAATGCGTTAAACACTTCCGCTGCCGGTTTCCGGATCAGCATGCCGCTTTGTGCGATCGCTGGTTGAGGTGTGTTTGCCATAGTCATGGTTTTTAAACAATAAAAAAATGCGTAATCGATCGGTTACAAATATAAATTATTAAACCGATCGGTTACGCATTTTTTTTTACAGGTTAATTAATGGAAGTAGATATCAACGTAGTCTACCACATTATTGCCTTCACAGTTGTCCATTTCCTGCAGCCTCCAGTATTTTCTGGCGCCTTTGGCCAGGAAATGGTAGGTACCGGTTTTTTCGCAGACCTTACCGCCGTTTACATTGCTGTATTGCGTGCGGATGGTACCGTTAAAAGTCAGCTCTTTGGGGGAGTCCACGGTAAGCGTTCCGTCGATGGTCACAAAGTCGCCGGTCTTCTCGTCCCGTTGTTCTCCTTTTACCGTATAGGTAGCGTCTTTTTGTTTTTCGATCATCACTTCACCGGGGTGGTCCCAGCTGATCCACTGCAGGGTGAAGCTATGTTTTCCTTCGCGGATGGTGTTGCCCGCCCGCTGCTGGGCATAGGCCGTGTATCCGGTGAAAAGGGTGGCGGTCAACAGGCATGCAGTGATTAATTTCTTCATCATACGTACAATGTATTGGTTAAAAACAGTGTATCAAATATAAGTGCATTACCGTCTTTCGCCAAACCATTGCTAACGGCTTAATGTTACCAGCAAGTCGGCCAGTTCTTTCGGCTGGGTGACCATGGCGTCATGCCCCGTTTTCATTTCGTAATATTTCCATTGGGGAGATTGTTTTGCCTGCGCGGCAAACACTCCGAGCACCGGCAGCTGTGGCTGCGTGCAGGCGATGTAGGCCATCGGCAGGCCGTTGCCGTATGGATGATGTAAGGCCAGTGGCTGGGCGAAAGTACGATAGGGTTGTAACGTAAGGCGGGCATCCACCCATTGCCGGTCCTGTGCATTGCTGACGCCAAACAGGCTGGAAGGCCGTATGGACAGGCTATGCATCCCGTGTTGCGCCGCGTCTTTTTCAAATTCCTTTTGAAGCGATGCCGGATGTACGGAAATACAACTCTCCCCATTCCCCGCGATAACGGCATCCAGGAAAACCAGTTGACGGATTCTCTCCGGCATACGGTCAGCCACCCCGGCGATCACCACGCCCGCATAACTGTGCCCGACCAGTACCACGTCATGCAGGTCTTCCATATAGAGCAGGTTCACAATATCCGTGATATGGGTATTGAGATCGATACTGTCATGCGGTTGATTCCTATGTTCACCCAGACCGCTGAGCGAAGGCGCATACACGATATTACCTTCCGCCCGCAGCTGTTCACTGACCCGTTGCCAGCTCCAGCCCCCGTGCCAGGCGCCGTGCACCAATACAAATACTTTCCGCGACTGCGCTATGAGAGACACCTGCACCAACAGGAATACGATGATTAATTTGATAACTTTTGATTGCATGGAAAAATAATTTTCCTGCAATGTTAGAAAGACCTGTTATCAACATCAATAACTCACCCGAAAGTGAGTACACGAAACCTAACGCATGGCCGCCCTGCGGGTTAACGCAGATACCGCAGTTCAAAGTTCTCCGTAAAAAAGAGCATCATACTAATGGCCGGCTGCTGTTTCTCCGGATGATCGATCTGACAATGAAGGATATCAGTATCCTCGTCGTCACGGCACATCCGCAGCACTATCGTTTGCTCCCCTATCAGGGAGTAATCAAACCAGAGATTATTGTCGAGGGAAGTCCGGGTTAACCCAAAGGAGATGGCTTCCTGATCGGACGCGTCCAAAACATAATGACAGATGTGGGACAAGGCCAATAACAAAGCCGGCAAACGGTCTTTCCAAATCCAGGTACAAGTGGTCATACGGCAACGCATATATTTACGGGGTAAATATACAGTTATGACAGGTAATACTTTGGGAGAAAAGAGCTTAGTGTTAATTATCTTTCGTGTGCTGCCGGGTGATGCCCAGCTTTTTCATTCTTGCTTCCAGGGTGGTTGGCTTTATCTGTAAAATGGCCGCAGCGCCGTTTTCTCCGCGTACACGTCCATTGCAGTGTTTCAGTACGCGGATGATCAGTTGTCTTTCAGCTTCCGCGAGGCTGGTGATAGGTGGACTGGAGCCGGCGGCTCTGGCCTTTTCCGGCGGGGGTAGTTCCACGTAAATCACCGGCGCGCTGCCGATAATGACGGCTCTTTCCACCAGGTGTTGCAGTTCACGGATGTTGCCCGGCCAGTCGTAGCGTAGCATCGCTTCCATGGAGCGCTGGCTGATGGCGGCTACCGGTTTGCGGAAATGTTGGGAAGCATTTTCCACAAAATATTTCGCCAGCAGGGGGATGTCTTCTTTCCGTTCCCGCAGGGGTGGCAGGTGAATCGGAAACACATTGAGCCGGTAGTAGAGATCGTAGCGGAAGCGGCCGGACTGGCATTCTGCTTCCAGTATGCGGTTGGTGGCGGCCACTACCCTCACGTCAGTTTTAACGGTGCTGCCGCCTATTCTTTCAACTTCTTTTTCCTGTATTACTCTCAGTAGTTTCGGCTGTTGTTCCAGCGGCAGTTCTCCTATTTCATCGAGGAAGATGGTGCTCTGATGCGCCAGTTCAAATTTACCGGCGCGGCGTTGCAGTGCGCCGGTAAAGGCGCCTTTCTCATGACCAAACAATTCAGATTCTATCAGCTGCGGCGGTAATGCGGCGCAATTGACTTTTACCATCGGACGTGTACTGCGGGCAGACCATTCATGGATGGCCTGTGCAATAACTTCCTTGCCGGTACCCGTTTCCCCGGTAAGCAATACAGTGGCATCGGTATCGGCCACCTGCTGCACCTGTTGTATCACAGCCTGCAGCGCAGGACCTCCTATCAGCGGTCCGTATGACGTTGATAAATAAACGGCATCCTTTCGGTTATGTTCACTCTTCATTACACTATAGGGTCAATGAGTTGCTCATCCGGCAACTCCGGTTAACAATATCCAACATTTCGTATATCCATTTGGGTAACTCCAAAATATTGGATGGGACCACGATACAATTTTCTCCGTAAGTGATTGGTTAACAGAAACTTACTCACATGGCATAGTCATTGGATTCCGGAAGGAAATTTTTTTAACCCGGAAAAATTACAGCTCATCTGTAAAAAAAAACTGAAGCCCAAACAACCACATATGTAAATAAGCAATAGCCGATTTCAGCGATAGTAACAGGTAAAGACTTTTACATCAATAGCAGGCTGCATAATACAAAAAAAATACCAGTTGGTGTTTGAAGAGCATGTCGTGCTACTGCTTTAAAATATCCGTACGGATTCCTGCCTTACTACATCAGCGCCGCTGAAAAAAGTGAATCGATCAACACATAGCCATCAAAACTATATGTTTAAAAACCTCATTTGTTATGCCTTACTTTACAGTTGAGATCACCGAGAAAGAACAGTGGAACCAGGTTATCCATGCAGCCCACACGCACGATTTTTACCACACCTGGTATTATCATCAGTTGTCTGCCGCCAACAGTCATCCTTTTATATTCGTCTTTGAAAAAGAAGGGCATTTCATTGCGGTACCGCTACTGAAGCGGAATATAGAAGATACCAGTTATTTTGACTGCACGTCCGTCTACGGGTATGCTGGACCGTTATCCAGTCACGACTTTCGTGATATGTCACCGCTGCTTTTACAGCAGTTTTCGCAGGCCTTTCTTCAGTTTCTGAAAAAGAAGAAAATAGTAAGTGTGTTTACAAGGCTGCATCCGTTGATCCATCAGCACTTTCAGCCCGGGAAAACCGGCGGCTTGTATGACAACGGGAAAACGGTGGTGATAGATCTGTCCCTTTCCGTTGCGGAACGGCGGCAGCAGTACCGCAAGGCATTCCGCTCCAAAATCAATCAGCTGAGGGATAAAGGCTACAAAGTACGGCAGGGTGTCGACGAAGAAGATATCGCATCATTTGCAGCGATCTATTTGCAGAATATGCAACGGCTGGGCGCGAGCGCCAATTATCATTTCGACAAAAATTATTTTAGCCGGTTATTACAGGCCACCGGATTCCGGAGTGACATCCTGCTGGCTTCTTATGAAGGCCGTGATACCGCAGGTGTTTTCCTTACCTGTTGCAACAACATTATGCAGTTACACCTGGCAGCCACCCATGAGGACTTTATTCACGACTCCCCCATGCGGCTGCTGGTGGAAGAGGCCAGTATTTTCGGGCAGTCCAAAGGGATGCGGCATCTGCATCTCGGCGGCGGCGTAGGCGGGCAACAGGATTCGCTATTTAATTTCAAAGCCGGATTTTCTGACCAGCACCTGGACTTTAAAACATGGCGGCTGATTGCCGACACGGCCACTTATAAAGCACTGACACTGAAAAAGGCGCCCACACCGGTCATGACCGACCTGCCTTTTCCGGTTTATCGTTTTCTCTAGTTATAGTTGCTAAAAAATTTTACCATATCTTTTTTAAACCTTCATAACGTATGCATTCCAATATCACCATCGCGATTGACTTTGACGGTACCTGCGCCTATCATCGCTTTCCGATGATAGGGGAAGAAATTCCACACTGCATCACTGTGTTACAAAGACTCCAACAACAAGGGGTAAAGCTTATACTCAACACCATGCGGTCCGGCAGGCATCTGAAAGATGCCGTGAAATGGCTCAACGGCAAAGGCATTACCCTCTACGGTGAAAACAGGAATCCGCAGCAGCGCCGGTGGACCGGCAGCCCCAAGGTACAGGCTGACTTTTACATTGACGATGCAGCCCTCGGCTGCCCCGTGGAAGAAGATATTTTCGGAAGAGTATCTGTCGATTGGTATAAAATGGAAACCCTTTTGGAAGCGCGGCAGGTACTGCCTGCCCGCAATCGGGCCAAAGAGAAAGTATGGCTGCTACAGCCAGCGAAGTAAGCATAGCTGTTCTTACATCAGAGAAGCCTGCGTGAACGCAGGCTTCTCTATTTCAGCATTCCATATGCAATATCGGGTAGGGCTTGCCCATGCCGTCCCTCTCAGAACGGCCGCTGATCTTAAAGCCCATGCGCTCATAAAAACCAACAGCCTGACTGTTTTGCTCGTTAACATCCACTTTACGGATATGCAGCTCCGTGAGGGCATAATGAATAAGCTGCTTACCCACGCCCTTTCCCCGCGAGGCATCCTCTACAAACAACATCTCCAGCGAATCGGCGTGTACACCGAGAAAAGCTACCGGCTGTCCCGCGTCATTCAAAAACAGGTAAGTATCTACCTGTGGAAAAAACGCCTCCGGCAGGAGCGCCCTGATATGCTCAAAATCTTCCTGCGCTAAAAACCCATGGGTGGCCTTTACGGCGGATTCCCATATTCTTACCATTTCCGGGTAATCTGTGGCTGTTGCTCTTCTTATCTTCATGTTCCTGTCTGTTTAAGGTGAATGACAATTTCGCGTTTTCTATGACTTTCTCCAAATATTCCCAGGCAGGCCATCACCTTCCTGTTTCTGTGAATTGTACTAAATATCCAACGATAAGTGTCATAAATCCCAATTACCGCCATCCTAATTTTGTACTTAATTAATTCCAGTAATAATGACTACAAGTGTAATCTTCTTCGGCATCATGGCTGCCATCGGCTATATCTTTTTACAATCCCTGTTTATACTGGGGGTACGGATAGCGGCGAAAGGCGCGGTAGAGAAACTGCCCAACGGAAAAGACAAAGACAGTGAAATGATCCTGTTCCCCATCTTCAAGTACCTCACCCGTACCGAACGTATAAAAATTTACTACAGCGGCGAGCAGTTTGATCAGCTGGCCCGGAGGCTCGGCGTGCTGATGCCGGAATACCGTTTAAACATGGAAGACAACAGCATCCTGCTTCCGCCGGACGATGCTTCCAGGGTCCCGGTGCTGAAAGAGCTGAATAACATGCTTCCTAAGATCGACGGGAAAATACAGGTAGAAGTAACGGGCAACAGTATACGATTTTTTAAGATCGATGAAGTGTTCAAGGTTAATAAATACCTGCGCAAGCCGGTGATCCAGTGTCCTATCTGCATGGCCTCTTACTGGAGCGTTTTCAGCTACTGGATCCCGGTAATCTACTTTTATGGTTTTAACTTCTGGGTAGTATATGCCGGCGTGGTCAATATCTGTGCAATAGCTTGTATGAACTGGCTGTTGTGGATGCGGGGCTCGGCCTACGAAACACAGATCATGAAGGGATAAGGCTGTTTCGCAGCCCGTATTGCCGGCACAGCTCCTCCATTTTCTGCGAGAAAGCCTGCCGGTAATATGCCGGCATTTGCGGACCATCCGCAAAGAACCGTTGGTACTTTTCCATCAGATGAGGATAGTGTTTGGCGACGGCGTTCATCACCAGTGTTTTGCTGTCTGCCGGCCCCGATCCGAATAATGTCAGCGTAGCCGGGAATATATAAGCCGCACCGGCAGTTTTAAAGGCCTGAAACATTTCATCCAGGTGTGTGGCCGTATCCGTGATAAAAGGCAACAACGGCATCAGGCTCACGCCACTGTGAAAGCCATGCTGTATGGCTGTTTTTAACGTCCCGAGGCGCAGCGAAGGCGGGGTGGCGCCGGGCTCAAAAATATGCGCAATGGTATCGGAGATGGTGGAGAAGGAGAACGTAATAAAAACCTTATGGGATAGTTTATCCTGAAGATCGCCGGGAAGAATAGCGGTTTGATCGATGGCCTGCAGCAGATCAAAATCGCGGCCGACCAGGTCCGATTTGGTGATCACATGCACGGGGAAGCGGTAATGCAGAATCACCTCCAGCAGGCGCCGGGTAAGCTGTTGCGTTTTTTCAATTTGCAGGTAAGGATCAGTGGCGGAAGACAGCACGATAATGCCGTACTGTTTTTTCCGGGCGCGGAGCGACAGCTGCCGCTCCAGCAGCCCCACCGCATTACTCTTCACACTCAGCTTTTCCTCCATATTGATCCCGTACTTACTGCCCCTGATGTAACAGTACTGGCAGTTGAAAGAGCAGCCGCTGTAGGGATTGAGCGTATAGTCGTCCAGGAACCAGGGATCCCGGCGCTTTGTCTTGTTCAGTATGGATTTAACAACGACGGTACGTATCATTTTTTCCTGCTGTAATGAAGACCCATATTAATTTTTGTTCTGAACCATTGTCTTGTGGCGGCAGATTCGATACGCGGATGATAACGGGCGATGAGTTCCGGATGAAACTTCGCGACTGTTTTGGCGCCCCATCCGATTCCTTTCCTGGTATGAAAATCTGTTGCGTCCGACAGCGATAGCAGCATATTGAACACCGGCTCAACAAATACCGGTGATAATCCTTTCTTTACTGCGTAATGCGCAGCCACTCCTACGGTCCTGACCATCCATTTATTCTCGTGCGCGGATAGCTGCTGTAATAAGGGAATCGTTTCTTCGGGCCTTGTCAGCAGGGCGTGTCCTAACACCCGTTCTCCGATGATGTCGCATACATACCACTGGTCGCCGTACTGAATATAAGCGCAGGCCTTATCGATCGACGCTGCGAAGTGCCGGTCCAGGCGCAGCTGCAGGACCGTGCCTGCCAGCACCTGGCTGCCGGTTTCCCGCAGGCATATAATATCGTCCAGGATGCTGGTCTGTTCTTCATCCGGGACCGCCGCCGCTATTTCCCTGGCGGCATATTCCAGCAGCGGAAACTTCACTTTCTTCTTCAGCAGGGTGTCATGCAGCGAGGTGACAAATATCTCCCGGCCACTATGCTGCAGGGCATGCAGGGCTGCTGCCACCAGTTGTTTGATCGTTGCCTTGCTACTGATCGTTTCCATACGTGATATTTGCTCCGGCGATAAAGGTATAAAATATACCAACGTCTCCTGTAAACCAGGAGGCCGTCTCCTGGGGGAGACGGCCTCGCTGTTATCGGGTAAATGGAGCGCGGTTTATTGTGCCCGGAGGCTGTTCACCGGGTTGGCCATCGCTGCGCGGATAGCCTGGAAGCTGATGGTGGCCAGGGCAATGCCGGCAGCCATAAAGCCGGCCGCTGCAAAGACCTCCCAGCCAATACTGATCCGGTAGGCGAAGTCCAGCAACCAGCGGTGCATGGCCCACCAGCCCAGCGGGAAGGCAAACAGGATGGCGATCATCACCAGTTTCAGAAAATCTTTGGACAGCAGGTGGACGATATTGGTCATGGTAGCGCCCAGCACTTTGCGGATACCTATTTCGCGGGTCCGTTGTTCTGCAGCGTAGGCCGCCAGTCCGAACAGTCCGAGGCTGGCAATGAAGATAGCCAGTATGGCGAAGGACAGGGATATTTTACCCATCCTGCTTTCAGATTGATACAGGCTGTTAAAATCATCGTCCATGAAAGAGTAGGTGAATGGCTGATTCGGCACCATCGTTTTCCATTTCTCTTCCACCTGTGCCACGAGGGCCGGGATATCGCTGCTGCGTACCCGGAAAGCCATGCTTCCCCTGTCTTCCCGGAGAAACAGCGCCAGCGGCGTCACCTGTTCGCGCAGCGAGTTGAAGTTAAAGTCTTTCACCACGCCAATGATAGTATAGCTGTTACCGCTTTTGCCGCCTTCGTCCCGCCACTCGTATATTTTCCGGTTGAGCGGATCTTTCAGTCCGATCAGCCGCGCGGCTGCCTCGTTGATAACGACAGCCTGCGAGTCTGTGGCAAAGGCGGCGGAGAAATTCCTGCCGGTTTTCATGTGCATGCCCATAGCGGGGATATACTGATCATCCACCGACCACATTTGCATGGTCACTGCATTTTTGGGATCCGGCACCGGTGTGAGGAACATCGGTCCGTCGTTACGGCTATCGCCGGTGGGCAGATAAGCAGTCATCGTGCCGGCCTGTACGCCATTGAGTCCCAGCACCTCCTGCCGGAAAGCTTTCGCCTGGCTGCCCAGCGTGGCAGTATTTTGCAGTACCAGTACCTGCTCGCGGTTGAAGCCCAGTTGTTTATTGCGGATAAAGCGGAGCTGATTGTAAATCACCATGGTGCCTACCATCAGGATGATAGAGATGCTGAACTGGAACACTACGAGGCCGTTGCGCAACATGCTGTTGCGGAAGCCGGAGGCGATAGTGCCTTTCAGTACCAGTACGGGCCGGAAGGCGGAGAGGAAAAAGGCAGGGTAACTACCCGCCAGCAGTCCCACCAGCAACACCAGTCCCACCAGGACAAGGCCCAGCCAGGGTCTGCTGAACAGGCCCAGGGTTATGTGTTTTCCTGCTACATCGTTAAATAAGGGCAACATCAATGAGGCGATACCCAGCGCCAGCAACATGGCGATGGCGCTTACCAGCATCGATTCTGTCAGAAACTGCGCCACCAGTTGGGCACGCTGGGAGCCCATTACCTTGCGGATGCCTACTTCCTTCGCCCTGTTGGCCGAGCGTGCGGTAGACAGGTTCATGAAGTTTACGCAGGCGATCAGCAGGATAAACAAGGCGATGGCGGAGAAAATATACACATATTGAATGGAGCCGTTAGGACTCAGCTCAAAGCTTTTGTTGCTGTGCAGGTGAACGGCTGTGAGCGGCATCAGGGAGTAGCGGATATAACCACCGCTGCGCTCCAGTTCTTCCCTGGAGGTATTCACCATCGCCAGCAGCTGTGGGGCGATGTATTTGGCGGTAGCCGGTCCCAGCTTGGCTTCCAGCTTCTTCGGATCTGCTCCTTTGCGCAGCACCACGTAGGTATTGAAGTTATTACTTAACCAGAGGTCGTTCCGGCTTTCCGGCGCGCCGGAGAGCGAAGCGAAGAAATCGAAGTCCACCTGTGTGAGGCCGGGAAATGGTTTCAGTACGCCCGTTATCTTATACGGCACGCTGTCATTAATCAGGAGATCGCGGCCGATAACATCAGTGGTGTTAAAATACTTAAAGGCCGTTTTCTCCGTGATCACCACAGTGCGCGGTTCCCGTAGCGCCGTTCGCTGATCGCCCTCCAGTAGCGGAAGGGAGAAAACGCGGAACAGTGTCGAGTCTGCGAAAATCACTTTCTCTTCCCTGATGTTCTGGCTTCCTTTGCGTACGAGCCAGCCGTCGTACTTACGAAAGCGGGTTTCTTCCTCTATCTCCGGCAGGTCATTTTTCAGGGCCGGCCCCAGTGGCGCCGGCGCGCTGGCGATCACATAATGGGTACCGCCGAATTTGATGTCGGCATCTACCCGGTAGGTCCTTTCAGCAGCAGCATGAAAACGGTCGTAGCTCAGTTCATCGAGGACATATAGTATGATCAGCAGGCTGGTAGCCAGGCCTATGGCCAGTCCCAGCACGTTGATAGCAGAAAAGGCTTTGTTCTTCCAAAGGTTACGTATCGCTACGCTGAAATAATTCTTTAGCATGACAGGGAAATTTATACCTAAAAACGATACAGGCCTACCAAAAAGGAAACCACGAACATATTAGGTTAAATATCAACTTAATACGAATAATTATTATCAATATAACGTTCAGATTCGAACAATGCCTGTTCGGTTATGACAGCAGTTCTGCCAGCGGCAGCCGGGTGGCGTTGTTACCTCTCCAGGCCACGAAACCGTCCGGCCGTACCAGCAATGCCTCGCCGGGAGCTGCGCCCGTAGCCTCCTCCCATGGCGCCAGCCTGTTACCGGGCAACGGGCACACCTGAACGAAAACAGGCTGTTCGTTCACCGCTGCCTGCCAGGGCGCAGGACCGCCATGAACGAAGAGCGTAAAGCGCCCTTTCAGCAAATCGAGGGTAGACAGCTGACGGTCGTCGTCCAGCCACAGATGCGGCACACGGGTGCCGGGAAGGCCATACAGCACTTTATCGGCCGGCACCGGCGGGCAATGGGAGGCAACCTTCACCGGGTAGCGATAGTCGGGAATACCGATCAGCGTCCGCACATTTTGCGTCAGTGTCATTTCTGCCGGCGATGCCTGTTCACCTGCCTTCGGCGGCGCTATCACCTGTCGTTGCATGATCTCCTGGTCTTTCAGGATGCCATTTTCATCTGCCAGCGTGGCCGAGCGCAAGGCATTGGCCAGTCCTATGGGTTGCCTTTCGGGCGAATAAGAGTCCAGCAGTGATGATGCGGCATGTCCTTTCAGCACCGCTGCTATCTTCCATGCCAGGTTCTGGGCGTCCTGTATGCCGGTGTTAGCGCCTTTTCCGCCGTAAGGCGTCATTACGTGCGCGGCGTCACCGGCAAGGAAAATGCGGCCGCTTTGCATGGTGTCTGCCACCCGCACGGTCATCTCCCAGGGCAGCACGCTGAGAATGCGGACCGGCAGCTCCGGCATCCCCAGGGCTGCATGGAGGACCGTTTGCAGCCTTTCTTCCGTATAGTCTTCCACGCGCTCACCTTTATCAGGATAGTAACGCAGCTGATACACCCATCGGTCGCTGTTATTGATAGCCGTCACAAAACCGGTGATGCCCGGCGTGTCGATGATACAGATGCTGAACTCCCGGTTCAGTACCAGTTCCGCCATATCTGCTTCAAAGTAAATGTTGAGAAAATCTGCCAGTACGCCCGGACCGGTGACCGGCAACTGCAGTTGCTGTCTGACACGGCTGCCGGCGCCATCGGCCGCAACCAGATAGTCTGCCGTTACGATGGTCGTGGCCCCCGTTTCCCGGTCACGTAATTCCGCCCTTACCCCGTCTTCTTCCTGAGAGAAAGAAATCATCTCCGTATAAAACAACAGTTGGGCGCCTCTCTCCTCCGCGGCGGCCCGCAGTACCGGTTCGGCGAGGTCCTGCGTACAGCGGGCGCCGCTTTCCGGCGTGAGCGCCGCCAGGCTCTCCAGCCCTTTCAGCTGGCTGGGATAGGTGATGCGTTCCCCCTCCCGCGGCCTGATGTCTGCCAGTACCGCCGCCAGCGTATCGCCCCGCAGCACGCCCCAGGCCGGTCCCAATGCTTTACCGGCTTCCCGTACCGCCTCGCCTACGCCCAGTTCGCGGAACAGCTCCATCGTACGGATATCGAAACCTCTCGCCCTCGGATGAATAGAGGTACCGCGATGCCGTTCTACCAGCAAAGGCCGGATACCCTGTTGCAAAAGAAATAATGCAGCTGAAAGCCCGGTAATACCGCCGCCGGCGATCAGTACCGGCACATGCAACGGTTGTTGTGTTGTCATAAGTAAATTATTTCCTGCAAAATTGCCTGTCTGCAGAAAGGGTTTAGTGCACAAAACGGATAAATAAGTACCATTTTTGTAGTGGTTTCACCCTACATTTGTCACCATGGAAACATCCGTAGCTCATACGACCGCTTTCAGAGACGCTTTCCTGATCCCGCAAGCAGAGATCCATCACTACCGCCTCCCCATGCCGGATGTAGACGGCAGCGGCAAATTCATCCTCTGCGACGACATGGCCATCGCCGACGGGCATGTGGTGTCAGGCCCGGCGGACTTCTCCTGGGAGCATTACAATGAGAAGACTTTCGTGGAACTTAATTTTGTGATGTCGGGACAGCTGTACCAGACCCACGAAGGCTTGATCCACCGGGAGCTGTTCAGACAGGGAAGCGCCAATATGCTGTTCAACCCCTCCTCGTGGGAAAAGAATGAACTGGCCGACACCAAAGGCTTCCGTAACCTGGGGGTGCATATCCAACCGGAAAAAATGATGGCGCTGCTGAACAGCTACGCGCCGGAGCTGCATCAGCTGACAGACAAAATAGCGAAGGGCATTCCTTTCGTTGCGCACGCACCAGCGGCTTATTTCAGTCCGCGGCTGCAGCATACGCTGGACCATATCTGGGACAGCCCCGCGCCGAAGGGCCTCAGGCGTCTTCATTTTGAGACACAGATACTGCAGTTGCTGGCGTTGCAATGCGAGGCGTTGCTGCCTTCGCCCAAACGTGCCGGCGCAGACATCCTCCGCCCCGCTGACCGTGAGCGCCTGCATCATGCGCGGCAGTACCTGCAGGAACATCTTGCCTTCCCGCCCACCCTGGCAGAGCTGTCACGCCACTGTGGACTGAATGAGTTCAAGCTGAAGAAAGGATTCCGGTCGTTGTTCGGACAAAGCGTATTTGCTTTTGTGAACAACGAGAGACTGGAAGCTGCGCGGCAGCAGATCTTACAGGGAGACCGGAATATATCAGAAATTGCCTACGGCCTCGGCTATACGCACCCGCAGCATTTTCACCGGGCATTTAAAAAGAAATTCGGGATAACACCGATGGGGCTGTTGAAATGATATCAGCTGGGCTGGATCACGGAGGAGAAAGATGACCTCACGCTGTTAAAAGATGGCTTTGATAAGTTTGAAATGGAAGTAGCCACAAGGATATTTAATCAGCATAAAGACAAGATACACTTTAACCGCTGCCCTGAATGCCATGGCCTGGCCAAAACGCCGCGGGCAGAGCAGTGCAGGCACTGCGGGCATAGCTGGCGGAATAAGTAAATTGCCCCTTTTGCCCCTTTATTGCCCCTTTATCGCCTGTTTTGCCCCTTTATCGCCCCTTTAGGCGTATTAATTGCCCCATTAGGTTTTGATAAAATATAAAAGGTCCCTCTGCCTGTTGACCCTACCTTCTCAATCAACTGTTTCAATAGCAATATTTGCAGATCGGATGTTGCAGTTCGTTTAGAAACTGAAAAATAACCCTGATATTGTTTATTACTTATTTGTCCATGTTCTTTAATGAACAGAAGCGCCTTTATCTGTCGTTCTTCTAAATTGAATTTTCTAAGATTTTCCAGGGAATAGGCGTCTTTATAAAACACAATACTAAACCCTCCCTGTTCTTCTACCATCCTGGGTTCAGGTAGTCCCGCCTCCACACAGGCCTCCACGATTTTATTAATCCCCCTGCCCCAGGATTCAATATACCCTGCTTTATAAAAAACGTTGGCGATATTTCTGTTTCTGGGGTACGACGAGTGATTCTCCTTTAATGCCTCGACTTTTAGCTCCTCGGGAAGATTGCCGGGGTTCCATATATGCAGTCTATCGTCAAATACCCGGAGAAAAGTGTATGTGCTTGCGTAATCCCTGTGTATAATCGCATTACAGATAGCCTCCCGCAGTGCCATTTCCGGGTATTCCAGCGGCTCCAGCCGCTGTAGGCCCTCATAGGATATTGGCCGGATGAGATATTTTCGTTTCAACAGCTCCAGTACGCTATCTGCCATGCTGAAGATATTGGTCTCGATCATATCATGAAACAAAAGATCGTGATTCGATTTCCCGAACCGGCCAATTTTAAAGCTGGCCGTAATAGATACTCTGCCTAAACTCTTCCCGAATAATAACAGCGCAGCATGGGAAAATTCTCCCGAGGACGTTGCCAGTTCCAGTTTTTGCAACAGCGACATTGTATCCAATGTCACGGCATCTGCCGGTATTCGCTCTTTGACCCGGGCTTTCTGCAGGAAGGCATCAATCGTCTCCCGATCGAAGTCCTCTAAGGTAGCGCCTTCCACCGGCAGCTCCTCCCATTTTTTGCCGATCTTTTTCAGCAACAGGTTTTGCAGCGCAATACCTTTCAGCTCCTGTTTGGTGCTCCCGCTCCGATAGTGATACACGCCGTGATAGGCAATTGGCACAGTACTAACGGGCACAATAATTTCGATATAATAGTGCTGCTCCCGTTCGCGGAGATTAACGTCTACCACCAGCCCCAGATGGTTGACTGTCTTATTGGGAATTTCATCCATCAACTTGCGATAGTCCTCCACCCCAACCACTGCACCAGTATCGTCAAGACCAATAAAAATCCTGCCTCCCTGTGCGTTGGCGAAGCCACAGATCCATTTGAGATATTCATCCCGCCACGATGTTTTGTATTCAATATTTTGTTGTTCAGGCATAACAATTCCGGATAAGCCGCGAAAGTATAGTGTCCCCTGGCTACAAATCCCGTATTCCCGTTAACGGATCTGTATTAACAAAAAAATTTCCTCCGCTTGTCCTATTTACCGCTTCTCATGCATCATTCCAATACAACAAACACATTTCACATGCAAGCAACTACCAAAGGCCGTAAGGCCGCCTACTGGACCACCACTGGTTTACTCGCCGCCGGCATGCTTTCAGGAGGCATCGCTCAACTGCTACGCACGCCGTCTACCACGCAGGGTATCGTGCATCTGGGATATCCGGTTTATATCATGACGATACTGGCCAGCTGGAAGATACTGGGCGTCGCGGTACTACTGCTGCCGCGGCTGACGCTGGTCAAAGAATGGGCTTATGCCGGTTTCTTTTTCCTGATGACCGGCGCCACCATCTCTCACCTGGCCAGCGGCGACAAGCCCGGCGATGTTACCGCACAGGTCATTTTCGTGGTACTCATCATGCTTTCCTGGTATCTGAGGCCTGCTAACAGAAGGCTTGCAGCCGTAACAAAGCTGCCGGATTAATTGTATGTTTATCTGCCGGAAAATTATTTTGGAAAGATGTCCTGTTTTTTATTTTCCGGTCATCCTATGTATGTTATCTTTTTACCGTCACCTTAATTGAATGTTCCGATGAAAGAGTTTATGTTATTATTCCGTCAGCCCAGCTATGATTACAGTAATGCATCCCCGGCTGAGATGCAGGCGCTTGCCCAGAAGTGGCAGGACTGGGTCAGCGGTATCGTAGCGCAGGACAAGCTGTCCAGCCATGGCCCCCGGCTGTCGCTCGAAGGCAGGGTATTAAAATCAGGCGGCGTGGTGACAGACGGACCTTTTGTGGAAGTCCGGGAAATACTGGGCAGTTTTATTATCGTAAAAGCGGAAGACCTGGAGTCCGCCACTACGCTGGCGCATGGTTGTCCGGCTGTGGACATGGGCGGCAGCGTGGAAATCAGACCGTTATATGTATAATTGTCAATAAACTTTACCGCCACCTGTCCCGCGGGACGGGTGGTATATGATCATGGACGCAGCACTCTCTTTAAAACAATTATTCCAGCAGGAATTCTCCCGTATGGTGGCCGTTATCAGCCGCCGTTTCGGGTTGCAGCATATCGAAATGGCGGAAGACATCGTGAGCGAGACCTTCCTGGTGGCTGCGGAAACATGGGGACTGAAAGGCATACCTGAAAACCCCGCCGCATGGCTCTATGCTGTAGCAAGGCAGAAAACCCTGTATCACTTCCGGCGGAATAAAATCTACGAAGAAAAAGTAATGCCGGCCCTGAAAGCAGGTCAGGCGGAGCAGGATGCACTAGACTTCTCCGACCAGCATATCCGTGACAGCCAGCTGCAGATGATTTTTGCGGTATGCGACCCGGCTATCGCCAGCGAAAGCCAGATTGGGCTGGCCCTGCGCGTGCTTTGCGGATTTGGTATCGATGAAATCGCAGAGGCCTTTCTGACCAGCAAGGAGACTATCAACAAAAGGCTGTTCAGGGCAAAAGAAAAGCTGCGCGCTGCGGGGATAAAGCTGGAGATGCCGCCGGAAAACATGCTGGCAGCGCGGCTCGACAATGTCCTGCATGTTATCTACCTGCTGTTCAATGAAGGATATTATTCCGGTACGCAAAGCCGCGTCCTGCAAAAGGAGCTGTGCCTGGAAGCCCTTCGGCTCGGACTGATGCTGGCCGGTTACGAGAAGACCAACGTACCTGCTACCAATGCGCTGATCGCACTGATGTGTTTCCATGCCTCCCGGTTTGAAGCGAGACAAAACAATGGAACTTCTTTTGTGCTCTACGAGGAACAGGACAACTCCCGGTGGGACCAGGTACTGATTCATCAGGGTGTCCGTTACCTCGAACGCTCCGCCCAGGGCGGGCAGCTGACGTCCTATCACCTGGAAGCAGGTATCGCCTACCGGCATTGCCAGCAACAGGACACCCCTGAAAAATGGCAGGACATCCTGCGGCTGTATGATCAGTTGTTACAGGTGAACTTCTCTCCCTCTGTGGCACTTAACCGCGCCTACGCCGTGTATAAAGTTCACGGCGCACAAACTGCGATCACGGAAGCGGAAAAAATCCCGCTGACCAACAACCACTTCTATTTTGTACTGTTAGGCGAACTATACAAAGACATTCAGCCTGAAAAGGCTGCCGCTTGCCTCCGCCAGGCATTGTCGCTGGCGCGCTCTTCCGTTGAAAAGCAACAGGTGATGCGTAAGATAGCATTGTTATAAACATGTCGGTTTCCCACCCCTATAAAGTCGCATTGACACAGCATTTAGGCCAGCCGTCTCCTGTATTTTTGTAATACAAAATCAGACGTTATGCGAAAAATCATCACCGTTAACTTTATTACTTTAGATGGCGTTATACAGGCGCCAGGCGGGCCGCAGGAAGACACTTCCGGTGGCTTTCAATGGGGTGGCTGGGTAGCCCCTTTCAGCGATGAAATAATGAACCAAAAGATAATCGCCGTTATGGACCAACCGTTCGACCTGCTCCTGGGCAGGCGCACCTATGATATATTCGCCGCACACTGGCCTCATTATAATGATGGCATCGGCAAAAAATTCAACCAGGCGGAAAAGTTCATGGTCTCTCATAACGCTATCCCCCTGCCATGGCAACACGCTACCCTGATCACCGGCGATGTGGTGGAAGCGCTGCAGGCACTGAAAAATACAGACGGCCCCAACCTCCTGGTTTATGGCAGCAGTCAGCTAATGCAGACATTACTGGCTCACAGGCTGGCAGACATCGTTCACATGTGGCTCTTCCCTGTTACCATCGGATCGGGAAAGCGTCAGTTTGCGGACGGTACGCTTCCCGGCAGCTGGAAACTGACAGACGCTACGCCCACTTCCACAGGGGTGATCATGACGACCTACGAACCGGCGGGAGCCTTGCAAACACGTGCGATTGAATCAAAACCGCCGTCAGCAGCGGAGCTGGAGAGAAGGCAAAAAGTCCTGGCGGAAGATGCCGGATTATAACGTACTTGTTCCCGCTTTGAGGGACTGGCGGTAAGCCAGCGGAGATAAACCTGTTTTGCTTTTAAACAGGCGGTTAAAAGATTGCGGTTGCTCAAACCCCAGCCTGTAGGCGATATCGGCAACGCTCCATTCACCGGCGCCCAGCAGGTCTTTCGCTATTTCGAGCAGCTTCCGGTGAATATGTTGCTGTGTGTTTAAGCCGGTATTGGCGCGCAACAGATCGCTTAGATAATCCGGTGAAAAATGCAGCTGCTCTGAAACATACTGTACGCTTGGCAATCCCGACCGGGACGGCTCATCGCTGTCAAAATAACGGAGCAGGACTGCATCAAGACGGCTCAGCAGTCCGTTATCATCTTCCCGCTGTGTCGCAAACTGCCGGTGATAGAAACGGTTGCTGTAATCCAGCAGCAGCTCCAGCCCCGATGCCAGCAGGTCCTGGCTGAACCGGTCTGCCGGCGTGTCCAGCTCCATAGCTATCTGTTCAAATAACTTCAGGATAATATCCCGCTCTTTCTCTGTAAGATGTAAGGCTTCAGACACTGTGTAGGAAAAGAAACCGTACTGGCGGATTTTCTTTCCCAACGGATGATGCCTGATCAGGTCCGGATGGAAAAAAATGATCACGCCTGACAGGCTCTTTTCCGGTGAAACACCGGAGATCAGTTGGCCCGGAGCCACAAAAGCCAATCCCCCTTCCTTAAAATCATAATAGTGCTGTCCATAGCGGACCATCCCGTTCGTTTTATGAATGAAAGATAGCTTGTAAAAATTGAGCATGATCCGCGAAGAAAACGCATGCCGCTGAAACTGTATACCATCATAGCTGACATAACTGATCAAAGGATGTTGCGGCGCAGGCAATCCCAGTTCTTCATGAAAAGATGCGATGTCCGGATATATCGCGGGTGATGGCATTGTTTTCTTCATGCCATAAAAATAAGACATATCCGCGTCAATAATGATCGTTCTGCGTTTGCGGAAGGATGGCTGGGAGTACAGACGGCTGCCCGTTGATGGTAGCGCCTCCCTGTGCTATATGCCGTGCGTTTGCCAGCAAAGTGTACGGAAAAACCGGTTCGGGCGCAGACAATGCATCCAGTTCGGCAATCGTCTGCGGTGAGAGCACGACTGTCAATGCCTGCAGGTTTTGTTGCAATTGTTCCGGCGTGCGGGCGCCGATGATGGTCGATGTTACACCCTCCCTTGCTATCACCCATGCCAGCGCGATAGCGGCTGCCGGCACGCGGTAATCCGCCGCGATGCCGTTGAGCGCGTCTGTCAGCAGGTAGGCCTTTTCACTGAGCGCACTATCGGCGGTCCGTTTGCTAAGGGTTTGCCCCCGCTGTTCCCGCGTGTATTTTCCGGAGAGAACGCCCTGCTTCAGGGGAGACCAGGGCATTACCCCCAGTTGCATTTCCTGCGCCATCGGTATCAGCTCCGCTTCGACCGTTCTTTCCAGCAGGGAGTATTCTATCTGCAGACCGATAAAAGCCGGCCAGCCCCGGAAATGGGCGATGGTCTGCGCCTGCGCTATTTTCCACGCCGGCGTATCAGACACACCAATATACCGTACCTTGCCTGACCGCACCAGCTGTTCCAGCGTATACAGCGTTTCTTCTACGGGCGTATGCGGGTCAAAGGCATGCATCCAGTAGAGGTCTATGTAGTCGGTTTGCAGGCGGCGCAGCGACGCCTCCACAGACTGCAGGATGGTTTTCCTTCCGGTGCCGCCGCTATTGGGGTCTCCCGGCCGCATACTGCCGAAAAATTTAGTGGCGATCACCAACCGGTCCCTGTTAATATGGCTTTCCTTCAGATAATCCCCGATGATTTTTTCCGAATGCCCTTTGGTGTAGATATTGGCCGTATCAATCATGTTGCCGCCCTGTTGCAGGTAAGCAGCCAGGATTTCTTTCGATACTTCCGGCGTAGCGCCATAGTGCCAGTCCATTCCGAAAGTCATGGCGCCCAGGGTAAGCGGAGATACTTTCAGCCCAGACTTTCCCAGGGTGCGATAATGCGTTAATTCCATCTGTTCTTTACTTTGACAGCAAAATTCTGTCAACTGCCATAGGCTGAAGTAACCGGATCAGGGAAGAATGTAACCGGAAACGGGAATTGTTATATACTCCCGGGAGCAGGAAACGGGTTATGTTCCTTTGATTATTTTTTTGATGATGGTGATCTGTCCGAGATGGTAATGGGTGTGTTCAATGATCCCTGCCAGGTTGCGGTACCAGGTGCCGTATTTCCCGTCGGTGAAGTCTTCCGCCAGCTGTTTGTCCTCCAGCTGTTCCATGGCATCGGCAAAGGTGGCCGCTTCGGCCAGCGTTTTGGTCACCAGCTGCTGCCATTCTTCTTCCGACGTAATGGGCGGCAGGTCAAAACTGAATTTATCGCTGGCCTGGAGCTGTCCGCCCTGCAGCACTTTCAGCACCGCGCTCACATAGTAGTTGACATGAAATACCAGCACGGCAATAGTATTAAGCGAATGCACCGGCGTGGTGGCCATCTGCCAGTCCACATCCGCCAGGGTATCTTTCAGGTTCACCGATGTCCAGTTACCACCAAAATGTACGTCGCGGAAATGTTTGGCCATCTGCTGCAGGGTCGTCATCTTTTTTTCGAAAAAGATACAAATAAATCCGGTTTGCAGTTACGCCACCTCCGTGTTATCTTGCGCAGACAGATATGGAAACAGGAACAATGACAACGGGAGCGGCGCAGCGGCTGCAGGCGTCCGCCGGCAAACAACATTTTGCGATACTGGACGGACTGCGGGGCGTAGCCGCCATCGTCGTAGTGTTTTTCCACTTTATGGAAGTGGTATTTACCGATTACAATAAAAACTTTGCAGGGCATGGCTTCCTGGCAGTGGATTTTTTCTTCTGCCTGTCGGGCTTTGTGATAGCCTATGCTTACGACGACCGCATGCCGCAGCTGCGGCTGCAGGATTTTTTCCGGGCGAGGCTGATACGGCTGCATCCGCTGGTGGCGCTGGGCGCCGTGCTGGGACTGCTCACCTATCTTTTTGATCCGCTGGCAGGGCCACCTGCCGGTTGTGGCTTCGGTAAGACCGCTTTGCTGTTTATCACCACCCTCCTGCTCATTCCGTTTCCTGTTATATCGGAACGCTACTTTAATCTCTTCTGCCTGAATGCGCCCGCCTGGTCCCTGTTCTGGGAGTATATCGCCAATATTTTTTATGCGCTGGTATTATGGCGCCTGCGCCGCAACCTGTTGCTGGTACTGGCAGCGGTAGCGGCGGTGATATTGGGCGTGGTGGCTTACCGTACCGGTAACCTCATGGGCGGCTGGAGCAAGGATAACTTCTGGCATGGCGGCGCCCGGCTATTTTATTCTTTCACCGCCGGCATGCTGGTTTACCGCTTCCGGCTGATCATCCCCAACCGCCTGGGTTTCCCCGGTGTGGCGCTGTTACTGCTGCTGGCGCTGTTCATGCCTTTCTATGGACAGAACTGGCTGGTGGAAATGGCCATCGTCGTGTTTTACTTCCCGGCGCTGGTGGCGCTGGGCGCCGGCGCCCGCCTCGTACCCTGGCTGGAAAAGCCCTGCCGGTTTTCCGGCCAGGTGTCGTATCCATTATATATGACCCACTACGGGTTTATCTGGATCTTCGCACATTACCTGGAAATATACAAACCGAATATGTCCCGCCTGGCGGTAGTGGTCCCGGCGGGAGTTACCGCCCTGGTACTGCTGGGATGGGTGGCGCTGGTGGCGTACGACCAGCCGGTGAGGAATTATCTGAACCGCGTTTGGAAAAAACGTTGAACGCTCGCGGCAGCAACACATCATACACCTCCTTCGGTGACCTGTCACTGCCATCAGGATGTATCAGGCGATACATCCTGCCACTTCTTTCCCGGGTATTCAGGGAGGCTTCCGTAACATTTCTGACCTCGTGACCCTAAGCCGTTCCGGTATAACTTTTTGTGCTTCGCTTTTTGCCTTTTCTATTCCTTCTGTGAACCTGTTCAGGGTGCGTGCTGGTATGCCACCCGTCGCACCAGGAGAACAGTGGTAAAACCCGCCCTTATACCGCACCCGGAAAGCAGGTGGCAGGTCTATCCATGTCCGGCCTGCAGATGAGGAGCCCGCAAGTCCTTCCATTTTCAGTTTTTGCTGTTCCCCCAAATTAATTGGGCTACTCCAAAAACTTTTATTATGTTTGAACATATGAACATTAAAAAATAATGGGAACCGGGAAAAAAATAGCGATAGACATTGGCGGCAGTCATGTATCTGCCTGTATAGTAGACACGAACAACACCGGATCAGCACCGGGCAACGTTATGACAAAGCCTTTACAGGCAGACAGCAGCGCGGCGGAGATCATTTCCGTTATTGCCGGCTGCATCACGGCATTGAAAGACACGACGATCGACGGCATCGGCATAGCCATGCCCGGCCCGTTTGACTATCAGAACGGCATCAGCGCCATCACCAAAGTAGGGGGTAAATTCGGCCGCCTGTTCGGCCTTCATGTCCGGCAGGCCTTACAGGATGCATCCTGCACAGAAGACCTGCCCATGCACTTTTGTAATGACGCTCATGCTTTTGCGATGGGTGCACGGCAGGTACTGGGGCTCGACGGCCCTAAAACCGTGTTGCTGACGCTGGGCACCGGCTTCGGCTCTGCCTTCCTGGAAAACGGGGCGCTGGCAGCGGCACCTGAAGGACTGCCTTCCGCGGCGTTTTTTGACTGCCCCTTCCAGGACGGCATAGCAGACGATTACTTCTCTACCCGCTGGCTGCTGGAAGCCTTCCGGCAGCAGACCGGTGTGGTGGCCTCCTCCGTTAAAGCCATGGCTGAAGAACATGAAACCATTGCCCGGCCGGTATTTCAGGCCTTCGGCCGAAACCTGGGCGCTTTCCTGCGGCCCTGGCTTTCTCAATACGGCTGTACGGCACTCGTGATCGGCGGCAATATCGCCCGCGCTTATACGTTGTTTTCCGCTCCGCTGGAAGAACAGCTGCATGGCCTCCCGGTAAAAATCACCTGGTGCCAGGAAACAGAACACTGTATCCTCACCGGCGCGGCCATGACGCCACATCAGGCGGACAACACCGCTGTACGCCGCACCACCCAGCCACTACTGCCCGTGACAGCTGATAATACCGGCGAAGCCGCATATACCGTCTTTCCCTCCTTTCATACCGGTCATCCGGTGGAAGAAGGTTACGCCTCCCTGGCAGCCGCTGTTAAAGATGACAGCTATCTCATCATAGACGGTTACGACGGCGTGCTGTGGGAACCGTTCAGGGCTGCCCTTCACCAGGCGCTGCGGGCATATAACCGCCCCGTATACTGGTACCATACCGGCGTATGCCTGCAAACGCCTGCTGCTATTACGGCCATGCTGGAAGCCTATTCCGGCACACCGGACGCCGTATTCGGCAAACGGTACGAGGGCAGCCTGGCCGACTTCTTCGATCCGGAGAAATTATTTTCTATCCACCCGGACGATGCGCCCGGCCTGCATATCATCTATGGCACCGGCGCGGCGCTCACCGCCATCAAAGGCAGAACACTGTATATAGACATCCCTAAAAACGAGATCCAGTACCGCCTGCGGGCCGGCAGCATCACCAACATCGGCACGCCTACGTATGCGTATAAACGCTGCTACTTTGCCGACTGGCCCGTTTTAAATAAACACAAACAATCTTTACTGCCGCATATCGATGTGATCATCGATGGTCAGCGTCCCGATACCATCACCTGGATGCCCGGCGCTCAGCTGCGTGCAGCCCTCGACGTGATGCTCCGTCAGCCTTTCCGCGCCCGGCCGTGGTTTGAAGCCGGCGTATGGGGCGGCGACTGGATGAAAAAACATCTCCCCGGCCTGAACACCGACGAAGTGAACTATGCCTGGTCCTTCGAACTTATCACACCGGAAAACGGTATTGTGCTGGAAGGCAACGGCCGCCTGCTGGAGGTATCCTTCGATATGCTGGCCTTCCACAACAACCGCCAGCTGCTTGGCAAAGCCGCACAGCGCTTCGGTACCAGCTTCCCTATCCGTTTCGATTTCCTCGACACGTTCGACGGCGGCAATCTGTCCATCCAGTGCCATCCGCGGCCAGCCTATACCCTGCAACATTTCGGAGAAGATTTTACGCAGGACGAAACCTATTATATCCTCGACTGTAAGCCGGACGCACAGGTGTACCTCGGCTTCCGGGAAGACATACAGCCGGCCGCTTTCAGAGAAGCGCTGGAAGCAGCTATCAGCGATAACGTACCGCTACCCGTGGAAAAATATGTGCAGCAGTTCACCGCCAAGAAACATGAACTGTACCTGATACCCAACGGTACCATACACGCTTCCGGTAAAAACAATATGGTGCTGGAGATCAGCAGCACGCCCTACATCTTTACATTTAAAATGTACGACTGGCTGCGCACAGACCTCAATGGCCGTCCGCGGCCCATCCACCTGGACAGGGCTTTTGACAACCTGTACTTCGACCGGAAAGGTAAAACCGTACCTGACACGCTGATCTCAAAGCCGCAACTGCAGGAAGAATGGCCCTCCGGAAAAAAATGGCAGCTGCCCACGCATGCCGAACACTTCTACACCGTGGACCGTTATGAGTTCTCCGGTGAAGTGAACATACCCACCAACGGGCAGTGTCATATCTGTATGCTGGTAGAAGGCCGTCAGCTGGACGTTACCGCCGGTGGCGGCACACAACGTTTTCAGTATGCCGAAACGTTCGTCATCCCCGCAGGGGCTGGTCATTACGCCTGCCGTTATACCGGCGAAGGCAAAGCCATGCTGGTGGTAGCCTATGTAAAAGACAACTATTGCTGATTTAAATATTTCACGTCATGGGAAACAGTAACACACGCCTGTTCATCACCACCGTCACCCTGATCGCTGCATTGGGAGGCCTGCTTTTTGGCTTCGATGTAGCCGTTGTCAGCGGTATCATTCTTCCCGTAAAAACACAGTTCCAGCTCACCGCATCGCAGGAGGGCTGGTTCGTTTCCTGTGCCCTGCTGGGATGTATCGCAGGCGTAGCTTTTTCCGGCACCCTGAGCGACCGTATCGGCCGTAAAAAAGTGCTGGCCCTGGCCGCCTTCCTCTTCCTGGTCAGCGCCGTCGGATTTGCCGTCTCCACCACCTGGTCGCTCCTGATATTTTTCAGGCTGCTGGCAGGCATGGGCGTAGGGGTGGCCTCCAATATATCCCCCCTTTACATCTCGGAGCTGGCGCCGGCTTCGCGGCGGGGACGGCTGGTCACTTTCTACCAGCTGGCCATCACCATCGGCATCCTTGTAGCTTACTGCTCCAACCTGGCCATTCAACGTTATGCGGCAGCTGCCGGCGATACTTCCGGCGGATGGCTGCACTGGCTGTTTGTAACAGAATACTGGCGTGGCATGTTCCTCGTGGGCGTCATCCCTGCCGTCGCTTTCTTCGCGCTGCTGGCCATCGTTCCGGAAAGCCCCCGGTGGCTGGCCCGCTTCGGCCGGCAAACGGAAGCGCTGCATATCCTGGAAAAAATCAATCCTGACAAAAAAGAAGCCGCTGCAGAACTGCAGGCGATCCTGGCTGTATCCGCGGACGCCTCCAAGGGCGGGCTGCGCGCGCTGCTGCAACCGCCGCTGCGGCATCTGCTCGTGATGGCCTGCGTATTGACAGCCTTCTCACAGTTCAGCGGCATCAATGCGGTGATCTACTACGGTCCTACCATTCTGCGTTCTTCCGGCGTAGTGGCCAACGATACGCTGCTGTACCAGGTGATGCTGGGCGCCGCCAATATGCTCTTCACGTTTGTGGCCATCTGGAAAGTGGACAGCCTGGGACGCCGCCCGCTGTATCTTGCCGGCTCCATCTGCGCTGCCGCCGCACTAACGCTCACGGGCATATTTTTCCTGTTGCAGATCAACGGATGGCCGTTACTGATACCGATCACTTTTTTCCTGCTGTTCTTCGCTTTTTCACTGGGACCATTGAAGTTTGTCATCGCCACGGAGATATTTCCGACACCGGTAAGAGGACTGGCGCTGTCTGTCTGCATCCTCGTAATGTGGGTGTCTGACTGGCTGTTGAACCTGCTCTTCCCCATCATGCGGGAAGGCATGGGCATCGCCACCACCTTCTTCCTGTTTGCCGGCTGTTGCCTTTTCTCTTTTTTCTATGCGAAAAAATACCTGTTCGAAACCAAGGGTCAGTCGCTGGAAAACATCACCATGAAAGAAAAAACGATCATCCACCATTAATCACCTGTTATGATGAGAATATTCTGTTGTATCACTGCTTTAATAGCCTGCGCCCTGAACGGGACCGCCCAGAAAACGGTCCCCTATCTCGGTAAGGTAGACTGGATCAACGGTTACGACCATGAAACGGAAGGCGAGAACATCCGCTACTACTCCGCATTTCCAGACTACGCTACTACCGCGCTGCTCACACGCGCAACCGACGGTCATAAAACGATCGCCTGGCAAACCGCTGCCGTGCCCGCACGCGTCAAAGGACCTTATGTTTATTTCAGCTGGGTAGCCGGCCACTCTTCCGCCACCAACAGCGGCGACCGTCACTTCGATTTATATGTGGATGATGTAAAACTGCTGACGTTCACCACTAAACGCGGTAACCAAACGCCGGACTGGACGTTCGCCGCGCCCGACAGCAGCCGCCTCGTCTTCCAGCAACTCCGGAAAGACGGCGCCAACGACGCGCACGGACTGATGTTCCTGCGGCTGCCCCTCAGCCGCGTAACACCGGGCAAGCCGGTCCGCCTGAAAATCATAGGTCACGCACAGCAGAGCAACGACTGGTTCATGACCTTTAAATTTTCCTTCCAGGAAAAAGTGGACATCCTCCCCCAACCCTTTATCCTGAAAAACGGGCAGCAGCCTGTAACACTGACGGCGCTGCATTTTGGCACGCTCCGTACTTTCAAGGTAACGGTAGACGGCAAAAAAGTATATTCCTTCCCGGTAGAAGACGGCGTCAACACTTTCGACATCCCCGTCAATGCCGTGAAACAGCCCGACAGTATTCATGTAGTCGTTAGCGATGCCGGCAAAGTAGTGACGGAGCGGGTTATCACCCTTACACCGGTCACCTACCGGGAACTGCATTTCATCCATCACTCCCATACCGACATCGGTTACTCACACCTGCAGCCGGAAGTACTAAAAATACACCTCCGCAATATCAACGACGCGCTGGACATGATCGCCGCTACCCGCGACTATCCCGAAGAAGCGAAGTTCAAATGGAACATCGAATCCCTGTGGGCGGTGGAACACTTCCTGCAACAGGCCACACCGGAGAGAAAAGCTGCATTCATACAGGCCGTGAAAGACGGCAACATCTGCCTCTCTGCCCTGTACGCCAATATCCTCACGGGCCTTACCCTGCCGGAAGAAACGTTCCATTACACCGACTTCGCCGCGCAGCTGCAGAAGACTTACGGTCTCCGCATCCCCAGCGCCATGATCTCCGACGTGCCGGGGTATACCTGGAGCACGGTGACAGCACTGGCCAAAGGCGGCGTTAAATACTTCTCCAGCGGGCCTAATTACCTGGGCGAAAGTCATCCTTACCTCGGTGACCGCGTAGGCCATTTTGTGCGCAGCTGGGGCGATAAGCCCGTATGGTGGGAATCTCCTTCCGGACAGGAGAAAATACTGTTCTGGACAGGCGGCAAAGGATACTCCTCCTGGCATGGCACCGCCCCCGGCGCTGTCTTTGAAAGAGGACCACAGAAAATAGCGGGTTACCTGAACGAGCTGGACGAAAAACACTACCCTTATGACATCGTTCAGTGGAGGTACAACGTGGTAGCCGATAACGGGCCGATAGACACCGCTGTCTCCCGTTTCGTTAAGCAGTGGAATGAAAAGTATGCATCTCCCAAAATTGTACTCAACACCACCGATAAACTGTTTGAAACTTTTGAACAGAAATATGGAAAAGACCTGCCCGTCGTGAAAGGGGACATCACCCCTTACTGGGAAGACGGCGCCGGTTCTACCGCCAAAGAAGAAGGCCAAAACCGTGTCAACAGTCTCCGGTTGTCTCAACTCACCAATGCCTATGCTATGCTGGCGCCGGGACGGTTTAACGCGCAGCAGTTTTACAATGCGTGGACCAACATCCTTATGTTCCATGAGCATACCTGGGGAGCGCATAACAGCATCTCGCAGCCGGACGTATCGTTTGTGACAGCGCAGTGGCGCATCAAAAAGCAGTTCATGCTGGATGCCGATAGTATCATCCAGACCCTCAGCGGACAGCTGTTCCAGCCGTTGACAGACGAAAAATCGCGCAGCATTGCCGTCGTTAATACGCTATCCTGGCCCCGCAGCGGACCGGTAAAAATAAGCATCGCCGGCAAGTCCGTGAAGGACGCCCGCGGCCGGAAATACCCGCTGCAGCGCCTTTCCGACGGCAGCTTCGTATTCCTCGCCAGGGAGGTGCCGGCCTTTGGCACCGCGGTATATACCGTCACGGACGAAGTCGTTAAGGCCACCGCCAGCTTTAAACAAAGCGGCAACGCACTCTCCAATGGCAACATCAGCGTTACCTGGGACAATAACGGCAGCATCACCCAACTCTCCGCGCAAGACGGTCACAACTACGCCGGTACTTTCCGCGGACAGGGACTGAACAGCTACTGGTACGTGCCAGGCCAGAACCCCGCCGATGCAGAGACCAATCAGCCCGTACAGGCGCAGGTATTGGAAAGCGGTCCGGTAGTGACCACCATCGCGCTTCGGGCGCAGGCGCCTGGCGCCAATGCCCTGGAGAAAAGGCTTACGCTTTATGCCAACAGCAACATGGTATTGATTGAGAACACGGTTGACAAAAAGCCTGTCAGGCAAAAAGAAGCGCTGCATTTCGGGTTCCCGTTTGAAGTGCCCTCCGGACAGGTGACGCTGGACGCGGGCTACGGCACGCTGCAATACCTGAAAGATCAGCTGCCGGGGTCCAATATGGATTTTCTCTTCGGCCGCCGGTGGATGGATATCTCCAACACCGCCAACGGCGTACAGTGGATGCTGCTGGAAACGCCGATGGTAGAGCCGGACAGCATGATCAACGAGCGCCTTCAGATTGCGCAAAGCCATAAAGCGTGGAGAACGAAAGGGCAACCCACCAGCCGTTGGTTCTCCTATGTCATGAATAACTACTGGCACACTAACTATAAGGCAGACCAGGACGGCAGCAGCAGCTATCACTATGCCTTACAGCCGCATGGCGCTGCCGACGGCGCAGCGCTGGAAACAGCAGCAGCGGACTTTACACAACCGCTCCTGAGTTTTCCTATGAAGAAAGGCGCTGCTTTACCGGCGGGGCTTTTCCGGCCGACCAACGCCGCCGTAGTGGCTACCGCCGTGGTACCACAGGAAAATGGCCAGTACCTGGTGCGGCTCTTTAATCCCGGTAAAACAAGCCAAAGCACCGGGTTTGAATGGGGCACGCTGAAGCCTGCACGCATTACCGTGGTAAGAAACGGAGAAACGAAAGACGCAAAGGCAACCTTTACCCTGCCCTCTATGGGCGTAGAGGAGTACCTGCTTATTCCATAAGCAACAGGTTATAAATGAAAATGCCGGATGAAAAATCATCCGGCATTTTTTTATCTATAAGTGAGGTCGTTTTAGTTCGATACTATAGGTAAAACAATCGCTCCTGTACCAGCAGATGTTAAACTCCAGCGGCTTCCGGCTGGCGTCCAGCACTATTCTGCGCCTTTCCAGCACCGGCGATCCCTTTTTGACTTTCAGCAGGCCGGCGATCTTTTCATCGGCGCCAATAGCTTTGATTTCTTCCTGGGAATATACCGGCACCACGTGAAAGTCCGCGTCCAGCATCTCATACAGCGGCCGGTCGAAATTCTCTTTGCCGGTAAGCCCTATCCTGGGATGGAAAAAAGATTCGAAATACACCATCGGGCTTTTCTCAGTGCTCCGGATACGCTCCAGGCATACCACCGGTTGCTCCGGCTCTGTCTGCAGCATCTTCGCCACTTCCTCCCCTGCTTTCGCCACCGATACCTTGTTCTTCAGGGTTTTGAACGGGATGCCCTTGTCCTCCATTTCATGGGTGAAGCTGTACCAGTTGTCCAGGTTGGTGGTGATCTTTTTCTTTTTCACCACCGTGCCATACCGCTTCTTTCGCTCCAGCAGGCCGTCTTTCACCAGGTTGGCGATGGCCATCCTTAACGTGTTGCGGGAAATGCTCCAGCGTTTGGCCAGGTCTGTTTCTTTTGGAAAAATGTCTCCCTCCCGGAAAAAATCCTCCCGGATCAGCTTCCGTAATAGCTCCTCCGCCTGCTGATGCAGGGGGATTTTACTATCGTGGTCCAATAAAGGTATCTTCGTCATATATGTACGAACATATCGATTTTTTGCGACGGGGAAAAATTTTTATGCTGAAAAGCTGGCGGGACGTAACATTTGGAGGGAGCCCGTTTACTGCGGCAGCCATTCTTTCAGTGCTTCTTTTGCTGCAGGCAGTCCCATATAGCTATGCAGATAAGTGAATATTCCTGTTTCGCAGGACAGCTCCCGGAAGATATATTGCTGCGTATCATTCAGGGAAGCCCATGGTACTTTCACCGGGCTTGCCCAATGCTCCGCGAAGAAGCGGACCATCAGGTATTCCGCCATGATCTCATGTGGCAACCATTGCGCTCCTTCTGCAGGATGTTTTTTACTGTGATTTCTTTGAAACCGGACCGCCTGCAGGACCGCATCGATCTCTTCTTTACCACCCTTTGTATGAGAGAGAATCCCCGCACAGGCGATAGCGGCGATATAACCATCTGCCCAGGGATGCATGTCGTACTTCCATTCATGTGATTGCAACAGGATGTGCCCTTCCGCCACATCCTCCGTAGTGGGCGTATTAAACAAACGTGCGACGCTCAGATAAGGGCCCGGGGTTACGCTTGCGATCAGGCTTTCCGGCAGCTGCTCTACCCGCTGCTGTAGAACGATCGCCGCACCGATCAACAGATTTTCCTGCGCGGCTTCGTTCCTGGCGGCTATCAGTTCCCTGATAGCAGTCATCTTCTCAACGGCTGTTCCGGGTGATTCCACATACAATGTCAGCAAATACAGCTTTACTGCCAGTGTGCTCACAACAGGATCTTCATCGGCAATAACTTCCTGAATAAGGCTGGTATGTCTCCTGGTTTCGTCGTAGTAAGCTTTCCGTTTGTTGATGCCGGCATCTGCTGCTACGGTGGTCGTATATACGTCGCCGGTAAAAGCCAGTCTCATAGGTTTTAGCCCCAACAGCCGATAGCGGAGATATAAGTGCTTTTCTGCTATATCGGTCATAAAGGCCATCACCGCTGCACGGTCATACAGCTTACCGGTTTTGCATAATACCAGCAACGGATAGATCAGTTTTACCATCACCGGCAGCACATCGCCCTGGTGATAGGTCCTGCTCAGCAGTTCGCCCAGCAACTTCCTTTCTTCATCCTTTGAAGCCCCTGCTGCCAGGGCCTGAAATGCATCTCCGATATATTCACAGGTACCAAAATGATCTTCTTCCGCCGCCCAGTCAACCGAGGCAGTGTAATCTTTTAAAGCCTGCAGCAGCGCCGTATTATTATCTGCATTTGCCATAAGGAGTAAAGACATGGGTTTCTACTTATAAATATAAGCAAGTATATCCGATTTACCGGCGGTAAAATCTCCATGGAGGCGGAAGACTGCCAACCGGCATTTCTTACCCAATGGTAATTGTCAGCCGGCCGGACAAGAGGAATTTTGTGTCAAAAGATCATGAACAGCAAACGCGTTTTATTGACCGGCGCTACCGGTTTCCTGGGCTCACATACCATCATCCGGTTACTGGAGAAGGGCTATGAGGTGACAGGCACCCTGCGGGATACAGGGGAATTTATTATAGGTACAAACACAAGCCCACCATCTGCTTAGGCTGACAGTAGGCTTTTCTTATCGTGTTAAGGACGACTGCGTCTTTCCATCAGCAAGCGTGCATACCCGAAGAAAGCGGCTGCCAGTACAAGGCAAAAGAACAGGCATATCGCCACCGCCCAGATGGGCATATCGGGCTTAAGCCCCATGAAATAAAGGACAAGGGCATATCCCATCCCACAGAACAGGAACAGCATAGCCAGCGGGAAAATGAAGTACAACAACAAGTTCATTCCAAATCCCATGTACCGCTTCATCTTGTATCCCATCGCATACAAAACACCGCCCACAGCAAAGTATCCTATTATCAGCAACATCACGGAAGCTCCGCCCATCAGCAGGAACTTGCTCCAGGAAAGCTCTTCCACCCGCTCCATGTCCGGTTTATATCCAACAGTGATGATCTCGCCTACTTCAGGTTTACCCGAAGACGCCACATCGGACTCCATGGTTACCGGCGTGCCATCGGCCGTATTAAAGGTAACGGTGGCGCGGTACATGATCCTGTGCCTGTTCTTGCTGTCTTTACTTTCAAAGCTGGTGTAGCTCACCACCCTGGCCTGATAACGGGGCAACGTCACCGCTTTATATATAAACCCGCCTAACACGCCCCCGAGGCTAACAGTGAAGGTAAGCAGGCAGAATACCACCAATGACACATACCCAATGCCCAGGCACCCTGGCCGGCCCTGCCGGTTGCTCCGCTTCAATATCTTTACCGCTATAAGAACGGATAAAATTATAATTGCAATGCCGGTCCAACCATAGCCGGTTATTTGTAACAAAACAATGCCCATAGGTACTTTTATTATCGCTGCGGGCAAACATACAATAATAAATACTTATTTACCCAACAACGAATTTGATATAGCGTACATTTACGGCAAGTATGAAACAACGAATAGCCCATATTACACTAGTTGTGAAAGACTATGATGAAGCCATCAGCTTCTACACCGAAAAACTACATTTCCGCCTGATCGAAGACACGCAGTTGAGCGATGAAAAACGTTGGGTGCTGGTAGCGCCTCCCGGTGACAGCGCCTGTTGCCTGCTATTGGCCCGTGCCGCTAATGAAGAACAACTGGCCAGTATTGGTAACCAGACCGGCGGCCGGGTGTTTCTCTTCCTGTATACCGATGATTTCTGGCGGGATTACCACCACATGTTGGCTGTAGGTATCCGGTTTATCCGGCCGCCGAAAGAAGAGGACTATGGGATAGTAGCCGTGTTTGAAGACTTGTATGGAAATAAGTGGGATTTGCTGCAACCGAAACCTGACAATGTGCACCGTTTCATTTAGCAGGAAGCGCAAAGGCCACATAGGCATCAGATGATTTCCCTCCCCATTTGGAACCTCCGCAGGCAATCACTACATACTGTTTCCCGTTGACCGCATACACCGCCGGGGTAGCAACGCCCGGGGCGGGAAGTTTTGTTTTCCACAGCAAAGCGCCGGTCCTTTTATTGTATGCCCGCATATAGCCATCCGCCGAAGCCCCGATAAACAAAACGCCTCCGGCCGTTGTAACCGGGCCTCCATAATTTTCCCTTCCCGTTTCCGGAATACCTTTTTTGGTCAGTTCCTCAAATTCCCCAAACGGAATTTTCCACAGGTACTTGCCGGAATTCAGGTCAATAGCGTTTAAAGTGCCCCAGGGCGGGCTGATAGCCGGATAACCTTCTTTTGTCAGGAATTTATTGTACCCTGTAAATCCATAAAGCAAATGTGGCGGTGCGTCCTGTTTGTCCTTCTTTCCCTTGTACTCCTGTGGCTGCAGTTGTTTCAAATCAAGAATAAAAGCAGCCAAAGCATCTTTCTCCAAAGTATCAAGATGATTAAATCCAGGCATCATCCTTCTTCCGGTTGACAGTAATTCGACGAACCGGGAATAGTTATATTTCTTTTCAACCCCCACAATAGACGGATAGTCGCCCCCTCCCAGCCGTTCGGGCCCATGGCATCCCATACAATTCTGGTTGTAGATGGCTGCACCGGCCTCCAGCTTAGTCCTCTGCTGTTCCTTTGGAGGGTTGTTGTCAACAATATTTAATACCCATGCCATTTCGTTGGCATTAACATACAGTACATTGGTTTCAGGATCTACAGACGGCCCGCCCCATTCGCCACCGCCGTCATACCCGGGAAACACGACTGTTCCTTCCTTGGAGGGAGGCGTGTAAATGGATCCGGCACGGTAACTTCTGAAACGTTTCAGTACATCCTGGTAGGAGGAGTCGTCCACCAGTTGGTTGAGGTCCGCTTCTGTCAGCGTATGCCGGGCAAAAGGTTTCGGCAATACAGGAAAAGGCTGCGTTGGCCACAATTTCTCCGCTATCAGTGTTGTCGTGGTGTCTACGGGTCTTTCTTCTATGGGATAAACGGGCTTGCCCGTTTCCCGGTCCAGTATAAAGAGCAACCCTGTTTTGGTTGATTGCACCACGGCATCTATTGCTTTCCCGTCTTTTTTGATGGTCACTAAAACAGGTGGGGAAGAGAGGTCCATATCCCAAACATCGTGGTGCACTGTCTGAAAATGCCACAGCAACTTTCCCGTAGCTGCATCAAGCGCCAGTATACAATTTCCGTACAATCCCGCTCCTCTTCGCTGCCCTCCATAAAAATCGCTGGAAGGATTGCCTGTGGGAGCAAACAGTATCCCTCGTTTTTCATCCAGGCTGAAGCCTGACCAGCTATTGGTAGACCCCATATGTTTGTAGGCTGCCGGGTCTTCCCAGGTGTCATACCCCGGTTCACCGGGATAGGGTATGGTATGAAAAATCCATTGCTGCTTTCCTGTTCTTACATCAAATGCTCTTATATGCCCGGGCGTTTCCTCTCCAACAAGCCCGCTCAGGAAGAAGAGGTCTTTGTAAACCATCACCGGCGATGTAGGCGCAACAAACACTTTCGACGAATCTCTGTCCAGCCCGTTTCTCAGGTCAATTCCCCCATCGCGCCCGAAGGATGTCACCAGTTTACCTGTTTGTGCATTTACACAGAAAGCCACAGGTCCCACGGTATAAATAATTCTTTTATCATCGCCGTCAGCCCAGTAGGCCACGCCGCGGTTCATGTTAACGCTGTTCCGGTGCCAGGTTTTATTGGCGATCGAATCGGCAGGGTCAAATGACCATTTCTCTTTTCCGGTAGCCGCATCTACGGCAAACAGCTTCAATTTCGGAGATACGCCGTACAGCACATCATCTACAATAACCGGGTTACATTGCATGGAGCCATATCGGTTGCTATCCTGTTTTTCCGAATAGTATGTCCATGCCACTTCCAATTGCCCCACATTACTGGTATCAATTTCATTTAAAGAGGAATACCGGATATTACCCTTGCTTCCCCCGGTAACTTTCCAGTCGGCATATTTTTTTTCGCTGCTCAAATTACATGCACAGTAAAGGGCGGTGAAAAAAATGGCCTGTAACAGTTTAGCATTGCTGATAATGTTGGTCAATTTTACCGATTTATGCATAGCTATAAGAATTCACATTTTACGTGAAAATAAAGTCCGGGTAAACATAAAAATATCAAAATATTAACTTGTAATGCAGCATTATTGACATACAGCTGTTCGTGTTGAAGTCAATTGGCAAAACAATCGGACCAGGTTATGAAGACGCTGATCCTGGGGTTGCTCCTTTGGGAAAACATTCGGGAACATGATCACCGGTGTTCGTTTGCCGAAGTTTTATACCGGAAAGGACTGACCCCGGTATACTCCTTGAACACCTTGCAGAAATGGGAGGCCGATCCGTAGCCGCATTGGCTGGCTATCTCCTCTATGGCATTATCACTCCGGACCAACAGATGGCAGGCATGAACGACCCGCAGGTCACTCAGAAAACGGGTAAAATTCTTTTGCGTCCTTTTCTTAAAAAAACGGCAAAAGCTCTGTTCTGTCATACAGGCAATATCAGCTACCTGGCGCAGGGTAATCGGCTCATGCAGGTTATCCTTCAGAAATTTAATAACATCCACCAGCCTGTCGGGATATAAATCATCATAATGATCTGTTTCATAATTGTTAACGATAAACTCCTTTTCATCCGACACAGAAATCAAATTCATCACCTGTAAAAGTCCGTTCACTTTTTCAAATCCTTCGACCGCTGAAAGAGAGAGGAGCTTTTCGGCGATGATTTCCCTGGTTTCTCCAAAAATCCTGATCCCCTTGGATGACTGCCGGATCATTTCCCTTATACCTTCAAACTCTTTTATCAGATCGAATACCTGGTTAAAGATTTTGGGATGGATATAGGTAACGATCACCTTTGATCTCAGGCTGGAGCCTTCTTCGTAAAACACCGGATCGCTCAGCCACAGATGTGGCACGTTCGAACCAACGAAAACCATATCTCCCGCCTCAAAAGGCTCCATCTTATTACCAATGATCCGCTTTCCAAATCCCTCCAGGACAAATACAAGTTCTAACTCGGGATGCGCGTGAAAGGAAGGCTGCGTATGGTACGGCGACCACAAAAACACCTGGTCTCTCACGTCAATATGCAACACATCATTAATTAAGGGAGTAATTTCTGTTTTTAATAACCTCATGCTACACAATATTGGTAAAAAATGGGCTTTTTGATTGAAACCGAGGTCGCCTTAATGGTTTGGGGATGCTTGTTACCGAAGATACTAAATTTTTTTTCTCCGCATTCCCCGATTTTATGGTCCTGCACCGGGGTAATTCCGGGAAAAAAAAGGATAAGAACACGATATTTTAGCTGCCGGACTCCTTTTATTTTAGGCCTTGTAGTTAACAATGAATAAAACCAACATCATCAATGCAAATTTCGTTGAAATCCAGGCTTTTAGCCGCAGGCCGCGCCCTCCCGGCCGCTCTTATGTTACTGAGCGGCGCCCTGTTCCAGCTGGCCTGCAACGGCTCTCCGGCTACAAACGCCCATACCGACAGTACCACCAGCAGTCGAAACACCGCCCCTCCTCCCAAATGGGAAACGGGGATCGCCTTGTACTCCTTCAACCGGCATTCATTTACCGCCGCTCTTGATAAAGTGGACAGCGCCGGCGTCAGGTATGTTGAAGGGTTTTCCTTTTATATGCTGGGAAAAGCATTTAATGATTCCACGATGGCTGCCCTGTCCCCGGCAGGCATTTCCAGGATGCGAAAGATGCTGGAGGACAAAGGTATTTCCATGGCATCGATTTATGCAGACGCCCACAATATGGAGGAGTGGAGGAAATATTTCGATATGGCGAAGGCATTGGGCGCGCAGTATCTTACCTGCGAGCCGGCAAAGGACCAGTGGGACGTGGCCGATAGCCTGGCAGGCGTTTACGGCATCCGCATAGCCATCCATGAACACGCCCGGGGAAGCAGCGCGTATTGGCATCCCGACTCCGTGCTGGCAGCCCTGGAGGGCCATCCGAACTTCGGCGTTTGCGCCGATCTGGGGCATTGGGCAAGAAGTGGACTGAAACCTGAGGACTGTCTGAAAAAATTAAAGGGACATATCCTGGGGGTCCACCTCAAAGACATCGATTCATTCAACAACTTAAATGCCGAAGATGTAATGGTAGGTACCGGCGTGATCAATTTCGCCGCCGTGGTACACGAGCTGAAAAGCCAGGGATTCAACGGAATGATCTATGTGGAATGTGAACATAAAATGGAGAACAACCTGGAAGACGTGATACAATCGATCAACTATTTTAACAAACTATAAGGGTTAAAATAAAAGCACATCCCGTCAATTATTGCAAAGCTATATCGGGCAAAGTAGTGCATATTTGAGGGAGGACGCAACCTCCTTCAAATATAAAACAGCACTATGCCCAACACTTCCCGGCCGGCAGCGCATCCCAAAGGTCTTTATATCCTGTTTGCCACCGAGATGTGGGAGCGCTTCAACTACTACGGCATGCGCGCCGTACTGATCCTGTTCATGACCAAGGCCCTGCTATTCAGCAAAGTGTTTGCGGCCAATCTCTACGGCAGCTATACCGGCCTTATCTACCTCACGCCTTTGCTTGGAGGGTACATCGCCGACCGCTACTGGGGCAACAAACGCTCCATCATCACCGGCGGCATCGTGATGGCGGCAGGAGAAATGATCCTGTTTATCAGCGCTTCGCTGTTTCATAGCTATGCCTCCGCCTCGTTGTCATTGTTTTTTTGCGGCCTCGGCTGCATGATCGCCGGCAATGGGTTCTTTAAACCGAATATATCCTCCCTGGTAGGACAACTGTATCCCGACGGCGACAAACGTAAAGACACGGCCTATACCATTTTCTACATGGGCATCAATACCGGCGGAGCGCTCGGGCCGATCATATGCGGACTGGCAGGCGATACCGGCAGCCCGGCAGACTTTAAATGGGCGTTTCTGGCGGGAGGCATCAGCATGATCATCAGCGTCATTGTACAGGTGGTTTTCCATCACCGGTACGTGACATCGCCGGAAGGCAACGTGCTGGGACTGACACCGGAGCAGGCACCTGTGAAAGCGCTGCAGCCGGCCGTCATCATAGGCGGACTGGCACTCTTCACCCTGCTGATGATCGGCCTCCTATACCTCGATGCAAAAGTGATCGGTTACCTCTCCTGGCTGATGCTGGCAGCCGTCATATTCATTGCCGTCACGATCTTCGGGGACCGGACGCTCTCCTACATGGAAAAACAGCGGATCAAAGTCATTTTTATCGTGTCGTTTTTTGTGATCTTTTTCTGGGCGGCGTTCGAACAAACCGGCGCCTCGCTGACCTTTTTTACCGATGAACAAACCGACAGACAACTGCATCTGCAGATACCGGTATGGAGCCTGCAGCTGCTGTCCGCCGGGCTCCTGTATATACTGTACCGCCTTTTCCGGAAGACACGGAGACAGTTGCCGCAACCGGCAGACCGCCTGCTGCGCGGCACCGTATACGCGCTACTATCGCTCTTCGCGGCAGGGATTGCCGGCGTGAACGCCTGGCTGCTGCTGCAACATAAAAGCGCGCTGCTGCTGGAAGAGATACCGCCCAGCCTCTTTCTGTCACTCGGCTCCATCTACATCGTTTTGTTCGCCCCATTCTTCGCCTGGCTGTGGCCGCGGCTGGGGAAATACGAACCGGCCGCGCCGGTTAAGATGGCGATAGGGCTGTTATTACTGTCACTGGGCTATTTATGGATCGCCATGGGCGTGAGGGACATAGCACCCGGCACTAAAGTAAGTATCGCCTGGATCACAGTAACATACGCACTGCATGCGTTTGGCGAGTTTTGCCTGTCGCCGATAGGACTTTCGCTGGTCAATAAGCTATCTCCTCTTAAATTCTCGTCGCTGCTGATGGCCGTCTGGTTTTTGTCTACTGCAGCGGCCAACAAGTTCGCGGGCGTGTTAAGTACTTTATACCCTGAAAAGGGGGAAACCGTTAGTTTCCTGGGGTATAACATACAGACCTCCTACGACTTCTTCCTGCTTTTTGTGGTGATGGCCGGCGTAGCGGCGCTCGTCCTGCTGATGATGTCTAAATGGTTGTCCGCTATGATGGCGGCCCCGGATAAAACCAACTGCCAGAGTAAGATTACAACGGCATTATCATAAAAGTGCACTGAGTCGTTAGGGCACTAAAGGGTATTTACACATCATTTTTGCGTACATTATTTCGCCTGTTGCGCCCATTTTTTCAGCGCGGCAACGGCATCATACAATACCCCCGCTTCTCCCCGGAAATCGCCGGAACCAGAGGCTTTACCATTCTGAACATCGTACCATTCGTAAAAACCATTGTTTTTAATCACCCGGTCGAGCATGGGAATGATTTCAGCATATGCTTCCGCCGGCATGTCGGCATTTATTAAAGCAGGGATCATACGGCCACCGAACCAGGTCCAGTCTCCGGCATTCTGGTAAACATAGGCCGCCATATTAGGAAACACTTCCACCGGGTAGGGAGGATATACCGTCATCCCTATGGTAGCGAATTTCTCTTTTTCCGCTGCGTCCAGAAACTGGTTGTTGATGCGGCGGATTTCTTTTTTATCATGCAGCCCGGCCAGGATAGCGCAGGTGGTACCTCCGGTATACAGTATCTTGTTTTCGTCGAATGTTTCAGGGAACGGGCTTCCATCCAGATAGATATGCGGGATGTATTTTCCGGCAACGTTATCCCAGAGATGTTTACGGACATTCTTCCTGATACCTTTTGCTATTTCTTTCCAGTTCTTCTTTACGTTGACAGCGGCAGGCTTCAGCGCCATAAAATCGTCAATGGCAGACAGGAACATGGCGTTGTCGTAAATATCGATCGCCCATTTGGTTTCTTTGTTGAGCGCTACGCCCCATCCTTTCTCCGGCTGCACATCGCCCCAGTCGATGGTAGTAGCGCCCTTCACAAGACCGTATTTAGCGGACCACCGTTCTGCCAACACAAAATCCAGCGCCGCTTCCATACGCTGGAACACTGTCTGATCACCGATCTTCTCACCGAGTACAGCACGGTCGCCGGTAGCTTCAATGTACTTTCTCACCGCCTGTATCAGCGACGATTCCTGGTCCGTTTCTACCGTGTTCTTATGGCTGGCCCATCCCGGGGCCAGGTTGGAGTAAGCGTATTGATAGCCGATATTGGCCTGCTTTTCCTTGATAACACCGTCCGGTATATTACCGTCTGCTCCCTGTACTTTGAAGAAAAGCAGCAGCGCCTCTTTCACATCCTCCGGCTTGCGTACTTTCAGGGAACCGTTGATGAACGTATTAAAATCTCTTATCCATATCTCCCCGTACCCGGTGCCGGCGTTAAAACCAGTCAGTATTCTCAATGCTCTTTCCTGCACGGTGTCCAGGCGGTGGTCTGCCAGTATCTGCCTGGCCAGCGCGGCTTTGCCCGGTACTGTCGCCGATATCCTGCCGGGATAGGACAACAGTTCCATTTTTTCTGTCTGTGCCTGCGCCATGGTGCCCATGAGCAAACATGTTGCTACGAATAGTCGTTTCATCCTCTGTTATTTTTGAATTTATTTTTTACTGTGCGTATAAAAAGTGCATTCTCCCATCGTCATAAAAGGAGCGCTGCCCCAATTGGTCAACAGCCTGAACCGGTAATAGCGGAAAGCCGTAGTTCCCGGAGGCACTGAAAATGGTTCTCCGTTTTTGGCGAAAGTGATATCATCATCGGTCAGCTGTCCAACCGGCAGGCCGGAAGGCTTCACCGATTCATACGTCCCTATCATGGTCCAGCTGTTCCAGCTACCGTCCGGCGCAGGGCTGTTACTGCCATATAGTTCAAACGTTTTTACATTCTCCTGGTTGTACAACCTGTCGGCTGCCTGCCATACTTTAAAACGGCTGAGCGGAGCGGCAGTTCCCACATCTATCGTAAACCAGCAGGGGATGACCGATTGTGTGGCAAAACCGGGCACGTCGTAGTTGTTGTCCCAAAGGTAATCTATCAGCCACCCATAGCCACCGTCCTTTACGTCAGTGGGCAGTGGCAGCACCTTAAAATCAGCTTTGGACAGTTCCCGTTCAAATGCGGGAAGCGTGACTGCCGACAGCTCCGGGTAAAAAAATTCGAAGGCGGTCGTATCCGGTTTATACATGGAACGGTAGGTCAACGGTGAACGCTCTGCATAATCCGGAAGCACCGTACGGTTGTCACCGGCATGGGCAATTATTTTCTGCGTTGTTCCGCCGGCGCTGACATAAGTCACTTCAATCCCCTGTTCTCCCGCGGCGGGCTCTCCCCAGTTCAGGAAGATCTGCTGGCCGTCAGGCGACTGTGTGACCGACTTCAGCGTGCGGTTGACCAGCGTACCCGCATAACTTTTTCCATACGCCGTTCCGAAGACATGAACGATCACCGACCTGTTGTTGTCCTTGTCGTAGGAGTAAACGGTAAAATTATAATTGCCTTCAGGCAGGCCGGATATGAGCACCGGCAATGTGTCCTTGCCGCTGTGTTGTTTTGCCGGCACCTCCACGGAGTCCTTATTGCTGTTCCAGAAGATCCTGAATTTCGTTACCAGCGGATCGTTACCAGGTACCAGCAGCAACTGTATGCGCCCATAACCCGGTTGCGCCAGCACGGTGTCCACGCGGCCGGGATAGGTGATCTCCCCTCCTTCCATATATTTCTTAAAGGCGTCTCCTTTGGTACAGGATGTTAACCATACCGAAATGCCCAGCAGCCATAAGAAGATGAAACAGGTATATTTCATGTATTGTTTTTTTTAGGTGGATGTATTACTTGGTGTCGCCCCACATTGCGATCTCGTAAAAGTTCACATAGGTCCCGTTCGACCAGTTCTTCAGTGTCTTAAACCGGATATAACGCACTTTGGGCGTATTTAAAGGGAAGGTCACCGTTTGCCCCGCCAGCGCCGCATCGGTATCTGCCTGCGAAAGCTGTCCTTCCGGCAGGCCGGAAGGTTTGATCTGCGTCACCGTTGCCAGCAAAGTCCAGCTGGCGTCGAAGCTGCCATCGGGATTGGGATTGTCAGAACCCCATATTTCCACTACGCGGGGATTGTGCAGCGAGTAATAGAATCCCGGTCTCATATGCCATACCAGGCGGCTCAGTTTAGCACGCTGGCCCATGTCATAGGTAAACCATTGGGGCATTCTCGCCGCATCGGAGGAGTGATAAAAACCATCGGTGGTGCTGCCGTCGAAAAGGCCGGCAATAGAACCGCCATATCCTATTGGCGCATCGCCGGGCAGTACCAGGCCTTTCATCTTGAGGCGGTCCAGCCGTTGTTCAAACAGCGGCGTCAGCACCACATGCAGGGTGTCGGACAGGTTGCCCCATCTGTCGCGCACATACACGCCAAATTTTGTAGAAACATCGGGCATATTCCTGGTTGAAAAATCGCCTTCCCTGAGGTTCGTATACTGTGTAGCCACCGGGGAGAACCTGCCCAGTGAATCGTCCGAAAGCACAACGATCGCCAGGTCATCTTCTTCCGGGTTGGTGTATTTTACGTTGATGCCCCCGAAATCGGCGCTGGTGGCCAGCCCTTTTCTGACAATCCATACAGGTGGTATCAGCGGACGGACGGTGACGGTCACCGGCGCGGAAACATTTTCGCTTTTATCTACCGCATACACCGTGACTTTATATTCGCTGGTATCGCCAAAACCGGCTACGGTCAGGTCCCTGTTGTAGCGGCTTACTTTTGTTTCACGGACCGTGCCGTTGCGGGCTGTGTAAAGGGCTTTTACATATAACAGGTCTGCATCTGCAGGAACGGCGTAACTTATTTTTGCTGCGCCGTGCAGGCTTTGTACCACTACGTTGCTCACAGGTCCCGGGGCTGTCTTGTCTTTCAGCACAGGCCCGTTCCCATCCTGCTTACAGGCGCCGGCCATGAAGAGTATGATAAAGAGGTGCAGGTAATAAATTCTTTTTTTCATCTCCATCTGTTTACATCGATATATTGATAAATGATCGTTACCAACCGGTATTTTGCACGAGGTTGGGATTGATTTGCAGGTTGCTCTCGCGGATCGGCCAGAAGTAGTCCCTGGGCGCCACGAAGCGGGGACTGTACAAAAACACCCTGCGGTTGTAGTCTTCATAGGTTGATTGGAGGATATCCCAACCGAAGACAGGCTGGTTCAATACCTGCGGCGCCGTTTTCCATCGGCGGAGGTCCCAGAAGCGGCTGCCTTCAAAAGCCATTTCAATCGTTCTTTCCTGCCGGATGATGTCCCGCAATCCTTCCTGCGTGGAATATTTCGTTGGCTTTGCAGAATACGTGCTCCACGAATATTCAATAGTAGCCAGTCCTGCCCTGGCCCGCAGCTGATTGAGATAAAACAGCGCGTCGGCCGGCTTGCCTGTTTCGTTGGACGCCTCCGCATACAGCAGGTAAAGGTCGCCCAGGCGTATTATCGGCCAGGGATAAGCCTCTACTTCCAGCGAGGTGTTGTTGTACACGAGGTTCCAGTTGACAATTTTTTTGATGTAGTAGCCTGTGACAGAATACAGGCGGCTTTGTTTTTTCCCCGAATGTTGTTCCAGTTTACTCTGGATATTGTAATTCCCGTTTTTCATAAACCAGGTAGACCCGTCAAAGGCCATATCGGCATAGAACCGGGGCTCTCTTTCAAAATGCAGCCCGATGGTGCGGTATCCTTCCTGGATACCCGTGTCTTTTGCCGTAGCTGTGCGCAGCTGGTAGCGGGCGGCGTAATTCCAGGTCCTGTCTTCTTCCACGGGAACGCCGTTACGCGTATAAAAAAGTTCTGCCATCTTCAGCGGAGGCGCCAGTTTTCCTTTCAGGTTCAGGTTAAACACGTTCGGGTCCAGCTGCGGGCAGGCGTAGGTCTGCAGCCAGTAGGTGGGCGTACCTGCGGATGTTTGTCCCCATATCAGTTCGCTGTTCCATTTTTCGCAAACGGCGTTGCGGATATTCATTTCAATCTTCGTGGCCGGGTCCACCGTACCTACGGTGGGATTGAAGTAATACAGTTTACTGCCGGCCGCCTGCGCCACATCGATGGCCTGTTTACAGGCGATGCGCGCTTTCTCCCATTTAGTGGCGTCATACTGTGGATTAAAGAGCGGCTGACCGTTTTTATTTTTCATGCCGGCGAAATCACTGTTGCCATTAAACAGAGGGCTGGCGGCTGTTACCAGCACCCGCGCCTTTATGGCCAGTGCCGCGGCCCTGGTGATACGGCCCAGCTCAGTCGTTGTGTTGGTGATTTTTGCAGGAAGGGCGCTGTTTTCACTGCCGGCCACCGCATCGATCAGCCCGGCGATGTAACTCACTACCGTATCCACCGGCTGCCGGTGTACTTTTACTTCTTCCGGAGAGGCGGTGATGGGCAGGTTTTTATCTGCAATGGGGATGGGGCCGTACATTCTCAACAGGTACCAGTGGAAGTAGGCTTTTAAAAAGGTGGCTTCCGCGGTCCATCTGTCTCTTTCATAGGGCTGCAGGTCCCGCACATTACCGATATTCTCCAGGAAGATGTTACAGGCCCTGATACCCTGCCAGAGCGACTCTCCGTCATAACCATCCCAGTAGTTCATGTAGGGTTGCGCCACGTTTTGGTTTCCCCGCGCGATGTTGTACGGGTCCAGGAAGAAAAAATCTTCCGTCATGGGCCAGTAGGTCCATGCTTCATCTCCGCCGCTGAAGGCAGGATTTTTATCCGGGTGGTCATCCTGTGGCAGGTAAGCGTAGCAGGTAAATAAATACTTCTCCGCTTCCAGCCGGTTGGAGAAGGCATGGTCCAGCGTGGGTACGTTGTCAGGAACGATATCCAGGTATTTATTGCAGGCAAACAGCGTGGAGCAGGCAAGGCATAACAGCCAGCGTGAGAGATATGATAAATTGTTGGTTGATAAATGTTTCATGACATATGATTTAGCCGGCGTTATAACTGAACGTTGACCCCTATATTAAAAACACGTTGCACGGGGTATCCCAGGCCGTTTCCTCCCTGCTCGGGGTCCCACAGTTTAAAGGCGCTGACGAGGAACAGGTTGGTGCCGTTGGCATAAATGCGCAGGCCTGCGATGTGATATTTTTTCAGGCCTTTGTCGCCGATGTTATACCCGATCTCTGCGCTTTTCATTCTCAGGAAAGCGCCGTTGCGTATCCACCAGCTGGATGGCTGGTTGTTGTTCTGATTTTGGGTAAGCCCGAGCCTGGGCCAGAAAGCATAGAGGTTGCGGTTATCTTCGGACCAGTGATCGTTGGCGATCACGTCCAGCAGGCCGTGCTGGTTGGGGCCATCGGCCACGAACGGGGAAATGGCTTCGGGGCTGATGGCGATAGAAGATCTTGCCGATCCCTGGAAGAAAGTGCTGATGTCGAAATTTTTATAGCCGAAGGAGAAGCCGAAGCCGTAGATCACTTCCGGCGTAACGGGATGCGCAAGCCCGTTGACCATGTCCAGCGTGGTGATCTGTCCGTCGCCGTTCATGTCACGGTATTTGATATCTCCTCCCCTTACTTCCCCAAAATTCTGCCTGGGAGCGTTTTTCACGTCCTCATCATCTACAAACAGGCGCTCTGCTATCAGGCCATACACCTGCCCGAGGGAGTGCCCTACGCGGGAGAGGTACTGCATGTTGGCGGGATACTCCGGTTCTTCGTTGACCAGCAGTTTGCTGGCGGCATAGGTGAATGTTCCCCGCATCTGCAGCCAGGCCTTGTTGAATGTTTTGTTGTAGTCCATCGATACGTCTACGCCGCGGCCCTGCGCTACGCCCACGTTAGCGGATACCGGCGCTGTGAGCCCGAGGGTGGTGGGAATATAGGCGCGCGCCATCAGGATGTTGCTGCGGCGCTCCTGGTAGGCATCGATGGTAATATTCAGTGCATTCCACAGACCGAGGTCCATACCGACGTTGATCTTTTTCGATTTCTCCCAGGTGATGCCTTCGTTCGGATAGCGGGCAACGGAGACGCCGGGGCGGCTGTATGCGAAGTTTTCCCCGAAGGCCGCGGCAAAAAGATCGTCGCTGAGCTTCACGTTGGACAGGTAGAAGAAACGGTCATTGGCATTGCCTATCTGATCGTTACCTACGAGGCCCCAGGTAGCGCGCACTTTCAGCTTCGACACCACATTGTTCCATTGCCGGAAGAACTTTTCATTGCCCGCATTCCAGGCGAGGCCGATGGAAGGGAAAAATCCGAACCGGTTTTTCTTTGCAAACCTTTCAGAGCCGTTGTAGCCGAAGTTGCCTTCAAACAGGTAGCGGTTATCGTAGGCATAGGTAAACCTGCCGGATATGCCCTGGTTGCGGAAAGGCAGGGATGCCTGCAGATCTCCGGCGTTGCCGTTGAGATAGTTGCGGCGGATGCCGATGAGCAGCCCGCCGACATTATGCAGTTCATTGAAGGTCCTGTTGTAGTTGATGGCCGCTTCCGCATAGGTGGTGGTGTTCACCGTTTTGTCGCCGGGCTTGTAGTTCAGGTATTCCGTTCCGGTACTTTCATTGAGCAGCGACAGCGTATAGCCGCCGGATTTGTCCGCGACAGGATTGGCTGCATAAAAGAACGGGGTATACTGCCTGCTGACGCTGAAATAGGAATAGCGCTTGGTATATGCCATCGCCCTGGCCGAGAGGCCGGGGAGGATGAAGTCCAGGTCCTGCTTTATTTCCACCTGAACGTTTAAGACCGAGGTGTTGTATTGCTGGAAACCCGACACCATAGACGCGTACGGGTTCGTATATATTTCACCGTTAGATCCGCGCGAAGCGTTGCCAAACAGCGGGTGCCGGGCGGTTGGCAGCGCGGTGGCCGGGAAAATGGCGGGGAATAAAACGGGATTGGCGTTCAGCGTACTTTTAAAGACTTCCGCGCCGCCGCCGATCGGCCCGGTATAATCGTCGAAATTGCCGGTCGTTCTGATGATGGCTTCCGTAGTATTGGTCAGCTTCAGGTTGACGTTGGAGCGCACTTCGTAACTTCTCAGCCGGATGTTGTTATTCACCGCGGTGCCGCGCTGTGTTTTCAGTATGCCTTTGTCCTGGTTGACGGTAGCGCCTACATAATACTGCGCTTTGTTACCGCCACCGGTAAGGTTGATGTTAAAGCGCTGATTGTTGGTGTACTTTTTTATCAGGGCGTCTATCCAGTTGTTATCAGGATAGAGATACGGATTGCCGCCGGCGATGGTGCCATCGATTTTATGCTGGCTGTAAGGCAGTGGCGCCAGCGGGTTGCGGGTGAGGGCTGCTTCGTTTGCCAGCTGCATGTAGGTGATGTTGTCGGCCAGGCGGAAGTTCCTTGTGTTGGAGGAGATGGAATTCTCCAGCCTGATATTCATTTTGGTATTGCCGGCTTTGCCTGTTTTGGTGGTGACGAGGATGACGCCGTTGGCCCCGCGTGCGCCATACAAGGAGGCGGCGGCAGCGTCTTTCAATACCGAAAACCCGGCGATATCGTCCGGCTGTAGGCGCGCCAGCTCGTTGGAGGCAGACTCCATCCCGTCTATCAGGATCAGCGGGTCCAGCTTTCCGGAGCCGAAGGAAGTGATGCCCCTGATAAAGAAAGAGGCGTTATCCGCACCGGGCTCTCCGCTCCGCTGATAGGAAACAAGGCCCGATATCCGTCCTGCCAGCATGGTGGTCAGGTTGCTGGTAGGACCTTTGATTTCTTTCGGATTCACGCTGGTGATAGCGCTGACCATGCTTCCTTTCTTTTGTTGTCCGTAGGCCACCACCACTACGTCGTTCAGGTCGTTTTTATTTTCCAGCATCGTCACCTGGATGGTATGCCGGCCCGCCAGCGGTATGAGCTGCCGCTGGTAACCAACATAGGAAAACAGGAGCGTATCGGTGGCGCCTCCCGCGGTGATGACATAGTCCCCGCCGGCCGTTGTGGTGGTGCCGGTAGCGGTGTTCTTTATCATGACCGTTACGCCGGGCATCGCCTGGCCTTTGCTGTCCAGTACCTTCCCCGTGACTTTAAAGACGGTTTGGCCTGGCGAGATTTTGGTTGTCAGCAGTAACAGGAGGCAATACAGGTACCTCCGCTGCCTTAAAAAGGTCAGGGCACATTTTTTCATAACAATGACTAACAGTATAAAGTAAAGCGAGCAGTTATATTGTACATACATAATTACATATTAAGTTTGAAAAAAGCAAACATCCCCGGAAAAAAAATTTGCCCACTCGATGCCTTTAAGGGGAAAAACCGGAGTGAAAAATGGGAGCATTATTTCATCCGGATCTTGCTGCATAAAGGTTTTCAAGGGTACTCCCCCGGGGGTGGCCATTGTTGATTAATTATGCTAACTTGCATACTTAATTATGTTCCTACATTTTTATGAAAATTGAGATAGATCATCAGAGTGCTGTTCCCCTGCATATCCAGGTGGAAAATCTGTTACGGGAATTGATTAAACAACCGGAGTACCAGGCGGGAAAATTATTGCCCAACGAACTGGAACTGGCCAAAAAACTGGCCGTGTCCCGCACCACGCTGCGGCAGGCGATCAACAAACTGGTATACGAGGAACTGCTGGTACGGAAAAAGCGGCTGGGGACAAAAGTGGCGCAACCGAAGATGAGCTCCAAATCCATGAACTGGCTGAGCTTCACACAGGAAATGCTGGCACGGGGCATCACCATCAAAAATTATGAACTGCATATCAGCTGGGTCTATCCTGACGAACAGATCGCAGCTTTCTTCGATATCCGGACCGACCGGAAAATCATGAAGCTGGAACGCCTGCGCGGTAACACACAGGAGCCCTTCGTCTATTTTATTTCTTATTTCCACCCAAGAATTGGTCTCACAGGGGATGAAGATTTCAAGAAACCCCTGTATGAAATGCTGGAGCAGGAACATTACTTCGTGGCCACCCTGTCTAAAGAAGAAATCAGCTCCAGGACCGCCGATAAAATGATTGCCTCCAAACTGGAGATCGACCTGGGCAGCGCCATCCTCTTCCGGAAAAGGTTTGTCTACGACCAGGCCGAACGCCCCATGGAATACAATCTCGGCTACTATAAGGCGGAAAGTTTTGTTTATACCGTTGAAAGCAGACGCACGCCCTGACCGTGCGCTCCCTCAAAAAATCATGCATGCACTCTTCAATATTATGTCACTACATTATAACAATAAGGCACATCCGGTCAGAGAATATCCGCCACCTTTTTTAAATCTTTCGTCCTCGCCGCCAATTGCCTGACCGCCGCAACGATCGCCTTTTTATCATAGCCATATAAAGCATGCAGCTCCTGTTGCGTACCCTGCTCCGCAAATGTATCCGGCAACCCAAGCCGCTTTACCACAGCATGATAGCCATGCTCCGCCATAAACTCCAGTACTGCGCTTCCCATCCCGCCGGCAAGGCAACCGTCTTCTATCGTGATCACGGCGGAGAAACGGCGGAATACTTCATGCAATAATGTTTCATCCAGTGGTTTAAAAAAACGGAGGTCATAATGGGCAACATCCAGTTCCCCCTCCAGCCCGGCACAGGCATCAACTACAGATAGTCCCACCGGGCCCAGTGAAAGCACCGCGATATCCTTTCCGGGCCTGAGCTTTCTTCCCTTTCCTATCACCAGTTTTTTGAAACGGGAAGACGCCGGCGCCGGCCCCCCCGCTCCCCGGGGATAACGAATAGCCCAAGGTCCGCTTTCCCTGTCCGCCTGCGCAGTAAAAAGCAGGTCCCGGAAGTCTTCCAGGTCCATCGGAGACGCGCCGGTTATACCCGGCACACATCGCAGGAAGGAAATATCAAAAGCGCCGTGGTGCGTTGGCCCATCCTGCCCCACCACGCCTGCCCTGTCGATACAGAACACAACATGCAGCTTTTGTAATGCTACATCGTGAATAACCTGGTCGTAGGCGCGTTGTAAAAAAGTGGAGTAAATCGTGCAGAAAGGCAGCAGGCCATCGGCGGCGAGACCGGCAGCAAAAGTAACAGCGTGTTGTTCGGTGATACCTACGTCAAACACACGTTCCGGCATTTCTTTTTTCATCGTGGTAAGCGCACTGCCGGATAACATCGCAGGCGTTATTGCCATGATCCCCGGATTCTTACGGGCCAGTTCCATCAGGGTCCTGCCAAACACAGACTGGAAAGTGACCGCAGACGTCTTTTCCAATGTGGCGCCCGTCGACTTGTCGAATGTTTTAGGGGCATGCCATTTGGCCTGATCGGTCATTGCCGGGGCGAAACCTTTTCCTTTGGTGGTCACACAATGCAACAACTTAGGTCCGGGTATATGCTTCAGTTTTTCCAGCACATGGACCAGCTTATCAAGATCGTGCCCGTCAACAGGACCGAAATACCGGATATTCAGCGCTTCGAAAAGATTGCTATAGCGCAGCAAGCCGCCTTTCACAGCATTCCGGAGTTTCCCCAGCACCTCCGCCGGCCACTTGTCCGGTTGTCCCGGATACGACAATAATGTCCGGACATGCGACTTCAACGCGTTATAATACCTGCCGGTCGTCAGTGCTGTCAGGTAGTCCTGCAAAGCGCCGGTATTGGCGTCTATCGACATGTTGTTGTCATTCAGTATCACCAGCATATCGGGTTGCTCATATCCCGCGTTGTTCAACGCTTCAAACGCCATCCCGGCCGTCATGGCGCCGTCGCCGATAACGGCGATGTGCTGCCGCGTATGATCGCCGCGGTATCTGGCGGCACAGGCCATGCCCAGTATCGCCGAAACAGAAGTGGAAGAATGCCCGGTGCCAAAAGCGTCGTATTCACTTTCCTCCCTGGATGGGAAACCGCTGATACCACCCCGCAAACGATTCGTATAAAAACGGCCCTTCCTGCCCGTCAGTAATTTATGCGGATACGCCTGATGGCCTACGTCCCATATCAGTTTATCTTCCGGCGTATTAAACACGTAATGCAGCGCCACCGTCAGTTCCACAACACCAAGACTGGAGCTGAAGTGACCGCCGTTGGAGGCGACGTGATCTATCAGAAAAGATCTCAGTTCTTCGCAAAGACCGGGCAGAGAAGAAACGGGCAGCTTTCGCAGCGCGGCAGGACTGTCGATGTGAAAGTTTTCGGGCATGGCAATGTTTTTTCCCGCAAATTAAATCGCCTGTATTTACGGCACCGGTACAGCGCGTGTATAAATGAGCGGTACAGATAGCCATCAATACAATAAATACGGCGCTACCCTCTCCCGCCAGTCTCCGGTATCGGTATACCGGTCAATATCGTCTTCTGTCCCGCCTACTATTGATTCAGCACCCGGCAGTCCTGTCAGCAAATCGAGATGCCGCGCCCCGCTATGGTTAACATAGGTGGGATAGGAAGCCCATGCAAAATGCCCGGGATGATGCTCCTTGATGAGCCGGACCAGCCGCCACCCGTATGTCACTGGTCTGAACACCGCTGGATCATTTACATGAAACATCATACCGTGGCATCTTTGGCCCGCGTATTTTCCTTCGGTGGGAGTAAAACCCACAGGTCGTGCCACGACGCCACTGATATCCAATGCATTCATGCGCTGAGCGATACCCGCGCCATCCATCCAGGGAGCGCCGGCTACGCGGAAGGGCGTGGCCGTTCCTCTCCCCTCGCTGATGTTGGTCGCCTCCAGCAGACCCAGTCCGGGATACAATAAGGCCGCTTCAAAACAAGGTATGGCTGGCGACGTCGGTACAAACGAGCGGCTCCACTGCGGGTAAAACATCGTCCGCTGCCAGTGCTGGCAACGAATGACGTCCAGCGTTAGCGGGTGCACCTGCAAGATCTTACTGCAGCCTGCCGATTTAAAATAAAGCGCCAGTTCCCCCGGCGTACAGCTATGTCTGACGGGGATATTCCACCGCCCGATAAAGCTGCTGCAGCGGCGCTCGTCCAGCATCGGCCCTTCTGCCAGCGTCATGGCGCCGGACAAAGGATTGGGCCTGTCAGCGATCACGAGGGGTTTGCCATGCAGCGCACAAGCTTCCATCACATGGGTCATCGTCCACAGGTAGGTATAAAAACGGCAGCCAATGTCCGGGATATCAAACAACACCAGGTCAATGTCAGCGAGATCCTGTTGACCGGGCGCTAACTTACTACCGTACAGGCTCGTCACCGGAAGTCCTGTCAACGGGTCCATGCCATCATGCATTTCCGCGCCGTCTACACCGGTGGTATCCAGCCCGTGCTCCGGAGAAAATAACCGGGCGATCTTAAACCCAGCCTCCAGCAAGGCCTGGCGGGCAGGTTTAAAATTTATCGTACAGGCGGCATGGTTAGTAACCAGGCCAATCCGCCGGTCTTTCCAAACGGGCGGGTGCGCCAATAACATATCGATACCGGACAACAGCAAATTCATGGCTAAATAAATGATGTCTTGCTACCAATGTACTAAAGTTGGCTGAAAAAAGATAAGCCGCATAAACGATAGTGTTTATGCGGCCTTACCCTGTATCCGGCAATCAGGGAAATCGCCTACTTCATGGTAAACGTCTCGTCAAAAGAAGTGCGATGGGTGCTGCCCGGCTGGTTCATCCAGTATTTCACCCGTAATATCCGCGTCGCCGGATCAAATTTATTGACGCCCGACGGGTCCAGCTCGGCCGATCTTCCGTTCGAAGATGGTTGTCCGTATTTATTCACGACGCTGATCACCCTGTATTGGTTGTCAAGGTTAAAGACCACTCCGAACGATCCATAGTAGGAACCGTTGCCGTCGTTCAGGATTTTATGATATACATCGTTTGTCTGGTCATCGTCTACCAATTCCACCTGGGTGGCCGTTACCGGTCGCAACGTCACGTTCCACGGGTAAGGACCCGTCAGCGAAGCGGTGGTATTGTCGGTCATCTGCCCGGTACAGACATATTTACCGGCCAGCAGGTTTACCGCCAGCTCCTGCCTGGCATAAAAAGTATCGATACCGGAAGGTGGCACATAAGCCGTTTTCAGCTGAATCGCGGAGAGCTGTAAGGACGCGTCTTTCAGGGTATCGCGGAACGCCTCGCGGGTGGTGTACGTCATCGATCCGGCTGCTCCCGACAAAGTGGTATAACCTACCGTCGTGTACCGGCATACGGTGTCTACCGAAGCGAAGTCCAGCAGAATGCCCGACTGGCTGTTGGCCACATTCACCCGTCTGGTCTGCAGGTTGCTTTCGTATTGCTGGCCCAGGCTGGCGCCGCTGATAATGGCTGCTCCCGGGGTCGACGGGTTACCGGCTTTATCATAAGCCACAATTTCAAACGCATACTCACCTTCCCGGAGGTCCGGTATGATCACTTTTTGAACCGCGACGTCCACCGCCGGGATTTCCAGGTGTTTGCTGCGGTTGCTCCAGTAAATAACAAAGCGGGTGACGTTGGGATCTTTCGGGCGGGTGAACTGCAGCTCCACCCTGCCCCTTCCGGGATGCGCTTCCAGGCGGGTGGGCACGCCGGTATAAAAGATCTCACCATTTGACAGGTAAGGGGCGTATTCGTGGTCCATTTTCGTACACGCGGTCAACCCCGTGGCCACCAACAACAGTGTATAAATGATATGTTTCATAATAACCTTTTTTAAATGCTGCCGGAAATGATTACTGATAGTCTCCCATAAACCGGAGGGAAGATATTTCCACACCGCCACCACCGGAGTAGTTTTGCAGGATGACAAGCCGGAAGTAACGCATCGTGACTGCCGGCAACGGGAAAATGAACTCCGATCCGTTGTTCACCACCTCATAGTCGGCGCTGTTTAACTGCCCGTAAGGAAGACCGGAGGGTTTTACCAGTTCATATACGCCGCCCAGCTGCGTCCACGAACCGTCGAGCGCCCCGCTGGGATTGGGATTCATGCTGCCATACACTTTAAAGAAACGCAGGGTACCGTTCCTGAACTCCGCTCCTCCGTTTTGCCGCATCCAGTATCTGAAGCGGCTGAGTACCACGGGGCGGCCGAAATCGATGGTCACCCGCGCAGGAACGGAATCATTCGGACCAGAGACACCGTAAAAGGCGTAGTCGCCCGATTTGTACGGATTGGTGAGCGGCACATTAAGATCTGTACCGCAGCATGCCGTCTGATCACCCGGCAACACCAACGCTTTCATCCTGGTACGATCAAGCTCGGTTTCCGTCATCGAGTTCACTTTCGTCCAAACAGTGTCCGATACGTTTCCCCACCGGTCCCGCACGAAAGCGCCGAATTTCCGCTCCTTTGCGGAGAAGCCTCTCACCGAGAAATTGCCGGAGGTATCCTTCGTGTAATTCGTATAGATGTATTCCGCCTTGCCGATCGTATCTACCAGCGCCACCACGGCGATGTCGCTGCCGGTAACATTCCGGAAGGAGATATTGGCCCCGCCGAAATCACCCACGATCTGCAGGGAAGACTTCACGTCCAGATAAGGGGGTGTTTGCGGATGGACCGTCACTTCAACAGGGTCTGATTTTATTTCGCTGCGGCTCACGGCATATAGCGTCACTTTATACTCGCCCGCCTTTTCAAAGCCCATGACCTTTAAAGTATCTGTATAGTACGATGCTTTTACCTGTTGCCCTGTTTTTGGGTTGATCTTAAAATCCGCCTGCACATACAGTATTTCCGGGTCTGCCGGGATATCATATACAATGAAAGCGCCGCCCGGGAAATTATTTACCCGCACATGCGTGACCACCGGAGGCTTTCTGTCACTTTTATAAATCGGCTCCATATTGGTGCCTGTTTGTTTCTGGCAGGAATGAGCGACTATCATTGCCAGCGTCAGTATATTTAACAATAAGTGTTTTTTCATTTTTTTCTATTTTGACAGATAACAGAGCTGTTGCCGATCCCCTTCCGCACTTTACCACAGCGGGTTCTGCACCAGGTTACCGTTCACATAAAGATTGTATTGCCGGATAGGCGCCAGGAAATCCTTATAGGTATTGCGTGGCTGATAGATGGACCTTACTTTGTAAAAGGCAGCGGGCGTACGCTGCATCACATCCCATCCTGTGATGGGCCTGTTCATCAGGTCCAACCGTTTCCACCGGCGCATATTCCAGTAGTTCTCTCCTTCGAAAATGAACTCAATCATTGTTTCCTGCTGAATGATGCTTCTCAGTCCTTCTACGGTAGAAGGCTTGGCCGCGTTCCGTGAGTGTGCCGCCCATGACTGTACCACTCCATCCAGGCCGGCGCGGCGACGGACCTCATCAATGTATTGGTACGCCCTGGCTGATGGCCCTTCTGATTCATTGAGCGCCTCTGCGTACATCAGGTACAGCGCACTCAAACGAATAGCCGGCCACAGGTAGGCATCCGCGGTATAGGAACCGCCGTCGCCGGAGGTTTTCCAGCTGACCAGCTTTTTGGGCCAGTAGCCGGTAAACGAATACCTTGACAGAGAGTTGGCGGAAGAAGAGCCCCACATGGTATTTATGTACAACAGGTTGTCTTCATTAGGTCTTTGTTTGATAAAATAAGAAGAGCCGTCAAAGGCCAGGTCTGCATAAAAACGGTACTCCCTGTTCATATTGAAATACGACGTGGTGTAGTTCGGCTTTAAAATACTCCGCATCGTGGCTGGCACCGTCACCAGCTTCGTATATCTGTTGGCGTAGTCCCAGTGAATGTCTTCTTCAATAGGTACGCCGTTCGCCGTATAAAATATTTCACAGGCGTTCATGTTCGCCGCCCACAAGGCATAGGTATAGGAATACACGTCGTTCCGGGGAGCGCATTCCCGCTGAAGCTCCGTTGTGGTGGAGTGTGCGAAGCCCCAGATACACTCCTGGTTCCAGTCTTCTGTGACAGCACACCGGATGTCCATACATTTCTTCGTAGTATCGCTGATGTTATTCAGATCGAAAGGCTTTTGGAAATAATACAGCTGAAAGCCGGCGTTATTGGCTGCTACGATAGCATCATGACAGGCCAGGACCGCCTTCTGCCATTTCGATTTATCGAACGTGGTGTTCACCAAAACCTGGCCGTCTTTATTCTGTAGTCCTGCATAGTCGGCATTTCCATTGAAAAGCGGACTCGCATTCAGCACCAGGGCATACGCCTTGACTGCCAGCGCTATGGGTACTGTGATCCGTCCCAGTTCCTCCCGCTGGTTATTAATGACGGAAGGTAAATCCGGAACGGCTTCATCTGTCAGCTGTACAATATAGGCCGCCACTTCATCTACAGGATCTCGTTTTACCTTTACGGCTTCTACATCAGCGGAGACAGGGATATTGTTTTTCATGATGGGAACCGGGCCATACATCCGTAGCATCAGGAAATGGTAATACGCCTTCAGCACTTTCACTTCCGCTATCCATCTTTTTCTTTCCGCCTCCTGTATATCCGGCACTTTGCCAATATTTTCCAGGAAGATATTACAGGTGCGCATGGCGGTGAACATGGCCACCCCGCCGTTATCGCCGTCCCAATAGTTGGCAATTGGCTTTACGATATTCTGGTAGTCGTAACAGAGCTGCATGATGGCATCCGGTATGCCCGGCGCCTGCGAACCCGGATATGGTGATGCTATCTCGCGTGATCCCAGGAAAGTATAATTATCGCTGACACTACCTAACGGCGGCAGGTAGGAATAGCAGGTAAACAAATATTTTTTGGCGGTGGCTCGCATCTGGAATGCCTGGTCTACTGTGGGCACATTGTCCGGTATGATATCCAGGAATTTCGAGCAGGCGCTGCTACAGGTGATCACCATTCCCAGCAGTATTATCTTAATGATCTTCATACTCATTTTTTTTTCGCTGTTAGTTATTTAAATGAACAGGTCACGCCTGCGTTAAATATCCGTTGAATGGGATATCCCAGGCCGTTACCGCCCATTTCCACGTCCCACAGGTTAAACTTGCTGAATGTAAACAGGTTGGTGCCGTTCAGGTAAAGCCTGGCATTGGCCAGCCGCAGTCTCTTCATCAGCGTGGCGGGCAGCGTATACCCGATTTCTACCGACTTGATACGCAGCAATGCACCGTTGCGCATAAACCAGGTACTGGGCTGGTTATTGTTATCAATAGCGCTGGTGCTCAACCTGGGCCACAGCGCGTAGATGTTCTGGTTATCTTCGCTCCAGTGATTGTCGGCCCATACTTTCAGCAGCTGACGCTGGTCTTTGATAAACGGGGATGTGGCCTCGGCATCGATCCAGAACGACTCGCGTGCCAGACCCTGAAAGAAAATATTAAAATCAAAACGGTCATAGCCAGAGGACAACCCGAAGCCATATACGATTTCCGGGGTGGTGGGGAAACCTATGGGACACATATCCATCTCCGTGATCTGGCCGTCGCCGTTCACATCGCGGTATTTGATGTCACCGCCGCCATATACGCCGAAACTTTGTTTGGGGGAGTTCTTCGCATCCAGGTCGTCCACAAACAGTCTTTCCGCTATATATCCCCACTGTTGCGACAGGGAATGCCCCAGGTGCGATTTATTTTTTTCCGGGTACGCCGGTTCTTCATATACCTCAAACCGGCTGGTGGCATAGGTGAAATTGGCCATCGCCTTGGCCCACCATTGATGGGTGATCTGGTGCGTATAGTCCATCGCCAGGTCCACGCCACGCGCGGAAGCTTTACCAACGTTGGCGCTCAGACCGGCCGACAGGCCCATAGTAGTAGGGATAGAAGAACGGGGCATCAGGATGTTGGACCGTTTTTCGGTATATACATCTACCTCCAGGTTCAACCGGTCGAAGAAAGAGGCTTCAAAGCCGACGTTGGTTTTCGCGGCTTTTTCCCAGGTAATATCGAAGTTGGCATACCGCGAGATATCAACACCGCTAAGGTTGTAGTTTTTCAGCGTTCCAAATGACATCCCTCTTTTGCTGCTGTTCATGTCCACGTTGGACAGGTAGAAGAACCGGTCGTCCGGGCTGCCGATGGCATCGTTGCCTACCAGGCCGTAAGTGGCCCTTAACTTCAGCTTGCTGACCACCCGCTTCCACCGCTCCCAATACGCTTCGTTAGACACGGTATAGGCGATACCGGCAGATGGGAAGAAGCCAAAACGATGCGTCTTGTAGAACCGCTCCGAGCCGTTGTAGCCGAAGTTAAACTCGACGGCGTACCTGTTGTCATACAGGTAGGTAGCGCGTCCGGACAATCCCAGGTTCCTGAAGGGAAGGGAATTCTGAAGGCTGCCGGCGTTGCCTGTCAGGCTGTTCTTGGCGATGCCCACCAGCGTTCCGCTGAGACCATGCACCTTGTTAAAGGTCCTGCGGTAGTCAACGGCCAGCTCGCCGTAAAAATCAGACGACAACGTTTTGTCGCCCTCCGTGTAATTGAGATATTCAGTACCGGCAGGAGCTTCCGATTGTCCGGCTTCCTGGTTAATAGCTTTCAGCGAATACCCTTTGCTCACATAGTCATAGTTGTAGGCAACGTAAAAGAACGGACTATAGGCACGTGACACAGAGAAATAAGCGTTGCGCTGTATGTTGAGCAAGCCGCGGACCGACAGCCCTTCGGTAATAAAAGACAGCTTTTGGTTCAACGCCAGCTGCGCATTGATGGCAGACCTGTTGAACTGCCTGTACCCTTTCTGCAGATCGGCATACGGGTTATTGTACTTACCGTCCGCAGCGTTGCCAAACATGATGTGCCGCACATATTTTGTTTCCTCCGTAGGTTCGTAGTAGGCCGGGAACAGTACCGGGTTGGACTGCATGATCTGCTTATAGATCTCCTCTCCTCCTTTGATGGGGCCGGAATAATCATCGAAACTGCCGGAGATACGTACGATCATTTCCGTAGACGGCGTCAGATTGACGTTAACATTACTTCGGATGGAATACGATTTTAGTTTGGAATTGCTGTTAAAATTGCTTTTCCGATCTGTTTTTAATATCCCGTTGTCCATATTCATAGCGCCTGAAACATAGTACCGGGCTATTTTTCCGCCACCGTTTACGGACAGGTTGTAACGCTGGTTGATCGCAGCGTTGCGCAACAGCATCTGTTGCCAGTCAGTAGCAGGAAATACCACAGGGTCGATACCATTGCGGGTGTTCTCTATCTTATCTTTAGAATACAGGAGGCCGCCCAGCGGGTTTCTGGTCAGCACAGCTTCATTGGCCAGCTCCATATAGGTGACCGGATCTGCCAGCTGCACGTTCCGGGTGGAGCGGGACATGGAAGTTTCCGCCCGGAAGGACAGATTGGCGCTGCCTTCCTTTCCTTCTTTGGTGGTGATGAGGATAACGCCGTTGGCGCCTTTGGAGCCGTACAACGCGGTAGCCGTAGCGTCTTTCATAATGGAAAAGCTCGCGATGTCATCCACCTGCAGGCGCGCCAGGTCTGTTGTGGACGCCTGAATATTATCGATGAGGATCAGGGGTGACTTCCGGTAGCCAAAGGTGGTAACGCCCCTTACAAAAAAATCCGCGTTATCGAAACCGGGTTCACCACTGCGCTGAAAGGCGATCACGCCGGCCAGCTTACCCGCCAGCGCATTCGTCAGGTTGCTGCTCGGGATCTTCAGTTCGGCAGGTTTAATGGACGTCACTGCACCTACCACTTCTGTCTTTTTTTGTTTCCCGTGGGCTACCACTACCACCTCTTCTACTTTCGACTGCTGACGTTTAAGCACGATCCGCATAGGCCCGGCAGCCTGCACGATGACCTCCAGCGGTTCATACCCGATAAATGACACCGTGAGCACCACACCGGCGCGCGGCACCTGGATAGAAAAATGACCGATAGCATCCGTCGTCACGCCTTTGGAAGTGCCTTTCAGTTTTACGGTCGCACCCGGCAGCGGTGTACCATCTTCCCCTACTACCATACCGGTCACATCGACCGCCAGCCGAGCGGTGGCCGCTGTCGAATCCCTTCCTTCCGATGCCGTTGCCGTAATCATAATTCTGTTTTTCGAGATGGCATAGGTCAACGGCAGGTCTTTTAGACAGGCTTTCAGCGCATCTGCCAGTGGGGTATTACGCAAGTCAACGCTGATACCGCCGGCGTTGTTCAGCAGGGCATCCTCATAAAAAAAACGGTACCCCGTTTGCCGGTTGATCTCCTTCAACACTGTCTTCAGCGACACATTTTTCTCCGACAGCGTAATGGTCTGGCTAAAGCCCGTGGCGCTGGTCTGCATACAAAAACAGAGCAGGCTGAAAGCGGCAAACTTCATCCGCAACAAATGCCTGGTAAATGTTTTACATCGTGGATGGGTAAGGAAATGTCCTCTTAGGTTCATACATACGTTTTTCATCAACTCATTTTTTTGAGTTGCTTAGGGTAAAAGAATCGCGGTTTAGCGCATATAATTCCGCATCCGGCTGACGATCCGGATGGTTGGCCCGCATACGGTCACTCCGGCTGACACACGGAGCACCGGTAAGGGTGGATTTTGGTGATATTGATTATTGTATTACGACTATTTTCCGATCGTTTAGCTTATACCTGACGCCGGCTGCCTGCATAAAGTCCAGGATTTCTGTTATACTTTCATTTCGGTTGATAATTCCTGTAAAACGTTTGGCGCTTACCGGGCCTTCATAGGAGACTTCCACATCATACCAACGGCAGACCTGGCGCATAATTTCAGGCAGAGTAAGGCTGTTGAAAACAAAGTTTCCGTCTTTCCATGCCATCACCTCTTCCAGGTCTGCCTGGCGGCTGACGGTAGCCTTTCCGGCTGTCAGGACTGCCTGCTGGCCGGGGCGCAACAGCACGCTGTCCGCCCGGGCGGCCACTTTTACCGCTCCTTCCAGCAAGGTGACGCGCAGCCCATTATTATCCGTATAACCGTTTACGTTAAATTTTGTACCGAGAACGCTGATCTCCGATTCCGGTGCTTTTACGCGGAAAGGCGTCCTGTCCTTTTGTATCTCAAAATACACTTCCCCGGTTACTTCCACCTGCCTGCCCTCTTTTGGGAAGGCCACCGGAAAACGGATGGAAGATTCCGCATTCAACAGCGCCGTGCTGCCGTCCGGCAGTGTAAGCAGGAATGTTTCCCCTTTGGGGGTGGTTATTTTATGCCAGGGCATTTTATTGCTTTCGTTTACCAGCGCGTTGTACACCAGGTTACCATTGCCCTGTTTCATGCTCACGGTGTTTCCCTGCAGGGTAACAACGCCCTTCCCGGAGCTGTCCAGTTCTATACTGGCGCCGTCTGACAACGTAAGGAGCACCTTATTTTTTTTCAGGCCGGCAGCAGCGTGTTGCACCGGCTTTTCCTGGTAGCCATCGTACCACCACCCTCCCGCTAACATGATGGGAAGCAGGATGGCTGCCGCCGCCCTCCACCATTTGTGAAGAGCCGCACTGCGCTGCTCCTGCTGCTTCACCCGTTCCGTGATACGCCGGTACATTGCCTCGCGGCCCGACGGGGAACTGAGGTTGTCAAAAACGCCGGATGACAGGTGCCCCTCTATCTCTGTATGCAGCATGTCGTCATGAGCAGACGGCAAACTACCAGGCAGCCTGGCCTTTAGCCATCTCCTTGCTTTACGCTGAAATTGATGCATATGTTGTGGTGACCAGTACTGTTGTAGCTGATTCAGTATATAAAGACACGCGACAAAAAAAAATGTACCAGTGGGGAGATTACTGTAAGGCGAGAAATATTATCACAAAAAGCAAGGTTTGTTCATCGGCATGGTCATGGAGGTATTCCCGAACGGATTGTACCGCCCTGGACAGGTGGTTTCTAACGGTATTCCTGGACAGTCCCAGTTGTATGGCCACTTCACCCAACCGCATGCCCTGTAGCTGGTTGAGCTGATATACTTCCCGCTGCCGGGGCGGCAGGCTATCGATGGCATGTAAAACAAGGCTGCGGGATTCTTTAAGCACATATTCGCTTTCCGGCGAACGGAGATTCTCGGTTTCTGCTGAAAAAAGTTGCTGAAGATATTTTTTTTCCGTTTTGAGGCGCCGCAGCTCATTGATGATCCGGTTCCGGGAGATAATAAAGATATAGTCTGCGATGCTCTTCAACGCAGGCAGTGAAGCTCTTTTAAGCCATATCTTCACAAATACGTCCTGTACTATTTCTTCAGACAGATGGGGAGATTTTGTGTAGGTGTAGGCAACACCGTAGATCCTGTCGGCAAAGGTATCAAACAGCTGGCGGAAGGCATGCTCGTTACCACCAGCCACCTGTTCTAAAAGCAGCGTACTGCAAACGGGCATTGTGTTTGAGGACATCATACTAAACGAGGAATTGTGTAAAAAAAGAGATCTGTCTAAAAGTAAAGAAACAATGCAGATGTGTACCCGGACGATCAAAAAAGCATCGTAATTAGACAATATCGCGGTACAATTACGCGTATAGAAAATATTAAAAGACCAGTCCGCTCATATAATTCCCGTTAACCTGTTAAACAATGCACTGAACACCTGTTTTGCCACGTTGTTTGGCAACAGGAGCGCCTAGGCTGATGAATATTGAACCCCTGGCGTATAGGATACAGGGGAACTAAAAAGGTTACACCACACGATAGCCGTGGTGTAACCTTTCCTTTTTTCATGCATGGTAGTTGATCGACGGATTAATGATACAGGTAATTTAATGCAATGATATCATTGGCATTAAAGGTACGGTTACCACCGTTGGAGCAGGACAGCATCCAGGAGTTGGCATCCGGATAGCTGGGAGTGCCCGGCAGGTATACAGCGCCTACCCCGCCATCGCCTTCGTCTATCGGGTCGCCGCCGCAGCTGTAGGAACGGTCCATATAGTCCGTATGGCGCATGCCGATGCAGTGTCCTATTTCATGCTGGATCACAGAGCCTACGTACTGTACGTTCGGGTTGCTGCCGTAGGCATACGGGTGGGTGTTCATCTCTATAAGGTCAAAAGGATCGCCGGCATCGGTAGGGAAACCGGATGACCCCAAAGTAATATAACCACCAACAGGCCCTTCATAGAAACCCTGGATGGTGATATCTGCGCTACCGCTGGTAACACGCTGAAACCGGAGGCTCAGGTTTAACGCGTTGTAACGCTGGATGGCCAGATCGGTGCCTTGTACAAAGGCGGTGCCTAAACCGGTGACCTTCACGGTGATCACGCGCGGCAGGCTGACTACCAGGTTATTGGTGGAATACTGTTCTGTTTTGGCAACTCTTACTTTATTGATGGGGGTTTTCTTACTGAGGTCTTTTGTGCTCAGGAAAATATCTCCTTCTACGAGGTAGCCGCCTTTTACAGCATGTACGTTCCTGGTACTAAAACCTTTCGCTTTGATCTGTGCCAGCACCTCATTGGAGACATCGGGTTTTTCAGTACTGCTTTGTTTATTGTCTTTCTGGCATGAAGTGAAGATCGAACCCGCCAGCAGGCAGATCAGTAAAAAGAATGCTTGATTTTTCATCGGTTAAGATTTTGGGTTTTGGATTTTAGATTTGCTATCGTGTTTGCATGAAAAAACAGGGTCCCTATAGCTGTATTTCACAGCTAACGTTTTAATGTACTCGTAATAAGAAGACCGGCGAGCTTTGGTTACTCACCTGTGAATAACACCATCACCATCGTGATTATTCTCATATGCACGTTCAGCAGTTGTTTCCAATATGTCAGGTTGAAAATGCGGGTTATTCAGATTTGCTTAAAGATTATGGCTCTGCGATCGGGTTTTCTATCGTGTCTGTTTGTCAATATTACAGCTTTATTCCTATTGAAAAAAAATATTTTAAAAACAGGAAATGTTTTTCCAAGGTAATTAAATAGCAGCAGTCCGAACTATTTTATAAATCCGTTTAAGCGGATTTTAATAGATTTTTAAGCACATTTTAATTCCGCTATAAATCCGTATACAGCAGGCGAATTTTGCGTATTCATAAAACGAGGTCATCTCCAGGTAATAAAATTACCCGAAGACAACCTCGCTTTTATTTCGATACTTTTCCGGGACCTGTCTAAGCAAGTGCGGCTGCTACTTTTTGCTTAACCGGTGGCACCGGCAGCTTTACGCCCAGGAAAGCCGCATAGTAATCAAGGCCATGCTGAGGAAGTACCTGGCCAAGCCAGTCTGTGATACTGTTCTCGGTAAGATCAGGATTCAGGTCAGTCGGGAAGACAATGTAGTTGTTCTTTATTGGCTGTACGTAGCCATTCTTCGCGAATATACCCGCAATGGCCATATAGGCATCATGCAGTGTAAGATTCGGTCCGTTGAGGGTAATGGTTTTGGGATTAAAGGCAACCGTAATCTTATTTGCATCCGGTGTTTTAGGCGCAAACGTATTGCTGGTATAAACAAGCCCGGTAAATACAGGAAACTTGGGAACCATGTCATTCTGATTCTCGTAGTGCCATGCTGTTGACAGCTTGTTATCCAGGTCGAGCGCGAAATCGGCATTTCCGGAAGCAGGCGCGGCAAAAGTAAACAGAGAAACATTGGAAGTGGAAAGGTTCCTGTCTAACAGCATTTGTACAAAATAGGAGGCAAATACGTTGGCTATATTTCCGCCAAGGCTATGTCCTGCAATGATCAGGCTATTGCCGGCTTCGATCGCATGGGTTAAGAGATACTCGCCAATGCATTTGCCAGACCCCAGCGAATCTTCCATGAAAAGCAGGTTGGTGAAGGCAATATAAGCTCCTGCGGCAATCAGGGGCTTTTGGGTAGTGGGGGCATAAGGCCAGCTTAACATCACAATCGCATTCAGGTCTTCCAGTATCCAGTTTGCGAAGGTATCCCAGCTTTTAAACCCGTCGAAAACGGACCCGCGGATGACCAGGGCATACTTTTTTTCGGAAGCATTAAACGCAATATATGCGTAGTTGTCGTCGATAGTCGGTTTTCCGTTCCAGACTACCTGCCAGCCGGGCATGAGGGTACTCATGTCTTTAACAACATTCACATCAAGCGCCAGGGAGCAAAGTTGTACGGCTACTTTTGCATCTGCGGGTTGCCCACCGTTGTTGGATTGGGCGGTTGTTTGGGAAGTTTTGGATTCCATAGTGATGGTATTTGAGGGTGAAATAAAAAATGGTTAAGCGTCCGGATAGTTACTTTGAGTGTTGTAATTTAGTAAAATTATTTGGTTTCCTAACATCTCCTTTATTAATATTTCCGGACTTACCCGGATGGCTCAACCTGGCTCAAGCCCCAAAGCACAGCATCCCTGTGCAACGTATTGCACAGGGATGCCTTTGACAGTTTCCAGACCGTAGGAATTACCTTCCGGCGTTTTGGGGCTTCATAAACCGCCATTTAATATCCTTGTAAACTACTTTTAATCCCTGCTTGTTGTCGATCACCACCTGTCCCTGCCACTGCTGACGTTTATCCTTTTTCGCGGAAAGCCGGTATTGTACATACTTTCCTTGCTGGTAACCGTAGGATTGCCCGTCATCGTCGTACAGCAGTGATGTGCTTTCGGCCTCGCCATAGTGGCGTACTTCCAGCGGAAGCTGCTCGTCAGGCGCCGGTGTATGGGTTACCGGCGGTATCATCGGAATAATGCCGCCGTCTCTCACGTACAGTGGTATTTTATCCAGTCCCGGCGTTGCTTCGATGATGTTGCCGTTGCCAGCATATTCACCGGTGTAGAAGTCGTACCACTTACCTTGCGGCAGTATCACCTTACGGGTGGTTTGCCCGGTAAACATCGGCGCTACCAACAGATCATCGCCCAGCATGAACTGGTCTTTCACATCTTCCCGGAGGGCCATCCTGTAAGGGTTATCGGTAGCATCCAGCGCTGTTTTTTCAGATTGATGCCGGAACGAGAAGCCCTCTACGAGGTTCATCGCCCTCACAGGCGGTTTACCTTCCAGGTAATACTGGGAGAAAACAGTATAGAGATACGGGAACAGCTGCATCCTCAACAATGCCACGTCCTTTACCTGTTGTTCCACTTCCGGGAAACTCCAGGGCCTGGTACCGTCTGCCCAGGCGTTGAGCATGGCCATGGGCGAAAAGCAGGCGGACTGCATACGCCGCAGCCATTCCTCCGCGGTTTTGGAAGCCCTTACCTCCGGTGTCCAGAGGACGCCGATAAAACTGCTGTTACACAATGCCGTAATAAAATCCCGGTGGTTGTAATAATCGTTGTAGATCACATAGGGAAAAGAAGATGCCCCGGCGTTGGAGGCGCGCACCAGCCCATAGGTGCGCACGCCCTTCTCCCTGAACCATTCGGTGGTGAGGCGTTGCATCATCACTCCGTATACCTGCCGCATTTGTTCTGCGGTCGTTCCCGACGGAAAGGTGGCTACATCCGGCCACAGCCAGCTGTCTACACCGTCCACTTCATCTATTTTGTATCCGGAAACGCCGATATCCACATGTTGCGTTTTGAAGAGATTTTTATACAACTGCTGCGCCTGCGGCAACGTAAAATCCGGTACCAGTCCGTTCCATACGGTATGTGAACCGGACAACGGCTTCGCTGTGTTATACAAAGAGGAAGCCGGCGACAAGTAAGGGTTCAGCCATAAGTTGAGCCGGATGCCTTTGGCCTGCATTTCTTTTACAAAGCCTGCGGGATCGGGGAACCTTGACTGGTCCCATTCAAAAGTACAGGGATAGGCTTTTGTTTGCCAGCCGGGCTCCAGCCCGATGAAATCCAACGGAAAACCATGTTCGCTGAATGCCGCGGCTTCTGCTTTCACCTGTTCCGCTGTGGAAAGCGTAGGCATGCGATGCGTAAAACCCAGTCCCCACTTGGGAGGCAGCGTCCCCCCGCCGTTGAAGAGGTTATAACGTTGCACTGCTTCCATGGCATTTTTACCGGCAAATACATATATCTCCGTACCTGCTGCCGGCACCAGCATCTCTACGGCGTCGGAGTAAGGCTGCGCGCTCCAGTCCGGGTCGGTATTCCGGTCATACACCTTTGGAGGATGCTGGGTGTTTACCCGCACGGCGGTACCGGCGTACACGGTGATGTACCGGGCGCTGTTGACCAGCACGCCATAGCCGTTGGTTGAAACATAGAAAGGCACAGGCGCATGGGAACGGCCGTCGTCCCGGCCCTGGTAGTGGTCCATATGCAGGTCCAGTATTTGCCCTCTGCGGTTCACCGTTTTGAATTGCAGCCCCAGACCAAACAGCTGTTCTTCTTCCTGTAAGGGAAAACGCAGGTACACCTTCCCCTCTTTTATTTCGGCGCTGCAATCCGCCTGGGGAAGCGGGAACGGCGCCTCTCCCAGTTTTTGCAACGCCTCTTTCCGGGGACTGCCGCCTGCTGTTGCCAGTAAATCCACCTTATCGGGCTGTCCTACAGTTGCTTTCCAGACGCCCGGCGCTACGGCTTCCCACTGTAAGGGCACGGACTGCGCCTGCGTAAAAAGGCCGGAGAGCATACAGACCAGAAAAAAATACCATCTCATTTTCATAAAATTATTGCAGGGGATCAAAAGCACCTCCATCCCACCCGTTTGTTTGTTTAAGATTGCCATTCAACTCCAGGTGTTTGGTGTTGATGGGATAAAAGTAGTAGTTGGGCTTAAAGTCAACTTTAAACACCTTGTCCACCGCTACCAGCGAGTCTTTGAAATACCGGCTGTAGTTCCCGTCGAGGTTAACCGTATCTCTTATTTTATCGAACTCGCTCTGTGGTATCAGCAGGCTGATCACAAGGCCGTGTCTTACTTTCCCGTTCAGTTCCTGTTCAAACAATTTCCACCTTCTCAGGTCCCAATAGCGTTTTCCTTCATAGGCGAACTCTATTTTCCTTTCCAGCCGGATGGCTTCCCGCATGGAAACCGTCGTCATGCCGTTCTTCAGCCCGTACAGGTTATCGCCACCGGCGTCTATGCCGGCACGTTTCCGGATGAGTTTAAGTATTTCATACGCTTCGGTGGTTTTACCTGTTTCGTTGGCACATTCCGCGAGGTTCATCAGCACCTCGGCGAAACGTATTTCCACCCAGTCCGTACTGCTGTTATAGGTGAAGAACTTTGAATAACTGACATCCACTGCTTTCCTGCAATAAAACCCTGTTTCCGTGAGGAACTGCGTTTCAGCGCCCACATAGTTCCACTGCCGTCTTCCTGCCTTTCCGCTCAGCTCCCAGGGGCAACCGTTATAGGCGATGGTGGCGGCAAAGCGGGGATCCCTGTTTCGCCAGTAATGTACCGCGTCATAGCCGGCAGCCGGATCGGTGACGGGCAGGCCGTTCTTCATGGGAAAAGCATTCACCATTTCCAGCGTAGGATGATTGGCTCCGGTGTTATTCTGTGCTTCGCTCAGCGGGCGGGTGGCGGCGTTCCAGTCATTCACCTTGTCGGGGTAGGAATACCTGTTTACAAAAACGACTTCTTTATTCATCTCATCCATCCATATGTTGGCGAACTTATCATACAGCCCCGCTCCTGCGGCTTCCAACATTTCTCTGGCCGTTTTGTTCGCCTCATAGGCCTTTTGCCATCTTGCCGCATCGCCGGCCGGGTTAAACTGCGGGCTGGCATAATACAGCAGTATCCTTCCTTTTAATGCCAGCGCGGCCCCTTTGGTGATCCTGCCGATGTCGTTGCCGGTCCACGACGGCGGCAGCACTTTCGCGGCATTGTCCAGGTCGGCCACCATCTGGTCAATACAGGCCGATGTTTTCGTTCTCGCTACCATCAGGTTGTCTGTCACCTGCTGCGGTTCCAGGAGGAGCGGCACCCCTCCGTATAGTCTCACCATCTGGAAATAACGCCATGCCCTGAAAAAGAAAGCCTGTCCTTTTAACAGGTCCCTGGTGGCGGCAGGCAGGGTCCCGCCGTCGATATTTTTCAGGAGGATGTTGATGTTCCTGATGTTGTTGTAAGGCCACACATCGAAAGAGTTGATCGTCAGCTGACCGTACATTACGGCATCTCCGCCCGGTGCTTCATCAGACGTTCCGGCATCGGAAGTGTTCCAGCCGGGAAGGTTATCTTCATATAATTTATTGACATAAGCAGTGGCCAGCTTATTATCTTTCCATATATCCGATTCGTTGACAGCACCCAGGTCTTTTTTGTCCAACACCTTACTGCAACCGGTAAAGCAGACCATTACAAGCAGCGCGCGTATAGTAGTATATCCGAATTTCATAACTGTTTTCTTTTCACGTTATAAGGTAATGTTCAGGCCGAAGGTGTAGTTCTTCATCAGCGGATAGGCACGCAGGCTTGCGGCCTCCGGGTCCCTGACCTTCACATGATCCTCCAGCAGCAACAGGTTGGTACCGGAGAAGAAAAGGCGCACGCCGGCAAGGCCGTATTTTTTCATCAGCGGCCGGGGCAGGTCGTAGGAGAGGTTCACATTTTTCAGCCGTAAGAATGAGCCGTTACGCAGCCAGAAGGTGGAGGCATCGCCGGCAGCGTTCCTGGCCACCCGCGGGTAGGCGGCATTGGGATTTTCAGGTGTCCAGTGATCGTTCCAGTACGCAAAATTGGTCTCCTCTGTTCTGGCCTGCACACCGCGCACATCGATCATGGTTTTACTGCCCGCCAGCCCCTGGAAGAGCAGGTCCAGCCCTATTCCTTTCCAGGTGCCCCCGAAAGCGATGCCGTAGTTAACAGGAGGATTGCTGTAGCCGGCGATGTATTGCGCATCGTTGTCATCAATTTTACCGTCTGGTTTATCGTCTACCGCTCCGCGGATATCACGGTAATTGAGCATGCCCGGCTCCGGTTTCTGTCCGAAGATGGTATAACCGGCGGGCAGGGCGTCGACGTCAGCCTGCGTGCGGAGAATGCTGGTGGCTTCATATCCCCAGATGCGGTTCATATTGTAGCCGATCACGGATTTATAGGCGCGCTGGTTGGCAGGCTGGTCCTGTACCTTCACCTCGTTGGTGGCGTATCCGAAATTGGCGGACACATAGTAGTTGAACTCCTTATTAATGGACGCGTTATACCGCGCCGACAGCTCAAAGCCTTTGGCGTTGATCACGCCGTAATTTTCTGCGGGAAGCGTGGCGCCGAAAGTGGAAGGCACGCTTTGTTGCCTGGCGCCGAGGATGTCATAGGTATGCGTGCGGAACACGTCTGCCGAAAAATTCAGTTTGCCCTGCAGCAGGTAGGCATCCAGGCCGCCGTTCCAGGAAACGGACTTCTCCCAGGTGATGTCGGGGTTCACCAGGGAGCCGGGTGCAATACCGCTGGTGATACCGCTGAAAACAGCGCCGTTGGCCACATTGTAGCGTTGCATCCATTGCCAGCCGCCAACGGCGTCGTTACCGATTAAAGCGATGGTGCTTCTTAATTTGAGGTCGTTGACAAAGGTGACGTTGTCCTTAAAGAAAGGCTCCTCTGAAATACGCCATACAGCCGAGAATGACGGGAAGAAGCCCCACCGTTTGGCCGGCGCGAACTTTACAGAGCCATCGTACCGGAAGGCGCCTTCGAGAATGTATTTGTCTGCGTAGTTGTAATTCACTCTGCCGATGTAGGACGCGCGGCCGTCTTCCCAGCCGTTGCCATTGGCGAACTGGCTGGCGGCGCTGCCGGCAAACAGCTGATCGATAGCCGGTGATACGAAGTTGTTCCGCTGGCCGTTGAAGTTGTTGCCATTGCTTTCCGCCTGTTCGTATACAAACAGCGCGCTCAGTTTATGCGCACCAAAGGCGCGGTTGTAGGAGATATAACCATCCAGCTGGTAAGCCTCCTGGTTGTCGTAGGATTCGTAGAGAAATTCGCCGTCATTACGCACTTTCACGCCTTCCGGTTCATCGGTCACAATGTGATTGTGTTCGCCGGTACGTTTAAAGACAGTCAGCTCGTAAGGCAGGCTGAACTGCTTGATGAAATTGGTGCGGGAGTATTTGTTGAACATCAGTTTCAGTTCCAGGCCGGGTACGGCCGGTATCCTGTAACGCAGGGTAGCGATGGTATTATAGTTGGTAAATTTCTTCTTGTTGTAACCTGTTTGTCCCTGGGTGATGGCCAGCGGCGACCATTCTACGTAAGTGCCATTCAGTTTGCCGTTGATATACGGAGGTACCGACTGGGAACGGAACAGGAAAGCCTTATAGAGGTCTTCCATATTATCCCCGTCGTTGTCGTACCGCCAGTAGGGCTTCTGATCATTCCTTACGTCCATGCTTACATTCAGGGAAGCGGTGAGGTTGCTGGTGATATCGGCTTCCACATTGGCACGTAATGTATTCTTGCGGAAGTCCAGTTTGTTAAATGACCCGGTAGCGTAGAAGTAAGTGCCGTTCATGAAATACCTTACTTTGGGAGAGCCGCCGCTCACCGACAGTGAATGCCGGGTAGTAACGGGATTTTTCCAGGCTTCATCTATCCAGTTCCAGTTATGTGTTTTAAAATATTCCAGCTCATCCGGTGAATAGTACCGCGCATCGCTGGTGGGGATATTGTCGATACGCAGGGCGTCGTTGATGGTAATGGCCTGTTGGTAGGCGTTCTGTACTTCCGGGATATGGATGGGCTTTTCCACGCCTACCGAACCGCTGTAGGAAATAGCTGTTCTTCCTTCCCTGCCCTGCCGGGTGGTGACGAGCACGACGCCGTTGGACGCACGGGAGCCATATACCGCAGCAGAGGCGCCGTCTTTTAAGATGGAGATATTTTCTACCTCGCTCGGGTCCAGTGCGTCGAAGGCAAATTTATCACGCACCACGCCATCGATAACGTACAGGGGATCGGTGTTGTTCCAGGTGCTGGCAGCGCGGATGGTGATGGCGGAGGCCATGCCGGGCTTACCGCCGGACTGGGTGATGCGCACGCCGGACAGCCGCCCTGCCAGCGCGTTGGAGAGGTTGGCCACCGGCTGGTCGCGGATGTCTTTTCCTGCGACGGTGGCGATAGCGCCTGTGAGGGTCGCTCTTTTTTCCGTTCCGTATCCGACCACTACTATTTCATTGAGGCCGCTGGCGGTGCTGCTGAGCGTCACGTCGAGGCGGTTGCTGCCGCCGGCAGTGGTTTCCCGGCGGTTAAACCCGATATAAGAAAAAACGAGGACCGCGTTTGGATTGGCAGGAATCGTGTAATGCCCGTTTTTGTCGGTGACGGTGCCGCCGGGAGCGTCTTTCACCTGTACCGTCACGCCTGTCAGCGGGGTGCCGAGCGAGTCTTTTACCGTTCCTGAAATAAGAAAGGTATCTGTGGCAATCTCTTTTTGCCGGGCCGGTCCCGGCGCCCGTGGCGCGTCGCCCGGCGTATGGGCTTTCGGCGGATTGCTTTTCACGGTGATAGTATTGCCCAGCTTTTTGAACGACCAGTTCAGTTTCTCCGAGAGGCTGTCCAGAATGTTGCCGGCAGTTAAACTACGGGCATTGATGTGTACCACAATATCGGGATTAATGCTGCTGGCGTCGAATACAAAGGTGACCGCCGTTTTCTGGTTGATAATGGCAAATAATCTTCTTACAGAGATGTTTTGGAAGTTTTCCGTGATAACGTGGTTCATTTGGGCGTTGGCATAGCTGCCGGAGGAAGGCGCCAGTCCGATGAGGAAGTAAATCATCAGACATCCTGCCATCCTCCCTGGTACCCTGGTTGATCTTTTTTTCATACTTTTAACGTGTTTTTGTTTAAGCAAACGTCGCCTGTGCGCGGAGGCTCCACTTTCCGCACGATGACGCATTTTTACATTAACAGGCCGGTAGTCCTTGCCCGATTACCGGCATTTTTTTTAAATGCGGTGACTACATATGTAACTGGATTTAATGTTCGGATAGCGTGATTTTGCCGGCTTCTATCCTGTATTTAAAGTCATAGTTAAAAGACAGGCTCTCCAGCACTTCCTGTAGCGCCGGGTTGCTGTACTCCCCTGTAAGCCGCCATTGGCGTGACTTTAATTGGTTGATATCAAATTGTACTCCATAGAATCTTTCCAGTTTGGTGAGGACTTCGTCGATGTTGGCATTGTCGAAACAGATGATCATCTGCTTCCAGGCGAACCGTTTCCTGTAATCAAATTTCTCTTTTTTGAGCCGGTCTTCCTTCGTGGAATATACCACTTCCTCTCCCGGCGCCAGCACTATGCCGGGCGTGTTCCTTTTTGCTACCCGTACTTTGCCATTGGCCAGGGACACGATGGCCTGCGGATCTTCCGCAAAGGCCGATACGTTAAAAGCCGTTCCCAGCGCGGTGACAGCCAGTTCTCCGGCATGCACGGTAAAAGCTTTTCCCGGTTGGCCATGGATATCGAAACACGCTTCACCCTGCAGTTGTACGTCGCGGTGTTTACGGCCGAAACCGCGTTTGACCTTTAAGACCGAACAGGCGTTGAGCGTGACCGTAGTGCCGTCGGCCAGGCGGAACGTCCTGACCTCGCCAAAGGATGTGGTGTATGCTTTTTCATCACCGTGGAAATAATTAAAATACAACAGGCTCCCTCCCAGTAACACTATCAGCATGGCAGCAGCTATCCACCACCTCCCGCGGGAGGCGCCGGTGCTTCCCGGAGCAGGCAAAGCCCTGAGTCCTTCATCCAGCCTGGATAGTTTTTCCCATCCTTTCTTTTGTTTCCGGTCATGCTTCCTTTCGTTATGCACGTCGGGGTACTCGTCCAGATCGTTCTCATCCAGCCATCGGTATACCAGGCTTTCCTCTTCAGGCGTACATTCACCGTTAAAATATTTCTCCAGCAGAGCTCTGTCTATGGGCGCCATAGTATTGATCTTGAAAAGGCCGTCAGCATATAAGTGTATAAAACACCCTGTATACCCTAAACCGGATTAAAAAAAATTTAAAATTTCCCCGAAGCTATCTTTCTAAGGGCGAGCGAAACGTGATATTCCACCGTTTTTACAGAGATGTCCATCCTGTTGGCTATCTCCGGGTAGCTTAGCCCGTTATACCGGCTCAGGTAGAATATCTCTCTTGTTTTGTGTGACAGGGATTGGAGCAGGCTGTGAAGATATGCCTGCATATCTTTGTAGCGGATATGCTCTTCGGGGCCGTCCAGCGGCCGGGGGATGGCAGCGTTTTCCGTCGCGTGTTTTTTCTTCTGCCTCATTTTGAGATAAAAAAAGGCAGTATATTTTGCACAGCGGGTGATATAGTTTTCAAGTGACCCTTTTAGTTCAATCTTTTCCCGTCGCAGCCAGAGGGAGGTAAACACGTCCTGTACGATGTCTTCGGCATCTTCTTCGGAGCCGGTATAAAAAAAGGCGATGTTATATATCTTCCGTTCATAGGATTGATATATCAGGCGAAAGACCATAGCGTCACCCTGTGCCAGCCCTGTTAACAGGTAGATATCATCATGGGAAAGGGGCGATAATGCAGGCGCCATTCACTATTGAATTTGCACGGAAGATAGGGAGAATATCAGGCAGATTATAGTGGTATTTAAGCGATTTATGTATGGATTTTAGCAGACAACAAAATGCAATCGATGGTGGTGCGTGCAGGCGCAAGGGTTTGACCGCTGCGTCATGTATCATATATAAAATGATTTACTTATCTTCATCCGTATAAAAACTGTACCTAATGGGAAAATTTGTCATTACGAAGAGTGCCAACGGAGAATTCCGTTTTAAACTGAATGCCGGCAACGGCGAAACCATCCTCACCAGCGAAGGCTACAACGCCAAGGCCGGTTGCCTGAACGGTATCGAGTCAGTTAAAACCAACTCCCGGCACGACGAACGGTTCGAGAAAAAAACTTCTTCCAACGAGAAACATTATTTTAACCTGAAAGCGACAAACGGCCAGGTGATCGGTACCAGCCAGATGTACGCCAGCGCCGCGGGCAGGGATAATGGAATTGAGTCTGTGAAGAAAAATGCGGCAGAAGCCACAACAGAAGATCAGACGGCGTAAGATCTTTTAAGGATGGCCGGGATTTGAGCCGGCCACTATCTTACCAATGCTGCTAAAAAAGCCTTCAAATCATAAGACTTGAAGGCTTTTCTCATTATGCAGGTTTCCGTTAAAAAAGTCAGTCACGCTCAAGCGATACCGTTCTTTTACGCACAGGCTCAAAGAAGCCTACTTCCACGGCATACTTCATCATCAGGTGTATTTTTTCTTCGTCGGGATGCGCCCATCTGAATTTCATTTTTCTCAGGACAGCATTGGTAGCTTCATAACATACCTGGTACGGGTGACCTATGTCCTGCCTGTCGTCGCCAAACAGGTCTGCCTGGAGAAACAACCGGTCTATCAGGTCTTTCTTCGTATCATATGATTGCAACATCCTCTCCAGGTAAGTATACATGCTGGTCAACTCCATATCGTAGCCATAACTGTTCAGATAAGCCACGAAATCGGCCGCAGGCAGCAGATGTGGACTACGGACATGGTAATTCCTGTTCAGCAATGCCGGCTTGTCGAAAAGTTGCAGTATCGCCGCAGACACCTGGTCGATATTAGACAACTCCAGCTCGCTGAATTCTTCCGGCATCGTCCGGAAGGCAATAAACCCTTTGATCTGGTTGTAGAAAGCATTATTGTCAATATTCTCCTGGAACTTACCGGTAGCAGAATGGAATGACAGATGTCCTACCCGGTAGATATTGACCATCACCCCTTCCCTTCTCGCTTCATCCAGCAGGCGTTCCGCCTCCAGCTTGCTCTTCGCATAGAAGTTGGGCACCTCCTGCCCTTTGAACAAATCCGCTTCCGTGTACAGGTAGCCGGTGCTTCCCTTTTGGGCCATACCGGCCACGCTGGTGGTGGAGATATGATGGATGACCTTCGTTCTTCCTGTTTTGCAGTAGTCCAGTAACGTCTGTACCGGTCGGGTGTTTACGGCTTCAAACTCGCTGTAACTACCATAGTGTTTGACATTGGCGGCCGTATTCAGGATACAGTCGGTCTCATACATCAGCGTCTCAAACGCGGCGGCATCCATGCCCAGCTGCGGCAACGCAATATCTCCTTTATATACCCGCAGCTTTGCCTGGTCCTCAGGCAATGGCTGATCAAAGTAAAAAGCATACTTTTCCGACAACCGGCTGAAAGCCGCTTCATCACTTTCTGCGCGTACCAGCACACATACCGGTGTATCGTTTCGCTGCAGCAGGTCATGCAACAGGTGAATACCCAGGTAACCGGTAGCCCCCAGCAGTAAGATCTGCTGATAGGTGGTAGTCCGGCTGACATCCAGCTGCTGCCACGCTTTCACTTCCTCCAGGTATGGCTGCCGCTGTTCTTCCAGCAGCTGCTGCATGTGCGCTGCCTGCGCCTGCATCGCTTCCTGGTCTGCCTGTGCCGGATCAAACCGCGACATCAATGCCTCCAGTTTATTTTTAAAGTGATTCTTTTCGTAGATCACGTATTTAGAGATACCGGCAATGGTAGGATGCTGGAAGAGGTTATTAATAGAAACCTGGAAATCGACCTTCATTTTGGCGATCAACCGGATGGCAGTGATAGAGTTCCCGCCTGCTGCAAAGAAATTGTCGTGTATGCCTAACTGAGGCAGGTTCAATACCTCCTTCCAGATTTCCAGCAGCCGCTCTTCAATCTCGTTCGCAGGACCTGCATCCTGCTGCTGTTCATGGGCCATCAGGGAGGCCGGCGACGGCAGACCTTTCCGGTCAATTTTACCATTAGGCGTAAGTGGGAATGATTCCATCGGAACGATCACCGGCGGCACCATAAACTCCGGCAGCTTGCTTTTCAGGTAAGCCACGATAGCTTCTTTATCGAACTCCTGCCGCGGTACTATATAAGCCACGAGCAGTTTGTTATCATGTTCTCCTCCTTTTACGACCACCACCGCTTGTTTAACATGCTCACATTCTGCTGCCACATTTTCTATTTCCCCCAGTTCAATCCGGTATCCGCGTACTTTCACCTGGTCATCGATGCGTCCCAGGTATTCAATATTTCCGTCTGCCAGCCAGCGGCCCAGGTCACCGGTACGGTACATCCTCGTTTCGCCGTCCCCGGTAAAAGAATTCATGACAAACTTCTCCCGGGTAAGTTCCGGTCGGTTAAGATAACCACGGGCCAGCCCGGCGCCACTCACACAGATTTCACCTGCCACCCCTACCGGGCACAAGCCACCGTGGGCGTCCAGGATGTACACCTGCATATTGGCCACCGGCTTCCCGATGACTACCACGCCGTCTTCCCGGATAGGTTCAAGGGAGACGGTGGTACAGATACTGTTTTCCGTAGGGCCGTAAGCGTTAATAAAGCGTACGCCCCTGGCCTGCAGGAACCTTCCATCCTCCCTGTTTAACGGCTCCCCGCACGACACAACGGTTTTCACCCTGGTTAACATCTCCCTCATGCTGTGCAGATAAGACGGCGGTAAAAATAAGATCTCCACTTTCCGTTTATTGATCAGCGTCGCAAATCCGGCAGAAGACATCAGGTCCTCCTTCAGCGGCAGCACCAATAACGCGCCATGAGACAGGGCAATGAATATCTCCATACAGGAGGCGTCGAAGCCGATAGAGGCAAACTGCAACAGGCGGCTGCCGGTGGTGATCTGCAATGCTTCCTGCTGATCATGCACCAGGTTTACCACGCCGCCATGTTCTATCAGCACCCCTTTGGGCTTACCGGTGGAACCGGAAGTAAAGATCACATAAGCCAGGTCATTGGGAGCAGGACTATCAGGCAACGGCGTCACCGGGTAACCGGCAAACAAATCGCTGTCTGTCGCCATCACCCGTTCTATACCCCCTATGGCAAACGCCAGTCTGTCGCAGATGCCCGGGCTGCTGACGATAATGCCTGCGGCGATATCCGTGAGGATATATTGTATCCTGTCTGCCGGATATTCGGGATCTATGGGAACATAAGCGCCTCCTGCTTTCATGATGCCGTATATACTGATAATCATCTCCGGCGAACGTTCCATGCACAGGGGCACCAGCGTGGCCCGGCCCACGCCTCTGTCGCGCAGATAGTGTGCGAACTGATTGGAGCGCTCGTCCAGCTCCTTATAGGTCAGTGTAATATCCTTAAACATTAGCGCCACGGCATCGGGTATGGCTGCCGCCTTCGCGGAGAACAGGCCCGGCAATGACATATCCTGCGGCACGGCTAACGCCTTACCGTTAAAGCCTTCCAGCAACTGCAGTTCTTCCGCTTCATCCAATAACGATAACGCACAGATGTGGGTAGCAGGCTGACGGGTGATGGACCGCAGCAACTGCTCAAAATGTTTACCCATTCTTTCTACCGTATCCCGATAGAACAGATCCGTACTATACTGAATGATCAGGGAGAGGCCCTCTTCCGTTTCCTTCAGACAGAAGTTAAGGTCAAATACAGCAGAGATATGGTCCAGCGGCTCTTCCGACAACTGTACCGTTCCCAGTGTCAGCTCCGGGATATCCGGCGTGTTCTGCAACACCAGCATCACCTGGAACAACGGACTGCGGCTCATATCGCGCTCCGTTACCACCGCATCCACGATCTTTTCGAAAGGTACCTCCTGGTATTCATAAGCGCTGAGCGTAGTCTGTTTTACCTGCTGCAGCAGCGAGAGGAAAGCGGGGTTACCAGCGAGGTTGCTGCGCAGTGCCAGGGTATTGATGAAGAAGCCGGCAAGTCCTTCCACCTCCTGGCGCGTACGGCCGGAGATAGGGCTGCCGACGCAGATGTCATCCTGCCCGCTGTAACGGTACAATAACACCTTGAGGGCCGCCAGCAGCGTCATGAAAAGCGTTACGCCTTCCTGTTGCGACAAGGCCAGCAACTGGTCCGTCAGTTCCTTGTCGAGATGCAGGTATTCCACGGCGCCGTTTTTACCTTTTACTGCCGGCCTGCTTTTATCTGTCGGCAGTTGCAGCGTCTGTACGTCCTTCAGGTTTTCCTTCCAGTACAACAGTTGTTGCGCCAGCACTTCATCCGACATGAACCTGCGTTGCCAGATGGCATAGTCTGCATATTGTATTTCGAGTGCCGGCAATTTCACCTTTTCTCCGGCAGTATAACCATTGTAAAGGGTAATCAGTTCCCGGAACAGCACGCTGACAGACCATCCGTCGGAAGCAATATGGTGCATGTTCATCACCAGGATATGCGTAGCGGGATCCAGGGCTATCAGGTGCACCCGTAACATATGATCTTTGGTAAGATCAAAAGGCTTTCTTATCAGCGTATGCACGAGGGTACGGTAATCCGCTGCCGCCTGTGGACGATCGCCCAGATCGATGTATTGCAACTGCCATTTCCCTGCCGGCAATACCTGCTGGCCGGAATGTCCGTCTATCTGTACAATGACAGACCGCAGCACCTCATGGCGGGCCACCAGGTCCCCGAACGCCTGTGCCAGCGCATCTTTATCAGGAGCGCCCTCCATGCGCAATACCACCGGCATATGATATTGTACGCTGCCTTCCATCTGATCAATGAACCATAAACGTTCCTGGCTATACGACAGCGGGATCAATTCGGGCCGTTGCTGCGGTGTTACCGCCGGCAGCAGCCATCCTTCGCCGTTCTGCCGGATAAATGCCGCTAACCGTGCGATGGTTGGATGCGCAAAGATGGACTTCACCGCTACCTCCGCTTCCATCTGTTTACGCAGGGCAGACTGCAGGCGCATGGCCAGTAACGAATGGCCGCCCAGTTCAAAGAAATTGTCGTGTATACCGATTTTTTCCACCTGTAATAAACCGCGCCAGATATCTGTCAGTTGTTGTTCCGTCAGATTTCGTGCAGCCACGTACGTAGCGCCGCCGAGCGCGCTCAGGTCCGCTTCCGGCAACGCGCGTTTATTGATCTTACCGTTATTGGTCAATGGCAGCTCAGGCAACGTGATGAAAAGCGAGGGGACCATATAGTCCGGCAGCCTGGACTGCATCCAGGTACGCAGCTCATCTTTCCCGAAGCGCCGTTGCGGCACCACATAGGCCACCAGCCGTTTATTGCCGTATTGGTCCTCTTTTACCAGCACCACACATTGCGCCACCAGCTCACATTGTCCGAGTACGCTCTCTACCTCCCCTATTTCCACACGGTTTCCGCGGATCTTCACCTGGTCGTCTTTCCGCCCCAGGTAATTGATGTTGCCGTCGGGTAACCAGCAACAGATATCGCCGGTTTTATACAAACGTCCTTTCCCGGTCATATCAAACGGATCGGCCATAAAACGTTCTGCTGTTAACTCCGGCAGATGCAGGTATCCTTTTGCTACCTGTACCCCGCCGATAAACAGTTCTCCCGGTACTCCCACCGGGCAGGGATGACCGTTCGCATCCAGGATGTACAACCGGGTGTTGGCAATGGGTTTGCCAATAGGCGGCAATACCCGTTGTATATAATCTTCAGGCTGTACAGTGTAAGCGCTCACCACATGCGCCTCCGTAGGGCCGTACTGGTTATGCAGCCGTGTGTTGCCTTTTTCCAGGAAAAGCCGGAGATCATCGCTCAGTTTGAGCTGTTCGCCGGCGGTGATCACCTCCTGCAGACACTGCGGATAGATACCACTTTCCTGTGCATATTCCACCAGGTTTTTCAACACCACATAAGGCAGGAAGAGGCAATTGATTTTTTCTGTGTTGATCTGTTCCATCAGGACAGCCATGTCTTTCCTGCGTTGTTCGTCCACCAGGTGGAGGCTGCCGCCAAAACTGAGCGTGAAGAATATCTCCTGGAAGCTCACGTCGAAATTGATGCTGGCAAACTGAAGTATCCGTTTAGGCGTCCGGGTATCGATCTGCTGCTGTTGCCAGCAGAGCAGGTTAAACAGTGCCCTGTCAGGCATTTCCACGCCTTTCGGTTGCCCGGTGGAGCCGGAAGTATAAATGAGGTAAGTGAGTTTTTCCGGAGAAGTATACCTGGCGGGGTTTGTCGCCGGGTGCACCGACAGCACGTCTTCTCCCCCATCGGCCGGCAACACCAGGATGCGCTCCGCCGCAATATCCGCCGGCAGGAGCTTCTGGCTGTGTGCATCTGTAATCATCAGGGAGAAGTGGGTATCGGTGAGGATATAACGGATACGCACCTCCGGATAAGCGGGATCTACCGGCACATAAGTGGCGCCGGCTTTCAGGATGCCCACAATTGCGGTGATCATCCCCAGCGAGCGCGCCATGCATACGGGTATCAGCGTATTTTCCACCACTCCTTTTTCCCGGAGATAATGCGCCAGCCGGTTAGCCCGTTCATTGAGCTGACGGTAGGTATAGTGTGCTGTTCCGAAAACAACGGCAACAGCATCCGGTGTTTGCTGCACCTGGGCCTCGAACAGGTCTATCACCGCCCTGCCGGCAGGATACATACTCGCCGTATTGTTAAACGTATGCAACAGCTGTTGTTCTTCCGCGGCCGTAAGCATGGGCAATGCCCCTATCCGCCGGGAGGGCGCTTCCACAATGCCTTGCAGGAGTACCAGGTAGTGCTCCATCATCCTCGCGATGGTAGCCTCCTCATACAGGTCACTGCAATATTCCACACGGAAACGCAGCCCGCTGCCAGTTGTAGTAACATCTACTGTCAGGTCGAACTTGGAAGTGCTGTTAGCTACCGGCTGCATCGTTACCTGTACGTCATCCAGCTGTAAATCCGGCACTTCCGGCAGGTTCTGCAAGATAAACATCACCTGGAACAGCGGGGTACGGCTCATATCACGGTCGCTCACCACCGCTTCCACTATTTTTTCGAACGGCGCGTCCTGGTACTGATAGGCCTCCAGCAAAGTAGCCTTTACCTGTTGCAGCAGGGAAAGGAAGTCCGGATTGCCGGCCAGGTTGCTGCGCAGTGCGATGGTATTGACGAAGAACCCAATCAGCGGTTCGATGGTTTGCTGGGTACGGTTGGCGATAGGACTGCCCACGCAGATATCTTCCTGCCCGCTATAGCGATATAACAATACTTTAAAAGCAGCCAGCATCGTCATAAACAGGGTCGTTCCCTGTTGCCTGCACAATTGATGTATAGCAGCTGTCAGCGTACTGTCCACCTCATAATACAAGGTATTGCCGCGGGTGCTTTGTGTGGCAGGGCGCGGGAAATCGGTGGGCAGCTGTAATGTGGCCGTATCGTCCAGCTTTTCTTTCCAGTAAGCCAGTTGCTGGTCCAGCACATCCCCCTGCAGATGCTGCCGGTGCCACAACGCATAATCGGCATATTGCACAGGCAATGGCTCCAGCCGGTGCGCCTGATGCCGGTGCGCCGCTTCGTACAGCCATATCAGTTCTTTGAGCAATATGGACACCGACCATCCATCAGATGCTATATGATGCTGTAAGATTACGAGGAAATGTTCCCGGGGCGCCAGCTGTACCAGGCATACCCGCAACATGTAATCCGCTGCCAGGTTAAATGACCGGTTACACCAATGCGTCATTTCTTCCAATATCTTCTCCCGGTCAGCTTCCGTGGTCCTGTCCACCACTTGCAGCTGCCATCCCCCCGCGGGCAGGATATACTGACTCACCGCTCCGTCTTCCTCCCGGAAAACAGTACGCAGCGCTTCATGCCTGTCTACAATGGTTGCCAGAGCATTCTCCAGTGCCGGCACATCCAGCTCGCCATCCAGTTTCATCACCATCGGCATGTGGTACGCTACGCTGCCCTCCATCCAGTCGATGAACCAAAGCCTCTCCTGCGCAGAAGAGAGCGGCAGCTTTCCTTCCCGCGGTGATGCGGTAACAGCCGGCAGCACCGTTCCTGGTTGCTGCCGCCGGATATGGTCCGCCAGCGCGGCTACCACCGGATAAGTGAATAAGTCTCGTATCGGAATCTCTACTTCCAGCTCACGGCGTATGGCAGATACCACACGGGTTACCAGCAGTGAATGTCCGCCCAGTTCAAAGAAGTTATCGTATATGCCTACCCGCGGAACTTTCAGCAATTGCTGCCAGATGCCTGTCAACGCCAGCTCGGTGGCATTACGCGGAGGCATATACGCAGCTGCGGGCATCATCGCCGGGTCCGGTTCCGGCAGCGCACGTTTGTTCACTTTACCATTGCCCGTCAGCGGAAGTTTGTCCAATGGCATCAGAACAGCAGGCACCATATAGTCAGGCAACAGCTGCCGGAGCCAGGATTGAATTTTCTCTTTTTCGAAGGCGCCTGCCGGCACAATATAACCGGCCAGATATTTGGTGCCCTGTTCGTTCGTGCGCGCTATCACCACCGCCTGTTCTACCCATTCACATTGCTGCAGCACTCTCTCTGTTTCGCCGGGTTCAATACGATATCCCCTGATCTTCACCTGGTCGTCTGTACGGCCCAGGCAAAGTACGTTCCCATCGGCCTGCCAGCAGCCCAGGTCGCCGGTCTTATAGAGTTTCTCTATCCTGTTTTTGCTAAACTGGTGAGAGATGAAACGCTCCGCTGTCAACTCCGGTAAATTGAGATAACCTGCAGCGAGGCCGTCGCCACCTACGTATATTTCGCCGGTAACGCCGACCGGCACCAGCTGGCGGCGGCTGTCCAGGATATACACCTTCCGGTTGCCCAGCGGGCGGCCTACGGGCACAGGTATCTTCACCGCGCCTGCTTCTACGGTATAGGTAAGGGAGAAAGTGGTATTCTCCGTAGGGCCGTAGCCGTTGATAACGGTCAGGGCAGGATAGTGTTGTTTTAACTTACTGATATGTTCTTCCGATAATTTCTCCCCGCCGGACAGCACCACCGATAGTGTTTCAAAGATACTGATGTCATTATCGATAAGCTGATTGAACCAGCTGGCGGTAAACCACATCATATTTACCCGATGCGCGCGGATCTCCCGTTTCAATATCTCGTTGTCCAGCAGCTGTTGCTCCGGGCAAAGAACAAGACGGCCGCCATTGAGCAGCATGCCCCAGTATTCGAAGGTGGCCGCATCGAAAGAGGGTGCGCCGGTAGACAACAACCGGTCAGACGCGCTGAAAGAGACATAGTCTACCCCTTTTACAAGGCTCACCACGTTGCGGTGACTTACCATCACGCCTTTGGGCCTGCCTGTAGAACCGGAAGTGTAAATAACATAAGCCAGGTCCTGCGGGCAGGGTACCGGCAATGGTATTGCCATCGTCGCTGTTTGCAGCGTTTCCGCCACCTCGTCCAGGCAGATAAATTCCATAGCAGTCCCTATCCGCTCCAGCGAAGCCTGCTGCATGGTAGTGGTGAGCAGCAGCGTACTGTTACTTTCGGCCAACATATAGCTGATGCGTTCTGCCGGGTAGTTTGGGTCCACCGGCACGTAAGCGCCGCCCGCCTTTAATACCGCCAGGATAGCGACGATCAGCATATCTGAACGTTCCATGCAAACCGGTATACGCATTCCCGGGGTTGCGCCCGCGCCAACGAGGTGTTGCGCCAGCTGTGTGGATGTTGTATCCAACGCCCGGTAACTCATTTCCTTGCCGTCAAATACCAGGGCTGTGGCATCCGGCGTCAGGGACGCCTGTGCTGCGAACAGGTCAGTGATGCTTTTATCAGCAGGATAGGAAGCCTCCGTCTGGTTAAAGCCGTCCAGCAGCAGCGCTTCTTCTTCCGGCATCAACATCGGCAAAAAGCCTGCTTCCATGGCCGGGTTGGCAACGATGGCCGCCAACAGCTGTTTAAAGTGCGTGATCATCCGCAGGATGGTATCTTCCTTAAACAGGTCTGTGCAGTATTCCACGCTGCCGGACAATCCTGTCGCCGTTTCTTCCACTGTGAAATTAAGATCTACCTGCGCGGTGGTATAAGCGATCTTTTCGGGCTGCAGGCTTGCAGCGCCTAAGGTAAGGTCCTCCGTTTTGGGCAGGTTCTGCAACGTAAAGATGACCTGGAACAGGGGGCTGTAGCTGAGATCACGCTCTTTCACCACCGCCTCCACTACCTTTTCAAACGGCACGTCCTGGTGCTCATAGGCGTCCAGCGTGGTATTTTTCACCTGTTGCAGCAGGGCGGCAAAGGTGGGGTTATCATGCAGCTGTGTGCGTAAAGCCAGCGTGTTCACAAAACATCCGATCAGGCTTTCCGTTTCCTGCCGGGTACGGCCGGAAACAGGGCTGCCTACCGTGATGTCTTCCTGGCCGCTGTAGCGGTACAGCAATACTTTGAAGGCTGCCAGCAATGTCATGAACAAGGTAGCGCCCTCCTGCTGCGATAACGCCTGCAGCTGTTGCTGCAGCGTACCGTCGATGTGGAACGGCATGATAGCGCCGCGGTTGGAGAATACAGCTGGTCGGGTGTAGTCGAGCGGCAGCTGCAGCGTTGTCACATCTGCCAACTGGCGCTCCCAATAGGCTTGTTGCTGTTCCAGTACGGCTGCTGACATGTACCTTCGCTGCCAGCGGGCGTAATCGGCATACTGGATATCCAATGACGGCAACACCGGTAATTGCAGGCGTTCAAAGGCAGCATACATCTCCATCAACTCTTTCATAAAGATGCTGACAGACCACCCATCGCCGGCGATGTGATGCAGCGTCAGGGCAAGGATATGCTCCTGTTCCGCCAGCTCAATCAGCTGGCCGCGTAACACATGGTCGGCAGACAAATTGAACGGCGCATCGACCAGGTCTTTTACATAAGCATGCAACGCCGTAACATTCCCGCGGAGATCGTGCCGGCTGACTGTTTCCAGCTGCCACCCGTCCTTATCCATCACCTGCTGATGCGGCACCTCGTCGATAACGGCAATGATGGTACGCAATATCGCGTGGCGGTTGACCATCCCGCGGACGGCCGCCTCCAGCGCCTGTTTGTTGACCGTCCCTGTCAGGCGGTAAACCACCGGTATATGATACTGTATGCTGCCGGTCAGCCGGTCAATGAACCAAAGCCTTTCCTGGGCGAAGGATAACGGCTGCGGACCGGTATATGTTTCCGCCGTGATCTCCTGCTGCACAGGACCTACCAGTTGAAGTATATAGGCAGCCTGGCCTGCAATAGTGGGATGATGGAAGATCGCCTTTACCGGCACCTCTGCCCGCAGCTGCTTCCTGATAGCGGATTGCAGCCGCATGGCCAGCAGGGAATGCCCTCCCGTTTCGAAGAAATGATCGTGTATACCAATATGATCGCGGCCCAGCAACTGTTGCCAGATATCTGCCAGCAAGCGCTCCTGCTCATTACGGGGAGCCATATACGCAGCGTCTGACAGCGTGGCGGCATCCGGCGCCGGCAACGCTTTTTTATCTACCTTCCCATTGGCGGTAAGCGGCAGCGCTTCGAGGGCTACCAGGAAAGACGGCGTCATATAGTCGGGCAGCCTTTCCTTGAGATAAGCCATGACAGCTTCTCTATCGAAGTTGTTTTCCGGCACCACATACCCGGTCAGGTAGCGGTTATTAAGCTTATCTGTCCAAACGGTCACCACGGCCTGCTTCACAACCGGGCAACCTTCCAGCACGCGTTCTGTTTCCCCTGGTTCGATACGGAATCCGCGGATCTTCACCTGTTCATCCACGCGGCCCATGTAAACGATGTTACCATCCGGCATCCAGCGGGCCAGGTCACCGGTACGGTAGATCCTTGCTTCCGGATCATCCGTGAAAGGGTCCGGGATGAACCGCGCGGCGGTCATTTCCGCATCCAGGTATCCTTTTGCCACACCATCGCCTCCTACATACAGCTCTCCGGTTACCCCTACCGGTACCGGTTGTCCGGCATTGTCCAGGATATATGCAGTCCTGTTTTTCAACGGACGGCCTATCGGCACATTGCCGCTCACCGTTGCCTCATGAATACGGTAATACAGCGAGAAAGTTGTATTCTCCGTAGGGCCGTATATGTTAGTCAGCGCCATGTGCGGGTAAGCACACCTGAATTTATCAGCATGTTTTTCCGAGATCTTCTCTCCGCCTGTCAACACCTCCTGCAATCCGGCAAATACGGTAATATCCATATCCACCAGCTGGTTGAACCAGCTGGTAGTAAAGAACATTTTGGTAACGCGGCGCTGTTCAAGCTCCTGCTTCAGCCATTCGATGTCCAGCAGACTGCGTTCTGTGCTTAATACCACACAGCCGCCGTTCAACAGGGCGCCCCAGTATTCAAAAGTGGTAGCATCAAAGGAAAGAGAGCCGGCGGAAAGAATAACATCTTCATTAGTCAGCGTCATATATTCCTGCGACTTCACCAGGCTCACTACGTTCTTATGCGTAACGGCCACGCCTTTAGGCTTGCCGGTAGAACCGGAAGTATACATCACGTATGCCACGGCTGCAGGTGCAGGCTGTTCTTCCGGCTTATCAGCCGGATAATCCGGCAGGTCCGGATTATTATCAATATAAAGTATCTCTTTATCAGCAACAATTTTCAGGGTATCCTTCCATTCCGTGTCAGTGATCACCAGCGGGCTATCGCAGTCGTTTAGCAATTGTAATATCCTTTCGGCCGGGTACTCAGGATTGACCGGCACATAGGCGCCCCCGGCTTTCAGTATTCCCAATACCGCCACCATCAGGCCGGCGGAGCGCTTCATGCATAGCGGCACGTAAGCCCCTGCTTTTAAACCCTTGCTGCGCAATTGATGAGCAAGGCGATTAGCCGCTGCATCCAGCGCCTGGTAGGTAAACGAGGTATTATCGTATACCACAGCGACAGCATCCGGCGTTTGTGCCGCCTGTTCTTCAAAAAGTGCTGTGATGCTCTTATCGGCGGGATAAGGAGCCGCCGTCTGGTTGAAATCATACAACAGCTGCGTTCTCTCCGCTGCGGTGAGCAACGTAATGTCCGCGATCGTATTGACAGACGGCGCAGCCATTTGTAACAATACCTGCTCAAAATGGGCCGCTATCATCCTGACGTAAGCAGCATCGAGCAACGTTTCATTGTATACAAGGCCTATCTCCAGCCCGTCGGCCATCATCACCCGTATCGTCAGCGGATAATTGGCCTGCTCCTGCACCTGGACATGTTGCAGCTGCAATTTCCAGTCAGGAGACTGCAAAGCGGGATTCACCGGGTAGTTTTCAAACACCAGGAGGCTGTCAAACAATTCCTCCCGGATGCCCGTCCATTGCTGAATGTCATTCAACGCGGCATACTGGTGTTCGCGGCTTTGCAGTTGCGCAGCCTGTAAGTCCTGCAACCAGCCGGCAATGGTTTGTTCATTGGCCAGCATCGTATACAGCGGCAGGGTATTGATATACAATCCCACTTTTTTATCTGCCCCGGGCAGTTCATCGGGCCTGCCGGCGACGGTGACGCCGAACATAGCGGAAGCTTTCGCGGTATAGCGGGACAACAGGTACGCCCACACGCCCTGCACCAGGGTATTGAGCGTAATGCGTTGCTGCTGGGTAAACCTTTCCAATTGCTGGCGGACCGCCGCATCCAGGCGCAACGCCGTTTCTTTGAACCGGCCCTCTCCTTTCGTGCGGGAAGCTGTCGTCGTTACAAAGGGCAACAAACATCCTTCCGTTACGTCTTTCAGGTAACCGCGCCAGTAATTTTCTTCAGCCGGCAGGTCCCTGTCTGCCAGGAAGCGGACATATGCTCCGAAATCATCCATCTTCAGTGATGGCAGGGCATGTTGGGTCACGATGGCCTGGTAGGTTTCTACCAGTTCACCCAATAATACCGGCAATGACCATCCATCCATCAGGAGGTGATGGTACGTCCATTGCATACGGTAGGTATCGTCCTGCAGGCGGAACAGCGTGATGCGCATCAGGGGCGCCTTTTCAAAGTCCAGCCCCTGCGCGCGGTCGGCGATCATCCAGGCGTCCAGCGCTTCCTGTTGAGCTGTTGCCGTCATGTGCCGGTAGTCCAGTACCGTAAAAGGCAACTCCACATGATGATATACGCATTGCACCGGCACGCTGCAAATTTTTGCATAAAAAGCGCTGCGGAAAATAGTGTGGTGCTGTACCAGATATTCCCAGCTTTTCTGAAAGGCGTCTACCTGTAATTGAGGAAGTTCGCAACCAAACTGTTCAACGTAAGACCCTCCTTTTTCCTCATACAGTCCGTGGAACAACATGCCCTCCTGTAGTCCGGTGAGCCGGTACATTCCGGCCACCCGGCCCCCTGCGGCGCCCAGGAACAGGTCCAGTTCATCATTGGTCATTACGCCGCCCAGTCCATAGTCTGAAGGGGAAGGCACCGGCGCCTGCCGGCTGCGGTCTGCGCAGTGCGCGATCAATGTCTCCAGGTGATGACGGTACGCTTCCGCGATGCCTGCTATGGAAGCTGCATGGAAATGCAGCCGGCTGTAGCTCCATTCTATAACGAGCTCGCCGTCGCGGACCATACTGTTGACTGCCAGCTTTTCGGGAACGGTCCGTTGTGGTGATCCGCCGGCTTCCAGTGACGACAGCGAAGTTGTAACGGCTCCCTGTGCTGCCGACAGGTTGTCGCCCTGACCGAGGTAGTTGAAGCTTACTTCCCAGGGCACAGCGCCCTGCAACGCAGCCTGTCTGCCGATGTATTTGCTGACGCCATAGCCGATGCCTTTGTCGGGCACCTGGCGCAACTGTTCTTTGATATCCCGGACCAGGCGGCCGGCAGATAAGCCCTCGGTCGCTTCCAGCCATACCGGGTACTGGCTGGTGAACCAGCCGATGGTGCGGTTAACGGTAATGCCGGGTGCTATCTCTTCCCTGCCGTGGCCTTCCAGGCCCACCAACACGCCGGCGCCTTTGTTCCATGCTGTCAGGGTCATGGCCAAAGCAGTGAGCAGCATATCATTAACTTCCGTACGGTAAGCAGCCGGTACTTCCTGCAGCAGGCGGCGGGTAGCAGTCGCATCGAGACGTACCGTCTCTTTGCATATGTCCGATACCGTTATTTTGCCGGTATACAGGAGGTCTGTATATAAAGGCGTACGTTTTGCCACTACTGTTTCCCAATACCTTTGCTGCCGCTGATTTTTCTGCGCATAAGCAGCCAGCGCCCCGTGCCACTGACGGCAGGAGCTGCCTTTAGCCCCCAATACGGCATCTGCTGTTGCTGCGGGTTGCGCCAGCAGGCGGTTCAAATCTTCCAGCAGGATGCGCCAAGACACACCGTCTATAGCCAGGTGATGCACTACAAGCAACAGGCGGTTATGGGCTTCAGCAGCCGGGGTTTGTATAAGGGTAGCCTGCAACAGCACACCCTGGCGAATATCCAGGCGCGCCTGGCTTTCTGTTATACAAGCGGAAATATGCTGCTGCCATGTTTTCTGTTTCCTGCGCATATCGCTGATATGCAGGACGGGTACGGCTGTTCCATAGGATTGTTGCCATCCGTTGGCATCCTGCTGGTATACAAAACGGAGCGCGTCATGGTACTGCACCAGCTGACGGAGTGCCGTTTCCAGCGTTGCCGGCAACAGCTTTTTATCTGTTTCCAGCAGCAACTGCTGGGTAAACAATGCCGGTCCATCGATGCCTTCCTCTTCGAAGTACCAATGCTGAATGGGCAGCAAACCGCTCTCTCCTGTCAACAGTCCCTGTTCGCCGGCAGCGCTCACCACTTTTACCGCAGACAGCAGCTGTGCCAGTGCCGCTACTGTCTGGTGCCTGAACAGGTCCTTTGCTTTCAGTTCATATCCCAGTCGCCTTGCGCGGCTTACTACCTGCATGGATACGATGGAGTCGCCTCCCAGTTCTATAAAGTTATCGTATATCCCTACCTGTTGCAATCCCAGCAGTTCCTGCCAGATGGCGGCCAGCTGCCGTTCTGTTTCATTACGCGGCGCAACATATTCCTGTAGTTGAAGATCGGCTGTTTCCGGGGCCGGCAGCGCTTTTTTGTCCACCTTACCATTGACAGACAACGGCAGCTGCGCCAGTTCCACGAGTATTGACGGCACCATATATTCCGGCAGCGTTTCTTTCAGCCGTTGGAGCACCGCAGTTTTATTGTAGCCCGCGCCTGTGGTAACATATCCTACCAGGCGTTTGTTATTGCGTTCGTCCGCCCATGCCGTCACCACTGCATGTTTCACGCCTTCGCATTCCTGCAGGGCGTGACCTATTTCACCCAATTCTATACGATAGCCGCGGATCTTTACCTGGTCATCGATACGGCCCAGGTATTCTATGTTGCCATCCGGCAGCCATCGACCGGTATCACCGGTTTTATACAGCCGGTTGCCCGCCGCGTCAGTAATAAACTTCTCTGCCGTCATGGCGGGCAGGTGCAGGTAACCATTGGCCAGCTGCGGGCCGCTGACATACAACTCCCCGGTTGCGCCTACCGGCAGCACCCGTTGCTCCGCGTCCATGATATGGATCTGCATGTTCGCCACCGGCTTTCCGATGGTGATTTGTGTGTCTCCCGGTTGGATCTGCGCCACGGATGACCATACCGTACATTCCGTAGGCCCGTATTCATTATACAACGCCGCTTTTTTCACTTCTCTGAAGTGACGGCGCGCCAGTGTTACTTCCAGCGCTTCACCCGCCAGGATCACCGTAGATAGCGATGCGTTCTGCAACAGCCCCTCTTCGAGGAGAAACCGGTAGTAAGAAGGCACGCACAGCACCATATCCGTACGGGTGAGCAGTTTTTTGACGGTCTCCGCATCTTTCAGTGTTTCTTCACGGCATACGATCAGGCTGCCGCCGGAACAGAGCGTTCCGAATATCACCGCTACAGAGGAATCGAAGGAGAAAGACGGTACCAGCAATGCCGTACCGGTATTGCCGTAACAAGCTATCCTCGCCTGTGTGGACGCTACCAAATTCTCATGAGTGATGCTGACGCCTTTCGGGTTGCCCGTAGAACCGGACGTATAGATCGCATAGGCAGGATGTTGCGGTTGTAAGGCTGTTTCCACCGGCGTTACAGGGTATTGCCCAATCACCTCCGCCAGCTGCCGGATATCAATAATTTCCGCGGTGGTGTATTGACCCGGCTGCAGTTTGTCAGCCACATTGCTGAGTACTACCGCCGCCCGTGTATCCTGCAACATGAAGGCGATACGGTGCTGCGGATAGGCAGGATCTACCGGGACATAGGCGCCGCCCGCTTTCAGCACGGCCAGTATGCCCAGGACCATTTCCGCGGAACGTTCCATGCACACGGGGACGAACGTACCTTCCCGCACACCTTTGCTGCGCAGGTAATGCGCCAGCTGGTTGGCCTTCTCATCCAGCTGCCGGTAAGTGAGCATTTGATCCTCAAACAGCACCGCTTCCGCTGCCGGCTGCATCCGCACCTGCTCCTCTATGAGTGCGTGGATATACGGATAAGGCACAACGCTTATATTGTTATTATTAAAGGAAGCCAGTAACGCCTGCTCCTCTTCCGGCAGGATGCTGATTTCCGCCAGTGTGCGTTGCAGTCCGGTTTTAAATTGCTGCATGATATGCAACAAGCGCTGCACGAATAATCGTATGTCCGTTTCCGTAAAATACGACGGGTAGTAATCCGCTTTCAGTTGCAGCGGCTGCCCCTGCCCATAGTCGCGCCAGAGCAGTTCCAGCGGATACCGGGTGATCTCGCTGGTCAGTTCTGTGGTAACAGCCTGTATATTTTCTCCGAAATCGAGGTTTAAGTTGAGGTTGGCGTGGTTCACCAGTACATCCGTCAGCTGTTCCGTGGTACCGTTAAGTTTCAGGGAACGGCTCAGATCTGCTACCTGGTATTGCTGGTGCTGGTTGTCATTTTTCCTGGTGGCCGCAATATTTTCCAGCAGTGCAGCGATCGTATCGTTTTGCTGATATAGCGCCTGAAATGGCGTGATACCGGAAAACATACCGGCGATCTGCTGTAATGACTTATCTCTTCTGCGATGTACCGGCGTACCGAATACAAAGGCAGGATGTTCGGTAGTACGGGCGAAGTAAATGGTGAGTGCCGCCAGCGTCAGGCGTAGCAGGTTTGCCTGGGTAGCTTGTTGCAGGTCTTCCAGCGCAGCTTTTTCCGCAGCCGTCAACTCCAGTACGAACGTCCGGCATTGCCGCGGATTCGCGTCTGTATGCTGGTATCTGCGTTCCAGTAACTGCGCGGGCTTTTTATCGATCATCTTCTTCCAGTAGGCCGCATCTTCTTCGTATGCCGGCGACTGCTGATAAGCGAGCGCATCACCGGCAGCGGCCACATAGGAAACCGGCGACCACTCCAACGTTGTCCCCTGTAGTAACGACTGGTATTTACGGGCCACATACTGATAGGTAGCGGCCAGCCCGTATCCATCATTCACCAGGTGATGATATTTACAGAAATAATAGTGTTCCTCCGGCGATATGGATAGCAGGTATTGCTCGCAGAGCGCATTTTCCTTCTGCAGGAGAAAAGGTATTTCCAGGCGTTCACGTATCCATTTCTCTACGGCCGCCGGCTGCACACCGGCAAAATCCATACACATGACTTCCTGCCTGCAAAAGGTATCATCCAGCCAGGCCTGTGGCGCCTGTTCGCTAAGATCGAACCTCATCCGGAATACATCAAATACTGCGGGCAACGTTTCGGCAGCAGCAATGAATTTCTCTTTGTCAAGGGGCCCCGTGATCCGGGTAACGCCTCCGACATTATAGGTCGAGTTTTCTGCATTGATCAACAAGTCCATCAGGATATCCCGCTGAGCAGGATGAAGCGGTGTTACATGGAGTGGCATGGTCTAACGGTCATTATTTAATGAGGAAATAAATCAGCATGGTATTACCTGTTACAACAGGCAATAGAAATTCCTGCCCGGCAGGCTATAGCCGCTGGCAACAGGTTAAAGGCAATAAAATGTCTGCGCGGATAACCGTATTACATTGTCAATGAATATTGTTATTGAGATAGTAATCGTTGTGCCGCTGGTAAGTCAGACGAACGGGCAGGATAAACAGGTCCCGGATCGCAATTTTGAGTTCATGTCTTTAGGGTATTTTATAATAGGAAAAATTTTCACTGTTAGCTATTGATAAGCATGGAAAAGTATGCCATCACACGTGGTGTCTGGTATCAGGTGTATGATATCATAAAATCACTGCATAACGATCTTACAATTGCATTTGCAATATAAAATCACGACTAGCCTGCTGTTCTTTCACTAACGCACATGACTTTTTAATCCAACTAAAAGGTCATCGTTAAAAAATCAAGTTAAAATGATAGCGTTTCTCATAAGCCAAAGGCTTTTAAAAAAACAAGGTTCCGTAGTTTTTTAATACTAATTTAATCGGGTTTCGGAATTGGCATAACAAGCATTTAGCCTAAGACTAAAATTGCGGCATGAAGGTAAATAAAATTCATATCCGAACAAAAAAATTCGGATATGCGGAAAGAGATACAGGGTTGAAGCGGCGGAATCAAAAGTCCACCGCGTAGTTTTATATCCACGGCCCTGTTATAATACTAATCCAGGCTTTGATCAGTGCCCGAGACGTTCTGTTTTTTCCAGGTGTTTCAAAATATCGCGGCGTTCTATCCAGGGCGTACGCAGTTGCTTTTTCGACAACAACTGTAACTGGTCCCCGATATGCCGGCTACCAGGCTGAGAAGCGTTGCCGTAGCTGAGCAATACGCGGGCTTTTATTTTCCTGCCGAATTCCACCGCCGCCACATAAGTGTCTCCTGCCAGCGCACGCATTCTTCCGTCAGCATCCTGCATGAATTCGATCGTACGGTAGATACCGTAATTACCGGGGCCTCCGTTTGCGGGAAAATCGTATGCTCCTCCGCGAAAGCGGAATATTTCTCCCCAGGGCACCTGCAACGACCCAAACATTTGATGTATCTCCATGGCCGCAATGGATAACAGCTTTACCGCGGTTACGGAGTCTTTCAGGCCTGCAGGTGTTTCTGTAGGATGTGCAGGATCCCAGGACAACTTAAACATGGTATCATCAAGCTTGGAATACCAGTTAATAAAAAGCATCCCGCCGATGCTTGCTCCGTCTGTGGTGCGGTCCCAGTTGCGCAATACACCGGCTGCCGCCTGCGCGATAGGATCAGGATATTTTTCTGCCGCCGCAAGCAGCTCATCAAGGAACCGGTCTGCCACTTCCACACCGGTATTAAGTTTGTACTTCACAAGGTCGTCAAAAGTAACGGAGAAGTTATTCCTGATCATATTCACCGCGCGCTGCGGGCGGAATCCCATGCCAACGGGCGACATGTACGACGGATAAGCTGAAGGGGACAATACCGACGGATAGGTACAGTACCACGGAGGATCATTGGCATTTTGTATAAAGCCGGTACGGGGATTGAATAACTTCGGCATATCGTTATAACGATGCGTCTGGCTCCAGGAATTCTTCGACTGGCTGCCATCAATGGTGCCGTGCCAGAAGTTCCAGTCACCGGAAGTACGCACCGGAACGTTACCGCCGAAAAAATACCCGATATTGCCGGCCTTATCTGCATAGATGACATTGAACAAAGGCAACTGCATACGTTGCAACGCTGCTTCAAACTCCCGGCGGTCAACAGCTTTGGCCATCAGGTGCCATTCATAAAAAAATCCTGCACTGTCAAGCCCGGCTATTTTGATCGTATACGCTTTGTTGTCTTTTACGCCCAGTACCGGTTCATCACCCGCATACTGCAGGATGGTGGTATCATTTTTCACCGTACAATCAGGCTGTCTTATCTGAACAACGGTAGTATCGTACTTAAAAGGCACAATGGTACTGTCTACCAGGAAACCGTTGTCTTTAAGCGTATAGGCGTACCGGTCTGCCGCATCAATAGTGTTTACGGTATGTGTCCAGCCAAGATGCTCATTAAAGGCGATTGTCAGTACAGGCATACCTACCAGCGAAGCGCCGTAGGCCTGGAACCCCGGCGCCTGCAGATGCGCTTCAAAAAAAGTATAGAAATCAAACCAGGGCAGATGCGGGTTAGCCAGCAACATGGCGTTGCCGGAGGCGGACCTGGACCGGCCAACAGCATACGCATTGGAACCGGGGTTTAAGATCGGATTGAGGGCTGCATTGTCTTCTGCCGCCAGGAACTCCAGGAAAAAAACGCGGACGGCATGTGCCATGACATCCTCACCGGTGACAGGTAATATCTCTTTAAACGGAGCTTTAATCGTTTCAGGATGGGCAGCCACATAATCGTTAATACCAGCTGCGAATGCATCAATGTATTTTTTCATCTCATGCCCCTGCCTGGCATAAGCCTCCCTGCCAAGCTCCGGCACTTTAAAGAGCCTTATCTTTTTATCAGCGGCCGCAAATTCAGCTCCCCAATATTCTGCCGAACGGCCACGGGCAATACCGTATAAACGAAGCAGCAGGTTACCATGGTTATGCATCTGCGCCCATCCGAACGCATAATACATTGCACTGGTATTCTTCGCATAGATGTGCGGCACCCCATAGGTATCCCATAAGATATCCGCTTTTTTTGAGTGATGCGCCGGCACTCCCGCTCCGGCAATATTAACGTAGAAACACAGGGACAGCCAAAGGGATAATCGGACAAACTTCATACAGGCTATTTTATTTTATAATGGTGATGACAATATGTAAGTATATTTTCTGCCAGGATAGCTACATGCGGCGATTTAACCAGCGTATGATGATCTCCCGGCGTTTGCATCAATGTCAGTTCCGGCGCATACTGTTTCCATCCAAGCATATCGTCAGCAGTATATGCTCCGTTTTCTGCCCTCACGGCCAGTAAAGGCGCCGTCATCTTATTTTCCGGAATGTAAGGTATCCGGATGCTGTTCAGTTCCAGGTCCAATACCCGGAAAGCCAGTGACAGCATACCGTTATTATCACGTACATTCTCCCTGACCGCCGTCTTCATCTTTGTCACAGTCTCCACCAGTGAACAGTCAGCAGTGGCCGCCTTCAAGTCATTGATCCAATCGGGACAAGGCACTGTAATCAGTTGATGCTGCAGCAGGAACTCTTGCAGCCCGGACAACAGCTGTTCATTCAAATGCTGATGCTCCTGTATATCTTTCCTTGCATCCGGTGGAGTGTCCAGGAAAGCAGCAAAAGCTACCTCCTCCCCCTTTATTTCCAGCTGATGGACCATTTCAAAGGCAACGAAACAGCCGAATGAATGCCCTATAAAACGATAGGGACCAACAGGCTGCACTTCCTTTATCCAGGCGATGTGCTGCTCAGCAATCTGCTCCATGCGCTGTAACAGTTGCTCATCTTCATAAATCCCCGTCATCTGCAAACCGTATACAGTAAAGGCTTTGTCCAGTGCAGCCGCCAGTTCACCATAACCCTCGCTGGTACCGCCGGAACCCGGAAGTATAAACAGGGGTGCGCCTTCCCTGTTATGATTAAGCGGCAACAAATGCCTGGTATGCATCGCCGGAGCATATACATCCTGTTTTTCCAGTAAATCAGAAAGACCGGCAATAGTGGGATGATCAAAAACATCGGTAATGGTGACGGTCTTTTTCAGCGTTTTACGGATGGATGCTATCAGCTTGATGGTAAGCAATGAATGCCCTCCCCTGTTAAAAAAGTTATCGTATATCCCTATCCGTTCCACCTCCAGCAAATCTTCCCATATAGCCGCGAGCGATGACTGCAATGGCGTCTGAGGCGGAGCATACGTATCCTCTTCCTGGTTATCGCCTGGTTTGGGCAAAGCATTCCTGTCTATCTTTCCATTGTTGGTGAGCGGAATGACTTCCAGCGGGACCAGATGTTCCGGTAACATATACCCTGGCAAAAACTGTTTCAACCAGGCCATGATACCGTCGTTATCAAAATCGCCTTGTGGTACTACATAAGCCGTAATTTGTTGTTCCTGTGTCACTACAACGGCCTGTCTGACCAGAGGAGAAGCCTGTAGCACATGCGCTATTTCGGCAGGCTCTATACGGTAACCGCGGATCTTTACCTGGTCATCCATACGCCCCAGGTATTCCATATTGCCATCGGGCAGCCAACGGCCCAGGTCACCAGTGCGGTACATTTTGCCACCGTGAAAGGGATTATCCGTAAATCTTTCCGCTGTGAGCTCCGGCCGGCGCAGGTATCCCCGGGCCACTCCTGCCCCTCCTATATATATTTCTCCGGTTACGCCTTGCGGCACCAGCTGACGACGGTCATCCAGCAGATATAATTGAATATTATCCACGGGCTTACCAATATGAATGACCTGTCCTTCCTGCGGCCGGAATGCATAGGTGTTACAGCCTACTGTAGCTTCTGTTGGCCCATATTCATTTACAACGGTTACATTCATTCCGGTCAGGAAAGCCACATGTCCGGGCAACAGCGCTTCTCCTCCTATCACAAGCGTTGACGCCGGGCAAGCCGCCTGGCGGCGTTGCATGGCTTCTTCCAGCAACGGCAGGTGTGCGGGGGTTAATTTGATAAAGTCATAGGGCGCATGCTTCCACAACAACTCGTCTTCAAACACCATCGTTTGTGGCGCCGCACTTATCACCACCGGTTTACCGGATATGAGCGGCATAAAGAGGGCGGTTATCGCTGCATCGAATGTATAGGACAGGTGTATAAAACTACCTGTCGCAGCACTTTCCCCGGCGACATAAGCGGTCTTATTATTACAGAGATAATGTAAAAGGCTGGCGTGTGAGATCATTACGCCTTTGGGCACGCCGGTACTGCCGGAAGTGTAAATAATATAGGCGAGGTCCTCACTTGCGGGATAATCTGTCAGCGGCATCTCTGCAGCTGTATCAATCTGCGATGTAATGATCATTTTCGCATGGACATCCGCTAAAGCCCGGGCTCCTTCTTCACTGCACACCACCACCTCAGCAAGCGTATCTTCCAGTACATGACGGATGCGCGCCGCCGGGAATGCAGGATCCACGGGAACATACGCAGCCCCTGCTTTCAGGATGCCCCATATGGCAGTTATCATATCAATCCCGCGCTCAAAGCACAAGGGCACCATCATCCCGGGTCCTATGTTGTGTTTATGGCGTAAAAATGCAGCCAGCCTGTTGGCACGGTCATTCAATTCCCTGTAGCTGACTGTCCCGGCAGCAGCGACCACCGCAATACCATCAGGATTACGCAATGCCTGCGCCTCCAACAGATGCACCACAGTGGCTGAAGGCGGTATGGGGGCTGAAGTATTATTGAAAATATGCAGCAACCGGTATTCCTCCTCCTGCGTAAGCAGCGGCAACGCATCGACAGTTGACAACGGCTCGTTTGCGATAGCATTCAGCAACAGCCCGTAGGACGCCACCATACGCCGGATCGTATCCGGCAGGAACAAATCGCTGCGGTATTCTATACTTATATGCAACTCATCCCCGGCCTCCATCACAGACCAGTTAATATCAAACTGCGTGGTATTGCGCACTACCGGGGCGGCGGACAAGCTCAACCCGCTGAGATGAAGCCCGGATGCTACCGGCATATTAGGCATGCCAAACAATACCTGGAAGATCGGATTACGGGTCGTATCCCTTTCCTTCACTACCGCTTCCACCACTTTTTCAAAAGGCACCTCCTGGTGCTCGAAGGCTTCCAGCGTCATTTGTTTTACCTGTTGCAGGAACGTTGCAAAGGCCGGTCTTCCTGACAGATCGCTGCGAAGCGCCAGTGTATTAATGAAGAACCCGATCAGTCCTTCCAATTCCTGTTGCTGCCGGCCGGCTGCGGAGCAGCCTACACAAATATCCGTTTGTCCGGTATACCGGTACAATAACACCTTAAATGCTGCCAGCAATGTCATAAACAGTGAAACACCGTGACCAACTGACAGCTGCTTCAGCTTCGACGCTAATGCCTTATCCAGCACATATTGGAAAGTGGCGCCATCATTACGTTGGACTGCAGGCCGCCGGAAATCGGCTGGCAACTGCAGCAGCGAGACATCCTGCAACTGCCGTTTCCAATACGCCAGCTTTTCGCCCAGGATGTCATCCGTTAACATCTTACGTTGCCAGACCGCATAATCTGCATATTGTATCGGCAATGGCGGCAGATCTGCTTTTCCGCCGGAAACAATGGCATTGTACAAGGATGATAATTCACTAATTAATATTCCGGCAGACCATCCATCACCAGCAATATGATGCAGGGTGAGCGCCAGTGTATATTCTCCCCCCTGGGCGCAAATCAGCAGCCCGCGCAGCATATCATCCCGGGAAAGATCAAAGGGCTTATTGGCCAGGCTGTTTACCTCTTCATCATTCACCTCCCCGTTTATGACCGTCAACTGCCAGCTGCCGGGAGCTTTCACATGCTGATATGGGCGTCCGTCTGTAACCTTTACGGTAGTACGTAATATTTCATGCCTGTTCACTATTTCACGCAACGCCCTTTCCAGGGCAGGAATATTCAGTTGACCTTTTAACTTCAGGACGGCGGGCATGTGAAACTGTACACTTCCGCTGAGCTGGTCAATGAACCACAGGCGCTCCTGGTTAAAGGACAGCGGTATGCGGTCAGGACGCTCACCCGCTGTTATAGCGGGCAGCCGGCCCTCCTGTGTCAGCCCGCCGATAAAGGCGGCCAGCTCCGCGATTGTCGGATACCGGAACAATGCTCTGACGGGAAGCTCCACCTGCAGGCGGTTGCGTAACACCGCTGCCTCACGCATCGCCAGCAGGGAATGACCTCCCAGCTCAAAGAAATTATCGTGAACGCCTATATTCCCCACACCCAGCAATTCTTCCCAGACCTCTACCAACAGAGTTTCCAGCGGACCGGAGGCCGCAACATATACCCGTTGACCTCCTGTACCCAGATCAGGCGACGGCAACAAACGCCTGTCTATTTTCCCATTGGCATTCAGTGGGAATGCATCCAGCTCAACGAAAAAAGAGGGGACCATATAGTCCGGAAGCCGCTGCCTGAGGGCAGAGCGGATATATTCCCGATCATAGTCTTCTGCAGGCACGATATAAGCGACTAACTGCTTCCCGCTTCCGGCGTGGGTATGTACGGTTACCAACACCTGTTTTACACCGGCAAATTCCTGCAACACATTCTCTATTTCTCCCGGTTCTATGCGGTAGCCGCGGACCTTCACCTGGTCATCGGTGCGGCCCATAAAAGTGATCTGACCATCTGCTTCCCGGCGGGCAAGGTCCCCCGTCCGGTAAATACGCTCTCCCGCCACAAATGGAGATGACAGGAAACGGCCCGAGGTCAGCTCCGGGTGGTTCAGGTAACCACGCGCCACTCCGGCGCCACCCACATACAACTCGCCGGTCACGCCTAACGGTACCGGCTGCAGCAAGCCGTCCAGGATATACGCTGTCCTGTTCGACAGCGGTATACCTATGGGCGTAACCGCCCGCTGCCTCTTCCCATCGATATGGTAACTCAGGGAAAAGGTGGTGTTCTCGGTAGGACCATAGATATTACTCACCGCAATCGAAGGATAAGCCGCCTGCAGTTTCTCCACATGTTTTTCTGACAGCTTCTCTCCTCCCGTCAGGACTACTTCCAATCCCGCAAAAACAGTGATATCGGTATCCACCAGCTGATTGAACCAGCTGGTTGTAAAGAACATCTTATTTACCCTTTTGCCTTGCAACTCTCCTTTCAATACGGCAACATCCAGCAAGTCATGCTCCCGGCTCAGTACCAGGCGGCCGCCATTGAGCAGCATACCCCAGTATTCAAAGGTCGTGGCATCAAACGACACCGACCCGGCTGACAGGACCGCATCTGCCGGCGTAAATGAAATATAACCGGGGTCACTTACCAGGCTGATTACATTACGATGCTCTACCAGCACTCCTTTCGGACGACCGGTAGAACCGGAGGTATACATCACATATGCCAGGTTATCTGCACGCAGCTCCACCGGTGAATGATCCCCTGTTACCGCGATAGCTGCCAGTGTATCGGTGCATACTATCTCCTGGCCCGTTTGCAGTGAGGCCAGCCGGGCGCTGTGATCACTGACGGTAATCAGCAATGGCCCCGCCAGGTCTGACAGGATATAACGGACACGGTCATCCGGATAATCCGGATCAATGGGCGCATAAGCCCCGCCGGCCTTCAGAATCGCCAGCAGTATCACGATCATGTCCGGAGCGCGGTGCATACATACAGGCACCAGTGTTTCAGTAGTAACGCCCTTGTACCGGAGATAGCCCGCCAGCGCGTCAGAACGTTCATCCAGCGCAGCGTAGGTCAGTGTAATATCCCCAAACGCTACTGCTGTCGCCTCCGGACGAAGAACGGCCTGCTGCCTGAAGAGATCCGGTATGGTGGCGGCAGAGGGATATTCAGCAGCGGTGGCGTTGAAGTCAAACAACAGCCGCTGTTTCTCAGCTTCCTCCAGCATCGGCAACGCTGCCACCGTAGCAGAGGGCGTGGCTGCCACCGCATGCAACAGCTGCCGGAAATGACGCACCATCCGTTCAATGGTCGCCGCTTCGAAAAGATCTGTGCTGTATTCTATGCAAGCATGGAGTTCCCCTCCCTGTTCCTGCAACAAAAACGTCAGGTCAAATTTGGCCGTGTCTGACTCCAGCGGTTCCGGGGAAATATGGAGGCCACTCAGGCGTATATCAGGTACAGGAGGCGTATTCTGTAAGATAAACAACACCTGGAACAGCGGGTTTACACTTACATCCCGTTCTCTCACTACCGCTTCCACTATTTTTTCAAGTGGCACCTCCTGGTGGTCGTAAGCCGCCAGCGTGGTATCTTTTACATTTTTCAGCAATGCGGTAAAAGACATGCCCGGTAATACTTCGGTACGCAAAGCCAGGGTATTCACAAAAAAACCGATCAGTCCTTCCAGTTGCCGGAGAGGCCTTCCGGCAATGGGGCTGCCCACACAAATATCTTCCTGCAAAGTATAGCGGTAAAGCAATACTTTAAAAACAGCCAGCAATGTCATAAACAGTGTGGTTCCTTCCTGTTGTGAAAGCGCCTTCAACGTATCCGTGACCTCTTTATCAATGTTGAAATGATATTCACGTCCACGGAACCCCGGCAGCAGCGGACGGGGATGATCTGTGGGCAGCTGTAGTGTGGCTACATCCGCCAGCTTCTTTTTCCAGTAGTCCAGTTTCCGTTCCAGCACCTTTTCTTTCAGGAAATTGCGTTGCCATATGGCATAATCCGCATATTGTATCCCCAGGTCGGGCAGTTGTGGCCTGCAGCCCTGAACGGCCGCATTGTACAGCTCTACCAGCTCTTCCACCACGATACCTGCAGACCATCCGTCTGCGGCTATATGATGGAGCGTTAGTACAAGCAGGTGTTCTTCTTCTGCCAGTACGATCAAACGCGCCCTTAGCATATGGTCCCTGGAAAGATCGAATGGCTTTTCTGTACTGCTCATCACGTATTCTCTCAGCTTGTCCGCATCGTCTGCAATACCGGGAATGTCTGCTATCTCCAGGGTCCATTTATCCCGGTCCAGCAATTGCTGATGAGGCACCCCGGCAGTGGATGTGATCACGGTGCGCAATACCTCATGCCGGTTCACGATCTCCTGTAAAGCATCTGTCAGCATCTCTTTTTTGAGATTGCCCCGCAAACGCAGCAACACATTGATATGATAGGGCACGCTCCCTTCCATCTGGTCAATAAACCACAAACGTTCCTGGTTGAACGACAGCGGCACCGGCCCTGACGGCCGGTGCGCAGTAAGCGGTATATCTGTACTGCCCTTTGTATGCTGCTGAAAATATTCAATCAGGTGTGGTTTATTATGCTTCAGCTCTTTCAATAGCGAAGGGTCTATTTCATTATTTCTATGCATTTGCACCACCAGCTCACCCTCATCGTAGATGATCTTTATACCGTTATCATTGGCACGTTTCAATAAACTGATGGTATCGGTTAACCTGCTATTAGTCATGTGTAATAATTTATTCTTTACAAATTGAAAGATCTGGTATCTGCTTCCTTCAGCTGCACGTCCTGCCGGTTTACCTGGACATGCACCGCCAGCGCGCTGATAGTAGGCAGCTGGAAGAATGTACTTACCGGAATGTTCACTTCCCAGGTTTCGTGTACGGCCGCCAGGACACGCATCGCTAACAGAGAATGGCCGCCTGTCTCGAAGAAATTATCGTGTACACCAATACGTTGTACGTTGAGCAATTGTTCCCATATCAAGGCAAGCTTTTGCTCTATTTCACCGGCAGGCGCTACGTAGTCCGTAGTGCGCGCAATACCCAGGTCCAACCGTAAAAGGGCTTTCTTGTCTATTTTCCCGCTGGGTGTCAGCGGCAGTTCGTCAAGGAACGTGAGCATGGCAGGGACCATGTATTGCGGCAGCCTGTTCTTCAGCCATGACAACAGGCCATCCTGATCTATACTGCCTTGACGAACGATATAGCCAGTCAACACCTTATCATGCTGGTTGGCAGGATGGACCAGCACCACCGCCTGGCTTACTTCACTGTGTTCTTCTATCACTTTTTCAATTTCTTCCAGCTCAATACGATAGCCACGGACCTTCACCTGTTCATCCACCCTTCCGAGGTATTCTATGTTACCATCATGCAACCATCTGCCGACATCGCCGGTTTTATAAATCCTGTAACCGGACGGCGTCGTGACAAAACTGGCTGCTGTGAGGTCCGGACGATGCAGGTAGCCACGCGCCAGCCCCGGACCGGCTACACATATCTCTCCTTTCACGCCTACCGGGCACAATCCGCCCCAGGTATTCAGAATGTATACCTGCACATTTGCAACAGGCCGTCCTATCACGACTGTATTATCCGGCCTTACCGGGTCGCCGGTGAGCGTAGAACACACGGTATTCTCTGTAGGCCCGTAGGCATTGACCACGCGGATACCTTTTTTCATCATATGACGGGCGTCTTCCACACGCAGGGCTTCACCAGCGGAAACCACTGTTTTCACCGGTCCGAGCACATCTTTCACAACGCGCTGATAAGAAGGCGGCAATGTTACCAGTTCCACCTGCCGGCGTTCCAGCAATGAGGCAAAACGGGCGACCGACAACAGGTCATCTTCCTCCGGCAATACCAGCGTACCGCCACTCATCAGCGTGTTGAATATTTCATAACAGGCCGCATCAAAGCTGAAAGAAGCAAACTGCAATGACCTCATACCAGGCCGTAAATGCAATGCGTCCCGTTGGCTCTGCACCAGGTTGTATAACCCTTTGTGTTCTACCATCACCCCTTTGGGACGACCTGTGGAGCCGGACGTATAGATCACGTAAGCCAGTTGACCAGGGGAAGGACGTGCACCTGGCCCGGTGACAGGATAAGCGTCAATAACAGGCTGCTCATCATCCAGCAGGATAATATCCGGCAGCTGCTCCACCTGCAAACGCTGTATGGTGGCCCTGTTACTGATCAGTAATGCAGCACGTGTATCAGACAACATATACTGTATGCGCTCCGCAGGATATTCCGGATCAACAGGCACAAAAGCTCCGCCGGCTTTCAGGATCCCCATAACGGCAATGATCATTTCCGGTGTACGGTTAATGAATACCGGCACCAATGTCTCTGCTTCCACGCCTTTATCGCGCAGGTAATATGCAAGCTGTGAAGACCGTTCATCAAGCGTTTTATAGGTCAGCACGCTGTCTCCATGCAACACGGCCGGCGCATCCGGACTGCCGGCCACCCATGCGGCAAACAGGTCCAGTGCCGTTTGGCCCGGCTGTAATACATAACTGGCAGCAATATTATTAAAGGCAACGGTCACTTCGTGCGTTTCAGCCGGCGACAACACCGACAATAAAGCCACCGGTGTTTCAGGCGCCCGGAGTATATCCGCCAGCAATTGCTCAAAGTGAGCGGCCATGCGGCTGATCGTATTCCCGCTAAAGAGATCGGTACTGTATTCTATATTACCTTCCAGCCCCTGTGATGTAACCGACAAGATGAATGTAAGGTCAAACCTGGAGGTAGTTTGTTCAGCGGCCACCGGCAACAGGCGGAGGTGCTCCAGCTCCAGCGCGGACGCTTCCGGCATATTCTGCAATACCATCATCACCTGGAAGAGAGGGCTGCGGCTCCGGTCATGCTCTTTTACCGCCACTTCCACCACTTTCTCAAAAGGTGCGTCCTGATGCTCATAAGCATCCAGGGTGGTTTGTTTCACCTGTTGGAGCAGCGCTGTGAAGGCCGGGTTGTCCGCCAGGCTGCTTCTGAGCGCCAGTGTATTTACAAAAAAGCCGATCAGGTTTTCTGTTTCCGCCTGTGTTCTGTCTGCCACGGGACTGCCTACACATATATCCTCCTGGCCGCTGTAATGATATAACAGCACTTTGAAGGCAGCCAGCAACGTCATAAAGAGCGTAACGCCCTGTTGCTGTGAAAAACCCTGCAGCGCGTCCGTCATCTCCTTACTGAGATGAAAATGGCTGGAGGCCCCCCGGCCCGTTTGTACCGCGGGATAGGGATAATCTGTCGACAACTGCAGCGGAGTAGTGCCGGTTAATTTATCTTTCCAGTAATCCAGCTTCCTTTCAAGTACTTTACCGGAGAGATAGTGGCGCTGCCAGATAGCATAATCCGCATACTGGACCTCCAATGCCGGCAGCGATGATTTTCCCGCCGTGCTATAGGCCTTGTACAAAGCTGTCAATTCATTTACGATAACCCTTATTGACCAACCATCTGCGGCAATATGATGCAGGGTCAGCACCAATAGGTGTGTTTCCTCTCCTTCCTGTAGCAGGTGAGCGCGTAACATATAATCTGCCGACAGGTTGAAAGGCATGCGTACCAGTGCATCCACGTCATAGTCCCCGGTGATGACCGTCCAGTCCCAGTTATCTTTTTCAAGGATATGCTGATAAGGCTGTCCGCCGTAGGTACGGATAACAGTGCGCAGCACTTCATGGCGGTTGACAATCTCCTGCAAGGCACTCCACAACGCGCTCCTGTCTAACCTGCCTTCCATGCGCAGGACGGCAGGTATATGATACTGCACGCTTCCTTCCAGCTGGTCGATGAACCATAAACGTTCCTGGCTATACGACAGCGGGAGGTGCTGCGGATATTCCGGCGTCCTGGTCACCGGCGGCAACGTTGCTTTTGCCAGACCGGCCATATACGCTGCCAGCCCGGCAATAGTGGGATGTTCGAATATCTGCCTTACGGGGATCTCCAGTTGTTCATGTTTCCTCAGGGCAGCTGTCAGGCGCATGGCCAGCAGGGAATGCCCGCCAATCTCAAAGAAATTGTCGTGGATGCCTACCGCCTCTATATTCAGTAATTCTCCCCAGATGTCCGCCAGCAACTGTTCCCGCTCATTGCGGGGCGCCATGTAGTTGTCCGCACGCCAGGAGTCGCCGGGAGCAGGCAGTGCCTGTTTGTCTATTTTACCATTAGGAGTAAGCGGGAAACTATCCAGCGTTATCCATATTGCAGGCACCATATAGGCAGGCAGCTGTGCTTTAAGATAAGCGGCAACGCTGTCCCTGTCAAATGTACCGTGGCAGACGATGTAGCCTGCCAGCTGTTTACCGGTGGCCGTGTCTTTCACCAGCACCACCGCCTGTTTAATACCGGGATACTGCTGTAATACATTTTCTATTTCGCCCAGTTCGATGCGGTATCCTCTAACTTTCACCTGGTCATCTGCGCGGCCTCTGTATTCAATGGTACCGTCAGGCAGCCAGCGGCCAACATCTCCGGTGCGGTACATCCTCACCTCCGGACGGAAGGGGTCCGTAACAAAAGATTTAGCCGTCAGCGAAGCCCGGTTGAGATAACCGCGCGCCACGCAAATGCCGGACACGCATATTTCTCCCGGCACCCCTACGGGGCATAAGCCGTTCTGACTATCCAGAATGTATATACGCATATTCTGCAAAGGCTTACCGAGTGGCACATTCAGGCTCTCCGGCGTGTGATGCATCATATGATGGCAGATATCATCGGAAGCCTCTGTAGGACCATAAGCATTTACAACAGGAATATGTCCATACAGCGGATGTTCGAACCACTGCGCCAGTATGTGCCGTGGCAGCACTTCGCCGGTCACCAGCAGGTATCGCAGCTGTTGTAATGCGACCCCGGCCTGCTCCTGCAGCAACGCGCCGAGGTAAGACGGCACTACTTCCCAGATAGTTACCCCATCGCGGTCAATTGCCTGCAGCAGCGACGCAGGCTGTAACACTGCCTCCTCGCTGTAAACAGCCGTAGTACCGCCTGTCAGCAATGCCGACATCATCTGCCAGACAGAAATATCGAATGTCGGCGAAGCGGTATAGGCGACCACGGAAGTATCGGTCATATGCAGGTCGTTTATTTTGGCATAGAGGTGGTTGAGCATGCCTCCATGTTCCACCATAACACCTTTAGGACGACCGGTAGATCCCGAAGTATAGATGACATATGCCAGGTCATGCGAAGCTATCGTATGGGACACCGGTCCCGCAGGATACCCGTCGAGCGTATCTCCCTCGGCATCTATTGAAATAACAGTTATTCCCCCGGAAATATCATGCTTTCTGTTCCTACCCGTTACGACGATCCCCGCAACGGTATCATCCAGGATATACTGTATCCTGTCGGCAGGGTAATCAATATCCATTGGCACATAAGCCCCTCCCGCTTTCATAATGCCCAGTATGGCGATGAGCATTTCCGGTGAACGCTCGAGGCATATCGGAACCAGCGTGTCCGTGGTAACGCCCAGCTCCCGCAGGCAATGCGCCAACCGGTTAGAATGCGCGTCCAGCTGAGCATATGACAGGCGTCGCCCGTCCATGATGACGGCTGTGGCATCCGGCCTCCGGGAAGCCTGTTTACCTATCAGCTCAACCAGGTTGCTGTCTGCCGGGTATTCCCTTATCGTATCATTGAACGTATCAGTCAGCTGTATTCTTTCTGATGGCGTAATGCAGTTTAAGGCGCCGAGGTGGCTGGCCTGCTGTGTTACTATTTGTGTAAACACCTGTTCAAAATGGCCGGCAATTGCGCCTACATAGCCATCCTCCAGCAGGGAGGCATTATAGCTGAAGCGTACCGTTATTTTTTCACCGGTGGAGATGGCGATACTGAGCGGGTAGTTGGTCTGCTCATCCATCTCTACATTGCCGGCTTTCAGCTTCCACGGCTGTACGGCCAGCAGATGGTTCACCGGGTAGTTTTCAAATACGAGCAAGGTATCAAAGAGATCGCCGGGGATGCCTGCCCACCGTTGTATGTCTATCAGGGAAGTATACTGGTAGCTACGCACCTGTGTTTGTTTAGCCTGCAGCTCCTGCAGCCAGGGAACAATTTCCCGGGATTCGTCTACGGCGGCATGCAGAGGAAGTGTATTGATGTAAAGTCCCACCCGCTGTTCTACACCTTCCAGGTCAGCCGGCCGGCCTGATACCGTCACGCCGTAGGCCACCTGCCGGTTACCGGTATAACGGTACAGCAGGAAGGCCCACAGCCCCTGCATCAGTGTATTCTGCGTAATATGGTGGTGATGCGCAAAACGCTCTGCGGCAGCCGCTTCCATGTAGATGATATGCTCCCTGTATTCGCCGGTACCCTTATTCCTTGCTGCGGTAGTGCCAATGAACGGCAACAGGCAGCCTTCGTGCATGCCCGATAAATACTCTTTCCACCACAGCTCTTCGGTCTGCCTGTTCCGGCGATGCAGATAACGTATATAATCCTCATAGCGGTCCTCCGCCACAGGCGCCGGCTGGCTGCCGGTGGCCAGCGCTTCGTAGGTTTGCAGCAATGCTTCCATCAATACGGGGATAGACCAGCCGTCCAGCAGAATATGGTGGAAAGTCCATTGCAGCCTGTATTTCTCATGACTAAGCCGCAGCAAGGTGATGCGCATTAGCGGCGGCGCGGTGAAGTCGAAGCCCCTGGCCCTGTCTGCCGCGCTGAAGGCTGCTACCGCCTCCTGCTGCCCGCCGGGGGACATATGCCGGTAATCAATAACGGTTACCGGTATACGTATATCCTTGTATACACATTGTACGGGAATACTGAAGGCGTCACTGTAAAAGGCAGTACGCAGAATGCTGTGACGGAGCAGCACTTCATTCCAGCTTCGTTCGAGCAGGTCCGGCTGCACGTCTGTCAGCTCGCAGGCGAACTGGTCGATATAAGCTCCCACGCCTTCATCAAACAGGTTATGGAACAACATACCCTCCTGCAGGCTGCTCAATCTGCTCATACCACTCATGTAAAAGCGCCTGGTGGCATCCTGGTAAGGTGCGTCCATGAAACTGTCCAGCTCTTTATTGCTGATCACGTCTCCCAGGTCGTAGTCGGCAGGGGTAAATACAGGGGTTTCTACTGATAAACACTGATCTATCAATGCTTCCAGGCACAGGCAATATTTTTCCGCCAGGAGATGAACACTATCTGCTTCAAAATGATGCCGGCTGTATCCCCACTGCAATACCAGCTCCCCGCCTTGCACCACCGCATTCACGGCCAACAGATGCTGTACCGGTAAGTCCCCGCCCGCAACAGTATCCAGCGGCTCGCCGGCAATACGCAGGAAGCTTTCTCTTTCAACAATATTATCCGACTGGCCCAGGTAGTTGAACACCACCTGCCAGGGATCCTTTTCCTGTAAGGGTTCCAGCCTGTTGATATATTTCAGTACGCCGTAACCCAGCCCTTTGTCCGCTATTTTACGCAGCTGTTCTTTCACATCTTTCAACAGTTGCTCGTACGAACCGTTGAGGTCCACTTCCAGCAATACCGGGAACAGACTGGTAAACCAACCCACCGTGCGGCTGGTATCTACCGCCTCGCTGATATGCTCACGGCCATGCCCCTCCAGGCCTATCATTACCTGCCCGTTATTATTCCATCCGGACAATGTATGTGCCAGCGCTGCCAGCAGCAGGTCGTTGATCACCGTATGATATGCCTGCGGAACATCCTGCAGCAGCTGCCTGGTGCGATGGGCATCCAGGCGAACCGTATGGCCCTTCATATCGGCCATGGTAACGGGCGCATCGGTGACTTTATCGGTACGTAACGGTACATTCCTCTTCACTGTTTGTGTCCAGTAGGACTGCTGGCCCAGCAACCGCCTGCTGCCGCTGTAATGGGTAAGCGCCTGGTACCATTCCCTGCAGGAGCTGCATTTTGCGCCGATGTCGCCGCCCTGCAGCAACAGGGCCAGGTCTTCCAGCAGGATACGCCAGGATACACCATCTATGACGAGGTGGTGAATAGTCAGCAGCAGCCTGTTCCCGCTTGTTTCAGCCGGCGTTTGTATAAATACCGCGTTACACAGTATGCCCCGGGCAATATCAAGACTATACTGGCTGCTATCGTGTATATCCCTGATAGCTGCCGGTAGCTGCGCTGAGGTAATATGCCGTAAATCTGCTATCACCAACTGTCCTTCATAGGTACCGTACACCTGCTCCCATTCAGATCCGTTTCTGTTAAAAGTAAACCGCAGCGCATCATGGTACCGGTGCAGTTGTTTGATCGCTGTGTCGACCGCCGTGGCGGTAATGGATTTATCTATATCCAGCAGAACACTTTGGTTAAAAGGTATCCGCGTATCTGAAATATTCCCGAAGTACCATTGCTGTATGGGCAATAACCCGCTGCTGCTGGTCAGTTTGCCCTGCTCAGCATTACTGGTCGCTCCCTCCTGTGAATAGTATTGTGCGGAAATCTTTTCAATCGTCTGATTTTCAAAAATATCGCCCACCTTCAGTTCAAAGCCCGCACGCCGTATACGGCTGACCATCTGGATCACAATAATGGAATCGCCGCCCAGTTCAAAGAAGTTATCGTGTATCCCTACCTGTGGTACACCGAGCAATTCCTGCCAGATGCCGGTCATTGTTTCTTCCAGCGCATTACGCGGCGCCACGAAAGAAGAAGCAACGGGTATCTCTTTTTCCGGTGCAGGCAGGGCTTTCTTGTCAATCTTCCCATTGGCATTCAGCGGCAGGGACTCCATCTCTATAAGGAAAGAGGGCACCATATAATCCGGAAGGCGCTCTTTGAGGTAGTCCAGGATGATTGTCCTGTCGAATGTATGCTGAGGCACGACGTAAGCTGCCAGGTGCTTATGCTGATGCACGGCGTCAGAAACAGCCATTACAAAGGCCTGTTTCACCTGCGGGCACTGCAGCAGCACACTTTCAACCTCTCCCGGTTCTATGCGGTAGCCACGGATCTTCACCTGGTCATCTGCACGGCCCATGAAGGTGATGTTGCCATCCGCTTCACGGCGGGCCAGATCTCCCGTCCGGTAAATACGTCCTCCTTCGACGAACGGATCCGCCAGGAACCTGGCGGCAGTCTGTTCTTCATTGTTCAGATAACCACGCGCCACGCCGGCTCCTCCGACATACAGTTCTCCTGTTACGCCTACCGGCGCCGGCTGCATCAAACTGTCAAGAACATAGGCCGTTCTGTTGCTTAATGGCACTCCTATCGGCGTAACTGTGCGGAGGCCGTACAGGTCTATGCGGTAGCTCAGCGAGAAGGTGGTATTCTCTGTCGGTCCGTAGATATTGCTCATGGCAATAGCAGGATAAGCCGCCCGTAGTTTTTCCACATGTTTTTCGGACATCTTCTCTCCCCCTGTCAATATCGCATCCATGCCCGCAAACACGGTAATATCGGTATCTACCAGCTGATTGAACCAGCTGGTGGTGAAGAACATTTTATTGACACCTTTGCTTTGCAGTTCTTCTTTCAATACAGCGACGTCCAGCAGATCATGTTCGCGGCTCAGCACCAGCCGGCCGCCGTTCAACAGCATGCCCCAGTATTCAAAAGTGGTAGCGTCAAAGGACACCGATCCTGCCGACAGGATAGCGTCCGATGGCTCAAAGGTGATATAACCAGGATCACAAATCAGGCTGGTGACGTTCCGATGCTCCACCAGCACCCCTTTGGGGCGGCCGGTAGACCCGGACGTGTACATCACATACGCCAGGTTGTCTGCACGTACGTCAACAGCAGGGCCGCCTGACAATGACGGAACATCTGTGAGTGTGTCTATGCATATTATTTCCTGTTGCGGCTGCAGTGCGTTAAGCCGCGCGTTGTTCCTGCTGTTGGTGATCAGCAACGGGCCTCCCAGGTCAGACAGGATATAGCTGATCCGGTCGTCCGGATAGTCCGGATCTATCGGCGCATAAGCGCCGCCGGCCTTCAGGATGGCCAGCAGGACCACTATCATGTCCGGCGAGCGGTGCATACATACCGGCACGAGGGTTTCAACGGTCACGCCCTTGCTGTGAAGATAACGGGCAAGCCTATCCGAACGCTCATCCAGCACAGCGTAGGTAAGCGAGGTGTCTTCAAATACCACCGCAGTAGCTTCCGGCCTTTGTGCCGCCTGTATCATGAAAAGGTCCGGTATAGTGGCCGTTGCGGGATAATCCACGACAGTAGCATTGAAGCCATACAGCAGCTGGCTTTTTTCTTCGGCGGTCAATATGCTGATGGCATCAAGGCGTATTGCCGCTTTATGAATGATTTGCAGCAATGCCTGTTTAAAATGGGCAGCGATGCGGGATGCATCATCATCACTGAGCAGATCACTGTTATAGTTGAACGCCAGGCGGGTCTTGTCACCCATTGTTACGATGATGGTCAGCGGATAATTGGATATCGGGTCTGCCGCTACTTCGCTGATCCGTAAGGACCAGTTCTGCGACGCCAGTACATCGCTCACGGGGTAGTTCTGGAATGCCAGGGCGCTGTCAAACATATCGCCGGTAATACCGGTGAGCCGCTGCACATCATTTAACGATGCATACTGGTATTCCCTGCTATTCAGCTGGTCTGCCTGCAGTTCCTGCAGCCAGGCGCTGATTTCCCGCTCTCCGCTGACGGTCACCTGCAACGGTACCGTATTGATATACATGCCTACCCGCTGCTCTATGCCCGGCAAGGATTCCGGCCTGCCGGACACCGTGATGCCATACACCACCTGCCGGCTGCCGAGGTATTTATATAACAGGAACGCCCACACTCCCTGCATCAGCGTATTGACCGTGATACGGTGTTGTTGTGCATACTGCGACAACACCGCCGTAACCGCCGCATCCAGGTCCACTTCGGTTTCCCGGAACAGGCCGATCCCTTTAGTACTCTGCGCTCCATCGATGAAAGGCAACAACGTGCCTTCCGTCTGATGCCGCAGGTAATGGCGCCAGTATTGTTCTTCAGCAGCCTTGTCCTGCCGGTAAATAAAACGGATATAATCTTCATACCTGTCTTCAGGTACTACTACCGGTTGTTCTCCCTTGAGTAAAGATCCGTACACTTCCAGCAGCTCCTGCACCAGCACGGGGAATGACCAGCCATCCAGCAACAGGTGATGCGAAGTCCATAATAAACGATAACGGCCGTCACCAAGGCGGACAAGCGTAATCCGCATCAGCGGCGCGGTACCGAGATCGAATCCCTGCCGCAGATCGGCTTCCTCAATGGCCTGTAGCTGCGATGCCGTTCCGGCGTCATGTATCGCTACCGGCAGCGTCACCTGGTGATACACGCACTGTACCGGCACATTAAAGGCGTCATAGTAAAAAGCGCTGCGCAGGATGGTGTGATGCTGCAACAGGTAATCCCAGCATTGCAGGAATACTTCTTCGTTTACATTCTCCAACGTACATTTAAACTGCTCTATATACGTTCCCGCCCCCTCATCATACAAGCTATGGAAAAGCATTCCCTCCTGCAGGCCGCTCAGGCGGTATAAAGCAGCCACCTGGCTTCTTCTGGGCATACCGTTGTAACCGGCATCCAGGAAACTGTCCAGTTCCCGGTAATCCACCCAGCGCTCGAGGCCATAATCAGATGGTGTATAGGCTGGCGCCTGCGCAATACAATGGTGGACAACAGCTTTAAGGATGGCGAGATAGGCGTCTGCCAGCGCGGCGATCGTTGCCCTATCATAATGCAGACTGCTGTACCCCCAGTGCAGTATGAGTTCTCCGTTCTGCACGGCGCCATTGATAAATATTTTATCGTGAAGAATAAACCCTTCTCCTACCGGATTACCGGCAGCTTCTTTCGCCATCCTGAGATAGCCGGATTCCTGCACCAGGTTGTCTGATTGCCCCAGGTAATTAAATCCGATCTCCCATGGGTCTTTCCCCTGCAGGCTGTCTGCCCGGTTGATATATTTCAGCACCATATATCCGACGCCGTTATCTTCCGCTTTACGCAGCTGCTCTTTCACTGATTTTACCAGGGAAGCAATATCTGTGGTACTGTCAGGCCGTAACAACACGGGGTACATACTGGTGAACCAACCCACGGTACGACTGGTATCGATACCAGGAAGAATATCTTCACGTCCATGGCCTTCCAGCCCGATGACGACGCTGCGGCTCTTGTTCCAGTCACATACCGCAGCCGCGAGGGCGGCCAGCAGGACATCATTGATATCCGTGTGATAGGCGCGGGACACTTCCTGCAGCAGATATCTCGTTTGCACGGCATCCAGACGGACCTCGCAGGTCCCGGTGTCTTTCATGGTCACCGGCGCTTTCACCTCCCGGTCTACCCTGAGCGGCGTATGGAATTGCCTGATTTCCTCCCAATGCTGGCGCTGCCGCAGCAACTGCGGCGACTGTCCATAATCTGCCAGGGCATCATACCACTGCCGGTAGGAACTTGTTTTGGGGCCCAGTGTGATTTCGGGAGAAACGTGAACATCGCTATTCAGCAATAACGAAAGATCTTCGAGCAGAATACGCCAGGAAACGCCATCCACCGCCAGGTGATGGACCACTAACAACAATCTGTTGTTTTCTGTTCCGGGTGCTGTCTGTAACAGCAATGCACGGAACAGCACCCCTGCCCCGGGATCAAGACTACGCTGGTACTTATCGCCCAGGGTATTAATCCTGGTGGCCAGCTCACTGTCCGGGGAATCTGAGACATCTACCGTTTCCAGCCCGGCGATATAATTTCCGTAAATCTGCTGTATGCCGCCGGCATGATCTGTATACATAAACCGGAGGGCATCGTGGTAGACGGCCAGTTGTTGTATGGCTTTATCCAGTTTTTTAACGGAGATGTCTTTTGATACTTCCAGCAGTAAATGCTGGTTAAAATGCGCGCCGCTTTGTCCGTTGGTATCAAAGTACCATTGCTGTACCGGCAACAGTCCGGCAGCGCCGGTCAGTTGTCCCTGTTCGGCAGTAATCTGTTGTTGGGCATTCTCCTGTAACAGCTCACTCAACGCGGCTATCGTCTGGCTGCGGAAAAGGTCCCGTGGCTGTAATATATAGCCGGCGCGCTTAGCCCTGCTGACTACCTGGATGGTGATAATTGAATCACCGCCAAGTTCAAAGAAATTATCGTGTATACCTACCTGTGATATGCCCAGCAGGTCCTGCCAGATGCCTGCCAGCACAGCTTCCATTTCATTGCGGGGCGCGGTATAGGTATTATGGGAAAGCTCATTGGCGTCCGGGTCCGGGAGCATTTTACGGTCTACCTTCCCGTTGACGGTGACCGGCAGTTTCTCCAGTTGCTGCAGGATGCCCGGCACCATATATTCCGGCAGCCTTGCCTTCAGGTGCGTAAGGATAGCTTCACGGTCAAAGGCGGCACGGGGCACCACGTAAGCGACCAGGCGTTTGTTATTGAATTCATCCGTTTTCACCGCTACAGCTGCCTGCTCCACCCATTCGCATTCCTGCAAAACGGTTTCTATTTCTCCCAGCTCAATCCTGAATCCGCGTACCTTTACCTGGTCATCCTTCCTGCCGGCGTATTCGATGTTTCCATCCGCCAGCCATCTCCCAAGATCACCGGTTTTATACATCCGGCCACTGAATCTTGTATTATAGTGGTTTTTAATAAATTTTTCCTTTGTCAGGTCCGGCCGGTTCAGATAACCTCTGGCCAATGCGGCGCCACTGACACAGATCTCACCGGGTATACCAATAGGACACAACCTTCCGTTCCCGTCCAGGATATGCACCTGCACATTGTGAATCGGCTTGCCAATGACTACCCGGCCATCTATTACCGGCTGCCGTGCTATGGTCACGGTAACCGTATTCTCCGTAGGGCCGTAACCGTTCAGCACCCGGATACCTTTAGCACTGATATACAGACCGTCTTCCTTATTGAATGCCTCTCCTACCGAGATAATTGTCTTCAGGGGGCCAAGCATATCCCTGATAATATGCAGGTAGGAAGGTGGTAAAGCGGCCACCGCTACATGATGCCTGTGTATCAGGGCGGTAAAGCTTTCGGCGGATAAAAGGTCGTCTTTCTTCGGCAGTACCAGTATGCCGCCATTCAATAACGTATTGAATATCTCGTAGCAGCTGCCATCGAAGCCGAAGGATGCAAACTGCAGCACGGGCGTACCTGTCCTGATGTTCAGCACATCCCGCTGTGAATACGCCAGGTTTACAATTCCCCGGTGTTCCACCAGCACGCCTTTGGGCCTGCCGGTTGAACCAGAAGTGTAGATCACGTAAGCCAGTTGCCCCGAACCAAACAGCGGCAAGGTAATAGCTGCTGTCGCCGCCGTTTGCCGGATATCTCCATCCAGGCATATTACCTCCATGGCCTCCGGGAAACGATGCCTGCAGGCGCTGCTGCTAACGGCGATACCGGCAGCGGTATCTTTCAGTATATAACGGATGCGTTCATCCGGGTATTCCGGATCAACAGGCACATATGCTGCGCCCGCCTTGAGTATCCCTAATATACCGATGATCATTTCCGGAGAACGCTCTGTACAGATGGGCACTAACGTCTCAGGCTGCACGCCCTCGCTGCACAAATAACGCGCAAGCGCCGACGAACGTTCATCCAGTTCCCGGTAGGTCAGCAGCTGCGATTCATACACCAGCGCCACCGCTTCCGGCGTGCGTAACACCTGTTGCTCAAACGTATCAATGATATTCTGGTGCAGCGGATAGCCGGCTTCCGTATCATTGAACTGCCAGCGCAGCATTTTTTCTTCTTCAGGAGGCAATATATTCAGCGCGCTGATATTCGCATGCGGGTCCTGCACGATCGCTTCGAGCAAAACCTCCAGGTGTGCTGCCATCCGGCGGATAGTATCAGGACGGAACAGATCCGTGCAATATTCCAGGCTGACAGACAACCCTGTTGCCTCTTCATTGACGGATAAAGTCAGATCATATTGGGAAGTAGCCCTTTCCACAGGCTGCTCTTTTAATTTCAGCGCACCTAACTGTATTTCAGGCACCTCAGGCGTATTCTGTAATACAAACATTACCTGAAATACCGGACTATGGCTCATATCGCGGGCAACCGCCACCGCATCCACCACTTTCTCAAATGGTATTTCCTGGTGCTCCCAGGCATTGAGGGTGGTCCTTTTCACCTGCTGCAGCAGGGATACAAATGACGGATCTCCTGACAGGTTACTCCTGAGGGCAAGGGTATTAATGAAGAAGCCTATCAGATGCTCTGTTTCCTGGTGCGTTCTGCCGGCGACAGGCGTACCTACGCAGATATCCGTTTCGCCGCTGTAGCGATGGAGCAATACCTTAAAGGCTGTCAGCAATGTCATGAATAAAGTACTGCCCTCCTTGAGGGAAACAGACTTCAAACTTTCCAGCAAAGGCTTTTTCAGGCGGAACTGATAAATCGTTCCGCGGGTGCTCTGTTCTGCCGGGCGCGGATAATCAGTGGGCAATTCCAGTACCGCCACCCCGGCCAGCTGCTGTTTCCAGTAGGCTGCTTTTTCTTCCAGTATTTTTCCGGTGAGATATTTTCTTTGCCACAATGCGTAATCGGCGTATTGTACGGGTATCTCCGGCAGTTGTACAGGCGTACCGGTGGTATAGCGCTTATACCAGGCGACCAGTTCTTTCACAATAACGCTTACCGACCAGCCGTCGGCGGCAATGTGATGCAGGGTTAGCACCAGTATGTGCGTATCTTCCGGCATACGGACAAGATGTCCCCGTAGCATATAATCTGCCGAGAGATCAAAAGGATGATGGATGATATCGTGGATGGCGGTGCTGCTCAATGGTCCGTCAATGCGGTCCAGCAGCCAATTGCCGCCAGGCAGGACCTGCTGGAAAGCGGTCCCGTTTTCCTCTGTCATTATGGTGCGTAATACTTCGTGCCGGTCTACGATAGCACGGAGCGCCTGTTCCAGGGCAGCTATATCAAGATCGCCTTTCAATTCCAGTATGGCCTGCATATGAAACTGTGTGCTTCCGCTAAGCCTGTCAATGAACCACAAGCGTTCCTGGCTATACGAAAGCGGTATGCGGTCAGGACGCCCGCCTGCTGTAATAGCAGGTAAGCGGTCCTCCTGTGTAAGCCCTGATATAAACGATGCCAGCTCCGCTATTGTCGGATATTGGAATAACGATCGGATGGGAAGTTCCACCTGTAAACGGTTACGCAATACCGCTGCTTCACGCATCGCCAGCAAGGAATGACCACCCAGCTCAAAGAAATTATCGTGAACGCCTATATGACCCACACCCAGCAATTCTTCCCAGATGTCCACCAGCAGGGTTTCCAGCGGACCAGACGGCGCTGTGTATACCCGTTGGCCTCCTGTGCCCGGATCAGGCGATGGGAATGCACCTCTATCCAATTTTCCGTTGGCAGTCAGCGGGAATGCGTCCAGCTCAACGATAAACGAGGGGACCATATAATCAGGAAGCCGCTGTTTGAGAGAAGAGCGGATATATTCCTGGCTGTAATCTTCAGCGGGCACGATGTAAGCCACTAACTGCTTCCCGCTTCCGGCATGGGTACGTACGGTTACCAAAGCCTGTTTTACACCGGAGAGCTCCTGCAACACATGCTCTATTTCCCCGGGTTCTATGCGATAGCCGCGGACCTTCACCTGGTCGTCGATGCGGCCCATGTAGGTGACGAGACCATCTGCTTCCCGGCGGGCAAGGTCCCCGGTCCGGTAGATACGTTCCCCTTTCACAAATGGTGATGACAGGAAACGGTCCGAAGTCAACTGCGGATCGTTGAGGTAACCACGCGCCACCCCGGCGCCACCCACATACAATTCGCCGATTACGCCTAACGGCACCGGCTGCATTGAACTGTCCAGGATATACGCCGTTCTGTTTGACAGCGGTACACCTATCGGTATAATCGCCCGCAGATCATTGGCGTCGACACGGTAGCTCAGGGAGAAGGTGGTGTTCTCCGTCGGGCCATAGCCATTACCCACCCCTATCGATGGGTATGCGGCCAGTAATTTCTCCACATGTTTTTCCGACAGCTTCTCGCCTCCTACCAGGACGACTTCCAGGCCCGAAAAAACGGTAATATCGGTATCCACCAGCTGATTGAACCAGCTGGTCGTAAAGAACATTTGTGTTACCCCTTTGCTTTGCAGCTCTTCCTTCAACATAGCCACATCCAGCAGCTCATGCTCCCGGCTTAGTACCAGGCGGCCGCCATTGAGCAGCATGCCCCAGTATTCAAAGGTCGTTGCATCAAAAGACACAGACCCGGCCGACAGGATAGCGTCTGCCGGCGTATGTGAAATATAACCGGGATTACATACCAGGCTGGTTACATTATGATGCTCTACCAGCACTCCCTTCGGGCGGCCGGTAGAACCAGAAGTATACATCACGTATGCCAGGTTATCTGCATGTAGCTCCACGGATGCGAGGTCCACGGATGCCGGAACATCCGCCAGGGCGTCAATGCACACTATCTCCTGATCAGGCTGCAGCGATGCCAGCCTGCCGCTTTGATCACTGACGGCGATCAGCACCGGTCCTCCCAGGTCAGACAGGATATAGCGGATACGATCATCCGGATAGTTAGGGTCTATGGGCGCATAAGCGCCGCCAGCCTTCAGGATCGCCAGCAGTGCCACGATCATGTCCGGAGAACGGTGCATACATACAGGCACCAGTGTTTCGGTGACAATGCCCTTGTCCCGGAGATAACCCGCCAGCCTATCGGAACGTTCATCCAGCGCTGCGTACGTAAGTGTGGTATCTCCAAACACGACTGCCGTCGCCTCCGGGCGAAGAGCAGCCTGCTGCCGGAAGAGGTCCGGTATAGTAGCGGCAGAAGGGTAATCGGCAGCGGTGGCATTAAAGCCCAACAACAACTGTTGCTTCTCTTCCTCCTCCAGCATCGGCAAAGCTCCTACCGTGGCGGACGGCGTAGCCACCACGGCATGCAACAGCTGCCGGAAATGACCGGCCATCCGTTCAATGGTCGCCGCTTCGAAAAGATCGGTGCAATATTCCACTGCCAGCTTCAATCCCTGCTGCACTTCACGGACAGAGAAAGTAAGATCGAATTTGGCGGTATGGGTTTCTACTTCAGCGCCCGTAACCTGCAAACCGTCCAGCCGGAGCGCATTCAGCTCCGGCGTGTTCTCCAGCGTGAACAGCACCTGGAATAATGGATGACGGGCCAGGTCTCTTTCCAGCCCCAGTGCTTCCACTACTTTTTCAAAGGAAACATCCTGGTTGTCATAGGCGTTCAGCGTAACCTGCTTCACCTGTTGCAGATAAACAGCAAAAGGAAGGTCCGGACGAAGACTGGTACGCAGAGCGAGCGTGTTGGTAAAGAAACCGATAAGCGGCTCTGTCTCTGCAGTTGTTCTTCCGGCCACCGGCGTGCCCACGCAGATATCTTCCTGGCGGGCGTAGCGGTGCAACAACACCTTGAAAGCAGCCAGCAGCAGCATGTACAGCGTTACGCCCTCCTGGCGGGCCAGCGTTTGCAAATCGGTATGCAGCGTTTTGTCCAGCAGGAAAACACGGGTAGCGCCACGCGTACTTTGTACCGCAGGCCTTACATGATCTATGGGTAAGTCCAGCGACGCAGTACCGGTCAACTGATCTTTCCAATAGCCCAATTGTCTCTGAATAGCATCCCCTGACAGGTACTCCTGCTGCCAAAGCGTATAATCCGCATATTGTAATTCAATGGGAGGAAGTTGTATGCTGGTACCAGTGGCATAGGCATTATACAATTCCTGCAGCTCCTTTATGAGAATGCCCGTTGACCAGCCATCGCCGGCGATATGATGAATAGTGAGCACCAATGTATGACGGGTATCGTGGTGGCGGACCAGGTGCACCCTCAGCATATGGTCTTTCTTCAGATCAAACGGCTGATCCGTCAGCGCTTTCATCTCTGCTGCCGACAATGCATGATCTGTCTCTTGCCACTGCCAGGCATCTTTTTCCAGCACGCGCTGGTAGTCATTTCCTTCTGCTTCCTCCACCACCGTACGCAACACCTCGTGCCTGTTGACGATATCCTGTAATGCAGCCTGCAATGCAGCCTTGTTCAGTGTACCCTCGAGTATTAATACGCCGGATATATGGTAATGTACGCTGCCCTCCAGCTGATGAATGAACCACAAACGCTGCTGGTTATACGAAAGCGGAATACGTTCAGGGCGCGGTAATGTGCGGACAGCCGTAATGTCGCCGGGCTGCGCCTGTTCCCGGATACAGGCAGCCAGCTGTATAACCGTGGGATACCTGAAGATGGTATTTACAGACAACGTCACCTGCAATTCCTTACGCAATGCTGCCACCAGCCTCATAGAGAGCAGCGAATGTCCGCCGGCGGCAAAGAAATCGTCGTATATGCCTATCCGTGGTACATTCAGCAGCCGTTCCCATATAGCGGCCAGTTTGGCTTCGGTGGCATTCCGCGGGGCAACGTACGCTTGCTCGGGCAGCAGCGCGGCCGGCCCGGACAATGCTTTACGGTCCACCTTTCCATTCACCGTCAGCGGAATTTCCGATAATTCGATCAGTAACCTGGGCACCATGTATTCCGGCAGTCTTGCTTTCAGCCAGTCCAGGATACCCTCTTTATCGAAGGCACCCTGTGGCTCCACATAGCCCACCAGTCGCTTCATATCAGCTCCGTCTGATATCGCCAGCACCACGGCCTGGTTCACCAGTTCGCATTGCTGCAGTACGTTTTCAATCTCTCCCAGCTCAATGCGGAAACCACGGATCTTCACCTGGTCGTCTATGCGGCCGAGATATTCCAGCGTACCGTCAGGCAGCCAGCGGCCGAGGTCCCCCGTACGGTACAACCGCTCGCCCGGCCGGAACGGACTGGCAATGAATTTAGCAGCAGTAAGCGCTGGTCGGTTGAGATAACCGCGCGCCAGCCCTGCGCCTCCCACGTACATTTCACCCGCTACGCCCAATGGCAATAAATATCCGTCGGCATCCAGTATATAAAGGCTCAGCGTTGGAATGGGCTTACCTATCACACTGCTGCTGCTCAGCTGGTCCGGGAAAAGTTCTTTATAGGTGACATGCACCGTCGTTTCTGTGATGCCGTACATGTTAATCAACCTGCATGAGTGATATTGCTGCATCCACGGTTTTACCTTTGCCGGGTTGAGCGCTTCGCCGCCAAAGATCACATAACGGACCGGTATGACGTCCGTGTTTGGCACCAGGTAATCCTGCAACACATAGAAAGCAGATGGCGTCTGGTTCAGGATAGTCACGCCCCGGGCCTTTATCAGTTCACCGAAAGCGGCGGTGTCCTGCGCAATATTCTTCGGCACTATCACCACCTTTCCGCCGTAGAACAATGCACCATACATTTCCCATACGGAAAAGTCAAAACAGAAAGAATGGAACATCGTCCATACATCGTTTTCATTAAAATCATACAGCGGGGTATCTGTCTCAAACAGCCTCACCACATTTCTATGCTCTATCATCACGCCTTTGGGCTTGCCGGTAGAGCCGGAGGTATATATCACATAGGCCAGGTGATGTCCCTGGAGGCCTGATTCCACAGCGGTTGACGGGAAACTGTTCAGCAGCTCCCCCGATACATCCAGCAACAAGATCTCCGGTGAGAGGTCCACACCGGTAAACAAGCTTTCATGCTTACGGTGTGTTACCAGGAACCGGGCGCCTGTATCTTCTATCGTAAACCGGATACGCTCTGCCGGGTAATCGGGGTCCACCGGTACATAGGCGCCGCCGGCCTTCAGGATGCCCACTATGGCGATGATCATATCCAGTGAGCGTTCCAGGCAGACAGGCACCAACACGTCCGGTCCTACGCCTTTCGTCCGCAGGTAATGCGCGAGCTGGTTGGTACGGCTATCCAGCTCACCGTATGTCAGCACTTCTTCTTCAAACAGCACCGCCGGTGCATCCGGCCTGCGCAAAGCCTGCGCGGACAGGAGGTCTACCATCGTCACGTCCGGATAGGAGGCAGCCGTTGCATTAAAATCTTCCAGTAATGTTATCCGCTCATCAGCAGTGATCAGGTCAATGTCCTGCAGTGTGGCAGTATTGGCAAGAACAATCTGCCGCAGTACCTGTTCAGTATGTTTTGCGATCGCCTGCACATAGGCGCCATCCAACAAAGTTTCATTATAACTGAACTGTACCTGCAGGGTATCAGTTGCCATCACCACAATGGTCAACGGGTAGTTGGATTGTTCCTTCATCTCCAGGTTATCCATCTGCAATAGCCAGTGGTGCGAATCCAGGACCCTGTTCACCGGGTAATTTTCAAACACCAGCAGGGTGTCAAACAACTCGCTGCCGATACCTGTCCATCGCTGTACATCACTTAGCTCAACGTGCTGGTAACGCCGGCTCTGCAACTGGCTTTCCTGCAAGTCAAGCAACCATTCACCGACAGGTATATTGTTATTAACAGTGGTATATAATGGTATCGTGTTGATGAACAACCCGGCGCGCTTTTCTATATCCGCTAATCCTTCCGGCCTGCCAGAGACGGTAACGCCGTAAACAACCTGTTCGCTGCCCGTATAACGGAATAACAGGTACGCCCACACGCCCTGTATCAGGGAATTCAGCGTAACACGGTGCTGTTGTGCGTAACGCGTGATCTGCGCCATGAATGTGGCATCCGCTTCGAAGGTGAGCTGCCGGAATTGCCCGGTACTGCGGGTACGGTTAGCCGTCCCGGAAATAAAAGGCAGTAATCCGGGGGAAGACACCCCCTGCAGATATGCTTTCCAGTATTTCTCTTCCGCACCGGTATCACGATGCCGGAGATAATGGATGTATTCAGCATAGCGGTCTTCTTTTTGTAAATCGATGGTTTTGCCCGCTGACAGCAACTCATAAGTTTGCAGTAATTCTTCCAGCAACACCGGAACGGACCAGCCATCCAGCAGGATATGATGGAATGTCCATATCAGGCGGTAAGCGTTATCGTCCACCTGTATCAGCGAGATACGCATCAGGGGCGCTTCGCTAAAGTCGAATCCCTGCCGGCGGTCGTTTTCGATGTATTGTTGTATCGCCTGCTCCTGATCGGCTGTTTTACGATAATCGAGCAGGATGAACGGCAGTACTGATGACCGATACACCGCCTGCACCGGCACACTGCAGACATCGTGACAGAATGCAGTCCGGAATATCGTATGGTGGCGGAGGAGCGCGTCCCAACTTTGACGGAACAATGAGATATCCACCCGGGAAACGGTGGCTATGAACTGATCGATATAAGCACCGCCCTGCTCATGGTAGAGACTATGAAACAGCATCCCTTCCTGCAGGCTGCTCAGCCGGTACAGGTCTGCCAACTGTGACCGCCTTACGGCGCCATTAAACGGCGCATCCAGGAAACGGTCCAGCTCCTCGTTGGTCATCACCCCTTCCAGGCCGTAGTCAGCAGGAGTAAATACAGCTCCTGCTGCCGCCTGCTCCACACAATGAGCAATCAGATCGGATAACTTTGACAGGAAGATCTCCGCAAGGGATCTAACAGTATCTTCTTTAAAATGGCGGGAGCTATATTGCCACTGCATTTGCAGTACCCCTTCCATCACTACACAGTTTAGGACAAGCTTCTCTTTCACCAAGAGTCCATCGCCGGCATGAGCGCCAAATATTACTTCATTATCAAGCTGACCGAGATAGTTAAAGAGGATATCCCATTGCGTCTCCTGCTGCAGGGAGGGGGTCTCGTTCAGGTAACGCAATACGCCATAACCCAGCCCTTTGTCAGGCGTTCTGCGTAGTTGTTCCTTCACTTCTTTCAACACATCCGCCACCTGCTTTTCCGCTGGCAACGATAACGCTACCGGGGCAATGCTGGTAAACCAGCCTACCGTGCGGCTGATATCCAGTTCCGCGATTCCGTCTTCCCGGCCGTGGCCTTCCAGGCCGATTACTACATTGCTGACGCCACGCCACTCCTGCAGCGTTAGCAGCAACGCACAAAGCAGGATATCATTACTATTGGTGTGATAAGCTTTGGGCACTTCCTGTAAAAACTGACGGGTACGGCTAATATCGAGCGAGCTTGTTACGGTAGCCATATCCTTCACCGTTATCTCGCCTGCGTAGTTATTATCCGTCGGTAAAGGGTGGTATTGCTGTATCACCTGTTCCCACCAGGTTTGTTGCTCCAGGAGCGCGGGCAGGGTGCTGTATTGTTCCAGTGCCTTATACCATTGGCGATAAGAGGCTGTCTTAGTACCGGGAATATCAGCATGTTGCAGCAGTAATTGCAGGTCTTCCAGCAGGATGCGCCATGAAACGCCATCTACCGCCAGGTGATGCACCACCAGCAGCAGGTGATTGCTGCTTTTATCCCCGGAGGTACATAGGGCCGCCTTCAGCAGTATACCTCTTTGTATATCCAGGCCGGATGCAAGTTTACGGGAGAAAGTAACGATCTTCTGTATAACAGCTTTCTCCTCTGCTGCCGGCTGGGATAATGTTTCGATATCCCCGCTATAGGTGCCATAAACCTGTTTTCCGTTGTTATAGCTGAAACGCAGTGCATCGTGCCAGAGCAGCAGGCCTTTGACCGCAAGGCCCAGATCCGCTGCAGTGAGGTGTTTGTCCACCTTTACAATCACATATTGATATAAAGGGTCAGTGCCGTTACCGGACAGTTCGTGATACCACTGTTGTACGGGCAATAATCCGCTTTCACCGGCAAGCACGCCCTGCTCCGCAGTCGATGCCTGTTGACGGCGGCTGCTTACAATAGCCGCCAGCGCTGAAATATGCTGGGCGGCAAATATATCTTTGGGCTGCAGCTCATAACCAAGGCGTTTCAGCCGGCTGACGATCTGCAATGTATTGATGGAGTCACCCCCCAATTCGAAGAAATTATCGTATATGCCCACCCGTTGTATGCCCAGCAGCTCCTGCCAGATGCTTACCAGTGTTGTTTCCACGTCATTCCGTGGCGCTACATAATCATTGATTTGCAGGGCTTCGATATGCGGGTCCGGGAGGGCTTTTCTGTCTGTTTTACCATTGACAGTCAGCGGAATCTCCGCTATTTCCACAAACAATACCGGCACCATATATTCCGGCAGCAGCTTTTTGAGGAAAGTCGTCAACGCATCCTTATCAACCAGGGTTAGCGGCACTATGTAAGCGACAATACGTTTATTGCCCTGCCGGTCTTCGTTTAGCACCACGGCCGCCTGGCGGATACCCGGATAACGCAGCAGGGTATTTTCGATCTCACCCAGCTCCACACGGAAACCACGGATCTTCACCTGGTCGTCTATACGGCCCAGATATTCGATGTTGCCATCAGGGAGCCAGCGTGCCAGGTCGCCGGTTTTGTACAGCCGGCCGCGTGGTCCGTTAATAAATCTTTCTTCCGTGAGTTCCGGGCGGTTCAGGTAGCCCCGTGCCACCTGCACGCCGCCTATATGCAGTTCACCGGCAATGCCCACCGGCAGCAGCGCGCCCTCACTGTTGAGTATATGTATCTGTGTATTCGATACCGGTTGACCTATCGGTACGATGTTGTTTTTATAATGATGGGGAGCATGCCAGCAGGTAACGTCTATCGCGGCCTCCGTGGGGCCATAAAGGTTATACAACTCCGCACCAGGCAACTTTAACTGCAGGTCCTGCACCTGTTGAGGCTTCAGGGCTTCGCCACTGCATATAATCCTGGTGAGGGGTAATGATTCCCCATCAGCCAGGCTGTCCAGGAATACCTGCAACATCGACGGTACAAAATGGACCGTACTGATATTATAATGCCGGATCACGTCTTTCAGGTAGTCCGTATCTTTTTGTCCCTGAGGACGTGCAAACACCAGACGCGCGCCTGTGATCAGCGGCCATAACAGTTCCCATACAGATACGTCAAAACTGAAGGTGGTTTTCTGCAGCACCCCTTCCCCTTTATTCAAACCAAAGCGGGACTGTTTCCACAGTAACCTGTTAACGATACCCCTGTGTTCATTCATTACTCCTTTGGGCTGGCCGGTAGATCCTGACGTATATATCACGTAAGCCAGATGATGGGGCTGAAGTCCTGCATCCACGGCTGTTGATGGGAAACGGTCCAGTATCTCCGCCGATTCATCCAGCAACAGTATTTCCGGCGATATGTTCATCTCCGTGAGCACTCCCTCATGCTTACGATGCGTTAGTAACAAACCGGCTCCCGTGTCGGTTATCATGAACCGGATGCGTTCAGCCGGGTAGTCCGGGTCCACGGGCACGTAAGCGCCGCCGGCCTTAAGGATACCTACTATGCTGATGATCATATCCAGTGAGCGTTCCAGGCAGACAGGCACCAATACGTCCGGCCCTACGCCTTTTGTGCGCAGGTAATGCGCCAGCTGGTTAGTACGTTTATCCAGTTCCCTGTAAGTCAGCAATTCATCATCCAGCAATACTGCGGAGGCTTCAGGCGTCCGCAATACCTGTGCAGCGATCAGGTCTACCAGGGTAACATCTTCATAAGGTACGGTAGTGGCGTTAAAACTATCCAATAACCGGTGTTCCGCTTCCGGTACCACATTTATGTCAGCGACCTTCCCGTGCAGATGATCGTTGAATTGCCGGAGAATAAAGAACAAACGTTCCGTCAGTAGTTCTATATCTTCTGCAGTAAAGTACTGCCTGTTAAAATCTATCCTGAGTTGTAATGCCTGTTGTTTGCCATAATCCCGCCACCAGAGCTCGAGCGGGTACCTGCCGTAACCCACCGGTATGTCATAGGTAGCTGCCTGCACCTCCTCTCCCAGATCAAGCCCCAGGTCCAGCGCCGCATAGTTGACCACCACTTCCAGCAGGTGGTCATCGGCAGCATTGATTTTAAAATGACGGCTCAGGTCACCTATCAGGTATTGCTGGTGGCGGTAGTCTTCCCGCTGTGCAACCGCAATCTCTTTGATCATTTCCAGGACGGTAAGCTCGGGATTATACGTTCCCTTATAAGGCAATATACTGGTAAACATGCCTACAATGCTTCGCAGCTGTTTGTTCCTGCGTTTATGCAGCGGTGTACCGACAAGCAATTCTGTGGCGCCGGAGGTACGCGCGAAATACACCATTAAGGCCGCGATGCTGAGCTGTTGCAGGCTGCAGCCGGTTTGTGCGAGCAAGCTCTCCAATACTGCCATCATACCGGCATCGGGGTCTGTTATCAAAGTACCACTTCTACTGCCGGCTGTCGCCGGCTGCTGATATCGTGGCTGAAATAATTTCCGCGGAGCTTCGGCTATTTTGTTTTTCCAGTAGGCGGCATCCTTTTGATAAGCGGCACTGTGATAATAAGTGTCCGCATTGATGGCCTCCTCCCTGTAGGAAGGGTAATTAAACGATCTCTCTTTGCCTGATATCAATGCATTATACCGGCTACTGATGTACTGATGCTTCGCGGAGATACCGAAACCATCCGTGATTAGGTGATGGTATTTAAAATAGTACCAGTATTCTTCCCCGGATATCTTGAGGAGATATTGCTCGAACAGCAGGCTATCCTTATTAATAATGAAAGGCTCATGGGTACGTGCTTCCATCCACTGCATAGCGGCGGCAGCACCTTTATCGCTAAAATCCAATGCAGGCAGGTCCGCCTTACGGAAGTCATCCGCAAAATATACACCGGACGCTTCCTGCGAGGGATCAAAACGCATACGGAATGCGTCAAATACTTCAGGCAAGGAACAAACAACGGCGGTGAATTTTTCAACATCAAGACATCCGGTTATTTTCGTATAACCACCAATGTTATAATAAGTACTATCTGTATTAATCAGCTGATCCTTGTATACATCGTACTGAGACGGATGTAATGGGCATAATACTCTTGACATAGTCTTTCTTTTTACTATCTAAATGGGTGTAAAAATGTAATTGAAACCTGTGACAGATAGGAAGTAGCGGCAAATGCGGTATATAATCCGCAGCAGCAGAATGGTTATTTTGAGTTGATGGTAAATAAAATTAATTGCTTCATCGAAGCAATACAGCTCTCACAGCAGCTTTCATAAGTGTCTGCAAGTATTTCAGTCAGTCGACTGAATAAGAAAGTTTCCGGGGCTCCCTGACAGTTATCGTCAACATAGGAATAGTAACCTCCGCATGGTGGTTCAAAAAAGGGTCTTATTCAATTTCAACTGCTAAATAAATGCACTTATCAGAAAGCTGCGCTCATACAACAGCATTGAACGTTGCAGGTACGATCTATTTCCGTAATGGGTATATCTTTCATAAGACTATGGTAAAGCATATAGAATTTAGATTTAGTTCGCCATCCTCTTCAGTGACACCGGTGGCTGGTGCATAATCCCTGACTTTCCTGCAAAATAAATTATTCGAAATGCAATGTAACATCAGCGGGGAAAGTTTCATGATAAATTTCGGTGTTGGGGGGATGATGGCGGTGAACTATTGCGGGGATTAGTACGATGGAGCGGCTGGGCGGGTGTGGGATTTTGTGTGTATGGCCGGAGTTTGAACCGGCCGTATATTTTATTTTTTGAGACTGTAAAATAAACTGTGTCAAAGGCTAAAAAATCAAGACCTTTAACACAGTTTTTTATGGAACAAAAAGGAAAATTTGACTACGAAGAACTCAAACGGAAGACATTGGAGCAACTGCGCTCTGGTAAGTCCCTGTTTGGCAAAGATGGTGCTTTTGCGCCTCTGCTGAAAGATATTCTCGAAGCAGCCCTGGAGGGTGAGATGGAAGTTCATTTAGACGATGAAGAGAGGGCAAATGGGAACCGAAAGAACGGTAAAAACCGTAAACAGCTTAAAACGGCAGATGGTACTATTGACCTGGAGACACCCCGTGACCGGGCGAGCAGCTTTGAGCCGCAGATCATTAAAAAGCGGGAGACTATTCTTGCAGAGAGTCTGGAGAGCAAAATCATCGGTATGTATGGGCATGGCATGAGCTTACGGGACATCTCTGCTCATATCAAAGATATGTACGATACAGAGATTTCAGCTGCGACATTATCTTCCATAACCGATAAAGTTATCCCTCTGGTCAAAGAGTGGCAGGCCCGTCCTTTGGAACCACTGTATTGCATTGTCTGGCTGGACGCCATGTTTTATAAAGTCAAAGTGACCTTGTACCGAAAAATCGGGCAGTTTAAAATTAGAGAAAATGGGCAATTATTGATAACTTTAAAAAGGAGGTAATTGCCATGAAAAAATCCAAATTTACGGAGGCACAGATCGTTTTTGCGCTGAAGCAGGCAGAAACAGGGGTAGCGGTACAAGAGGTTTGTCGAAAGATGGGAGTGAGTGAAGCTACCTTTTACAACTGGAAAAAGAAGTACGGAGGGCTTGGCATCACCGAGCTTAAGAGATTGCGTCAGCTGGAGGAGGAAAACTTCAAGCTGAAACAGATTGTCGCAGATCTAAGCCTGGACAAGCAAATGTTACAGGATGTGCTAAAAAAAAGTGTTTAACGCGTATTCAGATAAAGAAACATGCGCAGTACCTGATATCCAGTTATAAGGTGGCTGTAAAGCGTGCGTGCTCGGTGGTGAAGTATGCCCGTTCGAAGTGGTATTACAAATCGAAACGGAAGAGTGATTTGCCGGTCAGACAGCGAATCAGGGAGATTGCCGCGACCCGGGTAAGATATGGTTATAACCGGATTCATATACTGTTGCGTAGAGAAGGCTGGAAAGACAATCGTAAGCGCGTACATCGTATCTACAAGGAAGAGGGGCTTAATCTCAGAAGTAAGCGTCCGCGCAGAAGTAAAGCAGCAGCACATCGGTTGGAACGGCCTGGCTTAACTGGAATATACCAGTGCTGTTCGATGGATTTTGTGGCAGATCAGCTGTTTGACGGACGGAAATTCAGGACCTTAACTTTAGTGGATAATTTTAGTCGCGAATGCCTGACAATCGGGGTTGGGCAATCGATAAAAGGCATCGATGTGGTGAAAATTCTGGAAGATTTAAAACGTCAAAAAAATATCATTCCCCGGCGAATCCAGGTTGATAACGGGAGTGAATTTATCAGCAAGGATTTTGACAAATGGGCTTATGAAAATAACGTAACTTTGGATTTCTCCCGGCCCGGAAAGCCCACTGATAATGCTTTTATAGAATCGTTCAATGGTAGCTTCCGGGATGAGTGTCTGAATGTGAACTGGTTCTTATCCCTTGAGGATGCCCAGGAGAAAATCGAACATTGGCGCTGGGAGTATAACAATTTTCGCCCCCACAGTTCGCTTAATAACCTAACGCCGAACGAGGTCGTTGAAAGACATAAAAACGCCCAAAATCTCTAATTTACCGTGTCCAGGATTGGGTACAAGCTCAAAAACGCCCAAAATCTCTAATTTACCGTGTCCAGGATTGGGTACAAGCTCAATTGCCCATTTTCTCTAATTTTAAACTGCCCGATTTTTCGGTACAAGGTCATGGCAGAAATAGTCAGGTTAGTAAAATCAACTTCCACGGAAGGACGATTCACAGAGTGCAGACCGGTGTTAAGGAGATTATTATTACAAAAGCAGCCAAACAACGAACTGTTTCATTTTGGACTAGCGTTCCAGAAGGATTCAGACCTAAAGTTTTTCTGTAATTACGAAAGTTCAGTACTGTAGTATATGTAGGATTTAAACTTCCCGCCAACTCTATTTTTTTTTATTCTTCATTAGGCAAAAGAACGCAAAGGCGAACACAGCCGTAAAAAAAAAATTAATATTGTTTATTCATTATTTTTTTATATATTTAGCGAGAATCGCCCTGCCTCGAGAGTGCTAGCCGTAAAAAAATTTTACGTTTAAAATAAAACCCAAAATATAAATATTCTTTCACCTAGATTTAACCCATCAAAATGAAAAAGCTTTTTTTATAGGAGGCACTTTCTCTATTCTCTTCATTGTTTTATTTATATTTTCATGCCAGAAAAAAGAAAATGATCCAAAGTTACAAGCCTTAGACAAGGCCAATTTGTCAAATTTAAAAAATGCTAAATCATTTACCCATACGCTAAACTATGATCCGGAATGGGACACAGTTCACATAAGGGAGGCTGATTCCCTATTTCAAGTTTCAGTAGGTCGAGGCATGACAAATGCCCTAAGTAATCGATATAATTTTATAAGGCCCAAATATGACTTAGCTCAACTATATTTCCTAAATGATCAAAGAGTTCAGCTAACTGTACCTGTGGGGATAGATCGGATGAGCGGTCGAATTTTAAAAATGGTTGTATTGAAAGAAAACAAATACAAAAAAATTGCCTTTGTTGAGAAAGAACCTACTGCAGCTTGGTTTCAAACCAGCGGAAATGGCAACTATGATGAAATGACAGGTACATTAAGAATTTTTAATTCCTATGGCACCTTATTTAAAGCTTACAATGTACAAAACGGACTAGCAATTAGTGAAATTCCTGTTGGAGGAGGAACATCTATAGCACAAAAGAGTACATCCTCAAAGCCCTTACAAAAAACTTCTTCGTCCAAACCTCTCCAATCAACCTTAGCAGGAGAATCCGATCCCGAATGGAAAGATAAAGACGATGACAACGATGGAGTACCAAATGGGGTGGATAAGTGCCCTGGTACACCTGCAAATTTGTGGGTTGGTCCTGATGGCTGTATATTGACTATGGATATTGACGTGGTTACAGTTACTGCAAATTTTAATAGTGGATTTGTAGGATTTCCCCAGTTCTATACCTTATCGCCGACACCTCCTGGCCCAATAGAGCTGGAATCATATCCCGTAGACCCTCCCCCGGCCGGTGGATATACTGTCACTTATAATAATAGATCAGTAGGACCTTTTGGAGATCTTTGTGGTACTTATGGCATGGCTAAAGTAGGCAATGCTTTTACAGGACAAATTACCAATCTAAGAGAGGGTTTTGTAAATCCAACAACTGGCCAAAATTTCATTATTAGTTGGCCTAATGCTTGCATTACTGTTACTCTTAAGAATACGGCAATTGCATCATCAAACGAATTTGTCGATGCCTTTAATTATGCAGCCTGGCGAGTTGTCCAAAATCTCAATGACGGAGTGTTGTCACCTGTACCCTCAATAGTGAAGGAAAAGCTTAGACAATATACAGTCGAAGAACTGGAAAGAAGTTGTCCAGGAAGTAAATTTACAGACGGGCCATGTTTATTAGGCGTTACCGTTCCAGTAACTGCAGCAAAACTATATAATCCTCTTACCGGTAATTGTGAATAAATTGAATTCAAAATGAGCGCTAACATTCCTTACGAATTATTACATTATGTTCATAAATATTACCCGATTGGAATGCCTTCTGTATACAATCATCCCCGAATAAAACTTGAAAGAGATTTGATCGTTGAAAAAAAAATTAGTGATATAATCAATGATGTACGTACCCCATGGATGGAATTGATTAATGACCTCAAGAGAAAAGAACTTGAGATATTTGATATGGCATATACACAATTTCCAAGTTTTATGTTAAAAATTAAAATTCAGGAAATAGGTAATCCTTTTGAAAACATTAGTTTTTCCAGACATCTTATTTTAATTGTTTCTCTTCTTTGTCCATTCTATACAATTTTCTTTGAGAATGAGTATACAGTAAATAATGTTAAGACTGAGGTTAGACAAATAGGGCCGAAATTCAGAATATTTTACCAAAAATTACTGCCGGAATTTTCCTTTGGCCAGGAGGAACTATTTTCATTTATACAGCAAACGACTAATTCCCATTTTGGAAGTCATACTTTTTTACATCACAGAATTCCATTTTCACATATAATTTCAGAAAACGAACTACAACTAGAAGGTGCGCTTGTGCCTGGCCCATATCCTATTTTCTCTTATTTGTTCGACGATTCGATAAACTATAAAAATTTAGAAATTCTCAGCTAAATAAAAACACATGAAAACTAAATTTATTATACGTCTCGCGGTGTTCTTTCTTTTACTGATTATGGCCTGGTTTATGAATAATTTTCCGGAAATGTTGGAAAATACTCAAAAGCTAACATTTGCCGATTTAGCATTAAGACATCCGATGTCTCTATCTAATTTTGAAAAGTCTTCAATTAAAAGAATTGGTTTTGACAGAGACGGAGACGGCGTAGAAGATAATGTTGACAAATGTCCCGACACACCCGCAAACGTTATTGTAGATGCAAATGGATGTCCATTAGACCCAGAAGAGAATGGTTGGGTTGATAGTGATCATGATGGAGTGCCAGAATGGTACGATATATGCCCTAATACTCCTCTGGGTACCCCGGTGAATACAAATGGTTGCCCAATGCGTTAGTTTCTACGCAATCCTTTTGATCATCATATAGTCAGGCAGTATATGGTGTTTTATAACTTCTCCTATGCAATCTCTTAATTCACATTTATTCTTTAATGAACTTGGAACCCTCTTTTACTATCTTCGTAAACAAGGGTTCCAGTTTCCAAAGGTTTTCCCACGGTATCGAAACAAGCCTGTTTTGTCTGAAATGTCAATTATGGATCTTTTCACTGGTTGGCGAGATGGAGACAAGCTTTGTTTTAAAATACTCATACTATTAAATAGACTGCTATTCGATGCCCAGAAAAATCTCGATCCTGATAAATTTACAATTGTAGATAAAGCATTTTGCTCCTTTTTGAAAGGAAAGGGAAAAAATGTTTGTGGATTGGTAGGTCAACTAATCACGTTGAATTATATGACAAGTTGTGAGTCTTACAATTGTATTTGTATGGAACCACCAACTGGATGGAGCCACAACGAAGTTGAATTAGTGTTAGAAAAGCCAAACACAGAATGCCGACGTTTTGTTACAGTAAGCAATTTATTTCTAACTATACAAGTATTGAAGGATAGAGGTAACCTTACTCAGTTCCTAAGAGCTGAAATTGCAAAACCTCGATTTGAAAGAACCATTGGTGTAAAACGCAACCTGGACGATATTTACACGTTTGTATTGTGGATGGAACCATCGCTTTTAAGGTATTTAATGACTTATCCTACAGAAGAGCGAATACCTGATGACTTTCCTCCTTCAGTAAGAATATTATCTTGGAGAGTGCGTTCAGCTTCAGGAATGCCGCCACAAATAAGTTATGGGTTATCCAATTACTATAAACAGGTCATTAGTCCGTAAAAATAATTTCCTTTTTTCGCAATTTACACTCAAAGAGTTTTTCGGAACTTACAATATCGAGACTATTACATAAAGTGTGTCAGTAAAAAGTTTTTTAACTTTAAACTGACAATATGGAAAAGCAAAACTTTGATTTCGAAGCCTTCAAGAAGCAAGCGGCGAGCCGTTTGAAGAACGGGGATACGCTTTTAGGTAAGGACGGCGTGCTAACGCCGTTACTAAAGGAGTTTCTTGAAGGCGCCCTGGATGGTGAGTTGGAAGCGCATATTGAAGATGAAGGAGATGCCAACCGTAAGAACGGCAAAGGGCGTAAACAGGTAAAGACCGCCGTTGGGTCGGTAGATATTAACCCGCCACGCGATCGTAATGGGACATTCGAGCCTGAGATAATTCCCAAACGTCATAAAACGCTTGGGGTAGATCTGGACCGACAGATCATTTCTTTATACGCCCGTGGAGCCAGCTACAGCGATATACGGGATCACCTGATGGATATGTATGGTCTGGAGGCTTCTACAGCCACGATAAGCCGTGTTACAGATAAAATTCTGCCATTGATACAAGAGTGGCGCAGCCGCCCTCTTGAGCGGGTTTACCCGTTCGTCTGGCTGGATGCTATCCATTATAAGGTCCGCCATGAGGGCCGGGTTGTCAGTCGCGCTGTTTACTGCATTATCGGCCTTAATCAGGAGGGCTACAAAGAGTTGCTGGGTATGTATGTCGGGGAGAATGAAGGTGCTAAATTCTGGCTGCAGGTATTAACAGATTTACAGAATCGCGGTTTGGAAGATATCTTCATTGCCTGTATAGATAATCTTCAGGGCTTTGCTGATGCCATAGAAAGTGTCTTCCCCAAGACCGAGGTTCAGCTCTGTATCGTACATCAGATACGCAATTCTCAGAAATATCTTTCCTACAAGGATGTCAAGCCATTTATGAAAGATCTTCAAAACGTCTACAAGGCCACTACTGCTGACCAGGCAGAACGAAGCCTTGATCAGCTGGAATCTAACTGGGGAGCCAGGTATCCCAAAGTGATTGAATCCTGGCGAAAAAACTGGCCAAGATTGAGTAGCTATTTTCAGTACAACAAAGACATTCGCCGAATTATGTATACAACCAATATTATTGAAGGCTTCCACCGGCAGCTTCGCGCTGTTACAAAGTCAAAGGGCGCCTTCCAGTCGGAAGACGCCCTCATGAAGCTCTTATTCCTTGTTCAGGAGAATATATGTGCCAAATGGAATAAACCCGTTCACAATTGGAATCAGACATTGGCCCAATTATCTATTATATTTAGTGAACGATTAAAACTTAATCTTTAATCACCCTGACACACTTTTTGTAATACTACCCAATATCTTTCATTTTCATATTGGTTAAGCAGAGGATAAAGCTACCTCTTCCTCGCTGTCTCCCTGCACTAGCAGAGAAAGACATCATTCTAACATGACCGTTGAAAAATTCTCCGGTAGAAGATGAACGAATTCGGCCGCTTTGATTTTTCCATCCGGCATAAATAGGTTCCGTTCAAGGGCATTCATGTTTATACTTATATTTCGATTAGAGACCTTCGCATAAATCTGAGTAGTGCGAATGTTCGTATGTCCCAACATTTTACTGACTGTCTCCAAGGGGACGCCATGGTCTAGGCAAACTGTTGTCGCGAAAGTATGGCGCGCGATGTGAGTAGTCAGATCTATGCCTATTTCACACAGATCAGCTATTTCTTTGAGATAGCCATTATAATGTGAATAGCTTTTAATTGGTAATAATCGATTATTCTCAATACAGTATGGGTCATTTGCATATTTATCAAGAATTGCAGCCGGAATTGGTAAAAGTGGCAGACACTCCGGATTTCCTGTTTTTTGACGATCAATTTTAATCCATCTTCTGCCATCAATCCCAAGAAAGATTGCATCACGTGAAAGGTTCTGTAATTCGGTAAACGAGTAGCCAGTAAAACATGCAAACAGAAAAACATTCCTAACATGGTCTAGTCGGTCTATCAGTTCTTTTTTGAAAATTGCAATGATCTGATAAATAGTGAGGCAATTTCGTTTGGGTTGTCTATAAGTAGTCTTGAATGGCAACCAAGGATTGTGAGGTCTCCATTCCTGGTTCTGGGCAATTTTAAGAAGTTCTTTGGTGTTTTTAAGGTATTTCATCGCTGTATTCCTGATGATACCTTGTTTTGTTAGTAGATAGTGCAGAAAATCCTCTGCATGGCTGTATTTGAATGCTGAAAGTGGAACATCCCATTTGCCAAATTTGAATTGTAGGAATTTACGGAGTTTTCCTTTAGTCACTTTCCATCTTCTTAGAGTTTTCTCAGATCGTAACCCGGCTTTTACCAAACAGGCGAACTTACTGTACTTAAAATTACAAACTTGCATGATTGTCCGTTCTGGCGCTGTTGGTTGTACCCCATTGCTTTTCTCAACTTCAAGCAGTCCTTTATAGGAGCGCTTTAACAGCTCCGGCGTCACTGATTCATATTTTTGAGCTAAAAAGAAATAGTGGGTCTTAAGATCAGTGAGGATTTGGGTAATGGAGGAGTAAAGAAGGGCCGCTTCTTTTTTGTTGGGGTGGGAATCCAAACAGACGTTTTCTTGATTTTGGTTCCAGTAAGAAGGAAAAACCTTTTGTCCAAGTGACATTTCTGAGCGGACGCCATTAATGGTAAGGCGAACCGTGATGGGTACTTGGCCATCTGCGCTTGCCTTGGATTTTTCCAATAGGAAAAGCACTGAAAGATGTTCATTGACTTTCATGACACACAAAGTTTTTAGGTTTTTGAATGGCCTAAAACCGCTTAATTCAATATTTCCCGTGGTTGGGGGAATTTCCAAGGGTACCAAATATACTGTCGAAAGAGTGGTACCCGAATAGGTACCCTTCGACTCTGTGATACTTTGTGCTTTTTTGAGTGGAAAATTTATTCGAATTGGAGAAATTCGGTGATTTTGACACTAAAAAAGCCATCCTGTGGATGGCTTTGTGATCCCGCTGGGATTACAGAAGTCAGGAAAAGCCTTACACAACTTTACTTAGTTTTACTTTTATCGATTGATTTTCAACATTTTATAACACCGACCAATTTTTCAAAGTCCTACCTTTATAACGGTTAACAGCATTGAACTCGACTAAAAACTCAACTAAAATTTTTTGAGTATGCTGTTACCAATCAAACTTATCTGCCCAAAGGGCAAAGTGCGCAAAGATAGCACCTGTATTGTATTTATCCAATATTGCGGGGCTAAAACGGTTCTCCTGAACACGGAAATCGCCATTCCTCCTAAATACTGGAACCGGAAGTTCCACCGTATTACCCCTGACCTTCCAGCCGCATACGGAACCGCTGACGCCCTAAACGGCCAGCTGGCGGCCCTGCTACGAAAAGCGAACGACATTATTACCCATGCAGTGAAAAAGAAAGTACCGGATATACCCACCTTTGTAAAAAAGACCTTCCACCCTGCCTTCGACACGGCCACGCTGGAAGAAAAGGCCCAGCAAGCCGCGGCACTCGACCCTAAAACCAATCTTGACCTGATTTTCCAGATAGAGGACTATATTAAATGCAAGCGGGATAAGGTTTCGGCGGGTATGCTGAATGTGTATAAGAACATGAAAGACCATATCGCAGCCTTTCAGGAACACCGGAGAGCTGCTATAACATTCGATTCCTTTGACTTTAACCTGTATGAAAGCCTTGTCAATTATCTGACTTACGACTATGTTCAACGCCGGAGATCGGAGGTTATTGACGGTAAAAAGGAACAGATAAAAGGGCTAAAAACCTCCACCATAGGTAAAACTATTAAACAGCTTCGTATATTCCTGCGGGATAGGATGCGCCGTAAAATCATCGCCCCTATTGATTTATCCGACTTTAAAATACTGGATGAGGATGCCGATGCTGTATACCTGTCTTGGCCCGAAATTGCCCGGATTTATCAGGCAGACCTATCCGAAAAGCCCCATCTGACAAAATATCGGGACTTATTTGTACTTGGCTGCCTGACAGGGTTAAGGTTTTCCGATTTTTCGTCTATCCAGCCGGAGGACGTGCGGAAAGGGTCACTATATAAGAAGCAGGAAAAATCTGATCATTGGGTTGTGGTGCCATTGAGGGACGCGGCGGAAGAAATATTGCTTAAGCGATTTAACCGTCAGATTCCCGCAGTCAGTAACCCCGAATTTAACAGACATATCAAAGAAGCAGCACAACTGGCGGGCATTTGCGAGTTAATAAAGTTCTCCCATAAAAAGGGAAATAAAGACATAGTACAAGTAAAGCCCAAACATGAGTGGATAACCTCACACACCTGCCGCCGCTCCTTCTGTACCAACGAATTTTTGGCAGGAACACCTGTAGAGCTGATAATGAAGATCAGTGGCCATAAAAGCCTGCGCGATTTTTACCGGTACATCAGGATTACACCGGAGGAAGCGGGCCGGAAGATCAGGGAAATATGGGAAAAACGGGGCGATATTGGTATCACAGCTACAACTTTGGTGAATGTAGGATAGCTGGTAACGAAAAAGGTGTTGTTTCAAAAATCTGAAACAACACCTTTGACAAACTCAACAAGTTCACTCGGCTTGCATTGAGGCAACAAGGGTTTCCACTTCCTGTACCAGGTTCTTGCTCACTATTTCCGCAATTTGGCAGGCCTTATACTTTTCTGCGTTGCTTAAATCTGCCACGCGCACACGCCCATTTCCTAGTTGCAATTCCCGCATCTTACGGTAAAATGTGGGTTCACTAAAACCACATTCTTCACACATACGCGCTCTAAATACTGCGCTTGCGTTGAAAAACGCCATGTACAAAACTCTTAGTGGATTAGGATTCAATTCATCCTGAAAGGAATAAATGTATTTCATAATATATAACTTTAAAAACTTAAATCAATTAGTCTAAGACGGGTAAAGAAATCTTTGAAATAGCTTAAACTGATTCTGAGCGATAAGCTGTCAAACAGGGATTCTTCATACTTAAACAGGATTGCTGAATAGCCATCAAAGAATTGTTCCATCTCGTCAACGTCAACTTCCGACCGGTATTCTTCCAGATTAGCCAAATGCACCTGTAACTCATTACCCAGTGAATTGTTGAGATTAGTCAGGTTATCCCGTATCAGGGCTTCTTTCATGGAGAAGGCCGCGTTTATTGTATTCATGAAAAACCGGCAAAAAAGTATGGCCTGATTCCTCTGGCGCATACCCCACCCGTCCGCCTCTGAACTTGACAAAACAATGGTGAATAGCTCCCAGCAGTATTCAGTAAGGCTTTGCTTGGTGGTGTAAAGGGTGATTTTCTTTAAATCGGTTAACAGATCAGCCATCGTAAAATGTTTAAAGTGATAAATAAACCTTGTCAGCAACGGTTTTTCGGCCTTAATTATGGAACTGACAATAGCATTCCAGCCGACAATTGCCGACAAAATCATTAAAAGTTTACATGACGATTAGGGAGATCTGCGACGGGCATAAAAAAGCGCAGACCCAACATTACCTGTCTTGGAGGCCGTGAGAAGCCCTGGGAACAAGTAAGTGGGCCCACGCATAGCATGGGCTGTCACTTAACCCCTCGTTCCCTTTAGAATTTCTCACGTTCCCAAGAAGAGGATTCAAGCAAAGCCTTAAATTTCTTAAGGATTGCGAAAATAATCAATTACTGCAAATTCACTATCACAATGCGAATATAAACACATTTTTTGAAATGTGGTTTATAACCCACATTATTTTCGAATAAAATCTTCGATTATTACCTGTTCAACATATTAAAATGGCTATGGATAGGTATTTAAGGGAACAAATTAACCTCGGAAAAAATATTCGCGCTGTGAGAAAAGCCGCGGGCCTTACTCAGCTGGATATAGAAGTCCGCACCGGCATAGACCGCGCTGACATCAGCAAAATAGAGAATGGGAAAAAGAACATAGAACTATACACCATAGTAAAACTAGCTGAAGCTATGGAAGCTGAACTCCATCAGTTCTTTCCAAAGAAACAATCCAACAAGCAATAAATAACAAAGCGCATTTCATCAGATGATTCGGCGGGCCGCCGAATCATCTGATGAAATGCGCAAGCCTGCGCAGCAGCGCCCTCGTACAAAACTGACATTATCGAATTTTCCCCGCTCTATTCCTTAACTGGCTTGCTTCTTCCTCTTTTTCCAGCGCTTCGCGTAACATAGCAGCTATGCGCTGCCTTTCTTCCTCCCATTGTACCACACTATCCCGGAAGGCTTGCGGGTGCGCATGATACAAGCTATCTATCGTAGACAGGAACGGGCGTAACTGTTTCCCCGCTTGTAGCTGCATATAACGATATTTTATATCTCCTTCCCTATAAGCCTGTAAAATGGAGCGCGTGTTGAATAACCACACACTCCCTAAGACAAGTAACAGGAACAGGCAAGCGGAAACAATCGCCCCTGCCTTTACATGATGGTGATGACTTATTTCCTGTACAGGCGGACGTTTCAGCAGATCGTTATTTATTTCAAGATTTTTCGATAGCGTATAAACCGCCGCGGCTGGAAACTTCAGGCGTTCAGGCATTCCTGCTATATCCGTTTTTATCTGCACCAAAGAAACTCCGACAATCTTTAACTGTTCTGTATAGTCCGGTATTTGCGGCGCCACACTATTTATTTGCCGGACATCTTCATCAACTTTATTTAACTTGTCTATAATTGTCTGCAATAACAACTCATTCATAACACATGGTTTAATTCATTGTTAAATAGGTTTACTGTTACAAGCGCAAACCACGTTTAATGGATTGCTGCTGTTCTTGCGTAATTTGCTGCTGCATTGTCTTTTGTAAGCCTGATACAGAATATTGCCGGTCAATGCTGCTGCCTTTAAAAGCATACAAACCTTTTTTAAAACTAATTCCCTGTAGCTGTTGTGTATCGCCTTTATACTTGTACTGTACGTCAATTCCTTTTTTCATCAGCTCCTTTTCCAATGCTGGCAAGGTTTTACAGTGAAACAATACTGCTTCGATAGCCTGAAAGATTTCATAGCGGGCCGTTTCTTCATGATTAAGGGCTTGCAGGTTGGTAAGGGCTATTTTCTTTTCGATGGCAGGAACAAGCTGATACTTTTGCGTTAGCTGCTGCGCGGCCTTCTTCCCCCGTAACCCTATCCAATTATCCCGGATTGCCTTTCCACTGTTGTTAACCAGGTTTGCGATGATATGTAGGTGCAAATGATCGGTATCTGTATGCTTTGTTATCACATATTGGGTATTAGTGATACCTAGTTTTTCGAGGTATTCCCGCCCTATCTGCACCAACCTTTCATCGGTTACCTGCTCACCAGGATAAAAGCTAAGGATACCATGAAAAACTGCCCGGTGCTTATCTGGCAACTGCTGCCGGTTCGTTTCAAAATCGTTACCCATATGCCGGTAGCTGTAATCTCTCACACCTTCTGCTTCCAGTATTTCCGCCCGTCGTTCATCTGCACAGACATAGCGACAACAGCCATAAAAGGATTTACCGGTAATTACTTTACTTATCACGTCTTAACCAGTTTAGAAGGCTGTCAATCTGCTGGCGGTAACTTTCAAAAAGTAACATGGCATTCAACATGCCCTCTTTATGTGCCTGTTTCGATACCTGATTGATATTATTGGCCATCCCTATTAACTGTTTGATATATGCCCGTTCCTCGTCGCTTAAACGTGCTACAACGCTGCCAAACAATGCCATCTGACGGATATAGCCAGTATAACGCAGACCTGCTTTAATGGCCTTTTCCCTCACAATAAAGTACTCTGCCTTGGTAAACCGTACGCCAGTACGTATTTCTTTCCTAACAGCTTTAGGCGGTCTGCCGCCTTTACCCTTCTTCTTTTCCTGCGTCTGTTCCATATCTGCTACATTTTAACCTTTGAGGGCTGGCAGCTCTGCTGCCCTGCCCGATCTTCCCGTACAGGTGGCAACGCCGCCTGTACTTTCTCCGCAGACGGGTAGCGAAGCTGCCCGTCATCCTCCGCTACAATCTCCGCTGCATTATCCCCCTTGCGACCACCGGGAGCGAGGGGGCGAGCGGTTTTTGCGCAGCAAAAACACCGCTCGCTAACGGAGCGAAGATCCGTTCGAATCCGCGAACGGGATGCCGTAGGCGGCCCGTTCAATCTTCGCGGGTCGGGCCTGCGCGGAGCAGCCCCGCCCAATCTCCGCGTACAGGTGGCAACGCCGCCTGTACCATCTACATGAACGGGCGGCCGTAGGCGGCCCGTTCGATCTTCTCGGGCCGGGGCCTGCGTGGAGCAGCCCCGCCCAATCTCCGCGACAGGTAGCATCGCTGCCTGTCATTCTTTCGGCTGTTCTCCCGGCTGTAACAATTGCTGTATATCGTTCCAAAGAAAATAGACCCTCGACCGGATTTTGTACGGCTTTAGTTTGCCGTGTTTAATCCAGTCGTAAATAGTAGGCTTGGTAACCTGAAATAGCTGACAGACCTCACCAATTTTATAGAGGGGCTTGTAGGTGAGGCCGGGGGTATCATATGCCGGGGTACGTACCGGCTGCCTTTCTAGTTGGCTGACTTCTTCCCGCACTAATACACGCAGCATTTGCCAAAACTGTTCCGGCTCAATCGGGAACAGTATTGGCGCTGCCGTCTGCACACTTCTTTCTCTCTTTTCCATATTATACCGATTTATACAGCAAATATGGTTACTCAGGAAAAAGGAAACAGGCTAAGTATACTTGTTTGGCGAAAAAAAGAAGGATTTGGCCTTATATTCTGGATGATATTATGGCCTTTGAAATTGCTGCTCTAACTGCCTTAGCTGTTTAATACCTTCATCAAACTGCATTGCTTCTAGGACAACATAGGCTTCTTCAAAACTTTTGCTCACTTCTACAAGATGGCGATGTTCCAATTTGGCCCTTTTATCCTTCTTAAAGATCAGGTCAAGTGCTTTTTTGATTCCAGCGGGGCTTGATCCGAAAATTTTGTGTAGCAGGTCTGCGCATTTATCACTGGGGGTCAGGTAGTTGGCCTTGCTGACTTTATCAAATGCGTATAGAAAAAGTACCAAAGCACGGTTTGTCAACTGGTCTTGCTTACACTTTTCCAGCCATGCACGTTCACGGCCTTCATATGTCGCTATTACCGTTTCTAGCATTGGCAGGAAATCACCAGTAAAGATGGGTCGATAAACAAGGAAATACACCGGCAGATAGGCAGCCATTCCCAACGTCACACCGGCGAGCACATACATTGCATTCAACTGACCACTATAAAAGAAAACAGTCAAATCCGCCAAAACAAACAAAAGCAAATAATGCCATAGCGCATTACTCCAATACTCATTGATCAACTGACGACGTGTTGCCTCTGCTGGCCAACTAGCATAGATATCGCGCTGCCTTTCATGAGTTTTACGAAAACAGGAATAAATATAGCTGTATTTAACGGGGAGATCAAAGGTGAAAAAGGATTTCAACTGCTTTATGTTCAAACTACTCATATCCTTACATTTTAATAAGCAAAAAAACAACAACGCAAATAAATATACTAAATCATGAGGATGCATCCAAAAATATTCTAATACACATTTACGGGGGCTACAATCGCAAAAAGATTGATAAACAAATACTTGCACAAAAAACTCTAAGCGATTTCATTCATAAAGAATATTACGTATATTTGGGAACCGGTTGCTCTTGTAAGGAGAGTTTGCAAAAATTTTAACCAAAATCATTACTGCGAGGATACCCCATTAGCTAGCTTAATGTACTGTTCCTCAATGAAAGATTGTCCAACCACAGATGTAAATTCTTAGTTTTTTTCTTTCCATTTATTAATTCCCTTATCCATGGAGCATATCCTTGATATTGCAAATCAACAAGACCAGCTTTTTGCCCTTTTCAAAAAGCTACAGGAATCAAACACAATTCTGCTTTTGGGTGCTGGAGCCTCAGTGACAGAAAAAAAATATCTGAGCAATGAGGTGATCCAATACTACCAGGCAGAAATAGGAAAAGATTTAAATGAACCTGATGTGACGAAATTTGTGGATCTGCTCTCAGCAGATGATACGTTTAGCAGGAAACATTTTGATTCTTTCGTTTCCGGACTGTTAAAGAAATTAAAAGTTACTGAAGCTCATAAAATCCTAGCGTCTATACCGTGGAGGGAGATAATTACGACAAATTACGACCTATTAGTTGAGCAAGCTTATGATGAAATATCAGGCTCTTCCCAAAAAATCTATGATCTACTAACAATAAGAAATGCCAAACAATATAATCGCAGAATCTCAAATACAGAGGTTAAATATATCAAATTAAACGGTTGTATGGCAGATATGGGTCTTTATCCCTTTGCCTTTTCTACGGAAGACTTTAATAAATTAAAACCTTTCTATAAATTAGTACTAAACGATCTTAAAAATTTAAGCGCAGATATAGCATTCCTATCAATGGGCTATTCTTATAAAGACAAATTTGGGACAGACCTACTTGCAAAATTTGATTCCTATAATTACCGCGAAAAAAAGTGGATGTATAATGTTGATCCATATCCAAACGAAGCTGCATTATCCTATTTTACGCAAAATAAGGTATGTATCATAAAATGCACATTCCAGGAATTCTTCTTAAAATACCGGGAGTGGGAATCCCATCATCAGGAAACATTGGTAAAAAAAAGAGGCCTATCAATTACAAACAGTCAAGATCATTATATCACCCTGCCAGCTAAACTATTACTAAATATTGACGGAATAGTAAGACAACTTAATACGCACACTAAAGACATGTTTGTTAAGGATGCGGAATTCTATAAAGGTGAAGAACCTACATACAATCTTATCACACGCGATGTTGATGTAATCAAAAGAAAACAAATAGATGACTGTTTAGAGCAGATTAAATCCACCATCAATAAAAATCACGCGACGTTCCTTCCTCTCTTCTTTATTACAGGAGAATTTGGGATAGGAAAATCTACCTTCGCATTAAGGCTTATCTATGAGTTTCAGAAACAGGAATCATTTGACACCATTGCATTTGAAATTTTGGATTTCAATAAGGTTAAAAAAGATCATTTAAAAGAATTAATTGAACTTTGCAAGGCTAAAACGTATATTTTATATTGTGATGAGGTGGAAATTGAAAGTCATTATAAATCTTTGCTAGAATTGCAACGTGAACTTAGTATCGAACAGTTTCAAGATTGTAGCATTTTTTTTGTTGTTCCGATTCGAGAAAACATCCTTGAAAAATATAAACTTTCGAGAACTGTGCCAAGAGCCTATCAATTAAAAATAAATGGCCAATTGGTTACTTCTGAAATTGACGACCTAGTCACTAAACTGAATAATGCAAACTTAATTACTTTTAGAGATGCCTTAGAAAAGAGGCAACTTATTACAAAAATTGAAAATGAATATGATTCTGATTCCTTCATTATGCTAATGGAACTAATCACCTCCGGCAGACATGAAGCAGATTTAATTCAAAGCTACAACGAATTGACAAAGGATACCCAAAAAGCATTTTTATACACCGCATTATTACATCGACACAAACTTTTAATGCCTGCAAATTGGTTGAAACAAAACATTTCAATGTCCTGGGATGACTTCACAGAAAAAGTCATAAAGGCCGAGGGAAAGGGCTTATTAATACAAGTCGAAAACAAAAATTCCTACGGTGTTAATCCAAGTTTATTCTTCAGGACAAAGCATCCCTTGATTGCAGAAAAATTAGTTGAGCGATTTCTTCCCAACAAGGACAAGCAGTATGAATTTTATGACAGGATGCTTAAAACAATTGAGCCTGGACAGACAAATTCATATCTTGCAAACGATCTTTTAAAATCATTCGTTCGAAATGAATCTTACAACGATTATCAGATTGACAAACTCTATGATGCAGCATATACAAGACTGTCTGATGATCCGTATTTTCTTTTAAACTTCGCCACGAACCTACAGCGTCGCAAAAATGAAGCTGATTTAAAACGAGCACTTGAGTTACTGGTTTATGCGGAATCGAAACTGGAATGGAGAAATCATAGGTTTATTCATCGTAGAGGTGTGATTAGTTTCGAATTGGCTAAAATGTGTTTTGAAGATGGGGATATGAGTTATGCCACCTTCTACATCAATGAAGCGAAGGAATTATTTGAAGCTAAACAACTTTTAGATCCATTTTCCTCATATAGCTATGTAGACTACATTAAAATGCTGATATGGAAACTACAGGTCTTGGATTTCGATGAATCAGATAAAATGCTTATTCTCATTCAAATCGAAGAATTATTAGAAATAGCCTATAAAACTGTCACATATGGCTTGGACAGAATAGATAAAATAAAGTCCATTTATTCTGCCCATTTAGAAGAGGTGCTAAGCAATTCAGACTACAAAGAATATCTAGATAGCCTATACTCTGACTTTCATTTAAAACCATATGCGTGCATTTTGCTTTACAATTATCATTTGAAAAAAAATCAGCAGGAGGAATGCGAACGCTATCTTAATGAACTTGAGTACTACCAGGAGAATTTTGAAGTGGTAAAATTTCTGTTTAAATATTATGGGAATATGCTGCATATCCCCAATATTCGGATTAAGTTCTTACGCTTATCTTCAACCAACCCCGGCCTTGAAAAGGAAAATCCATTAAGATTTAATTATTTCAACTTTATAGCAGAAACATACAATCATCATTTTCATGAAGGAAAAGGATACTTAAATAATATTCAGAGCAAGTTTTTTAATCTAAATCCAGAATTTCGGCTAACGTGGAATGATCCGGATGGAGCTCCCCTTTTATTCGAAGCAAAGATTGTGAGAAACCACGGTGAAAAATATAAAGCCATAAAAATCTCTTCCATTCAGCAAACTATCAAATTAGTAAAAGGTGACTATAAAAATTATAATCCTGGCGATTTTGTTAGAGTTAAGATCAATTTTTTCTTATATGGATTAATGGCAGAAATATTAGATTAAAGATACTGGCAAAATGCCATAAAAAATCTAGTTGCAGTGATTTAGAGCCAGGATACGTTAAATATGAAGATACTCAGATAAAGAGCAAAATATCTATAGTTTCGGCTGAATGTCGAGAAATAAATCATCGACAAATGATCTGGCTGAATTTATCCCAATGTAGATATGGCCCGTAATGCCGAGATATACATAAAAAAATACAAATTACCCACCTGTCGGAAATTCTTGGGTTATCTATCAGATGATACGAAGTTCCTCAGGGAACAAGAAATCCTTTAGTGCGTATGTGGTGTATGCCCATTCATTTGATTTTCTTAACTCTGCATGAAGAGACTGAAACTAACTTTAAGAACCAAAATTACATTTCTATTCTGTAGTCTAAACTTGGATAGCCTCATAAGGTGATTGAGTGTGTAAATTCCCAAACATATATTTCGTATCTTAGTAAAAGCTGATTAACCTGTATAAAGTACGGGAAAGAAATCGGGGTTATACAAAAGGAACTCAACTAAACACTCGACTAAAAAGCAAAACCCCGCGACTAGCGCGAGGTTTGTAAGTTGTCTGTGATCCCGCTGGGACTCGAACCCAGGGCCCATACATTAAAAGTGTATTGCTCTACCAACTGAGCTACGGAATCTTTTGCTGTAAAGCGGGTGCAAAAATAGGAATATTTTATTTTTAAACAAGTTTTTGTCAAAAAATTTCCGCGGAACCGCACCAAACACAGTACCGGCAGGCATTGCAGCCAAAACACAGCAGCACAATTCTGTACCAGAGATATAATAAAATGCTGTTACTATGAACTTCTCGCCTATTTTTGCAGTGCAAAAATATACCCATGAAAACTTTCTTTCAGAACAAGACAGTCGTTATTACCGGCGGTTCGTCGGGGATTGGTAAGGCTTTGGTGGCGGAGATGTTACAGCATGGCGCTAATGTGGCGGTGTGTGGCAGGAAGCTGCCGGCGCTGGAAGCGTTGCGCAATGAGCTGAATAACCCGAAGGGACTGTTCATCCATACAGCGGATGTGAGCATCGAAGCGGATTGTAAAGCGTTTATCGACGCGGTGAATGCGCAGTTCGGCCGGATCGACGTGTTGATCAATAACGCGGGTATATCGATGCGGGCGTTGTTCAGGGACCTGGACCTGGGTGTGCTGAAGTCGTTGATGGATATCAATTTCTGGGGAACGGTTTACTGCACGAAGTACGCTTTCCCGGCTATTTTAGCAGCAAAGGGTACGATTGTAGGCGTTTCATCTATCGCGGGCTACAGGGGCCTTCCGGGGCGGACCGGCTACTCTGCTTCCAAATTCGCCATGCAGGGCTTCCTCGAGGCGTTGCGGACGGAGAATCTGCATACAGGCGTCAACGTCATGTGGGTATGTCCGGGGTTCACGTCGTCGAATATACGGAATACGGCGCTCAACCAGGAGGGACAGGCACAGAGTGAAACGCCGCTGAACGAGGACAAGCTGATGAGCGCCGAAGCGGTGGCGGAGGCGATAGCGAAGGCGATAGCCAAACGCAAACGTACGCTGGTGCTCACCGGCCAGGGCAAGCTGACGGTTTTCCTCAGCAAGGTGATACCCGGCATCCTGGACAAACTCGTCTATAACCACTTTAAGAAAGAACCCAATTCCCCATTACAATAAAAAACTGAATTTTCTGCTTAAAATAGGCGCCATCGGTATTTTTACCTTTATTTGCAAAGAGATTGCATTTAAGACCCCATGGCATCTTTTTTGAAAGGAGAGCGGACATTGAAAAAATGCCATTCAGATGTGATACCGGTAACTGTTAGCAAGGAAGGGCGTTGAAATGTGAATTTAGAGCGGATTTAGAATTTCTGGCATGTCCATTATAACATTAACATCAGACATAGGGATGCAGGATTACCTGGTAGGTGCCATCAAGGGGCAGCTCTGGCACTACTGCCCGGAATGTCATGTTACGGACATCACCCATCATATCAGCCCGTTCAATCTCCCGCAGGCTACCTATATCTGTAAGAGCGCTTTCGCCTGGTTCCCGCTCGGCACTTTCCATTTCGTACTGATCAATCTGTTCGACCGGCGCCCGGACCATGTCCTCGTCGCGGAACATAACGGCCAGTACATCGGCTGTGCAGACAATGGCCTGCTCACCATGATCGCAGGCGGCATGCCGGAGAAGGTGATCAAGATCCCGCTGCCACCGGATGCGCCCAAGACCACGTTCACCATGATCCAGCTGCTGGCCATGGCGGCCCGTGAACTGAGCAGGGGCAAAGCCCTCGGCGAAATAGGCCCGCTCACGCAGAGCATACAGATCAAACATAACCTGCAACCCCTGGTAGGCGATGACTTCATCGAAGGCCAGATCATCCATATCGACAGCTTCGAAAACGTAGTGGTCAATATCACCCGCGACCAGTTCAATGCGCAACGCAGGAACCGCCGCTTCCAGATATTCTTCCGCCGCAATGAAGTCATCAACCAGATCAGCGAAACCTACGCCGACGTGGCCGAAGGCCAGAAACTGGCCATCTTTAACGCTGCCGGCTACCTCGAAATAGCCATCAACAAAGGAAACGCCGCCGGCCTCTTCGGCCTGCAGGGATTCCGCAGGGACCAGCTCACCCAGCCTACCGGCTTCCAGCAGCTGTCTTTTTACCAAACTGTCAGAATAATCTTTCAATGATCAACAGACTCGTTAAGATGGAGTTTGCCCCCGACAAGGTAAGCTCCTTCCGGGAACTGTTTTCCCGTCAGCAAAATCTCATCCGGAACTTCCCCGGCTGCCTCCACCTGGAACTGTGGGAACACCCGGCCTCCGGCAACACCTTCTTCACCTTCAGCAAATGGGAGTCCGAAGCCGCCCTGGAGGCCTACCGGCACTCCGACCTCTTCCGGGAAACATGGGCCGCCACCAAAGTGCTTTTTAACGCAAAACCGGCTGCATGGACCGTTACAGAGGCTTTCAAGGCCTGAATGCCCGCCGGGCGGACCCGGGGTGCTAACCGTATTTTAATCTCCCGGAAAACCGCTACTATTCAAGCGGATAGCTAACAATTAAAAAGATATTTACAAAAAGTTAAAACTGTTCAGCAGATTAGCATAATTTGCTACTTTTTATATTTTTGTCGGACCTTAAAACAACCTTATGAATTTTAAAAGGACCAACAACATAGTTGGCTGGGTGATTTGCATCATAGCCTGCTCTGTTTACATTATGACTATGGAGGCCACGGGCAGCTTGTGGGACTGCGGCGAATTTATTTCCAGTGCGTACAAAGTACAAGTCCCCCACCCTCCCGGAGCACCCCTGTTCGTGATGCTCGGAAGACTCTTCAGCATGTTCCTGAAACCCTCACAGGCAGCCCTCGGCGTAAACACCATGACTGCCCTCGCCAGTGGTTTCACCATCCTGTTCCTCTTCTGGACCATCACGCACTTCGCCCGTCGTCTGATGGTTAAAGCCGGTGAAGAGATCTCCCGTGAGAAAATGATCGCCATTATGGGCGCCGGCATCGTAGGGTCCCTCGCTTATACCTTTTCTGATTCATTCTGGTTCTCCGCTGTGGAAGGTGAAGTGTACGGTATGTCCTCCTTCTTCACCGCCGTCGTGTTCTGGGCCATCCTCAAATGGGAACACGAAGCCGACGAGCCTTATGCCGACAGATGGATCGTGTTGATCGCTTACCTCCTCGGCCTGTCCATCGGGGTACACCTGCTCAACCTCCTCACCATCCCGGCCATCGTCATGGTCTACTACTTCAGGAGATTCAAACCTACCGCCTGGGGCACCTTCTGGACCTTCCTCATAGGTTGCGCCATCACCGGTATGATACAGAAATACCTCATCCAGGACACCGTGAAAGCCTCCGGTTATATGGACGTTATCTTCGTCAATAACCTCGGCATGGGCTATTTCTCCGGGTTCATCTTCTACTTCGTCGCCATCATCGCGGTACTGGTGCTGGGCTACAGAAAACCGAAACTCGGCCTCTATGCGCCGCTCATCGTGATCGCTTCTGTTATCCTGGTCCCCGCCTACAACGACAACAGCGGCGGCGTGGTATTCTTTAAAGTGCTGCTGGCAGCGTTCTTCCTGCTCATCCCTACCCTGCTGAAAACCTTCGGCATCAAACTGGACGCGGGAAAAACACTGCACTTCAGCCGCCTCACCATCATGTTCATCCTCTTCACCCTCCTCGGATATTCTACGTATATCACTACCATGGTGCGTTCTACGTCTAACCCTTCGGTAGATATGTATAACGTGGACAACCCGATCTCCCTCGTAGGTTACCTCGGGCGCGAACAATACGGCGACTTCCCCCTGATCTACGGCCAGGTGTTCACCGCCCGCCCCGAACGGTATGACGAAGGCGGCAACATCTACGCCCGCGGCCCCAAAAAATACATGGTGGCAGGCAAAAAAATGGAGCCTAAATACGCTTCCGATGATATGATGCTGTTCCCCCGCGTATGGGACGCCAGCAACGATCAGGGCCACGCGGACTTCTACCGCTCCTGGCTCGGACTGGAAGCCAACGAAAAACCTTCCTTCGGCGATAACATCAAGTTCTTCATCCAATACCAGATGAACTTCATGTACTTCCGCTACTTCATGTGGAACTTCGTCGGAAAACAAAACGATACCCAGGGCTACGGCAACGTACGCGATGGTAACTGGATCTCCGGCATCCCCTTCATCGACAACGCTATCTACGGCGACCAGAGCATGATGCCGGACAGCCTGAAAGACAACAAGGCACGCAACACGATGTTCTTCCTGCCTTTCATCCTCGGTATCATCGGTTTCTTCTTCCAGTATAACAACCACCGGAAAGATACCCTCGTGGTGACCCTCCTGTTCTTCTTTACAGGCATCGCCATCGTACTGTACCTCAACCAGGCCGGCAACCAGCCACGTGAACGTGACTACGCCTATGTAGGCTCCTTCTACGCTTTCGCCATCTGGATCGGTCTCGGCGTACTCTCCGTGTACAACTTCCTGAACAAAAAAATCAAAAACGCGATGACGCCAGCACTGGCCACAGGCTTATGCCTCCTCGCCGTACCCGTGCTGATGGCCGCCCAGGAATGGGACGACCACGACCGCTCTACCAAATACATCGCCCGCGATATCGCTAAAGATTACCTGGAATCCTGCCAGCCGAACGCGATCCTCTTCACTGTCGGCGATAACGATACCTACCCGCTGTGGTACGCACAGGAAGTGGAAGGCATCCGCCCCGACATCAGGGTGATCAACCTCAGCCTCCTCGGCGTGGACTGGTACATCGATCAGCAACGCAGAATGGTGAACCAGAGCCCGGCAGTGCCGATGAGCTGGACACCGGACAAATACCAGGGTGAAACCCGCAACTACATCCGCTTCTTCGATCCGGGAAATATTCCGGCCGACAGGGACTTCCCCCTGAAAGACATCATGGACTTCATGGGAAGCGACGATGAACACAGCAAAATCAATACACAGGACGGCGGCGCAGAAAACTTCCTGCCTACCCGCAACCTGTTCATCCCGGTCAACAAGGACGAAGTGCTGAAATACGGCGTGGTAAGCGCGAAAGAGGCAGACAAAATCCTGCCGAAAGTACCGATCAAAGTCACCAAAAGCTACCTGCTGAAAAATGACCTGGCCGTGTACGATATCATCGCCACCAACAACTGGAAACGCCCCATCTACTTTACCAGCCCTACCGACCTCGGTCTGAACGACTACCTGCAAACCGACGGCCTGGCCTACCACCTGGTACCGCTGCCTAAACCGACAGCTACCGACCCGTTAGGCATGGACATCAACGCCAACGTAGGGGTAATGTATGATAACCTGATGCATAAATTCGCATTCGGCGGCGCCCAGACCGTAGGCACCTACTTCGATGAGCCTAACCGCAAAATGCTGATGTACCTGCGCCAGTCCTTCACCCGCCTCAGCGTGGCCATGACTCAGGGCGGCGCCTCCAAAGACAGCGCGATAGCCGTCCTGAACTATATGGACAAAAACGTGAAGGAAGTGAACTTCCCTTACGCGATGACCACTCCGGGTAACATGCACAACTATACGTCCCTGCAGACCGTATACGCACACTACATCGCAGGCGACTACAAACGTGCAGAGGAACTGAGCAACCAGATCATCAAAGACTGCCAGCAGCAGATCCGCTACTACCAGTCCCTCCCTGCCAGCAGGCTGACGTCCGACCTCCAGCGCGACGGCCAGACCGCCGAACAGTTCGTTCAGTGGCTGGAACGTATGAAAGTGGACTTCGGCCCCGGCGGTCAGCACGCCCGCGAAGGCCAGCAAAACATCAATACCACCGGAGATTCCGCAGCTGCCCAAACAGCTCCGGACTCCGCCAAATAACTAAATTCCAAAATGTCTAAATAAATTTGGGGCCCTCTGGCAACCGGATGATACCGGACCAGAGGGCCCCAAATTTATTTAGATAATTAAATGATTTACAGGTTGCTCACCATCTGTTTCCAGAAAGCAGCGCTTTCTTTCACTTCCGGTACGTTGGTATCCCAGTGATACTCATATTCTGCGGAGAAAAGACCTTTGAATTTCTGTGCTTTCAGTGTCTCCAGCACTTTAGGGATCTGGCAAACGCCGTTGCCCCAGATCACATCATGACCTTTTTCAGACTTCTCGTTCAGGTCTTTGAAGTGCAGGCTCACGATGTGGCCGTTCAGTTTCTTCAGGCATTCGATCGGGTCGAGGCCGGAACGTACCCAGTGACCGATGTCCGCGCAGGCACCCATTAATTTGCTTCTGCCCTGGATCGCTTTCAGCACGCTGTCAGGGTGCCAGTAGTGGCTTGGTTTCGGGTGATCGTGGATCGCCAGCTTAATGTTGTAGCGGTCGCAGAGGGAAGAGATCAGGTCCAGGTATTCCGGTTGCGGCTCGCTGGTGATGCTCTGGATGCCCATTCTGTTGGCGAAGTCGAACAACATGCGCCATTCCGCTTCGGAATTGGGTACTACCACCCCGAAAGCCATCAGCACTTTGTGTTTCTTTTTAAAGAGACCCTTTACCTGTTCCTGTTTTTCAGGGGACATATGGTAGTCCATTTTACCTTCTATGCCGCCGCCGATGGTCTGGCCCGGATAAGCTTCCACATACTGGATACCGCAGCTGTCCATCTTATCCAGCGCTTCCGCCAGCGTAAAATGGTTGAATGTCCATGCCTGGGCACCCAGTTTCCAGCCCAATGCATCTGCCCTGGCCTGGCCCTTAGCAGACTGTGCAAACATTGCCACCGCTAAACCTCCCGCCAGCAGCCATGCATTTCTCAGTTTTTTCATATTGTTATTTTTTTGATGATTGAAAGTAATAGCTTTCAACGAAAATTACAAGCACGCGAGGATTTTCTCGCAAAGAGCGCAAAGATTTTGTGTTTATATTAAGATCGCAAAGAAGCGGAGATCATCACGCAGATCACGCATATCACGCAAAGGCGCTAAGCAGCAAAGAAACAAAGTAAACATCTCACATTGTATTAACTCCCACCAATCAAATTATATTACATCACACCACATCATATCACATTATATTATATTATATTATATAAAGCCATATAATAATATCAGATGCCATAGATAAACAACAAATTCCTTATTTTCTTTGCTGCTTAGCGTCTTTGCGTGAAAAAAAGCAAAACACAATCTCCGCCCCTCTGCGATCTTAATATAAACACAAAATCTTTGCGTGCTTTGCGAGAAATATTTTCGCTAATTTTAGTAACGAACTTTGTTTTGACTTTTGTGCTATGAGAGGAATAACTTTTTCCCGGTACCAACCGGACGACGATACCCGGTCTCCTTTTCAGAAACTGCTGGATCTCTTCACTCAACTACTCACCTACACCAGCGGAGACGTTACAGAAGCGTTGCAGTGGATGACAGAACTGGACAAGGAATTCGGGCTGACCAACGATGAGTATGGCATGGGCGACTTCATTCAGGAACTGAAAGAAAAAGGATACCTGAAAGAAAATGAAGAGACCGGCGAGATCCAAATCACCTCGAAAACGGAACAGACCATCCGTAAAAACGCGCTGGAAGAGATCTTCGGAAGACTTAAAAAATCTACTGTCGGTAATCATAACATCCGGAAATCAGGCATGGGCGACGAGCTCAACGCGGAAACCAGGCCCTTCGAATTTGGCGATAGTATCGACCAGCTCGATGTGACCGCCTCTATCCGCAATGCCCAGATCAATCACGGCATCGACAGCTTCTCTATCCATCAGGACGACCTGGAAATCAAGGAAACAGACTACAAAACCCAGACGTCCACCGCCCTGATGATCGATATCTCCCATTCCATGATATTGTACGGGGAAGACAGGATCACGCCGGCCAAAAAGGTGGCCATGGCCCTCAGTGAGCTCATCACCACCCGCTATCCGAAAGATACGCTGGACATCATCGTATTCGGCAACGACGCCTGGCAGGTAGAAATCAAAGACCTTCCCTATCTGCAGGTAGGTCCCTTCCATACCAACACGGTGGCAGGGCTGGAGCTGGCGATGGACATACTGCGCCGCCGCCGCAATCCCAACAAACAGATCTTCATGATCACCGACGGGAAACCTACCTGCCTGAAAATCGGGAAGGAATACTACAAAAACAGCTTCGGCCTCGACCGTAAGATCCTTAACCGGACACTCAACCTGGCCGCGCAATGCAAAAAGCTGAAAATACCCATCACCACCTTCATGGTGGCCACAGATCCCTGGCTGCAGAAATTTGTGCAGGAGTTTACAGAAACCAACAGCGGCAAGGCTTTCTTCTCCGGTACAGACAACCTGGGCCAGTTCCTGTTCTACGACTTTGAAAACGGGAAACGAAAATTATTCTAACAAACCGGCAAGGAATTGCGTAACTTTTAAACATGGATACCAGCATTAAGACGTTAGGTGAACTGAAAAAGAGTGGCTATCAACCCGTTTCAGTCAAAGAGGAAATCAGACGGAACCTGATCAAAAAACTACAGAAAAAAGAAACTTCCTTCCCCGGCATTATAGGCTACGAAGACACTGTCATACCAGACACCGAAAGAGCCCTGCTCTCCCGGCATAATATCCTGTTCCTCGGTCTCCGCGGACAGGCCAAAACCCGCATGGCACGCCAGATGATCGACCTGCTCGACGAATACATCCCCGTCGTGGAAGGCTCCGAAGTCAACGACGACCCGTTTAACCCGCTGTCCCGCTACGCGCGCGACCTCATCGCGGAAAAAGGCGATAAAACACCCATCGCCTGGCTGTCGCGCGCCGACCGCTACGCGGAAAAACTCGCCACCCCGGACGTGTCCGTGGCCGATCTCATCGGCGACATCGACCCGATCAAAGCGGCCAACCTGAAACTCAGCTACGCGGACGAACGCGCCATCCACTTTGGCATCATTCCCCGCTCCAACCGCGGCATCTTCGTCATCAACGAACTGCCCGACCTGCAGGCACGCATACAGGTGGCCCTCTTCAATATCCTCCAGGAAGGCGATATCCAGATCCGTGGCTTCAAAGTGCGGATGCCGCTGGATATCCTGTTTGTCTTCACAGCTAACCCGGAAGACTATACGAACCGCGGCTCTATCGTTACGCCGCTGAAAGACAGGATCGAAAGCCAGATCATCACCCACTACCCGAAAAGCGTGGAAAATTCTCTGCTCATCACCGAACAGGAAGCCGCCATCCATGCCGATCAGGAAGCCCGTGTGACCATCTCCGATATGGTGAAACGCCTCATCGAACAGGTAGCCTTCGAAGCGCGTAACAGCGAATATGTGGACAAAAAAAGCGGCGTGTCCGCCCGCCTCACCATCGCGGCCTTCGAAAACGCTGTCAGCTCCGGTGAACGGCGTGCCATCATCAACAAAGAAAAAGAAACACAGGTGCGCATCGCCGACCTGATGTCCATCATACCCGCCATCACCGGTAAAATAGAACTGGTGTACGAAGGCGAACAGGAAGGACCGCTGCAGGTGGCCCACAACCTGCTCGACAAGTCCATCCGAACGCTGTTTGCCAACTACTTCCCCAACCCGGATTCGTTCAAGAAAAGGAAGCAGGCGGTGCCCGTGGAGAACCCCTACCGAAGCGTTATCCAGTGGTTCGATAAAGGCAATTACCTGCAGCTGATGCAGGATATCAGCGACAAACAGTACGAATCCGCGCTCAACAAAGTAGAGGGACTGAAAGACATGGTGAAAGCCCGCTTCCCGCAGGCCAACAGCCGCGAAACATTGCTGCTGATGGAATTTGTGCTGCATGGCCTCGCCTCCTATTCGCTCATCAGCAAAAAAGTAGGGGAAAACGATACCCGTTTCAGCGATCTGCTCGGAACCATGATGAACTTCAACATGAGCGGCGATGACGACGAGAATACAGAGGAAGATTTTTAATCTTTTATAACAATGTCTGACAGAAAAGGCTGGTTTTCTACCAGCCTTTTCTTTTTTTTCTTATTTTGTCGGGATAAAATTCCACTTATGAAACACTCCAGAAGGGACTTCCTCCGTTCCGCGTCCGCCTTGGCGGCCGGCGCCGGCCTGATTTCCGTGTTGCCGTCCGGTGTAAGGGCCGTAGCGCCATCCGACCGTGTCCGCATCGCCGCTATTGGCATCAATGGTATGGGATGGTCCGACCTCACCGCCATGCTGAAACATCCTGCCGCGCAATGCGTGGCCCTCTGCGACGTAGACCGCAACGTGCTGGACAAGCGCGTGGGCGAACTCTCCCAGCAGGGCATCAAGGCAAAAGCGTATAGCGATTACCGTAAGTTGCTCGAAGACAAATCCATCGACGCCGTGATCATCGGCACGCCTGACCACTGGCACTGCCTGCAGATGACCGACGCCTGCGCGGCCGGCAAGGATGTCTATGTAGAGAAACCGTTGGGTAATTCCATCGCCGAATGCCGCGCCATGGTAACGGCGCAACAGCAGCACCGGCGCGCCGTACAGGTAGGCCAGTGGCAACGCAGCCAGCAACACTTTAAAGACGCCGTGGCCTTTGTGCATTCCGGCAAACTGGGACAGGTACGCCTCGTGAAAGCATGGGCCTACATGGGCTGGATGAAATCCATCCCCGTACAGCCCGATGGCGCCCCTCCCGCCGGCGTGGACTACAAAGCATGGCTGGGCCCTGCCAAAGAGCGCCCTTTCAATGCCAACCGTTTCCATTTTAATTTCCGCTGGTACTGGGACTATGCCGGCGGCCTCATGACCGACTGGGGCGTGCACCTGCTCGATTACGCCCTGCTGGGCATGAAAGCGGAAACACCGAAGTCGGTGATGGCTGCAGGCGGTAAGTTCGCCTACCCCAACGATGCCGCTGAAACACCGGACACGCTCACCACCGTCTATGAATTTGACGGCTTTAATATCCAGTGGGAACAGGCGCAGGGCATCGATGGCGGCCCCTACGGACGCGACCATGGCATTGCCTTTATCGGTAACAACGGTACGCTGGTACTGGACCGCGGCGGATGGGAAGTGATCCCCGAGAAAAAGAACATGGAAGCCGTGCCCCGGCAGAAATCAGTAGACAACGGCCTTACGCTGCATACGCAGAACTTCATCGATGTGGTACGTTCACGCCGCCTCGACGATCTGCGCACACCGGTGCAGGCAGGCGCACATATCGCCACCCTGGCACAAATGGGGAACATCGCCTTCAGGACCGGGAAAAAACTGTATTGGGACAAACACGCAGGGCAGTTTACCGACAGCGACGCCAATCAATTGCTGGCTGCCGGGTATCATAATGGGTACAAACTGCCGGTTATCGGCTAAATCACACAAAAACGCAGTGCAGCAAAGACGCAAAGAAATGGTGTGTTTGTTGCCTGCGTCTTCCCCCTGCCGCTGATCATGAAGCTTTCTCCAGGCTCAGTGACAGGTATACTGCGCTGCTGATAGGGTTGTCGTAATACGCTGCAATGGGCTGGAATCCCAGCGACGTATACAGTTCAATCGCAGGCCGCATATGCGCCAGCGTATCCAGCAGTATACGTTTATAACCCAGGTGACGGCTCTCTTCAATCGCTTCGGCTGCCAATGCTTTGCCTACGCCATGACCCTTGAAAGCATCTTTCACAAAAAGACGTTTCATTTCAGCTGTCGTGTTGTCGAAAGGACGTACCGCCACGCATCCCGCTACCTGGCCGTCTACTTTGGCCAGTAAAAGGGCGCCGCCGGGAGCTGCATAAGCACCGGGCAATTCGGCCATCTCGTCTTCAAACCGTTGAAAGCTAAGGTCAACATTTAACCAGTTGGCATATTCTCTGAAAAGTAGCTTTACCTGTTCCAGGGCTCCGGTATCTGCTGCGGTTACTTTAATGATCTCTGTCATCGCCTCACTTTTAGAATTATCGGTAAAGCGCAAAAGCCTTCGGGAATGAGGTGTTCCAAATCTCTCTGACTGGTTTCCGGGAACACGCCCAAACTTTTGCGGGATAAGCAATTTACGACAAAAACACACGTAAATGATCAAACAAAAAATTAATTTTCGGAGAAAAAAAAGTAGCCGGACAAGAAAGATAAATACGTTGGCTAAATCGCCCGGGAAGAGCCATGGACAATAAAAAAGCCGCTACAAGAGCGGCTCTGCTATCCGGAGGTTCCGAGCGGATTCGAACCGCTGTACGAGGTTTTGCAGACCTCTGCCTAGCCACTCGGCCACGGAACCATACAATCCGACTAAAACACTTGCTGATGCTTGCCTCCAGCGGGCGTCCCCGTCGTTTTGTGGGATTGCAAAAGTAGGAAATTTCTGATAATCACCAAATATTATTTAAAAAATATCTGAAAAAATATTTTGATAATTATGGATAACGTGGGAATATTGAAGTCCCAACACCGATTGTTGAATTAAAAAATAATATCATGGAGAATAAACGTATTGCTGAATCTGAGCTTATTATCAACAGCCGTGGAGCGGTATATCACCTGGACGTCAGACCGGAAGAACTGGCCCATACCATCATCACCGTGGGCGATCCGGACCGTGTGCCCGCCGTGAGCAAACACTTCGACAAAGTAGAACACCAATCGCAGCACCGCGAATTTGTTACCCATACCGGTTATATCGGAAATAAAAGACTGTCCGTCGTATCTACCGGCATCGGTACCGACAACATCGATATTGTACTCAATGAGCTGGATGCCCTCGTCAACATCGACTTTCAGACACGCCTCGTAAAAGAGCAGCTCACCTCCCTGCAGGTCATCCGCCTCGGTACTTCCGGTGCCCTGCAGGACGGCATCCCGGTAGACAGCTTCGTCGTTTCTTCCCATGGCCTCGGCCTCGATAACCTCATGGCCTACTACGCCTTCGAAAACACCACGGAAGAAAAACAACTGCTGGAAGCCTTCCGCGGACAGGTAATGCTCCAGCCCGGAGGCGCCAATCCATGCCTCTTCTCCGCCGGCGAAGACCTGCGCAAACATTTCACGGACGGTTTTCATACAGGCATCACCGTTACCTGCCCAGGCTTCTACGCACCGCAGGGGCGCAAGCTGAGAGGCCAGCTGTCTAATCCTAACCTGATAGACAACCTCACCGGCTTCTCCTACGAAGGCCACCGCATCACCAACTTCGAAATGGAAACATCCGCCATCTACGGCATGGGACGCGTACTGGGCCACCAATGCCTGTCCATCAGCGCCATCGTGGCCAACCGTATCCGGCAGGAATTCACCAAAGACGGCGCCGCCGCCGTGGAAGCGCTGATACAGAAAGGCCTGGGCATTATCGCAGGACTGTAAGGCATCGCGAATGATAATATTCACTCCGTCCGGGCTGCGGGAACACAACTGCAGCCCGGATTTCAACCCAAAACCACCCGCAGGCGCTTTAATTTCCTGTTATATTTTGCCCCTGCAAGCCGATATCCATGCTGATCTCCGCACCATTCCCCTCCCCGTTTTCGCTCCCATCTCTGCTAATCAGTGAAATCAGCTTTAATCATGGCAATCAAAGTTATATCTTTGCCTTATGCAACAGATCCATTTCTATAAATACCAGGGTACCGGCAATGATTTTGTGATCATGGACAACCGGGACGGACAGTACGACTGGCTCACCAATGAACAGGTGAATGAACTGTGTGACCGCCGTTTCGGTATCGGCGCCGACGGCCTGATGCTCCTGAACAAAAGCGAAGATTATGACTTCGCCATGAAATATTACAACTCCGATGGCCGCGAAAGCTCCATGTGCGGCAACGGTGGCCGATGCCTCGCCGCTTTTGCCCATAAAATGGGCGTGGGCGACGGCAACCTCTATTTTATCGCAGTAGACGGTGAACACGAAGCCACCATGGACGGCAACAACTGGGTGAACCTGAAAATGCAGGACGTGGACTTCGTGGAACAAGGCCCCATGCATTATTATCTCAACACCGGCTCCCCGCATTTTGTGAAATATGTGGAAGACGTACAGGCTGTGAACGTATTCGACGAAGGCCGCCAGATACGCTACAACGAACGCTTTGCCGCAGAAGGCACCAACGTCAACTTCGTACAGCCGTTTGAAAACGGTATCTTCGTACGCACCTACGAAAGAGGGGTGGAAGATGAAACCTACTCCTGCGGCACCGGCGTCACCGCCGCCGCCATCACCTTCGCCGGTAAAGAAGAAAAAGAATATGTAGTCCCCGTTCAAACCCTCGGCGGACAACTGGAAGTGCGCTTTACCCGCACCGGCGAACGCTCCTTCTCCAACATCTGGCTCTGTGGCCCCGCCACCCTCGTGTTCGAAGGACAAATAACCATTGGCTGATAAACGCTTTTTTACCCCTGCAGCATGATCCAATACTTCAAAAACATAGATTCCAAGACAGTGGCTATCCAGGCGCCGGAAAACGACGCCTGGGTAAACATTACCCCTCCGCTGAAACAGGCTGAATTCGAACAGCTCTCCGAAGCACTGGACATACCGCTAGACTTCCTGACCGACTCTCTCGATATCGACGAAAAATCACGCTACGAGCTGGAAGACAATGTAAAACTCATCGTTATCAAAACACCCACGGAGAACAACTCCATCAACGAAAGCGATGCCTATTACATCACCATCCCCATCGTGATCATCCTCACCCACAATCATATCCTGACGGTCAACTCCTTCGATAATGCCGCCATCAAACGGTTCCTCGATACTTTCCATAACCGTTCTCCTGAAAAGAGAAATATGATGGTGCTCAAAATCTTTGAGAAAGTGGTGGTCAATTTCCTCGATTACCTCAAGGAAATCAACCAGCGCAGGAATATGCTGGAAGCAAAACTCTACGACTCCAACCGGAACGAGGAACTGCTGGCCATCATGCGCATCCAGAAAAGCCTCGTGTACTTCGTCACCGCCCTCCGCAGCAACGAACTGCTGCTGATGAAACTGGAAAGGACCAACTTCCTGGGGCTCAACGAAGATGAAAAAGAATTCCTCCATGACCTGGTCGTAGACACCTCACAGGCGCTTGAAATGGCCAATATCTACACCAACATCCTCAGCAGCACCATGGACGCCTTCGCCAGCATCATCTCCAACAACCTCAACGTGGTGATGAAAAGGCTTACCTCCATCACGATCATCCTTACTTTTCCCATGCTGGTGGCCAGTATCTATGGCATGAACGTAGAACTGCCCTATCAGCACAGCATACACGCTTTCTACATTCCCATTATCCTCTCCGTGGTGATCTCCGTGATCATCAGCATGTATTTCATGAAGAAGAAGTGGTTTTGATGTCAGCCCGCTGTTAAGATTCAATACCGACAAAGCCAGATAAAACTATGCAAACAGGATTCAACGTACGTGTTTATGGTATTATGATCAACGATCAGAAACAGGTACTGGTAACAGATGAATATATCCGCGGCGGCTACTATACGAAATTCCCCGGCGGCGGACTCGAATTCGGGGAAGGCACGCTGGAATGTATGGTGCGCGAATGGCGCGAGGAACTGGCACAGGACATCCGCGTGGTGGAACATATCTACACCACCGATTTTTTTCAGATCTCCGCATTCGACAACGAAACACAGATCATCTCCATTTATTACCTGGTGGAAGCCACCTCTCCCTTTACCGCACAAACACTGGACAAACCGTTTGATTTTAACGTGCCGGAAGGCGTATCTGAAGTGGAATACGCCCGCTGGATCAACTGGGAGGATTTTTCAGCCGAAGCCGTAACCCTCCCGATCGATAAAGTAGTGGCAGACATGGTGAAAGCCCGTTACTAGTTGTGCGGCACCACGTCCGTTACCGGCATTTCGTCCTTACCCATGGCGGATGCCTTCATACGGGCTGCCGTTTCAGGACCGAGGTAACGGATAATACGGTTCTCCAGCAGGTAAATCAGCGGCGTTAACGCGATCGCCACTACGAATTTATAACTGTAGTTCACCATGCAGATCGCCAGTACCCGCTGCCAGCTCCAGTCCTTGCCCACTTTAAAGGCAATAAACAACACGATAAAGCTGTCCACGAACTGAGACACAACGGTAGACCCCGTAGCGCGCAGCCACACATGTTTTTCGCCGGTGCGTTTCTTAATGCGGTGAAACACCGTCACATCCACGATCTGGCTGATCAGGAACGCGGAAAGGCTGCCCAGGATGATCCACATCCCCTGGCCGAAAATACCCACAAACGCTTTCTGCATGTCCGGCACGCCCTCAGCGCTGCCGCTGCCTGTCCACCAGCTGTCGGCCGGCACGTTCATGGCCATAAAAAACATCAGGAAAGCATAGGAGATCAGCGCCACAGCCGTATACGAAATACGGCGCACCGCCACCGGCCCGTAAAACTCATTCACAATATCAGTCATCACAAACTCCAGCGGCCACAGTAACACACCAGCCGTGAGCGTATAGGATAACCCGCTCTCGCCAAACAGGGTGAACGTATGCACCGGCAACCCCAGTAACCGCTCCAGCGAAAACAATTTGCCGCCGATACACTCCGCTATCAGCGCATTCGCTACAAAAAAGCTGGCAAATATGACAAAAAGCCGTGTAGGCTTATCGTTTAATAATTGTTTGACCATTTAATAAGTGACTATAAGTTGAAATATTAAAATACCCAGATTAAACAGGAATAACCATGGTGGCAACGGCTTCCACTGTATTTTCTTCAACAACAGCAACACGCCGGTGATCAGGCAGATAGCCAGGTTCAGCGGAAACGCCACTCCCACGCCCAATACCAGCACATATTCCACTATCACGTCCAGCCGGTGATCATATGCGGTGATCCGGAGCAGCTGCCCCAAAATAAAGCACAGGTTGCAGATAAATGCAAATTTTAACACAAATCGAATCCAACGCATATTGAAATTTCGGATAAATTACAGTTATTTTTGTTCCTTTAAAACTAAATACAAGATATCCGATGAAGCAAAACTGGCTAAAAGCCATTCTTCCGCATCTGGCAGCAATTGGCATCTTTATATTGCTGGCAACGGTTTACTGCTCTCCTGTATTGGAAGGCAAGATAGTAAACCAGAGCGACATGATGAACGTAACCGGAATGGCCAAAGAGGCGAGGGACTTTTACGAAACGACGGGTGAAACCCCTTTGTGGACTAACAGCATGTTCTCCGGGATGCCTTCCTATGTGATTTACACAGGCCCCGGCAAAAATGCGATCACCTTCGTGAACAAACTGGTCACCCTCGGCCTGCCCTCCCCTGTTAACATGCTGTTCCTCGCTATGATCAGCATGTACCTCCTCGCCTGCATCCTGGATTTCAAATACTGGATAAGGATACTGGGCGCCATCGCTTTTGCTTTCTGCTCTTATAATGTGATCCTCATCGATGTAGGACACATCACCAAAATGTACGACATCGCACTGATGCCTGCTGTACTGGCCGGCATCATCCTCACCTACCGCGGACGCCTCATCGGCGGATTTGGCCTTACCGCCATCGCCACCGCCCTGCTGATATACAACAACCACCTGCAGATGATCTATTACACCCTGATCATGATCCTCATCCTGGTGGTAGGCGCTTTTATCCACGGCTATAAAACAAAGACCCTCCCGCAGTTCTTCAAAGCTTCCGTACTGCTGGCCATCGCCGGCATACTGGCTATTTTACCTGCGGCAGACAACCTGCTCCCCGTAAAGGAATACACCGACTATACCATGCGCGGCAGCAAATCCGAACTCACCCTCGGTAAAGAAGATGCGAAAGAAAATAAATCCACGGGGCTCGACATAGACTACGCTTTCGAATGGAGCTACGGCGTCCCGGAATCCTTCACCTTCATGATCCCCGGCTTCGTGGGCAACTCCTCCGGCCAGAAACTGGGCACCGGCTCCCATGTGTACGAACAGATGGTCAGCCTCGGCGCTCCGCCCCAGCAAGTGGAACAGTTCATGGAACAGATGAAATTCCCGCTGTACTACGGCGCACAGGAAAGAGGCACCTCCGGCCCCGTATACGTAGGCGCTATCATCTGCTTCCTGTTCATCCTCTCCCTGCTGGTAGTGAACAGCTGGCATAAATGGTGGCTGCTGGCCGTTACCATCGTGGGCTTTATCCTCGCATGGGGCAAAAACTTCGCTTTTATCAACGATTTCCTTTTCTACCACCTCCCGCTGTACAGCAAGTTCAGAGCGCCTGCACAAGCCCTCGTACTGCCGTCCCTTACCTTCGTGATACTGGCGTGCTGGGCGCTGCAGGAAGTGGCCAACGGTAAACACAGCAAGGAAGCACTGCTGCAGAAACTGAAACAGGCACTCTACATCTCCGGCGGGATCATCGCAGTGATCGGCATCCTCGGCAGCATGTTCTGGAACTTCAGCAGCCACAGCGATGCAAGCATGACGCAGTATTTCGCTCAGATGATGGGCGGCGAAGAAAACGCCAAACTCATGATCCGCGCACTGGAAAAAGACCGCAGCTCCCTGCTGCTGAAAGACAGCATCCGCTCCCTGGTATTTATCCTGATCGCCGCCGGCGCCATCTGGGCCTACCTGAAAGAGAAACTGGCATGGCAGCCCGCTGCACTGATACTGGTAGCCGCCGTAGCCATAGACCTGGTACAGGTAGACCGTAACTATCTCGGTAAAGACAGCTTCGTGGATGAATCAGTGATGAACGCGCCCTTCCAGCCTTCTGCCGCTGACCTGCAAATTAAACAGGACCCGGACCCGTACTACCGTGTGTTCAACCTCACCTCCGATCCGTTTAATGACGCCATCCCCTCTTACTTCCACAAAAACATCGGTGGCTACAGCCCCGCCAAACTGTGGATCTACCAGGACCTCATCACCCACCAGATCTCTAAAAACAATATGGGCGTGCTCAATATGCTCAACGCCAAATATTTCATCGTACCGGACCAGAAAACCGGTCAACCGGTAGCACAGCGCAATCCCGACAATAACGGTAACGCCTGGTTCGTAAAAGGGATCGTATGGGCCCCGGACGCCAATACGGAAATGAAAACGCTGGACTACCTGCATACGAAAGACTCCGCAGTAGTGGACAAACGTTTTGCGAAAGAACTAGGTGCCAACTACCAACCCGCTGCTACTGACAGCAGCGCTGCCATCAAACTCACCAAATACGGCCTCAACAGCCTGGAATATACGTCCACCAACGCACAGGAAGGTCTTGGCGTATTCTCCGAGATCTACTACCCCGCCGGCTGGAACGCTTACATCGACGGTAAAAAGACCGACATCGTAAGGGTCGACTACGCCCTGCGCGGCCTGAAAATACCTGCCGGCCAGCATAAGATCGACCTGAAATTTGAGCCTGCCACTTTCTACAAAGCCCAGAAAATATCCTCCATCACCTCCATCATACTGGTGCTGGTGGTAATCGGGTCATTTATATGGGAAATCATTGGCGCAGGTAAAAAAGAAGAGAAAGCCGCAGCATAAAACAGTGGCGCAACATAACACTAACACAAAGGGCAGACCTGAACGGTCTGCCCTTTGTTATTAAGGTGATCTGCATTATATCATTAATACTTTTTCGAGAATATATATCGCAGCCCGATAAACAGGTGATGCGTGAAATTAGGGATATGCCCGTAATACCGGCTCAATATCTTGTACCGTTCCTTCCACGCCAGCTGCTGCCGTTGCTTGGAAGTACCGCCCACCCTGAATTTTGACACGGTAATATGCGTATTGCAAATATGACGGGAAGCCTTTAATGTTCTGATCATCCAGTCGATGTCTGCACATACTTTATATTGCAGATCGTAGAGCGGGCTCAGCTTCCGGCGTATGATATATGCCTGGTGAGACACCACCATGCCGTGTTTCAGGCTTTTCCAGTTGAGCTGTGCCGGTACTTTATGCGGCGTTTGTTCAGAGCGCAGTCCCAATTCATTGCCGTGCTCGTCGATGAACATCGCTTCTCCGTAATATACGTCTGCATCCGCGCAGCTGTGCATCATTTTCTCAATCACTGTATCCTCCGCAAGGACATCGTCTGCATTGAGGAACAACAGGTATTCGCCGGTGGCCAGCTGCATCCCTTTGTTCATGGCGTCATACAGGCCGTTGTCTTTCTCCGACACCACTTTCGCGATGCGGGAGCGGTAAGGCGCTATCACCTCCATGGTATTATCTTTCGAGGCCCCATCCACGATGATGTACTCGATATGCGGGTAGGTCTGTGCCAGCACGCTTCGGATGGTGCTTTCAATAAACCTGCCTGCATTGTAACATACGGTGATAATGCTGACAACCGGTGATGATCGTTTATCCGTCACTGTTATTTCTTTAGAATTTATTGATCACTTCCACCACTTTCTCTATGTCCGCGGTGGTATGACAGTAAGAACACGGCAGGCTCAGCGTGGTACGGTGTATCTCTTCCGAAATCGGGTAGGAAGCACCTTCGATAATGCCTTTCATGGCTTTCTGGTGATGCGGCGGCAGCGGATAGTGGATATCTGTTTTCACGCCATTGTCCAGCAGGAACTGCTTCAGTTCATCCCGGCGTTCGTGGCGGATATTATAGATATGATAAACATCAAAATAATCCGGGTGTACCACGGGTTTGATGAAATCGCTTTTTAATCCCTGGTGGTAGATGTCTGCCAGCTTGCGTTTATGCTCTGTGATCTGCGCGAGGTATTTGAACTTCACGCTGAGGAAAGCCGCCTGCACTTCATCCAGGCGGGAGTTGTAGCCCACCACCTCATTGTAATATTTTACATCGGAGCCGTAGTTACGCAGCCGGCGGATGGCGGTGGCCAGATCATCGTCGTTGCAGAGGATGGCCCCTGCATCGCCGAGGGCGCCGAGATTTTTGGTCGGATAAAAACTGAACGCCCCGAATTCCCCGAAAGTGCCGGTCAGTTGCCCTTTGAAGGAGGCGGCATGTGACTGGGCGCAGTCTTCGATCAGTACCAGGTTGTGTTTTTCCTTGATGGCCATAATTTTGTCCATCTCGCAGCTTTTACCGTAGAGATGCACCACCATGATAGCGCGGGTGCGGGGCGTGATCGCTGCCGGAATTTTCTCCGGATCGATGTTGTACGTATGGATATCCGGCTCCACCAGCACGGGCTTCAGGCCGCACTGCGCGATAGACAGGATGGTGGCGATGTAGGTATTGGAAGGAACGATCACCTCATCGCCCGGCGCGAAGCTGAACGCACGCAGCGCCAGGATCAGCGCGTCGAGGCCGTTGGCCAGCCCGAGGCAATGTTTTACATGATGATACTGCGCATAGGCGGTTTCAAATTCCTTTACTTTATTGCCCAGTATGTACCAGCCGCTTTCCAGCGTGTCGCTGAAAGCAGCTTTGAATTCGTCGAAGAAAGGCTTGTTCAGCAAGCCGAGGTTTTCATAATCGATCATAACCTGTCAGCGATGTCATAAGGTTCGTAAATATAATCGGCCGGGTCGAAAGGCGTGGATGCCATCACCAGCAATACCGCATCGGGGGTAAAATGGTGCATGGTATGCCAGTCTTCCGGTTCCAGTATCAGGCATTTGTTGGGATGGTCCAGCACAAAGTCGGTCTTTTCTCCTTTACCGTTATTGTTGGATACGATACAACTGCCATGTACACAGATGGCGGCCTGTATGGTATGGTGATGACGGTGGCCCCCTCTTACGGAATCATCCACGCCATAGATATAAAAGATCCTTTTGATGGAAAAAGGGATCTGCTTTTCGATGACGGTAAGGTTCCCCCGTTTATCACTGTGTGTCGTCAGATCAATAATATGTGCCATACTTTGTATTTAAATCCCGGATTCCTTCAGGGGATATATATGATAAACATTTCTCAGTTTGCGCCAGATGGTGACCAGCATAGCTTTCAGCCCGGCCGGCCGGGGCCTGGCCCCATGCGGGTCAAAAGACGGGTCAACCGCCTGTATCTGCCGTTTGCTTTTCTCCAGTTCCAGGATATACGGTTCATAGAACAGTTGCTTAACGGCCGGCGTGATGATACGCCTGCCCAGTTCTATGGTATTATCGGAAAAATACTTCAGGTAATGGAAATGGTAAAATATCGGGGCAAACTCTTTCCCGGTGCTGATCTCGCGGCAGCGTAATTTATCGCCGTTTTTAAACACATCGTATTGCTGGATATTCCACAACGCCAGGCCGCCGCCCAGGTTCTCCATTACCCATACGTTCATGAAACGGGTAGGCCAGTCGTCCAGGTATTTCTGGTCGCCGAACTTACCGTCTTCGTGGCGGTCATAGCACCAGTCGAGGCACGCATTGCGCCACCACTGTAACGCTTCCATGCCCCAGCGGTTGTTGCGGAAGGTGATATACTGCACGCAGTATTTGCCGCTTAACTTGCTTTTATCGTACTGCGGCGTATAACGATGCTCGGTGATCAGCACGGAATGGTTACCCATCTCCTCCATCAGCACGCGGGGATCGTTGTAAAAATACAGGTCCGCATCGATATAGGTACAATGCGGCAGCTGAAACTGTTGAATGCAATAAAGAATGGTGGAAGAGCTACAGGTCCAGCAGTATTCCGCCCGGTTACGGGTAGGCTTCACCTTCAGGAGTTCCGGGTCTTCAAATTCCGCCAGCGAGATCACGGTCAGGTGCGGCAGCGCCATCTTCCGTAATACAGACAGGCATTTGTCGTCGAAAGCAAAAACATACAGGTGAAAATCGGAGCATACGGCCGCCAGTGAAGTGTACATGGCCAGCCCACGGGACAAATAATTACTGTCAAACAGCGTACAATAATATAATGTAGTATCTCTTTCGTTCATAATCAGTTTTTATTCCTTCACCGTTTCCAGGATGACGGTCTTGCGGAACCATCCGGGAAACAGGCCGCCCAGGAGGTCGATCAGCTTAAAGCCGGCCGACACGTACAGCTTCCGTTTCTTTTGCAATCCGCCCACTGCCAGCAACAGCTCATCATAGTCCCGGACAGACAGCTGGTGGATATGGCCGGTATTGTACCAGTGATAGCCAAACAGCATCCGCCTGGGCATCCTGCCGTTGAACAGCATGTCGAAGCGGTTGATAAAGTACGCAAAGTTAGGAAATGAGACGATCTGATAACGGGAAACCCGTTTCATTTCGGCCAATAATTTCTCCGGGTACATCACCATCTGGATCGTCACATTACATACCGCCACGTCAAATTCGTTGTCGCCATACGGCAATGTCTCGTCGATACGCCCGGAGATGACGTCCAGCCCTTTCTGCCGGCAGATCTCCACGCCCGACTCAGAAAGCTCCATGCCTTTGCACTGACATTGCTTTTCCTGCTGCATGGCCTCTATCAGCAAGCCGTTACCACAGCCCAGGTCCAGTACTTTACTTCCTGTCTCCAGTAAACTGATGATCTTACTGTATTCAGGTCTTCTGTTGGCTGGAATACCCGAATAGTCATAATTCCGGTTGTCATTGCGCATGTATGTGGTGTTTTGATCGTCGGACCATTTTGCAATCCCGGGGGCTAAACGGCTATCGCTTTTTGATAAACCGCTTCAGCCGCTGAACGAAGCCCGGTTTGATGGACCTGAAATAGGTTTCAAAGGCGGCCGTGCCTTGTACACTGGCCTCCATGGGTAATTTCTGTAATATCACCGGCGTGGGGGACAACACCACCTCAAAGTTCCCCGTATCGGCCTCATCCATGTGTGTGGCCGATTCATCACCGCCGATGTTCTGTACCAGCGAGCGGGACGGGTACAAAGTCAGCATATTCTTCAAAAAGGCGGACGCATACCAGCGGATAGCCCAGGAGTCGTTCTGGCCGCTGATCTGCTTCCGCAGCATTTTCATGTAATTATAGGTGTCATTAAAATCGAACGCCCTGCCCTCCCCTTTCAGGCGGATGGCATCGTACAGCTTCTGACCGTCCGGCTCAAACTGCTTCCAGGCGCGGGCCCAGGTAGCCCATCCCCAGCAGTCGGCCCCCGGATAAAAAATGTCTCGGGCATTTTCTCCAGTAACGGGTATACATACCCGTGAATAGAAGCCACCTGTGGCTCATCTTCATACAGGTCCAGGCCCTCGTTCATATATTTGAGAAAATAAGGCGACAATACCAGGTCGTCTTCCACGATGATAGCTTTGCCATGCTTTTCAATGACTTCCGTCACGCCGGTGATCACCGATCTGGCCAGCCCGTAGTTCTGTACCCTTTCGGCAATGTGCACGGTGCCGCACCAGTTACGGCTGCGGATCACCTCCCGGGTAGCGGCTATCTGCTGCAATGTCTCTGCAGTAGCACCTTCTTTCGGCCCGTCCGCAAAAACATACAGCTCACTTTCCGCCGCTTCCGGATTGAGCGCCAGGCTTTCCAGGGCTTTCCTGGTGATCTCCGGCCGCTTAAATGCGAAAAATATAATAGGTGCTAATGTTGCCATATCTGCTATTTATAGGATCCTTCGGCAAATCCCTTGCCTACGGGGTAAACACCCGTTACTACCACGCCGGGCAGATGGCTCCAGCGTTCGAGTATATTTAACTCCGCATCCCGCAGCGCATCGTCCAGGAACCAGGTAGCGCCCGGTTTGGCCATGGACTGCAAAGCAGGGACAGTGTTGTACCGGCTGTTATCGCCGCCTGCCGGGCCATCAATGATCAGCCAGTCAAACGGCTCCATAAAAGGCAATGTTGCCAGGCCGCCGAACTGCGCGAAATCGTACCCTTCGTCAGGGCCTGCTACCGGCAGATGGTAAATATGCACGCCCTTTTCCAGCCCCAGGTCCTTCAACCGGCCTTCCAGGCGCAGCTTCTCTTTTGGGTCCTGCTCCAGCGACAGCAAAATGCCGTCGGGACGATACAATGAAAAATATTTGCCAAACATGATCGTGCTCACGCCACAACCACATTCCACGATTACTTTCGGACGTTCTTTTACCAGCCGGCTCCACAACAGCGCCATAGAATCGGCGTCCATCGTCCAGCTTCCCAGCGTAACACCGTCATAAAGTCCTTTCAGCTCCTGCACCGGTATAGCTGCTCCAGGTGTTTTCAACCAGCGGTAAGAAGGGCTCAGGATATTCTCCTTGCCGGAAAAGCGCCGCAGAGAAGCTTTTTTGGCTTCCCAGAAAGACAGCGGATATGGTTTTACAGGCATTTTGCGGTTGGCTAAATACATGTAATTCCTGATAAGGAAATTTATCATGCGTAATTCAGATTTATAAAACGATACAATGCGCTTAACTGTTCCAGCTTGTTATCACAACAAAATAAGCTCATAAATCGCAGAATGCAAAAACTATGAAAAAAATTTACTGTTTGTTGTGCATTAATACACAATTACTGATAAGAACAACCTCCCTGAAAGATTCTTTCTATATTTGCGCTTCATAAAACAGGCAATGGGGATCATCCGAAAACAGAGCTTTTATTCATCTATCTTTATCTATATAGGGTTCGCCTTCGGCGCGGTCAACCTGATCATGCTGATGCCAAAGATTTTCTCCCGCGAGGAAATCGGCCTTACCCGCGTATTGATCGATGTCAGCACGCTCCTGGCCACGGTAGCTTCTCTCGGCGCGGTACCGGTGATCAACAAATTTTTTCCGTTTTATCACGATTACCTGAAGCCGGAAAAAAACGATCTCCCCAAACTCACGCTGATCGTTTCGCTGATCGGTTACGTGCTGTTCATCCTGTTTACAGTTATCTTCAAAGGGCTCATCATCCGTAAATTCAGCGGCAACTCCTCGCTTTTTATCACCTACTTCTACGCCATCTACCCGCTCACCTTTTTCATACTGGCGTATAATATGCTGGAAGGTTTTGCCTGGGGCCTGCACAAAACAATCGCCTCCAATTTCCTGAAAGAAGGAGGTATCCGCATCATTTCCACCGTAATGCTGCTGGTGTTTGCCTTTGCCCATATCAGCTTCACCCAGTATATTAATGTATTCAGCCTGCCTTATGCCGTCGCCGCCATCGCGCTGCTGGTGATCCTGTGGCGCACCGGCCAGCTGAAACTCAGCAGCGGCGGCATCAGCAACGTTACCCGCCGGCTGGGCAAACGTATGTTCATCTTCAGCAGTTACGTGTTTTCTTCCAACGTGTTCACCCTGCTGCGGAAAACCAACGATATCCTCATTATCTCCAGTATCAGCGGCCTTGAACATGCGGGGCTCTTTTCCTACGCTACGTTTGTGATCAGCTTCATGGAAGTGCCGCAACGCAGCATGTACGCCATCACCACGCCTATCCTCGCCACCGCCTGGAAAAACAGGGACATGGCCAAAATACAGGAACTATACACCAAAAGCTCTATCACCCTGTCTATCGCCGGCATCGGCATCTTCGGGGCCATCTGGCTGTCGGTCCACAACCTCGTGCTGTACCTCGGTCCGGGCTGGGACCTGATCGTCAAAATCATCTTCCTCCTGGGCCTCGCCAAAATGATCGACCTGGTAACAGGCATCAACAACCAGATTATCCAGACATCCAACTACTGGCGCTTTGATTTTGTCAGCTCCATCGTGGTGGTGTTTATCTCTTTCTTTTTCAATATATACCTGCAAAGGCGTATCGGCACTATCGGCGCGGCTTATGCAGACCTCATCACCGTGGGGATCTTCAATCTCGCACGTTACCTCTTCATCTGGATCCGTTTCGGCATGCAACCCCTAAGCCTCAAAACGCTGTACGCGCTGCTGCTGGGTGTAGGCGGCGTATTGCTGGTGCAACTGCTGCCATTTATGTTTAACATGTATGCAGACACCATCGTGCGTTCCGTCCTTTTCATGGGACTGTTCGGCGCCGCCGTGATCGGCACGCGGTTGTCGGAAGATGTCAACAACGCCTGGGAAATTATCAAAGGAAAGATAGGACTCCGCTACTAGAGGCGGCCGCCGCCAACGAAATACCGCTTCCAGTAAGGCTCGTTCAGATCGCTGATCATAACGCCGTTGCTGGTGGAAGCGTGTACAAATTTATCGTTATCGAGGTAGATACCTACGTGGGAGATACGTTTGTGATGGATTTTGAAGAACACCAGGTCGCCTTCTCGCAGGTCACGGCCTTTCAGGTGCTGCCTTACCTTGCTGTATAATTCTGCTGAATTGCCGGTCAGCGCAAACTGGAACACGGAACTCACCAGTGTGTTCACGAAACCGGAACAATCAATGCCCTCGCGGGTTTTACCACCCAAACGGTAAGGCGTGCCCCACCATTCTTCTATAAAATTATACAGGTCGAAATTCAACACATTTTCTACCGGCACATCCAGCAGCTGGGCATACTTGAACTGCCAGCTCTGCGCGTTCTCCAGGTTGGCGCTGGCATAGGTAATGTTTTTACCGATGCTCACGCTCTTGGTGCCGCCGGAACTACTGTGCCCGCGCGACGGTGTATTGATATGATCAATGAAAGTAATGCGGCGGGACTCAGACACCGTTGGCGTATGATCACGCTTTGCGGTACTTTTTTTGATGGTAGAACAGGAACCCAATGCCATTGCACAAACCGATAATTTCATCCATAAATGTCCCTTTATACGCATCATAGTGTCTGGTTAAAAAAATTTTGCGCTAAAATACTACAGAAATTACGAATTACGAATTACGAATTACGAATTGGTAGCTGTTTTATAAACCGGTTCGTTATTAACTGCTCCAAAAAACAACCCTCAATTCGTAATTCGTAATTCGTAATTTCTGTCGTACTTTTGACGCCTGACGAAACAGCTTAGAGATGATCTTTTCCCACTTACACGTACACACGCAATTTTCATTACTGGATGGTGCAGCCGATATCAAATCACTGTACAAAAAAGCCATGGCCTCCAATCAGCCGGCACTGGCCATCACCGACCATGGAAATATGTTTGGTGCCTTTCAGTTCGTGGCAGAAGCATATAATAATAAACTGAACCCCGGTGATCCCAAGGATAAAAGACTCAAAGTAAAACCCATCGTTGGCTGTGAGTTCTACCTCGTGGAAAACCGCCACAAACGTGCTTTTACACGCGAAGAAAAGGATATCCGTTATCACCAGGTGTTGCTGGCCAAAGATGACGAAGGTTACCGTAACCTGATCAAACTCTGCTCCCTCGGCTATATGGAGGGGCTCTACGGCAAATACCCGCGTATCGACAAAGAGCTGATATTACAATACCACAAAGGCCTGATCGCCACCACCTGCTGCCTTGGCGCCTCTGTGCCCAAGACCATCCTGCGCAAGGGAGAAGAGGAAGGTGAAAAGGAATTTAAATGGTGGCTCGATATTTTCGGGGACGACTTCTACGTGGAGATGCAGCGCCATGGCATCCCCGAGCAGGACCAGGTCAACCACGTGCTGCTGAAATACGCTGCCAAGTACAACGTAAAAATCATCGCCTCCAACGACTCCCACTATGTGGACCAGGCCGATGCCAACGCACACGACATCCTGCTCTGTATCAACACCGGCGAGAAAAAAAGCACGCCTACCAATAAAGAATTTTCCGATGATGAAGCGGCGCCTAAAAACACCCGCTTCGCTTTCTATAACGATCAGTTCTATTTCAAGACCACGGAGGAAATGACCGCGCTGTTCCATGACCTCCCGCAGGCGATAGACAACACCAACGAGATCGTGGACAAAGTACAGCTGCTGGACCTGAAGCGCGACATCCTGCTGCCCAACTTTCCCATCCCGAAAGAATTCCTTACGCAGGACCAGTACCTACGGCACCTCACCTACGAGGGCGCCCGCACCCGGTACCGGGAAATGACCGCCGACATTGAAGAACGTATCAACTTTGAGCTGCAGGTAATCGAAAACATGGGTTTTGCCGGTTACTTCCTCATCGTATCGGACTTCATCAAAGCTGGGCGTGACCTGGGCGTATTCATCGGCCCCGGCCGTGGTTCCGCCGCCGGCTCTGCCGTGGCCTACTGCATCGGCATCACCAATATCGACCCCATCAAATACAACCTGCTGTTCGAACGTTTCCTTAACCCGGACCGTAAGAGCATGCCCGATATTGATACGGACTTCGACGATGAAGGCCGTCAGAAAGTAATCGACTACGTAGTACAGAAATATGGCCGCAACCAGGTAGCGCAGATCATTACCTACGGTACCATGGCCGCCAAAATGAGTATCAAGGACGTAGCCCGTGTAATGGACCTCCCGCTCGTGGAATCCAACTCACTGGCCAAACTGGTACCGGAAAAACCCGGCATTCAGCTGGACCGTATCTTCAACGCGCCGCTGGAAGGCGAAAAAAGCCTGGCCGACAAGGAAGGCCTCGCCGGGGAAGATATCGAAAACGTAAAACGCCTGCGCGAACTGATCAAAGGCGATGACCTCCAGGGCGAAGTGCTCCGCGAAGCCTGCGTACTGGAAGGGTCTGTACGTAACACCGGTATCCACGCGGCAGGTATCATCATCGCCCCGCAGGACCTGTACGACCTCATTCCGGTATCCACCGCCAAAGACTCAGACCTCCTCGTAACCCAGTTCGAGGGCAGCATCATCGAATCTGCCGGCGTTATCAAGATGGACTTTCTGGGGCTGAAAACCCTGACCATCATCAAAGGCGCACTGGAACTGATCCGTATGAACCACGGCGTGGAAATTGAAATCGACAACATCCCGCTGGACGACGCCAAAACATACGAACTGTACCAGAAAGGCGAAACCAACGCCACGTTCCAGTTCGAGTCGCCCGGCATGCAGAAATATCTCCGTGAACTGAAACCGGACCGTTTCGATGACCTCATCGCAATGAACGCCTTGTACCGCCCGGGCCCGCTCGAGTATATCCCGTCCTTCATCCGCCGTAAACACGGACTGGAGCCGGTAACCTTCGACCTCCCGGACATGGAGGAACACCTGGCGGAAACCTACGGTATCTGCGTATACCAGGAACAGGTAATGTTGCTCAGTCAGAAACTGGCCAACTTCTCCCGCGGCGACGCCGACATTCTCCGTAAAGCGATGGGTAAAAAACAAATCGCCGTACTGAACAAGATGAAGGCCCAGTTCATGGAAGGTTGCGCCACTCACGGATACGACCTGAAAGTATGCGAAAAAGTATGGACCGACTGGGAAGCCTTCGCCTCCTACGCGTTCAACAAATCGCACGCTACCTGCTACGCCTTTGTGGCCTACCAGACAGCCTACCTGAAAGCCCACTACCCTTCCGAATACATGGCGTCTGTACTGAACTGCGCCAGCAACATCGAGAAGATCACCTTCTTCATGGAAGAATGTAAACGCATGGGCATCGACGTATTACCGCCGGATGTGAACGAATCCCTGAAAGGTTTCGCGGTGAACAAACAAGGCCATATCCGTTTCGGCCTGGGCGGCCTGAAAGGCGTGGGCGAAGCTGCCGTGGAAAACCTCCTGGAAGAAAGGAAAAAAGACGGCCCCTTCAAAAATGTGTTCGACTTTATCAAACGCGTGAACCAGCGCGCTGTTAATAAAAAATCACTCGAGGCCCTGATCATGTCCGGCGCTTTCGACTGCTTCCCCGAATTCCACCGGGCGCAATATTTCCACAAGCCCGAAAACGAGCCCATGAACGGCCTCGACAGAATCGTGAAATTCGGTCAGCAGGTATCCGCAGGCTCTTCCAATATCGGCAGCCTCTTCGGCGACGCCGAAATGCCGGACGTGGAACCGCCGAAAATCCCGAACTGCGACCCATGGCCGCTGATCATGAAACTCAACAACGAACGCGACATCACCGGTATCTATATCTCCGGCCACCCGCTGGACGACTACCGTTTTGAGCTGAAGCACTATCATATGAACACGGTGCAGGAACTCGTTGAGTATCAGTCAGAAATAAGCACCCCCGGCAGCAGCGGCGGCCGCTCCCGCGAACGCAACTTCCGGCTGGCGGTATATGTGACCAACGCCCAGGAAAGAATTTCCCGCAACAACCGGCAGTTCGGTATTATGACCATCGAAGACTATTCCGGTAAATTCGAATTTGCCTTGTGGAGCGAAGACTTCATCCGGTTCGCTCCCTACCTCAAGCCCGGCCTCTGCCTGTTCATCAACGGCGGGTTTAAATCAAAGCGCTTTAATGACAACGAATACGAGTTCAAGGTAAACAGCATACAGCTGCTGCAGGAAGTGAAGAAAACTCATACCAAACAGGTGTTTCTCGCCACTTCCCCCAAACACCTGAACCGGGAAACGGTAGACTTCCTCGTGGAGAACGTAAACCGCTTCCCCGGCAGCAGTACCCTGCATATGCAGCTCGTGGACATAGACGATAATATGCAGGTGAAACTGCATACTTTCAACAAAAACATCGAGATGAATGACGAGTTGGCACATTTCCTGCGAAAACAACCGGACCTCGATGTGTACATAGAGATAATCAATAAGTAAGATGTCAAAAAAGCAGTAATTTGCACTCGGTTCAAGTTTTGATCTAATACACCCGTAAACAATCAAAAACAATCATTAATAAACACCTTTAAATTATAATATCTTATGGCTTTAGAATTCACAGATGCGAACTTTCAGACGGAAGTGCTGAATTCCGATAAACTGACTGTAGTTGACTTTTGGGCAGAATGGTGCGGTCCCTGCCGTGCTATCGGTCCGGTTATCGAGGAACTGTCTAAAGACTATGCCGGTAAAGTAAACATCGGTAAAGTGAACGTAGACGTGAACCCGCAGATCTCTATCGACTACGGTATCACCAGCATTCCTGCTATCCTTTTCATCAAAGGTGGCCAGGTAGTTGACAAACAGGTAGGTGCAGTACCTAAGGCTGTTCTGGAGAAAAAAATACAGGCCAACCTGTAATGATATAAACGAAACTGAGTGATGAAGAGGCCCTTCCGTTCGACGGAAGGGCTTTTTTATGTCCTGCCGCCCCCACTGTAGAAAAATTCCGGTTCTGCTCCGTATATTACACCATCATCAAAGCCCGAAAAACCATCTGATTCATCTCTAATAACAACCATCTTTGCGCCACTATTTTATTATCCTGTTTACCTTACTTTACAGCGTGGCCGCCACCGGTCAGCGCAAATGCGGCACCGCCGTTGCCCTGCAGCAGCGCGTGCTCCAACATCCTTCTCTTCAACAAGTGATCGATAACAATGAAAAGAAAATGCAGCTATGGCAGCAGCGCCGCATGATGCGGGTGCAAACCGAGGCCGTGCCGCAAAACGTCACTATCCCCGTGGTGGTCCATATCGTACTGGACAACCCCGACCTCGTCACCGACGCCCAGGTGCTGTCACAGATAGCGGTGCTGAACCAGGACTATAACGCCGCCAACCCAGATATCAGCCAGGTGCCGTCTGTATGGCAGCCGGTCACCGGTAATGCCCGCATCAGTTTCTGCCTGGCGCAGCGTACCCCTGGCGACGAGCCCACCACAGGCATCGTCCGCGTTAAAACCACCGCAGGCCGCAGCTTCGATATCAGCGGCGGCGCCCCCGACGCGAAATACGCGCAATACGGCGGCTCCGACGCCTGGGATACCCGCAAATACCTCAATATCTGGGTTACCCGCCTTTCCGGCAACTACCTCGGCGTGGCCGCCCCTCCCGGCGTAGGCTACCCGGTGGAACAGGAAGGCGTGGTAGTGCTCTACACCGCTTTTGGCACCACCGGCAGCGTAGGCCGCATCTATAACCTGGGCCGCACCACCACGCACGAGATAGGCCATTACTTTGGGCTGAGACATATCTGGGCCGACGACAGCGGCGGCTGCGCCGCAGACGATGGCATCTCCGATACGCCCCCGCAGGGCGATAACACCTACGGGTGCCCCGCTTTTCCCCGGACGGACAACTGCAGCCCTAATTTCCCGGGCATTATGTTCATGAACTATATGGACTATACCGACGATGCCTGCATGCACCTTTTCACCGCCGGGCAGACAGGCCGCATACGCGATGTGCTGGAAAATACCGTCAGCTCCCTGATGTCGTCCAACGGCTGCACCCCTGTGGTGCTGCCGGCAAACGATGCCGCCCTCACCGCCGTCACCGGCGCAGACGGCAAACGCTGTGATAACCGTATTTTGCCGCAGGTGACCCTGCGCAACAAAGGTACCCTCCCCCTTACATCGGTACGTATCCTCTACCGCCTCAATAATGGCGCCCTCGTGAACTACAACTGGCAGGGCAACCTGTCCAGCCTGCAAAGCACCAACGTTCCCCTGCCGGCTTCACAGGTAACAACAGGCGTCTATAACCTCCAGGCCTATACGCAGTCGCCCAACGGCCAACCGGACGCCAATGTGGCCAACGACACCACCACCAGCCGCTTTCACTTCGATGCGGAAGTACAGCTGCCCTTTGAAGAAGGTTTTGAGCAGGACAGCTTCCCGCCGCCGGGATGGGACCTGTACAATCCCGACCGCAGCTTCACCTGGGAGCGCGACCGCAACGTCGGGCATAACAGCCAGGCTTCTGCACTGGTACGCAACAAAGGCTATAATGTCAACGACCAGACAGACGACCTGCTCACCCCCGTGATCGATCCGCAGGGGCATGACTCCATTTTCCTTTTCTTCGACGTAGCCGCAGCCGTGTACTCTAATCCCGATATGACCGGCAACGTCTGGGACACGCTACAGGTGCTGGTCACCAAAGACTGCCGCCAGACTGCGGCCATAGCCTACGCCAAATGGGGCAAAAACCTTATTACCCGGCCTACCCCCGTGTTGGATGAGTTCATCCCTTCCAATAACGAATGGCGCCGGGATTCGGTCGATCTGACAGCCCTGGCGGGAAAAGACAAGTTCCAGGTGGCCTTCCGGAACATTTCAAATGCAGAGAATAACATATATATAGACAATATCCGGATCGTCACCAAAGACATCAACCCGGAGCTGCGCCAGGCCGGCGTACTGGTACATCCCAACCCCACTGACGGACTGGTATGGATCAGCTTTTATGAGCGGCCGGCCGACCTGCAGCAGGTAAACCTGTACAACGCCGCCGGACAGCTGGTTCGTTCCCAGCCAGGCAACGCCATCGGCGCCAACAACCGGATGACCTTTAATTTGGTAAATGAGCCAAATGGTGTTTATTTTGTAAAATTAATTTACAGGAACAGGGCCAACACCATTAAATTAATGAAAGTAAGATGACGATGAGACAAGATTATCCGGCAGTTCAGACACTTCTTCAGCAACCTTCTCTGGATACTGACCTGAAGAACATTGCAGAAAAAATCCTGCGCCAGGAAAGAATTACGCCCGCAGAAGGGCTGACTTTATTTGAGAAAGGCGACGTTGGTTTCTTAGGCGCACTGGCCAACCATGTGCGGGAACGTATGCACGGCGATAAGACTTACTTCAACCGTAATTTTCATATTGAGCCTACCAACGTATGTGTTTTCACCTGTCACTTCTGCTCCTACTCCCGGTTGTATAAAAACCGCGAAGAGGGCTGGGAACTGAGCATCGACCAGATGCTGGATATCGTGAAAAGCTACGACGGCCAGCCTGTTACGGAAGTCCATATTGTAGGCGGCGTACATCCCAAGATGCAGCTGGACTTTTTCGTGGAACTGATCCAAAAAATCAAGGCGCATCGCCCAGATCTCCATATCAAAGGATTTACGGCTGTAGAGCTGGACTATATGTTCCGCAAAGCCAAAGTAAGCGTAGACGAAGGGATGCGCATCCTCAACGAAGCCGGCCTGCAATCCATGCCGGGCGGCGGTGCGGAAATCTTCCATCCCGACGTACGCGCCAAAATATGCCATGACAAAGTAGATGCGGACGGCTGGCTCGCTATTCACCGGGCGGCGCACAACCGCGGCATGGTCACCAACGCCACTATGCTGTACGGCCATATCGAAACCTACGAGCACCGCATTGACCATATGGAACGTTTACGGCAGCTGCAGGACGAAACACACGGCTTCAATACCTTCATCCCGCTGAAGTTCAGGAACAAAGGCAACGACATGTCCGATATTCCGGAATCTTCCATCGTGGAAGACCTGAAGCTGTACGCAGTGGCCCGTTTGTATATGGACAACTTCCCGCATATCAAAGCCTACTGGCCGATGCTGGGAAGAAATACCGCGCAGCTGACGCTTTCCTTCGGGGTAAATGACCTGGACGGTACCATCGACGATACCACCAAGATCTACAGCATGGCCGGCGCGGAGGAACAGAATCCTTCCATGAACACCGCCCAGCTGGCCCACCTGATCAAACAGGCAGGCAGAAGGCCCGTTGAACGCGATACCGTGTACAATGAAATAAAAGATTATACTGACGTGGTTTTCTCTGACGAGGAACTGCTCGTGACTAAATAACATCCTTATGCAGCTACCGTTCAAATACCTGTTGATAGCCGCCCTGTACGTGTCCGGCTGTAACAACAATACCGGCAAAAACAACAGCGCCGCCACCACAGAAACCGGTACCGGCACTACCGCCGGCACGGAATCTCCGGCCCCGGTCACCGCCAACGGCAGCGAATTCAGAAAAGACGCGTCGCTCGCATTCCTGTCCAAAAGCAAGGCGGACACCATCCGTAAAATCGATATCCAGCTGGCACAAACCGATCAGCAGCGGGAAGACGGGCTGATGTACCGTAAATCCATGACCGATGACCAGGGCATGCTGTTTATCTTCCCGGACATGGAAGAGCGCTCTTTCTGGATGAAAAACACCTACATCTCCCTCGATATCATCTACCTGGATGATAAACTGGAAATCGTGTCCATCCAGAAATATGCAACGCCCTTGTCAGAACAAAGCCTCCCCTCCTTCAAAAAAGCACAATACGTGCTCGAAGTCAACGGTGGGTTCTGCGACAAATACCACATCAACTACGGCGACCACGTGGTCTACCACAAATAGCCCAATCACAAAATCTCCAAATAACTAAATATCTAAATGACTAAATGAAGAAGCCCCGGCAGACGCCGGGGCTTTTTTTGCTTTGATACATATTTGATCGCTAACATTATAGCCTTTAAAGACTATCCTTCATTGACCACCCGCAGGATATGCAGCTGGGTTTTGCCCGCAGGCACCTCCCAGTCGATGGTGTCGCCGGCGCTGTAGCCCAGCAGGGCCGTACCTATCGGCGAAAGGATAGAGAGTTTCCCCAGTTGAATGTTGCTGGCCGCAGGCAATACCAACTGCACTTCCCGTACAGCGCCGCTGCGTTCATCCCTGAACTGCAGCGTGGAATTGACCTGTACCACATCATCGGGTACTTTTGTCTTACGGATCACCGCCCTGTCCAGCTCCTCTTTCAGTTTGGCTGTGCCGGGAGCGTGGTAACAAAGCGTTTTCAGGATGTCGTAATCATGTTGGGACACGATAATCTGTTTCTTTTTCATGAAAACAGGTTTTAATCAATTATTGACTGCCTGCCCCGGCAACAGCGCCGCTCCTGCGGAACGACCGTTGTCCGGCGCATAGATTTCTTCATATGATCGTATATCCGTTCTCGTTACTCTTCTGTAAAGTGCTGCCGGGTTTACCTGTTCAGGCGCAGCGAAACCGCAGGCGCCCATCAGTTCTGCCAGTGCATATATGGTGTTACGGTGGAAGTTGGCCACCCGTTCTTTTTTGTCGGTCACATTCACGCCCTGGTACAGGGTGGGATCCTGTGTAGCCACGCCCACCGGGCAGCTGCCACTGTCGCACTGAAGCGCCTGTATGCAGCCCAGTGCCAGCATCATGCCTCTGGCGCTGTAGCAGGCGTCTGCTCCCAATGCCAACACTTTCATGATGTCGAAGCCGGTGATGATCTTACCGCTGGCCATAATTCTGATATGCTGTTTCAGGTCGTACTTCTTCAGCATGTTCACCACAAAAGCCAGTGCGTCGTACAAAGGCATCCCGATACTGTCCGTGAATTCCAGCGGAGCCGCACCGGTGCCGCCTTCTGCGCCATCTACCGTAATAAAGTCGGGGTAGATACCGGTGTTGGTCATGGCGATACAGATACGCTCAAACTCGTCCTTGCGGCCTACGCACAACTTAAAGCCTACCGGTTTGCCGCCGGAGAGGGTACGCAGCTGCTGCAGGAAAGTCAGCATCTCGTACTCGTTGCCAAAAGCGGTATGCGCTGCCGGCGATAATACGCTGACACCCGGTTTTACCTTACGGATAGCGGCGATTTCCGGCGTATTCTTCGCTGCCGGGAGTACCCCGCCCTTACCGGGCTTGGCGCCCTGGCTCAATTTCAGTTCCACCATCTTTACAGAAGGTTCCGCCACGGTCCCGGCGTATACTTCCGGTGAGAAATTACCGTTCTCATCGCGGCAGCCGAAGTAACCGGTGCCGATTTGCCAGATCAGGTCACCGCCGTGTTGCAGGTGATACGGACTCACACCACCCTCCCCGGTGTTGTGGGCGAACCCGCCCACCTTTGCGCCACCATTGAGGGAAAGGATGGCTGTTTTACTCAGCGCACCGTAACTCATCGCGCTGATGTTGAGTAAACTTGCGTTATATGGCTGACTGCATTGCTTGTTGCCGATCGTTACCCGCAGGGCTTCCGGTTTCACTTTGGTGGGAAACGCGGTATGCGACGCCCATTCGTAGCCCGGTTCATACATATCGGCCAGGGCGCCGAAAGCAACGGTCTGTTTCACGTCTTTTGCGCGCTGGTACACTACCGCACGCTGGCGACGGCTGAACGGCCGTCCGTCCGTATCAGACTCGAAGAAATACTGACGCATTTCCGGCCTGATGTGCTCCAGCAGGTAACGCAGCCTCCCCAGCAGGGGATAGTTGCGCAACAGGGCGTGTTTGCCCTGGAAACGGTCGATCAATGTCAGCAATGTGACACCTACGGCCACCGGTAATAAAATCCATCCTGTTAAATAACCGCGATAAAGGCTTGCAGCCACGCTCACATCCAGCAACAGGCATAAAAGATAAACTGCCCATCGTGCTATCCGATGATTCATAAAACTTATTTTATAAGATTGTTTTGGAAATTGCTAAATGGATTATACTACCAATACAAGCGTACAGGTATCATCCCCCCGGGTACAACTGTTACGATGCTATAAGTTGCCCGGGCTTAATTGTTGAAGTCTTTGGGACAGGATAAAAAAGGCAACAGGAACCCGCCCGTACAGATACGGTGTTGGCTACAGCAGGTTTGTATGTTCGTTGCCTTACTCACGAGTAATGGTATGAGCAACAAAGATAGGCCTTTTATTGATATGAGCGCATTATTTGGTTAATTCTGCGGCGGTAAACGGCTTTTGCCGGCCGTTATATTGTTTGCGGACATTTTTGATATCGTCTGCCGTCACTTTTCCGGCTTTGTTATTCCATGCGCTCCGCAAAAAGGTGAGCAGCTCCGCAATGTCACCGTCACTGAATTCATCACTGACGCCGATGCCTGGCATATCGCCGTTGATCTCCGGCGCCTTATACAGTTTACCGTGCACTTCCACCGGACCGGTAAGGCCATACAACACGATGGCGGCGAACTTGCTCTTGTCGCCCGTCACCCAGTTGCTTTCATTCAGCGGCGGCGCCATGGAAGCAATACCATTCCCGTTTTTACCATGACAGGTCTGACAAACGGTGTTAAATATTTTGTAACCCCTCGGATATTTAGCCGCCAGTGCATCCATCTTTTGGGCGTTGGCGGTGTTGTCCATATTTTTCAGCACGGCGTGCAGCTGTTTATTCAGCGCCAGCGTAGTATCCGGGTTAAAGGCCTCCAGTTGCTTCAGCAGCGCAGCTTCCCGGTTGACCGCATTATTGATCAATGCGGCCGACGTATAACGGTCACGCGCATACGCTTTCATCAGTTTATTCTCCAGCCGGCCGGCAGCAGCTTTGTCTGTCCGGCTCAATGCAGGCAATAAATAAGCGACATAAGGCGCAAAAAACGGTTTATCCGCCAGCGTATCCAGCCTTGCGGCGGCCGCTTTGGCGGATTTGCCGTCCAGCACGGAAGGCAACGCCGCCAGCGCCTGTACCTTATAGGCATCGTTGCCCTGCTCCAGTATCGTGGCCAGATCGGCGTAGGTCAACTGATGCAGGCCTTCCAGCGTCCAGAGCGCATGCACCTGCAACAGCGGCGTGGCGTTGCCGGCCAGTGCCGCCCGCAGTTCCGGTACCAGCGCGGTTAAGCGATGATCGATAATATATTGTTGCGCTTTATCGCGCAGCGCTCCGTTAGGATGGTTTAACAGTTGTAAAACTGCCTCTTCCTGCACCAGCGTTTTCTTCGGCTGCTGTCCTGCCGGCACGATGCGGTAAATACGGCCGCAGCTGAGAGGCTGCGTCAGTTCCCGCATTTTTATTTCATTCTTCAGGTAAGAGGTGAGGTAGGTTTTATGCTGCAGGATGCCCCGGTACATATCCGTGATGTACAGGGCGCCATCCGGACCGTTGTACAGCCCTGTGGGCCGGAAACGTTCATCCGTACTGGCCAGGAACTCTTTGCCTTTATAGGCCTGTTGCCCGGTGACGATAAAGCCGCTGTCACGCAGCACATTCCGCTTGATCAGGTTGGCCGACGGTTCCGCCACAAAAGCGTTGCCAGCGTATCCGGCAGGCAGCAGGTTGCCCCGGTAGATCACCGGGCCGCAGGCGGCGGTGAACTCCACCAGCCGCAGACTGTCGTCCAGTATGCCTTTCATATATCCCCTGTTCACGCCTGGCGTGGGATGCGCAGGATACACATGGTTATCCCTCACGATTTTCTGATCATATCCCGCGGCATTCTGCTGGTGCGGATTCTTGCCTCCCAGTCCGGCCGGGAAATAATCGCCCAGCAGGTTTTCGGAGTTGTTGTTATAATACAGCCGTCCTTTGTCATCCTGGGTTATACCCCACTGTCCGCGGAAGGTGGTGGCTTCTTTCAGCCATTTATCGCCCACTTTGCGGTAACGGCGGTCAGATTTCGCATTGTATATCCAGTTGTCCAGCCCCCGTAAAAGGCCGTTGGGCTGATGTTCCACGTTACCGCCTGCCGCATACATACTGTCCACCAGTACTTTTTTACCCGGCTTGTCGTTGTTGTTTTCGATGAACCACAACTGCGGCGGCGTAGCTACCAGCACGCCGTTTTCCACGAGGCACACCGCCCTGGGCAATACCAGCGAATCGAGGAACACCGTGCGTTTGTCCATCACGCCGTCGCCGGTGGTGTCTTCGAGTATCACTATTTTGCCGTCCGGCAGGTCTTCACCAGTGCCGCTGGTGTCCGGCATAAACCCCATCATCTCCACCACCCACATGCGACCACGGTCGTCAAACACGGTGCTTACCGGCGCAAATACCATCGGTTCAGCTGCCACCAGCTGCACTTCCAGGCCTTTGTCCACCGTCATGGCGCCGATGGCGGCTTTACCGTCCAGGACGGGCGACCGGGCATACTGCTTTCGCATAGCCAGCGAGTCTTTTTCGCGCTTGCTGAGATGGTCTTGTTGTTGTGTCTGTCCGCAGGCAAACCATGCCAGGGAAATCGTGGAAATGATCAGGTATTGAAGACGGCCCATGTATTTAATTCGATTGCAAACGATAAAAATACAGCTCCTGTTGATTTTTGCAACTATTTTTTGATCAGGGGCGAAATCATTTGGGAATTTGGGTATTTAGAAATTTGGTTATTTAGAAATTTGAATATTTTGTTTCGCCTGAATGGCCCTTAAAGGAGGAGAATGGTTGCTGTACGTGTAACAGATGCGGATACACTGGAAAAGGTGAAGGGGCTTAAAGAAGGAGAATGGTTGCTGTGCGTGGTATACCCAAAAATGTGAAAATAAAGGCATCTATTGAGAAATCAATATAATAACCAGCTTCATCAAATATCTAAATTCGTAAATAACCAAATAACCAAATGATTTTCACGTCATCAGCCAAACCGCACTATGAGGTACTCGACGGCCTGCGCGGCACGGCGGCTATCACCATTGTGGTCTTTCACTTCCTGGAACTGGTATGGTTCGATTACAGCAAGAATCCGTTGGGCCATGGCTTCCTGGCGGTGGATTTTTTCTTCTGCCTGTCGGGCTTTGTGATTGGCTATGCTTATGACGGGCGGTTATCCGGCATCGGTTACCGTGGTTTTTTCCGGGGGCGGTTGCTGCGGTTGCATCCGCTGGTATGGCTGGGGTCTGTGCTGGGGCTGTTATCTTTCCTCTTCGATCCGTTTGGCGGCGATCCCTATGCGCAGGGCGTGTGGCCTGTTGTGGCAGGCTTTATCTGTTCCCTGTTCCTGCTGCCGTTCCCCTGGCTGCCGGGAAGGGGCGGCGCCTTGTTTCCTTTCAACTCCCCTACCTGGTCGCTTTTCATGGAATATATCATCAATATCGTGTATGCATGGGTGTTAAGCAGGCTGCACAAGGGCGTCACGCTGTTGCTGACGGTGCTGGCGGCGGGCTGGCTGGCGGTAACGGCCTGGCGTGCCGGCACGCTGATCGGTGGCTGGGCTGACGCCAGTATTGTCGACGGGTTTGCGCGGGTGACTTTCTCTTTCCTGGCGGGGCTGAGCGTATACCGTTTTCAGTGGGTGCTGCGTACGCGGGCAGGGTTTGTGGTGTTGTCGCTGCTGTTGCTGGCTACTTTTATGTGTCCTTATTTCCGGCTGAACTGGCTGGTGGAATGGGGCATTGTGGCGGTGGTTTATCCGGTGGTGATTGCCCTGGGTGCAGGTGCTGTAGCGACGGGCTGGTGGCTGCAATGCTGCCGCTTTATTGGCCGGCTGTCTTATCCTTTATATATGACCCACATTTTCCTGATATGGCCTTTCGGCAACTACTATGCGAAATACAAGCCGGGGGCGGGACAGCTGACCCTTATCGTGACAGCCGGCACATTGGTGCTGATGGGTATCGGTTACGTGGCAATGCGCTGGTATGACGAACCGCTGCGCCGGTGGCTGAAGGGCAGCCTCAGAAAGGCGTCAGCGCCTGCTGGTGGCCGTCCGGCGGAAGTTGTTTAAATGCACTGCTGAAATACGTCGCAAAGTGACCAGAAATCGCAAAATAACTTATCTTCGTCGCCTTATTGCATACATTTTACGATTTATTTGCATTTATGGAACGCTTTCAGGGCTTAATAGGCATCGTCCTAATTCTGGGCATTGCCTTTTTGTTTTCCAACAACAGGAGTAAGATCAACTATCGGCTGGTGCTGAGTGGTATTACGTTGCAGGTAGTGATTGCCCTGCTGGTATTTAAAGTTCCCCCTATCACCTGGTTTTTTCAGCAAGTAGGCCGTGCTATGGGTAAACTGGAAGGATTTGCGCGTCAGGGCGCCGCTTTCGTATATGGCGGCATCGGCGTAGCCCAGCCCCCTACGGGCACGCTCGCCGATTATGCCAGCGGCGGATTTGTCTTCGCTTTCAATGTAACGGCCACTATCATCCTGGTATGTGTACTGGTAGCGGTATTGTACCATTTCGGTATTATGCAGCGGGTGGTAGCGGTGATTGCCCGTGCCATGAACGTAGTGATGCGGGTGAGCGGCGCAGAAGCGCTCAGCAATGTGGCCAGCGCCTTCGTTGGCCAGGTGGAAGCGCAGGTAATGATCCGTCCCTACCTCAACTCCATGACCAAAAGCGAAATCCTGGCCTCTATGAGCGGCAGTCTTGCCTGTATCGCGGGCGGCATCCTCGTCGTATATGCCAATATGGGCTTCCAGGCCGGTATGGACATCGCGCCCTTCCTGATCACCGCCAGCCTGATGGCCGCTCCCGGCGCGCTGGTCATTTCCAAGATCGTGTTCCCGGAGACGGAGGAAAGCGTGACCATGGGCCGCGTAAAAATGGAGGTAAAAAGCAACTATACCAACGTGATCGACGCTATCTCCCATGGTGCGGGCGACGGTTTTAAAATAGCCATGAACGTTATCGCCATGCTGATCGGCTTTATCGCCCTGATAGCGCTGATTGACTGGTGCCTGATTCACCTCGGCCACCTCGTGGGCCTCAGCTTCGACCTGAGCCTGGACTGGATCTTCGGTAAACTGTTCACCCCCATGGCGTGGGCCATGGGCGTTCCCAACCAGGATGTCAACAATGTGGCTACCCTCCTGGGACAGAAACTTACCATCAATGAGTTTGTGGCTTTCAAAAGCATGACCAGCCACAGCGTGAAGATAGAATCCGTCAAAGCCATCACCATCGTTACCATTGCCATCGCCGGGTTTGCCAACTTCAGCAGCGTAGGCATGCAGATAGGCGGTATCGGTGAACTGGCGCCCGGCCGTCGTACAGACCTGGCCAAGCTGGGCCTCAAAGCCCTGCTGTGCGGCACCCTGGCCAGCTACCTGTCGGCCACGATTGCCGGTATCCTGCTGTAAACCATTTGGAAGTTTAATCGTTTACAGATTTGCACTTCCATAAAAGCCAATAACAAAATATCAAAATAATAAGATATAAAAGGGAAGGCCCGTATGAAGCGTCATACGGGCCTTCCCTTTTATATCTTAGTATAATGTTTGATCAAACAGACTGCATTGTTGGGCTGAATAAGACGCAGCACGATCCCTGCTTAAAAAAACCAATTGTCTTAAGCATCGTTTTCCTGCGATCAGATCAGTCTTAATTGCTCCGGGACAGTCCCGGTGGTTATTACAGGTTATACTTCCAGTCTCTTCATCAGGGAAGCCTGTACGGCTGCCCAGGCTTCAAGTTGACCGGCTTCTTCCCAGTAATTTTTCATTTCTGACGCGCCCGTTATTTTGTTTACAGCATTGATAGCCTGGGTCCTCAATCCTTTGGTTGCGATCAGGTTCAGAATATCCAGTTTTTCCAGCGGGTCTTCCGGAAAGTCTTCGCTGGGTTTTCCCATCAGCGCTGCCACCAGTTCAGCGGCGGCTAATCCTTCTTCGCAATCTGCGGTTTCCAGTGTTTCGGTGTTGTTGATGATACGTGCCAGTGTATCCGTCACCAAACCACCATCTTTGCTGTCGATCACGTCAAAAATCCAGTCTTGTGATCCATCATTTTCAAAATTCCTGGTGCCCCATGCGCCCATAGTGTGTAATGTTTTTTATTTTTTTAAAATAAAGAAATAGAGAATAAAAGTAATAGTCTCCTTTTACAACAACAAAAACCTTTCATCAGTTTAAACTTCTGAAGTCCACCGGAACCAGTTTGCTCACGCCGGGTTCCTGCATGGTAACCCCGTAAATCACGTCAACAGCAGCCATGGTCTGTTTATTATGTGTTACAATAATAAACTGGGAATTATCAGAGAATTTTCTGATCATGTTGGTGAACTTGCCCACATTGGCATCATCGAGCGGCGCGTCTACCTCATCCAGGATACAGAATGGCGCGGGTTTGATAAGGTAGATGGCAAACAGCAGGGCGGTGGCCGTAAGGGTTTTTTCTCCACCGGAAAGCTGGGTAATGGCTGCCGGACGTTTGCCTTTGGGTTTAGCAATGATTTCTATGCCGGTATCGGCCAGGTTCTCCGGATCGCTCAGGATCATGTCACACTGGTCTTCCTCGGTAAAGAGGGCTTTAAATACGCGGATAAAGTTTTCTTTAACAGTATTGAAAGTATCGAGGAACTTCTGGTTGGCCGTCGTTTCCACCTCCTGGATGGTGGCCAGCAGGGAATCTTTTGCGTTTACCAGATCGGTTTTCTGTTCCAGGATAAACTCGTATCGTTTTTTCATTTCCTGGTACGCCTCGATCGCTGTAGGGTTGATCTCCCCCATGTTTTCAAGGCGTTTTTTGAGGCGCTCGGCGCTTCCCTGCAACTCGTCCAGCGGCAACTCGGAAGTGCGCTGCTCGTCGATGATTTCGTCCAGGTTGACTTTAAACTCCACGCTCAGGCGTTCTTTCATGGAAGCCAGTTGGAGCTTCAGCTCATTCACTTTGTCCTTGATCACATTGAGCTGCTGTTCCAGCTGCTCGCGGGCGCGCTGTTTGGTACGCAGCGTTGTTTCCAGTTCCTGGAGATGGTTACGGAAATTATAGTATTCCTGGTCTTTTTCGTTGAGCGCTTTTTCCTCTTCTTCACGCTGGCGGAACAACTCCACCAATCCCTCTTCTGCGGCGCCGCGTTTTTCTTCTGCCGCCGCAATGTTGGCCACTGCGTCTTCCAGCTGGGTTTTATTGCTGGTGATCTGTGCGTGCAGGTCTGTCAGCTGTTTGCGTTTGAATTCCAGCTCCTGTTTAAGCGCCTGCACCTTACTGTGCTGACGGGTATGTTGCAGGTTCTGGTTATTGAACTGCACATTGGCCATATTGAACTGCTGTTCCACTTCCTGGGCGGTCCTGTCGGCCTCGGTGATGGCGTCCTGCAGTTCCCCTACCCGGTCGTTGAGGTTTTCCAGTTCTTCACGGACGCCGGAAATACTCTCCTGGTTGGTCGTGAGCGACTGCTGCATCTCTTCCAGCCGTTTGTCGCCGCCTTCTATCAGGTGATGGAAGTTCTCGATCCTGTTCTGGAGCCCAAACAGCTGGTTGTTCAGCTGGTTGATCTTTTCCCGGGCGGTATTGATATTATTTTCATTGAGCTGGCTGTTATAGCCCAGCACCTGGTTGTGTTTGTCCTGTATCTGGGTACGCAGCGCGCCTACAGTGGCTTCCAGTTCTTTGATCTCTGCCTCCAGCTTTTCCAGGTTTTTGGCCCGGCCCAGTTTTTTACCTTCAAACAATCCCACGGAGCCGCCGGTGATATTGAACTTACCCCGGTGCATACGGCCGGATTTCTCTACCAGGCATATTTCATCGTCGGATACCTGGCTGAATTCAAGGCGGGTGATGTCTTCCCCGATGAATACTTTGCCCAGCAACTGATAACCGAGCCCTTTGTATTTCTCGTCAATTTCCACCACGTCGAGGGCCGGAATGGTGCCTGCCGGCGCCAGCAGCCCGTTGGCCGGTATGCGGAACTGATCGAGGATAAAAAAATTGGCTTTGCCTTTTTTATGGGTGTCGAGCAACCGGATGGCCTGTACCGCTTCTGCCACGTTATTGACAACATAGTAGTTGAGATAAGGTTCCAGCAGGTTTTCCACGCAGGTACGGTATTCCTCCTTACAGAAGAAGATATCGCTCAGAATGGGCGCTTCGTTGTTCCATTCCGGGTTCTTTTTCAGGAACTTGATACTCTCGGGATAACCTTCGAGACTGTCTACCAACGACTTAAGCAGGTCAAATTCATTCTTTTTGGAATCCAGCTTACGGTTTTCATCCACCAGCTGATCTCTCAGCCCTTCGATATCCGACTGGGTAGCCAGGATCTTGCCTTTCGTCTCTTCCTGGAAACGGACCATCTCGTCCAGCTCTGCTTTGCTGGTGGCGATGGTGTGTTGCAGCGTTTCTTTCTCCGCTTCCAGCTGGGTGATCTGTTGCAGGCGGCTGTTCTTCTCTTCCTGCAGCTGCTGAATGCCCCGTTGCAGGTTCTGCACGGAGGTATCCGCTACCGCCACTTTCTTTTCGGCCTCAAACTGCTGTCGTTGCCAGCGCTGCTGGTCGTTACGCAGGGTTTCGAGGGCCAGTTTCTTTTGCTGGAAGCGTTCTTTTTTCTCCTCCACCATTTCGCGGAGGGTTTCCAGTTCATCTTCCATGGATTCAAAGACTTCCGCTTCCTCCACTACCTGTTTCTCGGTAAACTCGATGGAGGTGGTCAGTCCCTGTAATTGTCCTTCCGCATTGTTCAGGAAGTCATTGATATTTTTTTCTCTTTCCCGCAGATAGGTCAGCTGCTGGGCGGCGAGATTCTTGTCATTTTCTTTGGTACGGATGGTCGCCACCAGTTCGTTGAACGACTTCTGGAGGGTTTGCAGTTCCCTTTCCTTGGCGACGAAATGCAGTTTATCCTCTTCCACAGCGGCCTCTGCAGTGGTAATTTCCGTTTCCAGTTGCAGTTTACGGTCGCTTTCTTCCTGTTGTTTGTCAGACAGTTCCCTGAAGGTGACGTTAAATCCTTCCAGGGCGGCTTTCGCCAGTTCAATGCTGATTTCGCGGTATTCCTTTTTTACCTCGTAGAAGCGTTCCGCTTTACGGGCCTGGCCTTCCAGCGTTTTCAGGTTATTGTTGATTTCAAACAACAGGTCCTCGATACGGTTCAGGTCCCCCTCCGTGGCCTCCAGTTTGGATTTGGCTTCTTTTTTACGGGTTTTATAGATGGAGATGCCTGCCGCCTGTTCCAGCATGCGGCGACGGCTGTTTTCCTTGTCCCTGATGATATCGTCCACCATGCCCAGCTCGATGATGGCGTAGGAATCGGTGCTGACGCCGGTGTCCATGAAGAGGTTATGGATATCCTTGAGGCGGCAGGCCACATCGTTGAGCCGGTACTCGCTGTCGCCGTTCTTGTAGAACTTGCGGGTAATGGTAACCGTAGTAAATTCGGTGGGAAGTACGTTCTTGGTATTTTCAAAGGTAAGGCTCACCTCTGCCATACCACTGGCGGAGCGTGTTTTGGAACCGTTGAACACCAGCCCTGACTGGTTCTCCGAACGCAGGTTGCTGATTTTGTGTTCCCCGATCACCCAGCGGATGGAGTCGATGATATTACTTTTGCCGCAACCGTTGGGTCCAATGACACCGGTGATCCCTTCATCGAAGTTCAGCACGGTTTTATCGGCAAAACTTTTAAAGCCTTTAATTTCTAGTGTTTTTAAGCGCACGACTTACTCCGAGGTTTTTTTAAGGCGTCAAAGATATAATTTTACCCGAATGAAAAAGTAATTTAAGTGAGAAGCCGGTATCTCTCCTAATTATTTATACACACTCCGGGCGAAAACAGCCGTCACACGACCATCCGTTATCCACTAAAGGACTGATTATAAATATAGTAAAAAGCGCAATTATAATTTAATTCCCTGTGAGAAATTATTGACCGCTTATCCCTACCGCTCTGCGTTAGCAGTAACTTTTTATAGCTTGTGTAAGCAACCCGGAACGACCTATGTAGCTATGCCACTGTAACTTATGCCATTTACCACATAGGAGGCCCCGGGACCATACCTCAAAATAATCTACCCTGATCCATGACGCAAAAAGGCATATGGCTGTTGTTCCTGTTATGCATTTCCGTTACCCTGCAGGCCCGCCAGCAAAACGGCATCATCACCGGCCAGGTGATTGACAGTATTTCCGGGAAACCCGTGGAATACGCTACAGTGGTACTGATGCAGGCTGCTGACCGGAAAACGGTGGCCCATACCCTCACAGACAACAAGGGTGACTTCCGGTTTACCGGGGTAGCTTACGGCACCTACCAGATCGGCATCACCATGCTGGGCTATACACCACTGCTGCTGGACACCCTCCGGATGGACGCCGCCAACGCCTTCCACCGCCTCAGCCCCCGCCGCCTCTCCACCACTACGCAACAGCTGAATGCAGTCACCGTCACCGGTAAAAAGCCCCTGGTGGAGCTGCAGGACGAGAAACTGATCTACAACGTGGAAAACGACATCGACAAAGACAACAGCTCCGCTTCCGACATCATGCGCAAAATCCCGATGCTCACCGTAGACGCGGACGGCACCATCAAACTGAAAGGGCAGACCAACTACAAAGTGCTGCTGAACGGCCGCGCCACCTCCATCATCACCCGCGATCCCAAAGAAGCCCTTAAAGCCTACCCGGCCAGCATCATCAAAAAAATAGAAATCATCACCGAACCCTCCGCCAAATATGATGCAGAAGGCATCGGCGGTATCATCAATATCATCACCCAGCGACAGGTGATCGGCTACAACGGCAGCCTCTATACCAACTACAATACCCTCGGCAGGTTGAGCGGCGGCGGCTCCATCAGCGCCCGCAAAAAGAAAGTCGGCATTACCGCATACGCCGGCGCCAACAGCGACAAAAGCCGCAACAGCAACAGCATCCTCCGGGAAAGCTTTATCCCGGGCGACAAAGGCGTGCTCACACAAAACTCTGAGTTTGAACGCAACAACCAGATATACTACGGCAGCCTGGAAATGACCTACGACATCGACACGGCCAACAGCCTCACCCTCTTCGGTAACGGCAGCATCAACAATATGGTCCAGCGATCTCCCCAGAACAGCCTCTGGTACGACAGCACCGGCAAACAGGTACAGTATGGCACCAATAACAGCGACTCGTACAACAAAGGCCATGGCGTCGGCGTCGGGCTGGACTACCAGCATAAATTCCGCCAGCAGGGCCATGAACTGACCATCGCTGCCAACCTGGTCAGCAGTTACGGAGACGGATACACGAATAACAGTCAGCGTTACGTCCCGGGCGCCGACAGTTTCTACCGCAACAACAGCCTTTTTACCAGCCGCGTGACCACCGCCCAGGCCGATTACACCCTGCCCCTGCCACATGAACAGCTGCTGGAAACGGGTATTAAAGGGACCTTCCAGTATAATAAAAATTCCGCCACACAGGAAATACGTAATAAAGATGGGAATATGATCCCCAACCCCATCCGCGACAATATCTTTAACAGCCGCCAGGATGTGCTGGCATTTTATCTCACCTACCGGTTTAAAATAGGCGCCCAACTGAGCGTCAAACCAGGCTTCAGGCTGGAACAGACCTATCAGACAGGAGATTTTGTGTCTTCCAAAACCCAAATCAACACCAACTACCTCAGCGCTATTCCCACCGTTAATATTTCCTGGCAGCTGAAACCGATGACCAGCCTGTCGTTCTCCTACAGCCGCCGCCTGGAAAGGCCCAACGTCTTTGCCATGAATCCCTATGTAAACGACAACGACCCCTACAACACCTTTTACGGAAATCCCAACCTGAAGCCGTCCTACGCCAACAGTTTCGGCATATACTTCAATAAGATCATGGAGAAAGTCACCTTCAACGCAGGGCTGGACTATACCTTCACCAACAACTCTATCCAGAACATCGTGGAAGTAGATAAGGAAAAAGGTATCACTTCCACCACCTACGCCAACATCGGCAAATCCAGCGGCACAGGCGTCAGCACCAGTATGCGCTTCGCGCTCACCCCAAAATGGAACGTCAGCATCAACGGGCGTGGCGGCTACAGCAATTTCAGCGATGGCAACACCCTCAGCAGCAGCGGCTTCTCGGGCAGCACCTATCTCAACACCGACTATAATATCGGGCATGGCTTCCGGGCAGATGCTTATGGTTACTGGTATTCCGGCAGCCCCAGCGTACAAGGCAGCAGCGGCTCCAACATCGGCTACGGATGCACCGTACGCAAAGATTTTCTCGATGGCAAACTGTCCACCAGTCTTGCCGCAGACCAGCCCTTCCGCAAACAACGGCCGGTGATATCCGAAACAATCGACCCCTCTTTCCGCCGCGTATATACCTCCTACTTCCCCGGTAACTCCTACACCATCTCCGTCAGCTGGCGCTTCGGCAAACTAACGACCAGCGCTACACGAAACAAGAGTGTGGTGAATACAGGCCTTTGAGGAAAATTACGAATTACGAATTACGAATTACGAATTGGGAAATTCCTTATAGAGCGGTTATTAAGTAACCAGCCTGCAAGTAAGCTTCAAATTCGTAATTCGTAATTCGTAATTCGTAATTGCCTTGTATCTTTGTATTCCAAAAACCGATTTACGTTTGCGTATAGAACAGCGAATCAACGATATCAAGAGTTTCCTTTACAGTTATCATTTCAGCAACGGTTTGCGCACCACCATCAGCGTGGTGGTCCCCTCCCTGATTTTTGCCGCCATCGGCCAGCTGGGCCTCGGTATTGCTATGTCCATGGGCGCATTGTGTACCGCCCTGAGCGATGTCCCCGGCACTATCATTCACAAGCGCAACGGACTTATCATCAGTACCGGACTGATTTTCCTCACCGCCCTGGGCACAGGGCTGCTGCTGCCTTACCCCACCCTGATGGCCTTCTGGATAGTGGCCTGCTGCTTCGTTTTCGCCATGATGCTGGTCTACGGCAACCGCGGCGGCAACATCGGCACCGGCTGCCTGCTCGTGCTGGTCTCCATCCTGGGCGAAACCAGGCTCACGCCCGGCATGGCGGTAGTGTACGCAGCCATGGTGTTGCTGGGCAGCATCTGGTATGCGCTGCTGGCGCTGATACTATGGCAGATACGCCCCTACCTTAACGTACAACAGGCGCTGGGCGACTGTATACAACAGACCGCCCGTTACCTCGAACTCCGCTCCAACTTTTATACACCCGGCGTAGATGTGGCCGCCAACTATAAAGCCGTGCTGGCCCAACAGGTCATCGTCAATGAAAAACAGGAAAACGTAAGAGAACTCCTGCTGAAAAGACGCTCCGCCCAGCAAGGCACCACCAGCATCAACAAAAGCATGGTGCTCATCTTCCTCGATATGGTAGACCTGCAGGAGCAGATCATGGCGTCGCAGACAGACTACAACGCCCTCCAGCGTGACTTCAGACAGGATGACATCCTGCAGAAATTCCATGCGCTGATCACAGAGTTCGTGGAAGAACTGGAGAATATCGGTCTCGCAGTAGCCGCAGGGCAACGCTCCCTGCCCAAAACCAATCTCAAATATGAGATGGAAAAAGTGAAACAAGCCATCGCCGATATCACCCTGAAGCTGCCCACGCTGGCGGAGAGGACCCGGACCATCCCCCTGACCAACATCCTGCAGAACCTCCAGGACATGGCGCAAAGGATCTACAACCTGCACCGCCTCACCCGGCTGGAGCGGCTGAAAGACGAAACCATCGATCCCAGGCTGGAATTGTCGAAGTTCACCACCAGCCAGAAATACGACCTGGAGACGTTCCGCGACAACCTCACTTTCAAATCCCATATCTTCCGGCATGCCGTGCGTGTGAGCCTCGCCACCATCACCGGCTACCTGCTGGGACTGGCCCTCCATCTCGACAGGGTATACTGGATATTGCTGACAATAGTGGTGATCCTGAAGCCCGGCTTCGGCCTTACCCGCTCCCGCAGCATACAGCGCCTGATCGGCACCGTACTGGGCGCGCTCTTCGCTGCCGGCCTGCTGTATATCACCCACAACGATACCGTGATCTTCATCAGCATGCTCCTCTGTATCCTGGGCGCCTACAGCTTCATGAGCTTCCAGTACACGCTCAGCGTGTTCTTCGTCACCCCGTTCATCATCTTCCTGCTGCATTTCCTGCATCCGGCCGACCTGCAGAACGCCACCCAACGAGTACTCGACACTTTCATCGGCGGAGGTATCGCCTTCTTTGCCAATATGCTGCTGTGGCCTTCCTGGGAACACAACACCCTGCCGGGGTACATGCAGAAAATGCTGCTCTCCAACCGTAAATACTGTGAACTGGTATTGCGGGTATATGCCGGGGAAACCAATACGGTGACCGATTTTAAACTTGCCCGTAAAGCTACTTATGTGGACACCGCCAATATGATGGCCGCCTTCCAGCGAATGCTGTCCGAACCGAAAAGCAAACAAAAAAACGCCTCCAAAGTGTATCACTTTGTAGTGCTCAATCATACCCTTACCTCCCATATCGCCGCCCTGGCCGCGTACAGCATGCATCACGGCGTACAGTTCCCCCGGCCGGAATACAGGGAGATCACCGCCTACCTGCTGCGATACATCGACCAGCTGTACCTCATGCTCGACCCGGCCACACACGGCCAGGCCCAGCTGGAACCGGCCATCCATGCCTTCGACACGCTGGATGAACACCTGCATAACCTCGTACACCTGCGCCAGCTGGAAATCAATGAAGGCAAAGGCGCCACACCTATCCGTGACGAAATGCTGGAAACCAAACAGGTACACGACCAGCTGCAAGCCATGCTGTCTCTGGTAAAAGATATGGGTAAAGCCCTTTCCTGAATTACGAATTACGAATTGAGGGCTGTCTTATGGAGCGGTTCATTAATAACCTTTCCAAAAGACAGCCCTCAATTCGTAATTCGTAATTATTTTACAATCGTAAACTGATCGGTGACCGGTGTCAGCGCCGCCAGCACGCGGTCCAGGAAAGCGGGACCTTCCGCCGCATACCAGGGCATAAAGTTCTCTTTGCGCTCCTGCAACGAACCTCCGGGGAACAGCTTGTTTTTCACCTGCTTGATCTGGTCGGTCTGCCAGGCAAATTTTTTCTTCTCCGCCCGGAGAAACTTATGCTCCAGTTTACCGATGGATTTCAAAGCGCGGCTTCTTTCCGCTCCTGTACTGGCTACGAGTGTAATATCTATGCTGCGGGCCTTTGCTTCCAGGCTGTCATACAGCTTTTCAATGGCAGCATATTCTTCTTTCAGTACCAGCGCCGCATTGGTATGCTTTTTCACATAGGCGTTCACGATATCGTCCGTGGTAGCGAACAATTCCGCTGTGGTGATGCCCAGTTTATCCAGCCGCCGGGCCGATTGCTCGTCTGCCAGCAACAGGGAATTGCGCAGCAACAGTACCGGGAAAGGCACGCCGTAATGGGTAAAAAGATCCTTTAGTTCCAGCCAGTAGGCGATTTCACCACCGCCGCCAATGAAAGCAATATTGGGCAGGACCGTTTCCTGGAACATGCCCCGCAGGATCACGTTGGGACTAAACCGCTCCGGATGCGCTTCCAGTTCTTTTTCCAGCGCAGCAGCGTCAAATTTCAACGGGGTGTGTAATACTTTCCACTGATCGCCTTCCTGCACGATGCGTTCCCGCATATCGTCTTTCAGGTAAAACAGGTTGATCTCGCGCGGGTTCGCCTGCACTTTATAATGGGCGCCCAGTTGTTCGAGCGTCTTGTTAACGATGCCGTGCGACGCCTGGTGAAACAGCTCGTCTTTCATCACCGGGATGTAGAGGCGTTTCAGCGCAGGGCTGTCCGGCACCAGCACCACCAGCCCGTAGCGGCCGAACAGCGCATGTACCAGGTACAACGTGGCATCCTGGATATTGCGGTGCTCCAGGTAAGCTTTACGCAGCAGCGCTATCAGCTCTTCTGCATGCGGCGCGTACCCGAGCATATCTTTTATTTGTCCGATCAGTTGCTCCAGTCCTTCCGGACGCATACGGCCCACAGCCCCCTGCTGTCCTGCAGCCCAGGTCAGCGTCTTCCCTTCCAGGTAAATGCTGCCCAGTTCATCCAGGTCAGCGTCTTCGCTGCCCATATAATATACCGGCACAAACTGATGCTGCGGGTGCTGCTGTTGCAGTTCCCGGCACAGTTTGATGGCTTGCAGTATCTTATAAACAAAGTACAGGTAACCGGTAAATACGTTGGGCTGGTGGGCGGTCGTTACCGTGAACGTCTGTGCATCGGCCAGGCGGGCAATATTGTCCTGCACGGCCTGCACCGGCTCCAGGTGTTCATATTGCTGTTGCAGTGCCGCTACCAGCGCTGCCCTGGGAGTGTTAAACTGCTTCCTGGCGGCTATAGCAGCAGTAAAATCCGGATGAGTAGAGGAATAGGTGTAGAAAGGTCTGATCTGTGGCGCATCTGCTAAAAAATCTGTTACCAGCTGATTAAAAAAGCCTGTCTTCCCGTAAGGAATATACTCGAGCATATTACGTGTCGAATTACAAATGATCAATAAAAGTAACGGATATATCTGAATACATCGAAACTTTTGAATGTACGAAGTTAGAGAAGAAATTGTGATTTCAGGTTTTTTACTACTGAAATTTGATGGGCGGGTAAATGTGGATTGGAATTTGCCGTAAAGGCTGATCGGAAAACCGGAACACTATGAAGATCGCAATCCTTTCGCCTGTAGCCTGGCGGACCCCACCCCGGCATTATGGCCCCTGGGAACAAATGGCTTCCAATCTTGCCGAAGGACTGGTGGCACGCGGCGCAGACGTGACCCTCTTCGCCACCGGCGATTCCCTCACCCAGGGCAAGCTGGCATGGATCTGCCCGCAGGGATACGAGGAAGACCGGAACGCAGACGCCAAAGTCAATGAGTGTATGCACATCAGCTACCTGATGGAACAGGCGCACCATTACGATATCATCCACAATCATTTCGACTTCCTGCCACTTACCTACTCCCGGCTGATTCATACCCCCATGGTGACCACCATTCACGGCTTTTCTTCGGAGAAAATCGTCCCGGTATACCAGCGCTACAACCAGGTGGGGCATTATGTAGCCATCAGCAATGCCGACAGGCATCCCCGGCTGCAGTACAAAGCCACCGTCTACAATGGCGTAAGGCCCGGTGATTTTGCCTTTAACCCGGCGCCCGACGATTACCTGCTGTACTATGGCCGCATTCATCCCGACAAAGGCACGCACGACGCCATAAAGATTGCGCTGCAGGCCCGGCGCCGCCTGTTGATAGCGGGTATCATCCAGCAGCAGGATTATTTTGAAGAAATGGTAAAACCTTTTATAGATGATGAACAGATCAGCTACCTGGGGTCTGTAGGTGGTCCTGCGCGCAGTGAACTGCTGGGTAAAGCCAGCGCCCTGCTGCACCCGATTCATTTTAACGAACCCTTTGGGCTGAGCGTGGCCGAAGCGATGTTGTGCGGCACCCCCGTCATCGCTTTCAATAAAGGCGCCATGCCGGAACTGATACTGGACGGGCGCACCGGCTATTTAGTCAACACCGTGGACGAAGCAGTGGCTGCTGTGGAAGCCCTGGGCCAGCTGGACCGGTACGCCAGTCATCTGCATGCACACGAGCATTTCACTACCGACCGGATGACGGCCGATTACCTGAAAGTATACCAGTCGCTTGGATAAGGTTATACGCCGTCTGCTTTGATCTGGGCCAGCAGCTTTTCGAGGTTGACAGTAGCGAAACCGGAGGCATAATCGGAGAGGCCGTAGGGAATGATCAGTTCATCGTTGTGTATAATAGAACCGCAGGAATAAAGCACATTGGGCACGTAACCTTCTCTTTCGTCTTTATTGGGCATCAGCAATGGTTCCCGCAGGCGGCCGATCTCCGTGCCGGGATCTTCGAGGTCCAGCAGGCTGGCGCCAATGCAATAGGTGCGCATGGGACCTACGCCATGTGTGATCACCAGCCAGCCTTCCGGCGTTTCGATCGGTGACCCGCAGTTGCCTACCTGTACAAACTCCCAGGGGTATTTAGGTGTCTGCAGGATCTGCGGGTTTTCCCATATGTTGATTTTATCGGAATACATAATGTATCCGTTGATACCATCAATTCGGGAGATCATCACATATTTCCCGTTGATCTTGCGGGGAAAGAGGGCCAGGTTTTTATTCTGGGCCCCCTCTCCGTACAAGGGCATAATTTTAAAATTATAGAAGTCTTCAGTGGACAACAGCTTGGGCTGGATAGTGATGCCGTCAAATGCGGTGTAGGTGGCGTAGTAGGTAACGTCGCCATCTTCCCCTTTGTATTTCACAAAGCGGGCGTCTTCAATACCCCGGCTTTCGGCGTCGGAATACGGGAAGATCACCCGGTCGGAGATGTCCGTGTCCAGCGAGAAATTCAGTTCGTAATAAGAGTCTGCCAGCCAGAGCAACCTTTCCAGCGCTTTTTTCACCAGGTGGTCTACCTGGTAGCGTTGCTGCATTTCGCGGATCACTTTTTTCAGGGACATGTACTCAAATTCGTCCGACAGGCTGTTCATCACCTCCTGCATCACGGGGTCCGGCAGTTTGATGGAAACCGCATTCTGAAAAAAGGTCTCTTTTTTATACATGGCATTGCGGATCACTTCCGCTTCATCCACGTAGTTGCCGGCCGCTTGCAGCGTAATCTGGTTGTTGCGGTCGATGATACCGCTGCGGAAAGCGATGGACGAGATATGCCCTTCGCCGACGGCGCGGAAGCTGAGGATCACTCTTTTCTCCCCTTCCTCCAGCCCGCTCTGGTCCACATCTTCAATCAGCGACGGATTAAAAAAGGCGGCAGATTCAATAGAATACTCATTGGTAAAATACGAGCCTGTCAACAGTTTTCTCTTCAGGGACAATTCATCATAATTGACCTGAACCGCAGCAAAAAGATGCCGGATCCTGTCTGCATGTTTCTCGAAAATGCGGGTAATATTGCGGTGGCGCCGGGAGAACTCTCTCAGTATAGGCGTTATCGTTACATCCACCTGCTCATCGCTCATGGCGGCAACATGTTGTATAATGGATTTGGCCCTGGCTTCGCCATTGAAAAAAAACCTGGCTACCACTCTTTTCAGATCAGGATAGATCTTCGTAGGTTTCCGCTCAATTGACACTCGCATGTGTATTGTTTTGTTAGATGTTGAATCCGTCCGGCAGGACTACTCCTTTTTTAACAACAACAATGCCGTCTTTCACCGTATATTTTTCAAAGTCTCCATCCGGTAGATGGTCTCCGCCCTGAATGTGTACGTTGTTTCCGATACTGCAGTTCTTGTCAATAATCGCCTTGTCGATCACACAGTTTTCGCCGATGCCCATGGGCGGACGGCCTTCCGCGCTGGCCCTGTCCAGTTCGTCGAGGGTCTGGTAGTAGTCACTGCCCATGATATACGTATTAGAGACGACCGAGCCCCTGCCGATGCGGGTACGGATACCCACCACGCAACGTTCCAACCGGCTTGCCATAATAATACAACCGTCGGCGATGATTGTTTTCTCCATGGTACCGGATATTTTGGCGGGGGGAAGCATCCGCGCGCGGGAATAGATGGTCTGCGATTCGTTGAACAGGTTAAACTGCGGTATATCGTCTGTGAGCCCGATATTGGCTTCCCAGAAAGAGGAGATGTTACCGATGTCGGTCCAGTAGCCTTCATACTGGTAACTGAATACGCGGGCCTTTGCTTCGATGGCTTCCGGGATCACCTGCTTGCCGAAGTCGGCCGCCTCCGGTTGTTTGCCCAGCATATCGAAGAGCACGTCCCGGCTGAAGATATAGATACCCATACTGGCGAGGTACACGCGGCCTGCGTTTTTCATTTCGTCGCTCACCTCAGACGCCCACGGCGGCAGCACGTCCTGCGACGGCTTTTCTGTAAAGGAGACGATAGCTCCGGAGGCATCTGTTTTCAGGATACCGAAATCCGACGCTTCTTTGGCAGCCACCGGGATGGTAGCGATAGAGATCTCAGCGCCGGTTTCGATATGATGGTTGATCATATCGCGGAAGTCCATCTGGTATAACTGGTCGCCGGAGAGGATCAGCACATATTTAAAATCGAAATTCTCCACATGGTGCAGGCACTGCCTTACAGCGTCTGCGGTGCCCTGGTACCAGGTGGGGTTATCGGGCGTTTGTTCGGCAGCGAGGATGTCTACGAATCCTTTGTCGAAATGACTGAAATGGTACGAGTTTTTGATGTGTTTGTTAAGCGAGGCGGAGTTGAACTGGGTTAAAACGAAAATACGGTTCAGTTCCGCGTTCAGACAGTTGGAGATGGGAATATCCACCAGTCTGTATTTACCGGCAAGGGGCACTGCCGGTTTGGAACGGCGACGGGTAAGGGGATATAAGCGGGTACCTGCACCGCCTCCGAGGATAATGGATATTACATCTTTAGTCATAGTGTGGACGTTGGTTTAGATTAGGAAATCGCTGCGCGTTATCGTGATTAGTTAACCTTTCATACTGTTGTAAACATCGAGGTACTGCTGTGCCGAGCGTCCCCAGGAATGATTGAGCCGCATGCCACGCAGGCGGATTTCCGAGAGATGGGCGGTATCGTTGAACAGTTCCACCGCACGTTTTACGGAGTAACAGGCATCCCATACCCCTGCCTGATTAAAACGTATGCCAAATCCGCCGGGGTCTCCAAAATCGGTCACGGTATCTTTTAAGCCGCCGGTGCTGCGGACCATCGGCACGGTACCATAACGCAGGGCATAGAGCTGGTTAAGCCCGCAGGGCTCCACTCTTGACGGCATCAGCAGGAAATCGCTGCCGGCATAGATCAGGTGTGACAGTGCTTCATTATATCCTATATGCAGGTTAAAACCGTAGCTAACATCATGTCGGGTTTGTTGTAGTGACCATTCCACATGTGGATCACCGCTACCCAGTACGAGGAAGTTTACCTCGCCCGGCAGCTCATGCAGGCTGCGGCCAATAATCTCCGGCAGCAGATCGGCGCCCTTGTCCCCTACCAGCCGGCCGATAAACGATACCAGCGGCAGCGACGAATCGAGGCCGAAGCGTTCACAGAGGACCTGCTTGTTTTCCTTTTTACCCTGTGCCACCGTTTCCAGGTCATAATTGGCCTGTACCATATGGTCCGTCTCCGGGTCCCACACTGCGGTGTCTATACCGTTGATAATGCCGACTGTTTTAGCCCTCTCATGATTGATCAGCCGCTCCAGTCCGTTGGCATTTTGGTACAGTTCTTCCAGGTATCCCGGCGATACGGTGGTGACCTTCCAGGCGCATTTGACGGCCGCCGCCAGCGGGTTAATGGCGCCGCCCCAGTCCAGCAGGCCGGCTTTCCACAGATCGAAAGACGGGATGAGGTACAGCTTGTCCCACCCAAACTGGCCCTGGTACTGGGCATTATGGATGGTGAGCACGGAAGGGATGTCCCGCATACGCTCATATTTATAACCGTAACTCATCAGAAAGGGAATCAGGCCGGTGTGGTGGTCGTGGCAATGCACAACATCGGGCTGGTGGTTCCATTCGTTGACCCAGTCCAGCACAGCAATCTGAAATGCCAGGAACCGTTCTGTATCGTTGGGATAACCGTAAACGCCCGGCGTATCCAGCAGACCGGGGATGTCTACCAGGTAAAGGTCAAAGCCCAGTTCATTGTTCCTTTCTTTTAACACATTGAAATGATACCAGTCGTGCCCCAGCCACATCCCCGCCTGGTGCACCACGTCAAATTCATGCGTATCGTAATACTTGTTCCTGTAGGCCGGCACCACCACTTTGGCGATAGACCCGAGCTCGTATTGGTATTTGGGCAATGCCCCTACCACGTCACCGAGCCCACCTACTTTGGCTACCGGGTAACATTCCGCGCTAACGTGTAAAATTTCCATGCTAAATAATTGATAATCTATCTTAAGTTAACTTGTAAAAACAAAAAAACAAAAGGTTTCCACTATTTTATTTTAGCAGTGTGTTTTGCCCCTGCGGCCCCCTGCTTTTAGTATATTTGCAGTACCTGCCTTTGTCCCTTTTACCATGATTGTCATGTACCCCCTTAAAACCGCTTGTTATGGATTTTGGCCGTGTTACACCTGCGGAGCTGGAAGAACTGGACTTTAAACTGCCCGCAGAACCGCTCTTCAACAAAAAAGTGCTGAAAGGCAAGCCCGTAAAGAAACCGCAGGCCTGGCTGGGCTGTGCCAAATGGGGCCGCAAGGAATGGATCGGGAAAATATATCCCAAAGGCACCAGGGAAGCCCGGTTCCTGGCCGAATACGTGCGGCATTTCAACAGCATTGAGCTCAACGCCACGCACTACCAGATCTATGGTCCGGACACCATCTCCAAATGGGACGCACCGGCCAAAGGCATGGAATTCAAATTCTGTCCCAAAGTGCCACAGGCCATCAGCCATTTCAGCAATCTCAGTCCCGCTACCGCCGGCCCTAAGACCACCTCTTTCCTGGAGGGCGTGCTGGCCTTCGGCAAACACCTCGGCCCTATTTTCCTGCAGCTGAGCGACAAATACGGCCCTGCCAAACGGAATGCGTTGTACGATTACCTTGCCTCCCTGCCCACCGACCTGCAGTTTTTCCTGGAAGTAAGACATAAAGAATGGTATGAAGACGAAGCCGTCCGGCTGGAGCTGTTCGAGAAGCTGCGGGAGCTGAAAGTAGGCGCCATCATCACCGATACCGCCGGCAGAAGGGACTGCGCCCATATGCACCTCACCGTTCCGAAGATATTCATCCGTTTTGTGGGCAACAGCCTGCATCCTACCGACTACACCCGTATCGACGACTGGGCCAACCGTATCAAATACTGGCTGGACAACGGCCTGCAGGAAGTTTATTTCTTCATGCACATGCACGACGAGGCGCTGTCGCCCGACCTGGCGGCCTATCTGGCTGACAGGATAGAAGCCGTTTGCGGCCTCCAGGTAAAAAAGCCGCAATTTGTAAAGGAATAGAAGAGTCCGTTTGCCCAGGAAGACGGGCACTTTCCAACATTCAAATTGCAGGTTATTTAGGCATCAGCCATGAATTTCTCAGCAAAATCAGAAGAAAGATCGCCGAAAAAATAACCTGTTATTTCATTTATTGAACTTGTTTAATGGTGGCCGAAGAAGCATGGTCTAGTTTTGTGGTATCATTTGAGCAAAAAAAGCATGTTTCACGAAATTATCTTATCTATTATGGCTACAATAGTGTTTTCAGGATCCGCTTTGGCAGGCCTGAACATCAGGATTTACAACCCCGGCGCAAATGCCGTTTTCCCGGTCACCTCCACCCTCGTATATGGTGATAAAGACGCTGTTCTTATCGACGCTCAATTTCAGAAAAAATACGTCCTGGAATTGATAACGGAAATAAAGGCTACCGGTAAAAATCTGAAGACGATCTATATATCACATAGCGATCCTGATTTCTATTTCGGCCTTGACGAATTAAAAAAAGCATTTCCCGGCACAGCTATAGTATCCACCGCGCAAACCGCCTATTTAATTGAGGCATCCAAAGATCAGAAACTGGCGGTATGGGGGCCTCAACTCAAAGAAGATGCGCCATCTGAAATAATAGTTCCGAAAGCAATAGCGGAATTGCCACTTCTGGAAGGTCACAAACTCGAAATCATCCAGTCAAAAGAAGATCCGGCGCATAGTTTTGTATGGATCCCGTCTATAAGAACAATAGTTGGTGGAATCTCTGTGGGCGAAGGAGCGCATTTATGGATGGCAGACACGAAAAATTATAAAGCGCTGGACCTATGGATGGCACAAATAAACAAGATGAAGTCATTGCAACCCCAAAAAGTAATCCCTTCCCATTTTACTAAACTGGATGAATCTCCTGAAGTGCTGGATTTTGTCGAAAATTATCTTAAGGATTATAAAAACGCTGCGCTGTCCGGTTCCAACGGGGAGGACCTGGCAAATAAAATGATGGCAAAGTATCCTCAATTACCGGGCAAAGAATCGTTGGAAATGGGAGCTAAAGTATTTAAAGGAGAAATGCAATGGGATTTAAAATCTCCCTATCCGGCAATTGGCAATCATGTGTTAGTGAACTTCGGTGGTGGATTTGTATTTGATCTCAATTATCCGGACAATAAACAGATGCGTTTTACAGGCAAATCAGAAAGTACAAAAAACCTTTCAGAACTGGTAGACTACACTGCCGTAGAGGTTAGCCCAAACGTATTCATGGTATATTGGACCGAGACCAGCACGAAAACAAATGTAGTGCATGTGCAAAACTGGAATACAGGAGAGGTATATACCAACATTGCTCATCCGGATGGTTCATTCGATCATTTTAAAGGAACGATGAAGCTAGCGGATTAAAGATCACAATGCAGGATACCAGGACGCAAAAATCCGGTAAATCGTCTGATTTACCGGATTTTTGCTTTTATTCGATTCCTCCGGTCAAAGCCCCGCCCCCGATAAAAGCCTGAGCAGTAGGGGAGTTTTTTTTCCCGAATACTTTACAAGAGATAAAAAAGCCGGACTGATGTATTAAATTTGCCCTTTCAAACCCGGTACATACCATGATGCGCGAAAAGCTGGAACAATTGGCCCAGGAACTGGAAGGAACGCTTTATACAGACAATACCATGCGGACACTCTATGCCACCGATGCGTCGGCATACCGTGAAATGCCGCTGGCGGTGGCCATCCCCGAATCAATAGACGACCTTAAGAAGCTGATCTCTTTTGCGCGTACCAATAAAACATCGCTGATACCCCGCACCGCAGGCACCTCGCTGGCAGGCCAGGTGGTGGGCAACGGTATCATTACCGACGTATCCCGCACCTTTACCAAAATACTGGAACTCAATACCGCCGAAAACTGGGTGCGCGTACAGCCCGGCGTGATCCGCGACGAGCTGAACATGTACCTGAAGCCGCACGGCTTCTATTTCGGTCCCGAAACATCCACCGCCAACCGCGCCATGATCGGCGGCATGGTAGGCAACAACTCCTGCGGCTCCAACAGCGTGGTATACGGCAGTACCCGCGAACACCTGCTGGAAGTAAAAGCCCTGCTGAGCAACGGCGAAGAGGTCACCTTCGGCGCCCTCAGCCCCGACGCTTTCCATGCCAAATGCGAAGGGCCCGATACCCTCGAAACCCGCATCTACCGGCAGATACGCAGCACCCTGAGCGACTACCGCAACCAGGAGGAGATACGCCGCGAATTCCCTAAAAAGAGCATCCCCCGCCGCAATACCGGCTACGCCGTAGATATGCTGCTGGAAACCGCTCCCTTTACCGCCGGCACCGAAGATTTCAACTTCTGCAAACTCATCGCAGGCTCCGAAGGGACCCTCGCCCTGATCACAGAAATAAAACTGCATATAGATCCCCTGCCTCCCAAAGAGACAGGCCTGCTCTGTATCCACTTCAACAGCGTGGACGAATCGCTCCGGGCCAATATCCAGGTGATGGACTTCAAACCCAGCGCCAGCGAACTGATAGACCACTTCATCCTGGAGTGCACCAAAGACAATATCGAACAACGTAAAAACCGCTTCTTTGTACAGGGCGACCCCGGCGCCATCCTCGTGGTGGAATTCTGCCGCAACACCCGCGAAGAAGTGATAGAAATTGCCGGCCGGCTGGAAGCGCGGCTGCGCGCTGCCGGGCTGGGCTACCACTTCCCGCTCCTGTTCGGCGAAGACACCAAGAAAATCTGGACCCTCCGCAAAGCCGGACTGGGACTGCTCAGTAACCTGCCCGGCGACGAAAAAGCCGTGCCGGTGATTGAAGATACCGCCGTGGCCGTGGAAGACCTCCCCGATTTCATACGTGACTTCAACGTGATCCTGGAAAAGTATGACCTGCATGCCGTACACTACGCACACGCCGGCAGCGGGGAGATCCACCTCCGCCCGATCATCAACCTGAAAACGGAAGAAGGCAACCAGCTCTTCAGGACCATCGCGGAAGAAATAGCCACCCTCGTAAAAAAATACCACGGCTCCCTCAGCGGCGAACATGGCGACGGCCGCCTGCGCGGTGAATTTATCCGCCAGATGGTAGGCGAAAAAAACTATGAGCTGCTGCGCCAGATCAAATACACCTGGGACCCAGAAAACATCTTCAATCCTCATAAGATCGTGGACACACCGTCCATGAACAGCATGCTGCGGTACCAACCCGGGCAAAAAACACCGGACTTCCATACCATCTTCCACTTCCCGGAACAAACCATCCTGCAACACGCCGAGCAGTGCAACGGTTCCGGCGACTGCCGTAAAACGCCACTGAGCGGCGGCACTATGTGCCCCAGCTACATGGCCACCCGCAACGAAAAGGATACTACCCGCGCCAGGGCTAATATCCTGCGCGAGTTCCTGACACACTCCACCAAGGAAAACCGCTTCGACCATAAAGAGATCTATGATGTGCTAGACCTCTGCCTCGCCTGCAAGGGCTGTAAGTCAGAATGCCCGTCCAATGTGGATATGGCCAAGCTGAAGATGGAGTTTCTGCAACACTACCACGACGCCAACGGCGTACCGCTGCGGGCGAAAATGATCGGAAACTTTTCCAAACTGTCCGGCCTCGCCGCCATCGCCCCCGGCATCTATAATGGGCTGATCAATAACAGCTTTACCGGCGGCCTTATCCGTAAATTCAGCGGCTTTGCCGCCAAACGTTCCCTGCCCGGCCTTCACAGCACCACGCTGCGGAAATGGTTCAACCAGACCTGGCCGAAGGAAAAACAGGGCGCCGGCAACCGCACCGTATATCTTTTCTGCGATGAGTTTACCAACTACAATGATACGCCGGTAGGCATCAAAGCAGTACAGCTGCTGCATCGCCTCGGTTACGAAGTGAAAATGATCGACCATCCGGAAAGTGCGCGCGCTTACATGTCCAAAGGACTGCTGCGCCAGGCACGCGAACTGGCAGAAGAGAATGTTCGTATATTCAGCAACGTTATCAACGACAACACGCCCCTGCTCGGCGTAGAGCCCTCTGCCATCCTCAGCTTCCGCGACGAATACCCTGACCTTGTCCGGGAAAATCTTCGCCCACAGGCGCAGACGCTGGCCAAAAACTGTTTCCTGATCGATGAGTTTATTGCCAGCGAAGCGGAGAAAGGACATATCACCGCAGCACAGTTCACCGATAAGCCACAACAGATCAAATTGCACGGGCACTGCCAGCAGAAAGCACTTTCTTCTGCGCTGCACAGCAAGAAGATGTTGTCTATCCCGCAACACTATACCGTAGAGGTGATCCCCTCCGGCTGCTGTGGCATGGCAGGATCTTTCGGCTACGAAAAAGAACACTACGATCTCAGCATGCAGATCGGGGAAATGGTGCTGTTCCCCGCAGTGCGCAACGCCGCCGCCGGTACGCTGATCGCCGCCCCCGGCACCAGCTGCCGCCACCAGGTGAAAGATGGCACCGGCGTAAAAGCACTGCACCCGGTGGAAATATTATTTGACAGCCTGGTTTAAACAGACTACGGATACTATCAACAAAAAAGCGAAGAGACCAGGTCTCTTCGCTTTTTTAATTATGGCTGTACTGGATTTTACTTAAAACCGATATTGTTCACCACGTCGTCCGGGTAACCATAAAATTTTGCATACAGAATTTTGTTCCGTTCCACTGCCGTTCCCGGCTCCTTCTCTTTACCTATCACAAACGGATTACCGCTGCCAATTACGTGGTCCGGCACATCTTTGCTCACGGTGGAGTTAGCGCCGATGATCACATCATCGCCCACAGAGACCGGGCCTGCGATCACTGTGCCGGCACAAATGAAACACCAGCTGCCGATGACCGGCGTGGTCCTGTTACCTTTCGTTTTTCCGAAATTTCCGCCCAGGGTCACATGTTGCCCGATAGTGGTCATAGCGCCTATTTTAACATGGCCTCCGATGATCACTCCGTAGGGATGCGGTAAACGGAGCCCTCCGGCGATATCCGCAGTATGGGCCAGGGTAGAACCATAGCGCCGCCTGAGCCGGTTCGAATAATAAAAGGTCAGTATTTTTATCCGCTTGCTATGAAAGTAGCTGCATAATCTGAATAAGAGCACCGCATGAAAGGCCTCGCTTTTTAATGCTCGCTGGACGATGAGCAGCAACAACTTTCCTTTCCCGCCACGAGGTACGGTAGGTACACCGTTTCTAACGTTATACCATGACAGGTCCATCTTTATTTTATCCCAAAAACCCATATTGTTCTGATTAATAATAGTGTATGCGTTCAGGTGTTTTCATTACCAGGCATGGAAGCAAACATGGGATGTTGCTCCGTATAAGATATGGCATATAAAAAGACCTGTGTTCAGCAGGTTATTAAAGGTTTATTCAATATTTTTTTATTCTATCCGACGGTAGCAAAGATAGAAAACAATTTTACATTCAGCGTGTGTCCGCTATTAAGCCTGTGTATAATTTTGTTTCATACCGGAACAGGACCATGCCGTTTTCCTGGTACTTTTCAAAAATATCCTCCAGGTCCTTTACCATGGCCGCATAGCCGGGATTTGTCTTATCCGGCATATATGACGAAGAGGTTAACCGCCCTTTCAGCGCAGGAAAATCAAAACGCTGCACATTCTGGAAAGTTTTCTCCCGGAAGGACCCTTGTGCAAAAAGGATGCCCAGCTGTGCCGGACTTATATTCCGGTGTTTCATGTCTTTATAGTCTATGCCGTGGCGATGCAACAGGTCCTCGTAGGCCTGTTCAAAGGGAGTATTCGTTTGCCGGATGTTCCACATTAGTACAACATAGGCATTTTGTTTTGCGATACGTCTGAATTCTTCGCCGGCAGCTTCCTGGTCAAACCAGTGAAACGCCTGGCCGGCAATGATCAGATCTACGGAGTCATCCGGCAGGGTGGTACGTTCTGCCGTTCCCGTTACGCTCCGGAAGTTAGGATACCTCAGCAGCAGTTTCTCCGCAGCCTCCCGCATTTCTTTATTAGGCTCCACGGCGTAAACGATATTACCGTTGTCCAGGAAAGGGGTTGTAGAAATACCGGTACCGGAGCCTATATCGGCTATTACGGACTGATGGGTAAGCCCCGCTTCAGCAGCCAGGTATGGTATGATGGCAACCGGGTAATGCGGCCGGTACTTTACATAGTTGTCTACTTTGTTGCTGAATCGTTCCGTATTTTTCATGACTAAAAATAAAACTATTCGCCCAGCCCTTTGGGTTTCTTCTCTTCGTTGCCGTGTGCTTCCAGCTCTGCCAGTTTCTTTTTACCGTAGGCCAGTTTGGTGATAAGCACATACAATACCGGAACGGTAAATACCCCCAGCACGGTGGCTGCCAGCATACCGCCAATAACGGTATAGCCTATATTAACACGGGAAGCCGCACCGGCGCCCTGCGCCAGGCACAGCGGCACCACGCCGAGGATGAAGGCGAAGGACGTCATGAGGATAGGCCTGAAACGCAGTTTCACCGCTTCCAGCGTGGCTTCCATCAATGGCATGCCTCTGTCTACACGCTCTTTACAGAATTCCACGATCAGGATGGCGTTTTTAGCGGCCAGCCCGATCAGGGTAATGAGACCAATCTGGGAGTATACGCTGTTGGCCTGTTTGGTGAGCGCCAGCGCTACAATGGAGCCAAACAAGGCCACGGGTACCGCCAGCAGCACGGAGAAAGGTACAGACCAGCTTTCGTACAGCGCGGTGAGCAGCAGGAACACAAACAGTATAGACAACATAAAGATCAGCACGCTGCTGTTACCTGCTTTTATTTCCTGCAGGGACACGTTCGCCCATTCATAGCCGAAGTTCTCCGGCAGCACTTTGGCGGCTACTTCCTGCAGCGCCTTGATGGCGTCGCCGCTGCTGTAGCCCACCTGGCTGTCACCGTCTATCTCTACAGAGCGGTACAGGTTAAAGTGATTGATTACCGGGGCGCCTGCGCCTTTCTGGGTGGTGATGAGCGCGCTGAGCGGCACCATCTGCCCCAGGTTATTGCGTACGTAGTAGGTAGCGAGGTTGTCGATGCTGGTACGATATAACGAGTCTGCCTGCATCACCACGCGGAAGCTGCGGCTGAACCGCGTGAAGTCGTTGACGTACAGGCCGCCGAGGAAAGTCTGCAAAGCGTTGAACACATCGCTGACGGCCACGCCCAGCTGTTTACACTTGTCCCTGTCCACTTCTACGTTGAACTGCGGCGTGTTGGCGCTGAAGAAGGCGTAGGCGCGGGCTATTTCCGGCCGCTGGTTGGCCTCCATCAGGAACTGCCCCATTACCTGCATGAACTGTTTAATATCCGGGTTGCTTTTTTGTTCGAGGATAAACGAGAAGCCGCCCGACGTACCCATACCGCGCAGGGTGGGCGCCGGGATGGCAATGATGGTGGCGCCGATAATACGCGAGGCGGCGCCCTGGATACGGCCCAGCACCTTGCCGATATCGTCTCCGTGCGCATAGCGCTCATCCCAGGGTTTGAGGCTCACGAAGAAGGTACCCGAGTTGGGTTTCACCGCATTGGCCACGAAGTTCATCCCGGTGATGCCGAAGAAGTGGTTCACGGCGCTGTCGGCGCTGAGGATATGGCCGATTTCATCCACCACTTCCTTGGTGCGTTCGGTAGATGCCGCTTCCGGCAGCTCCAGTGCTATGAAGAGGGCCCCCATGTCTTCCTGGGGCACAAAGGTGGTAGGTGTCTTCTTAAAAAGATAAAAAGCAACGGCGAACAGCACGCCCAGCAGGATGAGCACCACCGGCGTAAAGCGGATGGAACGCATCACCATGTTGCCGTAGCGGTTGGTGACACGGGTAAACCATTCGTTGAATTTATAGAAGAACTTATTCAGCCCGTGTGATTTTTTGGTAAGATGGGCAGGCCTTAGCAGGATGGCTGTCAGCGCCGGGGTGAGCGTCAACGCCAGGAAAGCGGAGAGCAACACCGAAAAAGCGATGGTGAGTGCAAACTGCTGGTACAACCGCCCGCTTACGCCGGGGATAAACGCTACGGGCACAAACACTGCCGCGAGGATCAGCGCAATGGCAATTACCGGCGCCTGTACTTCCGACATAGCTTTGAAAGTGGCTTCCCGCGGCGACATCAGGTCTGCGTCGATATGATGCTGGACCGCCTCCACCACCACGATGGCGTCGTCCACCACGATACCGATGGCCAGCACGAAACCGAAGAGGGTCAGGGTGTTGATAGAGAACCCCAGCAGCTGGAAGAATATAAAGGTACCGATCAGCGAGATGGGGATGACCAATATCGGGATGATGGTCGCCCGCCAGTTCTGCAGGAAGATGAACACCACGATCACCACCAGGGCGAGTGCTTCCAGGAAAGTGTGGAACACCTCGTTGATGGATATTTTTACGAAGGAGGTCGTTTCAAAAGGAATCAGCCAGTTCACGTCTTCCGGAAAAGATTTGGCCAGTTCTTCCATCTTGGCGATCACCCGGTCGTTCACGTCGAGGGCGTTAGCGCCCGGCGCCAGGTAAATGGCCAGACCGCTACCGGTTTTACCGTCGGCTTTCGCATCGATGGCGTAGGTAAAGGAGCCGAGGTTGATGCGGGCCACATCGCGGAGGCGAATGAGGCCGCCGTTGGGATTTTTAGCGACCACTACATTACCGAATTCTTCAGAAGTAGCCAGACGGCCTTTTACGCTGACCGTATACTCAAAAGCCTGCGTGCGCGACATGGGAGGCGCTCCGATACTGCCCGCCGGCACCTGCTGGTTCTGTTCGGTCACCGCCCGCGCGATGTCAGCGGCGGTCAGGTTGAGCGCTGCCATCTTATCGGGGTTGAGCCATATGCGCATACTGTAGTCCTGCGAGAAGGCGTTTACGTCTCCTACCCCTTCGATACGGGCCAGTTCAGGTTTGAGATAGATATTGATATAGTTGTCGAGGAATTCGCGGGTGTGCTGCCCTTTGGGCGAGTTGAGCCCGATCACCATCAACATGTCGTTGGACCGTTTTTTAACGGTTACCCCTACACGTCTTACTTCGTCCGGCGTACTGGGGAGGGCGAGGCTCACCCTGTTCTGCACGTCGAGGGTGGCGATGTCCGGATCGGTGCCCAGGTTAAAGGTGACGGTAATACTCATGGAACCGTCGTTGGCGCTTACCGACTGTATGTACATGGCGCCGGGCGTACCGTTCACCTGGTTTTCGATGGGCGTGGTCACTGTTTCTTCCACGGTGGTGGAGTTGGCGCCCACGTAGTTGGCCCTTACATCCGTTACGGGGGGCGCAATATCCGGCAGCTGGGCAATAGGCAGGTTAAACATACAGATCAACCCTACAATCACCAGGATGATGGATATAACTATCGTAGTATTCTTGCGCTCAATAAAAGTTTTTGAAATCATACTGTGATGGTGATTTAAGGAATTAATGTTTGCCTGCCGGCGGTGCTGCGGGCGTACCGGGGCCGGCCACGTTCACGGTATCTCCCGGCCTTACTTTCTGCAGGCCTTCCACGATGATCCTGTCGCCTGCTTTGAGGCCGTCTTCCACGATCAGCATGGTGTCGGTAACGGGGCCCGGCGTGATATGTACGGGTTTCACCACATTGTCTTTCGTGAGGGTCATCACGGAAGTTTCGGAGAGGTTCTGTACGATGGCCTTGGCGGGGATGGCCACCTGTGTGGCCGGTGTTGCGTACTGCATGACCACTACGCCGCTCATGCCTGATTTAAGCTGGCCGTCTTTGTTTTCGAACACCAGCCGCACCCGGATGGTACCGGTCTGCGGGTCTACAATATTGTTGATGGCCTGTATTTTTCCCTGTTCACCATAGGTTTCGCCGCTGGTGAATTTCAGGAAGAATTTTTCATCGCCCTGCCCTTTCTGGATGCGGTAGAACTGCGGAATGCTGGCCTGCGGCACGTCGAAGTCGGCGAAGATGGGATGTTCGTTCACCAGGGTGTTGATCAGCGTTTGGCCGGCGTTGACGATATCGCCGACTTTGATCTGTACGATGCCGATGCTGCCGCTGACCGGGGCGCGTATGATCGCGTGGTTGACATCGGTGCCGGCGCGGGCTACGGCTGCCTTGGCAGCGGCCAGGTTGGCTTTGGATGTCATCACGGCGGTATATGCCTGGTCGACGGTCTGTTTGGAGATGGCGTCATGCTCCAGCAGGGTTTTATATCGCTCGTAATCTTTTTCTTTCTGGGCGAGGTCCGCTTCCGCCTGTTGCTGGGTGGCGGCTACCTGTCCATAGGCGGCCACATAGCGGCTTTTGTCGATCTCGTACAACGGCTGTCCTTTTTTCACCATACTGCCGTCTTTCACTTTGATGGCGGAGAGGTAGCCGGTCACATCGGAGCGGATAGCCACTTCATCGTGCGCTGTCAGTGTAGCCGGGAACTGGGTGTGCACGGTATAGGAAGCCGGCACTACTTCCTGTGCTACGACAGTTGCCTTCATCATGCCCATCATGGCTGCCTGTTGCTGTTGTTTTTTTCCACCACCGCAGGCGGTGCCCAGCAGCGCAACCAGAATTATGATCCAATTTGATTTCAGGTACATATGGAGAAAAAATTAATAATTGTTGTATTTGCTGTGATATTATTTGATTCTGCCCATGGCTTTGTCCAGATCGGTTTTACTGATCAGGGTGGCCAGCATGGCGTTGACGTAGTCTGTACGGGCCTGGGTAAGCTGGCTTTCCGCTGAGATCACGTCCAGGCTGGTGGCCACGCCCTGCTCGAACTTCATGACGATCCTGTCGTATATGCCCTGCGTTAGTGTCATATTCGTCTTCTGAGTAACGAAGGTGGCTTTGTTGCTTTCGTAGGAGGTATTGGCGCTCTTCACCTCCAGTTTTATCTGCTGTGACAGGAAGTCGAGATCATTTTGTGATTTTTTCAGGGTAATGTCCAGCTGCCTGATCTGGTGGAGTCTTTCGGTACCGGTAAAAATAGACCATGACAAGTTGAGTCCCAGCGCGGAGGCGCCGAAACCCTGCTTATACAGGTCTCCGAACTTGGTGGAAAACCAGTTGACCCCATAGTTGACGAAAAAGTTCAGCTGGGGCAGATAAGCCATCTTCTTGCTTTTCAGGTTCAGTTCATTAAGGGTGATCTGGGTGTTCTGGATGCTGTATTCCACGCGGTCTTCCACTTTATAGCTGAGCGTATCGGTGGAAAACGCTTCCACATTGAGGTCCTGTACGGTTTCGCGGAGTTCGAGGTTACTTTCCTGGGGCATGCCCATCTGGAACTTGAGTAACTGCATCGTATATACGAGTTCGCGGACCTGGTTTTCGATCTGGGTCACCCCATTATTATAGGACACCTGTATCCGGTCCACGTCTACCCTTTCGGACACGCCGGCATCATAGCGGGCTTTGGTATCGGAGAGGGTTTTGCGGAGCTGGTCGAGATTAGCTTTGGAGAGGCGGATATTTTCCTGGTTGGTGAGTACCGCGTAGTAGGCTTTGATGATGGCCACTTTGGTATCTATCTCCGTGCGGGTCAGGTTTTTGGTGGCCAGTCCGCGGTATACGCGGGAGGCTTTCAGTCCGAGGAAATAATCGCTCTGAAAGATGGTCTGGTTGACCTGCCCGGTGGCGTTGGAAGAGAAGCGGGTACCGAATTGCACCGGTATTTTCCGGTCATAGTTGCCGCTGGCGATGTCGGGGATCAGGGAGGTAGCCAGTTTCATATTGTCGGTGAAGTTGGCATTGATATCCGCATGGGGCAGCAGCTTGGCGGTAGCTTCCTTTACCTGTTCCCTTGAAAAATCCACGTCCAGGTTGGCATTGACCATATCGTGATGATGCGCGATCCCGTATTGTATACAATCGGCCAGGTTGAAGGCGAAGTTTCCCCTGGTTGTATCCATCTGCCCGTAAGTGGTATTTAATCCTGACAAAAAAAGTGTAGAAATCAATATAAGGGTACAACGCATACTTATAACATTGAAAGTATATGATGATTGATAAATACCTAACAAATGAAAAAAGAAAAGGTTGTAAAACAGCTACCGGCGGTTGACAAAGCCGCAACGCATAGATAATTCTGACCGGAGGCGGTCGCACAAGAGATGCTGCTTCCCCGAATATACGAAACTACCGGATTAAAAAAACGGTGGATAGGGGCTTTCTTCAGCTTTTCGTATATTGCCGAAAAGCCATACGTTTTTATTATGTCTATGTCAGTTATCAAGGAAGCTAAAACCCCTCACCGTGAATTTGAGCTGGACAGGGCCGTGTTGTTCAGCGATGCTGTGTTTGCCATTGCCATTACCCTGTTAATCATCGAAATCAAGTTGCCGCATATGCCGGAACATTTGCCGGCAGGCGGTTACCGGCAGGTACTGCATCCGTTCCTGATGGAGTTTTTCACCTTCGCGATGAGTTTTATGTTTATCGGCACCTTCTGGAAATGGCACCTGCATTTGTGCCGTTTTTTACAGCACTATGACGACGGGTTGATTCACCGCAATCTTTTTTTCCTGTTTTTTATTGTCACTTTTCCTTTTTCCACGGCGTCGATGATGCATATGAGCAGTCATTTCATGCTGCCTTTGTATATCTATTTATTTAACCTTGCCGGTTGCCTGGCGGGGCTGTTCTGGATCAGCTATTATATTTTCCAGCGCAAACCCGGGCTGGCCGTGGCGGGCCTTCATACAGAAAAAGAGCTGTTGTACCAGCGGTTGAAATACAGTTTCCTGACGATGACTTTCGGATTTACTGCGATTGCCCTCGCTTATTTTATATATCCTGACAATCCGACTATCCAGAATATCAGTTTTTGCCTGATCCCCCTGTTGATTTTCTTCAATCATTTCCGGTTGAAGATAAAAAAGCGGAACACCCTGCGCCTGGTACACATAGGCGATAAATCGAGCTAAGCTTATGATGGAAGTAGACAAAAGAGACGGACAGTTTTTGCACCGGGTAATCCGGCAGTGGCAGCAGGACCAGCTGATCACGGACGCACAGGCGGAGGCGCTGCAGAAGAGCTACTCCGTCCGCAGCAACGACTGGCAGACGATCACCCTGTATATTTTCATCGCCGCCATATCCTGCGCGCTGATGGCGTTCGGGTCGCTGGTGCTGGATGAGAAGTGGATAGAGGTGCTGCGGAAGAAGTTTTCGCTGACCGATGGCGTGATCGCCTTCCTGTTTGCCGGGCTGACGGCCTTTCTTTGTTACCAGGGATGGCGCCGTAACCGGCATCAGCCCGCCTTTTCTTTCAACCGCGAATTATTCTGGCTGTTACCGATATTGAGTACAGGCGTTACCGTAGTGTACCTTGGCAAAAGTATGGGTTACCTGGGCGGCAACTACGGCCTTTTCTGGCTGCTGGCCACGGTAGTTTATGCCACTGTGGCGCTGACATTGCATTCCCGGCTGCTGTGGATAGCCACCCTGCTCTGCCTGATACCCGCCTATGTGAAACTGACGTATTATCTCACCAGCGATGGTCCTTATTTCCTGGGCATGAACCTCCCCTGCCGTATGGCTTTGCTGGCGGCAATAATAATAGGCGCCGGCTGGCTGATGAAGCGGTCGGCGATCTTCCTGCCGGCCAAAGAAATCACCTGGGGTGGCGGCTGGCTGTTATTTTTGCTGTCCGGCTGGCTGATCTCTATCTTCGGGAATTGCGGCACCTGGCAGGAATGGCAGGCGCTGCGCCAGGTACATCTGTTGTGGTGGGTGGTGGTGTTCAGCGTACAGTGTATCCTTACCCTCCTGCTGGGCATCCGTACAAAAGACGATCTGTTGCGGGACCTCGGCGTTATTTTCCTGCTGCTGGACCTGTATACCCGTTATTTCGAATATCTGTGGGACCGGACCAACAAGGGCTTGTTCTTTTCTATCCTCGCAATTTCTTTCTGGTGGCTGGGCAAGCGGCTGGAGAAATACATCAGTAAACGTAAAGGTACCCCGGGCTAAAGCCCGGGGCCGCCTGCCGGTCCAATATTTTTAGCTCAACTGTTGACATATTCTTTCATCATGGCGCTATAGCGTCCGGTATCGTGCGTGCTCCATTCGAAGTTGCCGGTGATCCAGGAGCGCAGTACGGCCACATAGCGCAGCAGTTCATAATCTTTTTCGTTGCCTGTGAGCGGCAGCAGTTTTTCCAGCACTACAAAAATGGCCACCTCCTCGTTATGCATCCGGGCGGCTTCATTGACCGCTTCCTGGAGGGAGCACTGATGTTCGTGTTGTAGTACCAGCACGAGGTTGTGCACGTCGCCGGCCTGGTGTTCTTTGGGAAAAGAAAACAGGTCATTGGACCAGCATACGATGTTGTTGCAGGCCTGTACCATACGTTTGAGCAGTGCATTTTGCAGTGTTTCCGCCGGCAGGTAGATTTTCTCGATGATGTCTATCGCCTCCACGTCGGCGAGGAGGGCGCCGGTGTACGGGCGCATGCGTACGTAGTCTGCCACGGTGGGGACTATACGATTTTCCCGGTTCTGTGCTTCCCAGAGGCAGGAATTAAAATAATCTTCCATGCTGCGGATAAAGCGTTCCTGCCAGGCCGGCGTGCTGATGGCTTTCATCCTTTCCCAGATACTGATGAGCGCAGCCGGCAGCGGCGCGTTGTTGGCCGGCATACGGGGATCGGGATGGCGGAAGATGTCCATAAAACCTGTCATGACGCTGCGCAGGAAACCTGATTTTTTACCGGCTTCCGCCTCATCGCACTGATCATCGAGGATAAACAACCAGGTGTTGAAGTCGGCAATGATGCAGAGTTCGTGCAGTCCTGCGTCAGGGAAGGCGCGGGCTGCCAGCCAGGCGAAACGGGCTTTGGCAAAGCGGGCCCTCGCCTTGTCGGTGGACAGTAAACCATGATGATGCACCCAGTCTTCAACGTGTTGCTGGGCAGCCGCCACATGGGAATTCAAACGGGAAGGAAACGGATACTGGATCCGGGGAAACTGGATCGTTGTCATGTGTCTGAGGATTTAGCAGTTAACTATTAAGGGTTATGAAATGGCATAGGTAAAAACCAGGGTAAACGGCGGCGGGCGGGCATGTTAACAGCCCACCATACCTGTTGGCACAGTAAAAGTTGGCTTGCTTCGGTTAACAGCAAATGAGATGTAACAAAAAAGTACAGGGCAGCTACATACCTGCAGTGGTGACAGACATCTTCAGATGTTGCAGCACCCTCGGTAATGCGAGATGGAACCAGCTGGTGAAGCTTGCCGGTTCCTGCTCCATCCGTTCCAGGATCTGATTGGCAGACATATACCTGTAGTCATTTACTTCTGCGCTGTCGGGGTGTATCGCACCGTTGTGAGTACCTATCAGTACATGATCGAATTCATGCTCGATAAGGCCGTTGTCAAAAGAAGTCCTGTAAGTAAAAGAAAAAATCTCCTCCAGCGGGCAGTCGAAACCCATTTCTTCCATCAGCCTGCGGTGAGCAGCTGCCGGCGTGGTTTCGCCGGGAAGCGGGTGACTGCAGCAGGCGTTGGTCCACAGGCCGGGAGAATGATACTTTCCCAGCGCCCTTTGTTGCAACAGGATATCTCCGGCATCATTTAAAATAAATACCGAAAATGCGCGATGCAACAGGCCCCTGCGATGCGCCTCCATTTTTTCCATGGTACCAATAGCTTCGTCGGATTCAGTCACTAGTATTACTTCAGGTTGATTCATAGTGTGGCAAAGATATTTAATTAAGCTGTTAGCTGTCTGAAATGATCGCGAATTACTGATAATGAGCCCTGTTCTCCTTAATGGTTACCTCAGTTTAAATATACGATAATAACGGGAAAAGTAAAAAAATCCCGCAAAGGCGTTAAGCAGCAAAGCAGGCAAAGGCAGGGATGATCACCTTATACCTGTTCAGACATTTAATCCTGCCACGGGAAAGCAGAATGGTCAAAAAAAAGTAAAAAAAAACGAAAACCCGAAATCTTACCTTGCTTTGCTGCTTAGCGCCTTTGCGTGCTGTATCTTTACCAAAAAAACAAATGGCAGAAGACTTACAGATCATTCAGGGAGATAAAGCCGCACAATACCAGTCGCTCATTCCGCAGATAAAAGGACTATTGGAAGGAGAGCCGGACCTGGTGGCCAACCTGGCCAATGTGGCGGCAGCATTGAAAGAACAATTCGGCTGGTTTTGGGTAGGATTTTACCTGGTGAAAGGCGAAGAACTGGTGCTCGGTCCTTTTCAGGGTCCGGTAGCCTGCACCCGTATCCGCAAAGGACGCGGTGTTTGCGGTACCAGCTGGGCGCAGGCGGCCACGCTTATTGTACCCGACGTGGAAGCTTTCCCGGGACATATCGCCTGCAGCAGCCTTTCCAGGTCTGAAATTGTAGTTCCTTTAATGAAAGCAGGAGAAGTAGCAGGCGTGCTGGATGTAGACAGCGACCAACTTTCCGGCTTTGATGAAACAGACCGGCAATTTCTGGAAGAAATTGTGGCATTGATTATGATATAATTCTGTGATTTTTTTTGCCATATTCTTTAGAGGAAACCTATTATGTTTTTATTCCGCAACAAAACCAAAGAAAACGAGCAGCTTACTCAGCTGCTGTCATTCATGGAAACGGATATTCACTCCCATCTGTTGCCCGGTATTGACGATGGCGTGCCGGATACCGATACTTCCGTCCGTTTTATAGAACAACTGCATCACATGGGCATCAGGAAAATCATTACCACTCCCCATGTGATGATGGACAGGTACCCCAACTCCGTACAAACGATGGCAGGCCCCTACCGCGAGGTATCTGCCGCACTGGCCGCCAAAGGGCTGTCGATCCCGTTTCATCATGCAGCGGAGTATTATATGGATGAACAGTTCGAAGAGCTGATGCAGCGGCCTTTACTGACACTGACAGGTAAACTTTTGCTGGTGGAAATATCGTTTATGTCTGCACCGCCCCAGATGCACCGTTGGATCTTTGAGCTGGAAGCACAAGGATACCTCCCGCTCCTGGCGCATCCGGAACGTTACAATTATTGTCACAGCGATTTCGACAGCTATCACCGGTTCAAAGAATGGGGCTGCCTTTTTCAGGTCAACCTGCTTTCCCTTACCGGCTACTACGGAAAACATATTCAGCAGGCGGCCGAAAAACTGATGGATCTTGACATGATTGATTATATTGGCACAGACCTGCATCATGAGAAGCATCTTCATGCCATCACCCAGATCAGCAAGAACAAAAAGCTACGGAACGTACTGGAGAAATACCCGTTTAAGAACCGTTCCCTATAGGCAAAACCGTTATCTTATCAACATCAGCGGCCCTGTTTGTTTCCGCGCCTGATTTTTACTATCGGTATAGGTAATCACCCACACATAAGATCCGTTTGGCTCCCGTGCTCCGTTCCAGCTGGCTTCGGGGTTGGTGCTGTCAAATACAACCGCTCCCCACCGGTTATAAACGGTCAGCCTGAATGCGGTCACGGCATCGTTCACTTTTGCACGGAAAAGGTCATTGCGCCCGTCGCCATTCGGACTGAAAGCGGTTGGAACATATACCGCACAGGGACGGTCGTTTTTCAGCACTTCCGTATTCCCGTTGGTATGACATCCGTTCTTATCCTTTATTTCGAAATAGTAGCGGCCTGCATCCAGCTGGCGCCATTCGTTATTGTCCTGCCACGTACCTGGCTGCAGGCTGAATGCATAAGGCACAACGCCACCTGACACTTCCAGGGTGATGCGGCCATCCCTGGTGTCGCTGCAGCTCAGTGCCTTTACATCGACTCCGGTCACCAACAGCGGTTCAGGTTCTTTTACCTGTATGGAAGATAACTTATCCTCGCAGCCATGGTCATCTTTTACGATCACGGTATAGTTTCCCGGGCGCAGTTCCTTAAATGTGCCGGCATAACCGGGATGCTGGGAACCATTGAAATAATAGCGATAGGGAGGCACTCCGCCGGTGGTGTTTAAAGTGATCTCGTTCTGATTGTCACCATGGCAAAGGGATGGCCGGGTAACCACTTCATTTTTCAGGTCCGTTTCCTCGATCATGACCTGCGCTTTAGTGCTGGTGCCGTTAGGAGCGGTGACAGTGACCTCGTAGCGCCCGGCAGCAAGCCCTTCAACATGGCTGCCGGTTTGCCCGCCAGGCTCCCATTTGTAGGTACAGTTGCCCACGGAGCTGCTCACCAGTTTTACAGTAGCTTCCCCCGTAGCCACGCCTTTACAGGTACGGACGGTGGAAATAACTACCTGCGGGACTTCCCTGATGAAGGCAGACAGGTTGTCTATCAGTACAACAGACCCGTAAGCGCTTTTATCACAGGGAATAGCGGCATCGGCCCAGAACGAGATGTATTTGTAATCCTTTGACGGATTAAATACAGCCGTATAGCGTTTCCAGTCAGTATGCGAAAACGGGCCCGAGCGCCAGAGCAATTCGGCAGAATCGCCCGGAGCATTCCCTGCATAAATGGCCATATTTCCGTAACAGGCCCTGTAGGCATAAAAAGCGGTGAAGGCGAGGTCCATGGAAACCGTATAACTGCGGCCCCCTTTGAGGGATATTTCCTGTGCAATGGCTTCCGGCCACAAAGGCCCGCTGTGCAAACCGATGTAGGTGTTTCTGTCAGATGGCGGTACGGTAATGTCAAAAATTCCGGGCTGAATATCAGGTGTATTCATGGCAGTAATCCAGGATGGAGGAACCTTTCCCTGTCCCGGCACTCCTTCCAGCGAAGGATTTTTCAGGCCGATATCCTGAGCTTGCCCCGTTTTACTCCATAGAAAGCATAAAACGATCAACAAGGTTTTCCAGGAAAGATACGGACGGGTTGATAAACTGCTATAAAAAGAATCCCTGCAAACATTCCAGCTATGACAATCACATAGCAATTTTTTCATAAGATAATAGTAACCACGTCACTTAAAACGCACGGTTTTCATAAGTTGTTTTGTTAGTTAAAAACTGAACAAACATATAATTTATACAAATAAATAAAACATTTGAATACCAAATAAATAAAAATGCTATTCTTATAAATTTAACATTGCAAAAAAAACTTCCCCTGGCCTTGGCAAGGCAGGGAAAGTATGTGTTGGATTAGTCTTGTATGCTCATTTTACTTTCGCTGGCGATCGTTTTTTTCATCAGCATAAATTTTTCCGCATCCGGTTTGTCCCGGCCGTTCCTGTCGGTTTTCAAGACAGAGACCTTGGTAAACTTCACCGTTGGTGCATACCCGTTGGGTTTGTAGCTTCGGAAAGCTCTCTCCTGGTTGTTCTTCCATACCGGATCGATGATCTCTATCGTGCCCGCCATAGGCGGCACGTCGTAATGCGGTTTTAACCCGCCCATCGCAAAGGCAACAGCGGAGCCGTCGTCCTGGTGATTGCGGATTGTTACGTTCACGTCTTTAGGACTGGGGCCGATGAGCCTGAACAATGAGATATTGATACCATGCTTTGCATTATTCAGGGTTACGGGGCTATCCATCATTACATTATTGACCACATCAGTGTTGTTGTTAGGCTCAATATCAATACCGCACATCGGCGCCTGGCCATAGGTATTGGAGATAACGGGCCTTACCAGCTTCAGTCCGTCCACTGAAGAAACGGACATCCCGTTACGCCTGTTATAATTGAGCCAGGCGTTGTAAATACTGATACCGGAGCTGGTAACGCCTTTGAGGCCACCGATGTAAATACCGTCTCCCCAGCAGTTGGAGACCTGCGGCGCATAGACGTTCACATTTTTTGAAGCCCTGATGGCAATACCCATTCCCCATTGCCCTGTATTTCCCTGGTGGCCTTTACGATCGCCTTCCAGCACCGGACAGTAGATGTTTACGTTTTGCACATTATGCACCCTTAACATTTCATAGGTGTCCTTTGAAGTGGGCTGTAACAATAACCTGGAACCCTGTTTAAAAATGATAGTGGCGCCACTCCCGACGGTCAGTCCCTTATCGTTGATCAACACGGGAAAATCAGGGAATACCACCGTTTTATGCTGGTCCATTCCTGTTTGCAGATAACTGGTGTAATCTACGGTGCCGTCTTTTACATACCCTGCCGGCAACACGCCGGTGAGATCAAATGCGCCTGCTGCCAACGTTGCAGCCTTGCTTCTGAAAGCTGCATCCTGTTTATTTACATATTTGGCGGCTATGCCGTCGTTATATTTAAAAGGCAGAAATTGCGCACCGGATGAAAGACACCCCACGCCTGACAACAGCATCAGTGCTGCCAGTGCGCATTTCCCCCATTTTTTACGGGGAAGGGCGGTATTGATTTTCAGTCCCATAGCTTTTTAATATTTGCAACAATACTTTCCAGTTGCTGTATTGTCAGGTTAGAGCCGCTGGGGAGGCAAAGCCCGTCCTCAAAAAGTTTTTCGGAAACCCCATTCACATATGCAGGAGCACCGGAGAAAACAGGTTGCATGTGCATAGGCTTCCACAGCGGCCTTGATTCAATATTCTCTTTTTCCAGCGCCAGCCTGATCGTTTCACGGCTTACCCCGCCGCTCTCCTTTGGATTGACCAGGATGGTGGAGAGCCAGCGGTTGCTGACACTGCCTTCCGGCTCCTGCAGGAAACTGATACCCGGCACGCCTGCCAGTTCTTTTACATAATAGTCAAAATTCCGGCGGCGTTTTTCCACGCGGTCATCGAGTACCTGCATCTGCCCCCGTCCTATACCTGCGCAAATATTGCTCATCCGGTAGTTGAAGCCGATATGCGTATGTTCATAGTGCGGTGCATTGTCTCTTGCCTGTGTGGCCAGGAACCTGGCCTTTTTTATCTGGTCTCCGTTGCTGCCGATCAGTGCGCCGCCGCCACTGGTGGTAATAATCTTGTTACCGTTAAAACTGAGGATGCCCAGTTCCCCCAGTGTTCCGCAGGCTTTTCCCTGATAAAGGGACCCCAGCGCCTCGGCAGCGTCTTCCACTACCGGGATCTCATATTTTGCGGCAACGGCCAATATTTCTGCCATCTTCGCGGGCATACCGTACAGATGCACCGGGATAATCGCCTTTGGCTTCTTTCCTTTAGCGATGCGGTCTTTAATAGCTTCTTCCAGTAACACCGGATCTATATTCCAGGTATCTTTTTCACTATCCACAAAAACCGGGGTAGCACCCTGGTAAGCAATCGGGTTGGCAGAAGCAGAGAATGTCATGCTCTGGCACAGCACCTCATCCCCGCTTTTAACATCCAGCAAAATCAACGCCAGGTGCAATGCAGCTGTGCCTGCTGACAGCGCTGCTGCAAACGGAGAACCGGTATACTTTGCCAGATCATTCTCAAATCCATCAACATTCGGGCCTAAGGGAGCGATCCAGTTACTTTGGAAGGCTTCTTTCACATATTCCAATTCCTGTCCACCCATATGAGGGGATGACAACCATATCTTTTCGTTCATATTCTTTGGTTTTTCAATAATTCAATGGTCATTTTTGCGCTTATTCAGCAGTACGGAGGCGCTGGTCGCCCGTTCCGGTAAACCGCTCTGCCGTAACGTGCCCGGTCTGACTGATGCCTTCCGATTTGAATACCTTAGCGACGGTCATCCACATGATCTTTATATCCAACAGCAGGGAGAGGCGGTCTGCATACCAGACATCGTATTCAAATTTCTTTTCCCAGCTGATCGCATTACGGCCATTCACCTGAGCCCACCCGGTGATGCCGGGTTTCACCTCATGCCTTCTCCGCTGTTCCTGGTTATACAGGTGCAGGTATTCTACCAGCAACGGCCTTGGTCCTACCAGGCTCATATCTCCCTTTATAACATTCAGCAACTGAGGAATTTCATCGAGCGAAGTTTTTCTTATCAATCCCCCGATTTTTGTCATCCGTTGTTCATCCGGCAGCAGGGTCCCGTCCGCCGCTTTTTTATCGTTCATCGTCTTAAACTTGATCAGCCGGAAAATGCGCCCGTTCAGTCCCGGCCGAAGCTGGGTAAAAAAGGGCGTCCCTCCGTTTGAAATCCAGAGTATAAGCGTTACCGTAAAAAAAACGGGCAACAATATGATAAAGGCTGACAAGGCCAGCAAAAAATCGATCAGTGGCTTTAACAGTTTACGATACAACATCATTTAATATTTTCAGGTAATGAGCAGCGGCAATGTCCAGCGAATAGGATTTTTTTGCTAACAGCATCGCATTTTCGCGCTGCTGTTCCAGCAACGGGTCGTCGTTTATGTATGTACAGAAACGTACCGCCTCACCGGCTATATCCTTCATATCGTAATTCAGTACAAAGCCGACGTTTTCCTGTTCTATTACGGCAGCCTGCCAGCCGCGATGGTTGATGACCACCGGACGGCCGGCAGCCAGGCAATCAAAGAACTTATTCGCCGAGTTAGCCCACAGTTGGGGAACCGGTATCACAAAAGAAGAAGCTACCGTTGCTTCAAAGTACAACTGTGACAGCTGCGATTTAGGCACCGGGTCGAAGAAGTAGATGTTTTCATTTAACACTCCCTTCTCCCGTGCATACTGCATTAACTTCTCTTTCTCCATCCCGTCTCCGAAAATGATAAACTTAATGGAGGGATCTATTTTGTAACTGTGGATGGCAAGGTCTGTCATATATTTCAGTCCGTTCACCATTCCCAGTGTACCGGCATACAGCACCACTTTACGCGGGGTATATCCCAGCAACCCTGTCAGCATTCCGCCTGAACGGGCATACTTTGAAAAACGTTCTGTTTCTGAAATATTGGTAATAACGGACAACTTTTTATCGGCGATATTTACGCGCTGTTGTACCGAGGCTTTCATATCATCAGATAAAGCGACTATATGTGCTGATTTCCGGTAGATATATTTTTCAAACCCTTCCAGGAAACGTATCACCATTTTATTTTTGATAATGCCCATCGCTACCGGCACTTCCGGCCACACATCCCTTACCTCGAAAATAAAAGGCCTCCGTTTAAAAATACGGGCCGTAATGGCAGGAATGGCCACGGTAATAGGAGTAGATGTAGCCAGTACCACATCCGCGTTGACCTTGAAAGTACGCAGGGAAGCAAATACAAGAAATTTCAAAAAGGCAGCTATCCGTTTGGAAAAGCTCATTTTATTGCTGTATTCCACATGCAGCACATGCAGCTCTATCCCTTCATGTTCCATTACCGTCCAGCCTTTCGGAAACTCGCGCATACTTTTCAAAAAAGAACTGCTGGTAATTACCACCACCTTATGGCCTGCCTGCGTAAAACGCTTCGACAGGTCGTACGACCTGGTGCCGCCTGCAGCGGCGGGTATCGTAAAATACTGATGTATATATAGAATCCTCATTGTAATTTCTTTATAAACCCAGCAGGCGCGCCTGCATACAGTCCCCGTGTTTCCGTAAATGGTTTATTGAGCACAGAGCCCGCCCCCAATACAGACATGGGAGGCAGCACACCGCCGCCCACCACCGAACAGTTACCGGCTATCCAGGAGCCGCTTCCTATTTTTGCGGCCCGGGGCTCTGACTTACCAAACCGGTAAGCATCGTCCTGGAAAGTATGGTTAGCAGAAGAAATAATACAATTAGGCCCTACCAGTACCTTGTCGCCAATTTCGATATCCAGCCCTATCAGCACGCAGTTGTGTGCTATATAGACATCGTTTCCCACTACCAGCCCCGACAGGGAATTCAGGATAGCCGTTGAAGTTACCTGGAAATTACGGCCGCAACGTTTCATCATGAGGGAGTATAAAAACCCCCTGAAACGCATAAACAGGGGTATATTCGGCAATAATAAAGTGGCTGTACGCACCAGCCAGGCGTATAATATAGACAGCTTAACTTTCATAGGAAAAAATGTTTTTGATAAAATGCTGGATAGTAAACCCTCTTACTTTTTCCTGCGCTCTGTTCCTTACAGCATGTGCTTCCTCAGGATTTTCCACCAGATAACAGATCTTCCTGAAAAAGCCCTCGTCATCATTGAACCCTGCATAGGTGATATCCACCCCGTCTTTAAACACCGATGGCAATGAACCCACCGGCGTGCTAAGCACATTAATTCCATTCGCCATAGCTTCCAGTACTACCCTGGGAGAGCCTTCAGACAAACTGGCAAAACAAAAAACATGATGGGTACGGAAAAGCATGTTAAGCGTATCGCGGTTATCGACGTGGCCCAGAAAAGTTATTTTATCATTCATTCCTGCTGCTGCGGCCATCGCCTTCAACTCTTTTTCAAATTCACCGGACCCTGCTATTGTAAGGGTGGCGTCCGGATAACGTTGCAGCACCCGTTGAAATGCGCGGATCACTACTTCCACGCCTTTTGCCTTTCGCAGATATCCCACATACAGTAGCTTCAGCCCCTCCGCGGGTATCTGTCTCCTTTCATCCACATAGAAATCTTTTTCATTCAATGTCGTTGAAATAACGGCCTTTGCATTTATTCTCCATTTACTCAGCTTCTGCTGCAAATGATAACCGTTGGTAAACACCTTTGCGCCTTTACAGGCCCACATATAGGCCATATGCTCCGGCAGGAAGAAAGATATCAGCGTAAGTTTTTTCAGCATTTTAAAGTTGGGGTTTACCCAGGCAGCATCAATCGGGTCTCCGACAAAATGTACGATCCGTTTTTTGTCTTTCATGTACCGTTTGCTCAGCCAGCCTAACGGTGTGGGGTAACGCAGGTATACCACATCATAGGCCGTCAGTTCCCGGTAAGCCTTTTTATAGGCGCCATAGTGTTTGATGGCTGATTTATAGCTGTCGGAGTAAGGCAATTCATGTATGGTCACATTATTGAAATCAGCAATAGAGACCAGCCCGGAATCACTTCCGTCAGTATATTGTTTTACCGGTGAGAGCAGGCCTACGTTATCATAATATTGTACGATTTCCTTCAGGTATACCCAATGCGTATACGGAAGGAAATATTCGTTCCCTTTTTTTGATACTACCCAGGCCTGTAATAAAATGTTCGCCATATAGAGTCTGATAGAACAGTCAATTAATTCAATTGTACTTCAAGCGGCATCAGCGTCGCTTTACCGGTTTTCCCGGCGGTTTCAGCGGCCGCCTCATTTGCCCTTATCAATTTTTCACAGATGAGCATAAACAATAAGTATAGCTGCATACATATTGTGTTCTGAAAGTCTTCGATACTCATACCGATGACCAGCATAAACAGTAATGCCAGCGGGAAATAATGCCCAAAAATATCTGACAGGACCTCCTGTTTACACCGGATCAGCTTACTGCTGTATTTAATGGACCTTACCACGATCACGAAAAACATACACACGCCCCATATGCCGTTGTAGATGACTGCGCCGAGGTAGGTGTTATGCGCGGTGGCGCGATAAATGTATTTGGACATTACAGCCCCTATGCCATTAAAGAGCAGTATCGGATCGAATTTTTCCAGGAACATGCTCCATACTTCCGAGCGTTTGTCCAGCCCGCTGTCTGCCGTAGCGCCGGTGGCGCCGGTAAACCTGGCTGTTACCAGCTCCCGCACGGGGTTGTCCGTTACCATCAGCAACAGTCCCACCACCAGTGCTCCTACCAGTATGCCTTTGTTTTCCGACCTGAAGAGGATAATGGTGGCGGTCAGCGCGAAGGCCAGCATCGGGCCGCGGCTTTGGGTATATGCCAATCCAAGCAGGATGATGATAAAAACCGGGATCAGGAATTTTTTGCTTTGGAAAACATAGTGTTTCGTTGCCAGCAGGTGCAGTGACAAGACCGAGAGAAACAGGCAGATAGCAGAGCTGGCCATGGTGCCAACAGAGCCCCTGGCCCTTCTGGCCAGCTCCATGGCGCCTTCCATATTTTCCAGCATTTCGCCGGCAGAGAGGTCCTGGTTGGGAATCAGGAAGATGCCAAACGCGCGGGGCGCCACCACGGTGCCCGCTCCCAGCAGTGCGGCAGCAGCGCCGGCAATCAGCAACCATTTGATAAACAGTTTTACATCTGCATAACTATTTAACAAAGAAGCGGCGATAGCAACAGTCATCGGCACATAAGCCGCCTTCAGCAGGAATTTCACTACTTCCTGCACAGCGCCCCATCCGCCATACAGCATGCCGTTGATATTTCCGAGCAGATGCAGCAGCCACCATACCAATGCGAGCCGGAAAGTACTTAACCCCCATACCCTGACGCCGGCAGGCTTCTTATAGACGCATACCACAAACGTAAAAAACACGAATATGTCATCGAACCGTATATTCAATGGCAATGTTCCGTACAACAAAGAATTGGGATACAACCATATGGCAAACCACATAAAAATGAACCCTGTCATTGGATTCAATGCAGTTTTATACATCATGAACAAAAAAAACAAAATCACTACAATAGCCATCCCAATAATATGATTGATGTTAACATTTAAACCAGGCGTTCGTATAGCTGTTCCATTTTCCTGCTGGTACCTTTTATGTCAAAGTTTTCGGCGATATGCTGCCGGGCAGCCATGGCTATATTTTTTCTTTTCGGTTCGTCGGCCAACAATTCCATGATAGCGTCCGCCAGCGCGGCAGGATCCTTCGGTTCCGTCAGCAGTCCATTTTTCCCATGCTCAATGATTTCAGGGAAAGATCCCAGTTTGGTAGCCACCACGGCCACCCCTGCTGCCATACATTCAGCGGCAGCCAGGCCAAAACCTTCTCCCAGAAAATTCATATACGGAATAGTGGGTGTGCAGATAATTTTACAATCCCGGAGGTATTTGTAAGGATCAGCAACATATCCCAGGAACAGAATTTCCCGCTCCCTGTTCATTTCTTTCACTTCCTTTCTCAGCTGTGCTTCAAAGCCTACTTTTATTTTTTGCGTGGCTGATTCCCGGCCGATGATCACAAAGCGGACATCGGGATATTGCCGCAGCACAATGTCTGCTGCTTTAATAAAATAGGCGTGTCCTTTGAAGGGGGACACCGTACCGAGTATGCCCACCAGGGTGGTGTTTTCATCTACCCCTGCCAGTTTCAGCAAGTGGCCATTGACAACGGAGCCTGAAATTTTCGTTGTATCTACCCCGTTATAGACCAGTTCGGATTTTTTTCTTGCTGCTTCCGGCAGGCTGTTATGTACAAAGTGGGTAATGGAGGCAATTTTATCACAGAAGAACCGGGCGCCAAAGGCAGTCATGTTAGCCCGCATGCCTGTTGGCCTGCCTGCACCGTGCCAGTGCCACAGGCAAGGAACGCCTGTCATGCGGCTGGCTATCCCCGCCAGTATATGCAGCGGGAAATAGTTTACGTCCATAATATCGATACGGTGCTTTTTCATGGCGCGGGCCAGTAACCGGGTCCCCTTAACGGCGGTGAGCAGTTTGGAGGTATTCATTTTCAACCGCTGCATCCTGGTTTTACCACTGCCTACGTTTACCAGGCGCTTGTTGGTCAATATGGTCGTTTCGTCGAAGATATGTTTCAGCGCCTCATGGCTGGGGCCATTTCCCAGGTAAATACCGATAGCCGTAAACCGGCTTCTGTCGATATTCGTCAACAGCAAACGTACGTATTCCACTACGCCCCCTCCTTCTCCTCCGTCGAAAAAGAAACCTAGTCTGATCTTCTCCTGACCATTATTTTTACTCATATCTGTTACTGTTTGTTTCATACAGAAAAAAGTCATCTGAATTTTAAGGATTTCATCAGGGTCTTTACGTCTGATGGCCTTATCCCTACGCATTTCGCAAAATTGAGCCCATAATGCCTGTTGCATACCACCAGGTTGGCCACAGCAGAAAAAACATTTCCGCACAATACCGCAAGGGCCGCCCCTTCTATTCCCAGTCTTCCTACGGTGAGCCAGGTTACGCCGGCCACGATAGTAAAAGTCACGGCCAGGATATACATGGTGATGGTTGCTTTACCATCGCCGGCCAGCAGGTTGTTGCAGATACTGGTGATGGTAATAAACACCAACGAGGGCGCAAGAATGCGTAATGCAACATTAGCGCCATAAAATGCAGGACCATACAACAAATGAATGATCTGCCGGCTGAAAAGGAATACCACCGCGGAGATGGCAAAACTGATAGAAGAGCTGACCCGCATAGCAAACTGTGCCTGGTTAGTGAGCAAATCGCCTTTCAGTCCCGCCCATTTTGCATATAACAGCGGCCCGACAGTAGAAGGAATGATGGTGATCATTCCGCTGATAGCTACCGCCCTGGTGTATAAGCCCACCTGGCTGAAGTTCTCCAGCTGCGAATAACGTAGTAACATCACCGTTACATTCGCCGTGAGCACATACAGGAAACTGGAGGCCGACAGCTTGATGCTGTATTTCAGCAGAGCGCCCAGCGTTTTCCAGTCAAGCGGCGCCCGCAAATCGATGTGTTCCTTCAGAAAATAGAAGAGGGCACAGCAAGCCGCTGCATTCCCTATTCCCAGGGCGGTGATGGCAAATCCCGGGCTTTTCTGGTGAATACAAAGCATCAGTACACCGCTCAGCAGGATGATGATACGGGGCAGCATATCTACCATCACCATTCTTTTAGAGGCGAGTTGCGCTACCAGTACAGGTCTTAGTGTCGTAATGTTTACAAGTGCGGCAGACCCCATCGCAAAAAGCAATGCGATAATGAAAGAGATCTCTCCGAAATAACCGGGATTAAAAAAAATCGCAGCGGTAAACCCTACTATCAGCAACAGGCCGAACAGCAGGGAGACTTTTGTTGTATTGGATACGATGTGGCGAGGTGTGTATTTCAGGTTGTTCAGGAAATAAATGCTGGCATTACCCATACCCAATGAAAGAAAAGTAACCACTACCATCTGGGAAGAGCGAAATAGTTCATACTGCCCCATACCGTTAGGGCCTAAGGCCCTGGAGTATATTACTCCGGCCAGCATGTTCAGGAGGATGCCTGCCATCTGGCCACCGGTAACAAATATACTTTTCCGTAAAAAACTCATAAACTATTTAGCATATTTCTTGTAAATCTGAACGATCTTTTTGGCCCAGGTTTCGGAAGAATAATCTCCTTCTACTTTCTCCGTGGCGTTTTTTATCAACTGGTTACGCAGCCCGTTGTCTTTAAGGAGCAGGTCCATGGCGTTGGCCAGCTCCTGTGCATTAGCGGGCTTGACCAGCAGACCGGTGTCATTGTGCGCGATCAGCTCCGCCAGTCCGCCGATACCCGACGCCACCGGCACTGTGCCCGCAGCCATTGCTTCTGTTACGGCCAGCGAGGTAGCTTCGATAACGCCGCTTGCAGGTACAGAGGGTACGATTACACCCTGTGCTTTAGCAAACAGCGGCAACAGCCTGTTCCTCGGCACAGGGCCCAGGAAAACCACGCGGGAAGCAATATTAAGGCTGCCTACCAGGTCTTCCAGTTCCTTTCTTAAAGGCCCCTGCCCTGCTATGGCAAGCTGGCATTGTGAGTCTTTCACCTGTGCCAATGCTTCAATAGCATAGCGCACCCCTGTTTTTTCCACCAGGCGCCGGGGAACCAGGAAATATGGCTGCTTCACCGGCAGGTCTATCTGTGCTTCTGCCAATCGCCTCACCTCGCCTACATGCACACAGTTGAACATCACATCAATTTTGGCAGGTGATACGCCGTAATCTTTTTTCAGGATATCTGCCTGGCCGCTGTCTACTGCGATAAAGTGCTGCGCTTTTTTAAACGTGAGCGCTTCGCAATCCATGATCAGTTGTTTATAGGCCGGCAGTTTGTCTACCCCTCCCATCTGTGCTTCATACAGCGCTGGTCCGTGGACTGTCTGAATCACGGGCAGACCGTTGAGGTTACTGCATTGCAGTACAGCATAGGAGGCATATACATCATGCGTATGGATAACATCCGGCCTGAACCGGTCAATCTCTTGTTCTGCCAGCCGGCGGAGACGAAGAAGCGCCTCCCGGAAGTTCCGGCTCACAAACTTATTCTGATTACCGAGCGTCAGCAGTTTACGGATGCCTTTTTTCCATTTGGGCGGCTGTATCATGCCCCCCTGAATCATTCTGACTTCGTGCCCGTTCGATCTCAGTTCCTGTATCAGGATTTCGACATGGGTACTTAGTCCGCCAGAATGAGGTATCCGCTGTTGTGTTGTTATTAACACCTTCATGATTTCCTATTTTGTTATTTTTCTTAAAACGAATCTGAAAGGTCTTTGCAGCTGTGTGCCGAATCCCTTCATCAACAGTTTCCCGATCCATCTCAGGGCGGCCAGCTTATCCTTCCGGGAGTAGTTGGTTTTATTATCCAGCACTTCCTGTACGACTGTAAAATTGCTGCGGGAAAGCTGTTGTTGTATATCAAATGCGCCTGACCATGCCTTACCGGCGTTTTTAACTTTCAGATCGTCCAGTATTTTATCAGCATATTCCGCAGAAAGTGCGTCCATGGCGATCATCCTGTCTTCCAGGGACAGCCTGCGCATAAACTCAGTCACTTTATGATCGTACGGCACTGCATAAAAACTGGTGCCAATAGCTGCGGCAAAAACACATCCATGCAAACGCATAGAGAGCAGGAAATCTGCATTCTTTACTTCCTGCATGGCGTCTTTCAGGTCAGCGGGGACGTGTATGCTGATTTTTCCCTGATGCCGGGGTTCAAATTTCATGATCAGCTGCTCATAAAATTTTTTGTCATGAACAGACTCATAGCCCAGCATCCTGATATGCACGCCATTTTCAATCAGCCGGGTGCAGATAGCCACCAGTCCCTCTTCATCGAGATCGGGCCATTTTCTGAACGCCAGCGCCACCACCGGGGCCGGCCCCGGTACCTGCTGAGCAGACACATGGTGTTTCACATCCAGTGAGGGCACTACATCTGCCGTCACCGTTATTTTATCTGCCTGTACGCCACATTCTATCAGTACTTTCTTACTTTTTTCGTCTCTGACCTGGACCTTCGCCATCCTGTTACAGGTAAAGCTGATCAGCTCCTTCAACCACCTGTTTTTAACAGGGCCTACCCCGATGCCTACCGTGATGATGTTGCGGTTGTACAGTATCCCGATACAGGCAGGAATGAGAAACGCCGGAATGGTTGTCCAGCTGTGCACATCCTGCAGGATTCCTCCTCCTCCGATCACGATCAGGTCACTTTTTTTCACGCTGCTGATATGGCTGCGCATCCGCAGCCAGAAATCGTGCGACGGGTAAAAACCTTTTACAGCTTTCGCCGCTGTAATACCTGTAAAATTTCTGGTATAGGCCGGGTCGCGTGTTACTATGCTGAATTTCGCACCCGGTAATTGTTCTTTCACGCCTTCGTAAACTGCCAGGGAAACAGCTTCATCCCCTACGTTTCCGGCGCCGAAAAAGCCAGTCAGCAGTATGTTATCCGTGCTTTGTTTCATTGCTATGTATGTTCGTTTCAGGTCCTGTGGAAGATTCAACAGGATCACCCCTCTATTTCGAAATATTTTACCTGCCCCTTCTGTTTCAGGTGCATATAGATTTGCTGCTGTTGTTTCAATTGCTGATATGTTTCCTCATCCCTCATCTTGATCACCCTGGCCGGGTTTCCGCCAACGACTGCCATGGGCGGAACATCCTTTGTAACCACCGCGCCGCCGCCCACAATAGCGCCTTCGCCGATCGTTACGCCGGGCACGATCATCACACTGCCACCTATCCATACATTCTCCCTGATATGAACGGGTTTCAGAACAGTGGCGCCATCATAGGGTATGGCCGTTGCACCTTCATAGCGGTGATTAGCGGTGTAAATGCTTACATTGGGACCTATCACTACGCCGGAACCGATGTACAGGCCGCCCTGGCTGGACAGCAAGGCGCCGGGACCTATATATATGTGATCGCCGAAGTGCACCTTTTCCGGAAAAGTAGCTTTGATTCCCTGTGCAATGACTACATTCACCCCCAGTTTAAATGAAGAGAGCGGGGTATCATTAGCCCAGCTATAGATCTTTTTTATCAGGGTTTTCAGTTTTCTGCTTAGGATACTCACTGTGATGATAATTATATGAATTGTTCAATGACGACCTCTTTGTTAAGCATCCTGGCTATACGCTGACATGCCTTGCCATCGCCGTAAGGATTTACGGCCTGTGCCATCTGATCATAAGCATCTTTGTTGTCCAGCAGCACACTCACTTCATCGTATATTTTATCTTCATCCACTCCCACGAGCTTTACGGTGCCTGCTGTTACGGCTTCCGGTCTTTCGGTGGTATTGCGCATCACCAGTACCGGTTTTCCGAGACCCGGCGCCTCTTCCTGTACGCCGCCGCTGTCTGTTAATATAAGGGTGCTTTTGTTCATCAGGTAAACAAAAGGAAGATAGTCGAGCGGTGCAATGATATGTACATTAGGTAATGCCGCTTCTCCAAGGATCTCATTGACTGGTTTACGGACATTCGGATTAAGATGTACCGGGTAAACAAAATCCACCTGCGGATAATTTTCCGCCAGCTTTTTGATCGCCCGGCAGATGCTCCTGAAGCCGTCGCCGAAGTTTTCGCGGCGGTGCCCTGTAATGAGCACTAACCTTCTGCCTTCGCTATTGTTGCCGTTCCAGGCCGCCAATAAAGGTAAAGTAAGGCCATGTTGCACCAGCAGCGCTTCTATACCTGTCTGCACTTCCGCGTCATTTTTAATTCTTTCCAGTACCAGGTGCAAGGCATCCAATACGGTGTTGCCGGTAACAAATACCTGTTCGCTGCTGATGTTTTCATCCAGCAGGTTTTGCCGGGAAATTTTTGTCGGCGCAAAATGGTAGGTGGCAATACGTCCGGTGATGCTACGGTTCATTTCTTCCGGCCACGGACTATACATGTTATGCGTTCTCAGGCCGGCCTCTACGTGGGCAACCGGGATCTGTTTATAGAATGCGGCCATGGCGGCTGCCGTAGAAGTAGTTGTGTCCCCGTGTACCAGTACGACATCGGGTTTAGCATCATCCAGCACTTCTCTCATGCCGGAGAGTACGCCAACAGTAACATCAAAAAGGTCCTGTCCCTGCTTCATGATCTTGAGATCATAATCGGGTTGCACATTAAATATATTCAGCACCTGGTCAAGCATTTCACGATGCTGCCCGGTTACGCATACTTTCACCTCGAAGATCTCCGGATACTTTTCCAGCTCTTTGATCAACGGGCACATTTTGATAGCCTCCGGGCGTGTACCAAATACTAATAATACTCTATTCATTTTTGTTTCCATGATAATAGCTTTAATCAGATACTGATACGTTCGAGCCAGCTGTAAGTGAGCTGCAGCCCCTGGGCCACGCTTATTTCCGGGTTGTAGCCGATAAGTTGGCGGGCTTTGGAAATATCTGCCAGACTGTGTTTCACATCTCCTTTTCGCTCAGCGCCGTATTCGGGCGTAATGTTGATTTTTGCACACCCGCTCACCATCTGCCATAACTGGTTCAGGGTGGTCCTTTCACCAAAAGCGATATTGATGATCTCCGCCGTATGTATGTTTTCAGCCAGCAATGCCTTTATATTCGCCTGCACGGCATTTTCAACAAAAGTGAAGTCCCTGCTGGTTTCCCCGTCACCATTGATCACAGGGGCCTTTTTTTGCAATGCGGCATCTATAAACAAGGGGATAACGGCAGCGTAGGCCCCTTTAGGATTTTGCCGCGGGCCAAACACGTTAAAGTATCTTAGTCCTACCGGATGGAATTCATACACCCTGGAAAATACGGAGGCATACAGTTCATTGACATATTTGGTCACGGCATATGGCGAAAGCGGATTACCGATGAGGTCTTCCACTTTCGGCAGGCCCGGATGATCACCATAGGTGCTGGAGCTGGCTGCATATACCATCCGTTTCACTTTGGCGTCACGGGCGGCCACGAGCACGTTCAGGAAACCTGAAATATTTACCTCGTTGGTGGTAACAGGATCATTGATCGAACGCGGCACAGAGCCCAGCGCAGCCTGATGGGTGACATAATCCATCCCTTCCAGCGCCTGCCGGCATATGTTGGCATCGCGGATATCGCCCTCCAGCAGTTCAAAGGCTTTATTATCGAGAAACGGTTGTATGTTTTCACGGGACCCGGTAGAGAAATTATCCAGTACACGCACTTTTGCAGCTCCATATTTAAGCAGGTACTCAACGATATTGGAGCCAATAAACCCGGCGCCTCCGGTCACCAGAAAGGTGGAGGCGGAAAGGTCTTGCGTATGGAAAGGTTTTTCGTACATAATCAGCTAGATATAGTATATCCTTTTTTTCTTGAGGGTATGGGATTAGAGTCTTGCGTCTACCAGTTCTTTGGGCAAAATGCCTTTAACATCATAGATCACCGCATTGTCCTTACACATCGATTTTATGTTCAGTTCGCTGAACTCATTATGTGCCACTGCCAGCAACACTGCGTCAAATTTATTTTCAGTGTTGACGGACTTCATGCAATCCCAGTTGTATTCATGTTTTACATCTGCGGGATCGGCCCACGGATCGCAAATGGAAATATTAACATCGTAGCCTTTCAGTGTATTGAGAATATCTACCACTTTGGTATTACGTACGTCCGGGCAGTTTTCTTTAAACGTAACGCCGAGCACGAGGATATTGGAGCCTTTTACACGGACTTCTTTCTTGATCATCAGTCTTACGAGTTCGTGCGCCACATAAGCACCGATACCGTCATTTACGCGACGGCCAGCCAGGATGATCTCAGGATGATAACCGGCTTCCTGTGCTTTTTGGGCCAGGTAATAAGGGTCAACACCAATACAGTGCCCTCCCACCAGGCCCGGCCTGAACTTCAGAAAGTTCCATTTCGTACCGGCAGCAGCCAGTACATCTGCAGTATCGATTTCGAGGAGGTTAAATATCTTAGCCAGTTCATTTACGAAGGCAATATTGATATCACGCTGTGCATTCTCAATTACCTTCGCGGCTTCCGCCACCTTAATGGAAGTGGCTTTAAATGTACCGGCAACAATGATTGATTTATACAACTGGTCCACCTTTTCCGCCACTTCAGGAGTAGAACCGGAGGTTACTTTCAGAATTTTGGTAACAGTGTGTTCCTTATCGCCCGGGTTAATACGTTCAGGGGAATAGCCTGCAAAAAAATCGGTATTAAACCGCAGTCCGGATACTTTCTCCAGCACGGGTACGCATTCATCTTCGGTCACACCGGGATACACGGTGGATTCATAAATGACAGTATCCCCTTTCTTCAGCACCTTACCCACTGTTTCACTGGCCCGGTACAGCGGTGTAAGATCGGGCCGGTTATGTTTGTCTACCGGTGTAGGCACGGTAACAATAAAGTAATTCGCTGATTTAATGGCCTCCAGTTCATTGGTACAAAAAAGTCCTGTAGCGGCTTCCGGATCGGCGGTGATTACTTTTTTCAGATCATCTTCCGCTACTTCCAGCGTATGGTCTGATCCGCTCATTAATTCTGCGATCCTGGCTTTATTGATATCAAAGCCAAAAGTTTTATATTTTTTCGCAAATTCCACTGCTAAAGGCAATCCTACGTAACCTAGTCCAATGATTGCAATCCTAGTTTCCTGATTCATAGTTGACTATTATTTTCCAGTTTTTTTTCAGATAAAGATATTATGATTTTCCGATCAATCTTTTAATGCGTCCGGCCACGCCTTTACGCTGTGTTTCAGCATACCCGTAGCCGTAACCATAGCCGTAGCCATAGCCGTAACTGCGGCCGGCCTTCACATCGTTTACGATGAGGCTTATTTTTGGCATTTTCCGCTGGGCAGCCAGGTCTCCCGGAATCTGCAGCTGCTGCTTAAAGGTGGTGCCCTGACGAACGAGGTAGAGTGTAGCGTCAGCGAAACGCGCCAATAACTGCGCATCCGTCACCAGGCCAACAGGAGCTGTGTCCACCACGATATAATCAAACTTCTCCCTGAGTTTGGTGAACATCATTTCTGTTTGCTCCAGGAGTAAGAGTTCCGCAGGATTGGGCGGTATCGGCCCGGAAGAAATGATAAAGCAGTTCTCATGTATGCCCGAAGGTCTGATAACTTCCTCCAGCATACTTTTGCCGATGGCATAGGTGCTAAACCCGGTCATATTGTTCACGCCCAGTTTATCGGAAAGCTTCGGTTTACGAAGGTCCATTTCCAGTAACACCACTTTTTTCCCTGAGAGCGCCAGTACAGCGGCCAGGTTTGCGGCCACGAAGGACTTGCCTTCACCGCTCATGCTGGATGTCAGCAGGATCACCTTTTGCTGCGGGCCGGCGAGTATAAACTGCAGGTTAGTACGCAGCGCCCTGAACTGTTCCGCAACAGGCGTTACATTATCCCTTTTGGCCACCACCATTTCTTTGTTCTGCGCATGTCCGATCTCGCCAATGATGGGCACTTTAGTGGCGCCGGTAATATCTTTCTTGTTGGTCACCCGGATATTCAGCAGTTCTTTTACGTAAAGGCCCACGGAAGGCAATACTATCCCTGCCACCATCGCCAGCAGGTAAATTAAAAGCCGCTTGGGTTTAAACGGAAGGGCGTCGCTCTTTGCCGGATCGATGATCCTGGCTACCGCCAGATTTGACGATTTTGACAAAGCAGATTCCTCTCTTTTCTTCAGCAGGAAAAGGTAAAGTTCCTGCTTAATGGCCTGTTGCCGTGAAAAATCCAGGAACAGGCGTTCTTTGGCGGGTACCTGTGCAATTTTTTTATTCAGGCTGCCGGAGCTGCGCTGCAGTTCGTCGATACCGATCTGAATGCTGCTTTTCAGCGATCCGAGACTGGTGTTCAGGTCACCGCGCAATCCTTGCAATTGCTGATCAATATTTTTTATCAGCGGGTTACTTTCGGTGGTAGACAACAATTGTCTTTCCCTTTCCAGCTGCAGCGTGTTATAGCGCTCTACCAGTCCGAGGAAAGAAGGGTCCTGTACGACCAGGGAGGAAGGCACCACGCGTTTATTGTTGGCTTCGTCCTGCATATACTTCTGCATAGACTCAACAATATTCAGCCTTACCTGCTGGTCCAGCAGTTGTTTGGAAAAATCGCCGGTACTGGAAACCAACAACTTTGCCTGTTCTTCCAGGTCAGCCACCTGGTTTGACTGTTTAAACTGCTGTATATCTTTTTCAACGCCGGAGAGTTCTTTGGTTACGATCACCAGGCGATTATCAATAAAGGCAATTGTGCTGTCTGCGATCCTGTTTTTATCTTCCACGCTGGCCTTCATGTATTCTTCAATCAGTTTGTTAAGCACCGCTTCTCCCCTTTCAGGTATACCATCCGTGATGCTCAGGTCTACCGTGCTCACCTGCTTGTTGGGGACCGCCATGGTCACCAGCGATCTGTATTTTCCCACGGCCTGGTCTATGGAAACTACTTTTACATAATATTCAGGATGTACGAATGCATACAACGGATTCCGCTGTATAAACACGACCCCTTCCGGCAAATGCAGCGTATCGTTCCAGGACCCTTCCCTGGTGAGATTGGCACGGCTCAGTGAGAATTTCTTTTCATTGACCGGGCGGATGGTATAATTCATGGCAGTCAGGCTGTCGCTCAGGCTAAGCCACTTAAATGAAAAAGGCATGTTCCGGTATTGTTCCGTTTTCTTCACGCGGCCGTCAGCGACATACATCACATTCAGCTGAAGATCTCTCACAACACTTTCCATAATAGAACGTGAACTAAGTATCTCCACTTCGTTATCTACGCTGCTTTTGGTATTGAACAATTCCAACTGGCTGAGGATCTCTTCCCCGGGCAGGTTTCCGCCCTTTTTATCATCCTGCACCAGTATTTTGGCGCTGATCTTATAGCTCGGCGTTGAGTAACGCAGGTACAGCCAGGCAGCAGTACCTGTCAAAAGAAAACTCAACAGGAAGAGATACCAGTATGATCCCAATATATCCAGTACTTTTCTCAGGTCGAATACACTATCCTGCTGCTGCGCAACAGGCGTGTTACCGTTTAAAGAAAATGGATTATTTGAATTGTTATTCTCGTACATGTAAGTGCTTTAAAAAATTAGAACTTGACCCTCGTTAATATTACCACCAGCAAAGTGATCGCGGAGGTGATAATAGTAATATTCTTCAATCGCGATGCGTCCGTTGATACAACCTTTGACTTATTCGGTTCAACATATACCACATCTCCCTGTTGCAAATAATAGTAGGGAGATGTAAACAGGTTTGTATTATTCAGGTTAAATCTGACAAATTCTTTTTTACCTTCTTTCTCCCTGATCAATAATACATTTTCGCGTTTTCCATAAATAGTAAGGTCACCCGCCATACCGATAGCATCCAATAAGGTTACTTTTTCATTAGGCATCACATAGGTTGACGGCCTTGCTACTTCACCAAGTACAGTTATTTTAAAGTTAACGAATCTTACATTAACAACCGGGTCCTTGTAAAACTGGGCGGCCTTTTCGGTAACCGCAGCTCTTACTTCTTCTGTTGATTTACCTTTCACCTGCATTTTGCCAATCAATGGCAACACGATATTACCATCCTTGTCAACCAGATATCCGCTGATATTGCCCGCGCCTCCGGTAGCTGTCGCTGTGGAAGGCCATGACGGGGCATTCTGTTGATTTAACAATGCGGTGGCGCCAGGGTCCAGCGTTTGAATAGTCACTTGCAGGATATCATCCACCTGTACCAGCGGTGTTTTATACAACGCCTGTTCCACTTCTTTTGACCCAAGCGAATCGGGTATGTCTCTGAAATAAGTTACGTTTTTAGGCGCCGAACATGAAAACAGGAACAGGCAAATGATTCCTGCTAAATGATAATACGTACCCTTGCACCTTTTAAAAATGGTGTTTAAACGGAAGCCGAACTTCCTGTTGATAAGACTCATATCTAATTGACAGTTTTGCAAATGAGAAGCTGCAGCTGGGCAAATTTTATGCCCATCAGTAACAAAAGCTGCGCTTCCGTCTGTTACATTTTAATTTTATCTTTATCCAGTTCTTCGTACGCGGAGTTCTTACTGATAAACTCCGGCACCAGCATTTTCATTAAAGCAACTGTAGGTGTTAAATAGTGTTTTTCTGCAGATGCGATCAACTGCGTTACCTTTTTGTCTACTTCTGAAAAACTATAACTCCGCACCTTCGCAATCAGTATTTTTTCGTGATAGGTGGGCAATGTATTTTCTGCATTATTCAATAACTCTTCATACAGTTTTTCTCCTGGCCGCAGGCCTGAATATACGATCTGGATATCCCTTCCCGGTTCTTTTCCGGCCATCCGGATCATCTTCCGGGCCAGGTCAGCAACTTTCATTGGTTTACCCATATCGAATACAAAGATCTCTCCGCCTTGTCCCATGGCGCCTGCTTCCAGTACGAGCTGGCAGGCTTCCGGGATGGTCATGAAATACCGGGTGATTTCAGGATGGGTAACCGTGAGCGGTCCGCCGTTTTCCAGTTGTTTTTTAAAGCGCGGTATCACCGAACCGTTGGACCCGAGCACATTCCCGAAGCGGGTAGTGATAAAACGGGTGGGCGGTAAGCCAAATACCGGACCGGTTTTTTTAAACTGTTCGTTTATCCTGTTGTTGTAGGATTGGGTGAATATTTCTGCGATGCGTTTGGAAGCGCCCATTACGTTGGTAGGATTTACCGCCTTGTCAGTAGACACCATCACAAATTTCTCCACGCCAAATTCTACTGACAATTCCGCCATGACCTTAGTGCCCAGCACATTGTTCATCACTGCGATAGAAGGATTCTTTTCCATCATGGGCACATGCTTATAAGCGGCGGCGTGATATACGATAGCGGGTGCGTATATCTCAAACAGCTGCTGCATGCGCGACCTGTCGCACACGTTTCCGATAAAAGGAATGATGGGAATATTGGTGCCCATTTCCGCCATCTCCAGTTCCAGCTCATGCAACGGCGATTCCGCCTTGTCGCACAGAACAATCACTGCCGGCTGATACCGGATCACCTGGCGGACAATTTCGCTGCCGATAGAGCCGGCAGCGCCGGTTACCAGGATGCTCTTATCACGGATCTCTGCTTCCAGCTTTTCATTTTTGATATCGATAACAGATCTTTCCAGCAGATCTTCAATATTAATGTCTTTCAACTGTATACCTTTATTTTGTGTACCGTCTATCCATTGATTCACAGAGATGATCTTTTGTACTCTTATATTCAACGTTATACATTCTTCAACCAGTTCATTGAGATGTTGCGCATCCAGATGATCATCCGGTATCAGTAAAAGAGACACTTTCCCTTCTCTCAGCATTTTGAATAACTGCCCTTTACGGGAGGCATATACCGGCAATCCTTCGATGGATTTGCCTGCATGTGCATTGGTATCCGCAAGAAAGGCCACAATGCGTATATCCGCTTCCGGATTATCGTTGATAGCCTTACGCAGCATGATACTGGAAAGACCTGTATGGTAGATGGCTGCCCTGGTTTTATTGACTGCGCGGAAGTTCTTATAATACTTAAACACCCATTTGACCATCAGGCGATAAGATAACAGCAGGAAGGAGGAGATAAAAAAGCCGATCAGGACCACTGACAATGGGAAAAGATTAACGTCTGCATCCAGTACGTGGCTATAGTTGATGGTCACAAAAATGGCGCTGGCTATAACATTCATACAAGCGATGTTGCCGATGTCTGCCAGGCTGGTATGCCGGACGATACCACGGTACGTTCGCAACAGCAAAGACAACATCAGCGTCACACCTAATACAATAAAGGAGATCTCTTCGAGCGGATACGGAGTGAGGGCCTCCATATCAAAATTCAGCCTGAGCAGGAAGGCAAGATTGATGGCGATGACGGAGCACCCAAGGTCAAGCAGTAATATAAGCCATGACGGGGTAATCCATGATGATTTGTTCACCATAGGTTTCAATAATAGATACGGTTAAGAAATATATGCTCGTCCAATCTGGTAAAGTAGCGCGCGGGTGGTTTTCATAGAAGCGCTTTAACTCTCCGGTCAGATAGCTTACGGTTTGGTTCGCATTTTTCGGTTTTTCAAGTTATGCAAAGTAAACACTAAATTTTGATATCTACTATTATGAAAAAGTAAACTATTAATTTTTTTTTACTCTGCATGGTAAGTAGCTCCAACCAATTCAATACTGACAAGATGATAAAGGCAAGTACGAAAACCCGCCGGCTGCAAGGTCAATTGTCTCCTGTATTCATACAGGTTTATATGGACAACTAACTTTACAGGCTATTTAAAAACAGACTACTTCAACAACAACGGCTGATATCGGGACTGGAGGACAGGCGAAATACCTTCACACATGATAGATTGTTTTGCAGACATTCATTCTCGATATGTACTCCTGCACGCGCTGGCACACTAAATAACTGATACATGGTCTTTCAATTTTTCCGGTTAACTTATGTTCGCTATATGGTTAAAGTATTATTCGCGATATGGTTTAAACAGAACTTACTAAAGTTGTTCTTGTGACGGCCAGTGAAAACAAACACCATACCAACTTTCATAAAACGATGATTTTCTGATGAAAAACCATCTTTTCATTTATAAAAGTAAGTGATTTTTTGAATAAACGTACAGTTAAAAATGAATTTAACCTAAAACAAACACGACCAGACTTTTTGCGCCATGGGCGCCTAATACGAGGGATTGCTCTATGTCAGCTGTTTTGGATGGGCCTGCAATAAATACGCCGAAACCGGATTGGGGTGCACCGATTTTTTCATAGGCATCGTGCATGGTTGCCAGTATGCGTTCCCGTGGTAAGATGATAGCGAGATGCTGGCAGATGAAAGGCAGTACTCTCACGGCTATATCATTTTCCGTCAGCCAGATGGCGCCGTTCTCGGCCACGCCCCACTGTCCGGTCACCACGGCCATGTCCACATCTTCCAGCTGATGCGGATCTTCGTGTACCCATTCCTGTTTATCATCAGCGAACACGACCCTTTGAAGATGGGGATAATGTTCCTTCAACAGGCCAGGCACCTGCGCGGTATCAGTAATCTCAAACAGGCTGCCACCGAGGCTTTCCAGCACTTTGCGATAAGCTTCCGGGGTAGCCGGCATGTTGCCTGACAGCCCTTGCAGGGAAGGCAATGTTACAGCATCGGGCTGATTTTTCTTCACGGCGGCCAGTATCTGTTCTCTGCTACTCATATCAATATATTATTCAGGGTTGCTTATTTTTTGTTGAAGGTTGTTGTGCATACCATTCGGAGAATGACTGCGCAGGCGGCGCCGGCATCTCCCTTTGTTTAAACCACGGATTAAAACGATTGTTGACCATTCCCGGGAAAGCGCGTAACACCCAGCGTCCCATCTTACCGGCTCTTTTATAGTTACCGGGTTTGGACAGTACGGCGTTCATCATCTTCATACCGGCGGTTTTCATACCGCTGGTATGTCCTTCCTTTACCAGGACCTGTCTCCACTTATATAACTGCTGATGGATGTCGATCTTTACGGGGCAGACATTGGAGCAGGAACCGCAGAGCGTGGAGGCAAAAGGCAGGTCGGCGTAATCTTTCATATCAAGATTGGGCGCCAGGATGCTGCCGATAGGGCCGGCAACGGCCGTATGATAACTGTGGCCGCCGCTGCGACGGTATACCGGGCAGGTATTCATGCAGGCGCCGCACCGGATACATTTCAGGGAGTTGCGGAAATCTTCGCGGCCCAGCTGCCGGGAGCGGCCGTTATCCACGATCACGATATGCAGTTCCCTGCCGGGAGCCGGTTGCCTGAAGTGGCTGGAATAAGTGGTGATAGGCTGCCCGGTGGCGCTCCGTGCCAGCAGCCGCAGGAACACGCCCAGGTGTTTGCGCCGGGGAATGATCTTTTCAATGCCCATACAGGCGATATGTACATCCGCGAGGTGGGCGCCCATATCGGCATTGCCTTCATTGGTGCAAACCACCATCTCACCCGTTTCCGCCACCGCGAAGTTCACGCCGGTAATAGCGGCTTTGGATTGCAGGAACTCCTTACGCAGGTGCTGGCGCGCTGCCGCGGTAAGGAACTGCGGATCGGCGTTACCGGCAGGCGTGCCCAGGTGCTCATGAAAGAGCTCGCCTATCTCTTCCTTCTTTTTGTGAATACAGGGCAATACAATATGGCTCGGCGGCTCTTCCGCCAGCTGCACAATACGTTCGCCCAGGTCGGTATCGATCACTTCGATGCCGTTGGCCTGCAGGTGCGGATTCAGATGACACTCCTCAGTGAGCATGGACTTGCTCTTCACCATGCGTTTTACATCATGCTTCTTCAGGATCTCCGTCACGATACGGTTATGCTCCGCCGCATCCGCTGCCCAGTGAACAACGGCGCCGTTTTGTATCGCCTGCTGTTCAAACTGCGTCAGATAGTCATGCAGGTTACCCAGCACGTTGAGCTTTATTTGAGAAGCGGTTTCCCGCAGCTGTTCCCATTCAGGAATACTCCAGGCCTGGCGGTCGCGTTTGGCCCTTACCCACCACAGCGTTTCATCATGCCAGTTGACCCTTGGCTCGTTTTCGTTGAACTTGTCCGCCAGCGTGGCGTGATCGGTGGTTGGCCTGTTCATGGGATCTGTTGATTAAGGATTTCAGCAATATGCATCACTCTTACCGGCTGATGCTGCCGGCGGAGGATACCTTCCATATGCATCAGACAACTAACGTCTGTACCGGTGATGACTTCCGCGCCGTGTTTAACGTGATCGGTTACACGATCTTTGCCCATCTTCACGGAAACGGCCTCTTCTGTAACACAGAAGGTACCGCCGAAGCCGCAGCATTCATCTTTGCGGTCCAGTTCTACCAGTTCCAGGCCAGCCACCATACGCAGCAGCTGCTCCGGCTTGGAGAAAGGCGCCGCCACCAGCTCGCTCATCTGCGCCAGGCCGAGGCCGCGCTGCCCGTGGCAGCTCTGGTGCAGCCCCACCTTGTGCGGAAAACGTGCAGGCAAGGCCGTTACCTTTAATATATCTGTCAGAAAAGCCGTCAGTTCATATATACGTTCCCGTATGCCGGCGGCTGCCGGTTCATGGGCCGGGTCGTGCAGGTGTTCTTTAATATGCAGCACACAGCTGCCGGAAGGCCCCACAATATAATCATAGGCCGCAAAGTTGCGGACAAAAAGGCTGTTGCACTGATGCGTCAGATGCTCATAGCCCGAATTGGCCATAGGCTGACCGCAACAGGTTTGCCCCTGCGGGTATTCCACTTCACACCCCAGCTTCTGCAACAGCTGCAGCGTGGCTATGCCTACCTGCGGGTAAAACTGGTCAATATAACACGGTATAAATAATCCGACTTTCACAGTGGTAGCGATTTTGATGGTCATTCCTTACGTGCAAATTTAGCGGCAGCCACCGTAGTAATCCTACCTCTTTTTTACCGGTTACTGGCTTATTTTTCACTGGTACAAAATAAAAAGACCGGATGGTATTACCAACCCGGCCCGTCATGTAGGTAACTGTTCGCTTTATGGCTGCACTTTAATAGTGACTTTCACCCGTTGCCCATCGGCAGCGGAGACCTTCATCACACCTGTTTTTCCTGCGGCATTTTTGAACAGCACCACGCCCCTGTAGGTAGTAGAGAAAAAACTGTTGTCCTCCTTAACGGCCAGGTTGCTGAGCGCGGAACCGTGTGACAGGGTATCAAATTTAGCAGGATCGAATGCCTGTACCGACGGGGAGTTCATGATCTCCGTAATTGTGGCATTATCAAACGTAAACCCATGGGAAGCGGTGGCCGTGGCGCTGCTGAAGAACAGGTTGCCCGGGTCTACCCCGGCAAACACCAGGTCGATGTTTTTGCCGTCCTTAGGAAGGTTGGCACGGTAATACATTTTGCCGTCTTTGGTGGAGAAGGCGACGCCCACGGTGGAACTGGTGCCTGTCACATCAAACTCAAGGTCTTTATATATTGTCAGGGAGTCTTTAGGTGTTACCGCAGGTTGTTCCGGCTTCGGCACATTGTCATCATTGCTGTCATTCTTGTCTTTTTTGGAACAGGCGGTCAGCATGGCGGTAAGAATAACCGCGCCTAATACGAGTTTTTTCATAGGGAGATGGTTTTAGCTCAGGTTTTCAGTCTGTAACAGGATAAAAAAAACGGCTATATGCATAGCCGTTACAAATATAAAAATATTTTAATGATAAAATGCGGTGATTTTATCGTTTTAACTGAAAGGCTTCCGCCAGCAGCTCGTAGGAACGGAGCCTGTCGGCATGGTCCTGGGTAATGGTGGCGATCACCAGTTCATCCACCGCATAGTCTGCCGCCAGCTGTTCGAGGCGGGCTTTTACCTGCGGCGGCGTACCGGAAACACGACGGCCGCTGTTGGCCCTTATCCGCGCCAGCTCTTCAGCACTGTATTCTATGTCTTTGATTTCTTCGTAGGTGGGGAAGATGTCGTATTTCCCTTTTTCGAAGCTGAGCAGGCGATAGTCCATCACAGCCTCCAGTTCAGCCGCTTTTTCCTCCGTATCGGCGCAGAACACGAAAATGCCTACGCTGGCCAGCGGGGCGGCGAGGTGTGGAGAGGGACGGAACTGTTCACGGTACCTGGCCACCGCCTGCGGGCCGCCTACCGGATAGATAAAATGTGCAAAAGAGAGGGCCATACCGAAATGTGCCGCCAGCAGGCCGCTTTCGCCGCTGGAAGTGAGCATCCACAGGTCGGGCGAGGAAGGTATGACCGGAATGGCTTTTACTTTTTCCTGTAAGCTGCCGGGGGTGACTTTATCGGTGAGCCATGCCTGCAGATCTACCAACTGCTGCACAAACTCTTTGGGATCAAAGGTATTGGAGGGATTGAGGATATGCGCCGTGATACGGTCGCCACCCGGTGCGCGGCCAATGCCCAGGTCTATACGGCCGGGGTATAACGCTTCGAGCAACCGGAAGTTTTCTGCTACTTTAAGGGTACTGTGATTAGGGAGCATCACGCCGCCTGAGCCGATGCGGATACGTTCCGTTTCTGCGGCCAGCCGGGCGATCAGTATCTCCGGGGAGGCTCCTGCCAGGCTGTTGGTGTTGTGATGTTCTGATAACCAATAACGGGTATAACCCAGTTTGTCTGCCAGCCGGGCCAGCTCAACGCTTTCCTGCAAGGCTTCCGTGGCATTGCTGCCGTTCCTGATCGGTGATTGGTCCAATACGCTAAGTTTCATCGTCTGTCGGTTTAATCTTTCATAATCTCTTCTTCCTGTTGTTTTTTAAGATACCATTGTACTGCCCTTATTTCTGCGAAGGTCACGGCGGGGCCTACACGCTCTTTGATAGGTCCGGCGGCCGTAGCGCCCAGTTCGCGGATATGGGACATGATCAGTTTTACCGTTGCTTCCGGCACAAAGCGGAACAGGTCCAGCTCTCCGGCCTCTACGCACTGGGCCAGGTGGCTTTCTACCGTGCTTACCGCCAGTTGCCGCGCCACGGCAATATCGGGGATGTTCTTACCGCCCAGGTACAGCTCCAGCGTACCCCTGCGGCTGCTCCCCTTCTCTACTTTGCCTTTGGCTTCCGGTTTACCGCCTTTTTTTCCGGCGACAGTCCCTTCCGCTTCGGCGTTTCTGAGTTTCGTATAGTCTTTCAGCCCTTTGGTAAAATCCAGGTCGGCGTAAGACACTTCCCATACCTGCTGTAATTTCTGCCAGCAATCCGCTTCCAGCGACATCAACTGCAACAGGTACTTCTTCGATTTCTGTTTTTTGACCGTCGCTATATGCTCCTGCAGAGGCAGTATCAGATCTTCGTATATGCTTTTGGTAAAGTAGCCGATGGCTTTGTTTACCCGTTCTTCCAGCTGATCGGTCTCTCCTGTCTGCACCGTGGTGTCAAGCAACTGGTGCAGCTGCACCACAAAGCGGTTGGCCACTTCCTGCTGCTGCTCCGTTTTCGCCGTCAGCTGCCGGCTTACCTGTAAGGCCGCATCGATATCCGGTACTTTTTTGTCCTGTATCCATACGGCGTGACTGCGGATGTTGGCCTGCATACGGTACCAGTCAAACAGCTGCAGCAGCGAGGTGGCCTGGAACTTCTTACGCTCCATTTCCAGCAGCACCACCAGTTCGTTGGCCGCCACTTCCTTTTCGGCAAACTCGATCACCTGGCGGTCTGTTTTGATGCTGCCGTAGGTAATGCGTGAATGCAGCACCAGCCCTTCCAGCGATGTGCAGCGGCTCAGCGCCACGTATACCTGTCCGGGCGCAAAAGCATACCCCGCATCAATAATGGCCTTTTCAAAAGTAAGGCCCTGGCTTTTGTGAATAGTAATAGCCCATGCCAGCCGGATGGGAAACTGCGTAAAACTGCCGATCTCTTCTTCTTCGATACTGTTTTCTTCCTGGTTGTAAGAGTAACGGATATTACGCCAGGTTTCTTTCGCCAGTTTCAGTTCTTCATGGGAACCGGCCAGCAGCAAGGTAATCTCTTCGTCGTCGATATCTGTTACCGTCGCCAGCTTACCATTATAATAACGGCGGGGCTGCGCCAGATCATTTTTCAGGAACATCACCTGCGCACCGATTTTCAGTTGCAGCACCAGCTCCGTCGGCAGCGCCTTATCGCTGAAGTCTCCTTCTATCCTGCCTTCAAAGCGGAAGAGTTTTCCCGGCATTTCCGCCAGGCGGCGGGCGTTGATATCATCCGCTTTGCGGTTGTGGGTAGACAATACGATGTATTCCCCGTCTTCTCCTTTAAAATAAGGATCGTAGCGGTCGTTGAGCAACATCAGGTCTTCTTCTTCCACTTCACTGTTGCGGATGCGGTTCAGCACATCGATGAACAGCTGTTCGTTCTGCCGGTATATCTTTTTTAACTCGATGTACAACGGAGGCGCCTGGTCGATGACACGGGCGTCGAAGAAAAAGGAGCTGTTGTAATACTCCGAGAGCAACTGCCATTCAGAATCCGGCACCACCGGCGGCAGCTGGTACAGATCGCCGATGAACAGCACCTGTACGCCACCGAATGGCAACAGCGGTTTATTACGGAAGTGCCGCAGGATGGTGTCGATCGCATCGAGCATATCACAGCGTACCATACTCACCTCATCGATGATCAGCAGTTCCAGTTCCTGTAACAACACCTTTTTGTCATTCGTGAAACGGATGTTGCGGAACAGGCTGTGTTTATCCGTGCTGCTGATCCCATCCATGCCAAATCCGCGCTTGCTGCCCGGGATAAACGGTCCGAAGGGCAACTGGAAAAAAGAGTGCATGGTAACCCCGCCGGCATTGATCGCTGCCACACCGGTAGGCGCTACCACCACGGTATTTTTCTTCGTATGTTCTTTGATATATTTCAGGAACGTCGTCTTTCCTGTACCGGCTTTACCGGTCAGGAACACGTGGCGGTTTGTCTGGTTAATGAAATCTGCCGCCAGGTGGAAGATGATATTTGTATTATCAGGTTGGGGCATGATATTTAAAATTGAAACCGCAAATATAATTTATTTTCCATCGTTACCGGGACTCATGCCCGGACATAAAAAAACTGCCCCGGCAAAACGCCGGGGCAGTCCTTAACAAAACTATTATTCAATAAGTTATGCCAATCTTACGTTAACAGCATTCGGGCCTTTTCTGCCTTCTTCCACGTCGAATACTACGCGGTCATTTTCGCCGATGCTTTCTTTGATACCAGAAACGTGAACAAAAATTTCTTGTCCTGTTCCTTCGATTTTAATGAATCCAAAACCTTTAGCTTCATTAAAAAATTTAACTACACCTGTTTGCATTTTTTATTAATATTTAATTGTGAACGTGTTCTCGCCATTTTTTTAACAGGCGGCTACCTGGGGGCAACTAGAAGAAAAAGTAAGAAAAAAGCTGAATGTACCCGGAGATCACCAACAGAATTGAAATACAATATTCTTAAGAAGCGGAACGAAGATAACTGTTTAGCGTATACCATCCAAACTTTTTTGTAACTACACCCAAAGCAAGTTTATTTATATATTTTTGATACCTATATGAAAAACACGGACGCATGGCGTATTAAGGCCATTTTAACCGGCTCTGCCGGCAACCTCGTAGAATGGTACGACTGGTACATTTACACTACATTTTCGCTCTATTTTGCCCCGGTATTCTTTCCGAAAGGGAGTTATACGGCCCAGCTGCTGAACACCGCCGCTATCTTTGCGGTAGGTTTCCTCATGCGGCCCATCGGCGGATGGATGTTTGGCCGCATTGCCGACCAGAAAGGACGGAAAACCGCTATGACCCTGTCGGTACTGCTGATGTCACTGGGTTCGGTGCTGATTGCCTTTACGCCCTCCTATGATACCATAGGAGTAGCCGCCCCTGCCCTGTTGCTGGCAGCGCGCCTGCTACAGGGCCTGAGCGTGGGCGGCGAATACGGCGCCTCCGCCACCTATCTCAGCGAAGTGGCCACTGCAGGCCGCCGCGGCTTCTTTTCCAGCTTCCAGTATGTAACGCTGATCGGTGGGCAACTCACCGCCCTGGGCGTGCAGATGCTGCTGCAACGGGTGTTCCTCACCCCGGAACAGCTGCATAACTGGGGATGGCGCATTCCTTTTGTGATCGGCGCCCTGCTCGCTTTTGTGGCCCTGTACCTGCGTACTCACATGCAAGAGTCCGGTTCTTTTGAGCAGCATAAGTCCTCCAAAAACAAAGGTTCTGTTAAAGCCCTGTTCCGGCAATATCCCCGGGCGGCTTTCACGGTGGTGGGCCTCACCATGGGCGGCACGCTGGCTTTCTATACGTATACCACCTATATGCAGAAGTTCCTCGTCAATACAGTACATCTGACCATTGAAAGAGCCACCACCGTCACCTTTTTCGTGATGCTGATATATGCATTTTTGCAACCTTTATTTGGCTGGCTGTCAGATGTCTGCGGCCGGAGACCTTTGCTGATCGGGTTTGGCGTGCTGGGCACCGCACTCACCGTGCCCATTCTCACCGCTATCAGTCACACCGGTTCCGAATGGACGGCTTTCTGGCTGATACTGGCGGCGCTGGTGATCGTAAGTGGTTACACCTCTATCAATGCGGTGGTAAAAGCGGAGATGTTCCCGGCAGAAGTGCGGGCGCTGGGCGTGGGCTTTCCTTATGCCATTACGGTGGCGCTCTTTGGCGGAACGGCAGAACCGATCGCCCTCTATTTCAAAAAAATCGGCCACGAACCATTGTTTTACTGGTACGTGACCGCCTGTATCTTTATTTCCCTGCTGGTATATATCTCAGTACGCGACACCAAACACACCTCTTACCTGGACAAGGATTTCACGGAACCATCGGCATAGCCGATGATAACGCGACTGGCGTAGTGGAGGAACAGCCCGTTCTCCACTACGCCGGGAATATCATTCAGTTGCTGATGCAGCGCTACCGGATCTTTGATCCGTTCGTAGTGACAGTCGAGGATAAAGTTGCCGTTGTCGGTCACCACGGTGCGGCCGTTGCTGGTACGCAACACCGGTGCGGCGTCCAGGGCGATAAGCCGCCTGAAGGTGAGTTCCCAGGCGAAAGGGACGATCTCCACCGGTAACGGAAAACGTCCCAGGTGTTTCACCACTTTGGACTCGTCCGTGATCACGATCATCTCCGCTGAAGCAGCGGCCACGATCTTCTCGCGCAACAACGCTCCTCCCCCTCCTTTGATCAGCCGCAGGTGTTCGTCCACCTCATCAGCACCGTCAATGTCCAGGTCTATCCTGTCTATCTCGCTGAACGGAATAATGGGAATACCCTGCTTACGGGCCAGCTGCTCAGACTCTTCGGAGGTGGCGACCGCCCTCAGCGGCATACCGCCACTCACCATCTCGCCTATACGCATAATGGCATAATAAGCGGTACTTCCGGTGCCCAGCCCGATGGTCATATTCGGTTTGATGTATTCGGTGGCTTTCTCGCCCGCGGCCTTTTTGGCCAGGTCCTGTTGTTGCATGCAACAAATATAAGGAATCAGAGGGAAGACAAAACCTCGTCCAGGTGCGCCAGCAAAGCATCGGTATTCGCCTTGTTGAACACCATCGGCGGCTTTATCTTCAGCACATTGTGCAACGGACCGTCTGTGCTCAGCAGGAAACCGCGTTGTTTCATGGCTTCCACCACCACATCTATCTCCGGCACGGCCGGTTCCAGCGTATTACGATCGCGCACCAGCTCCGCCCCGATGAAGAAGCCATGCCCGCGCACGTCTCCGATGATAGCGTGTTTTTCTTTCAGCCGGCGCAAGCCTTCCATGAAGTAGTTGCCGGTCACCCGTGCATGCTCCTGCAGGCCTTCTTCCCGGATCACGTTCAGCACCGCCAGCCCTGTGGCCATCGATACGGGGTTGCCGCCGAACGTGTTGAAGTATTCCATGCCATTGTTGAACGCATCTGCGATAGCGCGGGTCGTTACTACGGCTGCCAGCGGATGCCCGTTGCCGATCGGCTTCCCGAGCACCACGATATCCGGCGTCACTTCCTGCAGCTCGAAGCCCCAGAAGGCATCGCCCACACGGCCGAAGCCTACCTGCACTTCGTCGGCGATACATACGCCGCCGGCAGCTCTTACCGCAGCATACACCGCTTTCAGGTAACCCGGGGGCAGCGGTATCTGTCCGCCTACGCCCAGCAGCGTTTCGCAGATATAAGCAGCCACGCCTCTGCCCTGCTCCTTCAGGCCTTCAATAATTTTGGATACATCAGCTGCATATTTTTCTCCTGCCTGCGGATCGTCTGCCCGGTAAGGGCCGCGGTACATATCAGGATTGAGCGCCTTATGGGTATGCTCCGGTTTACCGAAACCGCCTTTCCCGTCAAACTTGTACGGGCTCAGCTCCATGGCGACGGTGGAAGTACCGTGATAGGCGTGGTCCAGCACGATCACATCTTTCTGTTGTGTATAATGGCGGCTCATACGGATAGCCAGGTCATTGGCTTCCGAGCCGGAGTTGGTAAAGTAACACACTTCCAGGGAAGGCGGCAGCGTAGCGATCAGCTGATTGGCGTAATCCACCAGGTGGTCGTGCAGGTAGCGGGTATTGGTATTGAGCCGCGCGGCCTGCTGCTGCAGGGCTTTCACCACCACAGGGTGGCAGTGTCCTACATGACAGGGATTGTTGACGCAGTCGATAAACGTACGGCCTTTATCATCGTAGAGGTATTGCAGCGCGCCGCGTACGATCTTCAGCGGCTCCTTATAGCTGATGCTCAGGTTACGGCCGATGTGCGCCCTGCGTTCGGCGAGCAGCGGCGTATAGTCTGCAGCGTTATCGATCACCGGCGGGAAGCCACAGGCGGTACGGAAAGCCTGCTGCATGGCGAGCGGGTTGATGGTGATCAGGTGGAAGAGCAGCTTCCAGGCGCCATTTTCGGTAATGAAATGAAACTCGTTGTCGCTGCCTGCCGCCGCTTTCTCCGCCGAGGTAGTCACGCTGATGCATAAACGTGCGGCAACCAGGTAGTACAGCAGGTCAGTTTCTTCCTGTGTCAGCGGATAGGCTTCATGGTATCCTTTTACTACGGCCACAGCAGCTTCCATAGGATCGGCGGCTTCCAGCATGGCGTAGGTACAGGCAATGGCCACATTGTTGACCAGCTGCGTGTACACCATATCGCCGAAGTCTATCAGGCCGCTCACGAGATCGTCCTGCACCAGTATATTATAGTCGTTGGCGTCGTTGTGAATATAAGCTTTGCGCAACCGGTGCCACAGCGGCAGCACTTCTGTTTCAAACTGCAACAGGAAATAGGCTGCCAGGCGCTTCTTTTCCGGGTCTTTGATGCAGGGCAGCTGATCGCGGGCATCGAGCGCATGGGCGAGGTCCCAGCGGATTTCGCGGTGCATGGCCGGGTGGGAGAAGTTCTCCAGCGCCTTGTCCATTTTCCCAAGGAAGCTACCCCAGGAAGTATACAGATCGCGTGTGCCCTTTACCGTTACTACGGGCTGTCCTTCCAGCCAGGTGTACAAACGGAGGTAATACAATTCTTCCGGCATGGCCAGGCGGGTCACCGGTTCATCATTCAGGTTACGTACTACCTGCTGAAAGCGGCCTTTGGTAGCGCCCTGGGCCAGGTGTTCCAGTATGCGGACCTGCGCGTCGAGGAAAGCAGGATGCTGGGACTCGCCGGCGATCTTGCAGATCCATGCATTGCCCTGTTCATCTTTCACATAAAAATTGGCTTCATCATAGCCTTCCAGTTCTTTCGCAGTAACGGTAAGACCGTAATGCTCATTCAACAGCTTCACCACCCCGGTGGCAGAAAAAGTATAAAACATAGCGTCTGTATTAAAATTTATCGGACAGCAGCAACAGCACATGAGCGGCTGTCCAGCTGAAATTCACCGCGTTCAGGCCTTTGCCGGTCAGCGGATGATAGTTTTCGCGCAGCGGCTGATCATCTCTCATACCGGCCGCATGTTGCCAGAGTTTATTGACCAGCGTTCTGGCGGCAGCCTGCTGTTTGTATTGCTGCAGGCCTTTCACGCCGAAATAAAACTGGTCTATCCATACCGGCCCGCGCCAGTAACCCCGTTGGGGGTCAAAAGCCTTTTCGCTGGCGTCCAGCACCGGCAGGGGCACTAAAGTATTAAAAACAGTGGTATCCAGCATGTACTGCGCCATCTTTTTTACACGCGATGCCGGCGCAATGCCCGCCCACAGCGCCACCCAGGCTTCTGCTCCTTTCACGCGGACCAGCTCACCGGTCAGCTTCCGGTCATAATAATAACCACTGGCGGTATCGAAGAACAGTTGGTTGATCTGCCGGTCCAGGATAGCCGCTTCTTTGCGCAGCGCGCCTGCCGCCGGTTGACCGATAACGGCCGCTATCTGTGCGAGTATAGTTTTTTCTTTGGACAGATAGACGTTCAGGTCGACTGACTCCTGATCGAGCGACCAGGCGCCGGGGCCGTTATGCAGCATCTTTGCCTTGTCGAAGCGTACGGCGTTGTCCATACCGCTTTCCCATGCTGCAGCGATGCGGGTGCCGTCCGTAGAGCCGAACTCACAGAGGCCGTTGCGGTCGTGGTCCCGCTCGGCGTACCACCAGCGGTGGTAGCGGTCCAGTGCGGGATACATCTCCCGGAGGAAAGCGGTGTCCCGGGTGGCCGCAAATATTTCCCATACCGCCCAGGCAGCCAGTGGCGGCTTGGTGTCGCGGAAATTGTTTTCGGTACTGTCGGCATACACACAGTCGGGCACCATACCGGAAGCTGTCTGATAATCAAACATAGAACGGATATTGTCCTTCGCCAGCGACGGCGCAAAATTTACCAGTCCCACGGCCTGCTTCCAGCTGTCCCATGACCAGAAGCCGTAGAAGCCCTGGTAGGAAGCGGACGGAAATACACCGTCATGGCGCAGATGCCCCGCAGCGCTGCGCCAATTGGTGAGCAGCGTGATCATGCTCTTCACCGCCAGCCGGCTGCGGAAACGGTCTTTTTCTGTGAAAGGCATGCGGCGGAACAGCTGTTGTAAATAACCGTTCCAGCGTTGTTCGTTTTTTTGCAGCACGATATCAAACTCCCGCTCCGGTGCGACCACCATATGCCCGTCAGGCCAGAAACCCTGTGTTTGCAGGTCTTCAAGCTCGCCCCCGGCTGGGATGGATACCTCTCTTGCCGCCGTGTAACCGTCAGCAGTTGTTTGTATGTCCCATGGAGCCTGGGCACACCAGTGCAGGCGAAAAACATGTTTAGTACCGGTAACGCCTACACGTACATTATTACCCTCCCGGGAAAATTGCGCTCTTTTCAGCAACGCAGCGCCTTCCCATTGCAACCGTAACTGTAGTGGTTGCGCGCCATTGTTACGAATAACGGTCTGTATCACGGTTTCACGGCTACTGCTAAAAACCAGCTGCATCCGCACCGCTATCTGACCGGAGTAGAAACCAAGTTGCAACAAGCCGGGATAATAATGCGTGGCAGTGGTGTCCTGTTGCAGGGGCAGCTCCCGGCCATCGGCATATAAGTGAAGCTGTGCGATAGCTTTAGACAGCCACTCCCCTTTCATGTCCATCAGCAGCGGACCGGTGAAACCGGTAGCGGTGCCGGGTACGGGCAACGCGTAAGCATGCCACGCGCCGTTGTCCGAAAAAAAAGAGGTAGCAATGCGGTTCGTATCTTTTACTTCATAACGGACGTCCAGTACATCCGGAAAATGGTTCCGTTGTGCGCTGACCGTTTGTTGCGTCAGCAACAAGGCCAGCAGCCATTTCATTTTATTCATATCTCTCTTTCGCCTTTTCAGCAGGTTCGTCACCCGACCGCAAAGGTCTTAATGTAAACTGATATTGATAAGGTTTATACACCAGCGTGTAAGGCGCATGGGGCTTGGCGCCCCAGCTGTTGTCGCCACCGAGGCCGGCCTGCTGGTAGTCGATATTCCACCAGATCAGCGGGTCGTTGTTCATAGAGCCGCCATGCACATTGTGCTTGCGGTTGAAATTGAGCCGGTCCCGGTCAAAATGCAGCACGCCGGTATTCAGCAGGGAATCGGTGCGCACCATCCATCCGTTGCCCGAAGCGGAGCGCAGTGTCATCCAGTGTACATCGGAGCGGTAGCCGCTTTCCTGTGCACGGGGATAAGGATGGAACAGCGAGTCGGCCGGCAGCGTGTATACGTCTACGTCTGCTGCGTACTTACGGTCCTGGTAGTTATCGAACGGACCGCGGCCCAGCCAGGTCACTTTGTCCAGCGCAGGATTAAGCACCATACGCATGCCCATGCGGGGCAGCTCGGGCATCATCCTGTCTCCCGGCTGGAAATGGACGTTCACTTTAATGTCACCGTTGGCAAAAATCGTATAGTCAATGTCGTAGATCGCATTCACCAGCGGCAGTGCATGTTTTGCGTGCACCTGCACCTGCTGCCTGTCTTCCCGTACGATACTGGCGGCAAGCAGTTGTGTGCTGTCGCCGGCATGTTGCCATACTGCACAGCGCACCTGCTGACTGTTGCCGATGTCATTATCAGTGGGGGCGCGCCAGAAATCGGGCTTTAACGGCTTTTGCATATAAGCGGCGCCGTTGGTGGCAAACTGCTCCAGCCAGCCATTTTTAATAGTCGCTGTAAATGCTGTATTACCGATCTCCCAGCCACCGGCGGTTTGTTTTACCTGTAAGGCGTCGCCGGCGACGGTCTGCGTTTTCACGGGCGTAAACCAGGGCAGCTCGAACTGATCAGCGGCCAGTGTAAAACCAGCGGGCAGCAGACCGTCTGCGTTCTTCAGCGTGGCCTTCAGATGCAGGAAATAACGAACGCCGGGCTGCGGCTTTACCACCGGCAGGCCTATACGCAGCGTGTCCTGTTGGTGTGGCAGCAGTAACCGGTGCGGCAGGGCAGCCGAAGCGATCACTTTCCCATCTCCCTTCAGTTCCCAGGTAAGGTTCATATTTTCAAGCCGGTGAAAGTCATACCGGTTGGTGATCTGCAGGAGGTCGGCAGACAGACCGATGGTGGCAAACTGTACGGGCTGGTATACTTTCTTCACTTCATATGCCTGCGGATGCGGTGAGCGGTCGGCAGCCAGCATACCATCGGCACAAAAGCTGGTATCGCTCGTGGCGCCTACGGTGCCCATATCGGCGCCATAAGCCCAGATAGCCCTTCCCAGGGAATCATGTTGCAGGAAAGTCTGATCGGAGAAATCCCAGATAAAACCGCCCTGTAACTGCTCGTATTTGTTGATCAGCTCCCAGTCGTCGCGGAGGTTGCCACCGCTGTTGCCCATCATGTGCGCGTATTCGCACTGGACCAGCGGCCTGTCGCGGTATTCTTTTACGTAGTCCTGCATCCAGGCGACGGATTTATACATGGGCGCCACAATATCCGTCCATGGCGTGTTACGGGCAGGCTCGTACTGCACCGGGCGGGTATTATCGCGTTGTTTGGTCCATTTGTAGGTGCTGATGAAATTATCGCCAAAGTCACTTTCGTTGCCTAAGGACCAGGTGATGATGCTGCAATGGTTTTTATCCCGCTCCACCATACGGCGGGTGCGATCCAGGTAGGCGGCTTTCCATTCAGGCTTATCAGACAGTGTCTTCAGCGGGTGCATGCTCATGCCATCGCATTCAATATTAGCTTCATCCACAACATAGAGGCCGTACCGGTCGCAGAGCGCGTACCACTCTTCCCGGTTGGGATAGTGACTGGCGCGCACAGCGTTGATGTTGTACTGCTTCATGGCAAGGATATCTTTCAGCATGCCCTCGCAGTCCACTACTTTGGCGGAACGCATATCATGCTCGTGGCGGTTCACCCCTTTGATGGTAATGGGCGCCCCGTTGACCATCAGCAGGCCTCTTTTGATTTCCACGGAGCGGAAACCGATCGCGTGGGTAAAGCTTTCTATCGGGCGGCCCTGTTTATCTTCCAGCGTAACGATCAGCTGATACAGGTTAGGACGTTCCGCATCCCATGGTTTCACGCCGGGCACCAGCTGCTGCAACTGCAGCAGGCTGTCGCGGCCGATGGGCATCACTTTGGAAAAAACAGGCGCACCGTTGTCCTGTAAGGTTACACGGATACGTTTATCCTTGTCCGTTGCAGCCGGAACTTTATTAAGCGCCAGGTCCAGTTGCAGGGACCCATCCTTGTAGTTATTGACCAGTAACGGTCTGGCGAAAAAGTCGTAAACAGATAAGGGAGCGCGGGCCACCAGGTAAACGCTGCGTTCTATGCCGCTGAGCTTCCACATGTCCTGTCCTTCGAGATAAGAACCATCACTGAAGCGGAATACCTGCATGGCCACGGAATTGTTGCCTGGCTGCACCCAAGCGGTGACGTCAAATTCGGCAGGCGTCTTACTGTCCTTGCTGAATCCGGCATACTTACCGTTCACCCACACATATACAAATGCATTGGCGGCGCCGATATGCAGGATGGTTTGTTTGCCTTTCCAGGTGGCAGGCAGCCGGAAGTCGCGGCGATAGGAGCCGACAGGGTTCTGTTCTTTTGGAACAAACGGCGGGTTGGGCGTGAAGGGGTACTCCACGTCCGTAAAAATATAAGGGGCATAACCTTCCGTCTGCCAGTTGGCCGGCACGCGGATGGTTTTCCAGTTCGTTACATCATAAGCGGGTTGTTCAAATCCCTGTGGACGGACAGCGGGATTGGCTGCGAGGTGGAATTTCCATGTACCGTCCAGTGACAGCCTGAAAGGCGAGCTGTCTCCCTTCAGGGCCGAAGCGGCGTCGGGAAAGGGAATAAAATGCGCGTGCGGGAACAAAGTGTGTTCAGAAGGCTTCTGCGGGTTCTCCCAGTCATTGGACTGCGCCAGCAAGGTAGCCGGTAAACACAGCAAAGCAAGTAAAGCAGTTTTCATCATGGTACCGTGATATAAAACCACCGGCGGCTGCGAGGCCGCCAGTGGGATCGTTTAACCGTTATGGATCCTAAATTATTATTGGGCCAGTGGGTTATTGAGCGTCTCTTTCAGCGGCAGCGGGTAATAGCTTTTATCTGCGGTGAAAGGTCGGCCGGCGTCCTGCATCTGCTGTGTCAGCAGGCCCCATCGGCGAAGGTCATAAAAACGGCTGCTTTCCAGGGTGAATTCCATCACCCTTTCATGCATCAGTTGTTTGAAGATATCGGCCTTGTTAGTCAGGTTCAGTGGCGGCATAGCAGAGCGGGCGCGCACCTCGTTAATCTCCGCCATGGCGGTAGCCGGTACGCCCAGTTCGTTCTGCACTTCGGCGTACAGCAGTTTTACGTCTGCATAGCGGATGATGGGCATATTGATCGCATTGGCGTTTCCCAGCTTGTCGAGGCTGGCCGGCAGCCATTTACGGAAAGCGATGGTATTGTTTTCGAATACTTCGTTGTACGTATAGCCGTATACGCGGGGATTGGCGGCATCGTTAAAATAGTCATCCTTAAAGAAGACGGTGTTATACACACGATGGTCGTACAGGCCGTCGGTGGCCACTTTCCCTTCTTTCAGCATTTCCGTCAGCAGTCGTGGTACGCCATAAATTTCACCGTAACCTCCCAGTTCGGAAGCGGCCATCCAGTCGCTGAGATAGGATTTGAAATAGGCGCCGTTAGACTCGTCCATGGTCTGCTGCAGTTCAAACACGGATTCAGCGGTGTTGCTGGTGGTACCGTTGAACATGGACAGGTAGTTGGACACGAGGCTGTACTGTTTGGAGTCGATCACTTTTTTCAGCCAGGCGGAGGCTTCAGTGAAATAAGCGGTGGCCTTGCCTTTGTCTTCGCCGGCGCGGTAGATGAGCACTTTGCCGAGGTAGGCCTGGGCAGCGCCTTTGGTAGCGCGGCCCAGCTCTGTGCCCGGCCTTTCGCTGCGCAGCGGCAGATCGGGTTCTGCCGCTTTCAGGTCGGAGATGATCATATCCCATACCTCGGGACGGGGGGAGGGCGCTTTCGGCAGATCAGCTTCGCCATTGGGCACTTTATCGCGGATGATCACCTTTTCGAAATTGGTGACCAGCTTAAAATAATAGTACGCACGGAGGAAGCGGGCTTCCGCGAGGATCATTTTTTTGCTGGCGGCGTCGATCTGTTTGTCTGTCATCATGCTCACGTTCTCCAGTACCTGGTTGGTGAAGTTGATGCCGCGGTAGTTATCTCTCCAGAGCAGGTCGATGGCGTAGTTACCGGAGTTATAGCTGTAGTTGAAGATCTCCGTCCACCAGCTGTAGTTGTAGGCGTCCGCGCCTGGCTCCACAAAATCTTCCCGGTAGTATTCGCGGCAGGAACGGGCTTCCACGAAGTTGTCCCAGCCGGCGAAGCTCTCGATCCTGGAATAGGCCGCGGCCAGCCCGGTGAGGGCGCGGTCGCGGGACGTCCAGAAGTTATCCGATGTCAGCTTGTCGGGCGAAGCCTGTTCAAGCAGCTCTTTTTTACAGCTGGTATTCAACACCATGGCTGCGGATAATAAGGATATATATAACAAAGATTTTTTCATAACCATTTTTTTAGAATTCCAGCTGTGCCCCAGCCATCAATACTTTGTTTTGCGGATACATCAGGCGGTCCAGGCCACTATTGAGGATGTCTGTACGGCCGATTTCAGGATCGGGCCCGGAGTATTTGGTGAACGTGAGAATGTTCTGTGCGCTTACGTAGAGGCGTAACCGTGTAACTTTCACCTGTTGCAGGAGCTGCGGGGAGAAGGCATAACCGAGGGTTATGTTTTTCAGGCGCAGGTAGCTGCCGCTTTCGAGGAAGCGGGTGGATTCCCGGTTGTTGGCGTTGGGATCGCCCAGTACGGCGCGGGGTACGTCGGTGTTGGTATTTGCCGGCGTCCAGGCGTTAAGGGTGCTCACGTCGAAGTTACGGCCGGCATCCATGCCCTGCAGTTCATATTTGTTACCGTTGTAGATTTTGTTACCGCCCACGCCCTGCCAGAACAGTTGCAGGTCGAAACCTTTCCACCCTGCGGTCATGTTCAGGCCATATTCTATTTTAGGGAAGGAGCTGCCTTTGTAGGTTTTGTCCGCGTCATTGATCACGCCGTCGCCGTTGCTGTCTTTGAAGCGTACGTCACCCGGTTTGGCATCCGGCTGCAGCAGTTCGCCTTTGCTGTTTTTATAGGCAGCTACTTCGGCGGCTGACTGGAAGAGGCCATCGGCCTCGTACAGGTAGAAGGCGCCTACTTCGGTACCTACCTGTGTGGTATTCGGAACAGGGCCGGTGCCGTATTTCAGGCCGGTGCCATACAGCTTCTGGCCGTCGTTAGCGAGTGCCAGCACTTTATTTTTCACCTGGCTAACGGTACCGGTTACACTATAGCTCCAGTCGCCGTGTTTATCTGCCCAGGTCATCTCCAGCTCCCAGCCGCTGTTTTTGAAGCGGCCTACGTTGAGGATGGGGTTATTGAGACCATTGCTGGGCGCCAGCTCTCTTCTGATCAATACATCGGAGGTGACGTTGTTGAAATAGTTAAATGAACCGTTCAGTTTATTGAAGACAGCGAAGTCGAAACCGGCGTTGCGGCTGGTATTGGTTTCCCAGCGCAGGTCTTTGTTGCGCAGTTCCCAGGCAGCGCCGCCGGGCCATGCGGTGCCTCCACCGCCCTGTACGGAGCCACCGCCCCACAGGTTGTTGATTAAGATCAGTTGCTGATGGTCATAGGCGTTCAGCACTTCTTCGTTGCCCAGCTGACCGTAGCTGGCACGCAGTTTCAGCATATTCAGCCAGGTAATGCCCTGCATGAATGGTTCGCTCTGAATGTTCCAGCCTACAGATACAGACGGGAAAGTGCCATAGCGGCGGTTCACCCCGAACTTGGAAGATCCGTCGCGGCGAACAGCCAGTTGCAGCAGGTACTTACCGTCATACGCATAGTTGACGCGGCCCAGCCAGGAGAGGCGGTTTGTCTGCCAGCGGGTACCGGTGGCGTTGAAAGTGCCGCCTTTGGCGCCGTCCATGGTATTGAACAGCGGATCGAGGAAGCCGCCGGGCACCACGTCAGAAACGATCTGGCCATCTTTCACGGAGTAGATGGTCGTTTTACCATCGGCGGTAGTCAATACGTTGTTGTAGGTTTTTTCCAGGGCGGTATAGCCGGCCAGCAGGTTCAGGCTGTGTTTACCGAAGCTGCGGTCGTAGTACAACAGGTTTTCCATCAGGCGTTGACGTTCGTTGCCGCGGTTGTCCTGCAGCTGTGCAAAAGGCACCTGCGGGTCGTTGGCATTGGCGCGGTACGGCGGGTGGTAGCTGTAGGTGAAGTAGTTGCTGTTAGCCAGGCTCAGGTTGGTCACGAATTTCATGCCTCTCAGCAGTTCGAGCGACAGGCGTGCGTTTCCGTTGAAGTACTGGATTTTATTGCTGTTATCGTTGTAGAAGTTCACACCCACCGGGTTTTCGAACTTCGGCAGCTGGTTGATCTGCAACGCATAGCCATATTTTTCTTTGTCATCGTATACCGGTAACAGCGGCGACTGGAAGTAGGCGTCTTTTACGCTGTAGGGCACGTCGCGGCGGTCTGTTTCCGCATATACGAGGTTAGCTTCCACGGTGAGGCGTCCTTTCTTGTATTCGTTGCGGGAGCGGATGGATTTCTTCTTAAAGTTGGAGCCCAGGAAGGTACCTTTTTCGTTGGTGATGTTACCGCTGAGGCCATAGGTAAAGTATTCGCTGCCGCCGGTGAGATTGAGGCTGTAGTTTTCGCTGTTGCCCTGTTGCAGTATTTCATCCTGCCAGTCGGTATTAGCGGTGATGCCTGCTTTCAGGTAAGCGGGCCTCCTGGTGCTGGCCGGTGCGGGCTCGTACATCATGGTATGTACTTTCAGGTAGCCTTCCGCATCGAGCAGGTGCTGTTTGCCGGTAGGGTTCACGATGCTGTACCAGGTGTTGAACTCAATTTTCGGCGCCCCCTTTTTGCCTTTTTTGGTGGTGATCAGGATGACACCGTTGGCGGCTACTGAACCGTAGATAGAGGCAGCAGCACCGTCTTTCAGTACTTCTATGGAAGCAATATCGTTGTTGTTGAGGTAATAGGGGTCTGCGGGGCTGCCGTCCACGATAAACAGTGGCTGGTGGGAACCGAAGGTACTGATACCGCGCAGGCGGATATCGGCCATGGCGCCCGGGGCGCCGCCGGTGTTGGTAACGGTAAGGCCTGCCACTCTGCCCTGCAGGGCGTTCACGGGGTTATTGCTGGCCACATTGGAGATTTCATTTCCTTTTACGGAGGTGATGGCGCTGCTCACATTTCTTTTGCTCTGCGTGCCGTAGCCCACGACCACCACCTGGTCCAGCACTTTGGTAGAAGCGGCAAGGGTAACGGTCAGCGGTCCGTTTCCGTTGACTGTTACCTCTTGTGTTTCGTAGCCGATGAAGGATACTTCCAGTACCGCACCTGGTTGCAGGTCGGTGAACCGGAAGCTGCCTTTCACGTCCGTGAGCATACCGCGCGGTGTGCCTTTTACCCGTACGCTTACGCCGGGCAGGGCTTCACCGTTATTAGACTTCACGATGCCTTCCACCACTTTCTCCTGTGCCGGTTGCACGGCGGTCAGCGCGGAAGTGGCCGGCGCCGCTTTCACCAGGATAATGTCTTCCGTCATCCTGAACTGCAGCGACGTGGCATGGCTGATTTCCTGGAGTAAACTTTCTACTGTCCTTTCTTTTTTATCGATGGTTACAGGTTTCAATTTTTCCAGATCATCAAGATTATACGAGAATTTCAGGCGGGTGTTTTTCTCGAGGTACTGTATCACGTTGAGCACCTTTGTCTGCCTGAATCCCACGTCAATCTTATCTTTCAGTCCTTCTGCTATTTGCGCCCAACTTAGCAAAAGGGATGATAGGAGCATGGCACAGCATGCCCTTAGAAGGGATGTCTTCTTCATAACGCATTTTGGTTGTTTAAATGTACCTGTGTGGACTATTTACTGATTGGTTGCACAAATAAAGTGTCGTTTTTTGTTACAGGCTCCAGTCCGTTGACAAAGCAAACTGCTGCCAGCACTTCATTCAGCGGTTTGTTGTTGAATACGCCGTTAAAGCGGATAGGTTTGTTTTTACGCGTGATTACTTTTATATTGATACCATACCAATACCCCAGTGTGGACGCTATCTCTTCGGGAGAAGCATTATGAAAGACGAGGCGTCCGCTGCGCCAGGCTTTTTCCCTTTCGGGATCGAAATTGTTTTTTACAAAGCGGGCATGCGCTTTACCGGTCGTCAGCTGTTCTCCGGGCACTAATTCAGCCACCGCTGTTTCCTGCGCCACCCGTACTTTTCCTTCGACGAGGGTTACGGCCGCATGTTGATCGTACGCATATGCGCGTAATTTAAAAGCCGTTCCCAGCGCCTGTACGCGGAGGTTTCCGGTGCTCACCACAAAAGGTTTCCCTTCTGCTTTGGCCACTTCAAACAGGGCCTCACCTTCGAGGACGAGGTTGCGTTGTTTTTCGTTGAAACTGGCCGGTACTCTCAGTGTACTGTGTGCGTTCAGGATTACCAGGCTGCCATCTGCCAGCATTACCTGGCGGCGCACGCTGTCGCCTGCTTTTAAAAGCGTGTAGGACTCATTGGCAACGGCAGGAGCGACGGTACGATGACTGTTCAGCCACCACGCGGCAGCGGCCAGCGGCAATACTGCAGCGGCGGCGATGCGGGCTATCCGCTTCCAGGAGATTTTTTTGACCGGCGTATCGGCTACCGCGAGCGCGGCCTTCAGTTTACCGAATTCGGCTTCCTTTTCTTCCGGCGTAATGCGCAGGCCCAGCCGAAACAACCATTCCCGAGCTTTGGCAGCTTCTTCCTGTTTATGCGGGTACCGTTCCAGCCAGTCTTCCCAGAACTGCACGTCTGTATCGTTGCTGCGGAGGCAGTAACGCACAAATGAGTCATTTAATATAAAGTCTTCCGCCTTATACTGCTGTAAGTCCATACCAGGCATTTAACTATAAAGAGGGGGGTATCTTTCTTTTTTTACCAAAGAAATCAGGAAAAATTTTCGAGATCGAGCAAAAGCAGCAGCAGCGCGATAAAAGTGGCATCGTTATAGACTTCCCGGATACGGACAAGGGCGTTGTGGATGGTATTATAGATGGTCCGGGGCGTGGCTGCGGTTTTAACCGCTATTTCTTCTATACTCAGGTCTTCGTAAAAACGCATCCTGATAAATTCTTTCTGGCGGCTGGTGAGCAGCGACAACATCTTTTCCAGCTTCTGTTTTACCAGGCTGTCGGTTTCCTGGCGTATCAGCACGGTTTCGTAAGGCTGTTCCTCGGGTTCCGGAAACAGCTGGCTATCGGCCAGCACAGCGCCTTTCTGGCTTTTGGTCAGCAGTTTGTACAGTTTCCTTTTAAAGCAGATAAACAAGTACCCCTGGATATTCTCAGGCATACCAAGCTGGTGGCGCTTGCGCCAGATATCTACAAAAATATCGTTGATAGCTTCTTTTACCATGCCTTTGTCCAGCACTACTGATATACCATAGTGGTAGAAATTATCGTAGAGGTCATGGTAAATTTTATACAGTCCCTGTTCATTGTCCTGCTGCATTTCATACCAGAAGCCGGCGTAATCCTTTTCACCGTACCGGCCTGTGCTGGATTCGGTTGAGCGATGTGCATTGAGCATACAGCTGAGCATTTTGGTTGGCCCGTGGGGAGCGATTGTTGTTCTGATTTCTGGCGGCAAATTAAGGGTTTAGATTGAAACAACCGCTTCTTTTATTGTGAACGACTTGTAAATCCGCTCCCCGCTTTTCGTATTTCTAATTTCGTTATTTTTATCATGAATGGTTTTTGTTTATTATCAATTATCTTATTTTGAAAGCACCCATCCTCTTTAGCATGGCCGCCTCCCTGCTGTGGCAGGGCGTTCAGGCCCAGGACTCGTCCGCCATCAGGGCTATCAATGCCAACAGCTTCGCCAGACATATACAGGTACTTGCCTCCGATGCCTTTGAAGGCCGCAAGCCTTTCACCCGCGGCGAAGACAGCGCCATCCACTACCTGGCGGCACAGTTCAAAGCGCTGGGACTGAAGCCCGGCAACGGCAACAGTTATTTCCAGGAAGTGCCCATGGTCTCCATCGGCTCCAAACCCGCCGGCAACCTGGTGGTCAAAGGCGCCAACGGCGAGGTGTCCTTACAATACCTCGACGATTATGTGGCAGGCACCCGCCGCGTACAGGAACAGGTCAGCATCAGCAATTCGGAACTGGTGTTTGCCGGTTACGGTATCGTAGCGCCGGAGTACGGGCATAACGACTACGCCGGCCTGGATGTGAAAGGTAAAACCGTCATCGTGATGATCAACGATCCCGGCTTTGCCGACAACACCCTTTTTAAGGGCCGGACCATGACCTACTACGGCCGGTGGACGTATAAATTCGAAGAAGCATCGCGGCAGGGCGCCGCCGGGGTGATCATCATCCATGAAACAGCCGCCGCCAGCTACCCCTGGAAAGTAGTGCGCAGCGGATGGTCCAACTCCAAACTGCACCTGCAGACGGCAGACAATAATATGTCGAGGACCGCCCTGGAAGGCTGGATCACCCAGGACGCCGCCAGGAAGATCTTCCAGCTGGCCGGCATCTCCCCCGATATCATGGAGAAAGCAAAGCAAAAAGATTTTAAACCGGTAGACCTGCACCTGCAAACATCGCTGGTGATCAACAATACCATCAAAAAATCCACCTCCCATAATGTGCTGGCCATCCTGCCAGGCAGCAAAAGACCCGATGAATGCGTGGTGTTTTCAGCCCACTGGGACCATTTCGGTATAGGAGAAACGGTGAAAGGCGACTCTATCTATAACGGTGCCGTAGACAACGCCACCGGCACCGCAGGCCTGCTGGAACTGGCCACCGCCTTCACCCGCCTCAAACAAAAGCCGGCCCGCTCGGTACTGTTCCTCTCCGTTACCGGCGAAGAACAAGGCCTGCTCGGCTCGGAATACTATGCCAGCCACCCGGTCTTCAAGTCTGAAAAAACAGTGGCAGACATCAACCTGGACGTGCTCAACACCTTTGGCCGCACCAAAGACGTGACCGTGATCGGCATGGGACAGTCCGAACTGGATGAATATGCCCAACGGGCGGCGGCCAAACAGGGACGCGTGACCGTTCCGGAAGCCAATCCGGAAGGCGGCTGGTTTTTCCGCTCAGATCACTTTAACTTTGCCAAAAAGGGTATCCCCGGTTTATACCTGGGCCCAGGAAACGATATCTTAGGCAAAGCTCCCGGCTCCGGCAAAGAAAAAACTGCAGAGTATAACCGTTTACGTTACCACTCCCCCGCTGATGAGTTTAACCCTGATACCTGGGTGATGGACGGCATGGTAGAAGATGTACGCCTCATGTTCGACGTTGGCTATGCCCTTAGCAACGAAAGCACTTTCCCGCAATGGAAACAAGGCTCTGAGTTCAAGGCGTACCGGAAATAAACTATAACACCCGGTAACATGATCATGGTATTATTCGGATTAATAATGATAGGGCTTATCCTGTTCTTGTACCTCAAGAACCAGGTCAACCGCCACCAGCTTAAAAAAACAGCAGTTCCCGATACTTACCGGGAACTGCTGCAATCACATGTACGCTACTACCAGCAACTCACGGAAGCGGACAAAAACCGCTTTGAGCAACAGGTACAGCGTTTCCTGAAAAGGACCCATATCGAAGGCGTAGGTACGGATGTAGAAGCGCTCGACCGCGTGCTGGTAGCAGCCAGCGCCATCATCCCCATCTTCGGATTCAAAAACTGGGAATATTTTAATCTCACCAATGTGATCCTCTACCCGGACACCTTTGATGAATCGTACCAGTATGAAGGCAACCGCCGGAATATCCTGGGCATGGTAGGCAGCGGAGCGCTCAACGGGCAGATGATCCTCTCCCGCTCCGCGCTGCGCGAAGGTTTCTCCAACACCACCGACAAAAGCAATACCGCCATCCACGAGTTTGTGCACCTGCTGGACAAAGCCGACGGCTCTGTAGACGGACTGCCTACCAAATTACTGGAACACAGCTACAGCATTCCGTGGCTCAAACTGGTACATCAAACCATCCAGGAAATGGCGGAAGGCCGCACAGATATTAATCCCTACGGCGCTACCAACCAGGCAGAATTTTTCGCCGTGATTTCTGAGTATTTTTTTGAAAGACCCGACCTGCTGTCTGAAAAACATCCGGAACTGTATAAAATGCTGACGCATATCTTCCAGCAGGACCCGGCCAAAACCGTTGCCTGATTTTTACTGCGCCTTCCGGAAATGCAGCCGGTAAATAATGCTCACCTGTACGCCCAGCCACATTTTCCGGTTATCCACAGCATCCGGGCTGAAAGTATCGCTGATGGTATATAACGGTTTGAAGTAACGTACATCTTTGAGGGCAACTTCTTCCTCGCGTCCCAGCGAAGCGGGATGGTCCATCGTATAATATTCCGACCGCAGGATGTTCAGCGATATACCTGCCTGCACTCCCAAATGATCGTTGAGCCGCCGCTCCCCGATAAGTGCCAGCTTCTGCCACTGCATCCGGATTTCTTTCTTTACAAAGTCGGTAGAATCATACTCAAATTGCATTTTCCCTATGGTCGCCTGCAGGTGCAGCCGCCAGTTCTCTCCCGGCGGAACGGAGATACCGGCGCCATACCGCAGCCCTGATGTATTACGGCCGGTACCCCACGAGGCTATGGCATACAGGAAGGGCATGCCCGCCTGCAACTGCCCGTTGACAATAAAAGATTCTTCCATGGAAACACCAGCGCCCACAAAAGGAATGAGGCCCGGCCGCGGCCCGTCACCGTTGTTACGGATACCGCCCGCAGATGAACGGTGAAACCAGCTGGACAGGAAAAAGGAGCGCTCCCTGGTACCGCCGGATTTTTGCAGGCGCGTCACCTTGCCCGTACCTCCCGCCTGGCCTGAAGCAGCCATTTCAGGGAAGTTCGTTGTTTTCTGCTGAGGATTGTTGGCAGCGGGCTGTTTCCGTATAGCCTCCGCCGTGAGTGGCGGAACAGGATCTTCTTTTTTCACGGTCGTATCCGGCGGCGTATGTGTTCCAATGCCGGGCAATTCAATATTTCCTATCCCCCATCTCTTCCTTTCTTTTTTCCCTTCGGGCGATGATTTTCGCAGCGATAAATTTAACAGGCCGGTATCTTTCCGGTGCGGCAGCGTATCTCTTTTTTTCCCGGAAGTAACATATAGGGAATCCTGTCTGAAAGGTAGTGTATCGCGCTTTATCCCGGCAGTTACATATGGGGAATCCAGTCTGAAAGGCAACGTATCCCGCTTAATGCCGGCAGTGGTAGTATCTGCGATGTCCCGTATTACGACAGCTGTATCGGTAGCAGGAAGGTGAAACTGGACGGCAGAATCCACGACCGGTTTTGTTACGGTAATCGCCTTGGTCATTGCCAGAGGCGTCTTCACCACCGTTTTCCCGGCGGCTACCGGCTTCCGTACAGATGCTTTCATCCTGGCAACGGAAGAGGTATGTACCTTGGCCGCGGCCACATGTTTCACCGGTAGCGCATCTACGAAAATAACATGACCGCCCAGCAATTTGTAGCTGATGCCGGTCTGCTTTTGGATATCGTCCAGTAAAACGCCCAGCGGTTGTATTTTCTGACGTATGCGGATCAGGCGCGAAGGAGAGAATTTACGGGTATTCAGGGAGAAACGGGTACCTGTTTGTTGTCCCACCGCTTTTAGCAGCTTATCCAGCGGTATCTCCCCTGCAGGGATGATAATATTTTTCTGAAGGTTAACAGCAGCTAACTGGCCGTAACTATATAAGACTCCCGAAAGCAATAAGACGGCCAACAGCCATCTACCCACCACAGCCGGCGCCGTTGATGAAGACCTCTTCTTTTTCAAATCTGCATGTAACATTCAATGTAACGGATATAACCTCGAAAATGTATTCTATCGGTTTGTTGTCAAATGAGCTGCTCATCGTACAATCTTCCAGCGCTTTATTTTCAAATACCACCCGGATACCGTAAGCTTTTTCCAGTTGCGCGGTAATCTCTTTCAGGGTGATGTTGTCGAAATTAAACACCCGCGTGGCATACCCGAGCTGATTGCTGTTAAACGCGCCGGCAGTGAGCCCCAGCTCTTTACGGGCTATGTGATATACGCCTTCCTGCCCGGCTTTCACCTGTATGCTGCTGTCGCCCTCCGACATGCGCACGGCGCCGGTTTTCACCATCACCGCAATCGCCGTATCCGACTGCCGAACATTAAAGGAAGTGCCCAGTACCTCGATGCGGACATCACCCACTGCAACAATAAACGGTTTATGCGGCTGCGAAGTTACATCAAACCACGCCTCTCCGGATAATTTAACCCAACGGGCCGTATCCCGGAAACCTTCAGCGTATTGTAAAGCAGAATGGCTGTTGAGCACCACGGTCGACCGGTCCGGCAGCGTGTCCCGCCGGATGGCCTCGCCGGTTTGTTTCGATACGATCGCCGGCGCTTCCCTTTCGTTCCCGGAACGGAGCATGAAAAACAGGATAGCCGCCACACCTGCCAGCAGTACAAGTCCTGCGGCAATACGGCTTAGCGGCAGCATCTTCCGGACAACCGGCCGGCCGGTCATCTTGGCCTTCAGCTCCTGCAAAGCCGCGGCTTTATCGGGCAACCGGTAACGTTGTTGCAGCGCCGCATCGTCCCATACCGCCGCCACCTGGTCGTACAGCTTCCGGTGGTCGCGGTGTTCCCTGATCCAGTCATCCACGGCCATCGCCTCCTCAGGGGTGGCTTCCCCGGAAAAATATCTTCCTAATAACTCATATGGCAGGTTTTCAGCAGTGCTCATGATCTGTTAAATTGAAACACATAAAAACAAACAGGCAAACAATATCATTATCGTTATGTCGAACAACTTCGCTCTTAATATCTTCAGCGCCTTCCCCATCTGTACTTCCACCGTTTTGACGGATAGTCCCAGGTCGGCCGCAATTTCAGCATACTTCCGGCCTTCAAACCGGCTTTTGCTGAAGATAAGCCTGCATTGCGGGGAGAGACTGTCAATATGCTCCATGATCCGCCGGTGGGTTTCCTTGCTCACCAGCTCATTGCGGTGCTCAAAGGCCGGCGGACGTTGTGCCAGGTAATTGTCCTTCACCTTCTCATGCCGTTTGACATTGAGACAATAATGATATACCGCGGTATACAGGTATGATTTGACGGACTGTTGTTCATCAATATCCGCCCGTTTCTCCCACAGTTTCAGGAAAACCGCCTGTACAGCGTCTTTTGCTTCGTCGTTATCTTTCAGGATCGTGAAGGCATAACGGTGCAACCCATCAAAGTAGGTATGAAAACATTCTTCCACCAGCTTCTCCTGGTCTTTAGCCTTACCAAAATGTATATCCACCGGTTATTGTTTCAAAAGCTCCCAATAACTACACCTTCCTGTTAAAATACCCTTATGTCCGCCCAAAATTAATTTATTTTTCTGCCTGTAAGGGGAATTTCAGGGAAACGTGTATTACGGGAAACCCAGACACACCATGCGTTATTTAACACTATCATCACTGCTTTTGCTGTTCCTGTTATCCTCCTGTAAGAAAGACGGCCCCCCTGGCCAGGGGGCCGGTCACGGAGGCGGAGGCGACGGCCAGGGACAGGAACCGCCGGTCAACACTCCCGGTGCGCCCAACCTGCCCGCTACCCCGTACGACTATGTGAACACCCGCAATAACATGCCGCCCTACATGAAAGCCTTTCTTTCCGGTCGCACCGACCTGGACAACACGCCCGCCGGCAACCCCATCACCAACGCCGGCGCCACCCTGGGCCGGGTACTGTTTTACGACAAAAACATGTCGGTGAACAACACCCGCTCCTGCGGCTCCTGTCATCACCAGGACAAAGCCTTTACTGACGGCCTGGCGCTTTCTCCCGGGTTCGACAACCAGTTGACCCGCCGCAACGCCATGACGGTGGTCAACCAGCGCTTCTTCGGCGCCAAAACCATGTTCTGGGATATGCGGGCCGCCAGCCTGGAAACGCAAACGACCATGCCGATCCTCGATCACATAGAAATGGGAATGCCTTCCCTCACAGCCCTGGAAACGAAACTCAGCGCCATCGCCTATTACAAACCGCTATTCAAGGCGGCCTTCGGCGACGAAAATGTGACCGCTCCCCGTATCTCCCAGGCCTTGTCCCAGTTTATCCGGAGCATTGTCTCCTTTCAGTCCAAATACGACCAGGGCCTCGCCAGCAACCTCAGTAACCTCAGCGCCGATGAGAAAAACGGTTTACGTTTGCTGCAGGTCAACTTCTGCACCGAATGCCACAGCGACCTCGCCACTTCGCAATACGGTCAACTGCCATCGTTCCTGATTGCCGACAACACCGGCCTGAATACAGGGATCGGTTCCAACAACGGACTGGAGGCCGATTACACCGACAAAGGCATTGGCGGCATTACGCACAAACCGGCCGACATGGGCACGTTCAAAATTCCCGGCTTGCGCAATGTAGCACTCACCGCCCCTTACATGCACGACGGCCGTTTTGCCACACTGGAAGCTGTAATGGAACATTATAATCACGGTATCAAAGGCAATCCCAACCTGGGCATACAACTGAGCGCTGTAGCGGGGTCCGGGGTACCGCTCACTACCAGGGACAAAAGCGATATCATCGCGTTCCTGAAAACGCTGACAGACGAACAACTGATCAGTGATCCGAAGTATGCAGACCCGTTTAAATAAATGAGGGTTATGTTTTTGTGGGCAACGGGAAAAAGAGGGCCTGTCAGGGGGCCCTCTTTCTGTTTACCGGATACCTGTAAACCACGCCGGTCGTTCCTTCGCATGGGTCCAGAACAGCGCTGCCTGTCCGAAAGGCGTTCCGTCCGGCTGACTTAACCGCCACACCACACCGTCATAAATCATAAAAGTGTTGCTGAATTTATCTACGCGCGGACCGCTGTAGTCATAAGCGATGCCATGAAGCGTTACGCCCTGCAGAAGGCGTTCCCGCTCGCTCCTGTCCTGCGGTGCAGCACTCAGCCGGGAAGGGAGTTGCAATAATTCTTCCTGGTCATATTTAAAACAGGACAACGCAAATTGATTCGCGTAAATAAACCGGGGATCGTCGCCCGTTCCATGAGCCAGGATACTGTAAGGCGCCTCCTCGTGCAACCACTGCGCTCTTGCGGAAATATCCGGGGGAGCAGGAAGCGCCTTGCCGTTCCGGCGGAAGAAATTATCGTCTATCTGTGTAATGAGTGAAAGTAATGCCGATGTCATAACGATTGTTTATAGGTTTTTAAGACGGGGGTTCTGTCCCAGTTCCTGTTGATAATCTACCGGCACTTCAATGAGCAGGGAACGTTGCCCCTCCATTTCCATCCGGTGTAACAATGTGTCCAGGTTGCCCAGGTCCGGCTGTAGCCGCACCGCTTCCCAGCCACAGGCCCTCGCTATCGCGCAATAGTCGATAGCTGCCACACGGGCGTGATAGTGCGGTGACGCCACCTCCGGCAACACTTTCTCCAGCCCTTGCTCCACGATAGACAAAGACTCGTTGTTCAGCAGGAAAATCACCATGCCTAAATGGCTCACTTCTCCCAGGGAGCCGGCAAACAGGCGGAAACAACCATCACCGGTAAACAAAAAAACAGGCCGGTCCGGCGACGACAGCCTGGCCCCGACAGCTGCGCCAAAAGCGCCGCCCATTGCAGAACCACGATACAGGGAATAGAAGTCTATATGATCATTAGGCCGCTGCGTTACATACTGGCGATCTTTATAAGCCAGGCATACATCGTCTATGCCCAGCGAGCGCTCCGGCCACCATTGATCAATCCGTTGATACAGGACAGCCATATTTACATACCCTTCCCGCGGAGCAGCAAACGGCCGGTCGTTCAGGTCTGCCGGCGCTGTTTCAACAGGGCGGTTGGTGAAGGGATAACGCTGGCCGGCACTGATTAAAGCATTTAATAAAACATCGAGCGGTCCGTTGATATGGTAGTACTCTCCCCGGGCTACATGACGCAAACTATTTTCCACGAGGCCGTAAGCCTGGAAAATATTTCCCAGGAAAAAAGTGTGGGCTGCTTTAAATCCGCTGAAATTAATGGTGTATTCGTCCGGGCAGGCGCCGAGTACCACCAATACATCCTGTTCGCCAAGCGAATTAAACAGCGCCATCGCTCGGTCATTGCCACCAAAGGAAATATAGCCGTAACCGTAAGTATTATGCCGGCTCACCGCATTAGCGCCGTTGATGCTCCAGATCGCGGCAGCCTGCAGTTGTTTGCAGAAATCGGTGGTTAGTTGTTTCGCGTTGGGATAGCGCGCCATTTCCTCTCCCACCAGCACCACTACACGTTTATCGTTCGTCACTTTGCGGAAGGTGGCCACGAAAGCGTCCAGGTCGGGCTCCGCCACCGGGGCTTCTTCCGGCAGCGGCGTCGTATACTCCGGTACGCTGCTGCCTACGGCATCATTGTCCAGCAACAGCACCACCGGTTTGGAACGGTCCAGCATTGACTTTGCGGTGGCCAGTTGTGCGGTCAGCAAAAACGGATCATTCAACACAAAAACCGCCTCTCCCAGTTCCGCCTGTAACTGTGCAACGATATTGCTGCCATATACGGACGTATCCTGCAATGGGGAGAAGCCTTCGGTATGACTACCGGAAACCGGCACAATAAAAACGGCCGGTATGTCGTGCAACTTGGCATCGCTCAGGCCGCAGGTGATCAGCCTGGTGGCGGCGCCGGTAGTGGCTACGGCAGCAGCTATCTTACCACTTGCCAGGTAATATCCCAGCGGAACAAAACCAGCGCTGTATTCTCCGAGGGTAAGAAACGCCGGATCATCCGCCGGCAGCTCTTCCAGCGGCCGAAGGTGTTTAAGCAAATGGATCACACCGCCGCCGGTGACGCCGGTGTATAAGGAGATACCCCAATCGGTAAGGGTATCAATGATCAGCTGATAATTATCAGCCACGCATGGAGGGCTTCCATAAAGGTTACTGAAGGTCATAGAATAGTGGTTAAATTGATACGGGAAATAATAATCGCGGTTTTTTGTTTAGCCTTATATGATGGCGCTGTATGAGGGCTTTAGGAAAATGACAGATACGGTTTTCAAAAAGGTCTTACGGTTGCATTGCTCACTCACTGACACATCCAAGATAGATAGTATTTTTTATAAAGCAAATTTTTCTCCGCCGGCCATATCGGGCAGAAACGCCTATGTGACTGATTATCTGTGCGACGTGCAAAAATTATTTTTTTGTTAGGACCACGTATTAACAAAAAAGCGCCGGCCGCATGGCCGACGCTTCCTTTTTTTGTAGCACTATTACTACATACACTAAAATTACTACTACAGTTCTTTCACCCTGATATTACGGAAGCGTACAACAGAGCCATGACCCAGGAAACCGATATGGCCGGTTTCGTTTTTCAGGCCGGGGTGTTGTTTGTGGTCCAGTGTACCTTTTTCACGTGCTTCAGCGATATCACCATCGAGGATAACGGTACCGTTGAGGATCACTTTAATGTGCGTACCATCTACGATCGCTTCTTCATAATTCCATTCACCCACCGGTTTGAGGAAACCTCTTTTAGCAGGAATAACGCCATACACAGAACCATGATACTGGTAAACGTTCAGGTCTTTGTAGATATCCGCCTCGTTGTCCAGGATCTGTAACTCCATTCCTCCGTAGGCGGCGTCGCCGTTCAGCGGAGCGCGTACGCCCAGGCCGTTGTTAGCGCCGGGTGTCAGCTGGAATTCGAAACGGAAAGAGAAGTTTTTATATTCTTTCTTCGTGTAGAGGTTACCGTGGCCACCGTTGGTAGGATAGATCACCAGGTTGCCTTCGTCGATCACATAGTCTTTGGTGTTACCGGTCCATTCGTGCATGTTGGTGCCATCGAACAGCACTTTATAACCTGCTTTTTTCTCTTCGTCGCTCAGCGTGAAAGGTTTTACGCGGGGCAGTTCTTTGATGTACAGGTTACGGTAAGCCACGTAGGTGCCATGTGCCTGCAATTCGATCTGCTCTTCGGGGAAGATGGGCAGGTTGCGGTCCCAGTAGTTTTCCAGGATGGTGTTGTCGGTTACCAGTTGACCGTTCAGATAAACAGTCACCCGGTCGCCTTTCATGATGATGCGGAAGTGGTTCCATTCACCGATGGCGTTGTCTGCCAGTTTCAGCGGTTTAGCTTCATTTTGCTGGTTGTTGTACAAACCGCCGGAGCCTACCTGGGCGCCTACGTCAGTGCGGGAGGTATCCCATATCTGCACCTGCGGTGTGCCGCGGAGGTAGATGCCTGCGTCGCCGTTAGGGGTAATTTTCCAGTCAACCAGCATTTCAAAGTCGCCGTATTTTTTATCGGTGCAGAGGTTATCGCCCTGACCGTTGAATACCAGCAAGCCGTCTTTGACGGACCAGCCTTTACGCATGGCTTCATTGGCCTTGTCCTGGGCTTTGCTGAGGGTTTTGGCGTCCATTTTACCGCGGGCGATGGGGTTTTCCACCAGTCCTTTCCAGCCGCTGAGGTCCTTGCCGTTGAACATAGACACAAAGCCATCGCCGGCAGGCATTTCGCTGAGGTATTTGCGGATGGACTGGCGTTGGTAGTCAGCGTCTCCGCCTTTCAGCGCAGCGCCGGCTTTGTCCAGCAACTGCCGTACGATGTTGCCGTTATAGGTTTTATTGGCCAGTGCGATGTTCATCACCGCCATGGCAGCTTCCTGTTGTACGGCAGCTTTATCGAGGTATTCACCTGCCAGCAGTAAGGCGGGGAATGTTTTGCATTGTTCCAGTACTGTCAGCGCTTGTTTCTGTACCGCATCAGAAGGATTCAGTTCGAGCGCATTGCGCAGTAGCAGTACTTTCTGATCGGCGGGGTAACCTGATTTTTTCACCAGGCTGATGTAGCCGTTCAGCGCTTTTTCGCGGTAGGCGCTGTTGGCGGCGTCGCGGGCTATTTTCAGCAGTGCAGGAGCAGCAGAAGCGTCTTTCCAGTCGGACAGCGCAGCCACCGCGGCATTCTTCGTATTGTCGTCACCGTTAGCAAACGCCGTCAATACCGGTTCCAGTGCGGAAGGTTGACCGATACCTGCCAGTACGCCGAGGTAGCGGGACTGGTTGGCGGCGGGCGCCTGTTTCATCTGGGCCATCACATCGGCGCTGGTAGCGCCCGCGTTGATGAGGGCAGTCTGGATGTTGCTGATTTCCTGCGGTGCGGAAGCGTTGTTGAGCAGGGAGAACAGGGCAGGCAGGTTGTTTTTGCCGGCCACATCTTTCAGGGCGGCAAAAGCGGCGGCTTTCACGTCAGCATTGCTGCTGGCAGCCAGCGGCAGCACGTCGTTTACGCGGCTGTCAGCTTTGCGGGCGGCGAGCACTTCGAGCAGGGCTGTCTGTGCCGGGGCAGGCATGGTGGCCAGGGCGGCGCCGGCCTGTTGTGTTACTTCCTCACCGGGGATCAGTCGCAGGGCTTTTTTCACTGCGTCGATATCAGCAGCGGAACCTGTTTTCATGATGCCCAGCAGTGCGGGCAGTGTAGAAGCGCCACCGATACGGGCGGCAGCAGCGATAGCTGCCAGGCGCACCACATCGTTGCTGTTTTTGGTGAGGGCGGTAATAGCCGGCAGCGCGGCGTTTACCTTGTTATCTCCCAGCATGGTGATGATCGCCGCTTTAGTATTGTCAGATCCTTTCTTCAGTTGCGCCTGCCAGTTGAGTGCAGCAGCATTGGCGAAGGGAGCAGCGAATTTCAGGGCCGCATCGCGGTATTCGTTGTTTTTACCGGCGACAGCCTGGTTGATCCAGGGCTGGCTTTTTTCACCGAGGATGTCCACCAGCAGTTTGAGGCCGGCGGTGCGGGTATGTACCTGTGCATCGGCGGTGCATTGTTTCACCAGGGACTCTCCTATTTTTTGCGCAGCGGCTTTGTTGCCGTTGGCCGCCAGTTGACCGGCATAATAGAGATAAGACGAAGCAGCGTCGGTCACATCGTAGGTGTAACCTGCTTTGGCGGCGGCGTCGCCGAGCGCTTTAGCTGAAGCAGGATCTGCGATCCGGGCGAGGGCATACTGAGACACCTTTACCAGTTTTTTATCGCTGTTGTTCAGCTGTGCGGTGATGGCGGGTACGGCAGCAGCATAACGGGCATCTCCCAATGCTTCTGTGAGGGTGATGCGGTTAGCCGCGTTAGCGCCGGCGAGGCCGTCGAGTAATGCTTTTTGTGCCGTCGGGGTATTGATTTTAATCAGTACGCGGGCTGCGGGGTCGCAGAAGCGGTCTGCCGACAGCAGCGGTTGCAGCGTGCTGACAGCGTCGTTGTCGCCGGTTGTCTGCAGCTGGGTGAGCAGGAAGACTTTATTTTCCGGATCGGTCGCTTTGGAGATGGCTTTGCAGAAAGCGGCGGCTGCTTCTTTGCGTTTGGCTTCCTTGCCCGGTTGCGTTACGTAATAAGCGTAACCGGCGAGAGCGTATTGCAGCTGGGTGTTATCACCTTTCCCTTCAGGGACCAGCATACCGGCGATGGTTACCACGCCATCTTCGCCGAGGGCGCTGATGGCTTCCATATTGGTATTGAACTGTCCTTTATTGGGAGCGGGCATAAGGGCCAGCACATCGGCGATTTTGGTATTGAACGCGCGCTGGTCTGACGGGCCCTGAGCGATGGCCAGGCTGTTCCAGCCAACCAGCAGTGCGGTAAGTATGTATGCGATCTTTTTCATGTAATCATTTCATTTGGTTATTTGGTCATTTGCATTTGGTTATTTAGTCATTTGGTTATTGGGTTATTGGCCATTTGGTTATTTAAATATTAAAATAACCAAATACCCAAATGACCAAATGCCTAAATGGTCCAGGGGCCGCGCATGGGCTGGAATATCTGGGCATTGGCGCCGGCGTCGTCGATGAACTCCTGTTTGACCGGGTCAAATTTGAGGGAGCGGTTCAGGCGAAGCGCTATTTTGCCCATGTTCACGAGGGTGCAGGAGCGGTGACCGTTTTCTTCGTTGAGCGCAAATTTTTTCCTGTTTTTCACGGCATCCACAAAATCGGTTTGTTGCGGCAGCGGGTCGGGGAAGGCAGCGAGTTTTTTCTCCAGGTCCGGTATATCGGATTTGAAGCCGGGATACAGTTTGCCTTTGGGTCCTTCGATGTAGGCGGCTTTTTCATCTTTGCCTTCGCCGTCGAGGATGATCTGGCATCCGTCGGCGTAGGTGTAGACGATCCTTCTCCAGGTGCCTACCGCGTCGGGGTGTTGCTGAGGAGCGTCCACTTCCACGCTTACCGGGCTGGTATCATCTTTACCGAGGAAATATTGTATGGGATCGAGGTAGTGCTGGCCCATATCACCGAGGCCGCCGCCATCATAGTCCCAGTAGCCGCGGAAGGTCTGGTGCACACGATGGGCGTTGTAGGGGCGGAACGGAGCGGGACCGAGCCACATGTCGTAGTCCAGTTCTTTGGGAACGGTCATGGTTTCGAGGTTGGTTTTACCTACCCAGAAGAATTTCCAGTCGAACCCGGTATGTTTGCTGACGGTGACTTTCAGGGGCCAGCCGAGCAGGCCGCTTTCCACCAGTTTTTTGATTGGTTTGACAGTGGTCCCCATGCCATAGAAGCGGTCTTCAAAGCGGAACCATGTATTGAGACGGAAGATACGGCCATGTTGCTGTACCGCTTCCACGAGGCGTTTGCCTTCGCCGATGGTGGCCGTCATAGGTTTTTCACACCAGATATCTTTGCCGGCGCGGGCGGCATCGGCGGCGATAATACCGTGCCAGTGCGGCGGGGTGGCAACATGCACGATGTCTACTTCGGGGAGGGTGATGACTTCACGGTAGTCGGAGAAAGTTTTAACGCCTTTATCGCCGAGCTGGTCCATGGCCAGTTTGAGGTGATTGCGGTCCACGTCGCAGATCGCTACCACGCGGGTGCCGGCGTAGCCGAAGTGGCCGCGGCCCATGCCGCCGGTGCCGATCACCGCTTTGGTCAGCTGATCGCTGGGCGCCAGGTAGCCGCGTCCCAGCACGTGCCTTGGAACAATCGTGAATGCAGCAAGCGCTCCCAGGGAATTTTTAAGGAACGCCCGCCTTGAATCGCTGTTTTGTTTTGCCATATATATGTTTGATTGAATACGTGTATTGATCTCCGTTAGTTCACTGTATATTATTCACTGTAAAAACAAGTCCCTGGTTGATGTGAGGTAAGATAGAAAGTCGGGGGGGCAATTGCAAGCGGAGCGGCGGAAAATAGTGATAAGCGGCAAAAGGGAGCCTTCGGCCGCAGGACGTGGCCGGTGAGGAAGAGTATAAAGCAAAATGAAGCCCGGCGCGGAGATGACTGTCTCCGCGCCGGCTTTTTTTATCTGGTTCCGGGAGATAAAAAAGCCCGCATTATTTTTTATAGCCTTTCGGGCGAAATTTACGCAGACGCCCTGCTACAAAGCGTATCAGATACACTTATTGCCTGCGGAAAGGGTATTTTTACCTCTCCGCTGCCTACCGTCCGGAGATCGTTTGCAGGAGGTGGTATCAGCCCTCTCCTGCTTTCCGTATGTGAGATGATTATTCGTGCCAGATACTGGCGGCGCCGAGGATGGCGGCTTGTTCACCGAGGGAGGCGACCAGCAGCGGCATATGATAGTTGCGCCGTGCCAGTTCCCTTACAGCGGCGGGAAAAAACAGTTCCGAAGCCTGGGCGATGTTACCGCCGATCACGATAGCTTCCGGTGATTCCTCCCGGATGAAGCCGGCCAGGAAATCCGCCAGGTTGTGGGCGAACTCATCGAACACCTGTTGTACCACAGGGTCGGTATTAATATACGTCGTCAGTTCCTTGACATCTTTTACTGTTTTACCGGTCAGTTCCTGGTATCTTTTCACGAACCAGCGGGTGGACAGGTAGTCTTCTGCGATACCGTCGCGGAAGGGCGTGCACCAGCGGTCGGCATCCTGTGCCAGGCCACCGTGGAAAGTGGCGGAACCAAGGCCGGTTCCGAGGGTAAGACCGATCACATGCTGGTAATTGCGGCCTGCGCCGCTAAATACTTCTCCCTGCAGGAAGCAGCCGGCATCGTTGATAAAACGGATCCTTGAGGGGTCCAGCTCCAGTTTGGCCGCCAGCATATTTTTCACGTTGAGATCGTAGAGCGCATCATATTTATGCTGGTCTTTCATCCTGCTGATCCCCAGCTCATAGTCGAAGGGGCCCGGCATGCCAATACCGATATAACGGCTGTCAGCAGGCATGTCCCTGAAAGCGTCATTGATCACTACCGCCCATGCGTCAATTATTTCCGGCGCGCTGCCCTGTGAGTTCACGCGCGTCCGGTGCCAGGAATGGGTATCAATTGTTCTTGCCTCCAGGTCCACCAATGCAGCTGTGATATGGGAACCGCCGATATCAATTCCTAATGCCATGGAATTTTTCATAAACAGTTTTAAATATACAAATAGGCTAAATCGTTTTAGCTTCGACAAATATAAGATTGTTTGGTTGACAATGTCAAATAAATCGTTTTAGCAAAGAAAAAATATAGAACCCAATATAGTGTCTTTTTTGATAACGCAAAAAGAAAAATATAGCTGGAGTGGATAACGAGGTCTTTCCCTCAGCCATGCCACGCCGCCTGGCAACAACCAGCCCCATATACGATCTGCCTTGTTGCTAAGATGACATTTATTCTCCGGCATACATACATGTACGATAACGGCGCACTTTTTTGTATAGCAGTAAGTCCATATGAATTAGCCACGGTCCGTCATCGCAGTCTGTACTTTTTTTAACCAGATTGTTTGGATGCCTAACGATAAAAATCCCGGTGACGGATTTTTCCCGTTTACTTTACCGGACCAGTAGTATCACTCCGCTTTCAAACTTTTCACCGGATTGGCCACCGCGGCCTTTATCGCCTGGTACCCTACCGTCAGCCAGGCAATCACTTCCGCACTCAGAATGGTCAGCAAGAATGTTCCAACACCGATGTTGATCCTGTAAGCAAAATTCTGTAACCAATGCTGCATGAAATAATAAGCCAGCGGCGCCGCTATTAAAAACGCAATACCGATCAGCAGCGTAAATTCTTTGGAGAACAAATAAACAATATTAGCAACGGAAGCGCCCAGCACTTTCCTGATACCCACCTCTTTGGTACGCTGCACCGCCATAAAGGATACAAAACCATACAGGCCAAGACAGGAAATAAATATGGCGACAGCGGCAAATATTTTATACAGTTGCGAAAGCTGGCCTTCCTGTTTATAAAAGCTGGCCATCTTTTCATCCAGGAACTCGTATTCATACATTAAATCAGGATAAGCCTCGTTCCAGATCCGTTCTACAGCTGCCAACGTCTGCCTGGCGTACTGGGGCTCCATTTTAATGTTGATCAGGCGGTATATCATTTTGTTCGCTCCCAGCACGGTAGGCAGCATTTTATCTTTCAGCGACTGGCCGTTAAAATCTTTTACCACGCCAACAACAGGCGCCGTGATGTTTCCATCCCAAAAATCTATTTTCTTACCGATGATCTCTTCCGGACTCTTAAAACCCAGTTTCTTCACCATCATTTCATTGACCACAAATCCGTTGACTGTATCCGCCTCCCGATACGGCATCCCTGCCACGAACTGCATATTATACGTTTTAAAATAATCCGCATCCGCCCATTTAAGGTCAGCCAGGAAACCTGGTTTCTTTACAGCATTGTCAAACCTGAAATCGCTTTGCCAGCTCGCGCCGTCCATCGGGCTAAACGCACTTAAACTAACGTTTTTCACACCGGCCATCTGCTGCAATTGCGTTTTCAACGACTGCATTTTTGTGTTACGTGCGGTATCGTTTCCAAGAGGCACCATGACGATAGCTTCCTTATCAAAGCCCGTATCCGCGTTCCGGAAAAAATCCATTTGATTCACCACAATGAAAGTGCCGATGATTAAAGCCTGCGCAATCGCAAACTGAAATACGACCAACCCTCTTCTCATCGAAAGCCCGCCCACGATCCTGTCTGTCAGCCTGCTCTTCAGCACGGTGATAGGATTAAATCCGGACAAGACAATCGCCGGATAGAAGCCAGACAGCAAGGTAACCGCTATGAGGATGCCACCTAAAAAAGCCAGCAATGGCCAGCTGAATTGTATGCTGAGGGGCGTTTGCAGAAGATCGTTCAGCAACGGCAACGTGACAAACGCGATCAGGACAGCCATGACCACCGAAAGCAGTGTAATTAAAAAAGTTTCACATAAAAACTGCGTGATCAACTGCCCCCTGCTGCCGCCCAGCACCTTTCGCACGCCCACTTCTTTGGAACGGTTCACGGCCTGCGCGGTAGACAAATTAATGAAGTTAATGCAGGCAATCACCAACAGGAACAAACCTATCAAACTCAAGGCCGTGATCAGTTCCCTGCTGAAGGTATTACCGCTATAGGTCCCATACCTGCTGTTATAGTGAATATCGCTTAATGGCTGTAAGGCATAACCCTGGTTAGCGTACCCGGGAGGCGTGTATTTCTTTACCAGATTTTTAAGATCGTTGTCAAACTGCGCCGCCGACAGGTGCTTTGGAAGCAGGATAAAAGTGTTTAAGGAGCCGTCCTGGCTTATCCAATCTGCAGAAATATCCTCGTTCCGCGCATTCTTGAATGAAAACACCACCCGCAGGGGAAAATCGGTATTGGGAGGTATATTTTTCAGGATACCGGTGACCTTAAAAACCTGGTCATTATCATACTTGATGAACCGGCCGATGGCGGCATGCCAGTCTCCAAAATATTTTTCGGCCGTTTCCTGGGTGAGGACCGCCGTATTGGGCGCTGACAGGGCTGTCTTTGCATCGCCTGCCAGAAAGGGGAAATTGAAAATATTGAACACCTCCGGCTCTGCAAAAAAAATGGTTTCCTTAAACTTCTTCTGTGCCGCCGTTACCTTCGCATCCGGTAACGTGATCAGCTTGTCTTTCCGTCCATAGATACGGCCTGCCTGCTCCAGCTGCGGGCAGTCCAGGCGCAGGCCGTCGGCCAGCGGGAAAGCGCTGCCCTGCGTGTAATTAATTCCTTCCGGCGTTTGGGTTACTCCCGCCACCCTGTAAATACGTTCCTTGTTTTTATGAAAATCATCAAAGCTCGTCTGATACCGGACCAATATAAAAATGAGCAGGCATGCGGCAATGCCGACAGCTAACCCGATGGTGTTGATCGTCACGTATGATTTATGGCAGCGTAAATTCTGCCAGGCGGTTTTCAGGTAATTTTTAAACATAATTGCGGTAACATTAAACGTTGAGCATGAGCGTGCGCAAAGGCGCCAAGAAAAATGCCATTTAGTCATTTATTTAAAAATCAACGTATTGTGAATATATAAAAAAATACAAATGTACGTTTTTGATACACTTACTGTCCATTAAAGGATAGTGTTCCTGTCCTTGGGCATCCTGTTTCATTACCGGCGAACCACCTTCCTGAACCATCGAAAAAAACTTTCCGGTCCAACAGGTACTCCTTAATATATGTGGAAAGGTGATCCGCTGTAACCCGCAGTAAATAAGGGAAAAAAATATTTCTCCCCTCTTTTTTGAAAATTTATTCAATAAAATCATTCTTTTTTGCAACGGCCCAAATAACCAGGCCGCTGCATCCATCATTTCATCAATCTCCCAAATCGCTGATCAACAGGGCATTTTGACGGATGAAAAATTATATCCATTTTTACACCTCAATTAACAACAACGATGAACCGTCGTCACTCCCTGTTCAGTATTAACCTGACAGCTTATATCGCTACCAACTTCAACACTTCTCCCCCGGCCTGCTGATCTATTTACGGGCAAACTATCGGCTGTAAACCGGCGTTCAACATTGCCATTTAAGGATTGCTGCGCAACAGTATCACCTGTTCAGCTACCGTACCGTCATGCCTTGTCCGCAACCTTCATGCGCTTATAACAGAACCTCTAATACCAACAACAATGGAAAACACCCCTGTCTTGAAATGGGCATTGCTCATCGGCCTGCCTATTCTATGCCTGATCATGTACAAAGTCATTCTTCGTATATTCTTCGGCGTTGTAATTGTACCGGAAGACCGTATCGGCCTGGTCACAAAAAAATTCGTGCTTTTGGGCAAACAGGAACTGCCGGAAGGGCGCATCCTGGCTACCCGCGGCGAAGCCGGTTTCCAGGCCCAGACGCTGGCTCCCGGCGTATATTTCTGGAAATGGGTATGGCAGTATGCCGTCACTTTTCAGCCCTTCACCATTATCCCCACCGGTAAAATAGGACTGGTGCTGGCGAAAGGCGGTGCAGAGCTTCCCACCGGCGCTATCCTCGCCCGCAAAGTGAACTGCGACACTTTCCAGGACGCAGTGGCTTTCCTGGAAAACGGCGGCTGTAAAGGCCGGCAGACCGCGATCATCACCCCCGGTTCTTACCGTATCAACACCTTCCTGTTTGAACTGGAGGTTACCGATATGATTTCTATCCCGGAAAATGCAGTCGGCGTCATCACCACCCTCGAAGGCCAGGCCATCGAGACAGGCTCCATTGCAGGTAAAACCATCCCGGAACACAACAACTTCCAGGATGTGGACGCATTCCTCCTGAAAGGTGGCTACAAAGGTTTGCAGGAACAGGTCATCCTCGCTGGTTCCTATTTTATCAACCCCTGGTTCGCTAAAATGGAAATCGTTCGCATGACGGAAATAGCCATCGGCCACGTAGGCGTTGTCATCTCCTTCGTCGGTAATGACGGCGAAGACATCAGCGGCGTAGAGTTTAAACATGGCAACATTGTCGCCAAAGGATCGAAAGGCGTATGGGCGGAACCGTTAGGTCCGGGTAAGTACCCCATCAACCCCTACATCATGAAAGTGGAACTGGTGCCTACGACCAACCTCGTGCTCAACTGGGCCTCCGCCAGAAGTGAAGCGCACCAGCTCGACAAAAACCTGTCCACCATCACTGTGCGCAGCAAGGACGGCTTTACCTTCAATCTCGACGTATCGCAGATCATTCACATCCCCACTACCGAAGCGCCGAAAGTAATTGCCCGTTTTGGTAACATGAGCAATCTTGTGACACAGGTGCTGGAACCGACCATCGGCAACTACTTCCGCAACTCGGCGCAAGGCTCCGATGTGATCAGCTTCCTCACCAGCCGTAAAGAAAGACAGAACGCGGCGAAAGAACACATCGGCCACGTACTGGACCAGTACAACGTTTTCGGCGTAGATACGCTGATCGGTGACATCGTACCGCCGGAAAGCCTGATGAAGACACTGACAGACCGTAAGATAGCGGAAGAACAAAAAGTGACCTACGAAACACAGCGCCAGGCACAGGAAACGCGCCAGTCACTCGAAAAAGAAACCGCCGTGGCAGAAATGCAGAAAGAAATCGTGAAAGCCGATCAGGGCGTACTGATCGCCGAAAGAATTGCGGACGCCTCTGTGAAAAAAGCCACCGGTGACGCCAACAGCGTGCGCCTCCAGGCCAACGCGGAAAGTGACCGGATGAAACTGCTGGCCAGCGGTGAAGCAGAGAAAGTAAGGCTGTTAGCCAGAGCAGACGCGGACCGCACCGAATGGACCGCGAAAGCGGAAGCGGAGAAAATATCCCTTACCGGTAAAGCGGAAGCGGAGAAAATCCTGGCCATCGGCCAGTCCAGCGCTGAATCCTATAAGCTCGCCGTGGAAGCAATGGGTGGTGAAAACTTCACCCGGTTGAAAGTAATGGAAGCCATTGGCAGTCAGCATATCCGTATCATGCCGGATGTATTGATCGGTGGCAGCGGCGAAGGCGCCAACGGTCCTATCAGCGGGCTGCTCGGACTGAAACTGCTGGAAGAAATTGCCAACAAACAAAACATATCACCTGCTTCTCCTTCCGCCGATGCTGAGAGCAAATAAAACTATCATCCCTATACCACTTTCACCATTCATGTTACCCTGATGTAAAAAGGCTGTCTCCCCAGAGAGACAGCCTTGCTTTTTATCAGGACTTGTTATCTACACTGAGTGGCCCGGCCCCAAAATAAGCGATGAACAAAGCGCCGCCTATCAGCGCCACATTTTTCATAAACATGGCCATCTGCATCTGCGCCGCCATCTGATCAGGGATACCCCAGAATTTATGCATCGCAAAAGTGACAGGAATGAGGAAGATCACCACCAGCCACGCGCCGATTCTGGCTTTATACCCAAGCAATATGCTCAGGCCTCCCACCAAAGCGAGCAGACCTGCCAGCCGCACCATAATATTGGCCGCCGGCACACCGGAAGCCGCTGCATAATCGGCGCCGGCGCCTCCCACATGATTGATACCTGACATGACAAAGATGAGCGCAAACAGGATACGCCCCAACAGAGGAACAATTTTCATAGTGAACAGTTTTATGATATACAAACGTATAGATAATCAGGAATGTTTGCTGATGGGTTACCGGCAGGATAGCACTATCCTGTGGGTTAGCGTTCCCTGAAGTCGTATATTTATAGCCGGAACAAAATGGTATCTATGCGGAAAGAAAACTCCACCAATGCGATTAACGAGCGGATACTCAACGGCTTATGCCAAACAGCCCATACCTTGTCGGTCATCGGCGGACGCTGGAAGCCCAGCATCCTCTGGCGCCTGCTCGAAGGTAAAATGCGCTATCACGAACTGAAAAAATCTATCTCCGGCATATCCGAAAGAGTGCTGGTGTTACAGTTGAGAGAGCTGGAGAACGATCAGCTGATAAAACGGATCGTTTACCCGGAAGTACCGCCCCGCGTGGAATATGAACTGACTCCACTGGGACGGTCACTCGAAAGTTTATTGGAACATATGTGCAGCTGGGGCGAAATGCACCGGCAGGAAGCCCGCCAGGCGAAAGAACTCGCTGCCGCCAGCAAAAATTAACCTTTCAGGCCGGCGTCTTCCAGTGCTCCCATGGCCAGAGCGGTCCAGTCGGCCTCCTTTACGTCCCGCGCCACCACCGTCATCAGGCGCGACTGCACCAGTTGAGCCAGCGGCATTGGCGTATGCGACCGGGTGGCCGTTTGCAGCACCAGATTCATATCTTTCAATCCCAGCGCGGCACTGAACGCCGGATTGCCTACATACTTGCGGTCCACCACCATTGCGCCATATCCGCGGAAAATAGGAGCTGCGAACAAGGTAGTCGTCAGCATCTCATAAGCCACTTTGGAATCCACCCCGTTTTTCTCTGCCAGCGCAAAAGCTTCAGCCATCATTTCAATAGCCCCTGCAATCATAAAGTTACCCATCAGCTTCAGCACGTTGGCACTGCCCACATCTTCTCCCAGGTCGAAAATATTTTTGGCAAAGCCGGCTTGCAGCAAGGGTTTAATCCTTTCTTTGGCATCAGCGGGGCCGGAGATGACCGCATTGCCGATTTTCGCCGCTGCCGCTTCCGGACGGGCAAATACCGGCGCCGCCACATAAGTGACGCCCATCTTCTGATGATGCGCTGCCAGTATACGCGAGGTATCCGGTGAGATAGTACTCATCGACACATGGATACCGCCATGGCCGAGCGCCTGCATCAGCTCATCACCCGCTACGCTCTCTACCGCCTTATCATCGGCCACCAGGCTCATAACAATACCGCCCGGTACGGCAGCCGCCGCAGGGCTGCTCACCAGCTCCGCCCCCAGCGCCTCCAACGGCTGCGCTTTCTCACGGGTACGATTATATATCTTTACCTTATAGCCAGCCTGTAACAGGTTGGTCACGATCGGTGTACCCAGGTTACCGGCCCCGATAAATCCAATGGTTTCCATACTTCAATAAGATTTTGCCGGGAAGTTAGAGATAATTGTTAACTTAAATAATAACCCATAAAAATACCCTCTGCCTTGAAACGGATATCGTTGTTACTGCTATGCTGCTTTAGCGTGATCACCCACGGGTTCAGCCAACTGACCAGCAGCCCTCAACACAGTCCCCTGCACCACCTGTATAAGGTGACGAATTACGAAGCCCGCGAGATCTTCCGGAAAGGCCGGCTACGCAGCAAGGATTACCGCGATGCGCTGTTAAACCCGCCCGTCGCCACTTTCCCGGCAAACAAGGGCCTTCCCGACAGCCTTCCTCCCGGCCACTACCTGGAAGTATATGCGCAACAGTCACGCGTAAAATACAGCTATCACACCATAGAAAATATCCGTTATAAATTCATCCCCAACGGAACTCATCCTGCAGTGGTGGTACACGATCTGCAGGGCCGCATCGTTACCGGCGCCATCGTGAAATTCCGCGGCCGCTACTGCCCTTTCGATACCGCCAGCCAAACCTACCCGCTCGGGCATGGCAAACGGTCAGGCCTGCTCGAAGTACGACATGATAACCTGAACAACCTGTTCCGGTTAGAACGGGAAACTTTTTCCTACAGACGCCCCTTCTCCTTTCGCAGGCTGTTCACACGCCTCCGTTATCACCACCGGCCATCCCGGCACAACTATTCCGGTTACCTGGCGCTGAACAAACCGAAGTTCAAACCCGGAGACACCGTAAAGCTCAAAGCGTTTATCCGCGACCGTAAAGGCCGGCCCGTAAACACGCCGGCATGGTTGCGCCTCAGCGAGACATACAACGATCCGGACATCGATACAATACTTTCGCAGCTGCACCCCTACCGCCCCGGCGCCTTCGAATATTCTTTTGTGCTGCACGACAGCCTGGACCTGGAACTGGACGACGATTACCAGCTGACCCTGGAGGGCGGCAGGAATAAACCCCGCCGCGCGGATGCAGAAGAAGATGATGACAATGAACGCCCCCGCCGCAGTAAACAGCAGGTCATGCTCCGGGAGAAATTCGGGTATGAAGAATATGAACTGGGCACCGTTACCTTTAGCGCGCGGACAGACCAATCCCGGCACACCAGGGGTACCCCGATGGCAGTTTATCTCAAGGCCACGGATGAAAATAACCTGCCTGTGCTGGACGGACGCGTAAAAATAAGCGTGGTACGAAGCCATGTGCAACGTACATATCAGCCGATGGTATTTATCCCGGACACCCTCTGGCTGTATGAAGTACCGCTGGAGCCCACCGGGGAAACAAAGGTGACGCTGCCCGACAGCATTTTCCCCGCCGCCAGTATAGGATACGCTATCCATTGCCAGTTTCTGAGCGCCAGCAACGAAAGCCAGTGGCAGCGGCTCTCGCAGTCCTATAATTATCCCACGGAAGAAATCAGCTTTAAAGAACAGGCAGACAGCCTGGAGATCAGCAGCCTCATTTCGGGTAAATCCGTACCGGACGAAGGACAACTGATACTGCTGATGGCTGACGGCGAACAGATGCAAAACACCCGTATCAGTCTGCCCGCCAAAATACCCATGCATCCGTTTGCCGGCTCGTATGTGGTGAAGACCGACAAAGCAAACAATCGCTATACACCCACTTCTTTGAATAAGATCTCCGGTATCGCCCACCGCACGCGGGATTCTGTTTTCCTGCAGCTGTCCAACCCCAGTCATCTCCCTTTCTGGTATACTATCTATGCCGGTAAAAAAATAGTAGAACGAGGGTATCATCAGGGTAATCTTGACCGCAAAATAAAGGCGAATACCCTCAACGACTATACAGTTTCCTGGCAGTATATCAGCAGTGACGCTGTGATGTACGGCAAGCTCTCCGCCCCCTATGCCGACAAGCTGTTGCAGGTAAACATCGATGCACCGTTGACCGTATTCCCCGGACAGATGTCCCGTTTAACCGTTTCCGTTAAAGACGTGGAAGGAAAGCCTGTACCGGATGCCGACGTCACTTCCTATGCAGCTACCAGTAAGTTTGGCGACTTCAACCTTCCTTTTGTTCCTTACTATGGAAAATTAAGGGCGCGGCGGCTTCCCGGCGTCAGCTACCGTAACGATAAAACCGATATAGGCAACGCTTCAGAAACGTATAGCCATGAACGCTGGGGACAACGACTGGCGCTGGACACCAGCGTTTATTATCAGTTCATCCAGCCAAAAGGTATCAGCAGCATAACAGAGCCGATAGCCGGTAACGTAACACAGCTGGCGCCGTTCATTACGATCAACGGCGCACCACAAAAAATCATTTACCTGTGGATTGACGGGAAACCTGCTTACCTGGAATATGCAGATCTGAAGCCCAACTACAGTTTCCCTGTGGCACCAGGGTACCATCAGCTGCGTTTACGCACGGCCGTTAACCTGGTGACGGCTGACAGTGTGTATGTAACCGCAGGCCGTAAGACGTTCCTGAACATCAACATTGCCAATAAGCAACCCAACGTGCAGGTACGCGGGCTCTCGCGCACGTTTTCCAAAACAGAAAAGAGCGAATTACAACCTTATTTCGTCCGTTTCTTCCAGCCTGTGGCCCTGCCTGTTTATTCTTACATTCAGCAGGACGACCGCCTGCTGGCCATGCTTCGCCGGGAAGGCCGCAGCTTTTCCGCCTGGCCGCTGGAACCGCGGCCCGCAACCTTGCACGCCCGCGGCTTGTACGCTCAGTCCTTTACACCCGCCAGCGGAGGCCTGCTTTCCGTTGTAAAAGACACCTTTCAGTATAAAGCGACCTTCCCGGAAAAATTCAATCAAATACATGCAGACTACGGCTTTTATGAATTCCCGTTGTTCGAGAACGCGCTCAATCCGCAAATCATAGACAGTTTATTCCGGGAACACCAGGAAAACACCCGGCTTGATTATACGTTAAACAGCCCTCAAAACAACCGAAAAAACGGCAGGGGCCGGCTGCAATTCTCTCCGGACACCAGCTACCGCCAGGAAAATGTTAAACAGGTTTTCCTGTACCGTTACCAGGACCCATCCTTTTACCGTATCCAGTCTTCCGGTTCATTTGACTTCGGGGAGCTGGACAGCGGCTGGTACCGGCTGCTGGTCCTGCTGCGCAACAATCGTTACCAGTTGATAGACAGCCTCTGTGTCCGCGATCATGGCACTACCGTATATCAACTGAGCGGCCAAGTCCCCGTGCTGCCTGCGGACAAAGTAAGCCGGGGCCTGGCGGCAGAGATATGGGAGTATGTCACAGATACCAACCGGCAACGCTACTATACCGGTCAAACTACTTTCAGCAGTGCTTTCAACGACCAATACCTCGATGCCGCCACCCTTGTGAAAACGATCGAAGGCGTGGTGACCGATGAAGACGACAAACCTCTCGCAGGTGTCAGCATCCAGCTCAAAAACACCGGTTTTGGTACCGCTACAGACGCTAACGGCCGCTTTCGGATGAAGGTTACCGAATACGGCACGCTGAAAGTGTATATGGTAGGATTCAATTCCGAAGAAGTCAACCTGAACCAACAGGAATTCCTTCAAATCAAGCTAACGGCCAATAAAGCTTCGTTGCAGGAAGTCGTTGTTACCGGCATGGGGATGAGCGGGAAGAGAAACCTTGCCGGCGCCGTTGCAGGTATAACTGTTCGTGGAATGGGATTTATCGGCAATACAGGCCCGCTGATCATTGTAGATGGAAAGGTCTATGATGGTTTGCTGGAGACTATCGATCCTGCCACCATTGGCAGCATTAACGTTCTGAAAGGCGATGCAGCTACCGGTGTTTACGGCGCCCGGGCGGCCAATGGCGCCATTATTATCGTGTCGGCCGGCGGGCGGGCGCAGCCACCGGCAGGCAACAACCTGCGGCAGCGTTTCCGCGACGATGCTTTCTGGCAGCCACGGTTACGTACCAACGAAAATGGCGAAGCGTCTTTTGATGTCACTTTCCCGGATGACATCACCAACTGGAGAACGTTTGCCATCGCTATGGCTGAACGTAAGCTATCGGGTTCCGCCACCACCAGTATCAAATCTTTCCAGCCGCTGGCCACCAACCTTGCGCTGCCCGCTTTTGCAGTTGCCGGCGACACGCTGCAGGCGCTGGGAAAAATACTCAACTATACGCCGGACAGCGTTACGCTGGAGAGGCGGTTTTATGCAGATGATAAGTTATTGCTGCAGGGCACTGCCGGCGTGCGGAACAGTCACCTCGACACCGTGACGATAGCAGCCCCGCAGCGGGGCGACAGTCTCGCGCTGAAATTCACGATCCACCGCGAGAGCTTCATGGACGGCGAGCGCCGCGCTATTCCCCTGTTCCGCCAAGGTGTCACCGAAACGACGGGCGTCTTCCTCCCGCTGCGTACCGATACCACTTTCAGGGTACCGGTAACGGATACCGGCGCTGTTAAAGTGTATGCCAGCAGCAGCCTGCTGCCCGTCATACACACGGAAATCACCCGCTTAAAAGGATATGAGTACAGCTGTAATGAACAAATGGCCAGCAAACTCATCGCCGTATTACAGGAGAAACAGTTATGCACCTATGAGCAGCAGGAGTTCCGTGGAGAGAAGCTGCTCAGACAACTGCTTCGTGCGCTTGCCGGTAACCAGTACCTCGGCGGCTGGGGCTGGTGGGGCAAAAGCGAACCCTTACCCTGGATCACCAAACATGTGGCCTCTGCCCTGCTGATGGCGGAGCGGGCAGGATATACCGCGCCGGTCAACAAACAGGATTTCCTCGATTACCAGCAACTGCTGCTGAAGTCGCCCGGTGGTGATAAACTCACCATCGTGGAAACCCTGCAGCAGCTGGGCGCTAAAATAGACTACCGACGCTGCCTGGATACGTTGCCGGCAGTCACAGCATATGACAAAGCCCGGAAAATGTATATCCTGCAACGCGCCGGCGAGACTGTTAACACCGCATCACTGCTTCAGCACAGTCAACGCAGCATGATGGGCAATCCTTACTGGGGCGAAGAAAGCCTGCAGCTGCATAGTAACAATGTGCAGTACACACTGCTGGTGTACAAAATACTGCGGCAACAGTCCGGACAGGAAGCCACGCTGGCCGGTATCCGGGACTGGCTGCTCGAACGGCGCTATGGCGGCAGCTGGCGCAACACCTATGAGGCGGCCACCATTCTTGAAACTATTTTACCGGACCTGCTGCAAAAAGCGCAGCCACTAACGGCAACGCTTACCCTCAATGGCCACAGCATTACGCAGTTCCCCTTCGACACGGTTATCCGGACAACGCAACCGTTGCAGATTGGCAGGCAAGGTAATGCTACAGTGTATTTTAGTGCTACGCAGGAGCACTGGAACGCGGCGCCGGAAGCTGTCTCCCGGCAATTCACCGTACAGAGCAGCCTCGAGTCCGGCGGGCAACCGCTGTCACGGCTTGTTGCAGGCACTTTCGCTGAGCTACGTGCAGACGTTACCGTAGCCGCCGATGCTGATTATGTGATGATAGAAATACCTATCCCGGCAGGGTGCTCCTACGCCGCCAAAGCGCAGTCCTATGCCCATGGCGAGGTACATCGCGAGCACTTCAAACAGAAGGTCAGCATTTTCTGCGGGCATCTCCCCAAAGGAAAACATACGTTTACCGTATCGCTGATGCCGCGTTATAGCGGTACCTATCATCTCAATCCCGCCAAAGCGTCGCTGATGTACTTCCCGACATTTTTCGGGCGCACGGGGATGAAGCAGGTGATAATCACCGGCAAATAAATTATATTAGTAAAGAGTAAACTGCTTCCACCATGAAAACGATCCAACAATGGCTGGATGACTATGGCGCCAGTCATCGCAACGAGACCAACAAGCTCATTCACTGGATTTGTGTTCCGGCTATATTCTTCAGTATTGTGGGCTTTTTATATGCGGTCCGTATTCCCTTGCCAGGCACCACCATCGTGATTACCGCGGCGCAGATAGCGCTGGTGTTGCTGATCATTTACTATGCGCGGCTGTCGGCATCGCTGGCGGTGGGCATGACGGTTATCGGCATCGCCTGCCTGTGGTTCTGGCGGCTGATCGCTGCTACCGGCTCCCCGGTGTGGCTGGTGGCGCTTATTATCTTTGTGCTGGCCTGGATCGGGCAGTTTATCGGTCACAAGATCGAAGGCGCCAAGCCCAGCTTCTTCAAAGACCTGCAATTTTTGCTGATCGGTCCGGCATGGCTGATGAGTTTCCTTTACCGGAAAGCAGGCATCAAACTATAATAAAAAATGGTTATATGGGATTTTTTCCTTAAATTAATGGAAAGCCCCTCATATGATCCTCAAAAACCTGTTTCTTTTAACCGGCATCCTGCTGTGCAACTATGTCTCCGGCCAAAATCTGCCTGTTACCGGCAAAGTAACCAATGCTGCTACCGGTCAGCCGCTGGGAGGTGTCACCGTCAGGATCAGGTCTGCCGACAAAGGCACACTCACCAACAACGACGGTACCTACCGGCTGGAGGTGCCCTCCGGCGGAAGCCTTGAATTCACCGCCGTTGGCTTCAATACGGTGAGCGCTAACGTCAGCGGCCGTACGGAAATTAATATCCAGCTGACACCTGCCGCCACTGAACTTTCGCAGATTGTTTTAGTGGGCACCCGTGCCGGTGGCCGTGCCAAAACAGAGACGCCGGTACCGGTAGACGTGATCAGCGTTCAACAGGCAGGACTGCCCAGCGCCAAGATGGAACTGACCTCGTTGCTTAACGCCGTCGCCCCCTCGTTCAACTACAACAAACAAAGCGGCAGCGATGGCGCCGACCAGATAGAACTGGCCACCCTGCGCGGACTGGGGCCGGACCAGACGCTGGTGCTCATCAACGGGAAACGAAGGCACCAAACAGCTTTTGTATCCGTATTCGGTACCCGCGGCCGCGGCAACTCCGGCACCGACCTTAACGCCATCCCGGCATCAGCCATCGACCGCGTGGAAATACTGCGGGATGGCGCTTCCGCCCAGTATGGATCAGACGCGATCGCCGGCGTTATCAACATCATTCTGAAAACATCCACGGTCAAACAACTGACGGTAGATGCCGGCTACGCCGCCTACTACGATCCCAAATACAACACCTGGTTCAAACGGGACCTTCGCCAGTACACCACCGGTCACGCATTGGATGGCAATACCGCCACCCTGGGCGTCTCCTACGGTGCACCCATCGGTAAACACGGCGGATCGCTCACAGTCTCCGGCAACTTCCTGAGGCAGGGCAAAACCTTCCGCCAGGTATTGGACACTAACCTCAACAATACCAACGGTCTGCCAATCAATACCGGCCGCCGCGCCCATGGCGACGGCTCCGTCACTTCCGGCGGAGGCATGTTTAATCTCAAACTCCCGTTTGATAAGGGTGTGAGCTCCTTCTATGCCTTCGGCGGCTATAATTACAAGTCATCTGACGCATACGCCTATACGAGAACATTTCATGGATTCAATCCCCTTTCCAGTGGCCATACCGACCGGTTTCCCACGGGCCCCGGCGGCAGTCTCCTGTTTTATCCGGGCATCATGGAAAGCATTCCCACGCCCGGCGGTGCTGCCGACACCATCTTTAATCCGCACATACAAACACACATACAGGACATGTCGCTGACAACCGGCGTGAAGAGCGTTACCGACAGCGACTGGGAATGGGACTTCAGCAATACTGTCGGCAAAAATAACTTCCGTTTCTTCGGTGATAAAACGTTCAACGCGTCTCTTGGCAGCAACACGCCCACCCATTTTGAAGACGGTGGTTTCTCCTTCCTGCAGAACACGACCAGCCTCACCTTCTCCAAACACCTGCTCCATGGGCTGAACCTCGCCATCGGTGGAGAATACCGCTATGAGCAGTACCGCATATATGCCGGTGAAGAGGCCTCCTATACCAACTACGACCCTACTTTCAACAAAGCCACCGGTGCACAGGGCTTTCCCGGGTATCGCCCCACCGACGTGGTAAAGGCAGACCGTTCCAATATCGCCGCCTTTGCAGACGCTGAATGGGACGTTAACGAGAAATTCCTGCTCGGCGGCGCCGTAAGGCTGGAAAACTACAACGACTTCGGATTTACCAGCAACTACAAACTGGCCGCCCGTTATAAAGCTGCCCGCGGATTCAACATCCGCGGCTCTGTCAGCACCGGTTACCGCGCTCCCTCCCTGCAACAGATCAACTACAGCTCACAGTTCACCAACGTTCAGGGCGGCCGCATCACGGAAGTGAAAATTGCGCCGAACAACAGTCCCATTACAAAAGCCGCCGGTATCCCGGAGCTGAAGCAGGAGAAATCCCTGAACGCCAGCCTGGGCTTCTCACTGAAACCCATTGCAACGCTCACCATTACCGTCGATGGTTACCTCGTAAAAGTAAAAGACCGTATCGTGCTCTCCGGCCAGTTCAACGCCAGCGACGCTACCCTTGACAAAGAATTCCAGGATGCGTTGAAAGCCCTGCATATTGATAATGCACAATTCTTCGCCAACGCGGTTAACACCACGAACTACGGCCTCGACCTGGTAGTAGACTACAATAAAAGATGGATGCAAAAAGACCACCGTCTCAGGATACTGTTTACCGGTAATATCCAACACATGAACATTGACAAAATCAACGTACCCGATAAACTGAATGACAGTTACCTTCACCGGGGTGAGTTTTTCAGCGAAAGGGAACAACATTTTGTGCTGGCTTCTGCGCCACCGGTCAAACTCAATTTCAATATAGAATATGGTATCAAAAAAGTCAGTGTAGGCGCCCGCGTTACCTACTTCGGTAAAATCGTACTGCTCGGCTACGGCTTTGCCGGCGATCCGGCCAAAGAAGGCACAGGACTGCCCGGCGATCCCAACCTGGCGGGCACCGGCATCAGCCCCCTTGTAGCGCTGGACAAAGACGGCACCCTGGTGTCTGAACAATTCAACTATAACGGCAAAGCCGTCACCGACCTTTATGCCAGCTACCGCTTTTCAGACCGGTTCACCTGGTTCCTGGGTGCAGACAATATCTTCAATGTACATCCTGACCTTGGTTATGTGCCCGGCGCCAAACTGTCGGCTTACGACGGCGAAACAGGCGGTCCCTGGGACGCCGTGCAGATGGGCTTTAACGGCACACGCCTCTTTACAAAAATTGCGATGAAATTTTAAAATGCCGTACTCCGGTTTCCGGGGCTGACGCCTGGCTACGTTGTTGTTCAGGCGGTTGAATTGCCTGTCCTAAACACAATGGAAATCGTTCATTCATGTGATGATGGCATGTTGTAAAAAAGATAAAGCCCCGATGAATATCGGGGCTTATTTACCTAAACCTACAACTGTTACACTGTTATTGCAACAATATTTTATGTCGAAAAACGGGACCGTTAGTGCATAGCTGACGGATCCAGTTTTGCAGCTTTCTTAGCTCTTACCATCAGTACAAACGGGATACAGATGAGGAACATGAGCCCGAGGTACAGGAACACGTCCATATAAGACATCACAGCAGCCTGTTTGGTAATGCTGTAGTCCAGTACTTTGTATCCGCTTCTGACGGCGGTGCCGGCGTCCATGCCTTTGGCAGCGAAGTTATGTGCCAGGCCATTGACGCGGTTGATAACATCCGGGTTGTTGGTATCCAGTTTAGACACCAGGTCGTTACGGTGTACCATGTTCTGGCGCGCCATGAAAGTGGTGATCAACGCCACACCGAAAGAACCGCCGAGCTGGCGCATCATACCGGTGAAGGCCGCACCCTGGCCAATCTGCTGTCCTTTGAGCGACGACAGCGCCAGCGTGGTGATCGGGATAAAGAGCAGCCCCATGCCTACCCCGCGGACGATCAGCATCCAGAAGAACGCATCCGAACCGGTATCAGCAGGTGTGATGATCATGTATCCCCACAGGCTATAAACGAAGAACAATAACATACCTAAAGCCACGAGGTACTGTTGCGGCACGCCTCTTTCCAGCAGTTTACCGATGATCGGCATCATGAATGCGGTGGTGAGGGCGGCGGGTATCATCAGCATACCGGACTGGGTGGCGGTCCATCCCAGCGTACTTTGTGTGTACAGCGGGATGATGAAGGTGGAGCCGTAAAGGCCGAAGCCCAATATAAACGAGAGTACCGTTCCCACCCGCAGGTTACCGTTTTTCAATACCCGCAGTTCCACGATGGGGTTCTTGTACGTCAGCTCGCGCCAGATGAAGAAGAACAGTCCCAGTGCGCTCATCACGGAAAACAGCGTGATGGTGGGATCGTTGAACCAGTCATCTTCCTGGCCGCGTTCCAGTACAAACTGGAGACAGCCTACGGTGATGGCGAGTAAGATAATACCCAGGAAGTCGATTTCATTGATGGCTTTCTTCTCCGCATATTTCGGGCTGCGTACGAACTGCAAAGTCAGCAGGGTCGCGATCACCCCGATAGGGATGTTGATGTAGAAGATATAAGGCCAGGAATAGTTATCGGTGATATAACCACCCAACGGAGGGCCCAGTGTGGGGCCGATGATCACGCCGAGACCATAGATAGCCTGGGCGACACCTCTTTTTTCCGGAGGATAGCTTTCTGTAATGATGGTTTGTGACGTTACCAGCAATGCACCGCCTCCGATGCCCTGTATAAAGCGGAAGAGTATCAGCTCCCACATGGCCGTTGCGTTACCGCAAAGGAAGGAGGAAATGGTGAATATGATGATAGAGGCAGCGAAGTAGTTACGGCGGCCGAACTGTTGGGACAACCAGCTGGTCATCGGTACAACGATTACGTTACCGATAGCGTAAGCGGTGATCACCCAACCGATCTCACTGAGTGTGGCGCCCATGTTACCACGCATGTCGTTCAATGCCACATTCACGATAGTGGTATCCACGATTTCCAGCAGCGCGCAGAAGATAGCGGTGATCGTGATGATCACCCTGCGTGAGCCGTATTCTACCAATGATTCTTGTTGCATGCAGCAATTTATTTTGAATGAATGCAGGGTGACCAGGAATTAATAATCAAGCCGGTGGTTTCCTGTCTTGAGGTCTTGAGATGAAGCTAATGGTTTCCGCCTAATGAATAATGTAACCGGTTTAACTATTAACCCCTGGTCAGGATGCATTCATGTATGATTAGTTGAGATGCACGTCTACCAACACGTTCATACCCGGGCGCAACCTTTTGATCAGTTCGTTGTTCGGGTCGTCGAATTCGATCTTCACAGGGAGACGTTGTACTACTTTTACGAAGTTACCGGAAGCGTTGTCCGGGGGCAGCAGGGCAAATTTAGCGCCGGTGGCCGGTGAGAAGGAAGTCAGTTTGGCTTCCAGCGGTGTGCCGGGGAAAGCGTCGATATGAACGGTCACTTTCTGGCCGAGCTTCATTTTTTCCAGCTGTGTTTCCTTGAAGTTGGCCACTACCCAGGGGGCGGTGTCCATTACCACGCTGAAGAGGGACTGGCCTGCGGTAATATACTGACCTGGCTGCACATAGATTTTTGACAGCACGCCATCTTCCGGAGCGGTGATCACGGTGTAGGACTGATTCAGTTTAGCATCGTCCACATCGGTTTCACGTTGTTTGATGGCAGCGTTGGCCAGGTTGATCTGTTTAGCGGTAGCGCTGCTCTGGGAGGTCACTACAGAAGTCTGGCGGGTGGCCGCGGCTTTCTGTCTTACCAGTACGTCGAGCTGGCGTTCGGCTGTTTGTTTGGCAGCCAGCGCCTGTTCGTATTGTTGCTGGGTGATGGAGTGGTCCTTGATCAGGTTAGCATAACGTTCATAGTCCTGGTTAGCTCTCCAGATGTTTACCTTAGCGGCTTCTATCTGGGCGTCGATGGTGCTTACGTTTGCCTGTGCGGTGCTGATGCCTGTTGTCGCAGCGCTGGTGGTCGCTTCAGCAGCGCCCAGGTTAGCTTTTGCGGTAGCGAGGGCGTTTTCAGCCTGTTGCACTCTGATAGCCAGGTCGCGGTCGTCGAGGATCACGAGGGTGTCCCCTTTTTTCACGTGCTGGTTATCTTTTACTCTTACTTCTTTCACGAAACCTGATACTCTCGGAATAACGGGGCTTACATTAGCGTCGATCTGCGCGTTGTCTGTTTCTTCATGGTGCAGACTATGGATGTATTTAGAGATACCGAACGCGCCGCCACCCAGTACCAGAGCGGCCAGTACGATCACGAACCCTTTGCTGCGCTTTTTAGGCGCGGATGTTTCCTGCATGGTAGATGTATTATTAGTAGCTTTTGTTTGCGTTTCCACAGCTTTGTAGTTTATTGGTTTGTTGTTATTTGTTGTTGTCGAGTATACCCGATGCCTGTAACAATTTGTTGTAGGCCACCAGTGCATCTGCCCTTGCGAAGGTGTAGTTCAGATGGGACTGGAGGTTGGCCACGTCCGCATCCAGCAGGTCGGTGGTGGTTGCGAGATTGTTATCGTGCTTGTTCTTCGTTATGCGGTAGTTCTCTTCTGATTGTTCTATGGCTTTGATATAAGTGTCCATTTTTTTCCTGCTCAGGAGGTAGTTTTCGTAAGACTGCACCACATCGAGGTGGATGGCGTCTGTCAGCTGCGCTTCGTTGGCCTGCAATTCTGCGAGCTGCGCTTTGGCGCTGGCTACCTTGCTACCTGTTTTCCAGAGGGAAGAGAGGCTGTATTTCAGTCCCACGCCGGCTGTTATCGCGTTCGTAACTGTGACAACGTTGGGAATGTAGGCTGCCACATAACCACCGGTGAGAGCGAGGGAGGGATAATATTCTCCTTTCACGCCTTTTACGTTGGCGAAAGCAGCTTTCTCTTTCGCGCCGAGGGAGGCGGCATCTTTACGGTTCTGGTAGGCCAGTTGTTCGAATTCCGCTACGCCTCTGTTGTCAGCTTTGTCGGCCAGGAAGACGGTAGTGTCCAGTTGTAACTGTGTGTTGTCCGGCAGGCCCAGCATGATGTCCATGTTGAGGGTGGCTACTTTCAGGCTGTTCTGCGCGTCCATGAGGGACAGTTCGTAGTTGGACTTTTGCAGTTCCGCCTTTAAGAGGTCGTTGCGTGCCAGCAGGCCGTTCTTTTCCAGGTTGGAGAAATCTTTCACGCGCTGGGTGGACTGTTTCAGGTTTTCCTCCATCAGTTTCACCGCCTGGGTGGCTTTGTAGAGGTTACTGTAGGCGCCGATGGTGTTCTGGATCACATCATCGCGGTCTTTATCGGCGTCCAGCCTGGCTGCCTGTGCGAGGTAGCGGGCAGCTTCTTTGCCGCTCTGTATCATCATGCCGGCAAATACGGGGATAGACACGTTGGCCATTCCGTAGGCCGCCTGATTTACTTTCGGGGCTTCGGAGGGGGTGCCGCCGCCAGGGTTGCTGTCTCCTTTTCCGAGTTTCAGATCGAGGTTAGGCTGTGTCAGTCGCAGGTAAGAGCCGGAGATGCTTACGTCGGGCAGCTGTCGTTCGTTGGCTGTTTTTACGTTGGCGTTGGCTTCTTCGATGCGGGCCTGGCTGGCCTTCAATTGTTTGCTGTTTTGTAGACTCAGCGATATGGCTTCATTTAACGAAAGCGGTTTTACGCTTTGTTGTGCGGATGCTGCCTGAAAAACCAGCGTCAGCACGATTCCGGATGCAAGCGCATATAATCGTTTGTATATGCTTCTAGAATTCATGTGTTAATATTGCTTTAAACAATTTTTTCAAATGGTTGCTCAGTCGGAGCCTTAGATATTCCTTGAATTCCTGGTCGTTCATGTGAGCGTAGGCGGTATTGGCCCTTAGCAGATGCTGGGCAGGGATCGTCTGGTGGATGGTCCCGAACAGCGTCGTCATCAGCATTTCCACGTCCACGTCTGTCGCGAAGATGCCGGCGTCCTGGGCGTTGGTCACGATGGGGCGCATCAGTCCGAGCATTTCAGCTTTCAGTTGCCAGATCAGGTCCCTGATAGGGCTTTGCTCTTTGTTGAGCTGTTCCCTGCTCATAATGCACTGAAAGTTTTGTTCATTCAGCATTTTATTGATAAACCTGTCGATCAGGGAGTATATTTTTTCGAGCGGGGCCATGGTATCGTTCTGTACCAGTTCATTGATGAAGGCGCGGGATGCATTCATGCGCAATCTGAAAACCGCTTCCAGCAGTTTATCCTTGGACCCGAAGTAGTAGGATATCATGGCTATGTTCACGTCTGCTTCCTGTGCAATATCCCTTACGGAAGTGCCATGAAAACCTTTTTCTGCAAACAACCGCTCCGCCACCGTAATGATTGAAAGTTGCTTATCGTTATAGTCTTCCATGTTCCCTTTTGTTGATTTTTGACGAAGCAAAGTTAAACAAACGTTTAATTTAAACAATCGTTTATTTAAACGTTTATTTAAATTTTTATTTTTATAAATTTTAATAGATTGATAAATAATATTTTATAAAATAATTTTAAGGAGATTTTAAGGTCAGCGAGGAAGAGGGTGATAAAATGGGGGAATATTGTATTAATAACACAATTTTTTTTGGGGGAGATAGGGATGCAGTGGGCGGTACAGGCCATGGTGGAGAACCGGTGGGCTGAGAACTGCGGGGCTGGCGGGTTGAGGGCTGACGGCTGAGGGCTGCGGGGCTGGCGGGCTGAGAACTGCGGGGTTGAGGGCTGGGAGCTGCGGGTTGATGAACCGTTACGAAACGTCCGATGAAAATCAGCGGCGAACCGGCGCGGCAAGAGAGGTGGACCCTCAAAATTTCCTTTAGTTTTTCATAAAGAAATTTTATAATTTAAAGACACCATTTCTTTCATCGCTACATCTCTTAAACACTATGGCTAACACTCGCGCTTTTCCTGTCGGCATTATCTTCCTCACCTGGTTAATAGCCGGTACCCTCGATCTTTTCTCCGCCTGCCTGCAGTTTGTGCTGGTAACAGGCAAAAGCTTTGTCAACGTACTGTTGTTCGTCGCCAGCGGCGTATTCGGCAAAGAGGCATTCAGCGGCAATCCTGCCATGGTGTGGTGGGGCGTGCTGTTCCATTACACGATCGCATTGGGATTCACCTTACTGTTCTTCTTCCTGTATCCGCGCATACCGGAAATGCGGAAAATACCTTCGGTATCAGGCCTGGTGTACGGTATTTTCGTCTGGCTGGTGATGAACCTGCTGATATTACCGCTGACCAATATTCCCAAAGGACCGTTCCACCTGGTCAACGTGCTGGTGGGCATGTGTATCCTCATGGTAGCTATTGGGTTACCGATGGGACTGATGGCAGGAAAATACTATCAATATAAAAGCGCATCCTGAACATAAAAAAGGGCGGGCGTTGTCCATCTATAAGCCCGCCCCAGCACATCTCAACAAATTGCAAGATGTTGTACCTGTTTATCAACCGTTAACTTCAAATGATATTTTACAGTACAGCAAGTCCGGCCGGCATCCACTATGTATGCCGGTAATTTTTTTCATGAAAGCCGGGGGAAAGACAGGGCGCTACTGCGGTGATCACTGCGCCCCGGTCCGGATTTTCACAGGTAATTATTTAACAGAACATGCGATTAAAATGTTCAGGAGTTGATCAAATCATACCCATGATATCCGTAAATTAGCCCCCTGTTATGCAGGCAATCGAATTCATCAACCAGGAATATTTCAACGGGCAGTACCGGTATATCAGCCCTTCTCCGGACCTGGAGCCACATGTGGTGTACTACTGGCTGCTGGACCTCCGCAGGCCGCTGCCGGAGCAGGAAGAATTCCGGGAACTGCTCCTGGCTAACATGAACGCTTCTCTCGTGCTGAACATGGGCGCCCCCTTCGATATCTGCAATGCAGCAGGGCAACTGCTGCATTCCTGCCACCACAGTGAGTTAATAGGATACCAAACTACTCCTGTCACCTACCGCCATTACCCGAATAACTTCCTGGTAGGCATCAAGTTCAAACCCGCGAGCCTGAACTATCTTTTCCATATCAAAGGCGCTGATATGCAACGACAAACACTGTCGGCCTGCGATGTGATGGCGCACATGCCCGCGCTGGAATCGGCGGTGTATGAAGCCCCGGACATGCAGGCTATCAAAACCTTACTGGAGCAGTTCCTGCGCCGGCATACCAGCACCATGGCCGATCACCATCGTTTCAGCTATGTACTGCAATCCCTCAACGGCCCTGCCCTGCAGCAATCAGGCTTCCAGCTGAAAAAACTGGCCAGCCTGCTCTATGTGTCACCCCGTACGCTCGAAAGATACTTCTCCGATTCGCTGAGCATCAGCCCTAAAAAATGCCTGGCCATCCTGCGCTTCCGCCATGCTGCCGCACAATACATGCTGCATGGCTACAAAGCCGACTGGGAAGAATTAGGGTACCATGACTTCTCCCACTTCCGGAAAGAATGGACCAGGTGGTCCGCCTGAAACTGTCGCTTTTTTACACCACTTATTCCCTGGCCTCCCGCTAAGTTTGTGACTTCACTAAAATAAAGTCACGCCTATGTTTTCAGAACACCGTCAACGCCTTATCCGGCAACTGCCTGCCGGCGCCGCCGCTGTCCTTACCGCCAACGACACCATGCCCACCAATGCCGACGGAACGATGCCCTACTACCCCAACGTGAACGTTTATTACCTGACGGGCCTCACCGAAGAAGATGCCATGCTGGCGCTCTTTCCCGGCCATCCTGATCCTGCCCTGCGGGAGATACTGTTCATCAAACGGGTAGACCAGATGTTTGTGAAATGGCTCGGCAGAAGGGCCGATAAAAACACCGCTTCGGAAATTTCCGGTATCCGCACCGTTTTTTATACCGATGAATTCTGGGCCGTCATGAAAAGAGTGCTGCCGCTCTGCAATGCTATCTACCTGCATACCAACGAACATGCCCGCTCAGACAATGAAACACAAACGCGGGAAGACCGGCTGCTGCTGGACTGCAAACAACGCTATCCGCTGCATCGCTACGAACGCCTCTACCCTATCCTGGCAAGGCAACGCAACGCGAAAACGCCGGGAGAAACAGCGCTCCTGCGCAAAGCCAGCGGGATCACCGAAAAAGGCTTCCGCCGCGTACTGCAAACCATCCGTCCCGGGCAAACCGGTATGCAGGTAGCCGCAGAAATGATCCACGAATACATGCAGTATAACGCCACCTGGGCCTATGAACCCATCGTGGCTTTTGGTGCAGACGCCTGTATCCTGCACTTCCGCGCCAACGAAAGCACCGGCAAAGACGGAGACCTGGTACTGATCGATGCAGCAGCACAATTCCGCTACTACAATACAGACCTCACCCGCACCATTCCGCTGAACGGTCGTTTCTCCCCGCGTCAGAGAGCCTACTACGACGCGGTGCTGCGGGTACACCAACAGGTGGCGCAGGAAGTAAAGGCGGGCATCCTCATAAAAGATCTGTGGAAAATCTCCAACAACCTGCTGCTCGGAGAACTGGTGGGACTGGGGCTCTGCACTACCGCCGACATTAACAAACACGACGCACAGCATTATCTCAACAAATACTGCTATCACAACGTGTCTCACTTCCTGGGACTGGACGTACACGATACCGGCTATTATGATGAAGTGATGCCCGCAGGCGCCGTCATCACCAATGAACCGGGTATTTACAACGAAGAAGAAGGTATCGGGGTGAGAATTGAAAATGACCTGCTGGTCACTGAAAACGGCTTTGAAGATCTGATGAAAACGATCCCGAAAGAAGCAGAAGAAATTGAGGACCTTATGAACCGGTAATCATTTATAAATTTTCGGATTTCGGAATTTAGGTATTGTGGGATAATGACTCCTCAAAGTCACAAATACCTAAATTCCAAAATCCGAAAATCCCAAAATTATTTTAGAGAGTTGATCCACAGCGCGATCTTAGTGGCATCGGCCTGTGGCACCTGCGGGAACGGTGGCATCGGCGTAGCATAGCCCGGCCAGTTCTCCGGCTTTGGATTTTTAATCAGCGCCAGAATTTTGGCGACGGAGTAATTCCTTTTGGCCACTTCCTTAAAGCCGGGCCCTACCTGTTTCTTTTCTGCATTATGGCAGGAAGAGCAGGTATATTTATTTAACAACGGCTGTATCTGTGCGAGCGTTGGTACTTTGGTGGCCTCTGCTTTGGGTGCCGCGGTTTTAGCAGGAGCTTTCGGTTCAACCACCGGCGCTTTGGCAGAATTTTTAGTGCTGACTTCAGACATGGCCAGGGATGCGCCTTCCGGAATATTGTTCAGCGTATAGTACACATCCGGATGTACCAGTGAATAGGAACCTTCCTGGGAACGTATACCCGTGAGCGATACCTTATGAATATAATAACGGCGTAAACCACTGACGATAATACGCGCGCTCATGCCGTCGGCCGCTACTTTCACCCCTTTAACGGTCAGCTTTTCCGTGTTCACGGTCGGGCTGCCATACACCGGATGATATTTGTAGATAAAGCTCTCCACCTGGTAAGATGCCAGGTCTTCCGCATACTTTTTATCTACCGGCTGCGTGAAGGTGATCTCGAAGCCATCCGGTTTCGCACTTGCCGTTCTCATTTCGAAAGGTACCCGGTTGTTCCACACCAGTCGCTGCAGGCCCTGGTTAGCGTCGCCGGCAGAACCCCAGCCGCGGTTGGTTTCCCCTACGAAGAGCGAACCGTCTTTAGCCCATGCCAGCCGCAGTACGCCTGACTGGAAACCGCTTCTGAAATCCCAGGCTGCTCCCTGGTATTCTCCGTTTACTTTTTCGAGGTATACGCGCATGATCTTACTCTGTCCCTGGTCACCTATCAGTACCTGTTTGGCAAAAGGCCCGAACACCCCTTCCGGGATGGGCAGCACCTGTGCATTGGAGATACCCAGCACGCCATGTGGTAACCATACCGCCGGCAGCTGTACTTCAGGGAAGTATTGTTTCATATCGAACAGCGTCACGAACTTTTCGTTCTCCACGTTCTCCGGTTTGATAGCGCGGTTGTTGGCATCTCTGCGGAAGCGGGGGTCTACTTTGCTGTACAGCTGCTCGGTCGTCAGTTTCACCGGCGAGTTGGGCAGGTTGCTCCAGCGCAGGCCCGCAGGATGTCCTACGAAGCTGCCTTTTTTCACATGTACCAGTGCGCCGGAACCCATCCAGTCGCCCTGATTTTCGGTGTAGAACAGTTCACCGTCGATGATACCGAGGCCGCAGGGAGAACGGAAGCCGGTGGCCCAGGGTTCCATTTTACCATCCGGAGAGATGTGCATCATCCATCCGCGCCAGGGAACGCGGCTTTCACCTCGCCACCATTCTTCATCGCCGAAGGCTACGTTGCCGGAAACGAAGAAAGAACCGTCCGGCGCTACTACCGGGCCAAAGCTGTATTCGTGATAGTGACCGGATAACGGCCAGGAATATACGGTTTCGAAGCGGTCTATTTTACCGTCCATATTGGTATCGGTAAGTTTGGTCAGTTCTCCGCGTTGTGCGCAGTAGAGGGAGCCGTCTTTCCAGGCGAGGCCCAGTACTTCGTGGAGGCCGGAGGCCACTTTGCGGAAGTAAGGCTGGCGGCTGGTCGGATTTTCCACGATGAAGATATCACCGCGGCGCGTAGCGATGCCCAGGTCGCCGTTGGGCAGCGTACACAGGCCGCCTACTTCCAGCAGGGTGCCTTCCGGCGAGCTGATACGCGCAATGCGGAAGAAGTCTTCCTCTTTGGGCGACTCCTGTGCCAGCGCCGGTTGAATAGCAGTCGTCATCATCAACATACCGGCTGCTATTCCGGCTGTTAATCTTTTATAAGTCAGTTTCATAATTTCTCGTGCGTGTTTCTGCTTAGAAGATAATGGCATAGCCGATGGCTGTTTTTACCGGTACGATCAGTTCCATTTTTCCCTGTTGACGGCGGATAACGGGTTTCGTACCGTTATTGTCTATTTTCACATACCAGGCTTTGTCCCCTATCATATAAGTGCCATCCGCCAGTTGGGAAATACTATCGGCCACGGCTATACGGGCATAGAGGCCATCCTGGGCGCCTGCCACCTGCAGGCTGCGGTGCAGCCCCGTGTTGCCGGGCAATATGCGGAAGGTGTCGGTTACTGCAGCGCCGTAAATATCGAACCGGAAAGAAGGCAGTCCTTCGGGATCGAGGTCGTATCCTTTAGGGCGGTAAGCGGTGCCCGCTGTATCCGAGGGCCATGCTGCCTCAGCGGAGGCAAGACGCGCCAGCGACATCGCCGGCTTGTTGTCCAGTACCCGCACCATGCCCATCGGGCGGGAGGAGCCGTCGCCGCGATCGTGCCACATAGGCGTGGTGTTCAGGAACTCGCCGCGCCATGCCTGTACCGGCGCTGCATGGTCCATATCGTAGGTGTAATGTACTTTGACCGGGCTGCCTACAGAAACGGCGTGTACTACGCGCGGACCGCCCCTGAGGTCCATAAAGCTGCGCAGTACTGTGTTTTCAGCAGCTGTAACGAGGATGGGATCTGTGGGGTCGTCGGCAGGCACGTTCAGGTCGCTGAGCACGAACTCACGTACGGCAGCGGAACGAACGCTCAGCGTCAGGGAAGGTTTCGCCCAATCCACATTTTTAGCATACAGTACTTCTACAGGGTAGCTGCCGGGTTGCAGGGTGATGCTTCCTCTCGCCTCGCGGTTGCGGGCACCATTGAGCAGCTGATCGTTGACTTTTAGCTGTCCGCCGCCACCGGAAGTGTGCAGATTAAAATCGTACGTGCCGGCGGCCTTTACGTCCAGCGTAGTGGTATAGCGCACCAGGAACTCATTGTCGGGCAAACCGGGAAGATTGGACGTCAGTTGCGCAGCTTCCCCGGTGGTTGCCGGTTTGAGCGTTTTGAAATCCGGTGGCTGCCGGAAGGAACCTTTGTAAATAGCGTATTGCACTGCTTTCAGTTCCGGTTTGGGCGCGTTGTAGGACTGGGCCCTGATATTGCGGAAGGCCACGGTGCCGTGGTCGCCCTGGATGCGCAGCGGTCCTTCTGCCACTTCATTATTTCCCATACCGCCGCGGGTAGGGCCGGACAGTACTACGTTTTCCTGGATGGTAACGCCGTTGAGTTCTATTTTAAGGATGACGGCGTTGGCAATTTTATTACCCGCAGCATCGAAGCGGGGCGCCTGGAAGGCTATTTTCATATGTTGCCACAGGCCGGGCGCCAGGCTGGCATTCTGGCGGGGAGCATGCCCGTCGTAGCCCTGCTGCCCTTCCGGACGGCTATCGTCCCAGCGTTCGTAGATACCGCCGTTGTCAGACGACCGGGGATTTACCGCGCCCCAGCTGTCGAGCAGCTGGATTTCGTAGCGGCCTTGCAGGTAGATGCCGGAATTGGATTTGGAAGACACGAGGTAGTCCAGCTCCAGGTCCAGGTCACCATGCTGCCAGTTAGTGTACAGGTCCTGGCCGTGTTTACCTTTCTCGGGCAGGTTGACCAGGATACCGGTGCCGTTGGTGGCGGTCAGCGTGTTTTCTTTTTGCAGGTCGGCGTTGACGTCACCGGCAATGCGCCAGTTAGCTGCCGGCTGTTTGAATCCTGACAGGTCGGTCAGGGGAATTGACTGCTGGGCCATCAGCTGCTGGCTGCAGCCAATGCCCATCATGAAGACCAAAGCTTTACCGGGACTAACCCCCAGTTGTTTCAACTTCGGACGGAACTCATACCATTTGAGCATAGATCTGTTTTGTTTTTTTATTTGCTAAATCCTTTTAGCGTTATGCATCCAATGAAAATAATAGCCGGAATGTGAACTTTAAAAAGATAGGAAGGGGTATTACAACATACTGACCAAAGTGTATATACCTAACGTGGAAAATATATACAACGCGCGCACAAGCCGGGTTCCCGTTAAACACAGGAATGGCATTTTAATAGCATCCTTCTGATATCCGGTTTCCAAAATACAATAAAATGGAAACTTTTATTTGCAAAATCGATATAGCACATAAAAAATTACACCAGCGGTAAATGCCGGGAGGTATTTGGCAGGTAAAAGCGTCCATAGCATAACAGGCGCAACAGGTGATGATACCGAAGAACGGGGTAGAACGGGGTAGAACGGAAGTAGAAGAACGGGGGGAAGAACGGGTGAGGTGACCAAAGTCGGCCCGATTATAGTATATTGTATGGCCAACACTCCACAGCCATCTTAAACAAACACCCAACATGTACCGCAATTTCATTCTCAGATTAGTATTCATCATGGCCGGTATCACTTCCGCCTCATGGACATATGGTCAGCCACAAAATCCAACAGATACTGCTACTTTAATACACCTTGGCGACCAGGCCCCCGCTGTTTCCTTTGAGACCGCACCTGGCAAAACGACCACCTTCGCTGATTATAAAGGGAAAATAGTCTTTATTAACTTTTTCGCCACCTGGTGCGGTCCCTGTCGTGCTGAAATGCCTTCGCTGAACGAAAAAGTATGGCAGGCGCATAAAGACGATCCCCGCTTTGTATTCCTGGCGTTCGGCAGGGAACATAACTGGACGGAAGTAAATGAATTCAAAGGCAAAATAAAGGTAGACTTCCCGCTGCTGCCGGACATGAAGAGAAATGTTTTCGGAAAATTTGCGACGGCATACATTCCCCGGAATGTGATCCTCGATGAAAACGGGAAGGTGATCTGGGAATCTTCAGGGTTTAACCCGGAGGAATTTGAAAAAATGCTCCAACTGCTGGATGAAAAGCTACAGAAAAAAGCATAGATAAACAAAGGGGCCGGCATCGGCCCCTTTGTTTATCTTATATCATTACGGCGCTTCCCTGCACATAAGCAGGCTGTCGCAGCCGCCTACAACCGCAATCCATATTTTTCCAGCTCAGCAACGGTAGTATCATACGCCTGGTGGCAGATACCGTTAATACCCAGCCCGTTGGCCACATCCACAAACATGGAGCGGTCTTCCAGGTACACCACTTCTGCTGCGGATACCTGCGCGATATCCAGCGCAATACGGTAGATATCCGCATCCGGTTTGCGGTAATGTACAAAGCAGGAAGAGATAAAAAAGTCTACAAACTGGGCGATGCCGAAGTAATGAATACGGTGCGTGTTCAGCTCCCGCCCTTCATTGTTCACAATGGCTATTTTAAGTTTGTACTTTTCCTTGAGCTGACGTACCAGGGCTATCATTTCCGGGTACGGAGCAGACTGGGCGAACATAAAGTCGCGGAACTGTTCCCGGGTGAAAGCGCGGTCTTCATAAAACACCACGCGGTTAAGATATTCATCGAGCGTCAGTTTGCCGACTTCGTAAGTATCAAACGTCAGGTGATGCCGCTCTTCTGTTTCTGCAGCGTCCAGCTGGAAGGTTTCCACGGCGAGCCTGCGCGCTTTGCGGTCCCACCCGTTGGTCAGCAGTACGCCGCCAATGTCGAGGAATAATGTCGTGATCGGTGTTTGGTTCTCCATCGGAATCGAGTAAATTCGTAGTCAATTTACTCATTTTTTCATTTTGATATTTGTGACATGGCAGAACAGCTATCTTATTCCGCTATAAATATCAAATATGAAAATGAGTAACTAACCAAATAACATGATGAACATAAGAAAGGCGGCACTCAGCGATATGCCTGTCCTGCGGGACTTGTACCAGGGTACTATCCGTACGGTCAACAGCAAAGATTACAATCCTGAACAGGTAGCTGCATGGGCCGGCCGCGGCGACCGGCTTTCTTCGCTGGAAAGGCGTATCAACACCCAGCATTTTTACGTGGCGGAGACACCGGACAAAGTGATTACCGGCTTTGCCTCCCTGGAAGACGACGGAGAGTTCGATATGATGTTTGTGCACAAAGACTTTCAGCGGCAGGGCGTGGCCACGTTGCTGACGGAAACGATTATACGTAAAGCGGAAACATTACAACTGCCGTCACTGACCGCTTATGTAAGTATCACGGCGAAGCCTTTTTTCGAGCGGATGGGGTTCCGGGTAGTGAAGGCTCAAACAGTGGATATTGACGGGGTATTGCTCAATAACTACGAAATGATTAAACATTTAGTCATTTGATCATTTGGTTATTTGGATATTTGGGTATTGGGTTATTGGTTATTTGGCTATTCCAAAATTGAGAAAGCTCCATCTCCTCCAATTTTCAAATACCCAAATAACCAAATAATTAAATTATTTCCTGTTCTTCACTTCCTGAATATATCCGTTGAAAGTGATTGGCTGACGGTTGTTGCTGGTCACCTGTACGGTAGCATAACCACTGCTGGTAATCGTAACATTGATATTTTGTATGTCCTTGTCGCCGGGTTTGATGCTCACGTCCCATCCATCTTTTTTGCGGGGATTGGTCGTGTACTGAAAGTCTTTCGTTTTAAAGTCCAGCGGTGATTTGGTGGAACCGTACGGCGCGGAATAGGCCCTTCCGAAATAAGGCAGGTAACTAACGATCGAGTCCGGAGTGACGACCATATTAAAATCCGGGGTGATCTGCCGCACGCGGCCACTCATGGGTGATACGCTCTGCGGGATGAACACGTAGGTCTTGCTGTCTACCATCGCCTTTACAGCGGCTTCTTTGGCGGCGTTTTTTGCGGCTTTCTGCTGTGCTTTTGTTTGGGCGTATCCACCGGTGAAAAGGAAGAAAGAGAGGGAGAGGAAGAACAATGCTTTTACTGCAAATGAACTTTTCATAATATAAAGATTTACCTGCTATAAGGTACGAATATCGTACCAGATCGTAAACGCTAAACCCGAAAACCATGCCCAACCCATATATCTCGTTGTTGAAGACCGCCTGGAAATATGCGCGGAAAGAACGTAAGAAGTATATACTTGTATACCTGTTGTTTATACTCGCCAATGTTTGTTTTTCCCTGAATCCCCTGTTATTCGGCTGGTTTATTGGCCGGGTACAGCAGGATACGGCCAACCTGCCCCGATACACCCTGATGTTTGCCGGCGGTTACCTGGGACTAAAACTGCTGGAATGGGCCTTTCACGGGCCGGCGCGGGTAATGGAGCAGGGACTGTCATTCCGCCTGAGCCGGAACTTTTTACAGGAACGTTACCACCAGGCGCTTCATTTGCCGGTAAAGTGGCACCAGGACAACCACAGCGGCAGCGTCATCAACCGTATCCGCAAAGGATATGATGCGCTGAAAGAATTTTTCTCCCGGGGATTTATGTACCTCCATGCCCTGTCCAAGCTGTTTTTCTCACTGGCGGCCATGTTGTACTTCTCTCCCCTCTACGGCGCCATCGGCGTGGTGATGGGCGTGGGCTGCATTTATTTCCTGGTCCTGTTTGACAAACCTTATATCCGTACGCTGGAAGAGATCAATGAAGGCGAACATGTGGTGTCCGCCACGCTGTTTGACAGTCTTTCCAATATCATGACGGTGATCACGCTGCGGCTGGAGAAGAGCATGGAAAGCGGCCTGCTGGGAAAAATCGCCCGCATATGGCCCTCTTTCCACAAAAATGTGGTTATCAACGAATGGAAATGGTTTGTGGCAGAAATGATGATCACCCTGATCTATTGTGTGATCACCATCGGTTATGTGTTCCAGCACTGGGTGCCGGGAGAACTGTTTTATGTAGCCGGGCTGGTGACCCTGCTGGGGTATGTGAACCAGTTCACCAGCGTGTTCCAGGACGTCGCCTGGCAGTACACCGACATTATACAATACAATACGTCTGTGGAAACCGCCACCAATATCAGCGATGCCTATAAAGAACATCACCGCGCCGATACGGCGCCGGAGCTGCCGGGCAACTGGCAGACGGTAGACATCAGCCAGCTGAATTTCTCTCACCTGCCGTCTTACAACGAAGCCCACGCCCCGCAAAGCCTGCATCAGCTGCAGGTACAGATAGGCCGGGGTAAAAAGATAGCACTGATCGGCGAAAGCGGCAGCGGCAAAAGCACATTGCTCGCCATATTGAGAGGGCTATACGAACCAGAGGAAGGGACCAAAGTGATCGTCGACGGCGCGGCGTACCCGCTTTCCACCATCCACGAAAGCGTTACCCTGTTCCCGCAGGAGCCGGAGATCTTCGAAAACACCATCGAATATAACGTGACGCTGGGGCTTCCGTTTACCAAAGAGGAGATCATGGAAGTGTGCGAGGCGGCTCATTTCTCAGAGGTCGTAGCGCTGCTGCCCGACGGGCTGGCCTCCGATATCCGGGAAAAAGGCGTGAACCTCTCCGGCGGCCAGAAACAGCGGCTGGCGCTGGCACGTGGCATCCTTGCGGCGCGTGACAGTGAGGTGATCCTGCTCGATGAACCTACCAGCAGTGTGGACCCGAAGACAGAAGCCATGATCTATCATAAGATGTTCCAAACTTTCTCCGACAAGGCGATCGTGTCTGCCATGCACCGGCTGCACCTGTTGCCCCAGTTCGACTATATCTATGTACTGCAGCAGGGCCGGGTGGTAGCCGCCGGTCACTTCCGCGAACTGCGGGAGCACAGCCCGATATTCCAGGAGTTATGGAAACACCAGGAAAACAAATAATTTTTTTAACTAATATTTATTATCATTGCAGCCGTTTTTTCATCCTATGGAGGTTCTCTCCCAGCCTATCTATCACCCTATGAAAACATATGCAGGAAATTTCGCTGTACGACTTAAAGCGTCAACTGAGGACAAGCGAGAACCCGGACGAAGTGATTACCTTGTTGAGACGGCATCTGCACTTCTTCAACCGGCAGGAGTTGTCGGAGCTGTTATGCGAGTTGCTGGAGTACCAGGAGATTTTTTTTGAGGCGGCGGAACTATTGATCGAAGAAGGCGGGGCAGACATCCGCTACAAAAAGGAAGGCATGATCCCGGTCATCTTCTGCGCCGTGGGGGCCAACAAGCCCATGGCGGTGGAGTATGCGTTGAAAAAGGGCGCCACGCTGACCATCGACAGCCCGGACTACCTTTATGCCATCGCGTATATCTTCCAGCAGCACCGGCTGGCGGCCATCACCGATATGTTGCTGATACTGATCCGGCACAACATCCATTTCGACTTTGTGCTGGACAGCCTGGATACCCCGCTGTTGCTGGCCACGCGGCACAATACCAACCGGGAAGTAATAGAATTCCTGCTGGCAGAAAATGTACACAAGTATGTATATGATGAAAACGGGCTGACGGCCGTGCATTACGCCCCTTTCGCCAAAGCGCCTAACCTGTATAAGATCATGATCACGGGGATGGCGGACATACAGGTGAAGACAAAATTTGCCACCAGCCTGGAGCCGGTGGCGGAAGTAGTGATAAAAGTCAGTGAACACAGTACATTTGAAGAATACATCTATGAATCGCTCAATACTTTCCTGGTGAACCGGCACCGGATGTTCGATGATATTTTCGAGAAGTATTACTACCGGCTGCACATGATTGCCGAGCATATTTCACAGATACGGATGAAATACGGGGAAGCGGGATGAACGTTTTGTATATTCAATTAATATTGTATATTGTTGATATACCATTTCCCAAAATCCTAAAAAGACCAAAATGCTGACTACACTGACTATCCTTGCCGCTGCCTTTTTCGTGGCCCACGTTGGACTTCTCTTTACCTCCTTTGGCAAAAAAGGTTTCCAGAAAACAAAATACCTGTGGTCTCATATCACCTTGTGGATCACCGGCGTGCTGGCTTGTATCATTACCCTGCTATTTGCAGGCAAATCTGTTTCCGGTGTGATCGACGTATTTGATACGCCAATGAAGTCATCTTTATTGATCATTCTATCACTGGTGCTGTCTTTGATTGCCCATACGATCGTGAAAACGATGGTATTGCCCAAATACCAGTAAAAATTACGAATTACGAATTACGAATTGAGGGCTGTCTTTTGGGGAGGTTATTCTGGTAACCTTGCTGTATAGAAAACCTCAATTCGTAATTCGTAATTCGTAATTCGTAATTTCTATCGGATGGTTAGTCCCTGGTTGGGCACATACTTGTCGTATTCCATTACGCGGGCTACGCGGAGGGCTTCCTCCTCCCCTTTCAGTTTCGCTACGAGGTGCAATGCTCCGTCTATGCCTGCAGAGATGCCCGCAGTCGTAATAACGCGGCCGTTGTCCACATAACGGACATTTTCCAGCACTTTTGTACGGGGGAATCTTTCACGCAGCGCGTCAATCTTTTCATGATAGGTAGTGGCAGTCTGGTTATCCAGCAGGCCGGCATTACCGATGATGAAGGCGCCGGTGCATACGGAGAAATAGCGTTCCGTGTTCTTGTCGCGGGCTTTGATCCACGCCATTATTTCAGGGTCTTCCGAAGTGGGGCCTGCGTTACCGCCAAAGACCGCCAGGATATCAGCCGGCGGCGCATCGGCGATACTGTAGTCCGGCAGTACTTTGAGTACGCCCTGAGAAATAACCGGCTGCTTGTGTTTAGCGACGGTGAAGACCTTGAATCCGGCATCTGCGAAGACCTCCAGTGGTCCGGCAAAGTCAAGGATTTCAATATCATCGTACAGCAGGAAACACACGGAGATACGTTTTTGGAGGGTATCTTTTTTTATCAGTTTCATACCACAATGAGGACATTTTCCGGGTTGATGAAATACAAGGGTATCGCAGGGACCGCAGGGCGGGCATACGTAGTCCGTTTTACCCTGGGCAAAAAGCAGGCATGGCGCCAGCAGGAACATTAGCAACAGCAACTGTTTCATGAAATAAAATTTATGCTGCAAAGCTAGGAAGGGGAGCGTATCAAATCAGGACAAGGAGGCTACAGATCGGGCCAGTTCGATCGCTTTGGGGGATTGTATCAGGCGGCGGAGCTGATTGGGGCTTTTAAAGCCGCACTCTTTCGCAACCCAGGCCATTTTTTGGCCGGATTTTAACAGTAGCAGGGCTTTCTCTTTCCGCAGTTTCTGGATATATTCGCCGATAGTGATGCCGGTGGCTGATTTAAACAGGCGGGTAAGGTTACGGGGACTGATAAAAACCTGTTCTGCCAGCTCTTCGATCGTCATTTTCCGGTGGAGGTGGGCAATGATATAATCCTGCACCGCGTGTATTTGATGATTTATATGCTGTCTGTTTTGCAGAAAGATGCTATCTTGCGGGGAGGAACCATCACGACGCATGGGCACTACCAGGACCTTGGCCAACAGGCTGGCGAATGCGATACCATGACGTTCTTCAATGAGAGCCAGGGCCATATCAATACCGGTAGCGATACCGGCGCTTGTATAGATACGGCCGCTTTTTACAAATAATCTGTTTTCCACCACCTTCAGGCGCGGAAATTGCTGTTGTAAGGAAGTTGTTTGAGCCCAGTGTGTAGTACATGGCTGCCCGTCGAGCAAACCGGCAGCGGCTAATGCGAAGGCCGCGGTACAAACAGAGCAAATGGTGGCGCCGCTGGCAGCGGCAGCCTGCAACCAGGGAATCCATAAGGCGTCGTCCGCCCGGTCCCACCGCCTCAGGTCCATTCCGGCTATGATCAGGATATCTTCCTTCGTCACCGTCACGGAAGAGGGCGGGTCTACGGAAGCAAAGCCCAAACCGGAAGAACTGCCGGGTTGCGGATACGGTGAAACATAACGCAGATCATAAGGCTGGCCGCAACAGATGGCCTCCACAAATACGGTCACCGCGCCTGCCAGATCGAGCAGGTGTACCCCGTCAAAAAGAAAAAAGATGACTCGATTGGGTATCATCTGACGAAATTAGTATATTATTGACAAAAAGTTACGAGAGGTAATATGAACAGGAAAGATGTCTGGAGATACAAATCTCTGGAACAATTAGAAAACAAACGTTGGGAACCCGCTACAGAACATGATTCCATAGTCACTAAAAGGTGCATCGCCCTCAGCAAAGTACCCGTTATCAAATTAACAGCCAGCGACCTAAGGGTGTTGATAGGCCAATCCTTTAACCCAAACTATCTGGTACCATTGGCGATCGAGAAACTGAAAGATGACCTTTTTGTTGAAGCAGACCTGTACCCGGGCGATCTGTTAAAGAATGTACTCGATGTTCCCCCTCCCTTCTGGGAAGAGCACCAGGAGCTGCATCAGGACATGAAACAAATGATCAGTTCCCGTGCGGTGGAAGTAGCATCGGAGATTGACTTACCCGGCTATTGGCAATCATAGGCCAGTCGGCATGCAGGACATGATCACCCCTCAAAATCGAAAAGTGATAACTGTGGATTAACAGGCTTATCCGAAACAGGACCCGCTTCTCCGAAATTAGACAACGTTATACCCAACAAACGTATCTGCTTATCTTCAGGCCCGGTAGCTGCCAACAACTGTTTGGCCGTGTGTAGTATCGTGTCCAGGTCTCCCACCGGATAAGGGAACGACTGGTTGCGGGTGATCTGCTTAAAATCGCTGTACTTGATTTTCAGTGTAACAGTACGCCCTTTCAGGCTGTAGCGCTCTAACCTGCCGTATACGGTGCGGGCTATCTTTTCCAGCTCCGCATGCATGTCTTCCACCACCGTCAGGTCGTGGGGAAAGGTATCTTCTGCGCCCAGTGATTTGGTTTCGCGGTGCGGCTGCACGGCACGATGGTCTATGCCCCGCACTATCTGGTAATAAAAAGCGCCTACCTTGCCGAAATACTGCTTCAGCTCCTGCTCGGAGAGCTTCTTTAAATCACCGCCCGTAAAAAGCCCCATGCGCTTCATTTTATCAGCCGTCACCTTCCCTACCCCATGGAACTTTTCCACCGGCAGCTGCTCCATAAAAGCTTCGATAGCGGAAGGACCGATAAATGTAAATCCATCCGGCTTGTTCAGATCGGACGCTATTTTAGCTACAAACTTATTGACCGAAATGCCCGCGGAAGCCGTCAGCTGCAACTCCTCCCGGATAGCCAGTTTGATCTGCCGCGCTATCTCAATGGCAGAGCCTATGTTCAGCTTGTCTTCCGTCACATCCAGGTAGGCTTCGTCCAGCGACAACGGCTCTATCAGGTCCGTATAACGCGCGAAGATTTCCCGTATCCTGCGGGACACCTCCTTGTAAGCATCAAAACGGGGACGCACAAAAATCAACTGGGGAAACAACTGCAACGCCCTCCTGGAAGACATGGCCGACCGGATGCCGTATTTCCGCGCTTCGTAACTGGCCGTGGCCACCACTCCCCGCCCCTCCGGTGATCCTCCCACGGCAATCGCTTTGCCACGGTATTCCGGATGGTCACGCTGTTCCACCGACGCATAAAAAGCGTCCATATCGATGTGAATAATTTTACGCGGTATGTTGTTTTCTGTCTGTTCCATTGATGCTGCCGCAGGCCCTGTAAAGATACAACAAAACAGGCTGCTGAAACGGTTCAGCAGCCTGTTAATAAGCAGTGTTATCCGTATTGTCAAAACATAGGAGGCGGCGCATTCAGATCACCATCCAGGAAATTCTTCACCATGGGAATCCACAGATCCGTGTTCACCATCATGCCGATATGGGTGGTACCCGGCAAGATGGCCAGCCGGGACTGCGGCAGCCCGTGCATATCGCCCATTTTCCCGCCGCCTTTGGCGCGGAACAGCTCCAGCGCATGTTCGTAGCGCACGCCATCAGCATCGCCGATGGCCATAAATATCGGCGCCTTGATATTTTTCACTTCTTTGGTCCAGTCATAAGGCTGCACATCAATGCTCAGCACTTTTTTGATGTAATCCGGGAAACGGGCCGGGTCATTGCCCAGACTGTCATACTGCTTTTCAATCGGCGAACCTTTGAACATCTCCGCATTCATACCAGCAAAGCTGGCTTCCACATCCGGCCACCAGCCGTTATGGGCATATGTCCCCGACAGGATCACCAGCCGGCGCAACTGCTCCGGATGACGCACGGCAAACTGGAAAGCAATACCGCCCCCCATGCTGTAACCCAACACATCCGCACTGTCAGCCTTCAAATGTTTCAGTAAGGCGGACACATCGTCTGCCATGCTTTCATAGCTCATCTTACGGTCAGTATCTTTGGTACGGCCGTGGCCCTGCATCTCCGCAACGATCACCTTACGGTCTTTCGCCAGTACCGGGATGGCCTTCGCCCAGTTCATGGGAATATTCATAAAAGAACCATGCAGCAACACCAGCGGTTTACCACTGCCATACACTTCATAGTACATCTTTAATCCGTTTACATCGGCATAACCACTCTCTGCCGGTTTTATATCGTTTTGAACACTGCTGTCTTTTGCGGGAACAGCCGTGCTGTGCGGATGCGAGGGCTGCTGCTGACAGGCGGCCATGAACAATACTGCTGCAAAGGAGAAAAAGGTGATCAGGTACTTCATACGATGTCTTTTTTTATGACACAAATATCTGCAACTATCTGTTTTCAGGTGCTGTACAGATGCGACTTTCTGGTGGGGCAAATGCGACCCGTATGCATTGAATGTTGTAATTTTAAGCCATGGTCAAAATAGAAACACTGGAAATTTTTTACCGCGACAAAATCGGACGGACGCCTGAAAACCTCCGCCAGGGCGCCGGCCACTTCAATGTGTTTAAGACCGATTACACCTCCGGCCTGCCGCTGCCTCCACAGGAAGCTTACCGGCGGAGGGACTTCTATAAGATCATCCTCACCCATGGCAGGAGTCAAATACAGTTCGCCGACAAAACAGTGCAGGTGCAACGACAGGCGCTCCTCTTTCTGAATCCGCAGATACCCTACAGCGCCGACCGTTCGCAGATACACCAAAGTTTTTGCGTCGTTTTCAACCAGCACTTTTTTCACCGTTATGGTAACCTGTACGAATATCCTGTTTACCAGCCGGGCGGCACGCATATCTTCGAGCTGACCGACGAACAGGTGGGCCAGGCGGAGGAAATTTTCCGGCGTATGCTGGAAGAAAAAGCATCCGACTATATCTACAAATACGATGTGTTAAGAAACCTGGCCATGGAGTTGATCCACTTCGCGCTGAAAACGCAACTCAGTGCTGCCATACAGGTCAAACAACCACAAAACGCCGCCGACCGGATCAACACGCTTTTCACCGAACTGCTGGAACGCCACTACGCTATAGACGACACCACCCAGCAGGTAGTCCTTCGCTCCGCAGCCGACTTTGCCCGGCATATGAACATCCATGTCAACCATCTTAACCGTGCGCTGAAAGCGGCAACAGGCAGCACCACCTCGCAGCTCATCGCCGCACGCTGCCTGCGCGAAGCCCAATCCCTGCTCTCCCAAAGCAACTGGACCGTGGCCGAAATAGCCTACGCACTGGGATTCGTGGAGCCCGCCCACTTCAACGCCTTCTTCAAAAAACAAACCGGCATCACTCCCCGGCAATTCAGAATGGTTTGAATTTCGATACAGATTGTTTGCATCCTGCTTTTTCCCCTCCTGCCGGTAAAAGACCTTTGCTTCTCCATCAGCCATCGCGCTATAAAAATTGAAAAGCATGAAAACAAGGAAATTAAGAGACCTCGAAGTATCGGCTATCGGCTACGGCTGTATGGGCCTCAGCATGGGATACGGCACCGCGCCGGACAAAGCGGAAGCGATAGCGTTATTGCGTTACGCTCACGAGCAGGGCTGTACGTTTTTTGATACTGCGGAAAGATACGCCATGGGCGACAACGAAGCACTGATTGGTGAAGCACTGCAGGACATACGCAACAACGTGGTGATCGCCACCAAGTTCCTCATCGACAAAAACGACATCGGCAACTATTCCCGGGATAGCCTGTTCCTTCATATCAAAGGCAAGCTGGAAGCGTCCCTGCGCCGGCTGCGTACCGATCATGTGGAACTCTACTATCAGCATCGCGTCAATAAAGACATCCCGGTGGAAGACATCGCCTGGGTGATGGGCACACTGATAAAGGAAGGTAAAATCCTGGGCTGGGGACAGTCACAGGCTACGGCCGATGAAATCAGGCGGGCACACGCTATCACACCGCTGACAGCGGTGCAAAGTGAGTATTCCATGATGGAACGGACCTTTGAAGCGGAAGTGATCCCCACCTGCGAAGCGCTGCATATCGGTTTCGTGCCTTTTTCCCCGCTGGCCAACGGTTTCCTTTCCGGAAAAATCAACGCAGACACCACTTTCAAAGGAATCGACGCCCGGCGGGTGATCACCCGTTTTGATAAGGCGAACATCAAAGCCAATCAACCTTTGCTGGACCTGCTGCAGCAGTTTGCGCGGGAAAAAAGTGCCACACCGGCGCAAATATCGCTGGCGTGGATGCTGCATAAAAAAGAGTTTATCGTACCTATTCCAGGCTCCCGCCATCGGGACCGGATACACGAAAATTTCGGTGCTGCCGCTGTAACGCTGACGCCTCAGGAGTTTGTAGCCATTGAAACCGCGCTGTCCAGCGTACGGATATTTGGTAACCGCACTGATGAAGATCTCGCTAAACTGCAGACGCTGCCTGCGGAATGATCACCGCCCTTACCACTGTGAGCTTCCAGTCTGTGAAAGCGGCCGTTTCCAATCCGCTTAAAAACCTGCGCAGCGAATAGCCTTTCTTTGACTGATGGATTTTCTTACTTTTATCGGAAAGAAATTCCGTTTCCATGATCAGAAAAGGAGAAGGCTTTAAAGGGCAGCGCGCGATAGTGATACCCCGTAATATCCTGCAGGAGAAATGCGCGGCCGACCCGGTGATGCAAACCATGTATATCACCGACATCGGTTATTATCCGAAGGCGAAGTTTCACTACCGCAAACGCCCCGGCGGTGCGCCGGAGCATATCCTGATCTATTGCCTGGAGGGCAGGGGCAACATCCGTCTCAGTAAAAAAGACCATCCCATCAAGGCCGGCGATTGTTTTATTATCCCGCGGGACTGGCCCCATGCCTACCAGGCGCACGATACCGACCCATGGACCATCTACTGGGCGCATTTTGCAGGCCATAGCGCCGATGCCATTGTGCACACGTCGCTGCAGCAACTTAACAGTCACCAGACATTCCTGCCGCACGCCCACGAGCGGCTGGCCTTATTCGATAATATTTACCAGCAGCTGGAAAGAGGTTACCGTACAGACAACCTGTTGTATGCCAACATGAGTTTCTGGGCTTTCCTGGCTTCCTGTATCTACCCCGGCTCCTATCATCCGGGGAAAACGAAGCCGGAACAGGATACGATCGACCACGCTATTGACTATATGAACCAGCACCTGGACCGTATGCTGACACTGGAACAGATGGCACGGTCCATCAATTTGTCCATCTCCCATTTCTCCGCCCTGTTTAAAAGCAATACCGGGTATTCACCCATCGAATACTTCAACCACCTGAAAGTACAGAAAGCCTGTCAGTACCTGCATTTCACCCATTTACGGGTAAAAGAGATCGCGTCGTTGCTGGGCATGGAAGACCCTTATTATTTCTCCCGGTTGTTTACCAAAGTCATGGGCCTTTCACCGGCACAATACCGCACCAAAAAACAGGAACCATAAAATAATCCATCATATTCCGCAGATCCTCTATCCGCTTAGTACATGCGGACGATTACTTTTACAGTGGTTCAATGAAAAAACACATGCGCTCTACATCCACGTTCCGGGCAGCCGTGTTGCTGTCCGTAGTTGCCGGTATGGTGGTGACCGCCTGCCATTCACGCAAGCGCACTGACTTCAGCGCGGAAGTCAAGCCTATACTCAACAAACACTGTATCAGTTGCCATGGCGGCGTAAAACAAAGCGGTGGCTTCAGCGTCCTTTTCCGGGAAGAAGCCCTTGGCAACACCAAATCAGGCAAGCCTGCCATTATCCCCGGTCATCCGGAGAAAAGCGAGTTTATCCGCCGCCTTACCTGTAAGGACCCGAAAGAACGGATGCCGCAGAAAGGGGAACCGCTTACCGCCGCCGAAATAGATATCCTCACCCGCTGGGTGAAGGAGGGCGCCGAATGGGGCGAGCACTGGGCTTATGTGCCCCTGAAACAGGTCCCTGTGCCCGATGTCAGCATTGACAACGGCAATGACATCGATCGTTTTATCATCGAAAAGCTGAATGCCGAAGGGCTGAAACCATCCAAACCTGCCGATCCGCTGACACTGCTGCGCCGCGTAAGCCTGGACCTGACCGGCCTGCCGCCCACGCCCGGCATGGTGGCGTCTTTCACCACAGACCACAGTCCCGCTGCCTACCAGCGCATGGTCGATTCCCTGCTGCAGTCGCCCCACTATGGCGAACGCTGGGCCTCCATGTGGCTGGACCTCGCCCGCTATTCCGATACCAAAGGATATGAAAGGGACGCCAGCAGGAGTATCTGGCGTTACCGCGACTGGGTCATCGACGCCTTCAACCAGGACATGCCGTACGACAGCTTCACCATCGCGCAGCTGGCCGGCGACCTGCTGCCGCATCCGACCAACGGTCAGCTGATCGCTACCGCGTTTAACCGCAACACCATGACCAACGACGAAGGCGGCACCCAGGACGAAGAGTTCCGCACCGCCGCCGTGATGGACCGCGTAAGCACCACCATGGAAGTATGGCAGGGCGTCACCATCGGTTGCGTGCAATGCCACAGCCATCCGTACGACCCTTTCCGGTTTGAAGATTATTACAAGCTGCTGGCTTTCATGAATAATACCCGCGACGAGGACACCCATATGGAACACCCTAAGCTGCGCCTGTACGACAGTATCGGCCTGGCGGAAGTGAACCGTATCAGCGACTGGGTGAAACAACACGGCAATACCGCACAGGTGGCCGACGTACAGCAGTTCATGAAAGTGCTGGAGCCTAAAGTACATGCGCACGACTGCGACAACTACGTCAACGGCGCACTCTATGATACCAAATACCTCGGCGTACGCCACAACGGCAGCTGCCGCCTGCCAGCACAGGCTACCGGCGGCAAAACACAGCTGCTGATGAACTACTGGACCGGCAACACCGGCGGTGTGCTCGAATGCCGGCTGGACAGCCTCAACGGCCCGGTGTATTTCACACAGACGCTGGCGCCCACCAACGACCGCAAGGTGATCTCCATCCCGCTGAAACCTACTACCGGTAAGCACGACCTGTACCTGAAGTTCCGCAATGCATCGCTGAAGCCCAACGACCCGGTATGTATGGTGGAATGGTTCGCTTTCCGCGACGACCTGCCCGGTAAAGGCCAGCCCGGATATGACGCTGTTAACAACGAGCTGCTGGCGCTGGTCAACTCCCAGCCGCAGGACATCCCCGTGATGATCGAAAATCCGCCGGTGATGCAGCGGACTACCCGTATTTTTGAACGCGGCAACTGGCTGGTGTTAGGCAAAGCCGTCACCCCCGACGTGCCGCATTCCCTAAACCCATTCCCTGCCAACGCGCCACGCAACCGCCTCGGGCTGGCGCAATGGATCACCGCTCCGGGCAACCCGCTGACAGCGCGGGTGATGGTGAACCGCCTCTGGGAACAATTGTTCGGCACCGGTATCGTAGAAACCGTGGAAGACTTCGGCACACAGGGCTTCCTGCCCTCCCACCCGGAGCTGCTGGACTGGCTCTCCTATCAGTATATCCATCAGTATCGCTGGAGCACTAAAAAGCTGCTGCGCGAAATCGTTCTTTCCTCCACTTACCAGCAGGATGCCACCACCACACCGGCACTGCAGGAGAAAGACCCTGCCAACCGCCTGCTGGCCAGAGGCCCGCATTTCAGGCTCACCGCCGAAGAAGTGAGGGACCAGGCGCTGGCCGTCAGCGGCCTGCTGAACCGTAACATGCATGGCCCCGCCGTCATGCCTTACCAGCCGGAAGGCATCTGGCAGAGCGTGTGGAGCGGCGAGTACTGGAAGACAGCAGAAGACGGTAATCAATACCGGCGCGCCCTGTACGTGTTCCAGAAACGGACCAGCCCCTATCCTTCCATGATCACGTTCGACGGCTCCAGCCGCGAGGTATGCCTGCAACGCCGTATCCGAACCAACACGCCTTTACAGGCGCTGGTAACGCTCAACGATCCGGTGTACGTGGAGACTGCCCGCGCACTGGCGCAGCATATGCAGCGCAACGGTAACAACGACGCTGCTGCGGGTATCCGTTGGGGTTATCAGACCGCCGTCTGCCGGCAGTTATCCGATAATAAGCTGGCCGTACTGCAACGGCTGTACAAACAGGCACTGCAACAGTATAAAAAATCGCCTGCCGATGCGAAGGCGCTGCTGCAATGCAAAGAAACGCCGCAGCAACTGGCGGAACTGGCCGCTCTCACCGTGGTAGCCAATGCTATTATGAATCTCGACGAATTTCTGATCAAATCATAACCATTGGGTTATTGGGGTATTTAGTTATTTGGATATTGGGGTATTGACAAATGGAAATATTAACGCTCATTCACTCGTCATAAATAATAAAATGTCAAAATATAAAAATAACGAAATGAGATTGCTCCGGGAAGCCAATGAAGAAACATTGCGCTTCATCACCCGTCGGCATTTCCTGCTGGATTGCGTGACCGGCCTCGGCGCCGCCGCACTGGGCTCTTTTCTGACCAGCTGCGGCAGCAGTGCCGCCGCCAGGCCCGATTTCAGCGCAGATCCCATGGCGCCCCGCGCCCCGCACTTTCCCGGCAGGGCTAAAAGCGTGATATACCTGCATATGGCGGGCGCTCCTTCACAACTGGAACTTTTTGACTATAAACCGGACCTGCAAAAGCTGCATAATCAGCTCTGCCCACAGTCATTACTGGAGGGCAAAAAATTTGCGTTCATCCGTGGCGTACCCAAAATGCTGGGGCCGCAGGCCGTTTTTGCGCAGCATGGCGAATCACGGGCATGGGTATCCGATCATATGCCCCATTTCGCCACCATGGCCGACGAGGTAAGTTTTCTGAAAGCCGTGCAGACCGACCAGTTCAACCACGGCCCTGCGCAGCTGCTGATGCAAACCGGCAGCGCGCGGCTCGGCAGGCCGAGCATCGGTTCATGGGTGACTTATGGTCTCGGTACGGAAAACAGCAACCTGCCCGGCTTTGTAGTGCTCACCTCCGGCGGTAAAACGCCCGATGCCGGCAAAAGCGTGTGGGGCAGCGGTTTCCTGCCGTCTGTTTACCAGGGCGTGCAGTGCCGCACCAAAGGCGACCCTGTGCTGTTCCTTACAGATCCCGAAGGCATGGACCGTAATCTCCGTAAACAATCTATCGAAGCGATCAACGATATCAACCGCCAGGAGTATGAAACCTTCGGCGATCCGGAAACGATGGCCCGCATTTCACAGTATGAACTGGCGTATAAAATGCAGATCTCCGTTCCCGACGTGATGGATATCAACAAAGAACCGGCTTATATTCATGAGATGTATGGCACACAGCCCGGCAAAGAGTCTTTCGCCAACAACTGCCTGCTGGCCCGTAAACTGGTGGAGAAAGGCGTACGTTTTGTACAGCTGTACGACTGGGGCTGGGACAGCCACGGCACCGACGAAAACCTGGCCATCGACTATGGTTTCCGCAACAAATGCAGGGAGATAGACCGTCCAATTACCGCGCTGCTGAAAGACCTGAAACAACGCGGTCTGCTCGACGAAACACTCGTGGTGTGGGGTGGTGAGTTTGGCCGTACGCCGATGCAGGAAAACCGTGACGGCAAAGACACGCCTTACCTCGGCCGCGACCATCATGTGGAAGCTTTTACCATGTGGATGGCCGGCGCCGGTATCAAAAAAGGCTTCACCTGGGGAGAGACAGACGAAATCGGCTACGCCGCCGTGAAAGGCAAAGTGGCCATCAACGACATACACGCTACCATCCTGCAACAGCTGGGGTTTGACCATGAAAAGCTGACCTACCAGTTCCAGGGCCGGCCTTTCCGGCTGACAGACGTAGGCGGACATGTGATCACGCCCATCCTGGCTTAATATTTAAAATCAACCAATGCACACCAGCAGAAGAAATTTCCTCCGGCAGTCCGCCGTTATGAGCGGGGCGATGGCCCTCGCCTCCCTTCCCTCCTTTGCAGCCCGGCCGGCCAACGGCTACCGGCTGATCGTGATGGCTACCAACTGGGGCTATCCCGGCAGTATCGGCGATTTCTGCCGCGACGCCAAACAAGCCGGCTACGACGGCATCGAACTCTGGTGGCCGTCGGAGAAAGCCGCGCAGCAGGCGCTGTTTGCCGCACTGGACCAGCACAAACTGCATGTAGGGTACCTGGCCGGGGGTCACGACAGCGACTATACGAAACATGCCGCGCAGTTTGAAACTGCGCTTACCGCCGCTACCACCACAGGTCCCAAGCCGCTATACATCAACACACAGTCCGGTAAAGACTATTTTACTTTTGACCAGAACGCTGCGCTGATAGATATCAGCACGCGTATCACACAGCGCAACGGCGTTCCGGTGTATCACGAAACGCATCGTTCCCGTATGTTGTTTGCCGCCCATGTGGCACGCCAGTTCATCGAAAAAAAACCCGACCTGCGCCTCACGCTCGATATTTCCCACTGGTGCAACGTGCATGAGTCGCTGCTGGAAGACCAGGCCGAAACCGTTGGCAAAGCGCTGGAGCGCGCCGGTCATATCCACGCCCGTATCGGTCACCCCGAAGGACCGCAGGTCAACGATCCCCGGGCGCCCGAATGGGCCAATGCCGTGAAAGCGCATTTCAACTGGTGGGACCAGGTAGTGCGGCGGCACCAGGAGGCGGGCAAACCGCTGACGATGCTGACCGAATTCGGTCCGGCCGATTATATGCCCACCCTGCCTTATACGCGGCTGCCGCTGGGCAACCAATGGGATATTAACGTATATATGATGCATCAACTCAAACAGCGCTACGGGAAGTAATGAAGATATTAGCAGCAACCGGAAACTGGAATCTTTTCATCGGGAGGATACACCCGCTGATCGTACATCTGCCGATAGGCATCCTGATGATCGCCTTTGTGCTGGCGCTGCTGGCGCGCAGCAGCAAACGGGCCGGCCTGCGGGCCGCGCTGCCATTGCTATTGCTGGCCGCCGCCCTTTCGGCCGTCGCCAGCTGTGTGGCGGGCTACCTGTTATCGCTCGACGGCGGTTACGACGAACATCTGCTCAACACCCACCTGTGGCTTGGGATAGGCGTTGCCGTTAGCAGCGCCCTGCTCTGGCTGATGAGCGTTATCCCTGCCGCCAAACGGCTGGCGCGCTTCGAGCTGCCGCTGTTTGCGCTGCTGCTGGTGCTGGTATCCGCCGCAGGGCACTATGGCGGGTCGCTCACCCACGGCGACGATTACCTGCTGCAGGCCATGCCTCCGGCGCTGCAGTCCTTCGCCGGCAAAAAGGCTGTCGCTGATAACGAAGCCGCCTATACGAATGTAGGCGATGCGCGGGTATATGAAGACCTGGTGGCGCCGGTGCTGTCTACCCGCTGCTATGGCTGTCACAACGCACAGAAACTAAAGGGGGGACTACGGCTGGAAACAATTGCCCTCATCCGTGAGGGAGGCGAACACGGACCGGTATTAAAAGACAGTATGCCCGAAGAGAGTGAATTGTTTAAAAGGCTGGTGTTACCGGACAACGACGAGCACCGTATGCCGCCCAAAGGCAAGCCGCAGCTGTCGCCCCGCGAGGTAGAGCTGCTTTACTGGTGGATTGCGCAGGGAGCGCCCACCGGTAAAACGGTGAAAGAGCTGAAGCCCAATCCGCGTATACAGCTGGTGCTGGAAGCGATGACACCGGGCAAAGCGCTGGACCACAACGAGTTTGTTCCGGAAGGTGCGCCTTCGGCGCCGGATAGAAAAAGCATGGAAGCCCTGGAAGCCAAAGGGGTGAAAGTATTGCCCATAGCGGCCAACAGTCCTTTTGTGGCTGTCAGCTGCGTGAACGCAGCGGATTTCAGCGATGCAGATATGAAGCTGTTGCATCCCCTCCGGTCGCAGCTGATATGGCTGGACCTGTCCGGCACGCGCATTACCGATGCAGCGCTGGCCGACATCGCGCAGCTGACAGCACTTACGCGGCTGGAGCTGAAACAGACGGCTGTCAAAGGTTCCGCGGCCACGCCGCTGGCCGGCTGCGGGGAACTGCGGTACCTGAACCTGAGCGGCACCGCCTGTACGCCGGCTTTCCTGACGGCGCTGGCGAAGAATAAAAAGTTACAGCAGTTGTACCTGTACCAGGCTAACCCTGACGCCCATACGCTGCAGCAATTGCGTCAGCAGCTGCCTAAACTGTCCATCGACACCGGCGGCTACCGGTTGGAGCCACTGGCGTCAGATACTATCATCTACAAAAGGAAAACGGTTTAGAACCATTTACGTTTATCGGGGTATTGCCGGATGTCGGTCATATTGTTTATCACCACCGCTACGAGTAACAGTATGGCCACTCCGGAGGCCACCGGCGACAGCACATACCAGAAGCCCAGCTTCCGGATGGCCGGTGAGCCCGCGACCGCCAGCAGGGCGGTAGCGCCGCCCGGCGGATGTACCGTTTTAGTGACCTGCATCACCACCAGCGATGCCGCCACCGCCAACGCACAGGCAAGCCATTCCCATTCGGGCCAGGGTACCAGGTACCCTACCGTTACCCCTACCACTGCACTTAATAAATGTCCTCCTACTAAATTACGCGGCTGCGATAGCGGACTTTGCGTATGGCCGTAAATCAACACCGCCGATGCGCCAAAAGAGCCTATCAGGAACAGGTTATCCTTTACAGGGAGATAAAAGTGGCTTAATAAACCTATACTGGCAATGCCCGCAAAAGCGCCTATAAATGACCAGTAAATATTCTTTTTGTCGATCAATGTCTCGCGGTACATCACATACCGGGCAACCCTTATGCCGCGCCGCAGCCGGATGAACTTCGCTTTCTGATGATGTTCCCGGTGCGCGGCTTTCTTTTCTTGTACAGATAACATTTTTACTTTCTTCAGTTTCCCTTTTTGGGGCTGATTTCCGGGCGCGAAGATAAGGCAGAAAAATTTTTTTACCTGCGCAAAAAGACTGCGCACATGGTCCTGCATCTTTGTATCATCGAAGCGGTCAAGTAAAAGTTACTTCATCATTTGGGATTACTTTCACCATTATCGCTTCTCATAAAGCAGTCGTCTAATCGGCGAAGACACCGGTATAGGAGCTCCGGAATTACCGTCAGCCGTCAACCGGGGCTTACTTCCTGAGGGAACCGGGGATGTTGGTTCGAATCCAGCCTGCTTTACTATCAAGGTCAATTGTTGCTTACTTCATTTTTCTGTTAAAAAAATAGCGGCAAAATTATCTGATTATAAAACTTATAACGATGAACAAGATTCAGAAGGTAGCATTACGTCAACAGGCCGTTTATATCCCGGCAACCGCCATGAACGGCGCTGCAGGAATGAATCCTGACACGGCCCTGCTGGTAGCCAATATGGCCAGACTGGGGTTCGGCGTGACCGAGCGGCTGTTGCGCGCCCTGGAAAAAACCGATGCTGCCACACAGGCACAGATACTGGAGCAGCTCCGGAAAGTGATGGGTACAGACCTGAACTGGGCGCCGCTGGTAAAAAACTGGAGTGTGCCTACCGGAGAATCCTACGCTGACCATATCATCACCTATTTCGCCAACTTGCTGGGCCTTACCGGGGGAACAAAGCTGGCCTGCGGTTGCCTGATACCGCCCCATACTTTTCCGCTGGACCGTTACAACGGTTGCCCTTTCTGCGGCACACCGCTGGAAACCGCTGCCATAGAGGACTACGGACAGAACAAAAAACTGCGCGTATTAGACCTGTGGACGCTGGAAGATGCGGAGCAATACCTGGAAAACCTGCTGGCCTCCCGTACCGCGCTGGATGCCACCCAGCAGAGCAGCCTGCGTCGTTTGCTGACAGAACTGCCGTTGCCGGAAGGGAAAATTGCCATGCGTGAAACAGCGGTCACCGTTATCGATATCCTGATAAAACAAGGCCGGGCAGAAAAAGCACAGGTATTGTTTAACACGCCGACGGATATACTCCGTTATCTGTGGTTTAAACATACCGGTTTCCTGCAACTGGTAGCGCCGAAAACCATTATCGCACGTATGCAGCGTAACAACGTGGGGCCGCGCGGCGCCAGGCAGGACCAGTCCGCCAAAACCGCGGCGGCGGCTTCGCTGAAACTGAAATACCGCCGTGAAGACGCGCTGATCGCTGCGCGCTGGATCAACGGGCTGTCTATGGACGCCGCGAAGATCTGCGCCGATATGCATCCTAAAAGGCAAATGTGGGTACGTTTTATCCGCGCCCTGCGCCTGCCGGAATATAGCAAGCGTGCAGGCTTTGAGCACCTGCGTACCATCCTGGATAAATTTTACCGGGAGGACTACGACGTGTGGCAGGGACGGCTGGACCAGTTCCGGCTGCGTCATGATGCGTCCAGCACCTTTTACCTGTTGCAGCAGCGGCCGGGATTATTTGCCCGCTCTCTGTTTGCCAATATGCTGTGGTTCGGGCCGGAAGTAACGATCGAAGCGTTTTCAAAGATCGCCGACCAGGTGCCTGCCCGCCTGCTGTTCACCTTGCAGATGTACGCCGAATACTATTTCGACCCTGCTTCCACGCGCGTGGTAAGACCGCTCGGAGGTACCGCCAAAAGCCTGTCAGCCAACAGACTGCTGGCCCTGTACACCGCAGAGGAACTGGAACAGATGCAGCGCGCTGTCGCCGGTCTGTGCCTGGAAGTCACCCGTAAACGCTTTGCCGCCATACCTGCCGCCGGCCGTACCATGTACATCGATCCGGCCTTGTATAAAATACCGCTGGCCATCGGCGACCGTAGCGAACAAATACAGGACCTGCCGGCAGCCCTGATGGGAACCCGTTTCCCGCTGCAGGGCAATACCATCCGCCTGTTCATGCAATGGGGTAAAGGACTGCCTGCCCAGCACCTGGATATGGACCTGAGCTGCCTGATCAGCTATGAAGCGCACGTGGACTACTGTTCCTTCAGCCGCCTGCAGACCACCGGTTGCAAACATAGCGGCGATATCCGCTCTATCCCCAACCAGGTAGGGACCGCAGAATACATCAACCTGGACGTGGAACAACTGGCTGCCGCCGGCGCCCGGTATGTAACGTTCACCTGCAACGCCTTCAGCTCCGGAAGCCTCGTACCGGAGATGGTCGTAGGATGGATGGATAGCCGCCATAGCATGAAGATTTCCAATAAAACGGGCGTAGCATACGACCCGTCCTGCGTACAACACCAGGTACGCATCACGCGCGGGCTTGCCAAAGGCCTGGTCTTCGGTGTGCTGGACGTTGCCGCCCGTGACATCATCTGGCTGGAAATTCCTTACGAAGGACAGGTGATCCAACAGCTGAACGGTAACAATGTGGCCGGCCTGCTGAAAAAACTGGAACAGAAACTGACCATCGGGCAACTGCTGGAGATAAAAGCCGCCGCACAACAAATGCAGCTGGCCGGTACCACCGGGGCCGACGAGGTATACACCGCCCAATGGGCCCTGGATACCGCCGCCGTGACACAATTGTTTGTCGATTAATATTCCGCCTCGTTTCCCCAGGGCTCACGCCCTGGGCTACGATGTGCGGCCTCCGGCTGAGCCCGGGGAACCATGATTCGGAAAATTATCGTTATTTTCGGGCGATCATGCGCATGCCCAGAAACCTGCTGCTTCCCATATTGCTCTGTTGTAGTGTATCAGTAAACGCCCGCCAGGCCCCTACTTCCGGCAACAGTACAGACACCACGGCCCCTAAGGGGTTGTATCAGCGTGTGCTCCATTATCTGCAGCATACCAATGACGAAAGCAAACATAAAAAAGTAGATCTGAGTTTCATCGGCGGACCGGTATACACCCCCGAAACCAGCGCCGGCATTGCGGTAATGGTGGCCGCACAATACCGCACCGACCGGGCGGACAGCCTGCTGCCGCTGTCGAATGTGGCCGTTTTTGGTTCTGTGGCGCTGACAGGTTTTTATGGTGTCGGCCTTAACAGCACCACCATTTTCCCGAAAGACCGCTTCCGGCTGATGCTGAAAGCTTCTTTCAGTTCCCGTCCCGATAAATACTGGGGAATTGGCTACGGAGCCGGTTCTGCGAAAGACGATTATACCGACTACCTGTTGCTCACGGAAAAACTGCAGGCCGACCTGGCCATCAACCTCAGCAACCGCTTCTATGCCGGCCTCAGCACCCATGTGCAGAATGCGCAGGCGAAAGACATCGATACCGGCACGGGTAAACCCCTGATGGAACCCAAACGGGTTTTCGGCATGGGCGCAGGACCTTTTGTAGTATACGACACCCGCGACTTTATCCCCAATCCCGCCCGCGGCATATACGCCCGGATAGGCTACCGCTTCTACCCTTCTTTTTTGGGCAACAAATCGGTTTTTTCCAAGCTGGAACTACAATTTGACTGGTACAAACGTCTCTGGAAAGGCAGCATCCTTGCGATGGATTTCTACGCAGAAGAACATAGCGGTGATGTGCCCTGGAACCTGCTGGCGCAGGCTGGCGGCTCCAACAGGTTGCGCGGCTATTATGAAGGCCGGTACCGCGACCGTAATTATTTAGCCGGCCAGGTGGAACTGCGGCAACGTATCTACCGCCGCAGCGGCGCCGTTGTATGGGTAGGCGGCGGCAACGTATTTCCCCGCTTCAATGAACTCTCCTTCCAGCGAACGCTCATCAGCTATGGCATCGGCTATCGCTGGGAATTCAAAAACCGCGTCAATATCCGGCTGGACTATGGCCGCGGACAAGACCAGTCCGGTTTCTACTTCGGGGTCAACGAAGTATTCTGATCAGGCGCCCGGTTTGTTTTCCATCTGTTTGATGATATTGTTGACTTCCACTTCCGTAGCGCGCAGCTTTTGCTGGCAGAACTCTATCAGTACGGAAGCCCGTTTTACTTTTTCAGCCAGTATGTCCACAGAAACGGTTTCATTTTCTATTTCCTCCGCTATTTGCTGTAGTTCGGCGTAAGCTGCTTCATATGTCAGTTCCTGATTCATCATGTGGTGTTTTAGCGGTAACGGTCGCCTCCAGTGAAGCATCGTGCAGCCGGACGGTGATGGGGCTGCCGGGTTCCACAGGCAGTGCGCTGTTAATGATTTTATCGCCTGCATATACAATGGCAAAGCCACGTTTCAGTATATTAACAGGACTCATAAGTTTGAATAACGTATCGTAGTGGGCCAGCTGTCCGCGTCTGTTCTGCATATAAAGACGGTTGAACGAGCGGATGTTGGCGGTGATGTTCTGCAGGTCGTTTTGTTTGCCGGCAATCACCACCCGCGGCCTTGCCAGGATGGCGCCTGACAGCGTCAGCAGCTCCCGCTGATGGTGCTGCAACATGGACCGGGAGCCGTGCGACACCACGTTGTGGTAGTCGTGCAGCATTTCCCGCTGCCCCTGAAGAATAGTGCGTGTTTGATTAATGACGGTGGCATTCAGCTGGGACAGCGCCTGGTAGTGGCTGGAGAAAAGCTGTTGCGCCCTGATCAGGATGGTATGCTGCAAATCCGATATGCCGTCTTCAAACGCCTTGTTGTGGGCGATGATCAGTTCCGCCGCTTTGGTTGGCGTTTTCACGGGGCTGTGCGCCATCATGTCCGTGATGGTTTCATTTTTCTGGTGACCGATGCCGGTAATAATGGGAATGGGAAATTTGGCCACTGCCCTTCCCAGCAGGAAGGTATCAAACAGGAGGAAGTCTGTTTGCGCCCCCCCACCACGGATGATCACCACGGCATCGTAAGGTACGCCGCTGTTATAAACATCTATCAGGCGTTGTTGTACCAGTTCCGCTTTTGATTCGCCCTGCACCACGGTGAAGTAGGTATCTACCTGGAAAGCATATCCGAAACGGTTATGTTCGAGCGTGTGCCGGAAGTCCTGGAAGCCGGCCGAGTTACCGGAGGTGATCACCGCCAGTTTCTGGATCACGGCCCGGAAAGACAGTTGATTGTTGCGGGTCACGTAACGGTCGCCCACTTTGCGGATGTAATCGGAACATTCGGCCAGCAGGCGCAGCAGCGTTTGTTGTTTCTGCTGTTCCAGCATACCAATGGTGAAGTTGGTGTCTATGTCCAGCAGGGTGATCTGCAGGCCGTGCACCTGGTGATAATTGACCGACACTTTCACCAGCACATGTATATCGTTTTTGAACTGCTGTCCGGTCACATATTCAAATTCCCGGATGCGGATGGAGCCGTTACCCCAGGCCACCGCGGCCACTTTGGCCACGATAGCGCTGGAATTCGTGTCTTTCTCCACCAGGTCGAAATAGTGATAGCCTTTCTGTGCATAGAAAGCATGGTTGGTCACGTCGGCCACTACCCAAAAGGTTTCTTCTCCAAATACATTGGAGAGGGCCTGTTGGATCCTGCCGGTCAGCGCTGACAGTTTTATCGTCTCAGATGCAGTCATGGTGGACTGTAAAGATAGGGAAAAGCGCCGGCATACCGCCGCCCCGCTCACTTCAGTGCAGGCCGGAGGATACGCTCTATGGTAGCGCTTTTCAGGTCTTTACCGATAAATACCAGTGTGGATGACGGCAGCGTATCGCCCCAGGGGCCTGCCGGTACAATACTGAGGTAGTTGCCGGTAGACTGTACGAGATATTTTTCGGGCTGATCTTTCACCGCTACATATCCTTTGATGCGGTATAACTGGTCGGTATACACGTTAAAATTCATTTCGAGCACAAAGGCCAGCATCTGCAGGTCAAACGGCCGGGGCGATTCAAACAGCACGGTGTTGATCTTATGCGGTGTTTTTTCCGCCGGCACAACGCACGCAGCACCGTCCGCTGACGGGCCCATAGCCGGCGCCGGGACCCGGCGTTCCTGCGACTGCATGTCGGCCAGGGTCACCTGGCCGTCGGCAGTAGCCGTGATGTATGCCAGGGGATTGATATTCTCCAGCAATGCCTGCAACCGCAGTTGTTCCGGCAAAGGAAGGTCTTTGGTTTTGTTCAGCACGATCACATCGGCGCAGGAGAGCTGCTTACCCACTTCCGTCACCTGTTCGAGGCGCGTTTCCACATTCTCCGCATCTGCCACGCAGACGGTAGACACCAGCCGGAAACGGGCTTTCACGTCCGGGATGCTGAACATGCCGATGATGTTACCGGTGTCCGCGATGCCCGTCGTTTCTATAAACACCTGGTCGGGCTGCTCTTCCAGTCTCAGAATGCCTCCCAGCACCTCCAGCAATTCATTGTCGAGCGAGCAACAAATACAGCCGCTGGTCAGTTCATAGATATTTTCAATCTGCGCCGCCACCAGCGATGCATCGATGTTCACTTTACCGAATTCGTTTTCGATAACGATGTTGCGCAGGTCGCGGCTCTGTTGCAACAGCCCGTTGAGCAGCGTGGTTTTGCCAGCACCAAGGAAGCCGGTGAGCAGATATACGTTGATCGGATTATTTTTTCGCATGACTTTCGTTGTAAAATCCCATAAAATAAATGCCGGCCGCTATCAGCGGTAAACTCAGCAGCTGTCCCATATTGAGCAGGTAACCGTTTTCAAAAATCTCCTGGTTCTCTTTCAGGAATTCGATCAGGAAACGGGCGCCAAACACCAGTATCAACAGGAGGCCGAAGATAAATCCCGGTTTTTGTATCCCTTTGTTTTTTTTATACAGGAAGATGAGCAGGCCGAAGATGAACAGGTAACAGAGCGCTTCATAGAGCTGCGCCGGGTGGCGGGGCAACAGGTCATCCTGCACAAATATCACCGCCCACGGCAGGTGAGACGGTTTACCGATAATTTCCGCATTAAAGAAGTTCCCTGTCCGCACAAAAGCGCCTGCCAGCGGAATAACGATGGCCAGCCTGTCCAGCAGCCATACCAGCGGTACGTTGTAGCGGCGGGCAAACAGCGCTGCCGCCGTCAATATGCCGATGGCGCCGCCGTGACTGGCCAGTCCCTGGTAGCCGGTCCACCTGAAGTAACCGCTCTCCCACCGGAACGGCAATACTATTTCCGCCAGGTGGTAGCGGAAATAATCCCATTCATAAAACAGGCAGTGCCCCAGCCGGGCGCCCACAATAGTGCCCACTACCACATATACCAGCAGGCGGTCAGGCAGCGCCCTGTTTTTTCCTTCCCGGTCAAACACATACCGCATCACCATATAACTCGCTATGAAGGCGGCCATGAACGCCACACTATAGTAGCGCAATGCAAAACCACCGATGTGGAATATTTCGGGTGACGGGTCCCAGGCCAGGTATAACATCGTACTATTTTGCAACATAGTTGCAAATATAGTAAGTTTACACAAACTTAATTTGCAACTACGTTGCATTTATTTCCAGGCGATTACTTTTGTGCACCACAAAACGATATATGAAAAGGAGAGATTTTTTCAGGAACACCGCCATCGGCACCTTGGGAACAGCGCTGGCAGGGCCTCTAAGCGCCATAGGGCAGCCGGCGAAACAACGCGGCAACGGTAACCTGGACGCCTATGGCGACAGCACCGGCCATGCACGCAACATTATCTTTATGGTCAGCGACGGCATGAGCAACGGCACGCTCACCATGGCCAGCCTGTTGCGGCAGCGCAAGGAGGGGCGGCAGAGCCACTGGCTGCAGCTGTATGAAAGCGGTAAAGCCGCCAGGGCGCTCATGAGCACTGCCTCTGCCAGTTCGCTTATCACCGACTCCGCGGCCGGCAGCTCCGCCTGGGGCGGCGGCGTGCGCGTACCTAACGGCAGCCTGAACGTAGGCGCGGACGGCACCCACTATACGCCCATCCTGCAGAAATTCAGGAAAGCAGGCAAAGCTACCGGTTGTGTCACCACCGTACCCATTACGCACGCCACACCGGCAGGTTTTTGTATCAACAACAGTCACCGTGGCGACATGGCCGAAATTGCCCAACAGTACCTGCCTTTGCGGTTCGACGTTATGCTGGGCGGCGGCCGGGAACACTTCCTCCCCGGCACACGAAAAGACAAACAGGACCTGCTGCAGCAATATAAAACCAACGGTTACACGGTGGCAGAAAACCGCGATAGCCTCCTGCAGTTGCCCGCTTTCCCCGCCGCTCCGGTCATCGGCGCATTTTGTGAGAACGGCCTTCCCTATGCGCTGGACCGGGAGCAGGACGCCACCCTCCGGCAACAGCTGCCTACGCTCGCTGAGATGACTGCCCAGGCTATCCGACGCCTCGCCCTTCATCCCAAAGGGTTTATGCTACAGGTGGAAGGCGGTAAAGTCGACTGGGCGGCCCATGCCAACGATGCCGCCGCACTGCTCTACGATCAGCTGGCCTTTGACGATGCTATTAAAGTAGCGCTGGATTTCGCGGAAGCTGACAAAAACACCCTCGTCATCATCACCACCGATCATGGCAATGCCAATCCGGGCCTTTATTACAGCGACAAAGCCAACGACCGTTTCGATACACTGCAGCATGTACGCCATACCAATGACTGGATACTGAACGGCATTCAGCGCGACACGTCTCCCGCTGCGCTGATAGCCCGCATAGAATATGCACAGGGCATCGTGATTACGCCCGCACAAGCCAGTTCACTGCTGGCACACTATACCCGCCTGGATGGAGATGGACTGTACAATCCCCGTAAGCTGCCGTTTAAAGAACTGGCCGCCATACAAAGCGCCCACACCGCCATCGGCTGGGGAGGCATGGACCATACCGCCGATTACGTGGAACTGGCCATGACCGGTCCGGGAAGCGCACAGCTGCCATCGTTCATAAAAAACGCAGACCTGCACCGGTTCATGTTGCAGACAGCCAACCTATGATCATTTAGTTATTTGGTTATTTGGATATTGGGTATTGGGTTATTTGGTTATTTATGTACTCAGCACCTCAATATCCAAATAACTAAATATCCAAATAACCAAATATTTCTATCTTTGGCGGCATGTCACTTTTTATTACGTCATTGAACTCGGGGAGTAACGGGAACTGTTATTATATCGGTAACAGTCAGGAAGCAGTGTTGATTGATGCAGGTATCTCCTGCCGGGAAACGGAAAAGCGGATGGCACGCCTCGGGCTGTCGATGACGAAAGTGAAAGCTGTTTTCATTTCCCACGAACATTCAGACCATATCAGGGGGGTAACGGTATTAGCCAAAAAACATCAGTTACCGGTGTATATCACCCAGAGCACACTGGCCGGCGGCAACCTCGCCCTGCAAAGGGTCATGCCGTTTTTGGCCTATCAGCCGGTACAGGTAGGCGGCCTTACTGTCACCGCCTTTCCCAAGCACCATGATGCCGTAGAGCCGCATAGTTTCATGGTATCCGGCAACCAGGTCAACATCGGCATCTTTACGGATATCGGCGCTCCCTGCGAGCATGTGCTCAGTCATTTCCGGCAATGCCACGCCGCCTTTCTTGAAGCCAATTACGATGAACAGATGCTGGAGCAGGGCCGTTATCCCTACTACCTCAAGAACCGTATCCGCGGCGGCAAAGGGCACCTGTCCAACCGGCAGGCGCTGGAGATTTTCACGCAGTACCGCCCTTCATTCATGACACACCTCCTGCTCTCCCACCTGTCGCAGGACAACAACAATCCTCACCTGGTACAGCAACTGTTTGACCAGCACGCCAACGGCACGCAGATCATCGTCGCTTCCCGCCACGCGGAAACAGCCGTGTTCCGGATAGAAGCTACCAGCTTTGCGGAAAATGCTGCAACAGCCCCGCTATAATGTACACCAGGGGCAGCGCCGCCAGGTAAACATATTTCCAGGCCGCCCGTTTTTTACCCCGTGACAGTCCTACCAGGACCACCACATCTCCTATCAGCAACAGCAGCAATACCGGGCTGAAAAAAAATGACATGAACAGTAGCTCATCCCAGTAGTCCCAGATGTTGAGCGGATGATAGGTCCGTTTCCAGAGGCGCGGGGTAAGCCTGTGCTCCGACAGGTAAGCCTTAAAAGCCGCTTCGTTGTTAAAACGCTGTACCGCGCAACGACCTTCATCGATCACGTAAAACGTGCCGTCTCCTTCCCCGATAATGTGATTTTTGTAGAAATACCAGGTTTTCAACCCCAGGGAGCTGTTGGCCGAATCACAGCCTTCCCCGTAGAAAAAAGCTATCGCGGGAGCGGTCCCGTCATATTCCATTTTATGGCCGCCGGGCGTGGGTTCATTCCAGGCTGACAAGCCTCCGGCATAGGTGGCAGTACTTAACAGCAGACTGCCGAGGCATAACAACAACAGATGTAAACAGTTTCTCATCTTTCTTAAAATAGCGTCGAAGATACACAAATCTGCTGGCATACTTATAGCGGATGGTGGGGTATAAAACCTTGCAGCTATGAACACAAACACAGCCACCGTAGAAACACTCAACGATCTCATCGGGATCAACAATGACCGTATTTCCGGGTATGAAAAAGCGCTGAAGGACATCAAAGGCAAAGACGCCGACCTGCAGGAGCTTTTCACGCATATGATCGATGAAAGCCGTACCATGCGCAATGCATTGGGCAAAGAAGTACAGGGACTGGGCGGCGAGATGGAAACAGGCAAGACCACCGGCGGAAAGTTATACCACGCATGGATGGAGCTGAAGAGCGTCTTCACCGGTCATGACCGTCATGCGATCCTTTCCGACTGTGAGACGGAGGAAGATGCCGCCATGCGCGCCTACACGCAGGCATTACAGGAAGACCACCTGCCGGCTTATCTGCGTGAAATGCTCACACAGCAGCGGTCTACCCTAAAAACGGAACATGACAGGATAAAAAAGATGCGTGACGCACAGGCGTAAGCACATTCTGCGATATTAATCCTTTTGACGCCAATACATTAGCAGCGGGATTCTTTATCTTAGTAGCAGCATATCCCAAATTGAAGCCGTTATGTTACTACTACTGAAAAACCTGCTCCGGCTGGCTGCGCACCTGCTTAAAGCCATCTGGCTGTTCTTTCCCGGGATTATCTTCCTCCTGCTGATCATTTTCATCTGCTGGTCGCTGGACCAGGGCAAAGACGTGATTGTTGCCTATACGGAAAACACCTATCGTGAACGGATCGTATTTTTCCTGGCCATCGGGTTCTGGGTATATGTAAGCTGGTATTCTTCCAGGATCATCGCTTACATCAAACGCACCCGGCTGATAGCCGATGTAAAGGACGAAGCACAGATCTCTGACGCAGCGGCCACAAGGGCCTACAACGACCATAACGACCGTTTTCCTGTCAGCCAGCCTTTTCTCGACGAATTTCCAAGGGTATTGGGGCATTGCTGCTTCCTGTTGCTGGAACTGGCCATGTTGCAATCACCGGTATTATTCCATCCGTTGAGCAGCACCGTGAGCTGGATCATCTTTGTTGCGGTGCTTACGCTGCTGTATTTTCTCAACAGGCCGCTCAACCGGCTATCTATGCAACCGGCTTTCCGGAAGGTGTTTATGGTGCTGCTGATCTCCTGGCTGGCCACGGTAATTGCCACCAGTTTCATACCCCGCATCAGCATTCTGTTGCTGCTGGCGCTGCTGGTGCTGTTACACGCCCTGTTCCTGCTGTATACCCACCTGCGGCGGGTAGAACTGGATATCTCCGCCCGCAAAAGCCTGCTGCTCACGCATACGCCGCTGGACAGTATCATGAGCTACTTTTTTATCCCGCGCACGGAAAAGAGTTTTTTCCGCTGGTTTATTATCATCGGTTGCGCAGCGCTTATCACCTATGTGGCCGCTATCTATAGTCTCGGTTTTGCGAGGCGGCTGGGACCATTCCCCTTTCTGTTGCTTGCATTCGGCATGTTGTTGTTATTTGGCAACATTGTCACCGCCTTGTCTGTCCGCTACCGCATCAGTTTCCATGTGCTTTTTATCGTCACCGCGCTGATTTTCGGGTTGAAGGAAACGCATTACGTGAAACTGACCACCGCCAAAAACGGAAATCATTATGAAGCCAGGCCGTCGCTGGACACTTACCTGCGGGCATGGCTGCGTACCCGTCCCATTATGGCCGACAGCACCTACGAGGTGTATTTTGTGATGGCCAACGGCGGCGCTTCCCGGTCAGCCTACTGGACCGCCGCCGTGCTGGGTGAAATAGAAGACGCCAGTATCCGCCAGCGTCCGGACGACCGTTTCTCGCGACACGTTTTTTGCCTCTCGGGCACTTCCGGCGGCGGTGTGGGCGTGGCCACCTTCTTTTCCATGCTGAGAGACAGGACGCATGAGCAGCCGCTGTATGCTAAATCAGCCATGACCTATCTGAAACAGGACTATTTCAGCTACACTTTCGCTCGGATGCTGGGACCGGATTTTTTCCGGTACATTATCCGCACCTCCCGGGCGGCTGACCGCGCCGCAGCGCTGGAGGAGTCTTTTGAGCGCAGCGCCGACGTAGCCGGTGATTCCCTGTACCGGGTACCCTTCGACGCCACGATGTCGTCCTTTCCCGCTATGCAGGCAGACACGGTGTTTCTGCCGGTATTATGCATCAACACCACCCGTATGCAGGACGGCAATCCCGGCGTTGTCACCAACCTCCGGCTCGATGCAGACATCTTCAACAACCGTGTGGACGTACTCAGTTTATTACGGCATGACTCCGATATTACCATCACCTCCGGCGCTATACTGGGCGCACGGTTCCCCTACCTGAGCCCCGCCGGCAGGATACAGGACCAGTACTTCGTGGATGGCGGCTATTTCGATAATTCCGGCGCCGGCGTTATCCAGGAAATCATCCGCGGCATTATCAACATAGGGGAAGACGACCGCCACCTGCATGGAGACAGCAGCCTGCTATACCAGCAGATCAGCCGTCTGCACTTTAAGGTGCTGCACATTACCAACAGCCCCGTTATTCCCGGCCAGGCATCTTTCCGTTCCGTGGCGCCGGTCAAAAACGATCTGTTTGCACCGATACTGACCATCGCCGGCGCTTATGGGATGCAGACTACGGTCAACGATATACGGCTTTCACATTATGTCAGCGATATCAATGACTACTATTATAAGAAAGCATCCTATGTGCAGATACCTTTGTACAAAGACAGCCTGGAATGGCAACAGGACCCATTAAGAAAAAGGTTCCCCAAAGGAGAACCTTCCTATACCATGAACTGGTTTATGTCGGATACGACTATACGAAGAATTAACATACGGCTGGCGGGCAACACTGCGCTCAGCGAATTTATCAGCAGTATGCAAAACAGGTAGTACGGAATCCTATTTTACGGAGATTTTACGATAACGCCGGTATCCCCACCAGCCCAGTACCGCCATGATCATCAGCGGCCATATGTTCACAAAAAACAGGAGCAGATCACGCAGCATATTGGCGCCACCGGTAACAGCAGTGCGCAGCTCCGCCCCAAAGCCGGCGCGGGACACGTAATGCGGATTAACGATGGTTTCCACGCTGGCGGCCTGCGACTGGAACAGTTCCACGGTGAAGGTGGCATAAGCCACATCATCAAGGAGCTTCAGGTTGGACATGCTCCGGTCAATTTTTGTTTCCGCCTGCTGATCTTCATATTTCGCTACGTCCAGCGTAGTGGTGTTTTTGTTGGTTGCAATGGTCGCTGCGGAATGACCTGTCTTTTTATTCTTCAGTGCATTGGACAGGTACGCGAGGGTGTAATCCTGATCAGTTAATGCACGGTGATCGATAAATACCGCCATAGCAGTCAGGGTGCTTACTACGGAGTCGAGACTGGCCACCGGTACGCGCAGCGTGAGATTGGCCGTAGGCGTATATAACTGCATGCGCCGCAGCGAGTCGCTCGTGTAAGGAAGCTCGTACTGTTTGGCGTACTCGTTCTTCAGGGTACTTTCCACTACGATACCCTGCACCGAAGACACTACCTGTTCCATGCGGGTGGAAGCCCGGAACACGTCTGTTACACGGCAACGAACATCTGCTGTGCGCACCCGTTTACGGGAGGCGGAAGTGAGCTGGGACATGTCCGTGGAAAAACTGGTAGAATCTGCCGTAGCCACATAATCACCGGCATTTTTTTCAGCTGCCGGAGCGGCATTTTCATCATAATACGCTGATTTGTTATTGCTACAGGCAGCAAGAGCGAAAACGGGAATAACTAAATAACGGATCGGGATACGCATAAGGGTGATTTTTCCGTTTATACCTATGGCCCGGAAAAGGTAACCTTTCAGAAATGTTAAAAAAATCACAACCGGGAAAAAACAGAGAAATAAAGTTATCTTTCATTGATGAAAAAAAGTCTTAACCTTATCGCTATCAGTTTAAGCCTGCTGATGCTGAGCGCCTGCAGCGAAGAGCGGGACTATGGGCCTTTTACGGTCATCACCAGCAAGCAGCGGTACAACACCCGGGACACGGATAATAAAAACACGCTTTACAACTACCGTATCCGCTATAAGGGACGCAACATCTCTCCTGCTGATGTCACCAACCGGTCCAACGAATCGGGTTATTACCTCAGCGTGCAACCGTTGGACAGCCTGCCAGGCAAGCTGTTGGTACACATTGCACAGACCTTTAATTTCCCGGTATACCTGATAGAAGAACAACAGGGGAAACCGCGTTACTGGTTTCTTTACAACAACGGCAACCAGCAGCCTTACCAATTGTTGCAGGACAAATATCTGGTGCATGAAAAAGAATTTTCCCCGGAGGAAGGATATTTTCAAAGCACTATTTTCGACCTGTCGGCAGGTAAACAATACCCCTACCGGATGCCGGTAACTTCCGTGGCTTATGATATGTCGCCCGACAAGCGCGCCGTTGCGGCCATCAGTGGTTTCTTTGGCAAAGACACCTGCCTGATCAATACGATTTCCCTATCCGACAACAGTATTACGAGCCAGGCGGTTCCTGCCGCCCTGCAACAGTTATTGCGCGAAAAGCTCAATGACCGTATGACGGCCACTGAGCGCAAAGCTTTTTTTGACCGGTATTTCCGCTGGGAACTGCAACAGGGTAAATACCGCGCTGTGCTTAAGCGTTAGTCCATCCGCGAAGGGCTTACCCCAAAATGTTTACTGAACTCCTTGCTGAAATGCTGCACTGTTGTATAACCCGTTTCATAAGCTACTGCTGTTACGGACAGTTCTTTTTTTCTCAGCAACTGCCGCGCCATCTCCAAACGGTGCTCTCTCAGATAACCAAACACACTGTTGTTAAACACTTTCCTGAAACCCGCTTTCAGTTTAAACTCATTGAGGCCGGTCAGCCGCGCCAGCTGTCCCAGTGACGGCGGATGATGAATATCTGCCAGCAGGCATTCTCGCGCAGCGTATATTTTTCGTATATCCGTTTCAGATAGTTTAATCGTTTTTCGTGCAGGGCGTTCCGGCTGGTCCTGTTGTTCGAAACGGAGCAACAGCAGTTCCAGCGCTTTGGTTTGCAGGTACAGGTCTTTCATTCTGCCCTGGAAGCGGCAGGTGTGAATATCATGGATGGCGGCCTGCATCTGCCTGGTTACCGGCAGGTTTTCCAGTTGTTGCCAGTCTTTTCCCGCCACCATATTGTTGGCTGCCTGGTAGAGCGAAGGACCGGCATCTTCCGCCAGTTGCAGGAACCGTTCCGGCGTGAACCCTACGAGCAACAACTGCAGGTCCTGCTGCTGGTAAAACACACTTGTCTGCGGGTTATAGGGATTACGGAAGAAGTTATGCTGTCCTTCCGCGAAACGGTGTGTAAGTCCGCTGTCGTGGCCTTTGGCGGTGATCTTTCCCTGCTGCACGAACACCATTCCCGGGATCGGCGCATCCATCCCGCTGACAACGTGGATATCCTGATGTACGTTGATCTTACATTGTGCCACATGTATGCCTTCATAATAATGTTGCCGCAGGCTGATGTCCCAGAAAGGTGTTTGCGCCTTCCTGTCTGTGGTCAGCATGAGGTCTTCCATCTGCATACTTTTCTCGTCCACATATATCACATCGCCGTTGTTGTTTCTGAATGTGTTTGCCATAAAAAATCCGTTTAGCGTAAAAGTCAATCCGTTTACCGCAACATTATACTTCGTCATTGCTGTCTCTTTGCATGATGCATCGGTCGGAGTACCGACACTTCAGCGGGGAGTTACCCTGTCTGCAGGTGATGCTTTAACTTTTTTTTAACCAATGCGTATGAAGTCCAACCCTCATCCCGCGGGTTTTGCGTGGATCATTTACTTTCTGTTATACAGGGTGATGCGTTACCGCTATACGGAGGTGATACAGAATTTGTCGCGTTCATTTCCGGAGAAGTCCTACGGGGAGATCCGGCGGACGGCGATTGATTTTTACCGGCATTTCAGCCGGTTGTTTGCCGAGATGCCGCTGATGATGACGATGCCGCGCCGTCATATCGGGCGGCGGCTGACATTGCATAATGCGTCTTTAATTGAGGACTACCAGGCGCAGGGCCGGCCGGTGATCGTGATGCTGGGGCATTACGGCAACTGGGAATGTTTATCGATGTTGCCGGCCTTGTTGCGCTGCCCGGTATACGGCGTATTCAAGCCGCTGAGCAATCGTTTTTTTGACCGGCTGATGAAGCGGATACGCTCCCGTTTCGGGCTGCAGTTGCTGACGATGGAAGAGGCGCCCCGGTACCTGCTACAGCGGAGACTACCGCCGGGGGCTTATGTTTTTGTGGCGGACCAGTCGCCCTCTCAGGGCAAACATGTGGTGGACTTCCTGCACCAGCCTACGCCGGTGATCACCGGTACGGAGCGGCTGGCCAAAGCGGTGGACGCCGCGGTGGTGTATGCTGTTATCCGCAGGCAGGAGGGATATTGCTGGGAGATGTCTTTTTCGCTGATCACCGATCAGCCGGCCACCGAAGCACCATTTGAAATTACCCGCATCTTTAACGCCCGCCTGGAGCAGGACATCTGCCAGTCACCCGCCTACTGGCTGTGGACGCACCGGCGCTGGAAAAAAAACCTACGGTCATGAATACACTGTTTTTAATGCTTTCCTGTCTGGCTGTGGCCGGACTGGCCTTTTTGCTGGCGCTGGCAGCCCTGTTATACCTGATGATGATACAGCACCAGGAAGAGCTGCAATGAAAAAGCTGCTGATGTCCGGCGGGGGCAATACCTCCGCTGGAACTCAGCAGCTTTTAATTATAATAGACAGACTTATTTCGATAGTTTCACCCGGACAGCATTAGGACCTTTGTGTCCCATCTCCACCTCAAAAGTGACCCTGGAATTTTCCCGTACCCGGTCCAGCAGGCCATTCACGTGCACAAAGATGCTTTCCTGTGTTTTCTGGTCTTTAATGAAGCCGTAGCCTTTGGATTCGTTGAAGAAGGTGACCACCCCGTTCCGGATCAGGCTGGCAGGTTCTTCGTCCTGCTGACGCGCCACACCGATCTGAATGTCTTCCAGGTTAACTTCTTTCTTTCTGTTGGGGTCCGGAGGCGTGGAGGTAATATTACCATCCTCATCGATGTAGGCCATCATTTCTTCCAAACTCTTTCCTTTTTTACTGTTCGCCTGCCTTTCTTCTCTTTTCTCCTGTTTTTCTCTTTGTTTTTGCTGTTTTCTTTTTTCGACTTCTTTTTTACTGAGATTTTCCTTTTTACCGGAGTTTTCTGATTTATTCATAATTTTTTATTTGCCGGCAGATGGTCCCTGTTCAGTTTTTTTTAGGGTCCCATTACCGTCCCCCGAAGATACAAAAAAAACATATACCGCACCTTATCCCAAAGACGCTGTCAGCATAGATTTCACGGTGGCCGGCAAATCCCCGAAACGCATAAAATATAATCATATATATCTTCGGTCCCGAAGGCCGGCCAGGTGTTGTTTTTCCTGTTGGCGTCCGGGTGTTTTTCCGGCCGGCGTTTTTGGGAAACGGGCAACGGATGGCGGAAGTAAATGGTCACATTCCTGCGAGGATGCTCTCAAATACTACCAGTGGTTTACCACAGCCCGGGCAGCTGGCGGTACCAAACAGGTAAGGCCAATACTGCTTCAGATTGGGCATGTCCAACTGCGACAGGAAATGGTATCCCCAGGCGTAACTGTTGGCCTCCGTAATGGTAGTACCGTCCCAGGCGGGCGTTTTGTCCGGATGGGGCGTAATGGGCAACGCTTCCTGCTCTTTGTGAAACACCGGATCTTCCTGGAAAAGCAACAGCCGGTCTCCTTTGGGCCAAACAAATGTATCTGTGCCGCAGGCTTCACAATGTGCGATGTACTCCTCCCCGCCGCTATACTGTATAAACACACGGGCGAAGGCATGCTGTCCGTGCGCTACGGCCGTCGCCGCTAAAAAGTAGGTTTTGTCGTCTTCCTCAGCGCCGGCCCGGGCCTGAGGCAACAGGGCCGCACACAGTGCAGGTAGTTGCTGTAAGGCCAGCAGGTAGGCATTATAGATGCCGTGTACCTGCTCCGGGGTGAGATCGGTATTATCTTCATATTCTGCCGGGATGGTATCCGGCAGCGGCGGGTTATAGTCTTCCGAAATCAGAACGGCCAGGCTGCAGAGGATATCGAGCTGCATCTCCGCGTCTGTACTGTTGACCACCACCTCCAGCAGGTGCGGAATGGCAGCGAACGTATTTTCGTACAGCGTATTCTGATGATAAATTCTTTCCCAGATAATATCATCCAGCAGTTCTTTGGAATAAGCTGCTTTTAATCCGGCAATAGCTTCCGGCAGGCTTTCGTCTATACCATAAGGGCCGTTCAGGAATTGCCAGGCCCTGTCATCGAGTGTTAACATGGGGGCAAGATACACATCTCCCTAAAAAAGAAAAACAGCATGGTGCTCCGTTTTGTAAATACAGGACGTTGTATTATTTTCATACCACGCTCCTGTTAAATCAACAAGACCACTATTGGACCACGATAATGAAAAACAATGGCTGCTCGCCGTTGCCAGCGGCGATGAACGCAGCTTCCGGCAGCTGGTACAGACGTACTGGCCGCAGGTGTATGGCACCGCGTTACGCCTTACCCGCTCTCCCGAACAGGCCAAAGACCTCTCACAGGATATCTTTTTGAAATTGTGGAACAACCGCCGGAAACTTTCCGAGGTAGACAATGCAGGCACCTTTATTTATGTATGTGCACGCAACCTGATCATGGACTTCCTTTCCAAAAAAGTGCTGCGCACCGACAACCTGGACACGCTGACGGGCCATCTGCAGGCCGACCCGCTCCCCGATGCGCAGGCCCGCATGGAATACCGGGAACTGGAGAGCCTCCTCAGCAAAGCCATCGAACATCTCCCCGCCAAAGTGAAGGAAGTGTTTATCCTGCACCGCTTTCAGGGGTTAAGCCACCCGCAGATCGCGCAGCAGCTGAATATCTCGGTAGTCAGCTCCCAAACCTACATCGTCAGGGCCTTGCGCAGCATCCGCGATTACCTGGAGCGCCATCCGGAGCGGACTTTTACTTTACTGGTACTGCTGACCGCCTTTTTTTAAAATATTTTTTCATTTTACTGTCTTACCCTGTTCCTGTTTGCCGTCCTTTATCATACAAGGGGAAAACAGATGACCTTAAACCAGCATCCGCATGTCTGACACATCATTTGAAGCACTGTTCAGAGGATATATGAACGGTACGCTCAATGCGTCCGAAATCCACCGTTTCCGCCGGCTGGCGATGGAACGGGACAATAAGGCCGTGCTTTCCCGCCTGCTGGAAGAAGCTTTCAGTAACCCGGCCTACGCCGAAGCCGCCGATTACGATCCGGCGGAGATGGCCGACGAAATACTGCTGAAAGCGCGGCAACAGGACGCCCAGCTGTCTATGCTGCCGCCGGCGCGTAAACCGCCCGTTTTCCGGCCCTGGTTCAAATACGCCGCAGCCGCAGCCATCTTCGGCCTCCTGCTGGCCGGCACCTGGAAGTTCGCCTCCCGGCGCCAACACCCCGCCGTCCCCCTGGCCACCCGCCAGCCCGTTACGCCAGGGACAGCACAACCCGTACTGATACTGGGCGACGGCTCGCGCCTGGCGCTCGACAGCGTGGGCAACGGCACCATCGCTCAACAAGGCAACACCCGCATCGTGAAGCTGGCCAATGGACAAGTAGCCTACCAGTTGACCGGCAACAACAACGGCAACATGCTATACAATACCATGCAAACGCCCCATGGCTGCATGTACCAGCTGACCCTGCCCGACGGCTCACGGGTATGGCTCAACGCCGCCTCCTCCATCCGCTATCCTGCCGCCTTTGCAGCCGACCGCCGGCAGGTGGAAGTGACCGGCGAGGCTTTCTTCGATATTGTTAAAGATGACCGTAAACCATTTACCGTCACCGTGCAACAGCTGGACATCCAGGTGCTCGGCACCGCTTTCAACGTGATGGCCTACCCGGATGAAACCACCATCCGCACCACCCTGCTGCAAGGCGCCATCAACGTCAGCAGCGGCGACGCCAGACACCTGCTGCACCCTGGCGAACAAGCCACCATGGCGGGCGCCGGCGGCCCCTTCAGCATCAGCAAACCCAACCTGGAGGAAATTCTCAGCTGGAAAAACGGCGAGTTCTACTTCAAGGACACCCATATCCAAACCATCATGCGCGAAGTGGCCCGCTGGTACAATGTAGAGGTCAGCTATGAAGGCGACATGGAGGATATCACCCTCTCCGGCATCGTGTCGCGGAATGAACCCGTTGCACAGCTGCTTAAAGCCCTGGAAATGACAAAAATGGTACGGTTCCGGATGAACGGGAACAGGATTGTAGTTTCACCAGGGACCCGGGGCTAGCTCCAGGGGCAACACAGAGACAATAGCCAGCAGTATAACCGCTAACGAATATTCAATTATTAACAGAAACCAAAATCAAACGTTTTAACACAAACCAGCATTAAACCTAAGTAGTAAAGACAACGCAAACACCAACATTTTCCGCTGAAATATTTTTAAACCGGGACGATGGTCCCGGGCCGAGAAAATTGCCGGGGGCCCCCGGTGCGGGACAGTATTGGGAGGAATGTCCACGTTTTATGATTGCTTCATGTATAAAATCCACGAGAAAAAGATATGAAATTCCTTGCCACGCGCATTCCCACAGCTGTAAAAAAACAGCCGGCCAGGCCGTTGTGGGCTATACTGACCATCGCCCTGTTGCTGGCCGGTACTACCGGCTTCGCACAGAAAGTAACGGTTTCCCTGAAAAACGTGCCTTTGGAGAAAGTGTTTTCCACGCTGAAACAACAGACCGGCTATTCCTTCATCTGGCGCGGAGAACCGTCCGCCTCGTACAAAAGCGTATCGCTCGAATGTAAAGACGCCTCGCTGGAACAGGTGCTGAAACCTTTCCTCGACGGGCTTTCCCTTACCTATCAGATCACCGACAGGATCGTGGTGGTGACACGTAAAGAAAGCAGTCCCCCGCCAGACAACCTGGCGCAAGCCGCCCGCCTGCCGGTATCCGGAAAGATCACGGACGATAAGGGCCTGCCGCTGCCCGGTGTCAGTGTCCGGGTAAAGGGCACCACTACGGGCGTCACTACGGATGCACAGGGAAATTACGCTTTATCTGTACCGGGGCACAACAGCGTGCTGCTCTGCACTTCCGTAGGTTTTGAACCGAAAGAGGTCCTGGTCAACGGGCAACAAACACTGTATATTGTACTGCAACAGAAAAGCAATTCCCTGAACGACCTCGTCGTGGTGGGCTACGGCACCCAGCAGAAAAAGAACCTGACATCGTCCGTTTCCTCCATCAAAGGCAGCGAGCTGGCCGGCGTGGCCGTGACCAACCTCGACGCCGCGCTGCAGGGAAAAGCCCCCGGCGTACAGGTAGTACAGAACTCCGGCGCCCCCGGCGATGAAACATATATCCGTATCCGTGGCAACGGTTCCCTCTTCGGGGAAAACCGCCCCCTCTACGTGATAGACGGCGTGCCCATGAGCAACCTGCCCGCCGCACAATACGGTGTTTCCGGCGACGGGCAACGGATCACCGCCACCAATAATATCAACCCCAACGATATACAGTCGGTGGAGATCCTGAAAGACGCCGCCGCTACCGCCATCTACGGCTCCAGGGGGGCCAACGGCGTCATCCTCATTACCACTAAAAGAGGCGCTGAAGGGAAATCCCGCTTCAACTTCAGCATGTACACCGGCGTTTCTGACGTGCCCAAACGACTGCCGCTGCTCAACGGCGACCAGTTCGTGGACCTGTTCAACGAATCCCGCGCCAACGCCGGGCTTCCGCCGGACCCTGCCATCGTGAAAACAGGCAGGAACACCAACTGGCAGGATGCTGTTTTCCGCTCCGCACCGGTATCCAGCTACAACCTCTCCATCTCCGGCGGCACGCCACGCACCTCCCATTACGTATCTGCCGGCTACCTCGATCAAACCGGCACCATTGTGGGCGTGCAACATTTCAAACGGTTCAACGGCCGCGTGAACTTCGACTTCATGGCTACCGACAAAATAAAGATCGGCGTAAACCTCACCGGCGTACACTCCATCAACAACCGCATGGACAACAGCTTCTCCGGGCAGTCTGTGCTGGCGCTGGCGCTGATTGAGAACCCCAATGACCCGATTTACAATCCCAACGGCACTTTTTACACAGACCCTAACCGGCGCTGGACCAACCCGGTGATGATTGCCCATTCCCTCCGGTTCCAGTCTGTCGTAGACAGCTATATCGGTAACCTGTATGGCGAATACACGATTATACCGGGCCTGAAGTTCAGGACCAGCTTTGGCTTCGACAATCAACACGTTACAGACGACCGGTACCAGTCGAAACTGGTCAACAACCAGTCGCCCGCCACCGGTTTTGTGTCTGTGTTCTCACAGTTCCTCTGGGTGAATGAAAATACGCTCTCCTACACGCCTGCCCTTCGCGGCAAACACAAGCTCACGATGTTGCTGGGACAGAGCGCGCAGGAAGCCAACGTGCGCCGCATCAGCGTTTCCGGTAATACCAATTCCACCGATATCATTCAGGCCGTTACCGGTTTCACCAACCTGTTCTCTCCGCTGGACTACCGCTCACAATGGGGACTGGTGAGCTATTTCGGCCGGGCGAGCTATAATTATGACGACCGTTATCTGCTGGAAGGGGTATTGCGTACCGACGGGTCTTCCCGCTTTGGCGCCAACAAAAAATACGGCTTCTTTCCTTCTATCTCCGCAGCCTGGCGTATTATCAATGAGCCGTTCATGAAAAGCCAGCGTTTCTTCAATGACCTGAAACTGCGTGGCAGTATAGGCGTTACCGGTAATAACGAAGGCCTGGGCAGCGACTTTCCTTCCCTCGCCACTTACTCCACCGGCTACAACTACGGCGCCGCAGCCGGTATTGCCCCCACTTCCCTCTCCAACCGCGACCTCAGCTGGGAAGCCACCACTGCCACAAACCTCGCGCTGGACATGGCTTTCCTCGACAACCGCATCAACGTTACCGTGGAAGCCTACCGCAAAATCACCAACCGCCTGATATTTAAGCTGGAACTTCCCTATACCTCAGGATTTAACCGTACCAACGGCGCCAACATCGGACAACTCATGAATAAAGGGCTGGAGATAGGCATCAACACAGAAAATATCCGGGGCAAATTCACCTGGAACACCAACTTCAACCTCTATTTCAACCGCAATAAAATTACCAGTCTGCCTGAAACCGTGGCCGGCGACCCTTCCAGCTCCGACTTCACCGAAAGTCTGCCCGGCTCCTTCTATACCAGTCAGCCTACCAGTATTTTCCGTGTAGGCGAGCCCGTTGGCTCTTTCTTCGGATACCGCAACAAAGGCGTGGACCCTGCCACCGGCAATATGATCTACGACGACATCAACAAAGACGGCAGGATCACCGCGGCCGACCGCGTGATCCTTGGCAATGCGCTGCCCGATTTTACCGGCGGCCTGACCAACTCCTTCAGCTACAAAGGCGTAGACCTCAGCTTCTTTTTTTACTGGTCTTATGGCAACAAAGTATATAACCAGACCCGCAGCATGCTGGAACGCATGAGCAACTATAATAACGGCGACGCCAAAACGCTGAACCGCTGGACGCCCACCAACACGCAAACCGATGTACCAAAGGCCATCTTCAACGATCCGGTGACACCGGGCAGCCTTACCAACGGCGAGGTGTCCCAGCGTTTTGTGGAAGACGGTTCTTTCATCCGTATGAAGAACATCACCGTAGGTTACACATTCCCTTCCGCCCTGTTGAAACGAATCCGTTTCAGCAGCGCCCGCGTGTATGTCAGCGGCCAGAACCTGTTCCTCATCACCAACTATTCGGGGTATGATCCCGAATCGCAGAACCAGTCTGTCAAAAACTCCCAGCTTGGCATCGACTGGGCCGTACAGCCGCAGCCACGCACATTCATGGCCGGATTAAACCTGAATTTTTAAAGCAGCAGACATGAAAAAAACAGGACTTATACTCATCGCTATTGCATTCACCGCCTGCACCAAAGTACTGGACCAGGTGCCCGAGTATACGATTGCAGAAGACAACTTCTGGCAGACCGCCAACGACGCGGAGAGCGCCGCCATCGGTATCTACCCTGCCGCACAGAGCATGGCGCAGCAGTTCCCCGTCGCCTTTGACGCCGCATCTGACGCCACTACGGCATTACTCATCAATTACGCGCCTTTCACTCAGCATGGCATCCCGGTAGACAACCCGATTGTAGCCGCTTACTGGCAGAACAACTACACCGGTATCGGAAGGGCCAACGACCTGTTGAAAAACCTGCCAGGCATGAAAGACAGCCTGTTCACCGGCAGCCGTAAGCAGGAACTGCTGGGAGAAGCGCGCTTCCTGCGTGCCTATTTTTATTTTAACCTGCTCAGGGCATATGGCCCCGTGCCACTGGTAACGCAGCCTTACAATTCGTTCAATGCAGACTTTACCATAGAACGTTCTCCGGTGGAGGTTATCTTCCAACAGATCGTTGCAGACCTCACCATTGCCGAATCGTCGCTGCCCATAAGCTACGCCAACAGCGCAGATACCCGCGGGCGCGCCACGCAGGGTACCGCCAAAGCGCTGCTGGCCAAAGCATATCTCAGCATGAAAAAATACGACTCCGCCGCCATAAAGGCGCAGGATGTGATGAATAATACCAACTACGTGCTGGTGAACGGCAGCGCCGCCTACAGCAATATGTTTACCGTCGGTGGTAAAAACAGCACCGAGTCTGTTTTTGAGATACAATATGTCAGCTCCTCCGCACAGGCCAACGGGCTGTTCAGCTTCTATATGCCTGTCAACGGTATCCCTGCCGGACAACAGACCGGCAGCTACCAGATAGCGCCTACCGACAAGATCGTGAACGCCTATGAAGCCGGCGATATCCGCAGGAGCGCCGCCCTCGGGCTTTCTGCTGCCACAACGCCGGTAAGTTATGTCAACAAGTATGTGCGGCTGACCAACGGCACCGAGCCCAATATCATCGCACTGCGGCTGGCCGACATCATTCTTGTCAATGCCGAAGCACTGGATAAACTGGGTAAGCATACCGAAGCTATCGCCATGCTGAATATTATCCGCCGCCGCGCCTTTGGTCTGCCTGTCGATGCTCCTTCCGCCCATGACTTCCCTGCTGCCGGAGAAACTAATGCTGATCTGCCTCTCGCCATTGAAAACGAACGTTTCAAAGAGCTGGCTTTTGAAGGGCATCGCTTTTATGACCTGGTACGCACCGGCCGTGCCGGCGCCGTGCTGGGCATCACCGCCGACCAGTCGTTGTGGCCCATCCCGCTGCGTGAGCTGGGCCGCAATCCGCGGCTGGTACAAAATCACGGCTACTAGTCCCGTAAAGTGCGCTAAGAAGAATTAAGTGCGCTAAGATTAAGAAAGACTACAGGATGGATACAGAAACATAAAAAAGTTCAGGTAAAAGAAAGAATAAGAAAAGAAACCAAGAACGTAAAAAGCTTTTCCCGTTATTCCCGCAAAGAACGCCAGAGGGGGCAATAAAGTATATTAAAAACAAACTCCTTTTGCGACTTTATTTCATACTCTGCGCTCTTTGCGAGACAAAAACTCCACGTTTATGAAAAAAACATTTACCGTACTGTCAGGCCTATTGCTGGCTTATGCCGGCGCACAGGGCCAGTATATTACCACCTGGATGGGTAATAATTTTTCTGATGAAAAGAATCATGTAGGCAACTGCGCCCGCTCGATGTGGGTGTCTCCTCAGGGAGTGGTATATACCGCGTCCATGTGGGATGAAAAAGGGCGGAACATCGGTATTTACCAGAACGGCGCCACGCTGGGTTCCATGGGTGGCAACAAGGAATCACAGGGCAGCGCCATCGGCGGTGATGCTACTTATATCTACACGGCGCAGCAGGCGCCCAATAACGGCAAGGTGGGGCGTTACAACCGTACCACCAAAGTGCGGGACCTGCTGATCCCTGTTAATACCGGCACCGGCGACGCCATTACGGGTATTGTTGCTTCATATGGCCGTATATACGTCAGCGATATAGTGAATAACCAGGTTAAAGTGTTCACCACCGGTGGTGTGGCTGTCCGGCAGTGGAGCGTGAGCTCACCGGGCGCGCTGGCCATCGACAGCAGCGGTCGCCTGTGGGTAGCCCAGCAAAACAGCGGTAATGTTGTCAGCTTCGATACGATAGGGGTGGCGGGTCCGGTGATAACGCTGGGCGCCGCCGCGCGGCCTTCCGCGCTCTATGCCGACAGCGCCCGCGGCCAGCTGCTGATTGGTGACCAGGGGCCTGACATGCAGATCAAAATCTACAGCAACCTGACGGGCACGCCTGTGCCGTCCGGCACCTTCGGCGTACAGGGTGGTTACCTGAACTCATCCACCGCGCTCCGCGGTACGGTGGGCGCCAAACGTTTTACGCGGGTAGTGGGCATCAGTCGCGATGCGGCGGGCAACCTGTACGTGCTTAACAACCCGTGGGGCGGCACGTGGGACCTTGGCCGTAACGGCGCCACCGATATTCACTGCTACAATAACGCCGGCGACCTCCAGTGGACACTGCAGGCCCTCAATTTCGAAGGCAACGCTTCCGCTGATGCAGGCAGCGACGGCACCTGCTTTTACAGCGGCAACATCCTCTACGCCTATACCGGTACCGACGGCGGCGCCTACGTGGCCAACACCGTTGACCCCTACCGTTATCCCCAGGACGCCCGCATACAGATGACCGACCATGGCAGAGGCCAGCACTTCGGACATTTCGCGCATGTAAACGGACATAACATACTCATCGCCAACAACCAGAACGCCGATGTGTTTTATACCTATTACTTCAACGAGGCGACCGACGGCCACATTGCCATTCCGGGAGACACCATCAGCCAGATACGTAACGGCTTCTGCCTCGATTCCATCGGGGACATCTGGACCTCGCGCGACAAGACCAATGCCATCCAGCATTACCCGCTGACCGGCTTTGCCGCCAACGGCAAACCGATCTATGGTCCTGTGGTATCCACCCCTACACCCACCACTATTGCGCGGCTGAACAGGATAGAATATGTTCCCGCCAGCGATATGATGGTGCTGGCCGGCGGTAATACCGACTGGACGCTGATCGGGAACAGGATAGAAGTTTACCGCGGCTGGAAAGCCGGTAACCGCACACCTGACCTGGTGATCACGCTAAGCCGCGCCGTGGCCAAATCCATGTCCGCCGCCGGCAATTACCTCTTTGTAGGATACTACGCCATTCCCGACATCGATGTATTTGACCTCAGCACCGGCGCTCTGGTACTGACCATGAACAGCAGCAACCCCGCTGTGTATGTGGGCAACGACGTGGACTCACAGTATGGCATCAAGGCGTATCATCGTACCACCGGGGAATACCTGGTCACCAAAGACGACTACAATGCCAACAAGATAGTGCTGTACCGCTGGACGCCGGCGCCGCCGCCAACAACCGACAGCACCGCCGCCGCTTCGGCAGTACTTGCCCGCAATACCGGCGCCGCCTTCAGGATATTTCCCAACCCGGTGGAAAAAACATTGCACATCGACCTGAAGCAGACCACCACTAAAGGGTATAAACTGGACATATTTGATTTTTCCGGCAAGACAGTAAAAACCATGCAGGCCAGCAACACCGGCGCCTTACAGGCCGATGTGGCCACCCTGATGCCCGGCTCCTATGTGTTGCGCGTCACCGATGCCGCGAGTAACAAAGTGGTAGGGCAACAGAAATTCATCAAGCTATAAAAAGAAAAAAGGAATGAAATATTTATGGGTACTCGGGCTGTTGATCAGCAGCGGGTATAACGGTATGGCACAAATGAAAGCGCCCGCCGACTGGGTGCACTACGAACAGGTGTTAGGCGTAAAAAACAATCAGCGGCACTATGACTATGATGTCAGCATCGTCCGCGCCTCCTGCCCTACCAATGTGTTGTGGCCGGGAGAGCAACCCTCTTATACCCTGCAGGTGGTGAACCGGCTCAAAGAGCCCCTGGTAGTCAGCGGCAGCATAGAGATGATCCCTTATGGCACCCATGCCACGCCGGGAGATATCTGGTTGCCCGAGATGGTCCGCCAGGGAGAAGCGACCGCCGTTCCTGTACAGGTAAATATCCCTGCCGGCGGATATATGAACCTTGAACATGTACCCCGCATACCTGCCCGTTTTGGCGGATATGCGCTGGTGATGGACCTTGGGAAATACGGCCGCCGTATGGTGACCAGCGTGGTGCGTACATTCGCAGCTAATCCGCAGCGGTTGCAGTATCCCAAACAATCGCTGGACGATATGGGCGCAGATTTCCTGCAGCGGGTAGGCGTGCAGGCCATCCGGATGGGCGTGGATTATACGCCTACTACCGCGCCCGACTATACGCAAAAGATGCAGGCGCTGGATGCCAAACTGAAAGAGTATCAATCCAAAAACATCACGGTATTACTGATGTTTGGCGCAGGCACGGCGCCTCTGCCACTGGGCATGCCGCGCTCTTTCCTCGATTCCAACCGGGTGATGAAAAAAACCAAGCAGGACTTCGTATGGGCGCCCGCTTCCGACACCGACTTCCGGCAGTTCGTTCACCGGCTGTGCGTGCAATATGGCTGGCCTAAAGGGCCGGTCACCGCAGTATCTCTCTGGAACGAACCGTGGGAAGGCGCTTCCATCTCCGGATGGCAGTCCGATATTCTGCGTTACCGCGAAATATACCAGGTGATGGCACAGGCCGTGCTGGACGCGCGTAAAAAAGGCGCCGACGTGCTGGTAGGCGGCGGTGACTCCAATTCCAACGCCTGGGACAAACTGTTTGCTGACGGCAAAATGACTTTCCTGCCAGTTTTCGATTTCTGTTCCATCCACTACCAGGGGATGGAATCGCCGGCCATTTATCCGGAGTGGGTTAACCGCCAATCCCCCAAAGGCCGCGTAAAAATCTGGGATACCGAAAGCTGGGTAGGCAATACGGATGATCGTATAGGCCTTACCGTAGCCACGAACCGGTCTTCCGGTTACGACCGGTCCATGGGTATTTACGCCGGTTACATGTACACCGGCGGCCGCGGCAGCGAACATTTTACGCAGAAAGTGCTGACACCTGAAGGCGTCAAAGAAATCACCCGCATTCCCGATACCTGGTCGCAAGCTGCTGCGCTGGGTGCGGTACAACACCTGGTAGGCGAGCGCAGTTTCAACCGGCTGCTGTTTACCAACGGGCTGCCATGGATCATGATATTTGACGGCCGGCAACACCCGGATGACGGTACCGCCGTCATCAGCGGTGACATTGGGGATGCCTTTGGTGCGGAAAGGGTATTGTTCCGCGGGGTAAGAGGCCTGTCTGAAATAGCGGAAAAGGAAAAGATAAGAGCCGCCATCGCAGCAGGCAGCCCCCAAGCCGACAGCCTGCAACAGGTACTGCAAAAATACTATCCGCTTACCGGCGGCCGTATGCTGCTGCCCGCCGCTTCGTACCTGCGGTTGTATGACTTTTACGGCAACCCGCTGTACGCAAAGAACGGTCAGCTGGAAATACCGCTTAACAGCCAGGGTTACTACCTGCGTACCGACGGCTCCAAAGGCTCTTTCAGCAAATTGCTGGCAGCCCTGAAAACCGCCCGTATAGAAGGTTATGAGCCGGTGGAGATTATCCCTAAAGATATGACCGCCCGCATCTCCCAATCTCCTGTAATGCGGCTGCAGCTGACCAACATCCTGAACCGCGCGGTAAAAGGGCGGCTTCAGGTAACCTTAAAAGGACTGCGTATCACTGCGCCGGATACGGTGTCGCTGGCGGCGCATGAAACCCGCACCATCCCTGTGCAGATTACCGGCGGTGTTGCCGCGGCCAGCAATACCTACCCTCTCGCCGTACATTTCGATGCGGGCGCTGACGGCATCGCTGCTCACTATGAAGATATGCATGTGAATGTAATCTCCCGGTTAAGCATCAACGTAGACGGGCAGCTGGACGACTGGCAGCAGGCTATACCGCAGACCGTCAGCAGCAAAGGCACCGCTGCCGTCAGCGTGACGGAAGCAGCGTGGTATCCGTTCAAAAACTTCGACACTAACGCCAACGGTTATGCCAGCGGGTACTTCGCTTACGACGACCGTTACTTTTACTTTGCCGCCAAAGTAGCCGACAGCACGCCGCATCCGGGCACCTATCGTTTTGCGCAGCGTCCGGACGACACGTTCTTTTATCCCGATACCTCTTATGTCCTGGACATGCAGGAATCGCTGATCACCAGGGAAAGCAGCGCACCTGCCACTGATGCCGGCGCCTTACAGCTGCCCGACGGCGACGGCCGCATCCTGCATTACTGGGAAAGCGGCGACAACACCAATTCCTTCGGGGTAGACCTCCGGCTGCCGAAGCCCACGCAGGTAGCGCTGTACCTGCCTTCGCTAAAGGTATCTTCCCTGCGGCTGGAAGTATATGACAACGAGAGCGGCAAAAATCTGTTCCGCCGTACCCTCACCAACCTTTGGGGCGGCGCCTGGGAAGTGCTGCGTCTCGAAGGCAACGTACGCATCGTGCTGCACGCCAACGCATGGTGGTATACGCCCAAACTGGCGGCGCTGCTGTTTGACCAGCCATCATCTGACAGCATTTTTGTGAAAGAAGATTTTGATACCCGCGGCAACTGGAAAGGGGTGTACGGCGCTTCAGGGCACTACATCGTGGGAACGGATTCCCGTTTACCCGCCGGCGTTACCCTTACGCAGGCCTTCAAAGAGATCAGGCAGCCGTTGATATGGCCGGCAGGCGTACGACACTATACCTATCAGAAGAACCCCGTTACACCCGACAACTCAGGGCTTGGTTATTCGTATGACAACGTATTGCTGGCCTTTAACGTGGTCCCGGAGGGCAAAGACGGTATGCTGGCGCATCCGCCGGGCACCATGCCACGGTATACCGGTTATAAATGCACCGATTACGAGTATGCGTTCAACCCTGTGGCCGCGGAGTATGGCGGAGGGACCGAAATATGGCGGCTGCTGGCGCCAGGGCTTAACAGGAAACATTTTTTCCCGAGGCAGCCCAAATCAGCCAAAGAAGGACCGGTGAGCAACGGCCGGCTGGCGATCCGGCGCGAAGGCAATACCGTGATCACCGAATGCGCTATTCCGTGGGAGGAGATACCCGACGTAAAAGCCGCGGTGGACAAAGGACAGCTGGTAAAACTTTCTTTCCGGGTGAATGACAACGGCGCCCCCGGCAGTTGTATGGAGCTGGCTAAAGAGCGGAGCGTGTCCAAACAGAATGCCCGGGCGTTTCACCCTGACTGGAAGGTGCATTGGTCCAATGAAGTGGAGTTCGGCATAGAAAAATGAGCTAGTCCTTTGCGAACCGTATAATTATTTCCGTTACCTGGAAACTGCTGCGTGCCGGTTTTTTCTCTCCCGGCACCACCAGTCTGAAAGGTCCTTTCCCGGCGGGCAGCGGTTGTCCGCCGGATTCATCTGCCAGTATCACTACCCTGTCGGTAAAGCTGCTGTCCAGCTCAGCCAGCGAGAACAGCACCTCATAGCCGTCGGCACAACGCACCAGCAGGTATTTGCTGAGGTTTTCACCTCTCAGCGTTTTACCGGTGGTGACGCCCGCCTGCTCCAGGATAGCCTGTACCGGCACGCCGGTATAGGCGTGATCGTTACCATCGCGGTCTTTCAGGGAAACAGTGGCGCGCTTCATCTGGCGCAGCGTTTCAGGATAGAGCGTCAGCGGGCGGGTAACCTCGCCGGAGACTTTCACCGCAGGCCGCTGTTGCGCCATGGCAGTGATGCCGGTGAGCAGCAGCAGCGCTATACAACAGTTCTTTATCATCAGATTAATCATGGTTAAACGGATTGGAAAAACGCGGACAACACTTTTTTATGCGTAAATATAACAGAAAGCGGCCAACGTTTTCTTAAAGGGTAACTTCCGGAAAAAATAATATGCCCCCGGCAACAGATAGCTCTAAACCGACGTACCTTGCAATCCACTTTATCTATCATCTGAAACCATTGTTATCATGAAAAAGGTATTCCTGTTGCTCGGTATCTGTACCGTGGCGGGCACTACTACGCAGGCCCAGCTGTTTGACCGTATCAAAAACAAAGTACAGCAAAAAGTCAATGAGAAGATCGACAAAACCATCGACGACGCTACCGCTCCCAAAAAGAAAGGCGAACAAGGCTCTACCAACTCCGGCGATACGCCCGCTCCGGAAGACACCGGCAATAACGCACCGGTAGCTGCCAATAGCGGTCCTGCCAACACCGATATCAAGTCTTATTCCCGGTTTGACTTTATACCGGGAGAAAAAATCATCGTGCAGGAGAATTTCGCGCAGGACCCTGTGGGCGAGTTTCCCGGCCAATGGAACACTCGTTCCGGTGCTGAAATAGTGACCGTGAGCAACCGCCCCGGCAAATGGCTGGCCATCAAACAGGATGGTATTTTTTACCCTGAATACCTGACCAGCAACCTTCCTGACAATTTCACACTCCAGGTGGATATCATGGCCAGCAACGGCATCGCCGGCATTGGCATGCTAACGGTAAGCGTACTGAAAGCCACCGGCACAGAAGAGAAATTTGACCTGGGAGGCAAAGAGCATATCATGGCGCCTTCTTTTAAAGTAGGTTTAGCACCCAAATCCTCCGGTCAGGGCTATCTCAGTTATTCATCCAACCTAATCGGCGATAACACCATCAACGGTTTGCCGGTATTCAATGTGCCGAAGAAAAACTATGTGCGGCTGTCTCTCTGGCGCCAGAAACAACGGGTTCGCGTGTACCTGGACAGCACCAAAATAGTGGACCTGCCACGAGCACTGGATGCGGGTGCCGTGCTGAACACCCTGGCTTTTGCAGCATATGCGCCCGACTATGATCAACAGGATGGTACCTTTTACATTGGCAACATCACCCTGGCGGTAGGCGCCCCAGATACCCGCAACAAGCTGATCACAGAAGGCAAATTCATCTCTCATGGTATTCTCTTCGACACCAACAGCGACCAGATAAAACCGGAATCATACGGTGCCCTGAAAGATATCGCCAATGTGCTGACTGAAAGTGCTGCCATAAGGGTAAAAATCGTTGGTCATACCGACGCCGATGGCAACGAGAAGCTGAACCTCGACCTGTCCAAACGTAGGGCCGAGGCTGTGAAAGCAGCGCTGGTAAAAGATTTCGGTATCGATGTGGCCCGCCTCGAAACAGATGGTAAAGGCAAGACCCAACCCATTGATAATAACAATACCGAAGTAGGCAAGGCAAACAACCGCAGGGTGGAATTCATTAAATTATGAATAACTCCTAAAAGCAAAGCGGCGGCGCCTTCCGGTGCCGCCGCTTTGCTTTTATATTTCCCGCTGATCAATGTTTACTTTTCCGGCTATTATCATCCGGTGTGGCATCCATAAACAGATTACCGTCCAGGGTTACCGAGTCGACAATTTTACTTGCCGGCACCGTCAGCTGCAGTGCACGCAGATTTTTCTTCCATACGGCCGGCGTCTGATGCACGGTGGAAGAAGATCCGTCAGCATAATGGACCACCACATCGAAAGGAATGGCAAAACCACCTTCGTTGACGATAGACAGCGTGGCCGTTTTTCCTTTCACCGTCACCCCCGCCAGTTTCAGGTCGATATAGTTATTACTGAAGAACCAGTTCTGCCAGAACCAGTTTAAATCCTGTCCTGCTGCGGCGTTGAAGCTATAGAAATAATCCCACGGAATGGGGTGTTTGCCATGCCATTTGTCCATGTACGCATGCAGACATTTGCGGAACAACACATCGCCCAGCAGGTCTTTCAGCGCCAGGTAAGACAACGACGCTTTGCCATAGGAGTTGACGGAGTAACCATCGCCTGTTACCTGGTTAGACATGGTGATAATGGGCTGATCTTCTTCCGTGGACGGGTCGCTGATATAGCGTGCCACACGGAACTTCCGGTAAAAGTCATCGGCGCTGGCTTTGCCCTTTTCATGTATGCGCACCAGGTATTCGAAGGTAGTGGCCCATCCTTCATCCATAAAAGCGTAGCGGCTTTCGTTGATGCCCATATAGAAGGGGAAATAGGTATGCGCCATTTCATGGTCCTGCAGCAGTTGCGCAAAATCGAGGTCCTGCCCCACGGAGCCATCATTCACCATCATTGGATATTCCATATCGGCATACCCCTGGAACGCGGTCATCACCGGGTAGGGATAAGCCACGCCCGGCCAGTGATGGGAGAAATAAGACAGGGCGGTGTGGGAGAAAGCGACAGAATGCCTGAAGTCGTAAGCCGTATCATGATAGGCTGCCTGTATACTGGCACGGCGGCGGGTGGCGCTGTCCACCACAACGCTGGCCGCATCCCAAACATAGTGGTCGCTCACGCCCAGCGCCACATCGGGAATATGATCGTAGCTGAATTTCCAGGTGTTCCATTCCTGCTGCAGGGTGACTTTGCCGCCGGCCATTTCTTCCCGGGTGGCGATATGCAGGCAGGAATCGCTGCTGTAGGACTTTTTCAGGCGCGAAGCAAACTCCGGTTGCAGTACTTCCGCAGCGTTGAGCAGGTTACCGGTACCCCACACCACGAAGTTCTTCGGCACTTTCACGGCCACCCGGTAATCGTTAAAGTCATTGTAGAACTCCACGCGGCCGGTATGCTGCAGCATGTTCCATCCGTTGTAGTCGTCATACACGGCTACCCGGGGATGGTAATAAGCAAGAAAATAAGTGGTGCTGTCGATAATGCCTTCCCTGCCGCTTTCCGCTGACAGTTCCTGGCGCCAGCTGATCCGCAGCTGCAGGCTGTCTTTCGGGGCCAGCGGCGATGGCAGTGCAATGGTGCCGACCGTTCCCTGGTCATTATTATAAGCGACCGTTTTACCATTGATCACGAGCGTGTCTATCACCACGCCGGCGGAGAGGTATTTTTTGCTGACATACCCGGACCGGGGTGATTGTGGTTTATGATGATTGCCGATCAAATCGAGCACAAGCGTTTCAAGTTCGTCGGGGCTGTTGTTGATATAAGTGATACTTTCTTTGCCATATACTACCGGAGAAGGGGGGTTAATGGTAAGATGAATATCATACCGACCTTTGTTCTGCCAATACCTGGCACCCGGATTACCGCTGCGGGAGCGGGTCTGGTTCTCATAAGCCTTCCTGATATTACGGGGTTCGTACAGCTGTTGCGCCTGCACCGCTACGGTGGTAGCCGCCAGTAATAACAGGGTGTTTAAACATTTTTTCATAAGCCTGAATTGTTGCAGGGATAAAAATAGGAAAACTTGCCTCAAAAAACGGCTGTTGTTCAGTCCGCTCCCGGCATACAGGCACAATGATTGTGCGTTTTTTTATAAAAACGAACTGCCATGAGTACATTTCATATCGATTATCACGGACAGCTGATTGCCGTCTCGCAGGAGTCGGCTGACAATTTCCTGGTGGCGCTGCCCAACAAAACCATGCGGTTAGTCCGCAAGCAGGACAGTGACGGTGCAGATTACTGGTTTGAGAAAGACACCGACAACGAAACGCCGGAAACAGCAGAACTGGGCGCAGCCATTGAAGTGGTCATGGGCAGCTGACCCACCTCCCAGGTTCCCGGTATTTTTTTATCAAGAGTCCCGCAGTTGATGCTCAACTGCGGGACTTTCTTTATCTTCGCATCCATTAACACAGACTGGCTGCTTAACCCAATTTTATTAAGTGGATCACCTATAGACAGGAAACCTTACTATTACTATTCACACATATGAAAAACGTCTATCACCCATGATGACACATTATGATGTCACCAAACTGGAACATCTTGAAAGAAAAACCGACTGGAAAAAAAATTACGCACATTTCGCCTCCGGAAACAAACTATTACTGGCACCTACCCTATTGATCGCTATCGGCGGCCTTACCCTCTTTCTGCTGAACAAAACACGACTGCTGCAAAGCGGTTACGGACTAATGGCCGGATTGATCACCATGGCCGGCGTGGTCCTTTTTGTCATCATCTCGGTAAGAGGGAAAAAACAGGTATTGGAAAACATCTCCCAAAAACCGGTATGCCTGGCAAAGATTATCAGGTCCAACGAACAGCAACAGGTGTATTACGGCATCTTCAGCACCAGCGATACCCGCTGGGACACTGCGTTGCTGCAGCACATCTCCGAGCGCGTGGGCAACATCACGGCCGACACCAGCAACCCGGATGACAAAACCGTGGAGCGGTTACTACGCACTTCGCAGGCAAACGTGCCCCTGCAGACCTGCTCTCTGCCGGCGTCTTTTACCGGGGGGCATCAGATCTACCTGAAGTCCTTTGACTTCAGCGTGCTGGACGAAGTCACCTGTGACTACATCAGGCACCGCAACGGTATTTTTCCGGTGCTATATGTAGATAACAGCAACGTGCCTGTTGTCCTGAAAGACTACATTACTGCTTAACAGGTGGTACCATCTTGTGAAACAGCGTATCGAAGCCTGCATAGAGGCTGCGGTGCAGTATCGTGAGATGATCTTCCTGTGGCATGGGCAGGAAATGCGGCATTATCAGCTGCGGATTGGCGGACTTCAGGACCGCCGCCAGGCGTGCAGCGTCGTTTTTCATCATATCGCCTTCTTCTCCGACAGACAGGTATACGCTGACAGGCTTTTTCAGATTGGCCTTCAGCAGTGCCGGCGCTTCCGCCAGCAGCGACTGGTGGCTCCACCATAAACTGGGGCTGATGATCGCGTATTGCTCAAAGAGGAAAGGACGGCGCAACAGCACCTCAGTAGCCAGCAGGCCGCCCAGCGACTGTCCTACCAGCGTACGGTGGGGTTTTACCCGGTAGTGTTTCTCAATATAAGGTTGCAGGTCTTTCTCCAGGAAAGCGATGAACTTCGCGGAGCCTCCCGTAGTAGGGTAAACTTCCTTGTCCTTTGCAATGGTGGTAGGGAACGTAAAATCCCGCTTACGGTCTACATTGGCGATACCCACCACTATCACCGGCGGCATAAAACGGATCATGGTCAGAAACTGCACCAATCCTGCTACATGTATAAAGTCCTCATTGGCAGAGCCGTCCAGCAGGTAAACCACCGGGTAGGTGGCGGTATCTTTTTCATAACCTTCCGGCAGATAAATATTGAGTGTACGGGTTTCACCCAGTTGTGACGATACCACATTATCAGTGACGCCCAGAACAAACGGCGTTTGCTGTGCTTTCAATGAAAAGAAGCTTCCCAACAGCAGGCAACAGGCTAATATTTTCTTCATAAACAGGTCTACTTACAAATAATTACGCTAAAATAAGCATCAATAACCGGAGGCTTTAAAAAATCTATTTACCGCCGTGCTGTCGCCATAGTCCAGTTCTATGATCTCACGGACCGCCGCTTTTTTATCTTTTTGCTGATCGTAGTAGGACTTGCAGATGGCGTATCCCACATAATAACCGAGATCGCCTACGGGCGCATTGTCTGACGCAGCGTTATATAACCAGCCGTCCCAGGAGGGATTATGCATCTCCGCCAGGAACTTTTTCCGGACCGTCTCCGCATTTTTAAGGCCATAGTCCATATAAGGAAGCGGCATCTTTTTGCCGGTCACCAGCTCAGTTACGAAGTCACATGCGCCTTCACAGATTGCCTGCGACAACAGGTTATAGCCGTGGCGGCGCTGCTGCGTATGTACGTATTCATGAATATTAAGCAGGACCGCATTTTTTATAGGGTCTGTGATGTAGTAATTGCCGAGGAATTTCTGTTTTCCGGGAGAAAATTCAGAGATGTCTGTTGTCGCATCGCCGGTTACCATCTCACTGCCAATCAGCACCATGTCATTCTGTGTAGTACCGCCGGAACGCAGGGCGCCGACGGTAAAATAGATGCTGGCCGGTTTTAAAGCAGGATATAATTCCCGCAGCTTGTCAATACCAGGGCCGAACTCCGGCGCCAGTTTTTTAACCTTGTAGGTATTACTCCGTATGGAACGCCAAAACTTCGGGTAACGGCGGATGACTTTCACCCATTCTCCGGCCGTATATTCTTTGGCCTTCATAAACCCGTGCAGGCCGGGCGTGCCCTTATCGATGTACAGCGTTTGGATATAATGCAGCTGTTTCAGGCTATCGGTTGTGGTACAGATGCTGTCATAGGCATTCCAGAAGTTGTCGATATCGGTGGTGATAACATTCGGCCCCTTTTTTTGCATGGAGGCGGTGACAAACATCCAGCTGGCGATCAAAATAATGGACGTAAACTTCATAAAAAAGTCAACTTGTAGTTTGCGTCCGAAGATAATGGGTATTTGTTTATCTTTTTGCGATTTTATGTGTAAGTTACCACTGCGTTATATATTCAGGCGCCGGTACCGGCGCTGCCCGGAATTCACGCTATATTAGTAACCAGGTAAGAAAGGGAGCGAATATGTCTATGCAGTCAGACACACTGGAGCCAGCCAGTCTTTTTAAAGCTTATTATCCGCGGCTGTGTTATTTTGCTTTCCAGTTTACGGGAGACAAAGACCAGGCGCGTGACATCGCACAGGAGGCTTTTGTAAGCTACCTGGGGCAGCGCGCCCAGGTGGCGCCGCATCCGGTGGCGGTCAAAAATTTCCTGTACACTTCCGTCCGCAATGCCTGCCTGAACCTGTTGCGCCATGAGAAGGTGGTAGAGAAGTTCGCAGCCTCGCAGGCCGCTCCGCCGTCCGATGATACCACCGTGATACTGACCATGATCCGGTCTGAAGTGCTGGGAGAAATTAATCGTGTATTACAGACACTTCCTGAAGCCTGCCAGGAGGTCATCCGTCTCGGATATATCGAGGGCCTGAAAAACCAGGAGATTGCCCACCAGCTGAATATCAGCGTCAACACCGTTAAAACACAGAAAAAGCGGGGGCTGCATATGTTACGCCAGCGGCTGGACCCTGAAATGTACACACTGTTCTTCCTCTGACCCTTTCCTTTCAAAAAAATTTCCGGTGCTTGTCACCCTGTTTGCGGGCTTGCGTTTCTTTATTATGGAAACGACATTATGGACCAACATCAGGACACCTTTGACCTCGCCGCACTGATAGGGCGATGCCTGCGGGGAGAAGCCACCAGCGCGGAGCAGGAGCAGTTGCAGCAATGGCTGGCAGCAGATCCGCGGCATGAAGCGCTGTACCGCAGCCTTCAGGACCCTGAGCAGGTGGCCGCCGGCATCGCGTTCCAGGAAACGATTGATGTGGGCGCCGACTGGGAAGCCGTACAGGCCCGTGCGACTGCCGCACCATCTGCCCGCAGGCCGGTATGGATGAAGGTGGCCGCATGGTCTGCCGCTGCAGCGGCCGTGATCACCGGCATAGTGTTGTTGTATCCGCAGTCCGCCACCGTTACGGACGCCCGTATAATCGCCGACCAGTCTCACACTTTCCATAACGATGTGCTGCCCGGAAGCGCCCAGGCCGTTTTACAGCTGGGCAACGGAAAGACGGTAACGCTGGGCAGCCAGGCCGGCAATACCATTACAGAAGCCGACGGCACCACCATCCGCCGGGACAGTGGCAGCCTGGTGTATGCCGATGCCGGCGACAGCGCCCCCACCGGTTTGTATAACACGCTGACCACACGGGCCGGTCAGTACCAGCTGACGCTGGAAGACGGCACCAAGGTATGGCTCAACGCTGCATCGTCGCTCACTTTTCCCGTACACTTCAGCGGCGCCGAACGCAAAGTGACGCTCACCGGTGAAGGATACTTTGAAGTGGCCGCCAATGCGCGCCAGCCTTTCAAAGTGACTGTCAACCAGGTAGATGTGCTGGTATTGGGCACGCAGTTCAACATCGGGGCCTATGGCCCTGCCGTAAAAACGACGCTGGTCAGCGGAACGGTGAAAGTACAGCTGCCCGGTCAACGCTCCTGGCAGCTGTCACCCGGGCAGCAGGCCAGCGTACAGCAGGCGCAGGTGTCCATTACCAATGCCGACACTGAAAAAGCCATCGCCTGGAAAGAGGGCATCTTCTATTTCAAAGACGACGACTTCCGGGATATTATGGAGCAGGTGGCCCGCTGGTATGACCTGGAGCTGGAATTCAAAGGACCGCTGCCTGCGAAAAAAATCAGCGGCAACATCAGCCGGCAGGCGAGACTGTCACAGGTGCTGGAGATGCTGAACTATGTGAGCGGCGCCCATTTTGATGTCAGGGGCCGGACCGTCAGCGTGGGCCTATAACGTACACGTATATACGCGACTTAACGATACCTGTAATGAACAACCAAAAGCTAAAATTAACGGGACATAACCGCTATTAATCTAAAATTCAATCCGATGATGAAAAGATTTATTTCCGCTTGCCGGCGGGGTATGCCATTCCCTTTGCCTGTAAAAATCAGGGCGGCTGCTCACCTGACCGCCCTGCTGCTGTTACTGGCCGCGCTGAGCGTTTCCGCCGCCGGTTACGCGCAGAAAATCACCCTGTCCATGCAACAGGCGCCGCTGGAGCAGGTGTTTGCCGCCATCCGTCAGCAGACAGGCTACTATTTCCTGTACAACAACGACCTGCTGAAGAAAGCAGGGAAAGTCAGCATACAGGTAAAAGACGCAGACATTACCACCGTCATGGACCAGTGCCTCTCCGGGCAGCCGCTGGCCTACAAGATCATTGACCGCACCATTTCCCTGAAAGAAGCGCCGGTAAAGCAGCCCGCCACCCACCTGGCAGCAGATACCGTCATCACCGGTAAAGTGACCGACGAAAAAGACGTGCCGCTGCCCGGTGTGACCGTCACCGTAGAAGGTTCTTCCAAAGGCACCGTTACCGACGGCTCCGGCAGGTACAGCATACAGCTGCCCGCCGGCGCCAAAGCGCTGCTGTTCTCTTTCATCGGCTACAGCAAACAACGCCTGGAGCCCGGCGGCAGCACCCTGCTGAACGTGAAGATGAGCGAAGGCGCCAAAGGCCTGTCAGAAGTGGTGGTCACCGCGCTGGGCATCAAAAGGGAAAGTAAATCGCTCGGCTATACCGTCGCCGAACTGAAAGGCGCCGACCTCTCCGAAGGTAAAGAAGTGAATGTGGCCAACGCCCTCTCCGGTAAAGTGGCCGGCGTACAGGTGAGCCGCCCCGCCTCCGGCGCCGGCGGTTCTTCCAAAATCGTTATCCGCGGTAATAACTCGCTGCAGGGCAACAGCCAGCCGCTGTACGTCGTGGACGGCGTACCGCTGGACAACCAGAACATCGGCGCAGCCGGCAGCACCGGCGGCGTGGACTATGGCGATGGCATCTCCAACATCAACCAGGATGATATCGAAAGCATCTCCATCCTCAAAGGGCCTAACGCCGCCGCGTTGTACGGTCAGCGGGGCAGCAACGGCGTCGTGCTCATCACCACCAAATCCGGCAGCTCCCGCAAAGGTATCGGCATCAAATTCAGCAGCGATTACTCCCTCGGCAATGCACTGGTGACGCCCGATTTCCAGGATGAATACGGCCAGGGCCTCAACGGCGACTTCACCCACTTCCGGGCCACCGACGGTAAAATATATACCATGGCGCAAGCCAAAGCACAAGGCTTGCAAGGCATACCCAAAATGAGCGCCGGCCGTGACCGTATCGCCCGCAGCAGCTGGGGCCCTAAAATGGAAGGCCAGCAATACGAAGACCAGTGGGGCAATATCCTCAACCTCACCCCTCAACCCAATACCTATAAACAATTCTTTAACCAGGAAAAACAGTTCGTCAACAACATCAGCGCCGAAGGCGGCAACGAAAAAGTGAACTACCGTTTTTCCTATTCCAATACCCATGTGGACGGCTATGTGCCCTCCAACACGCTGGACCGCCATACCTTCACCCTCCGCACACAGGCGTCTATCACCCCTAAACTGCAGCTGGACGCCAAACTGAACTACATTAACCAGAAAGGAAAAAACAGGCCTACCCTGTCCGACGCCTCTGACAACCCGGCCTATCTTTTCATCAGCCAGCCACGCAGCATGCCCATGTACATCCTGGCGGACTACGCCTGGACAGCACAGGATGTGGCCAAGCAGCTGGGCTACAGCGGCGTTACGCCCGGACTGGAAAAAACCTACGCCACCAACAGTTCCACCGCCAACCCATACTGGACCATTCATAAAACATACAATGCCGACCAGCGCGACCGCGTGCTGGGCATGCTCCGCCTGTCGTACGACTTCACCAGCTGGCTGAAACTCACCGCCCGCGGAGGTACCGATTTCTACACCGAACAACGCCTGCGCTACCGCGCCAAAGGTACCTACCAAAGCCAGAACAGAAACGGCGATATCGAAGAAAGAGTGCTGCGGGTAAGAGAAGACAACTACGATGTGTTGCTCAACGCCAACCTGCCGCTCAACAAAGACTTTACCCTCGGCCTGAACGCCGGCAGCAGCCACCAGAAAAAGTTCTATCGGATGACCGGCAATACCGGCAAAGAGTTTATTGTGCCGGACCTGCATGTGATCAACAATACGCTGACCAACTCCTACCTGTTTGACCTGCAGGAGTCTGAAATCAATTCCGTATACGGCTTCGGCCAGCTGTCGTTCCGCGATTACTGGTTCCTCGATTTCTCCGCCCGTAACGACTGGTCCTCTACCCTGTCTGCGAAGAACAATTCTTTCTTCTACCCTTCCGTGAGCACCAGCGTAATCATGACTGACCTGCTGGACCTGAAGAGCAATGTGCTCACCTACTGGAAGCTGCGCGGCTCCCTCGCACAGGCAGGCAGCTCCGGCAACCCGTACCAGCTGACCGGTACCTACAGCCTCGATCAGTTCACCCATGGCGGGCAGCCGCTGGGCTATTTCACCGCGGTGATCCCTGACCCTAATCTGAAGAACGAGCTTACCACATCCGTGGAATTCGGTACCGACCTGCGGTTGTTCCATAATCGTTTAGGCATCAGCTTTACTTACTATAACGCCGCTACGAAAAATCAGATCCTCGACGTGCCGCTGCCGCCGTCCAGCAAGTTTGAAGCACGCCGCATCAACGCCGGCGAAATCCGTAACCGGGGCATAGAAGTGTCCATCAGCGGTACGCCCGTGAAGCTGTCCAACGGCTTCACCTGGGAAAGTGCGTTCAACTTCTCCCGCAACCGCAATGAGGTAGTGTCTCTCACCGCCGGCGTGGAAACATTCGTATTGGGCAGCGACCGTGGCATCAACGTTATTGCCGCGCCGGGCAAGCCTTTCGGCACTATGATCGGCACCGGCTTCGCGTGGCTGAAAGATGAAAACGGCAACCGCCTGATAGATCCCAATACCGGCCTGCCGCTGCGTACGCAGGGCCGTCAGCTGACAGAACTGGGCAACGCCCTCCCCGACTGGACCGGCGGATTCTCCAACACATTCCGTTATAAGGGCTTCACCCTCGGGGCGCTGGTGGATATCCGCCAGGGAGGCATGGTATACTCCCAGAGCAACCGCGAAGAGCTGATCTACGGCACCACCAAAAGGACCCTCGCCGGCCGTGACGGCAGCTATGTCGCCAGTGGCATGATCGCCGCCAAAGACAACAACGGCAACTGGGTAAGCACCGGCAAAGCCAATACCATCGCAGTAAAAGCACAGGACTACTGGAACGTGGTGGCCAGCGACAAAGAAAACGTGGTATCAGAAGAGATGATGAACGACGCCAGTTACATCGCGATGCGGGAAATCAGCCTCAGTTACCAGTTGCCCGCACGGCTGTTCTCCGGCAAAATCATCAAACGCGCCGGTATCGGCATCTACGGCCGTAACCTGTTTTACTTCCAGCGTAAAACAGACGGCTTCTCCCCTGAGGCTTCCGGTTTTAATGTCAACAACTCCTCGCTGGGCCTGGAATCTACCGCGCTGCCCATGATGCGGAACTTTGGCATCAACCTGAGCCTGGATTTATAATCAAAAAAAGAAAAGAGATGAAAACACGCACCCGTTCCATATATGCCGCCCTGCTGCTGGGAAGCCTTTCCCTCAGCAGCTGCACCAAGAACTTCAACGACCTGAATACGCCACCCACTTCCGTCACCAATATCGATGCGGCCATCCTGCTGTCCAAAGTACAGAAAGACGCCGCATTCGCTGAAGGCACTGAAACCGCCAATATACAGGTGGGCTCCTGGGTGCAGTACTGGGCCGGCGGCCTCGTAGCGCCCACCTCCCGTTATATCCAGCAGCCCGATAATAAAATGTGGGAAGCCCACTACACGCTGCTGCGTAACCTCGGACAGATACGCAACCAGGCGCTGAAAGGTAAGGAAGACGATCCCGCCGGCCGTACCAAACTGGCCATCGCCCGTATCATGGAGATCCATGTATGGCAGCGCCTCACCGATCTCTTTGGCGACGTACCGTTTTCACAGACTACCGAAGATGCAGCCGACGTCAACAACAAACCCGTTTACGATAGCCAGGAGGCTATCTACAAGCAGCTGATCGCAGACCTCGACGCCGCTATCGCTAAGCTCAACAGCAGCGATGCCTCCTATGGCAACGCCGATTTCTTCTATAAAGGTAATGCCGACAGCTGGAAAAAATTCGGCAACGCACTCAAACTGCGTATAGGCATGCGCCTCAGATACGCATCGCCGCAGCTGGCCGAAAAAACGGTGCGGGAAGCCATGGGCGGGCCACTGTTTACAGATAATAAAGATAACGCCGCCGTACCTACGTTCAACGATGCGCAAACCACCAACGCACATCCGATACTGGCGCAGTTCATCTCCGGAAGCCCTGACCTGCGTTACCTCGCCAGCGCTTTTGTGAGCACGCTGAATGACAAAAAAGATCCGCGGCTGCCGTTCATTGCCGCACCTACCGTCAACTCAAAAAACAGTGGCACTCCCATATACCGCGGCATCGGCGTAGCGCTGACAGATGCACTGTTAGCAGGTATCATCAAAGACGACTACTCTACCGCCGCCACCACCACCTGGTTCAACAGGACGCTCGCCACGCCGATCCCCTGTTATGTGTTCACCTATGCAGATGTATGTTTCTTTAAAGCAGAAGCCGCACTGATAGGCTGGGGCGCCGCGCCGGCCGACGCGGAGAAATTCTACCAGGACGGCATCAAAGCAGCCATGGCCCTGCAGCCTTACAACATCACCACGGTCCCCCAGGCATATATCGATGCTGAATTTTCTTTCGCCGGTCTTACCACCGAACAAAAACTGGAGAAAATCATGACGCAGAAATGGATACAGCTGTTTGGCCGCGACTACGAGGCATATGCAGAATGGCGCCGCACCGGTTACCCGGCACTCACGCCCGGGCCTAACCAGGGTTCCACCAACGGCACTATTCCCCGCAGGGCGGTCTATTCCTCGCTGGAAGCATTGCTGAATACTACCAACTATCAGCAGGCCGTAAAGGGATTATCAAAAGGAGATTCCTATCTCTCTAAAGTATGGTGGGATAAAAAATAATCCGTACAAAAAAGACCATAAAAAAAGCCGCTGTGCATGGATGCGCAGCGGCTTTTTTTATGAGTCAGTTTTTTACGGATGGTACTCTATAGTACTGTCGAATTCTTCAAACCGGACCACGTCCGTCAGTTGCAACGGCAACGTTTTCCCGTTGGCAAGCAGGTATACATACCGCTCTCCCTGCCGGCACAATAAAGGATAGGACAACACCGCTGCATTCGCATAGGGGTTGACGGAAGGATCCAGCATCACGGCAGAGAATCTCGCCGGGGTGACTTCCTTTCCGGCAGCATTAAAGATGGTAAACTGCCGGTCTTTATCCGCTAAAAAGCCGGTGCCGTTACTTCCGACAAATACCCTGTCGTAGATGGCAGGTACCAGTATTTTTCCGTCACGGCCCGCCATCCCTTTCTTATAGGCGCGGGAGTAACCGCCTTCCGATTTATAGAGCGGCAGATAAGTACTGTCTTCGTAATCATAGATATACCCGTTCACGTTATAATCATACTCCAGCGGCACCAATAGTTTACCGGTAGTATCCGCATATCCGTATTTCCAGTCATCGCCGTTTCTGCGGGCCAGCAGGATAGCGCCCTGTGGCAGCAACGATGCGCCGTCATAAATAACAGGCACCACTTCCTTGCCGCTGACATTGATGAAGCCCATTTTTCCGTTTTTCACCACCTGCGCCACGCCAAAGGCGAATCTTCCGATCGGCGACACGAGCACGGTATCGTCCTCATATTTCTTCACCATCGGAAAAGACGGGGACACGGCCTTGTTTTCCGCCACATTCCAGACGTACGACTGGCGGCCGTCTGACACGATCAGCAGATTGGGCGCATCGGCAGGCGTTACCTCCGTATATGGCAAGGCGGCAATCTTACCGGTTGACAGCGAGAGGACCGCATATGATTTCTCTTTCATCAACAGGTACTGGTCGCGGTTCATCGGATTGATGTAAGTGTACACCGGCGAGGCCAGTTCTTTGCCGGCCGTGTTGTAAAGGCCGTAAACAATATCGCCGGACTCATTTTCCGTCGCCACGCTCAACAGCGAGCTGTCTTCCGGCATCCGGTTTATATATTTGAACTTTGCGGGGATAATCTCCTGTTGTGCATCGGCATCGAAAAGGCCGGTACCGGCGCCGGTTTTCACCAACAGCAGGTGATCATTCAACAGCTCATAACTGCTGTATTTCAGGGGCAGCAGCATGGTGCCATCCGGCTTGTACAGGCCGGATTTGTCCTGATAGGTCACCGCTATCAGCCCTTTGCCTTTCTCTGAGGAGATGACCTCCACCTCGTGAAAGGCCGGCACTACTATCGTCCCGTTCACCGGGTTAAAAAATCCATACAGCGCTTTTTGTTTCAGCGCAAAAAGGGCCATCCCTTCTACGGTTTTCATCGGTTCAATCCCGCTGTAGTCTTCCTTCAGCAAGGGCTTCCCGGTACTGTCAAACACGTTGTACATACCATTCCGTGCCGCTATAACATAATCACCCGAGCAGATCACTTCTTCATCCAGCGACGGTGGTATGACTACCCGGCCGGTCATATCAATGATGCCGGTCTTACCGTCTTTGTGTACAGTCAGGAAAGGGCCACTGGCAAACTGCCCGTAGGGATCGGAAATATCGTCATACACAAAATCCAGCACCTGTTCCCCGTTGCGGTTTATTAGTCCAAAGCGGCCATTTTTCTTTAGTTTCAGCATAGCGTCGCCGATCACTTCCATTTGGCTGTATAACGGTTCCCCATATACTTTTTTCCGGGGGATGTTGACCACCACGTCTTTACCATGCTGCCGAAAACTGCACACCCACTCATCGCTGCGCATCCGGGAGTGGCTGTGCTCAAAGGCAAAAGGCACCAGTACTTCATTGGCAGCGCTGATGATGCCCCACTGCCCGTTTTTCTTTGCGTAGAGGTATTCACTTTTCATTCCGCAGCCACCGCAATAATCTATTTCATCATATTCGGCCGGGATCACCAGCTTTTGCCGGCGTACATCGTAGATACCCCATTTTCCCTGTTGCTTTACATCGTAACGGTCATCGTCCAGGATGCCCACCTGTTCAAACTGTAACGGCACCAATAATTTACCCCGGGTGTCCGCGTAAGTCATCTTACCTTGTTTACGCACTTCCAGCCAGACGTTGAACTTTACTTCCAGCTGATCGTATTCCGGCTTCAACAGCCATTGTCCCTTGTCGCTGATCAATCCTTTTTTACCATTGCTGCTCACGATCAGCATATTCTTTTCCGTATCGGAGTAAACGCTTCCCTCCCGGACACTGTCCACCGGATGATAGACGGCGACAATCTTATCAAACACTTTCTGACCGGTGGTGTCAATAAACCAGCTTTTTTCTTTTGTCACAATGCGGGCCAGGCCGTTGGTGAAAACGGACCCCTGCTGCGCCTGCAAGGCATGCACTGTCAGCACAAGACCTATAAAGAAGCCTGTCTTTCTAATCATTATATCCTTTTTTCTTTTTAGCACGATAAGGCAACGGTTTTCCCTGTGCGTCGAGATACAGGTACCATTCTCCCTGTTTCACCAGCACCGGGAAAGGAGAATTGTCTCCCCAGGCCTGGTTTTGATCAAGGTCATCGTATATAGCCGGCACCAGGGTACTGCCGTCTGCCCCCAGCAATCCTGCTTTATTGTCTTTTGTTACCTCGAACATCCGGCTATCCCTGTTATAGCGGATTTCATCGTAAGCTGCCGGCACCAGTTCCTTTCCTTCCGCATTCAACACTCCTTTTTTACCCTGGCGGGTGATAATGTAAAGAGAGGTATCATATACCCGGTCGATATCATCGTATTCCAGCGGGAGGAAGACGGAACCGTCTTTGCGCAGCATTCCGGCTTTTTTGCCCTGTTTCATTTTCAGCAGCTCATCGTCTGCGGGCGCCAGGTCATCTAACACCAACGGATATACTACTTTTTTATCGATGCTGATGATACCCACGCGATCATCCTGCGTAGTGGCTACGGCGATACCGTTATTGAAATCGCCTACATATTTGTATTCGTCGAACACCACCGGTTTACCGGCAGTATCCACGAACTGGTTTTCGCGGGAGTAGCCTTTTACCTTCAGCAGTCCACTGTTGAATTGCAGGGGCCATGTTTTGCGGGCCTCCGGCGTGAGCAGCCGGTTGAAGGACAAGGGGGAGAACTCCCAGTATTTGTTTTCATACAGCACCCGGCCTTCTTTATTTGTGAGCAGTGTGGTGCTGCCATCATCAGCATAACGTTTTTCCACGATGCGCTGAGGGCTGACAGCATCAAACGCGCCGTATTTCTTCAGCGGGCGGATGATTTTGCCTGTTTTGTCTGCAAGACCGGAGCTATCGCCCTGCTCCAGCCGGATCATATCCGCATTCTGCCAGCGGAGACCGGAATAAACAGCAGGAATCACCAGTTGACCGGTAGCGATATTAAACAACCCGACGCCTGCCTCGCCTTTCTTCACCTCTTTCAACACACAGATAAAATTATTTTTCTCTTCACCGGCGGCATCGTCATTATAGTTACTGGTGCCATAGTTATTGTCGATTCCTGCAAACTGCACCGGCATCACTATTTTACCGGACAAATCCGCCAGACCGCACCGCGTATCTTTTAACAGCGCCGCGTATACTTTGTCATGGAGCGGCAGCAACCGGATATCGCTGTAGTCAAAAGGCAGCAGTTGTTTGCCCGAAGCATCATAAAAAGCCGCCGTAGCGCCTTTTTTCGCCACTGCGTAATAAGGTGGCGTATAAGCTGCTGATGAAGGACCCAATGAAACGATGGCGCCCAGAACGCTGTGACCTTTGCTATCATAGAGCTGAATTTCCGTGTTGACCGCGGGAATTACCTCTTTGCCCATACTGTCTGTGAGTCCGCAGAGGTTGCCTTTCCAGACCTGGAACAGCGGCCCAAGGCGGTCTACCCGCGTATATTGCAGGGGCGTTTTCAGTTTGCCGGTGGCGACGTCCAGCAGACCGGTTTTGTCTTGTACCTTCACGGCCACCAACGCGTCGGAAGGACCTGCGTTGATGTCGTCGTAGATGGCCGGTGTCAGCACTTTCCCCTGCCGGTCCATCAGGCCGCATTTTCCTCCGGGCACATAGTAACTGAACAGTTGCTGGCTGTCCCAGCCCATAAACCGCTCGTATTTGGGTGGCACCAGCACGGTGCCGTCTTCCAGCGCGAGGCCGTTTTTACCCTGAGACTGGATGGTGATCAGACCATCGATCACATAGGAGCGGGACACTTCAGTATATTTCGGTTCCTGCAGGAGTTTGCCGGTTTTCATATCGCACCAGCCATACAGCCCGTTTTTTTTGATGCTGAAGGTTTTGGGCGTCAGGACTTCGATATCGCTGTATTCCGGCTGGCAGAGCACCTTGCCCAGGCTGTCTACCGCACCTGTTTTGCCCTGCAGTTTTACCGTGATGAGGCAGTAATTTTCACCGGGATTTTCCCGGTTGCTTTCTCCCAGCACCTTTACCGCATCGTAGCGGAATGGGGCGATGATGTCTCCTTTTCGGTCCACGACGCCGTAGGCGCCTTGTTTCACTGCCGATACCAGCCGGTAGGAGCTCACCTCCTGGATTTTGTCCACTATTACTTTACCGCTGCGGTGCAGCAGCTGTTGGTGCCCGTTGACCTGAATTTTTGCAAACTCGCCCTCGAAGCGGTCGAGGTAACCGGCGGTTTCCGGTGTTTGGGCCCCGGCGGTACCGGCGAGCAGGAGTAAGCTGCCGGCGAGGCGGATAACAAATGTACTGTGCTTCATATCTACCATAGATGCTGAGCTGTTAAAGTGTGGGGTTACGCAGTACCAGCAGCTTTCCATCGGCCGTTTTCACCGCGGCATGGGTGCCTGCGAAGTCTGATATCTCTTTATAAAAAGGGGCGATCACCAGTTTTCCGGTAGTATCTACAAAGCCCCAGCGGCTTTCCATCTGTACAGCCAGCAGGTTGCTAAAGTAACCGAGGTGGGAATCGTACATACAATTGCCCGCTGCATCGCAGAGTGGCATTTTGCCGATGGGCTGGCCGGCCGTATTATATATCTGCAGATAGCCGTCTTTGTTACCTTCCTCTTTTCCGTTTACCTGGGCGAAAAACACACCGGAGGAGATGGCATAGGGCAGATCGTCAAATGTGGGGGTGGCCAGGATCTTCCCGGTTTTGTCTATCAGGCGCCATTGATCGTCCTGATAACAGAAAGCCACGCCATCGGTAAATTCTTTCAATTCCTTTACGCCGGTGGTGAAGAGCAGGTTACCGGTCGTATCAATGACGTTGGTCATATATTCCGGTTTACCTGCGGGCAACCGGTTATATAGTTGCGCCAGTTGCCCGTTGCCGGGCATGCTGTCGCTGGTGATCTCTTTTCCGGCCACTACCGCCACGCCATCGGAAAACTCCCCGGCCCTGGCATAGGTGGGTGGAATCACCCAGTGGCCGGCAGTATCCACAAAACCGTACCGTTGCCCTTTGCGCACCAGCAGGCGGCCGTTACGGAAAGAGAGGGGATTGGCTTTTATTTGATTATAAACGCCGCCGTAGGTTTTATCGATGGTGGTATCTATCCGGACAAATGCCGGCCCGAGAGCTGTCTTTCCCTGGCGATCGATATAGGACCAGACGCCTTTTTTATTGACGGCCGCCCGTCCGCAGGAAAAGTCATGCGCCGCTTCATACTGGCAGGGTATCACCAGGCGCCCCTGGCGGTCGACATACCCGTAGCGGATATGGCCATCGAACGATTGACCCACGACGGCCAGTCCTTCCCGGAAGGTACCGGCTTCCCGGAATTGCGGAGCGATGATCATTTTACCGGTGGTATCCATATAACCGAGGTTACCGCCAGACACCCTGGCCCAGGCCAGACCTTCAGTAAACAGGCCGATGGCGCGGATATTTTCGTCAGGAATGAAAGCAACGATAGTTTGCTGGGCAATAACAATCTTTGTAAACAGGCAACATACTAACAGAACAATCTTTTTTTTCATCCGATCATGGTGTGGTTAAACAGCCACAAAGATGACAAACTTTAGGGGTTTTGTGCAATTTCGGGGGTAACATCACATCTACAAGCCGTTAAAAAAAGTATCTACAAGACATCTACAACGGTAACCAAACGCCCTCCGATGGCGGATTACTCCGTCATCAGGGGCGCCAGGGCTTTGCCCAGTATCCGTTGCAGCAGACTTTTATCGTCTGTCATAATTTCAGCGGTCCCTGTCAGGACCGGTTGCACCGGTATTTGTTTTCCGCTGGTCGACAACATGCCTTGTGTGAGTTTCACTTCTACCCGGAAGCTGCTGTCTGTTTCGGCCACGGCGTCGGAGGTAACGGTGCCGGGCAGCAGGCCGTAGGTATCCGACGGGTAGGCGGTGAGCCTCAGCATCACCTGCTGGCCGGCTTTTATGCGCCAGGCGTCAGCGGCAGGAATATGCCCCTGCACGATAAAGGAGCGTTCCTGCGGTGTTACCCTGACCGGCATGGGCAGCACGTCGGGGTAACGGAAGAACCAGGCGCCGGTGAGGGCCAGCACCATCGCGATGCCAATCATCGTGATACCGCTGCGGACCATCCAGGGGGGCATCTTTCCCATGATCTCCTGCACTTCTTCGCTCCTCACCTCGGTGAGAGAGGAGTGCAGCGTATGGCCGTTGAGGTGTTGTATCGTTTTTTTTTCCGGCATGGCATTATCCTCCCAGTTCCAGTTGATTTTTTACCAGTTCAAAATAGTTCCCTTTCCGGGCGGTGAGTGCGGCGTGATTACCGGTTTCCACGATGCGGCCCCTGTCCAGCACAATGATCTGGTCCGCATGTTTTACGGTACTGAGGCGGTGGGCGATCACCACGACGGTTTTGCCGCGGAAAAACTGCTCCAGGTTGTCCATGATCACCCGTTCGTTGTTTGCATCCAGCGCGCTGGTAGCCTCATCGAAGAAAAGGTAATGCGGATTTTTATAGATGGCGCGGGCGATCTGTATCCGTTGTTTCTGGCCGGCGCTGATACCACTGCCGGCATTACCGATCTTGGTTTGATAGCCCAGCGGCAGTTCTTCGATAAAGTCGCGGATGTTGGCCATTTCGGCGGCATGCACCAGTTTGTCGTTGTCGATGGTTTCGTCGCTGATGGCGATATTTTTGGCGATGCTGCCAGAGAAGATGAACCCGTCCTGCATCACATTGCCGCACTGGCGGCGCCACCATTTGGGCGACAGCTGTTGCAGGTCCTGCTCCCCTATCCTTATTTGTCCGCTGGTAGGTTCGTAAAACTGCAGCAGCAGTTTCATGAGGGTGGTTTTACCGCTGCCACTGGTGCCTACGATAGCCGTCACTTTACCTTCGGGCACTACCAGGTCGATGTCTTTCAGCACAAAAGGCGACTTCGCGCCGCCGTATTGGAAAGATACATTTTCGAGCACGATATCGCCGCTGCCGTCTGACCGGGATGACGGGGGCGGCGCCAGGTCCCTTTTCTCTTCCTCCTGCCGGTTGTGTATCTCTCCCAGCCTGTCCAGGCTCATTTTGGCGTCCTGGGCGGACTGTATGAAGGTCAGCAACTGGTCCAGCGGGCTGTTCATCTGCCCGATGATATAGCTGACAGACAGCATCATGCCGAGGGTAAGGTTTCCGTTCATGACCTCCCGGGCGCTGATGAAAGAGATGAGGATATTTTTCAGCTGGTTGAAGAAAACGGAGCCTATCTGCTGGTACTGCCCCAGCGCGAGGCTTTTTACGTTGATCCGGTAGAGGCCAGCCTGTACATGTTCCCATTCCCAGCGCCGGGCTGTTTCGCAGTTATTCAGTTTAATCTCCTGCATACCGGTGATGAGTTCGAAGAGCACGTTCTCGTTGTCGCTCATACGCTGAAAGCGCCGGTAGTCCAGTGCTTTACGGCGGCGCAGGAAAAAGAAGATCCAGCCGATGGCGGCGGCGCTGAACAGCACGAACACCAGCAGTATTTTCATACTGTATACCGCCAGTACGGCGGTGAACACCAGCAGGTTGACAAACGAGAACAGGGTGGACAGGGTGGTGCCTGTCAGGAAATTCTGGATGCGGGTATGGTCGCCGATGCGCTGGTGGATATCACCGATCATTTTACTGTCAAAAAAGCGGATGGGCAGTTTCATCAGTTTAATGAGGAAATCGGAGATGATGTTGATGTTGATACGGCTGTTCATATGCAGCAATATCCAGCTTCTGATCATCTCGATGGCCGTGGAGCCGGCGAAGAGCACCAGCTGGGATATCAGTATCAGGTATACGAAGTGTACGTTGTGGCGGTTGATGCCGTAGTCTACCAGGCTCTGTGTCAGGAAGGGCATGATGAGTGACAGGAGGCTGGCGAGAATAAGGCCCAGGAAGAGCTGCACCACGTACTTGCGGTACGGGCGCAGGTAGCCGAACAGAAAGCGGAATCCGGTAGCGGCGCGTGCTGGTCCCTGTTGGCGGAGGAACTGTTCTCCCGGCTCCAGCATCAGCACCACGCCATGGTTTTGTTTTCCCTGCCAGCAGTGGAGGAATGTTTCCTTGTCCACTTTGACGAGGCCATGGCCCGGGTCGGCCACCAGTATTTTGTCTTTGGGGTTGTGCCGGTTGTAGTTCTGCGGCGGCAGCACCACGAAGTGTTGCTGGTTCCAGTGCAGGATACAGGGCAGCTCCACGTTTTCGTCCAGCTGTTCAAAAGTGATCTTCACTGCGTTGGTGCGGAAGCCTATTTTCTCTGCTGCTTCACTGATCCCGAGGAGGCTTACGCCTTCCCGGGTGATATTGGCCAGTTCGCGCAGGTAGTCGAGCGGATATTCGCGGCCGTAGTGTTTGGCCACCATCCGCAGGCAGGTAGGCCCGCAGTCCATCGCGTCCAGTTGTCTGTAAGTAGTAAAAGCCATTTATTTCAGTGTTGCTTCCATCGCCAGTTGCGATAAATAGTATTTCTCCAGGAAATGATAGATCACCATTTCGTGTTTGCGTTGTTTGGCTACGAATATCCTGTTGAGGAACATATGGATATGGCTGGCCAGGATATCGAAATAGCGGTTATCGTTCTGGTAGTGTTGCCGTATCTGCTGCGCCAGGGGGGCGGTTATTTCCGACCGTTGACGGAGGAATTCCACCGCTTCGGCGATGTCGTTGGTCTCGTCGTTCTCGGCGCGCAGGAAGGAGGCGATTTCCTGCTGGTGTTTCCGGTATTTATCGTTGAGAGGTTTGTGTTGTGTTTTTGCGCCGCCGAATTCGGTGGTAAACCCTTCGCGCAGGCCTGCCAGCAGCTGCTTGCGTTCTGTGGGTGTGAGGCCGAAATCTTCCAGCAGCATATCGGTGCCCCGCAGGGCCATGCGCCAGCGGTAGTCTTCTCCTTCTGCTCCTTCCAGCATGCTGACGATGCCGAGCACCGCCATGCTGTCGGCGCTGAACAGCTGTTCGCTGAGGTGCATGGTAGCGGCGCCATAGCGTTCCAGTTCGCGGATATAGGTATCGCATTGTATTTTGGATACCTGTCCGTTGTCTACCAGCGGCTGCAGCCCTGTCTGGATACGGTGGAGGACCACATCGTTATTGCTCCGCTGGCGGTGGTTGCGGAAGCGGAGGCGGATATGTGGCAGCGGGTCGCCGTAGCGGAGGAAAAAGAACTCTTCAAACAGACCTTCTTCCTGCCATTGCGGCAGCTGTTCTGCAAACCAGGTGGCCAGCAGTTCTTCCGCCACGCGGAAACCGCAATAGACTTTCACGTACAGCCATTCGCTGCCGGGAGCGAAACTGCGTACCGGCATAGTGGCCGGCGCTGCCATGGCGGCTGGCCGCGGCTTTTCCGCAGCAGGTTTCTCCGCGGCCGTTTTTTCCGCAACGGGCACAGAGCGCAGCGGCAGCAGCAGTTCATGCGCATAGGCCTGGTTGCCCGTATCGCGGACGATACCGCTTTCTTCCGCCAGCAGGCATTCTTTCAGTTTTACCGACGACATTTTTTTTACGTGGTCGAGCAGCAGCCCTACCGCAGCGGGCGCTGTCAGGTCCAGCAGCAGTTCGTTGTCTGACTCGGCGAGCAGTACTTTTTCCGGCATTTTCTGTTGTTCGCGGTACTGGTCCATGAAACGCTGGTTGGCTTCCGCATCATCGCCGAGATGTTCTGTCTCTTTGCTGGTGAGCGTCCAGGTAGCTTTGCTGAGGATGATGTTTTTATACACCACGCGGGGCAGGCGTTTGCGGTTGCCGAACACGCCCCAGTCCCAGCTCATATACGACATGACGGACTGATGTTGCAGATCGCAGAGGAACTTATAGATAGGCAGGCTGTTGTAGCCGTAGTTATGGGCGGAGCTGAGGCGTGGTATCACGCGCTTGTTGAGCCGTTTACTTCTGAGGATGACTTCATTTTGCCTGACGGACACCATGAGATCGTTCACCGGTATGCGGTATTCTTCCGGGGTGCCGGCTACACCGATGTAGGGTATTTCGTAGGGACGCAGCGTAGGCCGTATCAGCACGTTGGCCGCGCGTGCTTCGGGGAAGTGTACCACTTCCGCGAGGAGGACGTCGGGGAAGGCGGCGGCTTCCTCGTCGAGGATGCTTTTTACTTTTTCCGTCAGCACTTCGTCGCCGTTACAGAAGCGGCCCAGCAGGTTGGCGGCGGAGGGGCCGCCCATGGAGTTGAGGGCGAACTTGTATTCGCCTTTGTCTGCCGCTTCCGCAGAAGCGGCCTGCAGGCTGCCGAAGAGGTAGCAGCTGCGTGCCATGGGCACGGTTTCAGGGTCGCCGAGTTTTTGCAGGTCTTCGTCGGTGATGGTCACTTCGGAGAGGCCCTGCTGTAAGAACTGTTCGTATTTATCGAGACTGAGTTGTTGCATTGGTGACCAGGACACGGTGTGGTTTTCCTGGCCGGGGGCGCCGGCCACGTCTTCCACGAAGGGCGCGTGAACGGTATTTTCGATAGCGGCGCCGTAGCCGATGCCTGTTTCCCCGTCGAGCACCAGGTTGAGCGGCACTTCCTGCGATTCGTAGCGTTCCATGAAACGGGTGATGAAAGAGGACAGTTCCGTCTGCCCTTTCGTATAGCCGTGACAGAGAGCCATCAGCCGGTGGATCTGTGACAGGATATCGTTGACCAGTGTTTCGCTCAACTGGCATTGTTGCGCTGTTTTAAACAGGTCTATCTGCAGCAGGTCTTTAGGGATGTTGATGGGGAAAGCGTTTTCGCATTGTTGATGGATGGCGGCCAGGCGGGACCTTTCGAAGTCCTGTTGCCGGAACAGTGCCTGCAGTGCAAGCAGTGCGTCACGGAAGGTACTGGCATCGGGGATGGATAAAAGGCGGTCTGTGAGGGATTGCAGGTTATCATCTCCTGTAATCCGGGGCTCGGTATCTGCGATAAGCAGTTGGGAATCGATCAGTTCACGGACGAAGGCGGTTGCTTCTTCTTCTGTGATGGAGGGGTCCTGTTCGTGGATCACCTGTACGATCTGTCCGATCGTAAGGCCGGCGGCGGCTTCGCGGATGATGGCGCTCATAAACACCGAGTCTTCCACGGCGGTGAGCAGGTATTTGCGCCGGTTGTTGTTGATGGTATATTCCGCGTAGCGGTATTTATCACCTGATTTATAGATGCTGTTGTTGGGATAGTAGCGTAAGGCGGTGCTGATATCTGCCTGTTGGCTGATATGATAGCAGATGCGGGTGTAATAGTCCATATCGAGACGCACATACTGGTAGGCGTCTTTCATGTCATTGATCAGCAGCTGTGTGTCTGTGCCGATGGTACCGGTGGTACAGCCGGCGAAGAGGCCGTAGGGCGTGCTGCGGGAGCAGGCGCGCACCCAGTATTTATACAGGGACTTACGCAGTTTGTCGGTCTTCTTTTTGTTGAAGGACGCCGGATCACTGAGGAACCTTTCCAGCTCTTTGAGCAGATCGCCGGAGGCGATGCACAGGGCATACAGGAACAGCGGGTTCTTGTCTGCCAGCTCCTGGAGGCTGTCCTCCAGCACGTCACGATACCGGTTCACCGGGTATAGCGGGCTTCTTAATAGGAAAAATCCTGTATGCGATAAAGCCATAATTGTTCCTTTTTCGGATGATAAAATATTTTTTTCAGGAGAGCAGGAAGCACTCGTCCCATGGCAATGCCTGCGGGTGCATCTGGGATAAAATAGACAATCCTACGCCGCTGCTGCCATCGAGCAGGTCCCATACGTATTCCCACTGCTTGTCTTTGCCCAGCCACATTTTGATACCATGTTTGCTGTGATCCTCGGGAAAGACGATTTTTTCGATGGCTTTTTCCTGCCAGTGGTTGGCGCATTGCAGGAAAGCTTCGTCTCCTGTTTCGAACCAGAATTTGCGGTAGAAGGCAGCGATACCGCCGGAGCCGTGGCACAGGCAGTTGTCTACGATGCCGGCCGCTTCATCCGTATCGCGGCGCATATTGTAACGCATGATATGCAGGGCTTCTTCTTTCCAGGGTTCTTCATTGAACACTTTGCCGCAATGCCACAACATCATGGCCACGTTCAGGTCGCCGTAGCACCAGGACAGGCGGCTTTCGGTGGATTTCCCATCCAGGATAGCCGGGTAGAGGGCATGCATGGAATCGTCGGCAACGGTATTCTGGTGTTGCAGGATAAAGGGGATGCTTTCAGAGATCAGGCGCTGGCAGCGTTCCTGTGCGATACCAGCCTGGTATATTTTTGCTACAATGATCAGAAGGGAGCAGGAGCCGTGGGCGAGGCTAAAGGAGTTACAGAAGATACCTTCCGGCTTATCGTGTGTATAGAAGAAGGGCAGGCTGCGGCCTTTGTCAGTCATGACGCTGTTGTCCCACAGTTTTTGAACAAAATGTTCCAGGTGTGCGGCCACATCGGGGCGGCTGGCGAAACGCAGCAGGAAGTTGCACATGCCGGAGCTGCCGTGGAGGAAGTCGTAGTTTTGGTGTTCCAGGTGGAAATTACTTTGCAGGATAGTAGCGGTAACGAAATCGCTGGCCAGTTCGTTGATATCGAGGTCCAGGAACTCGTGGCGGGTAAGGTGTTCCAGCAGCCAGAAAGGGCCGGTATGGCCGTTGCAGAAGGCGTAGTTATCTCCTTTTTCAGGTGCGTATTCAGCATATAGTTCCTCCAGCAGTGCGGTAGCATTGTCCGCCTGATCATCCGCGTACTGTTCGTAGTAGAACATGAACAACAGCGCGCCCCAGGGACCTTTGAACAGGCTGGTGTTATAATCGGCTTTGTATTTGCGTTCCCTTAACAGGGGGATGATGTCATGATAGATGTATCTTAACTGTGTCGCGGTATTATTCATTTGTCAGCAGAGGTTTAATGGTGTACAACAGGGAAAGACGGGCTTTCCCTGTTGGGAAAAGAACGGAGACAGGGGGTGTGCTCATGCAGGAGTTGTTCCCTGGTCATCCGGTGACCGATACCCTTTTACCATCAGGGTATCTGGCAGCAGGGTGAGTTAGGCGACGGGCGCGTAGCGACGCAGCTGGAGATATAGCGGGTATCCTCCATGCAAACGATGTCGCGCGTAGCGACGCCTCCCACCAGTTGCTGCTGCTGGGATATGTTTAATGATGCGACAGTTTCTTTGTTCAGCAGCAGTTTTTTGCTGAGATCGATTTTTTTCTTTTTCATGTTGGTGGATAAAAAAATAAGGCCCTCCCCTGTCTGTAGCCATGGGGCGGATGTTCAGCTATCATGATTATCTGGTTGTTCTTACACAATCCACAGGGCAGGTCACTTCATCAGTTTCCACGCAACATGCGCTCCACCAGGTGAGCGGGGCGCCACCGGCGAGCTTTGCCTGGTCCTGTTGATTCAGCGTTACGAGGGTGTCTTTTTTGAGCAGCAGTTTTTTGCTCAGCTGGAGTGTTTTCTTTTTCATAATTGAGGAGGTTTTAGGTGGACACCGTCTCCGCCGTCCGCGGTACAACGGATGGTGTGTCCGGGTTCAAAAAGCTGAATTACTTTGGTTCAGAAGTACGGACGCATCCATCAGGGCACGTAACCTCACGGGTATTCTGACAGCAGGCGCTCCACCATGTTAACGGAACACCACCGGCGATTTTGGCTTGCTGCTGCACGTTCAGCGATGCGACAGTATCTTTTCTCAGCAGCAGTTTCTTACTGAGAATGATTTGTTTCTTTTTCATACTTAGCATTTGAGGGAGGGCATACCCTGCCCTAACAATACCGCAGGGGAAGGGTATTACCGGCTTAAAGGTTAACCTTCAGGGCATATGTAGCACTGGTCCTGTCCGGGCATATAGGTGATACAGGTTTGTACGACCGTTTCAATGCAACGGGGCATAACGGTAAACGGACCGCCACCTATAACAGCTTGCTGCTGAATGGTCATGGTAGAGATAGTTGCCTTGTTGAGGGACAATTTCTTGCCGAGGGCAATTTTCTTTTTTCTCATAACAGGGATTTACGGGTTAAATTGGGTGTACCATCGTTGACGCCGGGTTAACAGCCATCACTACATGCAAACATTCGTAGGACGGGGATTGGATTCACAGGTCCAGGCCGGGTCGTAAGTGTCGCAAAACACAGTTTCCCCACCTTTAATGGCGCCCTTTTGTTTTACGGTCAAAGTGGCCACCGTTTCTTTGGCGAGGGTCAGCTTTTTCGCCAGGTCAAGTTTTTTCTTTTTCATAACTAATACAGTTTCATAAGGCCCTCCCCTGTCTTTAACCAAGCGGTAACGCCCTGGGGCGGATATTCAGCGTACAGTCTTAAAAATGATGGGAATTGGCAGATTCAGATTTGGATTTATATAAGTTGAACATAGACATATAGTAACGGGCTATTTTGAGACTTTGATTTTTTGAAGATAAATAATTTATCAAGAAAAAAAAATTTTCACCCGGTTTCTTTGGATTTTGCGGGGTAACTGATCAATCTGCTTGCCGTGACGTAAAATTGTCATGTACCCATCATACCTCATAATACCACCATGGTTCTGACGGTTTCGGTTCCCACTTTACGAAGTAATATCAGCCTCAATATAGTTATCATTGTGACCAGATCCCTCATCCCCATGCCAGGCCAACGAAAGAAGATAAAAAGCACCTGATGTTGTCACCCCTCAAAACCCATTATGATGAAAAAGCCAGCTTTATCGCCCCCCATGAGACAATACCCGGCCATCTTCCTGTTGCTGCTCACCATCAGCACCTATGCCCAGAAACGTCCGCTCAACGACTCCGATTTCAACACCTGGAGCCTGGCCCTGAACCCGGTCATCAGCAACAACGGCCGGTATGCTTCCTATTACATCTATAACCAGCCGCCCGGACAGGCCACACAAGTCATACAGGCCATCGGTCATTCGTGGAAGAAAGAACTGAAAGCCTTCCAACCTATCACGTTTACGGCTGACAGCAAATATGCCGTCACTAAACTGGCTAACGACACATTGCTACTGATTACACTGGGCACCAGCCTGGAACTCATCAACCCGGGGGTAAAAAAATACACCCTGTTCCAACAGGCAGATACCGGATGGCTGGCTTTCCAGCGCCAGGGCGGCAATATGGAACTGCACAACCTGAAAACCGGCGCTGTGCACCGTTACAACGACGTCTCCGATTACGTTATCAGCGGCAACGGGCGATTCCTTTTCATCAAAAGTCAAAAAGACTCCATCACTTACAGCATACAGGCGGCAGACCTCTCCCGCCATACCACGAAAGAAATCTACAGGGGGAAAGAACCAGTCAATATCATTGCAGACGACAAGGGAACACAGTGCGCCTTTCTTACGCGCGACAAAGAAACGATAGCCACCTCCTGGTATTATCACCGCGACCAGACCGGGAAAGCTATTGTAGCCGCGCCCCGTATGCAATTACAGGAAGGGATGACGTTCAGCAACTTCGATAAATTCAGCAGCGACGGCAATTTTATCTACTGCATACTCAGCGGCAACCATCCGGCGCCGCCAGCGCCCAACCCGGCACGACTGCGTCTCCGTACTTTTATGGACACAAAACTCAACGAAGAAGAAGAGCCACTCCGCTGCCAGGCAATATGGTACCTTCACAACAACACGATACTGCAGGTGCAGGATAAGGAAGAATCTCCCTTTTACCTCGCCGGCTTCTACGCCGGCTCCTACAATCCGCACAGCACCCTGAAACTGCTGGATAAAACACTGGCCCACAAAGGAGAATGGAACTGGAATGAAAACGCCTTGTCATCCCGTTCCCTGGTAGACCTTACCAACGGATCAAGAAAACAGGTTACCCTGCCCGGCGACCGCAACAGCGCGTCCTATGTGCTCTCCCCGCAAGGCAAATGGATCATCTATTACGATGCCGGCCAGCACCACTATTTCAGCTACCATGTAGCTACCGCCGAAAGGAAAAACATCACGGCCGGCATCTCCGCCACCTGGACTACCTACGATAATGACGACATCCCGTTCGCGCCCTATCTAAACCTCCCCCTGGGCGGTTTCAGTGACGATGAAACAACACTGTACCTGTATGACCAGCACGATATCTTCCGGATCGACCTCACCGGGAAATCGGCGCCCGTCAACATGACCAACGGCTATGGAAAAACCCATAATATCGTGTTCCGTTTCGCCTTTCCGCCCAACGAACACACGGGCAAAACCATCCTGCTGACCGCCTTCAACCGCACCACCAAAGAAGACGGTTTCTTTGAAATCGCAAAAGGAAAGTTGCGCCAGCTGAGCATGCAACCATTTATTTTCACCGGTCCGGAAGAAAGCAAATACCATCTGCGCACACCGCCTGTGAAAGCGAAAGATGCTGATGTATACCTGGTACAAAAAATGGATGCCGCCAGCGCCCCCAACATTTATGTCACAAAAGACTTTATTCACTTCGATGCGATCAGTGATGTGCACCCCGAGCGACAGGTCAACTGGCTGACCACCGAGCTGGTAGATTTCACTACCAGGGACGGCAAAGCCGCACAAGGCATTTTATATAAACCGGAGGACTTTGACCCGAAAAAGAAATACCCGGTCATCTTTTATTATTATGAAAAGATCAGCGAATGCCTGCATCTCTATATCCGGCCGGAGCCCAGTATGGGACCAATGAACATTCCCTGTTTCGTGAGCAATGGCTTCCTCGTTTTCACACCGGATGTCCATTTTGACATCGGCTATCCAGGCCGTAGCGCCCTCCAAACCGTGCTGGGCGCGGCAGACAAACTGGTACAGCTGCCTTATGTCGACTCTACCCGGATGGGCCTCCAGGGACACAGCTTCGGAGGCTTCCAGACCAATTACATCATCACGCATACCGACCGGTTTGCGGCGGCCTGCTCTGCTGCCGGCTTCACCAATTTCGTCAGCGCCTACGGCTCTATCATCGGCTCGGGATACTCACGGCAAGGGCAGTACGAACTGTACCGCGATCGTATCGGCGCCTCCCTCTGGGAGCGGCCCGACCTGTACCTGGAGAACTCACCGGTATTCAATATCGATAAAATAAAAACACCGCTGCTGCTGATGCATAATATGGAAGACAATGATGTTCCTGTGGGGCAGGGAATCGAATTTTTCACGGGGATGAGGCGTATGGGCAAAGTAGTGTATTTCCTGCAATACGAAGGACAGGGCCACAGTATCTTTGATAAGCCGGCGCTGGATTATAACACGCGCATGCTGGAGTTCTTTAACTATTACCTGAAGGGGGCCGCGCTGCCGGGGTGGATGACGGACAAACGTGCGAAAATTTTGCACGCAAAGGGTCTCAAGAACTAATCTATTGTGTAAGAGCGCAAAGGAGCGAAGAACAATTTTGATCTCCGCTCCTTTGCGCTCTTAATAAAAAACAAAAAACTTAGCGCCTTTGCGTGAAAGGCATCGCGTGTGTTATTTCCATGCCTTACGCAGGAACCGTAGCCAGTTCCCGTGCATGATATTCTCAATGTCCGCCGCTTTATAGCCTCGTCCGGAAAGCATATCCGGCAGTTTCTGCAGGTCTGCTATGGTCTCCAGATCATAAGGGCATTGCTCTTTTCCGAAAGCGCCGTCCAGGTCTGTACCGATGCCTACATGCAGCGTGTTACCGGCTATCTGGCAGATATGGTCCATGTGGTCGATGAGTTTTTCGAGGTTGCATTGCATGCCTTCCGGGGTGGACTGTGCCCGTACCCATCCCGGCACCATCATCCAGGCGTCGAGTGCGCCGCCGATGACAGCCCCTTTCTGAATGAGTATTTTGATCATGTCGTCGCTGAACTGGCGATTGTGATTTACGAGGGCGCGGCAGTTGTTATGGCTGGCCCATACCGGTCCGTTGAAGATGTCCATGGCATCCCAGAAAGCGTCGTCGCAGAGGTGTGTGGCGTCGAGTATCATGTTCAGCCGCTCCATCTCCCTGATCAGCAGGCGTCCCTGTTCATTGAGATGACCGGTAGCATCCGTACCATTGGCATAACGCCCGGGTCCGTAGTGGGCAGGGCCTACGGCGCGAAGGCCGTTCTGATATGCTTTGTGCAGATGATCGATCGTTACCAGCGAGTCGGCGCCTTCGAGGCTGAGGATGTACCCGATGGGTTTGCGGTCATTGGGCGTGCCGTCGTTCCACAGGGCGATATGCTGTTCCAGTGCGGGCAGGTCTTTGATCATGGTCATCTCGCCTGCTTCTTCCATGGCTTTATACCATGCCAGCTGTCCCTGTGTCTGCGCCCATGCCTGCTCCGGAGAATGCCATCCGGGCAAGGGGTTATCGGGCGCTACATAACGGCCTATCTGTGTGGCCACTACCAGGCCGATGTTACCTTTCCGGAGTTCGGGGAAAGCCACTACGCCTTTTTCCCTGTCTGGTTTATCCTGTAGGCCCGCCTCTCTTTTGCGGATGGCCGTTACCGGCTGCCGCAGGTCCCTGTTCCATTCCAGGGCGTTCATGCTGAGGTCGAGATGTGCATCAATCGTAAACATAATAAAAGTGGTTATCGTACTATTCTTCCTGAAGGGCCATTGGCCATCAGGTCGGTCACTTCCCGTTCGCTCACCAGCGCCCAGTCGCCATGGATACTCTGTTTGAGCGTACCGCATGCGACGGCGAAATCGATGGTCCGCTGCGGCGGGTACTGGTTCATCACGCCAAACAGGATGCCTGCTGTGAAGGCATCGCCGGCGCCGATCTGGTCCGTGACCTGCGGAACAGTAAATCCTTCTGCAAAATAGTACCGGTCGTCCTGTGCGAGCGCTCCGAAATACACGAGCTGGTTGCCCTGTACTTTCCGGAAGCTCATGGCCAGTGTTTTCAGCTTTGGCATGTGCCGGCGTAAGCGGTCATAACACTGTTCGAATCTTTTCTCCGGCGGGAGCTGTTTATCCGTTTCAATATTGTAGTACACGTTCACTGCGTCCAGATCTGCTACTGTCATATCACTATGCTGCAGTAGCGCAGGCATCACCGCGGAAGGGTGCTGCCCGTATTTCCAGAGCGTGGCGCGATAGTTAAAATCTGACGAGATGGTAAGGCCTGCCGCCTGTGCCGCTGCCAGCGCTTCCGCGCAAACGGCGGCGCTGCTGGCAGATAATGCAGCCGCCACGCCGGACCAGTGAAACACGCCGATGCCTGTCAGCGCAGATGCCCAGTCGATATCTCCGGGCTGCAAAGTGGCAAAGGAAGAGCCGGCACGGTCATAGATCACACGCCCGGGGCGTATGCCATTACCGGATTCTGTAAAATACAACCCCAGCCTGTCGCCGCCATACACCACCCTGCCGGTGCCTACGCCGTGGCCTCTCAGGTGTTGCAGCCCTGTTACGGCCAGATCGTTGTCGGGCACCCGTGTGATATACTCTGTGGATATGCCCAGGCGGGACAGCAGTACGCATACGTTGGCCTCCGCACCGGCGTAGTAAGGAATATATCCATCTGACTGACCGAAACGTTTGCCGTTGTTGCTGTGAAGTCTCAGGAGAAATTCCCCGAAAGCTGCCAGCCTGACTGCTGTTGTTCCATCCTGCTTTTGCATGATCCAAATTTTAAGGGAAAGATAATATTTTCCCCGGCATCTGCTGCAGCCATCTTAATACAATTCAAACAAAGCTTCTATCTCCACCGGGATATTGTCGGGCAGGGAACCGAAGCCCACGGCGCTGCGTACGCCGATGCCGTTCTCTTCGCCCCAGATGGCAGCAAACAATTCACTGCAACCGTTGATGATATAAGGATGCCGTTCAAATTCAGGCGTACAGTTCACCATGCCCAGCACTTTGATTACGCGCTTCACCTTATCCAGCCCCACATGTGTCCGGATGGTGGACAACATGGTCAGGCCTACCTGCCGTGCCGCCAGTTTACCCTGCTCCATATCGAGCTCGCTGCCGATCCTTCCGATGATCAGCGACTTGTCCTGCTGCACCGGCCCGTGGCCGGACAGGTAAAGATATTTCCCGTCGATCAGGAAAGGTTTGTAGACGCCCAGCGGCGTCGGCGCCGGCGGTAGTTCCAGGCCCAGTGCTTTTAATTTTTCTGCTGCTTTGTTTTCCATATATTCTGGTTTAATAAGTGCTTAATAAGTGATCAGCGCGTTGAGCGCCAGTACCCCCAACAGGCCCATGATGCCCACAATGGTTTCCATCACGGACCATGACAGGAAGGTATCTTTTATGGTGATGTTAAAGTACTCTTTGAACATCCAGAAGCCGGCATCGTTCACATGGGAGAACATCAGGCTGCCCGCTCCTACTGATAGTACCATGAGGTTAGGATCTACCTGCCCTGTGGCGATAAACGGCGCCATCATGCCCGCAGCAGTAAGTCCGGCCACAGTAGCAGAACCAATACTGGCGCGGATCACGGCGGCCATCAGCCAGCCCAGCACCAGCACCGGGATATGACAGGAACTCATCGCTGTGGCTATCTGCGCGCTCACACCACTGCTGGCCAGCACCTCCTTCAGAGCGCCAGACCCGGCAATGATCAGCATTACCATGGCGATATCTTTCACCGACGCTGCGTATATGTTCATGATATCTTTCAAAGACTTCCGCTGCGCGATGCCCAGCGAAAAAGTGGCTATCAGCAGACAACACAGCATCACCACGGAAGCGTCGCCGGCAAAAGAGAGAAAACCATGCAACGGCGCATTCACCGGGGTGATATGTAACAACCCGGTGGTAATGATGAGCAACAATACAGGCAATAATGCGGTGAAGAAACTGTTGAATGCGCCGGGCAACGCCTGCACCGGCTCCGCCTGCGCCTGAAAAAGCGGAGAAGGCGATGCAGGTATCTTTTTCAGATAACGGGCAAACAACGGCCCCGCCACCACGATGGCCGGAACAGCCACTATCAGCCCGTACACCAGCGTCAGCCCCATATTGGCATGAAACTGCGTTACCAGCGCCACCGGCGAAGGGTGCGGCGGTAAAAAGCCATGGGTGACAGACAAAGCCGCCAGCGTGGGTAACCCGATATATACAGCCGGCAGCTTGTATTGGTAGACCACAGAAAATATCAAAGGAACGAGCAACACGAAACCCACCCCGTAATACAACGGGATGCCGATAACAAAACCGGCCACCAGCAACGCCCACTGGATATAACGGGTACCGAATAAACGAATCAGCGTTTGCGCAATCTGCCGTGCCGCGCCACTCTCGGCTACCAGCTTGCCCAGCATGGCGCCCAGGATGATGATGATCAGCAACCCGCCCATCGTATCGCCGATGCCTTTCTGCATGGCGCCGGTAATGGACTGCAACGGCATGCCCAGCCACCAGCCCGCCAGCGCGGACACAATCAGAAAAGCCACAAACACGTTGCATTTGGCGAGCGTTACCAACACCATCAGCAACAGAATGCATACAACAACAATCAAAAATGCCATGCCATATAAAAATGTAATGCTAACGTGGAATCCATACGCACAGCATCAGTTAACAATAATCTCGTCTGCCAGCATCATCGCCCTGCCCCCTGCACCATATTCTCCCGCCGGGATTACCCCTTTATTGACAGCCGTTACTTTAATATATCTTGCCTGCACGGGTTTTACGGTCAACCGGACCTGGTTGGTCCCATTCACCGGGAAACTATCAGCTGCGGCTACACGCTCAAAGTTTTTACCATCGGCCGATACTTCAAACACCAGCGATTCAGGCCCCCACATTTTCTGCCAGTGATAGTTGAGCACATTAGCGCCCAGCAGTTTTATCTCCTGCACACTGCCGAGGTCTACATACGCGTGCAGGTCGCGCGCGGAAAAGCCCAGCCACTGCCCGTCGTTGAAACGGTGCGTACCGGCAACGCCGTTGACCAACAACGCCGCGTCGCTGGTATATTTGGTGTTCGGCGGCTGTTGCAGCGTTACCCGCGCGCCGGTGGATTTGTACACTTCAAACGGCTGACGGAACAACCGGCCTGCCGGTTTGCCCTGCACAAACAGCCGCGCCTGTAACACGGCGCTATGGCAGATCCGGATACGGCCTTTATAAACCGGGCTGCCGGCAACGGGCACACTCCCGTCGGTGGTATAGCGGACCACCGCGCCCGGCTGACGGGCGTGCAGCGTCACATACAGGCTGCCGCGGCCTACGCTGTCCAGCTTATAATTGATCTCCCGCCACGTGGTATAACGGTCACCCGTCAGCGCAGTCAGTCGTTGTGTGAAATCATCGTAATCCCTCACGGTTGCCGGCGACCAGGCCCTTTCGGCTGTCGCCTGCAAGCGGGGATAAATCATATAGTTGGCTTTTGTTTCGGTAGACAGGTATTCGCTCCAGATTCCCCCCTGGATGCCGGCGATGTAAGGCAGCAACGCCGTGTCACCGGCAGTCACCAGCGGCTCATAACCATACACCGCTTCCAGTGGCGTATAACCGGCTGCCGCGGTTTGTTCTTCCGGGTACAATGACTGATAGTGGTCAAAATACAGTTCGTCTTCCGGCGTCATGATCACCTGCTGCTTTTGTCTGGCCGCCATCACCGCGCCTTCCACGCCGCGCCAGCTCATCACCGTAGCGCCGGGCGCCAGTCCTCCTTCCAGTATCTCGTCCCAGCCGATAATTTTACGGCCTTTACGGTTGACATAATCGCTGATACGGCGGATAAAATAGCTCTGCAGCGCATCTTCATCCTCCAGGTGCTCCGCTTTCATCCGCTGCTGACAGGCCGGGCATTGTTTCCATCTTACCTTGGGGCATTCGTCGCCACCGATATGGATATACGAAGAAGGAAATAAGGCGATCACTTCATCCAGCACATCCTGTAAAAAAAGGAAGGTACTGTCTTTACCGGCACAGAACACATCGTCGAAGATGCCCCAGAACTGAGCCGTTTTGTACGGTCCGCCGGTGCAGCCTAATGCCGGGAAAGCTTCCAGTGCGGCCAGCGCGTGGCCGGGCATTTCTATCTCGGGGATCACGTTGATATGCCGGGCGGCGGCATAGGCCACCACTTCCTTCACCTGTTCCTGCGTGTAATAACCACCGTATTTTTTACCGTCGAAACGGTGCGGCAGTTCTTTTTTATGCCCGATCATCGTCTGGTCGCGCCAGGCAGACACCTCCTGCAGGCGGGGATACTTTTTTATTTCTATGCGCCATCCCTGGTCATCGGTGAGATGCCAGTGAAAGTTATTGAACTTGTACAACGCCAGCTGATCGATGAACTGTTTGATATAGTCCACCGAAAAGAAATGACGGCTTACATCGAGGTGCATGCCACGGTACCCGAAGCGGGGATAGTCGGTGATCATCGCCCCGGGCAGTACCAGTCCGCCGCCTGCGGCAGGCTTCCACAGCTGTTGCAGGGTGGCTATCCCGTGACCGATACCGGCGGCATCGTGCGCAGTCAGTTTCACCTGTTGCGGCGTTACCTGTAACAGGTAGCCTTCCGGCTGTTTCACCACCACGGAATCAATGGAAAGTATAACGGCAGCGGTTATACGGTTACTTACCGGGCGGCTGCCAACACGCTCCATATACGACTTCAGCAGCGCGGCGTCTTTTTCCAGGCCGGGCATAGCCTTTATTTCCGCGTGGGCGGTAACAAAAGCGCTGTCGGCTGTCCAGGAAGCTGCCACTGGCAAAGGAATCAGGGCTGCCGGAGCGGCAACCCTTTTCCTTTGAGCGAGGAGGCATGTATGAACTGTTATAAGTACAGAAAACAGGAATACTCTTTTCATAATTATTTATCCCACCACATTCTGGTTGTTAATACATCTGGTCCCTGCCTTTTTACGGCATCGTTGTAGTTGACGCCGTTAATGCCCTGCTCTGTCTGAGAGTAAGGCAGCCGGCGCGGGATGGTGCCGCCTGTTGCGTTACCGGTATATTTCACCGGTACCAGTACCGGGTAACCGGTGCGGCGCCAGTTGGCATACGCTTCCTGTTCATCGAGCAGCAGCGCTGCCCAGAACTGGGTGTGGATCTGCTCCATCTGGGCTTCGAAAGAACCGCCGGTATTAAGGGCGTTGTCTGCCACATATTGGATGATACGTTCCGGCGCGATAGTGCCGGCGGCGCCAAACAGGCTCCAGTTGCGCAGTGCGGCGGTGACGCCATTGGCATACAGTTGCGCTTTGTCGCCGGAGCTCCAGCCACGCAGCGCTACTTCGCTGAGCAACAGGTTCATCTCCGCGTTGGTCATCACCAGCAGTGGAGAAGCGTAGTTCAGGATGGTAGCCGGGTTGGGTTCGGAGTAAGAAGCCGGGTTAGCCGGTTTTACGTCGGTGCCGTTGGCCATGCCTTTCTGTAAAGCTGCAGCCGTATCCGGGCTGCCGTTGGTCCATACAACGGACACTACGCCCAGGCGCGGGTCGTTATGGTTTTTCAGGAAGTCGATGAATGTTTTGCTGAATTTGCCCCATTCCTGGTTGCTGGCGCCTTTAGAGGAGGGCACATAGTCCTGGTTCACCAGTTCAAAAGCAATGGGGTTGTTGTTATAGGTCTGCGGACCGTTGGAATATCGCACGACCGCGTTATCTGTCCCTTCGGTGATCACGCCGCCGGCCACTGCTTTCAGCGCCCAGTCTTTCGCCACCACTTTGGTGCTGGTAGCGCGGGTGGTGCGCATGGCCATGCGCAGCATGAGGGAGTACCCGAATTTTTTCCACTGGGCGATGTTGCCTTTGTAGATCAGGTCGGCATTACCGAAGGTAGGTTTGGCAGCGTCGAAGGACTTGATGGCTTCTTCCACGTCTTTCAGCAGGGCGGCGTAGATGTCTTCCTGCGGATCGTATTTCGGCTGGAACAGGTTGTACTTGCCGCGGGTAGCTTCGCTGTAGGGCACGTCGCCGTACAGGTCGGTGATACGCTGCATGAGCAGCGCTTTCCAGAGGCGGGCCACGGCGAGCTTGTTCACATTTTCCGGACCTTGTGCCGCTTCGATGATCTCCGCCAGCGTGGTCATGGTATTCGTATATACGTTCCGGTAATAGAAGCTCTGGTAAAAATCGTTTACCGCATATTTATCACCGGCCCCGGAACCAGCCATCTCTTTGGCGATGGCATAGTGCTGGATGTAAGTACCGCAATGCAGGTACGAAGTGAAGAAGTAGGCACGGTCCAGCGGGAGGCTGCCTTTCAGCAGACTTTGAGTGAACAGCAAATCGATATTTGGTTTTTCGGAAGCGTTCGGGTTGACGTTGAGCGCTTCAAAATCTTTGTCACAGGAGGCAAAACCCAGCACCATCCCTAAGAGTAATATGAATTTATATCTGGCAATACGTTGCATGAGCTGATCGATTTTAAGAATGAACTAAAGTTTTACCTGGAGGTTTACGCCATAGCTCCGTGTACGGGGCACACCGAACATTTCAAAACCTTGTGCATTGGAGTTGCTGAAGGTGGATTCCGGATCGATGTTAGGCGCATTCTTATACAGGATCAACAGGTTTCTCGCTACAAAAGACACGGTAGCGCCCTGCAGTTTGGCGAAGGCAAACACTTTCGCCGGGATGTTGTAGCTGAGTACCACCTGGCGCAGTTTGATAAAGCTGGCGTCGTATACAAATTTCTCAGAGAGGTTTTTGTAGTTATCGTAATATGCCTGCAGACCGGTTTCGTAGGTGAAGGTTTTGGTAAACGGTTTACCGTCCTGGTCCACACCGTTCACGGTCAGGCCACCGTCTCTGCCGGGCAGGGTGATTTTGTTCAGGCCGAAGCGGGTAGCGTACAGGTTGGTAGCGGAATATACGTGACCGCCGAATTTACCGTCGATCAGGAAGCTCAGGTTAAAGCGTTTGTAGGTAAAGTTGTTGGTGATACCGGCGGAGAAAGGTGATACGCCGGTGCCGAGGTCGGTGAGGCCGGTACGCATTTCATAGCCGGTAGCTTTGTCATATACAGTATTGCCGGCAGCATCTTTCAGTACCTTAAAGCCTTTGATGGTGCTGTAGGATTTTCCGATGTCTGCAAAGATATAGGCGTAGCTGTTAACGCTCACGTCCAGTTGCAGGCTGCTGATACCTTCTGTCAGTTTCAGCACTTCATTTTTGTTATAGGCCATGTTGTAGCTGATGTCCCAGGAGAAGTTCTTCTGTTTGACGGGCACGCCGGTCAGCAATACTTCCACGCCTTTGTTGCTCATTTCGCCTACGTTGAGGATGGCGAAGTTATACCCTGACGCCGGGGAGATGGCCGCCTGCATGATGTCGTTGGTGGTTTTGCGGCTGTATACCGTGATGTCCGCAGAGAGGCGGTTATTGAGCATGCGCGCTTCGATACCGGCTTCAAAGGTGGTAGACACCAGTGGTTTCAGGTTCGGGTTGGGCGCCTGCAGCAGGCCGGAGCCGCTGCCCTGGGAGGTGGTCTGCGTAGGCGTCTGCAGCGGTTGGCCGAGGTGGCCGCCGCCGGACAGTACGGAGTAGGTTTGTCTCAGGATATAGGGCTGCGGCGTAGCGCCGCCTACCTGTGCCCAGGAGGTGCGTACTTTGGCGTAGTTGATCCAGGAAGGCATTTTCACTGCTTCAGACAGCAGGAAGCTGGCGCCGACGGAAGGATAAAAGATGTTGTTGTTTTGTGGCGACAACGTAGAGAACCAGTCGTTACGGCCGGTGGCGGTCAGGAACAGCAGGTCTTTGAAAGACAGGTCCACGGAGCCGAACACGGAGTTGGTCGCCTGGCGTTGGTTCACGTTGGTCGTGTTGAGACTTACCACGTTGGACGGGTCGTAGAAACCGGGTGCGAAGAAATCGGTACCGTTCAGGTTGGTGCCATCGGAGATGGATTTGCGCCTGTTGCCGCCCAGCATGGCGGTGATGCCGAGGTCGCGGCCCAGTTTGCCCTGGTAGTTGATGGTCAGTTCGCCGTTGGTTTCCGTGGCGACGGTATTGTATTGCTGGTAGAGGCCTTTCGGGGCGAAGAGCGTACCGGTGGGCACGATACCGGTGTAGTTGATGTTCAGATAATCATGGCTTACACGACCGCGCACGAAGAGGTTGTCCAGCAGGTTGTATTTGATGCTGGCATTACCGATAAAGCGTTTGCGGTCATCGTTGTTACGAAAGCGGTTAGCTACAAAGTAGGGGTTGGAGGCGAAGCCGGAAGGGTTCCATTCCACTTCCTTATCGCTGGCGTCGTACCCCGGGTCGAGGTTACGGATATCGACAGTGTTGGCGATCATATAGGTGCCCCAGTTAACGTTACCGGGAGCGTCGGAAACGCTGCTTCTGTTTTTGGCTTTTTCCACGTTGTATTGTGCGTAAGCTTCCACAGTCAGGCGTTTGCCGAGGTTGGAGAATATGCTGACGGAGCCGATTTTTTTGTTGAGTGTCTGGTTGGGCACCAGGCTGCGGTTGTTCATATCGGACAGGGACACACGGTATTTTGTGTTGTCGTTGCCACCGGAGAACGCCAGGGTGTTGGTGAAGGTGTTGCCGGTGTTATAGAAGTTTTTGATGTTGTTTTTCTGTGCTACATACGGGCGTTGTACACCATCGAACTGTATCACGTTGCTGCCGTCGATTTTCGGTCCCCAGGAGAGGCGGCCGGCGGCGATAGCTTCTGCTTTGGTGGCAGGTTTTTTGCCTTTTTCGCCTGCGCCGTATTCATATTGCCAGTCGGGGATGACAGACGGTGTTTCCACGGTGAAGGTGGTGTTGTAGTCTACGCCGATGCCTTTCTGCGCCACGCCTTTTTTGGTGGTGATGAGGATGACGCCGTTGGAGGCGCGGGCGCCGTAGAGGGCCGCAGCGGGGCCGCCTTTGAGTACGGTGATGGATTCGATATCGTCGGGGTTGATGCCTGCGATACCGTCGCCGCGGTCATAGTTAAGGCCGTTGGAGGCGCCGCTGGTGATGGTGCTTTGTGTGGTGTTGTCGATGGGCATACCGTTCACCACGTACAGCGGCTGGTTGTCGCCGTTGAGGGAGCCGTTGCCGCGGATGATGACACGGCTGGAGCCACCGGGGCCGCTGGCGAGGCTGGAGGCGTTCACGCCGGCGATTTTACCGGTGAGAGCGTCCGCCACGTTGATTTCGCGGGCCTGTGTGAAGTCGCTGCCTTTCACTTCAGTGACGGCATAGGCGAGTGCTTTTTTCTCTTTTTTGATACCCAGCGCCGTTACCACCAGTTCACCGAGCGCTTTGGTGTTGGTGGTGAGCCGGATGCTGATGTTGGACTGGCCTTTGGACACTTTTACCTCCTGGCGGTCGAAGCCGATGAAGGTCACTGCGAGGGTGATGTCGCCGGTCACGGTAGAGGGTATTTTAATAGAGAACTGACCGTTTTCGTTGGTCAGGGCGCCGATACCTTTGGCGCCGACGAGCGACACGGAGGCTCCGATGATTTTTTGTCCGTCGGTCGCGCTGGTGACGGTTCCGGATACCAGGTCGGACTGGGCATAGCTACAGACAGAAAATAACAGGCCCAGGAGTGGCAGGAATATCTTCGGAAAGTGGGCCACGGTTATGATATGTTTCATCATGTGGTTTGGTTGATAGTTAGTTCTTCGAATAATGCGGAAATTACAGGGATAAAAATAGCGATTCCTGCGAAAACTGCAAATTATTTGCAACTATTTTGCGGTAAGAATGCAAAAATTTAGCGTAACAAAAAGCTAACATCAACACAAACAATTAAAAATCAACAAAAAACATCAAAACAAAAAGCGCAGAAAAATTATTTATCTTCCAAAAGTGCAAAATTCTACCGGTTCTGTTATTTTTGTTGCTGACCCATGTTATGGCCATGCAAAAAAGGGGCGGTGCGTTTTTTGCATATGCCCGTTTTTTTGTCTATCATCACCCTTTGAATTTATCAGATGCTATGGATAGTATGAACACACAGGACCAGATCCCCCCGGTTTCCCTCACGAAAAAGTCCAGGAAACAGCTTATCATTCAGCAGGTAAACATCCATACCCGGATTACCTACAGTGAACTGGTGAGCCTGATCAATGTTTCGGAAGACACCATCCGCCGGGATGTGAACGAGCTGGCAGACGACGGGGAAGTAGTGAAGATAAAAGGGGGCGCCATGTCCATCGCCTATCATTATGGCCATGAGTCGGAGACCTATGCGCAGACCAACAAACTGGTCATCGCCGAAAAGGCGCTGCAACTGCTGCGCGACGACATGATCGTGCTCATCGGCGGTGGCACCACCATCCGCGAATTCATCAAGAAAATACCACCCTCCTTAAGGGCTACCTTTATTACGGTCAACGTACTGTCGGCCGTGGAACTGCTGGACAAACCCATGATCAAAACCATCGTCATCGGTGGCCAGATCTCCGCCTACAGCCAGATGACCGTCAGCGGCGAAGTATTCGAGTACCTGTCCAATATCAAAGCCGACCTCTGTATCATCGGCACCAACGCCATAGACCCGGTCAACGGCCTTACCGACGCCGACTGGGAAACCATCCAGGTAAAAAAAGCCATGATCAAGGCCGCCGACAAAGTGGCCATCCTCGCTATCTCAGAAAAACTCAACAGCTCCATGAAAATGAAGATCGCCGATCTTCAGGATATCCATTACCTCATCACCGAATTGCCGGCCGGCAGCGAAGCCCTGCAAGGGTATAAAGCCAAAAACCTGGAAATATTATAGCCTCCCCTGCCCCCCGGCGCACCAGTCCCATCCCGGGGCAGGAATCAATTTCCTGCCTGCAGGCACGGTCATGGCCTTATGCCACGTCACCGGCATTCGTTTCCCGCACCGTGTTCCATTCGCCGCATCGCTCATATATTTTTTCATCCCCCAGGGCTTATGCCCTGGGCTATGATGTTGTTCAGGTTCTTTGGCCGATAGAATGACTTTGGAATGACAATTTCCTTTTGCTTTTTTATCTTACCTGACTGCTTTTGTCATGCAGGTTGTTTTAAGAATAATGTTGATTGTCAATTATTTATAAAAAATAAAGATGTTTTGAATACGAAACAATAATTATGGTTTTACACTTCTTTTTAGAAAAAATATGACAATCATAAAAATATCTGGAGATTTTTTAAGAATTTAGCGCCTACCTTTAAAATTATGAAAATGAGCAAAATACCCGCTACCTTATTTGACAAAGTATGGGATTCGCATGCGGTCAGGAAAATCGAAGACGGTCCTGATGTGTTGTTTATCGACCGTCACTTCATTCATGAAGTAACCAGCCCGGTAGCCTTTCTGGGCCTGGAGAACAGGGGACTGAGCGTGATGTTCCCCGAAAAAACATTTGCAACAGCCGATCACAATACGCCTACTATTAACCAGCACCTGCCGGTACAGGACCCGCTTTCCGCCAATCAGCTGAAAGCGCTGGAATCCAATACCGCTAAATATGGTATCTCCCACTGGGGACTGGGCAATCCCCGCAATGGCATCGTGCACGTGGTAGGACCGGAAAATGGCATCACCCTGCCGGGCATGACCATCGTATGTGGCGACTCTCACACCTCCACCCACGGTGCTTTTGGCGCTATCGCCTTCGGCATCGGCACTTCCGAAGTGGAAATGGTGCTCTCCTCCCAGTGCATCATGCAGCAGAAACCAAAGAAAATGCGTATAACCGTTACCGGCAGCACCGGTAAAGGCATTACTCCTAAAGACGTTACCCTCTACATCATCTCTCAGCTCACCGCTGCCGGCGCCACCGGTTACTTCGTGGAATATGCCGGTGAAGTATTTGAAAAGATGAGCATGGAAGGGCGTATGACTGTCTGCAACATGAGCATCGAAATGGGCGCCCGCGGCGGCATCATCGCGCCGGACGAAACCACCTTCGCTTATATCAAGGGCCGCGAGAAAGCCCCGCAGGGAGCTGCCTGGGATAACGCTCTCGCCTATTGGAAAACACTAAAAACCGAAGAAGGCGCCACCTTCGATAAAGAATATACTTTCAACGCCGCCGACATCGAACCGATGATCACCTACGGCACCAACCCCGGCATGGGCATGGGCATCACCCAGCGTATCCCGGTAGCGCAGGAAGCCGGCGGCAGCGCAGCCAGCTACGAAAAATCCCTGCAATACATGGGCTTCCAGGAACAGGAACCGATGCTGGGCAAAAAAGTAGACTACGTATTCATCGGCAGCTGCACCAACGGCCGCATAGAAGACTTCCGCGCTTTTGCCTCCGTAGTGAAAGGACGCAAAAAAGCAGAAGGCGTAACCGCCTGGATCGTTCCGGGATCACACATCGTAGAGCAACAGATCCGTGAAGAAGGTATCCTCGATATCCTCACCGCCGCCGGCTTCGAGCTGCGCCAGCCCGGATGCTCCGCCTGCCTCGCCATGAACGACGACAAAGTGCCGGCCGGCAAATACGCTGTCAGCACCAGCAACCGCAACTTCGAAGGCCGCCAGGGCCCCGGCTCCCGCACCATGCTCGCCAGCCCGCTGGTAGCCGCCGCTGCCGCCGTTACCGGCGTAGTCACCGACCCGCGGGAACTGATCTGATATCACTTTACCATCATCCAACAACACAAACAACAACATGGCTTACGATAAATTTACGGTCCTGAAAAGCACCGCTGTGCCGATGCCGATCGAAAATGTGGACACCGACCAGATCATTCCCGCCCGCTTCCTCAAAGCGACCGAACGCAAAGGATTTGGCGATAACCTGTTCCGTGACTGGCGCTATAACGCCGACGGCTCTCCGAAAAATGATTTCGTTTTAAATAACCCCATCTATTCCGGTAAAATACTGGTCGGCGGTAAAAACTTCGGCAGCGGCTCCAGCCGCGAACACGCCGCCTGGGCCATCTACGACTACGGCTTCCGTTGCGTAGTGTCCAGCTTCTTTGCCGATATCTTCAAAAACAACGCGCTCAACATCGGTATCCTGCCGGTACAGGTAAGCCCGGAGTTCTTACATAAAATCTTTACCGCCATTGAAGCCGATCCTAAAGCAGAACTGGTGGTTGACCTCCCGGCACAAACCATCACCATCTCCGCCACCGGCGAAAGCGAATCGTTCGATATCAACAGCTACAAAAAGCACAACATGACCAACGGTTATGACGATATCGACTATCTGCAGGCCATGAAAGAAGACATCAAATCCTTCGCGGCCAAGAGCATGTATTAACGTTAATTCATCCGCCTTATGCCAGTACCGCAGCGCTACATTGAAATAATGGACACCACCCTCCGCGACGGTGAACAGACCAGTGGTGTATCCTTTTCACCCTCGGAAAAACTGACCATCGCCCAGGTCCTGCTCACGGAAGTAAAAGTGGACAGGATAGAAATTGCCTCCGCCCGCGTGTCGGAAGGCGAACTGGCGGCCGTGAAAGCCATTACCAAATGGGCGAAGATGCACGGCCTCCTGCACAAAGTGGAAGTGCTCACCTTCGTTGACGGCGACGTGTCTGTACAATGGATGTTGCAGGCCGGCGCCAAAGTGATGAACCTCCTCACCAAAGGTTCACTCAACCATCTCACCCACCAGCTGAAGAAAAAGCCCGCAGAACACTTCGCGGAAGTAGGCGAAGTCATCGCCCTCGCCCGCAAAAAAGGGCTGGAGTGCAACGTGTACCTCGAAGACTGGAGCAACGGCATGCGCCACTCCCGCGACTACGTATACCAATACCTCGACTTCCTGCAACACCAGCCGGTAAAACGCGTGATGCTCCCCGATACCCTCGGCGTACTCACTCCCGGCGAAGTACAGGAATATATCAGCGACATTGTGCAACGCTACCCGCAGCTGCACTTCGACTTCCACGCCCATAACGACTACGACCTCGGCACCGCCAACGTACTGGAAGGCGTGAAAGCCGGCGCACACGGCATCCACCTCACTATCAACGGGATGGGCGAAAGAGCGGGCAACGCGCCTCTCGCCAGCGCCATCGCTGTACTCAACGATTTTCTCCCAGGCGTGAAAACAGCCGTGTCAGAGAAATCACTCTACAGCGCCAGCAAACTGGTGGAGACGTTCTCAGGTATCCGCATCCCGGCCAACAAACCGGTGGTAGGCGCCAACGTGTTCACCCAGACCGCCGGCATCCATGCCGACGGCGACAAGAAGAACAAACTGTATTTCAGCGACCTGATGCCGGAACGCTTCGGACGTCAACGCCTGTACGCACTGGGCAAAACCAGCGGCAAGGCCAACATCGAAAACAACCTGCAACAGCTCGGCATACAGTTGTCCGACGCCAACCTGAAAAAAGTGACCCAGCGCATCATCGAACTGGGCGATAAAAAGGAAGTCGTTACACAGGCCGATCTCCCCTACATCATCTCGGATATCCTCGACAGCAGCCGGATAGAGGAAAAGGTGAAAATAGAAAACTATGTGCTCACCCATTCCAAAAACCTCCACCCTTCTGTGACCCTTAGAATATCTGTAGACGGGGAACTTTTTGAAGAACATTCCCAGGGCGACGGTCAGTACGACGCGTTTATGAACGCCCTGAAAATCGTCTATAAAAAGAAAAAACGGGAACTGCCGGTACTCACGGACTATTCCGTGCATATCCCTCCCGGCGGTAAGAGCGATGCGCTGTGCGAAACCATTATCACCTGGAGCTTCGGCAACAAAGAGTTCAAAACAAGGGGGCTGGACAGTGACCAGACCGTGTCTGCCATTAAAGCCACCCAGAAAATGCTCAACTTAATCTGATTTTATTATCATGGCAACCAAACATATTTTAATTGTTCCCGGCGACGGGATCGGACAGGAAGTAACGGCCGTAGGTAAAAAGGTACTGGACAAGATCGCAGCCCGCTTCGGCCACACGTTCACCTATGACGAAGCCCTCGTGGGCCACGCCGCCATAGAAGCCACCGGTAACCCTTTGCCCGACGAAACGCTGACCAAAATGCGCGCCTCCGACGCCATCCTGTTTGGCGCCGTAGGCCATCCTAAATACGACAACGACCCTTCTGCCAAAGTAAGGCCGGAACAGGGGCTGCTGAAAATGCGCAAAGAGCTGGGCCTCTACGCCAACCTGCGCCCCATCAAACTGTTTGACGAGCTGCTCGACGCTTCCAGCATCAAGCCGGAGATCCTGAAAGGGGCCGACATTCTTTTCTTCCGTGAACTGACCGGCGACATCTACTTCGGTGACAAAGGCCGCAAAAACAACGGCGATACCGCTTTCGACATTGCAGAATACAGCCGTTTCGAAGTAGAGCGCATCGCCCGCAAAGCCTTTGAGGCCGCCCGCACCCGCCGCAAAAAACTCTGCTCCGTTGACAAAGCCAATGTGATCGAGACCTCCCGGCTGTGGCGCGAAGTAATCCAGAAGATCGCCCCCGAATATCCTGACGTGGAGGTGGAACACCAGTTCGTAGACGCCACCGCTATGCTGCTGATCAAGGACCCACGCCGTTTCGACGTGGTGGTGACCGCCAACCTCTTCGGCGATATCCTCACCGATGAAGCTTCCCAGATCGCCGGCTCCATGGGCATGCTCGCTTCCGCTTCTGTTGGCGATGGTACCGGTGTATACGAACCGATCCACGGTTCCGCGCACGACATCACCGGCAAAGGCGTTGCCAACCCGCTGGCCTCTATCCTCTCCGCCGCGCTGCTGCTGGACATCTCCTTCGGCATGAAAGCGGAATCCGAAGCGGTGATCACGGCGGTAGACCAGGTGCTGAAAGCCGGTTTCCGTACCCGCGATATCGCCAACGCACAAACGCCGGCCGATATGATCAAAGGCACCGACGCCATCGGGGAAGAAGTACTGCAGCGTATTTAATCCCGCAAAGCGCGCAAAGAAAGCAGAGCACGCAAAGGATTGTGTTTATTAAGATAATAAGAGAGCAAAGGAGATCAACCTCTTCCTTTGCTCTTTTTTTATGGTTATATTTTCTTTGCGCTCTTTGCTTTCTTTGCGTTCTTTGCAGGAAAACATATCTTATGGGACCGTTGATTATTTCTGCCTCTATACACGTGGCCAAACCGCCGCAGGAAGTTTTTGAAGCCATCATTGATCCAAAGAAAATGAGCAATTATTTTATCGCCTCCGGCAGCGGCCGCATGGAGGAAGGAGAAACCGTGGTATGGCGGTTCGCTGAAGAAGATGTGAATTATGATATCCCGGTGAAGAAGGTGATAAAAGACAGCGAGGTCCATTTTGAATGGGAAGGGGCCCCGCAGCACCGGACACAGGTAAAAATAGCGCTGTCGCCTTCCGGAAGCGGCGGAACAGTGGTGCATGTCACCGAAGGGGAACTCCCGCTGGACGCCAAAGGGCTGAAATGGTTCTCACAAAACACTTTCGGCTGGGCCAACTTCCTTGACTGCCTGAAGGCTTACCTCGAGTATGGCATTAACCTGCGCAAGGGCGCTTTTGACGATATGCAGGCATAAAAGCGGGCAAAAAAAGACCGGCGCCTGCGTGCCGGTCTTCCACTGTATACAGATTATTTTTATTCGATCTCCAGTTTGCGGAGCACATTGTTGACCACCCTGTCGCACCGGATAAGATGGAACGGGAAGACCACATCGTTTTTGTAGAAGTTGGAAATATGTTCGCGCAGCATCATTTTAGCCCTGATCTGGCGGACTTTCACGTTTACCCTGGAGATGTCGAGCACTTTAGCGGTTTCCGCCACATTGAGATGTTCCAGTTCCCGCAGCACGAAAACGGCCCGGTACTTTTCCGGAATACTCAGCAGTGCTTTCTCCAGCACTTCACCCAGCTCTTTGTTGATGACAGTGTCCACAGGTGTTCTAGTTTTGGCCATATCCTGACCCTGCTCCACAGCTGAAATATCCTCGCTGGCTGCCCGCTGCGCTCTTTTGAGATGCTGGTGGCACTCGTTGATCATAATCCTCTTCAGCCACGTAGCAAAAGCGGCTTCCTGCCGGAATTTGTCCAGGTGCTGATAGGCATTGATGTAGGTCTGTTGCATCACGTCCTCCACATCCATGTCGTTGTTCAGGAAAGACATCCCGATCCGGAACAGGCTCGCGTTATAACGCCGCATCAGCAGCTCGTACAACCGTTTCTCTCCTGCCAGCACCCTGGCGATAATTTCATTGTCAGTAAGCGTGTCAATAGGTTGAATGATACTCATTATCAGTTATTAGATGGTTAAAGTGAAAATAAGTTACAAAAAATGACAACATTTTGTAACCTTTTATGAAATCTGTACTCTAATCCATATCGACAGGCATATAAAAGCCTGGCTATTAACCTGAATAACCCAGAAAAGCGCAAACTAAAACTATGACGACAGGCCAAGAATCCCGGCAGAACAACGTATCCCTGCCTCCTTTAACCCATGAGCGCCTGCAGGAGTTGAAACAAACTCCTCAGGGACAGCGTATTATGCAGGAAACTTTCCAGGTCTTTCCCGAACTGGTCAAATCCCTTACCGCCAACTTACAGGAGAAACTCACCCGTTATGAACAGGCCCGTACCAAAAGTACCGGCATTCCGGACGGACTCACTTTAAGTATGCTGGTGGATGATTACCAGTTCCTGGAGTTTGTACAGCATATTATGTTCGTGAAATGGAGAGAAGAGAAAAACAACCGGTACTATACCGTTGATACACAGGTGAATTGATTGATTTTTTCATGCACGCGCGGTACTTGTTCTCAGCAGGTACAGATCGCCGTGCCCGAATTGCAGGGTCTGATATACCTCAAAGCCTCTTTTCGTATACCAGTTAACGTTGTCAATCATCGAAGTTTCCAGGTATACGGGGCGTTGCCCATGTGCGAGGAGCTGCCGGAGCAGGCGGCTGCCTGTTCCCTGGCGTTGTTCACCCGGCAACACCCCGATGAACCATAAATAGTTGATGGGCGTAGCCGGATACGCTGCTTTTATCCGGACCTCGCGCTGCATCACCCGGCGGACCCGCCCCGGTCCGATCACATTCAGGGCCAGCCGCAGGTCCAGCAGTATGGTTTTCAGCGTCGTCTTTTTCCGGTCGGGGAATAAGGTGAGCGCGCAGGCCTGCCGGTCCTCCGACAGGTATACCCTGCCAAACAACATACACAGTTCAAAGGAATATGCCATCAACGCCCTGATACGGGCTATTCTCCCGCGGCCCTGGCGGACCACGTAATTAACGCTTTTATTATCTGCAAAAGCGGCGGTCAGTATCCTGACGACCGTTTCCTTATCGGTGTATGCTGCCTTGATCATAACAGCCCTGAAGGTATGGAATATACGGCTGGCGTTGACAAGGTCAAATATATTTTTGAGAGAAGATAATTTCCTGTTATTTTTGCGCCCTATGAGATACTGAGCAACCATATACTCTTCCGGCATCCTGCCTGTTATTTGATGCGGCGCGCTTCTATCGCCGTGCATTTCTCATGTTTTAGCTTATATATTCTGATGCGATCTGCGTATTACCGTTCCCGTTTGTTATTTATTGTTTTGGTGGTGGTGATAGACACCGCTGGTTTTGGTTTGATTTTCCCGGTGCTGCCGCAGCTACTCCGGGAGCTGCTTCATGCAGACATAAGCACCGCCGCCCGTTACGGCGGATGGCTGGCTTTCGCCTATGCGGCGATGCAGTTTGTATTTGCGCCGGTGCTGGGCGGACTGAGCGACCGTTACGGCCGGCGGCCTGTCCTGCTGTGTTCCCTGCTGGGCTTTTCCGTTGACTGTCTCTTTCTCGCCTTCGCCCCGAATGTGACATGGCTGTTCGCCGGCCGTGCCATTGCAGGCATCACCGGCGCCAGTTACGCCGTAGCTTCCGCCTGCGTGGCCGACATTAGCACCGATGAAAACCGTACCCGCCACTATGGACTGATCAATGCCGCCTTTGGCCTTGGCTTTATCATCGGCCCCGTCATTGGCGGCGCGCTGGGCCGCTGGGGTACGCATACCCCTTTTATGGCGGCTGCAGTACTGAGCTTCTTCAATTTCGTGCTTGGATATTATTTCTTTCCTGAGTCATTGCCCCTCACCCATCGCCGGGCTTTTGAATGGAAGCGCGCCAATCCCTTTGGCGCCTTGCAGCACCTGGTGCGGTTCCCACTGGTGAAATCGCTGATCTTTTCCATGATGCTGGTATCTTTCGCCACCCATAGCATGGAGAGCGTGTGGGCTTTCTTCACCATAGAGAAATTTAAATGGAGCAACCTGCTGGTGGGTTATTCGCTGGCGTTTGTCGGTGTATTGTCCATCATCTCCCAGACCTGGCTGGTAGGCGTGCTCTCCAAACGGCTCAGCGACAGGCAGATGGCTGTCACCGGCCTGTTATGTATGATCACCGGCTTCCTGCTGTTTGCCTTCGCCGGATGGCAATGGGTGCTGCTGCCCGCCCTGGTGATTTACATCGCCGGCAGCATACAGGGCACCGCTATGCAGAGCATTATGGCCGGCGCCATGCCCGACAACGAGCAGGGAGAGCTGCAGGGCGGGCTGGGCAGCCTGATGGGCCTCACTACCCTGCTGGCACCTCCGTTGCTGACCAGCAGCTTCGCCTGGGCCACAGCGCGTACGTCGCCTGTATATTTTCCCGGTATGCCTTACCTGATAGCCGGTATACTGACGTTTTTCAGTTTGTTGCTGCTGGTGAGAGGGTTCAGGAAGACGGCGCGGTGAGAATGTCCCAAAGCAAACACACCCTCAACTATTCAATAAAATTATTGAATAGTTGATTTTTCCGTATTTTTGCAGCTTATGAAAACGACTGCGAGAAAATTCAAAGACACCGTTTATGTGGAGCTGGCCAAGACCGCGAAAGCGCTGGGCAATCCGCATCGTATGGAAATCATTGATTTGCTGGCGCAGGGGCCATTCACCGTAGAGACCATCGCCCGTTATACCGGCATGACCATCGCCAACACCTCCCAGCACCTGCAGGTGCTGAAAAATGCGCAGCTGGTGGCCATCAGCCGCAAAGGCAATTATATCTACTACCAGTTGACCGGCGAAAACGTATACGCCGCCTGGGCATCGCTGCGCGAACTGGGCATGACGCACAACGCCGAAGTGAAAAAAGCGATCGACGATTACCGCAAAGGTTTCCATAACGGCGACGCGGTAAGCGCCGAAGAGCTGCTGAAGAAAGTACAGGCCGGCGATGTTATCGTGCTGGACGTAAGACCGGAAGACGAATATCACCGCGGGCACATCCACCGGGCTATCTCCATACCGCTGGACCAGCTGCAGGCCCGCATCCGCGAGCTGTCCAAAAAGCAGGAGATCGTAGCCTATTGCCGCGGGTCCCTCTGTATGCTGGTGGAAGAAGCGGTCACCCTGCTTAAACAACAAGGCTATAAAGCCAGAAAATTTGATGACGGATACAAGGACTGGGCCCTCAAAGGGTACCCTACTGCTATGACAATGTAAGGAGATGAGTTATCTGAAAAATACTTTCCGGGAAGTCAGCAACCCGCACGACTTTAAACAGGAATACCTGTCCAGCCCCGAGCACTCTTTCTGCGAGGCTTGTGATAATATTGCCCGAAAACAGACCAGCAATTTCCTTGAGATCGCCACGCTGGAACAGCTGAAGCGCCTGCACAAAAACGAAACGTTTGCCGGCACCCGCCGTAAGTTTTACACCATGGTATTACTGACAGCTGGCAGCGTGCAGGAGACCATTGGCTATAACACTTACACCTTCGACGCCGGGGTGCTCTATTTCATTCCGGAAAACCAACTGCACACCATTCACCACTGGAGCGAAGATGTAAAGGGCTATCATTGCATCTTTGACGCCGATTACTTCCTGCTCTGTCTAAAAAACCAGGTCAAGCTGCATCAGTACCCTTTTTTCCAGCATGATAAAAAACCGTTTATCCGCCTCTCTGCGGAAGAGTCGGCGCTGGTAGCCGGACTGTTTGACAAACTGCGGAAAGAGTATTGCAACCGGCAGACTTTCAACGACGACCTGCTGGTACGGCTGTACCTCAACGTACTGCTGATAGAAACCGAACGTATTTTTCTGTCGCAGCAAAACGACAGCGATCCGTACCTGCCCCGCAAAGAACAGCTCGTCGCCTCGTTCAAAAACCTCGTTACCAGACATTTCCAGGAATACAAACAGGTATCAGACTATGCCAAACTGCTGTTCGTGAACCCGCACCACCTGAATGATACCGTCAAGGAAATCACGGGTAGTCCGGCCAGCAGCTTTATTCACCGGCAGCTGATCACCGAAGCCAAAGCGCAGCTCATCCAGGGCACCGAAACCATTGCCGGCATTGCCGGTTATCTCAATTTCGCCGATCAATCTTATTTCTGCCGGTTCTTCAAAAAACAAACAGGCGTTACCCCCTTGCAGTACCGCAACGGGCACCGTCATCATGGTGTTTAAAAGCTGCCATTTGTACTAAAAGTCCGGCGGAACGTGTAATGCTCCCGCCGGCAGCCTCCCCTAATTTTGCTGGTATAAAAAAGAGATGATATGAGCCAGCAACACGCCACTTTATTACAGTTCTTTGCCAACTGGTGTTATCCCTGCAAAGTACTGACCCCCGTCGTGAACACGGTGGAATCCACCATGAGCGATCAACTCCGTGTCAGCCGTATTGATATTGACCAGGAAGAAGATCTCGCGGGCCGTTTTCATATTATGGCAGTACCTACTTTGGTACTGATGCAGAATAACCAGGAAATATGGCGTCATACCGGCGTCCTGTCTGAAAAGGAATTAAAAACAGCGCTGGGAACAGCGCTGTCAGGCAAGCTATAATTAGCAATGGTTGGTTTCTGTTTATTCAGAAAAGCATAAGAAAAAGGTGGTTTAACAGGGGAAACCGGTCACTGCATCCCCTTTCATTTTTTCATCGGTACCAATGTCCGTAGTGATGATGATGGTAATGCGGGCGGTGATAATACCCCGGCCGGTCATGGACCACCAGGCAGCTGGTCAATCCTCCTGCCAACACCAACGCCAGGATGACAAATTTTAATGTTTTCATCGTAAAGCATTTTGTTGTGATGTATTGGCGGCTCCCTAAAACCCTGCAGCGGTTCGGGTTCCTTGGGGATAATAATGACAAAAGTGTGCCAGAGTGGAGTACGGAGTGTTATTTAGTGTTAAGGGCGATGTATTACATAAAGTGTGTCAGTAAAAAGTTTATTAACTTTAAACTGATAATACAATATGGAAAAGCAAAACTTTGATTTCGAAGCCTTCAAGAAGCAAGCGGCAAGCCGTTTGAAGAATGGAGATACGCTTTTAGGTAAAGATGGCGTGCTAACGCCATTGCTAAAAGAGTTTCTTAAAGGTGCCCTGGATGGCGAGTTGGAAGCGCATATTGAAGATGAAGGAGATGCCAACCGGAAGAACGGTAAAGGGCGTAAACAGGTAAAGACCGCCGTAGGGTCGGTAGATATTAACCCTCCGCGTGATCGTAATGGGACGTTTGAGCCTGAGCTTGTTCCCAAGCGTCATAAGACTCCGGGGGTAGATCTGGATAGACAGATCATTTCTCTGTATGCCCGTGGCGCTAGTTATAGCGATATCCGTGATCACCTGATGGATATGTATGGCTTGGAGGCATCTACAGCCACAATAAGCCGGCTTACAGATAAAAATCCTGCCTTTGATACAGGAGTGGCATAGTCGTCCGTTGGAACGGGTTTACCCGTTCGTATGGTTAGTGCAATACACTACAAAGTTCGTCATGAGGGGCGGGTTGTCAGCCGGGCTGTTTACTTCATCATTGGCCTTAATCAGGAGGGCTACAAAGAGTTGCTGGGTATGTATATTGGCGAGAATGAAGGTGCTAAATTCTGGCTGCAGGTGTTAACTGATTTTATGGAAATCATGACTTTGGTTGACAGTTTTTATCTTGTCAATCAAATGTCTATTTATGAGCCCAAAGGAACTATCTGATATTCGTAGAAAGCTTAGAATAATTCAACACGGCCAGGAGTCGGGGAATGTATCAAAAACCTGTCGGTACTTTGGTATATCCAGGGAAACCTGCTATAAATGGAAGAAAGACTATGAAAGTAAGGGAGAAAGCGCCTTAGTTAATAGTAAGCCCTGTCCTGAAAATCCGAAGCTACGTATAGCAGCCGATATTGAAGCTCAGATCATACACTTAAGAACTACTTACCATTTAGGGCAACTGCGAATATCATGGTACATGAAGCGTTACCATGATATTGCTGTTTCACCAGCTGGAGTATACAATGTTCTTAAGAGAAATGGGCTGAATAAATTGCCACAAAATCAGCGGAAAAGGTCCACAGTTTAAAAGATATGAAAAACAGGTGCCGGGGCATAGAATCCAGGTTGATGTCAAATTTTTATCCTTTACTGATAGGTCCTCCGGGAAGGAGGTTAAACGCTTCCAATACACCGCAATTGATGACGCAACGAGAGCTCGAGCTCTGAAAATATATAGCAAACATAATCAAAGCTGCGCAATTCAATTTGTAGACTATATACGGAGCAAATTCCCATTCCGGATTCATACTATTCAAACTGACAACGGGCATGAATTTAAGTCTCAATTTCATTGGCATTGCGAAGACTTGGGAATTCGGCATGTTTACATCAAGAAAGCCAGTCTACATCTAAACGGTAAAGTAGAACGGTCTCATTTGACCGATCAGTAGAAGTTTTACCAACTACTTGATTACACAGATGACATCGACATCAATAAGAAATTACAGGAGTGGGAGAACTTCTACAACTGCCATAGACCCAATGCTGCACTGAAGGGCAAAACTCCCTACGAAATTCTTAGAGAACGGCTACAATCTAAAACATAGCCATTGTTTGAAACCCCTGCCGGGATGGGGAATGGCGCGGCAGCAGCGCCATTCCCCTTAAAACAGATTTAAAATCCAGTTCAAAAATATATATTTGCTCTGTCAACCGTAGTCCGAGTATTCACACAAATATTATTGAAGGCTTCCATAGGCAACTTCGCGCTGTTACAAAACCGAAAGGGTCTTCCAGTCAGAAGACGCCCTTATGAAACTCTTATTCCTTGTTCAGGAGAATATATGTGCCAAGTGGAACAAGCCAGTACACAACTGGAATCAGACATTAGCGCAATTATCAATTATATTTAGTGATTGATTGAAACTTAATCTTTAATTACCGTGACACACTTTATGTAATACTACCGATGTTACCAATCGGTTTCATATTCTTCCACCCATGACAGACTATCAGGAAAGGGAATAGAGAACTTCTTAAATTTTTTTGCTGTAATTAATATTTGGCTATTATCTATATCTGCTGAGTCGTATGCAACTGGAAATTGCTTACCTACAATACTATACTCGCCAGAGCGATGTAATTCGGGGTAAACATCAGTACTATAATACATTTTGCCATTTACCTCATAAGAATACTTCACCGATCCACCAGGCCCTCGAGGATTGACTTTATATTCCAATGCTGTTCCTACAGTCAGTATATAATGCTGCTTCAATCGACTACGCATCATGCTATACCTGACGCCCAAACAAAGCATTGCACCCAAGATAAGATAAGGGAGCGCTCGATTTATTCTTCGCAAAATTCCAATTATTTTCCTTTTCATAAACCTACGTTATGAGGGTAATGTAAGAAATCAACGTTTAAAACAATGTGGCTATTTCTTCTTTTTTTTATTTTTCACGTCCTTACTTTGATCATATAATGCGATTTGAATTATCTGCCACACAGAGTTCATTTGAGTTGCTGTCAATGACGCTGCACCAAAATCAATTGTTATTGCTCCGCTTCTCTTAAGTGCACCATTAAGTGCTGCAGCACCGCCTTTACTACCTAAACGGAGAAAACCTGCGCCCTCACCTGCAGCTGTTCCGGCAATACCAAATGCTGCACTTTCGATTAGAAAAGTTTTTGCATTCTTCTCGCCGAAAACAAAAGAACCATCAAATCCTCTCGCTATATCGCCCTTCTTAACGTTACTGAGCCGAAAATCCAATGCACTTGCTGCCACGGCGGCAGCTACAGGATTCTTCAAAAACATACCGGATATTGGACTCGTCCAATTTACATCCATAAGTCTACCAGAAAATGTATTCTGACTCTCGTTTGTAACCATTTGTGCCGCAACGTCTCCCACTGCCATACCTCCACCGACCCATGAAGCCGACTGAATGCCTCCGGTTATACCCGATGCTCCCGCAAATAAAATAGTAGACATGCCAAGGGCAAAATTATTAGAAACACTGATAAGTCCTTCTGCTCTTGACTTATTAATATCCTCCCTAAATTTTGGAACAAACTCCTTCCAGGGACTTCCATCTTTAGAATAAAAATAAACGTCTCCGTACTCTCCCCGGCGCATGCTAACCCACGAGTTGTCAAGCAGAAATGCTTTCTGTCCGCTAGGATAAGTATGGGTACGTGCCTTGCTCAAATCATACGACTCAATTGCATTTTCGGGTTCGAGACCATCCAGATCAACATTCATGATAGGGTCGTTACCAGCATATTGGTAAGGGCTCAGGTAAGGAAAATCCATTGAAATGGGGTCTAGTCTAAAGAATCTGCCAATCTGTGGGTCATACTCTCTCATGCCGTAGTCATACCAGTCCAGGCCACCACCATCAGAAAACTCCTTATTATTTAAGACCTTACCGTTAAAGCGATGTTTATTCTCCTGTCCCTTTACTGCGGCAGAACTGATACCTGCCATCGTCAATCCGTACGGATAATAGTGCGTTTCCTCCAGGATACGGCCAGCCGTATGCGCAACCACCATGTTGTCAAAAAATACGTCCTGCTGAGTTTCATTGCTGACATACACATACAGAAAACCGTTTTTTGTGATAGGCATTGCATCCTGTGCAAGTGTCTGCAGTTGATCTGGCTCAGCTTTCACTTGCTTTACACCGCTATTTTGCTCTACCAGATTAAACTGGTCATCAAAAAGAATAAAGTTCAGATATGCTTTAGGTTTATCGGGGTGGGCAGCGTCGTTATCTTTTTCTTTTAACTTTTGATAATCATTATTGTAAAAATTGGTATTAAATGGTGTTTGAACAATGTCTGCACTATTACCGTGGTGTAATTCCCCTGACCGCTGCCCGCCGAAAGCAGCTACCAGGTCTGTCAGCATATTTTCTGACAGCGGTGTACCTGCTTTATTATTGAGGGGTTGCCCGGATTTGTAAAATGCATTAACACCAATTCTGACACTATCTCCCGCCATCACTTTCAAGACAAGAGAAGGCCCAATTTTTTTTCCTGTTGCCTGCGCATTCAGCTTTGCTACCGACTTATTTCCTGTACTCTGACTGTCCGGATATCCTACTGGCTTCGGCGATCTGGTATTATCCACGTTGCTGAATATGGCGGTTTCTTTAAGCGCACTTTCCGTCTCCATTGTTGCAGTGTACAAGCTGGTAGCTGATTGTTCAGTTAACACTACCCTGATATTTCCCAGATGGTCTCTCTCAAAGTAGTCATATACGTACTCAACAGGTGCACCCGGTTTTTCTACTGTACGGATGCGACCTTCTTCGTGGCCTATTTGCTGTAACTTGTTATCCCTATACTCGAATGATCCTGTATAATCGGTAACTATTTCCTTAGCGGAACCAGTGGTATTGTCTTTTACCACTTTCCGCCATTTCCTGCCGCCCGCATCGTAGTAGAATCTAATAGAGCCTTTTCCCGCGACTGTCACCAGCTCCGGAAGGTTTAGATGATTATACGTAATAGAAGTAATTCCCTTGTTGTTATCTTTAATCAGATTCCCATTATCATCATACCAATAATCCTGGTTGCTATCTTTTGTTATCTCTTTAAAATCACCCAAGGTACTTTGTGGATTATTACTTTCGTCGGTAACAAAATTTAGTTTATTAGTCGTTCCATTCTTATAATCATACTTTAAATTATCTATAATAGCTGGTGTATTCCCTGCCACCCCCCATTGCTTCATGGTAAGTATATTCCCATTTTTGTCGTAGGAGATATTGTCTACACTGAAATTCACCAGGTTTTTACTCCATAAAACACTACCTGTATTTTGCTGATTAAAATCAGCAGCAATCAGCCTTTTTGTAGGATCGTAGGTAAAATCATATTTTCTCGCGATATTGTCACCTCTGGCTCTCCAAGACAACCCGGCCACAGTAGTATTATACTGTGGATTGGCGAAGCTGGTTTGAGGAATTATAGATACAGGGTTATCATACGCAAGCTCAAATCCAAAATAATTGCCATCGGAGGCAGATTTAACAAAGTTTCGGTTGACACCCAACAACCAGCTTCTGATATTATAGTCATAAGACAGCTCATCTATTCCTCCTCCAAGTATTTTTTTCTTTAGTTGCCCGAGAGCATCGTACTCCATTCTGGCGATCTCCTTCAATATTCCATCATTGCCTACTCGTTTTCGGATGACCGCAATGCGGCCAACCTCGTCATAATCCACCATGGTCAAAAATCGGGTTTCCGGATTGGTGCCGCTTATCGGGTTTTTATGATGTAAATACGTACTTAACAGTTTACCATTAAAATCGAACAAATTGGAGGTCACGTCAGTTCCTCCGGTCATATTATCCGCTATAATCTGAACAGTACGGCCTTTTTCATTGTAATAAGTAGTCGTGGTAAGCCACTGATCAGTTCCCACTATTCGGACTTTGGTACCCGTAACCAGCCCCTTAGTGTTCGTAGTAATTATTGACGCCTCGCTATTGGTATTGTTACCAGCCTGAGGCTCCGCCAACTCCCCTATTACAGCCTGGTGGCTACCTGGGAAACTATACTCATCATAAAAGGTATAGGTAACCGGCTGCAATAATGCCGGGTCAAGATTAGGTAGAGGGTTATAAACTGATATGTCGGCAACGCCATTCTTTAACTGGGGGTCTATATACATATCGGCAACGCTATTAGGGCCGGTATCGAATCCACTCTCCAATGTAATACTATTACTGGCTGTATAAGTACTCCGATCATTTACCGCAACTACCAAATCTGCAACACCCGGAAATTCGTACCGGGTTGTTCCGGTTACAATCGGTGCATTATCCATTGCCATCTGCAACGCTTCCATAGAATCGGAAAATTTGTATAAGGCAGATTCAACCAGCCTGTCTGAACTATCATAGAACGACACCAGCCAGTTACCTGTAGCTTTCAAATTACCATCCCGTGTAAACACCAATCTGTCGCGCAGGTCATATACCATTTCCACCGGCTTGGCGCCAGGTACTTTTCTAACAACCGGCCTTTTACGTTTATCATAGCGATATTGAAAGCAAAACTCTTCTGCTATCGCAGAAATGTTCCACGAAGAGGTAATCTTTGACACCCCGGATGGGGGAATAATGATCCGAAGACTACCCATATCATCATAGATATAATAAGTGCAAAGCCAACTCATATGCCCAACACCGGCAACAGCATCTAACTGCGCCTTTTTCAGGACAAGCCGTCCTTCTTTGTCGTTGAATTTGATGGCCTGACGTCCCTGTTCATCAATAACCACCACTTTTTCCAGCTCACCAGCATTATAAACGGCCTGTGTTGTCGGATATTCATCACTGGGCGCCATTCGCCAAATACGAACAGAATCTGAAGTATTATTTGTGAGATATTGTTGTTTAACTGCACGTGCCCCTTTGCTTTTCGCCCAACTGTTTCCGGGCGAGAATATATTAATCGTTCTGTTCAACGGCGATGCTTCATATTCCGTCTCCCCGTAATAAATACTCTCTCCTGACAAAGATGGATTAAACTCCTTATCCTGATAAAAAAGCTGTTGTCCGTTAAAAGGATCCATTTTTAGCTTGCCATCGCTCATGTTACCAGCGGTTGGAACATAGGGGAGATATTTGTACTGCTCTCTTCCAAAAGCGTCATATACAAATGGTTTTACCACATCTCTGCCTCCACCGGTACCTTTAGACACCATCTGCAACAGATGGCCTAACCCATCGAAATACTGGGTAGCCTGTTTTACCTCTCTGACATTTTTTGCAGGGTCGCTTACCTCCGTAGGGCTAACAGATGGAAAAGACGGCTCCCAAGTGCGAATATAATTGATATTGCTGATTTTATATGCAGCGGGCACCGCGCCCGAAGCAGGAACCGAAGATACCTGGCGCTGTGCAGCAGCATCCTGGCAAATAACGTACACAAGAACAAAAAGTAAGGCATAAGGCTTCATTTTCCGCATCATTATAATTGGATATCGTTATTGATTTACAGGTTTCATATACTGGTAATCGACTTGCTTAAGTATTTTCCCATTGTGATCTTTAATCACCTTTAATCTCCCGAAGCTGTCATATTCATAATAGCTGGACAGGCCGGTGGGATTAATAATAGATGTCACTCCCAGCGCAGGATCGAAAGTATAAGTGGTGATCATGGCTGTTTTTAATTGGGTGGCTGTGCGTAATGGTGCCAGGAAAGTATTCACTTCCGAATTAGTGGGGTTAGCAACTGCCATATTTGCGATATTGACACTGCCAAGAATGCCTTCAACAGTAGCGAAATCCGCGTTTCGGATCTCCGCAATTAGGTTTTGTCCCTTATAACTCCACAAATAGACAGTTTTTCTGCCTGTACCATCCAGTACTTCCTTTGCCTGCAGACTTCCCGAATAGTAGCTCAGCACCTCCTTTTTTGCATAATAAGGAGGTATTATTGCCTGCTGACCATAAGTCAATGGCGTCGTCGGCGCCACAACTTCCAGCTGGTAACGTTCACTAATATTTCCATCAACGTTATAGCGCAAAATAGAGCCACTTCTTATCTTTCCGTCAATAAACTGCTCCTGTTGTACCGGCAATGAAAGTACATTCCTACTGATAAGACCGGCATAATCCAAATCGGCACTATAGCGATAGTTATTCATAATCTGCTGACCAGTACTATTGGTAGTTACCTCCCTGCCTAGATCGTATTGAGGGTTATAATGCAACAATTTTACTGTCTGGATAGAATCACCTCCTTCTATATACGTAGTTGTAGTCTCCCCTGTAAGAAGGTAACGGCCGCGGGATACATAGTAGTTATAATACAGAAAGCGTTCGGTATTATTATAACTATTTATCCATACCCAGTTTCCCCCTGACATAGTATAAATGGCATGCCATATGTCAGGTTGATAATCAAACAACTTAAATATTTTAATCTTACTTTCAGCGACAGGCTCATAGTTATTAACAACTTGCTTCACCGGCTTATATACATCATTTTCCCATTTATAATGGATCGTCTTAAGAAGAAACTTCTGTTGCTTCCAGGAAGGGTAATAGATAGTATTATAAGGATATTTATATCCGGTTTTAGGTTCAAAATCGCCCCCAATACTCGAATAAAAATACTCTGACTTACCGTTATCTTTCCCGGTCTTCACATCTATTTGCTTTTCCACTACCCTGCCATAATCTACCGGGCATCCATGTGCCATACCTAGCTCAATTTGGCTTTCCGATGTGTACCATACCACCGGTACTAATGTCTTAACGTATGAACTTATCGCATATAACTGGGGGTAGATGAAAAAATTTCTATTGGGATTAGTAATTAATTCACCGTAACCAATCGGATGTATACTATCTCCATATTCATACATCCTTTTTGATACCACGGAACTGTCGCTGTTCAAATTGGTAATACTTTTGATCCTTAACCCACCGGCTTGTTCAGGCACCACACTATCAGCCGTTGTCGTTCGATAATATTTATAATAGATACCAACTTCGATATACGGACTATTGCAGGGTCCTGAATTGGAACCCGTTGCGCCATTGGTAAATGCTTCCACTCTATAGGTATGTCCCCGTTGAATCCTGATAAGATCATAAAATGTTTTTCCCTGCAGCCTGTCGACAGGAAGCAGCTGATAGTTATAGCCGATTGAGGAATTAAGATCGCTGATTTTCACTGTCATTCCTGCCGCAGAGGTAGGAGTTTTATAATCCGAAATATAAACAACAATCCTCCCGTCAGCGGCATTATCTTTCAATGTATCGGTAATAGTAAAATCAACAGTATTGTTCTGCGGCACATTATCCATGAAGCCGAGTGGGCAATCTGGTAGTCTGTTCACTGCATATGCCTTCAACTCACGTTCCTGGCCGACCTCAACCATGCGAGGAGGGATATCTCTGTTCAGGTATCTATTAGGTTCATATTCAAAAACAGTAGCTCCTCCTGTAGGATAAACAATTTTAGTAAGGGAAGCCGCCTTCATAAAATTGAAATCCGCTTTTCTGTTCCCTCCTATATAAACCGGCCGGCTTTCCTTGTAACCAACAAATGCCGATGCTATCAGATTATCCACCATCTGACCATTGTAGTAGCCCCAATAATCCTGTGAAGTGGTATTCCGGGCTGCCAAAGGCGTAAGATCATAGATAAATTTATAATCATTTATAAATTGGTTGTCCCTATCGTAGAATTTTACCCCGCCTAACTTCAGGCTTTTTCTTTTGTAATCCGGGACAGCGATGCCAGGGTTAATGTTACTACCTCCCGCTGTTCGCTCGAAGTACCCAGCATTATCAAATTCCACCTTGCTGATACGTTCTCCTTTACTTCCATACACTGTCATTTCACTGGTCCTTAGCCTACTATCACTACGATAGCAATCTAGTCTATCACCCACTGTAGAGAACTCTATACGCCCATTTTTATACAAAATACTGCTAAGAGTCTTGCTCGTTATATAAGACTTGGTACCAGAAAAAATCCCACCCTCAAAAAAATCGCCGATGGCATCTGAAGATGATTGATCTCTCGGTGTATAACGCGTAGCACTGGTGACTCTGTAGTCATTGATCAAATTATTAATATACTTAAAGGAGATAGTGTCTGACAGATCGGCGGATATAATTTCCGTTAGAAACCAGGCACTCACATAATTTTCATCTCCAGCAAAAGTATCGTCCGTATAATGGACTCCCGTGTTGAGCCGGTCGAAGGTAAGCGCAGATTCTTCATAGGCAGCAGTACCATCAAGAGCACGCCCAAAGCGGTAAATATTACCCGTCTTATCCCGAACGATAATCAGTTTATTTCCAATATCACGGGTAAAGGTTAATGGCTCATAATTGTTAGTTACATATTTACCAGTATTATCCAGACAGAACTCAGCATTTAGCCCATTGGCGGACACACTGAAAACATCGGGTTCAAAGTCAGCGGTTACCTTACTCTGTAAATCCAAGCTATTACCAATTTTGGCAAAAAGTCTTCTATCGGTTATAGAAGTGGAATCAGGGATGTTGGCATAATTGGTGGCAAAGCCCGCAGCTTCATCGACTCTTCCTCTGATAGCCCTTGTCACCACTCCTCCGGCATTTAAGACCCAGCCCAACCCAATGGAAGAGGCTTCCTGGTCCAACTTAATTCCTCCGGAATGATAGGATATAGACACCGGGACTTCCAAGCGCGTTCCCTTTGCCGTATGCAGGGGTATACTAATAGGAACTACGCCTGTGGAGAAATCCACAGGGTACTCACCATAAGTCCCTAACGCGGTGACATCCGGCGAGTGTACAGTAAAATTGGGAACATTCAGGCCTCTTTGTGCAAAACCGGTTTGGGCAAAAAGAGCATTAAACAATGTACACAGCCAAAATAAGATTACTTTTCTCATTGAAAATTATTGGGATCGTAGTTTCCTGCTGCCATGTTAGACAACATTTACACTTACAGAATAGGAAAATTATCAAGCATAGATCAGAAGATCCAAACAAATAGTTGACATGACTGATAGGTCATAGGTAACAATTATAGCTTCCATAAGTATTCACTAGAGATAAACAATAAATAAAAAATAGGTCACAATGCAAACTTATCAAAGATAAGTGGATCTTCAAACAACATTAGTACCCTACACGGAACGCAATGATAACAATTTTTCTTTGTTTAGAAAAAAGATTAAAATTTTCATCTGTGACAGAAGATCTAATCTCTTCTGAAATATTCCTTTCTTTTCTACCGTATTATTACGCCTCCCTCCCCATTTTCTCCACCGCCTCTTCCACCGTCGGCATAAAATTCACATGGCGGCCTTTGTTGCTTTCATAGATAAAATCACGGAGGCTTTTGCCGGGGTATTTTTCAAACGCCCCGACAATACTCACCCGCATTTTGTAGTTGATGAACTTCTGCAATACTTCTCCTGCGATGCCGGTTTTGAGGTCAAAGAAATCGGGGATGATATTTTCTTCATGTATTATTACCTTGTCAAAGTCCTGATAGTAGACGTCGACAATCAGCTGCAAGGCTTCGTCGGGGTTATGAATCAGTATATCGTCTGAAATCACTTCTGCTATGCGTACATTGCCGGATTCGTGAATAGCCAGGGTCATCTTATTTCGGTTTGAACAGTGGCCAAGATAGATTTTTTTTGGAAGATGCCCTAAAATACACCAACTTGCCTGTTTGTTAACCTACAGGCCACCATGGCCGAAAGAAAAATAATGATTGTGTCATGTCGCACCGTATCTACCTTTACAACCTGAACAACGAAGTAAACCGCCCCGTACCGGACATTCCGGCTGATGGCTCACTGGAGAGCATATTGCCTGTTATCGGCAGTGATGATTTCGACAGCATCACGATGATGGAATGGAAATATGAGTTCCCTTTTTTCCTCCACCCCTTATTTGCCGGCAGGCCGTATATCGGCACACCAGCGTACAACGGGCAGTCCGGTGGCATTTACGCCCACGCCCCCGAAGGCATTGCAGCGCTTAAAAGGTTCTACGATTTTATCGATACCCATGCCGGTACGCTGACCGACAACCCGGAAGCTTTCCGGGCGGACAAGCAGCATATTTTCAACTTCCTCGAAACAAAAATCGTCAATGACGGCTTCCATCTCGATGCCTGGGATGTGTTCAACATGAGCGACGAACCGCATGAAGCACAGGCCGCAGAACTGCTGGAAAATATCCGGCTCACCAATGAAGCCATCGAAGCCGCTATTGCCGCCAACGACCCGCTGCTGCTCAACGAATGCCCTGACGTACAGGATAACCCGTACCGTTTTGGCAGCTTCCGGGAGTTTTTCAGCTGCAGCGTTTATGGCTATGGCTGGAATGTGATACAGTCCGGCTACTTTGAGTCGTATGAAGAAACGTCCGACCAGGAAAAATTCACCGAAAATGGCCTTACAGGCTTGAAAATAGAAGGGACGGTAGTGGTCCCTGCTGAATATGACCAAGTATTTCCCTTCCCCGGGAATGAAAATTTTGCGGTGGTGAACCGGAATGGGAAATGGGGATATGTAGACCGGCAGGGCCACCTCGTTTCAGGGCTGGTATATGACATGGCCGATGACGTACAATACGGCCGCGCGATCGTAAAATGCGGCGAGCTGTTCTACATCGTGCTGCCCGGAAGCCCGCTCCCGGATGCCGGCTACGACGACGTGCTGTACCTCTCCGAGGCGCCGTTACGTTTTACTGTGGCCCGCGACGGCCGCTACGGCGTTGTTGACGCGGCAGGTAACCAGCTGCTGCCTTTTGACTTCGCCGAAGACATAGAAGAGCAGAACTTCGTCGACGTGAAGCTCATCGCCGCCCGTCACCTCGATACGGATGTCAAACACTACTATACGCCTGACTTTACCCGCCTCGGCGATGACAGCGTCGACGAAGTCAGCTGGGGCGGCACCTATCTGGGTGATTCTATTTTTATATTCATCCGCCGCAAACCCAAACAACAATGTGGCCTTTTTACCGTGGAAGGCAAAGAACTGCTGCCTGTCATATATGATGAACTGGAGGTGGTAATGAATGGCGCAGTGATCGTGCGGCAGGGTAAACAGTACGGCATCTATTCCGCCTATAAAGGCTGGGTAGTCCCTTTGTCTCCCGTCAGCATTGAACTGACCGACGGGTATACCTGCCTGATCACGCAACAAGGAAGGGAAGGGCTGTACGTGGCGCAGTACGACGTGCTGATTCCACCGGTTTATGATATCATCTCCCGGGTTTTGACCTGGCATAATACCAACGAGTGGGAGACCATTGCCGTTAACGGGGAAGGCGCTTTCACCATTGATTACGAAGGAAAGGTCTCTTCCCTCACGTCAGCAGCCGTTGCCGCGCTTATTGCGGATAACCGCTACCGTTATACCGAAGAGATGATGGCAGCCCTTCTGCCGCTGGCAGGCGACGATATTCCTGCCGACATGTTGTATGAACAGGGAGATAAAGCACTGGAAGCACAACAATACGATGAAGCCATCCGTCTGTTCAAAGCCGCAGCAGCCCAGGGCCAGAAAGATGCGATGAATGATCTCGGCTTTATCCACGAAACCGTTGAGGGTTATATCGATGACATGGCTGCTTTCGACTGGTACTCCCGTGGTGTGGCCGCCGGTTCCCCGCATGCCGCCAACGGACTGGGTAACTGCTACCAGTACGGCATCGGTACCTCCCCGGATATCCGCAAAGCGCTGGAACTGTACCACCAGTCCGCTTCACAGCATATCCCCCATGCCCACTATAACCTCGGGTTGCTATACAATGACGGTATCAAAGTACCCAAAGACGAGCAGCTGGCGCTGAAACATTTCGTATATGCCAGCCGGTGGGGAATTGACTGTTACAACTATGTGGGCACGTTATCCGAAGCGGCGGAAGATTATAAAAACGCAGTAGATGCCTATCGCAGCGGTATTAAAAACAAAGACCCTTACTGTGCATTTAACATGGCGCGCCTCTACGAACTGGGCCGAGGCGTAAAAGGCGACCCCCGTAAAGCGCTTTCACACTATATGAAAGCGATAGACTTCGGTATGGAAGACGCCGTGCTGGAACTCCGCCGCATGTACCTTTACAACGACGACGTAAAAGACGAAGCGATGGCGCAGCAATACGAGCAGCAAGCCCGCGACGCCGGACTCGATATCCCCGAATAATATAAACAGGGCCGCCCTTTAAAAGGCGGCCCTGACTTTACAACAACATCGTTTCATTGACATAACCCCTTCCCCATCTGTCAGTCATGTCCCTGTGTTTTAACGATCTTGTTATAAATACCAAACAGCAAGAATGGGGCGACCCATTGCCCCACAAACAGCCCGGCATGTTTCTTTCCCATGCAATGAAGGAAAGAAGAGACTCCCATGGCAGTGACAGCCGTCCATAAGAAAACATCAGACGGCAATTTCGCAGTCTGGTTTTCTATCTTTTTAGCCACTTCGCCTTCTCCGCGATTTGCAGTCGATAAATTTTCCATATGCTTAGTTTTTAGTGGATATCCCGGTCCTCTTCACCTGCTGATGTTTCATCATCTGCCTTTTCCTCCTGCTGTGAATGCTGTTCTTCCTGCTCTGCCGGTTCTGACTGCTCCTGCTTGCCCAGTAAATCCTTTTTGGTGAAAGATGGATTTGATTGCTGATCAATGTCCTTTTCTTTGTCTGTGTTCATAACAAAAAATTTAAGGTTAGAAATGATCATCGCTTTACGAACAGATTTTCCAAATCCATGCCAGAGGAGACGGCCCCTTGCATGCCTTCGCCCTCATACCCTCCTGAATACCAATGTTATTTCTTTTCGTATAAGCTATCCCGTAAGAGAAGGCAGACGCATCAGAAAGCGCCTCAATTGTTGCAGTGCTTCTACAACTGTGTTGTGATAACGCTCGGTTTCAGGCGCTGCGGAGGCCGCACAGACTGGCATATACGTTGCAATTCAATTACCGGGAAACGTAATACCAACGGGCTTATCCGTCACAAGCAGCATGCAGAAAGAAACGTATAACAGCTGAGGAGAGCCCCATAAAAGCAGCCCGGGAGTAGTGTCAGTTATTCATCACCTTTAAAAAACCGTGTATGTTAATACCATTGATAGCAATGATACTGGTGGCCGCAGGAGTGGTCACCTATTTAATTATGCAGGGCAACCGTAAAACAAGGGACAAAGGCAATCGCCCCTGACGGCTTTCTGCATCTGTCCGTATAGGGCAGTGAGTATTTTGGGGCATCTGTGGAATCACGCTTCCCCATAACGTACCCTTTTCACGCATTCTTCCTGCACCGCACAGGAAATGCACTCCCTGCGCCGTACACAGCAATAAAAAGGGGTTATTGGGTACGCTGTATTACAAAGTACGCCACCTCCCGGCCGTCCCGGATGATGTTTCGCAGTGAGCGGCTGAAGCCGGCTTTCAGTAGTACCTTTTGCGAACCCACATTGTCCAGGTCCGTCAGCGCTACCACTTCTTTTACCGTCGTTTGGCTAAAACAGTATTCTACCAGTGCTTTAGCCACCTTGGTGGCTATCCCCTTACCCCAATAGGCCTGGGCCAGCGTATAACCGATTTCCAGCTGACCCGGCGCCTCCACAAACGGCCGCGCCAGGCAGGTACCGATGAACCGGCCGGCAGCAGTGTCCCATATGCCCCAGCGGCCAAACAGTCCTTTCCGGTAATCCTCCAGGGCTGTTTGGAATAACTCCCTGTAACGTTCAGGGCTAACGGCCGGCAGGTACTGTGTTACAGCCGGATCTTCAAACAACGCCAGGAACACGTCCAGTTCCTCCGGCACAAATTCGCGAACGAGTATCTCCCCGTTTTCATATAAAGCAGGCATAACTTCCTTGTTTTTTTACAGACAGCGTGATTGCCAGATGACAGGAATTTCGTATATTCATTATCGTAACGACAGACTCATAATAACCCGTCAGATCAATACAGATTTACAGCTTCAGCCAACCATAATTAAAGGTACATTATACTTCATTACCACCATCAACATACCGACTACTGTCAGGTAACCATGTCTGTACGGTGAACAATCCTGATAAGCCCCGCTGCAGGTAGCCAGCGCGGATACTCCTGTCTTTTTTATTTGTCAACCTATAAAAAAACCCAACATGAAAACGCGTTTATGTTTCATCCTCGCCCTGAGCCTTACCATCGCCGGGTGTACCAAGAGAACCCAGGAACCGCCTGCCGGTCAACCTACAGAAAGTCCTACCCCCATCATCGGCCTGAAAGGCCAGAACCAGCTGCTGCCGGGTATCAGTGAATACCGGCTGCTCGTAAAATTTAAAGCCACCGCCATCAGGGACATTGAAAAGCACCAACCCGTGTTCGAAGCCCGACAGGCGCCTGCTGCGGCAGTAACATGGAGCCGTACGGCCGGCAACGTGCAGGCGTACACGTATGAGCAGGCGATCCCGCTCAGCCCCGAGGAGAAAACCGCTATGAAGCAGGGGCGTCTGGCCGCACCTACGCCCTCGTTGTTTGACCGTTATGCTTTCAGAGGACTGCTGTATGTAAGGGAAGCACCGGGCATGTCGCCAGCAGCGGTACTGGAACTCGCCAATGCTTTTGAACAGCTGGATATCGTGGAGTATGCAGCCATTGAGCCGGTAACGCCACCGCCGCCGCCAACGCCTGACTTCAGCGGCCAGCAGTACTACAAAAACGATGTTGACGCCGCCGATCCCGGCGTGCGTGGCATCAATGCAGCCTATGCATGGTCTATCGGCGTCACCGGCGCCGGTATCCGTATCGCCGACATTGAATGGGGTTACAACAAAAACCATGAAGACCTCACCGGCTCCCGCATCCGCGAGGTGCTGCCGCCGCCGGACGATCAGTTCAAAGACCATGGCACCGCAGTAGCCAGTATCCTAATGGCGAAAAACAATGGCTTCGGCGTGACCGGCATGGTATACGGCGCCGACAGCTGTTACGTTATCTCTGAAAGGGTAAGCGGCAGGCCTGCAGGTATTGCGGCCGGGCTGCAGCGGCTACGCCGGGGCGACGTGTTCCTGTATGAAATGCAGACCGGCGGACAGGGTGGACAGTATGTGCCTGCAGATTTTAACCAGGCTGTATGGGACATCACCAAAACAGCCACCGACTCCGGCATTATCATCGTGGCTGCTGCCGGCAACGGCAACCAGGACCTCGACGGCGCCTATTATGCCAGCTACCGCGCCCGGGGTGACAACGGCGCTATCATCGTAGGCGCAGGCACCAAATCGCAACGGAACAAAGCCAGCTTCTCCACCTACGGCAGCAAGGTACATCTGCAGGGCTGGGGCGACTGGACCGTAGTCAGCGCCGGATACGGCTCCCTGTACAACGGCGGCGTCAACGCTACCTACTCCAACGATTTTGCCGGCACCTCCTCCGCCACACCGATCGTCGCTTCAGCAGTAGTGGCCGTGCAATCGTGGTATAAGGCTCATAATGGTACCGTATTATCACCGGCAGCCATCCGGAACCTGTTGATCAATACCGGTACGCCGCAGGGCACCGGCGGTCATATAGGACCGCTGCCCAACATCAAAGCTGCCATTGAATCGCTGCTGGCAACAGGATTGTCTGCCACCGCGAAACGATATTGATCACTTTTCCAATAGGGAAGACCAATACCAACATGCATATCCTTTGTGCCATTAATATAAAAACAAATAGTACTATTAATGGCAACACCATTTGGATAAATCACGGTCGGCAAGCTCTCTCTAACGCTTGCTGACCGTGATTTAATGTATCGGATTAATTTTCAATCACATATTCCACTTCAAACACCAGGCCGGCGCCCGCAGCAAGCTGCGACGGATCAGTGCTCACAAAAAGCACCCATCCTTCTCCGTTGGATAAGGCAGCCGGTTTCCTGGATTTACCGGGTGATACAGTCAATTGAACGTATTGATCCGTAGGGAAAGGCCAGTTAACTACGCCATAGTAGGAATTTTTATCTGTGGCATTATACCCCACCATTATTTTGAAGCTACTGGTATTGGTAGTATTCAATGCACTGAAACGAATACCCCTGATAACGGCCTTCGCCGGCATGCTGATATATGCCAGTCCTTTGGCGCCCAGGTCCGGTACCCGTATATGCTTGCTGATAACGGCAGCTGTCATGTTGACTACCGGGGTTGTAGTTGGATTGTAAAGATGCGACGATGTACCGCCCAGATCAATTATTGTGGAATCATTGTCGACAAATGTTTTTCCGTATGGCAGGGAATAAATGCTGTTGGTAAAGCTGACCTGAGAAGTCGTGGCATAAATATTTGACATATTGGTGCCTTGCAACGATTCAGTATACAGCAGATACCCACTGAAGGCAGCTACCGAGTTTTCGAATTTTAACAGCCCTGCGGTTGTGTCATTAAAAACAGTAGATATAGGCGGGAATGAATGAAATGAGCCTGTCAGGCTGAATGCCTTTGTATCTTTCAGATGGATGGCCTGGCAGATACCGGATTCCACCCCGCAGCTCATCATGGTGATACCATCGCATCCTTCAAAAGAATAGGCAGTCGGGATTATTCCATCAGTAGAATAGGAATTGTTATTCAGTTTATCACAGGCACAGTCTGAGAATGAGGTGTAATAAAGATTCCTGATGTTATATCCGCTCAGCCGGCACCCGGACGCCCAGCAACGTACAAAGGTGCAGGAAGTGCCGGCACCGCTTTGCGGGGTGGTGGGGGCAAATACAAACCCATGATCACAGCGGGCTGCCACCAAAGCAATATGCTCGCATTGCCAGCTGTCCTTTGTATAAAACCCGTTAATACAATTTTCGACCTCAACTTTTGTCAAACGGGTGTGATTGGTCCGGGGATAATATAAGCCGTACTGGTTTTTATTGGGAGCCTCACCTTTTAACCGGATGTTTTCTATATTATTCTGATAGGCATAAAGACCATAGGAAGGCTGAACAATACACATAATAGCATCTACATTGTACATATCTTCCGGCCTGGGAGAGGGGTAGTTAGCGGCTGTATTTGTTGTTTTTTTGATGATGGTTTTGTAATTGACAGATCCGGTAATATGTGTCTGGTCAAGCACAAATAACTGGGATGTAATGTTGTATACACCATCCGGGATCAACAATGTGCGGCTTTTGCCGCTGTTGGCCACAAAATTCAGGGCTGCCTGCAGCGCCAGGGTGTCGTCTGTGGTACCATCCCCTTTTGCGCCAAACCATCTGGCATTAACCGGATCACTGTAAAGCCTTTTCCAACGTCCGGTAGAAGATTGAGTTGACTGGAACACCATGCCGGTGTTATCTCCCCCGGTGGCGGCACTGTCCCAGTAAAAATCTCCTCCGCCACCATCTCCGGGAGTGTGATAGCCCAACAAGTGGTATACCTCGTTTGGAATCGGATTGGGGTAACTTCTCAATGCTGAAAGATGCTGAAATGTCATAAGAAAATATTTTGGTGAACGAATCAGGTTTCCGCTACTAAGTTCTACTACTGGTACGCATGGTATCTGCATTGTAGAAAGAATCTTTAAACGAAAAGAGAGGGCTCCAAAACAACAGAAGCTACTCGTCTCCACCAGGTACCGGAAAAGAAAGAGGCTGCCCCATACTTTGAGACAGCCTCCTTTATTGTTCCGTTACGTATATTATTCCGTTACGTAAAACGATGCGTCATACTGCACCGTCCCTGTGGGTATCGTCCCCTCAAAAGCCTGCACCTGGAAATACTCCGGCGGGGCTTCTGTATACAGCAACCGCGCATCTGCCTCAAATCCGAACCTGCCGTAATAGGCCGGTTCGCCTAACACCACACAGCCCCTGGCTGGCAGTTGCCGCAGTTCATCCAACGCGGCGCAGATCAGCGCCGACCCTACGCCGGTGCCCTGCCGGTCCGGCATCACGGATACCGGTCCAAGCCCATACCATCCGTCGTCCCCGGAAGATATCGCCACCGGCGAAATGGCCACGTGACCAATGATCATGCCGCGTTCTTCGGCAACCAGCGACAACGTTAACCGGCCACTGTCCCTCAGCGCCCGGATGATCAGTTGTTCGGTGCCGCTGGCATGTTCCGCTACGAGGAACGCCGCTTTTGTGACAGCATGGATTTGCGGGATATCGGATTGTTTTTCTTTTCTGATAATATAATTGTTTGTATTCATTGCCGGATAATAGTTTTCCTGTATGGCATAGCTTGAGCGGCCACACTGATACAGGTGTGTATAAATAATATTTTATCTAAAACGGGCATTGCCCGGGGCGTATGTAATTACCGGCGGGGCGCCGGCAACTACGCAATTACAATATCCAGCATCCGACGAAGATACGAAAAATTTATTTCGGTATATTTGACGTATTAATTTGACATATGATCTACCAGCTTTTGTTAACACTCCTGCTACTGCCCACGCCTCCCGGCAAGAAAGTTATTACCGGCAGCGTCACTACGGGCGAGCCGAAGAAATACACCACTGCCGCGCTCCAGCTGTTACTGAAAGACAAAGGGAAAGTGATCGGCAAAACATATACCGACAGCCTGGGAAATTTTACCTACTCGTTTTCCGGGAGTGCACCTCAACAGGTGGATGTGCTGTACAGCAGCCTGGGCATCAGCGCCAACGCCTACCTGAAGACCATCGATCTGACAGGCGCCGCCGACACCACCCGGATTACGCTTATCCTTCCTGCGCCCGGGCAGCTGGACGCATCCGGAAAAACCATCTGCCCCAAGTGTAACAAGAGCGACGAAACAATAGTGGTCCTCAACAGCGGCATCACCGCGAAGGTTACTAAAATCGTCGATAAAAACGGAAATGTTACCTATAGCCCCATCGTGGGCAACATCTACTACATGGGCTCCTGCGTCGGCACCACCATGGATCCCGGCTGGCATTGCAAGCGGGACAATATCTTCTTCTAGTTCATTACCTGCAACACGAATATCACCGATACCGGCGCTTTCGTTTCAGGATGCACCGGTTCTTTCACCTGCTTAACTGCCAGTCCTGCTTCGGCAAACAGCCGGAACCAGTCTTCCAGCGTCCTGAAATACCACTGGTACGGCTGTACGAACGCCCGTTTCATGCCGTTCCAGCTGCCTTCCTTCCACCCGGACACATAAGGCTCCTGGCCTGCTATCACCAGCGGATGCAGGGTTTGAATAAACACCCATCCGCCGGTAGCCACCACCCGCCGGATATTCTTTAGCAAAGCTTCCGTATCCTCCTGGTCCAGCAGCGCGAAATTAATGACCGCCGCCGTGAACGTCTCCGCTACCGCATAAACCCCGCTGGCTATGTCGCGGAAACCGGCGACTTCGTACGTACCGCCCCCTTTTTGCCTTGCATTGTCAATCAGCGCCGCCACCGCATCCACACCGAAAGCTTTCAGCCCCCGCTCCTGCAGCGCACGGGTCAGCCACCCCTCCCCGCACCCGATGTCCAGGATGGAGGTTAAAGGATATGCCATCACCGTGCTCACAATGGCCTCGTTGGTGGCCAGCGTGCGCGAAGCGATTTCAGCGTGATCGATGGTGGCAATCCACTGGTCTGCATTAGCATGCCAGGATGCGATGATGCGGGAAGTATGGCTCATGGGGGAATTTTTATGGTGTCTAAGTTAATCCCTTTTCTCAAACTGGACCACCCGTTTTTATAGAATCTGGACCACCTTCATCCACCAGCAAGCCGGTACCTTTGTGTAACAAAACACGAGCGAGCCGCCATGAATATTTACGATCTTATTATCACAGATAAAGAAGCCACCCGCCTGGAAGAAGTGTTTCTCCACGAAGAGAAGCGGAAAGCCATCGAACAGCTGATAAAGGAACACTACTACGCAGAAGAATTACAGCAATACGGGCTCCCGGTCAACAATAAAATATTGCTGCATGGCGCTTCCGGCTGCGGTAAAACCACCACCGCCAAAGCTATTGCGCAGGCACTGGGCAAACCGCTGTTTATCCTGAACCTTAGCAATATCATCTGTGCCCGCATCGGGGAAACCTCCCAAAACATCAAATCCGTCTTCGATAAAGCCGCCCGCGACAAAGCTGTTTTGTTCCTCGATGAATTTGACCAGATCGGCAAGGCCCGCGGCAACGATGACCGTGACGTGGGAGAAATGAGACGCCTTGTCAATACACTGATACAATTGATGGACTATTTCCCCGAAAAAGCCCTGCTGCTGTGCGCTACCAACCACGTAGACATCATTGACAAAGCGCTGCTCAGGAGGTTTCAGCTCAACATACCCTTTGAAATGCCTTCCACAGCGGAACTAAATACTTACTATGACACCCTGCTGGCCCGCTTTCCGGAGCATATGCGGCATATCGAACGCAAAACAGGCATCTCTTTCGCCGAAGCCAAAGACGATGTTTTCACACAGGTAAAAGCTGCACTGATAGCCCGGCTGGAGTCAACAACAAAAAATGTGGACGTATGAGCGCCGAAATTTTAGACCGTCTTCAACAAATCAACGCCAGGATACAACAGGCCTGCACCCGCAGCCAGCGAAATGCTGACAGCGTAAAGCTCCTGCTGGCCACCAAAACCGTTCCGGCCAACCGCATCAAAACGGCGCTGGAAGCAGGATACACGCTCATTGCAGAAAACAAGGTCCAGGAACTGAAAGAGAAATACGACGCCCTGGAAGCAGTCCCCCATGAAAATCATTTCATCGGTCATCTGCAAACCAACAAAATCAAAGATCTCCTGAAATATAGTGTTACCTGCCTGCAATCGCTGGACCGCGCTGACCTCGCGGAGAAACTGCATCAGCGCCTGCAGCTGGAAGGGAAAAAGATGACCGTGCTGATACAGGTAAACACTTCGGGTGAAGAAAGCAAATTTGGCGTGGCGCCGGAAGGCGCCCTGCAACTGGTTAAACAGGTATCCCGCCTGGACACCCTGCAGATAAAAGGACTGATGACGATCGGGCTGCTGAGCACGGAAACAGAGAAAGTCCGCCAGTGCTTTCAGCTGCTCAGGTCACTGCAACAGCAGATCATCGCGGCCGCCATTCCCGGCGTGGCCATGGACGAGCTTTCCATGGGCATGAGCGGAGATATGGAAACCGCCATCGAAGAAGGCGCCACCATCGTTCGTGTCGGCACCGCCGTATTCGGACAAAGACCCACCCCCGACAGCTACTACTGGAACGAGTCGGTGAACGTAAGGTAGAATGACAGATAACTCAAACACTAAATCATAAGCAATGGTACAAATTGTTAAAGCCGGGATGGAACATCTCGATGAATTCGCGGAATTATTCAACAGTTATCGCATCTTTTACCGTCAGCCTTCAGACCCCGAAAAAGGAAAAGCGTTTTTAAAAGAGCGGATCAGCAATGGTGAATCCGATACCTTTCTGGCCATCGTGGATGGCAAAGCTGTTGGGTTTGCGCAGCTCTATTCCCTGTTTCACTACAAAAAGCTCCAGCGCCAGTGGCTGTTGAGCGACCTGTTTGTCAACCCGGACTACAGAGGCCGAGGCATCTCCGTAGCCATTATCGACCGCTGCAAAGCTTTCTGCGATGAAACCGGCGCCTGTGGCCTGCTGCTGGAAACAGAAAAGACCAACGTGATTGGCAACCAGTTATACCCCAGAACAGGATTCGAAGTGGACAACGAACACAATTATTACAACTGGTGGAAGGAATAAAGGATGGGCCATTTCCGGGGCAATGCCTCCATTGCCCCGGAATACCACATTCTTCCCTTCCGTCGGAGATTTTTTATCTTTATGGCTCATCTATCTCCCGGTACATGCAGGAAAAGCTGAGACAACATATTGAAAAAATCGTTTCCCTGACGGACGAAGAATTCGCCTTTGTGCTCTCCCACTTCACCGTTAAGCAGGCCAAAAAGAAAACTTTTCTTTTCCAGACGGGCGAAAGCGTCCGGTATTCCTATTTTGTTGTATCAGGGCTTTTAACCCTCATCTATCATGATGATGCAGGGAAACAACATATCGTTTCCTTTGCGATGGAAGACTGGTGGGAAAGCGACTACCAGGCATATTTTTCTCAAACTGCCGCAGGCATGTCCCTCCAATGCCTCGAAGATACAGCCCTATACTGCCTTACATTGGAAAACTACCGGAAGCTATGCAGCGGACTTCCCAAAATGGAACACTTTTTCCTGCAGAAAGCCAACGCCGGCCATATCGGCTCGCAAAGGCGCATCCTGTCTTTCCTGACTTCGAACGCTAAAGAACGTTACGAACAATTACTACAGCGCTACCCCGCATTACTACAGCGGGTGCCTAAAACATTGCTGGCTTCCTATCTCGGCGTGTCGCGTGAAACACTGAGCCGGCTTTGGCCTTCACCCTGATCTTCGTTCCTCCTTTTCAAAATTGTGAGGTTTGTCACACAAAAAGAAAGCTGCCCTGGCCACCTTTGCAGGATACTTTTTTAACCGGGACGCATACAGTGCCCCACATCAAACGATCACAAAATGGAAAAGAAAATCACCAACCCATGGAAATGGCAGGACGAACGCGGTTATGTACAAGCGGTGGAAGTTAAACAGGTAACCGGCACGCTCTATTGCGCAGGCCAGGCAGCAGTACATCCGGACGGCACCTCGTCCGATGCCGACATGCCCACACAGCTGCAGCTGGCGCTGCAAAACCTTGAGCAGGTCATCCGCGAAGCCGGCTATGCCTGCAGCGGTATCGTTCGGCTGACCGTTTACACCACTTCTTCCGAAACGTTTGTCAATACCTGTTTCGAACCGTATAAGGAATGGGCTGCCAAACATGGCGTACAGACAGCCGTAACGCTGATGGAGGTAAATGCGCTTTTTGAAACGCTGAACATAGAATTTGAAGCCACCGTAGTCATTTAGAGATTTTTTGATGTACGATTTTTTGATGTAGCGCATGTACAGTGCAATCAAATCAAAAAATCGTACATCAAAAAATCCCTAAATGCAAATTACCAGGTGAATTTAGTCAGGTTAACCGTGCCACTCATATTGAGATTGGTCAACGGACAAAAGTCGGCGTTCAGCTCTTTTAATTTTCGTAAACCGTATATCTTCAATACTGTCATTTTCCTGTTGGTATAAACGCTCAACTCCTCCAGGTCTTTCAGCGGCGTTGCGTTCAGCTCTTCCAGCAAGTTATTGTCCAGCCGGAGCTTTTTAATAGCGATGGAACCTTTGAAGCGGAAGGCCGTCATCATATTGTCGTTCAGCTGGCACTCTTCCAGCAGCGGATGGCCACCGACATCTACTGCGTTCAGGTTGTTATTATGCAGCTGGAGTTCTTTGAGGTTAGGCAGGCCGCTCAGGTCGATAGCGGAAAGTTTGTTATTGGACGCATACAGCGTTTGCAGATTCGTACAACCATTTACGTTAAGGGTCTGCAGCTGGTTGCCGTAACCGTATACCGCCCGCAGTTTAGACAGGCCCTGCAGATCAGCCTCCCGGATGTTGTTGTCGTAAAAACCGAATTCCTCCAGGTTGACGAAACTGCGGATGCCTGCCAGGCTGGAGATGTTGAATTTATTGACATACAGCCTGGTGACTTTCCGGGCTTCGGCCACCTGGATTTCGCCGTCATTGTTCAGGTCGACGCCTTGTTCGATGAGCGCCTTTTTAAAATTTTCATCCCGCATTTTGACGTTCTGGGCAGTGACCATGTGAACTGTCAAAAGCAGGCCTATAGAGAGATGGATGAAGACTTTTTTCATGACGTGTTTTTTAGTTGGAGATCACAGCCGACATTTTACCGTCGCCGGTTACTTCCACAATGCCGGATACTTCCTGTTCCACTGCGTACTTGTGCGTGTACCAGGTATAGGTGGGTATGGAGTATACTACTTCTCCATAACCGTTTCGGGCCGTTTCCCTGCCTGTTTGCACCTTATACTGGTAACTCTTCTCGTAATCGATCCAGGTAACGATATAGTATTTACCGGGTTTCACATCCCTGAACTGGAAATGGCCATCCTCGTCGAGCACCCTTCCTTCGATATGGTAGCTGAATACCGTATTGCTCATACTGGCGATTTTTTTGCCTTTTCGGTATTTCTTTTGCAGCTCGAGGAACTCCGTCAGGTAAGGCGTAACAGGATACAACTGGATACGGTCTCCCTTCCAGGGGAAGTAAGTCCTCCCTTTCTTTTTCAGTTTGGCCAGTCCGTCAATTGTGGCGCCACCATCTTCCATCTGGCGGGCGACGTCCTCTTCATTAAAAGCTGCTGTGGGGAAAATGTATTCCGGATTTTTTTGGGCGGAAACACCGGAAACGCCGGCCAGCAGGAGGCCCGCTATTATAACTATCCGCCGGAGACTGCAATGCATAGCTTCTACGTTTGACGTCATCAATAACAGGCGATATTTACGGGGAAACATCGCCGGATTAATTCAATACAAAAAACGGTACAGTTACGACCAGTACCAATACCTGTAAAAAGTGTATTATTTATCACGGCAAACCGGTAGATCATCCTCACAAGTCGTCTATCACATCTTTATATCCTCTTCCTATAGGGATGGATACGCCATGCAGCGTAATCGCTTCAGCGGTATAAGACTCTATTTTATTGACGGATACGATGAAAGAACGGTGTACCCGCCGGAATGTACGGGAAGGCAACAATTCTTCTATCTCGTTGGTGCTCATTTTTGTAACATGTTCCTGTCTGGTGGTCACAATACGGATATACTCCCGCTGGCTTTCCACGTACAGTATGTCCGAGAACGGAATACGGACCCGGCGCTTCTGCACGGTCACGAAAATATAATCCCGCTCTTCCGCTGCGGTCCGTTTCTGGTCTGCCCTCACTTTATTTACCGCTGTCAGGAACCGTTCGAACTCAAAAGGTTTCAGCAGGTAGTCCGTTACATTAAGGTTAAACCCTTCTACCGCATACTGATGATAGGCGGTCGTTACGATCACCGCCGGCGGGTTGGCGAGGGTTTTCAGGAAAGCCATGCCCTTCAGTTTGGGCAGATGAATATCGAGGAACATCAGATCGGTGTCCTGCTGTAACAGGAATTCAGATGCCTGCAAGGCGTCTTTGCACACCTTCTGCAATTCGAGGAAAGGCACCTGCGAGATGTAATCGGTCAGCACTTTTGCGGCCAGCGGCTCATCTTCAACGACAATACATTTGATTTTAGACATGGCTTGCCAGGTTGATTTTTAAGGTAGCGGTGAAAACGTAGTCTCCCTTTGTCACATCGAGCTGATAATCGGAATAGAGCAGTTCCAGCTGCCGCCGCAGGTTGGAAAGGCCGATCTGCGGGTTGAAATTACCTTCCCCTGCCGGTTCCCCGGTAGAATTTTTCACCACAAAAAACAATTGCCTGTTTTTTATTGAAAGATGGATATCTACGAAAGGGTTCTCCCTCGTTTCGGAGGCCCCGTGTTTAAAGGCATTTTCCACCAGCGGTATCAGCAACAAGGGAGGCAGGGATTGTTTCATGTCTTCCAGGTCGTGGTTGAAATTAATCCGCAGCGAATCGTCATAACGCAGCTTCTCCAGGGCGATGTAGTCATCGATAATCTTCAGGTCTTTTTCTACCGCGATATAAGGTTCGCTGGTTTCGTAGAGCATATACCGCAACATCTTGGACAACCGCAGGATCGATTCCGGGGCGAGGTCTGATTTATCGCGCGCCAGCGAATAGATGTTATTCAGCGTATTAAAGAGAAAATGCGGGTTGGTCTGGGACTTCAGGTAGTTCAGTTCCGCCTGCTGACTGGCAATGCGCAGCTGCTGGGCGTGTTGTTTCAGCCTGATGTAATTATACAGATGCCTGACCACCGCGAAGAACAGCAACGACCCTACGCTGTAGCCAATGAGCATGCCCAGGCGGTCCTGCATCGGTACCGGGTTGCCCAGGGGAGTGAAGATATGCAGGGTAATGCCGAGATAGCTCCACAACAACAGGCCGGCAGAATAGGCCAACACATAGGCCAGCAGGATAAAAAAGCTGTACAGGGCATTTTTCAGGCCCAGTTTGGGCAGCGTATGTTCCAGCAGCCGGTAGCTGATCACAGATACGAAGATGCCCAGCCAGATTTCATTTATTACCCGCAACGGAAAATCGCCGGCGCCTTCCACCAGGTCCTGTAGGATGTTTAACAGCAGGAAAACCGGTACCAGCCACCGGTACAGTTCATAGCGACGTATACGGGATTGTATTTTCATCTTGTTATTTGACAGGATAAATGTCGATAAATATTTTCCTATCTCCTAATTATCCACCCTGCTTGACGGCGCCCTGCCGTTTGTTGACTGAAACCTGCCGTCTGTTGACACAGCGTACGGGCAGCCCGCTCCGGTGCCTACTTTTACATTGCCGGCAATCAAAATCCAACGTTTATCATCAACCTTAACAAATATGAACAAGTTTATACAATTCGGCGAAAAAGTGGAGGGCTACGATATTCCGGTACTGAACGAACGGGAGATCAGGGCCGCCGCAGGGATACTCTTCCTCGCCACCTATACCTCACTGATGTTTATTGTTTTCGACGGCAACTTCGTGATGCTGAAATATGTGCTCTGTCTTTTTTTGATCGACCTGCTGATACGGGTGTTTATCAGTCCCCGGTATTCCCCAACCCTTATCCTGGGGCGGCTGATTGTGCGCCGGCAGGTACCGGAGTATGTGGGCGCGCCACAGAAACGGTTTGCCTGGAGCATCGGCATTGTGTTGTCTGCCACTATGTTTTATCTCTTCGTGATCGTTAATGCCTACAGCCCCATCACCGCTGCCGTTTGTTTTATCTGCCTTTGTTTTCTCTTCTTTGAAGCCGCTTTCGGCATCTGCCTGGGTTGCCTTGCTTATCCGCTTTTCTTTAAGAAAACCGTACAGCACTGTCCCGGGGAAGTATGTGAGCCACAGCACAAGCAGGCCATCCAGAAAGTATCTGCCGGGCAGCTGGCCGTGCTGGCGCTGTTCATCGCATTGCCTGTTGCCGGATCTTTTTTTCTGCAAGCATATTTTGCCAGGGCGCCGCATGCCATGTTTAAATCTCTGGACCCTGCTAAAACCAAATAGTCATGCACACCTATGCAATGCCCCACCACAGCGGGCTGGAAGACTATTTCGCCGCATACCGCCGCCATATCGTCGGCTACCGGCAGCGTTTCATTACCCCATTCGGAAGAAAACGGATCGTCTACGCCGACTGGACCGCCAGCGGGCGTGCCTACGGGCCTGTTGAAGATACTATCCGCCAACAGGTACTGCCGTTCGTGGGCAATACCCACACGCATACCACCGTCACCGGCACGTATATGTCCGAAGCATATGAGACGGCTAAAGACATCATCAAAGCGCATGTCCATGCGGCGAAGGAAGACGTGCTCCTTTTCTGCGGCAGCGGCATGACCAGTGCGGTCAACAAACTGCAAAGACTGCTGGGGTTACGGATACCCGGCAGGGCGGCAGACTACCTGCACAGCACCTTCCGGGATGAAGGCCGGAGGCCGGTCGTCTTCGTTACCCATATGGAGCATCACAGCAATCATATCAGCTGGCTGGAGACAATGGCTACCGTGGAGATCATCGGACGGGACGCCAGCGGCCAGGTGGACCTGCAACACTTCCATGCGCTGCTGGAACAGTATAAGCAGCGGCCTGTGAAGATAGCGGCGGTGACTGCCGCCTCTAACGTGACAGGTATCCGGACACCGTATCACAACATCGCAAAGCTGGTCCACCGGTACCACGGCTGGTGCTTTGTGGATTTCGCCTGCGCGGCGCCGTATTGTGATATCGATATGCATCCTGATGAACCGGGCGCAGACCTGGATGCCATTTATTTCTCTCCTCACAAATTGCTGGGCGGCCCCGGAACGCCGGGAGTACTGCTTTTTCACCGGAAACTTTACCGCCACGCTGCACCCGACCAGCCGGGCGGCGGCACGGTCGACTATACCAACCCCTGGGGCGAACACGATTATACCACCGATATAGCACAACGGGAAGACGGTGGCACTCCCCCCTTTCTGCAAGGCATCAAAGCGGCGATGTGCATACGGCTGAAGGAAGCTATGCAGGTCTGTAATATCCGGCAGCGGGAAGAAGAACTGTTATCCATCATTCTGCCGCGGCTGGCAAGGATACCACAGCTTCAGGTGCTGGAGCCGCAGGCAGTGCAACGGCTGGGCGTGGTGTCGTTTATCGTGCCGGGCCTACATTACCACCTGATGGTACGGCTGCTGAATGACCGGTTCGGCATTCAGCTGCGCGGCGGCTGCTCCTGCGCCGGCACCTATGGCCATCTGCTGCTGAACGTGGACCAGGACTGGTCACACGCCATCCGGCAGTCCATCCTGTCCGGCGATATGTCCCACAAACCGGGATGGGTGCGGTTGTCCGTACATCCCACGATGACCGACCGGGAAGTGCATTACATACTGGATGCGATAGAGGCTACTGCTTTGCGGGCAAAAGCATGGATCCGCGACTATGTGTATGATCCCCGTTCCAATGATTTTCATTTTCGGGGGCAGGCGGCGAACCAGACACCGGTGGGCGACTGGTTTAATATAATGACAGCCGTGGTATGAGGCTGTTATCACCCCCGAATGCTGAATTTCAAAATAATCCCGCATTTGTTGATTTAAAGACCTACCTTTATTCAAATTACACAGGCTCCTGCCTCGGCTTCTTCTGACTTAGTCTGGATTACTTCTTTTCTTCCTCAGTCTTCGCTTTTCCAGCTGCCGCATTTCTTACCTTTTAAAGTTTTACTCTTATGAACATTTTTGTTGGCAATTTAAGCAGCCAGACTACAGAACAACAGTTAACAGCCCTGTTTACGCCATTTGGCCTCGTGCGGAGCGCGAAAGTAATTATCGATAGTTATAGCGGCCGCTCCAGGGGCTTCGCCTTTGTGGAAATGCCGGTTGACAGCGAGGCAGAACATGCCATGCGTGAACTGAACAGCGCTTCTGTTGACGCACAGACCATCGTTGTTAATGAGGCAAGGCCCAGAACAGAGAGAGAACGTTTCTCCCGGTCAAGATATTAGGTCACCGGCAACACGCCCTTCACAAGGGCATTTTCCGGGGCATTACACGAAATCATGACGCAATCATGCGATTTAACCAAAACCAGTAAACTATGGCGGATTCTTTTTCAAAAAAAGAAAACAGAAACAAAAAAGCGAAAGCGAAAGAAGACAAGGCCCAAAAAATGAGGGAACGGAAGCTGAATAACAACAAAGGCAAAAGCCTGGAAGATATGCTGGCTTATGTGGATGAAAACGGTAACATCAGCGACTCCCCTCCCAGAGAAACGAGAAAAGCAGAAATAGATTCAAAAGATATCCAGATCGGCGCAACGCCCCGTCCCCCGGAAGATCCTATCAGAACTGGAATAGTCAATTTTTTCAATACCTCCAAAGGCTTCGGATTCATCACGGACGATAAATCCAAAGAAAGCGTGTTCTTTCACATTAACCAGGTATCAGAGCCCATCAAAGAGCGTGACAAAGTATCTTTTACGCGGGAAAGAGGCGCAAAAGGTTACAATGCGGTGGGTGTGAAAAAGGTGGGTGCGGGAACAAAAAACACCCTCTGAACCATCGGCATTTATTGAAATACTCCTGAAACTATCAGCAGCCGGTCAACGCATCCCGTGATGTGTTAACCGGCTGCTTTGCGGTTATTTATGACAGGGCAGGTTGTTCTTCCTGATGATGTCCCAGCCTGATAATTTTTATATAAGACAACAGCCTGATAACATGATACACCGGATCTACCTCAAACCAACGCTGCCCGAAATTCACCGAAGAAGGGTGCTTATGGTGGTTGTTATGATACGATTCCCCCAGCATCAGCACATCCACGAATAACAGATTCATGGCTGTATTCCTCAGCTTGAAATTGATGTAACCATATTTATGGGCGAACCAGTTGACGATGGCGCCATGAAATGCACCCATTGTCACCACGATCGGCAGTAAAAGGTACTGATACGGATTGGTGGCAAACACGACAAAAAACGCCACATACACCGCCACCCATAACAACCGGGAAAGCGTGCTGTTGGCAAACCGGTCAAACCAACCCCATTCCGGCAGGTTTTTAGTGTACTTTGCCTCCACTTCGATTTTGTTATGCAGGATCTGCTGATATACCGTCCTTGTATCCCACATCATCGAAAAGATGTTTGACGAGTTGGAAGGTGAATGCGGGTCCAGTTCGGTATCAGTATGCGCATGGTGCAACCTGTGCATTACAGCATATGCCCGCGGGCTCATATAAGACGACCCTTGTGTGAGATAAGTGAAAATAAAGAAAAAACGTTCCCAGCCTTTACTCATGCTAAATGCGCCGTGAGCAGCATATCTGTGCTGAAAAAAAGTCTGTGAGAACAATGAAAGATACCAGATGGCAGCGAAAAAAATAAAGACAATCATATTTGAAATTTGCGAAGCGGGAATAAATCTCAAATATGCCAGTAGAATAAATGAAAAGATAAAAACGCTATCCGATGAGTAAGGATGTAAATGTAACCCATTTGTTGTTAATAAAATGATAAATGGCAGGGGTGGCAATACTTTTACAATTATTAACCTCCTGTTCGCTCATTTTAACCCCCTGGCGTATTATCCGCGTTTGTTGTTTATTTTTAACACATGATCCTATCCGCTAATTATTAAATTATCAAACGTGTTTGCAAAGGAGACTTATATCAACAGAAGAAACAGGCTGCAGTCCGATATGGGCAGTGGTATTATTTTGCTGGCCGGCAATGACGACAGCGGCATGAATTACCGGGATAACATTTATCCTTTCCGGCAGGACAGCAGCTTCCTGTATTTTATCGGGATAGACAGGCCGGGACTGACGTTTGTACTGGACATAGATAACAACCGGGAGATATTATTCGGCAATGAAGCCACGGTAGAGGAGATCATGTGGACCGGCCCGGTAGATACGCTGGCCTCTGCTGCCGCCCGTACGGGTCTTACCGACATCAGGCCGTTGTCGCAGCTGGATGCTTTTCTGTCACAGGCAGTACAGCAACAACGCCCGGTACATTACCTGCCTCCTTACCGGCCGGAGCATACGCTGAAGCTGGCCGCCTGGCTGGACATGCCTGTAGCATCGGTGGCGCAGCGGATGTCCGTGGCCCTCATCAAAGCAGTCATCCGCCAGCGGGCCATCAAATCCGCCGAGGAGATAGCCGAGATGGAAATAGCCGTGAACACTACGATCGATATGCAGCTCAAAGCCATGGAGCTGGCGGCTGCCGGCGTAACGGAAACGGAGATAGCCGGTCGCCTGCAGGCCGTGGCCATCGCCGCCGGCGGTAATATATCCTTTCCCGTTATCCTCACGGCCAACGGGCAGTTCCTGCATAACCATCCCCATAAGACCGCCTTCCGGGAAGGGCAACTGGTACTCTGCGACTGCGGCGCGGAAAACGCTATGCGTTATGCCGGGGACCTCACCCGCACCCACCCCGTCAATAAAAAATTCAGCACCGCTCAAAGAGAAATTTACGACATCGTGTACAATGCCTATAAAGCCGCCGCCGATGCCGTAAGACCAGGCATACGATATAAAGACGTACACCTGCTGGCCTGTGAACAGCTGGCCGCCGGACTTATCTCCCTCGGCCTCATGAAAGGCGACGCCAAAGAAGCCGTGGCAGCAGGCGCCCATGCGCTGTTCTTCCCCTGCGGCCTCGGGCATATGCTCGGCATGGACGTGCACGATATGGAGAACCTCGGCGAAGAGTATGTCGGCTATACAGAGCACCTGAAAAAAAGTACCGACTTCGGTTTGAAATCACTCCGGCTGGGACGTGAACTGGAAGAAGGTTTTGTGCTGACGATAGAACCTGGCATCTACTTCAATCCGCTGCTCAACGCAGCCTGGCGGGCAGAAGGGAAACACCTGGCGTTTATCAACTACGATAAACTGGCAGCCTACGACAATTTCGGCGGCGTACGCATAGAAGACGATTTCCTGATCACCGCCGGCGGCAGCCGTATACTCGGGCGTCCATTCGCCACAACAGCCACCGAAATAGAAGACCTGATTGCATCATAAATATTCTATCATACATGAAAAAAACCTTGCGGCTGCTGCCGCTTTTATGGCTGTTTGCCTGTAACAACGGCCCTGCAAAGGAAAGCGGGCAACAACAGCTGGACCGGCTCGCGGCGCAGTATGTGCGCCTCGGACTGGATATCGGCCAGTACGACCCTGACTTTGTAGACGCCTACTACGGGCCCGACTCCCTGAAGCCCGCCTCCAAACAGGACCACTTTCCGAAAGACAGCTTCCTTGCAAAAGTGGAGACACTGAAAAAAGCATTACAGGAAGCAGCAACCGCCACGGACAATGATACGCTCCGCATCCGCGCCAACTGGATCACGCAGCAGCTCACTGCTTTCGGCCGCCGTATCCGCATATTCTCCGGCGAATACAAACCATTTGATGAAGAGTCCCAAGAGCTGTTCGGCGCGGTGGCGCCCGCGTACCCCGAAGCGCATTACCAGTCGCTGATAGCGGAACTCGACAGCCTGCTTCCCGGCAAAGGCCCGGTAGCAGCACGCTTCCAGCAGCTGGCCAACCGCTTCGTGATCCCTGAAAAAAAGCTGGACACCGTTTTTAAAACAGCCATCGCAGAAGCCCGCAAACGCACGCTGCAGCATTATGATCTGCCCAACACAGAAAACTTCACCCTGGAATATGTGAGCGGCAAACCGTGGATGGGTTACAACTGGTACAAAGGACACTACCAGAGCCTTATCCAGGTGAGCGCCGATCTGAAGATTTTTATCGAAAAGGCCATCGATCTCGGCTGCCATGAAGGGTATCCCGGTCATCATGTGTACAACATGCTGCTCGAAAAAAACCTGTATCACGACAAAGGCTGGACGGAGATTTCCTTATACCCGCTCTTCAGCCCGCAGTCGCTCATTGCGGAAGGCAGCGCCAATTACGGCATTGAGCTGGCTTTTCCGGGCGAGGAGAAAACCACTTTTACCAGAGACATACTGCTACCGCTGGCAGGCCTGGACACCGCCGGTATCACCGCCTATTTCCATGCGCTGGACATCAAAGGCAGGCTCAATTATGCCCGCAATGAAGTGGCCAGGGGCATGCTGAACGGCACCATGTCTGACTCCACCGCGGTACAGTGGTTGCTGAACTATACGCTGCTCAACAGCGAAGCAGCAGCAAAAGGATTGCAGTTCATCCGTAAGAACCGCAGCTATGTCATCAACTACAACTACGGCCAGGACCTGATCAAAAACTATATCGATGCCAAAGCCGCTGCCGGTCAGCCGGAGAAGCGATGGGACGCTTTCGGCTACCTGCTAAGCAATCAGATCACGCCGGCCGATCTGATCAAAGCAGGTGGCGGTAAATAAACAGCTACCCTTGCCGCATTGTCGCATAGGTTTTTTACCGGCATCAGCGCCTTTCATCGCTACATGCTATGGTTGCCTGATAGGAAACGGGATGGCTACAGCCGCGATTCATTGCGAACTCACGCCGGCGCCGTTGCAGGGCAAACAACTACTGTCTGAAATATAACAGGGGGCTCCTGCCCCCTGTTCCTATAGTCCTTCTTTGAGTACTTTGAACACAAATTCCCGGTAGCTGTTACCGATGGGCAGCTCCTGCCGCCCGATTTCCACGTCCTGCAACGTGAAAGCCGTGACCCTGGAGAGGTTAACGATAAACGAACGATGGATACGCAGGAAACGTTTGTCACGGACTTCTTCTTCCATATCGCCGATTTTGTACTTCGCCATAAAAGTGCTGCCGTCTGCACGGTGCACTACCACATAGTCTTTCACACTTTCTATATAGAGGATATCATCTGTCAGGATTTTATTGTATTTGTTGCCGGTTTTCAGGAAGATATATTCTTCCTTCGGCGCGGGGCGTGCGGTAACGACGGTCGTTTCCCGGGGAGAAAAGCGGGAATAATAGCGCTCCACCGCTTTGAAAAAGCGTTCGAAGGTAACTGGTTTCAGCAGGTAGTCCACCACGTCCAGCTCATAACCTTCCAGGGCGTATTCCCGGTAGGCTGTGGTGAAGATAACTGCCGGCGGCTGCCGTAATGTCCTCAGGAATTCGATGCCGGTGATCTGCGGCATCTTTATGTCCAGGAAAAGCAGGTCCACCTGTTTGGTACGCAGCTCCTGCGCCGCCTGCAGCGCATTGGAGCAGGCGCCCACCACTTCCAGGGTACTGAGCTGGCTGATATGGTTCTGTAATAATGCTATTGCCAGCGGTTCATCGTCTGTTATAAGGCATTTTATTTTCACACCTGCTGATTTAAACGCAGCTCCAGCTTCGCTGTAAATATGCGCTGCGCGGCACTCGTTTCAAATGTATGGGATTCCGGGTAAAGTAGCGCGAGCTGTTTACGGATATTTTCCAGCCCGATGCCCAGCTGCCGGTTCACCTTCTGCTTAAAGGTATTACTGATGATGAAGCTCAGCAGGCCGTCCTGCTGCATCAGCACAATCTTTATCTCCGGGGAGCCTGCATCCTCCCCTGCTCCATGCTTGAAAGCATTCTCCGTGAGCGACAGCAATATCAGGGGCGCTATCGCCACATCCCGCTCCACCCGATGTTCGAAGGAAATGACCAGCCGGTCGTCGTAACGGAGTTTTTCCAGTTCGATATAGTTCTGCAGCAGGGATATTTCCTGTGATACAGGCACAAACATTTTATCGGAACGGTACAGCAGCGTATCCAGTATGGCCGACAGGCGGGCAATAGATGGGGATGTCTGAGGCGATTGCAGGATGGACAGCGCGTAAATATTATTCAGGGTATTGAACAGAAAATGGGGATTAAGTTGCGCCTTCAGGGCACTTAGCTCGATGTCCGTCTTTTGTTTCTCCAGCTCCATGGCCCGCTTAGTCACCACGTACTGGTCTTTCAGCAGTTTGATGAAAATGAAAACGGAAGCGTAGGTAAACGCCTGGAAGAAGTAATTAAAGAACAGGGCGCTCATATCTGTAAAAATAACCAGCACAGATTCCTGGTTGAAAGGCTTTATACGGATAAGCGGCTCCAGCACGTACACCACGCTCAGCCGCGTTGCCGCCGATATCAGGTACAGCACCGTCAGCGATACGATGACCGTTCTGAAATAATGCTTCCCGGTCAATAACTGCGGCAGTACCCAATAGGCTAGAAAATAGGTGATGGGGGCAGTGCTTCCCAGCTCGAATAAACCGACAAACAGAAAATTATTGAACGGCTCCGGGGTGGATGCATTGGGGTACCTGGTAGCATACCTGGTGGCAGACAGCGTACATACCCCCATCCAATACAGGCAGTGCGCCAGGAGGCGGTGTTTACGGGTGAATAGTATGATTTTTTCTATTAAAGGCATGATCATAAAAGTAGCAAACTTCAGGTCTTCTTAGCGGTACCGTCGACGAACAGGACCGTTGCGCGTATGAAAGCTGCGTTTGCGCATCCGAACGTCGGTTTAGCCCTGCTACCCACTGTCTGTACGCTGTAACCCGCCGTTGATCGATCCGTTGAAAACGGCTTTCCGGATTGTTTCACATTTGCGCAAACACTCCTCAAATGAAGCAATTATTCCTGGTTTTATGCTGCCTTGGCATAGCCACACCGGCTTTCAGCCAATCCTATACTTTGAAAGGAAAGATCATGTCCGCCAGCACTAAAGAAGCCGTCACCGGCGCTATGGTATTGTTACAGTCGCAGCGCGACTCCACTAAAAAGTTCCCCGCTGCGGCCGGCGCCAGCGGCAACTTCCAGCTGAGCCTGCCGGCAGGCAGCTATACGCTTCGTACGTGGGCTTTTAATTTCGTCGCGCATTCCCGGACAGTCATCCTGCAGGAAGATACCGACCTTGGAAATATCACCCTGGCAGACGATGTTAAACAACTCGCCACCGTGCAGGTACAGGGCGAAAAATCCACCATCGAACTAAAAACAGATAAAAAAGTGTTCAACGTGGGTAAAGACATCCTCTCCAAAGGCGGCAACGCTACAGATATTCTGAACAATGTGCCTGCGGTGAACGTGGATATACAGGGCAACGTATCGTTGCGCGACAACCAGAACGTGAGGATACTCATCAACGGAAAGCCGTCTATGCAGACGCAGAACAACGGACTGGCACAGATCCCGGCCGGTAACATCGAAAAAATAGAAGTGATCACCAACCCATCCTCGGCTTACGAAGCACAGGGCAGCGCAGGGATTATCAACATCATCCTGAAAAAAAATGCCGCGCAGGGATTCAACGCATCTTTGCAGGCCGGTCTCGCCAGTCCGAGAAACAACACCGCCAACCTCAACGCCAGCTACAAAACACAACACGTTAACCTGTTCACCAATATCGGCGTCCGCGATCAGACATTACTTCTGCGGGAAGACCTGGTGCGTGTCAACAAAAATCCGTACAGCCTGCTGCGGCAGCATAACCGCGCCGACTTAAATTCCAACAGCGTCAACCTCTACTTCGGAACGGATTTTTATCTCAACGAGCAAAACACACTTACCGCCAGCTACTTCCGGACCAAACGGGACAACCATGATACCAACGACTTTTCTTACAACTACTTTAATGCACATGGCACGTCCGACAGTTCCGTCAGCCGGCAGGAGATCTATCGCGAGCCGCAGATATTCAATGAACTGGAACTGAACTACGCCCGTACCTTTAAACAACCCGGCAGAAAATGGACCACGTATGTACAGTACGATTTCTGGAATGACGACGAAAACCAGGACATCCGGCAATCCGGCGGCCAGCCTGGCCCTTTGAACATCATTACCCGGGATATCGAAAGCAGCAAGGACATCTACCTGCAAAGCGATTATAAGACACCGTTGAAAGCCGGGCAGCTGGAAATGGGCGTCCGTGGCCAGTGGCGCGCCATCCGCAGCGAATATTCCGCCGCGCAGAACGGAAAACTGCTCGACGGCAATAACAACAAGCTTTTTTATGACGAGGATATCTATGCCGCCTATACGCAGTACAGCCGGAAATGGAAGCAACTGGATGCCCAGCTGGGCTTGCGCAGCGAGCTGTCCAGCATCCGTATCAGCGACCGGGAACAAACGGTCGGCAAACATAAACAGTACATCAACCTGTTCCCCACCCTGCATTTACAGTACAGCTTCCGGCACGACTGGAGCCTGCAGGCCAGTTACAGCCGCCGGATCAACCGGCCCAAATTCTGGCAGCTGAACACCTTCTCCGGCTTGTCAGACCAGCGGTTTCTCCAGCGCGGCAATCCCAATATGGACCCGATGTACACCAATGTGGCAGAACTGGCGCTGCTGAAGAAAACCGGGCAGTTGACCGTGAACCCCGGCATCTATTACCAATACACGACCAATTATTTTGACGCGGTGATCGAACCGCAGGCCGACGGCACTTTTGTGCGGACATGGGCCAATATGGGCAACGAAAACCGCTACGGGCTGGACATGACCACCACCTACAGCCCCTATGGCTGGTGGCGCCTGTCCTGGGACATCAACTGGTATTCCTACTCCCAGCGCGGGGAATATGCCGGCAAAGCCTATTCCGCCGACAACACCACGTGGTTCACCACTATCCGCTCCGGTATGCGGTTTCCCAAAATTGTGAACATAGACGGCAGCTTCACCTATCGCGGCAGACGGCAGGAAGTACAGGTGACCACAGCAGAACAATACCGCGCCAACATCGGTTTCTCCAAAGACCTGTTTGGCGACCGGATGTCGGTCGCCTTCAGCATCAACAACATCTTCAATTCCAATATCCTGCTACAGGAAATGGACGTGCCGGCGTACTCCCTTTCTACCCGCAGCCAGCGGGAAGGGGTTATCTACACGGGCAATGTGGTGTACCGGTTTAACCGCAGGAAAAACCAGACAGACAGGCTACCGGAAGAAAAATAATACAAGCCTTCACTTTTGTATCCATTCTTCAAAAAAATACAGCACTACCGGAAATCCGGCAGTGCTGTATCCTATAACCGTTAAACTGCTTGCTACTGATTAGGAAATAAATAAAACGCTACGCCTCTTCTCTCGGTCCAATACCCGGGATAGCTGCCGATCGTACTGGCGGGGGTATAATAGTGGTTTGTACCGGAAGCACTGTAAAACTCATAGATGGGTACCGTACCTTCCACCTGCGTTTTATAGGCGTAAAAAGCAACACCTTCAGAGATCCAGCCGCTGCCATCCGGAGTACCTCCCATTGAAAATACGTGCTCTCCATTGGCACGTCTGGAATAACAATAAACAGGATATGCGCCGTCTACTGCCATCCTATGCGCTTTGAAAGCCGGTCCTTCGTAAGTCCAGTAAGAGTCCATATTGGGAACGAATCCGATATAGTGATCACCATCCTGGTCGTTACGAAAACTATAGAGCTGGGAAATTGTCTCGTCACAGGTACGAACATTATAAGTGGAAGTCAGCACTGTCCTGGCTATGCTGTGATCACTGAGGTACCGCAGCTTATACGACAATAAAGCACCTCTGGAATTAATGCTGTACCTGCCGCCCTGTTTGATAAAGTTAACAAACTCCTCATACCCGGCTATGGCCTTAACAGCGTCAGCACCAGAGCCGCCGTTTGTATATACCTTAATGGTGCTTTCGTTCAGTATGTTTTTAACCTCTGTTGTAACCTCAATACTCCCGGAAGTTACAGCAGCTTTGTAAGCAATTGTCAATGCGGCTTTCACTTCTTTCTGTGATTTGGATGATTCCAGGAAAAAGAGCCCCACTCTTCCATAAGTACAGGAAGATACATAGACCGGAGAGTACGGGCCAAATTTGGAAGGGTCATCTTCGATCAGCTTGCCGTCATTTGGGATATCAATATCAGCGGTGTAGTAGACTTGTAAGAACTTGGCTACAACATGGGTTTTCTGGGACGCCTCACTCCAGTCAAAATTTGCGGTGGCACTGGCGATCTTACTGTATTCAAACTTCGTTCCGATAGTGAGTTTCATTTGATCTTCACTGTACACCTGGTTTACTTCCATACTTACTTCAGAAGGCTGATCGCCGGTGATCTTCTGGTTCAGGATGTCGTTTAAGGCAGTACGCTGGGCAGATACACTGGGAAGATAGGTTTTAGCTACCGATCCCTGTACGCCCTGCAACGACACCGACATCGTGATGGGTTTCCTTGTTACGTTAAGTAAGGGGGTATAAGCACCGCTGTTGATCGTTTCCGATTTAATCAGGGACCCAATGTAGATAATATCGGAATTGGGATTCAGTAAAATGTTCTCGTCATAACCTGCGGTCTTTGTCACCGTTTGCACCGTACAGTTGGTACCCCTAGCCATAGGATCTGAACTTTTTACCTGAACGCCGGTATCTGGCAGGGGAAATTTTTTCATGAACCGGAACTGGTTATTTTCATTGGTAAAACCAGCCTTTCCGGTCGTTTCGGAGTTTCCTGCACTGGTTTCACGGACGTCCTTTTTACAGGACACTGCAAATGCCAGCATCAGCAGCGGCAATGCATACATTGTCTTTTTCATAGTAATGAAGCGATAAATTGATAAATAATAACAGTAGACTATATCCTATCGGGTCAACGAATAGAAACACGACTAATAAAGTGACAAAAAAGACCTTACGGACTTTTCAACGGATTAACGCAAATACATATGTGCATAGGATCTTTTGAACTTATTACTGATTTTTTCAGGTCCAGGCGTCTGTTCTTACGGGATACATTGTATTTTGAGAAAACAGGGCATCATACCGGTCACATTAAATACCTGGCAAAGGTAGTGAAAGGCAGTACTTACAAACTAGTACAAATCCGACAACTTGATTTATTATCTTGAAAAGAAGAGCTACCTTCGCCCACGTAACCACAATAAAACTGCCTGGCGTATGCATCCCATACAAGGGCAAAGCTTTAATATATACCCGGATCGCTATGCGTAATGCCTTCATTAAAAAAGTTGCATTAAAAACATTAAAAATTATATCCATATCTATAACTGCAATTGTTGCGCTGTTGTTTTTATTACCTCTCCTTTTCCCCGATGCGGTATCCGGTAAAATCAAAACCTGGGCAAACAACAGCATCACGGGCGAGCTCAATTTCTCCCGGGCACGGCTATCTTTCTTTAACCACTTCCCGTCGCTGACACTGACGCTGTATGACGTGAGCCTGAAAGGCGGGGCGCCCTTCCGGCAAGACACCCTGGTAGCCGGCAAAGAAGTGGCCCTGGGGGTAAACCTGAAAAGCGTATTCTCCGACGCCATCACCATCGATGAAATATTTCTGACCAACGGGAAAATCCATATCATGGTGGATTCTTCCGGACACCCTAACTACAACGTGTACAAAAGCGCGCCTGCCGGCACCGCCAGCAAACCAGACAGCGGCAGCGCCTCCATGAAAATAGAGCGGATACAGATCGATCATTGTCACCTTATCTACGATGACCAGTCGCTCCCCATGTACGTACAAGCGAAGGACGTAAACTATGTGGGCAAAGGGGACCTTTCCAAAGCAGTCTTTGATCTCTATTCCAGGATCAACATCGGTTCGCTGGACTTCAATTATGGTGGCACCTCCTATATCCTGTCTAAAAAACTGAACGGAGAGCTGATCACCAAAATCAACACCAACTCGCTTGATTTTATTTTTGAAAAGAACGACCTGAAAATAAATGAACTGCCGGTACGCCTGAAAGGCGCTTTCGCTTTCATGAAGAACGGCTATAAAATGGACTTCCGTCTTAGCTCCATGGAATCCAGCCTGCATGCTATCTTTGGCGCACTGCCGCCTGAATATCTAACCTGGATGCAGCATACCAATATAGACGGCACCGCAGACGTTAACGCCAGCCTGATCGGCGAATATATCGCCGAAACCAACACCATGCCCAACCTGACTTTTAACATGCAGGTACGTGATGGTGTGATCAGCAATCCGAAGGCGCCGGCCCCGGTAAAAAACCTGTTCCTGAATTTTCAGTCCAGGCTCGCGGGGCTCAACACAGACAGCTTATACCTGAATGTAGACTCTATCTTCTTCAACATTGATAAAGATTATTTCAGTTCTGTGATACGGGTAAAAGGGTTGAAAACACCGGACATCCATGTCAAATTAAACACAGACATCGACCTGGAGAAATGGAGCAAAGCCATGGGCTGGCAGTCTTTCGACCTGAAAGGCCGCCTGGAAGCACACCTGCTGGCCGACGGCCCCTATGCCACCCGCATCGTGGACCGTGGCCCCAAACAACGACCGGATACCGTCATCAGCAGTATCCCGTCCTTCGATCTCAAGGCCAGCTTCCGCGACGGCTATTTTAAACTGGCCGCGCTGCCGGAAGGCCTTAAAAATATCAGCTTCGGGATAACAGCCAATTGCCCGGACAACAACCTGGCGAACACCCGTTTTAATATCGACAACCTCAACGCCAACCTGCTCAGCAACTATATCAAAGGATACTTCCGTTTCAGCAACGCCCAGGCGCCTGTCATAGACGCGCAACTGGCTTCTGTTTTACAGCTGGCCGACGTCAGACAGTTCTATCCCATGGACAGCCTGGACGTCAGCGGCGCCCTGCATGTGGACATCAACACCAAAGGCAGCTATGTACCGGCCAAAAGACTGTTCCCCGTCACCACCGCGAAGCTGACCATGGACAACGGCGCCCTGCAGACAAAATATTACCCGAGGCCCATTCAAAAGATCAATGTGGACGCCACCATCACCAATACCACCGGCACTCTCCGTTCGCTGAACATGAACGTGAAACCAATTGCGTTTGAATTCGAAGGACAACCTTTTCTGCTGAAAGCAGACCTGGGCAACTTTGACAACCTGCGATACAATATCACCTCCAACGGCACCATCGACCTGGGCGCTATCTATAAAGTATTCGCTATACAGGGCTACGATGTGAAAGGTTTCATCAAAACCAACCTGGCGCTCAGCGGTACCCAGGCAGACGCCGTGGCCGGGCGCTATGGCAAACTAAACAACCGCGGCACCATGACCGTGAAGGACGTCGTGCTTCACTCGGACATGTTCCCCCTCCCCTTCTACATCAGCAACGGCATCTTCCGGTTCGACCAGGATAAGATGTGGTTTGATACCTTCATCGCTACCTATGGTAAGTCGAAGCTTACCATGAACGGATTCTTAAGCAATGTCATTGGTTATCTCACGCAGAAAAACCAAACACTGCACGGCACCTTCGATTTCAAAAGCAATTATGTGCTGGTAGATGAACTGATGGCCAATGCCACTCCCGCCACTACCACCGCTCCGGCTAAAACCGCCGGTCCTTCCGGTGTGATCGTACTGCCGTCCAACCTGGCGCTTACGCTCAACGCTGCAGCGGACAGGATCCGCTTCAAAGGCATGAACATCGACAGCTTCCACGGACAGGTAGTACTGGACAGCGGCAAAGTAGCCCTCAACAAAACCGGGTTCAACATCATCGGCGCGCCGGTGGAGATGGACGCCACCTATGCCGCAACGCAGCCACAGCGGGCCACTTTCGACTATCACATCACCGCAAAGGAATTCGACATCCGGCGCGCTTATAACGAAATTAAAATCTTCCGGGACATGGCCAGTTCAGCTGCCAGTGCCAGCGGTATCGTAGGCCTCGACTATCGCCTCGCCGGTAAACTGGATGGCAATATGAGCCCCGTTTACCCTTCCCTGAAAGGCGGCGGCGTCCTGTCTGTGAAGAAGATCAAACTCAAAGGTTTCAGGCTGATGAACGCCGTCAGCCAGTCCACCGGCAAATCGGACATCCGGGACCCGGACGTCTCCAGGGTAGACATCAAATCCAGCATCAGCAATAACATCATCACCATAGAGCGGACCAAACTGCGGATAGCAGGCTTCCGCCCGCGCTTTGAAGGGCAGGTAAGCATGGACGGCCGGTTAAACCTGAAAGGCCGCCTCGGCCTGCCGCCGTTCGGTATCCTGGGCATCCCATTCAATGTGACAGGCACACAGAGCAACCCTTCAGTAAAACTCCGCAGAGGCAGCGAGAAAGACCAGCTGGAAGAAACACCCGACACCGACGAATAACACATACCATTTTTTAAATACTATTCTGCATGAACGAACAATTGACTACACTGATCGGACAACTGAAAGAGCAAACTATCCTCTTTAAAGACGTGATCGCATTCATAGAAAGCCAGTACCACCACCAGCCCACCGCCTTCAAAAACGGAGGCGCTTATAACGAAGCCACCCAGAACCAGGGAAGCGCCAAGGTCTTCGCCTTCGCGCAGTTGAACGGTCTTTCCAAAGAAGATACCCTTTACCTGTTCGCCGAACATTATCAAGCGGTGCTCCACCATCCGGATGGGGAAGATCATCAGAATATCCGTCAGTTTATGGCGCATGGATGGCCCGGCGTGGTTTTCGAAGGAACGGCGCTGACACGGAAATAAGTGTTTCCCGGCATACCGGCCGCGAATATAATGTCCATAAAAAAATCCCCGGAAAAGCGCTTTCCGGGGATTTTTCATTTCAGTTAAAGGCCATTCAGAATTTTAATGCTTCCATAAATTTCCGGAAGATGGCATTGTTGTGATAAATACCCATGAACGCCTCTGCGCCCGGCCCATAGGCGAATACCGGCACCATCACCCCGGTATGGTCATCGGTGGAAAATTTACCACTGATCTTACCTGTTTTAAGGTCGCCTTCCGCGATGGTAAGCCCGCCGGTTTCGTGGTCGGCAGTAACGATCACCAGTGTCTCTCCGTCTTTCTCTGCATAATCCAGCGCGGCCTTGATGGCTTTATCGAAATCGATCACTTCTTCGGTGACATACTGCAGGTCGTTGGCATGCCCGCCGTCATCTATTTTGGAGCCTTCCACCACGAGAAAAAAGCCTTTTTTATTTTGCTGCAGCAACTGCAGGGCAGCATTGGCTGTACGTGCCAGCTGATCGCCCCTTACGGCTACCCTTTCTTCTTTGATGAGGCCTATCAGCTTTCCTTGTTTCACCTGTTCAACGTCGGCGGTCGTATGTTTTACCTGGTAACCTTTCTGTACGAACTCCGTAAGCAGGTTGCGACCGTCTTTCCGCTGGTCGAAATGTTCGCGGCCGCCGCCGATCAGCACATCTACGTCCGACTTAATATAATCTGCTGCTATCTCCGCCTGCATTTCCCGCTGTTTCTGATGGGCTGCGAAGGTGGCGGGCGTGGCGTCAGTGATATCGGTGGTGACCACGATGCCGGTCGACAGTCCGTGTTGCTTCGCGATCTCCAGGATAGTAGGCTGCGGATTGCCCGCACTGTCCACCCCGATAGCGCCGTTATAGGTCTTCTGCCCGATAGAGAAAGCGGTAGCTCCGGCCGCCGATTCCGTCATATAATTGCTGGCGGAGTTGGTGCGGGAGAAACCGATGCATTTAAACCGCTCCAGGTTCAGCGAGCCTTTGTTGGCCGTCAGGCCGGCATAGATCTGCGTAGTGCCCATGCCATCGCCCACCATAAAGATGATGTTTTTGATCTTACGGGGAGATGCTTCCTTTGCCTCCTCCGCTGGCGCAGGCTGTTTACAGGATATGGCCAGCACCGGCAAAAGGAACGCTGCGGCGATAACGTATCTTTTCATGTAGTTCTTTTATCGTATAAAATACAACGTCTGTTTTTAAAATCCCGGATTTTGTGTCAGCACTCCCTGACTCAGGTTGATCTGCGATTGTGGGATGGGGAAGATCTCGTTCACCCCTTCCTTAAAGGAAGCGCCTTTCTGACTATTGTATTTTTTAGCGAAATCATTCAGCACTTTCGCTGCTCTTTTAGTGCGTACCAGGTCATAGAAACGGAATACTTCCGTTGCGTATTCCACCCGTTGTTCCTGCCAGATAGCCTTCCGCAGCTGTTCCTTGTCTGTTGTGGTCACATCCGGTAATAGCTGCGTGTTCCCTTCCCTGGCGCGCGCCCGCACCTGGTTCAGCGCCTGCAGCGCTTCGCGGTGGTGGCCGTTTTCATTGGCCGCTTCCGCATACCACAGTAGTATATGCCCCAGGCGGAAAACGATCTGGTCTTTCCCGGAACTTTTTGGCTGGTCCGGCATTTCGTTTTTCAGGATGAGATATTTCGTACAAAGGTAACCGGTAGCGCTGGTGCCGGTATTGCCGATGGTGCCATCCGGCAGCACATCGCCGGTTTTATACACGGTCGCTTTCTTACGGGGATCGCCGGGCTCGAAAGCGTCTACCAGGTCCTGCGTAGGATTGTCGTAGCACCAGCCGTAGGACAACGGTCCGCGGGTCCTGCCATCGCCGTCGCCGGAGCCTTCTTCATCATAAAAGCGGGCATCGTACTGGAAATTGATTTCGAAGATGGGCTCCACGCCATACTCCCCGTCGATGGTGAAGTTGTGATAGTACACCGGGTCCAGGCTGTACTGCTTTGAATCGATGATCTTTTTCGTCCATATTTCCGTTTCGGCGAATTTACCTTGCATGAGGTATACACGGGCCAGCAAAGCCTGTGCAGCGCCTTTGGTAGCGCGACCATAGTCTGCTTTCTCCTGCGTGCTTTTCTCCGGCAGCGCAGGCTCGGCGTCCAGCAGGTCGGATTCTATCTGCCGCCATATCTCTTCTTTGCTGTTCCTGGGGATGTTGTAATCGGTCAGCATTTCTTTCAGCATCAGCGGTACGCCGCCAAAGATCTGTACCAGGTTGAAATAATAATACGCGCGAAGGAACTTGCCTTCCGCCACATATATTTTTTTCGTGGCATCATCCATCCCTTTGACACCGGGAGCTTTTTCGATCACGATATTAGCCGCGTGTATGCCCTGGTACAAGGTAGACCAGGCGTTTTCATAGAAAGGATTGGTGGCGTTGGCCGTAAAAAATTCCACCTGGATCATATCCGGGTTGTCACCACCGTTAGCCCTGGCATCATCGGAGCACACATCTCCGAAAACCCATCTCACATACCCCGGGTAACCCGTGCGGTAGTTGGACTGCAGCGCCTTGTAAGCCGCGATCAGCCCCTGCCGGGCCGTGGCCGGCGTGGTAAAAAAAGTGGCGGTGGTTTGCCGGCCGTGCGGTTCTATCTCCAGTAATTTATTGCATCCGGAAAAAGCGCCGGCTGCGAGTAAAAGCATCGTTATCCCTATTCGTTTCATCATCATGACATCAAATATTTTCGGTATTAAAAGTTTACATTCAGGCCAACGGAAAGCGTGCGCGGACGCGGGTAGTAAGCGCGGTCGATGCCCACGTCGAGCGGATCGCCGTCGTTACCGTCGCGCATGCCCACTTCCGGATCGAAGCCGTCATACTTCGTGATAGTGAACAGGTTCTCGCCTCCTGCATACACCCTCACCTTAGCGATGCCCCACCGCTTCAGCAGCGGCTGTGGCAGCGAATAGCCCAGCTGCAGGCTGTTGAGCCGGAGGAAGCTGCCGTTCTGTATGAAGCGGTCGGATGGGCGCATGTTGTTGTTGGGATCGAGGATCGTTACGCGGGGCTGCATATTGGAGGAGCCTTCGCCGGTCCAGGACTGCTCTTTGTCCGGCGCGAAGTAGTTGGAGATACCAGACGAATTGGTATAGTGTTTCCAGCCGGTATATACCTGGTTTCCACCGCGGCCGCTGAGGGTCAAGTTAAGATCAAAATTTTTATACCAGAAGGCAGCGGAAAGGCCATAGATACGGGTAGGCCACGGACTGCCGATGTAGGTCTGGTCTTTGTCGTCGATCACCCCGTCGCCGTTCAGGTCTTTGTAACGAATGTCGCCGGGCGCTGCACCGGGTTGCTTCGCGGCATCGTTCACTTCTTTCTGGTTCTGGAAGATACCGTCTGTCACATAGCCGAAGAAACCGCCGATAGGATGACCCGTCATCGTTTTACTTACACGCACGCCGCTGGTGATTTCGCCCGCATAGAAGGCGGCGCCGTCGTTCATCAGGCTGGTCACTTCATTGCGGTTGATCGAATAATTCAGGGAGATGTCATAACCGAAATGCTTTTTGCGGTTGCTGTGAAAGCCGAGCGTGAACTCCCAACCTTTATTGACGACATTCCCGCCGTTGACATAAGGCGCTTCGGATACGCCTACAGAAGCCAGGATAGGCAGGCGCACCAGGATGCCGGAAGTAGCGCGGTGATAATAGTCTGCGCCGATAGTGATGCGGTTATCGAATAAAGTTGCATCCAGGCCGAGATCTGTTTCCGTAGTAGACTCCCACTTCAGGTCCATGTTACCGATGCTGGAGGGTGTGGCGCCGAGCAGGACCTCCTGTTCTTTGCCGCGGCCAAACGGATAAGGGATGTTTACTTTCAGTGTGGACACTGTAGCGCTGGTAGACAAGGAGCTTTCATTGCCCAGGGAACCCCAGCCGCCGCGCAGTTTGAGGTCGTTGATGAATTTCACGTCACGCAGGAAAGGCTCGTTGGACAGGCGCCATCCCAGCGAGAAAGAAGGGAAAGTACCGAAGCGGTTGTTGGCGCCGAACTTGGAAGAACCGTCGCGGCGTATGTTCACGGTGGCGAGGTAGGTATTGCGGTAGCTGTAGTTCACGCGGCCGAAATAAGACAGCATGCCCCATTCATCGCCGCCACCGCCTACGTTCATGCCGGACGAGGCGAGGTCGAGGTATTGGAGCGAGCGGGTGAGACTGGCATCTGCCGGCAGGTTCTGTCCGTAGGCACGGATATACGAATCATACGAATGCTGCGCGGTTACGCCCAGGAGTCCGTCGATATGGTGTTTTCCAAAGCTGCGGTTGTAGTTCAGGGTGTTTTCCCAGGCCCAGTCCATACCATTGGAAGCTTCTTCCTCGAGACTGCTCACATCTTCTTTCTGTGAGTTGCTGACATAATATACAGGGATATAGGAACGGTTGCGGCCATTGCCCACATTGATATTGAACTGTGATTTAAAATTCAGTCCGGGCAGGAGGTCTGCCTGTGCGTAGAAAGAACCCATCAGCAACCATCTTTTGTTCAGGCGCTGGATATTCTCTACGGCGGCAACCGGGTTGTAGGTATTGGCAAAGGGCGATACGCCGTAGCTGCCGTCGGCATTCTTCACCGGTACGGTGGGCGACATCTGGAGGGCGGTGCTGATGATGCCCCTGGCATCGCTGTCGTAGTCGGAGATACTGTTGCGGGTGGTGAAGGCGTAATTGAGGTTTTCCCCGAATTTCAGCCAGCGTTTCAACTGGTGGGTGCTGTTCAGCGATACGCCTGTTTTGGTGTAGTCTGTGCCTATCACAGTTCCATTTTGTTTCAGGTAGCTGGCGCTCATACGATATACAGAGCCTTCCTTTCCGCCGGAGAAAGCGACTTCATATTTGCTGACCGGCGCTGTCCTGAAAACGGCGTCCTGCCAGTCGGTGCCATCGCCGTAGCTGTCCGGGTTGTCAAACACGGGCGCCAGTCCTCCGGATTTCAGGGCGGCATTATAGTACCGCGCGTAGGTGGCGGCGTTGGTCAGCCTGAGTTTTTTATAGACGCTCTGCATGCCGGTAAACGTATGCAGGTCTGTTTTCATGGCGCCGGCGCTGCCTTTTTTGGTCGTTACCAGCATCACGCCGTTGGCGCCGCGGGAGCCGTAGATGGCGGCGGCCGATGCGCTTTTCAGTATCTCTACCGACTGGATGTCCTCCGGGTCGAGGTTGTTGATGTTACCGAACGGGTTACCATCTACCACGTACAACGGATCGCTGTTGTTGATGGTCCCTACGCCGCGGACGCGTATCATCATACCCGTGCCGGGGGCGCCGGAGTTGTTGGAAACGCTCAGCCCTGCCACCTTGCCTACCAGCGCCTGGTCCAGGCTGCCGACGGTCCTGTTGCTGATCTGATCGCCGGCCACGGAGCCTACCGAGCCGGTGATATCTTTTTTCTCCTGAGTGCCGTAGCCCACTACCAGCACTTCACTCAATGCGCTGGAAGCCTGCTTCATCACAACAGACAGCTCCCGGGCCTTTCCTTCTTCTACCTGCACTTTCATGATGCGCCTGGAAGCGAAGGAAATGAAGCTTATCTCCGCGGTATACTCGCCGGGATCGACGGTGAGGCTGAAAGCACCGTCGCCATCGCTGACGGTGCTTTTGTTCAGTTCCGGAATGCGGATGCTGGCGCCGGGAAGCGCCTCGCCTTTTTCATCGGTCACCTTCCCGGTGATCTTCCCCGGGTTGATCTTTACCTGTTTTACCTCTTTGACGATCACGACCGACTGATGGATGATTTCATAGCGGTAACCGCTGTTGCGCAACAAACAGTGGAGGATATCGCTCAGCGCTACATTGTTGAAGCTGGTTTCAGGGACGTTTTTTTCGCTCAGCGCAGCCTTGTCGAATGCGAAGGACAGTTTGCTGGCGGCCGACAGTTCCGATATGGCAGCAGCCAGTGTTTTGCCCTTCAACCGGATCTGCAGCCGTATATGGCCCAGGTCCTGGGCGGCGCCGGTAGCAGCCTGCAGGCAAAGCGTTCCGGCCACTATCACTCCCAGCAGAAGTACAGAAACTCTCATAAGATGTTTAATGGACCCCGAAAGGTTTTTTTTCATAATTTCGAATCGTTTAAATGGTGATAAACTGTTTAGATACAGCGGCATTCACAGACCTTCCCGGGAACTGAACACCGCGTTGAATGATGACGGAAGTTGTTTCAGCAGCTTCCGTTTTTTTATGGTCACATGACTAATAAATAGTGATTACCTGTTCACGGATGCGGTAGCGTGATTGTGTCATGCCGCATACGATGCGCATCACGTCTTCAATCTGATGGCTGGTGATGATGTTCATGGAAAAACGGACTTTGCGGATGTCTGTCCTGCCGGTTTGCAGCCGATGGCCGAAGTTGTGTTCCAGTATGGCCGCCAGCTCATCGAACGAAACGCCGTCCAGGTGGATACGCCCTTCCTTCCAGGCGTTGGCCGAACCGGCTTCTTTTGTTTCCGTCAGCCAGGTATGCTGCGGTTTGTCGTAGGTCAGCTGCTGGTCCTGCGACAGCGTGGCCAGTGTATTTCCTCCGCTGACAACGCCCACTTTCCCTGTCGCCACGCTGATGCGGATATTGCCCAGTTCGGGATAGGCTTTGATATTAAAAGAGGTGCCCAGCACAACGGTGCTGATGGTATCGGTATGTACCACAAACGGCTGTTGCGGCAGGGTGGCTACCTCGAAAAACGCTTCGCCTTTCAGGTACACATCGCGGCATGGTCCGTTGAATGCAGCAGGATAGCTGAGGGTGCTGCCGGCGTTGAGCCATACCTCGCTCCCGTCGGTCAGTGTTACTTTCAATAATTTACCTGTGGGGGAAGCGCTGCTGAGTAAAGTTGCGGCCTGTGGAGGCGCCGTTTTGTGCGGCCGGAAAAAGTACACCGCGCCTGCGAGGCCCAGCAACACCAATACCGCTGCGGCTATGCGGAAAAACAGGCCAATCTTCCGTGGTTGTACCGGTGCGGGCAGGTCCGGCATGTCCGCTGTGATCTGCCGGTAGATACGGTCGCGCAGCCGGGCGCGTACCAGTTCAGCTTCCGCTTCATTGCTGAACGCCGGCTTCGCCCGATGATCGAAGGAAGCATACCAGGCATCCAGCCGGGCCATCTCTTCCGGGCTGCAGTTTCCCTGCACTTCTTTCTGGAGTAATTCAAGTAATTCGCGTTTGTTCACCTGCGGTCTTTATGAACATACTCGTACAACGATTATGAATGTACCGGTGCATTTTCAGGCTTAACATTAAGGTAACATTGATCAGTAGCGGGTCAACAACGCCGCTGTTACCGCGAGGACCATTTGTGTGCCGGCGTTATTGGCGAGGTCGTATTGATAGAGGGCCCGGCGTATTCTTTTGATGGCCGCGCTGATCTGGTTACGCACGGTCTGGTGTGAGATAGACAGTTCATGCGCAATTTCTTCATTGGAGAGCAGCTGCTTACGGCTCATCAGGAAAACGGTCTGCATCCGCTCCGGCATGCTGCTGATTTCTTTTTCCAACAGCACCTCCAGTTCTTTATGCATCAGGCGGGCGTCGGGGTGGGTACTGTAACGGGGAGCCGTAAACGCAGCGTTCCTTTCAAAAGCTTCTTTCAGTAAACTTCTCCTGTAAAAATCGATGATCTTTCCTTTCAGGGCTTTATGGAGGTAAGCCCGGACCGAGCCTTCGTTTTCGATGACAGCGGGGTTCTTCAGCAATGACAGGAACACCTCCTGCAGGATATCTTCCGCATCCGGCGCAGACACGCGCCTGCAGGCGGTCTCATACAACTCTCTCCAGTACAGTTCATAGATTTCGTCAAAATGAGGCCGGCTTTGCTGCTCTTTTTTGCTATCTGGTCCGCGCATCCTGCTTACAGTTAGGTGTTTATAATGCAACGGCAAAGCTCCGGTATGAATGACAAAGTAGTAGCTGTTTACAATAATTTAATGCAGGTCATGGAAAGATGGGGTGTTTTTCATTATTTTGTTTTTACTATGAAGCAACACACGCTTACCAACGAAGCAGCAAGAAAAATCATCCTTCATGCTGCAGGGCTGGCAAAGCCCGCGCAGTTCGGAAAAGGCATTGAGGCCGTATATAAACTCATCGATCACTTTGGTTTTATCCAGATCGATACCAACTATGTAGTAGAGCGGGCGCACCATCATGCGATAGCATCACGCGTGCCCGACTATAAACCAGAATGGATCGATGAGCTGCAGGCGGATGGACGGATCTTTGAATTTTTCACTTACGGTACCGGCTATATTCCCATGCATGAATACCGTTTCTCCTTACCGGTGAAGGAAGGCTTTTTATCGCGGAGAAAACCGCTGACGCAGCCGGAGATCAACCTGATGAACAAGGTGCTGGACAGGATAGGCCGGGAAGGCCCGCTGATGGTAAAGGATTTTGAAAACGACCGCCCGGTGGCCAGCACCGGCTGGTGGGACTGGCGCCCGGCGAAGCTGGCGCTCGAACGGCTTTTCCTCGACGGTAGCCTCATGTGTACACGACAGGAGAATTTCCATAAAGTATATGACCTGCCCGCCAACCTGTTACCGGGTGATATTGACACCACTCCGCCCACTGCGGAAGAATTTGCCCGGCATGTGATCCGGCGCTCGCTGCAGTCGCTGGGGATAGCCTACGTGAAAGACATCTCCTGGCGTGCACATTATGCCAAAGACAACCAGGTAAAAACAGTACTGGAAAAGATGGTGGAAGAAGGAGAAGTGTGCCGCGTCAGTGTGGAAGGGCTCAACACCGCGCCCCTGTATATGTTGCCGGCCTATAAAAAGAAAAAAATCACCCTGAGCGAAGATGCTTTTATCCTATCCCCGTTCGATACGTTAAATGTGCTCCGGCATCGTTTAAAAGACTTCTTTGATTTCGACTACCAGATAGAGTGTTTTGTGCCGCAGGCAAAGCGGAAGTACGGCTACTTTTCCCTGCCGGTGCTGATAGGCGACACCTTCGTGGCGCGCATGGATTCCAAGGCCGACCGGAAACGCCGCACGCTTACGATTCACAATCTTCATTTTGAGCCGGTGTCATTCACCCCGCCGATGACCGCTAAGCTCGTGGAAGCGATCAGATCATTCGCGCAGTTCAATCAATGCAGGGAAATCGTCATTGCAAAGTCCAATAACAAACAATTGCAGAAAGCTATCAGGGACGGGCTCTCATCATGACCCCGTCTCTACCACGAAAGCCTTTAATTCAGCCATCTTGCCATCGCGGAACCGCCACACGTCGCAGTAGGCGTAATGTATCGTTTTCCCGTCATCGGCTTTGAAGCTGATGTTGCCCACCGCCGTCACAAATTCGCCTTCGGCGATGAGGTGGTCGACATGAAACACCGGCGGCTCCACGTAGACTTCGGACATGTACTGCCTGACGGCTTCCTTGCCCCGCAGGGTCCTGTCGCCGACGAATACCCATTCCGTATCGTCGGTGCAGTAAGCCAGAAACCCCTCGTTATCTCCGTTTGTGATCGCCGCATTGGCTTTTTCCAGTATTGCTTTATTTGTTAAACCCATGTGATAATTATTTTTCTTTCGTCCTTTTCCGTCATCGACAGTAGCTTAAAATAAAGAATAATTATTGATTTTCACCAGTTTACATTTACGACAGTCGCCTTACCCTTCGGACTGGCAATATTATTCCACATAAAACCGGCGCTGCCATGCCACGCCCCTGCCGGCAGGTAACAGGATATAAGAAGAATACAGATAAATAGTATATTTGTCAAAAAGACAATTTATATTTACGCATTTGGACTTTTTGCATAATTTGCTATTCTTATTTTCATGCGCGACGATATCCCCGAATTGCAAAACAGGATATACAACGGTGATACAAAGGCATTTAAAGAATTATACGATTACTGCTGCGCTCCATTGCTGCAGGTGGCGCTGGCCATAGTTCATCACAGGGAAATGGCAGAAGAAATAGTAGCCGATGTATTTATTGCTGTATGGCGGCACAAGCAAGACCTACGCCAGGTAGGTAACATGAAATGGTACCTCTATGCAACTACCCGTAATATCGCGCTTAACTATCTCCGGAAATATGCGCATAAGAAAACGCAGCATCTCGATGAGGACTGTATGCCCGAATATGAAATAAATCCGGAATCCCAGCTCATCAGCAACGAGATGATGCGGCAAATCAATGTGGCCATCAGCGCGCTGCCACCGCAGTGCCGTCTTGTCTTTAAGCTCGTAAAGGAAGACGGGCTCAAATACAGGGAAGTGGCCGACCTGCTTAATATCTCTGTAAAAACCGTGGAAAACCAGGTGGGCATCGCCCTGAAAAAACTAGCCAAAGTAAAGGCATTTCTGCTCGCTACTCCCCCGGCGATTCATCATCAGTAACCCTGCCCTGAAAAAAAATCCTGCCGCCTTTGGGGGCATTGTCTTCTGAATGGTGTCTTATACCTCCGGGCACCCTTATTTCGTCATTATCAATTGTATTATGGACAACGACCGCATATGGATATTACTCGGCAAGCAACTGAGCGGTGACATTTCTTCCGCGGAGTTATCGGAACTGGAGGCATTACTGGAAAATGATCCCGAAGCTGCGGCTTCAGGGGACATCGCCGCCGCTATCTGGCAAACGCCTATACGAGAGGTGCCGGGCGCTCATGGCAGCAACGAACGTATATGGGGCACCGTGAGCCCGCAACTGCAAACACCCCGCCGCCATCCCCTTATGCGGCGGCTGTTGACAACGGCCGCAGCAGCTGCCGTATTGGGGGCCGCATGGGCCGGCTGGCAGTTTTTCCGGCCAGCAGCGCCCGCACTGCAACAAATCAGCGCTGCCGCAGGCGGCAAATCCAGGGTATCGCTGCCCGATGGCTCCATCGTATGGCTCAACAGCAATACGCAGCTCCATTACAATAAAAACGGCTTCGGCAAACAGCACCGCGAGATCACGCTCACCGGCGAAGCTTTCTTCGACATCGCAAAAAGCGGGGGCGTCCCTTTTATTATCCATGCCGGCAAAGTGAATATCCGTGTGCTCGGCACCGCCTTTAATGTAAAAGCCTACGCCAACGACAGTGAAGTGGCCACCACACTGGTCCGCGGTAAAATTGCCGTATCGTACCGGGACAAAACCGTTGTATTGCGGCCGGAAGAAAAATTAACCGTAGCGCTGTCCCAACAGCCGGACGTCCTTCATCCCCAACACCTGGAAAAAGACAGCAGCGGGATGCCTGCTGAAATCTCCTGGCTGCAACATAAACTGGTATTCGACAACAACACCTTTGCCGAACTGGCTGATAAAATGAGCCGGTGGTATGGCATTACTTTTCATTTCGAATCAGCCAGCGTGCAACAACTGCGGTTTTCCGGCATCATCGATACTGAATCACCCGCCGAAGCACTGAAAATGCTCCGGCTGTCACGCCCCTTTAACTTCCGGATCGAAGGAAAAGAGGTGTATATCAATGACTAATACCATTCTTCATCTTCAAAAATGATACTTATGACCTAAAAAACGTTACGCACTTCCACCTTACTTTCCTTCACCCTTTACATTCCATGTTATGAAACCAATGTTCCTATGGGCTTTTAATAAAAGCCTCCATGGCGGGCTGCCAGGCATATTTGCTGCAGCGTTACTGCTCATCGCTGCCATGCCCGTATCTGCCACCTCTGCCAACCAGGAGAAGATAAACATCTCCCTGGAAAAAGTCAGCATTAAAACAGTACTGAAAACCATTCAGCAAAAGAGCCGGTACCGGCTTATTTACAACGACGACATCCTGCCGGAAAAACCGCCGGTGTCTATCCATGCAGAAAATGCCTCTACAGAGCAACTGCTCTCCCGGGTCTTTGCAGGCACCACATTGCACTATACTGTGATGGACAACGACGCTATCGTCATTGCAGCCGGGAATAACGCTGCCAAAATTACCGGCACGGTTAGAAACGAACGCGGCGAACCGCTCATTGGCGTATCCGTAAAGGTAAAAGGCACCAGTATCGGCAGCATGACCAATGAAAACGGCCGGTTTGAACTGCAGGCCGCCGTAGGCGCCACGCTGGTATTCAGTTATGTAGGCTATGAACAAACGGAAGCAGTGAGCACCGCCGATCCCCTCACCATCGTCCTGAAAGAAAGCGCCAGCGGCTTAAACGAAGTAGTGGTCGTGGGTTATGGCACGCAGAAAAAGACCTCCTCTACCGCGTCCGTGGCGGCAGTGCAGGGAAAAGAACTCGCCAAAGCCCCGGTCACCAACATCTCCAATTCGCTGGCCGGAAATGTGTCCGGCATCAGTATGCGCCCTAACGGAGGCCAACCGGGAAGAGACAATCCCGATATACACATCCGGGGCATTGCCACCACGGGCAACAATGCACCGCTGATAGTAGTGGACGGCATCATCCGCAACAACATTAATGAAGTGTCGCCCAGCTCCATCGCCTCGGTCACCGTATTGAAAGACGCCGCCGCAGTAGCGCCCTATCGCTTAGGGGGCGCCAACGGCGTAATCCTTATCACCACCAAACGCGGGCAGACAGGCGTGCCCTCCTTATCGCTCAACGCGTATTACGGCTGGCAAACACCCACGTACTACCCTAAAATGTTAAACGCGCAGGACTATATGCGCCTGCGCAATGAAGCTTACCGCAATGAAAATCCCGGCGGCGCCCAACAACCTTTCGCGGATGATTTCATTAATACGTACGCGGAGCTGAATGCCAAAGATCCCGACAAATATCCCATCAGCAATACGAAAGACCTGGTACGCATGCATGCGCCCATTCAAAACTACAACCTGCAGCTAAGCGGCGGCAGCAAAGCAGTACGCTATTATGCCGGCATCGGTTTTCTTAAACAGGATGGGATGTTTGCCCCGATCAATTACAGACGATATGATTATAACGTCAATATGGAAGTCAGCGCCACGCCCACTACCACCGTATCGCTGACGCTCATCGGGGCCATTCAGCAAACCAACAGCGTAGACGCAGCCACCACGCCGGGCCAGCTGTTCCGCAGCGCATATAAACTGATCCCCATCACCAACCTTTATTACAGTAACGGGCTCTGGGGCGAATTTGCCGGCAACTCACCGGTAGGCATCCTCAAAGCAGGTTACTCCCACCGCAATGCCACGTCCCTCCTCACCACACTGGCGGTGGAACAACAACTCCCGTTCATTAAAGGATTAAGCATTAAAGGGACTTTCAGCTATGATCCCAACGACTTTACCGTTAAAGGGTGGCATACGCCGTTTTACTTTTATTCACAGAATACGGCCACTACCCCCTACACCTATACGAAACAGATCTCCACGTCGGAAGGAAGCGCCGCTCCATATACCTGGCTGAACCAGGAGTATTCCAAAAACCAGTACTTCACCTATCAGGGGTATCTCAACTATCACAACAACTTCGGTAAACACGATATCACCGGCCTGCTGGTGGCAGAAGCCCGCAGAAACGACTCTACCGGCTTCTCCGCCCGGCGCAACAACTTCGCGGTAAACATCGACGAGCTGGGCATGGGCAGCTCCAATAAAAATGATTTTGATAACAACGGTTCCACGGTGACAGGCAGTCAACTTGGATTTGTATACCGCCTCGGCTATAGCTACGACCATAAATATCTTTTTGAAGCGGCCGGCCGTTATGATGGTCATTACTACTTCGCTCCCGGTAAACGCTGGGGGTACTTTCCTGCATTTTCCGCCGGGTGGGTGATCTCAGAAGAAAACTTCCTGGCAGACCACCCTTCCGCCCTGAGCCACCTTAAACTAAGAGCTTCGTGGGGGAAATCAGGCAACCTCGCCGGCGCCGCATTTCAATACCTGAACGGCTACAACCTGTACGGCAACGCGTATGCTTTTGGCAACGGCAATATGGTACAGGGTTCCAACATCACCCGGGAGGCCAACCCCAATATCACCTGGGAGATATCCACCAAAACAGACATAGGGCTGGACGCCTCTTTCTGGAAAGGGCTGATTACCGTGGAAGCTGATTATTTTCATGAAAAACGAACAGGCATGCTGTTGCCTCCGGCTGTGACCGTACCGGTAGAATACGGCCTGAACCTCTCAGATGAAAACGAAGGTATCATGGAGAACCATGGCATCGAAATTGCCGTGGGCACGCACCATCGTTTTTCCAATGGCCTGGAAGTAAACCTGAACGGCAATTTCAGCTATGCCAAGAACAAAATGATACAGGTGTTTGAAACCGCCGCCACCCGCAATAATCCCAACCGCGCCAGAACAGGCAGGCCCACCGGCACCCAGTTCGGCTATCATGCACTGGGATTGTTCTCCCTCGCGGATGATAAAAACAACGATGGTATCATTAACAGCGACGATGGCTACAACGTCACCCAGTTCGGCGTGCTTCACCCCGGCGACATCCGCTATGCAGACATCAGCGGACCGGATGGAAAGCCCGACGGAAAAATAGATTCCTATGACGAAACCGTGATCGGTAACCCGGTATATCCTTTCATCACCTATGGCTTTACGCCCAGCGCCTCCTGGAAAGGATTCGACCTGAGCCTGTTTTTCCAGGGATCTGCGCTCGCCAGCCTGAACATCCGCGGGTTTCAGACCGTCCCTTTCAACAACAACAACAGTAATTCGGCGTATGAATATTATAACAACCACTGGACACCTCAAACACCCGACGGAAAATACCCGCGTGCTAACCAGTCGCCCTACGCCAACAACACACAAAACTCCGATTTCTGGATGATGAAAACAGGCTATCTCCGTCTGAAAACAGCCGTGCTCGGATACACCCTTCCCGCCGGCATTTCCAAAGCGGTGAAGATGCAGCGCCTCCGTTGTTATCTATCCGGACAAAACCTCCTCACCTTCAGCAAAATGAAATTCATGGACCCGGAAGTAGGTTACACCGACCTGGAGACAGCCTATCCTAACCAAAAGGTATTTGTTTTCGGACTAAACGCCACTTTTTAGATTCATCCTGTCAAACAAACTATCATGAAGCGATATATCACTCTTTTGCCCGTGGCCGTATTGTTGCTCAGTATCCTGTCGTGCAAAAAGGATTTCCTGGAGAACACCGATAAGACCAAACTCACTGACGACATGCAGTGGAGCAGCGAAGGTAATGCCGACCTTTTCCTTAACGATATCTACAGCGCCTTGCCCAACTACTGGAACCAGCCGGAAAACCTGGACAATTTCACCGACGACAACGATGCAGGTTTCTACTATACCTCCTATAACTGGAAGCAGGGCATTGTGGAAGCCTCCTCCAACGACTATACGATATGGGGCGGCATCACCGGTTCCGGCGACCTGACCAACTGGCCCGCCATCTTCACCAACATCCGCAAATGCAATACGTTCATCGCGGCGGTACGAAATAATGCAAAGAATTTCTCTCCCGAATGGCTGAACAAACGGCTGGACGAAGCCCGGTTTATCCGCGCCTTTTTTTACAGCGAACTGTGGATGCACATTGGCGGGCTACCGATCATTACCGCGCCCGCAGAAAGGCGGTCAATGGACAGCGCCGCTATCTATACTCCCAGGAGCACCTTTGCGGAAACGGTGGATTTCATTACTTCACAACTGGATTCCATCGTGAAAGATGGACACCTGCCGCCCAAATACAACAAAGGAGATGCTGACGCCGGCAGGGCCACCCTCGGCGCCGCCCTCGCACTGAAAGGATGGGTGGAGCTGTATGCTGCCAGTCCCGCCTTCAACGACGCACAGCCCGCCGCAGGCAACGACCCTCACAAAGTGGCCGGCTACAATAACTACGATGCGCAGCGGTGGGCCAAAGCCGCCGCCTCTTTCAAACTGTTCATCGACCGCTATGGCAACGGCAGGGCATACGAGCTGTTCCCCGATCCCTCCGCCATCTGGTACGAAGCCAATGAATATCACTCCGAAGTGGTGTGGGACAGGCAGGTAGTGGCCAATACGATGGGGTCATCTTTTGAACAATACGGCGGCCCCGTGTGGATCAACGGCGCCTACTATACATGGGGCAACTACTGCCCCACCCAGGAGCTGGTGGACCAGTTTTTTATGGCTAACGGGAAACCCATCACCGACCCCTCCTCCGGCTATGATCCGCAGCGCCCCTACATCGGACGGGAGAAACGCTTTTATGACTGGATCGTGTATGACGGCGCTCCCTATAAAATGACATGGATGGACAAAGGCGATACCATATACACCCGCATCGACAAAGTACGGCCGTCCAAAAACCAGATAGACTTCGGAACAGATGACGTAGGCAACACCGGATACTACTTTAAAAAGCGGCTCAACCCGCTGGTGCGGCCCGGCGGCGGTGCGGTAAGCGGCGCCAACTTCATTTATTACCGCTACGCCGAAGTGCTGCTGGGCTACGCAGAAGCACAAAACGAAGCCGCAGGCCCTGACGCCTCCGTGTACGCCGCGATCAACCAGGTCCGCAAAAGAGCCGGCCTCCCGGACCTTGCCCCGGGGCTCTCACAAGCGCAAATGCGGGCCGCTATCTACCAGGAAAGAAGAGTAGAGCTCTGCTTTGAAAACAAGCGTTTTTATGATATCATCCGCTGGAAAACCGCTAATACCGTCATGAATGTGGACAAGCATGCCATGAAGATCAGCAACACCGTGCCCAATAACAACACGGGCGTATGGAAATACGAAATTGTGCCGCTGAACCACCCGCATGTGTTCACCCGGAAAATGTACCTGAACCCGGTACCACAGGATGTTATTGACCGAAACCCCAGGATTGTGCAGAACCCCGGATACTGAGTGAAGATCACCACCATGCAAAGAAGTTGCAGGGTATTCCTGCAACTTCCTGGCATGGTGGATAAGGAAAAGTTATCCTTTCATCCTGTTTCCAATACACAAGTCGCGGATTTAAACAGCGCCTGCAACATTTCCCATCGTAATATGCAACATTTGAGCCCCCTTCCTCAAAGAAGATTTTCATAGTTTTAGCGCATTCAACCGAGAGAACGATTTCCCGTTATGAAAAATACGCCTGGCAGCTCCCGCCGCTGTAGCCGGTATTATAGCCAAAATATAGATTTTACCTAAACCACTCCACTTTATGAAAACCAAACTTCTCACACCATTTAAACAAAAGGACCCATGCCTTTTTGTTTTCAGACATTGTAGCTCCTCCGGGATACTTCCGCAGCTCCTGAAAAAGGCGCATGCCCTTCTTTGCCTGCCTATCATATTTATGCTGCTCCTGGGCTACGCAGTAAAAGCCCAAAACGCGGCCGGCTATGTCTGGAAGAACGTAGCTATTGGCGGCGGCGGATTTGTTTCCGCGATCATCCCGTCCAAAACCACGCAAAACCTGGTTTATGCCCGGACAGATGTGGGAGGCGCCTACCGCTGGAATGCTTCCACTTCGAGCTGGGTGCCCCTGCTGGATTGGGTCTCGGACAATGAAACCGGCTTCCTCGGCGTCGAGTCTCTGGCCATCGACCCTCAGTTACCCAACAGGGTATATATGCTGGCAGGGATCTCCTATTTCAACAACGGGAAAACGGCCATTCTCCGATCTGACGACTATGGCAATACCTTTACCATCACAGACGTCACCTCGCAATTCAAGGCACATGGCAATGGCATGGGGCGGCAAACCGGTGAAAAGCTGGCAGTAGACCCGCACAACAGCAACATTCTGTACTGTGGCACCCGGTGGAATGGATTATTCAGGAGCACCGACGCCGGCGCCAGCTGGAGCAGGGTAAGCTCACTGAACATCACCACTACGCCCAATGAAAACGGGATCAGTTTTGTGGTTCTGGACGGAAGCAGCGTTTCCGGCGGCATTACCCAAAGGATTTTTGTGGGGGTGTCGCGCAGCGGCAGCACCAACCTGTACCGAAGTGATAACGGCGGACAGTCGTTTACTGCTGTTTCCGGTGCTACCACCACCTTTATGCCCCACCGGGCAGCTTTGGCCGGCAACGGCGCCCTGTATATCACTTACGGCAACGGTGCAGGGCCGCATGCGCACTGGTCCCAGCCGGAACCCATGGACAACGGACAGATCTGGAAGTACAATATTTCCACAGGTGCATGGACCAACATTACCCCTGCCGGCTTCAACAGAGCATTCGGAGGCATCAGCGTTGACCCGAACAATTCTAACAGGATCGTGGCTTCTACGATCAACACATACATGAACCAGAATGGCGCCTGGGGCGACCGGATGTTCCTGAGCACCAACGGTGGCGCAAGCTGGACAGACGTGGTAGACCGTGGATTTACCATGGACCCCGACGGCATTACCTGGGTAAGCGGGCATGCCATCCATTGGGCCGGCTCCATCGAGTTCGATCCTTTCAACACAGAAAGGGTTTGGGTTACTTCAGGCAATGGTATTTTTGTAAATGATAACATCAGCACCAGCGGCACCTGGCGATTTGCCGTAAAAGGACTGGAAGAAACTGTGCCGCTCGGCCTGGAAAGTATTCCCAATGGCCCGGTGGTATCCGTTATCGGCGACTACGATGGATTCAGGCATACCACCAATGTCAGTCAATACGCCCCTATTCATCAGCCGCAGATGGGGACCACTACCGGATTGGCAGTAGCTGCACAAAATACCAACAAAATCGTTCGTGTCGGAAACGCTATGTATTATTCCAACGATATGGGATTAACCTGGACCCAAAACAGCATGAACGGCACGCAGGGACAGGTGGCGTTGTCCGCTAACGGCAATACCGTCCTACATTCCCCGAAGGAGTCTTCCGTTACCTACCGGTCTACTAATAACGGATCGTCCTGGTCTGCCGTAAGTGGTTTAAGCTTCAATGAAGCGCGGCCGGCAGGCGATCCTGTCAATTCCAATAAGTTCTATGCGTACAATCCCGGGAACGGCGCCGTGATGGTGAGCACCAACGGCGGATCTTCCTTTTCACAGGCCGCCACAGTGGCGAGCGGCGGCTCCAAAATCATCCGGCTGGCCCCCGGGAGGGAAGGCCATGTGTGGATAGCGCTGAACAATGGAGGGCTGGCACGTTCCACCAACTCCGCGCAATCCTTTTCGACCGTGAGCGGCGTCAGCTATTGCGGAGCCGTTGGTTTTGGAGTAGCCGCTCCCGGGGCAAACTATCCTGCGATTTACATTTGGGGGACCATCAACAACAGCAGAGGCGTTTACCGCTCAACAGACCAGGGAGCTTCGTGGGTCCGCGTGAATGACGATGCGCATGAATATGGCGGTCCGGGTAACGGACAGTTCGTGCAGGGAGATATGAATGTCTTCGGAAGGGTATATATGAGCACCGCAGGCAGAGGCATTGTCTATGGAGACGCCGGCTCCGCCACCTGCACACCTTCAGCCATTACACCATACACCCAGGTCAACAACGGGACCTGGCAGCAGACAGCCAATGCTTCTTTGGCGGCAGGCGGTAGCGTACGATTGGGCCCTCAGCCCGTACAGGGCGGATCGTGGAGCTGGAGCGGGCCGAATAATTTCAGCGCTGTTACGAGGGAAATAGCGATTTCAAACATCCAGTCCAACCAGGCAGGCAGCTATGTGGCCACCTATACCAACAGCGAAGGATGTCAAAGCACACAGACCTTCAGTATCACCCTGACCAGCGCCGCCAAAGCTGCAGCGACAGCCGGTGTTACCGAAGACGCCATCAGCCTGTATCCCAACCCGGCCAATGCGGGCAGGTTCACGATCACGCTTCCGGACATTCCGGACAATGTGATCATCAGCATCTGGGACGATCAGGGCAGAATACTTTATGAAAAGAAAGCCTTCGGCGGTAAAAAGATAGACGTCGATTCGGGACTGAAGCCAGGGTTTTACCTGGTAAGGATCAATTCGACAACATATCATCTCACAAAAAAGCTCATCATTCATTGACAATACCTCCATTTACGGGAATGCTTCCTGTGAAGCATTCCCATTTCTTTCTTCAGAAAACTATATATTTAACCACATGATTAAAAAACACCTCTTTTACGGATTTCTTCTTTTTCTGCTGCTGCCCACCGTACTCCACGCCGCTATCAGGTTACCGTCTCTCGTTGGCAGCAACATGGTATTACAGCAAAACGACAGCGTCACTATCTGGGGCTGGGCCAATCCGGCGGAGAAAATAACCGTTTATACAGGCTGGGACAACAAAACACTTACTACCACCACGGGCGGAGATGCGAAGTGGGCCTTGAAAGTGCAGACACCCGCCGCCGGAGGGCCTTATGAGATAAAACTGAAAGGCGCTAACGAGATTGTACTGAAAAACATCCTGATCGGTGAGGTATGGTTATGCTCCGGGCAGTCGAACATGGAATTCAGCTACTATAACGGTGTCCGGCAAATAGCAGCGGAACTGCCTGTATGCAGCAATCCCAATATCAGATTTTTCAACATCCCGAAAACTACGGCCACATCTCCGCAGGACGACTGCCCGGGGACCTGGGAAGTGTGTGACAGCAACAGCCTGAAGCCATTCAGCGCGGTGGGCTATTTTTTCGGGAAGAAACTACAGCAGTCGTTGGGCGTACCGGTGGGACTTATCAACGCCAGCTGGGGCGGTACGCCGGCAGAAGTATGGGCGCCGGAGCATCTTGTAACGGACCAGCCACAACTGTCGGCAGCTGCCGCAAAGCTGTCCCCGGCTGCCTGGTGGCCACATCAGCCCGGTTATGCCTATAATGCGATGATAGCACCCCTTCACCATTACAATATAAAGGGAGTGATCTGGTACCAGGGAGAAGCCAATGTGAAAACCGCGGCCACTTACGCCCCGCTGTTCACCGGCATGATACAGTCATGGCGTGAAGCCTGGCACAAACCCATTCCCTTTTATTATGTTCAGATAGCGCCCTTCACCTACGATAAGGAAAATGAGGCCGCCCTGCTCCGTGAGGCGCAGGCACACAGCAACGTGCTTGCCGGCACCGGAATGGTAGTGGTATACGACGTGACAGACAACGTAAAGGACATCCATCCGCAAGACAAAAAAACTGTCGGGGACAGGCTGGCCAATTGGGCACTCGGCGAGAACTACGGTAAAAACGGATTTACCTGGAAAAGCCCCGCATTCAAAGAAATAAGCATCAGCAAAAACAAAGCAATGGTCCGCTTCAGCAGCGTTCCCACTGCTCTCCGGATCAATGGAAAAACACCGGCAGCACTATACATAGCGGGCGCCGATAAAGTGTTCTATGAGGCTTCCGCAAAGGTGGAAAAAGATGTACTGGTTGTATGGAGCAGTAAAGTAGAAAAGCCGGAATCGGTGAGGTACGGTTTTTCCAATACGGCCATCGGCAATATCTTCTCTTCGGAAGGCTTACCTGTCGCACCTTTCCGCACCGACAACTGGCCTGTTACGCAGTAAACGAAAGGAATATCAGCACAAACTAAAGAGGCGGCCATGTTGTCAATAACCGATAACGTTACTGGCTATGGCCGCTGTATAAAAATCCGTTGAGCGAACAAATACAGGTTCCTGTCCCACTCCGTGTTGTCGTGACCGTTGGTATCCACGTTCCAGACGTGAGGCATGCCGATGTCGTTAAGATACTGATGGGCTTTTTCACTGATCCTGAACAGGCCGTCTTTGTTACCGCATCCTATCCACAGCAGTTTCAGCTTTTCCCGGGCGGCTTTCCTGTCCGGAATGAATTCAGCAGCGGTATACATACCGCCGAACTTATTCGTGTTAGGCGCCGAAGAAAACCCTCCTACATAGGCAAATGTCTCCAGGTGATACAGTCCTATGTTCAAAGACTGGCCACCACCCATTGACAGCCCAGCCAAGGCACGGTGCTCCCGGTCGCTGATGGTGGAATAGTGCGCATCGATGTAAGGAATGATGTCGTTCAATAAATCATCCTCAAATGGCTTTCTGTAACCTTCGAAGCCGTCCGCCTTCCCGGAGCGGGTGGACGAAGCAGTATCCGTTACCGTCAGCCGGGTATCGCAGTTGGGGAAAACCATTATCACAGGCGGCATTTTACCATCTGCAATAAGGTTATCTGCAACATTATCTGCCTGGCACCATTCCGTCCATTGCCGGTAGTCTTGCCCAAGGCCATGCAACAGATACAGCACAGGGTACCTCCTGTCAGCGGTGTAACCCGGCGGCGTATATACACTCAGTTCCCGGCGTTTCCCGAGTGTTTTTGACTGATATTGGACCACTGTCATTTTTCCGTGAGGTATATCGTTCCGCTGTGCATTAAATCCCGCGGGTGGATCAGGGAAAGTGGGCACAGTATCTGCGTTTACAGCAGCTTTACCTGCCTGCGCCGGACAGATATGTCCGAGCGTCAGCAATACGATCAAAATAGATAAACACCTGTAATTCATTATCTTTTTTTATAACGAGGATTTCAGAGCGCCCTTCGCCATCTTTTTTCAGGACACCTCCCCATGACGACGGCGTGTAGTTGATAAACCAAACTTACTCCGAAATATTTACCAAATTTTTAGGTTAATAGGACTTTCTTTTATACAAAACCGACTATTTACTGCTTATTTTTATAACAAAGCGCAAGACGATCGTTTATTAAATATTCCACATGATTAAAAGAGTACTTAAGCAAACATTTACGCTGTTGAACGTTGACGCTGTAAAGCTTGACTCGGGGTGGAATTACAGGAATGTGATCAGTCCCTATTTCAGGATATACTATATCGATGCGGGTGCGGGAGAGATCCTGGACGCCTCTTCCAAAGTCAGGCTTGAGGCGGGCTTTCTGTATATGATACCCAGTTTCACCTTATGTCACCTGATATGTCCTGAATACCTGAGCCAGTACTTTGTCCAGTTCTTTGAGGAATCATCGGATGGCATTTCATTATTTGAAAATAACAGGGCTATTATGAAGGTAAAAGCGACCGAAACGGATGTACTGAGCTTCAGGCGGTTACTGGAGATAAATCCGGGGAGGGGTATCAATCGTTCTGATAATCCGAAAGTATATGAAAAAAATGTTTTCTACAAAGAGTATCAGGAGCTCAACAACCGTCAAAGCCTGTCCACCTTCACGGAAACGCACGGCATCCTTCTGCAGCTGGTTTCACGGTTCCTGTCACAAGAGACATTTAAGCACATGGACACCGGGCAGGTGCCGGTTAAAATCCTGAATATCATCAGCTACATTCAACTGAACCTGAACCGCGACCTATCAGTAACCCTTCTGGCGAAAAAAGCGAACCTGCATACGGACTATTTCTCGCGCCTTTTCCAGCAACACACCGGGGAAAGGCCTGTCAGATACATACATGAAAAAAGAATAGAAAGGGCGCAACACCTGATGCTGACGACCAGGATGACCTTTACTGAGATTGCGGCGCAAACCGGTTTCGACAATGTGTTCTACTTCTCCAAAATCTTCAAAAAAATAACAGGAGAATCGCCGGGGGCTTACAAAAAGCAAATGAATACAATCGGGTTTAAATAAAGACAGGGAAATTATTATGATCTTATTAATAATAACTATGCTAATGAGAAATCATCTTTGGCTTTTATCCGCCTGCTGTTGCATGATCTGCTGTACCAATAGTAAACAACCATCCCAGGGGGTAACGATCAACTACCCTGCGCCACTGCCAGACACTATAGCACAGACATTCCTTCCCGGCGTCGTATCCTCCGATACGCTCGATTTCAACGCCGCCTTTTCTCCGGATGGCAAAACGTTTTATTTTTCAAGGTCGTACAACAGGAAATACATTATTCTTGAAAGCGCTTACAACGGGAAAGAATGGACTTCTCCCATCCCCTCCCCTTTGTTTGACAGCGCCTATTCCAATACCGATCCTTTCTTTTCAGGTGAAGGGGACCTGTATTTTATTTCAAACAGGCCCAAAGATGCCACCGACACCATCAAAGATTATGACATCTACAGGTTACCCATGAGCGGCAACGACCCGGGCAATCCGATACGGCTAAACGAAATCAACAGCGACAGTACCGAATACTACGTCAGCCTTTCGGATAACGGCAACATCTACTTCGCCTCCTACCGCGACGGTAATCTCGATCTGTACATGAGCAGGAAAACAAACGGACATTATGAAACGCCCGTAAACCTCGGCGCTACCGTTAACTCCGGCGACGATGAACATGACCCGCTCATCGCCCCTGATGAAAGCTGGTTGATCTTCACCTCCGGCAGGCCCGGCGGATCCGGAGAGGCCGACCTCTATATCACCTTTAACAAAAATGGCCAGTGGCAGCAGCCCGGGAACATGGGCAGCCGGATCAATACAAAGACATACGAGTACTGTCCGAATCTATCACCGGATGGAAAGTTCCTGTTCTTTAGCAGTGAGAGGGATGTTAAATGGATCAGCAGTAAAATACTACGAGAATAAAATGCCTTCGGAGGTCATTATCACCCGTTGCATGGTATCATCGTCGTTGTAATACAGCTTGTCAATACATACCGAGCGATGATAACTGTCTCCGTCCGGCAATGCTCCGTTGTGATAAAAGAAATAACTTTTCCCTTTAAAATCCAGGACACATGGGCGGTTCGTCTGGCAATTACCGGCTATTTCATTTAAGATCCCTTTAAATATCCACGGACCATGAATGCTCCGGCTCATGGCATAAGCCACCTTCTCCGGCATTCCAGATCCGTATGACAAATAATACCAGCCATTTCGCTTGTGGAGGTGCGACCCTTCTTCAAAGCCGGGAAGGTCAACAGCTTGTATGTCACCTTCCAGGTTTACCAGGTCGGGGGCAAGCTTAGCATAGTAGCATTGCTGGTTTCCCCAGAAAATGTATGCCGTACCATCATCATCAACGAGCACTGAAGGATCCAGATTGGCTTTTTCATTAGTTGCTCCGCCCGGTAACATCTCCATTGTGATAAGCGCTGTGCCCCTGGCGTCGATAAAACCGCCCGTGGGTTGTGCAGAAACCGCTACGCCGATCGCCGTTCCTCCTGTCGCGGCGTCTTTCACCGCCACATACCAATAAAATTTTCCTGCATGATGGATCATCTTTGTAGCATAAGCACCGCCGGAGGACCATCGAAAGTCTTTTGCCTTTAAAGGAACAGCATGCTCCGTCCAATGCATCAGATCAGTGGAGGAAAAACAAAGCCACTCCTCCATGACGTAATCATTCTTGCCAACCGGCGCCTGGTCATGCCCTGTATATAGATAAACGGTATCTTCAAAGACAATGGTTGTCGGGTCCGCTGTGAACTTGTGCCTGATGATTGGATTGGCAGGCGCTGTATTAATATGGGTTATCATGGTGCAGGATTTAAAAGTAAAAAATTTACAAACGCTCTCCACAGTGAATGCAATATCTGTCCATTTTCACAAAAACCGCGCCTCTAAAAAAACACGCTATTCGCGGCGTTTGTTAGTTGGTAAGGAACAATTAAGATTGATGCCGTCTAGTGGAAAATAACTTTATTTGATCCTTTTTAAATTCTTTGAATATTCTTTGGCATCAATTATTTTCAGGAAGCGAAATCTGACAGATCGCTTGTTAGATATACAGCAATTAGTATTTTTAATTGAACGGCAGTCACGATAAATCATTTTTGATGATAACGAGAGGACAATTGCCGATCAACTCCTGTTTCGATAATGAGATTTTAGATGATAATTTGGATTAATGGAGCATTTGGCGTTGGCAAGTCTCATACAAGTTATGAGTTAGTTCGCAGGCTGCGTAATGCTTTCTTATTTGACCCGGAGCAAGTGGGTTTTTTTCTCAGGAAATATCTACCCAATACTGATCAATTTGACGACTTTCAAAAAAACCCTCTTTGGCGGCAACAAGTATTGGAAGACTTGCTTTTTTGCGAACGACAAAATGTAACTACAATTGTACCAATGACAGTTGTGGACGATGATATATTCGACTTCATTATTGGCGGGATCAAAGAGAGAGGCATCGATATAAGGCATTTTACATTGATGGCAAGTAAAGCGACTATTGAAAAAAGACTTATCAGACGTGGTGATAAGAATGCCTGGAATTTCAAACAAGTTGATAGGTGTTTAAGCTCACTGATAAAAACGAAATATGCAACTCAGATTGATACAGAGATTAACGAACTTGACGAGGTTGTTGAATTAATCGCGAAGGAGACTGGGCAACAGCTCGTGAAAAACAGATTTAATATTGTTAACAAAAAAATAAATTGGTTGATGATGACATTAAAAAATATTCGCTAAATAGCCTACGCCTGTCTTAGTAGCGACAAAGTCAGCCCAAATGAAAACGTTAAAAGTAAATCCGGAATGGATATTTCGTGCCTTAGTAAAAGCTGATTAAGCTATATAAAGTACAGGAAAGAAATCGGGGTTATACAAAAGGAACCCGACTAAACACTCAACCAAAAAACAAAACCCCGCGCATGGCGCGGGGTTTGTAAGTTGTCTGTGATCCCGCTGGGACTCGAACCCAGGGCCCATACATTAAAAGTGTATTGCTCTACCAACTGAGCTACGGAATCATTCCCTTTTTCTAAGGGACTGCAAAGATAGGAATATTTATTTTTCCTCCAAATTCTTTGCTAAAAAAATTTTCTATTTCCCTGTAAACACCACTTTGTAGCGGATGAGCGGGTCATCTTTTTCTTTTTCATCAAACACGTGCAGCAGGTAATATTTACCGGATACCCAGTCGTTTACGGCGTTATCATAGTATGGACTACCGGGGTTGCCGCTTTGTCCGCCGGGATAGATGCCGTATGCTTCAGTTTTATCCGACAGTTGCACGATCATGCGCCAGGACGGGCCATGGGTTGCTTTGGTAGCGTTGACGATATGCCGGCCGCCGCCGGTGTTGAGGTTCATGGCGCTGAAAGCGGGGATAGCGCGGGAAAGGTGACGGATAGCAGTACCGCGGGCTTTGCCCAGCTCCAGTTTACCGGCTTTGTTCAGCTCCGCCATTTTGGGAATGATGGCGGCGAAAGCGCTTTGCACGAGGGCTGACAGGGTCTCCTTCTGTGGCGTGTTGATATTATCCACAAAGTGTACGGCGCTGTCGCGCAGCAGCATCAGCAGTGCGGTGGTGGGCTGCGGCATGGCCAGCACGGTGGAGTCTTTCGGCTCCAGTTCGTCGCGGAAAATGGTATCTGTCAGTTGGTCCCAGAAGTTATTGAAGATGGTAGCGGCTTTGCTGTCGGCCGAGGCTACGCAGTCCCACTGCGACAGCAGTTGCCAGTAGGGCCGCTGAGCATCGGTGAGGGCGGCCGTATCGATATGCCTGCGGATCAGCGGCATGGCGGTGGAGGCGAACAGGTTTTTGTTATCGTTCTGCAGCGTCATCATGTCCTGCGGCGTGATGCCGTTCATCTCACCGAGGCGGTGGTTGATACGTTCGCCGCGGAAGAGATCATATTCTGCGCTGTACAGCGCATAGGGATACGTGTTATCAGTGGCCCGCTGGTTGGCGGAGCTGACGAAGCCACGCTCCGGATTTTTGATATGCGGCAGCTCGGCATGCGGGATGTATCCCTGCCAGGCATAGCTACTGTCGCTGCCCGGCATGATCCATTTGCCCTGGTCTTTCCAGCGAAGCGGGTACTGGCCGTTGTGCCAGATGGCGATATCGCCGGCTTTATCGGCGAATACGAAGTTCTGGGCGGGACAGGTATATGTACGCAGCGCATCTACGTATTCATCGTAATTATGGGCTTTATTGAGGCGGTAGAAGGTACGCAGCTCGTTGGACGAGTCCAGCGCTTTCCAGCGCATGGCGAGGAAAGACTGTCCGGCGATCTTCTCGGGGAAAGTGTTGTCAAAAGCAACGGGACCGAAAACGGTATAGGCCACGGTGTCGTACACAGTAGCGCCGCCGCGCACTTTGATGGCTTCCACCCGCAGCTCTGCCGGGCGATAGCTGCCGTTGAAGAGGTATTCTTTTTTACCGTTGCGGAACTGCATCCGGTAATAGTCTTTTACGTCTTCTTCACCGTTGGTAACGCCCCAGGCGATATGATCGTTGAAGCCGATGATGACGCCGGGGGCTCCCGGCAGGGAAGCGCCGTAAACGTTCATATCAGGCGTATGGATCTGTACTTCGTACCAGAGGGACGGCAGGCTCAGGCCCAGGTGGGGGTCGCTGCAGAGGATAGGCGCGCCGGAACGTGTTTTACTGCCGGCGACGGCCCAGTTGTTACTGCCATTGGCGGGATCGGGCTTGTCCTGTTTGAATTTCATGTAAGCCGCGTCGATAGCCAGCACGCTGTCGGGTGGCGCCACGGCTTTGGCTGAAGCGGCCGCAAAGGCCGTCCCCTTGGGGATAATAGGGTCCAAAGTGTCCTGAAAATCGGGATATAGGAGGTTGAAGTCCTCCATGGAAAACAACCGGCGGGCATTGGTGTTCTCCAGGTCGTTGCAGAACCCGGCCAGGTCGGCGGACATATACTTGAGCAACAGAGCGGATTTGATCACGTCCCATTTCTCCGGCTTATAATCGAGGATCTTGTATTCTACCGGCAGCGAAGCAGGCGTCAGCTGGGCGATGAAGGCGTTCACGCCGTCGGCATACGAATGGATGGCCGTTCTGGTGGCCGGGTCCGTTTCCATCACGGCTACAGAGCGCTCCGCCCCGTATATCATACCGTCGCGGCGTTTGGACCGGTCATACTTGATCAGCCCCGGCCCCAGTATCTCCGACAGCCGGCCGGCAGCTGCATAAGTCTGCAGCTCCATCTGCCAGAGACGGTCCCGCGCGGTGACGTAGCCCTGCACATAATAGGCATCGGCTTCATTCTCTGCGAAGATATGCGGCACGGCACGATCGTCGTACCATACCTCCACTTTTCCGGTCAGCCCGGGTAATACCATATTTTCATGCGGCCGTTCGCCGATCACTTCGGCGTTCTGCCAAAAACCGCTTTGGGGGCTTAACAATTTACCCATTGGGGGAACCTGACCTATCTTGGTGCTGAGCGCATAAGTGAGCGACAAGGTAATTGCTGCGGTGATAACTGCTGGGATGATTCTCATAATAAATAGTAGCTCGGATGTATATATGTAAAATACATCATTTTTGTATCAAACGAGCTAATGCAGCAAGACTTTTATCAGCAGGTCAGTTTCTTCGGCGGTATTGAAGCTGTGCAGCACAATCCGCAGCCGCTCCTCCCCTTTGGCCACCGTCGGATGCAGGATAGCACGCACATCCAGCCCGGCCGACTGCAGCATCGCTGCAATGGTACGGGTGTTTTCATTGCCTTTCGTCAGTACGGCCTGCACCGGCGTTTCGCCGGGTAATAACGCCAACGACTGCACGCCGGTGCGGAACTGCCGGATCAAAGCCGACAAATGCGCCCGCGCTTCGTCCATATAAGGAAAAAGACTGTAGCTCGCCTGGATAGCCGCAATGGCCGACGACGGCAATGCTGTGGTGTAAATCAGCGACCTGGAGAAGTTGACCAGGTAGTCCCGCAGCGTAGCGGAACCCAGCACCACCGCGCCATGGCAGCCCACCGCTTTCCCGAAAGTATGCACCCGGGCAAAACACGCGTCCTCCAGCCCCAGCGCCTGCACCAGCCCCACCCCTCCCGGACCGACAACACCGGTGGCATGCGCCTCGTCTACGATCAGGTACGCCCCGTATTCGTTGCACAACGATACAATGGCCTGCAAAGGCGCCATATCACCATCCATGGAATACACCGACTCCACCGCCACAAAACAGTTGCCGCCGGCATTGTTGATTTTTTTACGGAGGTCCTCCAGGTCATTATGCCGGAAGGAAAAAGTCTGCGCATGCGACAACCGCATACCGTCACGGATAGAAGCATGTACCAGCTGGTCATACACCACCGTATCGCCTTTCTGCGGCACGCAGGAAAACAGCCCCAGGTTGGCATCGTAACCGGAATTATAAATCAGCGCTGCATCCGCCTGGTGAAAAGCGGCTAAATCGGCCTCCACATCATTGATCCATTGATAGTTGCCTGCCAGCAACCGCGAACCGGTACTGCCATGCGATACCGGCCGCTCCTGCTGCAACTCCCGCACCTTCTCCTGTAAGGCCGAACCACGCGCCAGCCCCAGGTAATCATTGGAACAGAAATCAACAAGGGTACCCGGTAAGCGCAACTCCCGGAAAGAATGCTGTTCGCGCCGTTGCAACAGCGGCTGCAGTAAAAAAGGCTCTGGACTCCTGTGCATATATGGGCTTTTAGCAAATTAACAGATTCAATACTATCTTCGCACAACAAAAATAATCAATACCAGAAAGCGAAAACATGAGTAAAGTATCCATACTCGGATTAAAACTACCTACCGACCCCCGCTGGGTAAACCTCGCAGCGATCTCCCTGCAGGATATCCTCACGGACCATGCCTACTGTGAACAGAAAGCCGCCTCCTCCGCCATCTCCCTCATCCAGCGTAATCCGGAAAGGGAAAGACTGGTACAGGAACTGGCGCCCATCGTCACGGAGGAATGGGGACATTTCCGGCAGGTGCTGGCCGAGATGAAGAAAAGAGGACTCCCCCTGGGAAAACAACGGAAAGACGACTATGTCAACGCCCTCATGGACAACCGCGCCAAAGGCGGCCACCCGGACGACGCCTTCCTCGACGCCCTCCTCATCTTCGCCCTCATCGAAGCCCGCAGCTGCGAACGGTTCCGCCTCCTCAGCGAAGGACTGGAAGACGAATACCTCCGCGAATTCTACCGCCGCTTCATGATCTCCGAAGCCGGCCACTACCGGCTGTTTATCGATCTGGCCAACGAATATTTCCCCGAAGAAAAAGTACGCAAAAGGTGGGAAGAATGGCTGAAAATGGAAGCCGAAATACTAAAGAATATTGAAGTGCGGGGCGACCGCATGCATTGATATTTTGAAATTTCCTGATTTACGGATTTTGGAATGTAGCGGATACTAGCTTAACCAACCAGGCCCTCCCAACAATCACAAAATCCGTAAATCAAAAAATCGAAAATCTAAAAGTTGAACCCAAGATTCACATAGAACTTCAGCTTACCCGACTGGTCACTGTACATCATGGTAGCTTCTATAGGCCCCAGCCGGCTGCTGTAACCGCCTCCCAGCCCGTATCCTGTCAATCCGCTGTACTTGTTCTCAGCACCCAGCAGGCTACCATTGTATAAAGCCGCCCCTACCCGCGGTATCGCATAAATATTACGCACCACCTCCCACTGCCACGCCGCCTGCACCGCCGCCACCTTGGAGGATATCACCTCGCCTTCAAATACCCCTACGAACGGCAACTGGTTACGGACCATCTTGTTCATCCCGCCCACGATATAACCACTCACCACCGACTCATTGTAATTAAAATTCCAACCCACGTTACCATCAAACTCCAGCGCTGATTTCACCCCCAGCGGCACATAGTATTTGGCATTAACGACCAGCCGCTGATAGTTATTAAACCGGATCCCCGCACTATCGAGGTCCAGGGGCGCGCCCCCGTTGTTGACGGTAATACCGGAATGCTGGTTGTAGATATATCCCCCCTCTATGTTGAACAACACCCCGCTGGTAGGATACATCTTGCGGTTGAGCGAATTTACCCCCAGAAAAGCGTAGGAATTCAGCTGATTGGTGCTGCCCCTCACCTCCACAAACGGCGAAAACTGCGGTTTGTATTTGATATACTCCCACCGGGTACCGGCGCCAAAAGCGACATTACCACCAAGAGAATACTGCAGGTTGATGTCCACGTTCGCATATTTATTGCGGTATGGCTGCATCTTCGTCAGGTCTTCATCATAGAACGTCAGACCCGTATTTTCATAATACGCTCCCAGGCCGAAACCGAAATCACGGCTGCGTCCCAGGTATTTGAAGTACTGCGCCTCCAGCCGCGGGTTCTCGCTGATCGCCACGCTCACAAACGAACGGGAGTTGGGAACGATGAAATTCCGCTGCGTCAGGTTGAGGATAGCGCTGGCGCCGGTAAGCGTGTTATAGTTGAGTGCGAACTTCACATAGGTAAGCGGGTTCTCCTCCGCTGCAATCTCCATCCTGTACTTACCATACCCTTCGGGATGCAGGTTATAGGTGATCAGTTTATAGAACCGCGTACCATACACCCGCTGGATACCTTCCCGCAGCTGCGCATTGGTATAACAGCCGCCGGGCTTCAGGTGCAACCGCTGCAGGAAAAACTTTTCATCGGAATGTATGAGTCCCGACACATGCACGCTGCTCAACTCTATGTCCGCTGCAAACGGCAGCCGGCCAACGCTCTCCAGGTGGGCGTTCAGCGAGTCTGCCAGCCGTTTGAACACCGGGTACATGGCCCGCCCTTTCCGCTTGCCGATCTCGATGATGGAATCCACGCTGCCAAAAGCAGCGGCGGAATAACTTTCCAGCTCCTCATTGATCGGGATATAGATATCGCATTGCTTACGGGCTTTTTCAAAATCGGCGGCGTCTTTATAAAATCCCAGCTGATACAGGATATCAAACGGGGTGACCAGCTGGTCGGCTTTGCGCAGGCCACCGCTCACATTGGAGCCGATTGCAATATCGGCGCCCATCTCTTTGGCGGTAATGACCGGAAAATTGCGGACCACACCGCCATCCACCAGTTTGCGGTCGCCTATTTTCACCGCGGTGAAGATGGAAGGAATAGCCATACTGGCACGCATGCTCGTCACGATCTCGCCCGAGTCCAGCGTCACGATCTGGCCCGTAGCCACGTCCGTAGCGATGCACTTGAACGGGATGTCAAAAGTGGTGAAGTTCTTTTTGTCTTTCACCGGCCAGCTGAGTTTGGCCAGCTCCAGCCACAATGCCTCCCCGGAAATAACGCCGGAGGCCAGCTTCGGCCGGCCGTATTCAAACGGTATCTCGATAATATATTTGTTGTACTCCGCCTTCTCTTCATAAGAAATATCGGTCAGCACCGGCTGATTGGTAAAAAGGCTGTTCCAGTCCAGGCGGCGGGCCACCGCTTCGATAGAATCGCCGGAGTACCCCATGGCATAGAGCGCTCCCACAATACTACCCATGCTCGTTCCCGTGAGATAATCGATCTTGAGCCCCGCACTGTCAATGGCTTCGAGGATACCAATATGCGCGAGCCCACGGGCGCCGCCACCACTGAGGGTTAGCCCGATCTTAGGTCTGTTGGGGGCAGACTGCTGCGCCTGTACACCCGTACAGAAAAACAACTGACTGAATAACAATACGAAAATTAGTCTGCCGAAATGTAGTAACTGTCCCTGGTTCATCATAGTTTATTGCAGCTGTTATTAAAGATAAGGCTTTATTCCATTCAAGATTCCTGTCCGCAAACTTGCACCCATAATATTTATTTACTATCTTTTTTGCTTCAACGCACAACCAAAACCCATCGCTTAAAAATTAGCCAATGCAACAAACCGGGACTAAAACCATCTGGCAGGTGATCATGGCCTCTTCTGCCGGTACACTGATAGAATGGTATGACTTCTACATCTTCGGCAGCCTGTCGGCCATCATTTCCGAGAAATTCTTTCCGCCCAGCAATCCGGAACTGGCATATATCGCCACCCTGGCTACTTTTGCTGTAGGCTTCATCGTAAGGCCTTTCGGCGCCATCGTTTTCGGACGGCTGGGCGACCTGGTAGGCCGTAAATACACCTTCCTCCTTACCCTGCTGATCATGGGCGGCTCTACGTTCGCCATCGGCCTCATACCCAGCTACCACACCATCGGGGTACTGGCGCCCATGCTGGTGTTGATACTACGCCTGTTACAGGGACTGGCCCTCGGCGGCGAATACGGCGGCGCAGCCACCTATGTGGCGGAACATTCGCCCAACCACCGCCGCGGCTATTATACCAGCTTCATTCAAACCACGGCTACCCTCGGCCTGTTCGTCTCGCTGGCGGTCATCCTGATCACCCGCTCTGTCATGTCGCCCGCCGACTTCAACAACTATGGCTGGCGTATCCCCTTCCTGCTCTCCGTACTGCTGGTGATCATGTCTTATTACATCCGCATCCGCCTGCAGGAATCCCCGCTGTTCATCCAGATGAAAAAAGAGGGCAAAACATCAGCGAACCCCATCAAAGAGAGCTTTGGCAACAAAGAAAACCTGAAACTGGTACTGATAGCCCTCTTTGGCGCGGCCATGGGCCAGGGCGTGGTGTGGTATACCGGGCAGTTCTATGCCCTGTCTTTCCTGCAGAAAACGATGAACATCGAATTTGTGCAGTCCAATATCATCATCGCGCTGGCGCTGCTGCTGGGCACACCGCTGTTTATCTACTTCGGGTCCCTGTCCGACCGCATCGGCCGCAAGAAAATCATGCTGGCAGGCATGCTGATCGCCGCCCTGGCCTACTATCCCATCTATAAGGCCATGGACACGATCGGTGACGTGAAACAGAAAACGGAACTGACGGAACTGTATAAGATCGAAAGCAACCAGTCGAAAAACGACGCGGGCCAGTTTGTACAGCAAACCACTAAAGTACATACCTATAGCGACGGCAGCGTGCTGCGCATCAGCGATGGCAAACCGGAGCTAACGGTAGACAATACACGGATGGCCATCCTGGTATTCCTGATTTTTGTACAGGTGGTGTTTGTTACGATGGTTTACGCCCCCATTGCAGCTTTCCTCGTGGAGATGTTCCCCACCAGGATACGGTACACCTCCATGTCGTTGCCTTATCATATCGGCAACGGCGTTTTCGGCGGACTGCTACCCACTATCTCTACCATCCTCGTTACCAAAACCGGCAACCACCTGGCCGGACTGATATATCCTATAGCCGTGGCCGTTATCTGCTTTCTGATAGGCCTGGTGTACATTAAAGACAATAAGAATATGGAAATCTAGGTAACGGATTTACGGATTTACGGATTTACGGATTTTGGGATTTACGAATTTTGGGATTTTGGGGATAATAATGCGAAGATTATCGTCAAATCAAATATCTGATATGTCAGTCTTCGCATTATTATCCCCAAAATCCCAAAATCCGTAAATCAAAAAATCTCTAAATAAAAAAATCGTGAAGGTCGTTGAGCTGCAGGTATGGATGCTCCTGCATCAGCTGTTTTACTTTCGCAGCGTATGTGCGACGGAACTGCTGGTGCTGGCTGCTCTCCGGGTTAAACGGACGGTGCTGTGCCGCCCTGTTGATATCGGCAATGGTATGCAATAGCGGCTGGCTGCCGCTGTAAATGGCTGATTTCACGACATGGTCCCACACATAATTGACAGCCGTTTCGTTAGGATGTACCATGTCTTCCTTATAAAAGCGGTAATCGCGCAGGTCATCTATCACCAGTTCATAAGCAGGAAAATAGAAAAGGCGGGAGAATTTGTTGACCATATGATGCACTGCCTGCAACAGCACTGCTTTGCTGAGGTTATTCTCCACCACGCCGTCACGCACGTACCGCACGGGACTGACGGTAAACAGGATATTCACTTTCCGGTTACGGAAAAACAGCCGGTGCATCATGTTATCCAGCGCGGTCACTATCTCTTCCACGGTCAGCAGTCTTTTATAGAAGCCGGCTGCCGGCACTTTGTGGCAGTTGCCCACCAGGAGGCTTCCTTCCTTGAGAAAATAAGCATGGGCGGAGCCCAGCGTCAGCACCAGCCAGTCGGCCTGCTCCAGCGCCTGGATGGCTGCCTGCTGTGAAGCGTTGATCTGCTCCAGCACCGCTTCCGGGGAAGTGCCGGAGAAGCGGCTGTGGTGGTCCCAGCTGTGCCAGGTATCCTGGTGCTGAAAGAGGTCTTCCCGGGTATACGTTTTCCCGTCCAGGTAGGTGGTCAGCGCGTGGGTGAGGCTCAGCGGATTAAAGAGGATGCCGTGGGGATTAAGCAGGGTATCGAAACGGTGCTCCTGCAGTTTAGCCCCTATTTCTTCGGCGAAACAGGAGCCCATGAGCATGATCTTGTCGGTATATTGAATACCCGGCTCGATGGTATCTACCGGGAAACTCAGGTGAAATTGCATGTATTAGTCTTTAAACACCACGTCTGCCAGCTGCTGAGCGGCCTGCAGGGCGGTCATATCGAGGTCCAGCGGCGCCTGGCGCTGCTGACAGAACCAGATCAGGTTTTCGGTGGCCAGGTTGCCCACCAGCTCGTCTTTGGCCATCGGGCATCCGCCGATGCCTTTGATAGCACTGTCGAAACGGCGGCATCCCTGCTCCCATGCGGCCTGCACTTTCTCTTCCCAGGAGTGCGGGGCGGAATGAAAGTGAGCGCCGAACTCCACCCGCGGATAAGCCGGTATCAGGTGACGGAACAGGCTGGTGATCACATCCGGGGTAGCCACGCCCACGGTATCGGCCAGCGAGAGAATATTGATGTCCATTTTCGCCAGTTCATCTACCCAGCGCAATACGATCTCCGGGCTGTAAGGGTCTTCATAAGGATTGCCAAAGCCCATGGAGATGTATACGACCAGCTCCTTGCCGTTTTTGAGGCAGAGCTCCTGCATGGTCTGCACCTGCTCCAGCGATTCGGCGATGGTTTTATTGGTATTTCGAAGCTGAAACGTTTCGGATACGGAGAACGGGAAACCGAGATAGTTGATTTCTTCATGGATAACAGCCTCTTCTGCGCCCCTTACATTTGCTACGATGGCCAGCATTTTACTGCGGCTGGCCGAAAGGTCCAGCCGGGACAATACCTCGCGGGTATCTGCCATCTGCGGAATAGCTTTGGGGGAGACGAAACTGCCAAAGTCCAGGGTATCGAAACCCACTTTGAGCAAAGCTTGCAGGTAGTTTACCTTTTCTTCCGTGCTGATCATCCTGTGCCATCCCTGCATGGCATCACGCGGACATTCGATTAACTTCATCAATTACGAATTACGAATTACGAATTACGAATTGTGGTCTGTTTTGTCTGTAGAATACCCAAACTTACAAAGAATTCCCAATTCGTAATTCGTAATTCGTAATTCGTAATTCGTAATTAACTGCGCTGCTTCATCGCCTCATAGAGGATGATCCCTGCGGCCACAGACACGTTGAACGATTCGAAGTTGCCAGCCATAGGGATGCGGAACAATACATCGGATGCTTTGATCAGCGCAGGGTACACGCCTTTATCTTCGGAGCCCATGATCACGGCCACCGGCTCGCGGAGGTCGCAGTCATACAGTTTGATCTCTGTTTCCATTTCACTGGAAAGGACTTTGATACCGTTGAGATGCAGGGTATCGATCGCTTTCAGGAGGCTGTTGACCCGGCATATCGCTATCTTTTCGAGCGCGCCGGCGGAAGATTTCATGGCTTCCTCGTTGAGCGCCGCAATGCCTTTGTCGGGGATGATAATGGCCTGAGCGCCGCAACATACCGCGCTGCGGGCGATGGCGCCGATATTGCGGACATCCGTAATACCGTCGAGTATCAGAAAGAGCGGTGTTTCTCCCTGGTCAATCACGTGGGAGATCACGTCCTGTAAGTCGAGATAGGAAACCTGGCCGGTGAGGGCGATAACGCCCTGGTGGTTGGCCTGGGTGAGGCCGTTGAGTTTTTCTACCGGCACTACATTGATAGGAATATTACCGAGAGCCGCCTTTTCTTTGATCTGAGGGATAATATCGCCGGTGGCGGAGCGCAGCATATAGATACGTTCTATCGGTTTGCCGCTGCTGAGGGCTTCCATCACCGGCTGCCGGCCGATAATCAGTGACGACTGCTTCGGACGCGGGCTGGCGGGCCTTTTGGGTCCGCCTGGTCTTCTTTCACCTTTGAAAGCGTTAAATTTTCTTTCCATTTGCTGCAAAGAAACGCTTTTTCTGTCAATCCAGCTCTCCTTCCAGCATCATCAGCTTTATTTTCTGGATGGCGACAACGGAGATGGAATCTGTGATATCATAGTTTTTAACCATCTGATAAACTTCCTCAAACGGCAATTTTTTCACGAAAAGTTCCTCGGTATCTTCCGGCTCCGCCGTCCGCTGTTCCAGCTCCCGCGCCAGGAACACCACGCCGGTTTCGTCCGTCACGGAATTGGAGACTGCCAGCTCACAGATCACGTCCCAGCGATTGGCCACCAGTCCTGTCTCTTCCAGCAGTTCCCTTTTGGCGGTTTCCAGCGGCACTTCTCCCAGCGGGCCGCCGCCTTCGGGTATCTCCCAGCTGAACTTTTTCAGCGGGAAACGGTACTGCCCCACGAGATAAGTGTTCTGTTGATCATCCAGCGCGATGACGCCGATAGCCAGGTTCTTGAAATGCACCACGCCGTAGATACCAGGGCCACCGGCAGGGTTCAGGCCCTCATGATGGACCACCTGTATCCAGTTGTTATCATATCTGACCTCGCTGGAATGTATCGTCCAGGGATTATCGTATTCAGTCATTTAGTTATTTTGTTATTGAGCTATTTGGATATTTTATCAATGCACCAAAATAACAAAATAATCAAATAGCCAAATAGTAATAGAAGGAGTTGGTGTCTTTCCGGAAGCCTTTGGACTGGTACAGTTTCTGTGCGCCGGTATTGGCGACATAGGTCTGTAACATCACCCAGGCGGCATCTGTTTTCCGCCCATGTTCCACAGCTGCATCCACCAGCGCGCCGCCGGCGCCTTTGCCCCGGTGCTCGTCCAGCACATATACATCGTTGAGCAACCATCCCCGCTTCATGCCCAGCGAGGTAAACAGCGGATAGAGCTGCGCAAAGCCTACGATCTCATCTTTGTCGAAAGCGATGTAAATCACGCTGTCCTGTTGTTTGATCCTGTCACTGATAAATGCCAGCGCCCCTTTGAAATCCGGCGCCTGATCAAAATAACTGCGGTATGCATCGAATAATACGGCTACTTCGTTGGTGTGCATGGCTGTTGCCTGGACGACTTCCATAAGATGTAATTTATGTTTGCGGGATAACCTGCCTTAAATTTAGCGCATTTCGTCTTACAAAAAAAAGATGCTCATCCGGTAAAAACCGGGGCGAGCATCGGACTCTTAACTTCTACCTTAAATATTTATTGCAACTGTTTCTGTTTGTTTTTATTCACGGCGTCATTCACCAGGTATACGCCGCCAACGGTCACCAGGCTGCATAACCCCATGAGCCATGTCAGGTTCTCTTTCAACAGCACCCAGCCTAACAATACGGCCACAATAGGATTGATGTAGGCATACACCGATGCCAGTGACGGCGGCAGGTTATTCAGCGTAAACACATACGCGGAATAACTGAGGATCGATCCCACCAGGATGAGGTATAACAGGCTTTCCCACAACTCTGTGGTGAAGGTGCCGGCATCCAGCTGTTGCCCCATGAACAGGGTAGCGATCAGCAACATCACAATACCGCTGAACAACATCTGAAATCCTGCGCCGAAGAGGTAGTTCACCCCCAGCGCCCACTTGGCGGTCAATACGGAGCCCAGCGCCCAGCAGATACAGGCGAAGACGGACAACATAATGCCGAAGCGGAAATCGGGGTTCATAAGGCTCGATAAATAGTTATAAAAAATACCCGCCACCCCGGCAAACCCCAGTAACATCCCCACCAGCAGCTGTATGCTGATACGCGTTTTCTTCACCAGGAAATAACTGAAGATGGTGATCCAGATAGGCACGGTGGCACTGATCACCGCTCCCAGCCCGCTGGGAATATACTGCATGGCCCATGTCATGAGGCCATTGCTGCCTACCAGCATCAACAAGCCCATCACAAAGAGTTTGGACAATACTATTTTCTCGGGCAGCTTATATCCCTTCAGGAGGAAAAAGCCTGTGAGCAGCAACCCGGCCGTACTTTGCCTGAGACCTGCCAGCATAATCCCGTGGATGTGCCGGACGCCGATTCGTGAAGCCAGATAAGTGGTTCCCCAAAAGATACTTACGATAGCCAACGCGATATACGCATTGGTGCTTGGTTTACGCATATGTATGTTGATTCAGAACGGTAACAGCAACTTCTTTCATGGTCTGATAAGCCAACTGTACATCGTTGGCCGTAGTACGCCAGTTCACCAGCGCCGCGCGGACAGCCGGCTGACCGGCATAAACCGTGCGCGTCATGCACACCACGCCGGAGGCGTTCAGCGCCTGCAGGAACCGGTTTACCGCCGCTTCCTGCTCCTCTTCGGGCACGTTCAGCGTGAAACACGCTACACACATCCTCACGGGCGCCAATAAACGAAAAGCAGGATCTTTCTCCAGCAAATCGCCCAGCCGTTGTGCCAGCGCCACGTTTTCTTCCACGATGTGCCGATAGCCATCCTTACCATAGGCCAACAGTGTGAACCAGGCCGGCAAGGCGCGCATACGGCGCGAGTTCTCGGGTACGTAATTGATGTAGTTAAAATTTTCTGCAGGATCGCCCAGGTAAGCAGCGCCCGCATTCTGAAACACTTCCACCTGCAGTCCCGGGTGCCGGGAGAAAATCATCGCTGCATCATAAGGTACGTTCAGCCATTTATGCGCATCGATGGTGATGGAGTCAGCATCCTCCCATCCATGCAGCAAATGCCGGTGATGCTCACTGCAGGCTGCAAATCCACCGAAAGCGGCGTCGATATGTAACCAGAAAGCATATTGTTTTTTCAGTTCCACGATAGCGGCGATATCGTCAAAATCCACCGTATTCACCGTGCCGGCGCTGGCCACATAAATCACCGGCTGTCCTTTCCGGGATTCGAGATAAATACGCAGCGCTTCAATGTCCACACTCTCTCTTCCCGGCAGCGCCGGTATCTTCACCACATTATCGCGGCCCAGTCCCAGCACAGCCATGGACTTGGTGATGCTGGAATGCGGCACACAGGAGACCACCTGCAGGTCCTGCAGTCCGGCTATGCCCTGTTTGCCGATATCTATCCCCCGCTGCTGTCCCAGCCATTGCCGGCCCAACGCCAGGCCGGTGAGATTGGCCATGGTAGCACCGGTAACGAAACAGCCAAGGAATGCTTCCGGCAAACCGAACAGCTGCTTCAATAAAGCAATGGTTTCCGTTTCTATGGCAAAAGCAGCAGAACCTTTATCAGAAGCATTCAAATCCATGGTAGCCGCGAGCCAGTCGCCCATCAGCGCAGCCGGCGTTACCCCTCCCGTCACAAAGCCCCAGTAGCGCGGACCTGCAGACGCCGTAATGACGTTGCCATACTGCTGCCGGAACAGCTCCAGCGCAGCCACGCCACCCACTCCCTCTTCCGGCAACGTCTGCCGGACAGGCATGTCAATTATTTTGTCCGCCGCCAGCCTGTCGAGAGAGGATAAAAATTTACTGCTGAATTCTTTGGTCAACTGTAGCAGGCGGTCCGTATGTTTTAAATCTTCCTGGAGCTTCATCATGTGGCGGTTTAATCGGGAATGGATAGGTTCATTGCTTTCAAGCCTCAAAATTGCACATAAAATAAATCTTAAAACAGATTCAGTTTTGTGTTTTTTGAGCATATCAGATGGAAGTGTAAAAAAAGCAGGAAACATTGAACAAACATGCTAAAGTCAAAAGCCCAGGCCAGCACAGTCTGTCAGCGCGCTAAAGCATAAAATTGCTTACATTCATACTAAACCATATCCGATGAGCCATTGTTTTACCCAATTGCATCTGCAAATTGTATTTGCAGTTAAATACCGGGCAGCGTTAATAGCCCCCGGCTTCAGGCAGGACCTGTATAAGTACATGGCAGGCATAATTAATAACCGGTCACATTCCTGTCTTATTATCAACGGCATATCCGACCATGTCCATATTCTTGTCCGCATGAGTCCTGCCGAGTCAATTGCATCGCTCACACAAACCATCAAATGCAATTCCTCACGGTGGATCAATGATCACCAGCCTCTGCCCAGAATATTCAGGTGGCAGGAAGGATATGGCGCCTTTTCCTATTCTAAATCCCATGTTCCCAAGGTGGTCCGGTATATCGAAAACCAGGAACAGCATCACCGGCAACGCACTTTTCAGGAAGAATATCAGAACATGATAAACAGGTATAAAAACCATACTGAAACACCCCATCCATTTTTACCATTAATTTGATTTTTATATACGCCGCAATCCGGCTACGCATTTTTTGATCCCAGGGCTCACGCCCTGGGCTACGATGTTATTCAAATCCATTCACATGATGGTTTCTATCGTTAATGGGAATTCTATTCCTAATTTCAGGATAACCATGATATTCTTCTTGAACGATAAAAACATATCGTTGAAAGAAATCGAATAACATCGTAGCCCAGGGCGTGAGCCCTGGGATCAAAAAATGCGTGTTCAATTATCGGGAGTTTAAATAAGCCCCCAGGGCTCACACCAATCCCGAAAACAAATCCAGCCGTTCATGTTCCAGCAGCCACCTTTTACGCCACAACCCGCCGGCATAGCCTACCAGCATGCCGTTGGCGCCGATCACACGGTGACAGGGCACAATAATGGCCAGCTGGTTTTTACCGTTGGTAGTACCTACCGCTCGGATGCTTTTGGGATTGCCGATACGGTGCGCCAGTTGCAGGTAAGAGATGGTCTGACCAAACGGGATGCGTGTCAGCTGTTCCCATACCGTTTGCTGGAAATCGGTGCCGGGTTGCCGGATGGGCAGTTCAAATACTTTGCGGTCACCGGCAAAGTATTCCTGCAGCTGCTGCGCACATTGGAGCAGCAGCTGCGGCGGTGGAGGGAAAGCGGTTTCCGGTTCCTCTGTAAAGTTAACAGCCTGTATATATTCATCGGTGCCACTGATCAGCAGCGGGCCAACGGGAGTATCTATACGAAGATGAGCAAGTTCCATATCAATCATTTAACGGGGATAATAAAGAGCGCCACAAATAGAAAATGGCGTAGGCGGCGTGTTGTTGCCACGGACGGGCATATTCCTGCAGTGCCGCCATGGACGGTTTCGCCGGCAGCTGTAAGCGTTGCCGGACAGCGTTTTGCAGCCCTACGTCCTCCAGCAGCACCGCCTGCGGAAAACGGCTGTATTTCATCAGCGTATAATTGGCCGACCAGTTGCCGATACCTTTCATAGCTACCAGGCGATCGCGCGCAGCAGCGTAATCCAGCGGCGCCAGCACCTGCTCCGACAGTTGCCCGGCGGCCATCGCTTTAGCCGTTTCAATAAGATACAATGCCTTGCTGCGGGAAAACTGCATCGGCGTCAGTGCTTCGGGCGACAATGACGCGATGACGGCAGGATGCGGGTACAGGTAATAATCCGTTCCGTCTACCTGTTGATGATAACCGAAATGATGAATCAAACGCTGCCGCAGCGTATAGGCGAAAGAGAGATTGATTTGCTGCCCGATAATAGGCCAGGTAACGGCTTCAAACAAATCGGGCATGCCTACCAGCCGCAGGCCGCGGTATTCGTCAGCGAGGCCGCGTAACAAAGGATCTGTCTGCGTATAAGCATAAAAATCGCGCAGGTCGGCATCCAGGTGGAGCCAACGGGTCACAAAATCCTGTATGTCTTTTTCGGGAAACAGCATGTCACCAGGCGCCAGCACAGTCGCTTCGAGATAAGCGGCGTCATCGCCGGACGCTATCTCCACCACTACCGGCTCCCCTCCCGCCAGCAGCATCCTGCGCAGCTTTCCGTCAACGATATAATGTAAACACTCTTTGTCCGACCTGCCCAGGAAATGAAGGCATTCCCGGAAAGAAAAGTTGGCAGGATCATTCACTGGTATCTTTATCTTTTGCCTGATCATATACAAAATTACTGAAACCGGTAAAAGGCGCCACCCGATTCTTGTCATTTAGGGATTTTTTCGATTTACGGATTTTGGAATTTAGGGGAGATATCACCATTGTAAGCTGTTAAATGGGTAAATAAATTTCAAAATCCGTAAACCCAAAATCCCAAAATGTTCCAAAGTCCGCAGGTAAATATCAGATCGTATTTTGTACATTTGAACCATATCAGATTTCAGGGTTATGATCAAGACTGCCGACCATCTGTATCTGCAGGTAGCAGATAAGATAGAACAGATGATAGAAAAAGACGTCATGAAAATGGGGGAAAAGCTGCCCTCCGTACGCATGCTCAGCAAACAACAGGGCATCAGCCTGACGACCGCCTTCCAGGCCTATTACCATCTCGAAGGAAAAGGATTGATAGAGTCCCGTCCTAAATCGGGTTACTATATCTGCCGTAATTCCCGTCGTATGGCGCCTATGCCCGGCACCTGCGCACCGGTGCGGAAACCGGCCAGCGACGTGACGGTGAGCGATATGGTGATGGAAGTGTTCAGCCATATCACCAACGACAATATCCTGAAATTCTCCGTAGCCGCGCTGCCGGTCAGCGTGCTGCCCGCCGCCAAAATGGCCAAAGCGGTGATCCACACCATGCGCGATCAGGGCCCTGGCGGTATCGGCTATGAACCTTTGCAGGGCAACGAACTGCTCCGCAACCAGATCGCGCGGCTGTCGCTCGGATGGGGCGAAGTATACACCGCCGACGACGTGGTGACCACCCACGGCTGCATGGATGCCCTCACCCTCTGCCTCACCGCCACCACACAGCCCGGCGATACCATCGCGCTGGAGAGCCCTTCTTACTACGGCGCGCTGCAACTGGCGGAAGGACTGGGGCTCAAAGTGCTGGAAGTGCCTACTAATCCCATCACCGGCGTTGACCTCGACTATCTCGACAAAGCCATTCCGCGGCATAAAATAAAAGCCTGCCTGTTCGTGACCAATTTCAACAACCCGCTGGGTTGCTGCATGCCCGACAAACACAAACAGGAACTGGTAAAAATTGTGGAGAAATACGACATCGCGCTGATCGAAGACGATATCTACGGCGATCTTTATTTTGGCAAACAGCGGCCCCTTACCTGCAAAGCATTCGATACGCAGGGTAACGTGCTGCTGTGCAATTCCCTGTCAAAGTCCGTGGCGCCCGGCTATCGCGTGGGCTGGACCATGCCAGGCAAATACAAAGAGAAAGTGCTGCGGCTGAAACACCACCACGCTATTTCCTGTACATCGCTCACCCATGCCGCCGCCGGTCATTTCCTGGAAATAGGCCGTTATGATTTTCACCTGCGCAACCTGCGCAAGATGCTGCATACCCAGAGCCTCCGCTATGCACAGGCCATCTGCGAATATTTCCCCGAAAGCGCCCGCGTAACACGCCCGCAAGGCGGTTGCGTGTTATGGGTGGAACTGGAAGACCATGTAAATACTTTTGAACTGTTCCAGCAAACGCTCAAACACAAGATAGCTTTCTGCCCCGGCCGCCTTTTCTCATTGCAGAACCGGTACAACAACTGTCTGCGTATCAGCTATGGTAATCCGTGGAGCAAACAGGTGGAAGATGGATTGAAGACGATCGGTAAACTGATCCATAAAATGCGGTAGCACTAAAAAAATGCTGCCGGACACCGGCGTGAAACACTAAACACAACCAGCATCCGGCAAGCAAAATATTTGGGAATTATACATTCAATGGCAACCAAAACATTTTGACATTTAGTTATCCGGATATTTGGTTGTTCAAGGACTACCATGTATAAACAGCTATCCTAAACAACCAAATATCCAAATAGCTAACTAATTCCCGGGTGGACCATAAGTCCGCCATCTATTGTATATTCTCCGCCGGTTATAAACCTTGCTTCGTCAGATACGAGGAAGGACACCAGACTGGCCACTTCTGTTGCCTCTCCCAATCTTCCCAGCGGAATACTGGCCGTCATTTTACTTCTGATAGCGCCCGCCTCTTCATGGCTGACACCAATTTTTTCAATCAGGGGCGTATCAACCGGCCCCGCATTAATAACATTGACTCTTATCTTGCGCGGCGCCAGTTCCCTGGCCAGCGTTCTGGCCGTAGCGTTGAGCGCCGCTTTACTCGCTGCCAGCACCGTAGTGCCCGGCATGCCTGCGTAGGCGTTAATGGCGGATAAAAAGACAATACTGCCACCATCGTTCAATAAGGGGAGTAACTGTTGCGCAGTAAAAAAAGCCCCTTTGAAATTAATGTCGATGATTTCGTCAAACATCTCCGTCGTTACTCCTTCAAAAGGAGCAAACTTCGCGATGCCGGCGTTGATAAACAGGATGTCTATCTTGCCATAACGACTACGCACATACTCTGCCAGTTTCTTTGTGTCCTCCAGCTTAGATTGGTCTGCTGTTAATCCTTCCGCAGGAAAACCGAGTGCGTGTACGGCCCGTTGCACCGCACCCGGGTTCCTGCCGGTTATCAATACCCTTGCTCCTTTCGCTAAAAATTCAGTCGCCGTTGCATATCCGATACCACTGTTACCTCCCGTGATAATAGCGGTCTTGTTCCTAAGCTGGTCCATGCTGGTGATTCTTGTAATTGATTTGATTTGATTTATTTAAAAGTATCAATGTTTACCGGTAAAAAAATAGAGATGCCCGTCTCTATATTGTTCTACCGGATATTTATTTATTTAAAACTATCAATGTTTTAACCGATAAAAAAAGCTGATCGATCAGCTTAACTGTAAAAAGAACAACGATAATTGTTTCATCATCTCCTTGTTGATCGTCAACTCCACAATACGTCCGTTCTTGACGGAGTTCAACACCCCACTGTCCACTAAAATCTTGACGTGATGCGAAACGGTAGGCTGGGACAAGGAACAAAGACAACAAACATCACCGCATACTATGCTCCCCTTTTGGACAATTTCCATAATAATTGATAATCTGTGTTTATCGGCTATGGCATTTGCTGCTTTTTCTATAATTCCCACATCCATGACACAAAAGTAATGCTTTTTTTGAAACATTGAAATTTTTCAATGAATTTTTTTTTCGGGGGATGATTATGCGGTTGTGCCCGCCTTCTCCGCGAGCTTATTACGCCGGTACGTGGCGGGGCTTACGCCATAATACTTCCGGAACAGCCGGCTCAAATGACTTTCATCGGTAAAACCCAGTTCATCAGCGATTTCCCCAATGGTAAGGCCGCTGTTTTCCATCCGCAGCTGCACCAGCTTCAGCTTATAACTGATCATAAACTGCTGGATGCTCTCTCCCGTTCTTTTCTTGAAAAACTCACCGATATAATTCACAGACAGGTTAAATTTCGCAGCCAGCACCTCCAGCTTCAGCTGATCAGGATAATAGATATGCTGACGGATATGGGAAATGATCCTTCCGATCAGCGGGCCCTCGCCTTCCGGCTCCGCCATGTCCACCTCTTCTGCCACGTTACGCGCTATGATATTAAGCAACAGCGCCACATACAGCTGCAGGTTGGTTTCATAATACGGCGGTCGCTGCTGGTATTCCTGTACCATATTCCGGATCAGGGAGGTGATCATCTTACAGTCATCCGTATGTTTGATCAGCACCGGCTCATGCCGGTTGTGCTGAAAGAAAACATATTCCAGCTGTTTCAGCCACTGGCAGATGCGCCGGCGCTCTTCTCCGGAATGCTGCTTCTCCAGGAAACTTCCGGAAAAGCGCACCGAAGTAAAACGGGTGGGCTTTGTCACTTCAAAGCCCCTGCAGTCGCGGGGGGTAAACAGGATCACGCTGCCCGGCTTATAGGGAAAGCGGTTCTGGTTCACCACACGCGTACCCTCTCCTTCCCATATATGTATGATCTCGAAAAAATAATACACCAGCGGGCGCGACTCCCACTCGCTCATATCTGCCTCAAACAATTCAAAAGGCATATGCAGGTTTCTCTCTCCCATCCTCCAAAATTACAACAGAATCCCCGGATTGTACCTGCGGGCCCCTCCGGCACGCCGCTACTTTTGCAACAGCAAAGTAAAAAATCATGAAACTACTGGAACCAATTGCCACGCCCGGCTTATCACTGGCCAACCGGGTCGTGATGGCCCCGATGAGCAGAAGAAGGGTGGAAAATGAAGGCGTCCCCAGCGGACTACTGGCCCGCTACTACGCACAGCGAGCCAGCGCCGGCCTTATCATCGCAGAAAGCACCGTTGTCAGTCGCGATGGCATGGGCATCTCCCTGCTGCCCGGCATCTACAGCGAAGAACAGGTGGCCGGCTGGAGAAAAGTTACCGAAGCGGTACATCGTCAGGGCGGTAAAATATTTGTGCAACTGGTGCATTCCGGCCGTATCGGCCATGCCCTTAACATACCCGGCGCCACCGGTCCGGTAGCCCCTTCCGCCATCGCCGCAGCAGGCACCATCAACACGCCTGCCGGCGCCCAGCCCTTGCCTGTACCAAAAGCTTTATCGGCCGAAGCGGTGGAAGCCATGTACGAGCTGCATATGCAAGCCACCCGTAACGCGCTGGCGGCAGGCTTCGACGGCGTAGAGCTGCACGCGGCCCACGGTTACCTGATGGAACAGTTCATCCATCCTGCGGCCAACCAACGTACCGACGAATACGGCGGCAGCATTGAGAACCGCTGCCGGCTACCGCTCCGCGTCCTGGAAGGCATGGTGGCCATCGCCGGCGCCGACCGCGTTGGCGTGCGCTTCTCGCCTTTCGCCTCGCTGAACGGCCTCTCACCCTACGAAGAAGAAGCTGCCACCCATCTTTATCTCGCCGCCAAACTCGACAAGATGAAGATCCGCTACATCCATCTGTCCGACCAGTCCAGCAACGGGTACACGCCGATTCCGCCGGCCTTTATCACCCTGCTGCGGCAAGCGTTCCGCCAGTGGCTCATCCTGGCCGGCGGCTACAACGCATGTACCGCCACCCAGGCACTGCAGCAGTTCGACGCCGATCTCATCGCTTTCGGCAGGCCCTTTATTTCCAATCCGGACCTGGTAGCCCGCATCGCGCAGCAACAACCGTTTGCGCCGGCAGACAAAGCCACTTTCTACGAAGGCGGCGCCAATGGCCTCATCGACTATCCCTGCCTGTCCGCCTGCGCAACTAGCTAAACCGGCGTTTTTTGTTTATCTTTAAGGCTTGCGTTTCCCGGTAACGGACAGCGCAAGCCTGTATGCCAAACAAATAACCGCCCATGTATCGCTTGAAAAATCGTTGCCTGTTGCCCGTTGCTTTGCTCGCGCTGATGGCCTGCCACCAAACGCCAGACACTTCGGAAAGTACTGATGCCGCACCTCCCGCACACACCGTGGTAAATGTCATTACAGAACCCTGCGCCGTAATATATACACCCGGCACACATAAACTGGAAAAACTGAAGGAGGAAAACGGGGAGGAAAGTTTCTATGCGCTGTCCAGCGACAGCGAAAACTGCATCAGCGACTGCCAGGACTTCCTTCAGAACAAAGCATTCAAAACCACTACCGCCGACGGCGGCAAAATCACGTTCCGCCACCAGAACGGCGACACCACAGTCATCAACCTCGACGACCCGCAATATACCTGGGAAGTATTTCTGTTCGATGGTAAAAAGGTGACCAACATCGACATCACAGACATCGAAAGTGAATATGACAAAGTATTCATCTGATTCATACATTTTCATACAATCTTCTGAGATATGAACACTTTTCCCCCGGCATTCCGGGGGAATTTTGCATGTATCAAATGAAATGATCAGACATGAAAATCGTACTTACAGGTTCCCTCGGGAATATCAGCAAACCCCTCACTGAAATACTGGTGAAAGAAGGCCACCAGGTTACCCTCATCAGCACAGACCCCGCCAAACGGGACAAGATAGAGGCCCTCGGCGCTCAACCGGCCATCGGCAGCATCCACGACCTGCCCTTCCTTATCCGGACGTTTACCGGCGCCGACGTAGTGTATTGCATGAATCCACTGGATTTCGCTACGCAAGACATCCGCGAATGGGACGAAAATATGGACCGCTACAGCCAGGCCATCAAAGCCACCGGCGTAAAACGCGCCATCGTACTCAGCGGCTGGGTGGCACACCTGCTGCAGGACCTGCATCCGGAGAAAAAATTTGAGGCACTGAATGATGTATCTGTTACTTTTGTAAGACCAGGGCCGTTTTACACCAACTTTTACCACCTCGCGGGAATGATCCGCTACCAGGGCGCGATCACCTCCAATTATGGCGGAGACGATGTGGTGGCTTTTGTCGCTCCCGAAGATATTGCCGCCGCTATCGCGGAAGAAATCGGCCGACCGGCGATGACAGGACGTAAAGCCCTGTACGTGGTCAGCGATGAACTGACCTGCACGCAAGCGGCACAAATCATAGGAGAAGCGATCGGCGTCCCGGGCCTTCAGTGGACCGTCACCTCCGGAGAAGCGGTAAAACAAGGACTCCAGGCACATGGCGTATCTCCGGCAGTAGCAGGATTAATGGCAGAAATGCAGGAAAATATGCACAACGGAAAAGCACAAAGGGATTACGCCCTCCACCAGCCGGTAGCCGGGAAACGAAAACTGCGTGACTTTGCCCGCGAATATGCGGTCTGGTATCATCAAAACTAACGATCATGGCAGGAAACCTTCCCCTGAAAATAAGAAGCGTACAGGAACTGCTGCAGCTGAGAGGCCTGCCGGACACCAAACATCCGCTGGTCAGCCTCATCAATATCTCAGCGCTGCCGCACCCGCCGAAGCCACTGGACCTTTCCGTGACCACCGACCTGTATTTCATCGGCATCAGCCCTTCCACGCAGGCCTGCCTGAAAATGAAATACGGTCAGCAGGCGTATGACTTCGACAAAGGCATGATGAAATTCATCGCGCCGGGGCGCGTATTCAGTTTCAATCCCGATCAGGCGGAAGAAATAACATTGTCCGGATGGCTGCTGCTGCTCCATCCGGACTTCCTCTGGAACCATCCCCTCGGGCAGAAAATAAAACAATACGAATTCTTTGACTATGCCGTCAATGAAGCCCTCTTCCTTTCTGATGGCGAAGAGAAAATCATCAACGGACTGTTTCAGCATATTGAACAGGAATACAACAACTGCATCGATAAGTTCAGCCAGGGGATTATTATTTCCCTCATAGAATCCCTGCTGGGATATTCCGAACGCTTTTACCAACGCCAGTTTATTACCCGGGAAATCACGCATCATGGCATGGTTAGCCAGCTGGAAACGTTGCTCGAAAAAGCTTTTTCCCCGGAAATGCTGAAAGAACAGGGCGTTCCGACGGTAAAAGACATCTCTGCCCAACTGAACATCTCTCCCAATTACCTCAGCACACTGCTCAAAACACTGACAGGCAACAGCACCCAGCAGCATATCCAGGAAAAGATCATCGAAAAAGCAAAAGAAAAACTGATGAGGACTGATTTGTCCGTCAACGAAATTGCTTTTGAACTGGGCTTTGAATACCCGCAGTCGTTTTCCAAATTATTTAAAACGAAGACACAGCTTTCACCGCTGGAGTTCCGCAAGTCCGGCAGGTTTTAATACCGCGCGGTTATCATATTTAAACGTGCGGTAGTTCTGCCGTAAACGTAGTGCCATGTCCCGATTGGGACACCACGCTGATATTGCCTTTGTGCAGGCGCACAATTTTAAGGGCCAGCGAAAGACCGATGCCGTTTCCCCCGGCATATGGCCGGCCGTTGATCAGTCCTGCACAAAATGGTCCCACGCCGCTTTGGCGGTATTGGCGATCGTCTTCTCCCGGGTTTCCTGGTCGGCATAGGCGTCTTTGACGAACACCGTGATAATGAGATGATGACCATCCGGCAGTGTGATGATGCCGGCATCGTTGGTGGCGCGGGTAAGCCCGTTCACCGTACCGGAAGTACCTGTCTTATGCGCTACCACCGTACCTTTCGGCAGCTGCGCTTTCAGGCGCCGTGCGCCCGGGCCGGAGTTGATCAGCAGGTCCAGCAGGAAGTTATAGCTGCTGTCGGACAGCACATGACCGGTATAAAACTTTTTAAACAGCGCCGTCATGGCTTCGGGGGTGGACCAGTTCCGGTACTGCATCAGTTCATTGGGCACCTGCACCTGCTCTGTCAGCGCTATGCGTATATTTTTGATACCGAGATCGTGAACGTATTTGTCGGCCACGGAGGTACCGCCGATAATGCGCAGCAGCACATCGCAGGCCGAGCCATCGCTTTCCGCCACATTATAGCGCAGCAGCTCCGCCACCGTTACGTCTACGTTGCCGTCAGGATACTCGTCCCGCAAAGGACTGTGGCCCTGTTGGGGGATATAGTCGGACGGCAGCACGCGGATAGGCTGGTCCAGCTTCAGCTTCCCTTTGTCTACCTGCTGCAGCACTGCCATGGCGATGGGGAACTTATAAACGCTCTGCATGGGAAAACGCATTTTACTGTTGAGGACTGCCGTTTCGCCTGTTTCCAGTACGAGGGCAGACACGCCCACTGTGCCTTTGGCGGCCCGGGCGATGGTTTCAAACTGTTGGGAGAGCGGGGCTTTTTGCTGGGTCACCGCCACCAATGGGTATAACAGCACTATGGCCAGGCTGTACAAAGGGCGCATTAACATAAAACAGTATTAAAATGATCAGGAGGGGCAAATATATAGAAATACCGCTGCCGTATTACACTGATTTTGTTGCAATTTATCGGGCCCTCCGTACTTTCCGGCGCCTGTTTTCATTTTGCATTTAGAATTTCCATGATCAGATATTAATTTTAGCCTTTAAAACGAAAGGCTTTGAGCAAACCAATACTAGTTATAAAATTCGGTACGGCATCTATCACGCATGCCAACGGCGATCTGGATGAAACCGTGATTGCAGGCGTGGCCCGGCAGGTGGCGGAGCTGCATGGCCAGTACCATATCGTGCTGGTGTCTTCCGGTGCGGTAGCTGCCGGCAAACAATACCTGAAAGCCTATGAGGGCACCATCAGCCAGCGCAAAGCAGCTGCCGCTATCGGCAACCCGCTGCTGCTGAGTAAATACAGCCGCTATTTTGCGCCGTATAATATCGCTGTGGCGCAGAGCCTGTGCGAGCGGCAGCATTTCTCCAACCGGGACCAGTTCCTGCAGCTGAAACGTACCTACGAAGAGCTGTGGGCCAGCAATATCATTCCCATTGCCAATGAAAACGACGTGGTGAGCAGCCTGGAGCTGAAGTTCTCGGACAACGATGAACTGGCCACACTGATCGCGGTAGGTTTCGGCGCTTCCCTCCTGCTGTTCAGCACCAGCGTTGCCGGTGTACTGGACCGCGAAGGCAAGGTGGTACCACAGATCGACGTGATCGACAAAACAGCCCTCTCCCTGGCTGACAAGGAAAAGTCAGCACTGGGGCTGGGAGGCATGGTGTCCAAGCTGACCTTTGCCCGGCTGGCTACCCGTATGGGCATCCGGGTGGTGATCTTCGGTATCCGCACAGACGACGGTATCCTCAATGCCATCGCCGGCAAAACAGGTACCCTCTGCCTCCCGCAGGCCTGCAGCATGCCCGCCCGCAGAAAATGGCTGGCCAGCGGCAGCCTTGTTACCGGCAGGATACAGATTGACGCCGGCGCGCAACAGGCGCTGGAGAAGCGTCACAGCCTGCTCGCCGTAGGCGTGAAGGAAGTACAGGAGAAATTTGAATGCGGTGAGGTAATAGAAATTGTCAACGAAGAAAATATAGCCATTGCCGTAGGCAGGGCCAGGATATCTTCCGATATACTGGAAACAAATCAAAAAGCACAAAACACGGAAGTGGCACACGCCGATGATATTGTGCTGTTATAAATGTAATTGTATCATGACGATTCAACCCCTTTTAGAGAAGGCCCGGCAGGCCACGGCATCTATCCGTACGCTGCCCGACGCACAGAAACAGGCGCTCCTGCAGGCGCTGTCCCGCACCCTTACTGAAAATATACCCGCAATCACGGCGGAGAACCAGAAGGACCTGGACGCGATGCCGGACGATGATCCCAAAAAAGACCGGCTGTTGCTCAATGCCCCGCGTATCCGCAGCCTGGCTGCCAGCCTGCTGGACATCGCACGGCTCCCGGACCCCGCCAATCAGCTGCTGCTGGAAAACCAACTCGACAACGGATTACTGATACAGAAAAAAACAGTACCGCTCGGCGTGGTGGGCGTTATCTATGAGTCACGTCCCAACGTGACCGTAGATGTGGCCGCCCTCTGCATCCGCTCCGGCAATGTGTGCGTGCTGCGCGGCGGCTCCGATGCCATCCACACCAACACCTTCCTCGTATCCCTGATACAGGATACACTGCGCGCTTTCCATGCCGACGAAAACGCGGTACAACTACTGCCTGTCGACCGTGCGCTGGTCACTGAAATGCTGACCGCCGCGCAATACATCGATATCATCATCCCGCGCGGCTCCCAGCAGCTGATCGACTTCGTGCGGCAGCACTCCCGCGTACCGGTGATAGAGACGGGCGCCGGCGTATGCCATACCTATGTGGAACGCTCTGCCAACCTGGAACAGGCCGCCGCTATCGTTACCAACGCCAAAGTGTCCCGCCCTTCTGTATGCAATGCGCTTGACACCGTACTGGTAGATGAACCCGTGGCGTCCGGCTTCATCGCCCTGCTGGCGCCGCAACTGGCCGCCCATAACGTGGACATCTACGCTGATCCTGCAGCCTACGCCCTGCTCGAAGCACAACAGTATCCGCACCTGCATCCCGCAGCGCCGGAAGACTTCGGACGCGAATTCCTGTCGCTCAAATGCTCCATCAAAATAGTACCCGATACAAAAGCGGCGCTGGCGCATATCCAGGCGTTCTCCTCCCGCCACTCGGAAGCCATCATCTCCCGCGATCCCATCGTGAGCGAGCAGTTCCTGAACGCCGTGGATGCCGCAGCGGTATACGTCAACGCCTCCACCCGTTTCACCGATGGCGGCGTGTTCGGCCTCGGCGCGGAGATTGGCATCTCCACGCAGAAATTACATGCACGCGGACCTTTTGCACTGGAGAAACTGGTGACAGAGAAATGGTTTGTATATGGGAGCGGACAAACACGATGATATTTTGGGATTTTTTGATTTACGGATTTTTTGATTTTGGGAATTAGAGAACCGAAGACCAGCGTGAATGTTATTTGGGGATTTTTTGATTTACGAATTTTTTGATTTTGGGAATTAGAGAACCGAAGACCAGCGTGAATGTTATTTGGGGATTTTTTGATTTACGAATTTTTTGATTTTGGGAATTAGAGAACCGAAGACCAGCGTGAATGTTATTTGGGGATTTTTTGATTTACGGATTTTTAATCCCCGAAATCAAAAAATCCGTAAATCAAAAAATCCCAAAATTTCTATGCGATTGTTATTTCCTGGTTCAGATACACGTCCTGGATCGCATTCAGCAATGCCGCACCGTCTTTCATCGGGCGCTGGAAAGCCTTACGGCCGGAGATCAGTCCTACCCCGCCGGCTCTTTTGTTGATCACTGCTGTTCTCACAGCGTCCGCCATATCGGTATCTCCCTGTGAGGCGCCGCCGGAGTTGATCAGTCCCATACGGCCCATGTAGCAGTTGGCCACCTGGTAGCGGCAAAGATCGATCGGGTTAGCGGAGGTCAGTTCTGTATAAATGCGTTCATCCAGTTTGCCGTAGGAAGAAGCGCCGGTATTGAGGGCTTTGTAGCCGCCGTTCACTTCCGGCAGTTTCTGTTTGATGATATCGGCCTGGATGGTAACGCCGAGATGGTTGGCCTGACCGGTAAGGTCTGCTGCCAGATGGTAGTCCACATCTTTTTTGAAAGCGTCGTTGCGGAGATAACACCACAGGATGGTGGCCATGCCCAATTCATGCGCCAACTCGAAGGCCTGCGCTACTTCCACCAGCTGCCGGTCGGCGTTGTCGGAACCGAAGTAGATGGTAGCGCCCACTGCCGCAGCGCCGAGGTTCCAGGCTTCCTGCACGGTGCCGTACATCACCTGGTCTGCTTTGTTGGGATACGTGAGCAGTTCGTTATGGTTGATCTTTACGATAAAGGGAATGCGGTGGGCATAACGCCGCGACACCGAAGCCAGTACCCCGAAAGTGGAGGCAACGGCATTACAACCGCCTTCTATGGCCAGCTTCACAATATTTTCAGGATCGAAATAAGCAGGATTTTTCGCGAAAGAGGCGCCCGCACTGTGTTCCACGCCCTGGTCCACCGGAAGGACGGACATATAGCCGGTGCGCGCCAGGCGGCCGGTGTTAAACAACTGTCCCAGGCTCCGCAGTACCTGCGGATTACGGCTGGTAGGCTGATAAATGCGGTCTATCGTATCCGGTCCGGGCAGATGCAGCATGTCTTTGGTGATGGTCTTGCTTTCGTGTTGTAAAAGTATATCGCTATCTTTACCCAGCAACTCACTGATTTTATCCAAGGATAACATAACAGAATCTTTTTTGGTTAGATTAAAAATAAGGATTTAATCCCGCACAAAAACATCGCCAGGAAAATTCTGCCGGACACTCGCTTCTACCATATTTGATCATCCATCTTTTAAAGTAAACAACAGATGAAAACAGTATTTATGACGGGTGTAACCGGTTATATCGGCGGCTCCGTGGCAGCGCGGCTGCTGAAAGCAGGTTACCAGGTAAACGGATTGGTAAGAAATGAAAAAGATATTGCGGCGCTGACAGCCGTGGGCATTCAGCCTGTTGCAGGCTCACTCGAAGACGAAGCGGTCATAGCCAGGGAAGCCGCAGCCGCCGATGCCGTGATCAACACGGCGTCGGCAGACAACCCCTACGTGGTGGCCACTATCCTCGAGGCGCTGGCGGGCACCGATAAAAAATTCATCCACACTTCCGGCTCCAGCATCGCAGGTGATAAAGCTCGGGGCGCATATGCGGCCACCGAGCCGTATACGTTTATCCCGAAAAACCCGCGGCTGGAAAAAGCGGCGCGCGTGGCGATAGACAGGGCCGTGCTGGCGGCCGAAGGCCATTACAGCGTCATATGCCCTACGATGATATACGGCACAGGCACCGGTATCAAGAAGGACTCCGTACAAGTGCCGATGCTGACGGAAGCCGCCAGGGAAACCGGTCATGGCGTATACATCGGCGCAGGCGAAAACCGCTGGTCCAATGTGCACATCGAAGACCTGGCCAACCTTTACCTGCTGGTACTGGAACAGGCGCCCTCCGGCAGTTTCTACTATGCGGAGAACGGTATCCTCTCGCTGAAAGAGATCGCAGTGGCGATCAGCAAATCACTGGGCTTCGGCGGGAAAACCGCTTCCATCACCATAGAAGAAGCTATACGCCGCTGGGGCATGGAAGGCGCACACTTCGGACTGGGGTCCAACAGTATCGTTTCTTCAGTGGCCGCCCATAACCTGGGCTGGCTACCGGTACACAACAACCTGTTGTCAACGATCATCAAAAACGATCGCGACTGATATATTTAATAAGGCCGGGGCTTCTCCCGCTCCGGTCTTTCTTCCCGCTCTTCTGATACGGTTTCTGTGCCCTCAAAAGCGCCGCCGGAGCCATCGTGAATAATGACCGGTTCTGCCGGCTGCGTGTCTGTCTGATCGGGCTTCGGGCTATTCTCTGCGGGTATAATCATTGATTCCATATGGCAAAAATATGGAATATCCCTGCGCTTTCCGTCTAATTAACCTGAATTTACGGTCGCGGTTTTTTATCTTTGTTACCCGAAAAAACGAGCAGACATTTATGGTGACCCGTATTGCAATTATTCGTCATGGTACTACTTCCTGGAACAAAGCAGGCCGACTGCAAGGCTATTCTGATATCCCCCTCGATGAAGAAGGCCTGGAACAGGCCCGTAAACTGGGATTGCGTCTCGCCGGCCAGCCATGGGACATCGTCTGCTCCAGCCACCTGATCCGCGCCCGGCAAACAGCGGCCATTATTGCCGAACAGCTGGGCATCGACACCATCTGGCAGGACCAACGCATCGGGGAAGCCGGCGGCGGACTGATAGAAGGCACTACCGAAACGGAACGCCTCGAAAAATGGGGGCCCGACTGGAAACTGCAGGACCTCGGCATGGAATCCAACGCGTCTGTACTCGCAAGGGGCATGTCTTTCCTCGATGAACTCGTCGCCACCGAAAAAGGCAAACAGGTCCTGATCGTTACCCACGGCAGCTTTATCCGCCAGATGCTGGCCCACCTCCTGCCTCACCTCCCACCGCCGCCTCCCATGAAAAACACGTCCATCACCCACCTGGAACTGACAGAAGGCAAATGGGAATGCCCGCTGTTCAACTGTGTGGAACACCTCGAATCCGCTTCATAAAAAAGGCGCCTCATCGCGAGATGAGACGCCCGGTATTTGTTGACCAGTCAGGAACTACTTCACCACTTTCACGCTGATGCGTTCAAAACCATGGGAGATATCTACCAGGTAGATACCGGATGGTAAGGTGGAAAGACTGTTTACCTGTATGTTGTTCATACCTTTGATCACCTGCGCGCGCTGCTCTTTCACGATATGGCCGTCCAGGCCATATAACCGCACGATCACCGGCCCTTCGTAGCCGGATTGAAAATACAGCTGTATACGGTCGTTAAACGGACTGGTAGCCGTGAGCACCGGTTTGTTAACGATCGCTTTCGTCATCAGGACGGAACCTCCCGTCACTTTGATCCTGTAATCTTCCACTTCTCCCTGGTAGTTATCCACGCCACAGGGTTTCACATTGCTGCCATAACCCATGCGTACCCGCATCAGCGTTTCACCGTTCTTCGCATTGGCGGGCACCGCAATGGTCTGGCTGAACGGACCGCTGCCGCGTTTCACATACACTTTCTCCGTCGTGTCGTTCAGGTGTTTGTCGCCATTCCAGTCTATCCATACCGCTACGGAAATGTCCCGCCAGTATTCTACGCCGAGATTAACCTCCAGCTGGTAAGACTGACCGGCGGTCACGTTGGCTGTCAGCGCCGTGAAGTCTTTATAGCCGTCCCACTGTGAACTGTTGTCCACGTTGGCGAAGCGTACGCGGGTAATGCTGTTGTAGTTCAGCGCCGTGCCGGCGGTGCAGTAATCCTGTACCCTGAAGCCGGTATCCTGCGGCGGCACAGACGATGTTTGTCCCGCTTTGATGCTGCCGCCGGGTAATGTATTGTAAGCATAGTCCATCAGCGTATAGCTGCTGCCGTTAGCATTCACTTTAAAACGGAACCAGCCATAGAAGTTTTCGCCGCCGGAGGAGAAAGTAAACCCGGCATAGGCCGTCTGACCTTTCCACACCGTATACGAGGCCGTGGTGAGGTCATGCTCATTCGGGTAGTCACCGCCCGCCACGAAATTGGAGCTGTTGCTGATCACGGTGTTGGCAGGCAGCATACTGATGTTCCTGGTAGTGCCTTCGGACACGATGGGTTTCTTGTAGGTCTCCAACCGCAGCTTGCCGCTGTCGGACCACAGGCCATAGGCCGCATCAGCGTTATTGTCCACGAGGAAATAGTACCAGTTGCTGGTGGCGTTGATGGTATAGGTAGCATCATCCACGTCCACATATTTGACCTGGTAAGGATCGCGGAAATTGAAGCTCAGCTGTTTCTGGCTGCTGTCCGGCGCCTGCGCGTTGCTGAACGCTGCCGGCAGGAAGGTAAGCGTGGCAGTAGCGCTATTGGCCGCAGCATGGCTGGTGGCTTTACCGGTAAAGGTCAAACGTGCCGTTGTATTATTGACAGCGGTGAGTTTTGCCGTAAGGCCGGCAGGCAGGTTGCTGACAGTATAATGCGTATTGGCGGTGAAGGTGCCCGAACTGAGGACGAAGGTATTCCCCAGCACGCCCACCTCAGCGGTGTCGGGCATGGCGCCATCGTTGGCCAGCGGTTCGCGGAAAGCCGTTTTAGACCAGGAAAGGGTAGCCTTACCGGCATCGCCTGTCCGGATGCTGCCGTTGGGTTGCTGGTTCCAGGCGTAGTCCCTGATGGTGAAGCCAGTGCCGTCGGCAGCTACGCTGATACGCATCCAGCCGTAACGCGGCTTGCCGTTCATCGTGAACTTCAGGCCGATATAAGCTGTTTTACCGGCCCACTTCGTATAGGCGGCACTGCAAATATCGTGTTCGTTGGGATACGCGCCACCCGACACAAAGTTGGACGTGTCGCCGATGTTGGTATTGACCGCCAGCGGAGTGATATTGCGGGTACTACCTTCACTGACCGCTGCTTTCTGATAGGTTTCAAAACGGAGTTTATTGTTGTCGAACCAGCCGCCATATTCTGCGTCGCCAGAGCCGAAGCGGATAAACAGCCAGGGGTTGCTGCTGTTGATCGTCACGTCGGCCATATCTGTATAAACGATCCTGTACGGATCGATAAAGTGGATGGCAAACACGAGATAGTTGCGGTACAGGGAGCCTGTGCCACCCTGGACAGCCGCATTCAGGAAAGTGACTTTTACGCTATCGGCGTTGTTGGCAGCCGTATGCTGGCTTGCGGTGCCGGTGAAGGTCAGGAGGGCGGTTTTATTGTTCACCACCTGTATCTGCGCCGTCAGGCCGGCGGGAGTGTTCTGCACGGTAAAATGAGTGCCGGCGGTGAGTACGCCGCTGCCAATGGCAAACTGTGCGCCGCCCAGCAGTTTCAGTGTATCCGTTCCCGTGACCACGCCGTTGTTAACGTCGCTTTCGTTGAAGAGGGTGAAGTTGGGCACCAGCCGTTTTACGCTGTCGGGCAACAAGGTAGCGGCCAGGTTGGCGGCGCTCCAGAGGTTGCTGCGCTGCGCCACGTTGCTGGTAAGCGCTGCCAGCATACGGTCGCCCTGCCCGGTGGTAAACATTTTGGCGCAATTGGAGTAGTCCATGTAGTTCTCTACGTTGGCCACAGCGCCGCACCAGTTGGCATTGACATTGCAACCGCCGTAGTTGGACTGTGTGGGCGGCGTATCGTCCACCTCATCACCAGGGGCGGTACATCCGTTTTCAAACGTATGCTGCAGGTTCAGGAAGTGCCCTACTTCGTGCGTCAGTACTCTTTTCATATAGGCGCTGCCGTTTTCCGAGCTGCCTATGCCGGGAGCGCCCAGGTAACGCCAGTTATAGACGATGCCATCGAGGTGGTTGTTGGCCACCCAGTCGTCCGGCAGATAAGACCACCCGGAATTGTTGTACACGCCTTTCTGTTCTACTTCACTCACAATCCAGATGTTGAGGTATTTGTTGCCCGGCCAGTAAGAAACGCTTTTCACGGCTGCACCGGTACCGTCCGGCGCACGGCCGTCCAGGTCATTATAATGATAGGTCACGCCGTTGGTGGGGTTTCCCTGCGGGTCAATATCCGCCAACCGGAAAGTGATGTGCAGGTTGGCCGCATTGCCAATAAAGCGCGGATCGATCGTTGCATAATCTGTGTTCAGCAGGTTATAATCCTGGTTGAGGATATCGATCGCGGAGCGGATTTGTTCCAGGGTGACCTTATAAGGGTTCACCGGGTCATTGACGTGAAAAACCACCGGGATAGTATACTGTACCGGCCCGGCCAGCGCGGCCCTCTGCTGGCGCATGGCGGCAATGATCTTCCTGAGCTGCGCTTCCTGGCGGACAGCGGCCTGCCGGGAAGCGGGATTTTTTTTGTACAGTTCCTGCATGGCTTTTGAGGAAGAACAGTGGTCCGGCAGTGGCGCCTGCTGGGCAACGGCCCAATGGCTCACCGACAGACATAACAATAGCGTTATTATCTTTCGTGATAAAGGTGACATATAATCGGTTTAAGAGTGTGGACAAAGGAAGTACTATCCGCAGCAGCGTGCTGCGGCAGTATATGTAATAGCAGTAATGGCCGCACATGGGCAGCAGGATAAGGGCAGACACAGGGTGTCTTTAAACAGGGAAGAATTCTATTTCATACAGTGGTTTTTATGGGTTCATAATGGCCAATCAGGATAGCGCAACCCGGCAATACCGGTGAGAGCCGGGCATAGGCAAACAAGAGCAGTTTTGGTTCTTACTTGGTTGATATCACAGGTTCTTTGATTCTGTGCTCTCTAACATACTACAACTTCACGAATTTAACGGAGTATGGGTTAACAGGGTGCCCTGAAATTGATGACTTATGAGCAGATATTAACATAATCCCCGGGCTCATGCCCGGGGCAACAATGTTATCAGGTTTCTACGGGTGCGCAGTTCTGTTATTTATAAAGACGATTTTTTAGGTCCGGAGCTACCGGGACATTTTATGCTTAAAATGTAAATGCATCCTTAGAAGGGATTTGAATAACATCAGTTTCCCCGGCATAAGCCCGGGGAAACTAAGATGGTATGCTATTGCGCTGTTCCTGTAAAGGTAATCACGCTGGTGGGCGGCACTACCACTACAAAGCTGCCATCCGCCTGCGGCGCCAGCGGAGCGCTTTGCTGCCAGTGCGCAGTGGTGTTGTCTGCGGTCAGATAAGAAGTGATCTGGCTGCTGGCGAAGCCGGAAAGCTTCAACCGCGTACGGGTTTCAGCGCCGCCGGGATTAACGATCACCACGCTGAATTTGCCGGTGGCAGGATCTTTCCAGGCAGATACTTTCAGGGTAGTGTTGTTGGCCAATGCGGAATTAAAACGGTAATAACCGGCGTGTACAAACCGGGAGTACTGCCCCATCACATCGTAAGTTTTGGGATAGTCGAGCGAGCCGTCTCCGTTGGTACAGATCAGTGATTCGTTGTTACGGATGGCCAGCATGCCTAACCAGTATACATAGGCGTTCACGTTACACTCGGCGAGAAACTTGTGCATGTTGATGGCAAGCTTCAGACCACCGGTCATGGTGTTATCGTATACGCCGCTGTCGTCGGAAGCTTCTGTCATCCAGACAGGACGGTTGCCGGTAGCGTAGTTCCACGTTTTCGGGTCCTGGTTCAGCCCGCGTTTGCCGAGGATGAGGTCACCGATTTCCACGTAGCCATGGCCGGCGAGGATGTCTACATTGCTTTTGTCCATGCCGGACAGGAAGCTGTTGGCCGTGCCCCAGGCGGCATTTTCGGAAGAAATGATTTTCACGGTGTTCAGCCCTTTGGCGTTTAAAGCAGGCCGGAGATTGTTGGAGATAAACTCTCCCAGGTGGGAAGCGGTCCAATAGGAAGCGGCCCAGTCGGAGAATACGTTCTCCGGCTCATTACTTGGCGACACTGCGTAAAAGTTGATGCCTTCGTTCTGATAGGCTTTGGTGAAGCCGGCAACGTAATTGGCAAAATCTGTGGAGCAACAGCTGTAATTAAGGCCGTTGAAGTTTTTGGCGCTCTCCTGGGAGGTGTTGGTCTTCATGTACAGCGGCGGTGTCCAGGTGCTGGCCACCATGATGGGCACCTGATGCCGTTCTTTTAGTTTCTTCAGTATCCACAGTTGTGCCAGCTGCGCTTTCTGGTTGCTGTTGAGCGCCTGGTAAGCCGCACTGGCAGGGTCCATATCGATACTGGCGCCTGCCGGCTGAATAGTCACCGTGCCGGTGGTTTTGTCGAACGGATAGTGGTACATTACTTCACCGCGGACGATGTTCAGTTGCAGTCCATCGACGCCCCAGAGTTGCTTCATAATGCTGTCACGTTTGGGTGACTCAAAGAACGGTGTGGCGCGGCCGGCAAAAGCGCCGAAGCCTTCTATCCGCTGGTAGGTGGTGCCCCAGTTCAGGGTGATGTTGGCAGTGTCTGTGACCAGTGCGGCCGCCACAATGCCGTTGGAAAGTTTACCGCTGACGGTGTTTTGCAGATCGTCCCGCATGTTTTTGGTGCACGCGGTGGCCAATGCTATGGCCAGTAAGGACAGGGAAATGCCTGGCAGATTTTTTTTCATTGTTACGAGGATTTGGGTTTTATGGAAACAGGATAATAAAAACTACAGGTTTAAAATATGTATACTTCCCCAAAAATTGTTCACTGCCACATACGGTAAAAACGGGTATCCATCTATCTCTTTCTAAAAATACTGATTATTTGGTTAACAAAAACTATACTTTTACAGAAACCGGGGGCATATAACAGAAAATTAATGTCCCGTCAAATGTGAACCATGAAATACATGTTTTTATGCACCGCACTGCTGGCTGGTTTGTCAGCATGCAACACCACACGGCCTGCCACAGGCGCGCAACAACACCTCTACATTCAGCCGGAAGGCCGGTCCCCGCAGTCCTGGAAGCTGGTATGGGAGGATAACTTCAACGGTCCTACGCTGGACACTACCAAATGGACGCGTATACCCCGCAACAACGCCGACTGGGGCAAACACATGACCAGCGACGACCGCTGTTACGACCTGAAAGACGGGAAACTGTATCTCCGTGGCATCAACAATCCCGATACCGCCAAAGACCCCAGGCCTTTTCTTACCGGCGGTATCTACAGCAAAGGGAAATTCGCTTTCCAGTACGGAAAGATAGAAATCCGCGCCAAACTGGAATGTGCGCAGGGCGCCTGGCCCGCTATCTGGATGCTGGCAGAAAAAGATAAATACGGCGCCTATCCCCGCAACGGAGAAATCGACATCATGGAGCACCTGAACTATGACAGTATCATTTATCAAACCACCCACTCCTATTATACCCTGGACCTGAAACAGACAGAGAAACCGCCGCATTCCGGGAAAGCAGCCCTGCGCAACGGTGAGTTCAACGTTTTCGGTGTCTCCTGGTACCCCGATAAGATCGTGTTCCTGCTCAACGGGAAAGAAACCTTCACCTATCCGCGGGTGGAAGGTGTGGACCCTTCACAATGGCCGTACGACCAGCCTTTTTATCTGCTGATAGATCAACAGCTGGGCGGCAACTGGGTAGGCAAGGTAAATGCGAAAGACCTGCCGGTGCAGATGATCGTGGACTGGGTGAAGGTGTATCAGTAATCTGCTTATCCCCATGATGTAATAAGGAGAGGTCAGGGTATTGCCCTGACCTCTTTTGTTTTAGCCTCCGGCTGATATACCGTCCTGATTTATTTTTTTTGGCTGATAAAAATGGTTGATTTAATTTTGTAAGGTAAACTTATTAGTTTTACTACATAAACAAACTCATGGATAATTTCGCCACTGCTTCTTCACTAAGGCTCAGTATCTCTAACCTGAACAAACGGCTGCGCAAACAGGTATACGCTACAGAGGGTTTCTCGCTAAGCGAGCTCTCGGTCCTTTCCTATATATATCAGCAGGGGGCATTGTTCCCGTCGGAACTGGCGGAGCTGGTAAAAGTGAAGAACCAGTCCATGTCACAGATGCTTAACAACCTGGAAACGGAGGGGCTCATCACCCGCACCCAATCCATGGAAGACAAACGTAAAATGAGCGTGACCATCACCCCCAAAGGGAAAAAAATGGTAGAGAAAACCCGGCATGAACGGGACGAATGGCTGGCGGCAGCGATCCATCATACATTATCCGCAGAAGAAAAAAAACTGTTGTCCGCAGCGATACCGCTGCTCAGCAAACTTGCAGACTATAAATAAACCGTGGAACCATGATCACCAGTATCGACAAAAACACAGCCCTCGTACTCATTGATCTTCAGAAGGGCATATACTCGCGTCAGACGGCGCATCCGGTGCAAGACGTCCTCCACAACGCCGCCAGGCTGGCCACAGCCTTCCGCGAAGCGGGCCTGCCTGTGGTGGTAGTCCATGTAAACCCGATAGGTTCACCTGCCATGACCGTAAGGGCGGAGGTGAACAACGGCGTTCCTAAAGAACCGGCGGCGCAACAGCAGCAGCTGGAGATCATGAAAGCCGGCGGATTCTTTGATATCGCCCCCGATATTAATGTGCAACCGGAAGACATCCTTATTACCAAGGGCACCTTCAGCGCGTTCCCGCATACACCGCTCCTGGGCATCCTTCGCGATCGGCACATCACCAACATCGTACTGGCAGGCATTTCCACCAGTATCGGCGTGGAAGGCACCGCCAGAAGCGCCAACGAACATGGCTTCAACATTACCTTTGCCACAGACGCCATGACCGACACCCAGCCGGCCTGCCATGAAAACAGTGTCCGGTACATCTTCCCCCGCATCGGCGAAACCGGCACTACCGAAGCCGTCCTGCATCATCTGCACTTACGTGAAAAATAAAAAACGTATACCCGTTGGGTTTATCACGCCGCTGGTGCTCGGCACCATGATGAACCCGCTCAACTCCACCATGCTGGCAACGGCCCTGACAACTATCTGCACTTCCTTTGGCAGGGATGTCAGCGATGGCGCCCTGCTGATCACGCCACTGTATCTTACCTCCACAATCGGTCAACCGCTCATGGGCAGGCTGGCAGACCTCTACAGCCCTAAAAAAATAAATCAGCTGGGCTTCCTGCTGGTACTGCTGGCGGGCATTACAGGCACTATCGCTCCATCCTTTTCATGGCTGATCGTATCCCGGGTATTATTAGGGCTGGGCACCTCCGCCGCCTATCCTTCCGCTATTGCATTGGTCAACAGAAAATATGCGGCCGCCGGCGAACCCGTGCCGGGTGGCGTACTGGGCATCATTGCCGTATCCGGCCTGGGCAGCATGGTATTGGGGCCGGTATTGGGAGGCTTGCTATCGCAGACGTTGGGGTGGAAAGGTATTTTCTTCATCAATATCCCGTGGGTATTGTTATCGCTGTGGCTGGCGCGCGCCCTGCCGGACACGCCGCCGGCATCGCCGGTCAGTATCCGGGAACTGCCACAGCACCTGGATATTATCGGCGTCCTGCTTTTCAGCGGCCTGTTACTGAATTTATTATGGCTGTTGCTGCATCACACTTTTTCAGCCGGAGGTTTTTTACTGCTGAGCGTTTTGTTATTGTTTTTCATCTTGTGGGAACGGCAACGAAACAACCCTTTTATGGACATCCGGCTGTTTGCCCGGCAACCTTCGCTGGCGCTGGTATACCTGAGTGCAATGGCCACCAGTTACGTTATGTACCTGATGCTTTTTTCATTGCCGCAGTGGCTGGAGAGCGTGAAACAGTTTTCTCCTGCGCGCACCGGCTTGTTGCTGCTGCCCATGTCGCTGGTGTCTGCGGCTGCCGGCCTGCTGATGTCCAGGCACAACAGCCTGCTGGTAAAAAATATGACCGGCATTGGCTGTATGATCGTGGCGTGTACGGCCTTGTTTTTTGTCAACGCCCGCCTTTCCCTATCCCTGCTGTTGGGCATCACCCTACTGGTGGGATTGTCTACCGGCATCAATCCCATTGCTAACCAGGCGTGGCTCCAGGAAGAGGCGCCAGCGGGACGTACCGGCGTTTCGTTTGGCCTTTACCGTACTTTCGGTTATATCGGCGCCATCGTTTCAGGTTCACAAATGAAGGCGCTGTACCATCAGGGAGTTACCGACAGCAGTTTTCATACAGTGGCATGGTATACAGCCGCCAGTTGCGCAGGGATGGTACTGTTGCTGCTGCCTTCCGTCAGCCGGAAAAGGGCGCTGTCTTTGCGATAACCATTATTTTCAGTAGTTTGGCGGGAATCAATCATTAACCTGATAAGATGAAGCGACACATTGCCCTGGTTGTTTGGTTACCCGCCATATACCTGCTGATCTCCACCGGTTGTAATAACCGGCCCCAAAGTACGGTGACCAACGATACCGCACAAACGACAACCACGACAACGGCGCCGGCCAGTACCGAGCCTGCAGCGCCCCCTCCGACTGATCTTCCCACACCGTACAACGTCTTTATCTGCTCCGCTACCGGCGATCTCAACAAAGACAACGTCAGCGATTCCGTAGTGGTGATGCACGATACCATCTCCACCCAAAAACCTTATCGCCTCCAGGTGCTTTTTGGCCGACCCGATGGCCAATATCAACTGGCGGCAACGTCTGAAACAGCTATACTGCCGGACGGCGGCGAAGGGGCGCATGACGCCATCAACCTCGATTCCGTGCTCGTCAGCAAAGGCGTGCTCACCGTGAGGATATCCTTGCTGCGCGGAACGGCGGAATACCTCTACCGCTACCAGCACCAGCATTTTGAACTGATCGGCTACAGCCGTACCGAATCCGATGGCCAGGGAATGATCGTCAACGAAGAATACAATCTCTCTACCGGTCGTTACATCCGCTCCAGCGAGCCTTACGACGGAGAAGAGCGGGAAACCTTTCATACCGATACCGTGATACCGATCCGGCCGCTGCCGGTGATGGACACGCTGGTACCGTTCAATAACTATCACGCAAAATATATTCTCTTCTAAAGGTTTGACGGATTCACACCCGGTCAAAAATGCTATTAACCTGTAAGTTTGTATCAGCACCCTCAAAAATATCCTCATGAGAAAGCTGATACTTCAGATGCAGGTAAGCGTAGATGGTTTTGTAGCCGATGCGCAGGGCGGCACAGACTGGCTTGTCCACGACTGGGACCAGCAGCTGAAAGATTACGTGCTGGCCCTGACCCAATCCGTAGATCTCATCCTGATGGGACGCAAACTGGCAGACACCTTCATTCCTGCGTGGACAGCCCGCGCCGGCGATCCCGATATCGCCGACGTATACACGCATCGGATGAACGATCTTCCTAAAATGGTCTTCTCCCGGACGCAGACCGGACATGGCTGGCAGAACACGGTGCTTGTCAACGAAGAGCTGCCCGAAGAAGCAGCCCGTTTAAAAAAATCCCCCGGAGGGGATATCATCACCTACGGGGGCAGCCACCTCGCGGCCAGCCTGATACAGGAACAGCTGATCGATGAATTTTACCTGTTCGTGAACCCGGTGGCCATCGGCAAAGGGCTGCCAATCTTCCATCAGCTGGAACAGCAGCTCTCCATGAAACTGGTCAGCGCGACTTCATTTCCCTGCGGTATCGTGGTCCTTTTTTATAAGCCCCAGTACCACCGGTAAATCCTCTTCCCTGTTAGTGGTGACGATGTCCGGTTGTATACCGGTCAGCTCCCAGCTGTGGTCTGTGCCCGGAAATACCGGCGCTGCGCAGGATACCGATAAACAGAAGCGGTCGCCCACCGGAAACAGCTCATTCATATGCGCGCCGCCCGCTGTGCGCTCTCCTACTACCATCGCCCGTTTCAGGTGTTGCAGTTCGAACGCGAGGGCTTCCGCTGCAGACGCCGTTTTTTTATTGACCAGTATATACAGCGGCCGTTCGTAAGGCTGCGTACCGCTCAGTGCTTCCGCTTTCATCACCTCGCTGTCACCTTTCCTGTTCTTCACTTCCAGCAGCGGTGTGCCGGCTTTTACAAAATAACCTTCCAGTACCAGGCCTATGGCGCTGCCGCCACCGCCGTTGTCGCGCAGGTCGAGGATCAGCGCCTGTGTGTGCTGTACCAGCGTCATGGCAGCCTTCAGCAGGTCCACGCTTTTGGGTGAGAAGTTGATTTCCGACAAACGGATGTACCCTACCGTTCCCGGCAGCACTTTCACCTCCATAAAACCGTAGTTCATCCGGGCGGCCCTTTCACCGTAGTGAAACGGGTCCTGCGCGCTGTCCATCCGTTGCCGCGGGACTTTGAGCTTCGGCACTATTTCCGGGTCAAAGCGCAGGTACACATGCCCGTCTTTGACCGTTTGCCGAAGCAAGCTGGTAACCGATTTGGCGAAGGCGTCCACACTATCGGTGCCTTTGCTCAGTTCTTTTTCTTTTTGCAGCAATGCGGCTGCCAGCACCTTGCCTTTGTCGGGATACACATAGTGTTGTTCCAGCAGTTGTGCGGACTGGCGGATGATCGCTTGTTTTTCGGCGGAAGTCACCGTTTGCCCGTAGACCGTTGACAGGCACAGGCAGGCAGCCATCAGGCTATACCATTTTTTCATGTTGACACGGATTAATGGAACAAAGCTACCACCCGGCGGGATGGCAAAATTGTACAGAATTAGTATCAGGACGAAAATTACAGTTTCCGGAAAGCGCCCGGCAGGTAGCCGGTGTATTGTTTGAAGTTGCGGATGAAATGGCTCTGGTCGAAGAAGCCGCATTGCAAGGCAATGCCGGTGAGGGATTGTTTTTTGTCGCGCACCAGCGCCAGCGATCTGCCTATTTTTATTTTGCGGAGATATTCCCCGATGGTACCCTGAAAATAGAGCGGGAAATATTTGGAGAGCGATACCGGGTGCATGCCTGTTTCGGCAGCCAGGGTCTCGAGCGACAGGGGCGTGTCCCAGCGATCGTGCAACAGTTGACGCAACCGGTGTACCCATAGCGGCGTGCCTTTGCCGGTCTTCACCGGAGGGCCCCAGTGCTGCAGCAGGATAGAATGGGCCAGCGTATCCTGTTCCGGCAGCAGGGCGCGCTCTTTATAGAGCTGCAGGATGGCCAGCTGCAGCGCATGTTCGGGAAGGCTTTCCCAGGTGATTTCCGACAGGCCGTACACTTCGAAAAAAGCCGGTTCCACCTCGAGGTTGAGGTTGCGCGAGGGGTGCAGCGTTTGCAGGTTGCGATGTTCTTCAAAGGAAGCGTAGCGGACCAGTTTCCCGGGCAGCACTTCCTGCTGATGGTAACGGCGGTGTTCGAGGTTACCGCCTTCCAACACCAGCGAACAATGGGGGTTGGCGTGATGGTGCCAGTCTTCCGACACCGCCGCATAGTACACCGTTTCCGACAGGATGATACCGGAAAGATGGTGATTGACTTTATTTTTACCCAGAAAGGTGCCGCTGCCCAGTTGTTCCATGATAATGTTGCAGGATTAGCGTCTGCTGGTTTCCACTGCCGCTTCTTTATTGTATTTCAGGCGGTAGTCTGCCGGCAGCATGCCTGTCAGTTTTTTAAAGATAGCACGAAAAGCTTTACTGTCCGAATAGCCGACTTCATACATCACTTCGTTGACGTTCATCCTGCTGCTCTCCAGTTTCTTTTTAGCCGCTTCCATGCGTACGCGCTGGATGTATTCCAGCGGGGTATTGTCGGTGGCTTTTTTAAAGCGCCGTACGAAATGGCGGCGGCCGATGGCGAAACGGTCTGACAGTTCTTCTACAGAGATGCGCTGGTGGATATTGGCTTCGATATATTCCTGTGCCAGACGGATGGGGGCATCTTCGTGTTTCTTTTGTCCGCTGAACATGGCGAAGGGCGACTGGCTGGTGCGGTCGATGTCCAGCGCATATACTTTAGAGGCCATGATGGCTGTTTCGCGGTCGGTATATTTTTCAACCAGGTGCAGCAGCAGGTTCCAGTAGGAGTTGGCGCCGCCGCTGGAGTAGAGGCCTTGTTGTTCTGTGACGATGCGGCCGTTGACCAGCACCACGTCGGGGAACAGTTGCCGGAAGAGGTTGGCCGACGCCCAGTGGCTGGAGCATTCGAGGCCGTCGAGCAGGCCGGTGGCTGCCAGTACGAAAGCGCCGGAGCAGAGGCTGGCCACATCTGCGCCATTTTCTTTATATTGGCGGATAATCCAGGGGATGAATTCCCTGTTTTTGTACAAGGTAGCTTCAAAATCGCCGGCGATAGCCGGGATGATCACCAGATCTGTACGTTTCACCTCTTTCAGCATTTTATCCGTATGTACGCTGAACAGGCCGTTGTACTGTTTTACCATGGGAGTAAGACCCAGCAGCTGTAGTTTAAAGGCCGGCAGTTTACCGGCATCTTCGAGAAAGCCGTTCACGCCGGAGAGCATCATGTGGGGATCTACAATACTGGCCATCACGGCGTCATTGAGCACAAGGATAGATACGTGTTTCATAATAACCGGGAGGAGTTTATATAAAGTTAAGGATGTAAAAAGTCGCAAACAACCCTCTGAATGTCTCTACACCACCCCTTCTTCCAGCGGACTGCGGGGTACCTTTGGTCCAGTAAGTTTCACAAAATGCAACAATTATGAAAAACGAGCAAAAAATTACCCCTTTTCTGTGGTTTAACGACAATGCAGAAACAGCTATCCGGTTTTACCAGGACATTTTCAAAAATGCGGAAGTCGGCGGTATCAGCCGTTACGGCGCCGGCGCGCCATTGCCGGAAGGTACGCTGATGACGGCTACATTCCGGCTGGAGAACCTGACCTTTACGGCGCTAAACGGAGGCCCTCATTTTACCTTTAACGAAGCCGTTTCTTTTGTGATCTCCTGTGAGACGCAGGAAGAAGTGGACTATTACTGGAACGGCCTTACAGCCAATGGCGGTAAGGAAGGCCAGTGCGGCTGGCTGAAAGACCCCTTTGGCGTGTCCTGGCAGGTGGTGCCTACCCTTCTGGGGCAGTTGTTTGGGGCGGCGGACCGCCAGAAAGCGGGCCGCGCCATGCAGGCCATGATGGGCATGAAGAAGCTGGACATGAAGGGCTTGCAGGATGCTTTTGACGGGAAATAATTCCTTTTTTTCAAGTTAAATACAGCTTATATGATACGCCTTATTTTAGCCATTATTACCGGTATGGTGGTGATCACGCTGTTATCCGTGGGCACCGATCACATTTTTCACATCACGCATGTATATCCTCCGTATGGCCAGCCGATGTTCGATGCGGGGTTGTTATTACTCGCCACGGCCTATCGTTTCGTGTACCAGGTGCTGGGCTGCTGGCTGGCCGCCGGTATTGCGCGGTCGCGGGCTTCCGCCGCTACATGGACCATGGGGATCATCGGGGTGGTGATGTGGATCGTGGGCCTGATCACGATGAAAGATGCGGGGCCGGCCTGGTATTCAATACTGGGGGCGGCATTGTCTGTTCCCAGTGCATTGTTGGGCCGGCAGATTTATTACGCCCGTCACCGCAAGCAAAATAACCATCTGACTGTTGTATGAGAAAGGTGATCGTATCCATGAACATATCGCTGGACGGGTTTATGTCCGGCCGGCACCGGGAGCTGGACTGGCATTTCGCCAGCTGGGGCAATGATATGAGTGAGCGGTTGACCCGGGATTTGAACCAGGCAGACACGTTGCTGCTGGGCCGTAATACCTATGAGGCGATGGCAGCTTACTGGCAACGGGTGGAGATTGATTCATTTTTTCCGCGGGATGACATTGCTTATGCCGTGATGCTGAATACCACGCAGAAGGTGGTGTATTCGCAGACCATCAGTAGGTTGTCCTGGAGCAACAGCCGGCAGGCGAAGGGGGATTTGCGGCGGGTGGTGGCGGCGTTGAAGCAGCCGCGTCCCGGTCCGGAGAAGCATATCATGGTATATGGGAGCGGGCAGCTGGTGGGCGCGTTGACGGACCAGGGGCTGGTGGACGAGTTTCATCTGTGGGTGCATCCGGTGGTGTTGGGGCGTGGTATGCCGTTGTTTCCCGGCGGGGCTGACAAGGTGCAGATGTTTATGCAGCAGATGCAGACGTTCCGGTCGGGGGTTGTCTGGTTCAGGTATATTGTTAACAAAAACGGGCACGACGTCATATTAGACTAAAAACCACTATAAAACAAAACCAGCCGCCATGGCTGGTTTTATTGTTTTCGCGAAGCCATTTCACCCCATTAAACTACTCCCCATACATTTTTGTATTAACAAATGACTTACATCCGAGTCTTTTTAACCTCGTTCATTGAGTATAAGTGGCACCATTTAATTTATTCCTGCCACTGAAACCTGTTATTTATACTATGACCTATCATGCATTAAGTGATAATGATCTGGTTGCCGGTTATAATGATGGCATCGTTGAATGTTTCACAGAAATTTACAACCGTTATTGGGCTATTCTGTACCGGCATGCGTTGCGGATGCTTCGTGACGAGTATGCGTCGCAGGATGTGGTACAGGAGACGTTCCATTCCCTGATCCGTCATGGCAAAATACAGGATGCCATTCCTCTTCGGTTATTGTTGTATACGACGGTGCGCAACCGGATCATCAATGATTACCGGAGGGAGAAGGTACGGGAGAAGTACCTGGCTACATTAAGTCATTATGTGAGTGCGTCGGAGTGTACAGAGATACAGGTGCGGGAGCGGGAGCTGCAGCGGCAGATAGAGATGGAGATTTCGCGGTTGCCGGAGCGGATGCGGCTGACGTTTGAGCTGAGCCGCAAGCAGCATTGCGATTACAAGACGATTGCGGAGCGTACCAGCACGTCTACCGAGACGGTGCGTAAGCAGATCCACAATGCTATCCGGATTTTGCGGACGAAGTTGAGCTACTTTTAGCCCCTTTCATTTCTAAATGATTTGTAAAAACGAAATGCATTGTTTACAAAAAGTTAAAAATTTAATAATCTACCTTCTACCGTTCTTTTTTCAGTGCGTTATTATATCAGTGAGAGCGGTGAACGATTGTCCGATCCCTTACCCCATGAACCGTCATTGTGAATGTATACCATCTAACTTAAATTAAGTATGAGCGACCAGGAAACCAAAGATTTATTGGACCGTGTGGAGCGAGGTGATTGCACACCGGAGGAGAAGGCGCTGGTAGAAGACTGGTACCTTGATCTCTGCCGGCAGCAGGAACCGGTGGCGTACAATGTGGACTACGCGAGGATCAAACGGGAGATCTGGGCCAGGTTGAGGATCGGGAGGCATGGACCATCCGGCGCATGGTATCTGATGGCCGCTGCAGTAGCATTTGTATCTGTATTATCCTATACCTTATATATTAAGACGAACAACAAAACCGGTCCGGTGCAGGACAAGATGATGGCGGCCATCCGCCCGGGTGGCAATAAGGCCATGCTCACCTTGTCCGACGGCCGGCAGGTCCCTCTCGGCGACACCCAGGACAGCATTGCTGCTGCTCCAGGGCTGGTAGCGCAGCAGGGTTCAGGTATTTTAAATTACTATTCCACCTCCAGGCAACCATTAAAACTATCGGGAGACCGGCCTGTGTACAATACGATCACTACCCCCGAGCTGGTCAGTACCAGGTCGTCCTTCCTGATGGCACAAAAGTAGTGTTGAATGCGGAATCGAGCATCACCTACCCTGTACCTTTTACCGGCAAAGAGCGCCGGGTGCATTTAACCGGTGAAGCGTATTTTGAAGTAGCAAAGCATCAACAGCAACCTTTTATAGTCTCCAGCCTGCAACAAAGCATCAAGGTGACCGGCACACATTTCAATGTATGCTGTTATCTCCACCAGCCTGATATCACCACGCTCGCAGAAGGCAGCGTGGACATCACGCCCCTCTCTTCATCCACGACCCACTCTCTTAAGCCTGGTCAGCAAGCCACCCTGATTGGTAACGACTTTGAAGTAAAGTCAGTCAAAGCCGAAGACGTCATAGCATGGAAAGACGGATTGTTTGTATTTAATGACACCCCTTTAAAAGAAGCTCTACAACAAATTGGCAGATGGTACGATGTTGAATTCACCTACAACAACACCCTTCCTCTGAATAAACGATTTGACGCAGAAATCTCCAGGAATCTGAATCTTCAGCAGGTCATCAACATTATCGAAATGGGAACAAAACTAACATTCAAATTGGACGGAAGGAAAATCAACGTTCAGTAACATCAGCCAAACATCATCAAAAAAAACTAAAATCACTTACTAAAACGAAACCGGAAGTGCGACCAACACTCCCGGCAGGATTGAATTTCGTAAAAAAACTGCGCTAACAATTTTTCACAATTTTCAACCAGACAAAGATATGGAATATAATGTACCCACCAAGGTGGGAACGGAATTTTCTTTGCGGAAAATCCCCTCCCCACAGGGCCGTCACACGCTCATAATCATAGTGGCCATGAAATTAATCGCATTGTTATTTTTATTCAACCTGCAGGTAACTGCCAGCGTTTATTCACAACGAATATCCCTTACCGCCAGTAACACACCGCTGCGGGACGTACTTCAGTCCGTCAGGAAACAAAGCGGCTACTCCTTCTTCGTGGAGTCCGACAACCTCCGCGACTCCAAGCCGGTCAACCTAAACCTCTGGGACAACTCCGTGCCCGAAGCCCTCGACAAGATCTTCGAGAATCAGCCTTTCACCTATACTATACAGAATAACGTCATTGTTGTTACGCGTAAACAGGGTAGCAACCTCTCCGCCGCTGATTTTCTCACGTTCGATTCAGGCGCCCCGGACTCCACCAAAGTCGTCTACGTCCAGGGCAGCGTCCGGGATGATAAAGGTCAGCCACTCGTAGGCGTGAGCGTCCGCGTAAAAGGCAGTGGCACCGGTACGGTCACAAAGCCCGACGGCACCTACACCCTGAAAACAAATGCCGCCGCTACGTTGATCTTTAGTTACATCGGGTATCTCTCCCGGGAGATCAAAGCCCAGCAGGGGGAAATAGACGTGGTGCTGAAACAGTTGAATACGGCGCTGGACCAGGTGCAGGTGATAGCGTACGGAACGACGACGAAAAGGACGAGCACGGGGAATATAGGGACGGTTGATGCCGAGACGCTTGAAAAGCAACCCGTGTCAAATCCTTTATTAGCTCTACAAGGAAGGGTTCCTGGCATATTTATAGAGCAAACCACCGGTCTATCAGGTGGAAGTGTAAACGTCAGCATTCAAGGTGTAAATAGTATCAAACAAGGAACCGTACCATTTATTGTAGTTGATGGGGTACCCTTTCCTTCGTCAGACCCTAGTGGCGACTTAGCCGCTGGGGCCTTTCCCTCTACCTTAAATGGTATAAACACGCTAACCTTAATAAACCCGAATGATATAGAAAGTGTCACCATTCTAAAGGACGCCGATGCCACTGCGATCTACGGTTCTCGTGCCGCCAATGGCGCAATTTTAATAACCACAAAAAAAGGGAAACCAGGCAAAACACTAATCGATATAAATTTACAAAGTGGATTTGGAAAAATTCCTCGATATCTCAAATTACTGAATACCAAAGATTATATAACACTACGTAAGGAAGCAAAAGAAAACGACAATGCCCCGATAACTATTTCAGACTATGATATCAATGGTACATGGGACACAACCAAAAATATCAACTGGCAAAAAGAACTCGTTGGAGGTACAGCACGATATAGTAACCTCCAAGCTTCAATATCTGGAGGCACAGAAAACTCTCACTTTTTCATAAGTGGCGGCTATCTAAGAGAGACCACCGTGTTTCCTGGAGATTTAGGAGACACCAAAGTTAATGTTCACACAAATATCAACCACCGCTCCTCCAATCAAAAATTCACATTCAACATTTCAACAACCTACATACAAGACGACAATCGACTATTCAATGCAGACATAATGAGGCAAGCTGTATTACTTCCTTCGAATGCACCCGACCCTTACAACAGCGATGGAACGCTAAACTGGGGAAAGATTCCAGGCACAGAAGCCTACAGCTTCGACAACCCAATGGCATATCTTTTAAGAAAATATACTGGAAACACAAACAATCTACTGGCCAATAGTAATATCGGGTATCAGATATTGCCTGGCTTACAAATCAGCGCATCATTAGGCTATAACAAAATACAGAGTGCTGAAAAAAGCCTCACACCACAATCATCATTCGACCCCAGCTTTCCAGTAAATATAAGAAGAAATATGACAGCCAATAGGTCTCAAACATCATGGATATTAGAGCCTCAAGTAAAATACAAAAAAGAATCAAAATATGGGGATATTGAGATCCTAATAGGAAGCTCGTTTCAACAAAAGAGAAGTTCCGCCTTGACAGCAATAGCAAGTGGATTTATTGACGATGCCCAAATAGAGAATATAGCAAATGCAACGTCTACAATGCTACTTCCCTCTGAAATAACATATCGATACAACGGTCTCTTCGGCCGTTTAAATTATAGTTACGGAGGAAAATACGTGCTTACCATAGCAGGAAGAAGAGACGGTACAACAAGATTTGGCTCGGCAAACAGATTTGCCAACTTTTACTCAATGGCCGGTGCCTGGATTTTCAGCGAGGAAGAATTCCTGAAACATGGGATTACCTTTTTAACTTTAGGGAAAATCAAAGCCTCTTATGGAACAACAGGCAACGACCAGATTTCTGATTTTCTATATCTTCCTCTCTACACCAATGTATCAACACCAATTCAATATCAACAAGCACAAGGTCTTCGTCCAGTTGGACATTCAAATCCATATCTTCAGTGGGAGTTGACAAAAAAAATCAACATTGGGTTAGACTTAGCATTCATTAACAACCGAATTCAATTCAGTGGAAACTACTATTTCAACCGCTCTTCCAATCAACTACTCAGCTATCCTCTTGGCTTATTGACCGGCTTTTCAGGTGTCAACAAAAACATAGATGCCGTCATACAAAACAATGGCATTGAGCTCTCACTTGATGCAACACTCCATAAATACAAAAACTTCGCGTGGAGTGCCTCAGTCAATTTCACATCCCCACAAAACAAACTAGTGAGATTCCCAAATTTAGATCAGACACCTCTAGCCCAGACATATGTCATAGGAATGCCGTTAGCCATTGCAAAAGTCTACCCCTTTCTTGGCGTCAATCCTCAAACAGGTTTATATGAATATCAATCATCAGATGGCAAAGCCACATCTTCTCCCGACTACACAAAGGACAGAACCCAGATCATTAAACTGAACCCTCAGTACTATGGTGGTGTATCGAACACTATAACATATAAATCGTTAACCCTTGACTTTCTTTTTCAATTCGTAAAAAAGAATCAATCTACCGACAGATATACCTTTGTAATGCAAGGAACCAGCGCAAATCTGTCGACATCTGTAAATGACAGATGGCATAAACCAGGAGATAAGGCCACCTATCAAAAAGCATCGTCTGGACAAGACTTCAATGCTCTTATGGCTTATTATAGCCTTTATTCAAGCGCCGCAGCTTATGAAGACGCATCATATATAAAACTAAAGAATATTAGTATCACATACACTATCCCTTCATCAATTCTCAAACCACTTAAAATCAGTTCAGCTACAATATCACTCTTAGGCCAAAACATATTCACACTGAGCAATTTCTTCGGAATATCACCTGAATCACCGTCAATAACTACTCTACCTCCACTTAGAACTGTAACAGCAGGAATTCGCGTGACACTCTAAATTATATAAAATGAAAAAGCTACTTCAAAATACTATTCTTCTCATAGTCACTACCCAGCTAACGTACTGCGAAAAATTCCTTGATATTGAGGCTCCAATTACCAGTACCAACCAAGAAAATGTCTATCAAAACGACTATACAGCAGCCGCAGTGTTAACTGGGCTTTACGCCCAAATAATGAGCGATTTCTCTCAAGGTGGAATAACTTCCATTTCTCTAATAAAAGAACTCTCGGCAGACAACCTTATTCTAAATGATGTCACCTCGATTGGGTACATGAATTTTTGGAGAAACTCGCTTACTGCCGACTACATTAATACTGAAGGATATAACAACTACTTCAGTAATTTCTATCAAAAAATATACATAATTAACGCCGCCATAGAGGGGTTAGCAAATAGCAATCGTATAACTCCTAGCATCAAACAAAGGCTTTTGGGGGAGTCGCACTTTCTTAGAGCATTTTACTACTTCTATCTAGTTGAAATATTCGGCGACACACCTCTTGTTCTGACTACCGACTACCAAAAAAACAGCAATATCAGCCGCTCTCCTATTCAAGATGTCTATCAACAAATAATCAACGACTTAAACCAGTCGACAAAGCAACTCAACGACACCTATGTAGATGCCAACATCACAACTCCTACACAAGAAAGAGTTCGTCCGAATCTTGGAGCTGCTCTAGCATTATTAGCAAGAGTACAACTTTACAACAAAAATTACAATGAGGCAGAAAGAAGAGCAACTGAAATAATAAACAAGACATCACTATATAATATGGTTGGACTAGATTCAGTATTCAAAAAAAACAGCCGAGAAACTATTTGGTCATTACAACCCGTAAAGCAAGGATATAACACAGATGAAGCTTCATTATTCATTCTAACCGGGGTTCCTGGAACATTAAGTTCTAAACCTTTTTATTTATCCAACTCCTTGGTATCAAGTTTTGAACCAAACGACAATAGGAAAACAACCTGGATCTCCAACCTAAATTCGGGTTTCACCCAATATCCTTATGCATCAAAATATAAAATTGATGTATTAAGAAGTAGCAATAGTGTAGTCGAAGAATACTGCATCGCTTTACGTCTGTCGGAACAATACTTGATACGCGCAGAAGCCAGAACCGAACTCAATGACATACGAGGAGCTCAAAGTGACCTCAACGCTATACGCAACCGCGCTGGCCTCCCAGCCACAACAGCATCAACACAGGCCGAACTTAGAAAAGCGATCTTGCAGGAAAGAAGGGTAGAGTTATTTACAGAATGGGGGCATCGCTGGTTTGATTTAAAACGTACAAACTCTCTGGACAAGGCTATGACTGCAGCCGTTCAATACAAAGGAGGAACTTGGAGTTCTTACAGGGCGTTATACCCACTACCTAACACCGAACTACTCTTAGATAAAAACCTTACTCAGAACCCAGGATATTAGACAGTAAAACAAGTAAAATATGAAAACAATCTCAAAAATTTTCGTTTTTTTATTATTTCTCCTATCAAACAAAATTTTGGTTGCTCAAAGTGATGGAGTAAAATTTGACAACCTTACATCATTGGAGGATATTAAGTCGAAAGCCCTTTCAGAGAAAAAGTTAATATTCATAGACCTATTTGCGACATGGTGCTCACCTTGCAAAGAAATGGATCAAGATGTATATATAGACAAAACAGTTGGAGACTACATAAACAAAAAGTTCATTTCAATAAAACTTCAGATTGACAGCACCAAAACAGATAGTCGAGAAACACAACTTAAGTATGCACTTGCACGGGAGATGAACACTAAATATTCTGTAAAATTGTACCCAACATTTCTTTTTCTATCCTCCAACGGAGACTTACTACACAGAGATCAGGGCTACCATCCGTCAGACAAATTCATTGAAATATGCCAGGAAGCTTCAGATCAAACTAAAAACTATGCTTCACTGGAAAAAAGATTCCAGCAGGGCGAATTAGCAGGAGATGATCTATTGAAATTTGCTTTTAAGCTTAGCTCTTACAGAAATGACTCTATGGCAATAATAGTAGCCCAAAAATACAAAACAACAGTATTAGACACATCATCACCCAAGCAAATTCTCACTCCATCATTTTCGCGCTTCTACGAAAAATTCCCGTCGTTACTGACTGTAAACTCGTCTATTCTAAAATGGATGCATAAACATTCCGAAGAATCGGATATAGCAGTTGGAGTAAAAGGATTTACAGATCACGTTTTAAAAAATATAATAGGCCGAGACATAGTATCAAAACGGCTGACCTCATTAACACCTTCATCAACTCCATCATGGGAAGCCATAAAGAATGAAATAGCCATCAATTGGGATAATAATACGGCAGATCGTATTATCATCGACAGTAAGGTCAACTGGTACAGATCCCACAAACAATGGGATAGCACTATCAAGTATCAAATTATCCAAATAGACCAATTACCCTCTACGCAATACAATGTTATACAAGCAGCGGCAATTAACAACTTTATCTGGGACATTGTGCTTAAACACAGTAAAGATAGCTTCTCTTTAACAAGATCTTGTGAATACATGGAGAATATCAATGCACAATACCCAAACAACGCACAATTCTTAGATACCTACGCGAATACCTTATATAAATCGGGGAAAAAGTCAAAAGCCATTGCCGTTGAAAGGAATGCATTAAACATCATTAAAAGCAGCCCCCAACAAGAAGATATAGACATATACAAACAAACTTTAAAAAAAATGGAAAACAACGAAACAATAATAAATTAATATTATCCTTACTTTTGAGTATTATATAGAAAATTCTTCTTCGATACAAAATCCTAACCACAGATCATGCTACCGACAGAAAGTCTCCTGCCAGTATGATCTGTAAACCTTCTAGTCACTAGAAAAAATTTTCCTATTTTTTTTAATAGGATGACCTTGTACCGAAAAATCGGGCAGTTTAAAATTAGAGAAAATGGGCAATTATTGATAACTTTAAAAAGGAGGTAATTGCCATGAAAAAATCCAAATTTACGGAGGCACAGATCGTTTTTGCGCTGAAGCAGGCAGAAACAGGGGTAGCGGTACAAGAGGTTTGTCGAAAGATGGGAGTGAGTGAAGCTACCTTCTACAACTGGAAAAAGAAGTACGGAGGGCTTGGCATCACCGAGCTTAAGAGATTGCGTCAGTTGGAGGAGGAAAACTTCAAGCTGAAACAGATTGTCGCAGATCTAAGCCTGGACAAGCAAATGTTACAGGATGTGCTAAAAAAAAGTGTTTAACGCGTATTCAGATAAAGAAACATGCGCAGTACCTGATATCCAGTTATAAGGTGGCTGTAAAGCGTGCGTGCTCGGTGGTGAAGTATGCCCGTTCGAAGTGGTATTACAAATCGAAACGGAAGAGTGATTTGCCGGTCAGACAGCGAATCAGGGAGATTGCCGCGACCCGGGTAAGATATGGTTATAACCGGATTCATATACTGTTGCGTAGAGAAGGCTGGAAAGACAATCGTAAGCGCGTACATCGTATCTACAAGGAAGAGGGGCTTAATCTCAGAAGTAAGCGTCCACGCAGAAGTAAAGCAGCAGCACATCGGTTGGAACGGCCTGGCTTAACTGGAATATACCAGTGCTGTTCGATGGATTTTGTGGCAGATCAGCTGTTTGACGGACGGAAATTCAGGACCTTAACTTTAGTGGATAATTTTAGTCGCGAATGCCTGACAATCGGGGTTGGGCAATCGATAAAAGGCATCGATGTGGTGAAAATTCTGGAAGATTTAAAACGTCAAAAAAATATCATTCCCCGGCGAATCCAGGTTGATAACGGGAGTGAATTTATCAGCAAAGATTTTGACAAATGGGCTTATGAAAATAACGTAACTTTGGATTTCTCCCGGCCCGGAAAGCCCACTGATAATGCTTTTATCGAATCGTTCAATGGTAGCTTCCGGGATGAGTGTCTGAATGTGAACTGGTTCTTATCCCTTGAGGATGCCCAGGAGAAAATCGAACATTGGCGCTGGGAGTATAACAATTTTCGCCCCCACAGTTCGCTTAATAACCTAACGCCGAACGAGGTCGTTGAAAGACATAAAAACGCCCAAAATCTCTAATTTACCGTGTCCAGAATTGGGTACAAGCTCAAACGCCCAAAATCTCTAATTTACCGTGTCCAGGATTGGGTACAAGCTCAACGCCCTAAATCTCTAATTTACCGTGTCCAGGATTGGGTACAAGCTCATCACCGGTTAAAGTGATAAGGATTGAAATTAATAATCTTCGCAGGTTGACTAATCATCCAATGAGGCAACTTTTCACCCTTCAAATAATATGAAAAAAAATCCATCATTCTCTGGCTATAATCTCTAGCTGCCACTCCGAAAACGGAGTGCCCTTCTCCTTTATACTGCAGCAAATAGACCACTTTTCCCAACCTCCGTAATCCTGTAAAAAACTCGATACCTTGGCTAACAGGAACATCACTATCTTCCGCGTTATGCATCATTAGAAGAGGCGTACTAATCTTATCTAGACGAAGCACCGGGGAGTTCTCTAGGTATAAATCAACTCCCTCCCATAATGATTTTCCAATACGATCCCGATACAATTCATATTGTCCTTGCCTCGAGTAACCGTCTCCGATTATCGACCCATAAGCGCTAACAAAATTTGTAAATCCAGCAGCTGAACATGCAGCTGCAAACTGCTTGGTATGAGTAATAATGTAATTTGTATGAAACCCGCCGAAACTATGCCCTTGTAAACCAATCTTAGACGAATCAACAAAGTCCAGTTTTCCTAAGAGATTTGCAGCTGCTACAATTGTATTAAAGGCGCTCCTTCCTGGTTGCCCAACAACAAAATGAATATCGGGTGTAAACACTAAAAAACCATTGCTTACAAAATATGGAATATTAAGAGGGCCAGCGCAAAGATCAGGAGTTAAATACATATTTAGACACTCGGTAATCTTCTCATACGAGTATATTATTACAGGATACTTCCTACTTGAATCAAAGTCTTGTGGCTTATATAATATCCCCTGCGTATTCTTCCCATCGAGAGTCTTGAAGGTGATAAGTTCAGACGTAAGCCAATTAAATTTCTCTTCAGGACACTCGCTACTAAGCTGTTCAAAACTAACAAAGTCTTTAGTTGAAAAGAGATTAGATGATGTAGTCGCTGTCATCTTCTGAACAACAAAACGATTAGCACCTTCAGCTTTGATTGGCATCGAACGAAGAAAATACTTACTCTCCTCGGGGCCTGAAAAAACTGCCTGTTGCATTACTAGTTTCTGTAAGCTATTTGGTACATTTTCCTCGACCTTGAAAAAACCATCTTCTTTTGTAAGCCTATTAAATGCCGTCAAAATTATTTCTTTCCCATTCCATTTATCAGGAGGAAAAGCAAACCTGAAAACTATATTATTTTTGACGCCGTATTGATCCGTTAAATTTACTGGACTTCTATTTGCCGTAAGATCTACTACATAGATATCATATTGACTGTAGAGGTAAACAAATCTCTCATCTTTAGAAAACCCACCTAACCCTATATTCAAATATCGAGCAACGGGCAAATCATCTCTATCGTATGTCGTCCAAGTAGTTGAAATATTCTTTGTTATGTTTCTTTTAATACCAGTAATTGTGTTAATACTGAAATAACAGCCTAAATCAGCATCAAAATATACAACCCACTTCCCTGAGGGAGACAAAGTATAGGACTCGCCATTCCTATCACCAGACCCAGTCAGATTAATCTTCGTTCCATCTTCTATATTAACAAGCGAACAATTCAAAATGGCTTTCTCATTCCAATTCCACTCCCCCTTATAAGCTGAAGCAGAAAACACGAGTTGTTTGGTTCTTTCGAGCCTTGGATAAATCGGCATATCGCCTTCCACCTGAATTTGGAGAAGACTATCCTTTCTAAGATTCCAAACAGCCAACATAGGCTCTTTTAAATCACTATCTGTACTTTTCAGATTTGAATCTAGGTAAGTCATAATACTTACCTCATTCATCTTCTTTTCCTCTTTCTTCTTTACCAATCGGCAATAGACAAAATTACCCTCTCCGCTGAATATACTTAAATTTTTAAGGTAATATCCACTATTGACTTTCATTTTAGGATACTTCCGAACAGCTTGTGTTGTTCTTTTTCTATTAAAGTACCAAAGTGATGTAGCGACGGAATTCTCACCTCCATTCATATTAACGCAAAAAACCAGTTGATTACCATCTGAATCCCAAACGGGATTAATAGGCTCTGCACCACGATAGATCTCGTGTTCTTTAAAGTCATTCAAATTACACTCAGTTAATGTATAAGTAGCTGAATCGGTTTTTCGCTTCAAAACAATAAAACCACCAACATCACTCATCCAATAATCATATACGTTACTGTAACTTAAACGCCGTCCATTTTCTAGCTCCCGAACCGATAACTGTTTCACATCTGCATTGACATTCTGATATACAAGTAAACTCGAATTCTTTCCCTTAACGACTTTAAACCCCTGTACTCCAGGAATAATTTCTACATTATATGAATCTAAGGAAACTATGGAGAGATTCTTTCCTGGCTCCATACATAAAAAGTACCTATTGTTCGGAGAGAAGGTGCAATTCCCAGGACTAACATTCTCAAACTCCATCTGAAACAAAGTGTCCAAGGACTTCAGGACGATGGTCATAGCACCTTCCTTGGGTTTATTAACCACCGCATAACTTACGAATTTTCCGTCCCCGCTGATCACTGCTCCTCCAACGGTTACCCAACTTGCATAATCATCTAAACCCAGTGGTTTTTTTTGAGCATACGATCTATTCAAGGCCAAAATTAACGTTATGACTAACATTACAAATACTTGGCACAATCGTGACCTCAACCTACACCCTCCACAATAAAACTGTAAAACAAAACAATACATATAAAAATGCAATTTAACTTATTAAGTTCCTCAAAAGGTACGTTGTAATAACAAAATCAAAAGAAGAAAGTAGTATCGCAGAAAGAAAAAACCATGACAGCTATCCAGCAACCCACAGAGCTAAATTGCAAAAGGAGGGAGCACAAGCTCCCTCCATATACAACTTTGTTAGTCGCGACTTTATTAGTCGTGGCTAGTAGCAAGTGTCTGATATTTTGTCAGACAAGGACCAGGGATCAATGTAGCATTGATACCGTTAATTGGATCAGCAACGCCCAAAGTGCGTTGAGTCAGGAAGCTAGTTACTGGACAATTTTTAGATCCAGGAGCATCTTCTGTATAAACCTTAACGTTTACACGTGCGCTAGATGCGGTAACAGCTGCAACGATAGCAACTACTGCTACTGAAGATAACAAAATTTTAACCTTTTTCATGATTTTAAATTTTGAAGGAATTTAAAAATATTGCCTACTATATTATGAGGGTGTTCGGCGATTCCCTTGATCAGATTGAAGTAAAGAGGGTACCTACTCAATATTCATCTGACTATTGCGCAATATTCAAATTTCATTCATTACGATTATAGCTCTAGAAGAACGAAAAACTATTTTAACAAAGCTTTCGCCTCAGTAGCTCCAACGAAAACCTTTCTAAGTCGATTTCTGGAAAAGACTGTAGTATGTGGCACATTGCGAACCCGAAAGCTTTGTATATAGACAAAGCCAGTGTCCACTCCTACATGTATATTTTGAAATCGATCAAGTCTATAGTTTTTCGAAAAACTTCTTAAGTCTTCAATCTTTGCTACACTAATAAAGCAAAACTGTTTCCTTTTTAATATTTCCATACTATTAACAATACTCTCTGTTTCCGCACGGCAGTGTTCACAATATGGATCAAATAAAAACATCACAAGATCATCTGAATCAGAAAAATTCTTTGTATTTAAAACAGAAGCACTATCCAACAATAAGATATTGAAAGATGGAAGACTGTCAATTCCATTCAAGCTAATAGATGTCTCGTTTGGTTTACATTGCGACAAAAAAAAGCATGAGACAATAAAAAAAACATGTTTCATTAAACCTAAATTCTGTTCAGTTATAAATATTACCCACACCATCTACCTAGTTAGTCAACGCTTTGATTCAACCAATCTCTTCATCTGATTTTTTCCCCTCTTTGGCTCCTTGTTTTAACATAAAGTCGAGTATCACAAACACAATTACAACAGACACTATAAGAGATAGTATTTGAAATCTTAGTGCAATAGGCGAAGCAAATACACTGAATACCATGTTACATACCCAAAGTACTGCAAACAATAGCCACGTCTTAAATAAATCTCTTTCTTGTTCTCTTCCTTTTAATATAAAAAATGAAATACTCATCATTATAAAAACAGCGCTCATCGTTCCACAAATAATTGGATAGTAATCTAAGGCATTCACACTAACATCGCTAAATCGGGAGGTCACCCTTTTATCACGATAACGAAACCAATCTTTTGTAATAGCCGGGATTGTATCAACATTATATCCATAAGTACCGAGAAACTCAACTGGAGGACTGTAAAACTTCACAAAGTTTGGCCACAAAAACCTCTTAAAAAACGCGATTGGATAGGTCTTAATAAGCGTTGTACCGTACTCCTTGTACAACGGAGCAATACTAGACCATCTTTGAAATTCATCCATAGCGGGTTTCTTTTTAAAACTCTTACCCATAAAAGTTCGGAGTGGAGACGCTGGAGACCACATATACACCGCATTTATATCAAGCATTATTTCAGGAAACCTTCCTTCCAAGGTCCGAACAGTATCCAAATACATTCTAACCTCACGATCCAACTCTTTAAACTTCTCTGGTAATTCCTTCCTCTGTTCCGGAAGCACTCCTCGATATATATACAATCCATTATTAGCAATTTGCCAACCAGAAAACGGAGAAAATTGATATACACCTGTAAGCTTTTTGTACTTTAACGATGTCGCGAGAACAAACCCTCCAATCAAAAAAGCTCCAACAAGAACACCAACTATTCTAAGATTATTTTTTGCTTTTGCTCCTAAAAATGCAACTAAAGACACAATAGGATAGTAAAGCGCATTATATCGTATCATAAAGACCAACAATATCAAAAATGCATGAATTATAGCAAGGCTCCACGATGGCCTATGTAAAAACCATAGTAACGACGTTATCCACAAAACACTCAATGCCAAAAACAACGCATCAGTTGATATATAGTTGGCCATATACAAAATTATCGGATTAACTGTTAGCAATCCCAAAAGAGTGTATTTAATCCAAACATTAATTTCATGAAAATAAAATATGCTAAACAAAAAAAACCAAATGGAAATCTGGACAAAAAAATACTGAAAGACAACTAGACTTGTATCATTAGTAGAGAATATACTAAAAAGTCTTAAAAACTTAGAATATCCAACTGGATGAACATCAAGCCTCGCATTTAAAAAGGCATTTTGTACATACTCAAACGAGTCACCATTTATAAATGACGCAAAGGGATAGTAGTACTTAAAAACAACTATCTGAATTACACAAATAAAAAAGCAAACTGCTACAGCTATTCGATTAAATCCACTTTGCAATAAGAAGCCTTTAAAAGAAGGCTCCAAATTCAATTCCTTCTCAGAGAGATTTTGTCCTTCCATAACTTTCTGGGATGTTTGATTATCGAAAAACCATTAACCTAAAATCAATAAATAATAAATGAGATCCTTATGATAAGCTGTTCAGATGTACAGTCAACATAATACAACCAAGTCAATGCCATTTAAAGAAGGAAAGCTTCCATATCACTTATCATCATTGGCAAAAGGTCTATAAAATTAAGTTGAGGTTAATTAAGGGTTTCATAAAAACTAACAAGCATTTTACACACGTAGCTCCATTTGTCATTTAATGGCTATTCTTCATGCAATTTATAACAGTTCCAAAAACATTCCAAGAGTTTCAGCAAAACAAAAACCTCATTATAGCAACCAAAACCGTCTTACCAACCACAACCACAAACATAAACATCATTGTCTTTTCTTTTCATACAAAAGCTACCCCGTTTGTCAACCGTACAAATAGGCTCTTCAACTGTGGGGCTAATCGACATCCAAGGAAAATGTTGAAGCAGAAACACACGGCTGATTGGGAACTGATGTACACTTAAAAGTTCCACCTACATTCGGAACCATTGATCTAGGATACAAGGGTACGTTACACTTATCAGGATCAAGAGGCTGCTGAATATAGATAACATGATTCATTCTCGCTCTCGATGATAAAGAACCAGCAACAATTGCTGTAACAAATATAAACCCTAATAAAAATGCGACCTTTTTCATAACAAACAGTTTTAACGCGCCAACAAAACATTCAAACAAAATCCTATCAACACTTTATTATCACATCAAAACGGCTACATCCTGTCATTTAATCCTTCAATCATTAGAAAAATAATTGGGAATATCCATATAACATAATTTAAAAAAAGCGTATAGACCAGTCTATAATAATTCTACTCCATATCTGCAATATGCTAACTAAATCCTTACACAGGTAGATTCTTTCCGCTCCCCTTTACACGCCCCGATTTAAGATGGCGCGTAAACAGACACACCTCATTATTTTCAATACCCATCAACTTACCTGGCGCTGATGATACAACCGAAGTTACTCTCCCGCAACAAGCACACCACCTTAATTCACCACTTTTGTTGTAATTACCAACTCACAAGGACCGGGTACGTTTGTAGCCAGAAAACCAAATGTAGTATTACTCAATATAGCCTTTCCGGGAACAAGAACATCACACATACCATTGGCCAAATTACGTGTATAGATAACATGATTATTACGGGCCTTTAATGCAAGAGATGTAGATGCAACAATAACGATCCCAAGGGACACATAGAACATCATTAACTTTTTCATATGTTTTTTTTACTGTTATATAAGAAATAACGATAGACATGTCGATGCAGTATGGCAAATCGCGCCTTATCAAAATCTTTTGTTTTGAACCTTAGTTATGACCTGCAAAGATTATACAATATTTGGTCGGACAGGGACCCGGTAAAAGTGTAGCACCAATTCCATCTGGACATGGTCTGATCATTGTATAGCCAGTCAAAAGACTTGTCATGGGACAATTTCCCGAGCCAACAGGATTTTCTGTATATACTTTAACATTATTACGCGCACGGGACGCTAGTATTCCCGAAACAATCGTAGCGAACAATACAGCCGATAATAAACCTCTGATTTTTCTCATAATTTCTAGTTTTTTTGGGGGTACATTATTGACTTAAACTCTACCCCCTCACTGCCACTTCACCTCCCCTGGCGTCTCCTGGAACACCCGGTGAAACGCCCGCGCAAAACTACCCGAAGTGCTATACCCTAAAGTTATAGCCACCTCTTTTACCTGGTGGTCCTGTTGCAGGAGTTCTTTGGCATAATTCATCGCGCGTTCAAGCTGATACTGATAAATAGTTACGTGGTAGAGCATTTTAAAACCTTTTGTTAGTTTGCTTTCACTAAGACCGGAGAAGTGGACCAGGTGCTGTATATCTATTCTTTTTGGGGGCTGTTCGTCGATGAATGCTTTGGTCTTAATAATAGCTTTCTCTTGGAACTTTGTCAGTTTCATCAATTGATGGTTATGAGGGTATTGGCAATGTATCATGCGATATACGTTTTACTCTAAAGTTGCAATCGCAATTAAAAGTTAGGACAATTTTGCCGGATTTTCAATAGAAACTGAAAGTTTTTTAAGCAACCAAAACCGGCTGCATTATGCTCGCAGCAAGGGTTACAAAGAAAATGGCAGGGAGAGAACTCCCCGCCGGAGCTTGTTGAATCGATAAATACGTTAACGGGATAGCCACGGCTTGTCGAAGCTCAGGTACAGGTCCTGTGAGATGACGTGCCAGTTGAGCAGCACAATACCGCTGTCTTCAAGCAGGCGCAGGGCGCTGACAGTGGTGATCGGATGCTGTGTGGACACGTCTTCTGCAAGGTGACCGTCGCTGCGTTGGTAGCTGAACCAATAATACTGCGCCGGCCGGTGGTCCGGACATAGTTCGGCCATGGGCATGGGCCGGTGGATGCCGTTGATCCGCAGTGGTTGTTCCAGCAACAGGTCATAATAATGTTGCAGCTCGTGCAACGATTCCATCACGAGGGGATCGGAGTGGTCGTCATATACATCTTCGATGTAATAGCCGTTACCGAGCCGTTGCAGCCGCAGACCGTTGCCGGCTTCGTACAGCCCGTTCTTACCAATGACCGGTTTAAAACCGGCCAACTGTAAGATCCGTGGCGTTATCGGCACGCCTCCTACCTCTTTCAGGTGCATCCAGGTGGTACGACCTCCTTCCGGAGCGTCAGACAATAACAGTTCGTCCTTCTCTGCATTGATATCACGAACGAACATGACGGTGGCGTCATCTTGTAGTGGGCAGTCCACTACGTCGCCAATTTTAAACTGAAGTACTTTCATTTGCTAAAAATGATTCATAACAATGCAAATATAAGGGAATCGACATAACAACCAAATTCAGTACAGCAAAGGTTTTGGACATATTTTTTATCAAAATGACACGATTAAAATCAACGTGCTAATTGTATTCTACTTTCGATTAGGAAGACTTACAAAGTGATACTTTTTATGTCAAATGATGAAATTTATTTTCATTTTGATCCGAAAAAATTCTTTTTTACAGGACAAGATAATAGAGACATCACTTATCCATCAAAGGCAATAGCTGCGGTTCAAATGCAAAGACACCCTTCTGACCGGTCGTATCCCGTAGCACAGCCGCCGCCAGCAACCGGCACACCGGCTCCACCGCCGAAACATGGTCCTTACCAGGCATCACGTAAAAACGAAGGTCCTTCTCCCCCACCCCGGTTGCCTGCTCTTTCCACCATCTCATGTGAAACAAATATCCTTCTGCACCCCCCAACACATATACAGGCCTACGAATAGACCTCAGCCATTTTACCGGCGTCCGTAACTCTATCTCGCGGATATCGAAGACACTGTATGTCAGTGAATCTTCATCCGACTGGTGGTCATTCATGATTATCATCGGGTTAAAGCTAAACACCGCCCGGAACCGGCTGCTGCACTCCGCTGTCAACATCACCTCCGTAGCGCCAACACCCACTCCGCCCAGGTATATACGTTCCGGATCTATTCCCGGTTGTTGCGCCAGAAAATCCGCAGCGGCCACAATATCATCCACCTCCCCGAAACCGGATTCCACGTATCCCGGATTACCGCTGCCTCCCCGTAAGGCTGGGTACATCATCACAATTCCGGCTTTTCTGAACGGCGCCCCTGTCTCTGTATCACCGATGCTATTCGTCAGCCCATCGTTGATCCATATGACTGCCGGATGCAACCGGCCATCCTTTGGTACCTTACTCAGGTAAGCCACCATGTTACCCATCGCCGTAGGATAATATACCAGTGAAAATAGCCGCTTCGGCGCAGGCGTATCCACCATATGCCGCTTTCGCACCAGTTCTGTCACAAACCCCTGGCGCTCCAGGACCAGCTCCGTCAACCCGGTATCCGGCGGCGGCGGCTCCGCGGGAAACGGCCGCTCGATCCTGGCAGTATAAAGGCCACCGTATATGCCCAACAGTATCAAGGAAAAGAAAACAGCCAACGAACGATAAACAGCTTTCATAGATAGGATTTGTTGCAAAGGTAATAGGGACATATCCAATTTTTAATATCTTTGCGCCCAATACCTACGAAATAAAGATATGTCAACCTGCAGATCCCTTACACTGTCAGCCCTGATGCTGTGCTGCCAAAGTATTGTAGCCCAAATCAAGCCCATTTACAATTACAAGGACCTTTCCCATGCCTGTTACGAACACCGGAAAGACTCCCTGAAAAAAACATGGACCTGTCCCACTGTCTACAAAGACAAAGAGACCCAGAAAAAATACAGGGATATCTGGAACGAGCGCACCGACTTCATCACGGAAGCCATCGACAACGACAGCTACCTGTATGAAGCAGAGATGCAAACTTATCTTGACGGCATCGTCCGGCAAATCGCGGCCGCCAATCCCAAACTGATCCCCCAGCCACCGATGCTGCTGATAGACCGCAATACCTCGGTCAACGCCTACGCTACCGGCAGCAACCTCATGGCAGTCAATATCGGCCTGCTGGCCTTCTCCCGTACCCGGGAGGAACTGGCCCTGGTACTGGCACACGAAATGGCCCATAATGCCCTTCAGCATCCCGAAAACGGGATGAAGAAACGCGCCGAGTGGTTCACCTCCGACGAGTACAAACAGTCGTTAAATGCGGTATTGGACTCCCGCTACGAACGCCTCACCCGCCTGAAGAAAGTATTCGAAGGCTATTCTTTCGACAGAAGCAAACACCAGCGGTACCATGAAGGGGATGCCGACTCCCTGGCCATCGTCCTCCTGAAAAACAGCCATATCGGGATCGACCCTACGATGTTCCTGCGGCTGGATAGCGCCGATATCCAGTACCGGCAGCCACTCAAAAAACACCTGCGCGACTATTTTTCGGCTTATCAACTGCAGGTGGAAGACAGTTGGATGGTGAAACGTACCCGGGGACTCTCCGCTAAAGCGTACAGCTTCAACAACACCAGCGCAGGCCTCGCCGATTCCCTGAAAACGCACCCCGACTGCCAGGAGCGCTATAACAAAACCCGGCATGAACAGACCAACACCCCGCTGACGCCCATCCCGGCCACCCTGCGGGATAAAGCCATGAAGATGATGGTATGGAACATCTACTGCAACGGCAACATGACCGCCGCCCTGTACCGCATCTTGCTGGAAAAAGACCGGGGCAACAACGACCCGTGGTACGATTTTATGTTCAGCAACGTGATGTCCGGCCTCTACTACGCCGATCAGAAACTGAACCGCTTCAATGCCATCGCGGTAAAACCCAAGGAATACATCTCCGGCAGCTACTACGAGCTGGAAACAATGTTCGAGCAGATGCCCCGGGAGAAACTGGAAGCTTTCCATCATTCCCTGCAACAGGCGCCTTTCTGGAGCAGCATGACACCTTCCGAGCATGGATTCAAATCCCTGATCAACACGCTCGTGTCCAATGCCAGCGACACCGACAAACAAAGGGCAGCGGCCAAATCTTTTATCGTCAGCTACCCCGACAGCCCATACTGCGAATTCGTCACACCCTTTTCAAAAAAATAAACAGTAACCGTTTTCCCATTATTTATCCCACAACTACCATCATGAAACATGTTATCATCGCATGCGCCCTGCTGCTGTCCGTCATCCGCAGCACCCATGCCCAAACCCGCGTATTCAAGGAAGTAGGCAACGAGATCTCCTCCTCTATGCGCGCCATCACCCAGGACGGCGCCCTGGTGGGCTACCTCGTTTTCACTGAACTGGAAAAAGCAGACAAAGACTCGTTCAACTACAAACTCACCATCATGGATGAGAACCTGAACGACATCGGAAAAGTAAACTTCCGCGAAATGAAGCTGGACCTCCGGTCGGTAGCATTCGAACAGGATGTGCTCTGCCTGGCTTACATGAAAAGTAACCTCCTCGGTTATACGTACGACCACCGCAGGGACAAAAAAGACGCTATCAAAAAAGGCTACCTGGCGGTATACACCCAGTTCATCGACCTGACCGGCAAAATGCTGAAAACAAACACCATCAGGGTAAACACAGACCTGAAAGGCAACTTCTCCAACGCCTCCACTTCCATCGGCTCCGGCGGCATGAAAGAATCCCTGCGGGTGAGTAACGTCAACGGCAAAGGCTTCGCCTGTTTCTTTGGCGACGACCGCGGAAAATTCCTCTATGCCTATGACAAAAACGGTAATCAGATCTGGCACAAAAGAGTAGGCCTCGAAGATGCCGACTACAACATGCTGGTCTCCGGTCATGATGTGTACTTCCTGGTCCATCGCAGCGACCCCAAAGCGGAAGGCGGCTTCGCCATCCAGGGTTATGGGCTCGATGACAGCACCACCATCTCCCGCCAATACCTGAAAGACAAGAAGGGAAACCCACTGCGCGTACTGGCCTTCACCAACAATCCTGCCACCGGAAAACCTTATGTGTCCGGTACCATTATCGACCCGCGTAAAGGCAAAGGGCCGGTATTTCTCCGCTCTGTTGCGAAAGGCCGTTACACCGGCCTGTTTACCCTCAACATCGACGGCCGTGGCCGCGACAGCATAAAACCTGTATATACCTATTGGAAAGACCAGACAGCGCTCACCAATACGAGAGGCCGTTTTAACCACAACAAATCCTTTCTGATGGCAGGCCCGTCTTTCAAAGACTTTTCCGGCAACACCTATTTCACCGGCACCGCAGCCAAACGTACCATCAACACCGGCCTGGTGATCGCCGAAGCTGCTACGCTTCCACTGATCATACCGCCGATCTATATGCTAAGCTTAGGCGGTACCCGCAAGTTTATCGCCCGTGAATCTATGGTACTGAAACAAACGCCGGAAGGCGCACTGTCGCTGGACAACAGCATCGCCGTAGCCAACAGCCGCGGCATCGCTGCGAAAATCGCCATGGAATCAATGGACAACAAATCGTACTACAGTCTCCATTCTCCGGAAAAGAAGGCTACCTACCTGATCATCACCGAACAGAAAAACATTACCCTCTATCACGTGGACGCGAAGAAAGTAATACGTACCATCCCCCGCAAGGATGGTAGCATAGAAACACTGATCTTCCCTGCGAAAGAAGGGCATGTGCTGGTAGCGGAATATAACAAGAAAGAGAAGTCAAGAAAGTTCTCGATAGAAGCATTGTAAAACAATACGCCTATAAAAAGCGATCCCGTTTGATAATGCATCAAACGGGATCGCTTTTTATAATTTGTATAATGATCAATACACCCCATTCAGCGTCAGCTCATACGTCGCCTTCGCTCCCGGTATCCCTCCGCCTACTTCCAGTTTCTTCGTCAGCGTCGTCGCCGGCAGGCTCACATGATACTTGCCGTCTTTGTCTTTGGTCACTGTCGCGGTACCAGCGGCGCTGTACCCATACAACACAGAGCCGGTGCTCACTGCGGTACCTACGGTACAATCAATCACGATGATGTTACGGGTAGGGTTGGCCACCGACATTTCGGTGGTACCAAGAGTATACTGTCCTTCGCCGTGGTTGTAGAAAGTAATAGTGACAGCGCTGCCGGAGAAAGCGCCGTAGTTGCCCCCATCACCGGAGGTGGTGACGGCGATGCCGGTGATGATACCATCGGCAGGCGCAGGGGTGGATGTCTGGGAGGAAGCACCTCTTGTGTAAGTGTTAGCTCCCAGTTTCCAGGTAGCATCACCATCGCTGGAAGGCGTGACTTCATTCTTTTTTCCACAGGAGAACAAAACGGCGGAAAACAGCGCCAGCAGGAGCGGTACGGTCTTTTTCATATATTCTTTTTGGGTTAAAATTGACGGTTGTCTATAAAAAGAAAAAAGCCCCGCCATCTTGCGACGACAGAGCTTAAAGCTTGATGCGAAACTAAAATTAAAATCGCTAAGAGACAAATTATTCTTTGGCGGAGTTATATCCTGCCGTCTCTCATTTGTTCCATTCCCTGCCGGTAAGTTGTTGTTGTAAAATCAGGGAACCGCTGCTTAAACTTTGATGAATCAAATATGTTGTCGTAAGCATATCGGGGCAACAGCTCCTGTATCTCGGCGGCTTTCTTGCTGAAGATAGCATAGCGCGACTGGCATCAGGCGTCCAGATCAAAATTCTTAACACATCGTCGCGGAGCAACACTTTTAGTTTTATGTTGCCGGACCGCATCAAAAATAAATATGTTGGTGATGCTCTGTGTTTTCCCGGGACCATAGAACTCCGGGGCGCGGCAGATCACCGCTGTTATTTGTCCGGCGTTCATTTCCGACAGGAGCATTTCCGCCATGACTTTCCGCTCCATCCCCTTTCTTCCTACGGGGGCAAACGGTGTTTGCTCTGTCAATACCTGTGCGTTCTGGGGGTACATGTAGGTATTGTCGAAAAAGACCAGTTTGGTATGATGCTTTTTGCAGGCATTGATCACGTTGCGCATGATGACCGGGAACTGCTCCTCCCACATGCGGGTATCCATAGGCAAGCCCAGGGTAAACCAGGCGATTTCGCTGCCGGCTACCGCTTCCTACGCTTTGGCGCCATCCAGCAGGTTGGCGGCCAACAACGTGTCTGTATCGTTCACCTTGCGGGGATGCCGGCTCACCAGCCTGATATCGGAAGTATACTTCCGTTTCAGCTCTTTGGCCAGTTCTTCGGCAATCTGTCCGTTTGCACCGAGTATTGTCTGCATTTGACGTTATTTATTTTGCCATCTCCCGTATCACTACCTTCGCCATGGCTTTTGAGCTGAATGGGTTTTGCCCGGTAATCACATGTCCGTCCACCACCACCTTAGACGTCATGGGGATAAAAGCTTTCTGATAATCGACGCCTCTTGCTTTGAGGGCAGCTTCCAGGTTAAAAGGTACTTTCTTTTTCCGCCGGGCGATGCTTTCTTCAAACCAATCGAACCCGGTGAGTTTTTTGCCTTTGAGGAGGTATTCGCCATTGGATAACCGGACGTTCAGCAAACCGCCTACGCCATGACAGATAGCGGTGATCATTTTACCGCGCTCATAATGCCCGCTGATGATTTTCTGCAGCAGCACATTTTCCGGCAAATCATACATGGTGCCGTGTCCGCCGGCCAGATAGATACAATCAAACTGCTGGTCCGCGATCTCCTGCAGGCTTTCGGTATGCTGTAATAAATCCCTGAAGGCGCTGTCTTCCCAATAGGCTTTTGTGATGCTGTCCAGTACAAATGGTTTCAGGCTTTCGGGGTCGACAGGCGTATTGCCTCCTTTAGGGCTGGCGATGGTGATGTCATATCCCTGGTCCCCGGCGCTGTGATAGATATGCGTAAGTTCGCTGAGCCATAACCCGGTGGGCGTGTGTCCATCTGCATACCTGTCAACATTCGTTACTACTAGTAAGATCTTTTTCGTTTGGTCATTCATAAAAGAGGGCTGTGAAAGGAGTAGGAAAATTTTGGTCGACTGGTAATCCTATAAAGTTAACGGAAAAATCTCCTTATGATATAAAAAAAGCGCCCAAAAACGATTGTTTTTGCGCGCTTTTAGCCGCTATAGCAGGAAGTGTTAGTCCTTCAGACCAAGGTAGGCTTTCACGGCTTTATAATCGTTCCAGTCGATCGTATTGGATTTCCGGGCGGCGGTGCCGCCGGGAATGAGGATATACCTGTATTGCAGTCTTTTTGCCCCGGTATTGTCGGTGAAAGTGCCCGCATTAATATTGGAGTAGAACTCAAGTGTCTGCTGATAGGCGACATACCGGATGAAAACACCGCCCGGCTCCGTATACGGCAGGGAGGTGATGGTTGGATCTGCAGCGCCGGTGAAGTTAATATACACCTTCACCTCGCCTTTGTTCAGGATGTCGGCAGTGAGTTTGGCGGCGGCGGCAAAGGCGAAGTAACCGATAGTGTCTACCCTGCCGCCGGCGGTGTGAACAGTATCGGGTTTATAGGCTATATCGAGCCAGTCGGAATAGATGACATTGGCGGTGCCTGGTTCGCCCTGCGGGCCGGGATCGCCTTTGTCGCCTTTATCCCCTTTTTGTCCTTGCTGGCCGGCAGGACCGGGATCTCCGTCTTTGCTGCAGGAGGCAGTCAATAATACAGCTGTTGCAATAAGCAGCAGGAAGGGCAGGGAGTGCAATAAACGTTTCATGGAGCAGAGAATTTAAATTTTCGAGGTTTATAATTGGAAATTGGCTGATACGCGCTGAATAGGAGGAACCAGTATAGGGCACTGGTATAAAGAAAAACCCCTGATGATCGAAGACCATCAGGGGAGATGCGGAGAGTCAGGGATTCGAACCCCGGGACCTGTTACAGTCAACAGTTTTCAAGACTGCCGCAATCGACCGCTCTGCCAACTCTCCAGTGAGACCGCAAATGTATAAAAGGGAATGATTTAAAAAAAATTTTCAGCCGGCTTTTTTGGAAAAATTATTTCCTGAAGCAACCGCCCCTGCTGCCGGACAGCGGCAAAAACACTACCAGGCCCGCCATGACAGGATCTTTCAGCACCGGCACATTTTTATCCTTATATAGCAACCTGAGTGACAAGCAATTAGCCTGGCAGCTACCGCCCCTCCCCCCGATGGCCGACATGTTCATTTTCCGTAATTTTAAAGATGAACAATATATTCTTTGAAGGACCTGTCATGTGGTCCCAGATAGACGCCAATATGCACATGCGGCACTCCGCCTATGCTGATTTCGCTGCCCAGGCCCGACTCACCCTGCTCGACAAAGCAGGGATGGACGCCCGCCAGTTCCTGGAACTGCATATCGGCCCTATCCTCTTCCGCGAGGAACTGATCTATCTGCGGGAAGTGAATGCCAACGATACGCTGCGGGTCACCTGCGAAATGACCAAATGCCGCCCCGACGGCTCCCGCTGGTCCATCCGGCACGAAATATACCGGAAAGACGGCACCAAATCGGCCATCGTCAACGTGGACGGCGCCTGGATTGATACGAAGCAACGGAAGCTGGTCAGCCTCCCGGAAGAACTGATGACGAAATTCAAGGCGATTCCCCGTAGCGAAGATTTCACGGAAACTACCTCATAAATTAGCCAGGATAAAGGCCACCCTGTCAGCGACACTGGCAGGCGGCACCGTCATCAGCGTATATCCGTTGCCGGTGTAAGCCCCCTTCATGGCCTCATAGGTGGCCACCGCGGTGGCATAGTCCTGTTTACGTTCGGTATCGCCGCGGTAAATCTCTTCCCACGGCGGGAAGATAAAAACACGCGGATGGTACCGCATAGCGGCGGCATAAGCCTCCAGTACCGCCGGTACCGGCAGGTTTTCCAGCCTCGAATAACCGATCAGATCGGGAATCCCCCGGTCAAAAAATACCGGCTGCCCTCCGGGCGCCTGCTGTTTAAAATCGTGCAGGGCTGCTGTCAGCATCCTGTCACGGAACAATGTCTTGTTGGCCCATGGCAGCGCCTCCCCTCCGCTGGCTACCTGCTCCTGTATGATCTGTCTTCCGGATTCCGGCACCACCGAAAATCCTTTCGCTGCCAAAGCAGCGATCACCGATGTTTTGCCCGCACCAGGGCCACCGGTAAATACATACCCGTTCTGTAAGTTCATAACAATAAATAAAAGTGGCTAAAGAATGATGTGGTTGTTCATCTTCAGAGAGAGTAACTAATAACAACCAATAGTAGTGGTATAAAGATACGTTTTTTTCACATTGTAGCTCAGGGCTATACATAGGGCCAACAAACAATGGATGAAAGCCGATCATCCATCAGATGATGTCGATGGGGGTACAATAATGGGAAAGGATGGGGGGAACAAATAACGGTGAGTTAAAAACAACAGATCACAAGTCCTTCTGCACTGCGTTCAGCGGTAAATATCCATGTTACCAGCGGGTTACCGGTTTAGCACTGGAAAACACCTGCCGGTCTGACTCGAGCGCCTTGATAAAAGGCAGGTCGTTTTGCAGGTATGCTCTGGAAGACTGTTCCAGGTAGTTGTCCATCTGAAAGAATTTAGCAGCCCTGGTGGCGCCCAGCAGTTTGTTCATGCGCCGGAAATAACGCATCTGCAAACGGCCAAACTCAAGATCATTGTTAATAAGCTGTTTGGTCAGACTGTTCATTTTCTTTTCATCGAGACAGGAAAATTCTTCATTATACATCCGAAGTAAAGCGATTCGTTCCGCCAGCCAGGGGCGTTTTTCATCTTCATACTCCAGGAAGGCATCTGTAAAAGCACGTTGCTCTACAGGGGAGATCTGCAGAAACTCGTCGTATAAGGCTCCTTTATCTTTACCAAAAATTTTGGTGACAAGGTCCGGCTCATTGTACAAATTGGCGTCGGCAGTAATCGTGGCTTGGGAGAATACTTCCAGTCCCGCTGATAGCAGGACCATCAACAAACAAAGCATTTTTTTCATGTTACCTGGGTTTTTAAAGTGTTATCGGCAATTCACTGCCCGCCCGCCGCGAAACTTTCATTTCTCAGGTCCCTTTGTTGTAACGAATGCACATCATCTTGACAAATATCCCTGTCCTCGTCGTGAGGCTGGCATACTCCTTTCGCTGCGACAGCAGTTGAAAATTTTAGCTAAAGAATTTTTGAAGATGGTCTGACCGGCCTGTCAGCTCACCTGCCCTTGAGAATGGCAATCAGTTATGAAGTAGTGAGGCGTCGGTTATGAAGTAACAAATAAAATATCTCAGGGTTACGAAGGTAAGTAGAATAACAATACAAAAACAAATTTATTTCCGGGAAAAAACAAAAAGGCGATAAGCCCGGTAATGCTGGACTTATCGCCTCCCTCCTACGGAGAAAATGTCTAGTTAAGTGAATGGCCGTTGGCCTTTAAAAACGCGCTGTGGGCCTCTTTTGTCCAAAGTTGATAGTCTTCCAGGTTAATGCCCAGTTTCTCATCTCTCGCCACCTCTTTGTAGTCTCTGCAATCCCAATAACCTTTCGCTAATTCCTGTATGCTGATCAGCGTAGCCGGTGCGGTGGATTCATACTGCTCAGGATAGCTCTTGTAATTACCAATTGCCAGTCCCTGGATTTCACTCTTTACTGCTTGTACGGTTTGTTTAGCCATGGTTAAAATTTTTTAGTCCGATAGCCAAAAAACAAAAATGACGCCTTTCATGGCCAACAACCGCCTTTTTAAGATTTCATTATCATAATATTTTGTTAAGGGCGCTAACGCAACAGCCCGCTACAACAAGGCATTTTTCATATATACCTTCCCCCATCCACCCCAGTCTCCCAGCGCTTTTGACATGTTTTCCCTCAGCTCCGATGTATTTACTTTTTTCCCTTTGACAGGCGGTTTCAGGCTCTCCGGCTTCACTTCGTCCACCAGCACTTTGGTGGCAAACCAGGTAACATGCTCATGCGGCAACGCCACCCCCAGTATCATCCCCGGAAGACCGGTAAAAGATTCCGGACCGCCGGAGGGAACAATAGCATCGGTATAAAAAGCCACCACATAAATGGAATCCATAATGACCGCATTTGCCCGCCGGCAATCAAAACCAGCGATCTTCCGGGTCTCATCGGTGATCTTCCAGCGGATATTGCGGACGGAATCATCCTGCAGGAAAAGCCGGTCAAACACCTGCTTCTGAGACACACTGCGCCCGGCGCCAAGATCAGTATAGACAGTATTATCGTCTGCCGGCCACTGGCGCGTCTGGTTATTTTCCGGCAACTGCCGCCCGGGCTTGTAGCAAGTGATATTACCGCTGAAATAAAGATCGAAATAAGAAGTATTGAACTTAGGCTGTTCCTTCTTCTGCAGCTCTTTCCAGCTTTGCCCGTCGCTGTCTCCCCACATCTCGTCCAGCATGGCATGCACATTCTGTTTCTTCTCAAACTCAATACGCCCCTTGTCAAGAAAAATAGTATGCTGCGCCTGCACCCCATGGCACAACAATATCAGCGCGATATATAAAAACATCTTTCTCATAGCTATTCTTTTGCGCCGCCACCGGCTTTGCTGAAATTCCATACCACGCTCAGCATACCATAACGGCTAATGGTGGAATACGTATTCTGGGTAATGAAGTTGCTGCTCACGCCCCGGTTAAAACCAATATTCTGGTTCAGAATATCTCTTACCGTTGCTCTTACCTCCAGCGCATCCTTTTTCCCGAACTTCTTCAGCAGTGAAGCATTCCACTGTATCACATTATTGTTGTCCGTAAACACATCTGTCTTCTGCCGGAAGTTACACACCACATCTGTCTGCAGCTGGAACTTCAGCGGCAGATAGACATTCTCGGCTACCCTCACATTGTACATCCAGTAATTGGTGCGGAGCCCCTGCTGAACGGAAGACTTACTGGTGTTATAGGTAGCTTCCACAGACATATAATGTTCATACTTTTTTTCTTTAATGCTGAACATATCGATCCCCATCCCGCCATCCAGACTTTTGGTCGTATTCGGCTGATCGTTGACCAGGTTGACATTACGGTTATAGTTGCCCCTCAGGGAGTATCCCAGCGTAATATTCAGTGGCTTTACTTTCCATCCCATATTGAGATTAACGCCAGCTGTTTCATTGCCGTCGATGTTGATAAAACGGGTGGTACGCTTTCCTTTATCATCTATACTGGAAGCCTCTCCAATGTCATTATTGGTATTGGAATATTGCATGCTCAGCCACACGGAACGTTCAGACATGATCTGGAAGTCGTTATAGCTGAGATGGAAACGGTTACTGAAAGAAGGTTTCAGCCCCGGATTCCCGATCCTCACATCCTGGTCATCTTCATTGGAACGTAACGGCTGCAATTGGCTCATGCCTGGTTGCCGGGTATCGCCATTGTAGCCGATTGACAGCCGCCGCTGCTGGCTAAAAGTATACCGGAAAGAAGCTGCCGGGAACCAGTTCACAAAACTGCGGTCCATTTTTCTGTGCTGATACAAATCGTCCTGCAGGAAGGAAGTAAACCCGACATTGTTACCTGCCTGTATACGGACCTTTTTACCATTGTATACATAACTCAGCCCCGCCTTGTGCGTGCGTATATTAAACTCATAACTGTTGCTGAATGCGCTGTCCATCTTATCATATTTACCGTCGCCGCCGGCATTGAATGAATTACGGTAAGATCTGGCGTTGGATATAGAGAGGCCATAATTGGCCACAAGCGAAGACATTGGCGATAGCGGCTCTGTATAGGTGGCGTTAGCGGACGCATTGGCATTCTCAGTTCTGAATGTCTTGCGCTGATCGGTAAGGTAAGAGGAATCCACTCCCCCGCTCTTTTTAAAGTACTCCGTGAAAGAATGCAGCATCCCGTCACCATCGCTGAGGGTGTAGTTCTCTGCGAGGTTGACAGAAATGGTCCGTCCTTTTTTCTTCAGTTTCTTACGCCATAATAAATTGCTGTTCAGCTGACGGGTATCGTCTGCGATAGACAGCCGGCGGTTGTTCTGGTTCACCAGGGAGCTATCGCCGTCCAGGAATTCAGAAGAGAAACTGCTGTTGGTCTTTTTATGGTTCAGCCCTCCATTTACATCCAGCCGGATGCTGGAGGAAGAATCGATCTGGATCTCATAGCGGCCGTCTATGCGGTTGCGTAGTACACTGTTGTTGAAATGTTCCTTCTGCGTCCGGTAATTGGTGACGTTGTTGGGCAGGAGGTTCCGGGTAATGGTACTGCTGCTGCCGTCCATGTATAGTTTCATGAACTTGTAATTTCCTCCGGCACTCACCTTGTCCTGGTTCCACTTATTATTGAAATGAAGCCCGCCGGTTTGTACCAGCGGATACCCTCTGCCGGTATACCGGCCATCCCAGCCGGAAAATTCACGGTCCTCCCCGATGTCGATCTCGCTGTCAGCAGATACATACCCATCGGCCTGGCTTTGACCATATTTATCCGCCTCCTGCCAGTCGAGACCCGTTTTACCGGTATTGGAAACGATCGCATAGGCTGCCACTTTCAGTTTCTTTTTAAACAGGTTCACCATCGCCTGGTTGTCGTGAAACCCGTTGGTGCCCGCACCCAGTTCCACCTTTCCGAAATAGCCTCTTTTTTTGTCCTCTTTCAGCTTCAGGTTAAGCGTTTTGCTGGCCTGTCCGTCGTCCACACCGGTGAAAGCGGCCTGCTCGCTCTTTTTATCATAGAGCTGTACTTTATCCACCATATCTGCCTTCAGGTTTTTGGTCACCAGGGTGGGATCATCGCCAAAAAACTCTTCTCCGTCTACCAGCACCTTTTTAACTTTTATTCCTTGCGCAGTAATTTGTCCTTTGTTGTCTACCTGGATGCCCGGCAGTTTTTTGAGCAGGTCTTCCACATTAGCGTTGGGTTGTGTCTGGTAGCTGCCGGCATTGAACTCCGTCGTATCGCCCTTCATTTTGATGGCCGCTATCTTCTGCTGGACCACCACTTCCTGCAACAGGCGGGACCGCAGGGTCAGCATAATATTATCAAAACGCACTACGCTGGTATCTGATAACGTCACCGGCTCAACGTAATCCGCGAATGCCGGGTAGGTCAGCATCAGCAGGTATTTACCCGCCTGCAGGTTATCAAAAGCAAAGGCGCCTGTTTCGCTGGTACGGGCAAACTTATACAACACGGAATCTTTTGCATGTAACAGGGCAACAACGGTATTGGGAAGTTTAACGTGGTTCAGCGTATCAGAAACATGTCCACTGATTTTTGCGTGCTGGGCATGACTGGTACTATAAACGGTCAGACAAAAAATGAATGCCAATAGTTTTTTCATGTGGGCTACTACAGGTTAGTTGACTTAGATACTTAAGCAAACAAATTCCATAATAAAATTTAAAATATTAGCCGGGGAGATGATAAACATCTGTTAAATGTAACCCTACTTATCATGTAGGGTTACAATAATTATGTTGCAACATGCAGTTTTTCACTGCAATAGTTTGACAGTGGCCCCTTCCGCAAAAATATCCCTTGCGGAACGATGATGTTATTCAGGTGTTCTAAAACGTTTAAGCAGCAGGCATGAGATTATGACTCCGGAAAAAAAGTTTGTATATTCAACAGCATGGAAGCAACATCATTAAGAAGCAGCCAATGGTTTGCCCGTGATGGCAAAGATGGCTTTATATACAGGGCATGGTTAAAGAAACAGGGCATCCCGGCGCATGAACTGGAAGGCAAACCGGTGATCGGCATTTGCAACACCTGGTCGGAGCTGACGCCCTGCAATTCTCATTTCCGGGAGTTGGCCGAGTCGGTAAAGCGCGGTGTGATCGAAGCCGGTGGTTACCCGCTGGAATTCCCCGTGATGTCGCTGGGAGAAACGCTCATCAAGCCTACGGCGATGCTGTACCGCAACCTCGTCAGCATGGACGTGGAAGAGTCTGTACGCGCCAATCCGCTGGACGGCGTGGTGCTGCTCTGTGGTTGTGACAAAACCACGCCGGCGCTGGTCATGGGCGCTTGCAGCGTAGACCTCCCCACCATCGTAGTGTCGGGGGGCTCCATGCTAACGGGCAGGCATATGGGCAGAAGCATCGGCACCAGCGATATATGGCGGTTCAGCGAAGAGCTGCGTTCCGGCAAAATGACTACGGAAGAGCTGGCGCTGGCGGAAGCGGGCATGTGCCGCAGCGACGGCCATTGCGCCGTGATGGGCACCGCCTCCACGATGGCCTGCATGGTGGAAGCCCTGGGGCTCTCCCTGCCGCAGAACGCCGCCATCCCTGCTCCTGATGCGGCGCGTAAAGTGCTGGCGCATCTGTCGGGCATGGAGATTGTGAAAATGGTCAGGGAAGACCGGCGGCTGTCGCACATCCTGACGCGGCAGGCTTTTGAGAATGCCATCATGGTCAATGCCGCCATCGGAGGATCTACCAATTTCGTGGTACACCTGCTGGCCATCGCCGGCCGTATAGGCGTGGACGTAACACTGGCGGACATCGACGCCTGGTCGGCGGAAATACCGCTGCTGGCCAACCTGCAGCCGTCAGGACTGTATTTCATGGAAGACCTCTATTACGCCGGCGGGCTGCCGGCTGTGATGAACGCGCTGCTCACCCGCCTGCATAAAGACTGCCTCACGGCCAATGGTAAAACGATCGGCGACAACTACCGCCACGCCACGGGTTACAACCCCGAAGTCATCACCACGCTGGAAGCCCCGTTTAACAACATCTCCGGCATCGTTGTCCTCAAAGGCAATATCTGCGAGGAAGGCGCCGTTATCAAACCATCCGCCGCCACACCGCGGCTAATGCGCCACAGCGGCCCCGCCGTAGTGTTTGAAGACATCGACGACTACAAACGCCGCATCGACGATCCGGCGCTTGACGTCGACGAAAACAGTATACTGGTATTGAAAAACGTAGGCCCCAAAGGGTATCCCGGCATGCCGGAAGTAGGCAACATGGGATTACCTGCCAAACTGCTGGCCAAAGGCGTTACGGATATGGTGAGGATCTCCGACGGCCGCATGAGCGGTACCGGTTTTGGCACCGTAGTGCTGCATGTGTCCCCGGAAGCGGCTGCCGGCGGTACGCTGGCCATTCTTCGTGACGGCGATATCATCACCCTCGACGTAGCTAACCGCACTCTGCATGCCGACCTGTCGCCGGAAGAAATAGCCGCGCGCAAAGCGGCATGGCAACCGGCGCACCCGGTAGCCGCCAGGGGGTATGTACAGCTGTACCAGCAACATGTGGAACAGGCCCATCTCGGGGCTGACCTCGATTTCCTGAAAGGCGGTTCCGGCAGCCAGGTGACCCGGGACTCGCACTAAAAACATATTTCCGTTATGACAACAACATCCAAAGTGGCCATCGTTACCGGCGCCGGCCAGGGCATCGGTTTTGAGATCTGCCGGCAACTGGCTGCCAACGGCATCGCCGTCATCCTCAATGATATGGACGCCCCGCTGGCCAACGCCGCCACCAACACCATCATCAATGAAAACGGCCGCTGCACCGCCTTCCCCGGCGACGCCAGCGACCCGGCCTTTATTCAGCAGATGGTAAATGCCGCCGTGGAGCAATACGGCGGCCTCGATATCGTGATCGCCAACGCAGGCATCACCCTGTTCGGCGACTTCTTCACCTACACGCCGGATGCATTCCGGCGCGTGATGCAGGTCAACCTCGCCGGCACTTTTTTCCTCGCGCAGGCAGCCGCCAACCAGATGAAAAAACAACAACGCGGCGGCGCTATCCTCTTCACCTCTTCGGTGACCGGCCACCAGGCACACAAGGACCTGGCAGCCTACGGGATGAGTAAGGCCGCGCTGGAAATGCTCGCTAAAAATCTCGTGATTGAATTGTCTCCCTATAAGATCACCGTCAACGCCATCGCACCCGGCGCCACGCTCACCGAAAGGACCATGTCCGAACCCGGTTACGCCGACACCTGGTCAAAACTGACGCCCATGGGCCGCGCAGCCACTACCGCGGATATTGCACAGGCGGCGCTGTTCCTCGTGTCCGAACAGGCACGCCACATCACCGGCCAAAGCCTCGTGATCGACGGCGGCTGGACAAGCACCAGCCCGCAACCCTGAGTCAATTACGAATGACGAATTACGAATTACGAATTGAGGGCTCCCTGATAGCACCGGCTACCTAATAACCTTACCATAGAGGGGCTCCTCAATTCGTAATTCGTAATTCGTAATTCGTCATTCGTAATTGATAAGCTCCATCAGCTCCTCCGCGGAGAGGCGGCCGGACTGGTCGCTGCCTTCCAGCAGACGGTCTGCAAGGTCGCGTTTGCTGTTGTGCAGCGCAATGATTTTTTCTTCGATGGTATGTTGCGCCACCAGGCGGTAGATCGTGACCGGCCTGGTTTGCCCGATACGGTGCGCCCTGTCGGACGCCTGTTCTTCGATGGCCGGGTTCCACCACGGGTCCAGGTGCACCACATAATCCGCCGCGGTCAGGTTCAGCCCTACCCCGCCGGCTTTGAGGCTGATAAGGAACAGCTGCCCGCTGCCAGCCTGGAAGTCTCGCACCAGCTGCTCCCGCTGCGGTATCGGCGTAGACCCGTCGAGATACAGGCAGGTAATGCCCCGTTGTCCGAGCGCCGCTTTCACCAGCTCCAGGTGACGCACAAACTGGCTGAACACCAGCGCACGGTGGTTATTGTCAATCAGCTCCTGCACTATCTCCAGGAACACGTTAAGCTTGGAAGAAGTGATACTGCTCTCTCCGTCTACCAGCTGCGGGTGACAGGCGGCCATCCGCAGACGGCTGATCTCCGCCAGCGCTTTCATCTGCCGGCGGCCCAGGTTCTCTTCGGGCACGGCCAGGTTCTCCACGGCCTTGCGGCGTATCGCTTCATAAAACGACATCTCCTCGTAAGACATCTCCACCAGCCGCGTGATCTCCGTTTTGGGCGGCAGCTCCTCCAGTACGGCGGTCTTGGTACGGCGCAGCAGGAAAGGCGCCAGCAACCGCTTCAGGTGCTGCTTTACCGTGCTCTCCGGGTTACGTACGCTGGGGAACACAAACTGTTCGTTGAAATGGTCCAGTGTGCCGAGTAAACCGGGATTGAGGAAATTAAAGAGGTTCCATATCTCGCCCATATGATTTTGTATAGGCGTGCCGGTTAGCATCAGGCGGAAATCCGCCTGTAATGCCATCGCGGCTTTGGATGTTTTGGTCTGATAGTTCTTGATGGTATGCGCTTCGTCCAGCACCGCGGTGCTCCAGTGTACGCCGGCAAACAGCTGCGCGTCCTGTTGCAGAATGCCGTAGGTGGCTATCACCACGTCTAACGCACCGGTATTTTTCAGCTGGGCGGCCCGCTTACCGGGCTGCAGCTGTATAATATGCAGGGACGGCGCAAAACGGCTGAGTTCATTGACCCAGTTAGGCAATACCGACGCTGGGCTGATCACCAGCGCCGGTCCTTCTGCGGCACGGTACAGTAATAACGCGATCGCCTGTACGGTTTTACCAAGGCCCATATCGTCTGCCAGGCAGGCCCCGGCGCCCCATGCCGCCAGGTGCGTCATCCAGCGGAAACCTTCTTCCTGGTAGGGCCGTAAGGTTGTCTGCAGGGTGACCGGTATTTCCGGATGCAGGTCCATCGCGGTATCACGCTTACGGATAAACGCCTGCCAGGCTTCATCTACTTCTGCCTGACCGGCCTGCTGTAACCAGTCGTCCAGCATAGAGGCCGCGAAGCGCGGGATAGCGATCCCCTGCGGCCCCTGCATGGCGATACTCGCCAGTTCGTTGATCCGTTTACGTAAGTCGGCCGTCAGCGACAGGTACTCGCCGTTGTCCAGTGCAAGGAAACGTTTCTTCACGATACGTTTGGTGTCCAGCAGCTCCCGGAAGGTGATCACCAGGTTTTCGTCTACCCGTATTTCAGCATCGCAGAGGAACCAGTGCCCTTTCTCTTTCAGGGACAGCGCCACATGGGAGAAGTTCACCTGGTCTTTCACCTGGTACCGTTCGCCCTCGGGCCATTCGGCACGCACCAGTTCAGGGTAGCTATGTATCAGGTCCAGCAGTTCGAGGCAGTCGGCCGGGTCTTCGAACACCAGCGTGTCTGCCACCAGTTCCTGCGGAACAATCTGTTGTATCATCTCAAGCAGCCGCGTCCCGTTGTTTTTCTCCAGCTCCAGGTTGCGGTTGGCCTGCCAGCGTTCGCCGTTGCTGATGCCGATGATATGGGCCGCGCCTGCGCCAGGCTTGCAATACGGCGGGTCCAGCGTAAACGGTTTCACGAACAAGCCCGCTTTGATACCAGCTCCGAAAGGCAACAGCTGGATGACTATACGCGCATCGCCTTCGCGCTTGCGGATATTGACCGAGCCGTCTCCCAGTTCGGAATGTACCGTCAGGTGAGCGCCGATGCTCTTCAGCACCTGCAGGAGCTTCTCCCTCCCTTCCGCCGGCACTACCGGCACCTGCGACAGTGTCTGCAATACTTTGCGCTGCTGTGGCGAGAGGCGGATGACTTTCAGCCGGGTGGGTGTTTCTTTTACAAACACCAGTTCACTGCTATAATCGTCGATATTGGCAGTAAACGTATATCCTTTACCGTTATAGTTCACCATGAGCTCCGGCTGTCCTTTTACGATTTCCACCGGTACGGTTGGTTCGTCGTCCAGGAACAGGAAGGGGTGGCCAGCCAGTTCTTCCCATACGCGGTTATCGAAAGAATAATTTTCTCCGTCGTGGTTATAGTAATGATCTTTTTGTATCGTGGTGCTGATGCGCTGGTCCTGTTCCGTCATGGCTTCCGCCTTTCCTTCCTTCAGTTTTTTGAGCGGCACGTTTCGGCCGCTGCTCCAGGTGCCGTCGCCGTTGGACGCCTGCACTACCGGTTGCAGCTTGTAATAATTAAAATCCACGAGGTAGATCAGCCGGTGTACCGGCGCAGGTTTCGGCTTGCCGGCAATATCATCCGGCGCCAGCAGCGTGTTGAGCAGCCGCTCCCAGTCGGCCGTAATTTTTATCTGCGATAATACCGGCTCATAGCGCACGGCGGCGCCGGCGGCAGTAAATGCGGACGCATAGCCGGCGTAACCGGCATCGCGGAAAAGGTATAAATATTCGTAGGTAAGTAACCGGTAGTGATGCTCCATGCCCCGGCGCAGCAGTACATCTGCCTGCACGCGGAAAGTGACCAGCAGTTTGCTGCGCGGATGCAGCAGCTGCAGCGCTATCACAGAGAGATAGCTCAGCAGTGGCTGTTCGTTTCTCTCCAGTAACAACAGCAACAGGTTCTCCGCTTTTTCTTTTCTGCCCGCATGCAGGTACAGCAGGCAGACAGCAGGGGTAACCGCCGCAAAAAGTTTCCGTTCATAGGCGGTGAGCAGTTTCTGTACGATCGGATTACTTTTTTCACCGGGCAGCAACGTCAATGTCAGCGCATAATAAAAGGCAAAGAGCGGGGAAACGGGCAGCGTGTTTTTTTTGTCCTCCTGCCGTTGGCGTTTGATACCTTTTTCGAAAGCTGTCAGCGCCGCCGCCGGTTGGCCCTGGTACAGCGTCACCAGCGCTTTGGCAAACAGTTCGTCGGCGGTTGTATCTCCGAAGGCGGTATGCAGATCGCCCTGCAGCAATAGCAGTTCCGGGAAACGGCCGCCGCTGCGTTCCTGCAAAGCCTGGAGTTCCTCCATGGGCGGCAGTTGCAGCAGGTGGTATTTTACCGCAAACGAAAAAATGCTGTCCACGGCGGTTTCGGAGAACAGTTTCAGCAGTCCGTCATAAGCCGGGAAAAACAACAGGTAAGATATCCACGGCTGATATTCCGCCAGCTCCATCTCCATCCTGCGGATGGGCGGCGCCAGCAGGTAACGGTCGCCGGTAAACCATGCCACCAGCAACTGCTGCAGGTCCTGCAACCGCGCGTTGACAGAATAGAACGCGTGGACGGCACGGCCGGTGCGGTCTGCCACCGGTTGATAATCGGGCCGTACAATGTTGGCAGGCAACAGCTGAAAGCTCAGTGCCGGCGGCAGGCTGTAATGTCCGTTGACATTCATCTGCAGCAGTTCCTGCTCCCGCAGGTCCAGCAGCATGTCTTCCAGCTCCGGCCGCGACGGGGAAGTGAGTAAACGGACCGCATCAAACAAGGTGTGTTTGTCTAACGGGTAAAGATATATGGAGAGCACGTCCATGACCAGCCGCACCGAATCGGGCTGGGACTGGTAACGTTGCAAATACCAGGCGTCGTTGATCATACCGCCAAAAATAGCGCATTTCAACTAATGACAGAGACGCCTTTGGCTTTGAACTGCGCTGCTGTGGAAGCCGGCAGCTGCCGGTCTGTAATGAGGTGATCGAACAGGGTGAGCGGCGCGTATTTGAGGTAGCTGTCTTTTCCTATTTTGCCGGAGTCGCACAACAGGTACACGATGTCTGCCTGCGTGGCCATGGCTTTGCTGATGGAAGCTTCTTTTTCGCTGAAGGCTGTCAGCCCGTTTTTCACCGACAGCCCGTCGGTGCCAATGAAAGCTTTTACCCCGCGATAGCTGTCGATATGCTGTAATGCACGTTGCCCGTGCATGGCTTTACGTTCCTTGTCCACCTCCCCGCCGATGAGATTGACCGTGATCTGGTCACAGTCCATAAAAGCCGCCAGCACCGGGAGCGAGTTGGTGATCACCCGCAGCGGCCCTGTCTTCCGCAGGTGTTCGCACATGGCGAATACGGTGCTGCCGCAATCGAGGAAAATGGTGTCTCCCGGCTTCACCTGTGCGGCCGCCAGCCGGCCGATGTACTGCTTACGCTCCTGCCCTGTGCCGGCCTTGTCGGTAAAAGCGGTGAACGGATGCAGCGCCGGCGCTTTCATGGCGCCGCCATGGGTGCGTACCAACAGCCCTTCTTCCGCCAGCTGCTGCAGATCGCGCCGGATGGTGATCGCTGAAATGCCCAATGCGTCTGCTATTTCCTGTACTTCCCTGGTATCGTGCTGATCAAGCAGTCTCAATATTTTTTGCTTACGCTCCGGAAATCCCATTTTTTTATCTATTTTTGATCAAAACAATCAAATTCGATCAAATATAATCATTTTTATGACACCCAGAATAAAAATCATTGAAACATCGGTCCTGTCCAACAACTGGTATACGCTAAAAAAAATAACCTATGACTACCGGAAGAGAAACGGCGACTGGGAGCAGCAGTCGCGCGAAGCCTATGACCGGGGCAACGGAGCGGTGGTCCTGTTGTACAACAAAGCGCAGCAGACGGTGGTCCTCACGCGCCAGTTCCGGATGCCGACCTATCTCAACGGCAACGACGACGGTATGCTGATAGAAGCCTGCGCCGGCCTGCTGGACAAAAGTAACCCGGAAGACTGCATCCGCCGGGAGGCTGAAGAAGAGACAGGCTACCGCATTACGGACGTGCAGAAAATATTTGAAGCGTACATGTCGCCCGGCTCTGTGACGGAGATTCTGTATTTCTTTGTGGCATCTTACGACAACACGATGAAAATAAATGACGGCGGGGGACTGGAAGACGAACAGGAAGAGATCGAAGTGCTGGAAATACCTTTTAAAAAAGCGCTGGAGATGGTGGCCGACGGCCGCATCCGCGACGCCAAAACGATCATGCTGCTGCAGTATGCACAATTACACCAGTTGCTCTGACTTTCTTACCTTTAGGATGCCGGCATCAAACGGCCCGTTCCATGCATTACCAGACCATACGGCCATCGGCCCGGTTTCGCAGCATAGTGAGATTCTACTGGGTACTGGAGAGTGACCGGCCTTACACCCATCACTCCATGGCAGACATGTGCCCGGAACTGCTGTTTCACTACCATGGCCTGTTTGATGAGCTGCTGCCCAACGGCGGAAGGGACGTTTCGTTTTCTGCCGGTATCCACGGCCAGAGCCAGACCACCCGTAAGTTCCATATCAACAGCGGCTTCGGCATGTTCGGGGTTTATCTTTATCCGCAGGCGATTCCACTGCTTTTTAACATGCCGGCCAGCGAGATGACCAACCAGATGCCGGACCTGCACACTTTACTGGCACGGACAGGCCTACAGCTGGAAGAAAAAATGGCGCTCGCCATCAGCCATGCGCAAAGGGTTTCCATACTGGAAACATTTTTGGAACAGCGGTTGTCCCGGCAGGACAATGTACAACCGCCGGTCTTCCGCGCTATACAGACGATCATTGAAACCCAGGGCATGGCGCCGGTAAAACAACTGGCGCAGGACCACTACCTGTCTACCCGGCAGTTTGAAAGACAGTTCCGGCACTATGCCGGCTTCAGCCCCAAAATGTTTTCGCGTATCGCACGCTTCCACGCGGCCATCCGGCGATACGGCCCCAACGCACCGTCACTCACACAGATAGCGCTGGATTGTGGTTATTACGACCAGTCGCATTTCATCCATGATTTCAGGGAGTTCTCCGGCGAACACCCGAAAGCCTTTTTCTCCGGCCGTTCCGGCGCCACTGCCTGGATGGATTAAAATGTCGCGTTTTTCCAATTTTGACAACACCGCTCCTACTAGCTTCGCAGTATTGTTTCACTTTTAACAGCTATTATTATGAAGATTCCAGCAGGGCATCATGCCGCTATGCCTTATCTCATGCTCGAAAATGCACGTGACTTCCAGGCCTTTGTGGAGGCAGTGTTTCCGGCCACGCTCAGCCACATGAGTTTTCACGACGACAAACTGGTCCGCCATGCGGAATTTCAGATCGGCGACAGCACCATTATGTTCTGTAATGCCCGCGACAAATGGACAGCACAGCCGGGCCAGGTGTTCATTTATGTGGACGATGCCGACAGCAGCTACCAGGCTGCGCTCGGCCACGGAGCCACCAGCGTGATGGAGTTGAGTGATCAGCCCTATGGCAGGACCTGCGGGGTAAAAGATCCGTGTGGCAACACCTGGTGGATTACCTCGGTAAAATAACGGCCTAGCATAAACGTTGCCCGAGGGTTTTCACTTTCTGCAGGCCTTTTTCTTTACCTCCCGGTTTGATGTGTTTAATAGGGGCTATGTAAGTAGTCCCTGTTATTTTGAGTCCGCAGAAACGCAGTATCTGGCTGCGGACAGCCCGCACGCCGGTAGCCTGGTAATACAGGTTATGGAACCAGACGGGCGTGTCCATGGTACAGATGAGGCGGGATGTTTTGCCTTTTAGTTTCTTATCGATCAGCATACTGTTTTCCCGGTAGCTGAAGGCCAGTCCCGGTAGGAAAAGCCGGTCAAAAAAACCTTTCATGAGCGCGGGCAGGGAACCCCACCACACGGGGAACACCCATACAATATGCTGAGCCGCTTTAATTTTCTCCCAGGCATCCAGCAGGTCCGGTTCCAGCTCCATTCTTTTGCGGTAACCGTAGCGCAGGTTGGGATCGAACTGCAGCGAGCCGAGGTGTATCTCCGTCACGTCGGCGCCGGCTTGCAGCGCGCCGGTTTTATAGGCTTCCTGTAGTTGCGTGTTGTAGCTTTCACGGTCAGGGTGACCGTTGATGATCAATATCTTTTTCATGCCTGCAAAGCTAGCGGCAGCGCGGCTGCCCGCACTGAACAAATGTTAACTTTTACGCAGGCGGCTCAGGTGCTGCGGCGTGATGCCGAGGTAAGAAGCGAGGTATTGCAGGGGTACCTGTTGAATCATGCGCGGGTGCTGGCGCACCATTTCCTCGTAACGTTCTTTGGCGGTGTACTGTTGAAAAGAGCGGATACGCTGTTCCATCATCACAAATTCCTGTTCCCCGAACACACGGCCGGTATTGGCCCAGCGGATATTTTCTTCGTATAGCCGGTAGAGGTCATCGCGGTCCAGCACCTGCAGTTCACATTCCGTGATAGCCTGCATATTCTCAAATGCCGGCGCTCCGGTGATAAGGCTGGCATAAGCCGTTACCAGTTGCCCTTCAAACATAATACAGTCGGTAATCTCCTCTCCGTTATCCTTTACATAAAAAGAGCGCAGGATACCTTTACTGAGAAAAGCCAGCTGCCGGCATACCTGCCCTTCGCGGATAAAATAATCTTGTTTTTCCAGCCGTACGGTTTTCATCAGTGGTTGCAGCTGGTCCAGGTCTTCCTGCGTGAGTGGTGAATGACGGAAAATATTCATCATACCCAAAGTTCTGTTTTTTTGGGGTGATAAAGAAGCCGGCTATTTCTCCAGGGCTGCTTTCCGCAGCTGTTGCAGGCATTTATATTTCTGGTTGTCCGCGGTATGTTTGTTTTTCCAGCCCATCTTCCGCGCCAGCAGCGCCATAGGTTGCCGGGAATAAAAGAGCGCTTTCAACACGTGTTTACAGTTGTCCGTTATGCGGGCCAGCCATCCCTGGACCCGGGCAGTAGCGGGCGGGTCGGGGAAGAGATCGGGCATGCCTGCTTCTTCCGGGATGGCCTCCGCTCCCGGCAGCAGCAGGCGGTTGTCCCGCAGGCGTTTAGTCCAGCAGTTGCGGGCAATGGCGTAGAGGTATGTCTTTAGCGAGGCTGTCAGCCTAAAATCCGGGGATTGTATTTTCTGCACCAGTACCAGCATCACTTCCTGGAAAACATCTTCCGCATCGGCCGGATGGCCGTTGTGTTGCTGCACATAGGCGGTCACCATAGGGAAATATACCTGGTAGATAACTGCCGTGGCGTGGCGGTCGCCTGCTTTCAGTTGAAGGATCAGTTCCTGGTCGGTGAAGGTGGTCATAAAAACAATTTATTCAGCCATTGATACCATAAAAGCTGAAAGATCACCCAATATTATTTAATTTTTTTTGATGACGGCTTTCGTGGGCCAGTAGCCACTCTTTGCGCCATATCCCGCCGCCGTAGCCGGTCAGGTGGCCGTTTCCCGCCACGATGCGGTGGCAGGGCACGATGACGGAGATGCGGTTCATGCCGTTGGCGTGACCGACGGCGCGTACGGCGTCGGGGCGTTGCAGCAGCGTGGCCTGTTGTTTATAGCTTCGCACATCGCCGTAGGGGACGGTCAGCAGCAGCCGCCATACCGCCTGCTGGAAGTCCGTTCCCGGCATATGCAACGGCACGGTAAAAGTATGCAGTTCACCGGCGAAGTAGGCCTCCAGCTCCTGTTGCAACAGGCTGAAATGGGGGTGTGTTCCTTCCGTGACGGTTGCTTTGAGCAGTCTGCGGAGGCCGGCCCATTGTGCTTCCAGGATTTTCCGTTCAGTGAATTCGAGCAGGCAGACGCCTTCGTCGGTAGCGCCGGCAATCATCATGCCCAGTGGCGTTTCTACCCGGGATTGATATATGGTGCGATGGTTTCCTTTCATGTGTGGTCGTGCCGGGGATTTTTACCGGAACTTTAAAATATCGGGTGATGAGCCGATAAATCGAAATATCGGGCTTTTAGCCGATATGTGAAAATACAAAAAGCCCCCTGCCGATCGTGCAGCAGGGGGCCACGGTCAAACACAGGGATGTTTTTATTCCGCTTTTACCGCATAGGCTTTACCGTAAGTCAGTTTTCGCCATATCCATTCCACCGGTCCGAAGCGGAAGTGGTCCATCCACCAGGAACTGACGGCGAGTTGAAGTCCCAGCACGAGCACCCATATGAGCAGGTACATGGGAGGGTGGGCATACGCATACAGTCCGCCGCCGAAACTGTAGAATATGCATACACAGATAACAGATTGCAGGAGATAGTTGGTCGCCGCCATCCGCCCGGCGGCCTGGAAAGGCCGCAGCCACCGCTGCCATCGGGCATGTTGCAGCAGGCGGGCGAGGGTGGCGATATAAAACAGCCCGATAAGGGGGCTTGCGATGCAGGTGTCCAGCATCATCATGTTGCCGCCCGCCGGCGTGGTGGGGCCGTCGCCGCCGATGAGGGCCACCGCGATCACCAGGGGCCAGCCGATGAGGGCACTCCGGGTTTGTACCTGGCGGACCAGCGCCGCATGCGCGTCCGGTTGGCGGAAGATGCCTTTTTTGCCGGCGCAGGCGCCCAGCAGGAACATCGCCAGCATCATCGGCGTCTCCATCAGGTAGCCGGCACGGGCTATCACCAGGTCGGACGCGTTCTGCTGCCACAGCTGGTGTAGCGTGCCCGTGCGGTATACTTCGATTGCCTGGTAACCCGCATCCGTATACGAAAAGCTGTCTTTGTAGAAACCGGGCCCGATGAGGGTACCCGCCGCCACATACAGGAGCACCGGCACTACGAGCAGGCCGATAGCCCATTTCAGCAGGGCCGGCGGGGACATCTTCCGGAAAAAGAGCAGCAGTATGCCCAGCAGGCTGTAGCAACACAGCACGTCGCCAAACCAGATAAAGTGAGCGTGTATCCAGCCGATGCCCAGCAGCACCAGCAGGCGGCGGAGGAACAGCCGCACCGGCGGCAGTCCTTTTCTCTCCGCGCTTTGCAGGAAGAGAATAAAACCAAGGCCGAACAGGAAGGAGAACATGGAAACGAACTTGCCTTCCGCGAAAAAACTGATCAGCTGCTCCGCCAGTTTGCCGGAGGCGCCGGGCCAGTATGCGGAGGGTTTCATATAGAGGGCGGGGAAAGCGAAAAGGCCCATGTTTACCAGGAGGATACCTGCCAGGGCCACGCCCCTGATGGCGTCCAGCGCGTCTATACGGCGGCTGGCGGGTGTGAACGGCTGCATAAAATAATCCGGTTTTATTGGATGCAGCAAAATTGAAGTATGGCGTCCAGCCGCCATTTGACATATGTCAAATAATTATCCTTTTGCGCGGATGCGGCTCAGGGTTTCGAGGGTGATCCCCAGGTAGGAAGCGATATGGCCCAGCTGTACCTGCCGTACGATCTCCGGATAGCGGGCCACCAGCTGTTCGTACCGCTCTTTCGCCGTAGCGAACTGCAGGCTGGCCAGTCGTTCTTCCAGCCAGATGGCATATGCCTCCATGCTCAGCGTCCATACTTTTTCAAACACCGGGAAGCGTTCCCGCAGCCGGTCCATTTTCTCCACCGACACCACTTCCACGAGGCTGTCTTCCAGCACTTCGAACGACTCCGGGCTGGGCGTCAGGCGGGTGGCGCTTTCCAGTGACAGTACCACGTCGCCGGCAAAACAAAAAGAGGTCGTGACTTCACGGCCGTCTTTCAGGTAAAATCCTCTGACGGCGCCGGAAAGCAGGATGTAGGTATGCCGGCAGATCTGCCCCTGTTCCAGCAGCAGATCACCTTTTTTAAACTTTTTTTCCTGTGCCGCCTCATCATAGGCGTCGCGCAGGGCCTCGTCCTGAAAAGCAGCCGTGAGTATTTCTTCGATAATAGCCTCCTGGTATTTCATGGCTACAAGGTACGGAATTCCGCTCCTGTAAGCGCTGTATCAGCATGATCACAGAAATATCAGACAGCCGTTCCGTTTTTCATCTTCGCTTCATCTTGCCCCGCTACTTTTGGTGACATATCATTCAAACACCTGAAAAACCGTTTATTATGAAATCTACAATCTTGTTCCTCGCAGCGTTCACTTTTTCCGGAGCAGTTTTTGCACAAACGGCAGCCGTAAAGGCTGGCGGCAGTATGAACACCAGGGTGCAAGCCGGCCAGGCGCAAACGACAGCCGGCGGTAGCGGGAGCGCCACCCTGTCAGGACCGGCCGGCAACAGCGCCGGGGTGAGCACCAACCCATCCGCGGCGGCGGCAGCGACCGGCCAGGGGACGGCCACTCACCAACAGGAGATAACAATCCCTGCTGCGTCCGTGGAAAATGCAGCTGTACAAACCGCCGGTAGCGTGCAAACGACGATGCAGCAGGGAGTGCAGGCCGCAACAACGGCGGTCGCCACACCCGTGGAGGCAACCGGCAGGCAGGCGATACAAGCCGGTATCAGCGTGATGGATGCACAGGCAACCGTACAGGCTACGGCGCGGCAAACACTGAAGACCGGCACAGTAACCATACCTTCCGGTGCACCGGCAGCGGCCGGGCAAACGCTGAAAGCCGGTACAGGCGTCATTAACGCGGCATCCGGCATCAACGCTGCCACCCGGCCGGCGGTAAAAGTGGCGCCGGTGCGCGTCAATACGAAAATCACAGGCGGCGCAGGCCTGGGCATATTGTAATTTCAAAAGAAAAAGCAGAATTTTGCCGGCAACACAACGGCGAAATTCTGCCCCCGTTCCGTTCATATGGTAAGACTGTTCATATCTGCATCCCTGCTAATGTCTGTCATGGCATTGCTGCAGCCTCACAAAGGCTACGGCTATGGATACGGGTATGTCAGTACAGCTAACCATATGGGCGCATCAGCAGACAGCGTTCCGCCGGCGCACATGCCGGCAGATAAACCTGTTGAAAAACCAGTAACACCATCGGTGGTCCCGGAAGTAAAACTGCCGGAAATAAAGGAAGTGCCTAAATCCAGGCGCGGCATCAAACCGATGGCTATTCCTTCTCCATTGCCTGTCCAACCAATCAGGATTATTAAACCAAAAATCATTGTCCGAAAGCTGATCTGACGGGTAATAACATTGATATAACATGAGATATGCACTAATACTGGCCCTACTGACAGGGCTGTGCCATAGCTCCGTGCAGGCGCAGGACACCGCGCAAACAAACGCACGGACGGCGCCAGCAGACACTGTTGCCACTAAAAAAACAACCTTCACCCTGGGCGCCCTGTATGCCAGCAACGCCAGCTATTACGGGCAGACAGCCGCCACCGCCCTGCCCTATCTGGCCGCCAGCGGCGTGGTACAGTTTCCCTTCGGCCTGTACTTCAGCGGCACGGCCTACCGCCTGCTGCAGGACTCAGCCAACACCGTTTCGGCCACCAGCGCCACCGTAGGGTTCAACATCCCGATAGGAAAAAAACTAACCGCCACCCTGGCCTACAGCCACACCTTCTACCCCGCTTCCTCACAGTTCCTGCAGGCCGCCAACCCGGACAACGCCTCGGCTGAACTGAAATACGCCTACTGGCTGACCAGCGGCATCCAGGCAGACTACGCATTCGGTAAAACGCAGGACCTGTTTCTCACCTTCAACACCGGGAAACAGATCACCCTCGGCAGCATCGCCCGAAACAAAGACCTGATCACACTGACGCCTGCCATAGACATCGTGGCCGGCACCCAACGCTTCTACCGGAGCTATGTGGAAGAAAAATACCTGCAGCTCAGCAAACTGGGACTGCCACTGCCACTACTGCCCGGTATACCGGCTGGCCGGCAGACAGTAACGGAAGAAGCCTCCAGCTTCGATCTCCTGTCGTACAATCTCAAAGTGCCGCTGGCCTACAACCGCGCACACTACATGGTGGAAGTGGAATACCAGCTGTCCCTGCTGAGCGACAAAGCCCTCAGCGGCGCCGGCGAAACCCGCTCTTTTTTGAATTGCAGCTTTTATTACCAGTTCTGATATGAAGGTGTTAATCATCGAAGATGAAAAATCCATGGCCGCCGAAATGGAAGCCTTCCTGAAAAAGGCCTACCGCTGCGACCTCGTGGCATCTGCCCGCCAGGCCATAGACCGGCTGGAAGACACTACCTACGACTTCGTATTGCTGGACCTCGGCCTGCCGGACATGGACGGGCTGCAACTGCTGCAACAGGCCAGGAAACTATGCCCGGAAGCAGCCTGCATCATCCTCACCGCCCGCGGGCAGCTGGAAGACCGTATCAAAGGCCTCGACCTGGGGGCGGACGACTACCTGCCCAAACCCTTTTCCCTGCTGGAACTGCAGTCCCGTATGCAGGCCATCTCCCGCAGGAAATTCGGACTGCAGGACGTACTGGTGCCGCTGGGCGATTTTAACGTGGACCTGCAAAAGAGAAACGTCTATTTCGAACAAACAGAAATAACCCTTTCCCGCAAAGAGTTCGACCTGCTGAGTTATATGCTGCTGCATAAAAACAGGCCGCTCTCACGCATGCAGCTCAGCGACCATATCTGGGGCGATCTGGCAGATGATGAGTACGACTCCAACTATATCGACGTGCATATCAAAAATATCCGGAGGAAACTGTCCGCCTACGCGGCGGTGGACTGGCTGCAGACCATCCGCCATGTGGGCTATAAAATAAAGATCTGAGCGTGAAACTGTTTACCAAACTGACATTATTCATCACCCTGTCAAAAATGGCGGTAGCATTGCTGTTTGTACTGCTGCTGCCGGTATTGACAGAAGACATCGCGCATCAGTACAACGACTACTATCTCCGGGAACAAAAGAAAAAAGTGCTGCAGGTAATACGCCAAAACGGCATCGACGCCTACCTGCAGGGGGAAGAAACCTACGGCAGCTATACCATGCTGAAAGAAGAATATATCTCGCTGGAACCTGCCGGCAAAACCATCCGGCCGGACACGATCGCCACCGTGCAACGTGTGGTGGAAGGCGACACCCTCACCTACCGCGTGCTGACACACATCCTGCAAGCCGGCCACCGTGACTTCCTGCTTGAAGTAGGTAAAAAAACAACTACCATCAGTCAATACAACCGTCCCTTACAGCGCATGGCCCTCTATGTGCTCGGCGGCCTTATCGTCATTACCATCCTCATCGACCTGGTATTTACACGCCTGCTGCTGAAACCTCTCGGCGTTATCATCCAGACAAGGCTGCTTCACCGACGCTTCCCCTTCAGGGAACAAGCCCCTCCGGTGAAAACATCCACCACCGACTTTCAATACCTCGACGATTCGCTCGTAGAGCTGATGGATAAAATCAACGAAGCTTTCGAAAAAGAACGGGAATTCACCTCCAACGCATCGCACGAACTGATGACACCTGTCAGCATCCTGCAAACAAAAATGGAGAACCTCCTCGAAGAAAGGGAAACAGACGAAGCGCTCCAGCAGAAAATACAGGGGATGATGAAAACACTGAAACGCCTGAAAAAAATCGTGCACTCCCTGCTGCTGATCTCCCGCATAGAAAACGACCAGTTCCCTAAAAATGATCAGCTCTCTCCCCTGCAGCTGGTGACCGACGTGATGGAGGAGCTGTCTCACCGCCTGGAAGAAAAAAAACTCCGCTTTTCGATGCAGCTGTCATCGAAGACCATATTGCACCATCTCAACCAGGACCTGATCTTCCAGCTGGTATACAACCTGCTGCAGAATGCCATCAAATACAACCGGGAAAACGGCAGCATTACCGTCACCGACGAAACCCGTCCTGACGCCTACCTCCTGGTAATCGCTGACACCGGCGTCGGTATCCCGGCACGGGATGTAGATACTATTTTCCGCCGCTTCCGGAAAATACAGCGGGGCACCACAGAAGGCTACGGGCTGGGCCTTTCTATTGCCCATACCATCGCGCAGTACCATCACATAAACATCAGCGTAACAACGGCGGTAGACCAGGGCAGTACCTTCACGCTGCGGTTTCCTTTATAACAGCTTTCGGCAGAAAAACGGGATGTCCAGCCGCCCGGCCTGTTTGCTTTATATTCCCTATCTTCGCCGGCAATGACCTGAAATTGTGCGTTAACGACATGAAATACGACATCAAGGGGAAAACGTATTCCTATATTGCTGGCATCAAAGACAATAACCCCGTCCGGCTTAGTTTTGATCAGCTCTCTGTACATACTTTCCGCCTCAGCTTCGAGCCGTGGTACCAGGCAGGCTATTGGGACGATTCCTGCGTTCCCCACGTGCTGCTCGATGGCGATACGGTTGTTGCCAACGCAACGGTCAATATCCTCCGGGTACGCTGGCAGGGCCAAGAAAAAACCTGGCTGCAGCTGGGCACCGTCATGACACATCCCGACTACCGCCACCAGGGCCTCTCCCGTTGGCTGATGGATAAAATATTCGAAGAATGGGCTGGTAAATACGACGCCATGGTGCTGTTTGCCAACAAACGCGTGCTCGGCTTCTATCCGAAATTCGGGTTCATACCGGCCGGCGAATACCAGTACCATACCCGGCAGCTGTCGCCCCAAACAGGCAAAGTACGCCGGCTGGACATGGACAACGCGGCCGACAGGGAACTGCTCCTGCAGAAATATGCACAGTCCAACCCGTTCGCCGCACTGACAGTGACCGCCCCCGCCGGCCTGCTGATGTTCTATTGTACACAGTTCATGAAGACAAGCGTGTACTACCTGGAAGAAACAGCTGTGATCGCAGTGGTGGAACACGAAGGAGGCGTGATGACCTGTCATGATATTTTTGGAGAAACCAGCCATTCGTTACCGCTCCTTTTGTCTGTGCTGATGGAGAAAGACACCCGACAGGTGGTACTTGGTTTCACACCGGCGGATGTTACCGGCTTCACCATGCTGCCGTTGAAGACAGAAGACCTCACGCTTTTTGTACTGAACGGCAAAGAGAACATTTTCGCCGGCCATCAGCTGATGATACCTACTTTGGCACATACTTAATCACACATATCCCATAGAAAAAGAATCCGTTTATTTATGAAAAAGCTTTTATTGTTTTTATTCGTTTGTATCTCCCATCAACTGTTTGCGCAGGAGGAACCCAATTTCCCGGACATGCGCAGCTGGTCGATTTACCTGAGCGGCAACGACTCCATCGACCGGTACATTTTTTCCGACACCGCCTATATAAGGGTGTCTCCCGATACCAAACAGTCCCCCATCGACACACTGATGGCCGGCGATAACATCACGGTGACCGGTATGACCGCCCAAAGCCTCACCATCCGCGGCCTGCAGGGCCCGTGGCTGAAAATCGGCTACCGTAAAAACGGGGAATACCGGAGCGGGTACATCTGGCAGGGCCTTGTCAGCTGCGCCCCGTTGCGCCGCGGCGATCTCAAATTCGTATATGGCATTGAACGCAGGGCCGACAGCATCGCGGTATCCGGCAATAAAAGAGACACCTTTCCCAAATACCTGGTACGACTAAAAGTGGTGCAGAACGGCATACTGCTCGCCAAAGCGGCGCAGATCATCGGCGATGATGAAACCGCCAACTTCAGCGATGGCAAAATCATGAGCGGCATGGGCCTCACCAACGTACAACACATAGTAGTGCTCACTTTCACCGGCGCGGCCTGCGGCATTCCCACGGACGAATATTATTTCGCATGGACCAAAGACGGCCAGCTGCAACAGCTCCTGACCAAAACCAATATCGGCGATGCCGATGCGTACTATCATTCCGAGGAATTCATATTCCCCAATGAAAAGAACGGGCAACCGGATATGATCGCCTGGAACATGGAAGAAGCTGAAGCCACCGATAAAGTGGACAAAAACGGCATGAACATCATGAAAGTGACCGCGAAGAAAAGTAAACGTTACGCGTGGGATGGCGAAAACAAAAAAATCACCGAAGCAAAATGACCACACACAAACCAGCACCCGATTGGTACGCCCCTTTCGCGGCATACGACAAAACCGCCTACTTCCACAACATTCACCCCGTGGAGTGGCGCGCCCAGTTACAATCTTCCAGCGGCGGACGGTTGTTCCACATAAAATATTACGGGGAACTGTTTAACTGGGAAGTGAAACAGGAACCGCGTCATCTCGAACTGCACGAGAAACACTACGGTAAAAATTTCAACGGCCTCATCACCAATACCGATGAAGCGCCCGAGCTGATCTATGCTGTAGACATCAGCACCGGTGAAGAAATCCTGTTGTTCGACGGCGCCCGCCAGGGTCACGATAATTATTTCTGTAACGAATGGACGCCCGAACAGCTGAACAACCGGCCAATCACGCGGACCTACACGGATGCTGCCGGCAACAGCATTTTCGAAATTGTATTGCACGCCTTTTTTAATATAGATTACGAAGACGAACTCGACACCTTCCTCAATGAAGATGGTGAACTCCGGCTGATCACCGGCGAAAAAACAGATCTGGCCCACCTGCAACGTAACGGCTTTGATGCTTTTGCCATCGATGCCTATACCGAACAGGGAGAATTTGTATCCATTCACAGCGCCGAACTGGCCTGACACATTAACCTGAAAAAACAGTAATCATGTCCGACAAAATTTTCTTCGCCAAAGGAGACAGCCCCGAAATGATCGACGCTTTTGCTAAAGCGCAAGCCACCTTCAAATACTTCTGGCGGGAGCTCTCCTGGGAACATCGCCGCATCATCCCGGGCCTGAACGTAGCCTGCGTGAAAGTAGCCTTCTCCCAGCAACTCCCCGGCGATAGCGAACCCACCGTTGAACACATGTGGATCAACGATATCCATTTTGATGGCGATACCATCTTCGGTACCCTGATCAACGACCCGAACGAGCTGACCAACGTGAGCAACGGTGATGAAATCAGCATTCCGTTAACGCAGATCAGCGACTGGCTGTTTGCCATCAACGACCGCACCTACGGCGGTTTCACCATCCAGGCCATGCGCGCCGGCATGACCGAAGAAGAAAGACAGGAACACGACGAAGCATGGGGCCTCGAATTCGGCGACTACAACAACATCCTCGTTGTAAACAACCAGGAAGAGAATCCGGAAAACCTGATCGAACATCCCATGAGCCGCAACATGCAACAGAGCTTTGTGGATTTCCTGCAACAAAATCCGGATGAACTGAATGCAAAAGATGAAGCAGGCTATACGCTGCTGCATAAAGAAACCATCGCCGGAAACCTCACCACCGTGCAGGTATTACTGCAACAAGGCGCCAACGCGGCCGAGCGGACTACCGGCGGCAAAACGGCACTGGATTTCGCCAAACAGCTGAACTGGGAACACCTGGTCCCCGTGCTGGAAGGAAAATAAATCACAACAAAGGCAGCAGTTGACCTGCTGCCTTTGTTGTCATAGGAACAAGGCTTTGTGGTCCTCCACAAACTGTTCAAAACGAATGGCAGCATGTCCTGTCACCTCCTGCACCGCCTTGCTCACTACCGCCGCTTCTCCCCTGGCATAATGCGCGTAGTCTTCTATCAGTCCGCCTACCTGCCATTCCGGGAACCCCGCTGCCCGTACGGCCCCTTCCATCTGCTCCGGACTCACATCCACAAATTTCACCGGTTTGCGCAGCACACGGGTGAAGATGTCTGCCATCTCGTAATGGGTCACGGCTTCTCCCCCGGTGATATCATAAATTTTGTTCTCATGCCCCTGCGTTGTTAAGGCATGTGCGGCTACCGCGGCAATATCCCGCACATCTACCGCGCTGATAGCGGCGTTTCCCACAGCGGCGTAAAACTGTCCTTCGTCTTTAATGTAGTCTTTAAACGCCAGCAGTCCCTGCATGTACAGGTTGGGGCGCAGGAAAGTATAAGTCAGGTCCAGTTCCCGGATCCTGTTTTCCACCCGCGCATGGTAGCGTAAAAAACGGACCGGAGACTGTTCCGCTGCCGCAAACTGCGACAGTTTAACGATATGTTGTACGCCGGCAGCATGTGCGGCTACTGCGAAGTTGAGCTGTAATGTTTCCGCCTGTTCGGAGGAGTTGGTGAGCAGGAAAGCTTTTTCTATCCCCCGCAATGCTTTGCCTACCGCTTTTTCATCTGCGAGGTCGGCAATGATGATTTCTGCCTCCGGGATGCTTTTTAGGTATTGGTTGCTATCGTCGCCGCGGACGATCGCTTTGAAAGGTACATGCGCTGCCGACAGTCTTTTTACCAGTTGAGTGCCCACGTTACCGGTGGCGCCGGTGATAAGTATTTTTGCCTGTGTCATAAAACGTATTTTTTGTTTTTGTTTGATGACACAAAGATGGTTCACTGTCACGGCCTGAAATTGTAAGAAAACGAAAATGGGGAAAGGAAGAAAAAGGGGCCTGCACTGTGGCCGGCCCCTATCGTTAATAATTAGTTGCAAGGTCCCACCCAGAACCAGGATGGGCTAAAGCTAGGCCAAACGTTTTGGTTAGTTTGCGTAGCCTGATAGAGACCGTTTGCATAAACCACGCGCTGTCCGGGATAATACGTGAAACCAAAGAAAAACGGTTGAACTCCTGCGCAGGAAACAAACACTTTGGGTTTAAATGCGGCAGGACGGGCAGGAGCTTTCTTGTCAGTGGCATTTACATTAGCCAAAAAGAGGGTGGAACACAACAATAATAAGGATAACTTGATTTTCATGGAATTTTGTTTTTTAATGTGTCACGAATGTAAAAGGGAGTAGTGTAGTTTTATAGCAGTTGTTTTATGAATTTATCAAGCGGGTAAAAATTTTTTATTCGCAGATACCGATACAACGAAAGGATACCGGGTGAAACATCTTCAGGCAGAGGCAGTAACCTTCACTATGTCCTGACAGCGCCTTCCGAAAAGGCCAATACGTAGCGTTTCATCCACGTTTCTTACACTGACGCACAGTCCGCTGCTCCGCGCTGACTGCGCTTACTTCTCCCTATTGACAAGCACTTGCTCACGCCCACGTTCTTTTGGAATACATTTTTCATAGTAACTGTTGGAAAACCGAATAACCATCTCACCCATGATGTCAGGAACTGTTTTATGGCTACAGGGCATTTATCTGGTGCTCACAGGCCTATGGCCTATCATACATTATGCATCCTTTGAGAAAGTCACCGGCGGGAAAACGGATGTCTGGCTGGTAAAAACTACCGGCGGCGTTTTAACCGTGACCGGTTGCGCGTTGCTGGCGGCAGCCAACAGCAGCTACCAGGCAGAACTGCCGGTCGTGGTCATCGGTATGGGCAATGCGCTGGCACTGCTGATAGCAGATGCCTGGTACACAGCGCGCCGCGTCATCCTGCCGGTATACCTGGCAGATGCTGCCATGCAGTTCGCATGGCTGTTGATGTGGTATATCGGGTTCTTTGTCGGTTAACCTCTGCTTAAATCCAATAATATATGAAAGGAGTTACTCCACAGGCATTGGCTGTTGACGAACTGTTTAACCATCCTGAGTTAAAAGAGATATTCTATCAGCAACTCGGTTTCTGCCATTGTTATGTTTACTGTAAGAACGACGCGTTATGGATCGCTGCTGAATGGGCCGGCGGCGCCCGGGTTACTTTCAGGGCGGTGTACGCCCCGCATGACAGCATCACGGTCACAAAAACAGTCAAAAAGAAAAACCAGGCGGCATTCCATCTGCAAACCATTGCGGCCGCTTACACCGTTACGCTGGACCTCTATCCTGGCACGGTGCCCTGCTTCCGCTGCCAGACGACCGTTACGCCGCGCGCGACGCTGTCGTTCAATCATTGGCCGCGTGACATTACCGCGCTGAAAAAAAGCGGCGAAAAAGGCATCGCTGCAGGGACCGTTTATTTCACGCAACAAGGATTGCAAACAGGCATGATTTATTTCAGCGTCAATGAACCCGGTTCAGGCGCCGTTCTTTACCTGCAGCATCTCAGCTCGCTGAATCACTATTGCGAACAAACGAAAACGTCTGCCGGGCACACGGTGGGTGGTGACTGGCCGGACATCGGCTTTGCGCTGCCCGCCCCGAAAGACGGTGCGCTGCCGGCCGGCAAGCCCTGTGTGATCAGCGATACCTTCATCAGCCTGACGGCACAGCCGCCCGCCAACGAAACGGAGCAGTCCCTTCAACTGATGGAACTGCTGGCGGCCATCTATCCGCATCTTCCCAAACCGGAGGCACAATACCGCCACTGGCCCGATATCCAGGAGAGAACACATCGTCATCTGGAACGTGGCGCGGGCAACTGGTGCCAGGTAGCCGGCAATCCCTATCTCAATGCATATGTATGTGACTATAAAACGCCGCCGGAACTGATGGTACAGCTGGCGGTACTGCTGCCATTACGGGATTATCAGCAATGGAGCAAAGAAGAGATGCCGCTGGTGGAAGACCTGTTGAACATCATCCCCGATTTTTATGATGAAGAACTGAAAACGTTTGTCCGCTGGCTACCGGCAGCACAGCACCGATTGTCGCTGGAAGAAGAACACAAACACCCGCTAATCATGGACAGCTGGTATCTCCATCATCCGTTGCTGAACCTGCTACGGCTGCTCAAACAAGGCCATAAGGCTGTTCGCAATCAATTATTCACCTCGCTGGATTTCGCTATTAAGGTAGCCCGCCACTTTGCCTATCAGTGGCCGGTATTCTACAAAATGGACACACTGGAAGTAATAAAATCGGAAACAGCTCCGGGGAAAGGCGGCGAAAAAGATGTAGGTGGTCTTTATGCAGAAGTCATGCTCGCTGCCTGGGAAATCACCCAAAAAGAATTATACCTGGAAGAAGCGAAAGCTGCCTGTCTTTCCTTACAGCAAAAGGGATTCACCCTGCTCTACCAGGCCAATAATACCGCTTTCTCCGCCTGCGCAGCGCTTAAACTATTTCTGATCACTAAAGAAGAAACGTTCCGGGATATCAGTTATCTCTGCATCGCCAACCTGTTTAAAAACATGTGGTTGTGGGAATGTGACTATGGCTACGGGAAACATTACAGCACCTTCTTTGCCATTTTCCCTCTGCAGAACGCTCCTTATACGGCAGTATATGAAGAAGCGGAGTGTTTCTCTGCCTTGCATTATTACCTGCAACTGGCTGAAAAAACAGATCTGCCGCCGGCTTTCCGGGTGCTGGTCCCGGAATTCATCCGTTACTACCTGCACCGGGCGGTGTATTATTATCCACCGGCATTACCCGCCGAATGTCTCGCCACAACTATCAAAACCGGCGAGCTGGCCAGAAACCTGTGGATACCCGTCGAAGACCTGCGGGACGGCTGGGAACAGTCCGGCAGCGTGGGACAGGAAGTATATGGCGCAGGCCTCTGTTTCTCACTGGTGCCACGCCACTATCATCTCCTTCCCGGCACATCGTGGCTGCTGTTTTCCGACTATCCACTGAGCGGATTTACCGACTCAGCCAACACCATCTCCTTTACCCTGGCCGGGCATAAAAGCATGCATGCCCACCTGCGCCTCATCCCGCAAAAAGAAAATGAGTCGCTGCCCTCCCTGCAGGTATTAGCCGGGAAAACAGCCATAGAAGGCTCTCCCCGGGACGATGGACATCTATTGTTCCGGCTGCCGGGAGATCAACAGGTAACCATCTTATGGACATAAAACAATCTATTATTCACCTTTTATCTGTCAGGCTATGAAAACGAATATCTCAAAACCATCGTACTGGAAACGCAAAGCCTATTTCTGGGTAACCCTGCTGCTGTTCATCGCCTCTATTATCCTGCACTGGTATTTTGGCTGGAAAGATTATGTACAGGAACAACTCACACACGCTGCGCCCATCGAGGTGCCGGATTATGTGGCACAAATGATGCGGGACACGTTTGAAAACTGGCAGTCTGAATTTCTTCAGCTCATCTGGCAGGTAGTAGGCTTGTCCTTCCTCTGGTATTGTGGCTCGCCTCAATCCAAAGAAGGCGACGACCGCCGCGAAGAAAAACTGGACTACATCATCAAACAGCTCGATCCGGAAAAAGCGGAAGCCCTGCTGGAAGAATGGAAAACAAAATATCCTGACAAATAAAACCGGAACACCATGGATAACACAACTTCTGCTACCAACAAAAATTACCAGCCGGAAACGCTCTCCGGAAAAAGAATCCTCATCACCGGCGGCACCACCGGCATCGGCAGAACGACCGCCCTGCTGCTGGCAGAACAAGGTGCTACTGTGATGCTCTTCGGCAGGCACGCGCCGGAGCTGGAAGACACCCTGCAACAGTTCCGGGAAAAAAATCTGGAGAAACAAGTGCATGGCTTTACGGCAGATATTGCCACCGAAGCCGGTATTCGGCAGGTGTTTGAACAGGTGGACCAACAAATGTCAGGACTGGATATCCTGATCAACAACGCCGGGCTCCCTTTCGGCGGCGTATCGGAAGGCTCCTATAAAGACTGGCAATACCTGGTAAACACCAACCTGCTGTCTTACATGGCCTGTTCACAGGAAGCCATCCGGCGGATGCAGCCGCAGCAAAAAGGCCAGATTGTTTTCATCGGTTCGCTGAGCGCCAAGGTGCGAACGGCTGACAGCTCCGTCTACTCCGCCACCAAAGCGGGCGTACAGGCCTTTGCAGAAGCGTTGCGCAAAGAAACAATATCGCAGGGCATCAAAATTTCACTGATAGAACCAGGGCTCGTAGATACGGACCTGCTGGACATGGACGCGGCCAAAAGAACCGAACTGCTCCAACAAAATAAAATGTTGATAACAGATGATATAGCATCCTGCGTAGCTTACATACTAACGCAACCGTGGCGCAGCAATTTTATGATGGCCAGAGTAGCGCCGGTACAACAGGAAGTATAAATATTTTGGGATTTTTTGATTTACGGATTTTTTGATTTCGGGATTGATAAAAAAGAAGATCAAAGCGTTTTTTTTATTCGCGTTATAGATGCCCGAAATCAAAAAATCCGTAAATCCCTACATCCCCAGGTATTTTTTGTATCGCTGTAACGCTTCCATGAAATAATAATCTGCATATACCAGCGGCACATCAATTTCGTTGTTGTGCGGAATGCTGCCCACACTATGCATCAGGATGAAATTACCGTTAGCTCCTTCCGGCGCCCTGTAAGCCGGGCCAGCCAGCGTATGCAGCATCTCAATAGCCGCCTGACGGTATCCCGTTCCTTTTTTAGCATCTACATAACCGCTCAGCTCAAACAGGGCGGCAGACACAATTGCTGCGGCAGACACGTCCCGGTATTTCGTTTTTACCTTCAGCGCATTGGACCGCACACCGGGCGTATAGCCTTTTTCTTCCGCATTAAAATCCCAGTAGGGCACTTTGTCTTTCGGCAGGTTTCTGCTGTTGAGGTACCAGTCAGCCATACCGGCAGCCGTTTTCAGGAAGCGCGGATCTTTTGTTTCCCGGTAGATCATGGTAAAGCCATAGATACCCCACGCCTGGCCACGCGCCCACGTGGAATTATCAGCATACCCCTGCGCCGTTTCCCGTGCCAGCACCTTACCGCTGGTGGTATCATAACACACCACATGATAAGAGCTGTAGTCCGGCCGTATCTGGTTATGCATGGCGGTTTCCGCGTGACTCACAGCGATGTGGCGGAAGCTGGTGTCACCGGTCTCCCTGGAAGCGAAAAACAACAGCTCCAGGTTCATCAGGTTATCGATGATAACGGGATACCGGTACAACTGTTCTCCATGCCACGACTTAAACGCATTCCAGGATTTGATGCTTTTGGTGACCGGATTATAACGGGTACTCAGCGAACGGGCGCCCTGCACCAGAATATCCCTGTAAGCTTTGTTGCCTGTAAGCCGGTAGGCGTTGCCGTAGCTGCAGTACATCATAAAGCCCAGGTCATGGTGCTGTGTAAAATACTGCAGCGGCTCCAGTTTCTCCGTCCACCGCAACGCCTGCTGCTGCAGCGCCGGGTCTTTTGACAACTCATAGCCATACCAGAGCGAGCCTGCAAAAAAGCCGGGCGTCCAGTCATACATGGAAGTAGTGGTCATCTTCCCCGCGCCGTCGGTCGTCCGGGGAAAAGCCAGGCTGTCGCGCGTTGCTGTCTCCTTCAGCATATGCTTCAGCTGTTGCTGCGCAAAGCCGGTATTGCTGCTGATAAAATCCTTTTCCGTAAAGGTGGTGTATGCCGTTAATCCGGCGGCAACCACGAAACAAAGCAATGGTTTCATAATTTTTATGGTGTCACTTTAATGATAAATTCACGGACAGTGCTTTTCTCCTCGTCAAGCGTATGGTTGTAAGCCACAAAAGTCGCCCTGTATACGCCCGGCGCCGGATACACATAGGTGTACTCCGCCTTGTCCGGCTCGTTGATGCTTTTCACGCCTGTGCTCACGTCGGGGGCTATACGCCCCACATACAGCGGTTTAGACATCACCCAGCTGGTATTGGAGGGGGCGGCATCATTGCCGCCGTTAATTTTAAGATCGGTGGCCGACGCTGTCCAGCGCGCGCTGGCAGGGTTCCAGACATTACCGAAGCGGGTCCAGTAGGCCACATCTGCAGAAAAGGAACTGAGGGAAACCGTTCTGTCGGGAAGCACATTATTGACAGCCCACTCGGTGATGGTCCAGGTACGTTGGGTCGATCCCGTTACACCGCTGTATTTAAAAGCGATAAACAGGGAATCGCTGGCGTTGGCCACCAGGTCTGTCAGGTCTGCTGTGCCAAAAGCCGTGACAGTAGCGTTGGTAGCCAGGGTACCGCGGGAACTGATATCTTTCCAGGCGGCATTCACCACCGATGCGGAATCATATCCGGCCAGTTTATTGGTAGCCAGCACCTGCAGGGTATTTTTCTGGTTACCCCACTCTGATTTGGAAGCAAAACTCAATGTCAGCCTGCCCAGTTTGTAGGTAGGGATGCGACTATCATAACGTTTGCCGGTTTCGCCGGAATAAAAGGCGATGTTACCCACCGTACCGGTGATCTTAAACCGGGTGGTATCCCCCAGCCGGTATACGAAAGTATCGGCTACCTGCCGCGCCGGATCGGGTGAAACGTTGAAGTCGGGCGTATCCACCTGCATTTTTTTGGAACAGGCGGCGGCAGCGAATGCCAGGAGTATGAGGAATGATTTTTTCATGTGTCTGTTTTTTTGAATTACCAGCCTTCGTTCTGTACCAGTAAACGGTTAAGGTTAAGCTCATACGTCGGTTTGGGCAGCAGCACATGCCGCTGGCTCACGTTACGCACGCCCTGCAGCCCGTTAGGGTTGCCGGTGGACGTTACGCCGGCGCCATTGGAAGTGGCCCACGCGGCAAACTCCTGCATGTCTGCCACAAAATGCCCCCAGCGGATCAGGTCCGCTTTACGCAGCGCTTCAAAGCACAGCTCCCGCATTCTCTCATCACGGACCGCCAGCTGAAAGGCTTCTTTACTGAGGCCCGGCGTCAGGTCAGATTCTGTGCCGTTGGTAATGGTGGCGGTAGCTGTAGCAGCCGGACCGGCATAGGTAAACACGGCGCCTGTCACGGCGGCGTCGGAAGCGCCGCTGGTATGTACCGGCGCAGTATTGGTGGAAGTACCGGCGGTGGTCACCGTGTACAGGTTGCCCCCGTTGGTGATCTGTACACCGGCAGCATAACTTACACCCGGCGTCCAGAAAGTACCCACGACCACCACCGGCGCGGTCGTGTAGTAAGACCCGGGCGTCAAAGCTCCCGGGCTGCTCAGGTAGATGCCTGTTACCTTGCCCGAAGTGAGGATAGCCGTAGCCGTAGCGCCGTTACCGCCGCCACCGGTGATGGTGACCGCCGGCGCAGCGGTATAACCGGCGCCGCTGTTGGTAACGGTGACAGACTTCACCACATTACCGTTCTGCATACCATACCCCCGCTTACGTACCTGGTTAATATACGTATAGGCGTTAGCGGGGCCATTCACGAAGTTCTCCGCTTCCGCGCGCATCAGCAACACATCCGCGTAACGGATCATGGGCCAGTTGATATTGTACGTACCGGCGGTACCGTTAGTATTGCGGATCGACTGCGGCACATACTCCCTTCTGAACTTGCCGGCGCACATCTGCCAGACATTGGGACGGGCGGCTTTTACACGGGGATTGGTTCCGTTGTAAATGTAGTTGGCGCAGTTCCAGTCACGGCGGATATCCAGCGAAGCTTTATTAGGCGTGGCGGTGCTGTTGGGGTCTGTCTCATAAGCGTCAAACAGTTTTTTGGTCACCCACACCCAGGCAGCGGCATTGTAGGAAGTAGAGTCCAGCGCCGTAATGGCGGACTGTATCCCCACAAAGTTACCGATGTCGTTACCGGACTTGTTGACCACGCCCGCGGCCGCGCCCAGCGACCCCAGCTCCCAGATGTTTTCTTTTACGTCGTACTGGTCTCTGGCCAGGTTGATGAAGATCTGCCGGTAATCGGGGTTCAATGCATGAAGGCCGGAGGTAATCACTTTATCGGTATAAGTGATCACATCGCGGTATTTGGCAGTATTGTTCTGCGGATAACCGGCCCAGTAGAGATATACTCTTGCCAGCATGGCCTGCACGGCGGTCAGCGTCACGACGTCGTTATATTTCGCCTGTATCACCGTGTAATCTTTCAGCAGCGCCTCTGCTTCTTTCATGTCTTTTTCCACCTGCGCATATACTTCCGCCTGTTTGGCAGCGGCCAGGTTGACTTCATTGATCGCTAGCGGACGCAGCACCAGCGGCACATCGCCATAATTGCTGGTCAGGATGAAATAGAAAAAACCTCTCAGGAACAACGCCTGCCCTTTAAGGATATTCCGTTTTCCTTCGTCCATCACCGGCTTGTCGATGTTCTGCAGTAATACGTTGAGGTTATTAATGCCGACGTAAGAGAACTTCCAGATGTTGGCCACGTGCACCAACGATGCATCGTAGTTGTACCGCAGACCGCGGGCATCGCCGTCGGCGGTGCGGTTGGCCATCACCTCGTCGGTGGTGGACACGAAGTTGAAGCCCATCACCTGCGCATACAGTTCCGGGCGCATCAGGTCACTGTATACCCCGTTCAGCGCCTGCTGCAGCTGCGCCTCGGTGTTATAATAATTATCAGGCGTGTAAAAATCCGTCGGTTTGGTATCGAGGAATTTATTGCAGGAAGTAAGTCCTGCTATGGCGATACATGCCGCTATGCAAATACGTTTCATGTTCATCAGTTTAGAAGGTTACGTTTAAGCCGGTCACATAGGACAGTGAGTGGGGGTACACAGCGTAATCGAAGCCGGGCGTGAGATTGCCGGGCCTGCCGCTCACCTCGGGGTCCATGCCGGAATATTTGGTCCATGTATACACGTTCTGTGCGGAGCCGTAGATCCTTACGTTTTTGATTTTAGCGCGTTTCAGCCATGTGCCGGGGAAATTATACCCGAGCGATATGGTACGCAGTTTCAGATAGGAACCATCTTCCACCACCCGGGAGGAGTAAGCCGCGTTCCCCATGCCGCCTGCGCGGAACAGCGTGTTGCTGGGATTGGTGGGCGTCCACCTGTCGGCGTAACTGGCGAACTGGTTCAGGTTGGGGTTGTTCACGATGCCTCCTTCAAACACGTAACGATTGGCGTTGATGATATCGTTGCCGTAAGACCATTGCAACAGGATGTTGAGATCGAAGTTGCGGTAACGGAAATCATTGCTGAAGCCGCCGGTATGTTTCGGTAAACCGCTGCCGATAATCGTATAGTCCTGGTTGTTCACCTGTCCATCGCCGTTCAGGTCTTTGTAGCGGATATCACCCGGACGGATCGTGTTCCGTGCCGCGCCATTGGTGGGCACTTCCGGCTTCAGCAGGTAAGTACCGTTGGGCATCACATCAAAATCACCGTACTGGTACACCCCGTCGAATACCAGTCCATACATTTCGCCCAGCGGTCTGCCGATCACGGAGATATAGGGAAACAACCCGGAGTAGGTGGTATTGAAGAAAGTACCGGAACCGGAGAGGATAGACTGCTGTCCTTCCGCCAGTGATAATATTTTGTTTTGATTGAAGCTGATGTTAAAGTTACTGTTCCAGGTGAAATCTTTTTTATCGACTACTGTACCGGCCAGTGTGATCTCCAGGCCCCTGTTCTGCAGCTTGCCCACGTTTTTAAAGCCCTGTGCGTTTTCGATTCCGTGCGCATAAGGCAGTGCGGCGTACAGCAGCAGGTCTTTGGTGGTACGCTGATACACGTCTACCGTGAGGGAGAGCCTGTTCTTCAGGAAAGCGAGGTCCAGGCCGATGTTGGTTTGTTCGTTGGTTTCCCAGCGCAGGTTAGGATTACCGGAAGACGTCATGATGGCGCCGATGCCCAGCGGGCCATTGCCGTAAGAATACCAGTATTGCGTGTTGGTAAGCGTCAGCTGTGGCAGGTAGGCAAAATCGTCTACCCGGTTGTTACCGGAAGCGCCATAGCCCAGCCTGATCTTGGCATCGGAAATAAAGTGCAGGTCTTTCATGAATGCTTCGCTGCTGAAACGCCATGCGGCAGATACCGCGGGGAAGTAGCCCCACCTGTTGCCCGGGGCGAATTTGGAAGAGCCGTCCGCGCGGATGGAAGCGGCGAAGAGGTATTTGGAATCATAGTCGTAGTTCACTCTCAGCGCGCCGGAAGCCATGCTCCAGCGGGAGGTGAGCGATATCAGCGACGTATTGGCCGGAGCGGCCAGGTCTAATGCGTCCATGCCGAGATCTTCATTCGGGATCTGGTTGGCGGCAAAACGGCGGCGTGCCATTTTGTATCCCTGCGCTTCAAATACGCCCAGCACGGTCAGGTTATGCACTTTGTTCCAGCGCTTGCGGTACGTCAGTGCGTTCTCCGAACGCCAGAGCGACGTGGGCCTGTACTCCACGCTGCCGTTTACGCCGTTGGAGTTCCACTTGCTGCCTAATTGTGTTTTGGAATTATTAAAGATATCGATACCGGTGTTCACCGTGTTGATACCGCCGGCGACCCGCAGCGTCAGCTCTTTGGTGATGGCATATTCAGCGTAAGCGTTGGCGATCAGGTTGGTCACCCGCGTTACTGTATGCTGGTTCCGGATATTCTGTAAAGGATTCACGCGGTAGTCCTGGTTGTTGGCGATCTCGTTTCCCGGATCATAAAAATCATCGATCAGGTTGGCCGCGCTGTCTCTCCCCGAAATACTGTTGGTAGGCCGGAATCCCCATACCGAATACAGCGTCGTGGCGGAGGCGTAAAAATTGGTAGCGGAAACAGGGATACCGTAACTTTCATTATACGCATAGTTGGCGTTGATGCCTACTTTCAGCTTGCTGTTCACCGTCTGGTCCAGCGAAAAACGGCCCTGGTAACGTTTGAAGCCGCCATTGATGATAATCCCTTTCTGGTTGTTGAAGTTACCGGAAAGCGAATAGCGGGTTTTATCGTTGCCGCCGCGTACGGCAATGTCGTGGTTCTGATTTTGCCCTACACGATAAATAAAATCCTGCATATCGATGGACTCCCTGTTTTTATAATCTTCCAGCTTCACACCGCCGGCGAGATAGATGGAGTCATACATGGAAGGATTCACATCGCCGACATACTGCACGAACTGGTAAGCGTTCATTAAAGGTATCTTGTTCGGTATCTGCTGCCAGCCGTAGTAGCCGTTGTAAGTCACCTGCGGCGCACCGGACCGGCCCTTTTTGGTGGTGATCAGGATAACGCCGTTGGAGCCGCGGGCGCCATAGATGGCCGTAGCGGAAGCGTCTTTTAATACGTCGATGGATTCGATGTCGCCGGGGCTGATAGCGTTGGCGTTGGAGCTCTCCGTCGGGAAACCGTCGATCACATACAGCGGGGAATTATCTTGTGTGATAGACCCTGCGCCACGGATCACGATATTGGCGATAGAGCCGGGCTGCCCGTCATTACTGGCTACGGCCACCCCTGCTACGCGGCCGGCCAGCGCTTCGTCGAACGATTTCACCGGCGCTTTCTCAAACTCCTTCATATTCACGCTGCCCACAGAGCCGGTAAGATCTTTACGTTGCTGGGTGGCATAACCTACCACCACCACATCATTGAGCGTACCTACGCGGTCCTGCAGCCGGACGTTATACTCCGTGCGGTTATCTACCGGCAGCTCTGTTTTTTCATACCCGATAAAAGTGAATACCAGCGTAGCGCCCGGAGCGGCGCTGATCACAAAACGACCGGCATCGTTGGTACTGGTGCCCGTCTTGTCATTTTTGACCATCACCGTCACCCCTACCAGCGGGCTGCCGTCTTTGTCCTTTACAATCCCGGACACGGTCTTTTTCTGCTGAGCGAAAAGGGAAAGCGGGACGGTCAATACCCACATAATCCCCACTAGAAAACAACTGAAGGCGAAGCGGGACGTTCTCCCCTTGCAGGATGATTGGCATCTCATATTCATAAGAGTGGAATTGAACGGAAATTCTGGTTGATGCACAAATATGTTGTAACGCGGTCAGATTGCAGGGGGACAATCCTAAATGAATGGGGTGAATTTTATAAATACCCCTCCAACCTGCTGATTATCAGAAGAATAAAAACGTCCCCCCGGAGAAAAAATCTTACAGGGGTAAATACAATGCTTATATTAGAGCATGATTTGGAGGTGTTTCCTGTTCTTATGCCTGTTGTTCTCCGCTGCTTTTTCCCAAAGCAGCGGGCAGGATATTACCTTCTCGCACCTCACCGTGGAAAACGGACTGTCTCATAACGCAGGGCTGTCGATCGCGCAGGACCAGCAGGGCTTCGTCTGGGTAGGCACTCATTATGGCCTCAACCGGTACGACGGTTTCCGTTTTAAGATATACCGTCACCATGCGGATGACAGCACCTCGCTGCCCGACAACCAGATCATGACCCTGTACCGCGACCGCCACAACACCCTCTGGGCGGGGACCACCGGCGGACTGGCCAGATATGACCCGGTACACGACCGCTTCGAACGGATACCACTGGAGCCCGCCCCCCGCCGTACCAATATCAACTGTATTTATGTAGACAGTAAGAACCGTCGCTGGGTGGGCGCCAACAACGGGCTTTTCCTGCAAGACGGGAAACGGCTGGTACAGCTGACGCCGGGAAAAATCGCCGGTTATGTGGTTAAATGCGTGTACGAAGACCGCCACGGCAATATCTGGATCGGTACCAACAAAGGCCTCACCAGAATGACCGGCGACCGGTACGAGACTTTCCGGCATGAAGACGGACAAACGAACGGCCTTGCGATGAATTTCATCACCGCTATCACGGAAGACCGTTCTGGTAAATTGTGGATCGCCACCCAAACCGGTGGTATTAATATATATGATCCTTCAACGGGCCGTTTTTCGCTGCTGGCCCAGCCGGCCATTATCAACAATATCGTCCGCAGGATCGTTCCCGACAAAGCCGGCAATATGTGGATCGGCACCCAGGAAGGCCTTAGCATCGTCGATCCGGTGACGCTGCGCGGACGCCACTACCAGCAGGAGCCTCACAACAATAACAGCCTTAGCCAGAATTCCATCCACAGTATTTATGAAGACAACAACGGCACCTTCTGGATCGGTACCTACTTCGGCGGCGTGAACATGGTGCGGCCTGACGGCAGCTCTTTTAAAGCCTGGCAGCAGCATCCCCCGCTGGACGGTATCAGCAACAACGTGATCAGCAGCATCCATGAAGATGCCCGCCATAATTACTGGATAGGTACGGAAGGCGGCGGCCTTAATTATTACGACCGCAGCACCGGCCGCTTCACTTATTATAAACATGATGTCAATAATCCCGCGAGCCTCGGTTCCAACCTGGTGAAAGTAGTCTATGAAGATAAAGATCACCACATCTGGACCGGCACCCACGGCGGCGGCCTGAACCTGTTGCAGCACGGCAGCTTCCGGCGCTATTTCTATAACCCCAAAGATCCCGCTACCTTTTCGGGGGAAGTGACCTCCGTGCTGGAAGACAGCCGGGGCAGGTTCTGGGTGGGCACCAATGTGCAGCTCTACCTGTTGCACCGCAACGGCGTGGAACTGGAGCAACAGGCAGATACCGCGCTGATGGGCGTTGCCAAACGGCAGTCCATCCGTTGTATCGTGGAAGACAGCCGCCGGCGTATCCTGGTGGGGACCATTAGCGGCTTGTATGTGCTGGAAGGCGATACCGCACGGGTATTGCAACAGGGGTATATCAACTCCATCCGGGAAGACTCCCAACACAATATCTGGGTGAGCATGTATTTCGGCGGGCTGATAAAATACAATGCAGCCCTGGAGCGCCAACGGCATTACACGGAAAAAGACGGTCTGCCGAACGACAACGTACTGGGGCTCCTGGAAGACGACCAGCATTATCTGTGGATCAGCACCCATAACGGGCTGACACGCCTGGACCCCGCCCGCCACCGGTTCCAGACCTATACTGTCAGCGACGGTATCGCCGGCAACGTGTTCAACTACAACTCCTTTCTGCGTGACAGCCGCGGGGAGTTCCTTTTCGGCGGATACAACGGCATCACCAGTTTCTTCCCCGAAAAAATCATCACCAATACCTATCCCGCCCCGATCCGTTTTACAGGCCTGCGTTTGTTCAACAACCCGGTGGGCATCGCCCAAAAAGATCAGTTGCTGAAAGAAGATATCAGTTACACGAAAGCGCTGCGCTTCCGTCATAACCAGGATGTGTTTACGCTGGAATTCGCGTTGCTCAACTATATCAAGAGCAGCAAAAACCGCTACGCCTACCGGCTGGAAGGTGGCGACGGCAACTGGATAGAGACCACCAACCCGGCAGTCACCTACACTAACCTGTCGTCCGGTCATTATACTTTCTGGGTAAAGGGCGCCAACAACGATGGTATCTGGAGCGAGCCGGCCAAAATGGAGATAACCATCCTGCCGCCTTTCTGGCTTACATGGTGGGCTTTCACCATCTACGCCATGTGTATCGGCCTGCTGATTTTCTTTGTTGCCCGCTTCTTTTTCCTCTGGGCCCTGCTGCATAAGGAAGAAGAGCTGCACCAGGTGAAACTGAATTTCTTCACCCATGTGTCGCATGAGATCAGGACGCACCTGACGCTGTTGCTGGTGCCGGTAGAGAAAATGATAGATACGCTGAAGAAAGACGACCCGCTGCAGGCCACGCTGACACAGCTACGCAACAATGCCGACCGGCTGCTGAAGCTGGTGAATGAGCTGATGGATTTCCGCAAGGCGGAAACCAACCACCTGAAGCTGCAGGTACAGGAACAGGACCTGATCCCTTTCCTCGACCAGATCTACAGCAGTTTCCGGGAGCTGTCGCTGGACCGCCATATCAGCATGGCTTTCCGGCATGACACAGAACACGCGCAGGTGTACTTCGACCGGGAACAGCTGGAAAAAGTGTTTTTCAACCTGCTGACCAACGCTTTCAAATTCACGCCCGACGGCGGCAGCATACAACTGCATGTATCGCAGGTACGGCAAAACATAGTCGTTACCGTTACCGACAATGGCCGCGGTATCGCCCCCGAATACCTGGGCAAACTGTTTACCAATTTCTTCCAGGTGCAGGACCACGGTCAGCAGAATACGGGTTACGGTATCGGGCTGGCGCTGTCCAAAAATATTGTGGAGCAGCACAAAGGCACGCTGACGGTGGAAAGCGAACCTTCGACCGAGGGAAGCCAGGGCCGTACCTGCTTTACCGTTACCCTGCCGCTGGGCGTCCGGCATTTTGAAGGTACGCAGCACGTTGTAGGCGGCGAGCCGGCCATGCCCGCCGCACCGCTGAAAATGCCGCTGCCTTCCGAAGAAACGGAGGCCGATGCCGCCGCCAGTCCGCAGCCTTTTACCATCCTCATCGTGGAAGACAATCCCGAGCTGCGCGCCCTTATCCGTCAGACCTTCCAGCACCAGTACCAGGTACTGGAAAGTGAAAACGGGGCCGCCGGTTTGGCGATCGCCACTGCCCAGATCCCGGATATGGTGATCAGCGATGTGATGATGCCGGAAATGGACGGGCTGCAGTTCTGTACCGCGCTTAAAACCGATGAGCGTACCAGTCATATCCCGGTGGTGCTGCTCACCGCCAAAAGTTCACAAGCCGATCATGTGAGTGGCCTCGAAACCGGCGCCGACCTCTATCTTACCAAACCTTTCAGCACGCGGGTGCTGGCGCTGAATGTCCGTAACCTCATCGCTTCCCGTGAAAAGATGCGGGAACGTTACAGCCGGCAGCTGCAGGCAGAGGCTGTCATCCCCGACCCGCTGCCCAACAGCCTGGACAATGCTTTCCTGGAGAAAGTGATGGCCCTCGTGGAAGAGCATATGGACGATCCCGAATTTGGCGTAGAGATGCTGGCCCGCAAGGTCGCCATGAGCCAGCCGGTGTTATATAAGAAGCTGAAAGCCGTAACGAACATGTCGGTGAACGATTTTGTGAAGTCGCTGCGCCTCAAAAAAGCCGCGGCATTAATCCGTACCCGTCAGCATACCGTTTACCAGGTTGCTTATATGGTAGGATATAACGACCGTAAATATTTCAGCCGCGAATTCAAAAAACAGTTCGGGAAAACACCTTCCGAGTTCGCGGAAGCTCCTGAATTGTGAAAAATCCCCCTATTCTCTTAGAAAAACCACCCCGCCACCACGGCGGCTATCCGTAGATTTGTTACAAATCCCACTGTTATGAAGCTGAAAATTCTACACTTTTTCGGGCTCCTGTTCTGTACCCTTGGCGCAGCGGCCCAAACGGAATACACCACCATCATGGACCGCGTCCGGGAGGAACTGCTGGCCCAGGCGTCCAACACCACTACGCTGGACAACAACGTTACCGCTACCCTGTCTACCTTACAGGCCAGCGGCTCCTGGCCGGACGTAAACTACGCCTACAGCTCCACCACCTATACGGCCGATGTGCACATCAACCGGGTGAAGGCTTTCGCCCAGGCCTATACGAAACCGGCCAGTACCCACTACCACAGCACCGCGCTGTTTACCGCCATTGTCAACAGCCTCACCTACTGGAACACCACCGATCCCAAAAGCTGGAACTGGTACCATAACGATATCTCCAATCCCCAGCGCATCGGGGAGATCCTCATCCTGCTGGAGACAGCCCCGCAGTCCCTCGGCAGCCTGCGCAGTGCGCTGCTCACGCAAATGAGCCGGGGCAACCCCAGCAAACAGGCCGGCGCCAACAAACTGGACGAAGCCATCCACTTTATGTACCGCTCCTGCCTGACCGCCAACGATTCGCTGATGCAGTACAGCGTAAACGAAGCATTTTATCCGCTGGTGCTTACCTCTGCAGAAGGGATACAACACGACCTTTCCTACCAGCAGCATGGGCCGCAGCTGTATATCTATGGATATGGGACGGTATTCGTAGAGGGGGAAACGAAAGTCGCCTACTATCTGCGGGGGACCTCCTACGCCCTGTCAGGCAGCAGGCTGGCGCTCTTCAGCAGTTTTGTGCGCAACAGTTTCCTGAAAGCCATGCGCGCCAAATACATCGACTTCGGTACTAACGGCCGCAGTATCAGCCGCGAGAACAACCTGCAGGTTGGCGTCACCAGCCTGCTGCAAAAGCTCAAAGTGCTGGATACCGCGTATGCCGGCGAATACGACGACAACATCGCGCGGCTCAACGGCAGCCAGCCGCCAGGCTATCATTTACCCGCCCTGCACAACCATTTCTGGCGTTCGGATTATTCCCAGCATCACCGCAGCGGCTACCTGTTCGGACTGCACCTCACCTCCACTCGTACCGCCAAACAGGAAAACGGCAACGGCGAAAACCTGAAAGGCTATTACCTGTCAGATGGTTCCACCCATATTGCCGCCAGCGGCAACGACTATTTCAATATTCCGCCGGTATGGGACTGGAGCCGCATACCCGGTACCACGGTACCTTATATCACCACCATCCCGGTACGTGCTCCCTGGGGCGTCAATTTCGGCACCACCGCTTTTGCCGGCGGCGTGTCCGACTCGCTCTACGGCGTGTCCGCGCTGCAGTTCTCCGACTACAGCACACAAGCCCGCAAAGCCTGGTTTTTTTTCGATAAAGAAGTGGTATGCCTGGGAGCCGGCATCAGTTCCACTGCCACGCAGCCTGTCAATACTACGGTGAACCAGTGCCTGCTCAACGGCGCCGTGTCCGCCAAAATTGACGGCGCCGTCAATACCGTGGCTAACGGCAGCTACAGCTATAATAACAATCTGAAATGGATCACCCATAACGGCATCAGTTACTATTTCCCCGCCGGCGGCCAGCTGCAGCTGAGCATGCAGTCGCAGTCCGGCACCTGGAGAAGCATCAACAACGGCGGCAGCACCACTGTACAAAACATGAACGTGTTCCAGCTCTGGTTCAATCATGGCAACGCACCGGCGAACGGCACGTATGTTTACTATGTATTGCCCGGACAGGACATGAACACCTACGATACTACTGCGGTGCGGATTGAACAAAACACCGCCGACGTACAGGCCGTATATCATGCAGGCCTGAATATCCGGCAGCTGGTATTTTACCAGGCCGGCACTTTCCATAAAGACTCGGTAACTATCACCGTAGACCGTGCCTGCACCCTGATGCTGCACGGCATCGGCACCGGCCAGGTGAAAGTATCCGTCGCCGATCCGGCGCAGTCTTCCGCTCCGGTCAATATTTACCTGACCCTGCCTGGTATTCCGCAGATGCGTCACCTGGCCGCCAGCCTGCCTTCAGGGCCTTATGCCGGTTCAACCGCCACCTACCAGGTTAACAACAACACACCGGTATATTCCGCTGCTACGGTGACCGCCATCGCAGATGCCTATGTGCGGGGAGGCAGCTACAATACCGCCAATTACGGTACCGGCAACCTCGTGCTCAAGCAGGACGGCAGCACCAGCTACACCCGGGAGGTGTTCCTGAAGTTCAATGTCGGCGCCATACCTGCCGGTACCAACCAGGTGAAACTGCGCATGTACGTCAACTATGCCAATACCAGCATCGCCACCGTGCCCTGGATAGCCCAGTACGTGGGCAATGACAGCTGGACGGAGAGCGGTATTACCGACAGCAACAAACCCGCTGTCGTCAAGGCAGTAGATACCGTTATGGGAAGAGGTGCGGGCAACTTCGCCGAATGGGACGTAACGGACATCGCACTGACGGAAAAGGGCGCAGATGGCATACTGACGCTGAAGCTAGTATCCGGGCTGGCAGGCGCCACCACCGATGCGATCTTCATTTCCCGGGAGGGCAGCGACTCCACGCAGCGCCCCATACTCGTCTGCAGCAGTAACAACAACACCTTCACCGCCATGATGGCCACAGATAAAACAACCAGCACCGGGATCACACTATCGCCCAATCCCGCTGCTGATTACATCAGGGTGCAGACAGCCACGCCGTGGCAGCAGGCAGAGTTAAGAGATGCAGCCGGAAAAGTGTTGCTGATGGAAAAGCTGAACGGACGGCAACAGTTTGAACTATCGTTGTCGCATATACGTTCCGGAATGTATTGGCTGGTATTGAGCGGTGGGGGTAAACAAGCGGTAAAGAAGGTCGTGAAACTGTAACTAGATGTCTTTAGGCGGGTATTCAATGCCCGCCTCTTTTATCAGCTCATAGCCGTATTTCATGATCGTTTCGATGACGGGGATCGCTTTTCTTCCTTTCTCCGTCAGGCGGTATTCCACCTTCGGCGGCACTACCGGAAACACCTCGCGGCTGATCAGGTTTTTGCTTTCCAGTTCCCGCAACTGGCTGGTCAGCATTTTATCCGTAATATGCGGGATGTCTTTTTTCAGCTCACTGAACCGCAGCGGCTTCTCCTGCAAACGCCAGAGTATAGGCATCTTCCACGTTCCGCCGATATGGCCCAACGCAAATTCGATCGGCGTGTAATACAGTCTCTTATCGTGAAAGAATTCAGGCATCCGGTTATTTCCCGCTAAAATACGAAACCTCTCCCGAAGGAGGATACTTACCAAATGGAAAGTATCTCACGAAGTCGTCAGTACATCTGTTTACAACAGTCAAACTGCAATTTTGCCGGAAAAATTTTTCTATGCGTTCAGAAAAAAATCTCTGGTTGCTGGCGTTGGGTGTGTTTGGCATCACCACTACTGAATTTGGCGTGATCGGGGTCTTACCGGACATAGCAACAGCTTTTCATGTCTCCATTGACAAGGCAGGCTGGCTTCTCAGCGCTTTTGCGCTGATAGTGGCTTTCTTCGGGCCTTTTATGATGATGCTCTTTTCAAAGACCAACCGCAAAAACCTGTTGCTTTTTTCACTGTTACTTTTTGCGGCGGCCAATGTGCTATCTGCTTTTGCCCTGAATTTTTACCAGTTGCTGCTGATCAGAATGCTGCCGGCTTTCTTTCATCCGGTGTACTGGTCCATAGCGCTGTCTTTCGCGATCAATAACAGTGACAGGCCAAACACTTCCAAAGCGGTCAGCATTATTTTCTCCGGCCTTACCGTAGCAACGGTACTGGGAGTGCCCCTGGCCACTTTTGTTTCCGCGATGTTCAACTGGCAGGGCGCTTTCCTGGTCACTGCCTTTATCAATGTAGTCGCTTTTGCGGGGGTAAAGTGGTGGCTGCCGCCGGTACCGGCAGGCCATACAGCGGTGGCCTCATCACAGCAAAACATTTTCCGTAACAGGCTGCTGTGGACCAATCTGCTGCTGGCCTTTTTCATCATTACAGCGATGTACGCCACCTACGGCTATATGGCGGATTTTTTAAAGCAGGTGTCTCACATGAATGGTAGTACGATCAGCATGATGTTGCTGTTATTCGGCGTGGTGGGTATCGGGGGTAATTATCTTGCGGGGAGATATATGAGCAGGCAACCCTATGTGACTACGCTGTTGTTCCTGTTATTATTATCAGGAGTGCATGTACTGTTGTATTGGCTGGGCGGTACGCTCCTGCCGATGGTGTTGCTGACTTCCGTGTGGGGACTCATTCATGCCGGCGGTTTTCTCATCAGCAATATACAGGTGACCAGCTCCGCGCCGGAGGAATCGGAGCTGATCAACAGTATCTTTACCTCCTGCGGCAATTTCGCCGTTACGGCCGGCGCTTTGCTGGGCGGGCACTGGATTGCAGGCTATGGCATCGTCAACGTGGTTTGGGCCAGCGTGGGATGTTTGACCATCGCGCTGCTCATCCTGCTTTTCAAGCGATTAAGATATCAGCGTCCGGGGCTTTAGCCCCGGGATGGTTATGGTTTCACCCAGAACAGGTCCGGGTTGTTGGTCACCTGGAAGCGGTAGCCGGTTTTGATCGTGCTGTCCGCTTTAGTGCTTTCCTGGTTCAGGCCATCCAATGGCACAAGCTGTACATAAGCGGGCCACTTACCCGTTTCCGCGTTATATACGCTGGCGGCAGGTGTTTCCAGGCGGTAGAGGTTTTTGGCCATATAGTTTTCCAGGTACTGTTCTTTGGTGGTGGAATTTTTCCGGTTCCAGTTGGCGTCAGGATTCAGGATCAGCGGCTTTCCGTTGATCAGCTTTTCCCTTACCTCGGCCGGCCCAAGCAATTCTCCTTTTTCATTCATCACATAGGCGTTGAAGGTAGGGTCCATCCAAAGCCATTTTTGTTTGTCGGTAGAATACACCATGTTGATCACATGACAGTCGTCGAACTTCAACTCTTTGGGCATGCAGGTTAAAAACCTGGATTTGAAGCCCATCGCGAGATAACATTCATTCAGCACCGTCGCCATCATGCGGCAGTTGACGCCTCTTCCCTCTTTGTTACAGATACCGATAATATCCACCGCATTTTTTTTGGCGGGGTTGTTACTGTTACCATCATGCCGGATAATATCATGTACCCAGTGCATCAGGTTGATCATTTGGGAGATTTCGTTACCGTTCCCCGCAATGGAATCCAGTTTGAGTTCCCGGCGGATATTTTTCAGCACCTCATCATCGGCCGACTGATAAGTGAAAGCCGACACCTCTCTTTTATCGGCATAGTTGTACTTCTTTGCTTTTTTCAGCATCTCCAGGCGGGGCGGTTGATATTGAATCCTTGTCAATGCGGAATCTCTCCCGTTCAGCAGGATATAGAAATCCTGCGGTTTGTCCTGCTTTACCTGGATGGAGATGGAATCCACGTCCGTATAGAAAACCACCTTCTTTGCCGAGGTGATGTAAATATCCGGTTTGGTGGCCGGCTCGATGGTCCAGGTATTTTTGGAGAAATTGGGTCCGTCTTTAATGCTGACAGTTTTGGCAGTGGCGCGGATAACGGGCAATTGCTGCGCTAAAGCAGAGGCACTTAACCCCGCCAGCACCAGGAATACAGGTAAGGACTTCATGATTAGATCGATTTATGAAAAACATATGTTGTTCTATAAAGACGATCCGGTTTATAAAAGGTTGCAGCAAGTGCCCATTTATTTTAACAGCGCCCTTAAAGAAACATTTTCCTGGAACGGCAAAACTCTGATAAACAGCTTTGTAGCGTTTTAAATTGCAAGGTATACACATAATGGGTATTACCCTTGCGAATATACCGGAGCAGATGGTAGGACCCATGGTAACGGTATAGGATGCCGTTATCATCCTGTTCCAGTACACTGATGCCTTCCCGTTCAAAATCAGCCCTGATTTTCCCGATATCTGTAGAGAACCTGGTGTTTTTCAGGGAATATACCCCACCACTCGCCAGTGACAGCGACCTGTTCCCGTTCTTATCCAGTTCCTCTACCGGGTAATAGCGGCTGTCGGGGTTTTCGCTCGAAAATTGCAGGCTGTCCATCACGCCAAACTGGTAAAAATTGCTGCCGCCGGTATAAAATTCGCGGACCTGGTAATTAGGCGGTAATGTGATGGCGAGTGCACCCACCGTCTGTTTCTCCCCTTTGCTATCGCATCCCGGGAAGTTATAGGCATCCCGGCTGATCCCTATTTTCTCCGCTTTCAGGGAACGGAAGATCGGTACGAGAGGGAGCAATTCTTCTGTACTTTCCTGCTGCGCAGTAGCCATGTTAACATATCCGCCGGATACGGACGCGCTGTTCGTCAACAGGTAGCCGCCGGCCCCTTTCTCTTTCGTTTTCCAGTCGTAATAAGGATGTATGCTCAGCCACAGGTTTTCTTCCTTTACCACAGGCCAGAAGCCTCTGTCAGACAGTGAATCATTATGGTTATAGCCGGCATCGAAAAGATTAAAATCACTTTCAGGCTCATCTCCGGTCTTAGACAGGAACTGGTAGCTGTCGGCCGTGCGCACAATAAAGTATTTATCACGGGGCAATCGCAGGCTGTACGCGCCGAGGTTTACTTCCACATCGGTATTTTCCGGATTATCTTTTGGCAGATTCACCACCGGGTGTTCTTTAACAGCGTCCATCAGCTGTTGATGCACCAGCATTTTGGAAGCCTTTACCTTTTCCAGGAAGACCTGTTCATTGTCGCCCGCCGGCTTGCAGATAATGAAGCCGATATTATTGTTGTTACCGTAAATCAACACTTTCAATTTGCCATCGGTTATTTTGGGCGTTACTTCCCATTCCTTTTTCTCTGATAGTTTACTGCTATCGAAAGATACCGGCTGCAGGCCGTTTTTATAGGCATCGTAATATTGGATGTTGCCTGTTGTTAGGTCGTAGGTCAGGTAGTCCAGTGTCGAAAATTCCTGCATGACGGCGTCAAAAAACAACGAAGTAACGATAACCGGTTTGGTTTGTTCCACCTGCCAGTAGCTTTTTTGTGCGAAGGAGAACAACGGGAAAAACAATAGTGATAAGGCGAATGATCTCATGGTTGGTGGGTGGGTGTATGCTTCCTGATGTCAGGATCGTTAAAATAGTCTTCCGATTGGCTGTAAAAAGCGGGTATTACCTGGTTATAGATCGTTAGTCTTCCCCTCCTTCCGCTTTGTTTAACGCCATTTCTTGTTTCCGAGGCGGTTCCATCGAGCGCTTCGTTTTCGATGGTCAGGCGGGCAACGATACCGTTCTTTTTCCAAACGTATACGCTGCCGCCATAGCTTTTCTCACGCACCTTTTTTTCCGCTCCCCATAGGGCGCTCAACGCTTTTCTCAGTGTCACTACATCGTCGTCGGAAAACACGCCGGCCATCAGCTTACCTTTCGGTCCGTGGTTGCCCACTTCAGCGACAAAAATGACAAGCCGTCCGGCATTGTCGGTGAGTAGCCCCGGGTTGCGCAACGGAACAGCTTTGAAATAGACGACCGGTTTGATCGTTTCTTTGTTCCAGTCAATGTTGTACCGGGGACTGATAACACTGATGATTTGCGCAGGAACTTTTTCACCATAGAGGCCTACGGTGTAGTTTTTGTTCTCATCAAAAGCGACCGTATCTGCCCGGATGCCGGCCGTTTCCAGCTGCGGCCATACGGGCGCCGTCAACAGGCGGTCTACCTGCAACTGTTGTCCATAAACGTCAGGAGTGGCTACACCGGCGGTTAACAACAGTGTCATAAAAATAGAAAAACGTATATGCTTAAGGGTATACATGCTTCCAAAAGTAAGGATTCTACGGACAGCAGGATATCCTGGTCAATATTCGCCCCGTTTGACTTAATATCCGATAATACCCTGTTCAATTATTGCAACGACGGTACGATCTCTTTTCCGATCAGTGCGATGGAGTTCATCAGTTTATCATGTGGGAGATTGGCGTTGTCCATCTGGAACGTAAAACGGGTGATACCTCCCAGCGCTTCGCTGTGCCGGCGGATTTTGTCCGCCACTTCCTGCGGGCTGCCTACCAGCAAAGCGCCGGTGGGGCCGTTCTGTGCATCAAACTGCGGGCGTGTGACCGGTCCCCAGCCCCGCTCCCTCCCGATGCGGGTAAACACTTCGGCGTAGCCAGGGAAAAATTCGTCCCTCGCCTGTTGCGACGTTTTGGCGATATATCCCAGCGAGTGCAGCCCCACCTGTAACTTTTCTTCCGGGTGCCCGGCTTTCCGGCCGGCTTCACGGTAGAGGTCTACCAATGGCCTGAAACGGTGCGTTTCACCACCGATCACCGCTACCATCAGCGGCAGTCCCAACGTGCCCGCCCGTACGAAAGACTGCGGCGTGCCGCCCACCCCCACCCAAACGGGCAACGGCTCCTGTACCGGCCGCGGATAAACAGGCGCATTTTCCAACGGCGCCCTGAATTTGCCGCTCCACTCCACGCGCTCTTCGTCCCTGATCTTCAGCAGCAGCTCCAGCTTTTCTGTGAACAACGCATCGTAATCATCGAGGTTGTAACCGAACAGCGGAAAGGCTTCTATAAAGGAACCGCGGCCCACCACCATCTCGGCCCTTCCTTTGGAAATAATGTCCAGTGTGGCGAAGCTCTGGAATACCCGCACGGGGTCGGCAGCGCTCAGCACGGTGACAGCGCTGGTCAGTTTAATCTGCTTCGTGCGCGCCGCAGCCGCCGCCAGTATCAGCGTGGAGGCCGAATCCAGGAATTCGCGGCGGTGATGTTCTCCCAGCCCGAAAACCGCAAGGCCCGCCTGGTCCGCCAGCACCATCCGTTCCAGCAGGTTGTCCATCTCTTTCATATCAGCAGCGGCGTTATGGCCGCCGGTTTGTGATTTCGTGGCAGCGAAGCTGTCGATCCCTATTTCCATGTGAATGTGTTTATCCGGTTAATAAATCTGTGCAGCGTTTTTTGGCAGCTGCTGTACGTGCCGCATATACGCTGTTACGTCCCTGTCCCAGTGGTCGGGGTACTGATAATTCAAAGCTGCCGCCACTACGCCCGCCACTTCCCTGAAGAGCGCGGTGGTGGTGAATACTGCCTTCCATACTTCCTGCATGCCTGCAGCCGGGTAGGTAGCCAGTAATCTTTCGTATACCGCGGGTTCCAGGTAGCGCTGGTAGAACTTCCCGAACTTGCCTGGGTTGACGGAGAAGTTATAACGGCAACCGATATACCAGTCGATCATCTGCAGCAGGGCGCCGCGGACCACCTGGTTGCCCAGCTCCCTGACCAGTATCTCCTCCTGCCGCCACAGGCCTTTCGCCAGGCCGGCATTGGTATACCAGAATTCATTGCAGCAATCGATAAAAGAACGCTCCGAAGGTTTTCCCACTATGTAGCTGGCATCGCTGGCAGGCGGCAGCGGATGGTCTTTAAACAATCCGGCCTTGTCCCATATCACCTTGCACAAACTGTCTCCCGTAAAGTTATCCAGTATCTCTAAAGGGACCATCATCAGGTCTATGCGATTGCCATCCTTAAACTGCAGCAGGTAGGAAAAAGCGCCTGCCAGTTCCGGCGCCGGCGGATACAGTTCCATGTCTTCCGGCAGCTGCGCTATCATTTGTTCTCCAAAAACATCTACCCAGTGGTGGTTTTCGAGGAAAGGGGCCAGGTCTTCCACCACGTAGATGATGTCGAAGTCCTGGAAAATGTCCGGCGTTACGTTGGGATTGGAGCGTGACCCGTCCTGCAACACCGCCAGTATCCGGGGATCTTTTTCTGCCACGCGAAGGATCAGGTTCATCATTTCCGTTTCATTTCTGCTGGTCATATGGTCATCTGTTTGCTGTAATTTAAAGATAGCTGCTTTAACCGGAAACCCTTACTGAAAGTTGTCCAGCAGCTCCCTCCGATAGGTTGTCCCTATCGGCAGTTCGGTACCGTCGTCGAGCACCGCCAGGCCGCCGGTGATCTTACTGATACGATTCATCGCCACGATGTAGGATTTGTGAATGCGCTTAAACCGGGCTTTATCCAGCTTCTGTTCTATCTCGGTGGTGGTAACAGGGCTCAGGTAGACGCCCTGCGTGGTGAAGACCTTCACGTAGTTGCCCCAGCTGCGGACATAGATAAGCTGATCGTACATCACCTTCACCATCTCGCCTTCTGCTTTCAGCATGACAAAGGCCGGTGTTTCAGTCGCCGTATTAGACCCGCCGGCCACGACCACTCTTGGCCTGAGCCTGGAATATACGGTATCAATAGCGGCCATGAACCGCTGAAAATGGAAAGGCTTCACCAGGTAATCCACTACCCGGTATTTATATCCTTCGAGCGCGTACTCACGGTAGGCGGTCGTCAGTACCACCAACGGCGGGTCCGACAGGGTTTGCAGTAACTCCAGGCCACTCAGCCCCGGCATATTGATGTCTAAAAAAATCAGGTCCACCCGGTTGTTGTAGACAAATTCCATCGCTTCCACCGCTGTATAAAAAGCACCGGTAAGCTCCAGGTGTTGCAACTGGCCAATGTATTGTTTCAGCACCAGGTGCGCACCCTCTTCGTCATCTACTATAATACATTTCAGCGTCTCATCCATTTTTTATTTCATTTAATCTGAGTGTTAAAGTGATCCGGTATTCCTGGTCCTCCGTTGCACTGATTAGAGTATACTGATGTCTGTAAAGCATTTCCAGCCGCTCCCTGATGTTGATGAGCCCGATGCCGGTGGAAGTATTTTTCAGTGCTTCATCGGGCAATGAATTGCGTACCTCCGCCGTCAGGACACCATCTTCACAGCGAATGCGGATGGCGACAAACCACGGCCGGCTGATGGTGACACTGTGCTTAAAGGCATTCTCCACCAGTGTGATCAGGATCAGGGGTGCGATCCGGTAAGACGCCGGCAGCGCGGCTTCGTCCGGAAGATCGTAGTGGATGCGGCAGCGTTTTCCGATACGTTCCTGTTCCATAGCGATGTAGTTATCAATGAACTTCAGCTCTTCCCGTATGGTAACAGTAGGTTTGCTTCCGTTCTCCAGCTGATAACGCATCAGCTCCGCTAACCGGAGGATCAGGTCCGGCGTCCGGGCAGGTTCCGTAAGACTTACGCCATAGAGGTTGTTGAACATGTTAAAAAAGAAATGCGGGTTCAGCTGCGCATGCAGGTATTTCATGTTCATCTCGCTGAGCTTCAGCTGTACTTCGCTCCGCTTTTGCAGTTCTATCGAATACTGCCGCACCAGGAACAGGGAAAGGATGGTGACGGTACTGATAATACAAAGCACAAAATTATATACGATGGCCATGGGAATGGATACATCCGGTTCCCGGTATACTTCCGGCGCAATCCAGTAGTAATCCAGTGCAAACAGCCCCAGGGCGCCGACCAGCGTTGACAATACAAAGAAGGAAAAGTAGGAGGCGTACTCTTTAGCCATGAGCAACGGGAATACCAGGTGGAGGTGAAACTGCGCCTGCCCGTACAGTAAAATGAAAAATATCAGCCCCTGAAGAAATGCCATGAAAGTGTCCAGTTTGATCCACTCATGCAGCATCGTCAGGATAAACATTGCAATAAATACCACCAGTTCCTGCAGGAACCGGCTTCGCAGCCATTTTGCCTTATTCTCCATTTAACAAATCTCAGGCATTTTCATACAAATAGCAAAACCGGATGATGAACCGTGTTGATCATCCTATTCGGGCATTTGCTCATTCATTTTTTTATGTTGATCGTATAGCCGCTTCCTTTGCAGATATTTCAACTATAAACCATGTATTCGGTTACTGTATCCAGATTTTTATTGTTATTTCTTTTAGCTATGCTGACCACCGTTTACTCCTTCGCACAACAGCGCGTTTCCGGGAATACGGGCGGCTTTACGGTCAGCGGCGCCGTACTCGATTCTACGGACCGGCACCCCATCGGCTTCGCCACCGTAGTGCTGCTGCGGGAAGGGAAGGTCATCAATTCCACCACCACAGACTCATTGGGCAGGTTTAACCTTCCCCTGCGCGGGAAGGGTGTGTTTGTGCTGGGTGTTTCATTCGTAGGCTATAATAACTACCAGTCCGCCCCCGGGATGTTTCCCGGAGCACAGCAGCCATACCAGGTGCTGCTCCGCAAATCGACCACCAGCCTGCAGGCTGTCACCATCAACGCTAAAAAGAAGCTGATCGAAACCAAAGGCGACAAGCTGATATACAACGCCACCGCCGACATCAGCAACAAAGCAGGTTCCGCTGCCGACGTGCTGAAAAAAGTGCCTATGCTGACCGTCAGCGCCGACGGAGAAGTGAAAATGCGGGGCGACGGGAACATAAAAGTGCTCCTGAACGGGCTCCCCTCGGGCATCCTGGCGAAGAACCTCAAGGAAGCGCTGAAGATCATCCCCGCGGGCACTATCGCCTCCGTGGAAGTCATCACCTCTCCTTCCGCCAAATACGAGGCAGAAGGCACCGCAGGCATTATCAACATCATCACCAAAAAGAAAATAAAAGGCAGCAGCGCCGATATAAGCATCAGCGCCGGTAACCTGGAACAATCGGCCAGCGCCTCCCTGAACACCGTCAGCGGTAATTTCGACCTGAGCCTGAATATCAACGCCAGCAACCAAAGGGAGCATAAAACAGCCATTCTCAACAGGACCTCGCTGTTCAAAGGGCAGCCGGCGGGAGAACTGCTGCAGGAGAATGATATCACCCAACACGAACGGGGAGTGTATGGAGATCTTGGTGTTACCTACCGGATCGACTCGCTCCAAAAAATCAGCACCACCTTCACCCTCTGGAATGGCGCCTGGCCGTCGAAAAATACGCTGTACAACCTCTACCAGGACGGTAAAGGCAGCACTGCCTACAACCAGAAAAGCGATCAGGCCAACCATTCCGGCTACTACGAGCTGTCCACCAGTTACCAGAAACTGTACCACCGCAAGGGCCAGGAGCTGCAGGTGCTGGGGATGGTCAGCAACAGCGCCGACCGGTCCCGGTATAACACACAACAATACACGCTGGCAGGTATGCCCGCCTTCCGGGAAACAGGGCCTAATAACAGCAAATCCTGGGATTTTAACCTGCAAACGGACTACGCCCATCCGCTGGACCTGTCCGGCAAAAACATCGTTGAAACAGGGGTAAAATTCAGCAGGACCAGCGCCACCAGCGCTTACAGCGCGCGGAACAACGAACACGCGCCCGGCAGCGACGACCTGGTGGAGATACCTTCCCGTTCCGACGAGATGAAATATTTCCAGCATATTTACGCCGCCTATCTCAGCATAAAATTGGAGACCCGCAACCAATGGATGTTCAGGGCCGGTCTTCGTTATGAAGCAACGCAACTGGGCGCCGGGTTCCGGCGCACTTCCGCCCCGTTCCGGTCCTCCTTCGGCAACCTTGTGCCCGGCATACTGCTGGCCAAAACACTCAATGGACAGCATGACGTGAAGCTGTCCTATACAGAGCGCATCCGCCGGCCATGGATATGGGACCTCAACCCGTTCGTCAACGCCAGCGATCCGCGCAACCTGACATCGGGCAACCCGCTGCTGCGGCCGGAGACCACCAGGACAATCGAAGCAGGATACAACTATAACGCCGCATTGGGTTTTACGCTCAATAACAGCGTCTACTTCAGTTCCAACAGCAACGCCATCGAAATGCTCACGACCGTCGACAGTACGGGCATCTCCAGGACGTCGCCGAGCAACGTGGCTGCCAACAAACGGTTAGGCGCCAACGTAAATGCCGCCGTGGAAATCGGCAACCTCACCGTCAACGGCGGCATAGAGCTGTACCAGGTATGGTTTAAAAGCGATGCCCTGCAGGTGAAAAACGATGCCGGCTTCTATTCCTTCCATCTCAACCTGTCGTATGCGCTGCCGAAGGACGTCACCCTGCAGGCCTCCGGCGACTACAGCAACGGCTACGTGACGCTCCAGGGCCGGAACTCAGCCTCCTGGTCCTACAGCTTCGCCGCCCAAAAGGAATTTCTCAACAAAAAAGCCAGCGTGCTGGTAGGCGTGTCCAACCCTTTCCAAAGGAGTATGCTGCAGCGCAGCTATGCCACAGCACCCACTTTCCGCAGTACGGAAGTCAACAACTATTATAACCGGAGCTTCCATATTACGCTCAACTGGAAGTTCGGATCTATGAAAGCGCATGACAATGAAGAGGAGAAGAAGATGCCGCCGGTGAGGCGGCATTAAAAAGAGGAAGGGTTGCCCGGCTGTAAGGGCAACCCTTTAATGTTATACTATCTGTGCACAATTGCGGTCATTACAACTTCTCCAGCTTCCTTTTGGCATCCGCATTATCCGGCTGCAGCGCAAGGATCTTTTCATAACACATCCTGGCTTTCCCTGTCAGCCCTTTTTTCATGTAAGCGTCGGCCAGGCTATCCCATACATTAACGGAAGCAGGATAGTTTTTGGCATTGATTTCAAATATGGTAACAGCAGTATCCGGTATGTTTCTGTCATTTAGTGCCACATACCCCAGCGTATTCACGTAGTTTTCATCTGATCTGATGTCCAGCCCCATTCGTTTCGACATCAGGCTGTCATGTTCGTTGATCAGTGAAGGCTTTTTTAACACCTCGTTGATATCTAATTCATAACCATCGAAAATATAACGCAATCCGTAGTAGGTAGCCGGCAATGGCACTGTCAGGTGCTTTTCATCTTCGAAATACCGTAATTGGGCCGCTAATCCAGGCGATGCAGCGCTTTTTAACGCTGCATAAAATTCCTGTCCCCATTGATAATGCCGGCTGTCTTCCGACATGTTGTTCGCTAAGGCGATGTACACACGGGCATTCAGGTCTTTTTTGTTTTTTAAAACCTCCCTTGTCCTTTTGCCAATGTAATTATGGTCCCAAAACCAGGATGGGTCTATCAGGATATAATAGGAGAATAACTGCGGTGCTTCCAACAGGCAATGGATGGCAAACAAACCTCCCAATGAATGTCCGATGATCAGGTTTTTAGACAGGGTCCGGTAGGAACTGTCTATTTGCGGCATCAGCTCTTTTTCCAGAAAGCGTCTGAACACGTCCGCTTTGCCGCTATTGGCAAAAGCACCTATATTCTCCGTATCGAGATAATTTAAAGCGTGGGTGGGCGTGAAATCCCTCGTTCTGTCCGTATTTTCTACAGACACAATAATCAACTCGGGGATTTGCATTTTTAAATCATACGCAGAGTTCATCGACCGTGCAATACCGGTGACTTCCTGAAATTTGGTTATCTCCCCATCCAGCACATAGGCCACAAAGTATTTTTTATGCGGGCTCCGTTGGTAAGAAGGTGGCAGATAAACATTGTAGGTACGCTTCTCCTTCAGGATATCGGAGTAGATCGTATACTTTTTACCAATAGCGATGATGTTTTCGTTCGTCTGCGCGTCCACCCCCAGATGGACCAACAAAAATATAATCACAATAACTGTTTGCCGCATAGGCCTTCCGGAATTTTGGATGAATAGATACAGCACCCAAAATAGGCGTTTATCGTGAACTTAAACGCCCAAAGGCACCATTTGTCCTTAAATGGCACCTTTTTGTCCTGGTTAGCGAAGACACTTACTTCTTGTTCCCCATGCCCGAAATACTTAAAAATGCCTGTTTATACAATTCCAGCTTATCCGTTGCCCGCGAAATATCCGGTGTAGCGTGCGGTTGGTCTACCAGCCCCATGACAAAGGAACAATCGCTGCCCCGCAGCTGGGTAACACCATGGCAGCCCTGGCATCCGCCCATGGTGTAGAACTTCCCTTTATACAACGAATTTTTGCCGCCGTCATAGGGATGTTTAATACTGCTGCCTCTGAAGTTGGCCAGTGGCGGATCAGATTCGATGACGTAATTAGCCAGATAGTAGCTGAAAGATTTGGTATCATCGGTAGGATTGCCCTGTACGCCTACGAGGCGATAATACTTCCAGATGGAGTTAGGATTTATTTTCTTCAATTCCCGGTGCGCATAAGCGGTGGAGGAATCTACTACTGCGGGGATAGGATGGGCGCGTTTATATCTCTGCGGGATCTGCTCCGGTGTGGGCAGCGTATCCAACCTCACCAGTCCCATATCATTCACCTCTACATCCACATGCTCAAAGGTGGCGAAAACGAATGAGGGGAAATTGAGCATCTTACGGATGATATGGATACCGATAAGTCCGTAGTATTTGTTCTGTACGATGGTGCTGTTGCCGGATTTTTCATAGGTGATCACTTTTCTTACAAAGTATCTGGCGGCTTCTTCGGGGAATATTTCTCTCCAGGCCGTTTTTACTTCCAGCGCACCAACATACGTCGCGCGGGTGGTGCCGGGGATTTTGGCGCCACCGCAAGGCAGGCAAACAACGTTGGCCTGTGGCGGGCAATTGCAGGTAGTCCCTCCGTAGGAAGGGTAAAGAGTAGGGGAATAATAAGCTGAAAACTGTTTAATGTTAGCCGCCGTAGTATTGATCGCTTTCTTCAATTTGTTGGAGTCGGGGTAATGGTTATACAGGTACATGTATTCATCCCTGTTGACCTTGGCCTGGTAAAGCACCTGCAGCTGTTTACCGTACTGTATGATCTTCGCATACAGATCACAGGAACCTATTTCATTGTTTTCATCCAGGTTGTTGAATAAGGTAAAATCTACACCTGCTCTTACCACAGGCGTAGTCTGGTATACATATTTGGGAATTTTATCGAAAGCCAGCATTGTATCATTATAGGGCCGCAACTCAGTACGGTGTGCATAGGTTTCCCATACTACCGGTTCCTGCGGATAAGGAACATTTGTACTCAAACTCCATTTTTTGTCCGGATATCCGCGCTCTTTGGTAATGGTGTTATAAGTCGATTTCCAGTTTAAAGCAAAGAACTCGTTCCAGGCAAACGAGATCAGGGCCACGGAATCGGCATCTTCCGGCAGGTTCTTAGGTACATCCGGATTGAAAGTTAGCTGGAACGGATACTGTACCTTCTTCTCCGGCACAGGAACGGCTCCGGATGGTGTATTCCTGGAAGAAACAATAAGGGTTGCCACTGCCGCTATGGCTGCAAAAACAATAACGAGTGTCTTTTTCATAAGATGTTTTGTTTGGTAAAAAATGATATGGGTCCAATAAAAGGCTGATCTTCATGGAGACATGAAAATGCAAGCAATGCTGTATCCGGCGATATGAGACATACCGGTACAATAAGCGCTACAGGCTTAGATAAGCAGGATGTTAACTAAACTTTTTTAATAAACCGGGTGAAGTAATGGTTATTGAGGTCTGAAATAAAATAGCTGTTGAGTCTTCCTTTGAGCGGATAGCAATTAAACAATCTATTTCTAAGCTATTAAAAAAATACCAGATGGCAAATAAATTTTCACCGCAACCAGTAAGCTGATTCACTTCAGGGCTGGCATAAGCCTGGCGTAGATAACAACGGCTACAAAGATAATCGCAGCCCCGGCGGCATACAGCCAGCCCGCGCTGTAAAAATAAATGGCGCCGCCGGCAACCGGCACCAGGATGCTGGTCAAAGACTGCAGGCTTTGATTCACGCCCTGCAACGTTCCCTGCTGCATCTCATCAACAGAGGCTGAAAGCCTCCCGATGTACGTCGGTTCAAACAAACCTTCGCCGGTAATGATAAAGATAACCGCAAGAGAAATCCACAGGCCGGTATGCACATAAACACAGCTGAATATCATCAACAGGCCAGCCCCCAGCAGCAGCAGGCCCGATATGCCAATCTGCCGCGTGGTAAACCGCCCCAGCAAACGAGGCAACAGCACCGCACGTACCAATATTTCGCAAATACCTACCAGCGTAAGTAAACTGCCAATCAGTGCGGGAGACCATCGGTATATATCTTTCAGAAAAAGCGTAAAATTGAACTGGAAAACACTTATTCCGATATAAAATAAAACGCCAACACCTAGCAGCAACGCTACACCAGGGAGGCGAAAAACGCTGTTGAAATGGGAAAACACGTTAAAACTGTTAAAGGCAACATGCTTTGTCCTTTTATGTAACACCAGGGATTCAGGTAACAGGAAATATACCAGCACCGCAGAAAAGAATATCAGTAAGGCCGTCACGTAAAAAGGCAGCGCTACCGATATGCTGCCTAACAGTCCGCCTAATGCCGGCCCGCCGACTTTTCCGATGCCCATCACAGACCCCACGTAGCCAAACCATTTGGTCCGTTCTTTCGCCTCCGTAGTATCTGAAATGTAAGAGAAGATGGCACTGATGTTCCCGGCAGTAAGCCCGTCAATCAGCCGTCCAAGGACAAGGACCCATAAGGCGCCGCCAATACCGAACAACACAAACCCCGCCGCAGAACCCAGCAGACTGACGATCAAAATGATTTTCCGGCCGAACCGGTCACTCAATGCGCCCAGTACCGGCGCTGCAAAAAAAGTACAGGCGGCATAGATAGACAGCAACGCGCTCATGCCCACCACGACCCGCTGCTCCGGTAAATATTTGCCAACCAGGAACGGCAGTAGCGGCAGCACAATGGAGAATCCTATAGAATTTAGCAGGACAATCGCCAACAGTATAAACAAGGGGACTTTCTTCGGTTTCATCAGTATAACATTAGTTAACAACAATCACCAGCTTGCCTCTCACCTGTTGCTGTGAACTGATGGTGAGTGCCCGGGCAGCTTCCTCCAGTGGGAAAACCGCTTGTATATACAACTGGTATAAACCTTTTTCATAAAGGCCGGCCACTTCGGAAAGCACCTGGTGGACCTTTCGCGGCGGGCCGGCGGAAAAACGCGCACCATAATCTACGGCTGAGAAATCGGTCACCGATACCACCATGGAAGCATCTCCCACGATGTCGATCAACTCAGGCATAATACCCGAACCGGCGATATCCAGCGCTCCGGCAATACCATCCGGAGCAAGCGCTTGTACCCGGTCTTTGAGCCCGTCGCCGTAGGTTGTGGGTGTAGCGCCCAACGCACGTAGATAATCGTGATTATGTAGGCTGGCGGTCCCGATAACCTGAAGCCCCCTTCTGCGTGCGAGCTGCACTACGGCAGACCCGATGCCGCCCGCGGCGCCGCTCACCAAAATAGTGCTGCCCGGAGCGGCGTTTAAATCGTCCAGGCAGCGCCAGGCTGTCTCTGACACAACCGGGATGGCTGCCGCCACTTCAAAGGGAACGCCTTCCGGTTTCTGCACCCAATGCGACAAAAGGGTATATTCGGCCATGGTGCTGTTGCCATAACCGAAAACGGCATCGCCTACACGCACACCGGTTACCCCATCGCCAATAGCATCAACGATGCCGGACGCTTCTACCCCCACTCCGGACGGGAAAATCACCTCTTCGAAACCTTTATATTGCCCCTCCATTCGTTTCCAGTCGGAAGGATTCACACCCGCAGCGCGGACTTTTACCCGTATCTCCCCGTGTGAAGGTCCGGGTTTAGAAACGTGTACCATTTCAAGAACAGCCTCAGGGGCGCCGTACGCCTTATACTGCATTGCTTTTATATTCATATCGCTACGTTTGACAACACAAAGTTGAAGTATCCATTAGGAACAAAATAGTTACATTTAACTATAAAATAGTCGTAAATGACAAAAACAAAATCAGCCGGTTATGTTACACCGCCCGTTTTCGCTCAATTGGCGAAGCTATGGGGCGTAAAAGTGAAGAAAGGCAGGATCGATGTCCCTCCAGCCTACGGGACCGGCTATTGCGCGGGCTGCGTGTTCAATGAAAACATCCGGATGCTGATCCTCAACTACCGGTTGAACGAAGAAACCATCATCGGGAACCCGGAAATCAATACGCCGGGAAAAACGATCCTGTTTAAATTCCAGCATATCGATGCTGGTCCACGCTCAAAACAAAGTCCCTCAGTGTTGATAGCCACCAGCCGGTTCAACACGGACGCGGTCATCTCCATCCAGGAGAATACTTCTTCCGTGAATATTGAAGTCGGTTCGCAATACCTGGAAGAGCTGTTTACGCTTTCCCAAAAATCACCTGTCTTACAAAGCTTAGCTGAAAATGCGCAACCACTGCTGTTCGAGCAGATGATGTCACCCGCTATTCAAAAGATCCTGCATGACATCATCTCCGAAAGCGTAGCGGATAACTTCAGGTGGGTGTTTAGAAAAATCAAAGCGGAGGAACTGATCTGTATGTTATTGATGAAGCTGGAAGAAAGACAGGAGAAACAACTCTATCCCCTGAAAGGGAGCGATGTGCAAGCCATTTATGATATTAAGGCGCGCCTCCTCTCCCGCCTGGATGAACCGCCTGTTATCAGCGATTTAGCCATAGCCGCCAATATGAGCGCTACCAAATTAAGGACATTGTTCAAACAAATTTTCGGTGACAGCATTTTCGATCTCTATCAGCAGTACAGGATGCAGGAAGCGGCACGGCTGCTAAAAGAAGGAAAGCTTTCCGTCTCTGAAGTGGGATATCAATTAGGATTTTCCAATCTCAGTCATTTTTCAAGAGTGTTTGAAGCGCATATCGGGATGAAACCGAAAAAATTCTCCATCAGCCACTAAAATAAAAAACGTTCTTTATGAACATGACACCAGAAAAACAACAGGTTTTCGACGCTGTCAACGCGGTCCATCCGGTCCCACCGGCGGACTGGTCATTATTCGAGGACACCCTGCGCCCGGCTTTCTTTAAAAGAGGGACTTTTTTTATAGAGGCAGGTAAAGTCAGTCATGAGATAGCTTTTGTACTTAAGGGAGCTTTTCGGGCTTACTATATCATCGACGGCGAAGAAAAATGCGTCGATTTTTTTCTTGAAGGGCAATGGGCGAAAGCTTATCATAATTTTCTGTCGCAATCAAAAAGTAAAATATGGGTGGAAGCGCTGGAGGACACAGCAGTGTTTTTAGTTGACTACGGTACACTGCAAAACTTGTTTGACCATTCCGCGTACTGGGAAAGATTCGGCAGGCTGGTAACGGAAAGACTGTATACTTCCTCACAGCAGCGGGCGGAAGCCCTGTTGCTGGAAACAGCAGAACAGCGGTATATCAGTCTCGTCATGCGCCATCCCCAGCTTATTGAGCGCATTCCATTATACCATCTGGCGTCTTATATAGGCGTCAGGCAGCCTTCGCTGAGCCGGATAAGAAAAAGATTGATGTCGAAAAGCGGATTATAACCCAGGTTATACAGTGGATGCCTGCCTGTCTTTTAATTTTGGAAGAAAATAATGTATGAAACAGATCGCCATCACATTGTTTATTCTCTCAGTATGTTTCACAAACCAAGGGCAAAGCACCATGACAACTTCCAACACTTCCCATCAGGAAATCATCCGCACCCACCACGGGATTTACAAAGCGCTGTTAGAGAAAAACCGCGACATCCTGCACACACAACTGCACAGGCAGTTCTCCTTCACCAGTGCAGATGCCGTACTGATGGACAAACAACTATTTGTGGAGGGTTTTGCCATGAATCCCGGCATCAGGTTTACCGTCTTAGCCTCCGCTGACGAAAAAGTAGTGATCGCAGGAAAGACTGCGGTACTCACCGCTATCGCGCATATTACCATCACAAAAGGAGATAAGACACAAAGCATGGATGAGCGGGTAACGGAAACGTATATATCTCAGGAAGAAGGTTGGCTGCTGCTGGGGATGCAGGCGACGTATATGGTGAAAAAGCAGGCAGAGGCCACACCTAATTAATTCTCATTACTTCCAAATGATAGCTCAGAAAGGAAGAAAAACAAATACCAACCAGACCAATGTCTAAGATTCCGCTTTGCCTGCCTCATGCCAGGCATCAAAAACATCTTTAGACGTCTTCGTCTTGCTATAGGTAAATTGCAGATCATAACTGATTTTATTATCCAACTTTTCTGCCGAAGGTGCATAAACCAGCCGCATCAGCGTAGACACGTCCCTGTTATGCTCCTGAAAAAGTGCCGTCATTTCTTTCAGGTAGCTATTTCCCAGCGTTAATAACCGGAACATGCGCTCACTGGATATGTCAAATACGTTGTTCATATACGCTGGGGTTTTATCTCAAAAGTGAAGCAGAAAAAGGGTTAATGCAATAAAAAAAGGTCTTCTAAGGGAAGACCTTCTCAAAGCGGAGAGTCAGGGATTCGAACCCCGGGACCTGTTACAGTCAACAGTTTTCAAGACTGCCGCAATCGACCGCTCTGCCAACTCTCCAGTGGAGCGCAAAGGTATATAACTCCTACTAAATAAACAAAAAAAATTACAACCTGGCCACGAAAAGAAAAAACCCCGCTCAGTTGACAACTGAACGGGGCCCCTCTTTCTATTTGGCTTACTGTTTTTGCTGTTGAGCTTTTGTTCTGCTATCGATCTTACAATCTGTCTGTTGAGTCAATATCTGTTATGGCCATGCTATCGTCTCTGATGCCTTTCTTCGGGTGATTGCCTGTCTGTTATTTTTTCAGGTCGATGTTATTTCCAGCCGCCACCGAGTGAACGGTACAGGTCTACCATCGCGCTCAGGCGCTGACGGTCGACATCAGCCTGCCCCAGTTCAGCCTGTAGGGCGCGTGACTGGGCGGTGATCACTTCAAGGTAAGTAGCCATACCGCTGCGGAACAGCATCTGTGCCTGTTGTACGGCCAGCTGGGTGGTAGCTACCTGCTCGCCGGCGATCTGCTGCTGTGTCTTCAGTTTGTCCAGTTTGATCAGTGCATCGCTCACTTCGCCGACGGCGTTGAGCGTAGCCTGACGGAAGGAGATCACTGACTGCTCGCGCTCTATTTTGGCCACTTCCAGCTGTGTTTTCAGGGCACGGCGCTGGAAGATGGGCTGAGTAATACTACCTGCCACGGTACCAAACAATGAGGCAGGGAGGGTAAACCAGTTGCTGGCTTTGAAGGCGTTCACGCCGCCGTTGGCGGTGATGTTCAGTGAAGGGTACATATTACCCTGTGCTGCGCCTACACGGGCATTGGCGGCCACCAGCCCCATTTCAGCAGCCCTCACGTCCGGACGGCGGCTTACCATGGCGGCCGGGATACCGGTAGGGAGTGAATCGGCTACCTGGAAATCATGCAGGCGGCTGGTCCTGCTGATAGGCGCCGGCAGTTCACCGGTCAGGATACGGATGGCGTTCTCCTGGATGCCGATGCCCTGCTCCAGCTGGGGTACCAGCAAGGCGGCTGTCTGCTTCTGGGAGATGGCCTGTTGTACGGCCAGCTCGGTCACTTCACCGGCAGTTTTCTGCAGGCGGATCATCTGTACGATGGTATCGCTCAGCTCTACGTTACGTTTGGCGATGGCCAGCTGGTTGTCCAGCATCAGCAGGTTGAAATAACTGCTGGCGATGGCGGCCACCAGGCCGGTCTGAACCGCACGCTGTCCTTCGTAGGACTGTAACAGCGTGGCCTGTGCGGCCTCACGCTGACGGCGGATTTTACCCCATACGTCAATCTCCCAGGACATGCCCACGCCGAGATTGTAGTCTTCGATATGGTCCCCAAAGTTGAAATTACTCAGGTTCATACCGGTGAAACTGTTCTTGGACGGGAAATTGGTATTGGCAGTGGCGGTGGCGTTGAACGCCGGCAGCCATGCGGCTTTGGCCTGCTTCAGGTAAGCCTGCGACGCTTCTACCCTTTTTACGGCCAGCTGTAAATCGTAGTTGCCGGTAAGGGCTTTGTCGATCAGCTGCTGCAGGGTGGCGTCAGAAAAGAATCGTTTCCATTCCATTTCAGCAATACTGCTGTCGGAAGGCGCTACGTTGCCGAACTGGCTGGGCAGCGCCACCGGGGGCCGCTCGTAATTGCGGCCTACCCGGCAAGCTGCTAACCCTACAACTAAGGACAACAACAAAATTATAAAGGTGCTATATCTGGTATTCATCTGTCTTTTTTCTGTTTCTGGTAATAGATCTGTTGAGTATTAGTGTACCAGTTCGGCAATCTCCGCGTTCTTCTCTTCCGCTGTCACAATCGGCTTGCGGCTGATTTTTTCCTGCAGGAACTGGAATATCACGTACAATACCGGGATGGCAAACACGCCCAACACTACACCGGTAAGCATACCGCCGGCAGCACCGGTACTGATGGAACGGTTACCCAGCGCGGACGATCCGGTAGCGCGCATCAGCGGCAACAGACCTGCGATAAAGGCGAAGGACGTCATCAGAATAGGGCGCAGACGCAGGCGGGCCGCACGGATACCGGATGCTACCAGTCCCATGCCACTGCGTCTTCGCTGTACCGCGTATTCCACGATCAGGATGGCGTTTTTCGCCAGCAGCCCTATCAACATGATTAAGCCTACCTGTACATATATATTGTTATCGATACCAAACATGTTGATGAACGCAAACACACCGAAGATACCCAACGGTATGGAGAGGATCACCGCCAGCGGCAGGATGTAACTTTCGTATTGCGCAGCCAGCAGGAAGTACACGAATATCAGACACAGCGTGAAGATGATGGTGGACTGGTTACCGGCGCTGATCTCTTCTTTGGTCATGCCCACCCATTCGTAGGTGTAACCTCTCGGCAGATACTGCGCGGCCACTTCTTCTACCGCCTTGATGGCGTCGCCACTACTGAAGCCCGGCTTCGCCTGGCCATTGATGGTAACGGCGTTGAACAGGTTGTTACGGGTCACGGTCTCCGGTCCGTATACGCGTTTCAGTGATACCACGGTGTTGATAGGCACCATCTCTCCAAACTGGTTCTTTACGTATACCCCATCCAGTGAGCCCGGGTCTTTACGCTGCTCGGCGTCGGCCTGTACGATCACGCGATAGTACTTGCCAAAACGGTTGAAGTCAGACGCAAACATACTACCATAATACACCTGCATGGTCTGCAGGATTTCGCTCACGGCGATACCCAGCTGCTTGGCTTTACGGTCGTCAATTTCTATTTCATACTGCGGGTGGCCGTTATTGAAAGTAGTGAAGGCGAAAGCAATCTCTTTACGTTTCATCAGCTCACCGATAAATCCGTAAGCGGTACCACCCAGTTTATCCAGCGATCCGCCGGTACGGTCCTGCAATACCACCTCAAAACCGGCTACGTTACTAAAGCCCGGCACGGTAGGCATGTTGAACACGAAAATGCTGGCTTCGGGAATGGCGGCAAACTTAGCCTGCAACATACCCATCAGTGCATCCATATTTTTGATCTGACCACGATCGGCGTGCGGCTTCAGTTTAATAAACCCTACACCGGAAGTGGCGCTGCTGGAGTTGCTGAGGAAGTTAAAACCGGACACGCTCAGGTAAGAGCTCGTAGACTCCAGGTCTTTCACAATATGCTCCACTTTATCTACTACCTGCCTGGTACGTTCCAGGGAAGAACCGGGAGGCATGGTCACGGCATATACCGCAAAGCCCTGGTCTTCGGTGGGAATAAAGCCGGAAGGCGTGGTACGCATCATCCAGAAAGTAACGCCGCCGATGATCACCAGTCCCCCGATCGTTAACCATTTACGTTTGATGAGGAACTGCAGGCTGCGCGCATACTTCTCGGTCATCGCGTTAAAGCCGGTATTGAAAGCGGCAAAGAAACGTTTACCAAAGCTTTTCGGCTGCGGTGCATGACCATTCAGTTTACCGTGCTCCTGTCCATGATCGGCATGGTTGTTCTTCAGGATCAGGGCGCAAAGCGCAGGACTGAGCGTCAAAGCGTTCAATGCCGAGATCAGGATGGCGATGGCCAGCGTAAAGGCAAACTGCCGGTAGAACACGCCCGCAGGACCTTCCATGAAACCTACCGGGATAAACACGGCAGACATCACCAGCGTAATGGAGATGATGGCACCGGAGATCTCCTGCATGGACGACAACGTGGCGATACGCGGGTTGGCCCCTTTCTCCATCTTCGCATGGACCGCCTCCACCACCACAATGGCGTCATCCACCACGATACCAATCGCCAGGATCAGCGCGAACAACGTCAGCAGGTTGATAGAGAAGCCGAACAACTTCATGAAGAAGAAGGTACCGATAATGGCCACCGGTACGGCTATCGCAGGGATCAGCGTAGAACGGAAATCCTGCAGGAAGATGAACACCACGATAAACACGAGGATAAAAGCCTCTACCAGTGTATGTTTCACCTGGTCAATAGACTCGTCCAGGTATTCTTTGGTGCTGTAGATATTGAAATACTCGATACCTGTCGGGAAACTCTTTGCTGATTTTTCCATCAGCTTGTTGATGGTCTCCTGGATTTCGTTCGCGTTGGAACCAGCAGTCTGATTGATCGCGATACCGATACCGTATTTGCTGTTCACTTTGGTATCGCTACCATAAGTGAAGGAACCAAACTCCACGCGGGCTACGTCTTTCAGGCGCAGCACAGAACCGTCCGGGTTAGCACGCAGGATGATGTCTTCATACTGCTGATCTTTGTTGAGCTTACCCTTGTATTTGATCACATATTCGAAAGACTCCTGGCTGCCTTCACCGAAACGGCCGGGGGCCGCTTCCAGGTTCTGGTCGCGGATAGCGCCCAGCACTTCCTGCGGAGACATGTTATAGGCTGTGAGCCGGTCGGGGCGCAACCAGATACGCATGGAGTAGTCTTTGGCGCCAAACACCATGGCCTGGCCTACCCCTTTCACGCGCTGTATCTCCGGGATGATGTTGATCTTCGCATAGTTCTGCAGGAAGGTCTCATTGTACTCCGGCTTGTCACTCTGCAGGTTCACCACCATGATCATACTGTTCTGTACTTTCTGGGTGCTGATACCCGCCTGTATCACCTCTGCAGGCAACTGGCTGGTGGCTTTGGCCACACGGTTCTGCACGTTCACCGCAGCGAGGTCCGGATCGGTGCCCAAACGGAAATACACGTTGAGCGTCATGGAACCATCGTTGTTGGAGGTGGAGGTCATATAAGTCATGTTCTCCACACCGTTCACCGCCTCTTCAATAGGCGTGGCCACGGAACGGGCCACCACTTCGGAGTTGGCGCCCGGATAAGAGGCCGTTACTGCCACGCTGGGTGGCGCAATGTCCGGGAACTGGCTCATGGGGAGGGTCAGCAGCCCCAGTATTCCCAGTAAGACCAGGAGGATGGATATAACGGTAGCCAATACTGGCCGTTCTATGAATTTTCTAAACATAAAGTCAATAGCATTTAAGCATCACCGGAAAAGATGATGAAGAATGAGGGTTATCCGCAAAGCGCAATGCCATCAGTGGCTGGCGCCCCGCTTTGCGGATGCATCACGAAACATTAGAGCGGTTTTACTTTCAGCAGGCTGTCGAGTGACATCTGTTGCGGAGCAATCACCGTACCGTCGTGCAGACGGTCCAGGCCGGAGTAAACGATCTGTTGACCGGACTTCACTCCTTTCTCCACAAAATAGTAGTTACCGCTTTTACCGGATATAGTAATGGGAACACCTGTCACTTTGTTGCTGTCGGCTACGATAAACACCATCACTTTGTCCTGCAGCTCATAAGTAGCTTCCGCCGGGATCACCACGGCATCGGTGAATTGCTCAGGGATGCGGATCTTACCGGTATTGCCGGTACGCAGCAGTCCTGCACCGTTCGGGAAGGTAGCCCGGAAGCTGATAGCGCCCATGGTCTTGTCAAACTGACCTTCCATGGTTTCTATCTTTCCTTTTTCACTGTAGATGGTATTGTCTGCCAGTTTCAGTTCTACCTGCGGCAACTGTTTTACTTTGTCAGCAATGCTGTTGCCGGCAGTTTCGTTTTTAAATTTCAGGAAGTCGGCTTCGCTCATGGAAAAGTAAGCGTACATCTGGTTTACGTCAGACAGCACGGTCAGTGGCTGCGGCTCTGCACGGCCTACCAGCGCTCCCACTTTATAAGGGATTCTGCCGATATAACCGCTCACCGGCGCGGTGATCAGCGTATAGCCTACGTTGATGCCTGCGCTGCCCAGTTGAGCCTGCGCCTGCCCTACGGCAGCTTTGGCCGCCTGGTAGTTGGCCTGCGCTGTTTTCAGCTGTACTTCGCCTACTACATTGTTTTTTACCAGCGGGGTAAGACGGTCTACTTCCAGCTGCGCTTTCTCCAGGTTCGCTTTAGCGGCCAGCAGTGTGGCGCTCGCGTTGCTTTGAGCTTCTGTGTACACCCGGTCGTTGATTTTAAACAACGGCTGACCGGCCTTCACATAAGCGCCTTCATCTACATAAATCTTATCAAGTATACCTTCCACCTGCGGGCGGATATCCACATTAACACGGCCTTCCAGCGTTGCGCTGTATTCGCGGTAAGTAGTGGCAGGTACTGCATTCAGTTTCAATACCGGTAAAGCTGCCGCCTGCTGTCCTCCCTGGTGCGCCTCAGAAGCGCCGCAGCCAGACAACAAGGAAAGAATCACGACACTATAGAGTAAGCCTGCCGGCAAGTTTGCAAAAACGGATCTTTTTGGTTTCATACTTGTTTTTTTAATCATACGACAATTTGTTCCCTCTCCGGTGCGAAGACAATACAACTCACATTGCTTCACAGCAGCAGTTTTAGTAAACAGCGTTCGGGAGGAAAATACAGGCAGTCAACGTTGCGGCTTCGGGCCACGCATAACTTCACAGCTGGTTATACGTAAGCACGCAACAAAATGTTACTTCTGTAAGTAAAATAAAAAAGAAAGGGCATTGCAGTTGAACTGCTAATGAATCTCCATGGTTTTCAAATTTTTTAAATGATGTACGGGCAACATCATTTTCTTATTGACAACGATGCAAAATTAATACAATAATGTTAACGGACGTTTAAATTATTACGGGTTTAATTGTACTTTTCACGGGTCGTCTTCTGGAACGAGGCCGGCGTAAGTCCCGTATGTTTCTTGAAAAACCGGTTAAAATAAGCATCATCCTCGAAATTCAGGCGTGCCGCAATCTGTTTTACGGAGTGTTCTCCCCAGTACAACAACCGCTTGGCCTCCATCATTCTTTTTTCATCAATCACATATTTGGCATTTCTGCCCAGCAGGCTTTTCACTGTGTCATTTAAATGTCCGGGCGTTACGAACAACATTTCGGCATAATCAGACACCTGTGTCTTTTCATGGAAATGCTGGTCTACCAGCACTTTGAACTGACGGGCCATATTATATTGGGAGTTCTCTACGTTCAGCCATGCATTGGAGGGCTCAGAGATACGGCCAATGGCAATGACCAGCGCATTCAGCAGGTTACGGAGTATCGCTTCCTTGCGCGCCTTATCACTCTCATATTCCCGCTTCAGCATCCGCGCATAAGCCAGCAGCTCTTCCAGCTGCTCCTCCGTAAGCGGCACCATACCGGAATTAAAAATACAATGCCAGCAACTGATCACACCCCGCATCTCGGGCACCAGGAAGTCCGGCGTAAAGGATATATTAATGATCTCCACATCGTCCCCGATGGCATGCTGATGGACCTGGTCAGGTTCCATCAGCATGATGGCGGGCGCAGTTACTTCATATTGTTTAAAATCAATAGCCTGGCGGATAGTCCCTTTCAGCAGTATGTCGATACTGAACCCGTTATGCCGGTGCGGTGTGCCCCAATGCTCCACTTCCTCTTCACAATCACCTGTTATCTCACCGATAAAAAACGGCATACCATCCACACAATCCTCAAGACGGTACATGGGTATATCTGCTATCTTTCCTGCTTTTGTTACTTCCATGTTTGAAATGGTTTTTGAAGTGATCAGTCAACGGGTTCTGCCGGCTTCTCCCGTACTACCACCAGGTCGCTCAACTTTACGTTGATCGGAATATTACCCAGCTGTACGATACCGCGCTTCTCCCGGATTTCTATCAGGCGGCCCACCTGGCGGTTGGTCAGGATCTTCACCTGGTCACCTACCTTTACCTCGCGGCCTACCTCCTCGAATTTGTCCTGCACTTTTTTGTTGTGCTTTTCGTTGATCTGTTTTTCCCTGCGACGGAACAGCAGGATCTCTGCCTGTTTCATCACTTTCTCTCTGTCATTGCTGTCGCTGGCACGTTTCCATTCCACCACTATCTGCTTCAGCTTACGTTCCATGTCCTTCAGATAGGCGAGATCGTTTTCCTTGATCTGGTTTTGCAGTTTCAGGAAGGTGATCTGCTGATGTTTCTTCTCCTTATCGGACAGGATTTCGTATTCGCGCTTCAGCTTCTCGTTTTCTTTGACCAGCTTTTGCAGTTCTTTCTCTTTGCTTTCTACTTTCTGAAGGTCCTGCTCTGCTTTGTTCAGCAGTTTATCCAGCTGGAAATGCCCCTCGTCGACCAGCTTTTTGGCCCGGGCAATGAGTGCCGGGTTCAGGCCGATCCTTTCTGCAATAGAAAAGGTATAAGAGCTGCCGGGTTTACCGATCATCAGTTTATACATCGGCATCAGGGTCTCTTCATTGAAGCCCATCGCCCCGTTGATGATGCCCTTTACTTTGTTGGCCATCACTTTCAGGTTGAGGTAGTGGGTGGTCACCACGCCAAAAGCGTGTTTCTTGGCCAGCTCCTCCATGATCACCTCCGCGAAGGCGCCGCCCAGGTTAGGGTCCGAACCGCTACCCAGCTCGTCGATGAAGAACAGGGTCCTGCCGTTGGCAGTCTCCATGAAATACTTCATGTTCTTCAGGTGAGAGCTATAGGTGCTCAGCTCAAATTCCAGCGACTGGGTGTCACCGATATGGATCATCAGCTGTTTGAATATGCCCAGCTGGGACGACGGATGCACCGGTACCAGCAGGCCGGACTGCAGCATCAGCTGTATCAGGCCGATGGTCTTGAGCGTCACCGTTTTACCGCCGGCATTGGGACCGCTGATCACCAGTATGTGCGCGTCTTTATCGAGACTGAGGCTCACCGGCACCGTAGGCTTGCTGTTTTTGCGGTTATATAACAATAACAGCGGATGGTAAGCCTGTATCAGGTGCAGCTGCGCGTGAGGTACCAGCGACGGGTAATTGCCGTCCATGTCCAGCGCCAGCTTTGCCTTTGCACGGATAAAGTCGTAAGTGCCCAGTATCTGGTGATAACCGTTGAGCAGTTCGTTATAACCGCTCAGGGAACCGGTCAGCGCCTTCAGAATACGGTACACTTCCCGCCCCTCTTCTCTTTCGAGCGACTGGATATCGTTATTCAGTTCGATCGTTTCTTCCGGCTCCAGGAAAGCGGTTTTACGGGTATCGGACTCCCCATGGATGATCCCCTTGATCATGCGTTTGTTTTCGGCGTAGATAGCCACCACCCTTCTGCCGTTGAGGAAAGCCTCTTCCTGGTCGGCCAGGTAATTCAGCTTCTGCAACTTCTGCAGGATGCGCTCAAATACGCGGCGCAGTTCTGTCCTCTTGCGGAACAGGGAGATACGGATCTTAGCCAGTTCCGGAGAAGCGTTGTCGCGTACCTGACCGGTTTCGTCCAGCACTTCATCAATAAGCGCTGTGATCTTTTTCTCATAATAAGTGTCCTTGATCACATCATACAGGCCGGCGTACTGAATACGGCGGTCGTGGTCAAAAAACCGGACAATGCTATGCATGCTTTCCGCCAGTTTGCGGATGGACATCGCCTGATCGCCGGTCAGCACAGCGCCCTGGATAGACAGCAACCGTAATTCGGTATGCAGGTTCAGGACGTGATCATTGGGAAAATGCTCCTGCAACAGGATCAGCTGTTTATATTCATGCGCCTGTTGCAAAGCGGCTTTTACGTAGTCTATATGCGTATGCAAACGGAGATCAATAGCCATTTGCGTGCCCAGTTCCGTTTTACAGTGGTCCTGGAGCAATGCTTGTATTTTATCGAATTCCAACTGCACCAACGCAGACTCAGGAAAATATTTCAAGTGATAATATATTTAGTTGAACGGCACAAACTTACAACAACAGAAGTATGCTGCCGGTTGAAATGAAATGCGCTGCGGCTTCCGCCGGAGCCAGTAAATAAAAAATATGCCGCTACATTAAGCGCTGTAGCTGCCTGGGAAGAAGTGTGCTGGGAATAAAATTAATTCTTTCTCATCGGTTTGTCATTGTACTATCAATAGTATCCGGTTGCCCGGTGTTTCTATCTATATTGCTGCTGCTGCTGACTGCTTTTTTGAGGGCTTTCAGGCCCTAATGGGTTCCTTCTGGCTAAAAAAGAATGTTAAAGTTACTAACTTGTCGCCTAACCTGCATCATTTTTTACGTAAATTATTATTGAAACAGGGGATGCAAATCTAAGAAAAGGCCCTGAAATACCGCTACAGTGCCGCTTTTTATATATATAAAAAAGACGGTATTTTTAAACAATTATTTTATGCGAAAATACTCAATATTCATCTTTTTCGTAACATTGGCGTTCTTCGCCTGTGCGCAAAACAAAAAAGAAAAAGTACCCGGAGATATGGAAATACCCAATAATACACATGTAGAAAAAGCCACTTTCGGAGGCGGCTGCTTCTGGTGCACGGAAGCCCAGTTTCAATACCTCGACGGCGTGCTCAAAGTAGAATCCGGTTATGCCGGTGGTTCTGTGCCCAATCCTACCTATGAACAGGTATGCGAAGGCAATACCGGCCACGCGGAAGTTATCCAGGTCACCTACGATACGGCTAAAATCAGCTACGACGAACTGTTGCAGGCCTTCTGGGAAAGCCACGATCCCACCCAGCTTAACCGCCAGGGCAACGATGTGGGTACCCAGTACCGCTCGGTCATTTTCTACCATACGCCCGAACAGAAGGAAAAAGCCGAATTCTACCTGAAGAAGCTGCAGGGGTCCGGCGCTTACGATAAACCGGTCGTGACAGAAATAGCCCCGCTTACCACCTTCTATAAGGCAGAAAACTATCACCAGGACTATTATAACCTGAACGGACGGCAGCCTTATTGCACCTTCGTCATCAAACCCAAACTGGAAAAATTCAAAAAGGTGTTTAAAGACCGCCTGAAGAAACCCTGAAAAATTACGAATTACGAATTACGAATTACAAATTGAGGGCTGCCTGACAGAGCGGTTACTTAGTGACCTTTTCAAAAGCGAACCCTCAATTCGTAATTCGTAATTCGTAATTTTTCTTTACTTTAAAGGGAATCCTAAAAACTGTTAATGACATCAATTCCACCAACTATCTGCCCCTATTGCGGCAGTAAAGAACTGATACGCACTGTTCCCGAAAAAGATCCGTTTAATGTAATGGTGATCTGCCATAACTGCCAGCGGGTGATTTCCCCCGATACTGCCGGCCGCTCCGGCAAAACCACCTCCGCTGTGCGCGCAATTGCCGAAAAGGCCATCCAGATAAGCCTCAGCAGCGGCAAACTCCATGGCATCAAATATTACCACACCGAAATCAACAAACTGCCGGACACCAAAAACTCCCTTCAGCAGTCCAAAGATACCGTGGAAGCACTGCTGCAGGCCCGCGGACTGACCAGCGCGGTGAAGAAGCCCAGCCGCAACGGATGCGTTATTGCGTTGATTATCATACTTTTAATCATCGCCAGTGTAATCTACTTCTATAGCCAGCGATAACCGCCCCCGCCCCATCAGGATAAATTTTTCATTTCCCGCCGTTTGGTGTACATTTGTACTGTAATAAATAGAATTACAGAATGAACAACGCCCGGTTTCCCATATCCTTACATATATTGACGCTCCTCGCGAAGGAAGACGGGACCCTATTGTCGTCCGACTACATCGCCGGCAGCATCAATATCAACCCGGTGTTGGTCAGAAAGGAAATCAGCAACCTGCGCAACCATGGCATGGTGGAAAGCAAAGAAGGGAAAAACGGGGGCGCCACCCTCGCCAAACCCGCCGCAGCCATCCTGCTGTCAGATGTTTATCATGCTGTGCAACAAACCTCGCTGCTGGGTAACAGCCGTAACCATCCCAATCCCGACTGCCCCGTAGGTAAACAGATCAATCAGCATCTCGACGAACTGTATAAAGACATAGAAGGCGCCTTGCTGCGGAAACTGGAAGGAGTTACACTGGCGGATTTCGCCAATAAATTTTAATATTTTTTCATTTTGATATTTGGTTATTTATTGGGCATCCACACCGCAACCTGGGTACACCATCAATAATAAAATAACTAAATAACTAAATAACCAAATGTTATGCAGGGTCTTCATCATATTACCAGCGACCTGAAAACCGCTGAGAAAGCAATGCCGGTCATGTTTATCGGACACGGTAACCCCATGAACGGTATCAGCGACAATGCTTTTACCCGTGCCCTCACGCAAATGGGGCAGCAGGTACCCGACAGGCCACGCGCCATCCTGGTCATTTCTGCACACTGGCTCACCAAAGGCACCCATGTACTGGTGGCGCCACGACCTCAGACCATCCACGATTTCGGTGGCTTCCCCGAAGCACTGTACGCCGTGCAGTATCCCGCTCCCGGCGCGCCTGCAGTGGCTCACGAAACAAAAGACCTGATCACCTCCGCCAACGTGGTGGAAGATCATCAATGGGGCCTCGACCACGGCGCATGGACGGTATTAAAACATATGTACCCGCTGGCAGACATCCCGGTGTACCAGTTAAGCATCGACTATCACCAACCGCCGGAATATCATTTTAAACTGGCCACAGAATTACGGGCCCTCCGTCACAAAGGCGTACTCATCATGGGTAGCGGCAACATCGTCCATAACCTGCGCCAGGTCTCCTTTGCCAACGACGCCAAACCTTTCGACTGGGCCATCTCCTTCGACCAGCTCGTCAAAGAGAAACTGGAGCACAAGGCATTCGACGATCTGATCAACTATCACACGCTCGGAACGGCCGCACAGCTGTCCATCCCCACAAACGACCACTACCTCCCGATGCTCTATACCCTCGGGCTGGTCAATAAAAACGAAGAAATTCAATTCACCTACGAAGAAATTCAGAACGGCAGCATCAGCATGCGCTGCTTCCGGACCGCATAATCAATCGGCCCGCAGGCTCTTCACCGGGTTGGCCATGGCCGCCCGCAATGCGTGATAACTGACGGTCAGCAGCGCTACTATGGTGACACCTACACCTGTCAGCACAAACACCCATATGCTGATACCGGTACGGTAAGCAAAACTCTGCAACCAGCGGTCCATGATCCACCAGGATAACGGGAACGCCAGTACGGCCGCAATCACCACCAGCCGCAGGAAATCCTGCGACAACATCCGCACAATACTACCGGAAGAAGCGCCCAGCACTTTACGTACGCCGATCTCTCGGGTACGTTGCACCGCCGTGAAAGCCGCCAGCCCGAAAAGCCCCAGACAGGCAATCGCCAGCGCCAGCACGGTAAACATCAGGAATATCTTTTCCTGCTGCTGCTCCCCGGCATATTGTTTGGCAAAACTGTCATCCAGGAACTGATAGGTGAAAGGATGTGAGACGTCAAAACGCTTATATACTTTTTCGATATGCGCCAGCGCGGCAGGAATGTTCTTCGGGCTCACCCGCACATACAGGTTGTCTTCCATTTCAGGGAAAGGCGCCATCTCTATTACCAGCGGCGCTATTTTATGCTGCAGCGAATACGTATGAAAATCACGGACTACGCCCACTACGACCCGTTCCGCACGGTTGCCCAGATTGTCGATCTTAAACTGTACCCGCTTGCCCAGTGGGTTTTTCAGGTTAAAATTTTTCACCAGCGTTTCATTGACCAGCACCGCATGAAAACGGTCGGCATTACCGGTGTCCGAAAAATTACGGCCGTCGGCCATCTTCACGCCCATGGTTTTAACGAAATCAGCATCTGCCATCAGCCGCTGCGCCAGGATGGAAGACGTGGAAATACTGCCATCCGTTTGTTCAAAAAAGAAGCCGTTGGAGCTAAGATCATTACGCCCTATCGGATTGTTGACCGCCGCCACGTCCTGTATCAGCGGATTACTCAGCAACTGCTGCTTGATCGCGGGAATATTATTACGGGACGGCACATCATTGAGGTGGAAAGAGAGCAGTTGCTCTTTATTGAAGCCCAGGTTCGTATGCATCACATATTGCAGCTGATCGTACGCCACCAGCGTGCTGGCGGTAAGCACAATGGCAATCATAAACTGAAAAGTGACCAGCCCTTTGCGGAAACCAGCGTGACTGCTGCCGCTCAGCCGGCCCTTCAGCGCGCTGATCACCCGGAAACCGGACATAAACACAGCCGGGTAAATACCCGCTATCAACCCTGTAAAAAGTACCAGCAACAATACCGCTCCAACGGTGCGGGCTACGCCGAACTGCCACAACACCAGCTGCCGGTGCGCAAAATGATTGAAGTACGGCAACGCCAGCACCACCAGCCCCAGGGCCACCACAGCGGAAATTAAAGTAAGCAGCAGCGATTCTGCCATGAACATACGGGCAATCTCTTCTCTTCCCGATCCCAGGGTCTTACGCACACCCACTTCTTTTACACGGCCCACAGCACGGGCCGTAGCCAGGTTCATATAATTGATGCATGCAATAACTAAAATCAGCAGCCCCACAAACAGGAACACATACACGTAAAGCACATTCCCGTTAGGCCCCATCTCGTATCCCAGATGCGAATGCAAATGGATAGATGTCAGCGGTTGCAATTTCATGTGATAGGTAACGCCGCTGCCCATCTGCGGTATCACATACCGGTCGCCAAACTGCGGCAGCTTGCTTTCCAGCGATTTGATATCCCCTCCTTTGCGCAATAACAGGTACGTATATACGTCGAAATTCTGCCATCCGTCGGCATTGTAACCTGCCGGCAGTACCCGCAAAGCACTGAACTTAAAATGGGAGTTGGCCGGCACGTCTTTCAGGACACCGGTCACCTGGAAAAAGGACGCACTGTCCTCCGTGCGGACCATCTTTCCCATGGCTGCGGACGCATCGCCAAACAGCTTCTTCGCCAGCGAATGGGTCAGCAACAAAGCATTGGGCTGCGACATACAAACACCGGCATCACCCTCCTCCAGCGGAAAGGGCAGCACTTTCAGGAAAGTGCTGTCAGCAAAAAAGATATCGTCTACCTGCAGTTTTTTCCCGTTGTAGTCCAGCAGGCTCCCGCCATCGGGCAGCACCCGCGCCACCTCTTCTATTTCAGGGTAGTCCTTTTTCAGCAAAGCGGCGAAGGGCGCAGAGGTAGTAGCAATATTCAGACTGCCGCCAGACCAGGTAGCGTCGTTTACCGCACGGTATACCCGGTCCCGCTCAGGGAAAAAGTTTTCATAACTGGTCTCCCCCAGCACATATAAAAGCAATAACCAGCAGGTAGCCAGACCAATGGCCAGTCCCGCGATATTGATCAGCGTATAATACTTGTACCTGACAAGATTGCGCCAGGCAATCAGCAAATAGTTCCTGAACATGTGTTTACAGTTTAGGGTGAATCACTTCCGCTTCACTTCCCCTCACATGGACAGTTGCTCAAAAGTATGCCATGCAGACATAGCTATAAAAAGAAAGGACATATGTATAATCAAAATATACATATGTCCGGTTCCGATACACAGGCTGTTCGTTTACGCTTTCAGCAGGTCGCCTTCCTGTTGTACCACATTATTGGCGACGCTGATATCAATCGCTTTCAGGATCTCTTCTTTCATTTCTTCTGTCACGCGGCTGTAGCCGAACATCCTGGCGATAAAAGGCACTGCGTCTTCCCGCTGGATGGCGATAGCATCTTTCACCACCTTCTCCAGCGCCACGCCCATTTCTTCCACGGAAATATAGTTGATCTTACGGGCGCCGGATGGCAGCAGGCTGCGATTGCGCACCACTGGTTCGGGCAGGGCCGTATGCCACAGGAACTGTCCTTTTATTTTGATGCGTTTGCTGGCGTCGGAATGTCTGACGGCATGGCGCAGTATCTCCCGGATGCGGGGGCCCACCCTCGTAATACCGGCTGCTTCTACCATGCGGCGGGCCACCTCGTCGAAGTGTACCGGGCTTTCTATGTTCACGACCTGTTCTATCCAGTCACACAGGCTGCCGATAGGCGTGGCATGAAACTCCTGGTCCCTGATCTCATCCGGCAGCGTGGCGATCTCGTACATCGGCGCTTCATCGGTATCTTCTTCCACTACTTCCCGCTTCAGCACCGGTGCTGCTGCCGGTACTACCTCCGCTCCGGCCTCCTGGTCATCTGCAGCGAGACCGGCTTTGGCGGCTTCTATGGCCGCTACCAGCCTGTCCAGCTCTTTGCCGGGGTTGCGGAACCAGTCGGTGCTCCAGACACGGTGTATCTTCCAGCCGATGGCCTCCAGCATCTGCTGACGCAGCCGGTCACGGTCGCGGGCGGAACGGGCGGAATGATAGGCAGCGCCGTCGCATTCTATCCCCAGGATATAACGGCCGGGATTGTCCGGGTCTGCAATAGCCATATCGATGTAAAAGCCCCGGGAGCCCACCTGCTTTCTGACGCTATACCCCTTTGCTTCCAGCTTGGCCGCCACGTTTTCCTCAAAAGGACTGTCGGCCGGCAGACCGGTTTCCACAGTGGTATTCAGCCGCCCGTGCTGTGCATAGTACAGGAAGTTCTTCAGTGCGGCAATACCATGGCTCTGTGTGCGGTTCAGATCGATATCGTCTGCAGTGATATTGGTAAACACCTCGCAACGTGATTTGGCGCGGGTAATCAGTACGTTGAGCCGGCGTTCGCCGCCTTCGTTGTTCAGCGGCCCGAAAGACATCGCCACATAACCTTCTTCCGTACGGCCGTAACCGATAGAGATAAAAATCACGTCTCTTTCATCGCCCTGCACATTCTCCAGGTTCTTCACAAAAAACGGTTCATTGGCATGTTGCCGGAAAAAGGATTCCAGTTCGGGGTTGTTACGGCGCCGCGTTTCCAGCGCCACGGTGATCGCTTCGCGCTGGGAGGTGCTGAACGCCACCACACCGAGGCTCAGCCCCGGATGACGGCGCGCATGTTCCATTACGGCGTCGGCCACTGTTTCGGCCTCTTTGGGGTTGGAGCGGGTTTTACCCCGGTCGTAAGCGGTATCTGTGAGGTGATGGAACACCAGGCCACGGCTGTCTTTGGAGCCGGGGCTGGGGAATATCACCAGCTTGTTCTCATAGAATTCGTGGTTCGACAAAGTAATCAGCGATTCATGCCGGCTGCGGTAATGCCAGCGTAGCATACGCTGCGGCGCGCCCTGCGCGTCGCAGAGACCGAGGATGCTTTGCATGTCTGCCGTGATGTTCTCTTCATCTTCCACTTCTTTGGTGAGGGTGTCGAAGAAACTGGTCGGCGGCAGCTGTTTGGTATCGCCCACCACCACCAGCTGTTTACCGCGCAGGATGGCGCCCAGCGCCTCTACCGGCCTCACCTGGCTGGCTTCGTCGAAGATCACCAGGTCAAACTCCAGTGTCGCCGGCGGCAGGAAATTAGCGATGGACAAAGGGCTCATCATGAACACCGGTTTGATGGCCTGTATGGCCAGGCCGGCTTCTTTCATGAGTTTGCGCACCGGCATATGCCGTGCTTTTTTATTGAACTCGGTACGGATAATGTTCACCTGGCCGCCGGCGTCCATGCGGGGCATCTGCTCCCAGTGGCTCAGCGCGGCGCGGGCACGGTTGTATTGTAAATTCATGGCGTCGAGGCGGCGGAACTGCTGTACCAGCTCCTCGTGCCCCGCCCTGTCGAAGCGGCGCAAGGCGGGATGCGCCTTCACGGCTGTCTCCAGCAGGTATTCGTACCATGTTTTCTGTAATACGGTTTTCAGCAGGCGCGCAGCCTCCGGCCAGTCTGTCGAAGGGGTAATAAGACAGGACAAGTTCTCCTGCGCCGCCGTTTCGGTAATGTTATTCCACGCGATGGTATGATGGACCTCCGGCAGCCGGTCTCTCCACACGCCCAGTTGTTGGGCAACAGCAACAAAGGTCGCCGGCCACTGATAAGCGGGCATCTCCAGCTGTTGCAACACGCCGGCCTGTAAGCCGGCCGTCTTATCGCCCGCCTGCTGCAACGTGTCGCGGTCAGCTGCCGCCACTGCAGGGTCTATATTTTTATGCAGGCAATCCAACACCGCTTCGGGACAAGTTCCGGCGGAAATGCGTTTATGCATATCCGTTATATATGCCGTAGCGGTGTCCAGCGCATCCCAGTCGGTCTGGTGCTTCTGCCAGCGTGCGCCGAACAGGTCCCGCGCCAGCGCGGCATGTTCCTGTAACAACGCGTCATGCCGGCGGTATTCCATGATACTGTCTACGTATTGCAGCTTTTCGGCATTGTCCCGGGGCAACGTGCCTTTACAAAGGGCGGCCAGCTGCTTGTTGCTGCGCTTATAAGCACCGATAATAAACTTGTACCATTTGTCGCCATGGGCCAAAAGATTCTGCCGCACTTCCATCAGGTCCTGCGAAAAAGCTTCCGGTATCAGGATGTCCTGGTAAGCCTGATGAATGGCCGTCAGGCGGCGGCCTGCTTCCAGCCAGGAAATAATATCCTGCTGCTGCAGCAACCATGCTTTGTTGCCGGTATTCAGCCCGCTGAGGTCGGGCTTGCGCGACAACAGGTCGCATACATGCACCAGCTGCTGCATGCCCGGCACATCGTCGGGCACCTGCAGTCCCATCTTCCCGGCAATAGCACCGAGGGTTTGTTGCAGGTCCTGCACCGCCACGGCGGTATCCTGCAGCTGCCTTTGCAGCACTTCCTGCTGATGCGGCAATAACACATTCAGCCTGCTGCCAGGGAACAACAACTGCGACGGCATGCCTGCTTCGCTCAGGCAGGCCTGTATCCGCTGGGCCATGGCCGTTGCCTTGTTCATGGCGCTGGCATCCCAGGAAGCCATGTCCGGCGGCGTGATCGCCGGCAACTGCTTTCCGGCCAGTTCTTCGTTTATGCGTAACAGGTAGCCGGTGATCTGGTGTACCGAAAGACCGCTCTGTCCTACCGGTTCGTTTACTGCCTGGCAGTATTCATTCAGCTCCTGCCGGTGCGTGTTGAGCAGCAGCACTTCTTCCCGCAGCTTCTGTACGGAAGGCCGGCCCAGCTCCAGCACGCGGCGCAGCTCCTGGTGTAATTCCTTTTTGTTGGCTTTATGACTGTGCAGCTCCAGGCAGGCTTCTCCCAGCTGGATGTTGTCAAGGCGGCGTTTCACCACTTCCAGCGCAGCCATTTTTTCGGCAACGAACAACACCTTTTTTCCCCTGCCCACCGCATCAGCGATGATGTTGGTAATGGTCTGTGATTTACCGGTGCCCGGAGGGCCCTGTATCACCAGGTGTTTTCCTTCCTGTACGGCCAGCATGGCCAGTACCTGCGAACTGTCGGCGTCTACCACCTGGAACAGCTCATCGGCCCGCGGCTCATGATCGATAAAAGCATCTTCCGGAACACCGGGCTGATTATCGGAAAAACCACCGCCAAACAGGCTGTTGATCACGGGGTGGCTCAGCGGACCGCTGTCGCCCGGCCAGTTGGTGGCATCCAGGTCATTGTAGATCATGAATTTGCCGAAAGAGAAAAAGCCCAGCTCAATAGCGTTGGGCTCTACTTTCCAGCCGGGCATGCCATCCACGGCTTCCGCTACGGCGTTGAAATATTCGGTGATATTAAAATCTTCTGTTTCCGGCAGCTCCGGCATACTGATATTAAAATCAGCTTTCATCTTCGCTTCCAGCGAGATATTGGCCTCCACTTCTTCCAGGGTGTATTTCAGCCGGAAACGTTCGCGGATATCGGAACGGTCCAGCTGCACCGGTACCAGCACCAGTGGCGCCAGCCGCGGCTCTGTACTGCCCGCCTCGCACCATTGCAGCATACCGAGCGACAGGTACAGGATGTTAAAACCCTGTTCTTCTATGCTCATCCTGGCGGCATAGTAGGTATTGAGCAAACGGGTATGCAGGTTCAGCTGCGACTCGTTGGTCTGCAGCCTGGTGTCGTGTACGGCGTCTTTACCAGTGGCAGCAGGCTGCTCCTGGTACATCACATCGGCCTGTCCGGCTTTTTTATCCGGACGGTCAAGAAATGTCAGCGTCTTATTTTCCGCCACCAGCAGTTCATATACCGCTGCGGATACTTCGTCGACAATGTGTAACCCTTTGCTGGCAGATAACTTGTAGTTTAAAAGGGGATTCTTCAGTCCCAGATCCAGCAGCTCTTTTCGGGATGACTCCAGTCTGGTCAATATGGATGCAATCATAATAGCCTGGCAAATAAAAAACGTTGCAAATATACTCCTATTAACGGTGCGCGGCAGGAATTATTTGATGCCTGCAAAACATCGCACCGGCGCCCTTTTGCACAAAGATCCTGCCCATCTGTTCCAGTCCGCCTTTGTGCATTAATCTTTTTATTCTATTTTGCTGTCCCAAACCACCCCGCCCACAGTCATGGACCATAGGAGAATATTGGAAGAAGTTACCCGGACCAGCATAGAACTATTGATGCAGGAGCCTTTCTATTCCCACTTTTTTGCCGCCATCAACAAAGAAGTGACCAACCCGGATTCGGAGATACAGACCATGGCCGTAGGACTGCGCCAGAGGGGCCATACGCTCTATATCAACCCCACCTTCTGGGACCATTTTTTTACGGATAAGCGTCACCGTTATGGAGTGGTAAAACATGAAGTATTACACATCGTTTTCAAACATACGCTGGTATCGGAACCGACGGCCGACCGCCTGCTGGTCAACATCGCCATGGACATTGTGGTCAATCAGTACATCGACCGGGCGCAGCTGCCGGTGGAATCGGTGTTCCTGGAAGGTTTTCCGGATTTAAATCTTGAAAAAAACCAGACATGGCAATATTATTACGAGAAACTGGTGCACCTGCGCGATAACATCGACACGCTGTATAAAGACTGTGATAGCGCGCGCATGCTGTGTTCTATCTCAGCAGCCTCCCACGGGATGGAGCGGCACCGCCAGTGGAGAGAGATCTTCGAACGCAGCCAGCTGGACAAAGACCTGACAAGCCTTGAGATAGATAATCTTATCAACATCGCCCGCTCCAAAACCAGTGAAAAAAGCTACGGCAAGCTGCCCGGCTCCTTCAGGGCCTACCTCGATTCCATCCTGCTCAAAAGCAAACCGCTGGTCGACTGGCGCCGCGTTATCCGGCTTTTTTCAGAAAGCAGCAGCAAAACAAAAGTGCGCAATACGCTCAAACGTCCCTCCCGGCGCTTTGGCACCAATCCCGGCATCAAAATCCGGAAACAGAAAAAACTGCTGATAGCGGTGGACACCTCCGGCAGCGTGGGCGGCGATGAGCTGGCTACCTTTTTCAACGAAGTACATCATCTCTGGCGGCAGGGCGCCGAAATACACGTGCTCGAATGCGACGCCGCCGTACAACGGGTGTACACCTATAAGGGAACACCGCCTGAATTTATCCTGGGCCGCGGCGGCACCGATTTCAACCCGCCGATTGCCTATGGCAATGATAACTTCCGCCCGGACGGGCTGATCTATTTCACCGATGGCGTGGCGCCTGCGCCCAGCGTCACGGCGCGTTTCCCGCTGCTGTGGGTCATCAGCAACAACGGCATCGGCAGCGATACGGATGAGTTCCGCGCACTGCCCGGCAGAAAAGCCAAACTGATTTCATCCTGAACTTATATTCCGAGATACTGCGAAAAAATATGACAACAACGAAAACACCGCAATTCAACTACATCACCTACGGAACAAAAGTCAATGCCCAACAGGTGGAGAGAATGCTCGAACATGTAACCCATCAGCACTTCGACAACCCCGAACATGCCGGCAAACGCAGGCCTACCCCCATCTGTATCTGGGGCCTGCACGGTATCGGCAAAACAGAAATGGTACGCGATTTCGCACTGCGCAAAGGCTACCAATTCACCTACATCGCCCCCGCCCAGTTTGAAGAAATGGGCGATCTGCTGGGCATGCCCAAAATATCGCAGCTCACCGACAACGCCGCCACGCAGTTTGTGGCGCCCGACTGGGTACCTAAACAGAAAGGCCCCGGCATCTTCCTGATAGATGACGTAAACCGCGCCGACGACCGCATCCTGCGTGGTATCATGCAACTGCTGCAGAATTATGAATTAGTCAGCTGGCGCTTCCCGGAAGGATGGATCATCGTTCTCACCGCCAACCCCGATGGCGGCGATTACTCCGTTTCCACCATGGACGACGCCATGCTTACCCGTATGATGCACATCACCATGGAGTTTGACGTGAAAACATGGGCACGCTGGGCAGAAAGCGCCGGCATCGATCCCCGGGGCATCGACTTCATCCTCACCTACCCGGAAGTAGTCACCGGCGCGCGCACTACGCCACGCTCACTGGTACAGTTCTTCCAGTCGCTCGAAACCATCGCCGACCTGCGGGCGGACCTCGACCTGGTGAAAATGCTGGGTGACGGCTGCCTCGACGAAGCCACCACCTCCGCGTTCATCACCTTCGTGAACATGGACCTCGATAAGCTCATCGCACCGCAGGACATCCTCAACGCACCCAACTTCCAGATCATGGAAGGACAGATCAAAGCGCTGGTAGACGGGCAGACCAAACGTATGGACATCCTCTCCGTGATGATGACCCGGCTCACCAACCATTTGCTCAATACAAAAGAAGACCTCAGCGACAAAGCTTTCACCAACCTGAAAGCGTTTATCCTGCTGGATTTCATCCCCAACGACCTCCGGCTGGCCATGGCGCAGGACCTGGTGAACGCCACCAACAAAAGCCTTAAAAAACTATACAGCATACCCGAAGTAGCTAAGTTGCTGCTCGCTAAAATGTAATGCAATGAAAGACCTGAGTAAATTCATCCGCTACGGAGATCAGAAAGACCTGCAAATATGGGACAAATGGGGCGAAAAGGACGAGCTCGACGAACTTCCGGACGATATTTTCCTGCAGTACCCCAACGCAGAAGAGGTAGGAATCCACGTCACAAAAATGACTGTGTTGCCCAACTCCCTCTATTCCCTGAAGAATTTGAAGTTCCTCAACATTTCAACTAACAAAATAAAGACACTACCAGCGGAAATCATTCAGCTGCAACAATTGGAAAGCATCCGGCTCAACATCAGCAGTATGGATGTCAACAAAGGGCTGCCGCTGCTGGCACAGCTACCGGCGCTTCGTTCGATAAATCTGAGCAACTGGCGTGGTAAGGCTTTTCCGGATAATCTGCAGCTATTGAAGCACCTGACGCACCTGACGATTGCTAAAGATAAGATGACCGGCCTGGTTCCTGAGATCCTGGCACTGCTAACGGCATTACCGGACCTTCAGGAGCTGGACATCACCGTTTCCGAAGATGACTACTACCTGTTATTATCCCTTCAGCATATGCCGCTGCTCGACAAACTCCGTAAGATCGATATTGGCTATGATGGCCTCTGGCGCGCGGCCCCGCACAGGACGCCGTTGTGCCTGGCCACCACCCGCCAGGTACAGATACATGACGCTTTCAAAGAAACACTTCCGCAATTCCGGCTGAAAGTAAAAGATAAAAACTATAGCGACCTTCATTTACAGTTGCTGTTCGGCATTCACCTGAAGGTAGTACCAGCCATCACTGAACTGTTGCCCAACCAGCTGGCCAACGCCATTGCCGCCCAACAGCATCCCCGTCTCTATTTACTGGCCAGGCCCAAAGGAGAAAGCCAGAAATCCATCAATGAAAAACTGGAACAGTATGGTATTTCCGCCAGCAATAAACAGCCAGACAGCAATACCATTGTAGTGATCGGTGCCGGTACCACCATGGAAGACCTCATGCCCCTGCTGGACACCGGCTGCCAGGTCATCACCACCGACCAGCTCAAGGACGTGCTGATCAACAAAGACGATCACTGGCTGCTGCAAGACGACAACGAAGCTGCCAACACACAGCTGATGCGCCTCTTCACCTCCAACGATCCGGACAACTACCAGCTGGCCTTCGAGATCATCGAAACCGGCGGCGCCAATAAAATCATCCAGACGCTGCTCGCCGTGGTCATGCTGGCCCACCCGGACAAAACGATCCATAAAAAGGCAGAGAAGCTGTATGACAAATATGGTTCACAGGCATTCCGGCAACAGGTAAAAAGCAGTAAAATTTCCTTACGTGTAGGCGGTAACGTGAGTTCAAAATTACAACGCATCGTTTCCAATAAAGATGTGGACGAAGTGATGTTCCGACTTATGTACCAGCTGGTGGCCGGTTCCAACAGCAACATCAGTAAAGTAAAAGCGGATTCCTTCAGCATGAAGGGTATTGAAAATATTACCCTGCCGCCGGAAATAGCTTTCTTCACGCAGATCGCCGATTGGGATTTCGAAAACTGCAAAGGCTTCGATATCGCCACGGCCATTCCCATTTTCGCGGAGATGCCGGGTGTAAAACACCTGCGGCTCAACGGCTGTCATATCGAGATACCGGCGTCTATCGGCACACTCACGCAACTGCATACTTTACACATAGCCCACAACACGCTGGCGGTGGAAGATTCGCTGCAATCGCTGGTACACCTGAAATCACTGGATGCAACCGGCATAAAACTAAAAAACTGGGACTGGTTAAAATCACTGAAAAACCTGATGGGGCTGATGTTAAGCAACAATCAGCTGACCGCCATTCCCGATGCGGTGTTTGACATGCAACAGCTGATCCTGCTCGAGGCCCGGAACAACAAACTGACAGCCGTTCCCGAAGCGTTGACACGACTACCCAAGCTGGACCAGCTGGATTTCAGCAGCAACCTGATCACCAACTTCCCCTATTTCCTGGGCAAATACAAATTATCAGAGCTGCTGCTGCGTTCCAATAAAATACAGGAAGTAGATACCCGTCAGCTGGCCACGGTTTCATCCGGGCAACCCATAGCATGGGAAAAACTGAACCTGTCGCGCAACGAGCTGTCTTCTTTCGAAATGACCCACTGTGAGTTCACCACGCGTGTATTGGATATCTCTCATAACCAGCTGACGGAGCTTCACCCATCCATTTTCAACGCACCGCTGACCGATTTTTATGGCCATCACAACCAGATTGCCGAGCTGCCGCCTATTGACAGCGGCTCCCGCTTTGGTGATTTCTGGATGCAAAACAACCGGTTGACCGAATTACCGGTGCAGATTGCGCATATATTTATCAATAATGCTGATTTCAGCAACAACCAGATCAGCAGGATCCATCCTGACTTTGACTCACAGGCTGCCGGCAGTTATTCCAGATGGTACTGGAAAATGCAGAATAATCCGCTGCCTCCGGGTAAAAATGGTAGTTTTTTCATCTAAATAAAAAGAGCGGGCCTTTAGAGAAGCCCGCTCTTTTCATATATACCTTACGTTTAGTAACCGATACAAGCCAGTTTCCCGTCCATGGTGCTTACCAGCACTTTCCTGTTGCCGATAGGCAATACAGCGTTTACCAGGCAGTTGGACAGTTTGTGTTTCCACAGCAGCGTATAGTCGTTACGGTTCACCGCATATACCACGCCGGAATGTGTAGGCGTGAAGATAACGCCATCGCGCTCCACGGCTGCGGCGGGGTTCAGTTCATAACCCATTTCGATGGGTGATTTCCACAGCAGCTGCATGGTATCGGCCGCAGCAGATACGCCATACAGGTTGCCGTCCATCGTTTTAATGAACGTCTGGCTGCTGTCTGCCGCCAGTCCGATGGATTCGCGCATTCTTACGCCCGGCACGGTTTTACGCCAGATAACGTTGCCGGTCTGGCTGTCGAAGGCCGTCATGTAGCGGTCCGGGGCCACGATGAACACTTTACCCTGTGCACCCACGGGATAGCAGGCGGCCGGGGAGAACATGCGGTTGGAGGCGCCGTTGTTCCATTTCCATTTCAGCGTGCCGGTAGCGGCGTCGAGGGCGTAGAAATCGTTGCCCCAGCTGCCGAAGTACACATTGCCCTGGTATACCAGGGGCTTGTCTTCCACGAAGCCTTTCACACCGGAAAACTCCCATACCAGCTTGCCGGTGGCAACGTCGATAGCGCGGAAACGTCCGTCGGAGGCGCCTATATAGGCGATACCGTTAGCGATCTGCGCGCTAGCCACCACCGGTTTGTCCGTTTTGAAGCGCCAGCGTTGTTTACCGCTGGAAGCCCCGATGCAGTAGATATAATGGTCGGAAGAAGCCACTACGATATTGTCACCATCGACTACCGGGGTGGCATACACTTTACCGCCGGTTTTGAAGGTCCATTTCTTTTTGCCGTTGGCAGCCTGCAATGCGTACACCTCGCCGGCAGTATTGGTGGAGATCACCAGGTTTTTCACCAGCGCCATACCGGAACCGATGTCGCTGTTGTCCTGGAACGTCCAGAGGGCTTTCACCGCAGGGAAAGAATCGTTCATGGCGTAGGACGGGCGTTCAAAGGGGGCGGCATCATAACGGGCATGATGACTCCTTAGCGGCTGGGCCGTCCATTGCCGGTTTTTGCCGATGAGCGGCGTCCTTTCCTCGAAAGTAGCCTGTCCGTTGGCCACCGTGATGATATTGTAACCGCCGATGCTGTCTTTCGCGCGCAGGTTGGATCGGCACATCACGCCCGGGATATTTTCGAAATCGAAGGTTTTGTTGGCATGGCCATGACCGCAGAGGATCAGCTGAATATTGTGTTGCTTCAGGCGGTCGAGTGCTTCGTACCAGTTATTGAGGTCCGCATTCTGCGGGTAGTGGTTGATATAAATAATCGGCGTGGTGGTATCTTTTGTTTTCAGCAAATTATCGAGCCACACCACATTTTCGCGGGGCACCTGTCCGGGACCCATGCGCATATTAGGGCCGCAGTTGGTGCCGATGAACCAGTAACCGCCATGCCTGAACGAAAATGTTTCGCTGCCGAATACGCGGCGGAAAGTGTTGCCACCGCTTTCAGACCATTTGGTGTCGTGGTTTCCGGGGATGATGTACCAGGGTTTGTTGAGGCTGTCGAGCAGCCGTTTGGCGAGTTGCAGTTCTTCATCCGCGCCGAATTCGGTGATGTCTCCCGAGATGATCACAAAAGCGACGGACGGGTCCTGATTGATGTCGGCCACGCTGCGCTGTACGTCTTCGGCAGCATGATCGCTGCCCACGTGGATATCTGTCATCAGCGCAAATTTGAAAGTGTTTTGAGCCATTGTCACTGTCCGGCATAGGATAAGCACAGCCACGGTGCTCAGCAGGAAAAAATGTTTCATCATTTATTCTTTAGGTGCATAGTATTTGGTTTTTTCCAGCCAGGAGTTAAAGACAGTATAGAACACCGCCAGGATAATGGCGCCTTTGAACATGCCTGTGAATCCCCATGCGATCATGCCGCCGATAACTCCGAGGAAAAGCACAAGAAACGGAAGTTTTCCGCTTTTTGCAATGAGCACCGGTTTTAAAACACCATCCAGTACTAAAACACCGGCGCCGTAGATGGCGAGGAAGAGGGCCCAGCCGGTATGTCCCTGCACCGCCATCCAGATGACGAGGGGTATCCATACCCATAGCGGTCCTACCTGTATCAGCACCAGGAAGTAGACAACGGCTGCCAGCGCCAGCGCGAACGGGATGCCGGCTATCTTAAAACCTATCCACGAAACAACGGCCGCCGCCAGTGCCGTGCCCATCACGCCGATGGAAACACCTTTTACAGCCTGTGCTGTGGCTGCCAGCAGGGCGTAACCGTCCTTGTCGCCGAACATATGGGTCATGGTGGCGCGTACCGGCCGCATCAGCCGGTCGCCGCTTACAAGGAAAATGGCAGAAACGATAATGCCCAGCACCACCTGTAGCGCCATTCCCAGGATGCCTACCCCTGTAGTCACCACACGGTGTATACTATGCATGATCTGTCGTTCGTAGATGCTGGCCGTTTCCCTGGGCCGCAGCTGCAGCTCGTGCCAGAACTCCGACACCTCCTTGCCCGCCAGCGGCAGGTTGGTAATCCACGCCGGTAAGTCCGGTATACCTTCATCCTTCGCCGATTCCAGCCAGTAGCCGATTTCTTTCAGATGGTCGTTCACCGTGGACACGGCATAGGCAAACGGCAACGCCACCACCGCCACCAGCAGGACAGAATATATCACGGCGGCCAGCTTACGCCGGCCACCCAGCCAGACCACACTTTTTTCGTACAGGCCAAACAGCGACACGGAAAAAATAATGGCAAAAGTGAAGACGCCGAAAAAGACCTTCAGTACGTCGTACAAGGCATACATGAGCCCAAGCAGCAACAGCAGCACAATGATCGTCTCTATGATCCTCCTGGAGGTGGATGGTATTCGGGTACTCATATCGGAAAGTGGGTTTATAGCGGATATGATCAATTTACTAAAAGATCGGGGAATAAGCAATGATCTTCCCGGGATAACGACAACCGCCCCGGAAACAATGCTGCTTCCGGGGCGGTTGTATCAGACTGGCGTTAGGATCACTTACCAGGTATATCCGGGATTTTGCGAAAGCCCGGGCGCATTCTGTATTTCAGCAGGAGGAATAAACATCAGGAGCCTGGTGTCGGACCACGGCTGCTTCTCCGGGATCCTGCCCAGCACCTGTGCAGCCTTGCCTGTACGTTTAAGATCAAACCAGCGATGCCCCCACTCTGCAAACAGCTCTATGCGTCGCTCCTGCATAACGGCATCCAGCACGGCCGTCATACCCGTTGCGTTAATAGCGGGCAGCCCCGCCCGTGAACGGATGACGTTCAGGTCGGCCACAGCACCGGCAAGATTACCGGTATGCGCCCGGGCTTCTGCCCGGACCAGGTATTGTTCGGCCAGGCGCAACACGGTGTAATACGGCGGCGGCGCCTCTCCTGTTGCCGCCAGCCGTTGATATTTAGCGGCAAACCGGTATTTTTTCCCGTTCCACGGTGCGGCCAACGGAACGGTCAGGCTGTCCGTCCATTTGTCCAGCCGCTTGTCGCCGGGCTCAAAGGCCTGTATCAGCCGGTCCGTCATGGAAAAGGAGGCAATAAACACGTAACTGTATTCTTCAAACATGGCAGGCTCCAGCATCATCTCCTGCGTGGCGGGGTCCAGTAAGGACAAACTGGCCTGTGGCATCAGCAACCGTGGTTCTTCCATTACGGGAGAAACGGTACCCTCCGTGGAGTGTTTCAGCTGCCAGATAGCTTCCGCGCCGGAAGGACTGAAAGTCTTCTCCAAACCGGGCAGACTGAAAAGACCGCTGTTGATCACAGCATCTGCCTGCGCTGCAGCCTCGGCCCACTTTTCCATATACAGGTAGTGCCTCGCCAGTAAGGCCATGGCGGCATACCTGTTGGGCCGCAGCTTCTCTCCTTTCGTGATAGCGAAATTATCCGGCAACAGCTGCGATGCAGCCACCAGGTCTGCGGTGATCTGCTCCTGTACTTTTCCAACGGGCTGCCGCTTTTGTGCGGCTTCCTCCATGACTTTGGTGGACAGCGGCATAGGCACATCGCCAAAATTGATGGTGAGGTACAGATAACAAAAGGCTCGGGCAAAACGGCATTCCCCTTCCGCCTGCCGGCGGACGCTGTCGGTGATAGCGGGCGAGGTGGTTGCCTGCAGCCCTTCCAGGATAGAATTGGACAGGTAAACAGCCCTGTAGGCGCAATTCCAGAAAAGCGGCTGCACCAGCTCATTAGAGAGCATCAGTCTATTGGTAAAAAACTGGTAGTCGGCCACATTGGATGCGCCGGCATAAGGGGACAGCTCATCGGCCATCAGGCCACCGTAAACGGTCATATGCCCGTTACTGAATGCAGGAGTGCCGGTGTTGGTCATCAGGGTAAAATAAATGCCCGAAAGGGCGGCGGTGATCTTGTCGGGGTCGTTGAATACGACGCCGGTATTCACCGAGTCGATCGGCGGATCGATCTCTATCAGCTTTTTACAACCGCTGGCAGCCAGCAACAGGACGGAAAAAAGTATAGTGACAGTACTGCGTGTATGCGTCAGGTTTACCATAAATAATTTTGCTTTAGAAGGATATGTTACAACCCAGCGTAACGGTACGGGTGCTGGGGATACCGTTCCGGATGTCAGGATCAACGCCTGCCTTGTAGTTGGTCAGCAACCACAGGTTATCAGCGCTCAGGTTGAACGCCACCTGCGACATCCCGGCTTTAGCCACTTTCGCGGCAGGCATGGCCCAGCCCAGCCGCAGGCTGTTCATCCGCAGTATGTTCACCATTTCGTAACTGGCGTCTGAATTGGAAAAGCGGTCTGCCTCCGGCGTAGCCACCGCCGTTACAGGAGGCAGCAAACCATCGGGCCTGTCCGGCGCCCATTGCCGCTCCCATTGCCAGTAACTCATATTCCTGGGCTCCGGCCCCCACATATTATACCCGATAGGCTTGTTGACACGCTGAAAACTGAAAGAAGGGTTGATGCTCCAGTTCCTGTATTGAAAGCTTGTCTGGAAACCGCCGCTGAAGCGGGGGTTCATGTCCAGGAATACGACACGGTCGTCGTCTGCCGTTCCGGGCGACACGCTGTAATTGACGTTGATTTTGCCGTCGTGGTTGGCGTCCAGATAATGGCCTTCGCCGGTGACCGGGTCCCTGCCGAGGAAATGAAACACCGCCTGGTTGTTCAGCGGCTCCCCTATCCTGTACAGCGTGGCATAAGGCGATAACTCCAGCCCGGGGTAAGACAACAGCTTATTGGATTGCAGGTTAAAGTTAGCGCTGATGTTCCAGTTAATGGTTTTCGTTTTCAGGACCGCGGCGGTAACCATAAAATCCCAACCGGCGTTCTGTACGTTTGCCACAGAGTTGGCCGTGATCGTATTAAAACCGGTGAATAACGGCAACGGGTACCCGAGCAACTGATTGTCGCAGCGGTTGCGGTACCAGTCAGCCACCACGTTGACTTTATCCCAGAGGCTGAACTCCAGCGCCAGCTCCAGCTTTTTATTTGTCTGCCAGTGGAACTGGTCGTTGGCCACAAGTGTTTCCATCAGCGGCGCCACGCCGTTATACAGCAAAGGAAAAGTCTTGATGCCGTTGGTGTACTGGGGATAAGCCCACTGCGACAGATACTGGTAGTCGCCTACACCGTCGCTGCCGGTGAGACCGTAGCTTCCCCGCAATTTCAGGAAGGTCAGCGGCTTCGGCATAATGGCCCGGGCCCATGGTTCTTCTGTGACGATCCACCCTGCCGCTACGGCCCAGAAATTACCAAACTGCTTCCCGGGGCCAAACCGGCTGCTGCCATCCCGGCGGCCGCTCAGGCTCAGCATATACCGTTCTGCCAGGTTATAATCCACCGCACCGAAAACGCCGACGTATTTATACTGTCCGCTGTTATTCTTCACCAGCAGGGAGGGCGCCGCCGCAAGGGCGTTGATCATATCGTCACTGAGGTAATTCATCCCGGAGGTATAGGTCGTTTTCGTAGTGTTAGCCTGATAGGTGCCTCCCGCCAGCACGTTCACCACACCGTTGCCAAAGGATTTGTTCCAGCGCAACTGCGGCTCTACGGTCAGGTTGTTGATATTGGTGCTGCCCAGTGTATGCGTCCCCGTAGCCTCGGAGCCGCTGACTGCCTTAGGCGCTGCAGACGCTACCGGGCTCAGATAATCGAGATTGTTCACGGAAATATTGTAGCCGATCTGCGTGGCCAGCTCCAGTCCTTCGACTAAGGTATAGGAAGCGTTAAAGCCTGCGTTGATGCGATTAGTGGTGGAAACAGAGCGCTGCTTCAACCCCTGAAAGGGGAAATTTACATTTGCTCTTTTATAGGCGGCATAGTTCAGTTTGCCCAGGCTATCGAAAGCATCTGCTTCATGCGGGCGGAGGTCGCCCTGTGCAACTATCGATCCCAGGCCGGTGTTGACAGAATTGATGTACAGCGCGCTGAAAGAGGATTTGAACCGGTTGTTCAGGCTGCGGTTATCGAGCTTCAGCAACACGCTGGCCGACTGCGCTTTGGTATTCACCGGGGTGATGTCTGTTTGTCGTGTATAGGTGCCCGACAACAGGTAGGAGCTGCTGGCTGAACCGCCCGACAACCGCGGGTTCACAGTAGTATACAAACCGGTGCCCCCATACATGTAGCGCTGCCAGTTGGTGTACCGGGTCGTGTCCATCACAAACAGTTCCGGCGCATATCCGGGCTGGCCGGGCACCTTCGAGGGCGTAAGGCCGCTGTTGGCATATGCTTCCCTGCGCATGGCCAGGTAATCCTGCGTGTTCAGATAAGGCTGATATTTCACCGCCGCTTTAATACCCTGCGACAGGTTCAGGGAAAAACGGTTCTTCCCCTGTTTGATTTTTTTGGTGGTGATGAGGATAACGCCATTAGCCCCACGGCTGCCGTAGATGGCAGTAGCGCCGGCATCTTTCAGCACTTCGATGGACTCAATATCGTTGACGCTGAGACCAAACATCAGGCTTAATCCTACTCCCATTCCCGACTGGTCAAGGCCGTCGGAGATCAGGTTGTTCTTACCATTGAACATGCGAAGCCGCGCAACGTCCTGTTGCGACAGGTCCAGCACCGTTTGCGGCACACCGTCGATCACGAACAGCGGATCGGAGGACACAAGGCCATTGATACCGTTCCGGCCACGCACCTCTATCTTCAACGGCGAGCCCGGCGAGCTGTTTGCCCGCGTGATCTGCAGCCCAGGTACCCTTCCTTCAAGCGCCAGCAGCGGATTCTGTACGGGCAGGTCCTGCAACTCTTTGCCTGATACAGTCACGATACTGCTGGTATTAAAACGTTTGCTCGTCACGCCGTAAGCTTTCACCACCACTTTGTCCAGCATATTATCCGCCGGCTTCATCACAATAGTAACGGTAGGTTTAATAACGACTACCTTATATTTTTCATAGCCTACATATGTGACGATCAGTTCTTCTCCCGGATACGCGCCTTTCAGCTCAAACTCTCCTTTTTCATTGGTGAGGGTGGTTTTCTGGCTGTAGGAAGTGGACACCGAAGCATTCTCCAACGGTCCTATCGTTTGTTCCGACAATATTTTCCCCTTTACGGTAATTGTCACGGAATCCTTTGCAGAAGAAGGCCTCTCCAGCTTGTTTTTCTGCGGCGCCGTATTGACCGACACTACTTTGTCCGTCACTTCATAACGATAGGTCGTGTGTTCAAAAATGCGCCGCAGGGAAGTGCCTATATCGGCATTTTTCAGCGATACGGTGATCAGCGGGCTGTTTTGCCGCAGATGCTCCGGGTATACGAAATAATAGCCGGTTTGTTTCTCCACCTCCCTGCACACTTTTTCAAGCGGCATCCGGGTGGCGTTTAAGGTGACAGTTTGGGCGGAAAGAGAGAGAGCTGGCAGCAGGACGCAGAACAGCAGGCCGATGATCAGGCTGCCGCGGCGCATACTACCTCCCCGGGCGGCGTCGGAGCGCCGCCGGTTGACATTGTTCGGTTGTTGCATGTAACTAAACTTCGCTTAGATAATTGGTTGTTTTTATCACGGCGCTACCGTGACCGTTTTTCCGGATATGCTGAAATGCACCCATCCGGTAGACTCCAGCACTTTTAATACTGCGGATAATTTCATATTGCGGGGGATCTTTCCCACAAACTGTTGTTCGATTTTTCCCCGGTATATGATCTCCACGTCATACCAACGGGCGATCTGCTGCATAATTTCTTCAATACCCGCGCCTTCCAGCGAGAACAGCCCTTCTTTCCATGCCAGGGCGGCTTCCAGGTTGGCAGCACGTACCACCGGCGACATGCCGCGTGCGGTCACCACCTGCTGCGACGGCTGCAGGACCACCTGTCCGCCTTTTCCGGACACGCGCACTTTTCCGTTCACAAGGGTGGTAACATTATTTTGCTGGTCAGCATAGGCGTTCACGTTAAAGGCGGTGCCCAGCACGGTGATGTCGGCAGGCTGTTCACCACCGGTCTTCACAAGAAAGTGTTTGTCAGCCTGCGGCGCTACTTCAAAATAAGCCTCACCGCTCAGTTCCACTACCCGCTCCTGCCCCGTGAAAGCAGTCGGGTAACGCAGCGAAGAAGCTGCGTTGAGCCATACCCGTGTGCCGTCGGGCAACACTACCTGATACTGTCCGCCACGGGGAGTGGTGATGGCATTAAATACGGCAGCTGCCTCTTTGGCCGCACCCACCGGCTCGTATTGCAATGTTCCCTCAGCCGTCTTCTTCACTACTGCCTGTTGCTGACGGGCAAGTGTTCCGTTAGCGGCACTGTCCAGCGTAATGATACTGCCATCGGCCAGTTGCAGGGTGGCCCTGTTACCGCCGGGGAGTGCTTCTCCCTGATAACGTGCAGCGATCGGCAGACTATCCGGCGGCCGGGGCGCGTAATGTTTCCACAACATGCCGATACCTGTCAGTAGTACTACCACAGCCGCTGCAATGCGCCACCACGACATCTTCCGGACAACGGTTTCTTTTTGTGGAGCAATGGTGCCGATCCGGTCCCACACCTCCTGCAGCGCAGCCTTTTCATCCACCTGCTCCATGGACAGCAACGCTTTTTCGAGTGCAGGCCACTCCTGTATGCTTTCATAAAACTGCCGGGCCGCGGGTGACTGCGCTGCCAGCCAACGCTCCAGCTCCCCGGCTTCCGCCGCGGTAATACGCTGTTGCAAACGGCGGTGCAACAGTTCCGCTATCCGCTCCATGGTGTCCAGCTGCCGCTGGTCCTTCTCTGATAATGATATCGACAAGTTGTACTGCTTTTATACCTGAAATTTTACCGGCGCGCAAAATACTATGGCCTTCACACATTTTCAGCCCGTTCACATGACGATAACAATTTTACTGCGCCTCCTGCCGGTATTTCCAATAAAACACGGTAGCGGCAGTTTTGAACTAGTCCGTCTGAAAAAAATTTTCCGCAGGGCACATGGCTTGCAGGTATCCGCTTATTTGCTTAGTTTAGCCCGTCCTGGACGGTCTATCAACCAATACCATTTATTGTCATGGAGAGTCAAGATAATCTGGAAGCCATCATCCCTGCGTTTCAACAAGGGAACCCACAAGCTTTCGACGCTTTTTTTAAGGCACACTACAAACCACTGGTATTTTTCGCCGGGCAACTGCTGGCCGACGCCACTGAGGCGGAAGACATCGTGAAAGACAGCTATGTCAAGTTATGGCATAAACATGCCGACTTTGACCATCCCAAAAGCATCCGGGGCTTTCTGTATACCTCCACCCGCAACGCCTGTCTTAATCAGTTACGCCATCGCAAGGTAAAAGACCACTACTCCCGCGAAATGAGTTACCTGGAAGAACAGCAGGAAGATAGTTATGTCCTGCAGCGCATGATCCACGCCGAACTGCTGCAGTCCATTCACCGGGAAATAGCGCTGTTGCCCGCTAAGCGGCAGCAGGTGTTCCGGATGATATACTTCGAGGGACTGGGGCTGGAAGAAATCGCGGAACAAATGGGGATATCGGTTTTCACGGTGAAGGAACATAAAGCCAAAGCGCTGGCACAGCTACGGCTGCGGTTCACAGATGAACAGCTCATGATTTTTTTCCTGCTTGCCGGCTGTTCTCTTCTGAAAGCATGATCAGAAAGAAAGCCCCGTGGATAAACATCCACAGGGCACATCATCAACTATTGATTTTTGCTTATGAGAAAAAGCGTCAAATATTCTTAGCCATCAGTGTAATCTTTTCATCCAACGATACCAGGTGTGCTTTGGTCAGCGCATCGGCCGCACGTGGTATGGCCCGGCTGATCATAGCGGCCACCGCCCGGATGTCTGCACTGGCAATGGAAGAAGCTTCGGATTCGCTCACCGTTACTTTGCTTTCCCGGGTGATCTTGTACAAAGCGCCGAGGTAAGCTTTTTGCATATTGCGATGGTAAGCATCGATCTTCACGCTGTTATTGTTAAGATCGGCCCAAATACCCTGGTGCAGCATGCCCATATAGGTTTCGATGCCTAACGTCTTATCTGCGCCATAACGGCGTTCCAGCATCATGACATAATTGATCCGCTTCACGTCCAGCAGGCTGTTGACCGCGTTGACCTGCATCAGGTCCACCGGCGTTTGTTCGGCGGGGTTATCAACACGGTCTGTTACAGCCGGGTCCAGCAACCAGAGCGGTGTGTTGAACACCTCGTCGTTGAAGAACCTTATTGCCGCCAGCTGCCTGGCTTTCGGCACCGGAACGTAAGACGGACGGTCGTCTCCGTCGGGATATACCGTATACTGCACCGCTGCAATGTTTTTGACCACGTGTACCACGTAACGGTGGAACTGCTGCATCACATTGTCATACATCGTTTTCAAGGCCGTCCGTTGCCCGTTCTCTTCCCGGGTCCATTTCCGCAGATTAGCCATTACCCGCTTCAGGTTTTTGATTCCGTAAGTACCTGCTTTGGCGGCATCGTCTCCCAGGTCTTCCGTCTGGCAACGCGGGTCCGTCTGACGGGTCTCCCCATCACCAAACCAAAGACGGTTATTGGCTTCCAGCCGTTTCGTCACCAGTTGCCCCATGATCCGGCTGTCTTCAGCTGCCGTGGGCGCTCCTACGATCCTGTAACCAAATTCAATGGCCCATTTATCGTATTCTCCGATACGCGGGAACAACAGTTCCTGCGGTATCCTGTCTTCCGGCTGGGCGACATAGTTAAACCGCGCATAGTCCATAATGCTCGCAGTGTGGCCGTGTTTACGCAGGTAGGCAATGCTGCGCAGACTGTCCACCGGCGTCTGGCTACTGCTGCCGAAGTTGTGGCGTAAGCCAAGGGTATGGCCTACTTCATGGCTGGACACAAAGCGGATCAGCTGGCCCATCAGTTTTTCATCGAATGTAGGCAGCTGTGCCTGCGGATCGTTAGGACCGGCCTGCACCATGTACCAGTTGTGCAACAGGTCCATTACATTGTGATACCAGCCAATATGGGTCTGGATGATCTCTCCGCTGCGGGGGTCGTGGGTATTGGGACCATAGGCATTGGATATCTCAGAAGCGAAATAATTGATAAAGGAATACCGCACATCTTCCGGATGCATGGTCGTATCGTTTTCCGGCCATTCTTTGGCTACAATAGCGTTTTTGAAACCGGCCTGCTCAAAGGCCACCTGCCAGTCGTTTACGCCGGCAATGAGGTAAGGGCGCCACTGTTTGGGCGTAGCCGGATCTATGTACAATACAATCGGCTTCACCGGTTCCACCAGTTCTCCCCGTTTGTATTTCTCCATATCTTCCGGCCTGGGCTCCAGCCGCCAGCGATGAATAAAATTCCGTTTCGTCACTTTCTGCTGGTTGTCTCCGTACTCCATAAAATAGTCAGCGAAATATCCCACCCTTTGGTCTGAAAATCTTCGCTGCATTGGCTTTTCAGGCAATACCACAAAAGAGGTATTGGTTTCCAGGGTGGCCGGACGGGCAGGCGCCGGCGTCAGTCCGCCTACCGGTTTGGTCATCCCGTTCTTGGAGATCCCTATTTCAATATTCTCCGGGAAAGCCATGATAGACTGCACTTCCAGGTCTTTCATCGTTTTTACGTCCAGCGCTTTTTTCAGCCCTTCATGACCATCGCCGGAGTTAACGAAAACGGCAGGGTCCCGCAGGAATTTGCTGACATCGATCACATAGCTGGCTGAATCTTTTCCATAGGCCTTAATGGGAAAAGACGCCAGCACCGGGTTCAGATTGGATTTAACGACTGCGCGGTAGATGGTATTGGAGGAATCAGCGTCGCTGATCACCAGGTTCAAACGGACCCTGATCGTCTCATTGGGTCCTTTTTCAAAGATCACGGTGTGATTGTCCAGTTCTTCACCGGCATAGGCGCCGGTGCCTCCCGGCGCTTTACGGATGCGGTTCACCACCAGGATGTCGCGGCCCAGCAGCGGCTGACCTATTTCAAAAAAGATGCTGTCCATTTCCCGGGTGGCATGCACGGTAAAAAGTCCTTTTTGTGTTTGTAATCCGGGAGTGATGACAGAAGCATAGGGCTTCACGCCGTTTTTATTGGCTGCCGCTACAGGCTTTGCGGCCGGCGCCGCCGCAGGGGCCGCCGTTTTTTTCTTCTTTTTGTCTCCACCTTTAAACACCGCACAGGAAGCCATCGCAGCTAAAAATGGAATATAGAAATAACGTTTCATTTGTGAATATGAATGGTTTTAGTAGGTAATTAATTTTTATACAGATGAGATGACAGCCGTTCTATCCTCTCCCGGAGATCTGCCAGATGAGCGGCCACCACGGCACTGCCGGCATGAGGCAGCGCTTTGCGCACCATCTCCGTAACCGTTTTTATTTCAGCGGCGGCAACGGTCACGGCATCCGATTGGTTCACTTCTCTTTCTTTATGCATCAGCAAGCTGAAGAGTGCGCCCACATAAGCTTTCTGCATATTGCGATGATACCCGTCGATATTCACGCTGTTGCTGTCAAGTCCCTGCCAGATGCTACCCCGCACCATCGCCAGCAGCTCCTGCGCCGTCAGCGTTTTATCTGCGCCAAAACGTTTGGTCAGGCTTAACAGCCTGTTGAGCTTCATCGCAGACAACATTGAATTGACTGCCTTGGCCTGCATATCTTCAATATAATCTGACGTATAAGGCAGCTGGCATTTGTTTAACACGGCCGTATCCAGCAGCCAGTCAGGCGTAGTAAACAGCTCCCTGTTGGCATAGGCCACTGCTGCTATTTGTCTTTCTTTTTCCACTGGAACAAAAGAGGGTTGGTCATCATCATCAGAACGCGAAGTATACCATACGCCACCGATGTTGTTACCTACATGATTGAGATAGCTGTAGTACTGGCCCAGCACCAGGTCATACATGCGGGAAAGATTTTCGCGGAATCCGCCTTCTTCGGCCGCCCATTGAGGCAGGTGAGCCATGACGCGTTTCAGGTTAAGCACTCCCAGCGTACTGGCTTTGACGTTATCATCGCCCAGGTCTTCCGTCTGGCAGCGGGGATCGCCGCTCTCCGACTCCCCGTCACCGAACCACAGGCGTGGATTGGCCGCCAGGCTGTCTTTTACCAGCCGCGCCATGATGCGCGCATCTGCTTCCGGCGTTGGCGCGCCAGTGAGTTTGTAGCCCCATTCAATCGCCCATTTGTCATAATCGTTCACCCGGGGAAAAAGAAGGCTTTGCGGAATGCTGTCTTCCGGTTGCGCTACATAATTAAAACGCGCGTAGTCCATAATGCTGGCGGTATGGCCATGGGCCTGCAAATACGTGATGCTGCGCAGGCTGTCTACCGGCGTGCGGCTGCTGCTGCCGAAGTTGTGCCGCAACCCTAACGTATGCCCTATCTCGTGGCTTGATACAAAGCGTATCAACTGCCCCATCAGTTCACTGTCCAGTTTTGAAAAACGGGCCATAGGGTCCTGGGGACCGGCCTGTATCTGATACCAGCTCTGCAGCAACTCCACAATATTATGGTACCATCCGATATTGGTCTGTATGATTTCACCGCTGCGGGGATCATGGATATTAGGCCCATAGGCGTTGGTGATCTCTGAGGGCAGGTAGTTGATGAAGGAATAGCGCACATCTTCCATATGCATGGTGGTGTCCTGTTCCGGCCATTCTCTGGCGGTAATGGCATTTTTAAACCCTGCCTGCTCGAAAGCCGGCTGCCAGTCTTTGACGCCCTGGACCAGGTATTTCCGCCATTGTTTTGGCGTAGCCGGATCGATGTACAACACGATGGGATGTGCAGGTTCCACCAGTTCTCCGCGGAAATAGCGCGCGCTGTCCTCCGGTTTAGGCTCCAGCCGCCAGCGGTGGATCAGGTCCTGTTTTTTTACAGCCTGCTGCGCATCACTGTATTCCATGAAGCTGTCGGTAAAATATCCTACCAGCTTGTGGGCATAACGGGGCTGCATAGGCTTTTCAGGCAAGATCACAAATGAGGTGCTTGTTTCCAGCGTGGCGGGCGATGGCACCTTGCTATACAGTGTTTTATCGGCCACACCATTTTTGGCGATGGCTATTTCCACATTGGAAGGATATGTTCGTATGTCCGTGACGGCATGGTCCTTCATGAATTTTACCGTCAGAAAATTGTTGATCTGCGCTCCTTCCGCGTCATTCACGAAACTGGCGGGATCTTTCAGGAGCGCGGTCATGTTCACCACGAAGCTGGTGCTGTCTTTTCCATATGCCAGGACAGGCAGCACGGCCAGTACCGGCTGGGTGTTAGAGACCGTCACCGCGCGATGGACCACCTGTGAAGTGTCTGCGCGGCTGGAGAGATAGCGTTGCTTTAATAGCAGCGTTTCGTTGTTTCCCCGTTCAAAAAATATAGTCGTGTTAGCGAGTTGTTCCCCTGCATACATTTTCACGCCACCGGAAACTTTCAGGATACGGTTGATGGTGAGGATGTCTTTGCCTAACAGTGGTTCCCCGATCTCAAATAAAACGGTGTCCATCCCGGTGGTAGTGTGAACGGTAAAGAGGCCCTGCTGTGTATGCATCTCCGTGGTGACCACCTTTTCGTAGGGCTGCACCCCGTTTTTTCCTGTGGCGGCCTGCTGTTGGACGGGCGGCGCTCCCTTCCTTCCGCTTTTTTTAAACATGGCGCAGGAAGCCATGACCATTAGCAATGGCAGATAAGCATAGCGATTCATTAGGCGATAAAATTGATATTTGATTAGTAAGCCGGCATCGCGCGGCGAAGGCAGTTTTTTACGGGCACGTCCTGCAATAGTTGTCTGTCGGGCATTCCGGCGGAAGGCAGTTGCAACAGCAGGCTGTCGTTTACCGGCAGGTCTTCTGCTTTTTGTATGTACTCCATGGAGGTGATCCATTGCATATAACGGTCTGCCCGGCTGGCGGTGCTGTCATCCCATACCAGTATCACCGGGAACACATCGGTGGAGGCCTGCGCCCGGTATGCCGCTTGCTGTGCATCGTCACCGTTATTACGCAGGTCAATGACAATGCCGGTGCGACGGGAAGCCCACTGATGAATCAGCATAGGGGCCAGCAGCTGGTAACGGTCGACCAGCGTAACGGCTTCCTGGTCGGCAGTTGCATCTGGGAGCGACAACGCCATAAATTTAGCGGGACTTCCGTTGGTCTGCCACTCAAAATAACGGGGCGTAAAAGGGAAAACTTCAACCGTTCCCGGAAGTCGGTTTTCGTCCCGGTCTTCTCCCAGATCAGGGATATGATGATCGGGAAGCATCGTTCTGTCAGGCATATCCCGGCCTCCCGGCGCTGTATTCCTTGATCCGCAACTGCATAGCAGGGCATACAACAACAGGTATAACCCTCCCCGCCTGCAACAATTCTTTCTAAGGAGCATTTAACTATCATTATTTAGCCATTAAAACACGGAGGAGGGATGTATGAACTAGTGCGCAGGGAAATTTTGTGAAAAATTTCAACATTGACCGTCTTGTTATATATTTGAATTAATGTTGACCTTAAAGAAATTGATAAAATACGGCCTCATTTTCCTTGGCATCGTCGCCCTGCTGTTGCTGTTCGTAGCAGGGTGTTTTTGGGCCAGTACAGAAAAAAGACACCGGCAGGCAGTAGAAGACGAAGAAAAATACAGCAAAGTATGCGATTCCGTTGCCACCATTACGGAGCAACCTGAAATTAAGTTTTCAGGGTTTCAGCCAAAAGAAATCCGGCAGCTGCGGTTCAAAATTTTGCGCAACGGGCACACCATCCGCGATACGCTGGTGAAAAGCAATTTCTCCTATATATCGGATGACAGTACCTATTGCGCTATGAAAATGCCCTATCCGGTTTTTCTGAAAACGGACACCATCGTGGTGACGACGGGAGGCGGCCTCCATTTCTACCTTTCAGGCTATCACCACATAGCATCGCTGCACTATGGCATGATGGGTTATGTCGGCAGCCATGACTGCCGGCTGGCGGATGCAATAGTGATCAATAATGAGCCGGCGCCTTATGGCACGCTGCTTAAAAGTAAGGGATGGCAACATCCGGAGAAAGATGAAAACAACCGGCATCAGGCAGATATTATCAAAATCAATACACAGACCGGCGCTTACAGCGGGGAGAAAAGATAATCCCGGAAACAAACGCTGTTGCTTCCGGGATACCTGGTAGGATTCAGAGGGCGTCGTTGCCTGCCCGGGTGATGTTGTATGGCCCGCCGTCTATACTGGCGATAAGCTTTTTGTTTTTAAGCCTGCGGAACATGTCGAGGTCGCATTTTTCGAGCCAGCTGCCTTCGGCGCTGAGGCACATTACTTCGGAGATTTTTCCTTTTTCATCCCGTTCGAATATCACTCTTCCACCTCTTGATAATGCTTCCAGTACTCTTCTTTCCGGTTTGGATATATTGATGATTTTTCTGTCTTTCCTTTTCAGGGGATTCATGCTGTATGTTATTGTTACACATGAACAGCGTCTTCCAGCAATTTTTGTAGCGCGGCGGTCCGCTGTTCTTTTGTGAAAGGTGTTTTGTAATACACCTCATATAGCTCCAATCCTTCCAGTGCGGCCCATATCAGCAACGCCCTGACGGGGTCTTTTACTTCAGCCGCTATGCGTTGCCAGTAACGTTCGTAAAAGTCCGCATATAAATCTGTGACGGGCGGTTCTTCCATGGCGCCGGCGTTAAACATTCCTTTCCATAGCTGAATGAGTTCGCCGGACGGGTCCGCGATAGCACGCAGAAAGCCCGTCAGCACCGGGTTGTTGCCATTGGGTGCTTTCGCTATTTCCTTTTCGATGATGGTCTCTGCCAGGGCCAGCGTATCCGCTATCATCGCCGTTACCAGGTGGCGTTTGGTAGGGAAATTATGGGTAAGTGCCCCTCTGCTGGCCCCTAACCTGACAGCAACAGCCTGGAATGAAAGGTGATGAGCCCCTTCCTCCTGCACAATCTGCCGGGCGGCAGTGGTGTACTGCTCGCGGGTAAACTGCCGTTTTCTGCTCATAATATATGATTTAAGAAACAGAACGTTCTGTTTCTTTTACAAAAATAGGGATTTCCAAAGAAAACAAAAAGCCTTACAGTTTCTGACTGTAAGGCTTTATATCGAAGTGTTTTAAAGACTATTTCTTTTCACGGATAAGCCGGAGCACATGTTCCATCTGGGAGTCCTTCCGGTTCATATAATCCTCGTAAGACTGCCATACCTCGTGGTCCGGCATAATGCCTCTGCCCTCCGGCTGCATGGGCTTCACAGGGGCGTCCTGAACTACGTACATGATGGAAAACTTCGTCTTGATTTTGGAATGCGGTAATTCGTACACCATACCCGCGTGTCCGTTGTGGCAATAATATCCGCCTACCGTTTCAACGCCTACAATAGTTACATTCCTGGCGTATGCCCTTACCAGCGATGCCAGGTGAGAGGCTGCAGAAGCTGTGTTCTCGTCAATCATCAGGTATAAATGCCCTTTATACGCCGGTTGTTTGGGATAATAAACCGGGTTATGGGCGCTGTCCTGGTAACTTCTTCCGTTTTTGTACGGCAGGAGATAGCTTTTCAGGAACGCTCTGCCTCCCTTTATTTCTTCCGGTCCCCATTTGCTGTCGGTGCTTACGCCCCAGAAATACTGCATATAAGGGATGGTGTCCCGGTCGAAATTAGCATAGGCCGATATGTTTTCCTTAAAAGGGTGGTCTGTCAGGTACATCATCGGTTGTTCGAAAGTAGGATCGCTGCCCCCGGGATTGCTTCTGATATCGAGGATGAGGTTCGGTACAGCGTTTTTATCCAGCGACTGGAACACACTGTCGATAAAACGCACATATCCAGGGAACCTCGGATCATCTGCCCCGTCTGCCATGCTGAAGATGCGGAAGCTGAGAAGTCCCGTAGCGTTATCCACCATCCGGAAGCTGTACTTCGGCTGTACGTTGTAGTCAATCAGGCTGTCCACCACAGCACTGTAACGATGCGTCAGGTTCTCCTTGCGGACTGGCAGGGTAACGGCAGGCAGGGTAACCGTTTTTACTTCCTTACTGTAGGGCGGATTGAAAGTAACGGTAAAGTTGTCCTTCACGCCATACTCGATCATATAACGGTAATTGAAGGAACGCTGTACGCTTCCGGTCCATTTCTGCGTGGCGTTAAACCCGTCAGCCGTGAAGTACTTATAAAACGACTGCATCAGGATAGTGTCCGGCACGCCGTTAATGCTCAGTACACGCGAGCCCGCTGGTATCTCTGCTGTCTGATGGTTGAAGATGATGTTGCCCTGAATATACTTCAGATCGTAGGGAAAATAACCACGCTGACGGTTGTAAAAATCCATCAGGTCTTTTCCCACTTCGGTGTAGTTATGACAGCTGCCTTCGAAATCGGTCAACCGTAATATGACTTTGAAGTATTCGGTGGTGGGCATCGGCTTCCTGATTTCTCTGAAAGCCACTTTATAAATACTGTCTACCTGCTTTTTGGTGCGGTAGCGGTACAATCCCGAATTGGCTTTTTCCCGGATATCCCGAAAAAGCTGAAGGTCTTCCTTCATCTCACGGGCGGTCAGTACTCTGTTGTAGATTTTCAGGCTGTCGTCCGTAGACGGTGGCGCAGCGGCCGCTTTCAGGGCCAGTGATGGTGACAGCAAAAACAATAAGAACAATTTTCTCATAAGTTATTCTCCGGTGGCAAATATTGGTTGATATATTTGTTGCAGGGAGTGAAATTAAAACAGTTTTTTGATTTATCCCCTACAGGTATGTCAAATGCTATCTCTTTTGCAGGGTAAACTTACTTCACGCTCATAATAAGGCAAAGTGGCGCCGTAGCTTTGCCCAGGGAAATGATTACCTTTTAATCACATAAAAAAAACATCATGATACAGACTATCCGGGAAAGCTTATGGAGACAATTTGGTGGCAGCATCGATATGCTGACCAACGCCATCGCAGCTTATCCCGAAACGCTTTGGAACGAACAGAAAAAGTTCTTCTATATCTCCTATCATGTGGCCGTGTTCCTGGACTATTATTTGACCATCCCCGCAGGGCCGCTTACCTCTCCGCTTTCCTTCACGCTCAGTGATGATATTCCGGAGGAAGGTATCGACGACCTTGTGCCGGACAGGCTTTACAGTAAAGAAGAAATACTGGCCTATTTGCAGATAAGCAGAAAAAAATGCCATGACCTGATCTTTCAAATGACGGAAGATGATTTCGCACAGCTATGGGTAGAAACAGAAAGCAATAAAGTAATGCCTGTCCTGGAATTGTTCTTATACAATATGCGGCATGTACAGCATCATGCAGCACAGTTAAATATGATACTGAGAAAGAATACCGGTAATGCACCGCGTTGGGTGAGGGCTGCGAGGTGATTAGTAGAGATAATCTGCAATAAGTACCAATGGAGTACTTCCAAAAACCAAAAGAGGAAAACCGCTTTCGCTGTTTTCCTCTTCCTTGTATCCCGGATTGGATTCGAACCAATGACCTACTGCTTAGAAGGCAGTTGCTCTATCCAGCTGAGCTACCGAGACTTATATTTTGTTTTTTCCGTCAATGTGAAATAAATTCCTATATTTATCTCTCATTTTGGGAGTGCAAATTTATGGAAATCTTTTCCAATAAATCAAATTTAATTTAATTTTTCTAAAATACTGACTGAAAAATATGGACGTACAGATCGAAGAAAGCTGGAAAGAAATACTCAAAGATGAGTTCAACAAAACCTATTTTGCGGAGATTGTGATGCACCTGAAACATGAGAAAGCACTGGGGAAAACCATCTACCCGGCAGGTAACAACATTTTCAACGCCTTCCAACAAACGCCTTTCGACAAAGTAAAGGTAGTGATTTTAGGGCAAGACCCCTACCATGGTCCCGGACAGGCACATGGCCTCAGTTTCTCCGTACCGGACGGCATCAAACCGCCGCCGTCGCTGGGCAACATCTACAAGGAAATGCAAACCGATCTCGGCCTGGACATACCCACCAGCGGCAACCTTACCAAATGGGCGGAACACGGCGTGCTCCTGCTCAACGCGTTCCTGACGGTAAGGGCCAGCGAACCGGCATCCCATAGCAAAATCGGCTGGGAGAACTTTACCGACGCTGTCATCCGCAAAATATCAGACCTGAAAAACGATGTGGTATTTCTGCTGTGGGGCCGCTTCGCACAGGATAAACAAATCCTGATAGACGCTACCCGCCACCATATCCTGAAAGCGGCCCACCCCTCGCCTTTCAGCGCCGCCAACGGCTTCTTCGGCTGCAAACATTTTTCCAAAACCAACGAGCTCCTGCTGAAAGCCGGTATCGAACCGGTGGACTGGCGCCTCTGATCATTGGCATACTATCAGTATCTTTACGATAACCTCTCTGTTATGCTAAAAAATATACTGGGAAGAATTTATGCGCTGTACGCATTGCTGCTGTTCATCATCACAATGATGATCGTCTTTATCCCTATTTTAATCGCCTCTCTCTGGCCAGAGCCCAAGCCTACCGCCTTTTTCATCGCCATCGGCCGCCGGTGGATGAATATCTACCTGCCGCTGATAGGATGCCCGGCCAGGCTGAAAGGCCAGGAATATTTTGCCCCCGGCCAAACCTATGTGATCGTCTGCAACCACAACGCATTGATGGACATCCCCGTTACCACCGGTTATGTCCCCGGGGCCAATAAAACACTGGCGAAAGCCTCCATGGCTAAAATACCGGTATTCAATGTGCTGTACAAAATCGGCAGCATACTGGTAGACCGCAGCAGTGAAGCCAGCCGCAAACAAAGCGTCGTGGACATGAAACATGCCCTCAGCCTCGGCATCCACATGTTGCTCTACCCGAAGGTACCCGCAACCGCACCGCCGATCCGCTGAAACCATTCTATGACGGCGCTTTCGCGCTCGCCATAGATACCCAGACGCCACTGATGCCCTCCCTGCTTTTCAACACCAGGAAAATACAACCTCCCGGCAAAACATTCTTCGCGTGGCCACATCCTATCCACTATCACGTACTTCCTCCCATCCCCACCACCGGCATGACGCGCGACGACCTGCCGGCGCTGAAAGAGAGAGTATTTAAGCTGATGCAGGATTACTACGTCACAACAAAGGATAAACTGTAATCACAGAACAATAAAAACAAAGAACCCGTTTGAGTAACATCAAACGGGTTCTTTCATATGGGCATAGCGATAATATCAATACAAAGGGTTCTGCGTCATCTTCGGATTCGCTAACAGCTCGTTCAATGGAATAGGATAACGGAAATCCCTTTCCACATTACAGGAACGCGTCTCCACCAGCACCGGCGCCCCGGTAGCAGGGTCCACAGCGCCATGCACCTGCCCGTTCATTACATCCCCCAGTATACCCCAACGGCGGATATCATAAAAACGCGCGCCTTCAAACGCCAGCTCGGCGGTACGCTCGCGGCGTATCAGCTGCCGCAGCTTCTCCTGCGTATTATACTTGCCTGCATCCACTACGGGCATGCCTGCACGCGTACGGATATCATTCAGATGGTTGATCACATCAGGGTTCTGCCAGTCGCCCAGCTCCACCAATGCCTCGGCATAGTTCAGCAACACCTCGGCATAACGGATGATCATATAATCCAGCGAAGGACTGGCGCCGTTACGGTCTTTGGGATCGAGATATTTTTTCACCCAGAAACCGGTGGCGGTGCTGTTAAGGATGCCGATACGGTCACTGCCCTCGCTGGCAAACGGACGAAGCGTATCCTTTTCATACACCTGCCCGGGCACCAGCACAGAAGCTACCAGCCGCGGATCACGATTGTTTTTGTAGAAAGGATCTTTCTGGTATAAAGCCAGCGAATCAGGCCCCAGCTCCTGCAGTGTTTTACCCTGCAGCGTCTCAAAACTGTTGACCAGCTTCATCGTTGGCGATACGACTGTCTGTCCTCCCACGCCATAAGGTGCAAATGTTCTCCACGCATTGGAGCAACCGTTGTCCCGGAAAAATACCCGCTCTTTGTTCAACTCACCGGCATAGGTAAACAGCTCCGCAAAACTGTTGACTTTCGTATTGGTGCTGCGGTACAGCTTATACACGTTCTGGTCAATCACCTTCTGCGCAGCCATCTTCGCTGTTTCATACTGCTTGTAAAACATCGCCAGCTTGGCTATCAGCGCCCAGCAGACACCGGAAGAAATACGCCACGCTTCATTATTGTTATACACGTCCGGCAAATGAGGCGCGCAAGCTGTCAGCTCGCTCACCACAAAATCATACACCTCTTTTTCTGAGTTACGGGTAGTATTACTATTGGCCGGCTCCAGCGATTCCGTCACAATCGGAATGCCGCCAAAGAAAAGCATCATCTCCATGTGATAATAAGCGCGCATGGCCCTCGCCTCATATTTGTAGCGGTCTTTCAGCGAAGAATCCATATAACAGCGGTCTACGTTTTCAAGGAACCGGCAGGCGCGGCGGATATCCTTATAATCGTCCCGCCACAGGTTCAACGCCACGTCCCAGTTGCTGTTCTGTAATCCTTTGGCGTACGCCTCATAGGCGCCGCGGGTATCCTGGCGTGCCACAGCCTCATCACTCAAAGCGGAGAGGAACATCAGCTGCCGCCCGCTGGAACCACCCGGCAGACCGGCATACACCGACCCCAATGCACCGGTGGCATTGGCTTCTGTCTTCCACCAGTTATCATCCGTCACACTCACCGGGTCATCATGGGTGAGAAACTTTTCACAACTGCTGCATGTCAGCATCACGGCTGAAAAAATGACTGCATATATCTTTTTCATACGACCATTATTAAAGTTGAACATTAATACCGGCAATAAATGCCTTCATGATACCATAGGTCCACTGATCTCCCTGGCTTTCGGCATCAGTGAGCTTCATCTTCGTAAAGGTGATCGGGTTCTGTGCGTTCACGTATACCCGCAAGCCACGGATACCAACGCGCTTCAGCCAGTCGGCCTGCGAATTGTACCCCAGCTGGATATACTTCACCCGCATGTATGCTCCGTTCTGAAACCAGAAATCAGAGGATAACTTGTTATTGGTGGGCAACGTGTTCAAACGCGGGAACATCGCGCTGGTACGTTGAGGTGTCCAGTAGTTGTCGGCATAAAAACGGGTAGGCACCCCGCCGTCTTTACTGTTGTCCATCGGCAACGCCAGCATTCCTTCCAGCACTACGTCAGATTTACCGGTACCCTGCAACAAAAACTCAAGATCGAAATTTTTATACGCCACCCGGAAATTGGCGAAGTAATTCAGGCGTGGGATAGGGTTACCAATCAACGTCTGGTCGGACCCGTCAATAGCTTTATTGCCACTAAGGTCGAGGTATTTGATATCCCCCGGCTGGGCGCCGGGCAACACCGGTATCAGCGGGTTGCCATCCTTGTCAAAGTCGCTTTCCTGCAGCAGTCCCGCGGTTTTGTAACCGAAGATGCCTCCGTACGGGCCGCCCTCCTGCTGAATAGAAGTGGAGCTCACATAAGGGCCGCTCAGCAGCGACACGATCTCGTTTTTGTTATAGGTCACGCCCGGCCGTAAAGACACCGCCACGTTCTTACCGATGTTGCCGTTATAATTCACGGAAGCCTCCCAGCCTGTGTTGCGCAGCTTCCCGGCGTTGATGGGCACTTTGTCTTCAAAGCCGCCGGTATAGGACAGCGGCGGACGCAGGATGATGTCTTTGGTGAGCTTGTTGTAATAGTCCACCACGATCTCCAGCTTGTTGTTAAACAAACCGATGTCTAACCCCACATCGGCCATATTCACTGTTTCCCAGCTCAGGTCCGGGTTACCGTAGTTGGTCTCCAGGCCGGAACCGGAATTGATCGTGGTTTGATACTGATACAGGTCCACGTCCGATTCATTGCCCAGCTGCCCGTAGGAAGCGCGCAGTTTCATATTGCTGACCGCTTTCACGGAAGACATGAATTTCTCTTTGCTGATGTTCCAGCCAAACGCTACGGACGGAAAGAAACCATATTTATGCCCTTTGGCAAATTTGGAAGATGCGTCCATTCGGCCGGTCAGCTCCAGCAGATACCTGTCCTGGTAAGAGTAATTCAACTTGGCATAGGACGACAACAGGGAGTTGATATACAAATACGTTCCGGCCGAGCTGGCACTCGTATTTTTTTCTTCCTGCGAATAACCCGCCATCAGGAAGAAGTGATGATCTTTTACATCGAGCGTGTAATCGGCATTGGCGGCAATGTAGTAGTACGTAGTCCTCGCCTGTGCATAAGCGCGCTGCTGCGTCCACGTTTGCAGCAACTGGCCGGTGTAATAGTCGAAGAAGTTATAGTTGTCCCGCAGGCTGCCCAGCAGGTCGCTGTTGAGGCGATAGCTGAACTGTCCCCGCAGGTTCAGTCCCGGTATCACTTCCCACTTCGGTTGCAGGTTAATGCTGGACTGTCCGTATTCGTTGACAAAACGGCCGCCTTTTTCAGCATAGGCAAGCGGGTTCACGATATCCACGTAACGGCCGTAGATCTCGGAGGAGCCTTCTTTCTGCGGATATTTGGGCAGAATGGTAGGCGGTACGCGGAACACGTCTTCCAGCAGGCGGGTGCCGTCATGCCCCAGCGTTCTGTTGGGCAGCAGGATATTACGTTTGATGGCCAGCAGGTCCATATTGATCTGGAAATTTTTTGTCAGCGACACGGACGTGTTGGCGCGGATATTATATTTCCTGCTGCTGGTCAGCGGTGTCATACCATCCTGGTACTGGTAATTGGCGTTCAGCGCAAAGCGGGCAAGGCTGTTACCGCCGCTCACGCCTACGGAGTGACTGGTGATAGGCGCTCTCTTGTTGACAATGACTTTCTGCCAATCGGTATTCGGGTATTTTACCGGGTCGGTGCCGGCGATGGTTTGTTGAATATCGTCTTCGGAATACAGGGGTGTTTTACCGGAATTGGCCAGGGCTTCATTGTACATGCGCATATATTGTGGAGCGTCTACCAGTGCGGGCATTTTAGTGGGTGACTGCACGCCGTAGTAACCGTCATAGGTAACGGCCACACGGCCGGGCGTACCGCGTTTGGTGGTGACGAGGATAACACCGCTGGCGGCTCTGGCGCCATAGATAGAGGCGGCGGCCGCATCTTTCAGTACGGTCACGCTTTCTACCGTGAGCGGGTCTATGAAGTTCATGTCCATCGGGATGCCGTCTACCAGCACCAGCGGATTGGAACCATTGAGAGAAGTAATACCGCGTATCTTGATGGTGGCCGCATCTCCGCCGGGCAGACCGGACGCCTGGCTTACCTGCAGACCGGTCACACCGCCCTGCAGCGATTGCGAAATGGTGGTGATGGGCTTGCCGCTCATCGCCGATTTTACATTCAGGGAAGCTACCGAACTGGCAATATGTTTACGCTGTTGCTCTGTAATGCCCACCACCACAACTTCATCGAGGGCGGACACTTTTTCTTTCAATGAGATGGAAAGACCGTTGTTGCTGCGCAGCACATTATATTCCGTCGCGATAAATCCTACGAGGCTGAATACCAGCGTAGCATTTCTGGGCGCCTGGATGGTGAAATAACCATCGGCATCGCTGGTGGTGCCACGGGAAGTGCCTTTGACGCCGATGGAAACGCCGGGCAGCGCTACGGGCGGCTCATGGGTATCGTACACACGGCCTTTGATGGTCAGCATACTGTCTTCCCGCGCGAGCTTCAGCGGCCGTACCGGCTGTTCTTCTTTGGGAACGATCGCCACCTGCGTGCCTACGATCGTATAGCCGAGACCGGTACCGTCGAGGGCTTTGTCCAGCACCTCCACCAGCCTTTTTCCGCGCAGGTGCAGCGTGATGTTTTTCTCACCGCGCAACAGTTCATCTTTGTAGAAAATACGCCAGTTGCTCTGCGCTTGTATCTGGCGGAAAAGCTCCGGCAGCGGAGCGTTGGTCACCCGCACATGGAGCGGGGTATTCTGCGAGTAGGTTTTTCCGTAGGCGCTCACCAGCCCTACGAACAACAGGATTATGATTAGCCGCATAACATGCCATAATTTGGCTGGCACTATGCCCACGGGCAGGTAGCGCCAACAAACGTAAAATTTTTGCATACATTTGTTTGGTTTAATTAATGAAATAGTTAACCGGGCCGCCTGTTACCGCAGGCAGTCTTCACCGGAAGATGTTACCGCATCTTCCGGTTTTTTTCGGCTTTTCGCTGATGTTTATCTGGTTTTAAAAATGATTGTCCCCCCTTGCTTTTCGTACTTCAATGAAGTGGAAGCTGCTATTATGTCAAGTACATCGTTCAGTGTTTTCTGCAGGTCAAGATTACCCGAAAATGTTTCATTGCCCGACCGCGCGTCTGTTGTTATTGGTTGATTGTAATACCTGGATAGTTTTCTGAGTATTTCATGTAATGATGTGTGTTCTGCTACAATAATCCCGTCTTTCCAGGAGATGTGCCCGGCCACGTTCACATTATCCACTGTCATTTGGCCATCCCGGCCGGCGTATGAGGCCCTGTTACCCGGTGACAGCTGTACCGGCGCGGCTGCTTTCCCCGGCCCCCTGAACGCTTCCAGCTGTACGCTGCCGCTGGCGAGGACTACCTGCGAGGCAGCATCTTCCCGGTAAGCAGAAATGTTGAACGCCGTGCCCAGTACAGCGATCTTCATATCGTTGGCGTATACGCTAAACGGACGGTCCGCGTCTGCGGCTACGTCAAAATAAGCTTCTCCTTCCAGGAACACTTCACGGCGACCGGCTGCGAATGCCGCAGGATACACCAGGCGGGACCCTGCATTGAGCCATACCCTGGTGCCGTCTTCCAGCTGCAGCGACGCCACGTTGCCGTAAGGCACCAGCAGCGTGTTAAACACCGGCCGGCCCGCGGCCAGCTCCTGCCGTATCTCCTGCGAGTCTATGCGTAACTGCGTGCCTTTTGCCTGGTAGGTGATGGCCGCATGCGTATTGCGGATGTTCAGCTGTTGCTGGTTGCCCAGTATCATACGGGTCACCGTGGAATCGCCCCGGGTGTAAGTCTGGCCGCTGGCGAAGGCCACCAGCGCCGGCAGCGCTTCCTGCGTGCGTTGCCACTGCCACCAGCCCATTCCGGCCGTCAGCAGCAAAGCTACGGCAGCGGCTACTTTCCACGACCGCCACCAGAGCCGCACGGGCGGCTGCGTGATGTCGGCGGCAATACGTTCCCACAGACCGGCTTTCTCCGCTATGGATAACTGCTCGTTACCGGACGCACGTACGATGGAGATCATTTTCTCTTTGTCGCCGCCCGCGCCTTCCGGCAGGTCGTCTTCCTTACCATATGAATGGTTGTTAATATCCATAGCTATTATTTGCCCCTATATAACAGAGCAGGCTGTTTCGTTTTTATAGACTTGTTTTGGAAAAAAATCTTAAAAATTTTTCAGACAGGTAAACAGCAACATGCTGAAGGCCGGGATAGTGGTGACCGGCATATCCTGCCGCAGCTGGCGGATAGCCCTGTAGGCAAGGGTCCTGCAGGTAGGTACGGAAATCTGCATCAGCTGTGCTACCTCCTCGTAGGAAAGTTCACAGTTATACTTCAGATAAAGAATTTCTTTCTGCCGCGCCGGTAGCTTGTTCATCTCGGCAGCCAGCCTGCGTAAGGCCCCCTGCTGCTCTTCCTCCGCAATGATCCTGCTTTGCGCATCGTTGGCCTCAAAAGTAAGCTGGAAATAGCTTTCGGCCCGGGTCATATCCGCCTGCAGCGAGAAGCGCGCGTTTTTCTTCAGGGAAGCATTCAGTTTACGCCGGAAAGAAACCAGCAGGTAAAAACGGATGTTGACCTGCCGCGCCAGGTTGCTACGCTGCAGATACAGGTCAGTAAACAGGTCATGAATACTGTCCATGATCATCTCCTTATCGGGAAAATACCGCAATGCATAGGCATAGAGCATATCAGCCGACGCTTCATACAGTACCCTGAAAGCCTGCTGATCGCCTGCTATCACGTTATTCCATAACGTTTCCTCGTTGACTCCGGTTAGCTTCATCAGATCATTGGATTATGGCAGATCGATATCGACTTTAAATTACACAACAGGAAATAAAATTAAAAATACATAGACGGGTTTAATATTATGAAATCATTATCATGTAGAGATCGTCTGAAAAGAAGAGAAAATAACACCGGAATTTACGGATTTACGATTTTTTGATGTTGATATTTTAAAAAAAAGCAGCGAAGATCGTCGGAACTTCGCTGCTTTTATAAATCTCGAAATCAAAAAATCGTAAATCAAAAAATCTAAAAATCATAGAACTGCCGCGATCGGTTAATCCTCAGATCACGCAGGATACCGGCTTTCGGGTTGATGGTGATACTGAACTGCCGGAAGGTGCCAAACGGGATCAGGTTAATGGACATCTGCCAGCAGTGCAGGTCCCTCGATATATACATGTTCGTATAGGCGATCTGCATATTGGTAAAGTCAAAGCCGCTGTTCAGGCCCACTTTCCATTTGGGAGTGAGGCTGAAGTCGCCGTTGAAGCTAACGTACTGGGTTATACGCTTGATGACGCCGCCGGAGTCGGGAATCAGCTGGTTGGTGTACGACAAGCTGTAAGACAGGTCCAGTCGCCACGGAATGTCAAAATCCACGTATTCGCCGGGGTTGTTGCGCATCATCTGCAGCTGCCGCTGCTGCGCGGCCATGGCGGCATCTGCGTTGGAAATATTTTCAAGGGAATCTATCTTTTTCTGTTTGTCCTGCCCTTTCTTATCCTTCGACTGGAAAGAAGTACTCAGGGAGATGCTGGCGTTGGTCAACCGGCCGAGGCTGATTTTTCCCTGCTGCCACACGAATTTGTCAATACGGCGGCCGCGGCCGTCGGTCGCATAAGGGTCCAGGGTACCGCTGGCGGAGATATTCACCTTGTCGAACAGGTTGGTACGGGCGTAGAGACTGAAATTGGAGAGCTTAAAGGAGTCCGCCACCAGGTTGTAGCTACCGTTGATACCGAAGCCGTCCAGCAGTTTCACCTTTTTCTCGTGGTTGCCCGACGTGTCTTTCCGGGAAAATACCTTCATCTCGAGGTTGTTGTCCAGTCCGAAGTTAATACCTCCGAAGGCGCCGGGTGAGGGCACCCCGATAATGGAGCCATCGAAATAGGACACCCTGGTAGAATCGTGGAGACGGTTGTAATAGTAATAATAATAGTATTGACTAGACATGTCCGGGCGGTAGCTGGCGCTGACGGTGGGGCGCAGCACGTGGCGGATAGCTTTCACTTTGGAATTCTTACTGAAAGCATACATACCATATACGGCGGTAGACAGCGACACGCTCACGTTGATATCACGGGCAGTGAAGAAGCCGGCCTGGTAGCTGGTATCGATACCGCCGATGGAGTCTTTGGAAACAAGTTTATTTTCTCTCCACCGTTTAGTCATTTTTTTGGTGTACCAGTATTCGCTGTAGTTGATACCCGGCGACAGGGTCAGCGTTTTCAGGATCGGGATGGAGAAAGACACCGGTATGGTGTGCTGCATGCCCGTCTGCATCGCGTCGAACATAGCCTGTTTACCGAACAGGGAGTCTTTGAAGCTGGCCTGGTTACGCAATACGGCGTTGTAGGAAACACCGATTTTTTCGTACCATTTAGGGGTGCCTACCATTTCTTTCGGCTGGAACGGGTAGATGGTGTTGACCGTAAAGGTTCCGTCCGGGAAAGAGATAGACACGTCGCGGGTGGCCAGGTTCTGTGAGTGGTTCAGGCCCAGGGTCAGGTTGTAAGGCTTGCCCTGCCATGTTTTGGAGAAGGTGATAGACGATCCGATGTTGTTGTTGACACGGGTGCTATAGTCAAATACGTTGAACCTGTTATAGGAAGAGCTGCCAAAGTTCACGCTGGCGCCGAAGTTCACCCCTGGACGGGCTTTGCTGTCCATGCTGTGGTTCCAGGTAATACGGAAGTCGCGGGACTTGGTGAACTCCGACGGTACCGCAGGGTCGCCGAAGCGGGTATTGGCGATGCTCAGGTTCAGGCCCCCGTTATATTTATACCGCTTGCGGTAAGTGGGGCTGGCCGTCAGGCTCCAGCTGCCATAGGAGTAAACGTCTCCCCGCAGGGTAAGGTCCAGGTGCTCTCCCAGCCCGAAGTAGTAACCGCCGTTTTCGAGGCCCATCCCTTTCTGCTGGTTCACCACGTACTGCGGTGGCAGGATACCGGAACGCTGGCCCTGCGTGATCGGGAAAATGGCAAACGGGATGTACAGCGGGGTGGGAATTCCCATAATTTCCAGGTTTGCCGGCCCGGAAATCACCAGTTTGTCAGGGATAACCTTTATTTTACGGGCCCGGAAGCTGAAGTGCGGCGTATCGAGGTTACAGGTGGTATAACCGTTTTTAAAGCCGAAAATGGTATTATCCGCGGCCTTTTTGGTAAGTTCACTATGAATATAACCTTCGCCGTACTGGGAACGGGTATTATAGATCTTTGCTTTCTGGGAGGTAAAATTGTACCGGAGCGTGTCGGACTCGAAGCTCTGCCCGCCGTCGTTCATCACGGGCCGGCCAATGATCTTGCCTGCGGTGTCTTTGGCATTGGTGGCCTCCAGCACGCCCGTAGCCTGGTCGAAATTCATTTTTTCGGCAGAAAGGTCGATCGTTTTATATTTGGTACTGGCAGTACCATACAGGTAAAAGCGTTTGTCGGGCACCATCAGGATAATAGAATCCTTTGCCTTATAGGTTACCGGCGCATCCAGCGTATCTTTGGACACTTTGGGGATAAAAACGGTGTCCACGGTCACCGCTCCGGTAGTATCCTGGCCTTTTGATACCACGTTGGTGTCAGCACCCGGTTTGGCAGTCACTTTGGGCGCCCCGGGCTTTACAGTGTCTTTCCGGGCAGGAACGGTATCTGCCAAAGTTTTGTTAAAAGTCGGCGATGCTTGTGGCCTTGCGCCCCCTGATGCATCTATAATAAAGGGAACGGCAATTACCACACCTGCAAAAGCCAGGTATGTCTGCCGTAAAAACTTTTTATAATTATTTTTGTAGCTAGAGCTCATGTGTTAAGGCGGGCACAAACCTACAAGAAATTATACAATTTATTACAAATCACAACTTGTAAAGTTTGATGGCCAACGACGGGAAGATAACTGTAAACACGCATGGAGCAAAGGAATTACTAATTTAACAGATAAACTTTTTTTTTATTTTTTGTGATAACAGCACCCATTAAAATGAGAATCATGCGCTGGAACCGATTTTGGATTTTAGGACTGGGAACTCTTTTCACCTGTACCTTTTTTATTCAGGCAAAAAACAATCCAGTTTCAAAGAAACAGGAAAACCCTATCCGTACTATTGTAATTGATGCCGGTCACGGCGGTGAAGACCCCGGGGCCAGAGGAAGCTACTCCACAGAAAAACAGGTAACGCTGGCCGTAGCCCTGAAACTGGGCAAGATCCTGGAAGACAATCTCCCGGATGTAAAGGTAGTGTATACACGAAAAACAGACCGCTTCGACGATCCCCGCAAAAAAGCACAGATCGCCAACGACGCCAAAGGGGACCTTTTCGTGTCTATCCACTGTAACTCTACCGGCAAAATCAGGAAAGTAACCGGCTACAAGACCACGTACCGCAGGAAAGGGAAAAAGAAAATACCCGTAAAAACACCCATTTATGCCTACTACCCCAGCAACGCCAAAGGGACGGAGACATACATATGGGCCACCAGTAAGAACAACGCCAAAATGGAGTCCCTTAAACAGAACTCCGTGATCGTACTGGACGCCGACTCTGAAGAAACCAAACAACTCGCAGACGAGGACCCGGAAACATTCATCCTCCTCAACACCCTGCGTAACGCCTACTTCGACCAGAGCCTCCGGCTGTCTACCCTCATCGAGGACGAATTCACCAAAGCCGGCCGCATCAGCAGAGGCGCCCGTCAACGGAATGAAAAAGGCATCTGGGTGCTCTCCGCCACCGCCATGCCCAGCGTACTCGTGGAACTGGGCTTCATCAGCAACCCGGAAGAGGAAGAATACCTCAACTCCGCCGGCGGACAACAGGAACTGGCCCTCGGCATCTTTAAAGCCATCAAACGGTACCGCGACGAGCTGGAACGCTTTACCAACCGCCGCTCCTCTACCACCGAAGAAACCACTGCCAGCCGTCCGCAGGCATTCAATCATATCCGCAAACCAGCCGGTAAAGACAAAAATTCCGTTCCGCAGCCTGACGACCAGTACTGCGTTCAACTGATGACCACCGACAAATTATATACACCGGGAGCTTCCATTTTCAGGAAGCTCCACGGAAATATCAGTCACGAACAGATCGTCCTGAATAAAAAAAAAATGCACCGATACACCTGGGGGCACTTTAAAACAGACCGCCAGGCCTCCACGGCTGTACGAAAAGCCCGCAGGCTCGGGTTCAGAGATGCTTTCGTAACTGCCTGCTGATCACTTCCTCCACCCCTCCCCGATACCCCCGCCCCCCCGCTCCCCTTTTTTATTATCAACATTTTCTGCTACCTACGCCCCGTGCATGCTTTTTGATTATTTTTGCGGTGAACGTATACGAATCTCATGCTCAAATTATCTAATGAAACCAAGGTAGGCATACTTACCGTGCTGGGTATCACCTTACTCGTACTGGGCTTTAATTTATTGAAGGGAAAGAGCCTGTTTTCAAAAACAAAAACCATCTATGCTGTCTATAAACAGGTGAATGGACTGCAGCCCTCCAACGCCGTACAGGTAAATGGACTGGTGGTAGGAAACGTATCGGAGCTGAATGTTATGGACCACGATCCATCCAGAATACTGGTTACCCTTACCCTCAAGAAAAAAGTAGACATCCCCCGCAACTCCGTCGCCCGCATCAGCAGCGACCTGCTGGGCACTAAAACGGTCCAGATGGACCTCGGCAACGCCACGGAATACCTGGCGGACGGCGATACCATCTACGCCGCCGTAGACGGCACCATGACAGACGCCATCAAAGAACAAATCACCCCGCTGGTGAAAAAACTCGAAGGCACCCTGTCCAATATCGACACCGTACTGCTGGCCGTTAGCGCCATCCTCGACACCACCGCCAAAGGTAACCTGCAGGAAACCATGCGCAACCTGAACACCACCATGCGCAATTTCTCCCACACCTCCGCCTCCCTCAGCAACATGCTGGACCCGCAGAAAGGGAATATACAGGCTACGGTCAACAACCTCGCCTCTGTCAGCGGCAACCTGAAGGCTAACAATGAAAAAATCAGCGGCATCCTCGATAACGCCCAGAAAGCCACCAGCGCACTGGCCAACGGCAACATCGACAAAACACTGCAACAACTGCAGCAAACTACCGCCAGCCTCAACACCACCATGGCCAAACTCAATACCACCGACGGTACTGCCGGCCTGCTGCTGAATGATAAAAAGGTGTATAACAACCTGCAGTATTCTCTCGGCAACCTGAATAAACTGCTGGAAGACCTCCGCGTCAACCCGAAACGTTATGTGCATTTCTCCCTGTTCGGCAAAAAAGATAAAACGAAACCACTGCCTTCCGATACTGCAGCGGTACAATAACAGTACTACATGAATCAATATATCAGATCAGTCCTTTTACTGGCAGTGATGTGCCTGGCGGCTATTTTGCCCGCCCATGCCCAGCTCCCGGCGCCGCAGGAGCCTAAAAAAGGGACCGTGATCGAAATCCTGGGGGCAGATACCCTGCAGCTCATCGAGAAAGACACGATCAATGTCACCCGGTTTATCGGCCATGCCCGGTTCAAACAGGGCACCACCCTGTTCTTCTGCGACAGCGCCGTTAAAAACAATAAAACCAATATCGTAGACGCCTACGGTAATGTACATATCAACCAGGCCGACAGCGTCCATATTTACGGTAACTACCTCAACTACGACGGTAACACCCGCATCGCCATCCTCCGGGAAAACGCCCGCCTCACCGACGGCAAAGTGACCATCACCGGACCGGAACTGCAATACGATATGAACGCCAAAATAGGTAGCTATGTGAAAACAGGCCGCCTGGTCAACGGTAAAAGCGTCCTCACCAGCGACGAGGGATACTACTACACAGAAACCAAAGAAATGCACTTCCAGCGCAACGTGGTACTGGTAGACCCGGATTATACCCTCAGCACCGACGCCCTGCTGTACAATACCGGAACAAAAATTGCCAACATCATCGCACCCACCACCATCAATGAAGGGAAACGCATTATGTACGCCACCAGCGGTTACTATGATACCGACAAAGGCTATGGCAACTTCGGCAACCGCCCCACCATCGAAGACAGCACCGGCACCCTCACCGCCGATAACATCGAAATGGACAAACTCACCGGCATGGCCTACGCCACCGGTAACATGGTATATAAAGACACCGTCCGTAAAATGTCCCTGCTGGCCAACCACGGCACTGTCAACCAGGTAGCCAAAACCCTCCTGGCCACCCAGAAGCCGCTGCTCATCATGGAAAAAGGCAAAGACACCATGTACCTGGCCGCCGATACCCTCTTTACAGGCATCATCAAACCGGGCGACAGCCTCTCTATCCCATCTGTGGCCGGCCTTAAAAAAGAGCCCGTGAAAGAGCCGCTGCGCGCCGTCAGGACCGTCAGGCCCCCCAGGGAACATATCCCGATCACCCTGATCAACCAGGGCGACTCCCTCGCTAAAAAACAGCTGGACAGTGTGCCCGGCAACGTTATGATGTTCGTGGCCGACAGCGTGCTGGCCAAAACGAGGGACAAACTGGACTCCGGCCGCGTAAAAATGGTGAAAATGGCGCAGCCGCCCAATGTCGTTATGAGAGACTCGCTGCCCGGTATCAAACACCACGCAGACAGTATGGCACTGTCCGCCCCTCCGGGCAAAGACACCGCCGACCAACGCTATATCCTGGCCTATCACCACGTACGCATGTTCTCCGACTCCCTGCAGGGAGTGGCCGACAGCGTGTACTACTCTACCAAAGACTCCATCTTCCGCTTCTTCCGGGACCCGGTGATGTGGTCCAATAATACCAGCCAGCTCAGCGCAGATACCATGCTGATGTTTACCAAAAACCAGGCGGCCGACAAAGTGCTGATGATCAAAAACGCTTTCATCATCAACGAGGCCGGCCCAGACATGTATAACCAGGTGAAAGGCAACACCATCACTGGCTATGTGCTCGGCGAATCGCTGGACTGGATGCACGTGGAAGGGAACGCCGAAACCATCAATTACGTAAAAGACCAGAGTGGCGCGTATATGAGCGTCAACAAAGCGCAATGCGCCATCATTAATATATTCTTCAAAAAAGGGGAAGTGGACAAAGTAGTGCTCATCAAAGACCCCGAAGGCACCGTATATCCCTTCACCCAAAGACCCAAAGAGCAGCTGCAGCTGGAGAATTTCCACTGGGACATTAAACGCAAGCCCAAAACGAAATATGAACTTATGCAGTAATTATTTGGTTATTTAGTTATTTTGCTATTTGGTTATTGAAGATTGCCGGCCTTTCTTCAATAACCAAATAACTAAATACTTAAAATAACAAAATGATCAGAAGCGCATTCAAGACCCTCCTCTCCCCGATTTACACTTTCCTGAAAGACAGCCGTGCTGTAGGTATCATCCTGATCCTCTGTACCGTCGTGTCTATGGTACTGACGAATTCATCGTGGCAGACGGGTTATATCGACTTCTGGAACGCCCTGTTCGACCCGGCCGGCGGACATCACTATCAATACCGCGCCCTCCATCTACCCAATTCCTACCTGTTATGGATAAACGACGGCATGATGGTGCTGTTCTTTTTCCTCGTAGGCATGGAAATAAAAAGAGAGCTGACAGTAGGTGAACTCTCTTCCTTACGGAGGTCCATCCTGCCGGTGCTCGCCGCCATTGGCGGAATGCTGTTCCCGGCGCTCATCTTCACCCTGTTCAACAGCGGTACGGAATACTCACATGGCTGGGGCATCCCGATGGCTACGGACATCGCTTTCTCCCTCGGTATACTCTCCCTGCTGGGCAAACGTGTGCCGGTAAGCCTGAAAATATTCCTGATGGCGCTGGCCATCATCGACGACCTTGGCGCCATTCTCACGATCGCCATCTTTTACACGCCGCACCTGGATATGAATTATCTGCTGATGGCCGGCGGCGTGCTGGTAATACCCATCCTGTTCAACCTGCTGAAAATACAGCGGCCCATATTGTATTTTATTCCCGGCGTAGTGCTCTGGTATTGCCTGTTCAACTCCGGCGTACACGCCACTATTGCCGGCGTACTGCTGGCATTCTGTATACCGCAGGACAGAATAGCCGACCTGGTACATGACCTCCATGATCCGGTGAATTTTGTCATTATGCCCATCTTTGCACTGGCCAATACTGCCATACAACTGCCATCAGATATACTCGGCGCATTACATAATGACATCAGTTATGGCATTATTGCAGGGTTGGTACTGGGTAAACCGCTGGGTATTTTCCTGTTGTCCTTCTCCGCTGTAAAACTGAAACTGGCCAGCCTCCCTTCCAAATCGGGGTGGATGCAGCTGATAGGCGTGGGATTGATAGCCGGCATCGGTTTCACGATGTCTATTTTTATCTCTTCGCTCGCTTATGTGGAAAGGGAACACCAGATCATCTCCATTATTTCCGTGATAGCGGCGTCCCTGATAGCCGGTATCGCCGGATTTGTCTTTCTGCGTTTATTGAAGCCCGTTACCCCGATCAAGAAAAGCAAATGATGGATTGGCACTGTTATTGTAAGGCTATCCCGATTTTTATTCGGCCAGTAATATACTTTAGAACGAATAGCCAACGTTAATAGTCGCATACATTTTTGTATCTATAAATAACAACATCTATGAAAAAAGTCGTGTTATTTTTCAGCTTGTTTGCCCTGCTGGCAGTACAGGCTAACGCGCAGAAAAAGAAAAGCTACGGCAAAAGCGTTGAAAACTACAACACTGCCCTGGGTATCCGCCTGAACCCATGGGTTGTGGGTTTCACCATCAAACATTTCATCCAGGGCCCTCACGCCATTGAAGGGCTGGTAACCACCAACCACCAACACAAAACCAACGTTACTTTCACAGGTCTGTATGAATATCACTGGAACATCGGCAGACCGGAACTGAACATGTATGCCGGCGGCGGTGTACACGTAGGTTTCTATGATCGCCGTGATTATGACTGGGACCGTTACATAGACAAAGGCAAAGGTACTTACGTATCTCCGGGCCTGGACGGTATCATCGGTGTTGAATGGACTTTCAAAAATATCCCGCTGAACCTGAGCGCCGACCTGAAACCTTACGTTCAGTTTGTTGGCCCGACCAACTACATCGGAGAAGAAATTGGAGGCGTATCTGCAAGATTCACCTTCTAACATAGCGGAAACGCTAATAACCCGTAAACGGATCATGAGGCAAGCATGATCCGTTTTTTTATGTTCCTTATTTTTGAACTACTTTTATTGTTCAACAGCAGGATATGAAAATCTTCACCGCTGCACAGATCCGGGAGGCGGACGCCTTTACCATCGCTCAGGAGCCCGTGAGCAGTACCGACCTGATGGCACGTGCTGCAGGCAGCTGCGCTGACTGGCTACTGGACCGCTTCGCCCCTTCCCATCCTTTTTTTATTTTCTGCGGCAAAGGCAATAACGGCGGCGACGGGCTGGTGATCGCCCACCGGCTGCTGGAAGAAGGTTACCAGGTAACTGCCTGTCTGCTGGAATATGGCAACAGGGCCAGTGAGGACTATGTGTATTACTACCGCCGGTTGCAACAGCAATACGCCGGCCGTATCCGCGAAATAGCCGATGTTACCGGTTTTCCCGAGCTGCCCGCTTCCGCGGTGATTGTGGACGCCATTTTTGGCACCGGGCTGAATAAACCTATCGAAGGCTGGCTGGCCGGTATCATTCATAAGATCAATGACCAACATGGCCGCCATACGATTGTTGCCATTGATATGCCCTCCGGGCTGATGGCAGACGCCAGTTGCCGCAATACGCCCGTCATACAGGCCCATTACACCCTGAGCTTCGAGTTTTACAAGCTGGCTTTTCTCCTGCCGGAAAACGCCGCGCTGGTGGGGGATGTACATATACTTCCCATAGGCCTGTCGCCCGAATATATAACGCATACGCCTGCACGCTATCATCTGGCCGACAAGGAGATGATGCATACTATATATACGCCGCGACCTCCTTTTGCGCACAAGGGCACCTTTGGCCATGCCCTGCTGATTGCCGGCAGCCATGGCAAGATGGGCGCCGCCGTGCTGAGCGCCAAAGCCTGCCTGCGGGCCGGCGCAGGGCTGCTGACGTGCCATGTCCCCGGTTGCGGGTATGATATTATGCAGATCAGCGAGCCCGCTGCGATGACCGTCACCGACGAGGTACAGGACCACAGCGCGCATTTTCACGAGCAGGCCGATGCCCGCTACAAAACCATCGGCATCGGGCCGGGACTGGGCACCACAGCGGCTACCGCCCGCTCTTTCGAAAAACTGCTGAGCACCTATAAACGCCCGATGGTCATCGATGCAGATGCACTGAATATTCTCTCCGTATATCCGTCACTGTTATACCAGGTGCCGGCAGGTTCTATCCTCACGCCCCATCCCAAAGAGTTTGAACGGCTCTTCGGCCCTTCCGCCAACGATTTTGAACGGCTGGAACTGTTGTCCAAACAGGCGGTGCGGCTGCAACTTTACATCCTGCTGAAAGGGCGTTATACCGCAATTGCCTGTCCGGACGGCGCCGTGTATTTCAATGCTACCGGCAATCCCGGCATGGCCACCGGCGGCAGCGGCGATGTGCTCACCGGTATACTGACCGGTCTGCTGGCGCAGGACTATGCGCCCAAAGCGGCGGTATTGCTGGGCACCTGGCTGCATGGCTATGCCGGGGACCTGGCGGCGGCGCAGTTATCTCAGGAGGCCATGACCGCCGGGGATATCGTTGCCTTCATGGGAGCGGCTTTCCGGGAGTGTTTTTATTAAAATACTTTCGTCATAACGGCATTAATACCGGGTCCCGGCCACACCTGTTCGTGGCCCCGGTCTGCCACCGGCCAACCGGCAGCCTGTCTCCCAAATATCGAAGCTCTTTCTTAACCTATGCGGTACCACTCCCCGCGACGCCCCGCTTCCCCGCCACCCAACGCTCCGTCGCCACGCGTTTTCCCCCTCTGAAACCAGCCACCATACGCCCTGCTGCGTTATTTCTTCCCTGCCTGCGGTAATTCCTTACCCCGAATTCGTAATTCAAAATTTTATTATCTATATTTATTGGATAACATTTATTCAATCAATACGCTATTTTTTCAACCGAGCAATTTAAATACGCTTCTATGAGTATCGTTTTCCTCGTTCCCTGTTTTGGATTACTGGCCTTGTTATTTACTGCAGTCCGCAGCTCCTGGGTTTCCCGCCAGGATGCGGGCAATGAAAAGATGAAAGAAATAGCGCAGCATATTGCGGAAGGCGCTATGGCATTTTTGAAAGCGGAGTATAAAGTACTGATATACTTTGTCATCATAGCTGCGCTGTTATTGGGTTACATGGGTGCTTCCCATCATACCTCCCACTGGTCGATAGGCCTCGCCTTCATCATAGGCGCTGCTTTCTCTGCTACAGCCGGGTTCATCGGAATGAAAATAGCGACCAAAGCCAACGTGCGTACAGCACAGGCGGCCCGCACCAGTCTTGCCAAAGCGCTGGGCGTTTCCTTTACCGGCGGTTCTGTCATGGGTATGGGCGTTGCCGGCCTGGCTGTACTGGGACTCGGTTCCCTCTTCATCATTCTCAAATCCTATTTCGGAGCGGCGGCCAATACAGCTGAAATGATCCGGACCATCGAAGTGCTGACCGGCTTTTCGCTGGGTGCAGAGAGCATCGCCCTCTTCGCCCGTGTAGGCGGCGGTATCTATACCAAAGCGGCCGACGTAGGCGCTGACCTGGTAGGTAAAGTGGAAGCCGGCATCCCTGAAGACGATCCGCGCAACCCCGCCACCATCGCAGACAACGTGGGCGACAACGTAGGTGACGTGGCAGGTATGGGCGCTGATCTTTTCGGTTCCTATGTGGCCACCGTACTGGCAACCATGGTACTGGGCTCTGAAACGACCTCGCAGGACATGTTTGGCGGCCTCGCCCCCATCCTGCTCCCCATGATGATCGCCGGCACCGGTATCATCTTTTCCATCATCGGTACTTTCTTCGTGCGCATCAGCGACAGCGCCGGCCTCAATACCGGCGTGGTACAGAGAGCGCTGAATATGGGCAACTGGGGCTCCATTATCCTCACCGCCATCGCTTCCTGGTTCCTCGTTAGCTGGATACTGCCCGAAGGGCCTATGGTACTGCGCGGCCACGAGTTCACCAAAACACAGGTATTCGGCTCCATCGTGGTAGGCCTCGTAGTAGGCACCCTGATGAGCATCATCACCGAATATTATACGGCCATGGGCAAACGCCCGGTCCGCTCCATCATCCGGCAGTCAGCCACCGGCGCCGCCACCAATATCATCGGCGGCCTGTCTGTAGGCATGGAATCCACTGCGCTGCCCATCCTCGTGCTGGCGCTGGGTATCTACGGCTCCTACGCTTTTGCCGGCCTGTACGGCGTAGCGATCGCTGCGGCCGGCATGATGGCCACCACCGCGATGCAGCTGGCAATCGACGCTTTTGGTCCTATCGCAGATAACGCCGGCGGTATCGCTGAAATGAGCGAACTGCCGAAAGACGTGCGTGAAAAAACCGATATCCTCGATGCAGTGGGCAACACCACTGCCGCTACCGGTAAAGGATTCGCCATCGCTTCCGCCGCCCTCACCGCCCTGGCGCTGTTTGCGGCATTCGTAGGCGTGGCAGGCATACAGGGTATCGATATCTATAAAGCCGATGTGCTGGCAGGCCTCTTTGTAGGCGGTATGATCCCGTTCATCTTCTCCTCGCTGGCAATCGCCGCAGTAGGCCGCGCTGCCATGGCCATGGTGGAAGAAGTACGCCGCCAGTTCCGCGAAATACCGGGCATCATGGAAGGCACCGGTAAACCGGAATACGATAAATGCGTGGCCATCTCCACACAAGCTTCTATCCGCGAAATGATCCTGCCGGGCGCTATTGCACTGATCTCCCCGCTGCTCATCGGCTTTATCGCCGGTCCGGAAGTACTGGGCGGTTTCCTCGCCGGCGCCACCGTTAGCGGCGTACTGATGGGCATCTTCCAGAACAACGCCGGCGGCGCCTGGGACAACGCTAAAAAATCTTTCGAAAAAGGCGTGGAAATCAACGGCGAAACCTTCTACAAAAAATCAGAACCGCATAAAGCCTCTGTAACCGGCGACACCGTAGGTGATCCGTTCAAAGACACCTCCGGCCCCTCTATGAACATCCTCATCAAACTGATGTCCATCGTATCGCTGGTGATTGCGCCTACCCTGTCTGAAAAATTCCATACGAAGGAAGAAGTGCCACCGGTAGTCAAAGAAAAAAGCATGACACCGCCTGCCACTAAAACCCAGCAGGTATACGTGCTGAAATAAATCATCCGGCTGATGGGCACCTGGTTGCCCATCCGTCTCCCGGCGGACAATCATAAACGAAGAGATCGCTGTTCTATAAAACAAACTGATTAACAGCGCTTTATTATCTCTCCGGCCAGATTGTCCGCCCTTTTTTAAAAATTTACTGTAATTATTTTTGTTACAGTAAAAAAGTGCCGTACATTTGCCTTATCAAACTGTAATAAAAAATAAAACAGTTAAACAATCAGTCAACGCTGGCTGTAATTATATCACTACAAAAACGCATTCAACATGAAAGTAGCTATCATCGGCGCATCAGGATTCATTGGCAGCGCCCTTTTAAACGAAGCATTGCACAGAGGTCATGAAGTAACCGCCATCGTCCGTAATCCGGAAAAAATACAGGTTAAAAACGATCATCTGACTGTTAAGAAAGGCGATGTGACCAACGAAGCGGAAGTAGCTTCCCTCGTTGCCGGCAACGACGCTGTCATCAGCGCGTACAGCGCCCACGATACTGCAACCTATGTAAAAGCGATCCGCGCGATCATCGGCGGCCTGAAACAGGCTGGCATCAAAAGACTGATTGCCGTAAGCGGAGCCGGAAGCCTGGAAGTAGCACCCGGCGTAGAATTGCTGGACACCCCTGAATTTCCGGCAGCATGGAAAGAAGGCGCCAGCGCCACCCGCGAAGCGTATAAAATCATCAAACAGGACAAAGACCTGCAATGGACGGTATTAAGCCCCGCTGCTATGATCGCCCCCGGCGAACGTACCGGCAAATTCCGCCTCGGTGGCAACCAGCTCCTGCTCGATGCCAACAACGAAAGCAAAATCTCCACCGCCGATTACGCCATCGCCCTTATCGACGAACTGGAGAAACCGGCGCATATCCAGCAACGGTTTACCGTCGCCTACTAAACCGTGATGCCATAGCATAAAAAAAGACAGCCCGCCGGGATTCGGTGGGCCGTCTTTTTTATCATACGATATCTATAGTTTGGAAGGCGCTACGCCATACTTCTTCTTAAATGCACTGCTGAAATGCTGTGGTGAAGAATAACCTGCGTCATCTGCAATTTCCGCGAGCGTTTTGCCGCCAGCCAGTACCAGTTCCCGCGCCATACTAAGACGATGGTCATTGAAGTAACCGAAAACGGTATTATCGAAAACGGTCTTGAAACCGGATTTAAGCTTGAACTCATTAAGGCCGCAGAGCCGTGAAAGTTCCGCCAGCGAAGGCGGCTCCTGCAGGTTCTGCAACAACAGGTAGCGGGCATGTTGCAACTGCTCCAGTTCCCGCGTGTTGATATTATGGACCACCGCTCCCCGGCCGAAATCATTCTCCACCTGGTCACATTGAAGCGCGAGCAGCTCCATCACTTTCGACTGCAGAAACAGCTTTTTCAGCCCGCCTTTGAACTGGCATTGCCGTATCTCCGCCAGCACCGTTTTCATACGGGGTGTAATACGCGGGTTCATTTTTTCCGCCAGCGCCACGCTTTTGTTATTGGCCACGCGGTCGGCCATTTTACCCAGCGTCTGCCCGTTGCTGTCTGCCAGCTCCAGGAAACGCTCCGGTGTAAAACTCATCCCCAGCACCTGGATGCCATCCTGCTTTCTCAGTTCGGCCGTCTCCTCCCGGTAGGGAGAATACATGATATTATGTTCGAGCGATGAAAACCGGTAGGGCGTCTTTTGTCCGTAGATACGGGCGCGCACATCGCCCTGTTCCATAAACAACATGGATACATGGGGCATGATATCGTCAGATGCTACCGTCAGGGTTTCATACACTTCCGCCGTGCAGATGATCAGGTGAATGCCGTCAAACCGGCACTCCTGTATATCATAGGCACCGAACTCAAGCCGCTGCTCTTTCCGCTCCTCTACGATGTTCCGGGTAGAATTCAACTCTTCCGGCGAAAAAGGAAAACCTTCCTGCAGCAATACTTCGTTAAGTTCATTTTTGATTACTACAGCCATAAAATAATCCGTTTCGTATAAGTTTTTATCCTTTTCATGTAACAGCTATACGGATAAACAGTAGCAAATTTGCACAAATATATTCCGCAAAATTCAAATCCAAACGTCATGATTGGAATATTCCGTACAAATATTAACACTGTTAAGGATAAAGACAACGTAGTTGACGCCATTTCATCCAACTTTAGCGTAAATGCCTGCAGCGTGGACATTGAAGACTGTGACAAGGTTTTAAGAGTGATCAGCCCCCAGCAACTGGCGGAAAGAACGATTATTGAATTTGTGAACCGGCTTGGGTTCAATTGTGACATCCTTGATTGATTTATCCTCCTCAGAACCAGTCCTGTAGCGAATATTGAGATTGGAGCGAACCCCTGGCTTCAGCCTCAATATTCTTTCTCACTTTTCCGCTTTATCTTCACCCCTATTATTAATCAAAAAAATAATCTGAATCCCGATAGGGGTACAGATTCCCCACCACGTCTTATTAGCAACGTCACAAAAAAACAGGAACGTCATTTAAAATCGAGATTTACCTATTATGAAAACTTTGGTCACCATGTTGATGACTTTGCTGGTCTTAGCACTGGCAATGGGTCCAACACGCGCACAACAGCAACGATATACCGTTAGCGGTTATGTAAAAGACAAACAGAACGGGGAAAGTTTGGTGGGAATTTCCATCGGTAAACCCGGTACCACTGTTGGTACGGTTACCAACCAATACGGTTTCTATTCCCTGACCCTCCCTGCCGGGGAGCATGAACTACAGTTTTCATATATGGGATACGCGCCCGTTAAAACAACTGTCAGTCTCCATAGCAACAAAACACTGGACATCCGCCTGGAAAGCAGCAGCAGCCAGCTGAATGAAGTCACCGTTAACGGCCAGAAGCAGGAAAGGGCTGTCAATACGCTCAACACCAGCATCAACCGCCTGGACATCGCCCAGATGAAAAAGATGCCCGCTTTCATGGGAGAAGTGGACGTACTGCGTTCTATCCAGACCCTCCCCGGCGTAACGACCGTAGGCGAAGGCTCTTCCGGGTTCAACGTACGCGGCGGCAACAGCGATGAAAACCTCATCCTGCTCGACGAAGCGCCGGTATACAACTCCAGCCACATGCTCGGTTTCTTCTCTGTCTTCAACCCGGATGCGGTGAAAAGCCTGAACCTTATCAAAGGCGGCTTTCCCGCCGAATATGGCGGCCGCACCTCTTCTGTGCTGGATATCCGCATGAAAGACGGTAACAATCAGAACTTTAACGTCAACGGCGGTATCGGCAACATCTTCAGCCGCCTGTCTGTAGAAGGCCCGCTGGTAAAAGACAGGTCCTCTTTTATCGTGGCTGCCAGAAGGTCTTATATCGACATCCTCATGAAACCCTTTGTAAAAGGCGACATGAAGGACACCAAACTGAATTTCTATGATCTGACTGCTAAAGCAAACTACAAATTCGATAAAAACAACACCCTGTTCCTCAGCGGCTACTTCGGCAGAGACAAATTCGGACTGGGCACAGACGTGGACATGAACTGGGGTAACGCCACCGCCACCCTGCGCTGGAACCACGTGTTCACCAACCGCCTGTTCATGAACCTCACCACCTACTACTCCAAATATGATTACAGCCTCAGCTTCAGCAACGGCTCCAAAAAACAACAGGACGAACAGCTGCAGGGGTATAAATGGACTTCCAACATTATCAACTACGGCCTGAAACCATCTTTCACCTACTACCTGAACACCAATAACATCCTGCATTTCGGGGTACAGGGCATCTACTATACTTTCCGTCCCGGTACCGGCATCGGCACAGAAGGCGAGAAAGAGCGGGTGAAAGAACTGACCGACAAACATGCGCTGGAATCTGCCGTATACATAGATCACGAGTGGAAACCCACCAAAAAATTCGGTATCCAGTACGGCGGCCGCCTGTCAGCCTACCAGCTGCTGGGTAAAGGGACCGCCTATTATTTCAACGACACTACGCCCGGCATCCGCAGAACGCTTGTGGGCAGCAAAGAATACGGCGCCAATGAACTGATCAAGGGTTATTACTACTTTGAACCACGCCTTAGCGCCCGCTACGCGTTCAACGACCAGAACGCTGTGAAAGTGGCCTACAGCCGGACGACCCAGTTCATGCACCAGCTGTCCAATACCGCGTCTCCTACGCCGCTCGATATCTGGACGCCCAGCACCAACAACATCGAACCCAGTCTGTCTGACCAGTATACCATCGGTTACTTCTACAACTCTCCGAACGACTCCTATGAGTTCTCCGCAGAAGCTTTCTATAAAACCACCGATCATCAGCTGGACTACATCGACAACGCCAATCTGCAGTTGAACCAGCTGATCGAGGCCGACCTGCTCCCCTCCCAGACCCGTGCTTACGGTCTGGAGCTGTATGCCAAAAAAGATATTGGTAAAACCACCGGCTGGATCAGCTATACGCTGTCCCGTTCCGAAAGGAAAACACCGGGTATCAGCCTCAATGAATGGTTCCTGAACCGTTATGACCGCACGCACAACATTAACCTCGTGCTCACTCATACCTTTACGCCACGGACTTCCCTGTCTGCCAACTGGGTATATGCTTCCGGCACGCCCGGTACCTACGCCGACAACAGGCTGCAGTTCCAGGACTGGGACATCCCGTACAACAGCACCGAAAAAAGGAATAACTACCGCCTGCCGGCTTTCCACAGGCTGGACCTGTCCTTCACACTGAAAGGCAAACAGCTGAAACGCTGGAAAGGAGAATGGGTGTTTTCACTGTACAACGTATATGCCCGCAGAAATGCCTACAGTATCTACTTCAAGCAGAATGAAGATGATCCGAACAAACGGGAAGCCGTTCGCCTGTCGATTATCGGCTCCATTATCCCGGGCATCACGTACAACTTCAAATTTTAATCTGTCTAAAAAGAAATTACATGAAAAAACTGTCATTATTCATCATATCAGCGTTAGCAGCGCTTACTGCCTGCGAGGATAAAATAGACCTGGATGTGGCCCCGGGTAAATCTTACCCTGTGCTCGACGCCTGGATCACCAATGAGGCCGGCCCGCAGACGATCAGGTTTACCATGTCGGTGCCTTTTACGAACAATAATCCCGCACCGGTTATTGACGATGCCACCATCACCCTCTACGATCTTACCAACGGCAAGTCCTACCCGTTCGCGTTTAAACAGAACGCTTACAGCTACGACGCTACCAACGATCCGATCGGCATCGTGGGCCACGCCTACAAACTGCATGTGAAATACAAAGGAGAGATCTTTGAAGCGTACGACACCATTAAGAGAGTGCCGCCGATTGATTCCATCACCCTGAAGTTCAAAACCAAGGAAGAATCTATTTCAGGGAAGGAAGGTTATTATGCTACCATGCACGCCAAAGATATTGAAGGCGGCCCTGTTGACTACTACTGGATCCGCTCCTATCGCACCGACACCACCCGCCGCCTGCGCGACGGTTTCTCCATAGATGGCTCCTATGATGAAGGCGTATCCGACGGCGCTACTTTCATCCTGCCTATCGCCGAAAGCATCACCGATTACGACAAACCGTTCCAGCAGAACGAAAAAGTGATCGTTAAGCTGCGGTCTGTCACCCATCGCAGCCACGATTTCCTTACACAGGTAGATAACCAGGTAAACGCCGGCGGCCTGTTCGCCAAAGTACTGGAAAACGTAAAATCGAACGTGGTGAATACCACTCCTTCCGGGCAAACCAAAATCCTGGGCTGGTTTGGCGCTTCTGCTGTCGGCAGGGCGGAAAAACTGGTGAAATAAAGTTATTGGGATATTGGGTTATTATGATATTTAACTATTTGATTTACGGTTTTTTGATGTACGATTTTGGGATTTAATGTCAACATGCCGGTTCTTGCACAGCCTTTTTTATCAGCAGGCAGCGAACCAGTAGCAAAATCTCAAAATCGTACATCAAAAAATCGTAAATTAAATAACCAAATACCCAAATAATCAAATATCCAAATGCCATGAACCTGATCATGTATGCCATTCCCGGCTTTGTGCTGTTGATACTGCTGGAGATCATCATTACCACGATAGACCACCGTAACCTCTACGAACCCAAAGACGCTCTTAGCAGCATTGCCATGGGACTCGGCAATGTTTTCATCGGCCTGTTTACCAAAGGCGTTATCTTCGGCATTTATCTCTTTGTTTATGAATACCGGCTCTTTACCCTCGGCTTCACCTGGTGGGCGTGGATATTGTGCTTTTTTGCTGATGACTTCAGCTATTACTGGTTCCACCGCAGCAGCCATACCGTCCGCTTTTTCTGGGCTTCCCACGTTATTCATCATTCTTCCCAAAAATATACGCTGGCTACGGCGCTGCGTCAAACCTGGACCGGCAATCTTACCGGTACTTTCCTGTTCTGGCTGTGGATGCCGCTCATCGGATTCCATCCGGTGATGGTATTGAGCATGCAGGCCATCAGCCTGATCTATCAGTTCTGGATACATACGGAGGTGATCAACAAACTACCGCGGCCGATCGAATTCATCTTCAATACCCCCTCCCACCACCGGGTGCATCATGGGTCCGACCTGGATTACCTGGACCGTAACCATGGCGGGATGCTGATCATCTGGGACCGCCTGTTCGGCACGTTCACCCCGGAAAAGCAGCGGCCGGTATACGGGCTCACCAAAAATATCCATACCTACAACCCTTTCCGGATTGCCACCCACGAATGGCTGGACATCTGGCGCGACCTGCGGCGGGCACGCACCCTGCGCGAAGCCTGGCACTACCTGCTGGACGCTCCCGGCTGGAGCCCCGACGGCAGCCGGCAGACCACTAAACAGTTAAGAGGCCGCTAAACCGCTCATCCGTTTTTTATCAACTTTATCAATTTCCCGGATAATTAATTTTGCATTTACGAAAACAATCGTACATTAGCTACGAAGATATTCGTACAATAATAATCATCCTTGATAAAACATCGTGACTGTGAAACAAATAAAGCCAACAGAAAGTGAACTGGAAATACTGAGCATCCTCTGGGAGAAAGGCCCCTGCACCGTACGGGAGGTGCATGATATCCTCTCTGCCACAAAAGATGCCGGTTACACCACTACGCTGAAGCTGATGCAGATCATGCATGACAAGGAGTTGCTGGAGCGTGACACCAGCAGTAAAACACATGTGTATAAAGCGGCTGTTTCGCAGGAAAAAACCCGGCAGCAGCTGTTAAATAAAATGATAGATACCGTCTTCGGCGGATCGGCCAGCAGCCTGGTAATGCAGGCGCTTGGGCAGCACCGTTCCTCCGATGCGGAACTGGAAAAAATCAGGGAATATCTGGCGGAGATAGAAAAACAACAAAAGCGATAACGGTAAAACAGCTACTACTATGAACTTATTACCTATCACCGGCGATCTGGTACGTGCGCTTGGCTGGAGCATACTGCATGCCTTATGGCAAGCCTTTTTCGTATATGCCTGCCTGAGGGTAGTGCTGAAACTCTGGCCCATGGCCAGCGCCCGTATTAAATACAACCTGTCGTTTTTCGCGCTTTCCGGCATATTTACCTGGTTCCTGATCACTTTTTACCAGCAATGGCAGACCATTTCGGCAGCTAAACAGTTGCTGGTACAATATGTTCCTGCCGATGCGGCGGATTTGTCCGCCCTGGCGGTACAACCGGCAGCGCCCTATGCCAGCCAGCTGACAATGGTGACGCTCTTTCCCAGCCTGGAACAATGCTTTCCGGTACTGGTCACCTTATACCTCGCCGGCATGTTGCTCATGACCATTAAACTCTCCTCCGACCTGGTGCAGCTTCATCATATCCGCACCAGCATGGTGGAACCGATGGGAGAAGTGTGGGAAAAACACCTGCAGCGGCTGATGGGCAGACTGAAATTATCCCGTCCGGTGAAACTGCTGGTTTCCCGTTACATACAGGTGCCCGTCATGCTGGGGTTCCTGAAGCCGGTGATCCTGCTGCCGGTCGCCATGGTCAACAACCTGTCGGAAGAGCAGCTGGAAGCCATCCTGCTGCACGAGCTGGCACACGTAAAACGCAATGATTATCTGTTGAATATCTTCCAATCAATCGTTGAAACCATTCTCTTCTTTAATCCTTTCGTCTGGCTGATTTCCCGTATCATCCGGCAGGAAAGGGAACACTGTTGCGACGACCTCGTCATTGCAGGCACCGTCCAACCCCTGCATTACGCCAAAGCACTGATGGCGTTGGAAACGTACCGGTTAACTTCCAACCCGATGGCCATGGCTGCTGCAGATGACAAACAACATCTGTTTCACCGCATCAAAAGAATCATGGAGATGAAAACAAAACATCTTAATTATAGTCAGAAATTATTAGCAGTCCTCATCATCGCCACAGCCCTGGTATCTATTGCCTGGCTCAATCCCGCCAGAGGGAAAGATGCAGGCACCAAACTTCAGGAAACCGCTATGGCTGCCGATACCAGTGTCCCGGCGATGCCGACGCCCCCCTCTCCTCCCGCACCACCACCGGCAACACCGCAAACACCTCCTGAACCACAGGCAGCAGATGAAATCCCGGAAGCTCCGGAGCCCCCTCCGGCGCCGATTGCACCCGAGCCTCCCATTCCGGCCAATATACAAACGCCACAAAATGTGATTGTGATGAACAGCAAGGGACAAATGATACATCCGCCTATGCCGCCGATGGCTCCCATGGCACCCGTTTGGGATAGTGTTCCCCAAAAGCACACACGCCAGTCCGAAGCCGCTGTCAGAAAACAATTGCAGCTGGCACAGCAAAGCGTGGAAAAAGCCATGCAACAGCTGAAAGAAATTGACGTAAAAAAGATCCAGGCAGAAGCGCAGGCGGCAGTAGACCAGGTGGACTGGAAAGCGATTGCCCAGGAAGCACAGGCAGCGCAGGAAGCAGCCAGAGAAGCCCTGAAAAGCATCGACTGGTCACAGATGCAACAAGACATAAAAAACAGCATGAACTTCCAGTTCGACTTTGATAACGAAGCCTGGAAGAAGAACAGCGAAAAATTCCGGAAAGAAAGTGAAAAATTCCGCAAGGAATGGGACGCCAACCGGAAAAAAATGGACGCCGACAGATCGCGTCAATTGAAAGAAATGAGCCGCATGCGGGACCAGTCCGCCGCTGCCAACCGGCAACAGCTGTTCGCCATGCGCGACTCCTCCCTATCCCGTCAAAGACAAAGGCAACAGCATCTGGACGAGCAACGGGACCGCATGCTCCGTCAGACGGAAGATGCCCGCCACGAAGCGGACAAAGCCCGCAGGAGCGCAGAAGTCGCCCGTGAAAAAGCCACTGCCACTTCGCAGAAATACCGCGAAATGATTGATAAAATGGCAGCGGACAAACTGATAGACAACCAGCAGTCCTTTACCATTGAAAAGAATGCCAATGGCCTGTTCATCAATGGTGTTAAACAATCCGACAGTGTTGCTGAAAAATACGGTTCCTACCTGAAAAACAAACGGACTTACATCCGTCAGGCAGAACCCGGTAATCTGAACATCAACATTGAAGATTAATCCTTCTTCACAGAAGCCCAACGTTCGTTCTTCATCATAGAAAAAGCGCAAAGAATGATACGGCTGGAGTTGCGTCAGCGGCCCGTCGTATTCTTTGCGCTTTTCTTTATTTCAGGACTACCGCCAATAGGGAAAAGCGGTAGTCCAGGCATAGGAAAGGAACACCAGAACCTGTTATCTAACCAGGTTTATATAGAAGGATAGCAACTGTAATGCTATAAATAGGTATGTATATTAAATTGCTGAAAGTTGTATACGATGTAGCATGTAGCGTATAGCGTATAGCGTATAGTGTGAGGCGTGTGGCGTATTGCGTTATATTGTGTATCCTGCCGCTAATGCAGAATGGTAAATCCCGACACCTGCTGCACAGGTCCCACACTGATTTCCATTTCCGTCACTTTAGCCATGGCCGGGCCTTTCCGGCACCACGACAGAAACTGCTCCATCACCGGTTCTTCTGCTTCCGCCAGAATCCACACGGCTTTGTCCGGCATGTTTTTGATCTGTCCCTGCACTCCCAGCAAATCTGCTATATGTTTCGCATTAGCCCGGTACCCCACGCCCTGTACGCGGCCTCTCACGACGATCTCTTTGTGTACGATTGATTTGGTTGTCATAACGATGTCCATGGTTATCTCAAAAGTGTCTGAATCAGGATGAATACGGACAGTACGATCCATTGGCCATATAGATTGATGGTCAAACGAATGTAACGATTAATCCCGGGGCGCTGAAATAGATTTCTCCGGCAACATGCCATGACAGCCGCCACATTTAAAGGAAAGACTGAGAATGGTTAACTTGAGGGAAACAAACTACAGATGAAAACTGAAGAAACAGGGGTCACAAAATAATAGCCTGCAAGCCTTACCACTGCGGGCATCTATGATACAGTCCGTTCAATTTTCATCCAATGCATCTCCAATCCGGCTCTTCCCGATTCAGACAATGATATATAATAGTTTGCACTACTTAAGCGGCATAGTTAAACAACGATCCGGTCATATGCTCAATATCCCCAAACACGATATCCCGCACGCGTTGATATTTACCGCCTGTTACCGGCCGCTTCAGCAGGGTAAAACAATGGCAGTTAAAGCTCCGCACAAACAGCCGTTGCGTTAATGCCGGCAGTACTTTGCCCACCGCCACTTCGTCGAGCCCGCGCGCGATCGTCATACCCGGCTTGAACGCCTGCGGTTTGAGATCAAAACACTGCATGATGCTCTTGTGCAGCTCTATCAATGGCTTCGGATTGGCCACGTTCACACAGATGCTCTGCCGGCCGTCTGCATGCCTTACCGCCTCCAGCCGCGAGGTATAAATCGCGAAACCGGACTGACGCCTGGCGACTTCCTCCACCATGTCTATAAAGTCATTTTCAAAACGCGCCGGAAACTCGGACCTGAATAGGGGAATGTATACCGGTGAGGTAATGCTTGCAGCATCTTCAAGGGATGTTGCGATAAACTGCCGTATACGGTTTACATCTTTCGCTACCACTACATCCGGATTCACTACCAGCAAATAATCAAATAACGCTTCCGAAGTTTCATAATTCGTATTCATAACCTGATATTTTAACACTGACTGTTAGAATGACAATACGAATATACAACCTTTTTTCTGAAATACTAATTTTTTTAGCATTTTCTACTAAAAAAATACGCAGTTTATTCCTCAAAAGCCCCTAAACGGAACAGGGATAAGCCTTTCAGCTCATCCCTGCCCTATTCGTATTTTGCTAAAAAATACTAACCCAAATGACGGATAATGGCAACGAAGTCATTCGCCACGAGAGAAGCGCCGCCAATCAGGCCGCCGTCCACATCGGGATTGGAAAACAGTTCCGCGGCATTGCCCGGTTTGGCGCTGCCGCCGTAAAGGACAGTCAGGTGCAGCGCTGCTTCACGGCCAAATTTATTAGCTATCTGTGAACGGATGAAAGCGTGCATATCCTGCGCCTGCGCAGCGCTGGCAGTCAGCCCGGTACCGATGGCCCAGATCGGCTCATAGGCGATCACCACGTTTTTCAGCTGCTCTTCGCTCAGGTGGAACAGGCTTTCTTCCAGTTGTTTGGCAACAAATGCGTTCTGTGTTTCGGCCTGGCGTACTTCCAGCGGCTCGCCGCAGCAGAAAATCGGCTTAATGCCGGCTGCCAGCGCCAGATCAATTTTCTTCGCCAGTATCGCGTTGCTTTCCTGGAAGTATTCCCTTCTTTCAGAGTGACCGATGATCACGTAATCCACGCCTACTGACTGCAGCATCTCTGCGGAAACTTCGCCGGTATAGGCGCCTGCTTTCTCGCTGGCGCAGTTCTGTGCCGCCACGAAAAAGCCGGGGTAGTTTTTCAGCAGGGACTTTGCCTTGGTCAGATACGGGAAAGGCGTTGCCACCACTACTTCCTGCCCTTCGCCCAGTTTCAGGCCGGCCTGCAGAATGTCGTTGATCAATTGCTCGCCTTGTGCCAGCGTGAGGTTCATCTTCCAGTTACCTGCAACAATTTTTTTTCTCATGTACTGTGATATTAAGTTTTATGGTCGTTGTGTGTTTGTTTCCCTGAAGACGGCTTCCAATATCCTCCTGTCAGCGTCTTCCAGCTGCCGCCCTTTAAAGGCCATCCAGGCGGCGGCATCCCTCAACGCTTCGGGAAGCCGGTAAGCGGCCGTTCCCACCTGGTGCCCCCACGTAAAGGAAGGCAGGAAAACCGGTGGAAACCCGGCGCCGAAAATATTACAGGACACGCCTACTACCGTTCCCGTATTCATCATGGTATTGATAGCGCAGCGGCTGTAGTCGCCCATCATCACGCCGCACTTCTGCCCTGCAGGCTCTGTGCTTTGCCGGGCTTCCATCCACACTTTCACCACCCCTGCATTGTTTTTCACATTGGAGCAGGTTGTATTGCCGCCAAGGTTGCACCATTCGCCAATCACGGCATCGCCTATATATCCGTCGTGTGATTTATTGGAATAGCCGAAAAATACGCTGTTTTTGATTTCTCCGCCACCGATGCTATAAGGCCCCAGGGTGGTAGCACCATATACTTTGGCGCCCATTTTCAGCACAGCCCCTTCACCCATCGCCAGCGGCCCCCTGACTACGCTCCCTTCCATTACCAGGGCATTCCGGCCAATGTAAATCGGACCGGTGGCAGCGTTGAGTATGCTGCTGTATACCTGGGCGCCGGGCTCCAGGAACACCTGCTCCGGGTTGGATACCTGGATACCTTCCGGCAGCGGCGCGGATACACGCCCTTTGGTCAGCAGGGCAAAATCTTCGCGGATAGCCCGGTCATTCTGTAAAAAAATATCCCAGGGCCTGAAAATCCCCGACACCGGGCCTGTATAACTTTTACGGCTGGCAGCGGGCAACAGGTGAACTTCCTTCCCCTGTACCACCTTCGCTACCAGGTGATTGTCTTTATATAATTCCTCCTCCGGACGTAAGGCCATGATGGCCGCCACCAGTTGCGCATCCGGCATGATATGCCCGCTGATCAGCACATTTTCGGTGGTATCTTCTCCACGGCGCAACGGAAACTTCTCCTGCAAATACGGCACAGTATAGTGACTGACGCCGGTCCCCAGCCAATGTTCCCACTTCTCCTGGATGGTAAGAATACCTACTCTGCAGGCGGCAATGGGTCTTGTATGCGTAAAAGGGTATAATAAGTCGCGTTCGGGCGTGTCAAAAAGAATGTAGTGACGCTCCATAGGGGCTAAAAATAAAAAATCCCATCGATAAGCCGATGGGATTCTTTGTAAAAATATTGTTGCAAACGAACTATGCTTTTTTAGCGTAGCGTTTGTTGAATTTGTCGATACGTCCTGCGGTATCCACCAACACGTTCTTACCAGTATAGAAAGGGTGAGAAGTATTGGAAATTTCCAACTTAATCAACGGATATTCATTGCCATCTTCCCACTTTACAGTTTCTTTGGAAGGTGCAGTGGAACGGCTCAAAAAGCTGTGTCCGTTTGACATATCTTTAAATACCACAAATCTGTAATTTTCCGGATGGATTCCCTGTTTCATATCAAATATTATTGTAAATACAGGGTGCAAAGGTAACCAAATTTCTTTAACACCCAAAGTTTATTGTAAAAAAATCAGGATTTCATATTAATATACTGTAAAGGTATATTCAGATTGGCCTCCCGGCATTTCTGTATAACGTCCTGTAAATCATCAATCTTTTTGCCGGTTACCCGTACAATATCGTCCATAATGGCAGCCTGTACCTTTAAGCCGGAGTCCTTGATCAGTTTTACGATCTTCTTGGCGTCTTCCTGTTTGATACCATTCCGGATCGGCACTTCTTTTTTATATACTTTTCCGCTCTGATAGGCTTCCTTGCTCTGATCGTAAATGGTAGCTTCCAGCCCCTGGCGCATGGACCGCGAAACCAGCACGTCCAGCACCTGCCCCAGCTTCATATCACTGTCTACTTCTATGTTCAGCACCAGCTCTTTCTTGTTCAGTTCTATTACCACATGTGACCCCTTGAAATCAAACCGGTTGGTGATCTCCTTTTTCACAGTGTTAACCGCATTATCCAGTGTCTGTAAATCTACTTTGCTAACAATATCAAAGGACGGCATAATTCAATTTTTTTTATCTTGGAACGGCAAATATAAAAAAGAAAAAGCAGGTAGTGAACTACCTGCCCGACATATATAAATCTAAATCTAAAAAAAATTAAATTTGACGCACGTTGCCCATACCGGAAACGGACTGGTTAACGGCGGGATTGCCTTTATATCTTACCTTGCCCACACCGGACACGCTCACATTCAGTTTTTTCGCTACAGCCACTTTCGCCTCACCACTGCCGGAGATACCAATTTCTGCCTCATCAGTCTGGAACTCCAGCGCGTCTATATTGGCAGCGCCGGATGCCTGGTACGCGACCTTTTCACAATTGCCTTTCAGGTCCACACGGCTCGCGCCGGACATGCCCACTTCCAGGCTCCTCGCACTCAGGTCCAGGTCGGCATGGGTAGCGCCGCTGAAAACCAGCTTCAGGTTGTCTGATTTGATACGTCCTTTACCGGTATAGCTGCAGGCGCCGCTGGCAGACAGTTTCTTTACCTGCTGCAGGGTCACATGCACAATAATCTTCTGGGTAGGATCGATATTCACCCCTTTACGGGTAAATACTTCCAGTTCACCACCGGAGATCCTCGTTTCTATATAGGGCAACAGGTTTTCTTCTGCATCGATCGAAATACTGTTGGTGCTGCCCTGTTGCAGCTCTACGTGATATACGCCACCGGTAGAGATCTTGTCAAAGTCACCGGCTGTCCGGGTTTCAGATTTCATATGACCGTTTCCTCTTACCCGTTCGTTACGGATGCCGGTGAAAGATACGAGGGCTATGCAAAGCACTGCCAGGGTGGCCGGAGCTACATACTTAAAGATTGTTTTCATGTGGATTTTTTTAGAAATGATTTATAATCAGGTTTTAGAATGGGCTTATCGTTGTGAATACCGTGGCATCAATAGCCGGTCACCCTGGCGTCTGCATTGGTGCCTCTGATTTTGATAACGGGAGAACCCTCGCCACCACCACCGGCTTGTGCTTTATAGATCTGGGTGGAAGCTGTTTTATTCGAATTCACGTTTTTCAGTTCAAGGCCGCTGGTATTCAGGTCTCCGTTGACCATCACAAAGTCCAGCTGCAACGGTGATTTACGCGGCAGGTTCAGCTTCAGGTCGGAGAAAGTCAGCACAAGGTCTGCTCCCTTAAAGCCGGGCACCACTTTTTTGATGTCCAGGTCTCCATAGGTTATTTTCATGTTGATATTTTCCACCAGGTCACCAATATTGGTATCGGAAAACGTTACATAGCCGCTTACCTGTTCCACCCGCTGAATTTTATAGTTATCGTAGTTGGCGGCGATTTTCAGTATTCCCAGATTCGTAATTGTATAGTTGCTGTAGTTGGAGTTTACGTTCAGCACGTCCAGCTGCTCTGCTTTCAACTCGGAATAGTTCCCTTTCAGCACCACCTTATTGGCTTTGCCTATACGGCCTTTGTCGCAGTAGTTCACTTTCAGCCGCAGATCTGCCGCGTCGCGGATATCATAAGCACAGTAATTGAGCGACATTTCCGCCGGGAATTTCAGCCTGTCTGCGATCACATCTCCGAAGCTGTTTTCCACTTTCAGCGAGGAAAGATTTTCCGGGATGTATACGTCATAGTCTATATTAACGTAGTCCTTGGAATCCTTCTTGTTGCCCCATGAGAACCAGGAACCGGATTTGGAGGCGGTATACACTGTGTTGAGGCTCAGGTTGGCGCCGTTCTGGACTGCATCGATGCTAACGCTTTCCGTAATTCCCTGTGCTTCCTGGTCGTTATTCCCGAAACCGGTAATAGTGATCACCGCCTTCACTTCATTTTTATTCCAGGCATGGAATACCACCTTGCCGTATTTGTTGCTCAGGCTGAAAGCCGTGCCGGCGCTAACGGTGAATTCCTTCCTGATGGTTTTTTTATACGTTACGCTGCCCTTGGTGGCAAATGTGAACAGTGGCAATACAAGGCACAACAGTAAATTAAATTTCAGCTTCATATTGTTTTTTTGTGTGAGAGGAAGGCGTTGCGTGTTTTTCCTGCAACTCTTCGAGGATTTTGTCAAGCAGCTCCAGTTTAAGCTGATAATAACGGATCATGGCGCCCCGGATCCTCTGGTTGCCCGGATTGTTTTTCAGCTCATTCTCCAGTGTTTTATAGGTATCGTTACGTAACTGTAATTCTTGTCGTGCTGCACTGTCAAGCCCCAGCTCACTGGCGGGATAGGCGTTGATAAGTTCCAGCTTTTCGTTGATGCGGTTGGAATAATACACCTTTGCGTCCTGCATTTCCGGTATCACTACTGCCAGGTCCTGCTGCTGCTGTTTATGCTTCGCGATATAAAACAGTACGGCGGCGTTGACCAACAGCACTGCGATCACGGCAGCTTTAAACCAGTTTCTGCCCATCAGCGACACTATTCTGCCTTTACGGCCTCCCTCCAACTCTCTCTCCAACGCGTCCCACACTCTGGGTGAAGGTCCGGGCTCCTCAAATGCGTCCCGGTGCTGTTGGATAAAACTTTCAAAATTTTCCGGCATTAACGAATGAGATTTTGCTGTTTTACAATTTGTCTTACTTTCTCTTTCGCCCGCATGTATTGGGTTTTTACGGTGGATTCCGTAATCCCCATCATGTCGGCGATTTCACGGTGAGAGTAGTCTTCAAACAGATAGAGGTTCAGAACAGTACGGTATCCCTGCGGCAGTCCGTGTATGGCTGATTTGACAGCGGACACGGTCCAGGTGAAGGAATCCTCGTCTATACCTGCTTCTTCTGCTACTTCCACCTCTTCCACTTCTTCAAAGTACACTTTTTTCTTCCTGAGATTGTTCAGGCAGTGGTTGACCACTATCCTTTTAATCCATGCTGTCACACTCGCTTCGCGCTCCAGCTTGCCGATGTTACGGTGTACCTGTATGAAGGCTTCCTGTAAGGTATCCTCCGCATCACTAACGTTACCGGTCATACGCAGACAGATGTTGTACATGGCAGCGGCATAAGCATTATACAGTTCGCGAAATGCGCGAACATCCCCTCTTTTGCAGCGGTCAATTACATTCCCGTCTATTGGCGTCTGATTCAAGTTGTTTGCTGATGCTTTCATTATAAAGACAATGATTGTAAAAAAGGTTGCATGCGGTAAGGCCTTTCTTTCGGGATTTTCTACGACTGATACTAAGGGCCTATTGGAGAAATTCACTTAAATATCTAATTATAAATATTTTACATAGATATATACCTGTAATGTCTCCTTAAAATTTTTTATAAAATTACCGGGAAGCGTGCTTTTCCTGTTTTAAAATCCACCAAACCCTGTTTTTTTGTGACGAAAAGCTGATTTCTGGTATACTGGTAGAAAACGCAGCCCTGACGAAAAGGGCCGCGTTTTTCCATCCTTATATATACCTAAAAAACCATCTTTAGTTCCCTCCCTGTTTAACACGGTTTTGTTCTGCTTCCAGGCCGGTCTGACGGTTGCGGGCGGCTTTTACATTGGTGTTGCCGAAGCGGTAGTTGAACGAAATCCGTACCTGACGGGTATCGTTTCTGCTGTAGAGTGAGGTGGTCCTGCCGGCGTTATCAAAAGAGCCGCGGAAATACTGGGTGTTGAAAACGTCTGTCACATTCAGCTTCAGTGTTCCTTTTCCCTTCAGCACCTTCTGCTGTAAACCAAGGTCCAGGGAGCACATGGACTTCATCCTGAACAGTCCTTCTTCCGCTACCTGCGGTGACACATAAAAGAAGGTGGCTTCGGCGGTAGTGTTTTTAGCGATGGTGAAAGTCTGTTGCGTACGGCCAAAGAAGCCTGCAGAGGAGAGCTTTACATTGTTTTTGTCTACTACTGTTTCGTACATATTATATAAGACAGACACCGTTGTAAAAGAAGTCCACCATTTGGTGATCGGCATCGGCACAGACACGTTCAGGTTAAAGTTATCTGCCTTGGCTACGTTCTGGTACCGGTAGCGCACGGCGGAAGTGTCTCCGCTGGCCCGGTCTACCGCTGCTTCCAGTATCTGCGTCATCATATCTTTGGTATGCGTATAACCCAGTGAGGTAATCAGGAAATCCTTGAAGGTGTGCGTGATTTCAAGGTTATTGGAGAACTGTGGCCTCAGACCCGGGTTACCGGCAGCCTTGGTATAACGGTCCAGGTAATACTCGAACGGATTCAGTTCTTCGTAATCCGGGCGTTGAACACGGCGGCTGTAAGTCAGGCCCAGGGTATTGTTTTTATTCAACTGGTAAGTCAGCGCAGCGCTGGGGAACAGGTTGAAGTAGCTGGAATCGTTCTTCACCACTTTCTCCTGCTGGTTTTGGGTAGATGTTGAATGACCGCTGATATTGGTTTGCTCACCGCGCAGGCCTACCTGTACATGCAGCTTCCTGAACTGTTTGCTGAAATTCACATAGGCGGCGTTGATGTTCTCTTTATAGATAAAGTGGTTGGAGCGGTTGTCATCTCTTACCCAGGCGCCGGTACGCAGGGAATCGAAGCGGGCGTCGTTATCGGTCGTCACAAAGCTGGTTTTCAGACCTGCTTCCAGTTTTGCGGCTCCTTTCAGCGGATGCACATAGTCAATCTTCGCTGTTTTGATTTCTATGCGGGAAGGCTGGTTGTTACGGGAAGTGTCGCTGCCCAGCAGTGCTTTGTCAGCACCATCGCGGGTAAAGGCGAAGATAGAAGACGTCTGTTCGTTGGTGTTGCGGGCATAATCCAGGTCAATGTTCAGTTCTTTGCCGGTAGAATCGAGGATACCGCGGTAGTTGAGGTTGTAGGCGCCCCGCTGCCATCTTCCGTTGTCTGTTGTATGGGTACGCAGGATAGAGTCGATGATGGAACCATTTCCTATTTTGGTGATAGCGTCGCCGGGGCTCTTACGGTCGCGGCGGGCCAGGTCAGCCATCACACCGATGGTGTGATTTTTAGCGACGAAATAATCCATCCCCAGTTTCACGGCATGATAGTCTGACTTGCGCTCGGAGATAGTGCGCTGATCAAACACCTGGTAGCGGCCGTCGTTGGTCATGGTGCGATATACGCCCAAATCCTGCTGCTGTTCCCGATGATTATAATTATAGGAACCGAAGAGGTTTACTTTTTCATTGCGGTGGTTGAGGTTGATGCCGCCGTTGGCGCGGCCTCTGATCCCCTGGGAAACGCCCAGGTTCAGGCTGCCGTTGGTACCATAGTTTTTGTTCTTTTTCAGTTTCAGATTGATGATACCGGCATTACCGGCAGCATCATATTTGGCGGAAGGATTGGCAATCAGTTCTATTTGTTCCACGTTGGAAGCGGGCATACTTCTCAGCAGCTCTGTCACTTCCTGTGAAGACATATTGGTGGGCTTTCCGTCGATCATAATGATCACGCCACCTTTACCTTTCATGGAGATGTTACCGTCCTTGTCTACGTTGATGGTAGGAGATTTCTCCAATACCTCCATCGCATTGCCGCCTGCGGCGGTGATGCTGCTTTCCACGTTCACCACCATTTTGTCGGCTTTCTGTTCTACAAAAGGTTTGCGGGCGGTTACATCTACCGCTTTCAGGCTTTTGGAAGCGGCTTCCATGGCCAGAGTGGGTACTGCAACGCCAGCGGCGCCCACCTCAAACGGCTTGCTGTAGGCTTTGTTCATGCCTACGGCTGCTGCCGCGATCAGGTATTTACCTTGTTTTATCTGCTCGAATTCATATTTACCATTGATATCTGCGATCGCTCCTTTTACAAGAGAAGAGTCGCCGGCTTTTAAAAGCGTTACAGTGGCAAATTCCACCGGTTGTTCACCTGCCCGGATGATTTTACCGGCCACTTTGGGTCCGTTTTGTGCCTGGGAAGTTAACGCAGCGCTTATCATTCCTGCTGTTAATGCAAACGCTTTAAAAATTGATTTCATATAAGGGCGGATTTAGAATTTTCTGGTTTTTTAGATGTTAGATCGTTCCTGGTTACTGCTCAGTTGGTTTGCTGATTTTCCATTCTTAGAGAACCTTGGTTAATATACTACAGTGGTTTGTCAACTACAGTAGCTTATCAACTACATTGTAAAAGTAGGTATCATGCAATACATAGTACCTAACTGTTACACGAACGGTCTATAACAAGGGATGAACGGTAATATGTAACTGGAACAATAAGAAGACGACCCAAAAAAGGAAATGTTTCAGGCCAACAGCCGGGGAAGTTCCGGAGGCGAATGGAGGGGACAGGCGGTAAAAAAGGGAGATCAGCGGCCCCAGGGTAGCTACCCGGACCATTCATATAAAAGGGAAGGCACTTTCAGAATGAAATAAATAATCGGGGGGCGCATCCCCGAAAGAGCGTCCATTAAAGGGTGGAGCCACCCCGGGGCGAAAGTCGCCTAAAGCCTTAGTTCAATCGCTCATCCACATGGAAAAACTGCTTTGGCAGTTCCCGGCGGCGGTGAAAATACTGCATCAGGTATATAAACAGGACCATTACCAGGCATACCGCTACGAACAGCCAGGTATTCAACAGCCATTCGAAGAAATGACGGGCGTCGAGGAGCTCTCCCATTCGCAGCACTCTTTCAGTCCAGGCGGCGATCTGGTCGGTATGGGGGTTAAAATCCAGGTAACGTTGCCCTACCGGCATATGAATGTTGCCTACCATGGCGGGCATCAGCGTCTGCAATGTGTTAAGCTGACTGGTATTGGCCACTGCCGTGAGCGACAGCGCGCCCGTACGGGTCAGTATCCGCATTTCATAATTCAGGAAGGAAACATTTTTTCCCAATTGCAGGATACGGACCAGGTGCTGGGTATTGTCGGTTTCGTGGTATGCCGGCGGCAGTGCCCAGTACATATCCGTCACAGTGCTCAGCCCTTTTTTGTTGCGCCAGTTATTTTCCTGTTGCAGGTGCTGCTGCATCTTTTGCATCAGCGCGGTGTAATTCAGCTGCAGGGCTTCCTGTTGACTGAGATACCCTGTTTCGTCCATGGAAATTTCGATCCCGAAGAGGATGCTGTCCGGCCGGCTGCCCGGTTGTGGCAGCAAGAGTCCCAGGAAGCCGGGATTTTGCGGGTTGCCCCAGAGACGTTCCACCAGTGTGCGTCCCTGTACCGCGTCCAGGAAACGGTATCCTTCAGGTACCGACAGCACCACGCCGTTGTTCAGCACTACGGTGCCCTGCTGGTAAATAAACGAAGCACAAAGTTTGTCTTCCGGATCGAGCATGTCATACCGGTTCAGACTATCTTCCCCGACGCCGGCAAAAGCCCGGGAAACGACTGCTAAACAAGTGAATAAAAAATATGCAAAAGCCTTCCACATAAAACCGATTGATGGTTTAACAGCTCAACAAAAAATGGACATGCAAGGTCTTAATAAGACAGGGATAAAATTACTACAGTTGGCTGCCATCAAGGCGCACAGATAAAAGGGATCGGTTTTCGCAACGGCTGTGCCTGTTTGCAGAAACCTCTCATTGTTCTTATAACAAGATATAGCATTTTTTATTTTTCCCAGCGGATATTTTCGAGAATACCGGGCAATATTTGCTGGACCAGTTCAAAAAACACCCGTTCCTCTTTTCGGATATGGGTTTCCAGGCTGGTGGCTATTTTGTCCATATCGTCTTCCAGCCGGGTGCTTTCGGTGATAGCACTGTACATGCCGGAAATAACCCGATGTTCTTCCTGCAGTTCGGCGATCAGCGCATCTACCCGGGGATCGTGACCGGTACATTTCTCAAAGAGATATTCTTCTTTTTGAATGTGCGGCACCATCAGTTCCTGGAACACTTTCACCATGTATTCAAACCGGGCCTGCGTTTCCAGCGGAAAACCTTCATAGGGCGCAGCATCTTTCTTCAGGTAGCGGCATACAAATAACAGGCGCTTATGCTCATGCGACAAGGGTATCAGTGCTGAATGACGTTGCATACTCAATATCAGGCAGCTGTTGTGACAGCTGCATTTTTTTTACGGCAATACCATATCCAGACAATGCCTCCGACAATCATCAGGAAAGAGATGATCTCCGCCTGCGTGGGATGAAAACCAAAAATATTGTATTTCGTGTTGACACGGATCTTTTCAACGAAGAAACGTTCCAGGCCGTTCAGTACGAGATAGATACCGAAGATGACACCCGGTACGGTAACTTTTTTGCGGATTGCCCAAAGCACGCCTGTCAGGATCAGGCAAGCCAGGATCTCATATAACGGTGTAGGATATACGCCAACGGGCAACACGCGGCAGTAAGGCCCGTCGCAGCCCGGCAGGGGTACGCCTTCATTCACCACGTTGTGTGGGTACCCGGAAGCAAAAAACCAGTCGGGCAGAAAGCTCAGGGCAGCCGGTTTTGGGAATGCCGCATGGGGAATGTGAGCGGTATCGCTGTATTGCTGCTGAAAGAAGGTGATGTTACGTTGTACGGCGCTGCTGAATTCCGCCGGCGCCACCTGTACTACGTGGCCGGTGGTATCGGTAATGTAGGCGCTGTTGTAGATGCCCCAGTCGCCATCGCCGGAGAACTGACAGCCCATTCTGCCGATGGCATAAGCCAGCATCAGCGCAGGCGCGGCACTGTCTATCAGGTGTTTGATGCCGATCTGCTTTTTACGGGCATATCGCAGGATCACGACAGTAGCGACTATCAGGCCACCGTAAAACGTCAGGCCGCTGAAAGATAGTAAAGCGCCGATGGGGTCCTGTACAAAATCGTTCCAGTTCTCGAGGTTATGAAACACTTTAGCGCCCAGCAGGCCCGCGATGGCCGCCATCACAATAATGTCCGGCACGCGCTGGTGAGGCCATATGCTCGCTGTTTCTTTTTTGGCTACGGTTCCTTTTTTGCCTTTGGAGCTGTTGTACTTCAGGAAAATCAGCAGGGCCGCTACGGCGAGACCGCCCAGGAAGCTGCCTTCCCCGGAGAGGATAAAACCCTGGAAGTTCTGGGACACCGTGTCCCAGTTGAGGATCAGTCCGAACCCTTTCCAGCCCAGCAGAAAACCCAGAATACCGTTGGTAATATATTCGCCGGTACCGGCAGGACCGCCTGTCATCACCGTTTCAGCAACAGGCTTCAGCCAGCCCAGTTGCTCACGGCGCTTCAATTCTTTTGTTAATACCCAGGCCCCCGCGAGAAAAGCAACGGCCACGAAAAAGCCAAATGTCTGAAGGATTTTGAAAGCAGGGATCTCTATGCCAAACAGGTCTCTGAAAGCGTAATATAAATTAGGATACATAGCCTAAAAAAAATTGGTGATCTGAGTTTTCCTATGAACAAAGCCGAATTAGTCAATAAGGAAAATCAAACCACCAAAGTACGATGTAATTTCGAAATTCTGAATTGGAATTCCGGAATTAAAATATTAGCAATATTGTTCAAACGCGTCAGCGAGGTTGGCAGCAATCATCTGTGCTGAACGGCCCTCGATCATGTGACGTTCGATAAAATGCACCAGCTGTCCGTCTTTAAACAGCGCAATGGAAGGAGAAGACGGAGGATAAGGCATCAGGTGCGTACGGATCTGTTGTACCGCTTCCAGATCAAAACCCGCAAAAGCAGTGGTCAGTCTGTCCGGTTTCTTTTCGCTGTGCGCAACAGCCATCAGTACACCCGGACGAGCAGTGGCAGCAGAGCAGCCACATACAGAATTTATTACTACCAGCGTGGTACCTTCTTTCTTCAGCGTGTCATCTACGCTGCCGGAGGTCAGCAGCTCCTCAAATCCATTATCAGTCAACTCAGCCTTTCTAGGCATAACTAATTCCGCAGGATACATATAATTATAGTTTTTTGTGTTAAGATTTTCGACAAAGTTAAAGATATAGGAGCAAAAAGTAAAAAATCCGTCTCCCAAAAAGACTTTTTGACACAATACAAACAATCAAAATGACACATTGTCACTATCTGTAACCATTTTACTAACAAAATAGCAGTTTTACTGGCATGGTATCCCATTTGATCTGTAACCGTCGTTGAACAACAAAATTGATTTCACCACTAAAAAATTAATAAAAACCATGACACACGTAAAATTCAACCACAGCCCTCTTCCCAGATTAGTTGAAGACATCTTTAACGGCGGATGGAACAAATATGTAAAAGACGATTTCCTGACCAGCGATTTCTTTACCACCCATCCTCCGGTGAACATCGTAGAAACGAAAGACGCATTTCTGCTGGATGTAGTAGCACCCGGTTTTGTGAAAGAAGACTTTAAGATCAGTGCAGATGAAAAGGCGATTACCATCAGCGCAGAAAGAAAAGCGGAAGCTAAAACCGAAGGCGACAAACAAGTGCGCCGCGAGTTTAACTTCAAATCCTTCAAACGTTCCTTCAGCATCACTGAAACTGTGGACGTAAACAGGATCCAGGCAAAATATGAAAACGGTATCCTGAAAGTGACCCTTTCCAAAAAGGAAAACAAACAGGATGCTCCCAAAGAGATAGTAGTGGAATAAGGGATACAGGATGGCTTCCTCCCGGAAGCTGTCCCAAACATGGGGGTTAGTAAAGGAGGTACCATCTGGTGCCTCCTTTTTTATATGTGTATAATTCACACAAACGTTGAATCAACTGTTGCGGATTAATACGATAATTTGCTCCTTTAAGCAAGCGCTAATGGCAAAGCATTTCAGGAATGCCTGGTTATTTACCAAGAGCATTTACCTCAGCTCGGAAAAAGCAGTGATCGGCAATGTATTGCAGCATACCGAGGACACCTATGAACAGGCGAAGCTCCGGCTCATCTTTGACTATCTCTTTTTTTACATACTACTGTTGTTCCCCGTTATGCTGCTGGCCATGATCAGCCAGAATGAGGTCAACCTGGTACTGATCCCTTGTCTGGCAACGGTATTGTCGGTCTGCCTTTACCTGCTGAGCCGTGGAGTGGCCGCCCGGGTGGTAGGACTGATCACCTCCTGCTGCACGTTACTGATACCCATTCTTTCTTCTTTTCTCAACAACCAGGACCTTTCCCCGCGGTATGCCATCGTATGGTCGATGAGCATCCTGCTGGCTTATATTACGGTCAGCATACGGACTGCGCTCGTATTATGCAGCCTCCTCTGCGCCTACCTCTGCGCGGTAGCATACATAAAAATCAACGGCATTACCGTATATGTCAGCTCCGGTTACTCCGACACCTTCCAGCTGATGTCCAACCCTGTCACGGTAATCCTCTATATGCTCTTCCTGATCCGTGCACTGGGCCAATACTACAGGAATATCATTTCTATGGAACAGCAGCGCACCCTGGAAAAACAAAAGCAGCACCTGTCGCTGATCAACCAGAACCTTACCAAACAGTTCCTGCTGGTAAAAGGGTTTTCCCGTTCCGGCAAAGCCGCTTTTATAAAGGGCGAAACGGAGCTGCTGGACGCCTGTTTCACTGAAATAGAAAAACAATGCGGCTCCGCAATCAGCTATCTCAATGAGGCCCAGGAAGACTAATACTACACGTCTGTGTGAGATATAACATTTTTTTACTCCCTGTATCCGTTAGTTCTCTCTAAAAAACCCCAACAGCTAATCTCCTGAAAGACCGCGTAAATGTTAATGATTTGTAAATGACCTGATATTATATTAACACAAAACGATTCAAATAGCACAACAACAGATTATAAAAAATTACAACTTTTAGGTCTTATCCAGCGTGAACGGCTACACTATATTTGTGATATCAAATTATTTCCTATTGTCCTTATGCTATTGGACATCATCTAACCTATGCCATGGATGGGGCTTTCAGCAATGAAAGTCCTTTTTTTTGCCCCTAAACTTTCACCTATAAAAGAAGCCCCCCGAAAAATCGGGGGGCTTTCAGTAGGATTACTAACCCATTTTTTTAATAACCCAAAATCTTCAACATGCTCTGAGCTGTCTGTTCTTTCGCATACAACCAGTCCTTCAGCTGTCCGTTTTTATCGTATCCCACAATCACATGCTTGGGGGATGGGATGAGGCAGTGTTTGATACCGCCATACCCGCTCAGCTGGTCCTGGTAGGCGCCGGTATGGAAGAAACCGATGTACAGCGGTTCTCCGCTCGGCTGTTGTTTCGGTAAAAATACCGCGTTGATATGTTCCTCAGATGTATAAAAATCGTATCCGTCGCAGGTAAGACCACCCAGATGCACTTCCTGGTATTCCTGGTCCCACTTATTGATCGGCAGCATCAGGAATTTCTCCCCGATACCCCATGTGTCCGGCAGGGTGGTAATGAAAGAGCTGTCGATCATATACCAGGACTCCCTGTCGTTTTGCATTTTTTCACCAACCACGCTGTAGATCACAGCGCCGCTCTCTCCTACTGTAAAGGAACCGAATTCGGTATAAATATCCGGAACCGGTACTTTATTCTTTTTGCAGGTGCTTTTGATGTTGGCTACAATCTCGTTAACGATGTAATTATAGTCATAGTCGAAGCCCAGAGAGTGTTTGATCGGGAAGCCACCGCCGATGTTGATGCTGTCCAGTTCCGGGCAGATCTTTTTCAGCTGGCAGTACAGGTTGATCACCCTGTTGAACTGAGACCAGTAATAAATATCATCCTTAATACCCTTGTTCATGAAGAAGTGCAGCATTTTCAGCTCAAACTTCTCATTTCCCTTGATTTTATCGACGTAGTATTCGAGGATATCACGGGGAGGCACGCCCAGACGGGAGGTATAGAAGTCGAAGCTGGGCTCTTCTTCCGCAGCAACGCGGATACCCAGTTTCACTTTATCTTTTATCCGGATGTTCCGTTTGTAATCTTCCAGTTCCTCTTTGTTGTCCAGCACCGGGATCACATTCTTAAAGCCGCTGTTGATCAGTCTGGCAATGGCCCTGGTGTAGGCTTTCGTTTTGAAACCGTTACAGATCACAAACGTCTCTTTGTTGATCTTCTTTTTCTCATACAGTTTGTTTACGATATCAATATCATAAGCAAACGAGGTTTCGATGTGCACCCCGTGTTTCAGGGTTTCCTCCATAATAAAGGAGAAGTGCGAGCTTTTGGTACAATAGCAGTAATAGTAATTTCCGTCGTACCTGTTCTTCTTGATGGCATCATGGAACATCTTCTTTGCCTTATTGATCTGCATCCCGATTTTAGGAAGGTAGGTCAACTTAAAAGGCGTTCCGTACTTGTCAATCAGCGCCTTAATGTCCAAACCGTTAAACTCCAGGTAGTTGTCTTTTACTTCAAAGCCCTCCTGGGGGAATTCAAAAGTCTGTTTAACGAGGTCGGTGTAGGTGTTGTTCATTTAAATCTGCAAATGAATTGGTAATAAAATAAACTACAGGATAAATGCTCCTTTTCCTCGCTGGAAACTCCTGGTTTACACACCTACGTCAGTTCGAAACCCAGCAAAATTGGTTGCAAAGCTAAATATTTTGTTGATTGCTGCAGTAATTTTTTTCCGCGGGCCCCGCCGGACTACTGGTCAACATGGGCGCAAATATACAAACAATTATAAATCAACAAATTAAATAAAATTATTTAATATTTATTAAGCATTATTGATGACCGACATTGACTGTTTTCCTTCGCAGAAAAGCAGGTCCAGAATGCTCAGATCAGGCAGGAAACCGACACGTTCCTGGAACACCTGGGTGTATTGCGGCGCCTCTTCCGGTGCAGGGGCGTTGGGCAGAATAAGTTCACGCGCGTCCGTTACACCGGGCACATCCTTTTGGTAGCTTTCGGTGAAGCGGATCACCGGGTTAATGCCGAGCTTGCTGTTTACCCATTCGAAGCAGGCCATGTTCCAATCGAGCAGAAAATGGAATGGTTTTTCAAACAGCCCCTGCATATCTTCCTCGTAATATTCAAACCAGGGAGAGCGGCGATAAGCAGACACGAGCGTTTTCCAGTGCAGCGACTGCCATTTCTCTTCGTTGCTGATCCGGACATCCTTCATCACAGTCCGCTGGTTCTTTCCACGGGTGAGCGGCACACTTAAAATCATGCGGCCATTCGGGCCGGCGAGATAACAGCGGTTCCGGTAACTGAGCTTCTGGTAGTGCTCATATTTCTCAATCTGTAATATATCGTGGTTAGTTAAAGTTTTGTAGAAGCTAATCGGTGGAAAATATTGTGATTCAATTAATAATACTTCACTTTTTGCATTCTCTGTCATAATGTCAAATTTTTTGCCCGCCTGTGCGGAAATGAATAGTTGCAGCTGCTGATCTACTTAGAGTTATCTATTTAACAATTAATTTCAAGTAACTGGATAACAATTCATAGAATAGTTATTCATATGCTAACGAAATTAGTATTTCACCGATTAAAGTAAAATGGCAGTCAAATGCAAAAATACTAAAGAAATTAGTTGCTCGCGCGATGATTTTAAGCAAGCTCAGGAAGGATCTTAAAGATAGAAAAGAATCATAAAGAAAATATTTTTTTATATTTATTTTTTAGATTATACAAATAGACGCCCCTACCCGGCTCCACCATAACTCCCCGTTAAATGTTTCCCAATTCGTTTCCGGATTTTTGATAAATAAAACCTTTGCAGTAGGTTTGAAGATTAAAAGTTCACCGATAACAATGAAAACGATCCGCCTGATTTTGATCATTATCGCCACCTGGGGTCTAACGAGCTCATGCGAAAAAATGAAGGATTTGGAATTTGTAAGAGTCGCTAATCTGCAAATGGATGAGATGGGTATGTCCAAGAGCATTGTACGGCTGACCCTGGCATATTATAACCCGAACAATTACCAGTTGAAACTAAAAGACGCCAATTTTAATGTCTATTTCGACGATACCGAAGTGGGCCGTTCCCTGCAGGACACCATGATCAGCATCCCGGCAAAAGACACTTTTTATTTCCCGGTGAAACTGGAAGTCAACATGGCGAACGTGCTGAAGAACGCCTTTACCGCTTTCTCCAGCAAGGAAGTCACCATAAAAGCCACCGGTAACTGCAAAGTGGGCAAAGGCGGAATTTTCATCCCCTTCCCTATTAAATGCGAAACCAAACAGGCACTGAATTTTTTCTGACGAACAGCTCCCAGGGCTGAAGCCCGGGCCACGATAAGTTGACAGTCTGGCTGTCAGAAAGCTTCGGGAAGACCCGGAGCTTTTTTATTTAGCGGAAACGTCAGCCTGTGATAAGCAAAGAAGGGAACCGGAAATTGGGGATTTGGGCACCCTGAAAGAAAACTCAGCAGTCCAGGGTTGGAACAGGCAGATTGTAAGGGGTTGGAGCTTGACGATGGTACGTTTTTTAAGCGGCGCGGCCACTTTTCAGAGACTTTTATCCCAGACGCCGCTTAAATCAAATAGATAAGCATCATTCCCGGCAACGATAACCCCTTCCATGAAAAGGGTCTGAATAATATCGTCGCCCGGGGCGTTAGCCCTGGGAAAACGGGGATATCAAATGGATAATTTTCAGCAAATGTTGTGCATCCGCGAGGCTCCGCACCGGCGACAATCCCGCAACGGCCCTGACGGCATTCATATCCGGCAGCAGGTCCCCGGTGAGCTGGTCATTCCTGGCCGCCGCCTTGTAAGCCATGGCTGTTTTCAGCGCGGCCGCCTTGATGCGCTGTGTATGCGGACTGTAACGCCCCGGGTGAAGATGAATAAACCGCTCCGGGTCATCCGACAGGCGAAGCACCCAGCGGGAGGTATCCGACAGCGCAATTTCCACATAACCGTCCCGTGCCGCTACGGCGGCAGCAAAAGTGGCCGGCAGGTGCATATCCTGCGCCGCCAGTTGGGTGATCACTTCCCTGAAAATAGTTTCGGGCGACAGCTCGCCGGTGTACATATCCATCTGTGAGGTCCCGATTTTCTGCAGGGCAGCCGGCAGACCTGCAGCCGACACGGTAGCCAGCAGCTGCTGTAAGGCGCCTAAGTGATGCTTGAACGGGTTAAAGAGAATGCAGGAAATAGCAGAAAAGTTGAAAAATTGAGCAATCCGGGCAATTTGAGGGGAATAACGGGGAATTACGGGCTCATTGAAACACCCGGGAAGTGTCCCTTCCCGGGTGTTGTTATCTTATAAAGACTTAGTGCTTTTTCTTTTCCATGCCGCCGCCATCTTCCGGCTTTTTGCAGCATTTGGGCAATTTCGCGTAGCTTTCCGGGTTGGCAGTTACGTTATCGGCGTCATAACCGGCATTGGCAATACCTGTTTTAACGTTTTCGATGTTCGTACGGTCATCCCAGTATTTGACAGTCGTTACGTGTTTTTTATAATCCACTTTTACAGACTCAACGCCTTCTTCCTGGGACATGTATCTTTCGATACGGTTTTTGCAGGATTCACACTGCACAGTTGGCGTACTGATTTTAGCAGTCAGCAGGGCTTTTTTCTTCTGCTGCGCCATGGCCACGCTTACGCTCGCCAGCAGGAACAGCATTACTAATTTTACGATACGCATAGTATAGATTTTGACAACCGAATATACAAAAAAAGTAATATCCTATTTCCCCCATTGGTCCGGCGCTGTTCTCCAGGCCTGGAGGGTACTGATCTCATCACCGGACACAATGCCTTTCTCTTCTGCGAGGGCAATCATGGCGTTGTAGTTGCTCAGCGATTTAAACGGTACGCCGGCAGCTTCGAATGCTTTTACCGCCACGTCAAAACCATAGTTGAAGATAGACACCATACCGATCACTTCCCCACCGGCAGCACGGATCGCCTGCACCGCCTCGAGGCTGCTTTTGCCCGTAGAGATCAGGTCTTCCACCACCACTACCTGTTGACCAGGCTGTAATACGCCCTCGATCTGGTTGCCCATACCGTGTTCCTTTGGCTTGGAGCGAACGTAGATGAATGGCAGCTTCAGCTGATCGGCCACCAGTGCGCCATGAGGGATACCGGCGGTAGCCACGCCTGCAATGACTGCAGCATCCGGGTATGTTTCAAAAACGGTATTGCACAACTCAGATTTGATATAGTCCCGCACATACGGAAAGGACAACAGCTTCCGGTTATCGCAATAGATGGGGGATTTCCATCCGGAGGCCCATGTAAAAGGCTGGGCAGGGCTCAACTTTACGGCCTGCACCTGCAGCAGTTTTTCTGCCACTTGTTTTTCGCTTACTGTACTCATACGGCGCCAAAGTTAAAACATTTGGTTATTTGGACATTTAGATATTTGGATATTTACCGACGGACGTGTTTTCATTAAATCCAAAATATCTAAATGTCCAAATAACCAAATGTCTAAATTTGTATCATGCAAGCAAACATGACGATCTACCTGAATGAGCGCCCCCTCATTATCAGCGAAAGTGAACAGCACATACCGGCAGGCATCAACGGGGCCAAGGTTTACCAGAACCCCGACACGGAAAAAATAGCCAGGGTGTTGCAGAAAATGGAAGAAGGCAAAAAGGAAGCAGCCGTGTTTATCACAGAAGACGTGAAGCAGCTGTTTAAAAAAGTGTCTCTCCACTTTACCGTGCTGGTGGCGGCCGGCGGCCTGATCACCAACCCTTCCGGCGAAGTGCTGATGATGTTCCGCAGAGGCAAATGGGACCTCCCCAAAGGGAAACAGGACCCCGGCGAAGACCTTGAAACCTGTGCCGTCCGCGAAGTGGCGGAGGAAACAGGGTTACATACCATCGCCCTGACCCATAAAATCACGGAAACGTTTCATTACTATCCCATGAAGACAAAAAAGGTACTGAAACATACCCACTGGTACCGCATGCAGTTCACGGGTACTGAACTGACCGTGCCGCAGATCGAAGAAGATATCCAGGATATAGAATGGATAAAACCGGAAAACGTGGAGAAGTACCTCAAATATTCCTACGAGAATATCCGGGAAGTATTTAAGGCGGAAGGCTTGTAAATCAATTACGAATTACGAATTGAAGGCCCGCTTAACGAAAAGTTACTAGTAACTTCTCTGACAATGAACCCTCAATTCGTAATTCGTAATTTTTATCTTTTAGCGAGAATAGCCATGGTCAGCCGGCTCACACAGATGAGCTTATGCTGGTCGTCCGTGATACGGATATCCCATACATGGCTGGTGGCGCCTATATGCAGAGGTCTGGCGATGGCATGCACATATCCTTCTTTCACCGCCCGCAGGTGGTTGGCACTGATTTCCATTCCCACGCACATTTGTTTTTCCGGATCGATGATCAGCGCGGAGGCCATGCTGCCCACGGTTTCCGCCAGGGCTACGGAGGCGCCGCCATGCAACAGTCCGTAAGGCTGTTTGGTACGGTGGTCTACCGGCATCATCATTTTCAGATAATCCGGTCCTATTTCTGTAAACTCCATTCCCAGGTATGCTCCCATGGTATTTGCCCCCAGCTCGTTGAGCGTGTCCAGTGATACGTCCAGGGAATGCCAGATCGCTTTCATAGTAAGTACTTTAACAGTTATTGCTTATGTTTTTTGAGTCCTTCCAGCACTACTTTATGCAGGAAGGGTTCCACGTCGCCGCCGTGGCGGTAGATGTCCCGCACCAGCGTAGAGGCCACACTGGAATACTGCGGTATGGTGGTCAGGAAAATCGTTTCTATTTCAGGAGCGATGGTCCGGTTCACATCGGCAATAGCTTTTTCATATTCAAAATCGCTCACATACCGGATACCCCGCAGGATGAAATTAGCCCCGATTTCCTTGCAGAAGTTGATGGTAAGGCCTTGGTAAACAGCCACTTCCACCCGTGGGTCGTCTTTATAGATCTCCCTGATCCAGGCGATACGTTCCTCCAGTGCAAACATCGGTGTTTTGCTGCTGTTGGTGCCGATGCCTACCACCAGCCGGTCGAACAGGTCGAGCCCCCTGTTAATGATATCGGTATGGCCCAGCGTAATGGGATCGAAGGTGCCCGGAAATAAACAAGTTCTCATGGAAAATTGATGCATTTAAGATAACGGATCAGCGTTTCAGCTCTTCCCGGTTGATAAAGATCGAGAAGGTGGTACCGCCGTAGCTCCTTTCGGAGCGGTAATAACTATAGTCCCGGAAGTCGTTTTGCCGGGTATGTTCTATCACCAGCCAGCCTTCGGGGTTGAGCAGTTGTTGCTCAAAAATGATCCCCGGCAGTTTGTACATGGCGTCCATGGCATAAGGCGGGTCGGCAAAGATGAAATCGAATTTTTCGGTGCATTGCTGCAGGTACTTAAAAACATCCATCCGTATTACTTTCAGGGTGGGGATGTCCAGCAACTGCGCTGTTTTCGTGATAAATTCAGCCATCGACGGGTCTTTCTCCACGATGGTCATATCGGTGGCGCCTCTGGAAGCCAGCTCATAGCTGATGCTGCCGGTACCGCCGAAAATATCGAGTGTTTTTAAAGAAGGAATATCCAGATTGTTCTCAATGATATTAAACAGTCCGCCTTTGGCAATATCTGTCGTTGGCCTTGTATTAGGCATTTTTGCAGGCGGTTGTATCTTTCTGCCCCCACGCTCTCCTCCGATTATACGCATAATGCTAACGCATACAGGTTATGAAAATAATAGCCCGGGATTTCCTGCATGGGCGTAACATAGCTGAATCCCGGCAATCGTTGTACCCATTCCAGGCTGGGTATGAATTTATACATCTCCTGGTATACCACGCTGTCGGTAGCCACCACTCCACCCAGCTTCACTTTCACCTGCTGTTCGTCCAGTCCCAGCTGCCGCAGGGTGTTAACCAGCTGGTACACCACATCCAGTCCTGCCTGGTACTCGCCGTCCTGCTGGATCATCAGTTTGCCGTTCACATATATGGTAAGGGTGAAGGTATGCCGCTGCACATGCACGAAAGCGATGCCTTGGGCCGCCCGGTAGTCCAGGTCCAGCGGATAAGCCTGCAGCAGGGCGGAATTGGCATGTACCACCAGATCGGTGGAAAACTCCTTCCGCAGGAATCCCAGCAGGTCTTTGTCCACACTAAAGATGTTTACCATCGGTTGTCCCGGCATCAGATCGGCCAGGATGGCCTCCTGCATCTTCTCCGGTTGTGACAGGTGGAGGTATTCTTTTTTCAGGGAAGGCATGTAATATACCTGTGGCACCAGAACGCCCCCGCCGGTATCAAAAGCCAGCAGGATGGATTTGAAGGCGGTAAACAGCAGTTTGTCTGCGTCAAACACCTCTTCTATCATCTCCAGGTCGGCCACAGCCAGCTTCTGAGGCTGGAAATGATAGGATTTAAGCGCCAGGAATTTTTTCGCTGCGGGATCAAACACCACATAACTGAAAGTACCGCTACCTACCAGCACCAGCAGGTGGCAGGCGGTAAGATCGGTCTCCAGTAAGGTTTCATCATCTACTGTAAATGCAGGATGGATGTTGTAAGCCACGGGCATATTTAACCATTCAAATGAATTACAATAATAATCTTTTTAGTGAATTGCGGAGGCGATATCTTTGTTTTTTGATGAATATCAGACCCATTTCACGATGCAACTCGAAGTTAACAACCGGCAGATCATTAAAATTGCCGCCCCTATATGCCTGGCGCTGATTATCCCTCAGTTTAACCACATGACCAATACCGCTTTCCTGGGCCGGCTGGGCGAGCTGGAGCTGGCGGCCAACGGTATTGCCGGTATCTATTACCTGGTGATGTATATGATCGCTTACGGGCTTAACAACGGTCTGCAGGTACTGATAGCGCGCCGGGCCGGGCAGCAGCAGTACAGCAGTATCGGCCAGCTTTTCGCCAACGGGCTGGAAGTGGGCACAGTCTTCGCCCTGACGGCCATCCTGCTCACCCTGGCGGTAGCTCCTTACTTTTTTTCCAAAACACTTCACAACCAGGAAATCCTTTCCGCCGCGGTTTCGTTCATCCGTATCCGTATCTGGGGACTGCCCTTCCTGATGATGCTGAGCATGGCCAATGCCTTTTACATCGGCAGCGGCAACTCCCGGGTACTGGCCATTACTTCGCTGTGCCAGGAAACGATCAATATCTTCTTCGACTATACGCTGATTTTCGGAAAACTGGGAATGCCTGCCCTTGGGCTCAACGGGGCGGCGATTGCGTCTATTATTGCGGAGATCACGGGCTGTTCGGTGGCTTTCAGTATCATTTTCCTGAAAAAATACCATATCCGGTATAGTTTATTCACCTATCTGAAGCCCCGCTGGGAGATCATCCGGAACATTCTCAACGTGTCTGCCCCGCTGATCGTGCAGTTTCTTTTCAGTATCGGCAGCTGGTTTGTCTTTTTCATTTTTATCGAGCACCTGGGAGAGAGGCCGCTGGCCATTTCCAATATGCTGCGCAGCATTTTCGGCTTTTTCGGCATTTTCACCTGGGCGCTGGCGGCCACCTGCAATACGATGGTGAGCAATATTATCGGGCAGGGCAAGGAACACCTTGTATTTAAGGTCATCAAAAATATTGCAGCCATCAGTCTCGGTTGCGCTACCGTCATCTGTATCCTGGTCAATCTCTTCCCGTACACCCTGTTGCATATTTACACCAACGACGCCACGCTGATTACGGCGGCCATCCCCTCTATCCGCATCATCACCCTCAGCACCCTGCTGATGGCGGTAGCGGCGGTAGTGCTCAGCGGGGTGACCGGCACGGGCAATACGCGGATGAACCTCCTGACCGAGTGTACGGCGGTGGTGGGATATATGATTTACTGCGATATCGTGATAGAAAGGATGCGCAGCCCGCTGCATCTTGCATGGGGGGCGGATTTCATCTACTGGATACTGATATTCGGACTCAGCGCCTGGTATCTGAAAAGTGGTAAATGGAAAGGGAAGGTGATTTGAAAATTACGAATTACGAATTGAGGGCTTTCTTATAGAGCGGTCAGTTAGTAACCTTTCCATAAAACAGCCCTCAATTCGTAATTCGTAATTCCTATTGAAGATCGTCGAGCATTTTTTTACAGTCTGCTTTGATGCTGGCGTCGTCCTGGTAGATACTGCGGAGTGAGAGGGCTTTTTTCAGCACTTCGATGGCTTTGTCCTGCTGGTCGTCTGCCTTATAGGCACGGGCCAGTTCATAATAATTGAGCAGAAAGGATGGGTCCAGCTGCCGGCATTTTTCATAGTTGGCGATGGAATTTTTCAGCGAGCCGTCCGGCAGGCCGCCGAAGAGCATTTTGGCGGCGCCTCTTTCAAACACGTTGAGATTGGCTACTTCATAGTTCCATTTACCCAGCACATGGTAAGCCTGTGCGAGGTTAGGATTGAATTTAATTGCCAGTTCGGCGTATTTCTTAACGTCTTTGGAGGCCGCTACTTTTTCCTTGGCGCCGGAGATGAGGGCCATACGACCCATGGCCACGGCCATGGCGAGGTTGGCGTCTGCATTGTTGGGGGCCACTTTCAGGGCCGACTGTGCATATGTTTTAGCCTGGTTGAAGTAGTTTGTTTTAGCGCTTTTATCTTTCTGGCGGTTACCAATGCGGGAGCACATCTGGCTGGCCTGGTTCATGGCTCTTACTTCACCGGGTTGTATTTTCAGTATTTCCTTGTCCTTTTCCAGGGCTGCTTCTTCCTTCATCTGAAGTTCCAGTTGTTTGGCCTGTTCCACCATTTCATCCACCGATTGGGCTTTTGCAAATAATGCAGCGCAGAGCAGGAATGAAATTGTCAGCATCCGTTTCATCATAGGACTGTTTTTAGCAGGATAAGAAATACTTGATTTACTTGTTGCTATAAATCTACGAAAATTACAAATAATTAGTGCGGGGCGGCGGTGTATTTTAGTAGTCCTTCGCCAGTGACACCAGTGAGTTACGGACGCTGGCGCCCATGGGCGGGTTCAGTTTCCGGAGGGTAACGGTACTGTGCTGAATGGAGGGATACCTTTCCCTCAGGGCGTCTGAGAGCGCGTACACTACTTCTTCCAGCAGGGGTTTAGGTTGTGCCATGATGGCTTTTGCTATTTCGTAGATTCCCTGGTAGTTGACGGTGTCTGTGAGGTCATCGATGGCAACGGAGCCAGGTATACGAACGGATATATCGAGCAGAAAATCGTTGCCGATCACTGTTTCTTCCGGATAGAGGCCATGGTAGGCGCGGAAAGCAGCTTGTTCGAGGGCGATGGTAAGCATTTGAGACAATTACGAATTACGAATTACGAATTACGAATTGGGGAGCAATTCGTAATCAGTAATTCGTAATGGTATTATGATTAAGTTTCAATTACGAATTACGGATCAAAAGCTATCTCTCAATTCGTAATTCGTAATTGATTACTGGTGTTCTTTAGCAGACAGGTATCTTTCAGCATCAAGAGCGGCCATACAACCGCTGCCGGCAGCTGTTACAGCCTGACGGTAGATTTTGTCCTGTACGTCGCCGCAGGCGAATACGCCTTCGATGCTGGTACGGCTGCTGCCCGGAACGGTCACGATATAATCCTGTTCGTCCAGTTGCAGGTAATCTTTGAAAATGGCGGAGTTGGGCTGGTGGCCGATGGCCACGAAGAAAGCGCTAACCGGAACGTCTTTTGTTTCGCCGGTTTGGTTATTGCGTACTCTTACAGCTTCTACTTTTTTGTCGCCCAGTACTTCTTCTGTTTCGGTGTTCCAGTATACGATGATATTGGAGGTTTTCAGTACGCGGTCCTGCATTACTTTAGAGGCGCGCATTTCGTGTTTACGCACGAGCATGTGTACGGTGGTGCACATTTTAGAGAGGTAAAGCGCCTCTTCGGCGGCGGTGTCACCGGCGCCAACGATGGCCACTTCTTTACCGCGGAAGAAGAAACCGTCGCATACTGCGCAGGCAGAAACGCCGCTGCCGTTGAGCCGTTGTTCGGACGGGAGTCCCAGCCATTTGGCGGAGGCTCCGGTAGCGATGATAATGGCGTCGGCGGTGATTTCTTTTTCTTCGTCGATGGTCACTTTATAGGGTTGTTTGCTGAAGTCCACGGCTGTAGCCATGCCATAGCGGATATCAGCGCCCATACGGGTAGCCTGTTTTTCAAAGTCCACCATCATTTCCGGGCCCTGGATACCTTCCGGGTAGCCGGGATAGTTTTCCACTTCCGTGGTGATGGTGAGCTGGCCACCGGGTTGAATACCCTGGTACAATACTGGTTTAAGGTTGGCTCTTGAGGCATATATTGCAGCGGTGTAGCCGGCGGGGCCGGATCCGATGATCAACAGATGCACATGTTCTTGTTGTTTGTTTTCCATACTTTGATTGCTCTATATAAATTATTTCCTGATAATAACTGTTTTATAGGTGACGGCGTAACCGCCCCAGTAACCGACTGCGCCGGGCACATTTCCCAGTATTTTGGTGGGAGATGCAAACGGATTGCCGGTGCTGTTATAGGCGAAGTCAAGTGCGCGCCAGAAGCTGAAGGTGGCTTTATCGATGTTACAGAATTTCACCGTTACCGTATCGCCTCTTTTGAAAAAGCCGTATGTCTCCGGATTTTCGCGTTTGCTTTTGTCGACGCCGGCGTCGAGAGGAATTTCAAATGTTGTGCCGTTCACCACCTGATCATCCATGGTAGAGTTCATGCCGGGCAGGAAGGCGCCGCTGTTGGTGCGGGTGAAGTACCGGGCATAATTGCCGGAGGCCGCAGCATCGGTGATCCTGGCCCATAAGCGGGCGTTGGAGGTATCGTTTTCCTGCCTTACCCGTTGCCACCAGATGGTATCCAGGTGGAAACCCTGCAGGGGTATTGTTGTCACTGCCTCATATGACTTATTGTCAGCAGTGATTTTCAGGGTATACCGTCCGCCGTTTTTCCCTCTGAAAGCGGCGGAAGGCCTGGAAGTATCGGGGACGTAGGCGAAAACGGGGCCCAGTCCGGGTATTTCCACGATCCTTTCTTTGAGTGTCATGGTACGGACGCTGTCCGAGACGGTCACCACGGCGTTATGCACAAAAGAAGCCAGTAAGGTGGCGGGATCTATCCGGGAAAAGTAGCCGAGGCTGCGGGTGAGCACTACCTGCGGGTACCGGTTGGTTTCAAATTTACCTTCCACTACGAGCGACGGTTCCTGTTGTTGCAGGTTGACGCTGATATCTTTCTCGCAGGCGGAGAGGAATGCAACGGCAGCCGCTATGATCATCAGGAAGTTGCGCATGTTTGCAAAAATAAGGGGTGTTATCAATATAAAAACACCGGCCATGTATTTACAAGGCCGGTGTTTTTATAGATTAAGAGGATTTATATAATGATTTCTTGATTTAGTGATTTTTTGATTTACGCATTTAAAACCGAAAATCTGAAAATCCGAAAATCGAAAATATTATCCCAGGTAGGATTTCAGGGCGCCGCTATAGCGTGCTTTCTGGAGCCTTTTGATAGCGCGTTCCTTGATTTGCCTGATTCTTTCTTTGGTCAGATCATACTTCTGTCCGATTTGTTCGATTGTTGCGCCGTTTTCACCATCCAGACCGAAATAGGCATTCACAATTTCCGCTTCGCGGGGGCTCAGGGATTTTAACACCCGGCGTATTTCCTCGCGGAGGGAATCTCTCATCACGTCGTCGTCGGTAATGTCTCCACCTTCCAGCAGGTCTCCCATGGCTACGTCTTCAGCTTCATGTACTGGTGCGTCCAGTGACATATGGCGGGTGTTGCTCTGGAAAATGTTATTGATTTCCGATTCAGACATTTCCAGGATTTCTGCGAGTTCCTCGGTAGAAGGCTCACGCTCGTTTTCCTGTTCAAATGCCATGTAAGCTTTGTTTGCTTTATTATAGGTGCCAATTTTGTTCTGCGGCAGACGAACAAGACGACCCTGTTCGGCCAACGCCTGCAGGATGGACTGGCGGATCCACCATACTGCATAAGAGATGAATTTGAAACCTTTCGTTTCATCGAAACGCTGCGCAGCTTTGATCAGGCCTAAATTACCTTCATTGATAAGGTCGCTGAGGCTGAGCCCCTGGTGCTGATACTGCTTGGCAACGGAAACCACGAAACGTAAGTTTCCTGTAGTCAATCTTTCAAGAGCCTTCTGATCGCCCATTTTTATGCGCTGCGCCAAAACGGTCTCCTCCTCAGGTGTTAACAAAGGGATCTTCGAGATTTCCTGCAGGTACTTTTCTACCGCCTGCGAATCACGATTGGTGATCTGGGTGGCAATTTTAAGTTGCCTCATATGAAAAATTGTATTGGTTTATAAATAAGAATAACAGCGAAAGAAATATTTTGTTTGAATTTTGAATTTAATTAACTTACAAAATTTCCCGCACCTTATTCGTTTGTTTTTATTTAGCCTGCAAAGATCGTGCTAACCCACCACTCTACCAAATCCTTCTTTTTTTCGTCTTCGCTATAACAAAGTACAGTTTTATAACGATATTTTATAGTGCTTTAGTCCTTGTTGCCACACGCTTTATGCAAATTTTAACAATTGATAAATAATCATTATTAAATTAGCATCTTAACTAATTTATTGTCAAAGTCCTTGCAAATTATTCAATCATATGATAGACTTTCGCAGCGATACTTTTACACGCCCCGGCCCCGGCATGTTACAGGCCATGTTGCAGGCTGAAACCGGAGACGACGTTTTTGGCGAAGACCCCAGTGTCAACAAACTGGAAGCCATGATGGCAGACTATTTTGGCAAAGAGGCAGCCCTTTACTGCCCTTCCGGCACAATGAGCAACCAGATTGCCATCAAAGTACATACGTTGCCGGGGGATGAAGTGGTTTGCAGCAACCTCGCCCATGTTTATATTTATGAAGGAGGCGGCATCGCCTTCAACGCCGGCGCCCAGGTACATGCCATCACCGGCGACCGCGGCATGATCACCGCAGCCCAGGTGGAAGCGGCCATCAATCCCGACGATGTGCACAAAGCCCGCACCAGCCTGGTATGCCTCGAAAACACCTCCAACCGCGGCGGCGGATGCTGCTACGACTGGGATGAAGTGCTCCGTATCCGCCAGGTCTGCGACCACCATAAACTCGCCCTCCACCTGGACGGCGCCCGCCTTTTCAATGCCATCGTGGCCACCGGACAGGACCCCCGCAACTACGGACGCACCTTTGACAGCATCTCCGTATGCCTCAACAAAGGCATGGGCTGCCCCATGGGCTCGGTACTCCTCGGAAATACCGCCTTCATCCGCGAAGCCCGCCGCGTACGCAAGAAACTGGGCGGCGGCCTCCGGCAGGCCGGCTATATGGCCGCCACCGGCATCTATGCCATGGAAAACAATATCCAGCGCCTCGAAGAAGACCACCAGCACGCCAAACAAATAGCGGCGGCCCTGCTGGAAAAAAGCTTCACCGGCCATATGCTGCCCGTGGAAACCAATATCCTCATCTTCGAAGTCACCGGCGGCGAATGGACACCCCGGAAGCTGACAGACCACTTCCGCAATGAAGGCATCCTTACCATGGCCATCTCCCCTACACAGGTCAGAATGGTCGTCCACCTGGACATCACTCCCGAGATGGTGGCGAAAACCTGCCAGGTGATCGCTGAAACCATGTAACCCGGAGGCAACCAGCTGTCCCGGGACCAAAGTCCGGGGCTACCTATATAAAGACGCTTATCTCCGGCAAAAGGTGCATCTGCGGATGCACTTTTTTTATGCACCAAAGCCGCCGCTGCAGCTGCATGGCAGTCAATTGACGGAAGACCGGCGCTCAACGGGCCTTCTGTCTTCTTTCCCGGCACTGCGGTCCCGCACTAATATTCTGTCCCATAATTTCCTTCTCTGGTCAATCTCCGTTATTTTTGCAGACTTATATTATGAATAGCATGGAACTCTCGAAAAATTACCTGCCTGCAACGGTTGAAGAAAAATGGTACCAACACTGGATGGACAAAGGTTATTTCCGCTCTACGCCGGATAGCCGCCAGCCCTTTACTGTAGTGATCCCCCCGCCTAACGTCACCGGGGTCTTGCATCTTGGCCATACCCTCAATGAAACAGTCCAGGACATACTGGTGCGCCGCGCCCGTATGAGCGGTTTCAACGCCTGCTGGGTACCCGGTTCCGACCACGCCTCCATCGCAACGGAAGCGAAAGTGGTAGACATGCTGAAAAGAGAAAAAGGGATCGAAAAATCCCAGCTCTCCCGCGAAGACTTCCTCAAACACGCTTTTGAGTGGAAAGAAAAATATGGTGGCATCATCTACCAGCAGATCAAAAAGCTCGGCTGCTCCTGCGACTGGGACAGGGTGACCTTTACCATGGACGACCACTATTATAAAGCGGTGATCAAAGTGTTCGTGGAACTGTACAACAAAGGCCTTATCTATCGCGGCGCCCGCATGATCAACTGGGACCCCAAAGCCAAAACAGCTTTGAGCGACGAGGAAGTGGAATATAAAGACATCCAGGGTTTCCTGTATCATGTGAAATATGCCATCACCGACGCGGAAGGCAAACCTACCGGCGAATTTATCACGATCGCCACCCAACGCCCTGAAACGATCATGGGCGATACCGCCATCTGCGTCAACCCTGAAGATGAAAGATATGCACACCTGAAAGGGCATTTTGCCATCGTTCCGCTGGTAAACCGCCCCGTGCCCATCATCTTCGATACCTACGTGGACAAAGCCTTCGGTACCGGCGCCCTGAAAGTGACGCCTGCACACGATATCAATGACTATAACCTCGGTCTGAAACACAACCTCGAAATCATCGACACCCTCAACGATGACGGCACCCTGAGCGCCGCCGCCGTTGTATTTGTAGGGGAAGACCGCTTCGTGGCCCGCAAGAAAACCGTGGCCGCCCTCGCAGAAGCCGGCCAGCTGGTGAAAGAGGAAGCTTATACCACCCGCCTCGGCTACAGTCAGCGTAACCCGACGACCGTAGTAGAGCCCCGCATCTCCACCCAGTGGTTCGTGAAAATGGCCGATATCGCCAAACCGGCGCTGGACGCCGTGGTAAACGGCGATGTTAAAATACATCCCGGCGACCGCTTCCTCGCTACCTACAAATACTGGATGGAAAATGTAAAGGACTGGTGTATCTCCCGCCAACTGTGGTGGGGACAGCAGATCCCTGCCTGGTATGCTACCGATGGCACTTTTGAAGTAGCCGCCACCGCGGAGGAAGCCCTAGCCCTGTTTGCAAAGAAAGGCATCACGCTCACCGCGGCCGACCTGAAACAGGATGAAGACTGCCTCGATACCTGGTTCTCCTCCTGGCTCTGGCCCATGGAAGTGTTCAACGGCATCTCCAGCCCGGACAACGCAGACTATAAATACTACTACCCCGGCTCCGTACTGGTAACCGGTCAGGATATCATTTTCTTCTGGGTGGCCCGTATGATCATGGCCGGCCTGGAATTCAACGGACAAAAGCCTTTCAACGACGTGTACTTCACCGGCATGGTGAGAGACAAAGAAGGCCGCAAGATGAGTAAGTCCCTCGGCAACTCACCCGACCTGCTGGAACTCATTCACAGCTACGGTGCCGACGCCGTACGTTTCGGCGTAATGATCAGCTCTCCGGCAGGTAACGACCTGCTGTTCGATACCTCCAGCTGCGATCAGGGCCGTAACTTCAACAATAAAATCTGGAACGCCCTGAAACTGGTGAAAATGTGGGAACCCCGCCAGGCAGTTGACAATGTGGACGCCTCCGGCCTCTTCCCCATCAGATGGTTCCAGAGCCGCCTGAACGAAGTACAGGCCCAGGTAGCCGCGCTGCACGCCGATTTCCGCCTGAGCGAAGGTCTGAAAGCTATCTACAGCCTTATCTGGGACGACTTCTGCAGCTGGTACCTGGAATGGGTGAAACCAGGTTTTGAACAGCCCATCTCCGCCGCAGTATATACACAAACGGTGTCTTTCTTCGAACAACTGATGCAACTGCTGCACCCCTACCTGCCGTTCATCACCGAAGAGATCTACCAACAGCTGAAAGTACGCGATGAAACAGATGTGCTGATGATGAAACAATTCACCACTCCTGCCGCACCGGTACACGCCACCCTCGTTGAAGGCACACTGGCACAGGAAGTCATCACCGGCATCCGCGACGCCCGTACCAAAAACCAGATCAAACCCAAAGACCCGATCGTACTGCATATCGAAACCAAACACGAGAACGCCTTCAAACAAATTGAAGACACCATCGCCAAACAGGTAAACGCCAAAGCGGTACACTACGTACAGGAAGCGGTTCCCGGCTGTATCACCCTCGTGGTGCAGAAAGATAAATTCTACCTCGGCACCGAAACCGTACTGGACACCACGGCACAGAAAGAATCCCTGCTGAAAGACCTCGAATATCAACAGGGCTTCCTGAAGTCCGTGGAAAACAAACTGGCCAACGAACGTTTCGTACAGAACGCCAAACCGGAAATTGTAGAAGCGGAAAGACGCAAAAAAGCCGACGCCGAAGCAAAAATCCAGGTGATAACGGAAAGTTTGAAATCTTTATAATTTTAGTCATCGCCCGGTCGTTAGTATACCGGGCGATTTTTTTATATCCGTCACTATCATGCTGAAACACCTGTCCGCATTCACTTTTCTGCTGTTGATGATCAACACGGCCACTTTTGCCCAATCCGGCAGAAAGCCCGTTCCTGCCACCAAAGCTTCATCTGCGAACAAAACCGCGCCGGCAAACAACAAACGGCCCGCGAAGCTCCGCAGCAGCTGGGGGCTTTTTCTCAGCGACACCCTGCCTAAAAGCCAGGTGGTGAAACTGCTGGACTCCGCACTGGTGGTACGCGATGAAAAAAATCACCTCTACCCGGTGCTCTCTTTCGCTTTTACGTACGAACAACATCAGCCTTACCTCAACGATACTACCGGTCAACCCGGCATCTATAAAGACTATACGGGAGACAACTTTAAAACGTCCCGCCTCCCGGCCCTCTGGAGCACACGCCTCAAAGAGAGCCTGCAACAGGGAGATGTATTGTACTTTGACGATATCCTGATTGAATATGTGCCGGACAAACTTTACCGCGCACCCTCGCTGCGGATCACGGTGAAATGATTTTGGGATTTATGGATTTTGGGATTTACGGATTTTTTGATTTCGGGGACTTTAAGAGCGAATAAATACAGAATAAATAAAAAGATCGAAGCAATGTTAATCGCTTCGATCTTTTTATTTATCCGCTCTGTGGAAGTCCCCGAAATCAAAAAATCCGTAAATCCCAAAATCCGTAAATCAATAACTGAACAGCTGTTGTAACGGCACAATAAAGTCCACCCTGTTCTGCGCATTGTCTACCGGATCTTTGTCAAACAGATGGCTGAACCGTACCCCACAGGTAAACGGCAGCGCATTGCCGATGCGCGTATCGAGGAAAAGTTCTGCTCCCGCGGAAGTGTAGCGGTTGTTCTTATTGTTCACAAAATCTCTTGCTACACTGTAATCATAGAACAGGTTGCCCCGGACACGGCTGAAATAGAGAATCTGCGCAAAGCCCCAGTCCGGGTAAGCCAGCGGCAGATGGTAGTTGGCCCCCAGCTTGTACACCCGGTCATAGAAAGGCGTATTGTAGCCCCTCGCATATACGAAGTTATCGGTGAAAGTATAGTTGAAATCCTGGTCGCGTTGCTGGAAAGCCGCCTGCAATACGATGTTGTGGTTACGGGAGAAGCCGGGAAGATATTGGTCTATGCGGCCATAGAACTGCGTAGCAAACGGGTTGCCCAGCGAGTGGTTGTAATACAACGCCACATACTGCCCGAAATGGCTGTAGATGTTCTGTTTGGCTTTGATCCGCATATTATTGAAGAGCAACCGGCTGCTCAGGTATTGCAGGTTGTCGTTTTTGAATTTGAAGTTCCCCTGCGGATAACGGTGCAGGATATTATAATCGCTGCCGATCAACAGGCTGCGGCTGAACAATCCGGATGACAGGTTCAGCGGAACAGACAGTCCTGCATGCCAGGTCAGTTCATTCCAGTAAATACGGCCTAGGTTAGGTACTACTGTGTTGCGGTTGAAAATATAGTCCACGCCGGTGTTCAGGTAGGGAAGCCATCCTCCGAAGGTAAAGCTGGCGCTCACATCGGAGTAGCCTTCATTCCGGTTGTAGTTGTACCCGATGGTAGTATTGGTGGTATTGAGGATATTCTCTCCCAGCAGCGAGATGCTGTAGTTGGGCTCATTAAAGGACGGTACCCAGCTGTGGAAATTGAACGGCCGGGTAAAAAGCCCGTATTTTCTTACCGGCAGGGAGTCGTTCGGTACGATGTCCAGTATGTTGCCGCTTTCTGCAGCTGCCGGCTGCAGCCATTTACTGTGCTGCGACTGTGCCACAGGCATTTCCTTCCAGGCTGTTTTCAGCGGTGTGCGGTACAGGCGGTAGCCGGCCGTGGTAAACTCGCTGAACACGAGGCTGTCCTGTTGCGGCGATGCGGCCATATGCAGCGCGCTGTTGCCCCTGTCTGTGATGGCATATGTTTTCCGGTCAGACAACGTCATCGCGTATACGTTGTTTACGTCGCGGGTGGAGGCGGTGAAATACACGGTATCCCCCTGCACTGCCGGTATTCCCAGCACCGTATAACTGAAGGGCGTGAGCGGTGTGGCTTCGCCGGTCAGCAGTGATTGCTGTACGAGCGCCATTTCGCCGCGTTCATTGCGGACAGCGCTGATTACTGCCTTGTCATCTGCTGTGAAGCGGGGGAAGGTATAGTACCAGTTGTCGGGGTTGGGCAGCACCTTCTCTATGTGGCCGGTGGCGGTGCTGATCACCTGCAGGCTGTAGTGCATGTCCGGGGTGATGGACGCCGCTACTATCTGTTGCCCGTCAGCGCTGATATCCGGGGAGAAGAACTTACCGCGGGGAGATACTGTTTTCGTACTGCCGTTGGTGTTATCATGCACCCTGATGACGGAGAAATTTTTCCAGCCCCAGCGTGCGTCGAAGCGGGCTGCGGCCCATACAATGCGCTGGTTGCGGTAGCTGAAGAAATCATTGTAAACAATGCCCGGCCTTACCAGCAGCTCCTCGTCGCCATTGCTGCGCAGGCGGTAAATGCCCGGTACTTTGTTATAAGCGTCTTTCAGCACGATCCATTCTCCGGGGCCTGCCGCATATACATATTTATAATTGGTAACGGTGCGGCCGGAAGCGGTGACCGGTATTGCCGGCGTGGTGTCCGGACGGGCTGCGTATTGGTTCCACTGTGGCTGGTATTCCGCCAGCATAGCATTGTAGAAGGCCGTGATATTTTTACCGGTACGTCTTTTCAGGCTTTGGGAGAACGGATAAAAAACGCCGCGGTAGCGGACTGCGTCGCTGGTAACGCCCTTCCAGAAATCGTTGCCATAGTGGTTGCGGCCGTAAGTCGCCAGCAGGTAACCCAGGGGATAATGGTCCGGGACGAAATCGCGGTAGGAGCCATTACGGATTTTCATGTAGGCATAGCGCTTATTTTCCAGTGACAGGGCGCGGAAGCCGTCGAAGAAAGCCGGCAGCCGGCCTCTCCCCTGCGGACTGAATACAGTTTCGTTGATCACCGCGTCGCCTTCCCAGAACCAGTTGGGGACAGCGATATTGGTAGCCGCCGCCTGTCCCAGTTGGCCACCCAGCCAGGAAAACACTTTAGACACTCCCTGCCGGAAGTTCATGTTTTGCAATACGTGGCGGTATTCGTGGAGCGCCAGCTGCTCTGTCCAGTTGAGCGAGCCGAGGTCCTGCGATGTGGGAGACGGGGCGAGATAGAATTCGGAGCGGAAAGGTCCGAGCTGTACGTATCCGTTGGACTGCATCGTCTGGTTCTGTAATACGATGTCCACTTTCTTTTCCAGCGGACCGATGGAGGAGCGGGTATTTTTATTCAGCCAGGTAACGATGTTGGCTACACGTTCCCCTTGCCGGCCCATGCCTTTCGGGAAGATAACGCGGACGGTATCGGTATTGATCTGTTGCCATTTCAGGGAAGGAGGGTTTCCTCCGAACTGTTGGGCGGCGGCGGAAGTTGACAATAACAGGAGCCAGAAGTAGTGACGCATAAAAAAATACGGATTACGAATTGCGGTACTGAGCGCAAAACGAAAATATGTTTCTTTCTTAATATAAACATATTTAAATCCTGCGCGCTGTACCGCTGCTTCCGTATTTTATGCTAACATTCGCTGAGACTGATCGGGATGTTGACAGCGAGGCCGCCGTCTGATGTTTCCTTGTATTTGGAGTTCATGTCCAGGGCGGTGTCCCACATGGTTTTCACCACGGCGTCGAGGGAAACCTTGGCCAGTTCCGGGTTGCTTTGCAGCGCCAGCTGGGAAGCTGTGATGGCTTTGATGGCGCCCATGGTGTTTCTTTCGATACAGGGGATCTGTACCAGTCCGCCGATGGGATCGCAGGTGAGGCCGAGGTGGTGTTCCATGGCTATTTCAGCGGCCATCAGCACTTGCCGTTGGGAGCCGCCGAGGCATTCTGTCAGCGCTGCTGCCGCCATGGCGGAGGAAACACCTATTTCCGCCTGGCATCCGCCCATAGCGGCGGAGATGGTAGAGCGTTTTTTGAAGATGCTGCCGATTTCGGAGGCGGTGAGCAGGAACTGCATGATCCTGTCGTCGTGCAGGCCGTCGCAGAAGGCGATGTAATACTGCAGTACGGCGGGTATCACGCCGGCGGCGCCGTTGGTGGGCGCTGTGACTACGCGGCCGAAAGAGGCATTTTCTTCATTGACGGCCAGGGCGAAGCAGCTCACCCAGTCGAGCGTATAGGTGAAGTGTGCGCCTCCGGCGCGGATAGCTTCTATCCAGGAGTGATAGTCGGTGTAGGTGCGGCCTTTCAGCAATTTTTTATTGAGTGCTGCGGCGCGGCGGGCTACTTTGAGGCCGCCCGGCAGTTCACCGGTAGTATGGCAGCCACGGTAGGTACATTCCTGCATCACGCGCCAGATATTGAGCACGCCGGCGCGGGTTTCCGCTTCCGGCCGCCAGGCCAGTTCATTTTCCATGACCAGTTCGGAGATGCTGAAGCCGGTCTTGATGCAGAACTGCAGCAGTTGCCGGGCCGTATCGATGGGGAAAGGCAGGTCTACCGAGGTGGTGCCGCCGCCTATTTCGCCTTCCTGTACCACGAAGCCGCCACCGATAGAGTAATAGGTAGCTGCCTGTTTATCGCCATCGGCGAAGGTCACGAGGAATACGAGGGCATTGGGATGGAATGGCAGGGATTCTTCGAAGAGGAATTCGATGTCTTCCACCGGGTCAAAATCTATTTCATATTTACCTGCCAGCATCATTTTACGGGTGCGGCGCAGGTCATCTATTTTATCATTGATTTTATTAACGTCAAAGGTAACGGGGTCATCGCCGCAGAGGCCCAGCAGCACGGCGATATCGGTGCCATGGCCGTGGCCGGTTTTGGCGAGGGAGCCGTAAAGCAGTACCTGTAAGCCGGTGACGGAAGAGAGTTTACCGGCGGCTTCCAATTCGTGGAGAAAGCGTTGGGCGGCCCTCCAGGGGCCTAAAGTATGGGAGCTGGACGGACCAATGCCAATCTTAAAGATGTCGAAAACGGAGATACATTCGTGTGCCACTAATTATTGATTTACCTGTAAAAATAGAGCATTTTTATTTTCGGATTTTGGTATTTAACTATTTCTTGATTTTGCTGATCCGGGGGAGGGAGGGAACGTTATCCGGCAGGGGTGATAACAATAAGGGCTGACCTTTCCGGCCAGCCCCTGGGAATTATTTTTTAACGAGATCTTTCAGTGTGACGTCGAAAAGCAGTACCGAGTTGGCCGGGATGCCGTTATTGGCGTAAGGGCCGTAGGCGTAGATGGAGGGCAGGAACAGCTTGATGCGTCCGCCTTTGCCGATCTTTGGGATGCCGATCGTCCAGCCGTCGATCACGCGGTTCAGGTCGAAGCTGGCGTTATCGTTGCTGTCGAAAGTTTTTCCGTCGAGGAAGGTACCGGCATATTTCACGGTCACGTTGCTGGTCGGAGTGGGTTTGTTGCCCAGGTCGCCGCTGTCTATGATTTGCCAGAAGATACCGCGCGGATCGTGGGAGGCGGTGATATTATTGGTTTTCAGGTAATTGACAATAGTTACGCTGTCAGCATCAAATTGTTTAATGGCATCGTACTGCGGTGTATTGTCTTTTTTAGAGCAGGCTGCCAGTAGTGCGAGGCCTAACCCTCCCAGTAAAAAAACTTTCTTCATTCCGTTGATATTTGGATTTTATAGTTACACAAAAAAGTCTATTTGATGTCCACCAGTTCCACCTCGGAGATGAGGATGGCGTTGGGTGGTATGATGTCGGGGACGCCCATGCTGCCGAAAGCGAGGTATGGCGGGATATACATCCGTATTTTGCCTCCTTTGGAGATTTTGGCCAGTCCTATCTGCCAGGCTGGGATATGATTTTTCAGTTCCCGGTTGTTGAAGTTGGTGACATCGAAAGAGGCGTCTACGATGGTACCGTCAATCAGTTGATTGGAATAGTTGACATACACAACGGATGCAGGTTTCACGAAATGGACGCTGTCTCCGGGCTTATAAATGCGATAGTACAGTCCGGAGGGGTCGCGTACGGCGATTTCGTTATGGGCAAAGAGATATTGTTGGATGCGTGTATCTGTTTCGGCGGCGTCCATCGTGATCATGTCGTCTGCTTTTTTGGAGCAGGAGAGCAGGGTGAACACCGGCAGGCAGGCCAGGGCTATTTTCAGCAATAACTTCATTCAGTTGTGAGTTGATTTAATTACCAGAGTTATCAGTGTAACGCAATACCGGCGGTAAAGTTACAAGATAAAAAAACTCCCGCAGAAAGGCCTGCGGGAGTTTCCTTTTATGGTAATAAGACTGATTAGTAGTCCATGCCCATACCGTGACCACCACCTGGCATAGCAGGAGCAGCGGATTTAGGTTCTGGTTTGTCAGCGATTACGCATTCGGTAGTCAGCAGCATACCAGCGATGGAAGCGGCGTTTTCGAGTGCGATACGGCTAACTTTAGTCGGGTCGATAACACCGGCAGCCAGCATTTTTTCATATACTTCAGTGCGGGCGTTGAAACCGAAGTCGCCTTTACCTTCTTTCACTTTCTGAACTACGATGGAACCTTCGATACCAGCGTTAGCAGTGATCTGGCGCAGCGGCTCTTCGATAGCGCGTTTGATGATAGCGATACCGGTTTGTTCGTCGTTGTTGTCGCCTTTCAGTTTTTCGAGAGATTCGATAGCGCGGATATAAGCCACACCACCGCCCGGAACGATACCTTCTTCTACGGCAGCACGGGTAGCGTGCAGGGCGTCGTCTACGCGGTCTTTTTTCTCTTTCATTTCCACTTCGGTAGCAGCACCTACGTACAGTACAGCAACGCCGCCGCTCAGTTTAGCCAGGCGTTCCTGCAGTTTTTCGCGGTCATAGTCGGAAGTAGTTACTTCGATCTGTGCTTTGATCTGACCGATGCGGCCCTGGATGTCTTTTTTCTGGCCTTTACCACCTACAACGGTAGTGTTGTCTTTATCGATGGTTACGGACTCAGCTTTACCGAGGTAAGTGAGGTCGGCGTTTTCCAGTTTGTAGCCTTGTTCTTCGCTAATAACGATACCACCGGTGAGGGTAGCGATGTCCTGCAGCATGTCTTTTCTTCTGTCACCGAAGCCAGGAGCTTTTACAGCAGCTACTTTCAGGGTACCGCGCAGTTTATTTACCACGAGGGTAGCCAGTGCTTCACCTTCCAGATCTTCGGAGATGATTACCAGCGGAGCGCCCTGCTGAGCTACTTTTTCCAGGATGTGCAGGATATCCTTCATGGTGCTGATCTTTTTGTCATAGATCAGGATGTAAGGGTTCTGCAGTTCAGCCTGCATTTTTTCGCTGTTGGTGATGAAGTAGGGAGACAGGTAACCACGGTCGAACTGCATACCTTCTACTACTTCTACAGTAGTGTCGGTGCCTTTCGCTTCTTCCACGGTGATAACGCCGTCTTTGGTTACTTTCTTCATAGCTTCCGCGATCAGTTTACCGATTTCGGAGTCGTTGTTAGCGGAGATAGAAGCAACCTGTTCGATTTTTTTGTTGTCGTTACCAACTTTTTCGGACTGTTTTTTCAGGTTTTCAACGATCGCTTTAACAGCTTTGTCGATACCGCGTTTCAGGTCCATTGGGTTAGCGCCGGCAGCCACGTTTTTCAGGCCTTCGCCGATAATAGCCTGTGCCAGAACGGTAGCAGTGGTAGTACCGTCACCAGCCAGGTCAGCGGTTTTGGAAGCAACTTCCTTCACCATCTGCGCGCCCATATTTTCGATAGCGTCTTCCAGTTCAATTTCTTTCGCAACGGTAACACCGTCTTTGGTTACGCCGGGAGCGCCGAATTTCTTTTCGATCACTACGTTACGGCCTTTAGGACCCAGGGTTACTTTAACCGCATCAGCCAGGGTATCCACACCCTTTTTCATTCTGTTGCGAGCGTCTATATTGAAGAATAATTGTTTTGCCATAATGCTCTAAGGATATTTAAAAGATTAGTTTTTACAATAACACAAACCGGCTGTCATTAAACGATGGCCAGGATATCGGATTCTCTCATGATCAGGTAGTCTTCACCGTCGATCGGCAGTTCCTGACCGGAGTATTTACCATACAGTACGGTGTCACCTACTTTTACAGTCACCGGCTCGTCTTTTTTACCAGGACCGGCGGCTACCACGGTTCCTTTAACGGGTTTTTCCTTTGCGGTATCCGGGATGATGATACCACCAGCGGTTTTCTCTTCAGCGGCTGCAGGTTTTACGATGATCCTGTCAGCTAATGGTTTAATACTTAATTTCTTAGCCATAGTAGTTTTTATTTAAAGAAAGTAGTTTGAATTGTGAATGCACCTTGCCACGAGAATTATGCCAAGGCACTTTTATAGTCAAAATTGCAGATTGTAGATGCAATACAGGCTTTAATCACTGACAAATCATGACAAGCAACAGGAAAAAATGACAGGAAAACATTTAGGAATTTAGATATTTACGGATTCTGTGATTTAATTCCGGCTTTGTTTTTCCGGTCTTTTGTAGCTCTGCAGCCGTACATTCGCAAAATTCCCAAATCCCAAAATCCCAAAATATCTAAATTTCGGGATTTTTGTCTAGTTTTGCGCCCTTATACCAGTTCTTTTTTATACGATGATCAGTAGAAGAAATATCCGGGTGAAGGTAATGCAAACACTTTATGCCCTGGAAACGATGGAGCAAAGCAATATTAAGCCGGGCACGGCTACCAGGCTTCTGAACGAGAAGCTGGACCAGACCTGCCAGATCTTTACCTACTTACTTTACTCGGTGGTACAGGTGGCGCAATATGCGGAAACTGATGCCCAGACACGTGCTTCCAAACACTTACCCTCTGCCGAGGACCTGCAGGTGAATACAAAAATCGCAGGAAATGAATTCATTTATCAGATAACAAACGACAAAGGCTTTCAGGTAAATCTGGAACAATGGAAAATGCGCCAGCTGACAGATACCGACCTGATCAGAAAGCTTTATAATATACTGGCCGCTTCTGACGCCTACAAAGCTTACATTGCGGACGAAAGCCGCACCAAAGCCGGCGAGAAAGAGATCCTGGAATATATCTATAAAGAGGTGCTGGCCAAAAACGAATTGTTTCTCCAGCATATGGAAGATAATTTCCTGCACTGGAGCGATGACGAAGAAATGATGGCTATCCTGCTGGGCAACTATTTCAACAAGCCGCATCTGTTCAACTTCCTGCAACTGATCAGCAAAGAGAAACTGGACTATGCACGGGAGCTGTTGCTGACGGTCAACGACAAAAAGGAATACTGCCTGGAGCTGATCAAACCCAAGTTACAGAACTGGGACCCGGAGCGTATTGCGGCGGTGGACATGCTGCTGATGGAAATGGGCGTATGTGAATTCCTGTATTTCCCGACCATTCCGACCAAAGTGACCATCAACGAATACATTGACCTGGCCAAAGCGTACAGCACGCCGCAAAGCGGTCAGTTCATCAACGGTATCCTGGACAACATCCTGAAAGACCTTGAAAAAGAGTCGCTGGTGCAAAAACAGGACCGTCCGAAAAAGTAAGTGGAAAGCAGTATTTTTAGGCCAAAACAACACCATTATGAGAACACTGCTCTTTTTCCTTACCTGCGGCACCCTTTTAGTGGCTGCCTGTAACAATAACCAGCCGGCGAACGATCAAACCGCTGCTGCCGGTCAGCCCGCTGCCTCCGGCAATACTGCCGAAGCCGGTAAAGCATCTGATCTTACTTTTGAAGAAAAGGTGCATAACTTTGGGGACATCACCCAGGGTGAAAAGGTGGAATATTCCTTTAAATTTACCAACACCGGTAAAAATCCCCTGGTGATCGAGGATGCAATCTCCAGCTGTGGCTGCACGGTGCCTGAATGGCCCAAACAGCCGATCAAACCGGGAGAATCCGGCTATATGAAGGTGATATTCGACAGTCATGGGAAATCCGGCTATACCGAGAAAGAAATATCCATCAGGACCAACAATGGCGGTGGTTATCAGGTAGGCCCCAAGATCCAGTGTAATATTGTCGCAAAATAAGCGCTGTATAGGCAAACTATTTAAATCAATTTATCGATGAACATCATGAACATTTTACTGATGGGGCCGTCACAAGGCGGTGCGCAAGGCGGTAGCCCAATGGTTTCTATCCTGTTTTTTGGCGGTATGATCCTGATCATGTGGCTTTTTATGATCCGTCCGCAGACCAAGAAAGCCAAACAACAGAAACAATTCATTGACAACCTGAGAGAAGGCGATAAAATCGTGACTATTGCCGGCATCCACGGTAAAGTGAAAAAAATGAACGACGACAACACCCTGGTAGTGGAAGTAAGCCCCGGTACCAGCTTTACGATCGAACGTTCTGCCATCAGCATGGAATACACCTCCGCCCAACAGCAGAAAACGGCCGCAACCAAGTAATGCACATACAATACTGTAAAAAAATCCCGGCCGTCATGTCCGGGATTTTTTTTATCCTTAGCTTCGATACAGACCCAATTATCCGGATTTTATGTTAAAGGTAGGCATCACCGGCGGTATCGGTTCCGGTAAAAGCACCGTCAGCAAGATATTTGAACTCCTGGGCGTTCCTGTGTACTACGCAGACGAACGCGCCAAAGACATCCTCGTCAGGGACCCCGAACTGGCAGCAGCCGTAAGGCAGCATTTCGGTCCGGAAACCTACGACGCCCACGGCGCCCTGAACCGCAAATACCTCGGGAATATCGTTTTCAACGACAAGGAAAAGCTGGCGCTGCTCAATTCGCTGGTACATCCCGCCACTATCCGCGACTCCAACCTCTGGGCCAGCCAGCAGAACACCCCCTATGTGCTCAAAGAAGCAGCCCTGCTGTTTGAATCGGAGTCATTCCATTATCTCGATAAAATCATTGGCGTGTATGCGCCGCAACCACTGCGCATACTGCGTGTCATGAAACGGGACAACGTTACGCGGGAAGAGGTGCTGGCACGGATGCACAAACAAATTGACGAAAGCATCAAAATGCGCTTGTGCGATTATGTTATCCGGAACGACGAGCAGCAACTGGTAATACCACAGGTGCTTGCCCTGCATCAGCAACTGCTGCAGCTGGCCGCCGCCACCTGAGGTTACCTTCCGTATACCACCTCCCCTACTACTGTGGCTTTTCCCTACCTTTGAAAAAAATAAGAGCCCATGGCTACCACATTTACCGCCCCCCTGCAACTCACTGACAACGCCGCCGCTATAGTAAAACAACTGCTGCAGGGCGACGTGGAAGCCCCCTACCTGCGCATCGGCGTAAAAGGCGGAGGATGTTCCGGCATGGGTTACATGCTCGGATTCGACGCCCTCCGGGAAGATGATGACCTGTTTGAGATTGCCGGTATCCCGGTGATCATAAAAAAAGCGCATGGCATGTACCTGGTGGGGCTGGAAGTTGATTACCAGGACCAGGACGATGTCCGCGGGTTTGTATTTCGCCAACGGCCCCAGAGCTGACACCCCGGGCGATGATGTTGTTCCAACATTTATCTGTTTAAGTGCCGGTTCAATAAAAACATCCTCAATAAAAAAAGCCTGCTATGTAACATAGCAGGCTTTTTTGTCAAACATATTTTCAGCTCTCACTTACTTATTTAGCAGCGGGAGTAGCTTTCTTTTCAGCAACAGCTACCGCGTCGCTTTCGTTGGACAGCTGGTTTTTCTTGTCAAAGTCAACCAGTACCGGCGCGGCCACGAAGATGGAGGAGTAGGTACCGGTGATAACGCCGATCAGCATAGCGAAGGCGAAACCGCGGGTTACTTCACCACCGAAGATGAACAGTACCAGGATGGTCAGGAATACAGTGAGGGACGTCATAATGGTACGGCTCAGGGTATCGTTGATCGCTTTGTTGATCACGGTGTCCCTGTCTCTGCCATGTGCGCCTGTTTTAAAGTATTCACGGATACGGTCGAACACGATCACGGTATCGTTCATGGAGAAACCGATCACGGTGAGGATCGCAGCGATGAAGTGCTGGTCAATTTCCAGGGTGAAAGGAACGATGTCCTTAAACCAGGAGAATACCGCCAGAGTGAGCAATACGTCGTGCAGCAGGGAGAAGATAGTACCGATAGAGTACTGCCATTTGCTGAAACGGATCAGGATATACACGAAGATCACGAGGATAGACAGTACGGTTGCTTTTACCGCGCCGGCGCGAAGGTCGTCGGAGATGGTAGGCGATACTGTCTGGGAACCGATCACATAACGGGTGTTGAACACTTCCGGTGTAACGCTGGCTTCGTAGTAAGGTTTGAGGCCATTGTACAGTTTGGTGATCACTTCCTGGTCAACCGCGAGGCTCTGCTGCTCAATTTTATAGGCAGTAGTGATGCTCAGCTGGTTGGTGTTGCCGATGGTTTTTACGAATACTTCGCTATCGAATTCTTTCTTCAGCTTGTCAGCCACTTCCTGTCTGTTCATGGTTTTCTCGAAGCGGACAGTGAAGTTACGGCCACCGGAGAAGTCGATACCGTGGTCGAAGCCATGGAAGAAGGAGGTGATACCACCTATTGCCACGATGGCAGAGATGATGTAAGCATATTTACGTTTGCCTACGAAGTCGAAGGCAGCGTGTTTGAAGACTTTCCGGGAAATCGGCGTAAAGTACTCGAAGTGTCTTTTCTTGTTGGTCCACCAGTCGGTGATCATGCGGGATACGAGGATACCGCAGAACAGGGACAGGAGCAGACCGATGATTTGGGTGGTAGCGAAACCGAGTACCGGGCCCAGACCAAAGTAAAACAGGATGAACGCTGTGAGCAGGGAGGTAACGTGACCGTCGAGTACAGGCGCGTAAGAGCGTTTGTAACCGAGGGAGATCGCGTCGGGGTAGGATTTGCCGTGTGTCAGCTCATCCTTGATCCTCTCGAAGATGATCACGTTGGTGTCTACCGCCATACCGATGGTCAGTACCAGGCCGGCGATACCAGCCATGGTGAGTGTGGCACCGAGGGAGGCGAGGATACCGAAGGTAAACAGCAGGTTGAGCACCAGAGCGATGTTGGCTACCCAGCCGGCGCTGTTATAGTATACCAGCATCAGTACGAAGATGATCACGAAGGAGATCATGAAGGATTTTGCACCGGCAGCGATAGATTCGGCGCCGAGGGTGGGTCCTACGATCTGTTCCTGTACGATGCGTGCAGGAGCAGGCATTTTACCGGACTTCAGGATATTGGCGAGGTCATTGGCTTCTTCCATGGTAAAGCTACCGCTGATAGAAGAGCGGCCGCCGGCGATTTCGCCCTGGATGGAAGGAGCAGAGTAAACGATATTATCGAGTACGATAGCCACGAAGTTGAGGGTGGAAGGATCTTTCGGGTTGGCAGGCGCCAGTTCACCGGTCAGTTTTTTCCACTCGTGCGCACCTACGTTGTCCATCGCCATGCTGATTTCCGGCTGGTTATCGGGACCAACGTCCTGGCGGGCGTCGACGATCCTTTCGCCACCTACACGGGGTGCAGGGTTAGCAGGATTTACTTTCAGCACGTAGAGGGGCAGCGGGCCGTGTTTGTCTTCTTTATTTTCAGGACCGAATGCGAATACCGCGTCTTTAGGCAGGATGGCCTGTACAGCCGGCATGCGCAGGAACTGGCGGAAAGTGGCAGTGTCTTTAGGCAGGATACGGCCGACGGACGGGCTGGGGATCAGGGTACCGGACTGCTGGTCGAACATCGGGATCATGATCGCGAACAGCGGGTTTTGTTTGCGTTGTTCGGCGAAAAGTTGTTCCTGAGTGGCTTTAGCGCTGTCTTTCACGCTTTTTCCGGTATCCTTTTTAGCCAGGTAGTCGCTCAGTTTACCTTCCTTGCTGGTGTCAGCAGGGTTTGTTTTGGTATCAGCAGCGGCAGCAGCGGCCTGTGTGCTGTCAGTGGCAGCAGCGGGTTTGGCAGTGTTGCCGCCCTGTGCGTTCCTGATAGCTTCGTTCATTGGGTTCAGCACATTCTGGAAGAACTCGGGGCTGTTTTTGTACACTTCCCGGAATTCCAGGTTGGCGGTAGCCTGCAGGTATTTGCGTACGCGCTCGGCGTTGTCCACACCGGCCAGTTCCACGGAGATCAGGCCTTTATTTTCATCGAGGCTGATGTTAGGCTGGGCCACACCGAATTTATCGATACGTTTCTGCAGTACGATATAGGTGTTTTTGATGGCAGCGTGCGACTCCTTGCGGATCATGTCCAGCACCTGCTGGTTGGAGGAGTTGAAGTTGATGTCTTTCTGGTACGCGTTGGCGAAGATAGTTGCCAGACGGCCCTGGGGAGCCACTTCAGCGTACGTTTGCCCGAACAAAGTAACGAAATCAGTCTGATTGGCATTTTTGCGTTGTTCAGCCAGTTCCAGCGCTTTGTTGAAAGCGGGGTCCTTGGATTGACCGGCGAGGGCGCGGATAACGTCTTCCACGCTTACCTCCAGTACTACGTTCATACCACCTACCAGGTCAAGGCCGAGGTTCAGTTCTTTTTCTTTGGCCTTGGTGTAGGTAACGTACCATGGAAACCCTGCAATCTGTTTATTGCTGGTGCTGTCCACGATCTCTTGTCTTCTTTGTTTGGTGAATCCTTTCAGCGTGTCAGAATAGAAAGCCTGCAGTTCTTTGCTGCCAGGGTATTTCTGCTCAGGTGTAGGGAATTGTTTGGCTACATCGGTCTCAGCCTGCCGCTCTATCTTCTTCTCATAGTTCCGCACCAAAAACGTGAAGGACAGTTGATACAAAGAGATAAGGATCAGTGCGATGGCAAAAAATCTTACCAGTCCTTTTAGTTGCATGTTGTTTGTTTCGGGTTTATAATAAAAAAATTTTAAGAGTTGCAAAGATAGAATTTAAATTGATATATTAAAGCCCTTGTTAAAAGAGGCGCAAAATCAATATGTGATTGACTTTACGGGCTTGGTGACACCCATTTTTTCTAAATCCGCGATCTTGGTTTTTTCCTGTTTTAAGAATATTTCTTTGCTTTACACTCATGTAATACCGACAAATATATGCAAACCCACCATTATCCGGTAACAGATAATTTCCCTGAGGCGTTGCTGAAAAGTCGAAAAGCCGCTGTGGCCAAGGTATTCAGGGATGCTTCTGCTCACCGGCTGCAGCTCATTTACACCCGGATAGACCGGGATGCGCAGCAAAGGCCGCAATTTACCGATTTTCACTTTGGCATAGGGCGGGGCTGGTACTGTTATCCGGCGTCCACCGTTAAGCTCCCCACCGCCCTACTGGCGCTGGAGAAGCTGAACGACCTGCAGATTCCGGGGCTGGACCGGCACGCGGCCATGTTTACCCGGCCGTTGCCGGGCATTAACCCGGGCGTCCTGCATGATTATTCAGCAGCCGGCAAGCTACCATCCATCTCGCATTATATCAAAAAAATTTTCCTGGTCAGCGATAACGACGCCTATAACCGGCTGTACGAGTTCCTGGGCCAGGAGCCACTCAACCGGCGCCTGTGGGAGCTGGGGTATGCCGGCACCGAAATCCGGCACCGGGTAGGGCTGCCCCTGCATATGGCAGCCAACATGCACACCAACAGCGTCTATTTCCGGGCCGGCCGGCAGCTGCTGTACGATCAGCCCGAGCAGCGGAGCAACCTCGTGTTCGCCCCCCGGCAGGACCTGGCCGGCAAACAGCATATCGATCACCGCGGCCGGCTTGAAAACAGGCCCATGGACTTCTCCTACCGGAACAGGCTACCCCTCAACGAGCTCCACCAGATGATGCGGCAGCTATTTTTTCCGGAGACTGTAACAAATCCATTCCGGCTCCGTTTAACGGAAGATGATTACAATTTTTTGTATCGTTGTATGTCCCAATACCCGGGAGAATCGACAGATCCGGTGTATAATACGGGGCAATACCATCCGGCGTATGTGAAATTTCTGCTTTTCGGCGGCCGGCAAGCGGCCCGCATACCAGACCATATCAGGATTTTCAACAAGCCGGGATGGGCTTATGGCTTTTTAACGGATACGGCTTATATCGCGGACTATGCCCATCACGTAGAGTTTCTGCTCTCTGCCAGCCTGCTGGTAAACAAGGACGGTCCGCTCGGAGAAGACCAGGAAGCTTTTGAAACAACAGGCAAACCATTTTTGAAAGCGCTGGGGGAACTGATATACGAAGAGGAGTTGCAACGAAAAAAAATGTATCAACCAAACCTGGACCGGTTCAGGGTACATCAAACGCAAATTTTATAAACACCATACTAAAAAACTGTGAGCTAATGCTGATCAAAAAAAATCGTGTTTGGGCGATAGCCGCCCTGTTGGGAGGAGTAATCGGATTTTCATCCTGTCTGAAACAGAGCGACCCGACCCCGCAAAGGATGAACTATACCGGTGCTATTATCAATGGCGCGTACCTGCCTTCCAGCCTGGACATCTTTAACAATGGCACCAAAATGAACACCAGCGCCTATAAGACCAGCGCCTCCGCCCCTTTCCTGGACCTGCCGGGAATACACACCTTCTCCTTCCGGAACCTGAATGGCACCGGCCTGGACTCTGTTACCCAACAGTTTGACTCTCTCCGGTACTACACCATCATTACCTATAACGACGCCAGCAAAAAATTTGTGTCCCAGCTGATCAGGGAAGATTTTACCTCACTGTCTACCAGCAAGGTGAACTTCCGTTTCCTGAACCTGAGCCCCAATGCCGGCCCGGTGGACCTGTACATTAACGGTAAAAAGGTAGCGGAGAACCAGCCATTCCAAATCAACGCAGCCTGGAGATCCGATGATCCGTATAACAGCACTGTAGAATACTACGTAACTCCTGCCGGCTCCACCACCCAGCTGGTAAAAGGTACTTCCCGTCAGTCTGCCGGTTCCACCCAGGTACCGTTCCAACCGGGATATGCCTACACCATTTACCTGGCTGGCGCCAAAGACAGCACCGGTGACAACAAACTGCAGTTGTACTACCTGTCTCATACTTCCAGCTACTAGGATTTTGGGATTTACGGATTTTGAGATTTTGAGATTTCGTAAACTAATGATAGAGAAGACCGAAGCGGATGAATCATCCGCTTCGGTCTTTTTTTCGCAAACGTCAAAAAATCCTCAAATCGCAAAATCCCTGAATTTTTATGTAGGTTTGTTCCGGTCAATCCAATGTTTAGATATGAATCAACTAGCAGAAAGGCTGTCACGGATTTCCGAGCCACAAACCATTAAAATGGCCAAACTGGGCCGCGAGCTGAAAGCACAGGGAATAGATATCGTAGACCTGAGTATTGGAGAACCGGACTTTGATACCCCGGAACATATCCGGGAAGCCGCCAAAAAGGCGATCGACGACGGCTTTACCCACTACACACCGGTAGCCGGTTACGCTGAAGTCAGACAGGCTGTCGTGCATAAACTGAAACGCGATAACGGTCTTGACTATACGCCGGAACAGATCGTAGTGACCACCGGCGCCAAACAAAGCCTCGCCAACGTAGTGCTGAGTATCGTCAACCCCGGCGATGAAGTGATCATTCCTACGCCTTACTGGGTGACCTATTCCGAACAGGTAGCGCTGTGCCAGGGCACCGTGGTGTTTGTGCCCAGTACCATTGAAAACAACTACAAGATAACGCCTGAACAACTGGAAGCGGCCATCACGCCGAAAACAAGGCTGTTCATGTTTTCTTCTCCCTGCAATCCCACCGGCTCCGTTTACTCAAAAGAAGAACTGGAAGGACTGGCAGCGGTATTTGCCCGGCATCCGCAGATCTTTATCATCTCCGATGAGATCTATGAATATATCAACTATGTAGGGAAACACGAGAGCATCGCCCAGTTTCCCGGCATGAAAGAACGTACCATTGTTATCAACGGCCTCAGTAAAGGTTTTGCGATGACCGGCTGGCGGCTCGGCTACCTGGCAGCTCCCCTCGAGATTGCCAAAGCATGTGACAAGATCCAGAGCCAGTTCACCTCCGCTACCTGCTCTATTACCCAGCGGGCGGCCATCACGGCGCTGACCGGCGATCTGACCACCGCCGAAGCCATGGTGGCAGCGTTCAAAAAACGCCGCGCCTATATTCATGAAGCGCTGCAAACCATTCCCGGCCTGAAAGTAAACGATCCGGAAGGCGCCTTCTACATGTTCCCGGACATCAGTGCGTTTTTCAACAAGTCATTCGAAGACTCTCATATCAAAAATGCAGACGACCTGTGCATGTACCTGCTGCACAAAGCACATGTGTCTGTTGTTACCGGCGTCGCCTTCCAGCAGCCTAACTGCATCCGCCTGTCCTACGCCACCAGCATGGCCAACCTGGAGAAAGGCGTGGCAAGGCTAAAAGAATGGCTGGGCAAACTCAAATAACAATTACGAATTACGAATTACGAATGAGAAGACGCTCTATGGAAAGGTTAGTAAGTAACCGTGCTGTAAAACAATTCCCATTCGTAATTCGTAATTCGTAATTCGTAATTTTCTATGACGAGGGTCATTGTCAATTTGCAATTATTTTATATATATTTGCGATTCAAAACGTTCCGATAAGATGAATTCCCAACAGTTGTTGTATGTGGCACTGGCAATTGGCGTTATCGCCATTCTGTATATGACTGTCCGTGATATGTTTATGAAGAAGAAACCTGCGGCGCCTGCGCCGGAAGCGCCACATGCGGCCAACCCGGCTGTGCTGCCCCTGCAGTTGCAGGCCTATGAAAGGCTGGCGCTGTATGTGGACCGTATCACGCCGCAGAGCCTTATCGGCCGCATATATCAAACGGGGATGAGCGCCGTGGACATGCAGATTTCCATGGTACAGAGCATCAAAGCGGAGTACGAGCACAATATCACCCAGCAGATTTATGTATCCGCCACCACCTGGGAGGCAGTGAAAACGCTGAAAGAGCAAACGATCTCCGTCATCAACCAGATAGCAGTGCAGCTGCCGCCGGATGCGCCGGCGCTGGAGCTCAACCGTCAGCTGCTGGAAGTATTCCTGCAGGCGGGCGAGTCTCCTGCTGAGCTGACCGCGCAAATCATCAATGCAGAAGCCAAAAGGCTGATGCGATAGTTATTTTGAGCTGATCACTTCATTCAGCAGATACCCTTTTCCATCAAACAACATGTAGAGTGGCGGCGCCTTATACCAGGGTACGCCGGCTTTGCGGGCATGCGCCTGTATGTGCAGGTGCGGTTCTGTGCTGAAGCCGGAATTGCCTACGCATCCCAGCGCCTGTCCCTCTCTTACGAACTGCCCTTCGCGCACCACCACGCTGTTCATTTTCAGGTGGCCTGCGAAGAAGTAGCAGTCGGCCCCTTCCAGTAATACCTGGTTGGTATTTTTCGGGCCTCTGTCCATATTCGGCGGGATATTATCGGGGTTATCGCCATAAGCCCTGCGTACAGTGCCGTCGCAGGGAGCATATATTGTATCGTTGAAAATCCAGTAGTCGTCCAGCTTACGGGAGAAAACACCTGCAGCGCGGCAGCCGCGGCTGTCCAGTTTCACGATGTCCATCGCATAGATGGCGCCGCGCAGGCTGAAGTGGAACACGTTTGTAGGCAGACCTTTACCGCCCTGTAACACGAAGTAGCGGCCCGATTTCAGCGGGAAAGCCAGCCTGACCGTCTGCGGCGATCCTGTGGTGCCGGTAAAGTACAGCAGGGTGCCCAGCAGGAACACTCCTGTCAGCGCGAGGTTGGCGTGCCGTTTCCAGGCAGGCAGCGCAGCGCTGACGTGTTTACGTCCAAAAGGCAGCCACATCACACATAATATCATCAGCACGCCAAAAACATATTTGGCGTAAACAGAGAGGTACACCCAGGTACCGTACAGGTAGAGGAAAGCGCCCAGCGACAGTCCCAGCAGCAGTGTCGTATATGCGCCGCCGGCCAGCGGGCGCAGACCGGCGCGGAATATGAGATAGAGGCTATAGAGCGCCAATGCGAGGGTAATACATAATAACGACCAGATGATCATAACAAAGCCAGACTTTCCTGCAAATATCAATATTTTTCCCGGCGGCGAAGTACCATAATAATTATGTAACATTGCAACGCTAGTTACAACTACCATGGAAAAGATCATTCAAACCGACTCCGGTATTACCATCGATCCGCTGTACACCCAGCCGATACCGATGAACGAACAGCCAGGCGTTTACCCGTTCACGCGCGGCATCCATGCCTCCATGTACCGCGACAAACTGTGGACCATGCGACAATATGCCGGTTTCAGCACAGCGGAAGAATCCAACAAAAGATACCACTACCTGCTGAGCCAGGGTGTGATGGGCCTCAGCGTGGCATTTGACCTGCCCACCCAGATAGGATACGATTCTGATCACGCCATGTCTGAAGGAGAAGTCGGTAAAGTGGGCGTAGCCATCGACTCGCTCGATGACATGGAGATCCTTTTCAAAGGCATATCGCTGGAACAGATCTCCACTTCCATGACCATCAATGCCACAGGGTTTATCCTGCTGGCGCTTTACATCGCCCTTGCCAAAAAGCAGGGCGCCGACCTGAAAAAGATTTCCGGTACCATCCAGAACGATATCCTGAAAGAATATGCCGCGCGCGGTACTTTCATCTATCCGCCCAAACCGTCCATGCGCCTGATCACCGATATATTCGACTACTGCAGCCGGGAAGTGCCCAAGTGGAACACTATCTCCATTTCCGGTTACCATATCCGGGAAGCAGGCGCCAACGCGGTACAGGAACTCGCTTTTACCCTCTCTAACGGCAAAGCCTATCTGAAGGCGGCACTGGAAAAAGGACTCGATATCAACGTATTTGCCAAAAGGCTTTCTTTCTTTTTTAACGCACACAACCATCTCTTCGAAGAAGTGGCCAAGTTCCGCGCTGCACGCCGGATGTGGGCCCACATCACCAAAGAGCTGGGCGCTACAGACCCCAAAGCGCAGATGCTGCGTTTCCATACACAGACCGGCGGCAGCACGCTTACAGCGCAGCAGCCGCATAACAACATCGTACGGGTAGCCGTGCAAACACTGGCCGCCACCATGGGCGGCACCCAATCACTTCACACCAACGGCTACGATGAAGCCCTCTCCCTCCCTACCGAAGAAGCCGCACGCATCGCCCTGCGTACGCAACAGATCATCGGTTATGAAAGCGGCGTGGCTGACACGGTAGACCCGCTGGCAGGCTCCTACTATGTGGAAGCGCTGACCAACGAAGTGGAAAACAAAGCCTGGGACCTCATCCATAAAATAGATGCGATGGGCGGCGCTGTCAGCGCTATCGAACAGGGTTTCGTACAGGATGAAATCGCGCGAAGCGCTTATCAGTATCAACAACAGGTGGAAAACAACGAGAAAATCATTGTGGGTGTCAACAAATTCGTGGCAACCGACAACCAGCCGCCCGAAGTCTTCCGTATCGACGACAGTATCCGCCAGATGCAGTCCGACCGCCTGCAGGCCCTGCGCGCACGCCGCGACAATGAAGCGGCCGCCCAATGCCTGCAGCGTATCAGGGAAGCGGCGCAAACGACGGAAAACCTGATGCCACTGGTAGTGAATGCTGTAGAAAACTACTGTACTTTAGGGGAGATCGCAGATGCACTCCGCCAGGTATGGGGAGAATATAAAGCATAATCAATTACGAATTACAAATTACGAATTACGAATTAGAGAATCTGCTGATGAAAAGGTTATTAAGTAATGGCCCCATAAGGGAACCTTTAATTCGTAATTCGTAATTCGTAATTCGTAATTTGTAATTCATATTAGATATTTATTTTTGGGGTCTAAAAAACTTGAACTTGATTTATTACAATGGCTGTCCGCTTTGTGGCTCCTCACAAACCCATGAAGCTCTTACCGCTAAAGATTATACTGTATCCAAAGAAACATTTTCTATTTTCCATTGCGGAGGTTGTGGCGGCCGTTTTACCCAAAACGTGCCCGACAGCCAGCACATAGGCCGGTATTATCAGTCACAGGAATATATTTCCCACTCCGAAACCAAACAGGGGCTGATCAACCGTTTGTATCACAGCGTCCGTAAGATCACGCTCCGGTCCAAACAGAACTGGGTACGCTCCGCCGCCGGCATGAAGCAGGGCAACCTGCTGGACATCGGCTGCGGCACCGGCGCCTTCCTGCACTACATGCAAACAGGCGGATGGACCGTTACCGGCCTCGAGCCCGATGAAAACGCCCGCCACAATGCTAAAACGCTCTATAACATAGACCCGCTTCCCATAGACCGGCTCTTTCAGTTGCCTGCCGGTCAGTATGATGCCATCACCATGTGGCATGTGCTGGAACACGTACATGAGCTGCACGCCTACCTGGACCGCATCCGCGAGCTGCTGAAGCCCGGCGGCACCCTGCTGATAGCCGTGCCCAACTACACCTCTTCCGATGCAGACCACTACGGAGCGTATTGGGCCGCCTATGACGTGCCCCGTCACCTTTACCACTTCTCTCCTGCTTCTATGGAGCGGCTGCTGCGTCAGCACAACATCAGGCTGATCAAAAAACATCCGATGGTGTTCGACGGCTTCTATGTAAGCCTGCTGAGCGAGAAATACAAAACCGGCAAAAGCCGGCTGTTTGCGGGATTCTTCCATGGTTTCCGGTCTTACCGGAAAGGGCTGAAAAACGTGGACCAGTGCAGTTCTATTGTGTATGAATGTAAATTATAATCACGCGCAAAGGCGTCACGCAAAGGCGCTAAGCAGCAAAGAGCGCAAAGAGAATAAATAAGAAACAAAGAAAGCAAAGGAGCGAAGACCAATTCGATTTGATCTTCGCTCCTTTGCTTTCTTACTAATCTTATTAAAACTTTGCGCTCTTTGCTGCTTAGCGCCTTTGCGTGACGCCTTTGCGTGATTACTTCACCAGTTTCATTTCATCCACCAGGCGTGTGCAGCCGGCGTATTTGTCTACAATAAACAGTACGTACCGGATATCCACCATGATGTTACGGCAGATGGACGGGTCGTAGTTGATGTCGCTCATGGTACCTTCCCAGGTACGGTCGAAGTTAAGGCCGATCAGGTGACCATTGGCGTCCAGCGCGGGGCTGCCGGAGTTGCCGCCGGTCGTATGGTTGCTGGCGATAAAACACACCGGCATTTTTCCGTTGACACCATAGCGGCCATAGTCTTTGTTTTTATACAGTTCAATCAGTTTGGCAGGCACATCGAATTCATAATCGCCGGGCACGTATTTTTCCATGACGCCGTCGAGGTAAGTGTAGAAATCATAATGAATGGCGTCGCGGGGGTTGTAACCGTCTACTTTACCGTAGGTGACGCGCAGCGTGCTGTTGGCATCCGGGTAGAAACGTTTTTTTCCTGCCATCACGTCCATCTGTGCCTGCATATAGGTGCGCTGCAGGTTGTTGATGCTGCTTTGCAGATCGTTCACCGGTTTGCTGACATTGTCCACAAAGCCTTTGCGCATCGCCATGATAAGGCGGGTGCCCGGGTCTTTCCACATCTGGGCCACTACAGCGTTGTACGGCTGCTGTACAAATGCTTTGAGTTTTTCCAGGGAAGTGAGGGCAGACACGCCATAGATTTTATCGGCCAGCGCGCGGCTGTCGTTGTTGTTTTCCGCGCAGATCTGAGCGTATTCCGCACCTGCATACTGCTTCGGTACGCCTTTAGCGTATATCTCCAGCAGCCTTACGCTCACGTCGTGATCTACCTGTGCGTTGTAGTTTTTATAAAACGGCTGCATAGATTCCAGGAACTGCTGGCGCAGCGTTTCGTATTGTCCTTCTCCTTTATCGCGCACATCTCCGAGGAAACTGATCAGGCGGTCGCCGGCGGTGAAGAGCTCCACGTTTCTCACCAGTTCGCTGTAGTAGTCGCGGGTCTGGGCGTAAGGGCGGATACGGCGGTACATTTCATTCAGGGAATCCAGTACGCCGCTGTACTTCACTTTCAGTTCAGGGTCGGCGTTCAGCAGTTCGCGGTAGCTGGCTTCATACTGTTCTTTTTTATCGATACCGCGCGTTTGTTTAACGCCCAGCATTTCGCCTTTCCATTTCTTCCAGGCGTTGGCCGTATTGGCGTATTTAGCGGCATACTGTATTTTGATCTGCTCGTCTTTACGCATATAGCCGTCGATCACTTCGAGGGCCGCGTCGCGCATGCCTACCTTAGCGGGGTCCAGCGCGTCTACCGTCAGTTTTACGGCTTCAGAGGGCAGGTATTCGGTGGTACGGCCGGGGAAACCGAGCACCATGGTAAAATCGTTTTGTTTTACGCCTTTCAGGGAAACAGGCAGGAAATATTTAGGGGAGAGCGGCACGTTATCCTGCGAATATGGCGCAGGGCGACCGTCTTTGCCCGCGTAGATGCGGAACATGGAGAAGTCGCCGGTATGGCGGGGCCATACCCAGTTGTCCGTATCGGAGCCGAATTTACCGATGGAAGAAGGCGGTGCGCCTACGAGGCGAACGTCGTTGAAGGTTTCCGTAACAAACAGGAAGTATTGGTTGCCTTCATAAAAAGGTTTGATCATGGTTTCCTGCCAGGATTCCTTACGGGCGTTCTGGCGGATTTCGTGCAGGCGTTTGTCGATGGCCGACTGGCGCTCGCGTTCGTTCATACCGGGTTTTACGTCCTGTAAAGCGGCTTTGGTCACGTCGTCGATCCGAACGATGAAGGTGACAAACAGGCCGGGGTTGCGCAGTTCTTCTGCAGCTGTTTTGGCCCAGAAACCGTTTTGCAGGAAGTTGTTCTGCAGGGAAGAATGTTTCTGGATAGACTCATAACCGCAGTGGTGGTTGGTCAGGATGAGGCCCTGTGAAGAGATCACCTCTGCCGTACAAAAGCCCCCGAAGCTGACGATGGCGTCTTTCAGGCTGCCTTTGTTGATATTGTAGATATCCGACGCACTGATTTTCATCCCCATTCCTTTCATCTCTTTCTCATTGAGGCCGGACAGCAGTTGAGGTAACCACATCCCTTCCGTGGCATAAGTCAGCTGAGAAAGCAGCAGGAGTGCTGCCAGCATCAGCGGCTTCACGATTCGTTGCAACATATCTGATATTCTTTTTATAGAACCGGCAATTTACTACAATTCGGGCAGGCATGGAAGGATAAACCTGTGTTTCTGCGGATTCATCGACATAAAGGCCGTATTGACAGAGAAGTGTTGCGATAAACAGTGGAATTGGCGCATATTGGAGGCAATTCCGAATATCTGTTGAGCATGTTCCGGTCAAAGTTAATGGTCTTAATGCTGCATATCACCGGTTGGGCGATATGTATGAGCCTTCCGTTGCTTTTCATTCGGGGGCAGTACTGGTACAATCATGTGCTGGCGGTGGTTTTGTCGGTAGTCCTAAGCGTGGCTATTGAGGTCACCAGCCACCGGTGGCGCTTATCGGAGCAGGCCCTGTACAGTAAGGCACTCAAAGCTGCGGCGGAGTTGTCTTTTTTAAAGGCGCAGCTGCAGCCGCATTTCCTTTTTAATACGCTGAACAACATCTATTCGCTGGCGATGTCGCAGCATGAACATACGGCCGCCAGCATCCTGAAATTATCCAACATGATGCGGTATGCCACGACGGATACCAGGCATGATTTTGTGTTGCTGCAACGGGAAATAGAGTGCATACACGACTATATCGACCTGCAGCGGTTGCGGCTGACTTCCCGCACCATGGTGAGATTTTCCGTTTCCGGCAGTCCGGGCATCAAGTGTATTGCGCCCATGCTGTTATTGCCTTTCCTTGAAAACGCTTTCCAGCATGGTGTCAGCACGCAGGAGCCTTCCGAAATAGTGGTGCATTTACAGGCTACCGACAGTTGTATCCGCTTTTATTGCAGCAACCGGCAATTTCCGGCAACAATGGATGAAAGTGCGGCCGCGGCGGATATCCTTCACGCGCGCGAGCGGCTGCAGCAGTTGTATCCCCACCGGCACCGGCTGCAGATACGGGAAGACAACGGCATGCATGTGGTGAAGCTCTCGCTGGACATCTAACGGGCGTAGAGATTTCTTAATGCGATGATATCATTGGAGTTAAACGGACGGTTACCACCATTGGAGCAGGCCAGCATCCAGGAATTGGGGTCGGGGCCTGTAGGCGTGCCGGGGATCCATATGGGAGTAATATCTTCACGGACCGGGGAACCGCCACAGCTAAAAGAGCGGTCCATATAGTCTGTGTGATGCATCCCGAGGCAGTGCCCCATTTCATGCTGAATGATGGATCCTGCGTACAATACATTAGGATTGTATCCGAAAGCCGCAGTATTGGTGTTTAGCTTAATGGACGAATACGGGTTGCCGGCGGTGGGGAAACCGGAATAAGCGTAAGACACCTGGCCATTGACCGGAGCCTGATTATAGCCTTCAACGGTGATGCCGGCCGTTCCGCTGGCAATACGTGAAAAACGGATACGCAGGCCCAGGCTGTTATAACGCCTGATGGCTGTATCTACTCCGGCTACGAAAGCAGGGCCAAGTCCTACTATCTTTACAGTAATAGTGCGGGGCAATCCTGTCACCAGGTTACCGGACCGGTATTGCTCTACCTGCCCTACCCGTAAAGCGGTAATACTCATCTTTTCTTTCAGTTGAGCTGCGGTCAGCAGGATATCCCCTTCCACGATATAACCTTCTGTTGTTTTCAGCACATTGTCAGTGCTGAAGCCAAGGGCTTTTATCTGCGCCAGCACTTCATCGGTAACAGGCTGGGGAGGCGCCTCTTGTCTGTCATTTTTACTACAGGAAGACATCATGATACCTGCGGCCAGGCAGGCGATTACGGCGAGCATTTGTTTTTTCATCATTGCAGATTTTGGTTAAAAAGAAAAATATTTCTTTTTCCGGCAGCAGGATGCAGCCGGTACATGAATGACAGACTATAAAAACATGATGCTTCTCTGCAGGGCAACGTTACGAAGGGAATGGGCAATGCTACCAACAAACAACAGATGGCATGATGTTACACCTGCAAAAGTAGGTGCTTTCAGTGCTCTCTCTTTGCAGACACAAAACAGCGCAGATGCCATTTTCAGGCACCTGCGCTGTAAGTTAAATGATTTCGTATTCCTGATTAGTGGTACAGATAATTTAAAGCAATGATGTCATTGGCGTTAAATGTACGGTTACCACCATTGGAGCAGGCCAGCATCCAGGAGTTGGCATCCGGTCCGGTAGGAGTGCCGGGGATATTGATGGCGCCTACGCCGCCGTCGCCTTCATTCACAGCAGAACCGCCGCAGCTGTAGGAACGGTCCATATAGTCTGTGTGGCGCATCCCGATACAATGGCCCAGCTCATGCTGGATAACAGATCCTACGTAAAGAACGTTGGGGTTGGAACCATACGCGTACTGATTGGTGTTCATCTTGATAGTGCTGTAGGGATTACCGTTGCTGGTAGGGAAACCGGCAGAACCCAATGTAATATAACCACCGCTGGGGCCCTGGTTAAAGCCTCTGATAGTGATATTGGCAGAGCCGCTGGTAATACGCTGGAAGGTAATACGCAGGCCCAGTCTGTTGTAACGGGCGATAGCCGTATCTGCGCCAGCGATAAAAGCAGGGCCCAGATTGGTTACCTTAATGGTGACAACGCGGGGCAGTGCTGTTACCAGGTTATTGGTGCGATACTGTTCACTTTCGGCAACACGTAAGGTAGGAGTACTAACTTTTTCTTTCAGTTGTTCTGCGGTCAACAGGATATCGCCTTCCACGAGGTATCCGTCTTCTGTTTTTCTTACATTGTCGGTGCTGAAGCCATTGGCTTTTATCTGTGCCAGTACTTCATCGGAAACAGGATTGGGTTGTGCTTCCTGTTGTTGTTTGTCATTTTTGTTACAGGATGAAATCAGGAAACCTGCTGCCAGACAGGCAATTACGGCGATTTGTTTTTTCATCAGTTCGGATTTTGGTTTTAAAAATGAAAAAATATGTCCTTTGCGGCTGATGTGATTCAGTCGGTGTATCATTGATTTCACTACAAAAAATAACAATGCTTATCTGCAGGGGCAATGCTACCGGCGGAGGTGGGCAGTGCTACCGACAAACATTAATTGCATGGTGTTACACATCCGAAAAAAGCGGGCTTTTAGTGCTCTTCTTTAGCAGACATATTACAGCGTTGATGTCTGTTTTTTGACATCGGCATGCATTTTCAATGATTGGCTATGATTTTGTAATACCGGTGTTTCCGGCGACTCAGACTTGCTCTTCGTTAACCTTTGGTTATCGGTTATCTCGTACGGTTTATTAGATTTCGTTGCTCGTTCTCAATAAAAATTATCGTGTTCTCAATATTACAACTTTCGTTTAACTTAAAAAAAATATTTTACGGTGTCTTCATAAAAAATTGTGTTGAACGATTTATTGCAGTAGTTTTAAGTAACATCGTCCAACACCAGGATCTATCGCCCGTTAGCATGAAAAATAAAACCGTCAAAGCACTACCAGCACTCCTATTGCTGTTATCCCTCTCCCCTTCCGCCATGGCGCAGCAGCGCATGCGGGAGGCGGTGATGATCAAAAGATATGCTGCAGATACTTTGACAGCATTCCCAACCAAGGCGCCCTTATTTGTTAAATTTTTTTCCCCTCCGGAGGAAAGCCTGCTGTCCCGTTGCGGTGTCATCAAAGCCTTGACCGGCCGCCATTACATCCTGCGGCAGTTACCCGCCGACAGCACCGGGCGCAAAAAAATACAGTACAGTTATACCGCCAATGCGAACTACAAAGCGACCGATAATTTACTGAAACAGTTGGAATTCCTGCAGCCGGGCGATAGTGCAGAAGTACAGCTGTCCTACAGCGGCGAACATTTTACAGCACCCCATGTACGGACGCTGTATACGATTGACCGTTATCATGCCGCAGTGGTAAAGCTGCAACAGCGGGACTGGCCGGCACTGATTGCCATGGGTAATGTGACAGGCGCCAACCTCGTAAGGCATGCATCACCGGAAGTGATCATCAACACCATCAATCCGTACGTGAACCGTATCAACGTGGCGCAGCAACAGTTTCCGGCCATCCGTGGAAAAAGTGTAACCGTTTCCGTTAAGGAGGAATTATTTGACACCACCGACATAGATCTTGCAGGAAGGTTCCTGCCGTCTGCCCTTCAGGCAAAGACCAACAACGCCCATGCCACCATCATGGCCACGTTGCTGGCCGGCGCCGGCAACAGCGGCGCGAACGGCCTGGGCGTGGCGCCCGGCGCCAGACTCACGTCCAGCAGCTACGCCGTGCTTTTCCCCGACCCGGACACCTACTACCGGAGTTTTGGTATTGCCCTGCAAAACCATTCCTACGGTATCGGTATTGAATACAACTATGACGCCGAAGCCGTCGCCTACGACCAGCAGGTGCAGAAAGCCGACACGCTGACGCATGTGTTTTCTGCTGGCAACAGCGGCGCCGCCATCCCTACCGCCGGCCGGTACCAGGGGGTTGGCACTTACGCCAACCTGACCGGCAATTTCAAACAGGCTAAAAATGTGCTGGTGATAGGCGGCACCGAAGCCAATTTCCAGGTGGCCACGCTGGCATCGAGAGGACCGGCCTATGATGGCCGTATCAAGCCCGAAATCGTCGCTTACGGGCAGGATGGCACCTCCGGCGCGGCAGCCCTCACCAGCGGCGTGGTAGCCCTCCTGCAGGACGCCCATCGACAGCTGCGCGGCGTAGCGCCGTCTTCCGCCCTGGTGCGTGCACTGCTCATCAACAGCGCCGTATTACCACCCGGAAAAGGACCGGCCTATACCTACGGCTTCGGCAGCCTGCACGCCGCAGCTGCACTGACAGCCCTCAGCGCCGGCCGTTACCGCCAGGGGACTGTGCTCCCCGGCAACACCACCGCTTTCGATATACCCGTACCGGCAGGCCTCCGCCAGGTGAAAGTGACACTCTGCTGGAACGACCCCGCCGCCGTCCTCAATGCACCCAAAGCGCTGGTCAACGACCTGGACATGCAGGCCGTCACCCCCGATGGCAATACCTGGCAACCCTGGGTACTTAATCCCTTTCCCGCGGTGGATTCACTGCTACAACCCGCCCATCGCGGTATCGACAGCCTGAATAACACGGAACAGATCAGCATAGACCGGCCCGCCGCCGGTAACCTGCACATCACGGTAAAAGGTAAAAAAGTAACCACGACCAACCAGCCCTTTTATATTGTATATGACTTTATCAGGGAACCTTCCTTCGCCTGGCAAAACCCGGTGAATGGCAGCATGCTGGCCGCCTCCCAGCCCACTCCCCTGCAATGGGAAACAACATACAGCGGTGCCGGCGACCTGGCCTACAGCGTAGACAGCGGCGCTACCTGGACCAACATCGCGCAACAGGTACCGCTGCAATCACCCTATAACTGGAATGTGCCGGCCCTCTTCAGCAAAGTATGGCTCAAACTAACATTAACAGATACAGCTTTTATTAGTCCACCCTGTTATATCGCACCACAGCTGACTTTATCCACAGGCTTTAACTGCTCAGATTCCGCCATGGTCTTCTGGCAACAGCTGCCCGGTGTAAAAGGCTACCAGGCCTATGTCCTGTCCCAGGGGGTGATGACGCCCTACAAACAGTTGACTGATACTTTCCTGTTTATTCCCAAGCAAAGCACGGCCTCGATGTATTATGCCATCAGCCCAATAGCGCCCGCCGGCTGGGAAGGCCCCCGGAGTTATGCCAGCAACTACGCCCTGCAGGGCGTAGGGTGTTATATAAAAGCGCTGCTGGCCGACCCCACAACGGACAACCAGGTGGTGCTGACGCTGTCACTGGGGTCCACCTATATGCTCAAAAGCATTAACTGGGAGCGGCGTTCAGCGAACGGCTGGACGCAACTGGGTACACAGCCGGCCGGCACTTCGACCAACTATAACTTTATGGACCAGAACCCGTATGAAGGAGTTGTGCAATATCGCGTAAGGCTCGAGCGGCAGGATGGGAAGGTGATCTATTCCGATGTGTCTTCTGCCAACATCCTGTTACAGCATGATATCCTGGTGTTCCCCAACCCGGTGATCAGCCAGCTGATCATACTGGATAAAAACTACCGGGCCAGACAGCTGGTACTGACCGACATGAGCGGCAGGATTGTGATGCAGCGTACCATCAATGACATACAGGAATATATCGGGGTAGACCGGCTGGCGCCGGGTGTGTATAACTGCAGTGTTTTCCTTGGCAACCAGCGTATATATTCCAGGCAGATAGTGAAACAATAATTCCGGTAAAGGAAATAAAAAAGGGACTGATCTTAAAAGATCAGTCCCTTTTTTATTGCTACCATACAGTTATTGGTAAAGAAAATTCAATGCAATGATATCATTGGCGTTAAAGGTACGGTTGCCACCGTTGGAGCAGGCCAGCATCCAGGATTCTGCGTCCGGACGGGTAGGCGTGCCGTCGATGTGAACCGCCCCTACACCACCATCACCTTCGTTTCTAACGGGATCTCCCTTACAGCTGTAAGTACGCCTCATGTAGTCTGTATGGCGCATGCCGATACAGTGACCTAATTCGTGCTGGATCACAGAGCCTACATACAGGATATCGGGGTTGGCCCCATAAGCGCGGGAATGAGTATTCATCGTAATGGTATCATAAGGGTTGCCATCATCGGTGGGGAAACCGGCATAACCCAAAGTAATAAACCCATCACTGCGGACACCTTCACTGAATCCCTTAATAGTAATAGTGGCGTCACCGGAGGTGATACGCTGAAAGGTAAGACGCAGCCCCAGCCTGTTATAACGGGCAATCGCCGTATCAGTGCCTGCAATATAGGCTGCGCCCAGATCGGTCACCTTGATGGTTACCACGCGGGGCAATGCCGTTACCAGGTTGTTGGTACGGTATTGCTCGTCTTTGGCAATGCGCAGGGTGGGTGTTCCAACCTTTTGATTCAGCTGGTCGGCAGTCAGCAGGATATCCCCTTCCACAAGGTATCCGCCGTTTCTTTTTTGTACGTCGCTGGTGCCGAAGCCAAGGGCTTTTATCTGCGCCAGCACTTCATCGGAAACAGGGTTGGGTTGTGCTTCCTTTTGTTGGTCATTCCTGTTACAGGCCCCCATCATAAGACCTGCTGCCAGACAGGCAATTACGGCAATTTGTCTTTTCATCAGTTTGGATTTTGGTTTTAAAAAGAAAATATTTCTCTTCCGGCCGCTGCTATACTGCCGGTACAAATGATCCTATGATAAAAAACGACGCTTATCTGCGGGGGCTATACTGCCGTTGGAAGGGAGCAATGCCACCACAAACAATAAACTGCATGGTGCTATACATCTGAAGAAGCAGGCTTTTAGTGCTCTTCTTTAGCAGACGTATGACAGTCCGGATCTCTGTTGAGATATCGGCATGCATTTTCAGGATTGGCTATTGCTAAATATTACCGGTTATTTCCCGGAGGCTCAGACTTGCTTTTGGCTGACTTTAGATTGATCAGCGCATTTGATGGTTTAACTAGACGATGTTGCTCGTTTTCAATACAGATTATCGTGCGTTCAATATTACGACTTTCGTTTAAACTAAAAAAAATATTTTATCAAAAAAAAGGACTGATCATTTCGACCAGTCCTTTTTTCAATAGTATAAAGTAAGTTGATTACAGGTGAATCGCTTCGCCGTAAGCCACTTCGATTGCGTCTTTTACAGACTCGCTCATGGTTGGGTGCGGGTGGATGGAATCCAGCACTTCCTGGTAAGTAGTTTCCAGTTTGCGGGCAACTACTGTTTCAGCGATGATTTCGGTCACGTTAGCGCCGATCATGTGCGTACCCAGCCATTCGCCGTATTTGGCGTCGAAGATCACTTTTACAAAACCTTCGGTAGCGCCGGCCGCAGAAGCTTTACCGGAAGCGGAGAATGGGAATTTGCCCACTTTCACTTCGTAGCCTGCTTCTTTGGCAGCTTTTTCAGTGTAGCCTACAGAAGCAATTTCCGGCGCGCAGTAAGTACAGCCGGGGATGTTCATGTAGTCGATGGTTTCAGGTTTGTGTGCGTATTTTTTCTCGTTGTAGGCGATAGCTTCCACGCAAACGATACCTTCTTTGGAGGCAACGTGCGCCAGTGCCTGGCCGGGAACCATGTCACCGATAGCGTACACGCCCGGAACGTTGGTCTGGTAGTATTTATCAACTGTTACGCGGCCTTTATCGGTTTTGATGCCCAGTGCTTCGAGGCCCAGGTTTTCGATATTGGCAGCGATACCTACAGCGCTCAGTACCACGTCTGCTTCGAGGGTGATTTCGCCGGTCTGTGTTTTCACTTTCGCTTTCACACCGTTACCAGCTCCTTCTACCGCCTCTACAGAAGCGTTGGTCATGATTTCGATACCTTTCTTTTTGTATATTTTTTCCAGTTCTTTGGAGATGTCTTCATCTTCCACCGGCACGATGCGCGGCATGAACTCAACGATGGTCACTTTAGTGCCCAGGGTAGCATAGAAGTAAGCGAACTCCACGCCGATAGCGCCGGAACCTACCACGATCATGGATTTAGGCTGTTGCGGCAGTACCATGGCCTGGCGGTAACCGATCACGTTTTTACCGTCGATCTTCAGGTTGGGCAGCTCGCGGGCGCGGGCGCCGGTAGCCAGGATGATGTGTTTGGCATCATGTACAGTGGCTTTACCGTCTTTATCGGTCACTTCTACCTGGCCTTTGCCTTTCAGCTTGCCGGTACCCATGATCACGTCGATCTTATTTTTCTTCATCAGGAACTGTACGCCCCTGCTCATTTTATCAGCAACGCCACGACTGCGCTTGATAACAGCATCAAAATCAACCTTCGCATCTCCGATAGTGATACCGTAGTCTTTGGAATGCTGCGTATATTCAAATACCTGTGCCGTTTTTAATAACGCTTTGGTAGGAATACAGCCCCAGTTTAAACAGATACCACCCAGGCTTTCTCTTTCCACTACTGCGGTTTTAAATCCCAGCTGCGAAGCACGGATAGCAGCCACATATCCACCAGGGCCACTACCAATTACGATTACGTCGTATGCCATATTGTTTAATTTTAATTGAAACTTGCCAAAGGTAAAACAATAATTACGAATTACGAATTACGAATTACGAATGGAGGGCCCACTTCCGGGGAGGTTACTTAGTAACTTTCCCCAAAAAAGAGCCCTCCATTCGTAATTCGTAATTCGTAATTGTCTATCGAAGGTCTACTACTTCTACGCCCGGGTACTTTTTCGCATCAAATGTAAAGATCGCGTCTGTTACAGCAGCGGCGTTGGGCGTAAAGCTGGTGATCTCGTACGTATAGTGGTTGCCGTTTTTCTCGAACACCTTCATTCTCGCAATGTTCTGGTTCTTTTTATCTACGGAAACGATCACTTTAAAGATATTCTTGGATTTGTCGGTCGGCGTCATCTCGATGTTCTGCAGCACTTTGCCCTTTTCGTTGCTTTCGCCGTCCAAACGGTACAGGTAGTCTTTATCGTAGAAGTTGGTGAAGAGTTTGGCCGGTGTCATGGCGCCGCTGCTCTGGTCCACGTTGTTGATGGTCACCTCGTTCACATCTTTCGCATATGTCCAGGAGGTTTTGTTATCGCTGATGATTTCCTGGCCGGGCAGGGTGACTTTATATTTGGCTCCTTTCAGGTACACCGTCCCTTTTTTGGAGTCGTTGACACTGTTGTTGGCACCTTCCACTTTCAGTACGAAGTTGGCCACCACTGTTTTGAGGGATTTAAATTTGCTGCTGACACCGTCCAGAATCGTTTTTGCCTTGGGATCGTTGGCACCCCTGGACTGGGCCATACCACTGAAAACGATACCGCTTAACAACAATCCTGTCAATACAAATTTCTTCATTGTAGTTTTTTTTGATTTTCTAACCCAGCCATGTCAAATGCCATGCCGGTATGAAAGTTTGGTCTTTTATCAGGAGGGCAAAATTCGGTTTATTTTGTTAAAATGTGTAACATATGCCCCCTTATCTTAATATATTATAACAAATCGTTAAGAATTTCCTGCAGTTCCGATTCTGTCTTCACCAGCACGTCGCGGGCTTTGGACCCCATATTGGGACCTACAATGCCGGCGGACTCCAGCTGGTCCATAAGGCGGCCTGCACGGTTATAGCCCAGCTTCATACGCCGTTGCAGCAATGAAGTGGAGCCTTGCTGGGTCTGTACGATTACCTGGGCGGCCTCTTCAAACAACGGGTCCCTGTCGGCCAGGCTCAGTTCCTTGCCGTCACTGTCCTTGTCATCCACATATTCCGGCAGCAGGAAGGCATCAGGATAACCTTTCTGGTTACCAATGAATTCCGCCACGCTTTCCACTTCCGGCGTGTCTACAAAGGCACACTGGAGACGTACCAGCTCCCCGTTGAACGACACCAGCATGTCTCCCTGCCCGATCAGCTGTTCGGCACCGCCGATATCCAGGATGGTACGGGAGTCTATCTTGGAAGACACCTTAAAAGCTACACGGGCCGGGAAGTTGGCCTTGATAGTACCTGTGATAATGTTTACTGACGGGCGTTGTGTAGCGATGATCAGGTGAATACCCACCGCACGGGCCAGCTGTGCCAGACGGGCGATCGGCATTTCCACTTCTTTGCCGGCAGTCATGATCAGATCAGCGAACTCATCCACCACCAGTACGATGAACGGCAGGAAACGGTGTCCTTTCTGCGGATTGAGGCGGCGCTGGGTAAATTTGGCGTTGTATTCCCGGATATTACGGGTACCTGCTTCCTTGAGCAGGTCGTACCGCAGGTCCATTTCTATACAGAGCGCGTTGAGCGTGTGGATTACCTTTTTCGTGTCGGTGATGATCGCATCCTCTTCTCCCGGCAGTTTGGCCAGGAAGTGTTTTTCAATCAGCTTGTACAGCGACAGCTCCACTTTCTTCGGGTCTACCAGTACAAACTTCAGCTGGGAAGGATGTTTTTTATAGAGCAGCGATACCAGCAGGGTATTGATGCCGACGGATTTACCCTGACCGGTAGCACCCGCCATCAGCAGGTGGGGCATTTTGGCCAGGTCGGCGATAAAGTTTTCGTTGTCGATCTTTTTACCGATAGCGATAGGCAGGTCCATGGTGCTGTTCTGGAATTTCTCCGATGCCAGCAGCGCTTTGAGCGATACGATACTTTTCTTGACGTTGGGCACTTCAATACCGATGGTGCCTTTGCCCGGAATGGGCGCGATGATACGGATACCCAGGGCCGACAGGCTCAGGGCGATATCATCTTCCAGGTTTTTAATACGGGAAATGCGGACGCCGGCGGCGGGCACGATCTCGTAGAGCGTTACCGTAGGCCCTACGGTAGCGCTGATTTTCTGGATCGATATATCATAGTTTTTGAGGGTATCGATGATCTGGTTTTTGTTTTTCTCCAGTTCACCGGTATCCTGTACCACTACTTTATCTGCGTTGTGATTTTCCAGCAGGTCGAGGCCCGGATAGCGGTAGTCGCGCAGGTCCAGCGAAGGATCGTACGGATCTACAGGCACTGCCGGACGCACGGTAGCCAGTTCTTCCACCTCTTCGTCTTCGTCTTTGAATGTTTGTTTGATTTCGAAGGCTACTTCTTCCGGCTGGTTCCTCTTTTTAGGCGGCGGCGGGGGCAGTTCTTCCTCTACGTCTTCCACATACAGCAGCGGACCGGGATCTTCCTCCTCTTCCTCCGCCTCTTCAGGCTCCGGTTCCGGCTCCGGTGAAGTTACCGGAGGGGGCACGGGTGAGGTCACCGGTGGCGTGTAAGCTGCGTGGGCGGCCGGTATCACGGTCACATCCTCTTCTTTTTCGATGAGGGTCATGGGAATTTCTTCTTCCGGCTCGTCGGCGTGCGGCGGGATCACCACTACGCCGCTGTCGCCTTTGAGGGCGTTGCCCTTAGCGGTTTCCGGTGCAGCAGCAGTAGCTGCGGGCGTTGGAACGGCCGTGGAAGCCACGGCGGGAGTAGCCGGTACTGCCGGCGCCACCGGCGCCGGTTTGGGCGCTTTTACCTTTTTCTCCGGCCATTTGAAGTCGAAGTTAAACTTCCATATCAGCCAGGAGAAGCCAGCCACGAGGAGCAGCAGGGCGGTGCCTGTTTTACCGATGAACCCGGAGGTCCATTTATCGAGGGCGTTGCCCAGGGCGCCGCCCCACGGGAAATCGGCTCCGTTGGTAATAAAGGCCATGGCCATACTGATGAACAGCAGGCCGAAGATCATATACTTGATATTGCGCCACACGCGGAATACGCGCCGGCCCACAATGAAATTGACGCCAATGATAAAAAAGAAGTAACAGAACAGGTAAGCGGCGATACCTACTCCGTTGTAGAAGAAGTTATGTGACACATAGGCTCCCAGGCGGCCGAGGAGGTTATCCACTTTCACGTCGCCGATGAGCAGTTCACGGGTGGTGTAGCGGAAAACTTTGTCCTGGTCGTCTTCCCAGGTAAACAGGTAGGAGGTGAAAGCAATAAAGCAGTAAACAGACAGGAGCAGGAAGAACACGCCCATTACTTTGTGGGTGCGTTCATCCTTGACGAGTTCTTTTACTTTTACCTCAGCCTCCTTGTCTTTCTTCAGCACGTCTGGGTTGGGCGTGGGGGCTTTTGGTTTTTTGCTCTCCGGTTTTTCGTTTTTCAGTTTATTCTTGGACATAATTTAACTTCAAGTTGGGATTACCTGGGCCTTGGCGGCAACTGGAGTATCCAGTGTGCGATGAATTCCGGCACCAGCGGATCAATGGTCTGCTCCAGGTCGCCGTATTCTGCTACAGTGCAGGTTTTACAGCGTTGAAACAGGTGGTTCAACCCGTCGAACTTTCGTATGGTGACAAGCATATTCCCATTTTCGCGCAGTGCGCGTTCGATGGCGTTCAGGTTGGTGGTGGCGTCTACCTGCAGGTCGCGGGTGCCGTTAACAGCCATGAATGGGCACTTGATCTGTTTCAGATAGTCCAGCGGTTTGTATAACAGGATCGATGACAGTTCACGGTCGAATTGTATATCGCTGGTAAATTCTTCTTCGGACACCTGTTTTCTGATGTCTTCCGGTGAATTGCGGTAGATATCGTGCAGGGCGGCTTTGGCCCTGGCGGCGGCCACCGTATAGTTGGTATCGCTGGCCAGCGCGTCCCAGTAAGGCTTCAGCCGTTGCAGGCGTTCTTTTATTTCCGTATCGGAAGCGCCGGACATCCGTCCGTCGAGGACCACTTTCTGGTCCACCATTTCGCGGCCGGTGACGCCCAGTCCTGCCAAAGAAACTACAAAAGCTACCGACTTATTGTTTGCCGCTGCAATTTGCGCTACTGCGGCCCCTTCACTGTGGCCGAGCAGACCTATCGCGTACGGATCTACGTCTTTTCGTGTTTTCAGGTATGCGAGGGCCGCTTTGGCGTCGTTGGCGAAGTCGTAAATATCGGACTGGCTGTATACGCCGCCGGAGCCGCCTGTGCCGCGGTCATCGAAGCGGAGGCTGGCGATGCCGTTGCGGGCCAGGAAATCGGCCAGTACCAGGAACGTCTTATGGCCGGCCATTTCATCGTCGCGGTCCTGTGGGCCGGAGCCGCTGAGCATGATCACCACGGGGTAGCGTCCCCAGTCAAACGGGCGGGTGAAAGTTCCGGCCAGCGACACATGATCGTGCTCATTGCTGAACTGCACGTTTTCCGTATGATAGGGGAACTTTGGCTTCGGTTCCTGCGGGCGGTTGTAAACATCGCTTTGCCGGATCTCTTTCCGGGAGATGTTAAACGTGCCTTTGAGGCCGCCCCAGGTGAAAACGCCTTCGAACTGTTTTTCCGCCGCGTTCCATACGCCGGTATAGGCGAACCGGATGGTATCAATCCGGAGCAGCAGGGTGTCTCCGCGATAGATAATATGATCGAGGTCGATGGCTTCATTATCATGATCAGGGTTTTGCAGTTCCCCTTTGTAGCCCTCTCCTTCTTTTTCCAGCACCACCGTGAGGCGTTGTTTATCGCCATAGTAGGACCTGGTTATACCGTACCATTTACCACTGATATCTTTTGTTTGCTGAGCCATGGCGACAGTGCACCAGGTCATACACATCCACAGCAACCAGTATCCTTTACGCATATACGTTCTGCTTTTTTAAGCTTTAATTTTCAGAAGTCCCAGCAGCAGCGAGATCCATCCGGCGATGAACACCAGGCCTCCGATGGGGGTGATGATACCGATCCCTCTCAGCCCTACGTTGCCCGTAGCTTTCAGCATGGTGAGCACGTAGAGGGAACCGGAGAACAGGAAGATGCCGATGATAAAACATCTGCCGGCCCATTCCAGGTGACTGCCGGGAGCATTAGCAAAGAGGATGCCGGTTGCCAGCAGCGCAAACACATGATAGAACTGGTAAGTAACGCCTGTCTGAAAAGTAGATACCGTCTCGGGGGGCACCAGTTCTTTCAGTTTATGTGCGCCGAAAGCGCCTAAAATCACTGCGAGCGCGCCCAGAGCAGCTGCCCAAACTAAAAAGCCTTTATGCATGTTCGATATTTTTCGTAAAGGTATCCAATGTAATGTTATCGGATGAAATGATATGCCTCGATTGTTCATAGAAAGGTCTGCGTTCCGCCAGTTTTTTCTCTACGAAGTCGGCCAGGTCCTGATCGTCGAGGTCCTGGATCAGGGGGCGTTTATGTTTTTTACGGGTCAGCCTTTCCACCATGGTCTCCAACGGAGGGTTGATCCAGACGGTAGTGCCTTTATCGTTCATGAAGTCCATGTTGTCCTGGAAGCAGGGCGTACCGCCGCCGCAGGAGATCAGGAAATTTTCCTGGCGGGACAGTTCACGGAGCAGCATACTTTCCTTTTCCCGGAAATAGTCTTCCCCTTTGGTCGCGAAGATGTCGCTGATGGCCATCTCTTCTGTTTCCACAATCACTTCGTCCAGATCGTAGTACGGTACGTTCCAGTGGTCTGCCAGCTGCTTTCCCCAATAGGATTTTCCGGCTCCCATGAAGCCGAGCAAGAATATTTTCATAAGTCAAATAACGCAACAGTTAGTAAATGCCGTTCCTCACACCGGATGGGTCCATGCCAGGCACAGACCATTTTCCATTATATATTGCAAATATAACCGGGTATTTGAATCCGGCTTCACAAAATTAGCGGTAATAAAACCCGTTGACTGATATACAAAGGGTTGTAATATGAGATTTTCCTTAAAATCAACGCTGCCCAGGCCATACCATTTGAACATCGCTTCTTTGGCGCTCCAGCAGATGGTTTTATGGGCCAGGGAATGCCGGGGATCGATAAAATCCCGCTCTGACGGCGACAGGAACTTATGGGACACCCGCTCTATCTTGTCTTTTACCTCTTCAATATCTATCCCTACGGCGGCTTTGGAACTGACGATGGCTGCTACATGATCGCCGCAGTGGGAAATGGAAAAATGAAAGCTGTCGCACACCAGCAAGGGTTTACGGGATTCGCTGACTTTTATCTTCTCCAGCGGAAATTCCGGGAAAAGGGTCACCAGCAGGTACCTGCCGGCCAAATGCTGTAACCGCTTGTGTGGATGATGGATGCCGGGGCTGATATTTACCCGCTCCCGGAAAAAACTTTCCGGCTCTTCTATGCTCCACACGCCCAACCTGGTTTCCGGATCAATTTGTATGGTACGTATTAATGGCATATCTTGCCAAATTAAAGCAAAAAAGCAGAAATAACAGCAAAGGTTAAAGCTTTTTAACGCTTCCCTTAAAATGCTGAAACCTTCCTGCTACTACTAAAACACCTAACATGATCCTGTCAGACAAACGGATATTGGAAGAAATTGAAAAAGGCACCATCGTTATTTCGCCTTATGACCGGAAGTACCTGGGTACCAATTCCTATGATGTACATTTGGGCAAACACCTGGCTACGTACAAAGACCGTATCCTCGATGCCCGCAAACACAATGAAATAGAGCATTTCGAGATCCCTGAAGAAGGCTACGTACTGCAACCAGGCACCCTCTACCTGGGCGTAACGCTCGAATACACCGAAACGCATGCCCATGTACCGTTCCTGGAAGGCAAATCCAGCACAGGCCGCCTGGGTATCGACATTCACGCTACCGCCGGTAAAGGCGACGTTGGCTTCTGCAACACCTGGACACTGGAGATCTCCTGTGCGCAGCCGGTAAGAGTATATGCCGGTATGCCCATCGGACAGCTGATCTACTTCGTGGTGGAAGGCGAAGTGGAAACCATGTACAACAAAAAAGGCAATGCCAAATATAACGGCCGCACGGTAAGGCCCGTGGAGAGCATGATGTGGCGGAATGAATTTTAGTCTCGCAAAGGCGCTAAGCAGCAAAGACGCAAAGAATAAAATAAGCGAGCAGAGAAAGCAAAGGAGCGGAGATCAAAATTTGATCTCCGCTCCTTTGCTTTCTTATTTAAACTTAAAAAAATCTTTGCGTCTTTGCTGCTTAGCGCCTTTGCGTGATATCTCTGCGTGATCAGGAACTCTTCGTGATCCAGCTGACAATTTTCCCGAAGCCCTGGTAAGACTCCTTCAGCTCCAGCGGGCCATTTACCGGCGGCACCGTGTACTTTTCCCAGGAGCCGCCCGTCTCCGCCGGACCGGCAAGCTGGTAGAACCCTACCACCAGGCCGTCAGACGCATTGTTCAGCAGCGTGATCTCGGATCCCGGCCTGTCCAGCATCAATTTGGCGGTTTTCAGGGAAACATCGTACTCATACAACTTACCGCCCACGGCATAGAAAACATAGCCGTTGACCGGATCTACCGCAAACAGCCTGGCTTTGTCTATATCGGTGGCGGCCATCTCATCGTAACTGTTTTGCCGCAATACGTCTGCCGATGCGTTCACACGGGCCAGCGTCACTTTATTCGTGGCCCGGTCTTTCAGCAGGGCGAACAACATCCCGTTGCTGTAGGTATTCCATGTCATATACAGCAGGTCTTTCGAAGGATCCCGGTAGTTGAACAGCGTTCCTTCCGGCATCAGCGAGCATTCTGAATTAGGCGCCGTATACCGGATGAACCGGTGATTGGTTTCATCGTACAGGATGATCGGGATCATATACCGGTTATGAACGCCCATATGCCGGGAGATCTTAAAATATTCCTTGCTCTCCGCCAGATAATTGACCGGGAGATTATACCGCAGCTGATAAGCCTGACTATAAACGTACAGGTTACCGTCCGAGTAGCAGAGCACCCCGCCAAAGGTAGTTACCAGCCGCTGCGCGATCATATTTTCCGGCATGCGGGACTGGAATTCATAGGAGATGCTGTAAGTAGGCAGCCAGCCGAAAGTGTTGGTATTGATTTTATGCGTGCCGGCTGCCGTGGAAAGATAGTACCCGGTGGAGACTACCGCCACGTCTACCGGCGCTCCGTTGCGGGGTACCGTAGAACCCAGCATCCCCAGTACGTCGGTATAGATAGTGTATTTTTTGGGGTACTCCGATAACATGTCAAGCCTGGCCTGGCCATTCACATCACTCAGGACCAGCAGCCCTTTGGAGATAACGATGGAGACGGTCAGGTTAAATACATACTTAAACATCACACCGGTGGCCTTGTCCGTTACCCGGTAATATACCGCATAGTCTTTGGAAGGCGGCAGCGTCACGCTGATATCCAGGTCCCGCGTAGTGGCCAGGTCATAACGGTCGCCAAGCGGCACACCGCCCACTTTGGCAATGGCCAGCCATTCGTAGCGGTATCTGCTGGTGTCCCCGCTGGCATCTTTGGAGAAAGCCAACACCGGCTTGATCTGCAGGCGGGCGCCCTGCAGCAGCGAATAGCTGCTGTCGATGCCACTGATAGAGACGGCATTCAGCTCCGTGTAGGTATAGTTGCCCTTGTCTTTGTAACATCCTGCCAGTGCAATGACGGACAGGATCCCCAGGATATATTTATACATGTTGTTTATCTCAAAAGGTTAATAAAATAAATCCGTCACCCTCCGGTGATGATGTCTCCCATGATCATGACACTGCCATCGTCGTCCAGGATAATGTTCCCTGCCTTAGCCTGTTCATCAAGGTAACGCTGGGTCACTTTCCCGAGATAGTAGGTATCTGCGATAGGCACTTCGTTGGCCAGTTTGTAAGGGTCATAGTCGGTCAGCTCACATATCAGCAGGAACTTCTTCCGGCTGAAATTGCCGAACACCGCAGAGAACCAGAAAGCCGGCTTCGACAGCACGTCGGTCATATGGATACGCAGCGAGGTAGCATTGAGCCAGGTGTTACTACCGATCGCCACCCGGGCCATGTTGGTGGTGAAATAATCGTTGGCCTGCAGCTGCAGCACCAGCGATACCGTGTCCGTCATCATATCGGGGGTACGGAGCAACCGTATCAGCACGGTATCCACTACCCTGTTGGCCCGCATCACAAATGAACCGGGCAACGCGTCGTAGTGTTTTCCCGCCACGGCGTTGGATTGCGCTGTGCTGACGGTGAATGTCCGATCGTATCCAACAGGCGCTCCCATGGTCTTCACCGGTATTTTCAGGATGGAGTCGGTCGTTCCCTTCGGTGAGAAAATGAAGAGGATATTCATGCTGTCGGACGTCCGTTTGGCCGCATCCTCCACCAGGCTGTTTTCGAAATAAATGTCGTTGGTGCCGGACCAGGTTTTCAGGGTCTCCTTCTGGCAGGCCGTGAGGGCATAAAGCATGACAGCCCCCATGATACAGTGAATTGCTTTCATTGACAATATGCTTTTAGTTGGTACGCTGATTGGTTTCTGATAACGGTAACGGCACTACGTAGTTTGGCGTTACATTGCTGCCGGTGGCGGCGCCGTTCACCAGTTTGGCTGTCATGATCCTTTTGTGGTAGAAAAACAGTTGTCCTTCGCCGAAGAATTCTTTCTGGTATTCTTTTGTGAGCTCAGTGGTAATATTCGCAGTAGCGGCGAGGTCCACCAGGCCGCGGGCGAAACGCACGGTATTCATGTATTGCAGGGCCTGGTCGTGGTCAGCCGTACACTCAGCGGCGATGTAGTACATCTCAGACATTCTGAGCATCGGCTGCAGGAAACGGAACGGCTTTTTGGTATCCTGCACATCTTCATATTTCACAAAGGTGCGGTAGGTTTTTCCACCCACAGAGGGCACTATCCAGGACGACTTATACCGGTAGTCACCTTCCAGTCCTTCGAATACGGCTGTCAGTTTCGACTGGGCCGGCGCCAGTATGGACTGTGGCTGCAGTGCTGCCGCGAAGTAATCACGCTGGCTGAGGTACAGCTCGGGGTTGTACAGGGCAAAAAACACCTCGCCGGAGCAGATCCTGTCGGGATTGATCAGCTCAGCGTTGATATCCGCCGGCTTTACCCAGGGAAACCATTTCGTAGCGGCGGTGATCACCTCCTGTGCGGCGGCGAGTGCGGCCGGCTTATTGCCGGCATATAACAGCACGCGTGCCTGTAGAGCTTTCGCGGCGAAGTAGTTGAACCGAATATTTCTTTTACGGAACCAGTCGCCGCCATCGCTTTTAAAATCCACCACGCCGGTGGTGATCACCGGATCGGCGGACAGGTACTGCTGCGCTGCGGCGAGATCCTGTAAAACGGCGCTGATCACGCCGGTGGCGGGCAGCAGCGGCTGCGGCGCCGAGCCGGTCGTTGTATTGTAAGGAATGGCTGTTTTGCCGCTGCCGGTGGCGTATACCGGCCCGAATAAACGCAGCAGGTCAAAGTGTACCATAGCTCTCAGCCCCATACATTCGCCCCTTATCAGGTTTTCCTTTTCTTTGGACAGGATGCCTTTATGTTTGTCCAGTGCGTCCAGCAGTTTGTTGATGTTCAGTATCTGTTTATAGGCGGATGTCCACACGCCTTCAAACCGGGATTGCACATCGGACTGGTTGTACTGGTAGGAGGCTACGGCGCTGAAATTATGTTCCCCGCTTACGTTATAGCGCTGTGCCATCACTTCTATGGTAGACAGTGTCAGTTCTGCGCCATACAGGTTGCGGCCGGACAGGGCCAGATAAAGGCCGTTGAGCGCGTTGGTGAACCCGGCCTCTGTGGAATAGAGGTTGTCTTCCGTGAACTTGTCTTCCGGCTTAATGTCGAGGTATTTGTTGCATGACGCCAGCAGGCAGGAAGCGACTATCAGAAGGTATATCTTTCTCATGTGATCTTGTTTGAAGCATTAAAAAGAAGCGCTGACGCTGAAGGCGATCGTATTGGTAAAGGGATATTCCGTTCCCCGTTCTGTGCGCACGGTAGACCACCGGAAGATATCGTTGAGATAGGCGTTCAGGCGCAGGCTTTGCATACCGGCTTTCTTCAGCCAGGGCTGGGTCAGCATTTCATAGCCCATATTGATGGATTCCCCCACGACCGTATTGTCTTTTTGTATAAAGCGGGAAGACATTTCGGTCCTGTCGGTCATAGAGATGCCTTTGAACTGTGCAACGTCGCCCGGATTTTTCCAGCGGTCGTACAACGCTCTTTTGTCCTGGTTATATGCCAGTGCCGACCGGCTGATGTTTTCCACTTTGTTGTAAAGGGCGGTGTTGAAAAGGTCTGCGCCCCAGCGGTAGCGCAGGTTGATACCCAGGCTGAACGGCCCGCAGGTAAGGTTGCTGCTGATAACGCCTTCCATGCGCGGGCGGGAATTGCCCACCACGGCGATATCGTCGGTGCTGTAGTTGAAAGTGGTTTCGCCGTTTTGTTTCACCAGCACTTCCCGGCCGGTGGCGGGGTCTATGCCCAGCGAGGGCACCGCCCAAATATCATCGGGGCTGCGGCCATCCCGGAAACGGATGAGGGATTTGGCGTCCAGCTGTTGTTTGTTGAGGCCGTCGAGTTTGTTGTCAAACCCTTCGTACCTGCTGCGTACTATGCTGCCGGTATAGCCGACACGCCAGATGATGCGTTGTTTGGGTTTATAGATCACAGCATAGTTAGCCAGGGCTTCTACCCCTTTGGTGGACATATAACCGAGGTTGGCCGGGAATCCGCTCAAGCCGGTAGAACTGGGCAGGGTGAGGATGACGATTAACGGGTCTGTTTTTTTGTTATAGGCGTTAAAAGTCAGGTTGAAACGATTGTTGAACAGGGTAATATCTGCGCCGGCGTTGCTGTTCAGCGTATTTTGCCATTTCAGGTCCGGGTTGCCCATGGTCAGCAGGGTAGCGCCTTGTCCGAAAGGGTTGATATTCTGGTAGTACTGGTACAGATCAGCGGAAGAGAAGCTGCTGAAGTTCTGGTTACCGGTGCTGCCGATGTCTGCTCTCACTTTCAGTCGGTTAATCCATTTCAGCGACCTGAAGAAGCTTTCCTGGTGCAGATTCCATCCGATGCCGGCAGACCAGAACGGAGAGAATTTGCGGTTGCTGCCAAAAGCGGTGGAACCATCTATCCTGTAGGTGAGGTCCATCATATAACGGCTGTCGTACATATAGTTCACGCTGGCCAGTGCGTTAACTCTCCTGTATTTATCGATAGTTACGCCCGGGCGGCTGTTGGTTTGGTACGAGAAAGCAAAAGCCGGATTGCCGTTGCTGCCTTCGGGAAAGCCCTGTGCGGCGGTGATATACCCCCTGGTAGCGGCTTCCTGGGCTTCCGTACGCAGGTTGGCGGTGACGGAATGTTGTTTCAATACCCGTGCATACGTTAGCATAATATTGGCCTGGTAGCTGAAAAGGTCTGTCCTTGTATTATTATAGGTACCTTTTTCGTAGATGCTGCTGTTATCGAAGCGGCTGTTGAGCGGTGAAAGGAAGTTTTCGCGGGTCGTATTTTCCTTGCTCAGCTGCAGGCTGCCTTGCAGGCGGAGGTAGCTGTTGAACGACCAGATCATCTGCAGGTTGTTCTGCACGCCCATGTTCTTTGTTACATCGAAGCTATTGAGCATAGCATTGTACAGCGGGTTGACCACCATAATCGTTTTATTCAGCGTGTCGCCTTCCGGTTGATCGAGGTATTTGGCGATGGAGCCGTCTGCCTGTCTTTTCGGAAAGTAGGGGCTGGCGGAGGCGAAGTTGGAGAACGGGCCGTAGGGCGACTCATGCGCCGTATAGCCGGACACGTTGAGTTTATTGCTGATATTAAACCGGCCTTTGCGATAGGTCAGGTCTACCGTGCCGCCCCAGGCGTCCCTGCCGGAGCCTTTCATGGCGCCGCTGATTTTTTTGTAGTTAACGCCCACGCCATAACGCAGCTGCTGGTCGCCGCCGCTGGCATATACGGAATGTCCCTGTGTGAAACCGGTTTGCACCGGTTCGTTGAGCCAGTAGGTGTTCACGCCTTGTTCCACCAGTGCGCGGTGGGCGCTGTACATACTGTCCAGCCACAGCTGTTTCTGCGGCTGTTCGCTTGACCGTTTCCTGTATCTGCCGGACAATACTTCGAATTCCAGTTTTTCGCGGGCGTCCATCAGGTTATAGCTGCGCAGGTCCGGCACTTCCACGCGGAAGTCGCCGCTGTAGTACACCTGTAATTCTCCCTGTTTGGGTTTGCGTGTTTCCACCACTACTACCCCGTTGGCGGCACGGGCGCCATACATAGCGGTAGACGCGGCGTCTTTCAGGATGGTGATGGACTCTACGCGGTTCATATCGAGGTCGATGATATTGCGCAGTTGTGTTTCGAAGCCGTCGAGGATAAAAAGCGGCAGGTTGGGATCCTGTCCGAACTGGTCTTTTACCTGCGAAGTAGAGAGGCTGGTTTTACCTCTTACTTCCACGTTGGGCATGGCATTGGGGTTAGCGCCGAGCGAGTTGTTTTCCACGATCACAAAAGAAGGGTCCAGTGTTTTGAGGCTCTGTACCACGTTCTGGTTGCCGATGGCTTTCAGTTCAGCACCGGTAAAAGTGGCTACGGCGCCGGTGAAGCTTTCGCGGTTACGTGTAACCATACCAGTTACCACCACTTCTTTGGTTGCGGAGTTTCTTTTCAGCGATAACTTCAGTTCTCTTCTTTTACCGACGGCTACAACGAGTGGTTCCATGCCTACATAGGAAATACGGAGGATGGAGGTATTGGTGACCGGGAAGGTGAAAAAACCTTTGTCATTGGTATAGGTGCCGCGGTTGGTGCCGGCTTCCTGGATGGTAACATGGGAGAGCGGCTGCCCGTCTTCATCGGTGATGATACCTGTCACCGGAGGTGTTTCCACAACCTGAACGGGCGTCTTTTCAAGGGCGGGGCGGTAGCGCAGCACCAGCGTGCCGTTGGTGATGCTGTAATACACATGTTGCCCTTTGAAGGCGGCTTCCAGCACTTTGTCCAGCGGTTCGTTACGCACTTGTAAAGTTACCGGTGGCAGCTGCATCATTTCCTCCTGGTTGTAGAGGAAACGCAGTTTGGTCTGGCGGTTCAGTTGCCTGAGGAATTCCGGCACCGCCATGTTAGAGGCTTTCAGCGTGACTTTCGGCTGTGTCTGGGCACTGACGGCAGCGGCCCACGATACACAAAAGAGAAAGAGCAGTACAGGTTGATAAAATCTTTTCAGGAACATGGCTACGCCATGCATGTAATTTTTTTTCATTACATTTAGGTTGATTTATATTATAGATGATGATCCAGGCCCTGTTTCCCACAGGGCTTGCTCATAAAACGAACATGCTACAACATGTTCGTTTTTTATTTGCCTTGTTTTACCATGATGGTACGTTTTGGTTGATCTATTACAAAGTGTACATCTGTCAGTTGTTCAATTAAAGTCAGCACCTGAGCGACGGAGGGTGATTTTTCGATGTTTCCGCCGATGCGTAGTTGTTGTAATGATTTATTTTCAAAGTTGACGGTATAATCGTATTCGCGGCCCAGTCTGATCATGATATCCTCCAGGCTTTCATTGTCAAATACCAGGAGGCCTTCTTTCCAGGCGGTGAACTGTTCGGCATCAACGCTGGCCACGGTCATATTACCCTGCCGGCAAACCGCCTGCTGACCGGGAGACAGCTCTTTGACGAGCGGGCCGGCGTCTACCTTTACCTTACCGGAAACGAGGGTGGTGAGTGTGTTGTTGGTATAGGCGTTGATGTTAAACTCCGTTCCCAGAACCGTCACTTTCATGTCGCGTACCTTTACGAGGAAAGGTTTGGCAGCCATAGGCGCCGTCTCAAAGCAGGCCTCCCCTTCCAGTTCCACTTCGCGGGCATCGCCGGAAAAGGCCACCGGAAAACGCAGCCGCGAATCAGCGTTGAGCCATACCCGTGTGCCGTCGGCGAGGGTCACTTTATAGGTTTGTCCGCGCGGTACCACGAGGGTGTTAAATACAGGAGCGCCGCCTGTCCGGGCTGCCTGGTAGGCCACACCTGCTTTACCGGCGGTAATGCGGGTGCCGTCTGCTTCTTTGAGCTGCGTGACGGAGTCCAGTACTACCGTAGCGCCGCTGCCGGTAATCAGTTGTATTTGCTGATTGTTCCCGGCAGCATGAGCCACTACGCTGGTGGTTGGTTTATGACGCGGTGGTTTCAACAGGAATACCGCTCCTCCTGCAATCAACCCGGTGACGACCGCCGCTGCGGCCACCCGGAACCAATTAATGGAATATCTTTTCCGTTGTGTATGTTCTATCCTGGCCGCCACTTCCTGCCAGGCTGCTGTGGTGTCCAGTGATGCTATTTCCTGCCAGCCTTCTGCCGCGTCCCTGATGTCGAAATACGCCTCCTCTTCCGGCGAAAGCGGTCCTTCCTGCCGGGGTTGTTCCAGTTTGGCTGCAAGCTTCTCCCACTCGGGGGATGGTTGGTTTTCTGTCATAGCTTCTGATGATTAGACAGTGAGGTATTAAAAAAGGGTAGGTACGACGGGAAACTTTTTTTCAAAAAAATACAGCATGTTCAGTAAAATGCTGATCCACAGCGGCATAAAAGCTTCATTCCGCAGAAAAACATAGGCCGCCTTGATATGAAATTTAACGGTGTTGATGGAGATATTAAGTTCGCGGGCTATATCCGCATACTTTTTATTATCGGCGGCGCTCATGAGGAAAACGCGGCGGCGCTGCTCCGGCATACAGTCGATAGCATGCGATAACCGTTGATAAAACTGTTCCCTGTCCGCATGGCCGGTATCCTGGTCATCCGGCGGCATGGCGGCAAAAAGCTGCCGGTGTTTGTCCTGTACTTCCTGCCGGGCAATGTAGTTGAGGCTTCTGTTCTTTACCGCGCGGGCAGCATAGCCTTCAAAAGGCCCCCTTAACTGCAGGGTATGCTGTGTTTCCCAGAACTTTACAAAGAATTCCTGCACAATATCCTTGGCAACATCCTTGTCTTTCACCACACTATATGCCAGCAGGGCTAATGGTTTGAAATGTTCTTTAAACAACAATTCAAATTGCTCCAACGAAAAAGGAGTCTCCTGCATACGTTGTCAAATGGTTGGCCCTTTAAATGCTTATTAAACAATATGGGTAAAACAAAATGGATATATCTCACAAGCGCGGGCCAAGATAATCAATCCATAATTTTTTACCCATACTATTTTTTAGCGCACATGATAAATCACTTCATGGGCTTCTGTCAGCGTGGGCACTTCCAGTTTGCTGATCAGCCGCTCCATGGCTGCCGCCGGCACGATGTGTTCGCGCCTGCCGTTTTGCTGCAGCAGCCGGGCCGCCGGCACTTCCACATATACGATGGTAACAGCTGCATGATATGTAAAGAACAGGCTGGTCAACTGCTCCCGCATCTGGCGGGTGATGTTGGTAGCATTCCAAACGAAGGAACGTCCTTTGCGCAGGTACTCCCTCGCCTGCTCTTTGGCGGCCTGTATTACGGTGCCGTTGCCGCTTTTGTCCGTCGGCGCTATTTTCATGGCCCTCCTGATATCATCGAGGGAGATGACCGGCCAGTCTTTATACTGCTGCTGTACGAAAGTGTCTTTACCGGCGCCGGGCAAGCCGCTCATCATGATCACCTGTGTCTGTGGCTGCTCGTACGGCACATAGTCCGGCGACACTTCCTCCTTCAGCAGGTAATTCATCCGTGCTTCCGCATTGGCGAAAGCGCGGGGCACGCCCCAGCACTGGTTATCGCGGCACAGCTCTTCGAAGCAGTCCAGCCGGTACAGCAGGTCAGCCTGGTCATCGCAGATGCGGCCCAGCGCATCGGCGCGGGCCAGCAGTGCCAGCAGGCGGGTATCCACTTCCAGGCTGGCCGTGATCACCGCTTTCTGCGGATCTTTTTTATCGAACACCCACAGTGGCAAGCCGTGGTAGCGCACCAGTTTAGCGATCGTTTCCCGTATAAAAAAGGGCGTGGGTATGTCGCGGTAGAGTATCTGCCGCGCACGCATCTCCCCTTTGCGGGCGTGCCCGGCGGAAGTGATCCTGCCGTCGGGCTCCACCACGGTGGTGGTATATTTTTCCACGTCATGCAGCAAGGCCGCAGCCCACATCATTTCCTGTTCCTGAGCCGGCAGCTCCTGGTAAAGCGGTTGCTGATGCAGCTGCTCCAGCACCATCTGCGTGTGTACGGCCACGTTACCTTCAGCATGATGACGGGCATCCTGCGGCACGGAAGCCATTACCCGCACCCAATCGAACTGCTGTTCGAGAGCTGCCCAGTCTTTATTATCTGTTATCTGCCACATAATTACCTCCTTCGTAGTTAAGCCGGGCCCTGCGCCAGTGGCGGGTCCAGTGCTGATCGGTTTTCACATGCCCCTTGCGGACATATTTAAACACGTTGTGTGAAAATTCGCTGACCGGATAACCGGCAGCATTACGGGTTACGATGCCCTCCATGATGGTTGGCTCACCGCTGAAAGCGTCGTGCGGATCAAAAGCGCCACGGCCGCCGACGAGCGACAGCGTGTCGCGCTCAAAGCCAGTCCGTACAGCCGGCGGCGTTATAGCGCTTACCACCGGCACCACCGGGAGGTCCAGCATGGCGGCGTAAAAGCAGGTCTCCTCCCAGCTCAGCCACCGGTCATGCTCCCGGACGCCAAACACATAAAAGTGATGGTCCAGGTTTTTATATTCGATAGAATGTACGGCGTACAGGTTCTCCAGGAAAATCTCCAGGTCACCGAGGTCATTTTTAATGCTTTGCCAGTACCGGCGGATACTTTCGGTCCACGGTGACGTAGTGGGCGCCACATGAGAGCGTGCAAACACGCCGTGACGGGAAAGGCAGTTATTCTCCCCGTCCAGTTTTTCCGTATGTATCAGCTGCGGTATGTTTACCAGCCAGTCCCAGTAATCATGCTGGATACGGTCATCGCTGGTAGTTCCCGGTGAGAACGGATAATGATAGGTACGGCCATATTTTTGGGAAATCGCCATAATAATGAAATTACGAATTACGCATTACGAATTACGAATGAGGGCTGTTTATATGCAGGCGCGCATATGAACCTGCCTGACAGTGAACCATATGGTAATCGGGCAGTCGGCCCTCATGGTATTCCAGTAACGTAATCAGGTTAGACAAAAAAATCACAGGCCTGTTCCGGAACGGAACGGCGAAGAAAAAGAGGATTAATATGCCTGTGAAATTACATGGCGCAAGGTTTTATCTGTTTTTACAAATGAGCCGCAAAGATAGGGAACTTTTTTATTTTCTGTTTCCGCTTATCCTCTTATTCCTGTCCCGTACGCCATAATTCTTTATATTAGGTGCCGACAATCAACAAATCTCCACCATCATGAGAAAGATACTTCTTTGCGCCACGGCGGCTGCGGCCATGATTGCCTGTAACAACGGCAACAGTACCCAGGGCGGTGGTCAGGCCGACAGTGTGCTCAACAAAGCATTCCAGGCCTACCAGGAACGTTTTATCGACCAGCTTTGGAAAGAAAACCCCGATTGGGCCACCGGTGTGGGCTATCACAAGTACGACTCCGTACTGATTGTGCCCGACAGCGCCGCAGCGCAGGCCAGTCTTGCCTTTGCGCAACAGCAGCTGGACTCTCTCAGAAGTTATGAGCTGAGCAAACTGACAGATGCCAACCAAACCGATTATCAGCTGATAGAAAACTATCTGAAGTCGGTACAGTGGAGCATCAAAGAACTGAAGAGCAACGAGTGGGACCCGTCTTCCTTTAACGTGAGCAACACGTTCGCCTTTATTCTCAACGAGAACTACGCACCGCTGGAAACAAGGCTGCGTGCTTTCTCCGCCAGGCTGGGCAATGTGCCGGCATATTACGAAGCCGCCAAAAAACAGATCAAGGACCCGGTACCGGAGCTCACCTCGCTGGCGGCCGACCAGAACACCGGCGGCTTGTCCGTGTTTGAAAAAGACTTTGCAGACTCCCTGCAAAAGACCAGCATCGGCGCAGACGAGAAGAAGGCGATGATTGCCCGTGCGCAGACAGCGGTGAAGGCCATCAAAGACTACGCCGCATGGCTGAAAGCACTGAAGCCCGCCCATCCGCGCAGCTTCCGCCTGGGCCAGCCTCTATATGACCAGAAATTCAACTACAGCATACAGTCTTCTTTCTCCGCTTCGCAGATCTACGATTCTGCAGTAGCGCGCAAAGCTTATGTGCATGGAGAAATGGCCAGGATCAGCCGGCAGCTGTGGCCCAAGTATTTCGGCAGCCAGCCTGTGCCTGCGGATTCACTGGAGCTGATCAGCCGCATGATCGACACCTTATCGCTCAAACATGTGAAACCGGAAGAGTTCCAGACGGCCATTGAAAAACAGCTGCCGGAGCTGATTGCTTTCATCAAGGAAAAAGACCTGCTGTACATCGATCCGTCCAAACCACTGGTCGTACGCAAAGAGCCTGCGTATATGGCCGGCGTGGCCGGCGCTTCCATCAGCGCCCCCGGCCCGTATGACAAGGGCGGCAACACCTACTACAACGTAGGCAGCCTCGAAGGATGGCCGAAAGACAAAGCAGAAAGTTATCTCCGCGAATACAATCATTATATCCTGCAGATACTGGACATCCACGAAGCTATTCCCGGCCATTATACCCAGCTGGTATATGCCAACCAGTCTCCCAGCCTGATCAAATCCCTGATGGGCAACGGCGCTATGATAGAAGGCTGGGCGGTGTACACTGAACAGATGATGCTGGAAAACGGCTATGGCAACAACGAGCCTGAAATGTGGCTGATGTGGTACAAATGGAACCTGCGGGCAGTATGCAATACCATCCTTGATTACAGCGTACATGTGAAAAACATGAGCCGCGAAGACGCCATTCACCTGCTCACGAAAGAAGCGTTCCAGCAGCAGGCGGAAGCAGAAGGCAAATGGAAAAGGGTAAGCGTGACCAGCGTGCAGCTCACCAGCTACTACACCGGTTACAAAGAAATCATCGACCTGCGGGAGGCCTACAAACAGAAGATGGGCAAAGAATACAACCTGAAAGCGTTCAACGAAAAGTTCCTGAGCTATGGCAGCGCCCCGGTGAAATATATCCGGCAGCTGATGCTCAAATAGATTTAGGGATTTTTTGATTTACGATTTTTTGATTTCGTTTTTTGATAAAACAAGAAGACCGAAGCTCTTTAAAGTTGCTTCGGTCTTTTCTATTTGCAATAATCAAAAAAAAATCAAAAAATCGTAAATCAAAAAATCTCTACATCTCTCAGGTGTCGCACGTAACACTGTCCCATGGCTGGTTGCGGTAATTAATCAACCAGTTGAGGGCATAATGTCTTTCATAAACCACTCCCGGATGTACCGGCGCCTCTTCGCTTTTCAGGCGGGCGTCTACGCAGGACCAGTGGGCGCGGTAGTAAAGATCGTTGGCATCGAGTATCGCTGCAGCGGGACGCAGTGTGGTGGCTTTTTCAAAGAAGGGTGTGAGATCGCCGGCCAGGCCGCGGAAAGGGAACACTTCTTCCGGCACCATGTCGAGGTTACAGAGATCGGTCATGTATCCCAGTTCAGGCAGCAGGCCCAGGGCCCAGAGCAATACCCAGATGCTTTCGCATTTCCAGGTAGCTTTTGTTTTCTCTTCTTCGGTGGGATGGTGCAGGAATTTTTTTTCGTCGGGAGTGGCGTGTTCCCACAGTTGATTTTTCTGCAGATAGGAGATCACGTCCTGCGGTTGCAGATGTCCGAAGGCTACGCCGTTGACCACAGTGAGGATAGCTACCCTTTGGGCTACTTCCTCCGGCGTGCGGATGACGGCCGCGGTTTCATCGACGATAGGCGGCAGCATGGCGCTGGAGCGAACACCCATGACCTGCAGCTGTTGCAGGCTGCGGGCTTTTCTTTCCAGTGCTTCCGCGGAGGGAGGCGTCTGGCTGTCGAAATATTTTGCCTCGATATTTACTGTGAGATTGGTAGCGGTAGAGTGGCCGTTCACATCCAGCAGCAGGGCGCCGGTTTTATCCCAGAATCCCTGTACGTCGGTGTTGAAGATGGAATTGCCCTCGGAGAAAAAGAAAGCATCCAGTTCGTAGGCCAGTTCCATGACGGCGGAGCGGAGATCTCCGTTGAAAGAGGGTTCGGCTTTGATAGCTATTTCCGTGTTAACGGTCGGGATTTTTCCCAGCAATAATCTTTTCAGTTCCTGGTTTTCGGCATCGATTTGTTGCACGAAGGCGTACATGCCGTGAAGATTAACGATGATGGGCTCATCACTGTGTTCCAGGGTGTAGCCCGGTACTGACCGTTGGCGGTAAGTGATTGTAATGGTATTGCCTTTTCTTAAACGTCTCTTTTTCGAAACTACGGTAATACTCTCCCAGTTGTCTTCCTGTCCGTTTACATTCAGGGCCGATGCATCGAAATGCGCACGCATGCGCGTCAACACCTTCCCCATATCTACCTCATGCGTGTAGAGGGTACAATTTTCCATGCTAATTTTTTCGAGGGGCCAAAGGTAGCCCAAACCTGTAAAAAATCAGTCTTGGAATTCTCGTTTTTTTCTATTCGGGAATAGTTATTGCCTTCGTATAACAAAAAACAAGCATAACTATGATCAGAAAACCTGCTTATTACCGGTGTGCATGGCTGTTGACAGCGGCTGCCCTGCTGGCAGCCAGCTGTGTTCCTCCAAGAAGGCCGAAGCCGCCGCATCCGCCACGGCCGCGTACGTCAACTGCCTTATTTACGGCCTTTGTTCCGTTGCTGCAGCAAATGCAATATCCTGTTGAGTTTCACCGGATCGTTGATATAAGGTGACAGGTCGAACAGTTCCACTTTACGGAACTGGACAGGGTGGCTTTCACTTTGCAAAGAGATTGAACCTTCTGTGAGCAGTTTTCCGTCCTGTTTCACGGTGGGATCGGCATGTGATACGTTGCCGGCGCCTATCTGCGGTTTGTTGTACACGATCACGGTGTCGCCCTGAACGATGTGTTTGATGACAGAATCGCGCAGTACCAGCGCTTCCACGTGCACCCATTGGTCGCCATGATATGTTTTGGAAGTGGAGCTGATGCAGTGATCGGTGATCAGTTTGCCATTCATCACCACGTTGGTGCCGGGTGTGCAGAGGTTGGCCGTTGTCCTGGGATCTTTACCATTACCACCGAGGAGTTGTTCTTCCAGTGAAATGGGGAAGTCCTGGTCTTTGGTCATCGTAGCTGCCGGCTGGCCGTGCAGCATGATGCCGCTATTGCGGAAAGCCCAGCCCGGACCGCCTTTCACCTGGTCGCCGGTGAACCGGTATTCTGCTACCACGAGGTAGGCGGAGAAATTCTTTTTATAGAAGATGTGTCCGTATCTTTCTTTGAATTCATCGTATTGATCATAGGCTACGGTGAGGTAACCATCTTTCACGCGGAAAGTGTTGCCGAAGTTATCATTAAGATCGTAACCGGTTATTTTGACGTCCCAGTCATTTAAATCCTTGCCATTGAAGAGCTTCAGCCATTTGTCGGGGGCTATTTCCTTTTGTGCATAGCTTTGGAGGCCGGAGAGTAACAATAACGTGGTCAGTAATTTTTTCATATGTTCAGTGGTTTGGCCGGTTAAGATAGGCTATCGGACACAGAAATACAAACGTGGCATGTAATTGGCGCCGGGGGGCTTATCAGAAATATTTTTATATGAAGCGGGTACTTTTACTTTTTTTGATGATCACCGGTGGTATGACGACCCTTTCTGCGCAGGACAGCTCCTGGCAGGCCACATTGCAGGGACAATTGCAGGTACTGGAGAAGAGCGCACCTCCTCAGTGGCCGGCGCATGCTGATACGCTGGCGCAACTGGCCGGCGCCTATCCGCAGGTGTGGCTGCTGCAGTATTATGCCGGCTGGGCCTATACGCAGCTGTCGTTCAAAGCAGAAAAGAAAAAAGCGGAGGAGTATTGTGACAAGGCGGCCCCTTTTGTGAAAAAGGCGTTGGAGATGCAGCCGCATCATACAGAAACGCTGACGTTGATGGGTTACTGGTTGTCGGCTCGCATCAATGCCGTTCCTTCCCGTGGGGCTTCGCTGGGCGCAGAGAGCCGGCAATATGCGGAAAAGGCCATCGATGCGGATCCCGCCAATCCCCGGGCCTCGCTCGTTAAGGCGTTGAATATCTATTACACACCGGCGATTTTCGGTGGTGGCAAAAAGAGGGCGCGGTCCACGGTGGTGGAGACGGGTGAAAAATTCAGCCGGTTTACGCCTGCTGACGCGCTGTCGCCTAACTGGGGAAAAAATATTTACGATGTGCTGAATGCATCTTATCAATGATGAAACAACGGTTTCCGGAAAGTGTGTAATTATTTACGCACCGTACCCATCACTCCACAGGCATTTAGTAAAATTTATAATATTTAGTTATTTAAATATTAGCAACTTATTGCCTTTCAACAAAAGTTGCAGGGTTTTAGCTGCTTCACCCCAAACTGTATCTAATGACAAAACTATCAAATGGTCATGTACCTCCAAAGGCAGGACCTCTCTATGAAAGTTCAAATATCATCAATGTTACTCCGGAAGGCAGGATTGTATCTATTTTCACAGGTGCGTGGCTGTTGGGCAGTGCTATCAGTAAGGTAGACAAGAAGCCTGCAGGCAGTTTGCTGAAGTTGCTGGCTGCCGGTTACCTGTTATACCGTGGCATCTCCGGCAATGACCTGGTCAATGGATTGCTGGGCAGAAGGAAACCCGACAAACACACCGCTTCTATTAATATCCGCACTTCCCTGAAGATAGACAACCCGAAGGAGGAGGTCTATTATTTCTGGCGGCAGTTGAGCAATCTGCCGGTATTCATGAAACATTTGAAATCGGTGGAGGAGATAGACCCGTTACATTCCCACTGGGTCGTGAAAGGGCCCGGAGGCATTGGTACGCTGGAATGGGATGCGGAAATTGTGAAAGAGATACCCGGAGAAATGCTGGGCTGGCGGTCTTTACCCGGATCATCGATCGCTACGGCCGGCCGTGTTACTTTCCAGGAAACGCTGAACGGCGGCACCGAAGTCGATGTAATGATCTCCTATCGCCCGCCGGCAGGGTATATGGGCAGTGGCCTTGCCTGGCTGTTGAATCCCGCGTTTGAAAATATGATCGACCGGGATATCAAACGTTTCAAGAACTATATGGAAACCGGGGAAATCATCAGTTAACCATTTTGAGATTTTTTGATTTACGATTTTTTGATTTTGGGTACATACGAACTTAAAATCAAAAAATCGTAAATCAAAAAATTCCAACATTTATGAAAGGGCTTCTTTTTTAAAGCGGTTGTATTTTCCCTGTGCCTTGTTGATTAGTCTCAGAACGCGTTCGCGGGTATCGTCCTGAAGTCCTTCGATTTCTTTCTCAAATACTTCTTTCAGGTCTGAAAGGTCTTCACCGCCACGATTCACCATACCATTAATTTTGTTACGCCAGTCATCCGCAGTATGCCTGATTTTTCTGCGGGTATTATCGCCGCTTTCCGGGGCTGTTAACATACCAATAATAATCCCGGTGGTTAACCCTGCAATTGCTCCTGCTAAAAATTTGGTAGTAGACATAATGTGTAGATTTTATTTGGTTTAACAAAAAAAGCGCGTGCGTGGTTTAAACCTGCACAGTGAAGCAAGATTTTCAAATATCAGGCCATAACGGCCACCGCAAATGTTAAGATCGCGTGAAAGAAAAAAGACGTGGAATTTACAAGGCTAAACGTGGAGGCTTCGTAACCTGCCGGAACAATACCAGATATTGACATTGTTCCGGAGGTGGATTGACAAGCGTGTTAGATAATGGTGGAATTCATAAAGTCAAACGGAGCAGTAAAATAGGCAGATTTTTCAATTTTTCAATACTTTTTGAAAGAGATGAAAAAATAAATTTTCTTAAAAAGTCAAATCCTTCCCGGTAACTGTTTACCAGGAAGGATTTGCACTATTTTATCCGTTAAAATCAGGATTCGAGTAACTGGGTGATCAACCTTTCAAAATCGGCTTTGAACTGTTCATAATGATCTCCTGTGCCCGGTCCGGAGAAGCCGGTATGTACTTCTTTCACATTTCCTTTTTTATCGATGAAGATGGTGGTAGGAAATCCTTTGATGGCGGTGAGCTGCGGGAGCGTCTTCTCTCCTTTCTCGGGATCTGCGGGCGTTACTCCGGTGATCAGCACGGGATATTGCACGTTGAAGCGGTTGAGGAAGCCGGTGAGCGCTTTTTGGGATTTTTCGAAGTCGGGCGTACGTTCGTAAGCCAGGCCGATGATTTCCACGCCACGGTCTTTATTTTTTTTGTACCATTCGCTGAGGAAACCGGTTTCGTCCATACAGTTGGGGCACCAGGAACCCATGAGGGTGATCACCACCGCTTTGTTTTTGAAGCGGTCATCATTAATGCTGACCTTGTTACCGTTCATGTCCGGGAAAGTAAAATCGAGTTTTGACTGTCCTGGTTTCATGGTAGCGATGGTGCGTTCGTCGGGCAGTTTGGCGGTATCGTTTTTTACGGCGGACCAGTCTTCCACATGATCGCCGATGCCGGCGAAGAAGCGGCCGTTAACGATGCTGTCTTTTTTCACGACGGCTTTGAAGAGGTAAGCGTGGGAGCCGTCGAAAGTGGAGAGGCGGAGGGTATCGCCGTCCATGCTGCCATCGAGGAAGCGATAATCGCCGGTGGTGGTGAGGAAGGTGCCATATACCAGGTCGCCCATCTGTTTGAATTCACCGATGGCGGTGCTGGTTTTATCTTTTTCCTTGTCCACGAAGGTGGTCACCCAGCGGCCGGTCACCTGTTGCTCAGGGGCTGCGCCTTTAGGGAAACGTTCGGCGGTGTTGGGTTTGGCAGTAAACGGTATAGACACGTCTTTGTCCGCCAGGTGGCGGGTCCATTGTCCTTCGAGGCTGCCACCGTCGGTGAAGCGGGCTTTAAAATCAGAATCGAAGAAAGGCATTTTAATAAAGACGGAGTCGCCGGCGACTTTTACATCGTCTACCAGCAGTTTATCTGTTGCATTAAGTACATAAAGCACTTTTTTACCGGCGGTGTCTTTTACGAGGAAGTTAAAGACGATGTTGGCGCCGTCTGCACGGTGCAGGCTGGCCTGCCAGGTGCCGGTGGTGAGTTCTTTTTTTGCGGTGCCGGTATTGCAGGCGGCCATGCCGAAGCCTGCGAGGCAGTAGATCCAAAGTCGTTTCATAAGTTACTGATTGTAGTTCCTTTCTCCAAACAGCAGGCTGCCGATGCGCACCAACGTACTGCCCTCCTCCAGTGCGATGGTATAATCAGTGCTCATGCCGATGGATAGTTCCCTGAAATAATCCTGTGTGTTAAAAAATGTTGTTTTAACAGACCCGAATAACTGGTGGAGCTGGTGGAACTCTTGGCGGACCTGTGTTTCGTTGGTGGTGTTGGTGGCCATTCCCATCATGCCGGCGATGCGGACGTGTGCAAAATCGGACTGGCGGCTGTTCCATGCAGCGAGCAGTTGCTGTAACTCCTGTTCGTCCATGCCGAATTTTGTTTCTTCCGCTGCGATATGGACCTGTAGCAGGCAGTTGATCACCCGTTGGTGTTTGGCTGCCTGTTTATTGATTTCCTGCAACAGTTTGAGACTGTCTACCGCGTGGATGGTGTGCACGAAAGGAGCCATGTATTTGACCTTATTGGACTGGAGGTGTCCGATAAAATGCCATTCGATGTCGGCGGGTAATACCGCCTGTTTGTCCACGAGCTCCTGTACGTAGTTTTCGCCGAAGATGCGCTGTCCTGCAGCATAGAACGCTGCTATATCTTCCGCTGGTTTGGTTTTGGAAACCGCCACCAGTCGGGCGTTATAGGGCTTCAGCCGGGACAGTACTTCCTGATAAGCATTGATATTGATAGCCATCCCGCAAAAATAAACAAAGCTGCTGTAAAATAAAGCGCCCCGGGGTTTGAGCCCGGGGCGCTGTGGAATATTTGGTGCTGATTACGCCAGGATGGAGCGGCTGATCACGATACGCTGCACTTCTGAGGTGCCTTCGTATATCTGGGTGATCTTCGCATCGCGCATGAGGCGTTCTACGTGGTATTCTTTCACGTAGCCGTAGCCGCCGTGTACCTGTACTGCTTCTGTGGTGACCCACATGGCAGTTTCAGAGGAGAACACTTTGGCCATAGACCCACTAAGGGTATAATCGAGGTGCTGGTCTTTTTCCCATGCCGCCTTGAGGCAGAGCAGGCGTGACGCCTCGATCCTGGTGGCCATATCTGCCAGTTTGAACTGGATGGCCTGATGCTGGGATATCTCTTTTCCGAATGCTTTTCTTTCTTTGGAGTATTTCACGGCCAGTTCATAAGCGCCGCTGGCGATGCCGAGCGCCTGGGAGGCGATGCCGATGCGGCCGCCGCCCAGCGTTTTCATGGCGAATTTGAAGCCGAAGCCGTCTTCCCCTATCCTGTTTTCTTTAGGCACTACCACGTCCTGGAACATGATGCTGTGGGTATCGCTGCCGCGGATGCCCAGTTTGTTTTCTTTGGCGCCTACTGTTACGCCCGGGCTGTTTTTCTCCACGATCAGGGCGTTGATGCCTTTGCTGCCTTTTTCCGGGTGGGTTTGGGCCATCACCAGGTATACGCTGGCGGAGTTGCCGTTGGTGATCCAGTTTTTGGTACCGTTGAGCAGGTAGTGGTCTCCTTTATCTTCTGCGGTGGTGCGCTGGGAGGTGGCGTCGGAACCGGCTTCCGGCTCACTCAGCAGGAAAGCGCCGATGATTTCCCCTTTGGCCAGCGGCACCAGGTATTTCCGTTTTTGTTCTTCTGTGCCATAGGTTTCCAGTCCCCAGCAAACCAGTGAGTTATTTACGCTCATCACCACGGAGGCGGAGGCATCTATCTTTGATATTTCTTCCATCGCCAGTACATAGGAGATGGTGTCCAGACCTGCGCCGCCATATTCAGGGCTTACCATCATGCCCAGAAAACCCAGTTCGCCCAGTTTCTTTATCTGTTCTGCCGGGAATTTCTGATGCTCATCACGCTCTATCACCCCCGGTAAAAGTTCGGTTTGGGCGAAATCACGCGCAGCCTTTTGAATCATAAGATGCTCTTCCGTAAGTTGAAAGTCCATGGTTATAGTTGTAGTTGAGTTTAAAAGATGAGTTGATAGAATCCAAATTATTTATAAATCAGCATGTAAAAAAATGCCACTGGGAAAATTCAACGTTGTCAACCATATCGCGATAATTATTGAATAAAATGCGAGGATAACACCACTGTATTGGATTTGGTTCATACAATATCCGTCCTTTTTTTACCGTTGCCCGTTCCGCTGCTTTGGGCGTTCTGTCAAAATCCTGTAGCTTGCCGGTAATGAAAACTTTATGAAGAATATCAAAATAATAGAAGTCAAGTCGGAAATAGGGGCTGGCACCCGGGGCGCGAGCCTGGGGGTGGATGCGATCAAGATAGCTGCGCTGGACTTCATGAGCAACTTTTTTGTACACTTCCCCACCGAAGCCATCGAAACGGAAAACAAACTGCTGTTTGAACCTATTGAGTCTCCCTATGCCAAAAGGATCAAAGGTACCCTGAATATGTACGAACGAATCAGCAAAAGCGTGTGTGAAACGGTGAAAGCCAACTGGTTCCCCGTACTGCTTTCCGGGGACCACAGTACGGCCGGCGCCACTATTGCCGGGCTGAAAATGGCGCATCCCAAATCCAAGCTGGGCGTGATCTGGATAGATGCCCATGCCGACCTGCACACGCCTTACACCACTCCTTCCGGCAATATGCACGGGATGCCGCTGGCTACCGCCATTGCGGAAGACAACCTGGACTGTAAGGTGCACGACCTGGATGAAACCACTACCGGCATGTGGAATGCCCTGAAAAACATCGGCAAGATCGCTCCCAAGGTATTACCGGAAGATATTGTGTTTATCTCCCTGAGAGATTATGAGAAGGAAGAGGACCACCTGATCAAACAATACGGCATGAAGGTGATCACCACCAATGAAGTACGCCGCAAGGGGCCGGAGAACATCTCCCGTTCCGTGTTCCGTTACCTGAGCGACTGTGACTATATCTATGTGTCTTTCGACGTGGACAGCCTGGACGCCTCTATTTCCAAGGGTACCGGTACGCCGGTGAGCAATGGTTTAAGGGAGCGCGAGGCGGAGGACCTGATTGCCAAGTTTATGCAGCACCGTAAGATCTGCTGTTTTGAAATTACCGAGGTAAACCCGACACTGGACCGGGAGAACCTGATGGCCGAGATTGCGTTCAACATCCTGCAGCGCAGTGTGAACGTGCTGATGATGAACTAGTCAGCGTATTTTAAACCAGGCGATCAGCCATCCGGTCACTTCGCTGTAGCTGCGGATACCTTTCTGCTGTTTGTTCGCTTTCAGGTATTGGTCATACAAGACGGTGGAGTAGTCATCCACTTTGCCCGTATACTTTTCGTAGAAAGTAATGATGCTTTTATAATCAGCCTTTACGCCGGGGAGTGCCCGGCGCCAGATATCCTTTGCCAGCACCGTGTCTCTGACGGCCAGCTGGCGTACGCTGTAGAGGAGCATATCAAAATTGGCCGCATAACGGAAATGGCTATCCTGAATGCTGGTAGCGGCGAGATATCCCACGAAATTGGCATCTTCTTCCGGCGCATATCCCAGCTGGTGGGCTATTTCATGGCAGGTAATGATGGGTTGCAGCACCGTGGGCACGGTCGTGTTCACCTGTGCTTCGAGGGTGAAGGGATTAAGGTATCCGGTTACCCCGGGATAGTTGAGCCATTCGCCGAAGAGTGCTTTTTTCACGCAGGGCGCCTTGTACCGGAAAGCCGGCCAGCGTTCGGCAGCGGCCTGATAGGCGGCGGCCGCGCGGGCGAACAGCGGGGTGGTTAAGTCCGGCCGGGTAACGCCTATGGTATCGCCGAGGCGTTGTTTTTCGGCGTTGGTGAGCCGCAGCAGGGTATCTGACAGCTGGTAGAGTTGCTGTGTGTTATAGTCGCCGGTGATGATGCCGGTATCGCGCAGCAGGGTATTGCGTTCGTAGTTGAATCCCCAGAGAATGAGAAAGGCAAGATAGAGCTTCAGGACAAAATGGATACCGCGCAGGGTGAGCCAGCCGGCTTCCCCCCATTGCAGGCGGACAAGTTTATAACATAGTTTTAACAAATAAAACAGGGAAGTTACAATCCAGGCGGTATATATTACGTCCCCAACACTGAATGGTACTATACCTGTTAACTGTCGAAATACCGTACTGATACTGCTGTACCACCTATGGAAGTAAGCTTCGCTGAAGCGGTTACTCCAGGCAAAGCATCCCTTTAACAACAGTATACCCGCAAGTGTTAATACAATACGGACGATCTTCTTTATAATTTTGGCTTTTGTTTCCATATAAGCGGCGAAACATGATCGATGAAATTCTACAAAAACAACTGAGCGCGGCATTATCCGAACAGCTGAAAGTGAAAATACATATTAATGACGCAAAAAGCGTACATGGTGGCGATATTAACCAAACATTTCGTATAGGCACCAACGAGGGATATTTTTTCCTGAAGCTGAATGATGCCAGGCGTTATCCGGATATGTTTGCCGCCGAGTATGCCGGCCTGGAGGCGCTGCATGCTGCGCGGGCGCTGACGGTGCCGCAGCCGCTGGCTTACGGGCAGAGCAACGGGCAGTCGTACCTGTTGATGGAGCTGATGGTGAAAGGCAATGCGGTCCAGGATTTCTGGGAGCATTTTGCGCAGTCGCTGGCGCAGCAGCACCGGAAAACGCAGCCACATTACGGGTATCCTGCGCCGAATTACATCGGCACTGTCCGGCAGTACAATACGCCTTACAGCAGCTGGCCGGTATTTTATGCGTTCAACCGGCTGATGCCGCTGATACGGATGGCTTATGACCAGCGTATTATAGAGCAGGGCATGGTGCAGCAGGCGGAGCGGCTTTGCCGGCAGTTGCCGCAGTTGTTTCCGGCGGAGGCGCCGGCGTTGTTGCATGGGGATTTATGGTCGGGCAATTTTATGGTAGGGCCGGATGGCAGGGCTTGTGTATTTGACCCGGCGGTGTACTACGGGCACCGGGAGATGGACCTGGCGATGACGCGTTTGTTCGGCGGTTTTGACACCCGTTTTTACTATGCCTATCAGGCAGCCTGGCCGCTGTCGCCGGGGTGGCAACAGCGGATTGGCGTTTGCCAGTTATATCCTTTGCTGGTGCATATGTTATTATTTGGCGGAAACTATTACAACAGTATCCGGGAGGTATTGCAGGCCTATTGATGGGGATGTGAGGCGGCGTCCACAAATTCCCGCATACGGGCATATTCTTCATCCACTACCGGATAGTATTTATCCACGTCTGCCACGATTTCATCGAACAGGCGGGCAGCGCTTTCCGGTTGCTGCGGTTCTCCCGTGCGGAGGTTGTTTTCCAGTTCCTGCATTTTGGCGCTGATCCAGGTGAGGCCTACCATGGCGAAGTTGGGTTTCAGTTTATGTACCTGGAACTTCACCCTTTCCCAGTCACCGGTGTCTACGATGGCTTTTAATTTTTTGATTTCGTCCCGGATGGTCCGGATAAATATTTCAAATAAGTCGGCCGCATAGGAAATATTGTTCTCATAGAGCGCTGTGAGATACTTAACGTCCAATTCCGGGTGGAACTCAAATCCGCTGATATTCTGCACTTCTTCTTCCATTATTAATTCTGTTTCTTCTTCGTTGAGATATTTGTTAAAGATCTGTAGTAGCTGATCCGGCGTATACGGTTTAATAAGTATGTCGGTGATGCCCGCGGCCCTGACGGTGGCGGCGGTGTTTTCCATGGCTACAGCGGTGGTGGCGATAATAGGTGTTGCCACATTAAATTGGTTTTCATCTGTCCTGATTTGTTGGGCCAGTTCCAGTCCATTCATGCCGGGGATACGGATATCCATGAGGATAAGGTCATACTGCCGGGCGTTGAGAAACCATGTGGCATCGGGTCCATTGGTGGCCAGCTGGTAATTGATTTTATATTTTTCCAGGAGGCTCATCATGTAGCGCAGGTTCATCTGATTGTCTTCCACTACCAGCACACGGGCTTCCTCAAAGGTACGTTGTTTAAGTTTTTTACGGGGTTTGATTCCCGAAGCCGAGATGGGTTTTCTGCTGTCCATGAACGGGAGATCAAAAACGAAGCAGGTATTGTATCCCTGGCAGTCTTCCACGTTGATGGTCCCGCCGAGCAGTTCCACGAGTTGTTTCACGATGGCGAGGCCGAGGCCGGTGCCGCCGTATTTTTCGCGGATATCTGCTTCCGCCTGTTTATAGTTGCGGAAAATCAGCTCCAGTTTATCTTTCGGGATACCGATGCCGGTATCGCAGACCCGGAAGCGGACCCAGATGGTATTATCGAGCCAGCTTTCCTGGGTGGCTTTAATGGCAATTTCTCCTTCGCTGGTGAATTTCTCTGCATTTCCTAACAAATTGAGCAATATTTGGTTCAGCAGCACGTCATCTCCGATGAGCCAGGTGTTGAGGTTGGCGTCCAGTTCAGCGGTGATGGAGACGGGGCGCCGGCCCAGTTTGAGTTCAAAGGTATGGCGGAGGGACTGTATCAGTTCGCGGGGATTGAATTCCCGCTGGTTGACCTGCAGTTCGCCTGCTTCTATGCGGGAAATATCGAGTATATCGCTGACGATGCCCAGCAGTATGCCGGAGGAATGTTTCAGGATGTTGACATATTCCTTCTGCTGGGGGTCGAGGCTGGTTTCCTCGAGGAGGTGGGCCATGCCGATGATGGCGTTGAGGGGGGTGCGTATTTCGTGGCTCATGCTGGCCAGGAAGTCTTTCTGGGCGATGCGGGCCTCTTCAGCGAGGCGGCGGGCATTTTCCAGTTCGCGCTGGAGGCGTTTCTGCCCGGTGATGTCCATGTGGATGCCGGCGCCTCCGGTGATGTTGCCGTTGCGGTCGTACACATTGGCCGAGCTGGCGAGCACCCATCTGCGGGAGCCGTCTTTCAGCACTATTTCCATATCATAAACGAGGGGTACGTTTTCCGAGAGGCGTTTACGGCGGAGGGCGCGGGCGAAGGCCCGGTTTTCTTCCGGCACGAACACGTCGGTGATGTTTTTGCCCAGCAGTTCCGCTTCCGTATAACCGGAGAGGCGGCAGAAGCTTTCATATACGCGGGTGATGTTACCGTCGAGGTCGGTTTCGCACATAGCCGCGTTCAGGTTATTGAGCATGACGCGGAATTTGTGCTCGTTGCGTTTTATTTCTTCCTGGACGTGGTATTTGCGGGTGATATTGATGACCTGCCAGATACTGCCTTTAAAGCCGGGACCGTCAAAAACGGGGGTATAGGCCACTTCTACGGTAGTTCCGGTTTCCAGCACCAGTTCCCAGCCGAAAAGGGGCTTTTTTTCGCTTCTGATGGCATTCATTCTGGCGGCGAAGGTGTCCGGCCCGGTAACGAGCGGTTTCAAAAGCAGGATGAGGTCGTCAAAAGGGAGATTTTCCGGGATGGGCTGTGGCAGGCGCCTGGATAAGACGTCGTTTGTCCAGCAGCAACGGAAGTCCTCATCTGTCACTAGGATACCGGCGCTGGTATGGCTGAGCCATGCGTGGATAGGCAGCGAGCAGATGTCCGGGGTGTCACGGGCAGCCGGGAGGGCCGTGTCAGGAGCCGGGATTTTCCTTGCATTCTTTCCTTTGGATGTCATTGGTTATGATGGCCAGGGGACTTCAGGTTTTCAATTTCACGGTTGTATTGCAAAAAACAGGTATGAGATAAAGGCGGAAATCCTTACCTTTGCGGCTCACTCCCGCTGTTTAGCAACAGCAATATGGATGATATTCTGATATATAAATATATATAATCCGGATATCGAAAGTGAACAAATTTATGAAATTTTTGCAATTGCAAATATTTAATTACCTTTGCATCCCTCTAAAAGTGAGGACATTGATATGAAACCACTCCGCGAATTTGAGATAGCCTTTGTTGGATTAAAACCAGGGGTGCATTCATTTCAGTATGAGATCGGGGAAAGTTTCTTTGAGCATTTTGAAGGAGAAAGGGACTTCAGTGATTGTAAGGCGACGGTGAACCTGACGCTGGACAAGAAGGTAAATTTCTTTTTACTGAAGTTTGAGATCGGCGGTACGGTAACTGTTACCTGCGACCGTTGCGGGCAGCCTTACGAGCTGCAGCTCTGGGATGAGTTCAACCAGATTGTGAAAATGGCGGACAATCCCGAAGAAATGGCCAGTGAAGACGCAGATCCGGATGTAGCGTATATTTCCAAGACCGAGAGCCATCTGAACGTGGCGGAATGGATATACGAATTTATCCTGCTGAGCATTCCGATGCAACGCATCCATCCTGACACTGCCGATGGCAAAAGCGGATGTGATCCAAAGGTAATAGAAATGCTGGAGCGTATGAACCAGCAGGCAAAAGAGAACGATAACCCAATCTGGAAAGGATTGGATAAATTTAAGGACAATTAAAAATTAAATAAAATGCCAAATCCTAAACGCAGACATTCTCAGCAGAGATCAGCAAAGAGAAGAACGCATTACAAGGCGGTAGCGGATACATTAAGCACAGACAGCGCAACCGGTGAAGTGCACCTGAGACATCGTGCTCATTGGGTAGAAAACAAACTGTACTACAAAGGAAAAGTAGTGTTGGAAAAACAGAGCGCAGCTAAATAATTATTTTACTATTTTTACCCGAGCTAACAAGACAAACTTGAGTTACATGAGAATCGGGCTTGATATGATGGGAGGCGATTTTGCCCCCGCAGCAGCAGTAAAAGGAGTAAAGTTATTTTTAGACACCGTTGCATCTGATGCGCATCTGGTACTGATAGGGGACGAGTCACAACTGGTCCCTTTATTAGCGGAAGCGCAGGTGGACCAATCAAAATATTCAGTTGTTCATTCATCCCAGGTAATCGGGATGAATGAACACCCTACCAAGGCACTGAAAGAGAAGCCACAATCCTCCATCTCTATTGGCTTTCATTTACTTAAAAATGAAAAGATAGATGCTTTCATCAGCGCAGGTAACACCGGCGCCATGATGGTAGGCACCTTTTATTCCATTAAAGCCATCGAGGGAGTGCAACGTCCTACTATTTCTACCCTGGTCCCCCGTGAAAACGGTACACAAGGACTGATGCTGGATGTAGGTATCAACGCTGACTGTAAACCTGAAAACCTGGTGCAATTTGCCGTTCTGGGTTCCCTGTATTCCAAACACATCCTGAAGGTCGACAATCCAAAGGTTGGTCTGCTGAATATCGGCGAAGAAGAAGGCAAAGGCAACTTACTGGCACAGGCCACCTACCCGCTGTTAAAAGAAAACAAACAAATCAATTTCATCGGAAATATCGAAGGCAGAGATGTTTTGACCGAAAAAGCCGATGTCATTGTATGTGAAGGTTTTACCGGCAACATTATCTTAAAAATGGCCGAATCCGTTTACGATATCGCCGTAAGACGCAATATCAACGACGAATACCTGAACAAATTAGACTCAGAATCCTATGGCGGCACTCCCGTACTGGGCGTTAACAAACCAGTGATCATCGGTCACGGTATCTCCCAGAACGTTGCCTTCAAAAATATGATCCTGCTGGCACAACAAATGATCGAAAGTAAACTGCTGGAAAAGATCCAAGAGAGCTTCCACAGCAGCAACTAAGAGAATAAGAGAAAAGATATTGAAAAGAGGCAAACCGGATGGTTTGCCTCTTTTTGTTTGTGCGGCATTTTTAGTTGCCCAGGGATTCGGGCCAGGCCAGGGGATTCAGGCCAGAGGTCAGGCCAGAGGTCAGGCCAGGGGTCAGGCCAGGGGTCAGGCCAGGGATTCAGGCCAGGGATTCAGGCCCAGAAATCCCAGGGCTGATGCCCTGGGCAACAATGTTGTTCAAATTCGTAATGAAGAAGAAAGCAAATGGATGTAAAAAGGTTTGTCTGTTATATATAGCAGCTGTAATTGTAATGGAGGAAAGAAGGTCTGCCGATAATTGAAGGCCGTATTATCATGGATAATTTGAATAACATCGTAACCCCGGGTGTGAGCCCGGGGCATAAGGAGTGAGCATGACCAGGCATAAGAAGTGACCATGACCAGGCATCGCGAGTGAGCATAACCAGGCATAGCGAGTGAGCATAACCAGGCATAGCGAGTGAACCCCAAAACACAAGTGTGAAGCCTGGACACAGGCGTGGGCCCGAAACATACGAGTGCCCGGCTACTGCCCCTCGTAAAGCGGAAGCTTCACATAAAAGGTAGTGCCTTCATTGAGTTTTGTTTCAAACCATATCTCCCCTCTTGTTTGCTCCGCAATATTCTTACACATCGCCAGCCCTAATCCGGTACCGGATGATTTGGTGGTAAAATTGGGTACAAAAATCCGGGACTGCACCTCTGGTGAGATCCCTCCCCCGTTGTCTGCCACGCTTACGATCACGTAGTGGTCGGCCGTCTCCTGCAGCCGTACGCGGATATGGCCTTCGGTTTCTTCCGGAATAGCCTGAATGGCGTTGAGCAACAGGTTGGTAAACAACCGGTTCATCTGGGTTTTATCGGCAAATACATACAGCGGCCTGCCTGGTTCCACGTATTCGATGCTGCAGTCTTCCTGCGTTTGGTACAGGCCTGTCAGCGACGACAGCACTTCATTGAGCAACACCACCTCGTTGTTCGGCTCCCCGATACGGGCAAAGGCCGAGAAGTCGGAAGCTATATTGGACAGGTGTTCTATCTGTTCTACCAGCGTACGGGCCACATTGGTGGACAGTTCCTTTACATTGGGGGAATCGCCGGCAATGGCCCGCTGGAGGTATTGTATGCTCAGCTTCATCGGCGTCAGCGGATTCTTGATCTCATGGGCTACCTGCCGTGCCATTTCCCGCCAGGCCCCTTCCCTTTCGCTCTTGGCCAGCCTTGCGGCGCTGACTTCCAGCTTCCGCACCATCTTATTGTATTCTTTCACCAGGGCGCCGATTTCATCGTCTTTGTCCCATTCGATTTCATCGTTCCGCTGTCCCAGGTTCACATGCCGCAGCTTCTCCGTCACCAGCGAGAACGACCGGGTAATGGAATTGGTGATCAGCAGCGCCACCATCCCCGCGATAAGGAAGATGAACGCGTTGAAGTTGATCAACGCTACGAGGAAGTTCGAGATCTGCTGGTTACGTTCCGTCTGCGTAGCGAAATAAGGGACGTTGAGATAGGCCATTACATCCCCGCTGCGGTTGCGCAGCGGCATATAGCCGGAGAGGAACGGCATGCTGCCGATCTTTTCTGTCTGTATAAACTGGATATGCTGCAGGCGGGATATCTCGTAATAAGCCATGGGCTCCATTTTACCGGAGATCAGCCCTTTTTCCGTCATCAGCGGCTGCGTGGTGAGCCGCAGGTTGCCATCGGCGTCGTATACGTTGATGTCCAGCGCGCGCTCGTTGGCGATGTTGCCCAACGCGGCAGTCAGTTTCTCTTTAAACACGGGATCATACATGTTGTCGATCTCGTCCATGTCGCGCTGGTTAAGGAATACCGTTTCCACATCGGTGGCCACCTCTCCCATCGTTTTGCTCAGTCTTTCGCGGTTCTGCACTTCCGAGCGCCAGATGAAGAACATGGTGGTGGTAATACCGAGTATCACGAAAGAGAATACCACTACAAAGATGATGGTGCCATGTACTTTTTTGCGGATACTGATGTTGATCAGCGCCCGTATGTTGCTGAGGCGCATACGCGCCTTAATGAGCAAGTCAAATACCTTGTATATCACGATAATCAACAGGAACAGGCAGAACATGTACGCAAAAAGCGTGATAAACTCCACGAACGTACGGCTTTGTTTTACCACAAACACCACTTTCTCAGGCGAAGCGCGATAGATCATTTCCGAGTGGCCGTCTACATCCTTGATGGTCAGTTCACCTGGCGGCACATCGCCGGGATACAGCCGGATGGGGAACGGGTAATCGCTGTAATGGCTTACCAGCACGCCTTTATCATAGATAGCATAAGAGTAGTTGGCCTGCGATTCCCGGCTGCGGTCGTAGAGGTCGCCCTCCACCAGCAACTCGGGGTAGAGCCGTTCCTGGCTGAATATCTTGGGTTTGAGCACATACACCAGCCAGCCGGTGCCGGTGTTGTCCACCGGGTTATGGAATTCTTTCTTACCGATGTAATTATAGTCGTTGAAACTGGGCTCGTAGTAATAGAGGTCGTTGCCGCTGACGTCTGTGGGTGAAGCTTCCGATTCGAAGAACATACGGCGGTTGAACGAAATCAGGCTGGTGGTGTCTCCCGGATAGATAGGCTGGCCGTTTTCATCGTACGGATAGAACGCCACATCAAAGCGGCTCAGGTATCCCTGGAAATAATTCTGCAGCAGCACTTCTTCCATACGGGCTTTGGACTGTTTATTTCCTTTGTCCAGAAAGAAGTACTGCATGTATTCATCGTGTTCAATTTTTTTGCCCAGGTCGTTGAGCAGCATTTCGAGGTACGGGTCTTTCTGTTTGGAGAGATCGGCCGCCAGTTTTTCGCGGGCGGACAGTTCTTTCTGATCGTTGTAATACACCAGTGCGCCGGAGGTGGTGATCGTGAGCAGGAAGAGCCAGAACAGGAAAGGCACGGTGGCCACGCTGCTTTCAAAACGATCGGCCAGGAAATCGAGCAGCACGATATACAGCAGCAGCCAGATAACCATCGCCACGGAGAAAGGCAGTTCCGGGTTATGAATACGGAACAGCAGCCAGATGATGCCTACCGCCGCCAGCCACACGTATTTGGTGCGGTACTGGAAGTTGGTGAGCTCATTGAGCAGGTAGTTGATGATCTGGGAGAAGAACAGGAAGCTGAAAGAGATGAACCCGAGCACCACGAACCCGATCAGGCTGTATTCGTTGAGGCTGAAAGGGTTGGTCACGTCAAACGAGATGCGGGAGTCTATCACGAGGCTCTGGATCAGGTCTGCCAGGAACTGTTCCACCATGTACAGCAGGAGGCTGGCCACGATGATCACAATACTTTGCAGCCAGCGTTTGCGGAGTACCGGCAGGTTGATCGTTTTTACGTGTTCGCGGAAGAACAGGATCATCCAGAAGGCCAGCAGTACGTTGAGCAGCAGGTCTCCCAGTGAGTAGAATATTTCATCTTTCGCATAGATGACCGGATCGAATACGTTCAGCGCGCGGAGGTTGAACGGGAAGGGGTAAACGTAGCTCAGCACGCGGAGGCCGAATACTACGAGGAAAAGGAACAGGAACCCGTAGAGCGGGTTGGTATTTTTAGCCAGCAGCGTGGCGAACAGGTTAAAGAAAATGAGTACGCAGATGCATCCCAGCACGCGCAGGACAACACTGAGGTTGTTGGGTGGTTGTGCGCGGATGCTTTTATTATAATCGAGGAAAAACAGGGTTTCATCGTTCCCGTTCTTGACCGGCAGGATGGTATGGTCCGGCAATATCAGGCTGGGGAGGTCCATGTGAACGGTGTATTCCGCTCCCAGTTCTGCTTTGTTATAAAAATGGCTGATGAGAAAGTTGTTGCGGATGGCATATTCCATGCGTACCGGGATGGCAGCCACGACGAAATGCTGGTGGTTGCCGGTGGTTTTCAGTTGACGGGTAATGATTTCGTAGTACCCGTTTTTCAGTTTCATGAACTGCGCGCCCGGTTTCAGCACTTCCGGCATATCTTCCGGCTGCACCTGGCTGGTGCTCCAGAAAGTAAGCCAGGTACCCTGTGCGCTGGAGTCGTAGGCGAACACGAAGTAGTCGCGTTTGCCGATGCGGTCCAGTGTTTTTTCATCGTAGGAACGTTGAAAAAGGCTGTTGATGACGACGGTATCTTTCAGCAGTTTATCGAATGACTGTTCGCGCTGATGCAGGCTTTTCTCGATGCTTCGTTTCACGCCCTGGGGGAAGAATAATAAGCCCAGTAGTTGCTGAACAGGAAGGCGAAGGTGAAGAGCCATGCTGCAACGATCAACAGGTATCCGTGCCGGAGGAAGAAGAGGCGTATTTCTTTTATATCAACCAAAAGGATTTAGGTATTTAGATATTTTGTTATTGGGTTATTGGATTTACGGATTTTGGAATTTTGGAATTTTGGGGTTGGCAGTGCGAACCCCAAATAACCAAATATCAAAATAATTAAATTTCCAGATCTTTCGCTTTATTCCAGAGTGTGTCCATTTCCGTTAGGTCCATATCGTTGAGGCGGCGGCCCTGCTCCAGTGCGAGGGTTTCCATGTGCTGGAAGCGGCGCTGGAATTTTTTGTTGGTCCGTTCCAGGGCGTTTTCCGCATCGATATTCAGGAAGCGGGAGTAGTTCACCAGGGAGAACATTACATCTCCGAATTCCGCTTCGATGGCGTTCTGGTCGCCGGTGTTCACTACTTCTTCCAGTTCATTTACCTCTTCTTTCACTTTATCCCATACCTGGCTGGTGTTGTCCCATTCGAAGCCTGTTTGTTTGGCTTTTTCCTGCAGGCGCATGGCTTTTACGAGGGCGGGGAGGGAAACGGGGACGCCGCTGAGGACCGATTTTTTACCTTCCTTCAGTTTGAGTTTTTCCCAGTTTTGTTTTACCTCTTCTTCGTCCTGTACTTTTACGTCGCCGTAGATATGGGGGTGCCTGGCGATCAGTTTATCACATACGCCGTTGATGACATCATTGATATCGAATTGTTGTTGTTCGGAGCCTATTTTAGCGTAGAAGACGATGTGCAGGAGGATATCTCCCAGTTCTTCCTTAATGGACTTCCAGTCTTCCTCCGTGATGGCGTCTGCCAGCTCGTAGGTTTCCTCAATGGTCAGCTGCCGCAGGGTCTGGATGGTTTGTTTGCGGTCCCAGGGGCATTTCTCCCTTAAATCGTCCATTATCTGTAACAATCTGTTGAATGTAGCTGTCTTTTCCATGGCCGTAAAAATACAGAGAGATTTTGTCATTTTGGCATTTTGCGGATAGCGGGAAATGGGGGGAAAATTGCTTTCTGTTTAAAAGGCTTTTTAATTACATTTGCGAGCTGTAAAAAATTCAGCGATTTTAGTATTTGGCAGCTGGCCGTTTACCGGTTAAGATAAAGGCATCAGGGCATGCTGTCAACATAAAAAAATCCCAAAAAGTATTGATATGAATCCGAAACACATTACGCTTATTTCATCCGAACTGGGCATCTCCGCCAAACAGGCAGAGAACACCATGGTGTTGTTGTCTGAGGGGTCTACCGTGCCCTTTATCAGCCGTTACCGCAAGGAGATGACGGGCAGTCTGGATGAGGTGCAGATCGGTAAGATAGAAGACCTGCAAAAGCGTTACAAAGAAGTGGACGACCGTCGTGAGTTTATCATCAAAACCATTACGGAGCAGGAGAAAATGACCCCTGAGCTGCTGGAGAAGCTGGAGGGCACCTGGGTACTGGCAGCGCTGGAGGACATTTACCTTCCCTACAAGCCCAAACGCAAGACCCGCGCTACGGTGGCCATTGAGAAAGGGCTGGAGCCGCTGGCAAAGCTGTTGTTCGACCAGCAGGACGGCGATACCGCCGCTGCGGAGACTTTCCTCAACGAGCAGGTAGCCTCTTCGGAAGAAGCCCTGAAAGGCGCCCGCGACATTATCGCTGAATGGATCAACGAGAATGCCGAGTGCCGTGACAAGCTGCGCAAGCTCTTTACGCACACCGGCAAGATGACTTCCAAAGTAGCCGAAGGCAAAGAAGAGGAAGGCAACAAATACAAAGACTATTTCGATTTTTCCGAAGACCTGCGCGAGGTGCCGTCCCACCGGGTACTGGCTATTCTGCGTGCCGAGTCTGAAGGCATACTGTTCAGCACCATTGCGCCGCAGGAAGAAGAGGCCATGGAGCTGATCAACAAACAGTTCGTGACCGGTAAAGGCGCTGCCGCCGAACAGGTAGCCAAAGCCGGCGCCGATGCTTACAAACGTCTGCTGCGTCCTTCCCTGGAAAATGAGTTCAGGGCGGTGGCCAAAGAAAAGGCAGACACCGAGGCCATCGACGTGTTCGCGGAAAACCTGCGCCAGCTGCTGCTGGCAGCGCCGCTGGGCCCTAAAGCCGTGATCGCCATCGACCCGGGTTACCGCACCGGTTGTAAGACCGTAGCGCTGGACAACCAGGGCAATATGCTGGACCACGACGTTATTTTCCCGCTGGAAAAGAATTATAAGAGAGATGACGCCGAAGCCCTGCTGAAAAAATGGGTAAACCGGTACGATACCGCTGCCATCGCGGTGGGTAACGGTACCGCCGGCCGTGAAACAGAAGAGTTCGTTAAAAAAATCGACTTCGGGAAGAAAATCAACGTGTTTATGGTCAACGAAAGCGGCGCCTCTGTGTACTCCGCTTCCGAAGTGGCCCGTGAAGAGTTCCCCGACCAGGACGTGACCGTGCGCGGCGCAGTATCCATCGGCCGCAGGCTGATCGACCCGCTGGCGGAACTGGTAAAAATCGACCCCAAATCCATTGGTGTAGGCCAGTACCAGCACGACGTGAACCAGTCATCCCTGAAACAAAGCCTTGACCGCGTGGTGGTAAGCTGTGTGAACAATGTGGGCGTGAACCTTAATACCGCCTCCAAACACCTGCTGGCGTATGTTTCCGGCCTGGGCCCTTCCCTCGCCGAAAACATCGTGAAATACCGTAAGGAAAACGGCGCCTTCAGCAACCGTATGCAGCTGAAGAAAGTACACCGCCTGGGCGACAAAGCCTTTGAACAGTGCGCCGGCTTCCTCCGTATCGAAAACGGCGACAACCCGCTGGACAACTCCGCGGTGCACCCGGAACGCTACGCGCTCGTGAAAGAAATCGCCGAAAAACAGCACTGCAGCATTGAAGAGCTGATCGGCCAGGAAGACCTGCGGAAAAAAATCAACCCGAAAGACTTCGTGCGTGAAGACGCCGGTATGCTCACCATCGAGGATATCCTGAAAGAGCTGGCTAAACCCAGCCGCGACCCGCGCGACGAGATAGCTATCTTTGAATACGCCGAAGGCATCCATAAAATGGAAGACCTGAAAGCCGGTATGGTACTGCCCGGCGTAGTGACCAACATCACCGCTTTCGGCGCCTTTGTGGACATCGGCGTGAAACAGGATGGCCTGGTACATATCTCCCATATGTCCAATAAGTTTATCAGCAACCCCAACGAGGCGGTGAAGCTGAACCAGAAAGTACAGGTGACCGTACTGGAAGTGGACATCGCCCGGAAACGCATCTCCCTGTCTATGAAAGACCAGGAGAAAGGCCAGGGCGGCGGCGGACCGCGCAAAGAACGCCGTGATGACCGCCGGGAAGACCGTCGCGACGAACGCCGTGAAAGACCAGCCAAAGAAGCGCCGCTGAATGATTTTCAGGCGAAGCTGGCGGCGTTGAAGAATAAGTTTGATAAGTAGTCACGCCCAGGCGTCACACGCAAAGGCGTCTCGCAAAGGCACTAAGTGAGCAAAGAGCGCAAAGATTATATAAGCGAGCAAAGAAAAGAAAGGAGCGAAGATCAAATGTGGTCTTCGCTCCTTTGCTTTCTTATAATCTTATATAATAATCTTTGCACTCTTTGCACTCTTTGCACTCTTTGCTCACTTAGCACCTTTGCGAGACGCCTTTGCGTGTGACGCCTGGGCGTGCAACTACCGGTTCAGCCACTGCCTGAATTTCTTCGGGTAGGCCGTATCATTTTTTTCTGCGAAGATCATAACGTTTTTATGGAAGGAATAGGCAGCGTATACGATATCGCGGTTCATATCTACGGCGATGGCCGCTTCGTAGGGACCGGTGTTATCGGGCATACGGCCGTGGTTGAAGAGCGTGCTGTCTTCCACTTCGATGGGCGGGCATACCTTAAAGCGTTCCAGGAAGGTTTTACGGTTTTTCCCCAGGAGGCGGTTGAGCCGGGATTTCAGGGGTTCCTGTTCCAGCAGCCCTACTTCTTCCCCAAACTGTCCTTTATATTGTTCAAATTTCTTCCAGGAATCGACCCTGTCGGTCTGGATGGTATCTCCGTTGGCGATCATGGTATCTGTGGGGGGCACGGTAGTATCATCTGCCAGCATGACCGCCCTGATTTCCTGGGCAGGGCCGTTACAGGCCGTTGTGCAGATGCTGAACAGGAATATCGTTACAGGTAACAACTTAACGATCATGGTTAAATTTTTAGTCATCAATACAAACAGGTTGCCAAAGCCGCCGGGTACCACTCCCCTGCGCGTTGTCACATATGGGTCCAAACGTCCATACCAGGTTAACAATTCAAATAACAAAAAAGTTTAATGGTTTTTCAATCTGAATCCCTGTTGGTTATTTTCCTTTAAAGTCGGGTGTTCTTTTCTCCATGAAAGCTTGCATTCCTTCTTTCTGGTCGGCCGAAGCGAAGAGCAGGTAGAAGTTTTTCCTTTCGAAGTGCAGGCCTTCGTCGAGGGTGGTGTCAAAAGCTTTGAGAACGGCCTCTTTCGCCATCTTAACCGCCAGCGGGGCCATCGCCGCCACTTCGGCGGCCAGCCTGATTGCCTCCTGCAGGAATAGTTCCACCGGTACCACGCGGTTGATCAGGCCTGCCTGGTGGGCTTCCTGGGCTGTGATAAAACGGCCGGTCAGCACCATTTCCATTGCGAGGGCTTTACCTACTGCGCGGGTGAGGCGCTGGGTACCGCCGGCGCCGGGCATTACGCCCAGTTTGATTTCCGGTTGACCGAAGCGGGCTGTTTCACTGGCCACGATCATATCGCACAGCATCATCAGTTCGCAGCCACCGCCGAGGGCGAAGCCGCTTACAGCAGCGATAATGGGTTTCTTCGTTTTTTTGATGGTATCCCAGGTGCTGAACTGGTCGGTATTAAACATATCGATGGCCGATTTTTCAGCCATCTGCTTAATATCGGCGCCGGCAGCGAAGGCTTTTTCATTGCCACTGAGGACAATGGCCCTTACCTGGTCATCTGCGTCGAGGAGTTTCAGGGCATCCCGCAGTTCTCCCATCAGCTGGAGGTTCAGGGCATTCAGTTCCTTGGGTCTGTTTAACTGGATGTGGGCTACATAGGGCGCCACCTGTTGGTGTATGATAATAAATTCCGGTTGCATCACTCAATTTAAAGAAAAGTTATCAATAAACGGTCAGCGTCAGGAGCAGCACCAGTACAAACAGCGTTACGGCAATACAGAAATAGCCGGAGTACAGCAGTACCGCTTTCACCAGTGCTTTTCCAAGCGACTGCTGGTAGGCGTTTTTCAGTGCGAATGCCAGGTAAAAGAACGCGCCCCAATAGGCGAGATCCAGCGGTAATTCGTCATGCACAAAATAGCGTATTACCAGTCCCACGAAGAGGATGATAAACAAAAAAGAATGGAGGTGAATAGTGAAAATGGCATGGTCGGCATACACCAGTTTCCTTTTGCGGTGGCTCCATTTCACCATGAGGGCAAACAGCGGCATGAGGACGAACATGATTTTGGGAAGGTTATCGGCAAACAGTTCCTTGATCAGTTCCTTGGCGCTTTGTTTGTTTTCCCGCATTCTGGCCATACGGCGTTCTATGCTGGCTTCCAGTCCGGTGAGGCGTTTTTCCGGCGGCAGCGAAGCCTGTACGGAATCAAACTCCGCCACGCTTTTATACTGTGAGTTGATGTCTCCCACATTTATATCCGCCAGTTCCGACCGGATACCCGGTTTAGCGCCCTCTTTCCGGTGGCCCATGGTCAGTGTCAGGAAGAAGAAGAAAAATACAAACGATATAAAGATATATAGCTTGACAGGATTGACATACCGTACTCTTCTGCCGGCCCAGTATTCTTTGGTCAGGAACCCGGGGCGCAGGATGAGGTATTTGAGGGTGGTGAAGAACTGGGAATCGTAGTGAACGATATCCGCTACCACATGACCTGCGAGGTGGCCGAAACTTTCATGCTGTACCGTATTCTCCTGACCACAGTGAGGACAAAAACGTTCCGGCACTTCCGTACCACAGTTGAGACAGTTTTTTTCTGAGCGTAAAGGTTGTGTTTTCACGCGATGTAGATGGTTGTAAGTTAAAATTTAAACGGACAGTACTGCGAATATGAAACCCATGAAGACTATCATGGCGATAAATATGTAGCCGAAAAAAAGCAGGGCGCCTTTCAGGAACGCTTTCCCGAACCCCTGCTGGTAAGCGCTTTTCAGCGCAAACACCAGGTAGAAAAATCCGCCCCAGTAGGCCAGGTTCAGCGGTAGTTCGTCATGCACGAAGTAACGCAGGACCAGTCCCACAAAGAGGATGATAAACAAAAACGAGTGGATGTGAATCGTAAAGATGGCGTGGTCCGTATATACCAGTTGACGTTTGCGGTGGGTCCATTTGACCAGCAGTGCAAAGAGCGGCATCAGGAGGAACATGATTTTGGGCAGGTTGTGGGAGAACATCTCCGTAATGGCCTGATCTGCTGTTTTGCCGCCTTCCTTTAATGCAGCTACCCGGCGTTGCCAGCGGTATTCCACGCCTTTGAGGCGTTTCGACGGAGGGAGTGCCGCCTGCAGCGAGTCAAACTCGGCCACGCTGCCGTATTCCGTGTTCATTGCGCTGAGGTCAATGACGCCTTCTTTCACCGGCGCTTTTACCTTCTTTTCGGTATGTTTTTCCGGTGCATGGGTGAGGATGGCGAAAAACAGGAAGAAGACAAAGGAGATGAAAACGTACAGTTTGATGGGATTGACATATCGCACCCTTCTGCCGGCCCAGTACTCTTTACTCAGGAAGCCGGGGCGGATGACGAGGTATTTGAGCGTGGTCAGGAACTGGGAATCGTAATGGACGATGTCTGCCACGACATGACCTGCCAGGTGGCCGAAAGTTTCGTGTTGTACCGTATTTTCCTGACCGCAGTGCGTACAATAACGTTCCGGGACCTCCGTACCGCAGTTGAGACAGTTTTTCTCTGAGCGTAAGGGCTGTGTTTTCACGCGATTTAGATGGTTGTAATATGAAATCAGGGAACAAGATAATTAATAATCGTCATGTATCTTATACGGTTAAAAAATTTTAATATGAAAATTGCGTTTTACATTTGTCGTAATTGTCACCATTAAAAAAACTGCGATTATTACCTACATGAAGAAGACGATCCTCCTGGTATTGGGAATGCTGGCCGCGGGCAGCAAGGCATATACACAGTTTTATTTCCAGGACATCTACAATACGCAGCAGACCGTGGCTACCATGGCGTTGCTGAAAGAGAACAAGGTGAAGCTGCAGCGGGTGATGACGCTGGATGCCGCCACTATGGAGATAGACCGGGATTTCCGCTGTGAACGGAGCCTGAGTCCGACGTATCACCAGATGAAATCGCAGACGCAGTCTACCGCTACCGGTTATTCCGCCCTTACCTCCTCTTTTTCTTCCAGGGGTTTGCTGACGAAGACGGTGGACAGTTCCGCTGCCAGTATCACCACCACTTTCTACCGGTACGATGCGCAGGGCAGGCTGCAGTCTGTCAGCAGCAGCTCCGTTGCCCGGGAGAGCAGGATGCGGTTTGACGAGACGCGCAGTTACAGTTATGACAGCGCCGGCCGTCTGCTGCAGATGGTCCAGAAAAAAGGCATTGGCAGCGACTCCGCGCTGATCACCTTTAAGACAGACAGCGCCGGTCATGTGACCGAAGAGCTGGAGCAGCGCAAGGGCGCCCCTGCCAAACGTATCTTTTACAACTACGATAAAAACGGTCAGTTGACCGACGTATACCGCTATCAGCCTGCGAAGAAACGTATGCTGCCGGACTATATCTTTGAATATAATACCAGGGGGCAGGTGACCAGGATGACTACCGTCAACGCCCAAACGTCTTCCTATACCATCTGGGAGTACGAGTACCAGGATAATGGTCTCCCTTCCAAGGAAACCTGCTATGGCAAAGGGAAAGAACTGCTGGGCATGGTAAAATACAGCTATGAGCTGAACCCTTAGTTACAGTTAAAATTTATGGAATGCATAAATTCTTTTAGCTCAATGCCAAAAAAATTTTGCAGCTTCAAAAAGATTGCTATCTTTGCAGTCCCAACGAAAAAAGCCCTGTGCTAAACGTTGAAAAAGTTCTTATATTAGACAACCTGCGGAAGTAGCTCATTTGGTAGAGCACGACCTTGCCAAGGTCGGGGTGGCCGGTTCGAGCCCGGTCTTCCGCTCCAGGTTTTACACCTTGATACCCTGGTGGTGGAATTGGTAGACACGCGGGACTTAAAATCCCGTTCGCAGCAATGCGAGTGTGGGTTCAACTCCCATCTGGGGTACTTAAAACCGTTGCAACTATTTGAAAGACAGTAGATTAGCAACGGTTTTTTTATGCCCGAATTTTCGGGTTTTCTTAGCCAGTTGACATAGTTGTTATAATATTACCCTCTTGAGTAACAGACCAAAACTGCACCGCAGGCAAACGCTTTGCACGCTACGAGTTTTAACTCCAGTTCGTTTTTTAAAGGATTAAACGTTTGTTGTCCGTTACCTAATGCAGCCGGGTTTGCAAGCACATAATACTCATCGATTAAATCATGTTGTATTAATGATGATACAAATGAATCGCCACCATATACAATGATGTCTTTCCCATCTTTATTCTTCAGTGCTTTTATTGCCTCTGCTAAATTGCCATTTATAATGATTGTATTGTCCCACTTGCTATCCTTGAGCGTATTTGAAAAAATGGCATTGGGAATTTCTGCAAACCGTTTTCCAAGTTTATGCTCACTATCATTAGGATTACTTGCTACTTCGGTCCAGTATGGAATAAACCCTTCCCCGGTTTTTCTTCCATGGAGAATGCAGTCCACATTAGTGAGATTATCAATACTAAAGTCTGACATTCCACTATCCCATTTATTGTCAAGTAAAATGTTCATTTGTAATTTTAGCTTTCTCATTTCATTGGTTTTTACAAAAGTAAATAGGGGGTCTCACAATCCGGGTAGGCTAATGCGACATTTCACGCGCGATTTGCGACATGCAGTGTGATCGTTTTTTACTTGCCATTTATATGATCACTATAGGCGTTCTGCTATGGCGGGCTGTATTAATCCCGATAAATTCATTAGCAATGCAGCCGAAACTGCCAGGAGCAAGCTGTCCGGTTCTGAACAAAAAGTATCCAATTTTGGAGGATTTATTGTTAAAGGAAGCCGGAATAGAAATAATTCATTTCCTCATTAATGCCTGAACTGTTTAACAGTTCAGATGCGATGTCGTCCGGGTACTTCCTGTTAATGATATCACGTACCAGATTCGACAATTCACAGGACAATTGCTGACTTTGACCGAACAAGTTAAAAAAATGGTCTTCCCCCCACGTATTTTTTCCATGATAGACATAAATGTACAACGTTGGCCACACGACGGGGAATACGTATCCTTTTCGGGCCAGCTGCATAATAAAAGCATGGTCTTCACTTTTATCTATTGCAGGGTACTTCAACTCGTCGTTGATAATATCCCTTCGACACAAAACAGATCCTCCCCAGGTACCGGGAAATGACAGATAAGCTTCATGATGCACGGCATCGTAGAGCAACCAGTAGGCCAGTACGCATGCCGGCTTTCCATGCTTTTTCAGCATTCCAATCTGAATTTCCAGCCGCTGGTTGTGGTTCCAGTCGTCATCGTCCCACTGGCAGAAATATTCGCCATTTGAACACTGGATGGCATAATTCCTGAGTTCTCCCAGACTGAGGTTTTTTTTGGCATCTACCTGAAAGAAAAGCACGTTGGGGTCAGTGACCGTACCAATATATTCCTTCGTTAATATATCGGAACTTTGATAAACAACGATCATCTCTTTATTGGGGTAGGTTTGATGTTGAAAATTGACAACAGCATTCCGCAGAAAGTCAACTTTCCTGCTCGTGACGCATAAGGACGAAATAAGAGGAGTCATCACCAATGAATTCTAAGTTAACAAAATATAATGCTCCGATCAGACCAGTAATTACCATTATTTAAAGTTAACAAACAAAAAAAAACGGCCTCCCTTTTTTTCTGTCCTTCAGTATATTCCCCTGCGCGTCCAGTAAAGCCTTCAGGGTTTTGTACCGGCAACCCTGATCTTATCCAGTGCGTCTTTGAATGTCCTTACGGCGGTTTCCATGTGGTCGTAGTTTTTATATACCTCTGTGCTGACGTTGACTTTTTTCCCGGTATCTGCAGACAGTGCTTTTATTATGACAGTAAATTCGTCCGGCAAGGATAGTTTCCCATCATTCTCCAGTGATCCGATGGTGAGCAGGAGATTGGCCGGCGCTGATCCATGCGGGCTGCTACTGCCTGACAATTGCCGGATCAGATAATTGTTACAGTAAGAAAGCGAAGGACTGGCAGCCACCAGGTTGCTAAAATAAACGCGTCCTCCGGCCAGCTGCTGCTCCATAGCATATACGGTAAAATAGCCGCCCAGCGAATGCCCCATCAGGGTACGGTGAGTTGTATCTGTGAGATAATGTGCATCTATAAAAGGTATTAATTCTGTTTGAAGAAAGCGAAGGAATCTGTTCGCACCTCCGCTGAGAGCGAAGCTATCTTCAGGCGAGGCCTGCGGAAAGGTGTAATCCCGGTTCCGGAGTGTGTCATTCTGCGCAAAATCGGCATAACCAACTCCTATTAAAATGGGACCGGAAGCGGCATCCCGCTTATTTTCCCCGTCCATAAAATCAGCTACCTGATCAAAATAGGCGTTAGCATCCAACAGGTATACTACCGGGTGTTTTTTATTCATTTTCCTGCCGTACCCCGCCGGCAACCTCACAAAAACAGAAAAGCTATCCTGTACAGCGCTGGCATATAATCTGAAAGCCGGTACCGCCTCTCTTTCTTCAGCGGTATTATGGTTTTTTTTGCGTGCATTATCCGTCACCAGCGCGGTTACAAACATACGATAATGGTGGGGAGGTATGATCCAGTCGCCATGGCTTTGGGTCCTTACAAAACTTTTAGCTGCACCTCCCAGTTTCAATTCATAAGCTATCGGGTCCGTCTTTTCGGTCGACGGCATAAATTCAATGCCTACAACAACGTCCCCTTTCAGGTAGACTACATCATTTACCAGGTTAAATTTCAGCCATCCTTTCTGTACGGCATGTGTTTGTATAATATTCTTCTCAACAACCCTCCCTTCTGGCTGATTACCGTCGTACCGATAGAAGTTTATCCTGAAAACCGCACTGTCTTTTCGTGTCTCTCCAATAAAAAGATTTACAGACGTTATTCTGGATGGAATGGTGTCCAGCCTGACCAGCTGGGCTATTTCGAAGATATCATCCTGATTGGTACTGCGATCCGTAAAGTGTATAAGTGGCCGGTATTTTACGATCCCGAACTTTGCCTCCACCATCTTTTCTGCCTGAATTGTCACTGTATTTAGCTGTTTAGGCTTTTCTGACAGCGTTATGCGGGAATTGGCGGCCACCGCTTTTACCGGAAGGCCGATAGTGCCGTATCCAACCAGGGAAAAGGTCAGTGTGTCATGCACCTGCTGCGATGGTATTTCAATAAAGAAGGTCCCATCTTCGCGTGAAACAGTTCCTCTGTTTTTATGCCTGATACCAATATTTACAAACGGAAGCGGTTTACCGTCTGCGGCGCTGACTACACTGCCTTTAATACTTACTTGTGCAGCCACGGGCAAACGCACGTACAACATAACGGACAAGAAAACTATCAACATAACAATCCTTCCCATAATTATTCATTTTCCCCATCAATCTACGCGGACAGGGTTCATATAATCAAAATTCTTATATACCACCCCTCTTCCCCATCCACCGGAATTTACGACACCCGTACTTCTGTCATTCGTCCTGTATCTGGACCGATTTAAGCATTCGCCATACCCCATCAACAGATCTTCAAACAATTCGTCATTTTCCCTCACTTGTTCCCATAGATACTCACCATCCATACCGGAGGAACTGAGCATTCCGGGGCCTTCCTCCCGATACAAACTCTGCCCGCCATTTTCATATTCCAGCAGCACCCCTTCTCCCGTCTCCCTGTAGCTTCCGCTATGGTTCATTCCTTCTTTGAGCGTCCACCCGCCGTATGTCAGTACCAGGTTATGTCTCAGCATTTCATCATATTGATAGCCGGTTCTGTAAAAACGGCCGTCCTTTAGCAGATAAAGCACACCGCTCTCCGTTTTCATTGTCCCCGAAATACGCAGAAACAATCTCTCCAGATTATTACTCAGGTAAAAGTTCTTCAGTCTTTCTTCATTGGAATGGCTGATGAATTTAAGGTGCACTTCATTGCTGATGTAGACTCTTCTGCCTCCAATCTTCTCAAGCCGGTTAACAAGATCAACATCCTCCACGCCATAACCTTTCATCGATTCATCAAAACCATTTACCGCATGCAGCAGATCGCGGTGAAAGCAGAGTTTCCCTCCCTGGTCCCGGTAGGGGATGAAATCCCGCCGAAGTGTAGTGACCACCGTGTTTTTACCATTTTCTTCAAAAGCATCGTTTACCCAATTTACGTAATCCACTCCCGCATAATTGTCTGCATCCAGCATACCAATGATATCGCCGGAAGCCAGCTTCAGTGCCAAATTTTTCGAATGTGAAAGATCGAAGTACGCTGGCTCTGTGGTTACATAATATTTCAGGATACCCGACTCGATATGTTCCTGCATGTTATTTTTCATCCAGTCATCCATTCCGTCACGGGAGTTGTAATTCAATACTACAAATTCAACAAACGGAAATCTGCTGTTTTGCTGAATATTAGCGGGCAGTGTTTCACACAAATAGGATAATCTGTTCATGCAGACAGTACAAAGCGATATTTTATTCATATATTACAGTGATAGTATAGATCATATAACAAAGCCTCTTCGTTAACCCACCAGGGGGCCGGAAAATCACCAGCAACCGTACAATAAAAAAGATATCATGAAAAAAACACCAGTTATTCCGGCATCACTTTTCCTGCTATGTCATCTTACCGCCGTTTCCCAGCATATTGTGACCGGTAAGGTAATTGACGGGCGTACCAAAGAAGCGCTTCCTTTTGTAAACATTGGTATCTGGCAAAAGAATACCGGCGCAATTTCACAAAAAGACGGCACCTTTTCCATCAGTATTCCGGACTCTCTGACAGGCAACAGCCTTACTTTTTCCCTGCCAGGTTATACTACGTTGTCATTACCAGTCAAACAGCTTCCGGACAACGGGCACACCACAATTGCTATGTCACTGAAAGAGCGGCAATTGGCATCGGTTACCGTTTATTCCAAAAAAATATCCGCAAGGAAACTGGGTCCCGGAAGCAAACGATCACTGCTGCATTTTACGGATGGCAGTACCAATCAGAACGACATCTTTGAAATCGCGCAACTCATCAGGCTTGACACCGCTTTATCTAAAATAATATCCGTCAACCTGAAATTAACCGATGCAAGGAAAGACAGCGGTACGTTCCGGATCAATTTTTATCAGTTTGACGGACAGCGTCCTTCCGCCCGTATGCTTGAACAGAATATTATCCAGACTCATCAACTCGAGCCGGGGTGGCTTAAATTTGATTTGTCGGCGGAAAATATTTATTTACGCGGTGATGTTATTGTCGCGATTGAGTTCATTCCATCTCAGCATAAAAACAGCGGGCCTATCCATTATGAAATTAAACCCGGAGGCCGCGCCAGCAGTTTTGTCAGATCACAAAGCCAGGGCCAATGGCGGGTACCACCGCATCAATACATGGTGTACGTTACTGCGCTCTGAGCAACCTTCTGTACCTAGTCGGCCCGGAGTACATCAACGGGGTTTACCACCGCAGCACGCAGCACTTCCCGCCCGGTTATCAGCAACGAGATAAGCAATACCAGCAGCAAGGGCAGCAAAAACATCCACCAGGCCATCTGAACATGATAGGCATATGACGACAGCCAGCGATATACAAAGTAGCCAGCCACGGGCAAGCCGATAAACGCAGCGATCAGGATAATTTTCAGGAAGTCCCTGACAAGGATAAAAATAATATGCAGGAGAGAGGCGCCCAGCACCTTTCGTATCCCCATTTCCTTCGTACGCTGAATGGCGATCAGCGATATGAGGCTATAAAGTCCCAAACAGGAAATAATAATTGCCAGAAAAGTAAAACAATTAAACAGGTTCATTGTCAATACATCCTTCCGGTAAAAAGCATTGAACCTGGTATCCAAAAACTCATAGGCAAACGGCTGATCAGGGAAAAAATCAGTCCATGTGCTCTTCAGCCCGGCCATATCTTTCTCATTAATTTTCACCATAAAATCCAACACGCCTACAGTATCATATACCATCACCAGCGGCTCGAGAAAATTATGAAATGATTTATAATAAAAATCCCTGACCACTCCAACCACTTTCCCTTTTCGTTCAAATCCTTCAATTGGCTGGTCAATAGCCCTTTTCCAGCCCATTTTCCTGACAAAGGCCTCATTCACCAGGAAGCCCTGCTTTAAATCAGTACCAAAATCAGGTGAAAGATTACGCCCCTCAGCCAGAGGAATCTTTAGTACTGACAGGAAATCCTTATCAATAAAAAAATAATTGCACATGGTTTCTTTGCGTTGTCCGTTGCCCGAAGTCACGATCGTATTAGACATGGGTATACCGTCGGACTGCAGTCCGGTGCCTGCCGTAACGCCTTTTACCTCCGGTCTTGCACGAAGGGCCTGGTAGAAAGCCTCTGCCCGTTGTTTATAAATTGAATCGTTAGGCAATGCGATCAGTGCCACCTGGTCTCTGTTAAACCCGGGATCTTTCTTCTGCAGGTAACGAAGCTGCGAAAAAATAGCGATTGTTCCCGTAATTAAAATGATCGTGATAACGTATTGTCCGCCGGTCAGTATTCGGCGCGTCAGCACGATGGACTTTCCATGTTTCCACGTCCCCTTCAGTACTTTAACAGGCTGAAAAGAAGACAGTACGAACGCAGGGTATAAACCAGCCAGAAACACCGTTGCTATAAAGGCAGGAACAATAAAAATAAAATTGCTCTGCCAGCTGAAAGTAATCTTTGTTTCCAGGATGCTATTGAAAAAGGGTAGCGTCAGAAAAGCGATGCCTATTGCAATCAGCCATGCAAAGGCAACCAGCACCAATGATTCAAACATAAACTGTGAAATCAGCTGGGCCGGCAGCGCGCCGCTGACCTTTCTCACACCCACTTCCCTTGCCCGTTCTGCTGATTTGATAATGGAATTATTTATATAATTCAGTAACGCCATGAATAGGATAAAGACCGCCAACACCGAAAAGAAATAGGCAAATTGTCTGTTTCCCTTGGGTGTATCCACCAGCTTGTCCTTACTGAAATGAACCATTGCCAGTGGTTCTGCCTCAAAACTAAGGCTCACTCCTGTTTGTTCATCACGCATCAGCTCCGGTTTTACAAACTCATCCACCATCGTTTGCAGGTTCCTGGCTATCTTGCTATAGTCCGGAGCTGACCGGAACAATACAAAGGTATAGGCAGAAAAATCCTCTCCCATCCAGGAAGTATATTTTGAAAAATTGACTGATAAAAGTGCATCTATCTGAATATCTGAATTGGCAGGCCTGTTTTTCACCACCCCGGAAACCTGCAATGGTTTCCCGTCGGCATATATTACCTTTCCCAATGCAGGGCCTGCGCCAAAATATTTTTTTGCAGTAGTTTCAGTCAGCACTATTGAATTGGGCTCGCTCAATGCGGTAGCAGGACTGCCCTCCAGAAACCGAAAGGTAAAAACAGAAAATATCTGCGGATCAGCCTGATAAAAATGAGATTCGCGGACCATCTCTCCGTTAGACTTTACTACAGTGCTGTATTGTTGCAGGCGCACAGCTTCCTCCACTTCGGCATAGGCATTTTTTAATGCCGGCGCCAGCGGATAAGGGGATGTGGCTAACCGGATATCTCCTTCCGGTGTGTGCAGGCTGGTGGTGATCCTTACGATACGGTCCGCTTTTTCGTTGTAAAGATCATAAGTCAGCTCCGACCTTACATAAAAAAAAATAATAATGCAGGCAGCAATGCCAATGGACAATCCTACCAGGTTCATAATGGCCAGGCCTTTATGTTTTCGCAGGTTCCTGAAAGTAAGGCTTAGATAGTATTTGATCATAAAAAACCAATAGAATTGACTGATAGCAGCCTTTTATACAAGGCGTGCCTCACATCCCGGTTTAAAAAGTCAGGTATCTGATTTATCGAAATCACTCCAGGACCGGTAGTCCGGATCATGATCAGCTTCTATAACAGCAGTAGCAATAACGCGGTCTCCTTTAAAGCTGTTTCTTCCGTGCGCTGTCAATAGGTTGTCCAGAAAGAGGATATCTCCCTGCTGGTATGGAAAAGATACTGTATTTTTTGCAAATGCATGTGCTATCTCCCTGTATTCATCTGCTGTAATTTCGGTACCGTCACCCAAAAAAGTATCGGAAGTGATGTATTCCTCCGGTAAAAAGTCATCGAATGCCATGCCTAATTCCTGATAACGCGAGTATTTATTAAAGAAGTAGACATGATTGAACCAGGTTTGTTCACCCGATACCGGGTGTTGATATATCGCTTTTTCCTTGGTCCATTCCAGTACCACGTGATCATTATCGAGAAAGGTGAAGCTGATATTATTCTTTCTGCAAATGTCCTCCACCATCTTCCGGTCCTCTGTCTGGAACACTTCCTGCCAGGGCATGCCCAGATCAGCGAAAAGATTCCGTTTATACTTCACGCCTTTGCTGCGGAACTTATCAAGCAGCCGGGATGGAATATCACGCAATACTTTACGGGAATCGGCGATGGGCGTTTCTCCTCCCTCTGTCGCAGGGGTGAGGCAACAGAAAACTATTTTACGCCCCCAAATTCTGCTATATGATGATTCGTTGTGCAAATGAATGATCCTATCGCTGGGATAGGATGTTGATTCGTAAATATTTTTCACCGATTTATCCAATTCCTTCCGGGGAGACGATCTGAACATATACTCCAGCGGTTGTGCATTGAAGCAACTGATAAACCGGCTAAAATCGTTGATATTTCTGACTTCAAAACCTCTCAGGAGTATGCTTCCGTATCTGACAAGATGTTGTTCAAAGGAATCCCTGTTACGCTGTATCCAGGCTACCGGGTCCACCACGTCAGACGCCGGTTCTATTACCAGCGGAAAGGAGTTTCCTTTGTCCTGAAGATAACTATATTTCGTAAGCTCGTTATTTACGGGAATACTGAGGTTGCAATCAGGTGAATTGGGCTCCATCAAATAAGGTTTGAATATTATTAATCAGTACATGTATTCTCCTCCGTCGATAATCAGTTTCTGCCCGTTTATGTATTCGGCCTGGTCGGAGACCAGAAAACTTACCGCGGCTGCTACATCATCGGGGACGCCTATACGTTCCAGTGGAATTCTTCTGCGGCCCAGCTCTTCTTCCATTCTGGTTTGGAGCTGAAAGCGTTCTTCAGTTTCATCTGTTCTTGTAAACCCCGGAATAATACAATTAACGCGAATAGAAGGGCCCAGTTCCATGGCCAGGCACTTGGTCATTACAAGAACACCGGCCTTTGAAGCACAATAATTCAACCCGTTTTTCCGTCCGCTGATACCCGTGGTTGCGCCAATATTGATTATACTCCCACGGCTTCGCTGCTCCAGCATATATCTCGCCACCTCGCGCGTTACAACAAATATACCTTTCATATTTGTATCCACCACCCTGTCCCAGTCTTCCTCGGTCATTTTTAACAATGCTTTATCAATATTTACACCAGCATTGTTGACCAGCACCGCTAATGTGCCAAACTTTCTGACAGCCGTATGCACCATGGCCTGTACCTCTTCTGCAGAGGCTACATCCGCTTTCTGAAGCAGCACATTTTCTGTATACTGAAGGCAGAGGTCACGGGTTTTTTCTGCCTGCCGGTCGTCCCTCAGATAGTTTAATACTATATTATACCCATCCCTGGCCAGGCGCAGCGAGATCGCCTGTCCAATTCCCCTGATCCCTCCGGTAATTATCGCAGTTCCTTTCATACTGGTTATACATTATAAGCTGGTATATATTTCTTTCGGTGTGCTTAACTGTTTATATAAATCGGCCGGGTCACGTTTTCGGGTATCTATCACCGCATCAGGACTCAGCAGGTCAGTAGTTGTATCTCTTCCCCTTCCGCATGACAATAACAGTATTTTTTCCCCTTTCTTAAAACGGCCCTGCCGTGCCAGTTTAACCACGCCTGCATAACCGATCATCAGGGATTTTTCAAGATCTGCCCGCAGAGAAATATTGCGCTCTTTTAACACCCGGATAATCAATGGCTCTTCGCTGAGTGCCTGCTTGGGGGAGACATCGGTAATAATGCCATTGTTTTCATCCAATGTACTTTTCAGCTGCGGATAGTTATTAACCGGATTAGTGGAATTTAGCGTCGGTTCAAACAGATTCTCCCTAAACACTTTTGGCAGATGATCATCCGTCAATGTGGGCCACCCACTGTTATAGGCCGTCGACATGATATTCATCTCTTCCGACTGGACACAGATCACTTTCGGGATAGCCTCTGCCGACTGTACTCCCATGCGTAAGAGGTTCCGGTGTCCCTTATAAAAACCAATCACTCCCATGCCGCTGGCTATAGTCTGCACAAAATACTTGCAATCAGGCAGTTTATTGAATTGCTCATAAGCGACGGTCGCATAGGATTCAATTCTGTCGTGCATCGGAGCGATGGCCGTTAAACCATTTACCGCAACAAACTCTTTGGTATAAGGTGCAATTCGTGAATAATTTTCGTCTACATAAATAATAAAATTGTTCTCATTCCTCCTGATAAAGGAAGTATTCTTATACGCACACTGGCTGGGCATAAAAAGATAGGTTGTGAGTCCCAGATGAGCAGCGAAGTGCGTATAGGAACGCCCGGTATTGGCGGTGGAATAGAAGACCAGATTATCCAGCCCTATTTCGCGGCACCGGCTCATAATAACAGACGCTTCACGGTCCTTGAATGTGCCGGTAGGGTTTTTTCCGCTATCGCACATCAGGTACAACTCAGCGCCATTCAATTCCCTGCTGAGCTCCTCCATGTGGATAATTTCGCTGTTTCCCGCTCCAAGAGAAATAATATGATGGGGGTCTGACAGCGGAAGCATATCAAAATGAGCCCACAAATCGGACCGGTCGCCTGACGGACCTGAATATGTGCCCGTCATTTGATATTCCAGTGAGGCGCCACAATCCGGACACTTAAAAAGCATGACAGAAAGATCGAAGGTATGGCCGCAATTTGAGTTGGTGCAAACCTGGTAAACTTCAACATTATTATTCATCGCAAAACAGTTTGGATTTTGTTTTTTGTACGTTTCCTGTATCCCGTTAAACATCCAGCATATTCCTGAGCGCAACCGGCGGATTATGATGAGCCAGCACGGAGCTTGACAACAGTACGCCGGAAGCTCCATTATTAATGACAAATTGTATATCCTCGGCAGACCTTATGCCGGCGCCAAACAATATGCGGTTGGGTATGTCCCGGACGGCCGTATCCACTACTTCAGGACATTCGTTCCTGATAGAAAGCTCCTTTCCGATCAACCTTTCATTCTCTATAGCGATATAGTCCGGCGAATAGGTGGCATTCAGCCTGCCTGCCTCGGCTACGTCCAGCGCCGCAAAAATGGTACTGATGCTTTTTAGTTTAGCACATTGAAAATTCCTGTGCATATCTTTCACCCCCAGGCGCTTTTGCGGATGGTTGATCAATATTCCGCCAATCCGGTCACTTTGAAAGAAACCTGAATTAAAAAGCATATAAAGTGGCGTCTCAGAGTAGATATCATGTACAAAAACCGGAAGATCAGTATTGGAAGCAACTTCGCCAACGTCGCAGGGCTGGACCGCCACTGCAATAGTATACTTCCTTCCTATGGAAAGACTCAACTCATTAAAAGCCACGGCCACTTCTGTAGCGGCTTTGCCGGTAAGTTGCTTAAAATTGACCAAGACAAAAGGAACATCACTCATAAGCGTTAATTGGCGGTTAATAATAATGAACAACAAATTTGCCTGGTCAGGTTAACGCCACCCTGTCAACCTTACGGTCATACAGAATCCTCCCGTAGTCAAATCGTATTACTCTGTCAGCACAGTCAAAGAAAAGATCGTCGTGAGTAACCGCGATAATAGTCTTTCCCATAGCTTTCAGCCTGCCCAGGTATTGCAGATAAAAATAACTCTTGAAATGGGAATCCTGATCGGACGCCCATTCGTCCAGAATCAGGATTTCTTTTTGTTCCAGCAATGCATAAATCATGGCCAGTCTTTTTCGCTGGGCTTTGGACAGTTCTGTCTCCAGCTTATTCCGCTCTTCATTGATCACAATAATGTCCGTCAGCTTCATCTGTTCTATCAGATCCATCAGCTGTGGATTTTCCCTGCTGATTTTTGCGTCGTCATAGTTTTCGGTAAACAAATGATTGTCACCGAAAATAACGGCAAATTTGTTTCTGTAATGCTGACTAAGGTCTTCAGTGACCGGAATACCGTTATAGCTGACGTCTCCCTCCCGTGGCTGCACCAACCCTGCAAGGATATTGATGAAGGTTGTTTTACCGCTGCCGTTTCCACCGGTCACAAACACCAGCTCTCCCTTTCTGATGGTGAGATGGTCCAGTTTAACCGTGAACACATTATTGTCCTCCTGCTGATGATAATAAAGTATGTTATCCAGCCTGATGTCTGAAAAAGAGCCCGCTAATTCGGCGCCGCCGCCATCGTCATGCATTTTCATCATAATGCTTGTATGTGTATGGCGAATGGTTTCGTCAAAAACTTTCAATCTTCCGATAGCCATTGCCACCCTGGAATAATGCGGGATAAAGGCAATCAGTTCACCGATAGGACCGCTTAGAAACAGCAGTGTGACAACAAATGTGGTAATATTTTCGGTCTGCATACCAAACATGGAAGGAAGCAGGTAGAGAATCACACCGATGATCAGAAACCAGCTGTATCTCCCCAGCAGATCGTTGTTCAGCCAGCCTTGCAGGATTTTATAATTAAGCGTTTTCGCCACCAGCCGGTTTTTATTGAGATGTTTGAAATAGAGATTATCATTTCTCCGGCTACTCATTTTCACTTCTTTAAACCCGTTAAGCAAATCCCGGATACTTACATGATAGGAATCAGACAGAGAGCGTGTTTCATTAAGATACTGTACAATGCGGATATTTTTATAAAAATAGAGCGCCGCCAGCAACAGCATTACGCCAAGTACCAGGGCTGCGGCAGGAACAGAAATAGTAAACAGGTATATGATACCTATGGCCACAATAATCGCTGAGTTCACGAGCTGAATGAAATGCTGGGGAAATTCACTTACCACCTGTGTGTCTTCCATCAACGCATAGATCTTCTCTGTTCCCAGCGTCATAATATTCTCATAGGAGGAGGAGCGCAGGGAGTTAAACAATTTCATTTCATATTCAAAAGCCAGCTCATTGCTAATCCTGATCAGATAGCGCTGAAACAGCCTGCTTACCCAATAAGACAGCACCAGCAGCCCGATAAACAAAGGCCAGGACTGCCCTCCAAAATAAGGCAGCGTTTCTCTGTTGAGCACTTTATTAATAAGCATCAGCAGTCCTGCATTCCAGACCACATTACTTCCTCCCAGTATCAGCAATAACGGGAGGAAATATTTGGATCTTCCCTGCAGCACTTTCAGCATTTCCAGATAGGTTCCTTTACCAGCCATAATTTCCTTTTGAGGAAGCTTCTTTATTTTGTTGCAAAAGCTTTGTTCTGTAAAGTTTGCCTGAATGTTCCCAGGGCGTCAAATAACTGTTCAAATGATTGCAGATAAAAATACTGTGTCTGCAGGTTAAAGCTGTCGTATGGTGCATTCAATACATCATCGACATCAAAAGGACGTTTGGGGACATCCGGACTAACGATATTCTCCATTTCGCCGGCAGAAGTGAGGATAGCACTGCCGAACGGTTTCAGTTTTCCTTCCTCCTCTATTAACCCCATTTCCATCGTGTACCAGTAAAAACGGCTCATATATTCCACGGCTTCCGGATCATTGATATAACCGATCGCTATTTCCGCATAACGGGAGATAAACTCGCTGAAAACGGGACTTGCCAGCATCGGCGCATGCCCGTATAAATCATGAAAGATGTCCGGCAGCTCACTAAACTCCAGTTCTTCCTTTCTCCGCATATATACCGTAACCGGGAATTCTTTGTTGATCAACAGATTCAGAAATTCATCCAAGGGCAACAATCCCGATACCGGATGCAATTGCCACCCAAACTTCTGCTTCATTGTGATGTTGCGGACAGGTATATTTTCAATCCGGTGAGGATTCAGGTCCAGTTGCAGAAATCCGCTACGAAAGGCGTTTGCCGCCAGATGCAGCACTGCTTTATTCTGGCGATCGAAAAGGATGCTCCAGTTCTGATGATCTTCCGCTGTATAGGCATCATAATTTTGTTCCATACAAAGCAAATTCTAAATGAAGAATAGTATTAAGTATATCCTGTATACGGACGGTAGCCCAACAACCTTTCTGGTTACTCCAGGGATATGCCGATTTGTTCTTTCTGTGCCCTTCTGTAGTAATGGCTGGCTGTGGTCATATCAAATACCGCCAGGCCCATCGGATTAAAAATGATGGCATGATTGGACAGCTGCCGGGAACTAAATCCATCGCTCACTACTGATGAAAGCGTGAGTGCGTCGGTACTCGAAAAGCCCCCTGCCTGATGCAACTGCTGAATATTGGTTCCCTCACGGCAAACCTCCTCCCAATCATCGACGATCACCACATCAAACGCGCGCATTGCGGAGAGGCCATAATCGCGCAGGGAAACATTCAGATGCAGCGTCCCCTTCGCCGGCAGTAAATCGATATAGGGCGTGCTGGCAACCGTACAGGTTATAAAGATGTCCGCCGCTTCATACACCTGCTGCCATGAGTCGCAAACCACCGTTTTTTCTTTCAGGGAAAGGGGTAGGTTTCCGGTATCAATATGCTGTATATCGAAGAGCAGCAACTGCTCCATATCATCCCCCAACAACGCCTGGCACATCTCGCTATGAAGCCGGCCAATAGGACCATACCCGACGATCCCCACCTTCTTTCTTACATTACCGGAAGCCTTCCTATAGGCTGATAACACGACTGCCGATACGCCGGCGGTACGAATAGCACTGATCACGCTTGTATTGATAATACATAGAGGAACTCCGTTAGCGGCATTATTGAGGACAGTTACCGAATTTGCCCTCGGAATACCCGATTTTATATTGTCCGGAAAACTGGCAATCCACTTAATCCCCGCCATTGCTATATCGCCGCCTATGTATGCCGGCATTGCGATAATACGGTTTCTGGGATTACCATACTTTAAATATGGCTTAAGCGGTTGTGCATAGTCATTTTCATCAGCGATACGGATACACCTCACAATATCATGTTGAATATCCTCCCAGCTGATGCCCAATTCCATAATGTGTTGTGCATTCAGATAGAGCATGTCGCAGTAAATTCAGTTTCAGTAATAAAGGAATCGACCCAGGCTTTGTTATACACGTTGTCGAGGTATGCATGCCCACCATCGGCACAACAAAACAGCACATTGGGCTTCACAGCCGATTTAGGAAAGTCAAAGCGATGCCTGATGGCATAGTATATAGCACCAGTAGAGCCTCCCGCGAAAATATGCTGTTCCTTCAGCAGCTCATGGCACCCCCTGATGAGGTCCATGTTGGAAATATGCATTACCTGGTCTATCCTGGCATGCTCAATAATCGGGGACCGCAAACTGGAACCGATGCCGGATATATAGCGTTTACGGGGCTCATCCCTGAATATCACAGATCCCTCAACATCGATAGCTACCACCTCCATATTAGGATAATATTCTTTTAGCGCGCAGGAAAGGCCAGTCACTGCACCACCGGAGCTAACGGCCACAAACAGATAATCCAATGAGGGCAACACATCTTTAACCTCTTTGGCCAGCTGATAATACCCTCTGTAATTGGACTCATTACCATACTGGTTTGTCCAGAAGGTATTATCGGATGATGCGCATATCGCCTTGACCGTTTCTATTCTGTTCAGCAGATAGCCTTGTTTTTCGTCCATTTTATCTACTTTTCTGGTATCTACCGACAGCAACCGGAGCATTTGCTCGTAAGTACTATTGATATTAGGGTCTATCACGGCCACAAACGGAAGTTGCAGTGTGTGGCACATATGAGCAAGAGAGATGGCCAGATTACCAGAGCTGGACTCCACGATGGTTGAACCAGCATCTATTTCTTTATTCCTGACGGCATCTTTGAGAATACTGATGGCAGCGCGGTCCTTAATACTTCCGGACATATTGCAAAATTCCAGCTTAGTAAAAAGGTTGATATTATCAACATCCAGTCGCCGAACAGGCGTTAAACCAATCCTGGACTCTAAAGCAGACAATAATGAAAGCATAACAAAGCTTTTATAAGTTAGTTAGAACGCAATAATTCCTTCTCACCAAACAATCTTTCTGCTGTAATTCCTCTTTCCAGACAATGATCTATCAGTTTTCCTGATTCTATAATAGGGTTTGAGTATGCAGTATATTTTATGCTACTGATGAACTTCAGCCACGGCTCCATCCCCATGGCATAGACATACACTTCTTTCGGGTTAAAAACATCTACCAGTTTCATTCCCCGTTCAAAGTTCGATCCGCTTAACCGCCGTGAGTCATCCATGTCCTTCTCAATCCGGGCGTCCAACAGCGGGCCATATATCCATGACAACGGTGCGCCATCGCACTCCATGCCAAGAAACAGCACATCCACATCTTTTACGATACGATGAACATGCTCATATACTTTCTGCTCAAGAATACAGGAATCAGCAGCGAAAATCACAGCAAAGTCACCGATCTTCACGTGATAACAGAGCTTCGACTGAATATCCAGATCAGCATGTTCCCCGAGAAAGGGTAATCCCGTGATGGCGCAGTTGTCCAGGCAGATCCGGTCCATATCATCAATTTCAATAACATTGTCGAACCCGATGTTATTAAACATTAATCTGAGGCTGGGGTCTTGTAACCTGCCTTTGCTGTTCCCCGGCACTACAATATGCCTGATCTTGTGCCGTAAGGGAATCAGGGTCTCAAACAACAAATGGTCCTGATGATTGTGCGTAATAAAAACATAATCAATCGTATCCGGCAGGTCCATGTCCGAAAACCGGGATACTTCCGACTGATATCCATAATAACTGATCAGGGGGTCCACCAGTATCGTCACCTCCTTTGTCTCCACTAAAATGCAGGCATGGCCGAAATAGCGCATCCGGATCTTATCACCGTTATACTTCTGATATACAGGCGGAGCGGCTTTTGTGAAAAAGCTATCGAACAACGCGCGATCCTTCTCATTGAGAGAAAAACGATTTTTTATCTGCTCCAGCGATCCCGGGATACGTTTCATTTTGCTTAACTCATCAATGATGTCACTTTCAAAGGGAAGGTCTGCATGCAGTACGTTGTCATCATTCAGTTTGGGCGTACTCAGGGCAAAGGGCCGGTCATCGTTGTCTGTCACCCATAGTGCAAACGTCTGGGATTTTTTATTATAGAATTCGCTGTTAAAAAGCAACGACTCAAATATTCTGTAAGACGGGTGATTGTCCAGGTCATATACCAGTTCTACATATCCCTGCAATGGTCCGGGAATTTCTTTATACAATTCCGACAGGTTGAATCCTTTTGCTTTGCTTTTGAGCATGGAATTGAGATCCCGGAAAGCTTTATGAAGAACGATACTGTTAGCGGATATTTCTTCAATATGGGATTTAAGTTGCTTAATTTCCGCCACTTTTTCAGTTGGATAGTCCATGAACGGGCCACCCAGCAGCTTTGGATTCTTAGCAGCAGCCGCATGGGTCCTGGGCGCCTGAATATAGGAATCCATAATCTTCAGGTGTTTTTCCACAATATTCATGGCGGCGGTGGCCGGCGAAATCAGGTGTGACCAGGCGTACCATTTATTAAAAAGCGGCTCGATGACCACGTTTGGTTTAAGATATACCAGTTGCTCAGTATCGGACAGCATATAGTGATAATTTTTTCAGAATGATTTCTGCCACCTGATGAGGATGTTCAAACAGAAAAAAATGAGTACCTTCTATTTCGGTTACTTCTGCCGGTGCTGTTGTTTCGTGTTGCCATGCTTGTAATTCCTGCATAGTAATATCATCGTTGGTCCCTGTTATTACACAAACAGGAACATCAAACGGAGGAGTCTGTTCCCAGGAATAAGTTTCTATAGCCTTAAAATCTGCCCGGATAATCGGCTCAAAGAATTCCAGCAACGACGCATCCTCAAAAAACGCTTCAGGCATGCCATTCAGCTCTTTGAGTTTTACAAAAAACTGATCCCGGGGCAGCAGGTGGTATTGCCTGTCGTTTTTATCCGCAGAGGGGCCACCTCTTCCGGATGGGAAAAAACAAAGCGGCATGGGCAGACCGGCAGCATGGATTTTTTTGACAACCAGGTAACCGATGATGGCGCCCATACTATGGCCAAAAACAGCATATGGTTGATACAGCCTGTCTTTGATCTGCTCAAAAACATCATCGCTCATTTCTGCTATCTCAGACAAAAGGGGTTCTTCCATTCTGGCCCCCCGTCCCGGTAATTCGAGGCAACATACATTCAGCTTATCGCCACACAATGTCCTGAACACTTCAAAAGAATATCTGCTTCCGCCGGCAAACGGGATCATAAAAAGGCTGATATCAGGCATGAAATAACCAATAAGCTTGTTTTGCACAAGCAGTCAAACAAATAAATACTCCTTCCTATTCCGGGAAACGCGGGGTGCTACCGTACAGAATCGGCAACTCCGGCCATCATTCTTTTATACTCATCTTCTGAAACTGGCACCAGGCGGCCTGTTCCCTCCAGCGTCGAAAGGTCAATATCAGCTATCAGGCGGGTCCTGACATAATTTAGCGTCACACCTCCTTCAACATGAATAGTACCTTTCCGGTTCCCAAAGTCTGCATCGAGTTTTGAATGAGGCTGGTCAATCTGGATCCCCAACTCCGTCTCGGTGTCTTTGAACATAATATGCAGGTATCCCCTGTCCAGGCATTCTTTCAGCGCCAATACAGTTTTCTCCGGCCGTGCGGCTTCAACAGGATGATCTCCCGTGGCCAGTCTCTGAACTAAATCATCTATCATTGTTATGTCGATTTTAATTGATCACTTTAAAATACCTGATTGAGCTGCTCATTGCACTCAGGTTTGTAAAACGTTTTCCATTCACTTAAGACAGCGGCCACTTCTTCCTCGCTGGCGCCGGGCATCAGGAGATAGTCAACAGTTTTTATTTTGATGGACTGCATAAACTGCCGCAAACAGGGCTGGGGCTCTGCAGTGCTAAAATGTCTTTTAATTGCTTCACGGAGATTATCGGCATAATTAACCAGACGACAGTTGGCAGGGGTACCGTTCTTCCTGCCGCTAATAGCATAAACAGCGGCTTCTTCAGGCAATTCGTCCAGATTATCTTTTTCATCAAGATTATTATCCGCTTTATAAATACGGAAGTCAGACACCTTTTCCCTGAGGGTTTTACTACGTTGTTCCATAGATGTAAAAGTTATTAGTGGATAAACACATGCTACAGTAGTTGGCAACAGATACAAAAATCCCTGGCTAACGAAATGGCATTAAGGCAATACGATCAGGATACGGACAGCATATATCCCTGTAAAACTATCACAACGTGGATATTCAGGCATTCCCTAACGTGGCATTTTTTTCTTTTTCTTCCCGGCTGAATGTTACTCTGTAGTCCAGTGCCGACAGCTTCTTTTCTGTGTTAATCCGAAAACTAAAGTCTCCGAACCTGGACAGTTCATCCCATATCCTTCCGGCATCCTGCTTAGGCCGCACAAAAAAAGTGGCGGCACTTCTGCGTGTAATTAAGTTTTCATAGGGCAACTCCCAGGCATCCACAACACCATCAGCAACTAACCGGTCCAAGGCATCTTTAACTTCGATTATTTCGGGTACATGCATAACAGTAAATTGAATTAAGGAAATCCGATTAACAACAATAAAATAAATTTATACTAAAATAGTTCAACATCCAAATCATTTGCAGATTATCTCGCAAGAAATTACCGATATTTTCCTAGAGTGGTGAAAGGTCCTTCTCCTGCTGCCGGGAATGGTATCTGCGCATAATTATCCTACTGATCATTTCGACATTTTCAGCCTCTTCAAACACCTTCATATGATCGCATTTTTTCAACGACACTTCATTGTAAGCTCCGCCTGCAAATTGTTCCCACGTGGTCACAAACGCTGCATTTCCGCTACTGCTCTGCGGATTGGTAAAATTGACGACATCTCCCCTAACAGGTGCTTTTCCCTGCTGATACTTTGAGAACAGCCGGTTGGCCGCTACCAGTACCCTCCTGTATCTTTCAATAAACAGGGCAGCATCTGCTTCCCGTCCATACATTTCCTGCAACATATTCACCGCATGCTCTATCTCCAGAAGTCCTGTCCGCTCATCTTCTTCCGGGCTATAGTTCTGTTGCGGAAAACTGTCTATGATAAACAATGTCACCGAAAACCCCTTCTCTTCCAGCATACGCGCAGTTTCATAAGCCAGCAGACCGCCAAAAGAATATCCCAGCAAAACACATTCACCGTATGCTGCTGATCTTCCTATCTTCTCACAGAAATACCCGATAAGTTCTTCCATGCCTGCTGCCGGTTCTTCTCCGGCCTTCAGGCCTTTCAGATAAAACAGGTGCGGGTCTGCCACATCTTTAATCCTATCAGCCAGTTTATCATATATCAGGCTGATACCCCCATAAGGAGGAAAAAAGAACAAAGGCGGCTTTTTACCACGTCCTTCTCCGGTTGACTCCTGCAGGATGGTTTCCCCCAGATCAGGTGTTAAGAGGGCAGCCTGTTTTTCAACAGTATCATATTTAAACAAGTCCATCATTTCTATTCTCCGCCCAAACTGTTCATTCATTCTGTTCCACAGTTTGATGATCCTGATAGAATCGCCTCCCATCCGGAAGAAGCTGTCGTGTTTACCAAAATCGCTGACTTTCAGCACAGCTTCCCATATTTTTCTGACAGCTGTTTCCCGGAGCGTATATACCACGTCCTGCTGTTCCTGCTGGCGGACGCCTTTTCCTGATGCAGACAATGCCTTCAGATCAGGTTTACCGCTGGCGTTTAACGGGATCCTTGGCAATTTGCCGAAATATGCCGGTATCATATAGTCCGGCAATATACTGCCCAGGTATGCCCTTAGCTGTCCTTCATCCGGCCCTGTATCACAAACATAATAGCAAAACAGTTCAGTAGTGCCGTTGCTGTTCTCTGTAGTGACTTCAGCGTCCTGCATTCCAGGGTATCTCAACACGGTATTTCTGATTTCCTGTAACTCTACTCTGTGACCACGTATTTTTACCTGCCTGTCCTTTCTGCCGGTGAATACCAGCCTTCCTGTTTCAGACCAGTATCCCCTGTCACCGGTGTTATAGACAACTGCTCCCGGATTAAACGGATCAGATATAAAGTATTTCCGCGTAAGCTCCGGCTGATTGAGATATCCGGCAGCTACGCCTGCACCGCCGATATAAATGGTTCCCTCCACACCTATCGGCATCAGCTGCAGCTGATCATTGCAGATATAAACCGCTGTATCGGTGATGGGCGTACCTATATAGCTGAGATCTGCGGTACCCGCGATTCGGCAGGATGCAGACCAAATGGTTGTTTCCGTAGGTCCATACACGTTCCAGAAGCGCGGTATGCTGGCGAACAACGTTTCTCCCAATGATACCGGCAGGAACTCTCCCCCGGAGAGCGCCTTTTTCAGCTTCCTCACCGCGTTACCGTGCTCAGCTGCGAGGGTGGCCCATATAGTAGGAGTAGCCTGGAAAATAGTTGCCTGGCCGCACTCAATACCCTGCAGTATATCGCTCATTTTTATTCCAAGGTCCTGATTACGGCAGAGAATCAGAGGAATACCGCTCATTAGCGGCAGAAAGATCTCCAGTACAGAAATGTCAAAAGTGTAGTTCGTGGCCGACAGCCATTGATCACGCTGACTAATCTCCAGCTCCCGCTGCATATGGGTCAGCAGGTTCAGAAGCCCCTGATGTTTAACTGCCACCCCTTTAGGCTGGCCGGTGGAACCAGAGGTATACATTACATAACACAGACTCTCCGGTGTTATTGCCGCTACAACGGCAGCCTTGCTTTGACCTGCGAAAGCAGTATCCTGCACATTCTGCAGATTTATCCCGAACACTGACGCCCTTTGCTTGCTGGCGTTGTCCGTCAGCAACACCCGTATAGCAGTATCCTGCAGGATGACAGCAATCCTTGCATCCGGGCTTTGCACGTCCAGCGGTACATAAGCGGCACCGATTTTCATAATGGCCATCATGCTCATGACCATCTCCGGAGAACTGCCCATAAACAGTCCAACCAGGTCTCCCGGCGCTACCTGTAAATCGTGCTGCAATGCATAGGCCATCGCATGGACCTTTTCCGATAAAAAGCGGGCAGTGAAATAACTATCGCCACAAACCAACACCACACCGCCGGGGCGTTTTTCCATTGCCTCTTCTATATGGTCTATCAGTTGCTGCTTCGGCGCAACCGCTGCCAAGGGGGGATTGAAAGCATGCAAAATTTTTTCTTTGTCTGCTGCCGACAACAATTCAACATCATCCAGTGTTTTGCCTGCTTCCGTATACACGGTATTTAAGATATGCTGGCAGTGGTCTTGCATGGCCACCATCGCATCCAATGAAAAAAGCGCAGGATCATACAATAAGGTCAGACTAACATTGTCGTCATAAACTTTAAAATTAAAGGTAAGATCAAACTCATTCAGCCGGTCTTCTTCGAACTGCGCTTCCCTGTTAGCATCTTGTTGTGGGCCGGGCTTTCTATCCTTTCATAAACCACAAACACATCAAAAAGCGGAGCCCTGCTCAGATCTCTGTCGTTTACCAGTTCCGACACCATTTCCAGATAAGGATAACCTGCATGTTCCAGGGCATCAATGATCATTTTTGCATTAGCGGATAGTATTTGCTCCACGGTGTCGGTTCCGTTCATATTGCACCTGACCGCTAAGTTATTGAGGAAAAATCCGATCAGGTCTTTGACTTCCGGCCTGTTTCTGTTGATTGCGGGAAAGCCGACGATCATCTCCTGCTGACCGGTATATTTATAAAGTAATACGGAGACAATGGTAAACAAGGTGGCAAATACATTGGTATCAGACCGCCGTCCTATTTCGTTCAGCTTCGTTATTGTATGCGCTTCGAAAAGCCGTGACACAGCATGGCTGATATACCCTTTAATCCTTGGCCTTGGGCGTTCAATCCGTAGATTGAGCGCCGGAACATCTCCTCTAAAAATGTCACTCCAATATGCTTTATCGCTCGCATGTTTGCCGGCAACAATACGGCCCTGCTCCCATTCAGCATAATCCTTGTATTGTATTGCCAGTTCCTTCATCCGGAAAGGAATACCCAGCAACAGATCATGATACAGCTGCCGCAACTGGTCAATAAAGAGCGCGGAAGACCACTGGTCTGCAATAATATGATGCATTGTAATGCCCACAACGAACCGGTCATCCGTCGGCCGGAACACTAATACACGCCACAGCGGCGCTTCATCAAGGCGAAAGATGTGTTTTCCTTCTTCCTCCATCACCTGTGCCAACACCGCTTCCGGTGCGGAAACCTGCCGCAGGTCCCGGTATTCAAGATAAACTGCTGCCTGATCGGGAGGCAATATCTTTTGAAACGGCACTTCGTCCACCTGAATAAAAATTGTCCTAAGCACTTCCTGTCGCTTCGTGAGTTCTTTCAACGCCTGGTATAACAGCGCCTCATCAAAAGCATCCGTCGTCTCATATGTGTTCTGTATGTTATTGGTTATTTTTTCTCCCAACAGGTTCTGCAACACCCAAAAGCGTCTCTGGAACGAAGACAACTGATAATGTCCTGCGTCTCTCACTTTCGGAATAAGGTCCGGGTCGCCGTTTCTGTTGACCGATATTTTCCTTGCTAAAGAGGACAACACCGGAAACTCAAATATATCCCTGAGTTTAATGCTGTTGTCCAGATTTTTAAAGATATAGGACATCAGCTTCATGGCCTTCAGAGAGTCTCCTCCGGCGTTGAAGAAATTGTCGTCTATGCCAATATTATTCATATTGAGCAGATCGCGGCACAGATTGAGCAATGTTGTTTCCATTTCGCTCAGTAAAGTCGTCTTAACGGCTTTATCTTTTTTCAGGAAGTGCGCCATCAGTTGCTTACGATCTGTTTTACCAGAGCTGTTCAGCGGAAACTGGTCCATACGGACCAGGTTGTTCGGAACCATATATCCCGGCAGCTGCTGTTCGAGATAGTGCCTGAGTGTGTCGGGTTGAACCTTGCCGTCTGACAAATAAAAAGCCACGAGCTGCTGCACATCATTTTCCTGGCGATTCAGCAGCACGATGCAGTCCTCAACGTCAGAATGCCGGAGAAACGCTTTTTCTATTTCGCCCAACTCTATCCGGTACCCCCTGATCTTAACCTGATTATCCTTCCTGCCATTGAAGTATAGCAAACCTTCTTCGTCCTGCACTCCGAAATCACCGGTTTTGTACATTTTTTCTCCTGCTGCGAAAGGATTGTCCAAAAAACGCTCGCCGGTAAGCTCTTCTTTATTGAGGTAACCTCTACCGACACCTTTCCCGCCAATGTAGATCTCTCCGGGAGTACCCGGGAGCTGAGGCTCCAGTGCGTCGTTCAGCAATAAAACGCTATAACCGGGTAGCGCGCGGCCTATAGGCAAACTTCGGCCTGCCTCCGGCATTTCTGTTATATTATAGTAGGTAGCATCTACGCAACATTCCGTAGGACCGTAGATGTTACTTACCTTCACTCCGCCGGCCATCGCTGTGCTATCCGTAAATTTACGGACGAGCGCCGGCGACCAGCTTTCCCCCGCAACCAATATATGTTTCAGCTGTAACGTAGCCAGGTTCCCCTGCACCTCATCGAGCAATACTTCAAACATACCTGGCGTAAAATCTATTATTTCAATTGCCCTGCTTATAAGGAATGATGCCAGCCGGGCCGGGTTCTTCCGGATGTCATCTCCGATAAGGAACAATGTATCTCCGGAAAAGAATGAAACCCCGTACTGCTGTACAGAAGCGTCAAAAAATACAGGTGCCTGCTGTGCGATAAAAAGTGTCTGCGCTGCCGGTACGGTAACCACCCGGTCCCTGATACCGGCACAAAGATTAACAACGGCCCCGTGCTCCATCATTACCCCTTTGGGCTGCCCGGTCGAACCCGAGGTATAGATAACGTAAGCCAGATCATCGCTGGCTGGCAAATGGCCCACGTATCTGTTATCCGCCGACCACTGCATATCTGACAGACATAATGTCCCGACACCGGAAAAAACAGGTTGCGCAGATTCGTTTTGCGTCAAGAGAAGGCGCATACCGCTATCACTGATTACACGAGAAGTCCGTTCCGCAGGATCGAGGTAGTTCAATGGCAGGTAAGCCGCCCCTGCTTTTAAGATTCCCAGGAATGCTATCATTGTCTGATCGGTGGGCGCGCCATACCATCCCACAATATCCCCTTTATTTATAAGGTAATTTTCTCCAAGATAACCGGCTAACTGATCAGCACATCTGTCCAGCGCGCGGTAAGTCAAGTGCACATCGCCCGCAACCACAGCAACCCTGTCACCATGATTATCCGCATGGTCTTTCACTGCCTCTACGAGTGAACTATAAACAGTTGGGACAGCGGGCACTGCTTCCATATGAAGTTCTCTCAGCATATCATCCGACACTATTCTGAGCTGGTTTATTTCCTTCTCAGGATGTTGTCCGACACTTTTCAGCAGCGTTATAAATCCGGTCAACAGGTTCGCTGCCCGGGCTGCCCCATCGTTGCCCCGGCAGGTTACGCAGGCTATTTTTTCTCCGGCGGCATTTGTGGACACGGTAAGTTTACAGCCGGCCGGCTCGGTTGCTATCTCTGCATAAATCTGTTCTACATTGACATCATGTTTCCTTTCAGCGAGATAATGCTGATATTCAAAGGCACATGCCGGCGAGGTTACCGCCACATTTTCTTTCTGCAACTCATTAGCTCCCGGTGAGAAAAAGTCTTTCACCTCGCGGATATCCGCCAGCTGTGTTTTCACTGCTTCAAAGAGCGTTAGAAAATTATCACCCTGCGCTACTTCCATCCTGACGGGCAGTACTTTGGTAAACACCCCCAGCGTATTACTGACAACAGACAGGTCCCTGCAAGGATCTGTCCATCCTACGGCCTGTACGTTCTCCATCGACACTCTGTACTGCAGCAGGCTCCAGACGCAAAAAAGCAGTTCCGGCGCCGCTTTCTCATCCAGCTGTAATGCAGACAGCACCTGTTGCAGCACTGTTGTCACATTTTCCCTTACGCTGTGTTCGTGCTTTGAATGAAGTTCAGCAGAAGTGATAAAAGCGTGGTCCGGCAGGTGGGGCATCTGCATTTGCTGCAGTGTTTGCAACATGTTTACCGGGATCGTATGCAGGAGTGTAAGATTCTCATTTTGCCAATCGCTATAGGCCGGGTACTGTAACGCCTCTTCATCCGGCAATCCGGGAGTAAAATCCTGATTGTGATAGCGGGCTACTGTTTCCGACACGAGCAGGTTGAGCGACCAATTGTCCAGCAATAGTGGCGAACATTGTAATATTAAATAGCAGGTATCCGGACCTGATGAAACCAATGCAGCGAACAGCGGGCAATCACGGTCGCAGAACGCAGGGTCATTGCTGAGCAGTGGCAACAATGTGTTTACATCAGCCACCTTCATCCGGCGGTATTCTATTTTAAACACCGGTCCGTTATGCTGTTCGCGAACAACCTGTAGAGGCAGAGAGCCGTTTGCGCCGGTACCGATACTGGTATTAAGTATGCTGTGCCGGGTTGCTGCTGCCTGCAGACGTTCTGCCATCAGCTCAGGATTGATATTACCCGTAATACAGTATATGGCGGTGTTAACCGGCATCCTGTCGCCGAACAGTGTCCAGATTCTCTTCTGCTGAGGTGAGATGGTATGTGTAATCATCATAAAACGGATAGCGTGCTAAAGTATCGATGCCATAATTGCTTTCTGTACATGCAGGCGATTTTCCGCCTCATCATATACAATAGATCTCGGATGGTCAGCTACTGCGGCTGTCACCTGCTCGCCACGGATAAAGGGCATACAGTTCATAAACAGCGCCTCCGGGCGGGCCACGGCGAAGTGTTGATCGCTGATCATCCAGTCATTGCGGAGCTCTTCCCTTACCTTAAGATCTTCCTCCGAGCTCATGGTGAGGCTTTTGTAGCTTTTTACGTAAATAACATCAGCATCAGCCGAAGCTTCCGTCAGGTCATTGGAGTAGCTGATGGAGGCCCCGGACGTTTTCTTCATTTCTTCAGCATGGCAGCGGAATTCCTCGTCCAGGTCAAATCCTTTGGGATTCACTACTTTGATGTTCATTCCCAGCGCAGCGGCGGCGGTGAGGAAAGAATGCGGTACTCCCGGTGATTTTTGGTAACGGGAATAGCCCCATGTGAGTACAATATTCTTCTTTTTGTAGTCCTCCCCAAATTTCTCGCGGAGCGTCAGAATATCCGCCATTACCTGGCAAGGGTGTTCTTTATCGTCCAGGGCGTTAATGATTGGTATTCCTGCGTGTTTAGCAATCTCATTAAGCGAGGCGCGGCCAAATCCGTACTGTTGCATATCGTAATACCTCACAACAAGGCCGTCCAGATATTTACCCAGTACCGTGGCAGTATCCCGGATGGTCTCTCCCCGGCTTAGCTGCAGTACGTCTTTATGATAATACTCCATATGTCCGCCGAGGCTTTTTGCACCCACCTGGAACGACACACGGGTACGGGTGGAAGCGGAGTTAAAGAGCATTCCCATAAATTTGCCCTTCAGGTACTCATTACGGTCATCCCCCTGTTTCATGGCAGTGGCGAGATCGAGGATGCCTTCCAGTTCATTTTTTGTATATCCTTTCAAACCCAGGAAATCTTTTGTTGACAGTTTATTCATATGGCAAATGCTAAATCAGGTCTATAATTGATATTAGTTAATTATTCAGGCTACTAACTCTTTTATCTCTTCCTGCACTTCCTCGATACATATTTCCATAGTACTGACAATAGTTTCAATATGGTCTTCATCGAGGATCAACGGAGGGGTTATCATGATATGATCGCCTTCATAGCCATTTACCGAACCTTTACCGGGGTAAAGGATTACGCCTTTGTCGATGGACCGTTCCCCGATCCGCTTCGACAAGGTAAGGGCCGGAGGGAAAGGCGATCTGGTGCTTTTGTCCCGTACCAGTTCCACGCCCGCCAGAAGACCTGCGCCCCGTACGTCTCCCACGATATCATACTTGTACAGCCGCTCCAGTTGCCCAAGAAATAGTTCTCCCATTCTCGCAGCATGGGAATTGATCTTCATGTCCTGCATGTAGTCAATCACAAAGCTTCCGATAGCGGCTCCCAGGGGACTACAGGCAAATGTATGTCCGCCGAGGAACGGGGTTTTGGAATCCTCAAACACTTTACAGATATTACTGTTGGCAATGACAGCCGAAAGCGGATAGTAGCCGCCGCTGATACCCTTGCCTGCAGCGATAATGTCTGGCTTAACGTTCCAGCGGTCCAATCCGAAATTTTCACCCAACCGCCCAAATCCGGTAAGGATTTCGTCTGCGATCATTACCACGTCGTACTTGGTGCATATCCTTCTGATTTCCCGCAGGTATTTTTCATCGGGAGGGGGCACTGCGCCCAAAGCTGCTGCCACCACGGGTTCAAAGACAAAAGCAGCCACCGTTTCAGGCCCTTCTTCCAGGATACATTTCTCCAGCGCATCTGAACAACTTTTTGAATATTCCTCCAGGCTTTGTTCCGCCGGTTTTCTGTAAGCATAGGCAGGTGGTATATGTGGAAAGTTATTCATCCAGCGTTCATAAGTGGCACGCCTTAATTTCATACCGCCTACATCCAGTGTAAAAATGGAATTACCGTGGTAACTGGACCAGCGGCCAATCACTTTATACCGCTCCACATTTCCCTTTATCTGGTGGTACTGATAGGCCAGTTTAATGGCATTCTCCACGGCGTCTGTACCGCTCATGACTGTCCAGGCTCTTTTAAAACCCTCCGGGGCGAACTGTACCAGTTTATCCAGATAAGCCTCTACCACCGGCGAACTAAACCCGTGAGCAGGCGTCACTACTATCTTTGCACTCTGCTCCCGGAATATTTCGCCGATCTCCGGAATTCCATAACCGATGTTGGAGACAGCCGCAGATCCGCTTGCTCCGTCGAGGTAACGTTTACCTGTCTCATCAAATACATAAACTCCCTTACCGTGGGTTAATCTGGCATATTGTTTATCCAGATCAGGACAAACAATCATTGAGTGAATTAGAGAATTGATCATTGTAAAGGGTTTTATAACGGTAATAATAAAATAATCAAAATGCCTCGTCCAGTCGGAAGTGTTGTTCCAACGAAAGGTTTGTTATTGCTGCCGCCTCCGGTCCCAGATCAACCATCTCTATCGCCTCAGCCGGGTACGCTGTAATGTGGCCGATAAATTTGTTCAGCCCCGAAAAAATCTGATCAACAGTACTTCGTTTAAAAAGGAGGTTGTTGTACCGGATGCTTAATGCTATTGCTCCGGCGGATGATTCTACGAAATTCAACTCCAGGTCATAATCACTGACCTCCAGTTCCACTTCATAATCCAGCGCTTCCACCTCACCTGTGCCAGACGTTTCTGCGGCGGTCAAATAATCGTCGTTCATATCACAAGACACCACCACATCTATCAGCGGATGCCTTCCCGGCTCTCTCCGTTTTACATTCTTTTCCACAATGGCATCCAGGGGATATTCCGCATGACTGTATACCGCAGCAAGCGTGTGGCTGATCTGCCGGGTTACATCCACAAAGCTGTCAGTCGGCCTGATATGGGATAAAACGGGCAGTACATTTACAAAAAAGCCAATCTGATTAACCAGTTCAGCCTGCGTCCTTCCCGAGACAGGAATACCGGTAATAACCCGTTCCTGCCGGCACAGCCGGGAGAGAAACAGATGTACCGCTCCAAGTACGCTGTTGAATAAACTGATATGCTGCTGTATGGAAAAGGCCTGTAAGGCGCCGGCCACAGGGGCTGCAATGACATAATTGGCAGTCGCTCCCTGTGCTGTATGAACAGGCCTTCGCTCGTAATCGAACGGCAGCCTTAGCGCCGGTGGTAACTGGGTTAATGTCTGCTGCCAAAAAACTTCGTTTGATGAAGCCCCCCTGCCCCGGTCCTGGTTCAGTTTCCAGTACACATAATCCCTGAACTGAACAGGAAGTTGTTCATGAATGGCATCCTGCCTGTTCAGAAGACGGAAATAGGCACGATTGATTTCGTCGTTCAATATAGCCATTGATCTGCCGTCAGCAATAATATGGTGTATCGACAAGATCAGTATGTGTTCCGTTGCTGACATCCGAATGAGAACACAACGGACCGGTGGCCCTTCTTCCAGGTTAAAGGGGATGTTTATCTCCCGGTTCACCAGTTCATTTATTTCACCGGGCCCTCTCGACGAAGCATCATACTGTACAACCTCGTATTTACTTCCGGCAGGCAGCACCCGCTGCCGCGCTGTGCCATTTACTACCGGAAACACGGTTCTTAATATTTCATACTTTTCTACGACTGCCTGAAAAGCCTCCTGCAAACAGCTAATATTAAGGTTCCCTTTGAGTGTCCGGGCTACAGCAATATTATAATTAACCGCTGCCGGATTCAGCTGGTAGGTGAGCCATAACGATTGTTGCGCAAAAGAAAGCGGGTAAGTATCTGCATCTTCCACCGGCAACAGGGCATCTGCCGGGTCATGCACGTAGCCGGACAGGAATCTTGCCATCGTTGCCACTGTCGGATAATTAAACACATCAGGAAGCTCCAGCCTCACTGCAAACATTTTACTTAATTCAGTAATCAGCCGAATACCTTTCAGAGAGTTACCTCCCAGGTGAAAAAAGTTCTGCTCCACGGAAATACCCGTTACGCCCAGGATCTGCTCATACACTGCTGCCACCATTTCCTCCTGCTTATTCGCCGGGGCGATGACCGGTGCGATGTCTCTGCGTTCCTTAAAGGCTGCCAGCAGTTTCTTGCGATCAGCTTTACCGTTGATATTCAAAGGGATCTTCTCTGTTATCTCATATGCAGACGGTAACAGATGCCGTGGCAGCCGGGCAGCCGCAAAGGCTGCGAGTTCTTCCGGGATAATGCCGGCCGCGCCACTTTCGGCCACAACAAATGCAACCAGCATGTCCATACCCTCGTCTGTGGCCCGGCAAACGGCCGCATTGCCGATTCCCGGGAAGGACAGTAGCACCTGTTCTATTTCTCCCGGCTCTATTCTGTTTCCATTGATCTTTATCTGATCATCTTTTCTGCCGGCAAACAACAACTGTCCACCTTCGGTCCATCGGCCCAGATCGCCCGTAAGATAAACCGGAAACCTGCTGTCATACAGAGAGGGCAAAAACCTTTCCGCGGTAAGCTCCGGGTTATTGATATACCCCCTGGCCACCCCCGGCCCGGACACAGCAATCTCACCAACTGTTCCCAGAGGTTGCAGGCGATGATGGCTGTCCAGAATATAGATGTTCATATTCCTGACCGGTTTTCCTATAGGCACTTCACTGCCGTTGAAAAAACCATCATCCTGGTATATACTGGCGCAAACGGTGGTCTCCGTTGGCCCATAGGCATTTATATACTTTTTGAATTTCCGGTAAAAAGCCGCGTCCGAAATATCAGCCCGCTCCCCTGCCGAAATAACTTTGTTCACTGTTCTGAGCGTATCTTTTTCAAAAAGTTTCAGGTAGGAAGGCGGCATGACGATGGTGGTGACATTTCTGGTAAACAATGTACGTTTCAACCGGTCAATATCCTCCACCTCGCTGTTCTGTATCAACGTGAGGCGTGCACCAGCCAGCAGCGCAATCCATACTTCATAGACAGAAGCATCGAATGTTAACGGAGAGAACTGTAATACATTATCGCTGCTGTTTATTCCTATCTGACTTATCTGGTGGCCGACCATATTAACCAGCCCCTTATGCTCTACAGCAACCCCCTTAGGGCGTCCGGTAGACCCGGAAGTATAGATGACATAAGCAAGGCTGCCAGGGGCCGGGATGGCCGGCACCCCTTGCACAGTTTCAGTCTCTTCCGGCTGGAATTCAATATCGACAGCAAAAATACTACCGTCAAACCCGGGAAAATCGAAAAGAAAACCGGAATGCGTAAGTATCAGTTTCAGCTGGCTGTCTTCCAGTATAGCAGCAGTTCTTTCTGCCGGATAGGCCGGATTAATGGGGAGATATGCCGCTCCTGACATAGTAACGCCAAGCATAGCGACCAGCCAGTCCACAGATCTCTCCAGATAAACACCCAGCAACTGACCTGGACGGACGTCATAAATCTCGCGCAGCTGGCAAGCCAGTAATGCAGACCGCCGGTACAACGCTCCATAGCTAAGGTTGCCATCCCCAAATGTAACCGCGACAGCGTCCGGACGCTCCAAAGCCATCTGCTTAAAGCAGGCAATGATGGACCCCTCCGGTATTTCCTGGCGGATGCCCGCGCCCAAGGATTTCAGCACCTCTTCCTCCTGTTCGTCCATTATCCTGATGTCATTCAGCGAAATATCCGGATTGGATAGACAAACGGCAATATTTAATATATGGCGGCCTATCCGTTCAATAAATGCCTGCTCGAAAAGACCTTTGCGATAGTAGCAACTGGACACAAAAACGCCATCGCTGACATCCATACAGCAGCACAGATCGTGTGTGCCTATCCTGGCCTCGTCAATCTTTCCCGTCGTAACCAGCACATTGCTAAAAGATGGTGTTTTTTCATCACCCGTGATAAGTTCCAGCGGATAGTTCTGATGTTCATAGCTGGCGCCGAGTATATCCTTTATCTGGTTCAAATACGCCCTCAGCGAGCCCCCCCTTTCCATTGGCACCACCACCGGCAGCAGCTCACAGTATATCTTCTGCAGCCGCTCCGGCTTGAATAGCGGTACGTTTACCACAACAACCTGTTCTCCCGAGTACCGGGACAACAATAATGAAATGGCGGCGACATACCAGGTATGCCGCTTCATTTCACCACTTTGGCAAAGCGATGAAAATGCGGGAGGCAACTCATTCAATGGCACTGTGGTATGAACCACAGACATCCCGCTCTGTTTTCCGCCTGATCTGTCCCATTGGACGAACCTGAAGCCATCACCTGCCTTTTGAATCGTATCATTCCAGAACTGCAAAAATGGATCAAATCGTTCTTCCCGGAAAAGAACCTTGTCAATTATATTCATGCCAGATATTATTCAGGTTGAACTTTATTTTTTGCGCTCTGCTGTAAAGGATGCCATTACACCAGACATAATTAAGCCGTCCCCATGTCATCGCGCTTTTGACATCCGGGAAAAACCCGGACCCGTTCAAATTGGCGCTGGTATTGCACAAAACGGGCAACCCCGACATCCCGTGGTAGTGTGACAGCAGCTCAAATATCAGCGGATGCTGATGACGGTTTACGGTTTGTACCCTCGCCGTCATATCAAGATGCATCACAGCGGGTATACGATCATGCCACTCAGGTCTTACCCTATGTTCAAAAAGCATATATGGATCTTCCCCGCCTGGCTCAAAGAGCAGTTCAGCATATTGTTCAAGACATATGGGGGCTACCGGCCTGAAGTGCTCTCTGTGTTTAACATCATTAAGCAGATCTTTCATCTGCGGAGATCCTGCCGGCGCGATGATACTGCGATTACCCAATGCCCTTGGCCCCAGCTCTGCACGGCCGTTAAGGAAAACGACCGGTTCGCCCGTATTGTACAGCAGTGCCGCCAGATCCTCCATAGTACATGCTTCCTGCTCCCATCCGGGCATTACGGCTTCAGTACCGATTTCCGGACCGGCATATACACTCCATTCAACAACCGCTTTTCCCGACTGAAAGAACCATTCACTGCAGGCAGCACCGATGGCGCTGCCGGAATCATTGGCAAATGGCGGCACCCATATGCTGCTGAATAAAGCGCTCTGTCTGATAGCGCTGTTCCATTTAATATTCAGGGCGCATCCACCGGCGTAACAAAGGTTACGCTCAAAATGAGGAAACTGTTTCACTCTTTTCTCAAGATGCGTCAATAACAGTTGCTCGATATACAGATGAAGCGATGCAAGTATGTCTTCGTCCGGATAAACATCTCCCAGTTCATCTTTCACAGCTTTTGAAAATATATGCTCAAAGTCATCTGCAATTACCAGTGAGGTGGCATGTATCCTTGCGAAGACATCCAGCAACTCCGGCCTTACCTTGCCCAACGCGATATAGGACATGATTTTACCGGCTACAGAATAACCTCCAAAAAAGCCATCCAGGCTCTTTTTCCGGCGGTCGTCCGCCAGCTCCTCAGTGGTCTTCCGGTAGGGCCCGAAATATTGTGCAAACACACTGTATATAGTGCCCAGAAAGAAAAAGAGCGGTCCCAGATTGTGTACTTCGTTATTGCCGGCGTCAACATAATACAAGCGCGGATACTGCCCGCCGTCCCACGTAAGAACGTAAGCCCCCTGTTGCTGACGGGCAGCTTCACTGGTTGCATAGGCACTCATAACATGGCTTGTGACATGCATATAACTGGAATAGGAAAATAACTTTCCGGCAAGTGGTAGCTTGTCGTGGTAAGCCCATCGATGGAGAATAGATTCGTTCAGTTCTTCTTCATGATAAGGCGCCGCCGGGAGCACTGTCATTCCGGCAGCGCTGTTTACCGGCAGCGCTGCCTCGCCCGTCGAGAAAGGACCGGTCCCATGCCATCCGTCAATAACAAAATGATCTACAGCATCAGCAGTTAAACCTCCCTCTGCCAGGATAGCGCAGATACTTTCCAGGTCATCAATACCGCTGTATCTTGGGTTATTGGACAACTTTTCCATTTCCACACTGAATATCAGCACTCCATCACGGATTACAGCAATACCGCCGTCATGTGTTAGTTTAATACCACAAACTATCATGTATTAAAAATTGAAATTAAAGTCTTCTGTTACCTGCTGCTTAAGCTCTCCGACGGGCATATTCTCATCTGTCAGGCTGAGCGTCCTTACCGGCACATGGGGCAGCGCGACCGCCAGTTCCGCCGTCTTTCTGAACAGGCGCCAGAGATGATCAATCGTTCCGGCGCTGAAGAGACCGGTATTATAGGTTATCTCCACCGCTATCTCCCCTTGCCGGTCCCACATATTAATAATCAGATCGTACTTGCTGTAAACAGCCTGATTCACGGATTTCTCGACCACAGGTATTTCATTACCTGTATGGACATGCTGCGAGCGTGGGACATAGCCATCATTAAAGGAGATCGCCACATCAAAAAGCGGCGCACGGCCGCCGGCGCTGCTGATATTGAGATGGTCTATCAGCATGTCCAGCGGAAAATACCAGTTTTCCACGGCGGCTATCACCCGCTGCGCTACTTTATGCAATATGGCATAGTATGAATCTTCAGTTCCGATGTTTAACCGCAGCGGCCATGTGTTAATAAAAAATCCAATCTGGTCCAGCAAGTCCGGATGATACCTCCCGGCATCCACAATCCCCACAATGATATCATCCTGGGCTGTAACCCGATGGAACACAATTTCCCATACGGTCAGCAAGTTCATAAAGATGGTAGTCCGCTGCTCTGCGGCTATCCGGTAAAGATGATCGCTGCCGGACCTGTCCAGCGACCGCGTGATGATAGCGCCCTGGTAGGTCCGCCTTGCAGGTCTTGGAAAGTCGACAGGTATCTCCAAAGAGGGCAATATTCCGGAGAAATGATCCAGCCAGTATTTCCGGCTCTTGTTTTCTTTATCACCGACCTTTTGATGATACCACATCGCAAAGTCTTTGTATTGTACTGGCAGAGGGTTTAACGGATATGTACCGCTGCCGTACGCATGGTACAAAAGTGACAGCTCATGAAACAGTACTTCCATAGACCAGCCATCTGTGATAATATGATGAATTGAAAACAATAGCAGGTGATTTTCAGCTCCCGTCCTGATAAGCGTTATCCGGAAAAGGGGGGCCATCGTAAGATCAAAGGGCATTTTAGAAGCCTCATAAGTGATCTCGTCGATGACAGTGGGCTTCTTCCGCTCTTCCACGTCTGACAGGTCCACAAAACGGATGTCCGGTTTTACCGCCATCGCTTCCAGTACCTGCTGATGAGGTTCTCCCTGTATGGTAACAAACACCGTTCTCAGACTTTCGTGCCGTGCTATCAGGGCTGTAAATGCCCAGGTCAGCGCCTCCATATCCGGTTCTCCTGCTATCGCCGCGGCATTGAACAACAGATACGCCCCCCGGGCGGCCTCTATCTGGTCCATAAGCCAGATCTGCTTTTGCTGATGGGAAAGCGGGTAAAATGGTTGATGTTCTACCAGCGGGATACACAGGGCAGGTTGTTTTCCGGCTGCTGAAAGGAAGGCTGCCTGCTCTCTGATAGTGGGTTTAAGAAACACCTGCGGCAATGTAAACTCGACGTTAAAGGTTTCTCTTATCCTAAAGGCAAGCTGATTGGCCCGAAGGGAATGACCGCCTGCCGCAAAAAAATTATCATGGACACCTATCTCTTTATCATCAAGGACCTCCGTCCATATTTGCAGGATCTGCTTTTCCGTATTATTAACCGGCAAGCCGCTCTCGCCAGCATCACCGGGCGTTATGGCCATAAGCCTGTTCCGGTCCTTTTTGCCGTTTGTTGTCAGGGGTATAGCGTCCATTTTTATGAGATACCGGGGTATCATATAATAGGGCAACACGCTGGTCAGCAAATCCCTGATATCAGCGGGGCTATCCGGTTTACCTTCCCACAGCACATAATACCCTGTAAGATATACCTGGCTGCTGCTATCTTTTTTATCAACTACCACCACCTCTTTTACCACCGGAAGGCTCATGATGGCCCGTTCAACTTCCTCCAGCTCTATACGGTGGCCCTGTACCTTTACCTGTAAGTCCTTTCTGCCATAAAATGCAATATTGCCGTCGGGAAGAAACAATCCGGTATCTCCTGTCCTGTAAACGGGCCTTTGTTCCGATATTCCGGACGGTAGGGCAGCAAAAAAGGCGGACGTCAACTCCGGGCGGTTCAGATAGCCCGCGCCCACACCTGCGCCCCCGGCATATATTTCTCCTTTAACGCCTACCGGGCAACGTTGCTGATAACGATCGAGAATATACACCTGCATATTCTGCACAGGTTTTCCGACAGGCACAGGCTCACAGCTGTCAGCAACAGGAATGAAATAATGTGTTATATCATCTGATGCTTCTGTAGGCCCATAAGCATTTACCAGTGGAATATCCGGATAACGGGCATACCAGCGGTCCACCAGTTCCCGTCTGATCGTTTCTCCGGTAACGATCAGGTACCTGAGGAAGCTCAACTGAAAATCATTTCCGTACCTGTCGATGTCATCCAGTAGGGCGGCAAGGTAAGAAGGAACTACCTGAAGAACAGTCACCTTGTCTTTAACAACCGCTTGTATAAAACGAACAGGCTCCAGCTGCAATTCCTGATCATAAATAACAACTTTCCCTCCCGTCAGCAGCGGACTTAACATCTGCCAAACGGATATATCAAATGTGGCTGCCGCTGTTTGTGCCAGCACGGTCAGACCGTCCAATGACAGGTCTGCGATTTTGGCCTGAATATGGTTCATCATTCCCCGGTGATAGATTACTGCACCTTTAGGAGCGCCGGTAGAACCGGAAGTAAACAACACATAAGCAGTTGACTCGTCTATCCTGGTGTCATCCATTACTTCAGGCAAACCCTCTTCCGTCATTTCTTCGGTCAGCGGGACCACCTTCTGCCCCTGCAGCAGCTCTTCCAGTTCCGTGCGAACTATCCGGTAGTCTGTAATAACAAAGGCCGGCGCAGCGTCGTCCAGTACCTGCCGGATACGGCCGGCAGGCTGGGTGTAATCTACCGGCAGATAAACCGCCCCACATCGCCATAAGGCCAGGATGGTTTCTATCATTTTTATGGAACGTGGCAACAATACAGCCACGATATCCCCCGCTTTCACACCGTTCAGATGTTTCAGCCACGAAGCATATACTGTCACCCGGTGACTGAGATCTTTATAGGTAATACTGTTCTGTGCATGTTGTATCGCTATCCGGGCATCATCCTTGTGTGCGGTACAAATCAGCTCGCTGATTTTCAATTCAGGCACTTTTCTCACCGGGCCACAGGAAAATGCCAACAGCTGTTTTTGTTCGTCTTTGCTGAGCAGCTCTTCCACGCGCAGATCATCACATTCTTCCGCAAACTGCCGCAGAATACCGCAATAATAATGGCCCAGACGCTCCAGCTCGCACTCACTATATAACCCTGGCCGGGTTTTGATATTAACGGAGAAATGATTGCCCCATCTTACAATGTCCAGATCAAAAAGGGTATTGGTCTTATCGTAATCTCCGATCATTGCATCCGTAGTATTCACTTCAGGAGCACCATCACTAAAAACGTGAAAGTCCAGATAATCGAATACTACATCAAAAAAGGGGTTGGATTTTCCGTCGTGTGCTTTTACCAGCTCGGTCATCTTTAGCAAAGGCAGGCAATCGACATGTTTCAGCGCATTCAATTTGTGGTTCATGTCAGCTATGGTACGCTGGCACCCGGAATAAGTATCCAGTTTTACCCTTACCGGAATTGTATTCAGAAAACAGCCTAGTATCTTATCTCCGTCTGTTGTTTCGGGGCGGTTATTAGACACTAGTCCCAATAGTACTTCATCCTCTCCGGTAGTGAATTTTACCATAAATGCAAAAGCAAGAAAAAAGAGACTTTTGACATTGTAGTTCCGTTGGGCCGAATAACGGATAAGGGCATTGGCAACTACGCCGTCCAACGGCACATGGAAACGGGCAATGCCCGTAGCGCCGGTCTTTCGTTGCTCCTGATATGTTTTATAAAAAGGTAATGGTGTCCTTGAAAAACCGCTTAGTTCTTTTTGCCAGTACTCAATGACGGATGTTTCGCGGGCAGCGGCCCATTGCCGGAGGACAAAATCTTTGTAGGTTGCTTTCAGGGCTGCTGGTATGAATGTTCGGTCTTTTCTCACCTGAGAATACAGGTTTGACAATTCCGTTAAAAAAGAGGCGTTGCTCCAGCCATCTATAATGGCATGGTGGCACGCAAACAGCATACCAATATCATTTCCGCCCAGCCGATATACAGACAAACGCCACAGCCCGGGGACATCTTCGCTGAAAGGATGCTGTAAATCAGCTGCCATAACATCATGCAGCCATTCCTGCTGCTTTGTTTTGTCCAGTGCTGAGAGATTTATGAAATCAATGTTCTTCGTTACCTCTTTATGCAGTATCTGGATAGGTATGCCAAACCTCGCCTGGTGAAAGGACGTGCGCAGGATCCCGTGCTTATGCACCAGTTTCCGGACAGCGTCCCTGAAAGCTTCCATATCAAAATCAGGGTCAACAAATTGTGAAAACATCTGATCATGATAGGTACCACCCTGCGGATCAAGGCTGCTTTGAATCAGCATTCCCCGTTGAATGTCGGCTATAGGATAAAAGTCCTCCCAGCCGGCTGGCAGATCTGCGGCATGTTCTCTCAGTATCGCCGCCCTGAGCATTTCTGATTCGGCGATTATCGCTTCCCATTGTTCCGCGTTTTTTTTGTGTTTCAGTTTTCCATCAATCACTGCGGCCAATGAGGTTATATCCGGATGCATAAAGATATCTTTCACCTGGACATCCGTCTGCCACTTGCTGTTAATTTCAGCGACCAGCCGTATCGCTTTGATAGAATCGCCCCCTGCACTAAAAAAGCTATCTGACGCCCCAACAGCATCCATCTTAAGAAAAGCTTTCCAAAGACTTTGCAGCTCACCTTTTATACCTGTCAATGGTCCTTCAGCCGGTCCTCTCCCGGCTTCTGCTGTCAGCATCAGATCCAGGCGCTTATAGTCAACTTTACCGTTGGAGGTCAGTGGTATTTCCTCCAGCAGCACGAAAAGAGAGGGGACCATATAAGCCGGCAATCTTTCCGACAGATACACCTTCAATGCATGTGTATCTTTCAAATCCTTCGCTACTATAAAAGCAACGATGTTCAGCTCTTTTCTTGCCACAATCACCACCTCGCCAATACCGGGATAGTGCTGAATGGTTTTTTTAATTTCATCCGGCTCGATACGGTATCCCCGTATCTTTACCTGATTGTCCTTTCTGCCCTGATAGATGAGCTCGCCCCTGGTATTGACATAACCGATATCACCTGACAGATAACCCCGTTCTCCGTCAAACGCCGGTGAGTTAACGAATCGCTCAGCGGTCAGCGTTGTCCGGTTAAGATATCCTCTTCCAAGTCCGGCGCCTATTACCACGATTTCACCCGTAATACCGGGAGGAACAGGGCGATGATGGCGATCTACCACCAATAGCTTCAACGTAGGAATGGGCCTGCCTATATTGCTGACACCCCTGTGAATATCCTCCTCCGTAATCTGTTTGAAAGTCACATGTACGGTCGTTTCCGTGATGCCATACATATTAATGAACTGGATTCCCTGATGATAATTCATCCAATAGATCAGCGCTTCGGGCTGAAGAGCATCTCCCCCAAAGATCACATACCGGAGCGCGAGCGGCGTTATTTGCGGCTGTTGCCTAACATAGTCTGACAATACGCTGAATATGGGCGGCACCTGGTTCAATACTGTCACACACCGGTACAGGAGTTTTCTATAAACCAGCGCCGGATCGCGCACGTCAGCATCAGACAGTATTACCAGTTTTCCACCATACAGCAACGCACCGAACATCTCCCATACAGAAAAGTCAAAACATACAGAGTGAAACAGCGTCCATATGGAAGACCTATTAAAGTCAAACTGAAACCGTTCATTAAAAAGCAGTCTGACCACATTCCTGTGTTCTATCATCATGCCTTTGGGCACCCCTTGTGATCCGGATGTATAGATGATATAGGCAAGGTTATCGGGCCGGGGCCTGCGGAGGTTGTATGGTGTCGTCTGCAAAATACGCTCCCATTCATCTTCGATAAATACTATCCTTACCCCTTCCAGGCCCTTTAGTTTTTCCATAAAACGGACCGAGGTGACCAACACTGTGCAGGCCGCATCGTCAAGAACAGACTGTATCCGCCGGATACCATATTCCTGGTCAACAGGCAGATAGGCGCAGCCGGAACGAAGAATAGCCATGATAACGATGGGGTTCCATTCGGACCGGTCAAACATGCAGCCTACTATATTTTCTTCCGGCAGCGCAAACTTTGTATCGAGATAGCAGGCCAGCTTTTGAGAAACCAGCGACAAACAACCATAGGAAATATCACCGCTTGCCGCTGACAATGCGATCCGACCGGGATAATCACCGGCTATCTGATCAAACAGGCTGACAATGGTTTCCTCCCGCGGGAAATCAACCGCGGCGTTATCCAGCGGCTCATAGACAGCAGCGAGCGTATCAGAAGGCAGCAGGCTGACAGCCGGTAATGGTATGTCCGGCGTTGTACTCAGGGTAGTTATCAGGTGATTAAAGTGATGGAAAATATTGTCAATGATCTGTGGGGCAAACCTTGCATCATTACAGGTAATGGTGTATCTGAGATCATTTTCATGCGTGAATACGATGATGAAATCGTAGTTTGTCTTCTCATAGGCAGTTGCATCTGTGACCTGATACCGGGCGCCGTCATGCTGTTTTCCAACAGTATCATGAGCAGCGTCTATTACCGGGAGAGACTGTTGCTGAAAAACAAAGAGGTGATCAAATAACATCCCTTCCCCTATATCAGAGAAATTTTTTATTTCTGCCAGAGAGGCGTAGTGATACTCCTGTTGGTATAAAGCTCCCGCATGGGCCTGTTTCAGCATCTCTGCAAAGCTACAGTAGTCATCCACGGTAAAGCGGCAGGGAATTGTATTGATAAACAGTCCTACAGCCTCTTCCATACCTTCCATATCGGTCATCCTTCCCGAAACAACGGTACCGAATATGACATCCTGCGTATCATTATACTTCATGAGGATCACTGCCCACATCGCCTGCAGCAGCAAATTGACTGTTACCTTCTGCTGCCGGGCGAGTGAAATCAGTTTTTGTGTTTGTTTATCATCAAAAACATATGCATGATCCTGTATTGATTCCGTTGCGGGCATGTGTTCCGGGATGACCGGCAGCCGGGGAACAGACGCCAGCGTATGATATCCGTTGAGGTATTCTTTCCAAAAACTGACCACTGTTTCGCTTTCAGTTGCGGTAATCCGCCTGATAAAATCACGGAAACGAAAAGCCGGTGGTGCCAGCGGCACTTGTTCTCCGAGGAAGTGCGTATAGGCATAAAGGTATTCCCGCATGAGAATATGCTGGCTCATACCATCCATAATAATATGATGCCAGCTCCATATCAGCTCATAGGCTTCATCAGCCAGTTGCAGTACCGCAACACGAAACAATATGTCCTTCCGGAGATCAAAATATTTGTCTTTATCTGTCCGCTTAAATGCTTCCAGATAGTCATTCTGCGCTTCCTGCGGGATATTTCTCAGGTCCTCAAAAATCAATGCCGGCGTTCTTTCCTTCAGCACTATCTGCACCGGATGTGCTGCTTTCGTATAATTAAAAACCGTTCTCAGCACATCATGCCGGCTTACCAGCCATTGGAGGCTTTTTTCCACTGCCAACAGGTCCATGCTTCCGGACAACCTGTATGAAGCCTGCAGAAAGTAGGCCGGAGCCCCTTCCAACAGCGAATGGAAAAGTATTCCCTGTTGCATGGGAGACAGCAAGTAAATATTGTCGATATTTTCGGAGGATAACATGCTTATATGTGACGGTTTAATTATCTGTTACCATAGCTATTCAAATATGGAATCTAATCCCTGGGGCGACAGTCCGTTATAATCAAAGGTCGGAGCTCCTGAAGGGATATCAGGCGGCCTTTTTACCGGCACTGTGGCCTTTTGCATACAGGCAGCCAACTCCTTTAAATTCCCGGTCCGAAAAACGTCTTTAACATCCAGTATCCAGCCCTGGCTTTTGAGTTCCATCACCAGCCGGATAGCTTTTATGGAATCTCCGCCCAGCTCAAAGAAGTTTGACTGCATCCGTGCCTGTTTCATTTCCAGCACGGATGCTACTGACGTCAGCAATAGTCTTTCTTCCATCATTTCAGGAACGGAGCGCTGCTCTTCGGTATCATCCGGCATGCTGGCATTAAATGCCGCTTTCAACTTCAGCAGATCTACCTTACCGCTGGCAGTGAGCGGGAAAGTCTCTATTGCCTGGAAATATGCAGGTATCATATAAGGCGGCAAACACTTTGTCAGGACACTTCTCAGCTGTGTTCTGATATCTTCAGCGTGTGGTGTCACTATGAAGGCCACCAGTACTTTATCTGCTCCCCTGTCGACCAGCAGTACTTTGGCATCAGTTACCAGCCTGCTGTTGACAATGTGATGGACAATTTCCTCCGGCTCGATACGATTGCCGTTGATTTTCACCTGATGATCGATCCTGCCTTTCAGCTCCAGATCTCCGGAAGGGAGAAAACGGCCCCAATCCCCTGTCTTATAGATAGTTTTCCCCAGGAATCCTTTCTCAACAAATACCTCAGCCGTTTTTTCCGCCATATTGAGATACCCTTTCCCTACGCCTGCCCCGCTTACGCATACCTGTCCGTATACCCAAGGCGGGCATAATTGCAGGTTATCGTCCAGTACATATACTTCCGCATTCTGCACCGCGTATCCTACCGGAACAGGATCTTCCACGGCAGCGGAAGTCAACCATGCATGCGTAATGGCATCCGAGGCTTCCGTCGGCCCGTATGAATTTAGTATCGGAGTTCCGGGGAAATAACCAAACCATTTACGTATATGTGACGCTGTTAATAATTCCCCTACTGTCACCAGTGTTTTCAGGCCCCTGAGCCCCACATGCAACTCCTGTTGCTGATCCATCGCAGCAAAGAGCAGGGATAAATAAGATGGTACCACCTGTAATACGCCTGCTCCGGAAACCGCCACACCACGGATAAGCGCTGCAGGGTTCGTTACTTCATCCTTCTCTAGAATGACTGTTTTGCCACCCGTAAACAGGGCTGCAAACAATTGCCATATTGAAACATCAAACCCCTGGGAAGCATTTTGTATGACTACCGCGCTTTCATCCAGTCCAAGATCATGTACTTTCGCCTGAATATGGTTCAACATTCCCAAGTGACTAATGACAGCACCTTTGGGCTTACCTGTTGAACCGGAGGTATAGATGATATATGCATCATCCTCCAGGCTGGGGAAAGGCAGCCTTTGTTTCGGCAGCTCGCGGCTACAACGTGCGGTTGGCGGCGTGAACATACAGATTGGGATAGACAGCGCCGTCATAAAGAGGTGCTCATGGAGCAGATCTATGTTAGTAATGATCAATGCAGGAGCCGCATCTTCAAGTATGGTACCTATCCGGTGCTCAGGATAGGAAGGATCAACCGGCAGGTAAACCGCGCCGCATTGCCAAATAGCCAGTATGCTCTCCATCAGATGCAGTGACCTTGGCAATAATACCGCTACGACATCTTTCGGTTGAATACGATAATTGTCTTTCAGTGAACGGGCCAGCAGTTGCACTCCGGAATCAAGTGCCAGATAGCTGAGTTGCTCGTGATGTGTACCTGCACATATATGTCCGGGCCATCGCAGGCTATGCTCGTATAGTCGTTCATTCAGGGAAACTGTATTTGTAAGATCTGTTTGTTTAAAAGCAGATCTTAGGATGCGCTTTTCTTCCGGCAACACAATATCAGCCTCACCTACAGGGCAGAAAGGATTGTTCAGCAACTGTTCGGCCAACTGCAGGTACTGATCAACGATGGAGCAGGCATGTGCCTTATCAAAAAGGCCGGTATTATATCCGAAAGATATTTTCAGCTGACCGTCATGCTGGATAAAAACGATATTCAGATCGAACTTGATGGCATAGTTGTCGAGGCTGAAGCCATCGATACTAAAATCTTCGGGGGCCGTATCTGCTGAGATGCCGGCCAGTGTTTCTTCAAAATCCTGGAACTCTACCAAAACATCGAATATAGGTGAGCGATCCATTCTTCTTTTCACCTTCAGGTCCTGTATCATCAGGTCGAACGGATAATCCTGGTGCTGATAGGCTTCCAGCAACGTCCGTTTTTCCGCAGACAAAACCGTATAGAAGTTCTCTTTGCTGTTGACCCTGGTCCGGAGCGGCACGGTATTCATGAAAAGCCCTATCTGGTCTTCCAGTTGCCCATGCGCTCTTCCTGCAATAGAAGTACCTAAAATCATATCCTCCTGGGCAGTATAGCGGTAAAATAAGGTCCTGCAAACCGACAATAACACCATGAACACACTGGCGCCTTCGGTGGCAGCTATTCTTTTTATTTTTTCTGTCAGTTGCGGTGGAATACCCTGTTCCAGCACAGCACCGACGAATGTTTTCTCCACAGGTCTCGATTTTGACAACGGTAAATCCAGAACCGGCAGTTCTCCGGACAGCCTGTCCTGCCAATAACGTCTGTGTTCCGTTACCGCCGGACCATTCAGTTGTTGATACTGCCATGCTACACAATCCTTGTATTGCAAGGTCCTGGGAGGGAGCTTAAAATGGGCGTCTTTCTTCAACTCGTTGTACAGGTAGTTCAGCTGATGCCGCATTATTTCCGTAGACCATCCATCAGAGACAAGGTGATGCACCAGAAAGAGCAATACAAACCTGTTTTTATCGTACCTGAAGAGACGAACACGGAATAACGGCCCCTTCGTGAAATCTATCCGCTGTTGCCGTTCCTGTTCTATCAACAGCTTTACATGCGCCAGTGGGTCTTCTTTGGCAGAAAGATCGAGGTAATGAAACTGCCGGGGCATTTCATCTGCCGGAACAACCTTCTGTCTCGGCCCGTCTGCGGCAACAAATGTGGTCCTTAGTATTTCATAGCTCTCCACCATTACGCGGAACACTCTTTCCAGCACCAGCACATCAGGGCTTCCGCAGATGGTATATGCCGAGGGCATCAGATAAGCATTGCCGTTGTCCTCAATTTGCTCCAGTGTCCAGAAACGCCGCTGGGAATGTCCGGCCGGGTAATGGTCACATTCTTCCAGTGGAACAATAGTCTCATGCAGCGCTTTCTTCAACGTGGATATATACGCTGAGAAATCTCTTAATACCGGGTATTTAAACAAAGCAGCTATGTCTGTGGTGATATCGAATGTGCCGGACACTCTTGATATCACTCTGGTTGACTTCAGGGAATGCCCACCTATCTCGAAGAAATTATCTTCCGGCCCGACCTTTCTCCCATTCAGTACTTCTTCCCAGATCAACGCCATCTGCCGTTCTGTTTCGGATATAAAACGGTGGTCCTTGCCTTCCTCCGTGGTCTCATTATGCGGAATCGGCAGTGCTTTCAGGTCATTTTTTCCATTTGGCGTAAGCGGGAACTTCTCCAGCTCCCTGATATAGGAAGGGACCATGTAGGAGGGTAACGCTGCAGCGAGATAAGTCCGGATGCGTGCATCCATTTTACCGGACTGCCCACGCAGCCTGATCAGTTTTTTTAATGCCGCCCGGTCTATTTTACCGTTATCAGTAACCGGCAGGGCATCCAAGCACACTGTCACGGAGGGAATCATGTGTGGCGCCAACCTGAGTGACATTTCATCTTTTATATAACGTGGCTCCTTGCTGTAACCATCTTTCAGCGTATAAAAAAGATGGAGGTAAGGTTCCTCATGCGAATCCTCAGCATATAATACGGTACAGTCTTTAACCGCGGCTATATGTGATATTTTTATCTCCACCTCCTCTATTTCCACCCTGTGTCCTCTCACCTTCACCTGCTTGTCGTTGCGCCCGGCAAACTCCAGCTCTCCCTGGTTGTTGATCAGCCCTATGTCGCCTGTCCTGTAAAATCTGCAGGTCAGTCCCTGGTGTGAAACAGTGATATATTTCTGAAAGGTCTGTTCCGGATCATTAATATAGCCACGGCCTACACAAACACCGCCGATAACAATTTCCCCTTTTTCACCGGTCTCTGTTGGCCTGCCAGATTCATCCAGTACGTAAACTTCCGCACCGTGTATCGGGGTACGGAGGACTGGCACGGTGACAGCGGCGGGCTTTCCGTCCATGATATAATGGGAAATATCATCTGAGGTTTCCGTGGCGCCGTAGGTGTTCGCTATTTTCTTTCCCGGAAACCGTTTTAACCATTGTTCAAGCAGAGAGGGCCTGAAAGTTTCAGCATTCAGTATCATGAACTCCAGGCCAGCGAATAGCCGCTGCCTGTTGTCATCCTTCAGTATTTCCATCATTTCCACCAGGTAGGTGGGCACCAGTTCAAGTATTGTTACGCAATGGGCGTCTGTTTCCCGGATAAACTGTTCAGGGTTTCTGACTACTGCGTTAGTATAAATGCGGGTACAAGCTCCCGCCACCAACGCCGTCACCAGTTGCCACACCGAAATATCGAAACTGACCGACGCGTTCTGTACAATGATACTACGGCGGTTAACCTCGAAATCATCAATTTTTCCCTGTATATGATTGATCATGCCGAGATGTTCGATCATGACTCCTTTAGGGGCACCTGTTGAGCCGGATGTATACATAATGTAAGCCAGGTCTTCATCCCGCGCTGGCGACATCTTTTCAGCCACAGTTGGCAACCCGTCATTTACCTCCATGGGCAAGCGAAGTGTCGCTGCCTCAGCAGGCAATTTATCTCTGAGGGTCTCATCCTCATATATTACAACAGCCGGCAGGGCATCGTCGATAATCTGCCGGATACTAACCGCAGGATATTCCGGGTTCAACGGAAGATAAGCGGCGCCCGATTTCCAGATGGCAAGTATTACCTCCACCATCCTTGCCGAGCGGTCCATCAGCACACCAATGATGGTTTCCCGGCCGGCAACGAAAGCTTCCCTGATCAGATAACGGCTCAATTTATCTACCCGTCTGTTCAGCTCCCCATATGTAATAAAAATATCGCCGAATGCAATGGCTACTGCGTCAGGAAACTTTTGCGCATTGCCCTCAAAATGTGCCATCAATAGTTTACCGGCAGAAGCCTGATGAGCGGTCACATCATTTTTCCCGGCCACGATAGCAGTCAGCTGCTTTTCCAGTTCCTCCCGGCTGATCTGTGCCGGCAGAGCAGGGTCTGTGCCCACCGGGATGTCCTCCCGTATGTAATACAAGGCCAGCGCCCTTTCTTTGTTTGCCGTCTCATAGGAATGGAGCAACACTTTTCCCACTCCGTCCACCTCCAGCGCTTTCTGTTCAATCTCATTCATCTCCACCCGGTACCCCCTGATTTTAATCTGATTGTCTTTTCGGCCAAGGAACTCGAGATTTCCATCCGCTAACAATCTGCCCATATCGCCCGTTTTGTATAATTTTTTTCCGGGTTTAAATGGATGGGAAACGAATACGGCATTGGTAAGTTCAGGATTATTCAGATATCCTGCTGCCACGCCTTCTCCGCCGATATAGATCTCTCCTGGCACTCCGGCCGGTAACAACCCCATGTCGGCTGATAAAACATATATCTCTTCGCCCGGCATCGGCTTGCCAACGGTCAGATGCTCCCGGCCGTTCATTTCATAATATGTGCTCCAGGTGGCGGTTTCAGTAGGCCCGTATACATTCACGACGCGGGTGCCGACAACCCGGCGGAGCCGCTGAAACAACTGCAACGGCAATGCCTCACCTCCTACAAGTAAATACCTGAAATGGCTGATGATGTCCGCATCCGTTTCCAGGAAAAACTGCAGGCTGGAGGGAGTAAGCTGGATAAAATCTATATGTGCCCTTTTGATCAGCCTTAATATGAACAGGTCGTTTTGCAAATCAGACCTCGATACCAGTACTACCGTGGCACCCAGTAACAGGCCGCTCAAAATTTCAGGGGTAGACATATCCCAGGAAATACTGGCATAGCTCAGTATCCTGAAATCGCCGCTTAGCCCGAACAACTGGTCATAACTTTTTGAAAAACTAACAACATTAGTATGCTGTACCAGAACGCCTTTAGGCCTTCCGGTAGATCCTGAAGTAAAGAAGGTGATAGCCGGATCTGTTCCCTTGTTTACATATGCCGGCGGAGAAGTTTCGTAAACAGCGGACTCGCGAAACAATTTGTCCTGATCAATCCGTTTGACGCCGGAGGATAATACTTTCTCCTCCAATGCCGCGGCCGTGATAACGATTTGCGGAGCCGCATCTGCCAACATCTGCAGGATACGTTCCCCGGGATCGTCTGTATTGAGGGGCAAATAGGCCGCACCAGCTTTTAATACGGCCAGGATAACCATCGGTAAACGTTCTGACACGGGCAATAATATAGCGACAATATCTCCCCGCTTAACCTCATAGGTTAGCTGAAGATAGTGTGCTACCCGGTTGACATGTTGCTGCAGACAGGCATAGCTGATCACATGATCATTGTAAACGACAGCTGCCTTGTCTGCACGTGCAGCCACACATTGGTCCAGCATTTCGGGGATTGTCACCGGACAACTTCCCCAACCGTCTATTTCCTGGAACGCGCTCAGCTGTTGCTTTTTTTCCGTTTCAGAAAGCAGACTGATATCTCCAATCCTGATTGCAGGCTCTTTTAACACCTGTTCCACCACCATGCTGAAATGCTGCACCATTCCTTCTGCAAACCGGTCGTCTATCTGAGAATTGTTAAATTCAAAGTCAACCCGGATGTTCGCCCCGATGGATACTGTAATAACAAAATCATAAGGTGTCTGGTAAGCTCCCTTCCAGTCCAATACGTCAAAAAAAGCATCTTCCTGCGATGCGTCGTCATCGGAAACTGTTTCCGTATAGTTGTTGACTATTAAAAGATGATCAATCAGGTCACGTCGCAGGATGCTTTCTTCCTGGATTTCCGGCAAAGGATAGTGTTCATATCTTTTCGTCTGGTTTTCAGCCATCTGAAAACTTGTGGCTAATTCATCAAACCGCTTATCGGCAGTAGCTTTTACGCGCACCGGCACCGCATTGATAAACAGCCCCATGATGTCATTCACACCATGTATTTCCGTGGGCCGCCCGGAAACGATCGTTCCAAAAATAACATCTGCCGCATCGTTATATTTACCGAGCATGATACCCCAAATGGCCTTGAAAAAAGTAAAAGGGGTGATGGCCAGCTGTTCCAGCAGCGCCATTAGCCTCTTTTTGTCGATTCCCTCATAGCTACGTTGCTCAAGCTGATACTGCCGTTGTTGTTCGTTTATCGGCAACCGGGGTACTACCGCCTTCTGATCATAATCCAGCAGATAATCTTTCCAAAAGCGTTTCGCTGCCGCCACATCTCTTTGCAATGTCCATTTTATATAATCGGAAAACGGCCGGGGCGCCGGCAGGTTGATAGGTTGTCCCTGCACCATCAGCCGGTAAATACCTTTGAGTTCTGCAGCGATGATCCTGAAGCTGCCACCGTCCAGGATAATATGATGGTGACTCAGAATAATTTCGAAAAGCTCATTGCTCAGTTTGAGAACTCCCACGCGCAGTAACATATCCTTTGAGAGATCAAAAGGTGTGTTTCTGTCCCTGTTCCGGTAAGTTTCCACCTGCTGTTCCTGCGCCTCCGCAGCGAGGCCGGTCAGGTCCGCCACATCCAGGCGGATGCGGCGCTGCTTGAGCACTACCTGTAATGGCTGCCCGGCTTTCCTGTCTGTAAACACTGTCCGTAGCACCGGATGCCGCCTTATGATTTCATTAAAGCTCTGCTCAAGTATCTGCACGTCGAGGCGCATGACCACCCTCATCGAAAACTGCTCGAAATAAGCTAATGAAGAAGTATTTAATTTGCTATGAAAGTAAATGCCCTCCTGCAATGGCGACAACGGGTAAACGTCCTCTATATCTTTTCTGTCGAACATAGTTGACTTTAGTTGAACATAGTTTCTAAATCATCCAGCGTAAGGCCCTTGAATGTCAGATCGCCCGGCGTTACCTTTTGTTCCCTGATAGCACTGCAATAGGAAATAATCTCCGCCAGCGCGGCTTTATAGGTATTGCTGAACGCCTCCATCTCCGTATCACTAAAATAGCAGCGGTCATATGCCAGCTCTGTTTTAAGCCGGCCTTCAACGATCAAGGCGGTGAAGGCTATCGGCGTAACCCTTTTCATACGCGGGTCCGTGTGATGGCCATATGACCTGGCGGCCACCTCAAAGGAGTGGTACTTTATCTTGCCGACAACACCGAAATAATTGAAGCTGATTTGCGGCATAGTGAAATCAAGTTCCCTCTTGTGTTCCGCTGCCGTATAGTGCTTAATAAAGGGATAATGTGCTCCCTTGAGCGGCACCAGCCTGCGATCGTCTTTATTCTTCACGATATTTACCTCCAGCGAGGCGGCGGAATCGAAATGAATGTTGAACGGGTAGAAAGACGAAAACCAGCCAATTGTACGGCTTACATCAAGTCCGTCAACAATATTTTCTCTGCCATGGGCTTCCAATAGTATCTGTAGCGAAGAAAAGCTCCAATGTGACCAAACTGATTTTGCCAGCGCGGTCAGCATCAGGTCCTGTACATCGGTACCCAATGCGAGCCCCGCGCGTTCTATCAACAATGAACACAGTTCATCATCTATCTCCGGATAAATACATTTCATATGCGCAAACAATCCCCCGGAATCACTACCGGCACATGGTATCGTGTCAGGCGCTTTGACATGCTGTTGTTTCCAGTAATCCAGCTCGCTGAGCAGCGGCGGCTCATTGGCGCTTTGCACTGCCTTCTCCGCCCATATGCTGAAAGGAACCGTATCATGGGAAGGGGCAGACAACCGGCCGGTACTTTCTTCTTTTATCCGTTTGTCGAGGTCTTCCAACAAAATACCCCACGACACAGTATCAATGACAAAATGATGTATGATGATCAGCAACAGCGGAGATGGCTCCAGCCGTACAAATGCCATTTTCACCAGCGGACCCGTTTCCGGGTCCATAGCAGCGTGCAGGGATTCCGCTGTTTCTTCCAACAGCAGTTCCGTTTCCTTTCCGGCGACAGGATATATCTCCGTAATATCAAAGAAATGGTTGGTCTCTGTCAGGCAGGGCTGCACTACTTCATTGGTACGTTTAAACCTGGTTTTAAAAATGCTGTGGGCGGCAAACACGTTGTTCAGCACGCCGACAAGCGACTCCATTGGCCATTGATGATGAAGCCACAACGCGACAGACTGGTTATAGCGGTTATAATGCCCAAGCCCGTTCGCAATGATCTCTTTCTGAATAGGAGTCAACGGATAGTCTCCCGGCTGTAACACATATGTTTGTTTTTCTCCCGTTTCAACCAGCCTGGCAGCGAGATGCATGAGCACCGGCGCGTCGAAGACGTCCTGTATCTCCACTTTGAATCCGGCGGCGTGCATTCTGGAGGAAAACTGGATCGCTTTTAAGGAGTCGCCTCCCATCTGAAAAAAATTACTTTCACGGCCTGCTTTTCTGCCCAGGATGTCTTCCCATAACTCCACTATTAATGCTTCTTTGCCTGTTTGGGGAGGCGTAACATCAGAACGCAACTGTGCCAGGGATGACTCGTACAGTTGCAGCAAGAGCCTTCTGTCTGCTTTTCCTTCTACCGTAAGTGGGATGCGTTCAATCTGTTTCAACCCGGCAGGCAACATATGCGCCGGTAGTTTTTGCTTAAGAAAAAGTGATATATCAGTGCCCGGAAAGTCTTTCTCCGCCGTATGTTTTACTTTATAAAAAGCTACCAGTGTTTTTTCAGCAGTCACCAATACCACTGCATCGTCCACCATCTCATGCAGGCAAATCACCTTTTCAATTTCTCCCGGTTCAATCCGGAACCCTCTGATTTTTATCTGATCATCCTTTCTTCCATGAAAAGCGAGGTCCCCTGTAGTCAGCCACCGGCCGAAATCTCCGGTCCTGTATAACCTTTCTCCTGCCCGAAAGGGGTTGGGTATAAATTTTTCAGCTGTCAGGCTGGGATTATTCAGATATTCTATGGCAACACCGGCTCCTGCTATACATATTTCTCCTACCACGCCTTTCGGCAACATTTTCATATCAGCATTCAGAATAAATATTGACTTGTTGATGCCCGGACGTCCGAGCGGCACCGGATTTGGCCCGTGAATATCTTCAAACCGGCAAAGAGTTGTATTGACTGTTGCCTCAGTAGGCCCATAAGCGTTATAGTATCGTTTACCCTGTCTCAGGTAGTATCTGGCGTCTTTCAGAATAGCCTGTTCTCCGCCTGTAATAAGGGTCCGCAATGTTTTGAACTCCCTGTATCCAAGATTGCTCAGAAAAGAAGGCGATACCGTCATCAGGCTGATATCATTTTCCTCCAGAAAAGCGACAAACCGTTCCGAGTTATTAATGACCTTGTTGGGAACAATGGTCAATGTGGCGCCGGAGCATAAGGTCATCACAAAATCAAGGATGGAAGCGTCGAAAGCATGGGAGTGACTCTGAAGAATATTTTCTGCGGGGGAAAGCTTCAGTTTCACTATGTGGTCTGTAGCGAGATTCACCACTGATTGATGGTCTACCAGGACTCCTTTGGGCGTACCACTCGATCCCGAAGTGTAGATGATATATAATGGAGTAGCTGAAACAGGCTCTTCAAATAATACCGCTTCTTCTGCCGGCCGCTCTGAATAGGCATCTATTGTAATGATCTGCCGGTTAAACATTCCAAGTTCAAACAGGTAGTCCGTCGTTGTAAGCAGCATGCGCAGACCGCTATCTTCAATAAAATGGCGCACCCTGTCTGCCGGGTATCCGGGATCAATGGGCAGATAGATTGCGCCGATCCTGGCAATGGCCAGAAAGGCAATGACAGAAAAATGAGATCTGTCCAGATATACACCTACACATTTGTTCTCTTCCAGTTCCTGATGATAATCCCGCACCAAGACATTTGACAACCGCCGCACTTCATGGTCCAGTACAGCGTACGTCAGCCGGTTCCCTTCGAATACAACTGCCGGATGGTCCGGTGTCCGTCTGACCTGGTCTTCAAACAGCTGATACAGGTTCCGGACCTGGGGAACCGCATAGGAAGTGTTGTTCAGGCCGGTCAGTAATTCCTCCAATTCGGATGCAGACATGACCACCACTTCCGATACGGCACGCCCCAGCTTGTCAAACGACGCGATGACCCTTTTAAAACCGTCAGCGAAACGTTCTATGAACCATGTTTCATATTTGCCGGCATTATAGTGATATTCCAGCTGCAGATCACCTTTTTCCTCATCTTCCTTCATATCGATAATGAGATCATACTTTTCTTCTGCAACCGCATCATGAATAGTATGAAGCGCTGAATACTTCAATAATATGTTCGTAGCAGGCGCCGTGCCTTCTCCATCGGTAAAAAGCCCGGCCAGAGAAAAATCCTGGTGCGTATAACTGTTGACAACTACTGTATTTACTATTTCAATAGCCTGCTGAATCGTACATTCCTTCACGTCTGGTAATATCAGAGATACATACAGCGATTCCTTCGCTTCTGAAGCATTCTTCATAAATAGCGGCACATCAATAATTACCGTGGATGAATTGTACCTGTAGTGCGTCAACAGGATACGAAAGGCCGTGGCAAGAAGGATAAATTTTTCAAGTGGCCTGTTGTTAGCATATTTTTTTATCAGGCGGAAGTGAGCATCCGGAGACGTGATGTGAACAGCAAAAGAAGATGGTTCCGTTGAATGCGCTATGGTTCCATCGAAAGTAAATATTCTTTCTTCGATAGCTGCTACCGAACGCCAAAACAGGTATTTTTCAGAATAGTTAACCATAGAAAAAAATTGTAGCAAATATGTATAGTGGACAGCAAATGGATACCTGTTGATGCTATTGCACACAGCATCCTGTTGGCAAAAGAGTCTCTTCTGTCAATACTAAAAAATGCGTCACCGCACTGCAAACAGATTTCACACGAACTGAGGTCTACCGGCTGGCCTGAAGCACCAAACAGGACCCTTCCTGAATGAATACCTTACGTGGAATGACAGTTGTGTGGCATATTATACAATCTCCATAGTTGGCCAGGGGCAGGCCACATTCATTACTTTGTCGTGTTACACCTACAGCATAATGATGCTAATAATGGTTATAATAACAACAGCTGTAAATCAGGAAATATGGATAAACAAATCAGGAACAACACAAAATCTTCAGGTCCCGGGAGAAGTGGTAGTTGGCATGCACACCCGCTCTATAGGCCCGGGAAAAATTGCTTCTCAGCATAAAAGAAAAACCATAAAGTACACATTATAATAGTTAACAAAAACAACAGCACAACTCAGTACATTACTTGAAAGAATTATTGAAAAGGGCTATTAGCAGAGAATAAAAAAACAGTACCAAATAAAGATAAAAATCTAATTTTATAATACAAAATATTTTACGAAATTTATTTGATCATTTGCATGATCTGTTTGTAAAACAACCTATGCATCATCACTGAATTCATCAACCATCAGTTGCTGCAGCACTCTCAACGTCATTCATCATTCATCGTTCCTCAATTTTTTTTTCATGAACAGACAAGAAATACCCGGTCAGGAAACAACTATTGATTATTGGAAAAATCAGTCAGGACACTACCAACCTTACTCGGCCACTCCCTTTATGACAGCAGGTATCAGCCAGCAAGAAGCAAGAACGGTTAGGGTGTCACTTCCCGGACACTTAAACGAAAGTGTCCGGACACTTTGTAATCAATCCAAACCGCTTATATATATCTTTTATTTAACTACCTATATACTGCTCCTGTACCGGTACCGCAAAAAACAATGCCTGTCCGTATGGACGCCTCACCTACATTTTCTCGATAGTGACCAGGGATATAACACGCCTGTTTACATAAATATTTTTCCGGAAGAAAATGATTCTTTCAAAACACTTTTCAACAAAGTAAAGGCATCGGTACTTCTGGCACATCAACATCAGCAGATAGCAGCTGAAGAACTTTTCATGTATCTGAACACAAACATGCCCGGCACGGAGAAGGCCTCCTTTATGATGAACGACGCCAATGGCTCACCTGCCAGGCTGGAGGGCTCTCTTCTGCTGCAGGTAATCAACGGCGATGAACAGCTGTTTCTTCAATTCTCAGATGCCCACGGCCGATATAATTTGCACATGCTGCAAAACGTACTTGAAAACTATAAATATTTGCTGCAACAAATCACTATTGATCAGGGCGCAACAATATCCGGTATCAGTTTTATCCGGCCGGAAGAAAGAGAAAACATCATTAACTTCAGCCACCTCTCTTTAAAATCAGCGTTTACCGGGACCATCCTATCTCCGGTATCCTGCAACTTAACCGGGCAGCACCGTATTTTATTTTTGAATGAGCAGCTGGAGCTGGTCCCTGTTGGCATGACGGGCAATATGTATCTGATACCAGATGGCCCCCAGGCAGATGACAATTCCGCTGAGACATACTTTGACAGAGAAAATATCTGCTTCACAGGTCATACCGGCAGATGGAATGAAAACGGGCAGCCTGAAACCGATAAATGCTTCGGCGACGCCATCAGAAGCGAAATCCGGGACACATTGCTAAGGCATCCGTTCATCCGTGATGCGATATTGGTAGCGCGGCCTCATATCCCTTCCGGAGAAACGGCCACCGCCTATTATTCCTTAAAACCCAAAAATCACCAGGAACACCCTGAAACAGCAACGCCTGTCTCATCCGGAGAGGGAAATCACTCCGATGATTTTTTTGCATTGCTCAAAGAACTGAATGACACTGACGAGCCTATCGACGTCAGCCTGCCGGTTATCCGCAGATTTGAGGAAATCGCTGCAACCTGTAAGGACCGGACCGCGCTAAAATGTAACGACCTCCATTTCTCCTATCAATTCCTTAACAATGCCGCTGACAATTTTGCTGTAGGCCTCTCCCGAAAAATACCTATACAACGCGAAGATCTTGTGGCCATTGTGCTGGAACGTTCCGCGGAACTTGTCATCAGCATACTTGCCGTATGGAAACTGGGAGCTGCCTATATCCCGGTAGACCCCTCCTATCCGGAAGAAAGAATAGCCGGTATTCTGGATGCAGCAAAGCCCCGGGCTATTATTGCGGAAACAGGCATATCCTGGCAAACATCTCCCTTGCTGCACAGCTATGCAGCACGTATCGTCGTCACCGGGGAGCTGGGTACAGCCACCGGCGTCCCGACCCCGGTTACTCTCAGTGGAGATGACCTGGCCTATGTCATCTTTACCTCCGGCTCCACAGGCGTACCCAAAGGCGTTATGATAGAGCAAAAAGGAATGCTGAATCATATCCTTTCGAAAGTCGGGGAAATGAACATCACCGACCACGGCATCGTTGCCCAGAACGCATCACAATGCTTCGATATCTCCATCTGGCAAATGTTTTCCCCGCTTATTGCAGGAGGGAAACTGGTGATATATGATGAACATATCGTCAATGAACCGGAAATCTTTATTCAGCATGTACATCGTGACGAAATAACCGTATTGGAGATCGTACCCACTTATCTTACGGCCATGCTGGACATTATAGAAACATGGCCTCAGAGCCCGCTATTTAGCCGGATGGAAATACTGATTGCCAATGCCGAGACCTTAAAGCCCAACCTTGCCGCAAGATGGTTCTCCCGCTTTCCAGCCATTCCCCTGGTAAATACATACGGGGCCACAGAGGTTTCGGACGACACTTCCCATTACATTATGCACAGCATGCCGGATACCGCTACTATTCCGGTATGTCACCGACCTATCCCCAATTTCCGTGTATATATCCTGGATGATAACTACAGGCATTGCCGCGAAGAAGAAGAAGGACAGATTTACCTATCCGGCCCCTTTGTAGGCAGGGGATACCTGAACGATGCAGAAAAAACGGCGGCTGTATTCGTCCATGATCCATTCCGGGAACCCGGCTCGACGATAAAAATGTATAAAACCGGCGACTATGGTAAATTTCTCCCGGACGGAAGAATGGAATTCATCGGCAGAAAAGATCAACAGGTTAAAATAAACGGGCAGCGGGTAGAACTCGGAGAAGTCGAACACGCACTGACAAGCCTTCCTCCTGTAAAGGACGCCGTAGTGCTGGACGTGATTCACCCGGAAACAACCTCCTATCTGCACGCATTTGTCATCCCTTATCATAAAGATGAGCAGGACCTCCACACCATTACTGCCATGCTCACAGGAAAACTGCCCTATTATATGATTCCTGCACAAATCTCCTTCCTGGAAGAATACCCCCTGAACCAAAACGGTAAAGTAGACCGAAAAATACTGCGGGAAAAATACATTCCCCCGTCCACCAAAGACATGGCAGATATGCTGAAACAGTACCTTCAGCAACAACTTCCGTCTCATCCGCTACCAGACTTTTTTGTGCAACTGGAAGCCCTTCCGCAGGACGAAAACGGACATATTATTACAAGCCTCCTTCCTCTGCCGCCAACCGACATCAAACATACCGCGGTGCAGGACCTGCCCCAAAGCCCCGTGGAGAAAATACTGGCAGAGATATGGCGGGAAGTACTGAATAAAGAAACGGTGCTCCTCTCAGACAACTTCTTTGAAACAGGCGGCCACTCCTTAAAGGCATTGAAGCTTGTCTCCCGGATCAACAAAACGCTGCATGTAAAGATGGGCCTCGGCACAGTCTTTATGCATCCCACCATCCGTCAAATGGCCGCTTTTATTGCCAACGGCAACAACTCGCGGTATCAAAAAATCCCGCTGCTGCCACCCCGTCCCTATTATGAAACATCCCGCTCCCAGAAAAGATTGTTCTTAAGCGCTACAGGCAGCCACAACGACATCAGCTACAATATGCAGTATGTATTCCGGTTCAGGACACAACTGGATGCTGCAGCCATGAGTAAGTCTTTGCTCTACCTGATAGAAAGACACGAGATACTGCGGACGGTGTTCATCCATCAGAACGGGGATATCATGCAACAAATACATTCCTCCTCCGAATGCGGCTTTGAGCTTACTATCATCAATGTTGTGCCCGACAACAAAGCTGAACCGGAAATAATAAACATTATCACTGCCGACAGAAATAGACCGTTCGATCTTGAAAATGGCCCCCTGCTGAGAGCTACGCTTATCCAGTGTAATAATGAACAGTCGGTGCTCCTGCTGTCTCTCCATCATATTATCGGAGATGGATGGTCAGCTGAGATCATCTTCACCGAAATATCGGCATTATACGCGTCCTTTGTTGCCGGTAAACCAGCATCACTCAAGCCGCTGCCTATACAGTATAAAGAATATGCCAGCTGGCACAATGAACTGATCACCAGTAAGGAGGTAGCCGGCCAGTTGGCCTATTGGCGTAACCAGTTACAAAACACTGCCAGTCAGCAACTGCAATTTGACTACTATTCTCCCGGCGGAACAGCATCCGGGTCCAGAGCCGCTTATCTGCAGTTCAACGCTGCGCAGCTGTCCGCCATAAATCATCTCTGCAGAGAAACCAAAGTAAATATTTTCCCTTTCCTCCAATCCATCGTCAACTTCCTGATTTACCTCCACTTTGATAAAAAAGATATACTGCTGGGCATCCCCACATCGGGCAGGAACCATATAGAAACAGAAGGACTTATCGGCTTCTGTCTGAACCCCGTAATATTACGCAACACCGTTACGGAGGACCTCTCATTCGCAACCTGGCTGACCACTATCAATCAAACATTTATTGGCGCCCTGGACAATCAGGACTATCCATTCGACATACTGGCAGCCGAATTAAGACAACAACAGAGCGACAACGGACACCTGTTTAATGTTTGGCTGGACTACCATGATCTCAGCGGCCTTACCGGCAACGAGGAAAATGAAAATGTACCGGAGACGGAGGACGTGGCGACCGAAAGCCTGAATGGCGGCAAATATCCACTCGATTTCATTTATGATAAAAATGGACCGGAAATGGGCCTTACCTTATGGTACAACACCTCGCTCTTCTCTGAAGAAACCGCCCAAAAGCTGCTACTGTCACATGAATTCGTTCTCTCCACTGTTTGCAGCGATCCCGCTATCAGTTTGGCAACATTAAGGAAAAACACAATGGAACATATTACTGCTACTCAACAGGAAAAGAAAAACAGATTTATGGAAGAGCGGCTGGAACGGCTTTTGAGGATACAACAGAAACAGCAGCCATCCTGACCGGAAACGCGGAGGGTGGCAGCAATGCTGCTCTCCTGCTATAAATCCAGGACACCGGGCAGTTTATGCAGGTCCGTTTCTCCATGCTGACCAAACGGCCAACGGTCCACCTTTTTCCACTCCATAGCCATCATATCAGCACCGAACATTTCTTTTAACTGCTTCGCTATACCGGTGGTATCTAAGGGGAAATATTTTTGTGGCCGCCCATTTACATCAAATAGCTGTTTCATCAACAAATCAGTTCTGAATGTCTCTCCCATATGCGGGCTGTTACAGGAGAAAACCGCTTTTGTATTCCCCCGGACGTCCAGCACTTCGCCTGACAGAATATAATCCGGGTGATAGCCATCCTTCGCCGTTGTTCTTCTGAAGGAGACAAAGACCTGTTCTCCTTTATCTACCGGGATACCGGCTTCTGCGACTGCAAAATATACAGGAAGATGATGTGTCTTTTTCAGGCTGTCAATCACCAGCTGCCCATCTGAGAAAGCGTTGATCCATAATACCAGTCCGGTAAACACTTCTTTTCTTCGTATGTTCAGTATCACGTTTGCCCCTGCGTCCATCTCCAGATGTGTTTCATAACTGATATCCTCCACCTCTCCCGCCTCAGAAATAATATGCTGCACTGAAAAATTTTTCAGGCACATCCGCAGGTCAAATATTTTCCCGGCCTGCAGAAAAACCTGCTTGATATAATGCAATGAAACAGGGCTCAGTCCCTGCCGGCAACTGTTGGGCGGTAATGAGGCAGCAGCTATCCTGGTACAATAACGGTTAGGAATAAACCGAAGTGATTTTCCGTGTTGCTGCTTTAATGCATTTATCAGGCTGATACATCCGTCTGCGCTGGCGATATTACCGGCCAGTGCAGACACCACAAAATCAATAGGTTCCGGCAATGCCACTTTGGTAGCGTCTCCATGGATCAGGAAAATTTTGTCTGATAGCCCCAGCTGCTCAACCAGGTTTTTCGCCTGATGAAAAGCGGTTTCTAACATTTCCACGGCATATACTTTCCGGGCGCCTGCGTCTATGCAATGTCGGGCAAGGATCATTTCTGTTCCTGTTCCGGGGTCCAGTACTACTTTATCTTTTACCTTCGAAGCCAATGCAGCTCTGTAGCCGTTTACCCGCATCGGATCTTTCGCCATGGACTGATAGATAAACCCATCATATAGTCCGTATTCCCCCAAAGAAGGTACAAATTCTGTCTTCTCCACCTCCGCGTAGAAAACAGTCAGTACAGGGCTGTCGGCAGAAGCTCCGGAACCGCCCGCATGAACACTGGCCAAACGTATGTGATCGTGTTTCATCACTTCCCGGCCAATCGCTTCCTCTCTGCTGACGCCGGCTGACGGCTTGATGGCGGCCCGGCTGACAGGAACATCCACAGCTGCGGTGGATAGCAGCATTCTTACGGAAGGCAACAATGGTTGTTGCAGATAGTGAATAAAAGAAGGGGCCAAAAGCAGGAAACTAAGTTGATGTTTTTCCACAAATGCCGGAAAGCTGTCCCATCTGTCCTCTCTTCCGGTATCTGATATTATCAGATTGGCGCCACTAAGCAATGTCATAAACAACAGCACCAAAGCGGTACTGTCTGAAGGCGCCCCCAGCAGCAGGCAACGATCCTCCGGTATCATTCCATGTTCCGCTATATGAACTGTCACCGCTTCCAGCAATGACTGGTGGCTCAGCAATTCCCCGGCCTGCATGCAGGAACAACCCAGTGCTATCTGTGAAGGACGGGGAGCCTGCCAGGTTTCGGCGTCACTAAAATCATTCCTGATATCTGAAAAAAAAGCAGACAGATCTTCTGTCGTTAAATGTTGTTCTCCTGTAAGTGCCGGCAATCCGTCCATCACGGGACCAGGTACACAGATACAGCCAGCTTTCAGGATGCCGATCAAGGCGATCACTGCTGCTATCGAAGGCGTACAAGGCATCACCACGATGCTGCCCGCAGCAATACCCCGTTTTTTCAGATATGCTGCAAATTCCCATGAATAGCTGTCAAGTACGTTATAAGTAATGCTCTGGTCCTCAAAAACCAACGCCGTCCTGTTCGGCGCCCGCTTTACCTGCTCTTCTAATAATGATATAACCGTTGTTTCCATGTAGGTAAATGTTATAGGTCAGCATACTCAGTTTCCGTCATCGAAGTTAAAGCTGGTGGTTATTTGCGTGCCCGCTGTCCGGCTAAGGCCGTCGTCTGCCACCTGGATATCCGCAATTATTTTTTGTGGCTCTGACGAAAGCATATACGACAGCTTCATGAACTGTTCTGTCAATTCCTCCATACGGCGCCTGTTATAGCGGCCTGCATTAAAGTCAAAATAAAGCCGCAGCCGGGACCCGGTGTAAGAAAAAGCAAAGCGGAAATCAACCGTACTGACATGATAACCGGTATCGAGTGCTTCCAGCTGAAGTCCCTGCATATTGGGGTACCGATCAGCTTCTTCACTGCTTTCCAGCAGCATGACAATATCCAGCAGCGGATACCTGCCTCTTTCTCTTGTCAGCCGCAGATCTGTCACCAGCCTGTCGAAGGGATAGTGATGGTGCTCGTAAGCTCTCAGGGCAATGCCCCTCACCCGTGCCAACAAGTCAGCGAAGGATTCGTCTTTATCGACGATGATCCTTATTGGCAAATTGTTTAAATAACTGCCGAGCTGTCCGTCCAGTTCTGCAAAATCCTTAATGGAAGCCGGTACGGCAATTACGAAATCACACTGTCCCGTCTGCTTATGAAACAATACCGACATACATGCCATCAATGTCATAAACAAGGAAGCGTTTGACTCATGGCTGATATTTGTTAATACCTTCACTACTTCATCATCTATTTCCTGCACGATAAAATCTCCCCGGGGCTTTTGGTCAACATGTCCCCACGGATAATCTACCGGAAACTTCAATCTTTCCGGGATGGTATTAAACATTTCCAGCCAGAATGAGCGCATATCCTTGCCGCTTCCTGCATCAAGGAGCCGGTTCTGCCAGGCCGAAAAATCACGGTACTGAAGCTCCGGCGGCAGATATTGGCTATCGGGCGACTGCTGGTAGATGTTATAAAGCGTACATATTTCCTGCAATAAAAGGTCCATTGAATGACCATCTGTAATGATATGGTGTATATTAAAAAGCAGCAGATGATCATCTGTTCCCAACACATATACGATAACCTTCATTAGCGGACCGAGCTGGAGGTCGAAGATATCATGCACATGCCTTTCCATCAGCGCTGCTGCTGTTGCCGCTGTTTTATTTTCATCGTAGACAAAAAATGATCGCCGGAACTGTTCCGCCTGTGGATCGAGTACCCGTTGATATGGCAACCCATTACGGCTGACGAATATAGTTCGCAATATTTCATGTTTTTCAAGCAATGCCCGGAAAGCCTTCTCCAGCGCTTCCCGGTTGAGAGAGCCCGTCAGGCGGTAGCCCACCGGGACGTTGTAGGATAGTTGCCCGTTATCAAGCCGGTCTGCCACCCAGAGGCCCTTTTGAAAGTGAGACATTTCATAGTAGTCCTGCTCTTCTATGGCTGTCACCTGTTCTTCTCGTCCATGGCGCGCAGCAGCGATGATCCCTGCTATTTCTTTAACGGTAGGATGCAGAAATATCTGGCTTAGGGAAATTTTTTTATCAAACACCTGCTGAATATGTGAAACCAACTGAATGGCTTTTAAGCTATTTCCCCCGGATTCGAAGAAATTATCAGTCAGCCCTGTTTCGGCAACATGCAATACTTTCTCATAAATACCTTTCAGGATTTCCTCTTCCTGTGTCCGTGCCGGGGCCAGGGCCTTCTTTTCTTTTTCCTTCAATGGAATTCCGGCAAGCGCATGTTTATCGATTTTCCCGTTTCTCGTCAGGGGAAAACTGTCTATTTGCAGAAAATGATCCGGGACCATATAGGCCGGTATTACTCCGGACAGCGCTTCCCTGACCTCGCCGACGCTCAGTCTGTCCTTTTCTGCAACAAAGTATGCCACCAGTTCCTTTCCGTTACGGAATTCCCTGGGCATTACCAGTACCTCCTTTATGCTTCCTGCCTTTATGAGGGCAAGCTCTATTTCCTGCAGCTCTATCCGGTGGCCGCGGATTTTGACCTGACCGTCTTCCCTGCGGACAAAAACGACCTGATGGTCTTCCGTAAGCTTCCCGATATCACCTGTACGATACATTCTCACATTGTTATACTGTGGCATATGAATAAATCTCGAAGCTGTCAACTCCGGATCATTCAGGTATCCACGGGCTAAACTGTCACCATAAATAAATATTTCGCCCTCCACTCCCGGCGCACAGGGTTGCATATCCTGGTCGAGGATTATTGCTCCGCAGTTTGATAAAGGTTTTCCCACCGGCACATTATCAGCATGTGTAGTTGTTATTTTATAGCAGGTAGAATAGGTAGTGTTTTCAGCCGGCCCATACAGATGCAAAAAATTCACTCCTGGTAGTTCCGTTACCATCTTGTTCATATGCCAGGGAGAGTTCATCTCCCCACCTACCAACAAATGGCCGACAGTGGCCAGCACTTCCGGGGCAGTCGCGATAATGGTATTAAACCAGGCTGTGATCAGAAAAACAGTGTCAATATCAAGTTTTCTGATTTGCCGGCCAAGGGAAGCCATATCGTATAGTTCTTCAGCCGGGACAATATAAAGCCGGCTGCCATGCAACAGGGGAGCCCATATTTCAAAAGTGGCCGCATCAAAGGCCGCCGAACTGGTTTGCAGAAAGCGTGAGCAGTTATCAAGAGGAATGACACAAGCGTCATCTGCCAAATTCAGTATATTACGGTGCTCGATGACAATCCCTTTGGGAAAGCCGCTTGACCCTGATGTATAAATGATACAGGCCATGTCGTCGGGAGCCGGCGTAGCCGACAACATCACATCCTCCGAATAGGCAAGACAGTGACCGATCTTCACCATCCTGCAGCGGTTGTTGTCCGGGTCAGTAAAAGTATCGCCGTTCCCAAGGAGGAAAACTGTACTGGCACTCTCGCGAAGCATGTACCGTACACGGTCTGCCGGGTAACCAAGATCCACAGGCATGTATGCGGCGCCGGCCTTCAGGATACCCAGCATACCAATGACCAGCTCCTCACTTCTTCTAACCGACAGCGCCACAATATCTCCCTTTGACACCGACAGTTCCTTTAACAGATAAGCTGCCAGCCTGTCTGACAGCTCGTTCAGATAACCATAGCTAAAGGCGGCATCCATATACTCCAACGCAATACTGTTCCTGTGGCGATCTGCCTGCCGGCAAAAGGCAGATACGATATTGTCAGCCGGCAATCTTTTCGTCCGGTGTATTTCTGCAGCGCCCAGTGCAGCACGTTCTTCAGCCGTAAGGTAGTTAATGCCACCAATGCTGGTCCTGCTGTCTGACGTAACAGCATTCAGAATTACCAGAAAATGCCGGAGCAGGCGGGCAATGCGGGAAGGTTTAAACAGACTTGATTCGTATTCCAGACAGATATTGATCCCACTGCCCGTTTTCACAAAATTAAAAGTCAGGTCAAACTTTGAAGTGCCGGAAGCGTATTGTTTTGCCGCGTAACTAAATCCCGCCACATCACCTTTCTCTTCCCGTTCCCCATCCTGCAGGATCACCGCAACATTAAACAGGGAAGACCAACCTCTCTCAGCCTTTCCCGGCAAACTGTCTACCACTTCGTCAAGAGGATATTCCTGGTTTTCAAATGCGTCCAATACAACTGCTTTTACTTCGTCCAGCAACTGCTGAAAAAACATATTTCCATTTATCTGAATGGAAAGAGGCAACATATTTACATAATATCCGATCTGCCCCTCCAGTTCCGGCATATTCCTTGAAGCCATTGGGGCACCTATTGTCAGGTCTGTCTGTCCCGTATATTTATACAATAGTATATCTACCAGTGCAATCAGCGACATAAACAAAGTGGCATTGTTCTCACTGCAAATAGCAGTCAGGCCATCCATCGCAGCGCTGTCTATTACAGCCATTGCGACATCCCCTCTGTATGATCGCATGGCTCCCCGCGAATAGTCGGCCGGAAGGTTTAATACCCTGCCATGGTCTTTCAGCAACGCCAGCCAGAAATCCCGCTGCCGCGACAGCCGGCCTTCATCCAGGCGCCTTTTAAACCAACAGGTATAATCCTTGTACTGGACCTTCAGTGGCGGCCCGGCCACCGCTGCCCGGCCCATGCAATCGGCTGCATATCCGGCCAGCAATTCATCAAATAGTATATTGAGCGAATATCCGTCGCAAATAATATGGTGCAGGGTAAGCGAAAAAAGAAAATGACCGTCAGTAACTTTATAAATAACGGCGCGGACCAGAGGAGGATTGAACACTGAGAAAGCAATCGCGCTTTCTTTGCTCAATATGGCAGCTATAAGCTCTTCCATCTGAGTAAACTGCCCCTGCAACGAACAGTCTTCCTCCAATTTCAATACCAGTTCCGGAGATATTTTTTGCCGGGGAACATGATCCACTACCACAAAGCCTGTGCGCAGCACTTCGTGGCGTTGAACCAACCGGTTCAGGGAACGCTCCAGTGCCGGAATATTGATATTTCCCTTTAACTCATAACAGTTGGACAGATGATAGGCTTTCGCCGAGGTATCCATCTGGTCGGCAACAAACAGATGCAACTGCCCGGGCGTAAGCGGGTAATGGTCCTGTTCTTCCACAGCGTTGAGCGGTTCCGTCCCTGCCGCCTTTTCTGTGGACACAGCGGAGGCCAGCTCTCGGAGCGACTTACTTTCAAACACCCTGCGGACGGATACCTCCGCTCCCGTTTGCTGAAATATGCGGGTAGTGAGCTTCATCGCCTTCAGGCTATTTCCTCCAAGGTTCAGGAAATTGTCTGTTATGGAAAATCCATCTATATGTAATATTTCTTTACATAGTTCATACAACATCCACTCCGTCTCGCCGGCAGGAGGTATCACAGCTGTGTTTTCAGCCTGCCGTACCGGCTCCGGCAGCCGGCGATGGTCTACCTTGCCGTTTTGATTCAGTGGAAGTTGTTGCAGCACCATAAAATACCCGGGCACCATATAGGCCGGCAAATGAAGGCTAAGGTATTCCCGGAAAACGTTGCCTGCATCAATTGATGTCTCAGGGACGATATAGGCCACAAGATGCTTATCATCACCACTGCCGAGGCATACGACTGCCGCCTGCCGTATTTTCTCATGACGTAGCAGCACATCTTCTATCTCTGATAATTCAATACGTTGCCCGCGTATCTTCACCTGTCTGTCTACCCGTCCGTAGAATTCGATATTGCCGTCAGGAAGCCATCGGCAAATATCCCCCGTCCGGTATACCACGTCTCCTCCTGCTTCCAGGGTAATAAAACGTTCGGCTGTCATCGTCGGATCATTCAGATAACCTATCGCCATCCCTGCACCGGAAATAAATACTTCTCCCCAGCAACCGATCGGAGCGGGCCGCATGGAAGGCTGCAATATCTCAATCCTGGTATTGACTGCAGGCACTCCAATGGGTATGCGTGTTGTATTCAGGTCTTTTGTCGCCAGCGAGTAGTTGGATGCATTGTGTGTTTCAGAAGGCCCATAGAAGTTATGAAGCCATGTTTTCCTGTTGTTGGCGAGCTGGTTCCTTAGCGTACCGGAAAGCGCCAGTTGTTCTCCCGCAGATACAATATGTTTCAGTGCACTGCTTTCCGCAAAAAGTGCTGCCGATTCTGACAGTAAATTAAGTACCGATCCTGGTAATAACAACCACTCAATCTGTCGGGTATGAAGCATCCGCTTCATCCGTTCCAGGTTATACTTTTCCTTCTCACTTATAATACAGAGCGTACCTCCGGATAAAAGGGAGAAAAAAAGTTCATGTGCCACAAACACGTCAAAACCGATGGAAGAATATTGCAGCACCCTTAACCCATTCTCCAGCCCTCCAAACAACGCCTGCTGCACAACAACATTGAGCAAACATTTGTGGGTCTGAATAATTCCTTTAGGCCTGCCCGTAGAGCCGGAGGTATATACTACAAAAGCAGCACTGTCCAACGGCGGATCAACGCACTCAAACGAAACCGGCAGGTTCAGCTCCCCTGTTTCGGGCGTCAGCACGGTGCAATTGGGCGCACCTGCAGCCACCTCCGCCCCTTCGCTGTCTGTGATCAATATAGACAAGGCGCTGTCTTCCAGAATAGCAAGCTTCCGTTGTGACGGCATAGACGGATCGATAGGTACAAATACGCCCCCGCATTTTAGTATTGCCATGGTTGCAATCGCCAGCATTTCACTTTGGCCCAAAGACATTCCTATCATGCATCCGGGCTGGTATCCTTTGGTGGTGGCCAATTTCTCCGCCAGATTATCGGATAATTGATCCAGCTTCCGATAAGTCAGAAACACATCCTCAAATTCAACCGCAATGCTGTCTGGCTGACTACTGACTTTGTCCAGGAACAATGCAGTCACACATTTGTCTAACGGATAAATACAACGTGGTCCGGAAAACCGTTTAATCATTGCCGTGTGTGCTTCAGGGAGTAGCTGCAATGCTCCCACCGCTTTCTCCATATTGCCCAGGATCAGTTCCAGCAGGTAGACAAAGTTTGTTGAAAGCAGGTGAAGCAGCTGGCCGGACAAGGTATCCCCATCATACTCAAACGTTAACATTGCTCTCCCCGGCTGCTCATCTATCAACAGGCGCAACAAAAAGGGAGGACCTTCATCAAATGGGTAATTCACCTGGTTATAGTAAACACCAATATTACATAAGTTGTCGCTCTCTCCCTGATTAAGTAAATACCTGCTATAGAAGCTTGCAAAATCGTATTTGGCATATTGCAGGCTTTTCATCAACTCTGCCTGCATGGCCTTGATGTAACTGCGAACGGTCTCCTCTCCGGCCACAGGCGTTCTCAGGAAAAGCAGGCCGCCCTCCTCCGGCATTGTGTGGCCTCGGAAAGCCGGTGTGGCAATAATCGGGTCTGCGACACCGGTATATCTTTCATAAAGCATCCCCAGTGCCGACACGTACAGCAGAAACCGGCCCGTTTCCCTGCCTTTGCCAAATTTTTCAACAATAGCTGAAAAAACAGTATCCGGCAGCGCTACCGTCACCTGTTGCAGGGTTTCTTTTTTACAAGCGGGCAACATCCCCGGCTGCAATGGAAGTTTGACAAGTTTTCTGATCCAGTACAGCTCCGCTTCTTTTCCTTCCTGGTTATTATATACTGTATTCATAACATAGTTATATAGGTTATCCGGGAGGCCTGTCAGATGTCCAGGCCCCAGAGATCAGCATCTGCACCGCTCCCGGATGTATTAAATATTTCGTCAGCCAGTTCCCTCACCTTCAGTTCCGGATTTTCAGACATAACATTCATTATTGCAGTTAAATATCTGCTCATCAGCAGTATAGTGGATTCCGCAAACAGCTCTTTATTAAAAATCAGGTCCAGTGTTATCCTGCCGCCTGTTTCCCGGAATGAAAAGTTCAAATCAAAATTCGTCCTTTTCTCCAGGACGTCGTGGGCCTGTATCAGCAGCCCGCGGACGCTATCTTCGCTGTCTGTACTTTCGAAGTTTCCCAGATTAACAATTACATCAAACAAAGGGAAACGTTTATCATCCAGCTGCAGGTCCAGATCCTCCGCTATTCTGTCGAAAGGATAGTTTTGATGCTGATAGGCTTCCATACAGGTCACCTTCGTCTTTCCAATAAACTGCTGCAATGTGTCTTCTCCGGTTAATTTTGTCCGTAGCGGAAGCATATTTACATAAAATCCCATCTGGTTCTCTAATGCTTTGTCTGTACGGCCTGATGCCGGGCTACCGATGATGATGTCCTCCTGTTCCGTCAACAGATACATTAGCAGTTTTACAGCAGAGATACTGTATATGAAAAAAGTAACGCCGGTACTGCTACACTGGTTGTACACACGTGCACAATGCAGGTCTTCAAACACCGTTTTTATAAGACAGCCCTGATAGTTTCTTTCATGGGGCCGTTCGAAATCGACCGGCAGCCGCAGTCGCGGCAGCTCTCCAGAGAGCCTGCCTCGCCAGTAGCGGCTTTCCGCAGCTGCAGCAGGTCCGTAAACGAATTCATTATGCCAGATGGTATAATCTTTATACTGCAGTGACGGGGATGGCAGCAACGATATTTCGTCGTTATATACGGCGCTGATTTCCCTGAACAGATTACTCATCGACCAGCCGTCGGTGATGATGTGATGAATGGCAAAAACAATATAATGTAACTGATCATGCTCCGTGGCGACACTGACACGAAACAGTTTGCCGGTGCTCATATCAAAATTAATCGCCTGTTCACCCGATATTATCTCTGCAAGTTGCTGCCCGGGACTGTCATTCGCTACATTTTTAAAATCAATATAGCGTATTGAAAAATGCCTCCGCTCTTTTTCCAGTACCCGCTGCCGGGGCTCGCCATGCACAATGGTAAAAGCAGTTCTGAGTATTTCATGCCTGTCTGCAACTGTTTCAAACGCTTGTTCCAGCCTGTTCTTATCAACCGTTCCCTTTAACTGGTAGACATGTACAATATTATAGGCGATATTGTCCTTCTCGACCTGGTCCGCAAGCCACAACCGTCTTTCCGCAAATGAAAGCGGATAATGATCCTGTTCTTCAACCACTTTGATCCGGAGATATTGCTTCGCCTCCATCTGGTCGATAAACCGGCTGAGCTGCCCCAGCGTGGTGTATTTAAAGATGTGCCGCACTTCCGGAGCTTTGCCGAATGTTTCCCGGATACGATGCAATAACTGCATCGCGGTGATACTGTGTCCTCCCAGCCGGAAGAAATCATCTGTCATCCCGATGCCAGAGACCTTCAACAGCCCTTCCCATATGTCCCGTAAACGCAATGCAGTCGCTGACATAGCCTCCCCTTCTTCTGTATTGGCCTCGTATACGGGAGCGGGCAGGCGTGAATGGTCCGTTTTTCCACTGGTGTTCAGCGGGAAAGATGTGAGCTGTATATAATGTGATGGCACCATATACAGCGGCAGGCGCTCCAGTAGCTTTTCCCGGATGAAGGCCACGGAGTCTGCAAAACTGGTATAGTATACCACAATCTCGTCTTCCCTTACCATCAGATAGGGATCTCCGGATGTTACCTCCCTTAGCGCGCTGTATATCTCCTTCAACTCAATACGATGACCGCGGATCTTCACCTGCGTGTCCCGACGGCCTTGATAAACGATAACACCGTCCGCCCGCCAGTATCCGTAATCTCCTGTCCGATACCAACGCCCCCGTCCGTTGAGATCATCCATGTACCTGTCTGCCGTTAACACTGCGTCGTTGAGGTAACCGGCTGCCAATCCTTCGCCTGATATATACAGTTCACCTGTAACACCCGGCGGCTGAAGCATGCCACGCCGGTCCAGAATCAGCACCCGCGTATTGGCAACCGGCGTTCCGATTGGTACTGTTCCATGGTACTCCTCTGTTGCACTTACCCTGAACAGCGTTGTACATACAGATGCTTCCGTAGGCCCATAGGCGTTATAAAAGTGCTTTGTCTTACTATAGAAAAGGGCATCTTCGCTATAAGCGGCTTCTCCCACCGAAACGATTTTATTAACAGAGGGTAAGGGGTCCTGTTGAAATGCGCTGATCACCGTAGGCGTAAGCACCATCGTTGTAACACCAGTCCTCAACAACTTTTTCCTAAACCCTTCCATGTCGGCCATTTCTTCTTTTGAAGCCATTACCAGCTGTGCGCCGGACAACAAGGAAGTAAATATTTCGTCTACTGACGCATCAAAAGACAAGCTGGCAAATTGCAACACTTTGTCTGCCGGACCTATCTTTCTGTCGTTTATCTGGGATAATACCATGTTTACCACTCCCCGCTGTTTCACCAACACACCCTTAGGGTTACCTGTGGTGCCGGATGTATAAATAACGTAGGCTGCATTGTCTCCTGCCTGCATAACCAATTGCGGACGTTCCTGCTGACTAATTCTGCTCCATTCCTGGCAAATATCCGGCACGAGCACTGTGCTCCCGTCAAACGCATCTTCCACAGCCCGGTCGCACAGCACCACCTTCATCGCCGTGTCCCTGATGATATAATCCAGCCGCTCCCGCGGATGGTCCCGGTCCAGCGGCACATACGCCCCGCCGGCCTTCAGGATGCCAAGCATCGCCACCAGCGGCCATTCCGTTTTGTCCATCCAGATGCCTATCAACTGCCCCGGCACAACGCCGCAATCATGCCGGAGCCAGGCTGCCAGCAGGTCTGAACGGCTGTCCAGTTGCCCGTAACTTACACTGATATCATTTGCACTGACTGCGATGCTGTCACGGTGCAGGGCTGCCTGTTGTGTAAACAGTTCATGCAACAATAACGGCGACAGTTCTACCGCCGGACCGCGGCCAAAGTCATCCGCCAGCTGGCGCTGTTCTTCCAAAGAAAGATATACCAGATCGCCTACCGGTGATGCCGGCGCAGCCAGCATCGCTGACAACAGCCGCTCATAATGGCCCGACATCCGCTCCACGCTACTGCGGTCGTACAGATCACTGCTGTATTCCCAGTGTAACTGCAGCAGGCCGTCTGCACCACGCTGCACCGTCAGGCTCAGATCAAACTTTGCCGTCCCGTTATGTACCGCCTCCCGGACAACCTCCAGCCCGGGAAGGCACAACTGCTCCTTTTCCTCCTCCAGAAAATTAAATATCGTCTGAAACAGCGGTGTATGCCGGAGGCTGCGGTCCGGTTGCACCATCTCCACCAGCTGTGACAACGGCGTGTCCTGATAATGATAAACCTCAAGGCTGCGGGCCCGCACCTGGTCCAGGTATTGACGGACCGTTTCATCCCCGTTCGCATCACTGCGCACGGGAAGCGTATTCACCACCATGCCCAGCATGTGCTCCAGCTGGGGATGCAGCCTGTTGGCCAGCGTGGTGCCCACGCATAAAACAGCAGAACCGCTGTAACGGTGCTGCAGCAGCTGAAAACAGCCCAGCATCACCATAAACGGCGTATAGCCCTCCCGCGTGCTGAACGACTGCAACGACTCCTGCAGCCCACGCCCGGGCACCTGTATTATTTCTCCGCCGCGGCCGCTGAAAGTACTCCGCGGACGGTCTGCAGGTAACGGTATCTCTGTGGGTATGTCACGCAGCCGCTCTGCCCAGTAGGCCATCGCTGGCTCCCTGCGATGCAACGGCCACTCACTCCGCTGCCAACAGGCAAAATCCCGGTACTGCAAATGCGTCACAGGACCGGCAGACATTCCTTGTTGCAGGCGCCGGTATATATCCGTCAACTCCCGCACCAGCAGCCCGACAGACCAGCCATCATGGATAATATGATGAAGACTGAAACAGAGATGGCTGGTTTGGTCATCTTCCCGGAACAAACAGACACGGAACAATAAATCCTTTTCCAGGTCAAATACATGACGGCTTTCCGCTGCCACCAGCGAAGGCAGTTCGGCGGCACTGATATCGCGGACCACTATCCGGAAAGACGGCGCCTCATTTACCTGCTGGTACGGAATACCGTTGCGGCTGGGGAAACTGGTGCGAAGCACCTCATGGCGCAACAACAGCTGCGATATGCTCTCCTCCAGCAATGGGACGTCCACCACGCCTTTCAGGTGGTAAACCCCCATCATGTTATAAGAGGTGTCTTCCGGATACAGCTGTTGTAAAAACCAAAGCCGCTCCTGCTCATAGGACAATGGCGCAGGATCCTCTGCCGGCGCAGCAGGGATAGTCATCATGCTGACAGTGGCAGCATTACCCGCCTGTTCATCAATATGATCGCTTAGCTGCGACAATGTTACATATTTAAAAACCGACCGTACTTCCAGGCTCACATTAAACACTTCCCGAATACGATATAACAGCTGCATCACTGTTATGCTATGGCCGCCAAGCCGGAAAAAATCATCGTTTAAGCCTATGTCTTCCCGGCCCAGCAGCTGCGTCCAGATCCCTTTTAGCAAAGAAGCCGTAACAGAAAGCTCCTGCTGTGACAAAGTACCGTCGTAATGCGGCGCAGGTAAACGGGCAGCGTCTATCTTGCCGTTCGTATTCAACGGAAAGGTATCCACACAGATATAGTGCGACGGCACCATGTAAAGCGGCAGCCGTTCCAACAGGCGGCCGCGAAGATCTGCCACCGCTATGTCAGCCCCCTGGTAATACACTACAAGCTCCTGATGGCGGACCTGGACGTAACTGCTCATCACGCCAGCCTCCTGCAAGGACTTTTGTATCTCCCCCAGTTCTATACGGTATCCCCGGATCTTCACCTGCGCATCCCGGCGGCCCTGATAGATAAGGGTGCCGTCAGGGCCCCAACAGGCATAATCTCCCGTACGGTAACTGCGGCCCTGCCCATTCAGTCCTTTTACGTAACGGTCTGCCGTCAAGGCAGCGTCATTAAGGTAACCATTCGCCAGTCCGCCCCCCGACACATACAGTTCTCCCGTAACTCCTACCGGCTGCAGCTGTCCGCGGCTGTCAACTATCTGAATATGATTATTGGCCAGCGGCCTGCCTATAGGCACAACCGGCTGTTCATCCGTTACTTCATGTGCGGTAGCATAAATACAGCACTCCGTGGGCCCGTAGGCGTTATAAAAACGTTTGGTCTTACTGTAATAAACAGCATCTGCCGGCTCAGCTGCCTCACCGGTGGATATCATCTGCCCTACAGTAGGCAGAGCATGACGGTTCAGCAAGCGGATCACCGAAGCTGTCAGGATCAAAAAGGTGATATTGCGACGGGTAATATCATCACAAAACCGGTCAATATCACGCACCAGCGACCTGTTGGCAATCACCAGCGTTCCTCCGGAGGACCACGTTATAAAAATCTCATAGATGGAAACATCAAAATTCAGGCTGGCAAACTGCAACACGCGCTCACCCGCCCTACGCTCCCCGGGGCCGTACAATACTGTGTTGACAAGTCCTCCGTGGGGCACATGCACGCCCTTCGGCCTGCCTGTCGTCCCGGAGGTATACAGTACGCAGGCCGCCTGTCCCTGATGACGCCTTACCGGGGCAACAACAGTGGCGCCGGCAAGTATCGACGGCCACAGAGCAGGCATATCGATTATTTCTAACCCGCTCCCGTCAAACGCATCTTCCACGGCCCGGTCGCACAGTACCACCTTCATCGCCGTGTCCCTGATGATATAATCCAGCCGCTCCCGCGGATGGTCCCGGTCCAGTGGCACATACGCCCCGCCGGCCTTCAGGATGCCAAGCATCGCCACCAGCGGCCATTCCGTTTTGTCCATCCAGATGCCTATCAGCTGCCCCGGCACAACGCCGCAATCATGCCGGAGCCAGGCTGCCAGCAGGTCTGAACGGCTGTCCAGTTGCCCGTAACTTACACTGATATCATTTGCACTGACTGCGATGCTGTCACGGTGCAGGGCTGCCTGTTGTGTAAACAGTTCATGCAACAATAACGGCGACAGTTCTACCGCCGGACCGCGGCCAAAGTCATCCGCCAGCTGGCGCTGTTCTTCCAAAGAAAGATATACCAGATCGCCTACCGGTGATGCCGGCGCAGCCAGCATCGCTGACAACAGCCGCTCATAATGGCCCGACATCCGCTCCACGCTACTGCGGTCGTACAGATCACTGCTGTATTCCCAGTGTAACTGCAGCAGGCCGTCTGCACCACGCTGCACCGTCAGGCTCAGATCAAACTTTGCCGTCCCGTTATGTACCGCCTCCCGGACAACCTCCAGCCCGGGAAGGCACAACTGCTCCTTTTCCTCCTCCAGAAAATTAAATATCGTCTGAAACAGCGGCGTATGCCGGAGGCTGCGGTCCGGTTGCACCATCTCCACCAGCTGTGACAACGGCGTGTCCTGATAATGATAAACCTCAAGGCTGCGGGCCCGCACCTGGTCCAGGTATTGACGGACCGTTTCGTCTCCGTTCGCATCACTGCGCACGGGAAGCGTATTCACCACCATGCCCAGCATGTGCTCCAGCTGGGGATGCAGCCTGTTGGCCAGCGTGGTGCCCACGCATAAAACAGCAGAACCGCTGTAACGGTGCTGCAGCAGCTGAAAACAGCCCAGCATCACCATAAACGGCGTATAGCCCTCCCGCGTGCTGAACGACTGCAACGACTCCTGCAGCCCACGCCCGGGCACCTGTATTATTTCTCCGCCACGGCCGCTGAAAGTACTCCGCGGACGGTCTGCAGGTAACGGTATCTCTGTGGGTATGTCACGCAGCCGCTCTGCCCAGTAGGCCATCGCTGGCTCCCTGCGATGCAACGGCCACTCACTCCGCTGCCAACAGGCAAAATCCCGGTACTGCAAATGCGTCACAGGACCGGCAGACATTCCTTGTTGCAGGCGCCGGTATATATCCGTCAACTCCCGCACCAGCAGCCCGACAGACCAGCCATCATGGATAATATGATGAAGATTGAAACAGAGATGGCTGGTTTGTTCATCTTCCCGGAACAAACAGACACGGAACAACAAATCCTTTTCCAGGTCAAATACATGACGGCTTTCCGCTGCCACCAGCGGAGGCAGTTCGGTGGCACTGATATCGCGGACCACTATCCGGAAAGACGGCGCCTCATTTACCTGCTGGTACGGGATACCGTTGCGGCTGGGGAAACTGGTGCGAAGCACCTCATGGCGCAACAACAGCTGCGATATGCTCTCCTCCAGCAATGGGACGTCCACCACGCCTTTCAGGTGGTAAACCCCCATCATGTTATAAGAGGTGTCTTCCGGATACAGCTGTTGTAAAAACCAAAGCCGCTCCTGCTCATAGGACAATGGCGCAGGATCCTCTGCCGGCGCAGCAGGGATAGTCATCATGCTGACAGTGGCAGCATTACCCGCCTGTTCATCAATATGATCGCTTAGCTGCGACAATGTTACATATTTAAAAACCGACCGTACTTCCAGGCTCACATTAAACACTTCCCGAATACGATATAACAGCTGCATCACTGTTATACTATGGCCGCCAAGCCGGAAAAAATCATCGTTTAAGCCTATGTCTTCCCGGCCCAGCAGCTGCATCCAGATCCCTTTTAGCAAAGAAGCCGTAACAGAAAGCTCCTGCTGTGACAAAGTACCGTCGTAATGCGGCGCAGGTAAACGGGCAGCGTCTATCTTGCCGTTCGTATTCAACGGAAAGGTATCCACACAGATATAGTGCGACGGCGCCATGTAAAGCGGCAGCCGTTCCAACAGGCGGCCGCGAAGATCTGCCACCGCTATGTCAGCCTCCTGGTAATACACTACAAGCTCCTGATGGCGGACCTGGACGTAACTGCTCATCACGCCAGCCTCCTGCAAGGACTTTTGTATCTCCCCCAGTTCTATACGGTATCCCCGGATCTTCACCTGCGCATCCCGACGGCCCTGATAGATAAGGGTGCCGTCAGGGCCCCAACAGGCATAATCTCCCGTACGGTAACTGCGGCCCTGCCCATTCAGTCCTTTTACGTAACGGTCTGCCGTCAAGGCAGCGTCATTAAGGTAACCATTCGCCAGTCCGCCCCCGACACATACAGTTCTCCCGTAACTCCTACCGGCTGCAGCTGCCCGCGGCTGTCAACTATCTGAATATGATTATTGGCCAGCGGCCTGCCTATAGGCACAACCGGCTGTTCATCCGTTACTTCATGTGCGGTAGCATAAATACAGCACTCCGTGGGCCCGTAGGCGTTATAAAAACGTTTGGTCTTACTGTAATAAACAGCATCTGCCGGCTCAGCTGCCTCACCGGTGGATATCATCTGCCCTACAGTAGGCAGAGCATGACGGTTCAGCAAGCGGATCACCGAAGCTGTCAGGATCAAAAAGGTGATATTGCGACGGGTAATATCATCACAAAACCGGTCAATATCACGCACCAGCGACCTGTTGGCAATCACCAGCGTTCCTCCGGAGGACCACGTTATAAAAATCTCATAGATGGAAACATCAAAATTCAGGCTGGCAAACTGCAACACGCGCTCACCCGCCCTACGCTCCCCGGGGCCGTACAATACTGTGTTGACAAGTCCTCCGTGGGGCACATGCACGCCCTTCGGCCTGCCTGTCGTCCCGGAGGTATACAGTACGCAGGCCGCCTGTCCCTGATGACGCCTTACCGGGGCAACAACAGTGGCGCCGGCAAGTATCGACGGCCACAGAGCAGGCATATCGATTATTTCTAACCCGCTCCCGTCAAACGCATCTTCCACGGCCCGGTCGCACAGTACCACCTTCATCGCCGTGTCCCTGATGATATAATCCAGCCGCTCCCGCGGATGGTCCCGGTCCAGTGGCACATACGCCCCGCCGGCCTTCAGGATGCCAAGCATCGCCACCAGCGGCCATTCCGTTTTGTCCATCCAGATGCCTATCAGCTGCCCCGGCACAACGCCGCAATCATGCCGGAGCCAGGCTGCCAGCAGGTCTGAACGGCTGTCCAGTTGCCCGTAACTTACACTGATATCATTTGCACTGACTGCGATGCTGTCACGGTGCAGGGCTGCCTGTTGTGTAAACAGTTCATGCAACAATAACGGCGACAGTTCTACCGCCGGACCGCGGCCAAAGTCATCCGCCAGCTGGCGCTGTTCTTCCAAAGAAAGATATACCAGATCGCCTACCGGTGATGCCGGCGCAGCCAGCATCGCTGACAACAGCCGCTCATAATGGCCCGACATCCGCTCCACGCTACTGCGGTCGTACAGATCACTGCTGTATTCCCAGTGTAACTGCAGCAGGCCGTCTGCACCACGCTGCACCGTCAGGCTCAGATCAAACTTTGCCGTCCCGTTATGTACCGCCTCCCGGACAACCTCCAGCCCGGGAAGGCACAACTGCTCCTTTTCCTCCTCCAGAAAATTAAATATCGTCTGAAACAGCGGCGTATGCCGGAGGCTGCGGTCCGGTTGCACCATCTCCACCAGCTGTGACAACGGCGTGTCCTGATAATGATAAACCTCAAGGCTGCGGGCCCGCACCTGGTCCAGGTATTGACGGACCGTTTCGTCTCCGTTCGCATCACTGCGCACGGGAAGCGTATTCACCACCATGCCCAGCATGTGCTCCAGCTGGGGATGCAGCCTGTTGGCCAGCGTGGTGCCCACGCATAAAACAGCAGAACCGCTGTAACGGTGCTGCAGCAGCTGAAAACAGCCCAGCATCACCATAAACGGCGTATAGCCCTCCCGCGTGCTGAACGACTGCAACGACTCCTGCAGCCCACGCCCGGGCACCTGTATTATTTCTCCGCCGCGGCCGCTGAAAGTACTCCGCGGACGGTCTGCAGGTAACGGTATCTCTGTGGGTATGTCACGCAGCCGCTCTGCCCAGTAGGCCATCGCTGGCTCCCTGCGATGCAACGGCCACTCACTCCGCTGCCAACAGGCAAAATCCCGGTACTGCAAATGCGTCACAGGACCGGCAGACATTCCTTGTTGCAGGCGCCGGTATATATCCGTCAACTCCCGCACCAGCAGCCCGACAGACCAGCCATCATGGATAATATGATGAAGATTGAAACAGAGATGGCTGGTTTGTTCATCTTCCCGGAACAAACAGACACGGAACAACAAATCCTTTTCCAGGTCAAATACATGACGGCTTTCCGCTGCCACCAGCGAAGGCAGTTCGGCGGCACTGATATCGCGGACCACTATTCGGAAAGACGGCGCCTCATTTACCTGCTGGTACGGGATACCGTTGCGGCTGGGGAAACTGGTGCGAAGCACCTCATGGCGCAACAACAGCTGCGATATGCTCTCCTCCAGCAATGGGACGTCCACCACGCCTTTCAGGTGGTAAACCCCCATCATGTTATAAGAGGTGTCTTCCGGATACAGCTGTTGTAAAAACCAAAGCCGCTCCTGCTCATAGGACAATGGCGCAGGATCGCCGGCTGGTGCAGGCGGGATCGCCATCATACCGGCCGGAGACGTATCAGCATTGGCAGCCAGCCACTTGATAGTAGGCCTGTTGAAAAAGTCTATAAAAGAGATATTTACACAACAGGTATTCTTCAACCAATTGATAATCCTGAGTACTTTGAAAGAATCTCCGCCAAGTGCAAAAAAATTATCGTTAACACCAAAACCGGCAGTCCCCAACACTTCTTCCCATTTCGAGGCTATCGCTCGTTCCATAGCGGTAACAGGAGGTTCATACACAGGCCTGGCGATGATATCATTCATTATTCCAAGCAGGTACATCCGGTCTGTTTTACCCTGGACCGTCAATGGCCAGTCATGCAGTTGATGATAATAATGAGGGAGCATGTAATATGGTAACATCCGGGCAAGATACTCCTGCAGCATCTTCACTTCAACAGTACCACTATAATAACAAACCAGATGGCCAGCGGCAGATTCAAAAAGTACCGCCACCTGTTCAACACCATCGAACTTCAGAATGGTCTTCTCTACCTCCCCCAGTTCAATCCTATGCCCGTTTACCTTTACCTGCGAGTCCTGTCTTCCGATAAACTGCAGATTACCATCCTCCAGCCACATCACCTGATCACCGGTACGGTACAACCGCTGGCCGGGATCGAAGGGACTCTCAACAAACTTTTCCGTATTTAATGCTGGTTTGTTAATATATCCTCTGGCAACACCAGCGCCCCCGATACATAATTCCCCGACAGCCCCCAGTGGCAGCAGCTGCTGATCTTTGTTGAGAATATAAGCCACATGATTATTAATCACCTTTCCGATAGGGATCGCCGTATGTCCTCTTTCAACTCTCACAAAGCTCACACAGATAGTAGTTTCCGACGGGCCATAGGTATTATAGACGGGTATATGGTCTGCCAGGCCTGAAATATCAGCATGATGCAATCGATCCCCCCCGCTGATAACAGCCCTCAGTTTAAGTTGACAAGCATTGTGCAACCCACTCAGCGCTCTGAGTACCAGCGGCGTGGTGCTCAACAGTGTGATGTGTTCACGGTTCATAACATCGCACAGGCCTTCAATATTACGGCCTCCCGCCGGGAATATCACCAACCTGCCGCCTGCAGCGAGCACCGGAAAAATTTCCTCCAGAGAGGTATCGAAAGCTATTGACGATTGCTGGACCATTATATCCGCTGCTGTCAATTTAAAAAAGCCGTTGAAGGTGGTCACATAATCAACCAGAGCCCCATGCGTCACAGCAACGCCTTTGGGTTCTCCGGTGCTCCCTGATGTATAGAGCACATAAGCCAGATCAGCAGCATCAGGCAATGCGCGCAGCATGGTACCGGGATAATCGCCGGATGCCGCAAAAAGCGTCGTTCCTAGTAATTGCATACCATTCCAGCCGTCGATAAATTCATCTGTTATGAGCAATCTGGCCTGACTGTCATATAACATATAGACAGCACGATGGGCAGGAGTATCTTTATCTATAGGCAAAAATGCCGCGCCGGATTTAAGGATGCCTGTAAGTATTACCGGCAGGCGTTCATCCCGACTGACACATACGGCGATCACCTCTTCTTTTCCAACACCGAGCGCGCCTTTCAGGTATCTTGACAATTGATTGCTTTTTTTCTCAAAAGCGTCAAACGTCAATACTACCGTATTACAGCTTATTGCCGTATGTGACGGACGACTGGCAGCAGTATCAACCAGCATGTGCACTACCGAGGGCTGAACAACGGCATACTTCGGCCCGGTTCCCAGCTGCCTGAGATGGATGATTTCAGCTGGTAAAAGCGGGCATATACCACTCACCTGATTTTCCAGGTTTTCTGCTGCCTGAGCGACAAGGCGACGCAGTAAGGTTACAAAAGCGATGATCTGCTGTTCGCTGTTCCGCTGTGGGTTGTATATCACATTCAACTCCAGCTCTTCATCCATCTCTACAAATTCCAGTTGCAGGTCTGCCACATCAGGTGCGGCAGCAGAAGTTTGCCGTGTAAATTTCAGCTTTCCGCCCCACTGCTCAGTACGTGTGAGCCCTTTGAAATTCTGCAGTATAAGCAGTACACCGAATCCTGAAAGCTTTTGCCGCTGGCTGTAGGGCAATTCCCGCAATAGCGCTTCAAAAGAAAAATCCTGGTGTCGAAATCCGCTTACTATCTTGTCTCTGGTTTTTGCCAATAAACGCTGGTAGGTGTCGTGCTTCTCCACTGAAATACCGATGATCAGTGTTTTCAGATAAAAGCCAAACTGCGCTTCCAGTGTTTCATGTTCCCGGCCGGCGACACTGGTGGCCATCCAGATGTTTGTGTCTCCTGTGAAATAATGCAATGCCGCGCTGACCACCGCACTAATGCCCATAAAAAGGGTAACGCCTGCTTTCCGGCATACCATTTTAAGCTGCTGTAACGTTTCCCCGCTCCAGGTATCTGAATACACGCTACTCCAGCAGCTATTACCAGGCGTACCGATAGCAGGCAATGCCGTGTATGCTTCAAAATTTTTCATTTCATTCAGCCAATAGTCCTTCGACGCAGCGGTGCCGGGAGTGTGGCGCTCCCAATGGACATAATCCCTGTATTGTATTTTCAGCGGAGGCAATTCAGCCTTTCCCTTTTCTGTCAGTTGCAGATATATTTCCCGCAGCTCTTCCTGTAACAAATGGACCGACCATCCATCAGCAATAATATGATGCACATGCAGTAAAAAGGTGTAACGGTCAGCCGCGGTTCGGATCAGTACAGCCCGCAGCAGCGGGCCTTTTTCCAGCGAAAAAGGTACCTGCTGCTCAGCCCATATTGCATCGGAGCACGCAACTGCTGTATTCCGGGTAAGATCCATCAGTTTGAGCGTAAAAGACTGTTCTCTCTTCTCTCTGGTATTCTGGCGCACTTCTCCGTCGTCATCTGTAAACACAGTACGCAGACTTTCATGCCGGTTGATCAGATATTGTAACGCTTTCTCCAGATAAGATATATCCAGCTCACCGCTCACTTCTGCTATCTGTAAGATAGTGTTGTTAAACGCCTGTCCTCTCAGCTGATAAAAGTGGTATAATCTTTTTTGTCCTTCTGACAATGGAAAGCTGGCAGTAAGGGGGCTTTTCGGTATATCGGGACCATCACAGCGCTCCGCTCCCTGAACAAACCTACCGATAGCCGCAAACGTGGAATGGATAAACAGATCGCTTATCTTTACGCTTACCCCGAATTTTGCGCCTAACCGGCTGGCAAATGAAACCGCGTGTAAGCTATTCAGACCTGTGTTCCAAATATCGGCATCTATATCCGGTGGTCGTTTGCCGGTTACCTCTTCAAATAGCGCGCTGATACTTCCCGGTGCCAGCAGGTCATTATTCTCTTGCTCCATCAGTGAAACAAGCCGGGTATGATCTTTATGATAAACGCCGCTACGAAAGTTTTCCAGGAGCTGAAACACCTGAATTTTCCCACTGGTCGTTTTCGGGATCTTCCTGACAGGAACGACATCATGAATAACCAGTTCCGCTTCTTCTGACATCCGCCGCCGGAGTACAGCCGCATTTTTTGCAAATGCTTCAAGACTGGATTTTACAACAACAAACAGGATGAGCTTATCAGTTGGGTCGCCGATTTCCCTGTAAGCTGCGGCCACGCATCTTCCCGGCTTATCACCCAGTATTTTATCGGCTATCCGCTGGATATCTTCCGGGTAGTAGTTCTGGCCGTTTATAATGATAATATTGGAGTAACGTCCAATAACAACAAGCCTTCCCTTATGCAGAAAGCCGATGTCTCCTGTTCTTAGCCACCCGTCTGTGGTGAACTTTTTACGGGTCTCTGTTTCATTATGATAATACCCGTCGGTGACATTATCGCCTTTTATCTGAATATGACCAACGCAGTCATCCGGTAGTACCTTATCATCATCTGCGCATACCTGCAACCGGCAGGTCCTCATTGGATAACCCAGTGATGCAAACTTCACATTAAATCCGCTGCCGGCCTCTTCTTCCGGAGGAAAAACAACACGTTCGCCGGTATTAAGGCTACGCCTGTCTACCAGCACCCATACCGGCGTTTCACCCGGAGTACCGAGCGATACGGAAACGGAGGCCTCCGCCAAACCATAACCAGGATACATGACATTTTCAGCAAGTCCATAACGGGACAACGCACGCATAAAATTACCCACCACCTCCTCTGAAATAAGTTCTGCACCATTATAGATCAACCTTATGCACTTCAGGTCCCATCCATAATCCGTTCCAGCGTCCATTGCAGCCGTAAGGTAATGGTAACCGAAATTGGGAGAATATAAAAGCGTGGCTCTTTTTCTATGAGTTAATTCCATCCAGGATAACGGATCCTTTACAAAAAGGTTTGCCGGCATCAGTATCTGATTGATACCTGCCACTATTCCCGCCAGGTGGAAACAGATCATTCCCATATCGTGTGTAAGCGGCATCCAGCTAAGCTGAACATCTGCGCCTGTAATGGCCGATCTATCTATAATATCTGTAACATTGGCAATAAGATTGGCATGTGTAAGCACCACTCCTTTCGGTGTGCCCGTAGATCCTGATGAATACTGAATAAACGCAATATCTGCCGGCAGTATTGTCGCCGCATCTCCTTGCGGAGCATCAGCAGCCAGGTCTTCATAAATTAACACTCCATCATGGCAACTATTGGCAGTATCTGTCTCCTGCCGAAAAAAATCATACAGGATGACGCTATTCTTTTTTTCCACAACAACGGCGGCCCCATTGAGAGTTTTGCGGATATTCACCACCTTTTGCAGAAAATTCTGCTGATTTGAAAAAGAGACAGGAATGGGCCGTATACCTCCTAACAAACACGCCCAGAATAAACATAACAAATGTTCGTTATCGTCTAACTGGAAGATAATATCGTCTCCCTTTTTAACATCGTGAGCCTGAAGATGATAAAGCATCATGCAGGCGTTTTGGTAAAGGGCCGCATAAGAAAGAAATACTTCTTTCCTGTTTGGCTTTATAAACAGTATACCGGTTTCAGGGTTTTTTATGCTCTCAAGAATAGCATCTACCAACGTAAGGTTTCCAAAGTTGAACGGTAACATGGTATTGACGGTAAAAATGAAACAATGGCTTACTAAAACAGGGAAAAGAAACGACAGGCAATAGGATCAATTCGTCAAATCGCCGGAATGCGCCAGAACAGTGGCCAATGTAGCCCGGATAACGCCGGTAAGAAATTCATAATTGAGCGCTGTCATGTGATCTTTTCTGGAATGATACCCGCCGTTTCTCAGTCCTGCCGTGTCACCGACAGAAATTGCGGGGATACCCTGGTCCCAGAAACTAACATGATCACTTGCCCGGAACAGCCAGGGAAACTGTTTCCCGTCGTCCGTTACTTCAAGGGTCACCGTCTTCATACCGGGCACATATTGGCGACTAAGGCTATCAAAAGCATTTCTCAGCGCGGCGGAGTTAGCATTGGAGAAGTTCAGAATAAAGTTAGCTTTCATTCCTTCTGCCTGCAGGCGATCATGAATAGCAGCATAATTTTCCTTCAGTTGCCGGGGGAATTGTTGCGAACCCGGAGTTTCTGTAGCATAACCAATCATATCCAGATTTATAGCTGCTGCTATTTTATCTTTGTTCTCAACGGCTAAAAACCTGCTTCCCACCATCCCATCCTCCTCCATGTCGGTAGCTACCAACCATACCGTTTTTTTTATTGGTATTTTTGACAATATACCAGCCAGTTCAATCAACGCGGCAACGCCGGAGGCATTATCATCCGCGCCGGGGCTCATCCATACCGTATCATAATGTGCGCAAACAACCAATATGGAATCTGTTGAAGCTGTTCCCCTTATTTTTCCGATAATATTATTCCCTTTTATTTTTCCTTTGGATACAGGCTGAGTGCTGACATCCAGACCTTCTGCCTTAAATTTACCAATGATAAATTCCATGGAACTGTCCAGATGTTTCAAATTGGCGCGGCTTTGCCTGACGCCAGCCGACAGAAAGCCAATGTGCTCCTTGATCCTGTTACTGTCTATTTCCGCCTTGCGGATGATGTCCACAGCGGCCGTGTCGGCAATATTATGCTCTGACGGGGTTGCCAGCGTGCATTTAAACACCATCAGGCATACGAAACATAGCAGCCATCTGTGGGTGCCTATAAAAGATCCTGGTTGAATAATCAGCTTCATTTATCGTTGTTTTACTTAAATCGACCGGAAAAGTCAGACGCAGAGGAGCTGTTCAATGACCCTCACGCCCTCGTTATTATGTTCCACCTCCATAAAAACATTCCTCATCTTTTCAATGCTACCTCTGATAAATTCATTGTCTGAAAGGTGCAACAGACGTTCTGACAGCGACTGGCCCGACACAGCTGCCATGTCGAGGCTCACCCCCAGATTTAGCTTTTCTATCCGGGCAGCGTTTAATGGCTGATCCCTTACAAAGGGACACACGATCATCGGCACACCATAATAGATACACTCCTTTATTGTCCCAAGCCCTCCATGAATAACCGCAGCCGTGGACATCTTCAAAACTTCCACCTGTGGCACCCAGTCACAAACAACAATACGGCCGTTCTGTTCAACTGTAAAGTCTTTCCCATCATGCCCTGTTCCCCGCGAGAAGATTACCTGAAAAGGCGCCATTTCCTCCCTCATCATCATTAATCTGAGGTGTTGCAGCAGCTGGTCACTGAATTCGCTATGACCGGTCATCTGGGAGCCCAGCGACACATATATCAGTTTCTTGCTCTGGTCCACAATGTCTTTCAATATCTCCGAAGAGGCACTGTCTTGCTCCCGGATGCAGGGGCCCAGATATACATTTCTGGTGCTCGCGGTATAGTCCGGCTCCAGTTCCGCGACACAGGTAATAAACTCATAACAGTCTTCCAGCGGCGCAACCAGCTCATAAAAAGAGGAAGGCGTACGGCCAAGATCCTGCATGAATTGTATAATCGACATAACTACATCTGGAGGCATATTCATCAGCTCCTCAACAGAATCCATACCAATGCCGGAGCCGGGCGCCCTCAGAAAAGGCGTAAGAACAGCCATCCTGATACCATATTTATATTGAAGCAACAGTCCCTCTATTCTCAGAAAATAGCTGACAATGTAAAGGTCAGCGGCAGGCAGTTGTTGCATGGTCGAATCACTCATGATCTCATGCAGATAATCATAATGGCCTGCCGTCGTTCCGGCATTCATTAGCTGATTGTTCGCTTTATAAAAGTCACGATAGCCACGAGGGTACCGATCTTTGAAAATAGCATGAAATTCAAACCCCTGGCCGATAACCAACTCCTTATTATCTTCCACACTGACATAACACACCCTGTAACCTGCTTTCAGTAAAGAATGCGCCAGTGCAAATGAGGGCAATAGGTGACCCTCTTCCAGGTCCATCAAGAATGCAACACTGAACATATTAGTAAAAAATAAAAATCAAATCAACCTGAACGATGATGGCCGGCATCCGGGAAAAGCATCTCCATGGTGCCTTCCGGGAAACCATTACTACTCTCCGGCATTCTTGCCGGAAAAAAGCCTGCATATAAATACCTTCTTAGCGGGAAACAAAAAGGGCCTCACATTCCCAAACCTTCCGCCTTCTATGATAATACTATTCTTGTGACAGAGACGTAAATTCACACATTTAGGCTTGTTCTAAAGTCTGACAATATCTGAGACACAGTTAAGGTACAAATTGGCAAGGCATATTATCGGGCAAACACATTCCCTGTCCTGCAGGGAGCACCATGATCTATGTTAACGTGGAACAGTTATCATCATGCAATAAATAACAATAATTCAACACACCTGCCACATCATTCAGGCAGATCATGATCTACAGTACATTAATTAAAAAACAGAAAACAATATTAAAAATGGCAAATAACTCATTTGGGACCGGATTTAGATTAACAATCAGGTTACACAATTTGCTACCTGCTTCTTACAATATATACAAGATATACATTTTTATTCAGAAAAATAAATCTTCAAAAAATTTATGAACAACATAATACCGGATCAGATTAACTTTATAAAACGCACGTTGAAACGTCCCGCAGCCAACGCACCCGGAGCGCCCGGGGCCAGCAGAGGACTGATTTTTTACGCCCTATTTAACTTTGTTCATATAACGGTAGAGAGGCAAAGAATAAAACACTTATGGAGTTTTCGGCAAAACTCAAGACTGCCCAACAGGAGCAGTCTTTCTTCTCTTGTACCCGGGTAGTTAGCCATTAAACCATACATACGGCAGAGCATCTCCATGCTTAGGCCAGCGCTGATTTACATCTTCTCCTTGCCCCCGTCAACTATCCAGCGATTTGAACACCAGATGCTGCAGAAATTCCACTAATGGCCTTACTTCTTTGGATTTGCCGAAATCAGTCAAGCGCGGGAGGTTTTCTTTGAAGTACATCTGCCGGTGAGCGGTTTCTATTAAGGTACTCGCCAGGGAATGAGGAAACGCAAATTCAGGGTTCAACTCCAGGAAGATCTCGGCAATACGATGACAAAGGTCTTTATATGGTTTAAATAACATAGACTTATTGTGTTCCGTCACCTTCTTTGTAAGGTATGCCTTATCGCCTTCACAGATGACTATACCGTGTAAAAGGCTCTTGTCGATATGCTCAACGATAAACTTGTCCTGAACTTCAAAAGTCAGCAACCTTATAACAATATCTATCTTTTCTTCCGGATGCCTGATGTTGTTGGTATGAAATATCAACTGGTATTCCAGCCATGTCCAGAACCAGGTAGTAAGATAAGTGAGTAACCGGTGCTTGTTTTCGAAATACCGGTAGATGGTAGCCTCTGTGCTTCCGACCTCTACAGCCAGCTTTTTAAAAGTAAAGTCCTCAAAACCAATATCATGAATCAGCTTGATACCGTACTTAACGATATTACGGCCGAGCTCGGTACTGTCCGGATCTCTCAGGTAAAGGTTGGGATTCATCTTTATCTGCAACTGCAACTCCATACTAGAATAATTAGTTGGCTAAAATACGATAATAGTAGATCGATTCAATACAATCAGTTTACTATAAATAATAATAGCATTACTATCATTTTGAATGGTTTTTATATCTTTGCGGCAATTAACGATTATGCTTGAAAATTTGAAAATAGGAATTTTAGGAGGCGGCCAGCTGGGTGCCATGATCATGCGGCACGCGATCGATTTTGGTCTTAGTGTTTCGATTATGGACAATGACGCCCATGCACCTTGTTCACGTTATACTTCTTCTTTTTTTTGCGGCGATCCTGCTTCTTTTGAAGCTGTTTTGGAGTTTGGTAAGGACCTTGATGTTATTACGATAGAAAAGGAAGCTGTAAATATCAACGCTTTACGCCAGCTTGAAAAGCAGGGAGTAAGGATTTTTCCGACGCCTGACACCATTGAAATAATACAGGATAAATTTACGCAGAAACAGTTTCTGCTGTCACATAATATACCTGTGGCACCCGGCGAGGTCATCCAGGGCAAAAATGATCTGTACCAATATGAAAGTAAACTGCCACTCTGCCTTAAAAAACGCCGTGACGGCTACGATGGCTATGGCGTGATGGTTTTGAAGACCAGGGAAGACATTGCAGCAGCCTTTGATGCGCCCTGTGTAGTGGAGGAATTAGTTGACATTAAACACGAGATTTCTGTCATAGTAGCAAGAAATGAGCATGGCGCCGTAGCGTGCTATGACCCCGTGATGATGGTGTTTTCAGAAGAAAAGTTTATACTTGACTACCAGATAGCACCCGCTCAGTTAGACGAAGAGATATTAAAAGAAGCTACAAATCTCGCTAAGGGAATAGCAGATGCGATCCAGCTGGTTGGTATTCTCGCTGTGGAAATGTTTGTCACCAAAGATCATAAAATTTTGGTGAACGAACTGGCTCCAAGGCCGCACAACAGCGGTCACCATACGATAGAAGCCAGTACCACATCGCAATATGAACAATTGCTCCGGGCCGTACTTGGATTGCCGCTGGGCGCTACGGCGCTTCATCTCCCGTCCTTAATGATGAACGTCCTGGAGAACGCTTCCTTAAATACCGACAGACAGGGAAAGTTGCAGCGTCTTTTGGACATACCGGGCGCCCATCTTCACTGGTATGGCAAAGAGGGGAAAAGACCAGGCAGGAAAGTGGGGCATGTAACTATCACAGGTAACACCATCGAAAACGTCATTGCGAAAGCAGAATCCATCCGAAAAATTTTAAATTAAAGAATATGAAACAGGTAGAGGTAGGCATTATCATGGGCAGTAGCTCCGATGCACCTATTATGCGTCAGGCGATAGAGGTTCTGAAGAAGTTTGACATAGGTTACGAGTTTAATGTCGTATCGGCACACCGCAGCCCTCAAAAAATGTTTGAATACGCTGCTAGTGCAGAAGAACGTGGTTTGAAGATCATCATCGCAGGCGCAGGCGGCGCAGCACATCTTCCGGGTATGGTAGCTGCTATTACAACTTTACCGGTAATTGGTGTACCTATTAAGTCTACAAACTCTCTCGATGGCTGGGATTCGCTTTTATCTATAGTGCAGATGCCGGGAGACGTACCCGTAGCCACAGTAGGCGTTAATAGTGCCCGCAACGCCGGGCTGCTGGCTGTACAGATTTTAGGCACAAACAACAGCACCATCCGGCAAATGCTTGCAGCATTAAAAAAAGAAAATTATGACAAGGTTGACAAGCAAAACGAAACATTAGATCAAATCGGATAGAAAATTTACGCCATGAATTTTTAATGCCGTCACGTATCGAATCGCAGGTATTTGCATTGTTAACTCAAATACCTGCTGCCTGTTTAACTTTATACAGACAATTCCCAAACATTAAAAGATGTACAAGCACTCCAAGGAATCACAAAGTACCCTTACACCGGAAACGGCGCTTCAGTATCTGAAAGAAGGCAACTTACGATTTGTTAACAATCTGAGAGCTAACCGGGATTTGTTGAGCCAGGTAAATGCCACAAGAGACGGGCAATATCCATTTGCGACCGTACTAAGTTGCATGGATTCACGCACTTCTGTGGAACTCATCTTTGACCAGGGATTAGGAGATATATTCAGTATACGCATCGCTGGCAATGTCCTCAATCAGGACATCCTTGGCAGCATGGAATTCGGCACACAACTGGCCGGATCAAAAATAATCGTGATCCTGGGGCATACACAATGCGGCGCTATAAAAGGCGCCTGCGATGCCGTACATCTCGGTAACCTCACGCAATTATTAGACAAGATAAAGCCGGCTATTGACAGTGAAACAGCTACTCCTGCTGAAAACAGGACCGGGAAGAATACTGAATTTGTGACGAATGTAACTGAAAATAACGTGCGTCATGTAATGAAACAATTAAAAGCAGAAAGTCCCATTATAGCAGCACTGGCAGATAGCGGAGCAATAAAGATAATAGGTGGTATCTATCACCTCGAAACCGGGAAAGTGACTTTCTTTGAAGAGTAATACCGCCCCCGTGACAGGCAGCAAAGCTGCCTCAGTCTACCACCTTCTGTAAACCAACACATGTCGCAAAATGACATTTTGCGACATGTGTATTATATGAATTAAGCATTTACCTACCGCTGCGTAAAACTAACTTCCCGATTAAAACACAGATTCCGGTCAAAATGAGGGGGCACTACACATCAAATCATTTCATATGTATGAACAGTTGGTTAAATACATCACTGACAGGGTTCCGTTAGGTGAAGCCGAATTACAGCAGGTGCTTTCCTGTTTTAATCTCTTACAGGTAAAAAAGAATGAACTGGTAGGCAGGACGGGAGAACCGTCCAGGCGAATGTTTTTCGTCAACAAGGGATGTTTGCGCGTGTATTACATCAAACCCGACGGAAGAGAAGCCACACGCAGGTTTGCTTTCGAAAATTCCTTTTCCTCTTCGCTGACCTCTTTTATTGAAGGCACACTTCTCAAGGAAGATACGCAGGCGGTAGAGCCATCGGAATTACTGTACATCCACCGTGAAGATTTTTATGCCCTGGTGGATACGGTCCCCCGTTGGGGAATATTTTACCGTGGTTTCCTGGAACATGCTTATTTAACCAACACAAAGAGACTGGAAGATTTTATCACCCTGAACCCACGCGAGCGTTATCAGCTGCTGCTGAAAGAAAACCCGCAAATGGTGCTGCGCTTACCGAATAAGCTGGTGGCCAACTACCTCAATATTACCCAGGAGGCGCTCAGCCGGATAAAATCCGGGGCGTGATTATTTGATCACGATCAATGATATCAATATCGGATAGCCGGATTTTTGCATTTCAATCCAATCAGCTATGCGTATTATAACATTAGAAGAACACATTGTCTTGCCGGAGTTTGCCCATGAGATACAGCAATGGCCTTTGCCCGAGCAGGCATTGGATAAACTTGCCGACATCAGCGGCAACCGGTTAAAATCAATGGATGATAACGGTATCGATGTACAGGTATTGTCTGTAGTGGGAAGAGGCGCTGAAAGCCTGCCACCGGGGAAAGACCTCAAGTTCGCCGTCAGGTACAACGATCTCCTTGCCACAAAGACGGCCGCGCATCCTGCACGGTTTAAAGCGTTCGCACATTTGCCGATGTCCTCCCCTGAACTGGCAGCAAACGAGCTGGAGAGAGTGAAAGCAGAACATCGATTCTGCGGGGCGCTGATCAACGGGCTTACCAACGGTAAATTCCCGGACTATCCTGAATTCAGGCCATTGCTGCAGAAAGCCGAACAACTACAAATGCCGCTTTACCTGCATCCCGGCCTGCCGCCGGAAAGCGTGGCCGGCGCTTATTACAGCGACCTGCCGGGCGCCATGGGGACAATGCTGGCCTGCGGCGGCTGGGGCTGGCATTCGGAAACAGCCTTGCAGGTGTTACGTTTAATTATCACCGGAACACTGGACCGTTACCCCCGGTTGAAGATCATCATTGGGCATATGGGAGAAATGATCCCCATGATGATGTCCCGGCTGGACGAAAAATTCCCTGTCGGCAGCACCGGCTTTCATCAACGCCCCGTCAGCCAGACACTGCGGGACCAGGTACATATCACTACCAGCGGAATTTTTACGTTACCTCCGCTCATGGCTGCGCTGGGCACTTTTGGTATCGATAATGTGATGTTCTCTGTTGATTATCCTTTCAGTACAAACGAAGCCGGGAAACAACTACTGAACAGCATTCCGCTCCCGGCGGAAGAAGTAGCGAAGATAGCAGGGGGAAATGCGGAAAGGTTACTGGGTTTGTAAAACGCAACAGCTACAAGGCGGCGTTCCGAAGAAAGATGCGGCAGCACCGCTTCCGGGCCTTTCTTCAGAACGCTGCTTTCACACCGCTATCGCAATGCTTCCCTCCCCGTTCTCCAGCGCCGCTTCCGGCCCTATTACGGCCTGCCCTTCCGCTCTGAAAACGCCCGCCACATTCATCCCGATTAACGTGAGAAAGGAACGGACATAAGGTTCCGCGAAATCGTAAGTCTTCAATTCACCTTCGGAATAAATGCCGCCGGACGTAGTAGCGATATATGCCTGTTTGTCTTTCAACAACCCCTCCGGCAACAGCCCTTTTCCTGTATACTTAAAGGTTATGCCCGCCCTGGTAATATGATCAAAATAGGCCTTCAGGGTAGAAGTAATCGCAAAGTTATACATCGGCGTTTCCACCACAAGGATATCTGCATCCTGTAGTTCTCTGATCGCCTCATCCGAATAGCGGATATTATCCAACTGTTCAGCTGTCCTGTCTTCAGCAGGTGTAAAAAAAGACTGAATGTGGGACTCATCGAGGTGAGGCGGCGGATCTTTGGCCAGATCACGTACCGTCACAAGACAGTCACCGTGCTTTTCTCTTATCTTCTCCACAATAGCAGTCCCTAACTTTCTGCTAACGGAAGCATCCGTTCTCGGGCTGGAAATTACGTGCAATATCTTTTTCATTTCTTTTTCAGTTTGACAAGCCAAAACTACCTACATTCGCTAACAAAAGGTTAGTAGTATACCAAAGGTTAGTAGTAACCTTTATGTTATCTAAACCGGAAAAGCATATGAAAAAAACAGACTCACGACAGGTGGAATGTGCCGCCCATCTGGCTTCCGTAGAAGATGCCATCTACGTGCTCGGAGGTAAATGGAAGCTTCGCATCATGATTGCCCTGGTCTCCGGCTACCATCGGTTTAACGAATTGCAGCGTACCATTACGGGGATCTCAGCAAGGATACTGTCATCTGAACTGAAATCACTGGAACTGAACGGACTGGTAAAAAGAGTGGTAAAAGCAGATCAGACACCGGTACTCGTGGAATATTTACCGACGGAATATGCAGAAACGCTGAAAGAAGTAATCACCGTGCTGGGAAACTGGGGATTAAAACATAAAAAAAGGATTACAGGAAAGACACAAAACAGTTCACAACCTTCTTAACTCAAAATAACTGCGGATATCCGGAAGTCCGGTTTCCTTTGCCATATAGTCTCCGCCGAATTCCCTCCCTTATACAGCCTGTTCAGCGCGGTCCTTTGATCTTCGGAGACCGCCGGTCCCGCTTCAGGACAGTCTTTTAACCATGCCGGCCGCTGCACAAAAGCGTTATTTCGATATAGTATAAGCAACCTTTTTCTGCCCGTTTTCCTGTTTTTTAACATAGGTCAAAAATCATCTTCTTCCGCTGACTGAATTTTGCATCATGATTTAAAGCAATGAACATGGATATGCACCATCACCCACCACTCTAAACTCTCCCGGCCAATACAACGCAGCCACCAATGAACAGGTTTCCAACCTGACTGGCGGAGCCTTGCGCGTCAACGATTAAAACAACCTTCAAACAATAACATTTCATGATACTGACAAAATTGATTCACAAAGCATGGCTGCTATACATGGCAGCAGGTATGGGCGTGGTTTCAGTGCATGCACAGCCCCGCATACTTACTGTGGACCAGGCTATCTCTATGGCGCTGTCCAACAGCCATGTATTAAAACTGGACCAGGCGAAAGTTGACCTTGCCATCAGTAAATACAACCAGGCGAAAGACATGTCACTGCCGGCCGGTAGCGCAAGCGCCACCTTCTCCCACGCGGAGATTCCCGCTCACCGCATCAACCTGGGCTCCCTGGACTGGACGCTGCCCGAAAGGGCTGATTCCTACGTTGGCAGCGCATCCCTGACGGAAACCATTTTCGATGGCTTCAAACTGAAGTATGCCCGGCAGTCTACCCGGCTGTTGGCAGAAATCGCGAAGACGGATGTCTCCCTCCATAAAGAGGAGGTGATATATACCGCCGTTCAGATGTACTTTAACCTCTACAAAATCGTACGAAGCCGGCAAATCGTTCAGCAGAACATCATCGCCATTGACAGCCTGATTTGCCAGGCAGAACAATTCTACCGGCATGGGGTCGTTACAAAGAATGACGTACTCCGGTTCAAACTGCAAAAATCAGCTGCCGCCATCATGGCTTCTGACCTGGAAGCCAACCGCAGCGTAGCTTGTTACAATATGGCCGTCTTACTGGGATTACCGGAAGACAGCGACTTTCAACCCGCATTGACCGTCCCGGAAAAAGACGCTGCCGCCTCCCTGCATCAATATCTTGATATCGCATTATCGGAAAGAAAAGAGCTGCAACAAAACAGCTTGCAATCCCAGGCAGATCAGCTGTCTTATAAAACCGTAAAAGCGGCGGTATTGCCCAAATTGTCTGCCAATGCAGGGGTAAAGTACATCCATGCCGGTGCGGCTTTTATTCCGGAGAGCGGAAGTTTTATCTCCCCGTTTTCAGCAGGCGCCACCCTGTCCTGGAATTTCTCCACGCTATGGACCAACAAAAACAGGCTGTCGGAAACAAGGGTACAGCAGCAGGAGACTATCATCGCCCGGGATATCTGGACAGACAAGATCCGGACAGAAGTGAACCAGGCCTACCACATCTATCTGCAGGCACTGCATAAAGTGAGCCTGTTGCAATCGGCTATCGAAGAGGCTACGGAGAACGACCGTATGCAGGCCGACCGTTACAAAAATAACGTCACCACGGTTACAGAGCGCGTGGATGCGGACACTAAACTTTACCAGGCGCTTACCGACATGGAAATCGCCCGTGCCGATACGCAGCTGGCCTGGTACCGGCTCCTGAAGACAACCGGCACCATCGCTGTTATTCATCAATAATTCAACCCAATCAATATTAAACAATGGAAGCCAATACACAACGACGGAAAAAATATATCGTGCCAACTATCCTGGTGATCGTCATCATTACAGGCAGCATTTTCGGCATACAACAATATACCTACTACCAAAGCCATGAAGACACAGACGACGCACAGGTAGATGGCGATCTGAGTGCTGTGGTAACGCGCGTTGGCGGCTACATAGACTCCATCGGATTTGAGGACAACCAGCGCGTCAGCAAAGGACAGCTGCTGGTAAAGCTCGAAGACAACGAATATCGCCTCAAACTGGCGCAGGCGCTCGCCGCCCAAAAAACGGCGGGCTCAAAGATCGGCGTGTCACAAACACAGGTCACCGCAATGGAAGCAGCAGCCCTGGGCTACAAGGCACAGGTAGACGGCGCCAAAGCAAGGCTATGGCAGGCTTCGCAGGATTACGAACGTTATGCCGCCCTGGTTAAAAGCGGCTCCGTTCCCCAACAAACCTTCGACAAAGCCAGGGCAGAACGCGATGCAGCACAAGCTGCGTGTCAATCCGCACAGGAACAATATAAAACCGCCGTTGCAAAGATTATTAACAGCCGCTCAGAACTGAACGTCGCCAATGTAGCAACAGACCAGCACCAGGCAGATGTGGATTACGCCAGGCTGCTCCTCTCCTACACGCAGATCAACGCGCCGGTTTCCGGTATTGTCACCAGGCGCCGCGTACAAATGGGGCAGTTACTGCAACCCGGACAAACACTGTTTGCCGTGGTAGATGAACACAACCTCTACGTAACGGCCAATTTCAAGGAAACCCAGATGCAGCACATACATCCGGGCCAGAAAGCGGAGATCACCGTAGACGCGTTCCCCCAGGAACCGGTGCAGGGCATGGTGTACAACTACGCAGGCACAACAGGCGCAAAGATGTCGCTGCTACCGCCTGACAATGCCACGGGCAACTTTGTGAAAGTAGTACAGCGGATTCCCGTAAAAATAAAAATCGACGCCTCCCCGGAATTCCTGAAGAAGATACGGCCGGGTATGAACGTAGAGGTAAGTGTGTTCACCAAATAAATCAGGTTTATGGCTGAAAAAGGCTTCAGAAAATGGATTATTACGTTTACGATGGTATTGTCCTGCATGCTGGAATTTCTGGATACCACTATCGTCAACGTAGCGATACCACACATACAAGGCAATATGGGAGCCACACTGGAAGATGTGGCCTGGGTGTCTACCGGCTACGCCATTGCCAATGTCATCATCCTTCCGATGTCGGGATGGCTGGGCAGCCGCTTCGGCAGGAAGAACTACTTCCTGTTTTCCATTATCCTGTTTACCATCGCTTCCATGTTATGCGGCAACGCACATACGTTAGGTGAACTGATCGCCTTCAGGATACTGCAGGGCCTTGCCGGCGGCGGACTGATCTCCAACGCGCAGGCGATCCTGTTGGAGACATGGCCACCTGAAGAAAGAGGGACCGCCACCGCCATTTTTGGTTTCGGCGCAGTCGTAGGCCCTACCGTCGCTCCGGCGCTGGGCGGCTATCTGACTGATCATCTGTCGTGGCCATGGGTATTTTACATCAACCTGCCACTGGGTATCCTTGCGGCTATTCTTACCTATCAGTACGTAAAAGCCACTCCCAAAGAAAACACGGGGAAACCTGTTGACTGGTGGGGCATTTTGTTGCTGACCATTGCCGTCGGCAGCCTGCAGACCGTACTTGAAAAAGGGGAAGAGAAAGACTGGTTTGCCACGAAATATATTATTGTCCTGAGTGTTGCCACTGTAATAGGAACACTGTTGTTTATCTGGAGAGAAAATACCACTGATCACCCGGTAGTGAACCTGAAGTTATTCCGGTATAAGAGTTTCTCCGCCGGCATGGTCACCTCTTTCCTGTTTGGTATCGGTCTGTACGGCTCTGTTTTTGTGTTCCCGCAGTTTTGTCAAAGCGTGCTGGGGTTTTCGGCACAGCAGACAGGCTTCCTCCTGCTACCGGGCCAGATATTCACGGTCGCGCTGATGCCTGCCGTAGGTAAGCTGCTCAGGAAAGGCGTGCCTGCACAGGTATTTGTTATTGCCGGCTTTCTGTGCTTCTTTGTTTTTCCGACTATCATGAGCAAAACCACGCTGGCATCGGGCAACACGGATTTTTACTTCCCGCTTTATTTCCGGGGCATCGGCATCGGACTGTTGTTTGTTCCGTTGATCACACTGGCCATCAAAGATCTGAAGGGCCCGGAGATCGGCCAGGGTGCGGGGTTATATAACATGATGCGGCAGTTGGGCGGCTCTTTCGGTATCGCCGGATTAGCGACCACTATTCACATCGGGCAGGCGAAGCACCGGAATTACCTGCTGGAAAACGTGCACGAGTACTCTTCCGCATTTGGAGACCGGATACAGGAGTATACTACCGGATTCATGGGCAAGGGTTTTTCTCATTACGATGCAGCCGGTATGGCGCTGAAAGCTGTAGACGCCACGGTCAACAAACAGTCGATGCTGATGGCTTTTACCGATGCCTACCTGTACCTGGGCGTTGCGATGCTTTGCTGTATCCCTTTTGTGTTTCTCCAGGGATTTAAAAAGAAAAAAGTAGTCATACCGGCAGACGCGCATTAGCGCGCTACGGGAAAAGAAGCAGGTCATTCAATAAATGATAAACAATGAAACCACAAACAAATCACCTCCACGAAGGTATAATTGTAGATTGTAAGAAAATGACGGCCACCTCATGGCACCTGAAAATAAAAGTCATGCCACCGGGTGACTTTGACACCGAAAAAATAACGGGTTATGTGCTGCCGGTGCTTATCGGTAACAGCGCGGTGGGTCCCCCGTCAATCAGGCGGCTGATGCTCTGGAATTACGATGCTATCCGTCATATCATTGACCTCACCATTCAGTCATCGGAAGATACAACGTTAGCCGGCTGGCTGGGGCGCCTGGAAACGGGCAATGTTATTCAGTGGGGGGAGCCGGAAGAAATCGTTACCCGGCAATTAAAAGCCGACAGTTACTATCTCATCGGCAACACAGATGCACTGGCCTTTTTCTATCAGTTCAACCGAAACCTGCCTTTTGTGAGTAATGTACAGAGTTTCATTTACAGCGAACATACCGGTGAGTTTTTTCCGGATATTGACGGCAGCTACCCACTTAATTATCATATTATTTACCCCTTCAGTCCCGAAAGGGTGCTGGATTTCTTCAGGCATCATTTCAAAAAAGCAGCAGGTGACTTTGTGGTATTACTGGCTGCAGACAAAGGCATTAATCAGCAGTTCCAGCGCTTCCTGAAAGCGGAGTGGCTGGCCGGCGAACATCAGATTAAAGTCGCTAACTTTGATCCATCATACTAAACTGACAAATTATGTACCCCCTGCTTGCCGATAAAATAGCCCGGATGACCTCCATCGATGCGGATGGCATGAAGACCGTATTATCTTACTTCAGGCATCTCCAGGTTAAAAAGGATGAAATCCTGTTGAACGAAGGAGAAAAGTCCTCCAGGATCTATTTTGTATTAAAGGGTTGCCTGCGTATTTACTTTCTGCAGGCCGATGGTACAGAAGCCACCAGGTACCTGGCTTTCGAGAATAACTTCGCCAGCAACCTCGTCGGACTCATTACGCAGGACCCGTCAGAGGAATTTATCCAGGCAGCAGAAAGCACGGAACTACTGTATATCCATGCTACTGATTTTTTCGGTTTATTAAACACTGTTCCCGGCTGGGAGAAATTCTACCGGTATTACCTGGAGCATGCCTATGTAAATAACACCAGGCATCTGATGAGTTTTCTCACCATGGACGCCACCGAAAGGTACAGACAGCTGCTGAAAGAAAACCCGATCATTGTACAAAGGCTGTCCAACAAGATGGTAGCCAATTACCTGGGGATTTCGCAGGAATCCCTGAGCCGCCTGAAAGGAAGGCTGAACGATTAAAAATTATACTAACATGGACATCACATACAACGGTGAAAAAAAATCACCGGTATATATGCCTGCATCCGTTGTTGCGGTGGTGGATATTACCCCGCACTTCCGGCGCATTACCTTACAACATGAACTGATAAAAGAAGTCGGTTTTTTACGTCCCGGCGCCCATTTTAAACTGATGTTCCCTTCGGGAAACAACGGAGCCGTTCAACTTCCTGACGTATCTTCCGGCAGGCCGGTATGGGCCAACGAGGCAGATAAACCGTTAGTGCGTACCTATACTGTCCGCAGGATAGACCGGAAAAAAGGTACCCTGGATGTTGAATTCGTGTTGCATGGCGACAATGGCCCTGCCGCTGCCTGGGCTGCAAAGGCTGCCATCGGCGATACTGTAGGCGTCGGTATCAAGCCGGGGAAACAGGACGCATCTTTTGCCGACTGGTACCTGCTGGTGGGCGACGAAACAGCGTTGCCGGCTATCGCAGCCATGCTGGAAGCATTCCCGGAGAGCGTGGGTGGCGTCGCATTGCTGGAAACAGGACAGGCGTCGGAGATATTTCAGATCGCAACCAAGTCTACTGTTGAAGTGAAATGGCTGATTCGTGGCGATGTGCCCCCGCAGTCATCGGAGCTATTGTTGAACGCCATTAAAGCGATTTCCCTGCCCGACCTCGCACCTGGAAAGCGGCGTCTCTGGGTAGCCGGTGAAGACAGTGTGGTGAAAGAAATCAGGCATTATTTTAAAAGCATGGACGGCATTGCCCGGGAAGAGCTAAATACTACCGTGTATTGGAAATCAGGTATGAGCGAAGACCTGTATCAAAATATCCGGCACGGGGAAGCAGGGGCACGTTAATTAACAATTATGCTATTAAAAGTCCGGCTGTATGACAACCGGACTTTTGTATTGTATGACATGGAAAGCGGCTATTAGTTTTTCAACACCTCGCTGAGCTCCACGACCTTGCTGCGCTGGTCCATATCGATGAAGTGCTTAAACACAGCAGCATGACCGGCTCCAACAATAATCATTACACGTTCATCTTTTTCTTCGGTGAGCTTCTGCACCAGCGAATACATATAAAGATTCCGCTTATACCATGCATCTACCACGTCGGCACCGGTAAAGTCTTGTAAAGCGCCCCCTCTGTTCAGCAGGGTGAGGTAGAGTCCCAGATTGGTATTCCGGTTGGCCGTGGTGTTCTTCTCCAGTAACAGCTGTGTAAGGGAAAGTTTCTTTCTCAGTGCGTTATCCTCGTCACCAACCTTCTTTATCTGCGCGTCTATGTCCTGCTGCAAGGTTGCTTGTCCGGCTTTTTTCATGGCCGACTGCAGACTGTCATATGGCCAGTTCATCTGGTAATCTATCGCATGTATCTTTCGCAGGCCGGCCTTTTTACCCGCCCTGAAAGCCAGTTGAAATATTTCATTCTGTAGATAAAATTTGCTTTTGGGAAACTTAGCCTGTACATGGTCAAAATAGGCGTCTTTCAGGTACAGGTCATACAGCGTATCCAAGGCCGGTTGATCATTATACTCCCATTCCACAAATATTTTAGTTGGCCGGAACTTCTTTATATGATCTGTTATCAGCGCCAGCTCCTCCTGGGATTTTGGGCTCATGACATCAAAATCCGCCGATTTAGCCAGATCCAAACCAGGATTATTAAAATGGAATACGCCGATCAACAGTGTTTCTTTCTGTTGCCGGGCATTCACGTTGGCAGCGAAACACAGTAGCGCTACCGAGAGGGCTAAATACAATTTCATACACTTATATTTTAGTGTAAAGAAACAGCAATGAACGGAAATGGGATTGTACAAATGTAAACCAGGTTAAAAAACAAGCCACACGTTCTCCTTTTCGGTGTCTACTTTACTGAAAAAATCGGAAGGTGTAAAATGAGTAAGCCCTTTAAAATCCCGGATAAAATGGGACTGATCATAGAACTGTGCAAGGTGGGATAACGCTGTCAGGCTCCCCGCATTTTGTTTTTCAGAAATGGAGCTTCTGAAGCGGTGTATTTTCCTGAATTCCGCGGGTGATTTTCCGATATGACCGACAAAAATCCTGTTCAGATATTGTCTCGATATATGGTGCTTTCGCGCGATGTCATTAATCTTTACGTCAGACACCACATCCGCAAGGAGCGCTTCCATGAAGGAAAAATCCTTCCCTATTAACTTTGAAAGCCAGTATTCTTCCAGCTGGCTGATCTGTGATTGTCTGTCAGGGGTGTTAAATATGGTATTCATCGTATCCCGGTAATCTCCAAAAGGATCAAAACTGGTGACCCCTTCTTTGAACAATGCCTGTACGTTATCTATAAACCGGTTTATTCCCAGTGGCTTGAAATAAATGGTCATTTCATCCGTAACAGCATATTGCACAATCTCAATAGGTCGTACATAGCGGCTCACCAAACTGGCACAGACATTATCCTGCTGAGCAGCAGAGACGACAATACTATTTTCGGTTAATACCAGGTCCGTATGCTGATAGACGGCTGCGATACAGTAATTATTCGGGAAAGTCAGGTATTTTATCGGCGCAGCAATCTCTCTCTTCTTTATAAAGTAAAAGCCTTCGATGTATTCCTTCAGCGTTTCATGAGATGGTTTATAAAACTGTACTTCCATTAGGCAAAGCGCTCAAAAATATCCTGGTAAATATATATTATTTTCCGCCATTTAAGTAGCCGTCCCCGGCCGTTTTCATCGTGTAGGCCTCCGGGTAATGAAAGTATTTTTAAAAATTATTTTACCGAACGTTTGGTAATTTAAAATATTCCCCTACCTTTGTTTCATGAGACCGCAAAAAATAGACGACGCAAGGCTGATAGATGGACTGATGTCCGTACTTCAATCCAAAGGATTTGAGGGCGCCAGTCTTAACGATCTGGCCAAAGCCAGCGGTCTGCAGAAAGCGAGTCTTTACCACCGGTTTCCCGGCGGGAAAAATGAAATCGCCGTTACGGTGCTTCATTTTATACACGAGTGGATCCGCGAAAATATCTACCTGGTGCTGACAGAAAAAGGGGTAGCTCCTGCCACCAAATTACAAAGGGCGCTACAGCATATCCGCCAGGTGTATCATAATGGAGAAAAGACCTGTATCCTCAATGCGCTCTCCCTCGATTCAGGGCTGGTAGTGCTGGGCGATGAAATCAGTAAGGCCATGCACCTCTGGCTCGATGCCTTTACCGCTCTTGGCGTTGAAATGGGCTTCACCACCGCACAGGCGAAAGCCAAAGCCAGGCAGTCGCTTATCCAGGTACAGGGCAGCCTCGTACTGGCCAAAGGCCTGGGCGATCCCACCCAGTTTCATAAAGCGCTGGCAGATCTGAAACTGCTTTTCACCAACGAGTAAAATTTTTTTCATCATAATTTTACCGAACGTTCGGTAATAAATTAAATAAAACTTAAAAACAAAATACTATGAGTACCGTAAGACACAACACCACCCTGGTAAACGGAACAGAGATCTTTTACAGAGAAGCCGGCCAGAAAGGTAAACCAGCCCTGGTATTACTCCATGGCTATCCTACCTCTTCGCATATGTACCGCAACCTGCTGCAGCAGCTGGCCGGCGACTTTTACCTGATCGCACCCGACTACCCGGGATTCGGCAGAAGCGCCCAGCCCCACATGGCCGACTTCGAATACTCTTTCGACAACTTCGCCAACATCGTGGAAGGCTTGCTGGACCAACTCGGTCTCCAACGTTACAGCCTCTACCTGATGGACTACGGCGCCCCTGTTGGATTCCGTATCGCCTCCGCCCATCCTGAAAAAATCGATTCGCTGATTGTGCAAAACGGTTGCGCCTATGATGAAGGACTGGAACAGTTCTGGGACCCCATCAAATCCTACTGGAAAAACAAAGACGACAAAGCGACGGAACGCATCCTCGAAGGCTTCCACAGCATCGACGGTCTGCAGTGGCAATACACCAACGGCGTCGCCGACACTGCACTGGTAAGCCCGGATAACTGGGAACACGACCTGCGCCACATTCTGCGCCCAGGTAATAATGATATACAACTCCAGCTGTTTTACGACTATCAGCAAAATGTTGCCCTGTATCCCAAATGGCAGGAATACTTTCGTACCTACAACCCCGAAATGCTGATCGTATATGGTAAGAACGATTACATCTTCCCGGTAGCCGGCGCGGAAGCGTATAAAAAAGACGTAAAGAACCTGGAATACCACCTGTTCGACACCGGCCACTTTGCACTGGAAACACATGGTGATGAAATCGCCGCCGCCATCAGAACATTCCTTCATAAAAAAGTCGCCCGCAAATCTCAGCCTGCCGCCTGATAAACCGCTCCATATGAAACACTCCTTATCCTTTCAGCGTTTTTTAATCATTCTGTTTATGATCACCACACTTTCTGCCAATGCCAAAGAATACCCGGTGTATTACCGGACCATCAAAGTCGACGGTATCAACATCTTTTACAGGGAGGCCGGCGATCCTTCCAAACCTACGTTGCTACTGCTGCATGGGTTCCCCTCCTCCTCCCATAATTTCAGAACGCTCATCCCCCTGCTGAAAGATGACTTTCACCTGCTGGCGCCGGATTACCCCGGCTTCGGGTTCAGCGACATGCCGCCGATGTCAGCCTTCGACTACACATTCGACAACTACTCCCGCTACATCGAAAAATTCCTGCAGCTGAAAGGCGTTCAGAAATGCAGCATGTATTTCTTCGACTACGGCGCGCCGGTAGGCATGCGCATCATCCAGCGCAACCCGGCCATCCTCGAACACCTGATCGTACAAAACGGTAACCTCTACGCAGAAGGACTGAGTGATATCCTGAAATCCTACCGCAAAAATATCGATGAAAATACAGAAGCCTCCCGTGCGAAAGTCTACCAGGCATTCGAACTGGAATACACGAAGTTTGAATACCTGCACGGCGTCAGCGATCCGTCAAAGATCGCCCCGGAAAGCTACCAACTCGATCAACTGCTGATGGACAGGCCAGGCAACAAAGAAATCCAATACCGGCTGAAATATGATTACCGCTTCAATATCGCGGAATACCCGCAATGGCAGCAAACCTTGCGTACACTGGCGCCGAAAGTGCTGATCGTCTGGGGAGAGCATGATCCTGTGTTCCTGAAACCCGGAGCGCTTGCCTTCAAAAAAGATATGCCTGAAAGTGAAATACATTTTTACCCTACGGGGCACTTTGCCTTGGAAGAATATGCGGTGGAAATTGCAGAAAGGATAAGGGTGTTTTTGAAGGCAAACTATTAATCGTTTTATTCACCTTCAAACACAACATAGGCTGTCTTAAAAAAGACAGCCTTTTTCGCTTCCGTCGTTTTGCCTGTAAGGCAAGCATTTTTCGTAAGCTACGCCTGCGGCGCTTTCTTTATCGCCCCGGCAGCCACCAGCGCTCCTGCCAGGCTCACCACTGCCGCGGCCAGAAACGCTGTCTGAAAGCCGCCGTTCAACGCTTCCACATCACTCATATCTCCTGCTTTCAGCACACTGGTTTTCGCCGAGGATATCGCTACAATCACTGCCAGTCCCAATGCGGAACCGATCTGGTAACTGGTGTTCACCAGGCCGGATGCCAGGCCGGACTCCTCCGGCTTCGCGCCGGATATAGACGCCACCGTTCCCGGGATGTAAGCCAGCGACATACCGACAGCACCTAACAACGACGCCGGCAATACATGCGTCATAAAGCTGCCGTTGACAGGCGCCATGCTGAAAAGAAACAATGCCGCCGCCAGCGCCAGCAAACCGCCCACCAGGTTAGGTTTGATACCGAACTTCGCCATCAGCTTCCCGGTGATGATCACCATAAACAACATAATGGTAACCGTCATCGGCAGCAATGCCAGCCCACTGTTGAAAGCCGGCAGGTGCAGCACCTGCTGCAAATACAGGTTCAGAAAAAACCATAAAGGAATCCAGGCCGCCGCCATCAGTGCCATCACAATGTTACCGGCAGAGAGATTAAACGCCTTAAAAATCGATAAAGGCATCAGGGGCTCTTTCCGCTTCTTCTGTAACGCCACAAAAACAATCAGCAACACCACTGACAACAACAGCAAACCCCATGTCCGTGCTGATTGCCAGCCGGCGCTCTCCGCGGCCACGATGGCGTATACCATCAGCACGAATGCCGCAGTGGCCACCACAGCGCCAGCCAGGTCAATACTCCCTTTGCGGTGCGTACCTTTCAATAAAAGCGAAGGACTGAGCGCCAGCACAATCACACCAATAGGGATGTTGATCAGGAACACCCAGTGCCATGACAGCCACTGTGTGATGGCGCCACCGAGAAACACGCCGGCCGAGCCACCGGCGGCAGCCGAAGCTCCCCAGAAACCCAGCGCTTTGTTCAGCTCCTTCGGGTCGGTGAATTTTGTCAGCACCAGCGTCAGCGCTGACGGAGCTATCAGGGCAGACCCTAAGCCCTGCAACGCCCTGCCTGCGTTCAGCGAAGCCTCAGACCACGCTACGCCCGCCAGCAGCGAGGCGACGGAGAGAATAACAAAGCCCCACATAAATATCTTACGGGCGCCGAATAAATCGGACAACCTTCCGCCCAGCAACAGGAAACCACCGAAGAAAATCACATAAGCATTGAAAATCCATTGCAATCCGGACTGGGAATAACCCAGGTCGCTCTTAATGGCAGGCAACGCCACCCCGATGACAGAGGTATCCATGATGACAATAAATTCCGCCATGCACAGTACGAAAAGGGCCGCCCACCTTTTTTTGTAGGCAGCCTGTATGGGTACAACAATTGTTTCTGAAATCATATGACCAATGTTTTTGTGTGAATGTATTATGGCAGCTGCAGCAGTCCCTGTGCCCGTTGCAGCCGCACATGGACCACCTTGTGGAGGTAGATCGCCTGCAGATGATTGAGCCTGGCCTGCGTAAGCGCCAGCTCGGCATCCGTTAATTCCAGCCGGGTACTGAGGCCGTTCCGGTAGCGGTCGTCCATCATACCGTAACTGATCTGCGCCAGTTCCACCGTCCTTTGCTGTATTCGCAGCTGCTCATTGGCTTCTTTCCATTGGGACAGCAACGACGCCAGCTCGGCTCTGACAGACTGCTGCAGATCATCCTGCCCGATCATCTCCTGTTGTTTCCGGATACCGGCCTGGCTGATTTTGGCTTTGAGCCGGTTGCCGGTAAAGATGGGCATGGCTATCTGTAATCCCACGAAAGAAGTGGGCGGCCATACATACTGGCCCAGCCTGAAATTATCTGCCTGCGCCTGCACCTGGTACTGCCCTACCGCGTTGATCTGTGGCAGCCTTTCGGCTTTCGCTGCCGCGATGTCCACCGCGCTTTTTTCGATCAGCAGTTGCTGCACGGCCATGTCGTTGCGGCGCTGCACCGCCGTAGCCATCGCCTCTTCCAGCACATAAGCGCCTGTAGCGGGCATTTCGGCGGCGAGGGTATCTGACAGTTCCAGCGCGGTGCTGTCGTCCATACCGATCAGCCTCTTCAGCTGTATGCCTGCCACCTCGAGGTTGTTATGCAGATAAGAGATCGATGACCGCAGATTTTCCACGGCAATAAAAGCGCGAAGGGTGTCCTGTTTCAGGCTGCGGCCCTGTACGAACAGGGAACGGGTGTCTTTCAGCGCTTTCTCGTTGCGCTCGAGGCTTTGCTGGTGAAGCGCCAGTTGTGACTGCATCAGCAGCATATCAAAATAGGCGATGGATATCTGTGTGCCGAGGTTTCCCTTCAGGTCGGCCGTTTTCTCCCGCTGGATTTTTTCGTCATAGACCGCAGCCTTTGTCTGCCGCCATGCCCCTTCGTTGAGAATAGGCTGGCTGGCAGACACCAGGCCGTTAAACGCATTTTTGCCGCCTACGGCTACGTCCTGCACCGGCTTAGCGGTGCCTGCGAAAGAACCGGGCAGGAAGATGACCTGCCGGTCGAAATACCGCTGGTAACCGGCGCCCGCCGCCACATTGGGCAACAGCCGGCTCCTTGTTTCCCTGGTGACTTCTCTCCGGTAAGCTTCTTCCAGCGCCTGTATCTGCAGCTGCCGGTTGCCCGTTGCCGCCAGCGACAATGCTTCGGGGAGACTGATTCGTTTGGCTGTCTGCGCGCTGCCGGAAATGGCCATCAGCAACAGCAGTATGATGAGATTACTTCGTTTCATGATGTTGTATTTAAAAATCAACCGGCATATTCCACTTCTTCGGTGGTCACCACCGGGTCCGGCTCTTCTTCCACCACTTTCCGGCGCTTGCTGCCGGACAGGTAGGAATACACCGCAGGAATGATGAACAGCGTCAGGATACCGGCGAAGATCAGCCCGCCGGCGATGACGATGCCCAGCGACTGACGGCTGTTGTGCGTCATCGCAATCGGCAACGCGCCGAATATCATCGCCAGGGAGGTCATTAAGATGGGACGGAAACGCTGCTCCGCCGCCTGGATAGCGGCATCGAATTTCGAAAGGCCGGTGTCTTTCAGATGGTTGGCGAATTCCACGATCAGAATCCCGTTCTTCGTGATCAGCCCTACCAGCGTGATAATACCGATCTGGCTGAATACGTTCAGGCTCTGGCTGAACCAGTCAAGGCTCAGCAAAGCGCCTGTCACCGCTACCGGCACCGTCAGCATAATGATCAGCGGATCACGGAGGCTCTCAAATTGTGCGGCAAGGATCATGTAAATCAGCAGCAGCGCCAGTATCAGCGTAAAGGTGATATTGCCCTGGCTCTCTTCGTAGTCTCTCGACTGCCCCGCCAGAGAGGTTTTGAAATTAACGCCCAGCACGTCCTGCTGAATGCGTTTCATCTCATCAATCCCTTCGGCAAGACTTACCCCTGGCGCTAATCCTGCCGATACGGTGGCAGATGTATACTGATCGTACCGGTAGATGGAAGCAGGACTGATACTTTCCTTAATAGCGACCAGGTTGTCCAGCGAAATCATTTCCCCGCCGGCGGATTTTACATAGATGGTTTTAAGATCGCTGATCTTACTCCTGTTTTCCCGCTCCAGCTGACCGATCACTTCATACTGCCGGTCGTTGCGCAGGAAGTAACCATACCGTTGCCCTGACAGTGAAAGCTGCAGCGCTCTTGCCACTTCCTGGATGGATACGCCCATCAGCGCCGCTTTCTGCCGGTCGATGCTGATCTGCAGTTCCGGCTTGTTGATCTTCAGGTCGGCATCCACGAACATCAGCTTGGGGCTTTTCCGCGCCGCCTGCAGGAATTTATTCAGTGCAGCAGACACCGTGTCCAGCGCAGGGCCCTGCAATACGAACTGCAGCGGCATACCACCGCCGTAACGGGTACCGATGGTGGGCGGCAGATAAGGGAACAACAGCAGTCCCCTGAAATTGCCGGAGGCGGCAGCATATTGATTATACAGGTCCTGAACGGATGCTTTGCGTTCTTTGGGTTCCTTCAGGTAAATACTCTGCACCGCGAAACTGGTAGGCGCCGGCGCAGGGATGAAAGAAACGGCCACCATGGAATAGGTCTGGTAAAGACCTTCAGTGGAATCATTGACGTACCTGCCTACTTCCGTCATCTGCTTTTTCATATAGTCAAACGACACGCCTTCCGGCGCTATCGCAATCAGGCTCATATTGGAACGGTCTTCCACGGGCGCCAGCTCGGAAGGCAGTTTCCTGCCGACGAAATAAATCACCGCGCCGCCTGCCAGCAGGACCACCCAGGCCATCCAGCGTACCTTCATGAAACGTTTCAACAACCAGGCGTAACCGTTATTCATCCGGATAAAGAAGGGCTCTGTCGTCCGCTGGAACCAGTTGGGCCGCTCATGTTTTTTTAACAGGTAAGCGCTTAACATAGGCGACAACGTGAGGGCCACAAACGCAGACACCAGCACTGAACCGGACACCACGATGGCGAACTCTTTGAACAGCTGTCCGCTGATACCGCCCATGAACACGATGGGCAGGAACACCGCCGCCAGCGTGATGGTGGTGGAGATCACCGCGAAGTAAATTTCTTTTGATCCTTTAAAGGCCGCCTGTATCGGTGTCATACCTTCTTCTACTTTCTTGTAGATGTTTTCCAGTACCACGATCGCATCGTCCACCACCAGTCCGATGGCCAGCACCAGTCCCAGCAGCGTCAGCACGTTGATGGAGAAGCCGGCGATATACATAATGAAGAATGCGGACAGGATAGACACAGGGATAGCCAGCACCGGGATAATGGTAGAGCGCCAGTCTCTCAGGAACAGGAAGATGATAAGCACCACCAGCGCAAAGGCGATGAACAGCGTTTCTTCTACTTCTTTGATAGACTCGCGGACAGGTTTGGTAAAATCGAAACCCACGATCAACCGGTAGTCTTTCGGGATTTCTTTGCGAAGCTGTTCCAGGCGACGGTAGAATTCATCCACCACTTCGATGGCGTTGGCGCCGCGCTGGATCTGGATGGCGATACCGATGCCTACGCGGTTCGCGTTGCCGGTTTCATTGATGATAGCCGTGCGCTCGTTGAGCTCTCCCAGTTCAGCAAACCCGATGTCTTTCAGGCGGACAACGGAAGTGCCGGATTGTTTGATGATCATCTCATTGAATTCTTCAGCGGTGGTAAGCCGCCCCATGGTGCGGACGCTCAGCTCCGTGGTGCTGCCTTCGATTTTTCCCGAGGGCAGGTCCATATTCTCCCGGAGCAGCGCGTAGCGGATATCTTCCGGCGTCAGCCGGTAAGCGGCCAGTTTCACCGGGTCAAAACGCAGGCGCATGGCATATTTATGCTCGCCTACCACGGCCACCCGGTTGATGCCCGGAATAGACTGCATACGGTCTTTGATGACCGTGGAAGCGAGGTGGCTCACTTCCTTAATATCTTTGGTATCGCTTTCCACTTCGAGGAAAGCCACCAGGTTGTCCGCAGAACTGGCTTTCTCCACAATTGGCGGGTCAACGTCTGCGGGCAACTGGTTACGGGATTTCGCGACTTTGTCACGCACATCGTTTAAGGCATCTTCCAGGTCCACATCGCGGTTGAATTCCACGGAGATAACGCTGGCCTGCTCTCTCGATTCAGACGAGATGGTACGCACACCGCCCGCTTCTGCCAGGGATTCTTCTATAGGCCTGGTGATCTTGGATGCGATCACATCGGGGCTGGCGCCGGGATAGAAAGTGACGACTGAGATGACCGGTGCTTCCGTCAGCGGAAACTCGCGGATACCCAGGTTCTTCCACCCTACCAGTCCCATGATAATGATCAGGACGGAGAAGACGCCTCCCAGTACAGGTTTTTTTATGCTTAGTGTTGGTAAGTTCATGATCGTAGGTGATTTGAAGTCTTATTTGGATGCCACGGCCTGTACCGGCGCGCCGTCGCCCAGCCGGAGGATGTTGGAGACGATAACGCTGTCCCCGTCCGCCAGCCCGGAAGTGATCACGGCATGTGTCTCCGTTCTGCTGCTGATTGTTACCGGCGCCATTTTAGCCGTCCCGCCTTTTTTCACGAAAACAGCGTAACCATTACCGCCTGGTATCAGCGCTTCCGTCGGGATAGTGATGCCTTTGGCGTCTGCACCGGTGGTGGAGAAGAATACCCTGGCAGACAGTCCTCCTTTCAGCTTGCCGCCGGGATTGGCCGCCACGGCCTGCACCAGGATGCTCCTGTTGTCAGCATCCACACCAGGCTCTGTGGCCCTGATAGTGGCCGTATACTGATCGGCGGACAGTCCCGTTGTGAAATGCACCGTACTGCCAGTCTGTATCAGCGGCAGGTATTTCTCGGGTACCGCGAAGCTGATTTTGATCTGTGCAAGGTCTTGCAGGCTGACCAGTTCAACGCTGGGCGTCACATAAGCGCCGGCCACCATGCTGGTGATGCCGATGCTGCCGGAGAAAGGCGCATGGATGGCTGTTTTCGCCAGCTCCGCCTGCAGTATTTCTTTCTGTGCCTGTAACATATTCAGCTTCGTGGCTACTTCGTCGTACTCCTGCTGCCTGACTGCTTCGGTCCTGAGCAGGTCCGCCAGCCGCTTTTCATTGAGCGCCGCCAGTTGCAGCTCTGCTGACAGTTGTTTCAGCCGCGCCTGCAGGTCGGCATCATTGAGTTTGTATAAAAGCTGCCCCTGGACTACATGCGCTCCGTCCTGGAAGCCTACCTGCAGGATACGCTGGGGAACTTCGCTTCTGATAGTGACTTCCCTGAAAGGAAGGGTGGTACCGGTAATGCTTTCATGCTGAGTCAGCGCCTCCTCCTTCGCCAGCACTATATCCACGGGGACCGCCGGTGAAGGCGCCGCAGCTGCTTGCTGCGGGGCAGACTTACCGCTGCTGCAGGCAGCAAGGAAACTTGCTGAAACAGCCAGTGAGAGCAGGATCGGATGAATGGGAATTCGAAACATAACATTTTGATTGATGTGAATGCTTATTGTTTTCTTTGTCCACAAATGTAGATCCGGCTACAGCCCTGGCTATTATACTATAGGCCTAAAGGTTTGTAAGATTTTATACCGCTGCTGGGAAACAAAAAAGGTTTGGTGTACACCAAACCTTTTACTATGCCGGGAAGCGCTACACTAATTATAGTTTGTCGATGGATGTCCGTCTTTCGCTCTTCTGTTGTTTATATACACTCGGGGCCAGCCCGGCCACTTTCTTAAACTGGTTGCTCAGGTACGAAACACTGGAATAGTTGAGCCGGTGGGCTATTTCACTTAGCGTCAGCTCGTCATAATCCAGCAGTTCTTTCGCCCGTTCAATCTTCTGGGCGATGTAATACTTTTCGATCGTTTTACCGGTGACTTCCGAAAAAATCCCGGACAGGTAATTGTAAACGCAGTGCAGATCGGCACTCAGGATCTCCGAGAGATTATTGTTCATGCCTTCGTCCCGGTGATGCACCAGGCTGATGATAATATGTTTGATCCTTTCCACCATCCTCATTTTCTCATCGTCGATCACTTCAAAACCGAGCGACTTCAGGGTGTTGCTTACCTGTTCTTTTTGAGCTGCCGTTATTTTATTTTTAAAAACCAGTTCTCCCAGCGTGACGCGCTCCAGTCCAACATTCAGTGGCGCCACCTGCTGTGTCACCACCATTACGCAGCGGATGCAGACCATATTTTTTACGCTGACTTTTTCCATAAAGGTGTTATTTAAGGCAGGGGATCTTCGTTATGAGAAAGGGATAGTTTTGTTTTGCGGATTTCTTTAAACCAGGAGGTATTCAGCCCGGTGGTGGCTTTAAACTGGCGCGACAGATGGGCGGCGCTGCTGAAGCCTAGCCGGTAAGCCATGCCTGCCAGGGTTTCGTCGGTATATACCAGCAGCTCTTTGGCTTTCTCTATGCGGTACTCCATAATATACCTTTCGAGCGTAGTAGCCTCTGCGGCAGAGAAGATACTGCTCACCGTATCATAATCCCTGTTAAGCGTACGGACCACCACATCGGAGAAACGGAAGTGATCAGGGAAATCATAATCCCCGGAATACACCTGCTCTACCAGCATTTTAATATCCCTTACCAGTTTGGTTTTCCTGTCCTCCAATAGCGTAAACCCCAGCGCGGCCAACTTCCGGGAAAGGGTATCGACGTCCGGCGCCGACAGGGCGGATACGGTGGTTACTTCCCCCAGGCTGATGTTGACAACCGGGATATCCAGCTCCCGGAAAACGTCCCTGATGGTGAGGATACATCTGTCGCAGACCATCCCTTTGATGAAAACCTTGTAATTACTCAGCATAAGACCCAGTGATGGAGTTTATGCAAAAAAACTACAAGCTGCCCGGGATATGTTATACAATTTTCAGAAACATTTACATGATTGTGGGCTGACAGATGTCGACCATAAAAAACGGGTTGCAGTGGCTGCAACCCGTTTTCCTGTTATGCTTACGGCATTATTTCTTTAGTTCTTTACCCCATGCATCGAACTTTTTGTTTTGCAGGGTGTAAATCCTGGCTGGTCCTTCGCCATCCGTGTCTGTGTCGGGAGAAGCCGCGAACGGCACTACCACCGCTCCGGAGGTATTAATCAGCGCAGCCTCGGTCACGTTGTTGCTGTTGGTGCGCTCCACCATGGAAAGCCCCTGGTTGAACGGCGTAGCGGAACGGTACTCGAAAGGAATAGCTACTTTACCCTGTATATCCAGGAAGCCGGTGTTACCGGTTTCGTCTTCCATAGAGGCAAGGCCTTCTGTAAAAGGTTCTATATTATAGTACCCTTTCAGGTCGATCACCTTCTCCCCCTTTGGATTGATAAAGGAAGCGTTATCCCTGATATCTTTCACCAGCAGCAGGCCGTGCGTAAAATCGTTGTGGATTTTGTACGGCCCTCCTATTTGTTTACCGGTGTTATCATAGATGATGGTCATACCACCCAGCGGCCAATCCTCCCTGTTCTTATTGGCGAATATCAGGTTAGTCGAGGGGTCGATGCTGATGTCGTCAAACTCAATGGGCAATAGCAGCTGGCCGGTGTTGGTCATTACGCCGAATTTACTTTCCTCCTGCCGGTTGGGAGCCACTTTCACGAGGTCGCCGGTCAGCTCTTCCACATGTTCATTCATGGCCACCAACTGTTGAGCAGCGGTATCCAGCCGGAAGTAACGGAACCCGGAAGCATCTTTGGTACCAAAGAACCAGGGCGATACCTGGTGTAGCTCCTGGTAGTTAAAGGGTATCACTGTTTTGCCGGTAGCGGCGGATATAAAACCGGCTTTCTGAGTTGCTTCATCCGCTACCAGCAGCAGGCCGGTATAGTTAGGGGCGAGGTTGCGCAGCACCATGGTTTTCTTCCCTTCCTTTTTTTCATCTTCCAGGTGTACCTTAACCTTTGCCACGTTTCCATAGAAATAAGCGTCCACATTGCCTTCCTCCACATCGTCAAAAGGCGTGACAGCCGGCATCTTTTCCAGGATATCTTTCTGAAGGGCGGCGATGTCTTTATATTCTTTTTTCTCCAGCCGCTTTAAAAATCCATCCAGTATTTTCTGATAGTCTTTCAGCAGGACGCCGATGTTTTCTCCGCCTTCCGGCGCTTTCGTGTAGCTGCTGCGGCTGATGAGTTTTCCTTCTTTGTTGAATGCTTCTATTTCGAGGTAGTCCTTATAAGCTGCTTTCCCCATAGAGACGCGGACGAAGTTGTCCTGGATACGCTCCACTTTCAGGGTACTGCCCTTATAGCTCCCTTTGTCACCTTTTCCATCCAGGGAGACTACGGCTGTTTTCACCGGATAGCTGTATTGTACTTCCACCAGCATGCTATCCACCGTCTTGAGGGAATTCAACCGCTTCGACTCCTTCAGGTCCAGCTCCACCACTTGTTTGGTACCGTCGTGAAAATATACTTCTTTGACAATGAAATCAGGGTTGTCCACATGGCTTTTACGCAGGGAGCGTCCATCCGGTTGCAGCAGGCTGTATGTTTTCTCAAAGGTCTGGTTAAACCCTATGTCAGCGAGCGCCCGCTCATAAGCTGCTTCCATCTGCGCCGCACCGGGAATAGCAAAAGGCGTCCCTTCTCTTTCGTCTTCCGGCTTTACATGCTCCGGTTTATCATCGTCTTTAAACGTTTCCATGAACCGGAGATACGCGGCAACGTTGGCATTCTCTTCTTCGAGGCGCGCTTTGGCTTCCTCCAGGCTTTTACCGTCTAACTGTTTAACAAAATCCATTACAAACTTCGATGGCTGGCTGTTTTTGCATGCCAGCAGTCCGAGTGTAACTGCTACGCATACACTAACTTGATTGGTAATTCTCATGACTTTTTCCAAAAAATTAAAACATGGGGGAATTAGATTAACAAACCCTTTCGGAGCCGAAAATTAGTAAAAAAAGGGGTATCCTCAAAAACCGTCATCGTTTTCACCTGCCTGAACAAATGCGGGAATACATTAACTTTATACCGTCGCCGGTATCATTATCATACGTCCGATCATGAACGAACATGCTTTATCCATCCTCCGCCACCGCACCCATAAGCCAGCTGTAAGAGCCAAGATCACCCTGCAGCAGCATATGTTTACCTTTTTGCTGGAGGGTGAAAAAACCATTCATTTTGCCGGCACACAGGTAACGGTGAGGCCGCACCAATTTATCATGTTGGCTGCGGGCAACTGCCTGATGAGCGAGAAGCTGGCGGCCTCTGATGCGCCGTATCACAGTATCCTGCTGCTCTTTGAAGGTAAACTGGCGACGGACTTTTTCGATCGTCATCCGTCGTTGTTAACAACCTCCCGGCCGTTGCCCGGCGCCTCTCCGTTTGTATTATTTGAGAAAGACGCTTTCCTGGTCAACTTCATTCATTCCCTTGACTACATGCTGCAAGGCGAAATGCCCATCCACCCTGATCTGCAACGGGTAAAACTGGAAGAGCTGTTTTTATACCTCTCTATTCATTACCCTGAAAAAATGCAGGAGATCAGGCATATGCATACCGTTGCCAGCGACGACCTGGTACTCCGGCAGGCCGTCACCTCCCACATGGACAACAATATCACGGTGGAAGAGCTGGCGTTCTTATGCAATATGAGCCTGTCTTCCTTCAAACGTAAATTTGCGCGTATTTATGGCAACAGCCCCAACCGGTGGCTGCTGGAAAAAAAGATGGAACGTGCGGCAGCCATGCTGCGACAGGACAACCGCAAAGCGAGTGAAATTTATTATGAACTGGGCTACGAAAACCTCTCCAGTTTTATCCAGTCTTTCAAACAGATCTACGGTATCACCCCCAAACAATACCAGTTATCAAATTGAACGTCTAGCGATAGTTTTTGACCGGTTGCCCATCGTTTGCCGCCTCTCTCCGCCGCTACCTTTGCCTTATCATTCAAAACAAATGAGAAGATCATGGCAACAGCAACATCATTTACTTTAAAGAGCAACGAACTGGGTGGCCAGCTGGCCAACAAACATTATGCAAACGGCATGGGTTATAACGGTGACAACCAGTCGCCCCAGCTGTATTGGGAGCATGCTCCGGAAGCCACGCAGTGCTTTGCCGTCACTATCCACGACCTCGACGCTCCCACCGGCAGCGGTTTCTGGCACTGGATAGTATTCAATGTCCCTGCTCATATCCATGAGCTGCCCGCGGACGCCGGCAACCCGGCGAAAGACCTGCTGCCCGAAGGAGCGGTTCAAAGTAACACAGACGCCGGTGTGCCCGGTTATATCGGCGCTGCGCCTAATGATGGGCCGGCGCATCGTTACCTGATCACGGTACATGCCCTCCGCGAACAACTCGCGCTGGGCAAAGAGGCCACGCCTGCGCTGGTGGGTTTCAACATGCACTTTGTCACCCTGGCGAAAGCTTCGCTGATCGTGTATGGCCGGAAGCATTAAATGTGTAACACAAACAGTCCTGCTACGACAAAGTACCGGGACTGTTACTATCATTACCCCCCCTGCGATCCAGGACCGCAGAAGGCCATAGGGATAAATTTTTCCCTGCCGCTACCCTGCCGCCGATGCTGTAACTTTACGTAAACCTTTCCTTTATGTACGAAAAGAAAATACCGGAACTGCTGGATTGCGGCCTCGCAGTAACCCTCAAAGTGATAGGCGGCAAATGGAAAGCCTGGATCATGACCTGCATTATGGACGGTATCCGGCGGCCCAGTGCCATTCACCGGGCAATGCACGCCGTGAGTCCGCGAATTATCAATGCGCACCTGAGAGAGCTGGAAGCCTACGGTATCATCTGCAAAAAAATATATGCGGAAAGCCCGGCCAGGGTAGAATATTGGTTCACCGAAGTGGGCGAAAGCGTGTTGCCGGTCATCCAGGCGCTGGAAGACTGGGGCAACCGGCACAAGACTTACATCCACCGTCATAACGCCTCCTACGAAGAGGGCTCCTGCACCTTTTTACAAGGACAGTCATGAGTCCTGCCTGCGCAGGATTTTAATAATGGCAGCGTGTTCTTCCCTGCCGTAACCCGCAGCAATGGCTTTGTTGAAAATATCCGCCGCCAGCGCCGGCAGGGCGGTATGAAGGCCGGCCTCGCGGGTGTGCCGCAGCAACAGTCGCAGGCCCAGACCGGTAGTGTTGATGGTACTTTCCGGACCACTGAAGCGGTTGTACCGGATCACTTCGCCCATATGCCTTACTTCCGTTGCCAGCATGGGCGTAAAGCTTTCCATGAGTTGCCCGAATTCATCTACATTCAGTCCTTCTTTTTCGCAGATGAGCGCACCGTAGCAGAAGCCTATCCAGTTGCCCGCGAGGTACGCCATAGCCGCGGTAGCTAAAGTCGCCGAAGTACCAGGCGCTTCTCCGGCGAAGTTCACAGTGCCGGCCAGCGCCTCCAGTACGTACAGCTGCTGGTCAAAAACGGCTTTATCGCCGGAGGCGGTGATCATTGCCTCCGAAGTACCTATCTGCCGTGGCCATGCCGCAATGCCGCCATGCAGGCAATGCCCACCTTCTCCCCGCACCCGCGCATCCAGGGAGCGGGCATCGCCGGGCGTGCCCGCGCTCAGCTGTATCAGCGTACGGCCATCCAGGGTGGCAGGGACGCCTGTCGTATCCAGTATTTCCGCGGCGGCCTGATAATCAGATACGCATACGATAGTCACCAGGCTGGCCGCGATGGCAGCCGCAGGCCCCGTGGCCAACGTGATGCCTTTCCGCACCAGGGGCGCAGCCTTTTCCGGTGTGCGGTTCCATACGGTGACCTTAAATCCTTTTGCCAGCAAAGCGCCGGCGATGGCGGCGCCCATAGCGCCGAGCCCGATTACAGTGATGTTACCCGTTCCTGTCATGGTACAACTATTTACTGAACAATACGGCAAATTAACGACCATGGCCATCTCCGGCAATAAGGGAGAAAAGATTCCGGGGAGGGAAAAATTCCTCCCTGTCATTACGCCCACAGCCTGTTTGTAATCCTGAAGTATATTACCTACTTTCGCATCCGATCAGTTCTTACTTTATTTCTTATCAGCCGGATAAGGTTTTACTGCACGTAAATTAATAGGGAATTGTGTGTAAATCACAAGCTGTCCCGCAACTGTAAGTAACCAAAAGGTTTTGCCAATCAGTGTCCACTGCCGCAAGGTGGGAAGGACGGCAAAATGTTACAAGCCAGGAGACCTGCCTTACCGGATTTGACAATGCTTTCGTGGATTGAAGCGATCGTCGAGTGATTCCTCTCTGTGTACCTATGGGCATCCTGTGCCCTGCAGGGAGATCGTCTATGCTCTGCCAACACTTCCTTCTCCGAAACATACCGAAATGCTGCGAAGAACTTTTAATTGATTTTATCATTTTAAAAGTTTCAAATGCGTACACACAATCTTGGCTACCCGAGGATAGGCAGCCGGCGTGAACTCAAAAAAGCCTGCGAGGCTTACTGGGCAGGCAAACAGTCATTGACTGATTTATTAACGGCAGGACGCGATATCCGCCATCAGCACTGGCAGCTGCAACAGCAGGCCGGTATTGATCTTATCCCGTGCAACGATTTCTCTTTCTACGACCAGGTGCTCGATATGAGCCTGATGGTGGGCGCCGTTCCACAACGTTATGCTCCCCTGATCACTGAAAGGCAGCTGTCCGTGACCGACCTGATGTTCGCCATGGCAAGGGGTTATCAGCAGGATGGTTATGATATCACAGCTATGGAGATGACCAAATGGTTTGACACCAACTACCATTACATCGTGCCGGAATTCACTGCCGCACAACAGTTTTCCCTGTTCTCCGAAAAAGCCGTAGATGAATTTAAAGAAGCCCTTGAACTGCAGATCAACGCCAAACCGGTGCTGACAGGCCCTGTTTCCTACCTGTTGCTGGGCAAAGAGAAAGAAGCGCATTTTTCCCGGCTGGACCTGATAGACCGTTTATTACCGGTATATATGCAGCTCATCGGTAAACTGTACGATGCGGGCGCACGTTATATCCAGCTGGATGAACCCTGCCTGTCCCTCAATCTCACGGATAAAGAAAGACAGGTATATGCTGCCACCTACGGGGCCATCAGGAGCACATTCCCTGATCTGCATATCATACTCGCCAGCTATTTTGAATGTTATGGAGATAACCTGCCGGTAGCCCTTCAGCTTCCCGTAGATACCCTTCACCTGGACCTCGTGAGATGCCCGAGCCAATTGGGCGACATCCTGGCGTCGCCGCTGCTGTCCGATACGCTGCAGCTTTCGCTGGGACTGGTAGAGGGCCGGAATATCTGGATCAACGACTACCGCCATTCTCTTTCACTGATATGGGAAGCCAGTAATAAAATCGGGGCAAACAGGATATGGATCGCTCCCTCATGTTCCCTGCTGCACGTTCCCTGTGATCTCAGCCTGGAAACCAACGAAAGTACGCTGACACCGGCCATCAAACAGTGGCTGGCGTTCGCCCGTCAGAAGATTGACGAAGTGGTCACCCTGCAGCAACTGTCCTGCGACACACCATCGCCTGCCGCGAAAGCCAGGCTCGATGAAAACATCAGGGCGACAGACAGCAGGAAAACATCACCCCTTATCCACAACGAAAAAGTAAAACAGCGTACCGCGCAAATAACCGATGCCGATGCCCGGCGGCAGCATCCCTTTGCGCAACGCAGGCCTAAACAACGTGCCGCGCTGCAATTACCGCTGTTCCCCACTACCACCATCGGTTCCTTCCCGCAGACAAAAGAGGTACGTACCTGGCGTGCCGCACTCAAAAAACAGGAGATCACCCCGGAACAGTACGATGCTTTGCTGAAAACAGAAACAGAAAAAGCGATCCGCTGGCAGGAGGAAACCGGCATCGATGTACTCGTTCACGGTGAGTTTGAACGAAACGACATGGTGGAATATTTCGGCGAGCAATTGTCCGGTTTCGTTTTCACCGAAAACGGCTGGGTACAGAGCTACGGCTCCCGCTGCGTGAAACCGCCTGTTATCTATGGCGATGTGCACCGCGAAGCACCCATGACCGTGTACTGGTCGGCCTACGCGCAGTCCCTGACCAATAAACTGGTAAAAGGTATGCTGACAGGGCCTGTGACGATCCTCCAGTGGAGCTTTGTGCGGAACGATCAGCCTCGCAGCGAAACCTGCACGCAGATAGCGCTGGCCATCCGGGATGAAGTGACCGACCTCGAACAGGCAGGCATCAAAGTCATCCAGATCGACGAACCGGCCATCCGGGAAGGTCTTCCGTTAAGGAAAGAAAACTGGCAGGCCTACCTGCAATGGGCAGTACGCGCTTTTCGTATAGCCGCCAGCGGTGTAAAAGATGAAACGCAGGTACACACGCATATGTGTTATTCCGAATTCAACGACATCATCCAGCACATCGCCGATATGGATGCCGACGTGATCACCATCGAATGCTCCCGTTCCCAGATGGAGTTGCTGGATGCTTTCGCGGCGTTCCGTTATCCGAATGAAATCGGCCCGGGCGTATATGACATTCACTCTCCGCGCGTGCCTTCCGTAGCGGAAATGACGGCGCTCATGGAAAAAGCCCAAGCCGTTATTCCGGCAGACCAGCTGTGGGTAAACCCCGACTGCGGCCTGAAGACACGTCACTGGGAAGAAACGCGCAAAGCGCTCATCGCCATGGTAGCGGCTGCCCGTGAACTGCGGCAAACAGTAGCCGCCGCCGTTTAATTCATATCTCTCTTTATTCCTCCGGCGGCGACGCTGCCGCCGGAGGCTTGTTCATAAACAACTTCCTTATTCAGCTTCCAGCCACCGGCGCGCTGCTGGATATCCCACAATTTCGCGTATAGCCCTTTACGTTCCAGTAATGCTGCATGACGACCGCTTTCGTGCACCCTCCCGTCTTTCAGCACCAGTATCTGATCGGCCCGAACGATCGTACTGAGCTTATGTGCAATAACGATGACTGTCTTTTCCTTTACCAGTTGCTGGATCGCCTGTTGTATCTGTACCTCGTTCTCCGGGTCCAGCGAAGCGGTCGCTTCATCCAGCAATACGATGGGGGCATCCTTTAACAACGCGCGTGCAATGCTGATACGCTGTTTCTGTCCGCCGGAAAGCCGGTTGCCGTTTTCTCCTGCCCTGCTGTGGATGCCGTCAGGCATTTCCCAGGCGAACTCCATCACCAGGGCGCGGTCTGCCGCGTCAATGATCTGTTCGTACGTAGCCTGCGGATTGCCGTAGCGGATGTTGTTGTAAATGGTATCATCAAAGAGATACACCTCCTGGAACACTTCGCTGATAAGGCTGTACACAACAGACGGTTCCATATCGCGGATATCGGCGCCGCCAATCTTAATGCTGCCGCCATCCACGTCCCAGAAGCGCGCCATCAGGGAAGTGACGGTGGTCTTGCCCGAACCAGACGGCCCTACCAGCGCAGTGAGCGACTTTTCCGGGATGTGAAACGAAACATCATGCAATACCTGCTGCCCGGGCAGGTAACAGAAGTCCACGTTCTCAAAACGGATATCGCAGGCTGTTGGCTTCACCACGCGGCCGCCCTGCTGCTCCGGTGTTTCCAGCACCTCTACGATACGGCCCATACTGATATTCATATAACGCAGCAGGGTATAGTCCACCAGCACAATCTTAATCGGTTCGTACAACCGGTACCCCATGATCAGGAACGCTACCAGCGCAGGCACCGACAGGCTGCCGTCTGCAAAAAAGTGTACGCCCGCCAGTATCATCAGCAGAAAACAGGCTTCCAGTACAGCGGCAGCCAGCAGGATAAACGGGCCGGGAATGCCTTCCGTACGGATACTGGCGCGACGGAAATCATCCAGCGCCTGCTGCAGGGTGCTGAAGCGGTCGCCCGTCATGCCGTACGATTTAATATGGCGGATACCCGTTACGTACTCCAGGAAACGCGCGCCCGTAGCGTTGCGCGCTTCTATGTGCTGCACGCCCGGCCGCTGCATCAGGAAGGTGGCCACCTTTACCAGCAGCCATACCAGCGGTAATGCCAGCCAGAGAATGAGCGCCAGCCGCCAGTCGGTGATAAACAGGAATACGGACACGATCGCAAAAGCAAAAACTGCCGATACCAGGCTGCCGACCGTATGCCCGAAGATCAATTCAAAATTGGCCACATCCTGTAGCACCACGGAAGCCAGGTCGCCCGGGTCGCGCTGTTTGAAAGCGCCCATGGAAATTTTCTGCAGATGCCGTCCCAGTTTCATCCGTAAAACTGTAGACAGCGTATAGGTCATGTTGTTAGTGAAAGTGAAGGTTCTCACGGACACCAACAACTGCACCAGCAGGAGTCCCGTCATAATGGCTACGTATGTCCATAGCCGTTGCTGATCAGGAGCGGGTGAAAAAAATTCGCGGACGACCAGTAGCAGGAAACCTGTTGGCACTGCTACGAACAGGCTGTGAAACCATTCGAGCAACATGCTTTTTCTCACCAGTGCCGGCGCCCCCTTGAAAATATAACGTAGATTCCGGATCATATTTTTTGCTGTTAAATGACAAACGATTTTGCACGGGTATGTGCGTCCCACATTCTTTGATACAGGGCACATTCCTGTAACAACTCTTCATGCGTGCCACGGCCTGCCACCTGGCCCTGTTCCATCACAATGATCTGATCGCTGTTGGTGATGGTACTCAAACGATGTGCGATCACCACTACGGTTTTATGCTTTATCAGTTTACCGAAGGCCTGCTGTATCAGGAACTCATTTTCCGGGTCGCTGAAAGCGGTGGCTTCGTCCAATACAATTACCGGCGCATCTTTCAGGATGGCCCGCGCCAGCTGGATACGCTGTTGCTCGCCGCCGCTCAGATGCACGCCGCCGGCGCCCCATAACGTCTGGTAGCCCAACGGCATGGCCATGATAAAATCGTGGCACTGCGCCGCTTTGGCGGCGGCCACCACCTCGGCTTCTGTCTTGTCCATCCCCATCCGGATATTATCGTAGATCGTTTGGCGGAACATAAAATTATCCTGGAACACAAAAGACACCAGCTGCATCAGCGCTTCCGGCTTCATCTGTTTCACGTCCGTACCGCCGATGGACACTGTTCCCTCCTGCACGTCCCAGAAGCGGGGAATCAGCTGCGCGATGGTGGATTTGCCGGACCCGGAAGGGCCTACCAGGGCCGTGACCGTCCCCTGCGGCACGTCGAAAGTAACGTTGCGGAGCACGGTCCTGTTTTCGTCGTACCCAAACGTCACCTGTTTAAATCGCAGATCATAGCCGTCACCCGGCAGTGCGGTTCCTTCCGCCTGCTGCTCTTCGCTGAACAGCACTTCATCCAGCCGCTTCACGCCGTGGCTGATCACAGACAGCTGCGAGCCCAGGCTGGACAGGGAAAACAACGAACGGATATATCCTACGCCCAGCAGCAGGAACAGCAATAATACAGACAACTGCAGCCCATGGGAGAAATAAAGGTATAGCCCCAGTGCCAGCACCGGCAGCGTGGCGTTGCTCGCAAAACTTATGAATATACCAAACGGCGGGGATGACTCTTTGTTCCATTGGGTCACCATCGCATGAAAGCTATCCACCCTGCCGCTGTAACGTTCGAAGCTCTCCGCGTCGTGGCCGAAGATGCGAATGACGGGCATAGCGCGTACAAACTCCACGATGCCGGTGTTCATGTCTTCAATAGAGCGATGGTAGGCCGTCATCAGCGCCAGCCGTTTTTTATTGAACATGATCGGTATGATCAATGCGAGCAGTACAATGGGGATACAACTCACCGATGCCAGTCGCCAGTCGACCGTAAACAGATATCCCAGTGTCAATACCGGCAGCGTGATTCCTTTCACCAGGTCGGGGATGCTGTGGGCCACGAAATTTTCGAGGCGTTCAATATCATCCGCCATAATTTTCTTCAGCACGCCGGAATTGTTTCGGTTGATGAAGCCTAACGGCAGCTTCGCCAGTTTAGCCGCCATCTGCATCCGCAGCTCGTACAGGATGTTGAAGGCCGCGGTGTGCGAGGCCATACCGGAAGCATACAGGAACGCGTTGGCGGCCAGCATGGCGGCGATGCCCCAGATCACATAACGCAGTACCAGCGCTGTGTCTACCGGGGGCATGGTAATGGCCTTCAGGATATAATAGACCAGCACATAAGGGATGAGCGATAACAGCGCGTAGAGTACTGCCAGCAGGGCCGACAGGGAAAGCATATACTTTTTGCTGCCGGCGATTTCCAGCAGGCGGGCGGCGCCCGATTTAGGCTTTTGTTTCATAGAGCTCATTTTCTTTATGACGTTCAACAGCAGAGCTATCTTCCGACTTCCCGGCTTTCCAGTAAGCGAAAGCATCGAGTTCGTCACTGGTCCAGTGAAGGTCTTTGCGGAAATATCCGCGCAGTGCTTTCACAGTGGAAAACTCCGCCGCCACATAGGCAAATTTTGATTCACCCGGCGCCGGAAGCTGTTCCCGGCGTGCCGTACACGCGAGTAAGCTGCCGGCTTCGGGACTGTCGTTGAAGAGCCAGTCGATAGACACGCCCGGCGGCGCCGTGATGGCCTGTACATCTTCTTCGCCGTGTACTTCTATCAGCGCACGGCCTTTTGCATGGGCCGGCAGGCTTTCCAGGATGGCGCTCAGCACCGGGATAGCGGTGGCGTCGCCGATCAGGAAGTACCAGTCCGCCACCGGGACCAGCGCTTTGGCCATATCATGCATGGCCACGCCCAGCACGTCGCCGGGCTGACAGTGCATTGCCCAGGCAGAGGCAGGGCCGTTGTCGCCATGTACCACAAAATCGATGTACATCTCTTTGGCGGCTGCATCGAGGCCGCGGTGCGTATAGGTGCGGACAACGGGGCGCACGTCTTCCCGTGCATGTATCCATTGCCGCTTCTCATCGTCGAAACCGGGAAAGTGGACCTTGTTCATCCCCGCAGGGGGAATAAATATTTTGTTGTTCGCGCCGGGGGTAGTGTTGGCAAAAAGGGGCACTTCATCGCCGGTAAGCGTGATCCTGATATAATGAGGCGTGATCGTTGTTTTTCTTTTTACCTTCAGTTCGGCTTGAATCGTCTTTCTGCTCATGGTAGGCTGATTTACAATTGGTGAATGCCCCTCCCGGTAATTTTTCCGGATTGGAGCGTATGCCTTCGCAAAGTTTGATGAAATTGCTTTCACGATTTTCATACATTCGGGAGTTGTTTTGATACAATACGGATTATTATCTGATCACTGCCTTAAACATGTCGTATGGGGATGAATTTTCGTGGCGCATCGGGCCCATGGCTGGAACTGGGCGACCTCCCCGGGTTGTTCGACGGCAACCCGTTGCTGGTAAGGGAAAAAATAGAAAAGTTCAGCTTGCCTTTCGGGGATGTTGAGTTCCGGCAGATCGTATTGCCGGACATCTATCTCGTGTATGGAGATATGCGTATCCGGGACCGTTACCTCGAGATGGAAGCACCCGGCTTCCGGGACATTGTGGAGCTGCATTTTATCCTGTCCGGCAAAGGGGTGATCACCAACCATTACTCCAGGAAACCATTGGTAGTGGCGCCCAACTGGCAGAATATGTTTTACATCCCCCTCTTTTCCGGCAAAGCGGAATACGACCCCAATGTGCCCTTCCGTTTTTTCGAGATACACTTTACCAAAGAAAAGTTCCTGACCCTCGTACAGGACTGCGGTCCGTCCCTGCAGTCCTTCTGCGACCACATCATCGCCGGGAAAAATATACAGCTGGCCGATATGGGCGTTCCGACCAACGCGGCCATGATGCAATGTATCAACGGTATGCTCAACTGTCCCTACCAGGGTGGGCTTAAGCTGCTGTACATGCAGTCCAAATGCGTGGAGCTGCTGGTATTACAGGCAGAAGCGTATGACCAGTATCTGAAAAACAATACCAAAAGCGCTTTAAAGTCGGACTACGACCGGGAACGGATACATTTTGTGCGGGATTACCTGATTGCCAACGCCGTAGCGCCGCCCAGCCTGAGCGAGCTGGCGAAGCTCTCCGGGCTGAATGAGTTCAAGCTGAAGAAAGGGTTCCGGGAGGTATTCAACGACAGTATTATCAATTATGTGAATGAGTACAAACTCCAGCAGGCCAGGGAACAACTGCTCTCCAATGTTCCCATCAAGCATGTGGCCGAAGAACTTGGTTATTCGTCCATACAATATTTCAGTAAGATGTTTAAGAAGAAGTTCGGGGTTTCTCCCGGTCTCTTTTCCAGGGACGCACAGGATTAATTTCCCGATTGCGTAAATAATTTTTCCTGATCCGATATACTCCCGCGGCCGGTACGTCCCAATTTTGTGAAAACTTTTCAATATGGAACGCCGCTATGGCATTGTAATATCTAAGATTGTCACACTGGGACTGCTGCTATTATTTGTTTTAAATGCATCCGCCAACGATCCCGAAACCGAAAAAACGGGCGCTATCCGCGGGAAGGTGCTCACTTCCGACGCCAGGCCGGCCGCAGACGTTATGATCGTGCTCGCAGAGCCCAATGTCACCACCACCACAGAAGCAGACGGTTCTTTTGTGTTCCGTCATGTATCACCGGGCAAATACCACCTGCTGATCACCCTCGCCGGCTACAGCACGGTAACGGAAGAAGTCACCGTAGAACAGGGCAAAACAGCCACCGTTTCCTTTACGCTCGAAGCTTCCAGCAAAGCGTTGCAGGAAGTAGTCGTAAAAGGCAGCCATAGCGGGATTACCCGTAAAAGCACCTATGACGTTGCTAAAATACCGCTGAAAAACATAGAGAACCCACAGGTGTATACCACCATCACCAAAGAGCTGCTGCAGCAACAGCAGGTCTTTTCCGTGGATGACGCCATGCAGAACGCTACCGGCGTTACCAAAATGTGGGACGCTACCGGCCGCGGCGGCGATGGCGGCGGTTATTACAGCATGCGCGGCTTCGTGGTACAGAGCCAGCTGCGCAACGGTATAGCCGGCAACGTTACCTCCCGTATCGACGCTTCCAACCTCGAAAGAATAGAAGTCATCAAAGGCCCCTCCGCCACCCTGTTCGGCAGTAACCTTACCAGCTACGGCGGGTTGATCAACCGCGTCACCAAAAAACCGTACGACCATTTCGGCGGCGAAGCCGGCTTTGCTGTCGGCAGCTTCGGCTTCAACCGCTTCAGCGCCGATATCAACACGCCGCTCGATAAAAACCGGGACGTGCTCATGCGCGTCAACGCGGCCTATAACTACGAAAACTCTTTCCAGGACTATGGCTTCAACAGAAGCGTCGCCATAGCCCCCAGCCTCAGCTACCGTGTCAATGACCGCCTCTCCTTTAATTTCGATGCGGAATATATGGCCGGACAGAACACCGGCCTTAGCGCCTTCTTCTTTTCCTATGGCCAGCCGATCGCCAAACTGGGCACCAACCGGGCCGACGAGCTGAACATCGACTATAAGCGCGCATATGCGATGAACGACCTGTATCAGACCTCCCGTTCTACCAACTTATTCGGGCAGATGACCTACCGCTTGTCCTCACAGTGGAGCATGCAGACGAACATCACCAGCACCAACAGCTACTCTGACGGACCGTCACCTTATTTTTACCTGCTGACAGACGCGGAAGTAAAAGGAGATCCTAACGCCATCGGCAACGGTTACATCTCCCGTAATGACCAGTTTACCAACAACAGCCATGACAACGTAATAGAGCTGCAGCATAATTTCAACGGCGACTTTAACATCGGCAGCCTGAGAAACCGGTTCGTAGGCGGTATCGACTTCTTCCATCATAAGGCCAACCAGTTCTTCGGCGGCAATACGTACGACACCATTTATGCAAAAGGTGATATTCCCACTTACCGCAACTTCAACCGCAGGAACCTCGACAAAGTATATGATGCGCAGGGACTGGCCTTTACCTACCCGATAAATCTTATCTCCAATACCTACAGCGCCTATATTTCCGATGTGCTGAACATCACCGACAACCTGCTGGTGCAGGCCGGCTTACGCATAGACTACTTTGACAACAAAGGCAGCTATAACGATGTAAGCGGTAAGTACGAGAATGGATACACGCAGACAGCACTGTCCCCCAAATTTGGTGTCGTATACCAGCCGGTAAAGGACAAGGTATCCCTGTTTGCCAACTACCAGAACGGCTTTACCAACAAGGCCACTGCCAATCCGAACGGCAAGCCGTTCAAACCGGAACAGGCCAACCAGATGGAAGGCGGCGTGAAAGTATCGCTGCTCAATGATATGATCACCGGTACCGTTAGTTACTATGATATCCGGGTAAAAGACATTATCCGTCCAACCAATGTGCCGAACGTGTCTGTACAGGATGGCACACAATACAGCAAGGGCGTGGAAGTGGAAGTGATCGCCCATCCGGCGCGCGGACTGGACATCGTGGCAGGTTATTCCTATAACGATTCCAAATTTGAAAAAACAGAAGCGAAACTGGAAGGCTTACGGCCCGCTACGGCAGGCGCTCCTACCGTGGCCAACCTGTGGGTGAGCTATCGTATTCAGCAGGGCGCCGTAAAAGGACTGGGCTTCGGCGTGGGCGGTAACTACTCAGGCGATAATAAAGTAGTCAACGACCGGGAGGTGGGTTACTTTTACCTGCCGTCATACACTGTTGTCAATGGCAGCATCTTCTATGAAAACAACCGTTTCCGGCTGGGCTTCAAATTAAACAACATCACCAATAAGGAATACTGGATCGGTTATTCTACCGTGAATCCGCAGAAAACGAGGAACTTCAGCGGAAGCATCGCGTTCAAATTCTGAGGCAGTACCATTTAACCTTTGTTTGCCTTCAGCAACGCTCCTTGTGTTGTTGAAGGCAAATTTCTTTTTAAGCGAAAGACAGGGAGTTGCCCGGATGTACATGGAAGGCTTTTACTTTAGGGAAATATTGTTTCAGCCAGCCGATCATAAAAACGGAGCCAGGCTCTTCGCTGGCGATATGCCCCATTACCACCAGTGAAAGCTGATCGCCTTTTGCGCGCGCATCACGGACATATTCGGCCGTTTCCCATTCAGCGATTTCTCCGCAGCAAAGCACGTCCGGCTTGTATTTGCCGATGGCTTCTATCTGTGCTTTACCGCCGTAAGCGCCCGGCAGCAACAGGATTTTCTCACAGCGCTGTTGCAGATCGCCGACATAGCGCAGGGAGGCGATATCCAGCTTTTTCTTTAGTTCTGCTATCAGTCCGCTCAGCGGCCGCGGAGCGGGCAACTGGTACACCGGCTGGTCTTTTACCGCCCATGGCCGCCATCCCAGCATATCTTCCACCCCTTTGCTGACGCCATCGGGATGATGGGCGTGGACATAGTCATGATTTCGCCATACCGCGATCCCGTGTTTTTCCAGTAGTGCTTTCTTATATTGATAGACATCATCCTGCTGCAGCCAGTTCACGTCGTCGAGGTGATTATAAAAAGTAGGCTCATGGGCGATGATAAAATTGGCCTTTAGTTCGATGGCTTTCCGGATCACTTCAATGGTGGCGAACATAGTGGTGACCACGCCGGTGACTTTGGTATCACGGGAACCTGCTTTCAGGGTATCTACCGTATTGGGGATGGCGCCGGAGGGTACCTGCGCGATAAATGCATCAATGAGCTGTCCGACGGTCGGCGTTTCCTCCGTAAAGGACCAGTGTTTCAAAGGGCTGCCGGCCAGTACTGCCGATCCGGCAAGGATAGCGCCGGAAGAGAGGAACATTCTCCGGCTGATTCCAGTTGAATTCATAGTGGCATGTTTACAGGAAAAATAGCCAAAAAATGCCGTCAAACAAAGCCGGGCCGGGCCGAAATATGCGTATGGGGCGGGCGTACAAGATAACTACATCCCCGGAAATTTTCCGGGCGGATTATTCTTTTTTATATTAACTTAATCCCCGGTTAGTTCTCCAAAAGCCAGGAAGCGCCAAAATTCACCAGAATCTCAGTGGACGTTTTGTGTATTTTTAATTGATCCTTAATATTCCGGTAATAATTAGTTCTGATTTTTGCACCTCATATCGTCATGAGTCAATTAGGAGTGGAATGTATATCTAAAATAAAAGAGGGGGATGCTACCGCGTTTCAGGAGCTGTTCTATGCCTACAAGGACGCGCTTTTCGGATATGCCTGTAAGTTATGCCGTTCGTCAGAAATGGCAGAAGAGGCTGTCCAGGAGGTGTTCATGAAGGTATGGATCAACCGGCAGCAGCTCGATCCCACCCTTTCCATCCGGGCTTATCTGTATACCGCCGTCCGGCACTGCGTTTTCAATATCCTGAAAAAAGCCGCGCTGGATGAAGCGCTCCGGCAATCGGTGTTCCACCATCAGTCTGTCGCCGTCAATACTACCGAAGAAGCGGTGAACGCCGCAGACCTGCAACGGGTCAAAAGCCGGGTGCTGGACATGCTGCCACCGCAACGAAAGCTGATCTTCTGCCTCAGTCGCATCGAAGGACTCTCCCACGAAGAAATAGCCCTCCGCCTGGGCATCTCCAGGAATACTGTCAAAGACCAGATCGTAAAAGCCAGCCGTTTCCTCCGCCAGCAGCTGGAGTATTTGGCTATTGGGTTATTTTTATATTTGGTTATTTAATTTACGGATTTTGGAATTTTTTGATTTTGGAATTTGTCGGACGATCCTCATTATATCATCCCTACCATCTCAAAATCAAAAAATTCCAAAATCCGTAAATCCAATAACCCAATACCCAAATAAAAAAATAAAAAAATTCTCCCCCCGGATCGTCCTTTTTCTTTTCCCAACTGTATCATATAATAAAGCATACCGATGAACCCGGACCCTGCATATATAAAAGCGTTGTTTAAGAAGCATGCGAATGGTTCCATTACTCCCGGAGAGACCGCCGAGCTGATCGCGTTTCTTCAGCAGGGAGACGGGGAAGCGCTGTTACCGCTGCCTGACGAGCTGGAAGACATACCGGCGCCGGCGATGGATGCCGCTGCCACCGCAAGGGTGTTTCAGCAGCTTTCGGCCATGACAGCCCCTGCGCCTCAACCGGCGCGGCGTCGTACCCTGGTTCGCAGGATAGTGGCCGTTTCCGCCGCCGCAGCGGCGGTGGCTGCAGCAGTAGTGCTGCTGTATCGCCCCGCGCAGCAAAAACCGGTACTGGCGGCAGTGTCCACCGGTTACGGCAGTATGAAAACGATCACGCTGCCTGACGGAACGGTGGTTACCCTGAATGCCAACTCCACGCTGCAATACGACAGCACAGGGTGGCAGCCGGGCGCGCGCGAGGTATGGGTCAGCGGCCAGGCTTTTTTTGATGTGGCGCCCGATGCTGCGGGAAAATTTATGGTACATGCCGGCGATCAGCTCACCGTACAGGTACTGGGCACCCGCTTCCATGTGGCCGCCCGCCCCAAAGGCATACAGGTGGTGCTCAACAGCGGAAAGGTGAAAGTTAACAGTAATGAACATACGCTGGTACTTCAGCCAGGGGAAATGGCCAGCTACCGGCCCGGCAACGGCGGACTGTCACGCCAGAACGCCGATACGCTGCAGCTCACCTCCTGGAAAGACAACCAGAAAGTGTTCCGTGACGCGACACTGGAAGAAATAACCGATTTTATTGAAGAACAATTCGGGCAGAAGTCACTTTCGCTGCTCCACAACTGTCGCATTTACAATTTACCGGCACCACGCCTGCCAACGACCTGGACGTGCTGCTGAATATTCTTGCCAAATCTCTTGATATCAGGATCGATAAACACAACAACAAGGTAATGATTATGCTGGCCAGGTGATCGTTACCACCTAAACGAACCCGGGATTTTTATTAAAACGCATTTTATGCAACGAAAACTACTTATACATCATAAGGTAGTAGGGATCTTATTGTGCCTGATGCCCGCTGTGCCGCTTACCATACAGGCACAGGACGCTATGGCCAAAGGAACCACCAGACAACATACACGCGAAGCCTATTCGTTGTCCGAGGTATTCCCTGTACTGGAAAATACACATCACGTTAAATTCAGCTATAACAGCGCCATTCTTAACGGCAAGTCGGTCAGCGCACAGCTCTTCAAACGGATGCAGCAGGCCGGTGTGGCCACGGAGCTGCCGGCACTGCTACATCCTTATGGCCTCACCTGTGAGCCGATACAAGGCAACTACTATGCGGTGAAAGTTTTGCCTGTTGCCGCTCATGCTGTAGCGCAGATAACGGTCAAAGGCGCGGTAACCGACGCTAAAGACAACAGTCCCCTGCCCGGCGCCATCATCTCTGTAAAAGGAAAAACAAAAGGCACCAACACCAACGAAACAGGACGCTATACCCTCTCCGGCGTGGAAGAAAGCGATGTACTGCGCGTTTCTCTTGTAGGCTACAAGCCACAGGAAATACCGGTGAACGGCCGCACGCAGATAGACGTCGCCCTCCAGCAGGATGTGGCCGGCCTCAGCGAAGTGGTGGTGACCGCCCTCGGTATCCAGAAAGAAAAGAAATCGCTGGGGTATGCCGTACAGTCCGTTAAAGGCGACAACATGACCAAAGCCAGGGAACCCAACCTGATAGGCTCTCTCACCGGTCGTGTAGCCGGCCTCGTGATCCGCAACTCCACCGATATGTTCCGCGACGCCTCCATCCAGCTGCGCGGTCAGAAACCCCTGATCGTAATAGACGGTATCCCCGATCAGACGGCCGATATGTGGAAAGTGAATCCCGACGACGTGGAAAGCATCAACGTTCTTAAAGGCACCTCCGCCTCCGCCCTCTACGGCTCCATCGGCCAGTTCGGCGCGCTGATGATCACCACCAAGAGAGGAAAAGGCAAAGAGCTGTCGGTAGACTTCAACTCCTCTACCATGTTCCAGCCCTCTTTCATCCGCATCCCGGACGTACAGACCACCTACGGTAACGGCGCCAAAGGCAAATACGCCTATGTGGACGGCTCCGGCGGCGGCACCGAAGGCTCCGGCTGGATATGGGGCCCCAGGCTGGACCAGAAAGATCCCTCCACGCCCAGCGGCTACTGGGAAACACCGCAGTACAACAGCCCCATAGATCCCGCCACCGGCAAACCGGTGCCACTGCCTTTCATATCCCGCGGAAAAAACAACGTACGCAACTTCTTCCGCACCGGCATGATCTCCACCAACAGCCTGAGCATCACCCAGTCCAGCGATAAAGGCAACTTCCGTGCTTCTGCCTCGCATATCTATCAGCTGGGCGTGGTGCCCAACACACAACTCAACAACAGCTCCTTCAGCATCGCAGGCAACTATAACCTGACCGACAGGCTGAACGTAGATGCCCGCATTACCTACAACAGGCAATATTCCGATAACTATCCCACCATCGGCTACGGACCCACCAACTACCTCTATAACCTGGTATTGTGGACCGGCTCCGATGTGGATATCCGCGACCTGCGCGATTACTGGGAGCCCGGAAAACAAAACCTGCAACAGCGCAACTATAACACCTCGTGGTACAACAACCCTTACTTCCAGGCTTACGAACTGCTGACCGGTTATTACAAGAACAACACCTTCGGCTCCATGACGCTGGATTATAAGATCAACCGCGATTTCAGCGTAAAACTGCGTTCCGGCATCAACGCCTTCGGACTGAACGAAGACACCAAAGAGCCGGCCAGTTATATCGGCTACAGCAGTAAGTCCAGAGGTAACTATATCGTCCGTTCCCAAAACTACTTCGACATTGTGACAGACCTGATCGGCCGCTACCAGCATACTTTCAGCAAGAACTTCGCTGTACATGCCGAAGTGGGCGGCTCCAACTACTATCGCAACGATAAATACCAGAAAAGCAACACGGACGGCCTTACCATCCCCGGTTTCTATAACCTCGCCAACTCGGCCAACCCTATTCAGGGCAACAACTTCATCGAAGAAAGAAGGACCAACAGCATTTATGGTTTTGTGGATATGGAATTTATGGGCGCTTTTTATCTGTCGCTTACCGGGCGTAATGATAAAATCTCCACCCTCCCCATCTCCAACAATTCCTTCTTCTATCCTTCCGTTTCCGGATCGGTACTTTTGTCCGAGCTGGTGAAGATGCCCTCCTGGCTGACTTACCTGAAAGCCAGGGGCTCCTGGTCGCAAGTCTCCAGCGGCCTGCTCGCCACGGTGAACAACGACTACACCTACTCGCACCTGTCCACCTACGACAAGGGCATTAAATGGAACGGTATGCCATCCCTGACATACAGCGACATGCTGCGCAATCCGAATATACATCCACAGACGAACAGCGCCTGGGAAGCCGGCATAGAAACCAAACTGTTCGATAATCGTATAGGCCTGGATGTGACCTACTACAGGGTGCGGGATTTTAACAACATCGTAAAACTGCCGGTAGCCAGCAGCAGCGGCTACGGTTCCTACCTGCTGAATGGCAATGTCTTTATGCGCACCGGCTGGGAGTTCATGCTCACAGGAACACCTGTACGCAGCAGCGATTTCCGTTGGGACGTAATGGTTAACTTCAGCAAATACCAGCGTGTGCTGAAAGAAATCTACGGCGGCGCCGCCGAACTGAATAAAATCAGGCCAGGCGAGCGCATGGACAGGATCTTCGACTATGTATATGAAAAAGATCCTTCCGGCAACATCGTGTACGAAAACAATGGTTTTCCTAAAAGCGATCCTTACCAGCGCTTTATCGGCAACGCCGATCCCGACTGGACTTATGGCGTGGAAAACACTTTCCGCTACAAACAGTTCACCCTGCGCTTCCTGGTAGACGGCCGCATCGGCGGGCTGATCTACTCCACCACCAACGCCAAAATGTGGTGGGGCGGTACACATCCCGGTACGGTCAACCCCTTCAGGGATGACGCCAATGCCGGTAAAAACACCTACGTAGGCCCCGGCGTGATCGTCACTTCCGGCGATATTCAATACGATGCCGACGGCAATATTGTCTCCGACAGCCGCAAGTTCGCCCCCAATACCAAAGCGGTGAACTACATCGATTATATGATCAACACCAGCAACAACGCTAATACCAACAACAACTACTATTCCCAGACTTTCCTGAAGCTGCGGGAGGTGAACTTCACCTGGCAGCTGCCCGGAAAATGGATGAGCAAAACTTTTATCAGGGACGCTTCGCTGTCGCTCGTAGGCCGTAACCTGTTGTTGTTCTCCAAATTACCGAACGTTGATCCTGACACCGGGAAAGATGACCTCCAGACGCCATCTTCCCGCAGTATGGGTTTCAATCTGAATTTAAAGTTCTAATCACAGCATCATGCGAAAACTATCTATTGTCATATTTTGTTTGCTGGCAGCCGCTTTCAGCAGTTGCAAGAAGTTTGAGCACTTCCAGACAGACCCGAATAAACCCACGCAGGCTACTCCCGAACTGTTGCTGACCAATATTGAAACCAAAGCTTTCAATGACGTCAGCACCTCCGGCGCGTTCGCATCGCGGTACCTCGTCAATACCGACGGGATTGATGCTAACCAGTATTACAACTGGCAGCGTTCCGGCTTCGACGATTTCAATAACCTGCGCCTGGTCGTAAAAATGGAAGAAGAAGCTACCCGTACCAACCAGCCTGTGTACCTGGCACTGGGCAAATTCTTCCGCGCCTGGTTCTTTATGCGGTTGACGCTGACCTTCGGAGATATTCCCTATAGTGAAGCACTCAAAGGATCTGCCGAGACGTTCACACCTATCTACGACAAACAGGAAGACATCTTTCTGAGTATCCTCAACGAGCTCCAGACCGCCAACGGCCAGCTGGATGCCGCCGGCGGCGAGATCCGGGGCGATGTTGTCTACGGTGGTAAAAAAGAACAATGGAAACGCCTGATCAACACCTTCTCCCTTCGGATATTGATCAGCCTGTCGCAAAAAGAAGGCAGCGCCAAACTGAAAGTGAAGGAACGTTTCGCCGGGATCGTGAACAATCCCGCTAAATACCCGCTGATGACCGGCATCGCGGATAACGGCCAGCTGGTATTTGTGGACCAGCAGGACAACCGTTACCCCTACTATAACAACAACAGTATGCAGACAGCTTTCTACCTGGAAGAGAATTTTGTGGACCTGTTGAAACAGTATAAAGATCCGCGGTTGTTCCGTTTTGCACAGAAGGCCACCAAATTTGCCTCCCTGCCGGACAACGATTTTAATGCCTACGGCGGCGCCAAAGGCAGCGCTACCATCGACGAAAACAACAGCCGCGTGGTAAACGGCGAAGTTTCCAAAATCGCCAAACGCTATTACAATGATCCGGTAAATGAGCCGAGCATCGTAATGGGATACGCTGAGCTGCAGTTTATCCTGGCGGAAGCGGTGGTGCGCGGCTGGATCAGCGGCAACGCAACAGATTTTTACAAAAAAGGTATACAGGCATCCATGGAATTTTGTAAAATAGCGCCTGCTGATATCACGGCCTATCTTTCACAGCCTGCCGTGCAACTGACAACAGGCAAAGAACTGGAAGGTATTTTTAAACAAAAATATATCAGCTTCTTTATGAACTCCGGCTGGCAGGTGTTTTATGAACAACGCCGTACTGGTCTGCCGGTATTCGATGTTTCCGGCGACGGGGTGCTCAACAATAAAAAGGTGCCCAAGCGCTGGATGTATCCTGAAAGTGAGCTGAAACTCAACAGGCAGCACGTGAGCGATGCCATCACCCGGCAGTATCCGCAGGGCGACAACATCAACGGCGTTATGTGGCTGCTGGTAAAAGAATAAAAATGTGACCCATGTTAAAGACATTTATCCTCTCCATGCTTACTTTCTCCTGCACCCTGATGGTGCAGGCGCAGAAAAAGAAAGCCCTGTTTATCATCGTGGATGGCATCCCGGCAGATGTCATCGAAAAACAACCGACGCCTCACCTGCGTGACATCGCCAAAGCGGGCGGCTACACCCGCGCTCATGTAGGCGGTGAAAAAGGCGGTTATTCCGAAACACCCACTATTTCCGCCGTAGGCTACAACAGCCTGCTGACCGGCACCTGGGTAAACAAACACAACGTGTGGGACAACGATATCGCCGCGCAGAACTACAGCTACGGCAGTATCTTCCGCTTTTTCAAACAGGCGTACCCGCAAAAGACAACGGCCGTGTTCTCCTCCTGGCTGGATAACCGTACCAAACTGGTGGGTGACGGGCTGCCACAGACCGGTCACCTGAAAATCGATTACCATGTAGACGGGTTGGAGAAAGACACTGCCCGCTTCCCGCATGACAAGGACAGCTGGTACATGCACCTGATCGACGAAGCCGTGGTGGACAGCGCCGCGGCTTATGTCCGCAGCGTAGCGCCGGACCTCACCTGGGTGTATCTCGAATACACCGACGATATGGGGCACCGCTACGGCGACAGCGAGAAATTCTACACCGCCATTAATATGATGGATGCGCAGGTAGGCCGCATCTGGGACGCCATCGAATACCGCCGTAAAAACTTCGGTGAAGACTGGCAGCTGTTCATCACCACCGACCACGGCCGTACCGCCAGCAACGGCAAAGGCCACGGCGGCCAGTCAGACCGCGAACGCACCACCTGGATGGTCACCAACGCCAAAGGCCTGAACGATTACTTCAAAACCGGTCAGCCTGGTATCGTGGACATCCTGCCAACCATGGCGCGTTTCCTGCAGATCAATATCCCGCAGGAAGACACCCGCGAGCTGGACGGCGCCCCGCTGACAGGCAAAGTATCCCTGACACACGCCGGCGCCACACTGGACAACGGCTCGCTGCACCTCACCTGGAAAGCCCGCGAAAAGAAAGGCAAAGTGAAAATATGGGTGACCACCACCAATCATTTCAAGACCGGTGGGCATGACGACTACAAGTTACTCGGAGAAGTGCCGCTGCAACAGGAAAAGGCGGACATCAGCGTAAAAGACATCCCTTCAGGGTTCTATAAAGTAGTGATGGAAGGGCCGGATAATACGGTCAACAGATGGGTAGGAAAACCTTAAATCATTTTTACAAACAACGGGCGCCTTTCAGACGCCCGTTGTTGTTTTATCAACTTACTCATACTTATACTGGTCCGGATAAGCCAGTCCCTTTCCGGTTTCACACAATCGCCGCAGGCTTCTTAAAAACATGGCCCAGTCATAGGTACACCCAGCGTACATGGGCGTATAGTCTTTCCATCCATCATGATGAAAGAACAAGGCGGTGCCGTTCTTATGCGGCTCCAGGTCGAAAGTGATCGTAGTGCCGATCCATTCGTCTACCGCTTTCAGCACCTCCCATTTCACCTGTTTGGATGGCTCCAGCGCAAGCACTTTCATTTCTTTAAAATAGTCATCAAAAGTAAAGCGGGCGACACTGCCTGTTTCGGGTTTTGCAACGGTGTCGGGGGTCCACCAGCCGGCCAGCCCTTCCTGTGTGGAGAGGGCTTTATATACGTCCTCGGGCGAGGCTTTAATAACCAATCTGTGCCAAATGTTGTTCATCATTATTGGTTTTGTTGAACAACAAATGTAACCGCTCTTTGTTGATCGCAGGAGGCATAAAAAAGACATTTTTGCGGGGCGATCGGGACAAAAAAAGAAGGCCCGGTTTCCCGGGCCTTCATCAGTCAAACCATATGGCACTTATGATTATTGGTTCGCCAGCGTCACCATCGCAGACACTTCTGCTACGGCCGCATCATCGCCGCCGCTGAAGCCGGTAAACCGGAAACGGATATTCCCATTGCCGTCAATGACGAACTTGGTGGGAATCCCTTGTACTTTATAGCTATCCACCACGTTATTGACGCCGGTGGCCGGGTCTTTAAGGTCCATCAGCACCTGGAAAGGATAGTTATTACTGGTGACAAACTTCTTCGCGCTGGCAGTGGCGTTTTCTTCTTTCTCCCATGTGTGCACGAAGAGGAACTTCACGTTCGGATCATCTTTATATTTTTCCATGGCTTTTTTCATGGCCGGGAAAGAAGCTTTACAGGGACCGCACCAGGTGGCCCAGAAGTCGAGCACCACTGTTTTTCCTTTATAGTCGGCCAGTGACACGGTATTACCGTCCACATCTTTCAGTGTGAACCCGGGCGCCGGCTCTTTGATGATCTGTTTGGCGAACTCCGCTTTCATCTTATCATCCAGACCGCCTTTCAGGGAGTCGATGTATTTTTCGAGGTTATTGTCGCCGCGCACTTTGCCATAAGCTTCCGCCAGCATCGTTTTGCTACCGGGGTTCAGCTTACCTTGCGCCGCTACTTCACTGAGACGTGCAAATGCCTGCTGATAGTCGCCTTTGGTGAGGAGCACTTTGGCGTACATCTGGTTTACCTCCGGGCGGACAGGTGTTTCCGCCTCTTCTGCACGTTTCAGATATACGATTGCAGAATCATATTCCTTATCATTAAACAAGAGCTGCGCATAGCTGCTAAGGTAACCGGGATAACCTAACGCGGCAAACCCCGCCCCTTCTTCATGCTTACGGGTGGTCCTGAACGTATAGGCGTCTTCAAGCGCCTTTTTCAGCAGCACTTTTGCTTCTGCGGTATGCCCATGTTTAAGGATACGGCTCGCCGTTCCCGCCCAGCCTTGTCCTTTCCAGAAAGGAGACACGATGCTGTTGGCATACTCCAGCGCTTTGGGCAGATTGTCCGCATCTGCATAGGCCATTCCCACGTTGTTACGGGCATAATCATAGATAATCGCATCTTTGCTCTTTTTATCCAGCGGGAATTTTTTGAGCCATGCTTTATAGAGCCCTTCTTTTTTTACCGGGTCTGTTTCATCGTAGATGACCTGCACCGCGTTATTGCGGGCGGCAAAGCCGGCGGGAAAGTGTGCTGCTGCGGCCTTCTGTATCGAATCACCAACATTGTTTTTCTTCAGCTGATAGAAGAAGCGGGCAGCAGTGAGCCAGTCAGTTTCTTTTTTGCTTTTGGTCAATACATACATTTTTTGTGTCAGCAGTTGCTGATCTGCTTCGTCGCCTTTGGCGAGGCGGCTATAGTAGCGTGTCAGCGAATCCTGGCTGATCTTCGCCTGACCGTTTAACTGTCCTGCGGCCAGCAGGCAGCCGCCCAGCAGGATGGGGAATATTTTCTTCATATAACTGGGTTGGTTTTATGTTTAACGATTATATCCGGGATTTTGTGTCAGCGCCGGGTTGGCCACCCGTTGTGCATCAGGTATGGGATAGAGCGCATCCGTGCTGGTCCAGGTAGCCGGCCGCATACCGCCGATCACTTCATCGGCGCGGGTTTTACCGCCGCCGGAAACAGCCGGTGTACGTTTCAGGTCAAACCAGCGATGTCCCCATTCTCCGAACAGTTCCGCCTTTCTTTCCTTTTCAATGGCCAGCAGCAGCGCCGGCTGCGTGATGCTATTGTCCAGCAGCGGCAGCCCGGCTTTGGAACGGATGCTGTCCACATCGGCTATGGCGCCGGCGAGATTACCCAGCTGTGCCCTCGCTTCGGCCCTGATCAGGTATTGTTCCGCCAGCCGCAGCATCACGTTGAACTCGTTGCCTGTGGTGGCGCCCGTAGCCAGCACACGCAGCTTGTATTTGGTGATGAGTTTATAATTCTGTCCGCCGATGTCTGTAGCGGCTACCCAGCTGGTCTTGCGCTGGTCTGCCGCCTCCATGGAGTTATAGAGTGTATCCGTCAGCGTTACTGCCGGAATGGAGCCCGGAGCGGCAGCGTAGCTGCCACCATTGGCATCCCGGTTAGTGGTGTAGGTAGAGATACCGGTAAGCGTGGCCAGCTGCCAGATCACCTCGTTGCTCGTATTGCTGAAAGTGGTATTCAGGTCTTTATTCAAACTGTAAATCCCTGAATTGATCACGGCATTGGCGGCCGTTTCTGCTTTCGCCCACTCTTTCTGATACAGGTAAGCTCTTGCCAGCAAAGCGTTGGCGGTTTGCCGGTTGGTCCTCGTTCTCAACGCGGAAGGATAAGCATCTGTCAGCAACGCCTGTGCCTCTGTGAGATCGGCGATGACCTGCGACCATACCTGCGCCGCAGGCGTACGTGCCAGCGTGGCATTGCTCAACGGATCATCCTTCACCGGCAGCGGTACGTCGCCGAACATATTCACCAGGTAACTGTTGATAAAAGCTCTCCAGACTTTTGTTTCTCCCAGCAGCTGGTTTTTCACCGCGGGCGAAAGGCCCTTGCTGCGGTTGATGCCATCCATCATGGCGTTGGCCTGCGCCAGCGTGGTGTAGCTGTAGCTCCATATGTTGATAGCCACCACACTGTTGGTCACTGTAATACTGTTGGTTTTAAACTCATCATAGGAGGGACTGGAAACATTATTCTGCAGCTCATTGGCAGAAAGGCCCGGCATCTCGCTCAGGGGAAACAACAGGTCCCTTGTAGCGGAGGCATTGTAAATACCCAATACGGCACTGGTAGCCGTGGCATCGGAGGAGAAAGCCTGGTCCAGCCCTACCTGCGTGGTAGGCGGACCGATCTCCACCAGTTTTTTGCAGGAAGAAAAAACACTGCCTGCCAGCAACAACGACAACATCACTTTTTTATAATTATTGAAAGACAACATAACCATTAGATTTTAGAATGAACAGTTAACACCGAATACAATTGTTCTCAACGGCGGCATGGCGATCATGCCGGTACCGAGGCCGGGAGGGCCACCCGGAACGCTTGTTTCAGGATCGTAGATATACTTGTTCTTCATGAAAGTGAAAAGATTCTGTCCCTCTGCATATACTTTCAGGTTGGCTATATTCGCTTTCTTCAGCCACGCTTTCGGGAGGGTATAACTCAGCGCAGCGGAGCGCAGTTTCAGGTAACTGGCGTCTCCCCAGAGGGCGGTGGAAGCCCAGTACTGCGTATAGCCGAGGTAGGCAGGCGTACCGGGCGTGGTGGTCGCCGCAGGGTATGCAGCTACATCACCGGGCTGCCGCCATCTGTCGAGCAGGGAAGTATTCTGGTTGCTCCTGCTGCTGCCCACCGGCGTACTGATATTGTTGGTACTGCCTTTCCGGTGATGAAACTGCAGGAAGAAACTAAAATCCCAGTTCTTGTATGAAATGGTATTGTTCATGCCCCCGAAGTAAGGCGTACCCGGGCGAATAATTTCCCTGTCATTATCAAAGTCGATAGTCCCGTCATGGTTCAGGTCTGCATACTGCGGGATACCGGTCTTAGGATCATAGCCGGTATAAACATATTTCCGGACAAGGTCTATCGGTTGACCGATCAGGTAACTGCTGGCATAGAAAGAATTTTCAATCCCCGGAAAGTCCACCAGCTTGTTGCGGTAAAACGTTACGTTCAATGCCGTCGTCCATCCGAATTTCGCGGTTTTCAGGTTGAGCGTGGTCAGCTCCAGTTCCACGCCGCTGTTCTGCACCAGCGCCGGCATATTCACCGTGTAACTGTTGTAGCCGGATTGCGTTGGCAGCGCGGCGGACAACAGCTGATCGGTAGATCTGTTGCGGTAATAGTCGCCGGTAAATTTGATCCTGTCTTGCAGGAAGCCCAGTTCCAGTGCAAATTCCAGTTTACGGGTGGTTTCCCATTTAATGCCTGGATTGGGCAGGGTGCCACGGTTTAATGCGGCGCTTCCCTGGTAGGTGCCTGCTGAAGACAACAGCGGTAAATAAATATAGTTGAAGATCTGATCGTTACCGGTGGTACCGAAGCTGGCCCGCAGCTTACCGAAGTTCAGCCAGGGCAGGTTATCCTGTACAAATGGCTCTTCGGAAAACAGCCAGGCTGCGCCCACTGCACCAAAATTACCCATCGCATTTTCCGGGCCGAAACGGGAGGAGGCATCGCGGCGGAAAGTGATGTTCAGCAGGTATTTCCTTTGATAGTCGTAATTGATGCGGCCAAAGGCGGAGGCAAAACGGTAATCGAAATAGGAGCTGGAATTCAGCAACAGGGTGCCGGCGCCTACGAGGGAGCCCAGCAACGCTTCACTGCTGTAGTTGCGGCCGTCGATGCTCTGGCCGGTAGACAGGCTGCGTTGGTAAGTACCGCCCAGCATCACGTTCAGGCGTCCTTTCTTCCCGTCGAGCGTATAGTCGAGCGTAGGCTCCACGATATAGTTCTGCGACCGGGTATTGGCAAAAGAGGCGGACGACTGAGGATTGTTGATAGGGTTCTGCGCCGATGCCGGCATCGGGTTTACCTGGTCTAAAGTGGTATTCGTATAGCCGAGGCTGACTTTGAAATTCAGGTCTTTGATGATGGAATAACGCAGGCTGGCATTAGTCATCAGGTTGCCGGTCGTACTGGTATAACGGCGCTGCAGCAACGCGATGGGGTTGCTGAAACCGCTGGACCACACCAGTTTTCCGTTGCTGTCGTACAACGGCATATTCGGTGGCAGGTTGTACATCGACAGCAGGTCCGTGCCCGGCAACGCTGTTTTATCATTGGAATAATTAGCCGTGATGGCCGCATAAAATTTATCATTGGCAGAACGGTGGTCCGCAGACAGGCGGCCGGTGAAACGCTGACTGTTGAAATCGCCGGGATATACCGTCGTTTCTTTGTGATAACCACCGCTGAACAGGAAGTGCGTGTTACCTTCTCCTCCCGAAACGGATGCCTGAGCATCCGTATAGCTGGCAGTGCCGCCCGCGAGGAAGCGCTGCCAGTCGGTGTAAGCGTTGGGGTCCCATACGGTCAGTTCCGGCGCGTTGACAGTGTTCGGAGTAACGCCGTCGTTTTTGAACGCTTCTCTTCTCAGTTCGAGGTACTGTTGTGTGTTCATCATGGGAATGAAGCGGCCTATCTTCCCTGCTCCCGTAGATACGTTGACGTTAGCGCGCGTTTTACCTGACTTCCCTTTTTTGGTGGTGATGAGGATCACGCCGTTGGCCCCTCTGGCGCCGTAGATGGCCGTAGCATCCGCATCTTTAAGAATGTCCATCCGTTCAATATCGTCCGGGTTGATCATGCTGAACGGACTGATGCCGCCGTTGGCAGCGGTAACGCCGAGGGAGTTGAGGTTGTCGGTCGGCGGATAGGAGCCGTTGAAGTTGGTGAACGGTACGCCGTCGATCACGTAGAGCGGCAGCGTGCCGGAGCTCATGGAGCCTTGCCCGCGGATCTGCACTACAGCAGCGCTGCCCGGCAGACCGTTCTGCTGTGTGATCTGTACGCCGGGAATACGTCCCGGCAGCGCCGCCAGCGGGTTAGACACCGGTTGGTTTTCTATTTCCTTTGCCGTGATGCTGCTGACAGAGCCGGTGTTCATTCTGCGGGTAGTGGTGCCGTAGCCGATCACCACCGCTTCGTCCAGCGATTTCAGTTGCTCCTGCAGCACGACGTTCAGCGTGGTACGTCCGTTGACGGGCACCTGTTGTGCTTCATAAGAGAGGTAGGAAACCATCAGTACCGCCTGTGCGGGTACGCGGCTGATCACATAATCGCCGTTGGCGTTGGTCATGGCGCCAAAAGGTGTTCCCGGCACCACCACGGATACCGCCGGAAGCGGGTTCCCTTTGGTGTCCGTGACCCTGCCGCGGATGGTCAGCCCGTCTTCCGCCGGGCGAGCTTCGTTGGCAGGCGCGTTCTTCAGCCGTATGGCAATGAACTTGCCCGACAGGGAATAAGTGAACGGCTGGTTGCTGAAAAGCATTTTCAGCACGTCGTTCAGTTCCTGTTTTTCCACGGCGATGTTGACAGGGGCTGCCTGGCTAAGCTGATTTTTGCCATAGATAAAGCTGTAGCCCGTTTGTCTTTCGATTTCCCGGAATGCTTTTTCCAGGGAACCCGATTTGATGCTGATGGAGACTTTCTGCGCGAAGGTCTGTGTCCCTGCCAGCAGACAGATGACCAGCAGGCCTATCCTGCCGTAGTTGACTCCCGATGTTGCATTTCCCGTTTTTAAAAGGCATAGCGCTCTGAATAGCTTACTGACAAGCATATTGTTTGGTTGATTTTTGGTAAACAATAAAATACTCCCCCACCCTGTAAGATGGCCGGTCTTACAGGACAGTAACAAAAGGCTGGTGTACGATCTACTTTATGACGGTCACTTTCCGTCCTTCAATTTTGAAATGCACGAGATTAGTCATCTCCAGCAGGTTCAGTAGTTGGGATACCGGAACATCCCTCGGAATTTTAGCGACAAAAAGGTCTTTGACATCTGCCTGATAGGCGACGTCGATATCATAATATCGTTGCAACTCTGACATAATGGTGGTGATATCTGCGCCATTGAAATAAAACAATCCGTCTTTAAAGGCGGTGGCCTGCTGCAGGTCTGCGCCGGCGGCCACCTGCACGGCCCCGTTGTTATCCACGGCAGCCTGTTCACCGGGGCGCAGCAGTTGCGAAGCGGTGCCGGTGTTCACTTTCACGGCGCCGCTGAGGAGCGTCACCTGCATATGGCTACCGTCGCGGAAAGCGCGCACCGTAAAGGTGGTCCCCAGCACATCGATGGTAGCGTTATTGGTGGTGGATGTTACACGGAAAGGCTGGTGGCTGTTCTGCGCCACTTCAAACCATGCCTGGCCCGATACAAACACTTCCCGTTTGCCGTCCTGAAAGGCGGTGGGATAGGTGAGCACGGCGCCCGCGTCCATCCATACTTTGGTGCCGTCTGAAAGCGTTATGGCGAGCGGCTTGCTTCCGGGAGGCAGCTGCAGGGTGTTGAAGCTGGCGGTTTCGGCTGTACCGGCATACACAATTTGTCCGCCGGCGGTTTTAGACACCTGTACCTGTCCCTGCACGGCGAGCGTTCCGTTGCCTGCGCTGTCCAGTTGTATCTGCTGACCGTTGGCTAATGTCAGCACGGCGTGGTTCCCCGCAGGGGCCGGGACATCATTGCGGAAACGGACAGCCTGCGGTTGCAGTGGCTGCGGCTTTTGCAGGAAATAGTAACCCGCGCCCAGCAGCAGTACAACCACCGCTGCAGCCGCCCATCGCGGCCAGCCGGTCAGCTTTGCAGAACGCCTGCGGCGGAGCACGGGTTGCAACCGCTGGCGGATCGTTTCCTCCAGCTGCTGCTTGTCGCCCAATACCTGCTCATCCCAGCTGTCACCCTCCTGAAAGGCGTTGAACAACCGGTTGTATTGCATCAGCTCCGCATCAGTGGCTGTACCGGACACAATTTTTTCTGCTAATAATATGGCCTCCTCTTTTCTCATATATAGCCTATCCTATACATAGGCACTTGCAAAAACATTCACCCTTAAAAACACCTCAAATTTTTTTTGAGAAGGGCAGATCAATGATAACAGGTCACGACGGGAAGTAGTAACAAGGCGAGCAGGTGTGGGTCCACGGCTGCCCGGATGCGCTTCAGTGCGATGGTCTTTTGCGCTTCGACAGTTTTGACAGAAATATTTAATAAATCAGCTATCTGTTGATTGGTCAGCTGGCTGTCCCGGCTCAGGAGAAAAATCTCCCGGCATTTTTCCGGCAGGTTATTCACCACCTGCGCGATGACGGTCTTCAGGTCATTCAGTTCCAGGAAGTCCTGCGGACCGGGGGCTTCCGGCAACGAAAGGCCGGACAGCGTTGTATAAAATTCATCCCGTATTTTACCGGAACGGATATAGTTGGCCACTTTAAAACGGACGGCGCTCCGCAGATAGGAAGGTACCGCCTGTATTTCCAGTTGCTCCCGCTTCTCCCACAGCCAGGCGAAAATATCCTGCACAATGTCCATACAAGCGTTCTGATCGCGCAGCAGGTAAAAAGCGGCCTGATACATGCCTGGCCAGTGACGGGAATACAGCAGGTCAAATGCCTCCACATCTCCCCGCTTTAGCAGGCTTATCAGCTCCAGATCACTATAGGCATCACTTCTTATCAAATTATTCCCTTTTCTGACGCTAAAATAAAAAAAGCCCGCTAATTATCCACAGACTGTTAAACAACGGTTAACGCCACGGCTTCATTTTTGCCGCGCTTATGCACAAAAACGCTCCTATGTTTAAACATCTGGACATCCCGGTGCACGACCGGCAGCTGCATGTGGTAACAGCCGGAAAACAGCCCGCGCCCGCCATCCTGCTGCTGCATGGCTATCCGCAATCATGGCTGGCATTTGAAGACCTGATGAAGCTGCTGTCGAAAGACTACTACGTGCTGGCAGCAGACCTCCCCGGCATCGGCGATTCTGAAGACATCGGTTATTACGATAAAAAAACACTGGCCGCACACCTGGCGACGCTCGTTATGTCGTTGGGATTATCCCGCATCGTGGTGGCCGGCCATGACATTGGCGGTATGATCGCTTATGCCATGCTGCGGCAGTTCCCGCACCTGCTCGACGCCGCCGTTATCATGAGCACTGCCATCCCTGGCGTGGAACCATGGGAAGAAGTGAAACGGAATCCTCACATCTGGCATTTCGCCTACTTCGCCACGCCGGCATTGCCCGAGGCCATGATGCCGGGCCATGAACCGCTCTTATGCAATTATTTCTATGATACGCTGGCGTTTAACAGGCACGCAGTGGATGATGAAAAAAGGCAGCATTATGTCCGCGTGTACTCCGCTGCCGCCGCCCTGAAGGCCAGCCTCGGATGGTACAGGGCATTCGCCGAAGATGAAAAAGAAACGGCGCCCGAACCAACGGTAGCCGTTCCGGTACTATATCTCCGGGGAGACCGGGAACCCGGTGATCTCTCCACTTATACCGAAGGACTTAAAAACAGTGGTTGTACGCAGGTCACCGGTATACAGATCGATAACAGCGGGCATTTTACGCCGGAGGAAAATCCTGCCGGCGTAGCCCGTGCTATGCATGCTTTCCTGGAAGACAACCGGCCTATTTAATATCGTGCGGGTCGAGCCCCTTGCCGGCCGGGGTGTTCAGCACCTGTCCGTCCACACTGTAGCGGGCCCCGTGACAGGGACAGTCCCACGACCTTTCGGCCTGGTTCCAGTGTACTTCGCAGCCCAGGTGGGTACAAACAGGGTCTACTGCATGTAAGCCGCCCTGTTCATCTTTATACAGCGCTATCTTCGAACCTTCGTAATTCACCAGTTTACCTTCACCCGGCGCGAGTCCCGCCAGCTGTTCCAGTTTCTCCGCCGGAAACAGCCGGCTGGCCAGTTGTTTCACGACATCGGCATTATGCGGCACGAAAGTATTGAACCCTGCCACCGGTTTGATCCTGCTGGGGTCAAACAGTTTGATGTAGTCGCTGTGAAGTCCCAGCAACAGCCGCTTCAGCAACAAGGCAGACACGGTGCCATAGACCATACCGTTGCCGCTAAACCCGGTGGCTACGTATATTTCGCCGGTTTGTCCCGGCAGCCGCCCGATATAGGGAATACCGTCCGCCGGTTCATAGTATTGCGCCGACCAGCGGTAGCGGATATCTTCGACGTTGAATAATTCGCGTACATGCGCCTCTAATTTACGGAAGCAGGTTTCCGTATTTTCCTGGTGTCCTGTTTTGTGATCTTCTCCGCCAACGATCAGGTAACGTTGCCCTTCTACCATCTGTGTTCTGTAGTAATGGAAAGGCTGCTGCATATCGTAGCTGAGATCTTCCGGGTAGTTATTATCTGCCAGCGTAGCAGCAACCACATAACTGCGATAAGGTACGCAGCGCAGGTGCAGCAGGTTGACGCTTGGCGGAATATGCGTGGCATATACAAACTGCCGGCAATGGAAAGAACCCTGGGTGGTGATGACCAGTATCGTCTCATCGTCCTGTACGGCCGTCACACGGCTTTGTTGCAGGATGGTGCCGCCCATATGTTCAAACGCGGTGGCGAGGCGCTGTATATAAGGCAACGGATTGAATTTTGCCTGCCCGGTTACTTTAATGGCTTTTTTAGCCGCCAGCGGCAACGGCACCCTGTCTACGCCCGACACATCCGCACCGGCCATCAGGGTGGCTTCCGTAATATCTTTCAGCGCCCCGGCTTCCCGGTCCGTTTGGGCAAACATATACGCATCTGCGTATTCAAATCCACACCGGATATCGAACCGGTCAATATGATGTTTGATGAGTTGAATAGCCTCTGCCGTAGCTTCTCTCACCTGCCGCGCGCCTTCCTTGCCGAAGTTTTTCTGTATGGTGTCGTAAGGTACGTCCAGCAACGTATTGAGGTGTGCCGTAGTGCCGCCGGTGGTACCATAGCCCAGGTTAGCGGCTTCCACCACCAGGCAGTTCCTGCCGGCGTTCTGAAGCAGGAAGGCAGTAGTGATACCGGTGATACCACCGCCGGCAATAATCACATCATATGTTTTCTCCGGGTCCGCCTTGTTAATGGAATTGTAACCGCCTGCGTGGTCTTGCCAGAGACTGACGGTATGTGCATCGCGTTGTATCATAGCCGTAGTTATTTTATAGAATGTGGACGAAATTTTATGCCAGCAGGGAAACGATTGCCCGGACCATGGAGCTCAGCAGTTCATCGCAGGTGTTCCCCTATATGCGGAAACATCCTTGTCAACAGGCCACAGCGGCGCACCATCAGCATATCCTTTCAAACTACGGCTGCATCCGGTGTAAGTGGACGTGCTTTTGTACAGATGGTACGGAGATGAAATATTGTTCACCTTAAAACGTACCGTATGTTTTATCACGTAAAAGATCTGCAGTTCAATGCCAGGGTATCCAAACCAGACCCGGCTTTCGCCACTTTGTTACTGGAGCAGTTCGGCGGCGCTAACGGGGAACTGGCGGCCGCACTCCGTTACTTCGGACAGGCATTTGCCGCCAGGGCGCCTTTCCCGGATAAATATGATTTGCTGATGGACATCGCCACAGAAGAGTTCAGCCACCTGGAAATAGTAGGCGCTACCATCCAGATGTTGCTGCAGGGCATCAACGGCGATCTGAAAAAAGCGGCCGATGAATCGGAAATCATGACCTTGCTGGACGGCAAACACAAAAAGGAAGAGTTTATCCACACCGCCATGGTAGCGCCGCAGACGCTGGTATCCTCCGGTGGCGGCCCCGCCTATACCAACAGCCAGGGCGTGCCCTGGTCCGCGGCTTACATCAACGGCGACTGCAACGGCGATCTTACGGTAGACCTCCGCTCAGATATCGCGGCAGAATCACGCGCCAAGATCACATATGAATATCTTTTACAGTTCACCGATGATCCCTACGTAAAAGAAACGCTCAATTTCCTCATGACGCGGGAAGTGGCCCATTTCCAGATGTTTGAAGCCGCCCTGGATTCCATACAGCCCAATTTCCCTCCCGGCGTACTGCAGACAGACCCACGGTACAGCAATCTCTATTTTAATATGTCCAGCGGCGCAGACGCACGCAACACCTGGAACTCCGGAGAGTCTTCCCAGCTGGGAGAAACCTGGCAGTACATCGAAGATCCCGTCAGGTATGTACTGGAAACAAACGGCTTACTGGATGTGAAACCCGTCGGAACGCAACGGACTGTCGAAGGCGTGGACCAGCTGGATAAAAGCAACAGCCTGCAAAGGAGCGAGGAAATCAACATGGCGGTGCCTATCGGTGCACAGGCATGGAGTGAACACAGTAAACAGATAACAGCTACTGATGGAGAAACTAAAACACCCGGAAGCTCCCGGACAAAAAAATAAAATTCCCGGTAGTGCGCCAGGCACATTACAGGCAGTGTATTATACCGACCCGTTGTGCTGCTGGAGCTGGGCGTTTGAAACGGTATGGCAACAATTCAAAACCGTCTACAAAAAACAGCTCAACATCCGGTACTGTATGGGCGGCCTGCTGCAGCAGTGGCAAGGCTACCACGATCCGTTATTGTCTGTTTCCCGCCCGGCCCAGATGGGCCCCATATGGATGCAGGTAAACCATACTACCGGTGTGCCGCTGGACAGCACCATCTGGTTCCGTGATCCGCCGGCATCTTCCTACCCGGCATGCCTGGCGGTAAAATGCGCCGGTATGCAGTCTCCCGCCATGGAAGAACAGTACCTGTACCTGGCGCGGAAAGCAGTGATGACACAGCAGCAAAACATTGCACGGAAGGAAGTATTGCTGCAACTGGGAGTAACATTGGCAGCGGAAACAAAAGGCGCCTTCAACGCCCTTCAATTCTCAAAGGACCTGGAAGAACTGGCAGCGCTGGAAGCCTGCAATAAAGATATACAGGAAGTGAAAAACAGGGGCATCAGCCGGTTTCCTTCGTTGCTGTTCACTGCTGTCCACCACCGTCAGTCAGTGATGCTGACCGGCTACCGGCCTTATGAAGAGCTGGAGAAAATCATTGAAAAATTAATGCATGGAGACATGAAAAGTGAGAGATAATGATTCATGCGGAATAAGGGGCGTTCTTTTAAGAATGCCCTTTCTTTTTTACTGTAGCCACGGAGAACCGATCATCAGCGCCCCGTAAACGTAGTCCAGCGCAGCGTGCCAGGTACTGTCTATAAATCGCATGGTCTTTATTTTTTGGATGCTTCATCCCGGTTCACCAGCTTATTGAAATAACTGGTTTTGCCGTCCGCTGTTTCATCCTGGTATAAAAATGCCAGTTTCTCCTGGTCAAATTTTTCAAAGAAATCATCCCAGCTGATTTCTTCCAGTCTGCCGGAATCGTTACCGGGAAAGTCTATCCGTAATACGCCGGGGCCGCCTTTATCGCCGGTACCTTCTACCTGTGCGGGCTTGCCTTTTCGTCCTTCCACCCATTGTTTGATCTCTTCGTGATCGGTGGTTGTTTTAGAGAGTGTTGCCATAAAAAAATATTTAAAAGGTGATAAAATAAAAACTATGGTTTCATAAGGTCGGGATACAGCCGCAGGTACACTTCTCCTGCGAGCGGGTTCTTCCCGTACAAACTGTATAAAGCTTTTTCGTTGAAGAACACGCTGCCCTGAACACCTATCGCCAGCCTGGTATGCATTGCCCGCAGCAGGTCATAACTGATGCCGCCTGTCACCGCATGAACGCCGAATAAGTTATCCGTGCCGGGCAGGTCCAGCTCTTCTGTTGACTTTTGTACCCATTCATAGCGGGTATAAACGGCCACGCGTTTTACGTTCAGCGCACCTTCCAGCAGCAGCGCATTTTCGCCCGTATGGTCTTTGCTCTTGTTCAGTCCCCAGAGACCGGTAATATTCAGGTGGTTGTTATGCTGCAAAGGCTGACTGAAAACAGCGGACGCCGTAGTGCGGTTAACATCTTCGCCGGGATGCAGCAGCTCAGGGCTTTTGATATGCCCATGCGACACCTGCAGGGCCCAGTTACGGGAAGGGTTATACGACAACCGGCCGCTCCAGGAGTCGAACCGCATCCTGTCGAAATCATACCTGTTCTCATCCGGCTCCCTGCCGGTAAATATGCTCCCTTCCAGCTTAAAATCATGCAGTCTCACCCCCAGCGTCGCCACGCCGAACGTAATGTGCGTGCCATCGTTCCAGTGATGACTGATCGGCGCGTCGGGGTTGTTCATGGCCGATGGCCGGTGCATAAAAGCTACAGAGCCCAGCGCGGGCTCTCCCGGGTAACCGAAGCTGGCGTAGATGTCCGTGTTTTTGGACAGCGCATACGTGTAGCCTACGGACAGCCCGGAGAACAGGTCATGCGGATGCTGCCGGTCCACCAGCGGCTGTCCTTTCCAGCTTTCGCCCGACTGGAATAACAGCGGGTAACCTGCCCCGCCTTCTGTCAGCCGGTCGAAGGAGAGCATCACTTCATAATGGAACAGCCCTCTACGGCCCACTTTCCGCTGCGCCATCAGCATAAACCAGTTGGGCGCGCCGAACTTGTCTCCTCCCCTGACGCCTTTACGGCCGATGTCCTGGTTTGTGTACCGCAGAAAGAGATTGCCATGTACCATATACATCCATTTGCGGGAATGGAACATATATCCATACATGGGTGAAGCGTCCGGCAACCAGGAGGTGCCTGACCCGTTCCTGTTCATCGGCAGGTTCAGCGAAAAAGCATGGTTCATGGGCATCTGCATAGGGCCCATCTTCTCCGGAGATCGGGCGGTGTCCATCTTCATCCCCTTGTGATGTTCGTGCTGGGCAAATGCCGGATGCAGCAGGCATACCACGCAAATGCACCATAAGAAAAGATATTTCATAACTGTAACGATCATTTGTGTTTGGTAACAGCGCTGTCTATTTCTTTTGTGATAACAAACTGTCTCACTTCTCCTTTTTCCCATGCATCGGCCATCGGATCTACTGCTGGCAGCGGTATGTCCGTTCGCCGCTTTTTGATGTCTGCCGCAGACACCTTAAACCTTTTGTCTCTGGCAGCCAGTAGCTCCGGGTGGAGCTGGCCGTCTTTTGTAAATCCCATCATCACCATAGGAGCGCCTACGGGCAGGTCACGGTGCTGATCGGTATGCCAGGTGTGTATGGTTTTGCCATAGGTATCTACCAGCTTTTCCATCAGGGCATGTTCTGCCGCAGCGGGGATACCGGGCGCCGTCAGCGTACCGGACTTCACCTCATAATGATGGGAATGCCACAACTTCTTTTCCTCCTCCGGCAGCGTTTTAAACAGCCTGGCAGTGACGATGTATTCAATGCCCATTATCTTGGCATCCGGCCCGTTACCGTCAAAAATGATCGCCTGGTACAGATCTTCGTTTAACTGCTGAACATAGTGATGGGCTTCCATCTGGGCATCGATATTCCCGTTATAGAAATGGAAACCGTCCAGGTAGGCATTGAATTGCCGCAACGGCGTTTTGTCCTGCAACAGGTCGGCGCCGGTGTTCAGTAAGCGGTCTTTGCCGGTTTTTTCGTCTCCGGGAGACACCACTTTGGAGGGGGTATTATCGCCTCCACAGGCAGCCAGCAGTAAGATTCCGGCAACATTGAGCAATATCATAAAGTGTTTCATAGCCTCCGGTTTAGCATATCGCTACACAATAACAATGCCTCCCCATTGGCCGCTACGGGCACAAGCGCATGAAAATGTCCGGCATGTTTCCGGCCGTTTTCCGGAAATAAGTATCTTCATGCCATGCAGCCCGCTGAAATATTACAGGCACATATCGCCAGAACCGCTACCCTGACACCGGAGGAGCATGCCTATGTCTTTTCGCATTTTCAACCGGCCGCCTTTAAAAAAGGGCAGACCGTGATCCGCGAAGGCGACAAGGTGGAGCATGAATACTTCGTTCTTTCCGGTTGCCTGAAAGCCTTCTATATCAACGATCAGGTCAAAATGCATATCCTGCAGTTTGCCATGCCTACCTGGTGGACCTCCGACTATCACGCTTTATATAATCAGACCAGGGCTACCATCAACGTAGACTGTATTACCGATGCAGAACTGCTGATGCTCTCCAACACAAACCGGGAGAAGCTTTGCCGGGAGATACACCAGGTGGAACATTTTTTCCGCTGGCGTACCAACAGGGGGTATGTGGCCGCACAACAACGGCTGCTGTCCTTTATGAACAACGACGCCAAAACACGCTATGAAGAACTGCTGCAACTCTATCCGCAGCTGCACCACCTGGTCCCCAAACACCTGATTGCCGCTTACCTCGGCGTATCCCGGGAAACCCTTAGCCGGTTGTATAACACTGTTAAAAAGTGATGTAGGTCACATCATCCATCCCCGAATCCGGTGTTACTTTGTATCAAAACAAACACACCTGAAAATGAAAACACAACAATTCGACATCGCTGTTGCACAAAGCAATATTGACTGGCTGGGTAAAAAAGTAACCGGCGCGCATAACGGCACCATCGACCTGAAACAGGGCACGCTCCTGTTGACCGACGGTCAGCTGACAGGAGGAAAATTCACCATCGATACCACTTCTATCAAAATCCTGGACATCACAGATCCGGCTACCAACGCGCAGTTTGCGGACCACCTCGCGTCCGATGACTTTTTTGCCATTCAACAGTACCCGGAAGCCTATTTCGAGATCACAGCCACCGATGGCAACAACATCGAAGGAAACCTGACCATTAAAGGAATCACTCACCCGGTGGGCTTCACCAGCCGGTTGCAGGTTGCAGGCGATGCGCTGACAGCCACCGGTAAAATCATTATCGACCGGACATTGTACAACATAAAATACCGCTCCGGAAATTTTTTCAAAGACCTGGGCGATACGCTGATCTATAACGATTTTGAATTATACGTAAGCCTGACAGCAAAAGCTGTCTCATGAAGACCTTTATCATAACCGCCTTATTGTCCTGCTGGTGGTGGGATATACAGGCGCAAAAAAAGATGACCATGACCACAGCACAAAAGGATTCCCTTGCTATCACGCAGGTACTGGAGGAATATTATTTCAAAGGGATCTATACAGGAGACGTGCCGCAACTGCAAAAGATCTATCATCCCGGCACGCTACTTTTCGGAGATGTAAAAGGACAGCCGTACGCCAAAACGCTGGCGCAATACCTGGATGGCGTACAGCACCGGCAGTCACCCAAAGATTCCGGCCAGCCTTTCAAAGGTAAAATACTGGAGGTACGGGCTGTCCGCTCCATTGCCGTGGCGGAAGTCCGCGTAAAAATGTACGACTTCCATTACCACGAATTCCTCTCTTTTCATAAGATCGACGGACAATGGCTGATCGTCAGCAAGATGATCAGCGATATCCCGGAATAAATTTATCATCATGTGGAACAACACCCGCGTAACGCAATTATTGCAAATTGACTATCCCATCTTCCAGGGACCTTTCGGCGGCCGGTTTTCCTCTCCCGAACTGGTGGCCACGGTGTCCAACGCAGGGGGACTGGGCGGCTACGGCGCTTATACCCTTAGTCCGCAGGAAATCAGGGAAGCAGACCAACAGATCAGGGCGCTCACCCACCGGCCCTATAATCTCAACTTATGGGTATCCGATGCCGACGCTCCCGGTAGCCCTGTCAGCGATGCGGACTATGCGCTGGCGCAGAAGGTATTTCAACCTTATTTCGAGGCGCTGGGACTGCCTTTTCCGGAGAAGCCGGCGCCTTTTGAATCGCGGTTTCAGAACCAGCTGCAGACCGTACTGGATATCCGGCCTAAAGTATTCAGTTTTGTCTTCGGTGTTCTGTCTGCCGATGTCATGGAACAATGCCGCAGGGCCGGCATCATTACTGTCGGCGCCGCCACTACGCCCGACGAAGCGGTAGTGCTCGAAGATGCCGGTGTAGACATGATCATCGCCTCCGGGTTTGAGGCAGGTGGTCACCGACCGTCTTTCCTGGCGCCTGCAGAGCGCTCCCTGATGGGAACGTCCGTGTTATTGCAGCTGGTACGGGAAAAAGTGAAGGTCCCTGTCATTGCCGCCGGGGGCATCGCTGACGGACGGGGAGCAGCAGCGGCGTTACTGTTAGGCGCAGAAGCCGTACAGATAGGCACCGCTTTCCTGGCCTGCGATGAATCCAATGCCATGCCCATGCATAAGCAACAGCTGTTTTCCCCTGCTGGCAAACATACTACGCTTACCCGCGCCTTTACCGGCCGGCTGGGACGCGGCCTCGTCAACAGCATCAGCGAAGACCTCACAGGGAAAGAAAACGCCGTATTGCCGTTCCCGTTACAATCCACGCTGATGTCTTCCCTCCGTAAGGCAGCTATCGACCAGCAACAGTGGGACAAAGTCTTTTTCTGGAGCGGACAAATAGCCCCATTGCTCCGGCACCGGAAAGCCCAGGCGCTGATGCAATCGCTCATCACCGATACCGCCGCCTTCTTTGAACGGCCGGCAACAACGCTCGCTTAAAATCCTCCGTCATGCAAACATCCAAAGTATGGTATATCACCGGCGCCTCACAAGGGCTGGGCCTGAGCCTCGTCAAACAACTGCTGCGCGCCGGTCACCGCGTAGCAGCCACCTCCCGCAATGCAGGACTGTTACAGGAGGCTACAGGTATTATCGACAAAACCCGTTTCCTGCCGTTGACCGTAAACCTGACCAACCCCGACAGCATTGACGATTCCATCAGGCAAACCATTGCCGCTTTCGGAAGAATAGATGTAGTGGTGAACAATGCCGGTTACGGTATGGCCGGCACAGTGGAAGAAGCCCGGGAGCAGGACATCAGGGATATCATCAATATCAATGTGGTGGCCGCGATAGAAGTGACCAAACGGATATTGCCACTGCTGCGGGAACAAAGAGATGGTTATATTATCAACATCGGTTCCGTGGCAGGATTTGCCGGCGCTCCGGGATGGGCCGTCTATTCCGCTACCAAAGCAGCGCTGGCCGCTTTCTCAGAAGTGCTGGCCCTCGATGTCGCCGAATTTGGCATCCGTGTCACGGTAATAGAACCGGCAGGATTCCGTACGGGATTCCTGACAGAAAATTCGCTCAGCTATACAGCACCGCGGATAGCCGGGTATGAAGCGGTAAGAAAGACGCAGGAAAGATATCTCGCCATGAACGGGCGGCAGCCCGGCGATCCGGAAAAAGCGGCGGCTATTTTCATAGCGCTGGCAGAACGCCCCGATCCCCCGCTGCACCTATTCCTGGGCGAAGATGCGTACCTCCGTGCCGCCAAAAAAATAAACGATATGTCCGCAGAACTGGAACAATGGAAACAAACCACTATTTCAGCGGATTTTTAATCTTAGCCATTGATGGTTAGTTGATTCCTATAGGCGGCCCGCATCGTGCTGTCCGTCACCACCCGGTTTGCCGCCTCGCCTTTGGCAGCTATCTCTTCATAAAAACGTTTAGCGCTGGCCGTTAACTTTTGTTGCAGGAGATAGTTGTCAAACGCTTTTTGTGCCAGTGCAACGGAGCCAAAACAGCAAAGAAAGTCTATGGGCAGGTTTTGATGACGGGTATCGAAATGTTCATTAAAAGCCACGCCGTTGGCCACCATGAACTGTACCGCCTGATCCGTGTCCTCCAACAGATCCACCAGCGGCAGCGTATAGGCGACAATCAGTTCACACAACTTCGGGATCACATTGTCCTGGTTGCTGACCGCCATATTCCAGTCCTGCGTTTTATTCTTCAGCGGTGTCAGGTTTTCCAGCCTTGTCGCGAAGATGGTGCCCGTTGCATTCCCCTCCCGGTGCTGTTGTACCTGCCACCTCTTCAACTCATTGGAAGCGATGCTCAGATAGGGCCATAGCATGACCCCGCCGCTCCAGTTTTTTACGCTCGACTGAAAATGGATATCGAGATATACTTTTTTATTGCGGGTGGTCTTCCGGATCGTCTGTGCTTTCTGCATAGGCTTAAAGCCGTGTATTGCCAGCTGTTCTGCGATCTTCGTGCAGGCGGCCAGGAATATATCTCTCGTTTTTGTCTCCATTAATACCAATAATATCAGATACTAAAGTAATGTACGCTCCGCAATTATCATCCTAAAAAACAATATTGACACCATGCTTATCTACACTACCTTTCCTGACCGGAGCGATCATGAATCCCGGTGCCGGAAATGATCAGCGTCTTCGCCCGGAAGAGCTGGAATAGGCTAACGGTGGTTACTTTGAATACAGGATGAAGGATGGCGCAGCGATGATCCTGTTAAGCCCGCCGCTGCCAACCCGCAGCAGGCCGAATTTTTTGAATGGCCTGATTAATATATTTTTTGCAACTGTGTTTCATTTTTAAAATACATCCCCTATATTTGCTGTATGCACCCAAAACCATTTGACATCACCCGCAGACTACTGGCCTTCATGCTGATGGCCCTGCTGGTGTTTGTGCAGATGGTAAAACTGCTTCACCATCACCCGGCCAACAGCCAGGGCTATATGACGCAGCATCATGAGCAGCAGGTCCATACATCGCATGCCTGCGACATCTGCGATTTTCAGCTCGCCAAAGATGCTACCGTCCCTGATTTTCTCTCCACTCCGCAGCTACTATCCACTCCATACACTACACTTTCCGTTTTTACAGCTGACTGGCATCCGGGCGTACAACAGGTGCAGGCCGGCAGAGGGCCTCCTGCCGCGTGATTCCCTCCACGACACCACTTCCTTTCCTGTTTCATTGTACCCGTATTGCTGTAACTTATGCTGCAAGCTATTGCGTTGACCAAAACATTTGGTGGGCATACCGCGCTGCATGCGCTGGACCTGTCTGTAGCCAAAGGTGAAATTTTCTGCCTGCTGGGGCCTAATGGCGCCGGCAAAACCACTACCATCAGTTGTTTTCTGGGTTTTCAGGCGCCCACCTCCGGGCAGGCGCTGGTAAACGGTATACCTGTATTCCGTCAGCCGCAGGAAGCGCGGCGGCATCTCGCCTATATACCCGAGACCGTTACCTTATACCCTTACCTGAGCGGCCTGGAGAACCTGACTTTTTTCCATTCGCTCACCGGGGAACAACTGTCCAGGGAAACGGCCATCGGTTTGTTGCTGGATGCCGGTTTGCAGGAATCCGCCCTTCACCGGCCGGTGCAGGGTTACTCCAAAGGGATGCGGCAGAAAGTAGGCATCGCTATCGCTACGGCTAAAAATGCAGGCGCCCTGCTGCTGGACGAGCCCACCTCAGGGCTGGACCCCAGCGCCAGCAACGAGTTCTCCGCGTTACTGCGGCGTTTCAGCCAGGAAGGCCGTGCCGTGCTGATGGCTACCCATGATATTTACCGCGCCAAAGAAGTGGCCACCCGCATCGGTATTATGCGGGACGGGCACTTGCTGACCGTCATGGACGCCGCCGCTACAGATCACTATACGCTGGAAAACAGCTATATGGAATACATGGAAATATCTACCTGGTAATCAACATCCTGCTATGTTCAGAACAATTGCCATCAAAGAATGGCACATGGTGCTGCGTAACCGCACCATGGCCGTCACCCTCCTGTCTGCACTGGTCCTGTCCGGCATCGCCGCGGCCGGCTCCCGCCTGCTGTACCAGCAGGAGCAGCAACAGCGGGAAACGGCCAACCGGCAGTTCCGCCAGCAATGGGAACAGCTGCGCGCAGATGACCCGCACAGCGCCGCCCATTTCGGCACTTATATCTTCAAACCGCTCACGCCCCTGAGCAGGTTCGATAACGGACTGGAGTCTTTTACCGGCAATTCCCTGCGGATAGAAGCGCATGTGCAGCACCAGATGGCCACGCCGCCTTTAGAACCGGGCGACGTATATCTCCGCTTTGGCGCCCTCACGCCCGCAACGGTACTGCAACTGTTTTTTCCATTGTTACTTTTTTTCCTGTGCTTCAACAGTTACACGCAGGAAAAAACCAGCGGCACCCTGCGGCTAATGCTGATACAGGGCGCCACTCCCCGCCACATTCTTCGCGGCAAGGCCGCCGTATACCTGGGCATTATGGTCCTGTTGCTATTGCTCTCCATGCTTTTGTATTTCCCGGCGATGACCACCACCGGTAACCTTCCCCGTATAGGCTTACTCGTGATCACCTATAGCTGCTATGCCAGCATCTTCGTCATACTCGGCCTCTGGCTCTCCGCCGTGGCCCGCCACGCAGGCCAGTCACTCCTATTGCTGTGCAGCATCTGGTTGTGCTGGCACATCCTGCTGCCCCGCCTCGCGGCAGCTACCGGCGAAGCGCTCTACCCCTTGCCCTCCCAGCCTTACCTGCAGGAAAAAATTGATCAGGCCAACAAAACGGGCATCGACGGCAATGACCCGAGAGATGCACGCACCGCACGCCTCGAACAATCTGTATTGCAACAGTATAAAGTCAGCTCCCCTGATCAGCTGCCCGTAAATTTCGATGCCATCCGCCTGCAGGCGGATGAAGACTACATGCAACGGGTATACGAAAAGTACGCCGCCATGACCGACAGCCAGATACGGCGACAAAACAGCGTGCAGCGTTACCTCGCGGCGGCCGACCCATACCTTGCCGTCCGCAGTATTTCCATGGCGCTCTGCGGCACCGACTACGAACATCAGTATCATTTTTACCAGGCGGCGGGCGCATACCGCAACCGGTTTATCCGCCGGCTGAACCAGGCCATGGCTTATGGCGGAGCGCACGAACGTCAACTGTACCAGCATGCAGAAACATTTCAATATACACCACCCGCTACGGCACAAGTCCTCCGCGGGCTATGGCTACCGGCACTTTCCCTGCTGCTGTGGCTGTTGATCAGTATTTCACTTTTAAACCGCGCCGCCAGACATGCATCGATTTAATACATACCGGTCCGTGGCGCTCCAGGAATGGCGTTTACTATGGCGCACCAGGCTGTTGCCGGTTATCGCCGCCATCCTGTTGCCCGCTGCTGCGATAGCCTTGTACTATGGCCATGCAGTATCGGCAAAACAACAGGCGGCTGTTGACAGTCTCCAACAACACTATCAGCAACAGCTGATCACCCTGCGTCACCAGCTGCAGGCCGATACCACCACGCCGAAGGGGAAAGCTGCCTATATTGCGGCCGCCTGGCCCATCGTGGCCGATCACCGGCTGCATGCCCACACCTGGTATTCCCCGGCGCCCGCGGCAGTGCTGTCTGTCGGCATGAGCGATCTCGCTAAATATTATTATCCCATCGCTGTCAAAAGCAGTTACGCCCCTGCGGAAGAAAAGATCAGCAATCCGCTGCAGCTGGCCACCGGCAACTTCGACACGGCTTTCCTGCTTATCTACCTGGTGCCGCTGCTGGCCATTTGCATGAGCTACCATCTGCTGGCGCAGGAAAAAGAGCAGGGCACGCTCCCGCTGTTGCTCGTCCAGCATGGCGCGCTCACCGGGCTGCTGCTGTTACGCCTGCTGATACGCTACCTGCTGCTGCTGGCCGCCATGGTGGTGATCTGTACCGCCGGTATGGCATGGGCATCTTCCGGACAACCCTTCCCCTGGCTGGCATGGGCCGCCTGGACCGGCGTAGCCGCCGTATGGCTGTCGTTCTGGATGGGACTGATCTGGTTTGTCATCGCATGGAACCAGCATACCACCACCAACCTGGTATCGCTGTTCAGCCTCTGGCTATTGCTGCTGATTGTTTTACCTGCTACTTACAGGTTGATGACCTACCGGCCGCAGACCAACGATACCGCCACCAACGCCTCCGTGCAACGCGAACTGGAATGGGACACCTGGGATCTTCCCAAAAAACAGCTGCTGGACAGCTTCTACCAGGCTTATCCGCAATACCGCAATGCACAGGCTTACGATACGGGCATGACCAGCTCCCGTCATGCGATGGCTTACTATTCGCTCGTGGACCAGCGCATGCAGCGCCTCACAGGAACGCAGGAGGCCAGCAAACGCGCAGCGCAGCAACTGCTGGACGCCTCGTTAAAATATAACCCGGCCGTATACACGCAATGGCTGCTCAACAGCATCGCCCGGACAGACATCTCCGACTACGGGTATTTCCGGGAAGAGACACGCCGCTTCCGCAACGAATGGAAAACATTTTTTTATCAGCGGCATTTCCACGACCGGCTGCTCGCAGACAACGACTACCAGTTGCTGCCCGTTTACCATCCGTCATACAACCCGGAGAGCCCGGCCCGCTGGCGCAGCGGTATCGGGTACCTGCTGGCGCTGACCGTTGCGCTGCTGTGCAGCGGAACGCTGGTGCTCAAAAGAAAATTGAATGATCTCTATAAAATATGAACATGTATAAAACATTACCCGCATTGATAGGTTTTAGTGCGATCTCCCTGTATAGCTATGGCCAGCACCAAACCGACAGCCTCCGGAAACAACGGCTGCAGGAAGTCATTGTGCTGGATAAAAAGAAGACGATGAAAGCAGACAGTATGGCGCCTGCTTTACGGCTGGAAGGCCGGCTGCTGGAGACGCCGCAAAATATCACCAGTGTGCCCGGTGAGCTGATCCGCGAACAAGGCGGCCTGGAGATGAAAGACATCGCCCGCAATGCCAGCGGCATCAAAATGGGGTATAACAGTTCCGTCTTCGACGCGTCCACGACCATTATGGTACGTGGCTTCGGCGCCGTCACCTATGTGAACGGCATGCCCCAGCGCAGCACCATGGGCGCGCTGATCGACGATGCCGCCATGATAGAAAGAGTGGATTTCATCAAAGGTCCGGCCGGTTTCCTGCTCTCCTCCGGAGAACCGGGCGGCAGCATCAACATCACCACCAAAACGCCCGGACCGCAGCGTACCCGGCAGGTAGAAGTGGCTGGCGGCAGTTTCGGCCTGCTGCGTGTATCCGCCGACGTGGGCAGCGCGGTACAGGCAAAAGGATTCTCGTATCGTATCAATGCCGCCTATCAACAGCAACAGAGCTTCCAGGATTTTATCAAAACGCGTAAATACATTGCTTCGCCGTCTGTACAATATAACTTTAAGCCCGGTACTTTCCTGCTGGCAGAATACAATCTTATCCGCATGGCCGCCGACGGCGGCAGCAGCGTTACCCAGGTCGGTACGGATGCAGATGTACTGAAACACCGCATCGGCAACAACTACGCCGGCGATCCTAATCTGCCACAGTCCTACACGATGTCGCAAAGCGCCAGGCTATTGTTCTCCCACCGGTTCAACAGCCGCTGGAAGATGACGGTACAGTCGAAATATACCGTGACGCCCAGCGTTGCGTGGTCACTGCTTTCGGACAACTATTCCCCGGTGAATTTCGACGAAACCAACACTACCCGGCGCCTGGCCCAAAACAGCGAGGTCACCGGCCGCGTGATCGCAGCGCAGGCGTACGTCAACGGCTCTTTTAACACGGGCCGCGCGGTAAGCCATCAGCTGGTAGCGGGCATAGACTACAACTACAGCAAGGACGAGTTCTCCGTGGCATACGGTCAGTACACGTTTGCCTTTGACCGCAACCACCCGCAGTACGGTCTGCCTAAAGACAGCGTAAAAGCACTGGGCAAGCCAAGGCTGATCCTCCGCGAAAACAACTGGTGGTCGGCCTTTGTCTACAATACCACCCGTGTACATCAAAACTGGCTCTTTAACTATGGCGGGCGTTTTACCTTTAACATGCCCGTTACCACCAATGCAAAGACACCGTTACGAAATGAAACCGCTTTTTCCCCGCGGCTGGGCATTACCCGTCTGTTTGGTGAAAATACCAGCGTATATGCCATCTACGACCAGTCATTCATTCCCCAGTCAGGCGCCGACTTTGCGGGCGATAATTTCAAACCTTTACGGGGCAACAGCTTCGAAGCAGGCGTCAAACGCGAATGGTTCCAGCGTAAGCTGATCACCACGCTGGCCGGTTATCACATCATCAAAAACAACCTGCTGGTATCCGACCTGCAACATCCCGGCTTCAGCCGGCAGATAGGACAGGCCACCAGTACGGGCGTAGAGGCGGACATCATCGGAAGGCTGTCCGACCGCTTCACCGTATCTGCCAATTACGCCTATACGTATGCCATCACCAGCAAAGACAGCCGCCCGGAAAACGAAGGCACCCGCCTCGCTTTCACCCCCGAGCAGATGATCAACACCTGGCTGCAGTACAGCATCCCGGTGAAGCAGGCAAGGCTGCGTATCAGCGCCGGACAGAGTACCGTTACCCGCACCGCCACCTATACGCCGGACGTATACCTGAAAGGCTATACGAAACTGGACGCCGGCATTGCCTGGGATGCCGGCCGCTGGTATGTAAGGGTTATAGCAGACAACCTCACCAACAAAAGATATTTCTCCAGTGGCGACATTCTCGTCGGCTCCATCCATGAAGGCGTAAAAAGCTACTACTACATAGAAGGAGCGCCGCTTTCATTCAAAGCCTTCGCGGGCGTGAGACTGTAGGCCAACAAAATATTTGCGCGCAATAAGGGGATAAGCCGAAACCCCGTAACAGTAGGCATTAACTATCAAAAAACACTATTTTATGAAAGAGCAATCCAACAATCTCCAGCTGAACATCGACGATCTGAAAATCGACAGCTTCGTTACAAGCCTCGACAACGAAATGAACATGCGCCTCGCCGGCGGGCTGGCAGGCCAGAGCCACCCTACGCATACCCTGCAGACAGATGATGAGCACCACCTGTGCACTACCATCATCTGCTAATGGTATACGAACGGAAAGTAAAAGGGAGATACTGATCAGTATCTCCCTTTCATAATACAGGCTTAATGAAACCCTGCCGCAACAGCGAAAGTGTTTGCGCCACAAGCATCGTGACGGCCTGTTGCCGGTCGGCTACATTGAAACACCGTACCAATGTTTCCTCCAGCGTATATCCCCCTGAAAATGATCAAAGATCGCGGCAGTTAGTTTTCCCACGGGAAAAACCGCCACGCCGTATGCGTGGTTTTGCATTAAATAACAGTACTCCCCTGCTGCTGAAGCCAGCTCCTGCTGGTCCCATTGCCAGTGCGTACGGCACAGCCGCACCTGCTCCATCACTACCCACTTCATCCGCAGCAACGCTTCCGCTGTGGCCTCCGGCATACCTCCGGTAAATTCGTTCCTCCTGGTATAGTATAACAGTCCCCGGTGTTCTTTCCAGAGAGCGGTACGCTGTTGCTCAAAAGCAAAAGCATCTGCCGCCTGCCGCCGGTGTTCTTCAGGCAGGGCGGCCACCGCTTTTTGCAGCATCGTTTCCAGCATACCAATACCCGGCACGTCCGGCAATGTCCACCCGGTGGCCATTAGCAGCCGCATGGTATGCGGATAATACTTCAGGAACAGCCGTCGTTTTACTTCTCCGGCAGCATACAAAGGTGGTACCTGCCTGCCGGCAGGGATCACGGGATGTAACACCGAATCGTCCCGGAAGGGCATCAGTAGCGATGCCAGCATATACCCAACGCCCGACAGTCCGGAGAACAGCCCGGCGTCCTGCATCATCGTTGGCACGTAGCTGTTATAGGTTCCATAGGTGTGATAATAACGGACTGCCTGCAAGGCCAGTATTTGTGCGGCTTGCTGTAAATCTGGTTGCTGCAGCGCTTCCGCCGCCTGTAGCAGGAAAAACACAATGCCGCCGTAGCCACTGCAAAGCGTAAAGTCGCCCCGCTTCAGTTGCTGTGCATCTTCCAGCGAACGTTCTACGGCGTCCTGTAACTGTACCCGCCATTCGGCGCGTGGTAGCATTTTATAAGCCAACAACCGGGCTATCCCCGCGCCCGCGGCACCATGCGCCCATGTATTGGTGGCAGCGGCATCTTCCCGGAAACGGTGGATATCCCAGTGAAAAAAATTTTCCCGCCCGATACAGGTATTGGTCAGCCGCAGGTCCAGCCAGTTACGCGCCGTAGGGTCGTAATACTGCATTTCATAATCCAGCGCCTGCCCGGCCAGGTATTGCAACCCCTCGTCGCGGAAGTAAGCAGCTACCTGCATCCATGCGTAGGCCATGCCCGAGGCGCCGTGCGAGAACCCTGTCAGGCTGTCGAAACTCATTTTCACATGCCCCCATCGCAGGCCTTCCGGCGCCACCCTCGCCTGTTGTATCAACGTGTCTGTTAGTGAGCGGAGCAGCGGCAGGAGGCTTCCCTCCTGCGTATGTGCATACAGGTAAGTCAGCACAAAAATGTTCCCGGCATGGCCGCTCAACCAGTCGTCCTGCTGCACCCGCTGCTGTATCCCCTCTTTAAAATGGGCCGTCAGCGCGATGGCACGGTCCAGGTAACGCCGCCGCCCGGTGGCCTCGTACAGTTTAACACACAGGTACAGCAAACCGGTGGCGCCGGTGCAGAAGGTATAATACTGTTGCTGCGTTATCTCCGGATGGTATAACAGGGTATCCGCCGCCGTTATACTCACATCCAGGTAATGCTGTTCCTTGTAGTGTTCATATAATCTTAAATAAAAGAGGATGACGCCACCGCTGCCGTTGAACAGGTCCGTCTTTGCAGCGATAACGTCTGGTTGCAGGGCGGGCAGCACCGCTGCCGCTATGCGGCGCAGTTCCGTGTCCAGGAGCAGTTTATCCGGGGATTCCATAGATATGTTCAAGGCATTTACGGGTGAAATACATGATATAGGCTTCATCGTGGTTGGCTACGCCGAGGCGGTTATGCCCCATATGCAGAAAGCTGCCGGTGATAGCGCCCAGCTGTTCCTGCTGAAAGCCGAGCCGGCGGTATTGCGTAAAGACGTGGCTGTTGCCGGCGGCAAAAGCCTGCAATGCCGGCGGCATGTTTCCGTTCCATAGTGCTGTTGCTGCGCTGGTCAGTGCCGGGGCATAAAAAGCAAAGCGCTCTTCCATGCGCTGCAGGAAATAAGCCTGTTGCTGCGCTTTGTCCTGCTGCGGATGATACAACCGCGGCAGCCACCCCTGTATAAAGCGGTGGCAGATGTCCAGCGTCTGTTCCGGCGTTTCCTGCAATGCCTGCAGGGTCGCCAGGTTCAGCCTGATGGCCTGCATCAGGGCATTGGAAGGATTGATCTGATTGATTTCCGCCAGTACCCAGGCAGAAGAAAAACCAAACTGTCGTTCCGCCAGCGGCATCGTTTGTTCGTTGCCGTAGCGGCCGGTCTCCGGTACGTAAGGAACGTATTGCCAGGTATCATTAGGCAGCAGCTGCTGCGCCGGCCGGGCTTCCTCCTCCCGGCAGGAAGGATATGCTGTAAAATAAACTTGCGCAGCACTTTCCAGCAGCCGCCTGACTTCAGTCAGCCTATCCTGTGCTACGTGTAACCGTAAGCGTATATGCGGCCCGCCTTCCCAGTAACGGATAAAGAAACAGGGACATCCCGCCTGCTGCACCACGGGGCCGACCAGCAGTTGCAGCAGCCGGTTAAGGTCACCGGCATGAAAAAGGTGTACAGATAACCAGTTACGTTGCATAGGTTAATATTGATACCAGTGAAGCATATGTTCGGTAACTGTGCCATGCTGCGAAGCGTCCGGCAATACTTCTTCGAGGTAAACCTGCTCTCCCGCCCGGCTGAGCATCTTCCTGAAAACGGCTGCCAGCAATGGCTGCACGAAGCTGATGTATTGCGGCTTATAGTCATCCCGGTGCAATTGCCCTTTCTTTGCAGCTACCTGTATATAGGGTGATTTCAGGAAAACGAACACCTGCTGGGGCAGCCCTTCTGCTATCCTCCAGCGCTGTAACCGCAGAAAATATGCTGCATCGGTTTCTGCGTTGACAGGTACAGGGACGGCCGCTGTGCTGACCAGCCAGCCTTTCCTTCTCAATACGAGCCGGTCTTCAAAAACGATGCGGGGTAGCAGCTGTACCGGTCCGGGGGCGGCATGCAGCGAACTGTACCGGCTGTCCGCCGCAGCAATAAAGCTTCGCAGCGGCACCCTTGTTTCCGGGTTAAAATGTGCCAGCAGCCGGTAGAAATGAGAACGGTTATAAAAAGACTCGAGGCAAAGGTCGAACGTATACACCGGTTTACCGCTCACGGTATGCCGTAATCCCAACCGGTGGGATGCCTGGTCATACTGCACCACGATATCCTTGAGGGATATACGTTTTCCTGCGGGGTAGTTATTGCTGCCGCCCGGGATAGTGATTTCGTTCGCCAGCAACGGCGGATGTATGTTGGCGTTAAAGACGGAGCCATCATTCAGCTCTATCATCAGGTGCTCCGGATACAAAGCGGTGTTCCATGAACGGAAAGTGTCGGTCACCGCAGGACTGAACAGATGCAGGAACCTGCCGGCTACTTTGCCCATGCCGGGCAGGAAGGCATTGACAACACCCATGAGCGGCGCTGCTGTATCCGGATAAAAGAGCTGCACGAACATACCCCGGGAGAGCGGCGCTGTTGACACCGCAGGTAGCCCTGTGATGTTGACTGCGCCGGGCTTCACGGTAAGCTGCATCGTTTCCGGTATATCCATGACCGTTGGCCCTCCCGTGTCCGGCTGCTGTTTTTTCACGCGGAGATAATAAGCGTGATAGAAGTCCGTCACCGCCGGCTGCTGAGCGGCATCGTACTGTTCCAGGAAAAAGTCACGCATACGGTCACGCTCTTCCTGCAACAGGTCCCCCTTTGCCAGTAACGTACAAAAGCGCTCCGCCTTTTCTGTCAATGCCTGCACCTCCTCTGGCAGCACGCTCACGGATGACGTGCTGGTGTCTTCATAAAAAATATCAGCCGGCTGAAAATTTCTCGGTGCAAAATGATGCACTTCAAAAGGTGCGTCAGCGGCAGGTGTGGTGGCACTATCCGGCAACGCTGCCTCCGTTTTCAACTGAAGCAGCACTGCATTAAGCGCTGCGGCGGACGTCTCCAGCAGCGGCGCACGCGTAGCCGCATCGGCGGCGGCATAAAAGCGGCGGTTCACCTGCAGCATTTGCAGCAGCTCCCTTAGTGCCTTTACCGACGGATGCTGTTGCATATTGTCAGAAAGGAAATCCATCAGCGCACTGTCCCATTCCGGATCGATACCGGAGCAGCCGATGCCCAGCTCCAGCAGGCCGGTGGCAGACAGCTTCAGCAAAAACGTTTTGATCTGCTCACGCGCAACGCCCGGCATCTCGCCAGCCAGCGTATCGATGAGAGATGCCAGTGTTGCCGGCGCTTTCAGCCGCTGGTACAACCATAGCGCCACACTCCGCGCCGGCAGGCGCTGAAAGGCTTCTACATTAAAATAGTTCACCAGGAAATGCAGGTGCGTTTCATCGGTGGTGACGGTGTCATTCAGGGTGACCGTCATCAGTTCATTCAGCACCGGATGGTGGACCAACAGGCTGCGGAGGTAGGTAAACAAACTGTTGTTCAGCCGGATGTTGCTGACGATCGCCGGTACGGTGTCAGGGGCTGTTTTCATCGTGCTGACGCCCGTATAGGTAAACGTACTGAAAGGCGATGTTTTCGCCGCCATCCGGGTAATATAACGGAGCAGGCTATACTCATTTTTCAGTTCCCGCGCTTTGAAGGCAGCCGCGTCTGCCTGCGCAAAATGATCCAATTGTCCATAGAGCACAGGACTGGAAAGCAGTATCCCTTTCCGCAGCGCCTCCTCTCCCGACCATGCCTGCAACTGCCGCCGGTGCTGCTGGAGCTGCCGGTCGTAAAACACCTGCCATGTCTCACGGTCCGCTTGCTGTTGTGCCAGGGATTCACGGTAGCGCAGCATTGGCGCTGACAGGGATGCTACTGTTTCTTCCGGGGGCTTCCGGCCGTTATATACCGCACGCTTCCAGCGTATCAGCAGTTGCCGGGTATTGTCGTCAGGGGCGGACTGTATCGCCTGAAACAACAGCTCACAGAGGTATTCCTGCTGTTGCCGGAGGTCCCCTGCCGCTATATCCGCGGCGGCCAGGCAGGCGTCCGTCTCCGTTATCTCCAGTGCTTTAAGTGCCGGGAAAGGCATCGCAGCATAGCGGACCAGTGCGTAAGGGAAAACTTTCAATGTCATGTAGCATTTATTTACCCAGCTCCAGCTGGTTTTTTACCAATTGATAGTAAGCGCCCCGGCTGGCAGACAGCCCGGCATGGGTGCCGCTTTCCACGATAGCGCCCTTGTCCATCACCAGTATCTGGTCTGCATGTTTAACGGTACTGAGGCGATGCGCCACCACCACGACGGTCTTGCCGGTAAAAAACTGTTCGAGGTTGCGCAGGATGGCGCGTTCGTTGTGGGCGTCGAGGGAATTAGTGGCTTCATCGAGCAACACGATGGAAGGGTTGCGGTAAATAAGGCGCGCCAGCAGCAGCCTTTGCACCTGTCCTTCGCTGAGGCCGTAGCCGTCTTTTCCGATCAGGGTTTCATAGCCGAAAGGCAGTGATGCAAAGAAATCGTGTATGCAGGCCATCCTGCAGGCTTCATAGAGGCGCTCGTAATTCTTTTCTGTATCGCCGGCGAACACATTGCCGGCAATCGTATCGCGGAACACGTAGCCGTCCTGCATTACCACGCCGCAGTGCCGTCGCCACGACTCCGCGGAAAAGTCCTGCAGGGAGGTATCTTCCAGTAATATATCTCCTTCCTGCGGCGGATAAAACTTCAGCAGCAATTTCAGCAGGGTGGTTTTGCCGCTGCCGCTCATCCCGACGATGGCCGTTACTTTGCCGGCAGGGATCAGCAGGTTGACATGGCGCAGTACCAGGGGCGAATGCCGGTGGCCGTAACGGAACGAGACGTTCTGTAAGCGTATATCCTTTCCGGTGACTGCGTCGCCGGCGAGATGCTGCAGTTGAGGCGTATCTTCATCAGCTTCCTGGTGCACTTCCGCCATCCGTCGCAGGCTGAAGCGGGTGTTCTGCATGGCGCGGATAAAATCTGTCAGCTGCGCTACCGGCGCACTCAGCTGGCCGCAGGTGTAAGTCACCGCCAGCATAGCGCCCAGCGTCAGCTGACCGTTGACCACCAGCACCGCGGCAAAGCAGGTCACCAGTACATTGCGGGTTTCGTTGATAAACGACGATACGCCCTGCACCAGCTGGTCCAGCCGGAGGCTTTCCAGCTTTACCGTGATCGCCTGCTCCTGGATGTCTTCCCACTGGCGTGTCTTCCGGGCCTCGCTGCCGGTGAGCTTTATTTCCTGCATGGCGCCGAACATTTCCAGCAGCATGTCCTGGTTGGCCGCCAGCACGCCGAAACGCTTCTGGTCCAGCCGGCCGCGGCGTTCCCGGAAAGCATGGTTCCACCATATGCCCGCGGCTCCGCCCAGCATAAACAATACAAATACCTGCCAGTGGTAATACAACAGCAGCACACCCAGTACCAGTATAGTAACGACCGACAATACAAAGCTGACCAGTGAAGTGGTGAGGAAGTCCTCCACCCGCTGGTTGTCGGTCACCCGCTGCATGTTATCCCCTGCCTGCCGGTTATCAAAAAAAGAAAGCGGCAGCCGCAGGAGCTTATGCAGGAAAGCTTTCAGCATGGCTGTGCTAACGCGGGCGCCTATTCGCAGCAGCAGGCGTGCACGGACAAACTCCGACAACATGCGGCCCAGGAACAACGCCAGCTGGCCGGCACAGATCAACAGTATCAGGGAAATCTGCCTGTTTTGAATGCCTTTGTCCACAATGGCCTGCGTCAGCAGCGGCGTTAGCAGAGCGAAGCCGCTGGCCAGCAGCAGTGTCATTAACACCGGCGAAAGACGCTTACGGTGCGCGCGCAGATAAGGCCACAGCGCCTGTAGCGAGGCTTTTGTTTCCGCCACTTCCGGCGCGGCATAAAATGCAGCAGTAGGCTCCAGGAAGAGCGCGCGGCCATAACCCGAGCCAGGGTCCAGCTGCCAGGCAGCCATAAATTCCGGCAGCGAATACCGGCTTTGCCGCCCCAATGCCGGATCGGCGACATATACCGCTGTTTCCGTGATGCGGTACAGCACCACAAAATGTTGCTTGTTCCAGTGAAGTATGCAGGGCAACGGCGCTTTCTTCGCCAGCACTGTAAACGGCAGTTCTGCCGGCAATGTCTTAAATCCCAGCTGCTCTGCCGCCGCCATCATGTCCGCAAAGGTGACGCCCTGCCGCGATATACGGCAGGCATTGCGGAGATACTGCAACGGGTACACGCGGCCATGATGCGCCGCTATCATCTTCAGGCAGGTAGGGCCACAGTCCATGGCGTCTGACTGCCGGTAAAAAGGGAAAACTTCTTTCCTGAACACTTTTTGAAACATTGTTGCAATTTAAAGATAATTAATAATTGCAACAATGTTTCAAAAAACAAAGAAATAATATACCGCAATATCAGGTAAACAGCTGCCGGACAGTATCCGCCTTAATTTGTATCTTCGGGAAACAATCAATCCGCTTACCCTCAAAATAAGCACTATGAATTACCCCCTACGATCCTGTCATCGCCTATGGGCGGCATTTTCCCTGTTACTATTTTTCTTTGCCTGCATCCCGGTTCCCGACGCCCACGCACAACTGTCGATTCCCATCTACAGAGAATTCGCCGTCAGCGAAACACACCAGATATCGGGCATCTGCCTTGGTTGTGCAGTAGAAAACCCGGAGAAAGCCGTCGGCAACAACACACAGGACTACTCCGCCTTCAAAATAGGCCTGTCGGTGTTAGGCAGCATCCAGCAAACATTGATTTTTCGACACCGGACCATCGACCGGTTCACCAAACTGAGCATCGGCATCGGCACCGGCCACACCGGCCTGTCTGTCCGCCTGCTGGGCCAGGTATATGTGGAAACCTTCTCCGGCGATACGTCCAACAACGACGCCCGCCCGGTAGACGCCCGCATGTTAAAAATCTATGAAGACTCCACCAAAGGAGAGCTGGAGTTTATTACATCGAAACCTTACGACCGTGTCAGGATAACGCTAAATGGCGGATTGGCGGACATCAGCGATGAACTGCGGGTGTATTTTGCCGATCAGACCTACGGCGACTTCTCACTCTGTTACGTACCGCATTTTGCGGGAGAGATACTCTATTATTCATTTGACGGCGATAGTAAAGACCTTATTTCCGGCAAGGACCTCACCAGTACCCTGCTGCCCTCCTATAAAAACCATATGCTTTGCGGGCGGCTGGGCCTCAGCGTAATACCCTGCCTTGAAAATACGCTGCAGCACACAGCGGCCCCCTGGAGCCTGGGCGACACCGGCACGGTAGGGTTCTGGGCACGCATCGACCGGCAATCTTTCTGTAATGAAACACCCAAAGTCCATGTGGAAATACCACCGTTGTCCATTACGCTCACCGCTGATGCTGTAACCGTCTGTAAATCCGGGCTGGGCTGCAAGACCTCTCCCGTGGCTAATCCCGCAGGATTGAACCTGTATGTTGTTACTACCATGCCGGCGCCCGCAAACCCCATGCGCTTATTTATCAATGGTGTGGAGGTGGCCGTTCCCCTGGAACCCCGCGCCGTTCCCCCGCCGGACGGTCATATCAAAGTCTCGCTCAACCAGGCGGAAATTGATGAAATGATCGTGTATAAAAAGGTGCAATCATTCCGCACTATCAAAAGCTGGTACGCGGATAATTGCCTGCGATGCCAGGTGGCCCCGTCACTTACGGCCGCACCCAAAGCGGGCCTGCTACCAGCACCCGCCGCAACGGTGTTGTACCCCAACCCGACTACCGGCAGGATCAGTATTGGAGATGATGACATCATAAACGATGCAACCGTAGCAGTAAAAAACGCTTACGGCATGGAGGTATACCGGACACGGCTAAACGTAAAGACTTTCGAACTGCCGTCATCGCTGGCCAACGGCGTATATATGATCACATTAACAACGAAAGACCACAAGGTCCATACTTACAAAGTGATACTTTCCAGATAGATGCTGGTCATGAAATAATAAACCCGGCAATTAACAGGTTATCATTAAATTTGATGTCCAATTAACGTATCTGCATATGCCTCATTTTGTGATAGAATGTTCCAAAAACGTACTGGACATGCAACCGGCGGAAGTTATCATGGAGACCGTCTACCGGGCCGCGGAGTCGACCGGCCTTTTCGCGGAAAACGATATTAAAGTACGGTTACACCCCTACGAACTGTACCGGCTGGGAACAGGAAAAGACAGCTTCCTGCACATCTTTGGCAGTATTATGAGCGGGCGCACCACGCAGGAAGAAGCAAACCTCGCCAAGGTGATCACCCGGCAACTGGCGCCGCTCCTGCCCGATGTTTCGTTTCTGTCGATCAACATCGACCGCTTTGAGAAAGCCACTTATAGTAACAGATCGCTGATTGACCCGCGCAATACGACGGGCGACCGGTTCTTTTCGAAGTAACAATCGCCATGTTTCATTGTAAAGTTCCATCCGGCCCTGGAAAGCGATATCCGAAACAGTTTCCCGCTGCCAGCATATAAACGGCTGCCTCTTAGACTGGCTTTGTTGTCTGTAAACATAGTATAACACTTATCTGTTTATTTGATAAAACATTGTCCGGATGGTGACTATCGATGATATAAAAAACCCATGGGCTTCCACCGCTGCCGCGTTGCTTGACCAGCTGCAGAGCAACGCCGGCAGCGGGCTTTCCTCTGCGGAAGCCGCCAGCCGTCTCACCACCTTCGGGCATAATACCATTCATACCGGCCAATCCGTCAGCCCTTTAACCATCTTCGTGCGCCAGTTCGTTAGTCCTTTTGCTTTACTCCTGGCGCTGGCGGCTGCCTTTTCTTTTTTCTTTGAGGAATGGCTGGACGGAATCGCCATTTTATTGGTACTGGTACTCAATACCACGGTAGGATTTGTCATGGAGTTCCAGGCGGCACGGGCAATACGCGCTTTGAAAAAAATGACGGCGATACATGCCCGTGTACTCCGAAATGGCAGCATTATTTCCATCCCTGCGGAACAGGTAGTGCCTGGAGATATACTTTTTGTGGAAGGAGGCGACATGGTGGGTGCTGACTTACGGCTGATCAGCTGTTTTCAATTACAGTGCGATGAATCGTCCCTGACCGGAGAGTCGTTACCGGTAGAAAAAGATACGGAGGTGCTTCCATTACTTACCATCGTTCCCGACCGGACCAACATGCTCTTTAAAGGCAGCTTTGTAACCAGGGGAAACGGTTATGGACTGGCAGTCCAAACCGGAATGTCAACCGAACTGGGTAAAATTGCCGGCATGATCCGGCAGGTCCAGCCGGAGGCTTCTCCCCTGGAAAAGAAATTACAGGCTTTCAGCAAAAAGCTGGTCCTGATTACGCTGATATTGATGGCTTTTATTTTTTTGGCCGGCTGGCTTCAGGGGAAACCGCTGTTTAGCATATTACAGACATCCATCGCACTATCCGTGGCAGCCATCCCCGAGGGCCTGCCCGTGGTGGCCACTATGGCGCTCGCACTGGGAATGATGCGTATGGCAAGACAACATATACTGGCCAAAAGGCTTTCGCTGGTAGAAACATTGGGCAGCACCAATGTTATCTGCACTGACAAGACCGGGACGCTCACCGAGAACCAGATGGAAGTCGCCTGTGTACAATTGCCAGGTATGGAGGCCCCCACCGGCATTCAGCATCACTCCCTGCTGTTCCCGCACCCGGCATATTTACAGCTGCAACAGATTGCCGTGCTATGCAACACAGCATCACTGGATACCGGCGATGCCAATTCTCCGGGAACGCCAACCGGTGATCCGCTTGAGATCAGTTTACTAAAAATGGCTTCCGCCAATACGGATATCAGGAGTCTTCGTCATCAATATCCGAAAACCGACGAAATTCCTTTTTCATCCGACCTCCGGGTGATGGCCACGCTACACAAAAAAGAAAACGGCTATTACGTGGCCGTAAAAGGAGCCATGGAAGCGTTGATCAACCGTTGCGACACTGTACTGGAAGACGGAACACCTGAAAAGCTCACGCCTGACCGGAAAAACCACTGGCTGAAAACAGCCGAAAAAATGGCGGCTTCGGGACTTCGTACATTGGCCTTTGCGTTTAAGGAAAGTCATGATAGTTCTGCCGACCTCCTCTCGGGGCTGACGCTGGCCGGTATAGCCGGATTTTTGGACCCGGTACGCCCGGAGGTTGTTTCCGCCATCAGCGAATGCCGGTCGGCAGGAATCAGGGTAGTAATGGTTACCGGCGACCATCCCGCTACGGCCCGCGAGGTGGCACGGCAGGTGGGATTGCCGGACAGCGAACAAGACATCATCCATGGAGATGCGATGAAACCCTATGCTGACCTCACCATCGCCGAAAAAGAAAAATGGTTGCATGCCACTGTCTTCGCCAGGGTAACGCCGGAACAGAAGCTGGACCTTGTCCGCCTTTACCAGGAACAAAAAATGATCGTCGGCATGACAGGCGACGGCGTTAATGATGCCCCCGCGCTGACAAAAGCTGACATCGGTATCGCCATGGGCCGGCGAGGCACGCAGGTGGCCCAGGAAGTGGCAGATATGATCCTGACAGACGACGCTTTCTCTTCTATCGTCTCTGCCATCAGGCAAGGAAGGACCATCTTCACCAACATTCGCCGGTTTGTGGTCTATCTGCTATCAGGCAACCTGAGCGAACTGGTGATCATTGCCACCGCCTCCCTTTTAAACCTGCCGTTCCAGTTGTTTCCACTGCAAATACTCTATATTAACCTGATCACAGATGTTCTGCCTGCACTCGCTCTCGGTATGACAAAAGCCTCTCCGTTTATTATGCAGCGCAAACCTTATGCCTCCCAAACGCCTATTATAGACAGGAAAAGATGGATCGCCATTTTCACCTATGCATCTATTATGACCCTGACAACCATCAGCGCTGTCTATATCAACTATTACCTGCTGTCATCAGGCACCCCTCCTTCAACCGGTCACGCCAACAATATGCTTTTTTATACATTGGCATTCGCCCAGGTAACGCATGTGCTGAACATGTCATTCGGTGTTCATACCGGATTTTTCAAATCTTCTGTATTCACCAACAAATACGTATGGTATGCCATCATCTGCTGTATGGCACTTACGCTGGTGTCCTGGTGGGTGCCCATCTTCCGTAGAGCGCTGAATATCTCCTTTATGAACTGGAAAGACTGGATAGTGGCCGTTATTGCAGCGCTATGCTCTCTTATGCTGATACAATGGGCCAAAAGGATGCGTTGGATATTATAGTCGTTGCTCTGAATAGAAAAGGCCGGCTAAAGAGCCGGCCCTGTCATTTTTTCCTTCTAGTTATTCGTATCCCACCAGACACGATCGTTGATGGTTGCCTTTTGGTCCGGTTGTGGATTTGTCAGTTCTTCGATGGCGGGATACGGCCATCTTCTCGGAATGCCTTTCGCAGTGTTGCCGGTATATGGCTTCAGCTGCGGATATCCTGTGCGCCGCCAGTCGTTGTACGCTTCGGGTGACAGGAAATTAGCCACAAATTTTTCGCTTATGATCTGTTGTATGGCATTGGCCGCAGTAAGCGCCGGTCGTGATGCAATGTACGTCTGCTGCGCTGCCGGCTGAACGCCCAGCATCGACATATGCGCAGCAATAGCGGCTTTGTAGATGGGCCCGGCAGCAGCAGCCCCCTGTTTGATGAAGGTGGCCTCCGCCTTCAGGAACAACGCCTCGCTATAGGTGGCCAGGTACAGGTTAGCGCCCGCACCGGCGTAGAAACTGTTGACCGCAGACAGCATTTCAGGATCGGGCACAGGAGCGTCATTGACATTACGGCCCATGTATTCCCCCGCTTTGTTTTTGGTCGCGATGACCGGTAACCTCGGGTCCTGCCGGGATTTCAGCGAATCCACAAATGATTGCCCCAGCACTACACCACCGGAAGCCTCTCCTGTATTCCAGTACCACGGATTGGAACCGGTGCCGGTACCCGGATAAGGCACAAAGGCATTGTCGGCATTACCGCCGAAACCTTTGGCCAGCGCCGCCAGCGCATCGTCTGCCTGTTTACCCGCAGTATGACCGGGCGCTTTGCTCAAACGTAGCGCATAACGGGCTTTCAGGGTATAGACAAGCTTCTTCCATTGCGCCATATCTCCCTTGTAGATAAAATCATCCTCGCCGGGCGCCACTTTGGACGGTGTCTGGTCCATGTAATACAACGCACTGTCAAGCATCTGCTGAATAACGTTGTACACCGATTCCTGGCTATCGTATTTCGGCTTGGTGACCTGCGGCATGCGGAATGCTTCGGAATAAGGGATGTTGTTCCACAAATCGGTAGTGATGGCCAGGTTGTAGGCGAACAACGTTTTGCCGATAGCCACATACTGGTAACGTTTCTCCGCTGCGGCCTGGTCCATCATCACCCGGAGGTTCTGAAATACCGTGGTGTATAAGGAATAACTCCAGGTGTTGTTCACATCCACATTGGTAATATAGTAAGACTCCAGGTTGGGCGCCTGCTGGTTCAGCGACAACTGCTGCATCCAATAGGCGGTGACGTTAGTACTGGTACCACCCGTCACGAGGCTCGCAGTAGCCACTTCCACCGGAGACAACATCAGCGACTCCTTTACGGTCAGCGGATTATTGGGATCGTCATTGATATCCAGGAATTTCTTGCATCCGGTATTCAGGAGCACTGCACAACCCATAAGGGCGAGTGTTCTTGTTATTTTCATGTAGTTAGCTTTAGAGATCATTAAAAGGATACTTTCAACCCTACCACTACGCTGCGGTTGGAAGGCACGTTGAAGTTGGAGAAACCCTGACCGTTGCCGGAGCCGTCGAGGCTCACCTCCGGGTCAGAGCCGGTATAGTTCTTATGCAGGATGAAGTTGGTGCCGGTAACAGATAATACCAGCGAGCGGAAACCTTTCTTCCTTAACAAACCGGAGGCCAGATCATAACTAAGGGCCACCTGCCGCAACTTCAGGAAAGAACCGTCTTCCACACTGCTCTCGCTCACCTTGGAATAAGACTCCTTGTAGTAATTCTCATCCAGTACGATAGGAATATCGTTCTCCTTGTTGGTAGACTGACGCACGCCGGGCAACACTACGGTAGTGCCCCTGTTCTCCGTGGCCTTGGCGGTGCCATAGAAAAACAGATAGGAATTGTCGAGGTTGATCACATCGCCACCATGACGATGGTCCAGCACAAAAGAGAAAGTAAGCCCTTTGTAGTTCAGGGAGCTGGAAACGCCGCCCAGCCATTTCGGAGTGGCATTACCGATAGGTCCCAGCGCGGTGCTGATGATAGGATATCCTTTATCATCAATGATCAGCTGGTTGTTTTCATTACGCAGGTAATAGTTGCCATAGATCACGCCATAGGGCTGGTTGGCATAGGCAAAGATACCCGGGCTGGTAAAACCTGCGAACTGGATATAGTTCACCCCGTCGGCCAGGTTCAGTACCTTGTTGGTAATTTTGGTATAGTTCACGTTGATGTTCCAGGTAAGGCTGGCTGTTTTCACCGGGGTAACGCCCAACGTCACCTCCACGCCTTTATTCTGCATGGAACCTGCGTTCAGCGAAGCGCCGGTGAAACCGGTGGCGGGAGATACCGGGGAACCGGGCGTCAGCAGATCGGTGCTTTTTTTAGCAAAGTAGGATACCTCCAGGGAAGCCCTGTTACGGAAGAACTTAGTCTCCAACCCCACTTCAAACTCTTTCAGTTTTTCGTTGCGCAGCGGGAAGCCGTAAGTGCTGGTGAGCGTATATCCGTTCTGACCGTTGAACGGGAAAGTAACGCCCGGCGATGCGCGGTAAAAAGGATTACTGAGCGAATAAGGGCCTACGTTGTCATTACCCACAGCGGAATAAGACACTCTCACCTTACCAAAGTTAAACACCGGGTTATCCCCCATCCTGAGGGCTTCAGTGAACACAAAACCTGCGCTGGCCGATCCATAGGGATAAAACTGGTTGTCTTTGGAGAGCACGGAGCTACCGTCGTAACGGCCGGTGAGCGCAAGGGTAAGCATGCGTTTATATTCCAGGTTGGCCTGTGCATAGAATCCTACCTTGCGCGTCCTGTAGTAGCCATAACTGGAAGTTACTTCGGAGAAGTTGGTGATGTTGTACAGTTTTTCCACAGAGATACCCACCCCCTGTACAAAGCTATTGTCGTTATAGTTCACGAGGATGTTGTTACCGAGCAACAGGCTGCCAAAAAGGTCATTGTTAAATTCCTTCCTGGCTTCCAGCATCAGGTCGTGGTTAAACTGCTGGCTTTTGAGGTCACGCTTGTACATCTGGCCGGTGACGGGCGTGGCGCCGTTGTTGCCCCAGCCAATAGCGCCGGGCGCTTCATGATAATCGGTGGTGGTCACATACATATCGGCTCCTGCTCTTTCCGTGATCGTCAGCCATGACAAAGGCGTATAGGCGAGGGTTACCACAGGGATGATACGGTTGTTACGGTCGCGCAGGCCGGTATTATCCAGTACCCAGTAGGCATTGTTACGCGCCGCGCGGAACAAACGCTGCGACCCGTCTTCATTCACCGCAGGATGCGGGTCCCAGGAGATAGGCGCTCCGTACACGGTCCACAGCGGGTTTACGAAGTTGTTACCCTCCAGGTAGCGATGGTTGTCTGACTGGATATAGTTGAACTGTGTGGATAACTGCAGGTTGTCCAGCAATTTCACACCATATTTTACAAACAATGAATGCCGGCTGTAATCGGTGTTGGGGATGGTGCCATTCGTCTTCAGGTATGAATAGGACACCATATAATTGGACCGGTCCGTATAGCCGGATACGTTAATATTGTTATCGCTGGTATGCCCTGTTCTGAAAAATTCTTTAGCGGGATCATGTTTTTTTACGGGCTGGCCGTTTACTTTCAGGGTGTCGATAGCCGGTCCCCATGAGGAGGAGCTGATACCGCCGTTATTTCCATCGATGTATTTACCACCGGTACCTTGCGCGAATTTGTCCTGGAACTTTGGCAGGATGGGGTTCTGAAAGGAATAGCTGCTGCTGAAGGAAAGGTTCGGTTTTCCCTGTTGACTTTTACCGCTGCCATTTTTGGTGGTGATGAGCACGGCGCCCCTTGCGGCAGCGGAGCCATACAACGCTGTGGCAGCAGCGCCTTTCAGCACGGTGATGCTCTCTACGATATTAGGGTCGATGTCACCGCCGCGGTTGACAGTACCGCCGGAATACATGGAGCCGTTGGGATTGCCGGCCTCGCCGTTGTCCATCGGTACGCCGTCGATCACAAACAGCGCCTGGTTGTTGCCTACAAGTGAAGTGGCGCCGCGTATCACGATCCTGGCGGAGCTGCCCGGCACGCCGCTGGAGTTGGTGATCTGCACGCCGGCAACTTTACCGGAGATGGCGTTCACCACGTTATCCTGTTTGGCTTCCACCAGTGACGCGCCTTTCACTTCTTCCACGCTGTAGGTGAGCATCCGTTTGTCCCGTTTGATGCCTAATGCCGTTACCAGCACTTCGTTGATCTGGCGTGAGTTTTCGTCCAGCACGACATTTACTGTCGCATCTTTTGTTACTTTGATTTCTGATGTGTTGTAACCGATAGCTGTCACCAGCAGCACATCGCCTTCTTTGGCGGCAATACGGAAGGAGCCGTCGGCCGCAGCGGCTGCGCCGGTACTGGCGCCTTTAACGCGGACAGAAGCCCCCGGGACCGGCGCACCATCCTTACTGGTAATTTTACCCGAGATGAACGGGGCTTGCGCATAGGCAACGGAAAGCGCCAATAGCAGCATGACTGCTATCAAAAATTGTCTTTTCATAAGTATTATATTGATGGAATGATCAGCCGGCTGTAAGCCAGCCGGTGCTTGTAAGCGATTTATGGTTGATATCCTCCCGGCGCAATAGCTATATTTTCAGTCTTCTGATAATGGGTTGAAATTAGGTCACATCGGGGTAGGTGATTACATTATATTTAACCACTTCTTTACTAAAATTAACATGGCTGTTAAACGCGAAAAAACAATAATTATACTTCAAACAATGTGCAGACAAGGGTTACAGGAAACAAACAATACAATTAACTAATCAAGCTACGGCAAAATAGGATAACATCATAGCCTGGTTGCCGCAGGCTATGATGTTATGCAAGGTCATTTATAGCAACGTACCGCAAAAACGGCTGCCGGCACGTCCGCGGAAGGGTGTTCCATCTCCAGCACCAGTTCGTCGGTATGCACCGGCTGGGGCAGCCGCAACCGGTTATGGGTCTGATAGTTGCCTTTCACCTCCGCAAGTACCTTTCCTGCGGCATCTTTGATCCGGTAATTCCGTACACAGAAAGGCATCACTGTTTCAGGGTGCGTCATCAGTACCGATTCCATCGGATGATCATAATCTGCATCGAAGAACAGGTCGATATGCCCGATCGTCACGGGAGCTTTCCAACGGAGTGTTAATTGCGGAGCAGTGTCCGCCCAGTCGGCTACCCAGGCATTGGGAGCGCTCACCGGCCGGTCTGTTCCGTTACGGATATTTTCCGCGCCAAACAACCGGATACCGGTTTCATATTTCAGATCGATGTTGTAACCTTCAGGACGCCGTTGCGGGCACCAGAATTCGAAAGCTTCCATCCCGATATCTTCAGGGGGCGTTTGTTTACCGTAGTTGGAAACAGCTTTGTTCACCGTGTTAAAAACAGACAGCACCCCGGTAAGCCTGTTAGCCGTGCGGTGCAGTTGCACCAATGGATTTTTATGGAAGATGATAAACGCATAGCTGGCGTCTTGCAGCGCTGCGGTAAAAGGCAGCCGGATACAATTCCTTCCCGGATGTATAGCGATGTTTTGTTTCTCCAGGGTAACGTCCGGGGTATGGCTGCCTTTCCTGCTGCTGATGCGCAGTTCCACTTCCAGCGTGGTATCTTCGGCAGCATCTGCATGAAACACTATCGGTGCGATCTCACCTTCCGGTAGCGGCAGCAATTGCGCTACAGACAACTGCAGCGGCTGCGGGAAAGCGGCGCCGGGGAAACCGGTGAACACCATCTCGCTGGAAGCTTTGATAGCAGCGGTTTGCACCAGGTCATCCGTATCCTGCAGCGCAAGACCCGGGATATGCTGACCGGTTTGCTGCAATCTCTTTTGCAGTAACGGCACCATCCCCTTGTGAAAAACACCGGCGGGCAGCACGCCCTGCTCTTTACAGATAACTGCCGCCATAGCCGCCGCCTGTGTGGCATAGGCCGCCGTGGCCATCACGCGGGTAGAGGCAAAAGCCACATGCGACGCGCTGATGATACGGCCGCCGAGGAACAGGTTACGGATATTACGGCTGTATAAACTGCGGTAAGGTATCTGGTAGATGCCTTTGCTGTGCCACTGGTTGCAGCCGGGCTTTTCACTGAAGACACCGTCGGCCGGATGCAGGTCAACTGACCATCCGCCAAAAGCCACCGCATCGGGATGCGTGCGTTGTTCGATGATATCCTGCTGCACCATCATATAATCGCCTTCAAAACGGCGGCTCTCTCTTTTACCGGGAATCATGCCTACCCATTCCAGGGTGAGGGTTTCCGCTTCCGGGAAATTGCCGGAATTTTTGATGTAGTCCCATACGCCATATACGATCTTCCACAGCTCCCATTTTATTGTCTCGGTATCGTGCACGGTGTCCAGCCGTCCGCCATATTCTATCCACCACAGCTTACAACCGAAGTCACCGGCGTTAAAAGATTTAAAGCGGGGGATAGTGGTAATGTCTTTCAGCGCAAAAGCAGGCGGGATGTACTTCACCGGCCGGCCGGTATCTTTACTGTAGAAATAAAGGGAGTGGCCCAGCAACTCGCCGTATTCGGCAGAAGGCGCGAATTTCTCTCCGAATTCATCACTGCTTTCAGCACCCATGCGGAAGGCGGCGCCGGCCAGAAAACCTACGATGCCGTCGCCGGAGGCGTCGCAAAACAGCGGCGCTGTTAACGTATAGGTCGTCTGGTTCTGGCTGCAAAAAGCTTTGAGCGCGCCAATCGTTCCTTCGTCTTTTTTCTCCACCGCATATACGGCGGTATTGAGTAACAGGGTGATGTTGGGTTCCTGTGTGACTTTGTCCAGCAGGATCATATCAAAAATAATGGGGTTGCTTTCCGGGTTGCGGAAGGTATTCTCCACCAGTATTTCGTTGACCAGGCCGCCTTCGCGTGCCCAGCGGTTGTTATTGCCCATATGGGAGGTGGCGCCCAGTATCCACAAGCGGACTTCGCTGCTGGCGTTACCGCCCAGTACGGGACGGTCCTGTACCAGCACTACTTTGAGTCCCTGCCGGGCGGCGGTGATGGCGCCGCATACGCCCGACAGTCCGCCGCCGGTGATCACCAGGTCTGCATTGATGTTCACTTCGGGAAAAGCACGGTCTCCTGTTGTTCCGGATGTAATCATGATTCTTCAGTTATAGTTTTAGTAGAGTGCAAGTCGTCAAATTAACAACCTGTGCCCGGCAACGGCAAGCGTTGCGGCCACAAAAAATACCGGGAACATTCCCATTTGCCGGGAATGTTCCCAACAAGCTGCACCGGGGTTTGCGCATCCAAACAGGCGCCTCACCTGCCGGGTTTTCCCCGCAATAAAATTTTGCCGATGTAGACGACGGTACGGTCATATTTCTCCGGATGACGGGTAATATCTTCCAGCTGCGTACTGCCCAGTATCGCGCGTTTATCTGCCTTTTCGGCCGACAGGCGTAAAGTGACGGTGTGTTTGCCCGCCGGCAGGATGATCATCTCATACTGCCCGCGATAACGGTTATTACAAAAATTATTGAACCGGTTGATGGTATAGCTGCCGCTGCTGTCCGCCGCCACGGCCTCGCCCAGGAACCGCGTCCCTTTGGGCGCGCGGCTGACCAGTTTCATAGGCTTGCCATCCACCACCGCTTCCAGTTGACCCATTTCCGGACCGCCGATATCGAAGATGCCGAACATGGTGCCGGTGAAATGAAAGGTGAAGGAGGCGCCCGGCCGCTCTGCTGTCATGACATAAGGGAACCAGCCCCGGAACTGCTTCAGCGGCAATTGGTCCGTTGCGGTCTTTTTGAAGCCCCTGCTGAAAGCAGCGATTTGCAACGGGTCATACATCCCAGCATCTTCCCAGTTGTCTGCCAGCAGCGGGGCGGGTAACGGAGACGGTTCTACGGCATTGGCATTTCGTATCTTTTGCATTCCTCTTGCAATAGCGGCGGCGTATATATTACCGCCTGCCATCACGGGATGCAGGCCATCACGGGAGTAGACGATCTTTCCGGGCACGTCTGTTGCGCTTTTCCACAAAAGCTTTCCCTCGCGCTCCAGCAGGGTAGGCTCCATTCCCAGATGAATGGATGGCAACGCATAATGCACCGCCAGCTGTTCCAGCTCCTTTATATGCTCCGGCACCTGGCCCGCGGCATATGCTTCCGTATGACCGATGTTAACTGTATAAATCAGGCAGATATCTGTCTGTGGCGACTTTTTCCGGATCTGCCGGATGATGCCTTCCATGCCGCTGGCATAAGCGCCGTTCACCGCAAATTCCACAAACACCAGGTCAGGATGGTATTGCATCAGCTGATCGTACAGGCGGCAGGCCCCCAGGTCTGTGCCCGTTCCGGAAACGCCGGCGTTAATACCTTTCATAACTGCATCGGGAAACATAGACTGTATATACCTTGCGGTCTGCCGGCGGTAACACTGGTTGCCCTGTGTAATGCTCCCGCCGATAAAACCAATGGTGAGCGGCTTACCGGCTGCTGCTTTACGAAAAAAATGCGGCAAACCACCCCGTACCGTGCATTCGTTGCTGTTATTATAATCGCCCGTACTGATAAGCGGAACGGTGGTATCTCCCGGATTAAAATACAAAGACGAAGCACCTGCCTGTGAGGCGGCAATAAGCCGCAACTCCTCTGCTTCGTCCCGGCTTTGGGAAGACGCAGCCACCTGCACCAGCAGGCAGCCACAAAGCAGCACAGAAAAACGTTTATAGTTCATAGTTAATAGCAATTACATGTAGCCCGTAGGGAGCTATCTCCAGCGGGAAAGCCTGTGTTACGCCGGCAGCCTGTTGCCGGCCGTCAGCATGGAGATATGCTGCACTCCGCGGCCGGACCGTTTTCCCGGCTACTACCTCCGCATAGTTCACCTGCAATGTTTCTTTCAGGGGAAGATGACTGTTGTTCAGCAGCAACAGGAAAAGCTTCCGCTCTTTCCGGTTGATGGCGCAGAAATAATCGAGGTAAGGGCTGCCATTCTGCAACATATTCTCCCGCAGCAACAGATCGGCAGCGGTACCGTATACTTTGCCCGGCGCAAAACCATACGTCTGGTGCGGCCCTACTTTCGGCGTGGCGAAGCCATGCGGGAAGGTGATGTTGCCGGCTGAACGCAGCTGTATTTCGGACAACAGGTAATCGGTGATCCAGCCCACCTGCCACCACGCATGGTGCGGGTAAGGACCGGCGCCTTTGTTCATGGTATCCCAGTAATAGGAGGCCACGCTGGTAGCGCTGTCTACAAAAGCGTCCCTGCCGAAGGCGGCGGCACGGGCCATGTGGAGAAACAACGAATCACGCGTAAGGCCGAACATCCGCACAAACAGGCCCGCATGGCTGGCCAGCGCAATCGGCCCGCGGTGGTTGGCAGACCCCATAATACCGCCATGTTCAAAACTGAGCCCGGTCTGGCTGATTTCCCAGTCCTCGCGCTCCCGCCCGTTCACTATCTTCTTTTGAGTGGAAGGTATCGGTTGCGTATATACGGAGGTGGTGTATAACTTCGCTGTCTGAATAGCCGCTGTGCGGTAGCGCGCTTCTTTTGTCACTTCATAGAGTTCCAGCAGCGCGCCGGCGCTCTGGCCTGTGGCAAAGTCGGGCACAAACCGCGCATCGCCGCACACGCCCAAAAAACAGCCTTTGGCGGTAGCGTTTGCAATGTACCAGTCGGCGCCCTTCTTTGCGGCGGACAGGTATTTTTGATCACCCAAAATCTTATAGGCTATCAGCAATCCGTAAAAGGTAGGCCGCAGGTCTTCCACTTCGGTGAACATCGGTTTACCGGTAGCGTGATCATAGGCCACCGCCCATTTACCGGCCGGCCCCATCCAGGCCAGCAGCCTGTCGCCCGCCGTGCGCAGCGCACGCCGCAGCGTAGTGTCGTTCGGGTTAAACAACAGGATATTGCCCATGTCCATCATCATGTAATAGGTAGTGGCAATGGGTTCTACATATGGGCCCCACTCTTCGGTGAACCGCCGGCTTTTGGCCAGGTAGTACTGCCCTGCGGCCGCGCCGCTGAAGAATCCCGGCTGCTGCTCCTGCTGCATCAGTTTAAAATTACGGGCATAAGGCAAACGTGTCTGCGCCAGCACGCTGTCCTGCGTAATGTGCGACAACATCCACATAGCGCCGTAATCGGAATTCTTCAATGCGTCTTTTTCGGAACCATAAACGCCGCCCAGGTAGGCCTGCGCGCCGATGTCCACGCCTTTATAGTTCTCCAGCTTCCACATAGAGGTGCTGTCGTCCACGAGGTAATGATGCATCCGGAGGATACGGCTGGTCAGCGATTGCCTGGTTTGTTTCAGCGACAGGAAATCGGGAAAACGGTAGATGTCGTTCACCGCATGTTTATACACCGTGTACCAGTCGGCCGCCTGCAGGCTGTATCGGAAAGCGAAGTTCACCGTGTCTCCCTGCTGCAGGTAGGAGCCTTTCTCCCCCAGCACGGGGTGATACGCGGTAGGTGTCAGCGCCGCTTTCCTGTTCATCAGCGACAGGCCCAACTGCCAGTTGCCGTTGCTGCGTTTGTCTTTCTCCCAGGGGTCGCGGGCGATGCCGGGCGCCGGTATTACCGCCAGCGTCCACCGCTGACGGGTACTGATAAAAGGCGCCAGCGTGGTGGCAGTCCTCTCCCGCAGCACCACCGGCTTGTCCGGTATGCCCTGCATATAAGCATAAGCTTTGATAAAATCTCTTTCTATACGATCGCTCTGAAAATAACCGGGGATACCCGCCCACTGCAACTCCTGCTCCTGCATGGTCGCCAGCGTAGGTGTGGCCAGCGAATAATAACCGGCGGCTTTGGCGCGCAGCTGCATGGTCACACACACATCGCCGGGAAAACGGTCATCAAAACGCCAGGTGGCGGAAAGTACGGCGGTATTGTTCTCGCTGGTAAATACGAGGGCGCCGTCCGCTGCCCTGGTGGCTGCTGATGGATAAAAATGCTGTGCAGTGCCCGCAGTATTCATCGGTACCGGCGACAAGGCCGATTCCCATACCGGAATAATGTAACGGTACTGTGGCTCGGGGAACACGAGCTTCTTTCCGGTTTTATCGTATAGGGATAATGGTTTGCTATCCGGTTTCTCTGCGCTGTACAACAACGTATATTCTCCGCTCACATGCGGTAGCTGCCGCCAGGCCTGCTGCTGTTTCACGGCCACATTTTCAAGCTGCCATCCGGCCGGCCCGTTTTTCCAGGACAGGCGAAGGGTACTGTTGTGCATCGATACAACGGCCGACTGGGCCGCTACCGGCATGATGCCTGCCATCCAGCTGATAAAGGTGAATACGATTCTTCTCATGTTAATAAGTACTTTCTACCGGTTCCGGTTGAGACGTGATCTTCACTTTTCGTGCAGCCCGCAGCGGTATAACAGCCGCGACGAGGATCGTAGTGGCAATACCCGCCACCAGCGGGGCACTTTTCTGTGAAAAGAAACACAGCCCATATAGTAATAAGGCGATAAAGGCGAGCGAAAAGGCAATCACCTTTAACCCGAACTGATTTTGTTTTTGTATCTCGATGGCCTCCTCCGCGCTGACCTCCAACACTTCTACCTTGCGTTGTGCGCGGCGGCGTTGCAACTGTATATATTCGTCGCTCACATCGCCTTTGCCACGGGCATACCATTCGTACAGGGCCAGCATCAAGAAAGGCAATCCAACGCCGAGCAACATCTCATCGGCACGGCCCAGTTTAATACCCGCCGTCAACGGAAGGATCACTTTAAATACCAGGTTGACCAGCAGGCTGATGACGGTAATATACAGGGTAGCCTTGCCCGTTAGCCGCCTGGAGAACAGCGCCCAGATAGGCGGCGCCAGCAATGGTCCACCGGTGATAGCCCCGATGCTCAGGGTAAACTCCACGATACCGCCGATATAAGGCACTATCAGCGCAATGGCAATCATACCCAACCCGAAGAACCAGGAAGATACCCTTGCCACGCGCATCAGTGTTTTGTCAGAAGCACCAGGATTAATCGATCCTTTGTAGATATCGTTGGTAAAAACAGCGGATACCACATTCAGTGCTGTATTGGCGGAAGCAGAGGTGGAAAAATACATACCGGTGAGTATCAGCCCCATTAAACCTGCCGGCAGCACATGCTTGCAGATCATGAGATAGGCGTTCTCCGTTTCCAGGCCAAGCAGCCCGGGGTTGATGCTTTTGTAGAGCATCGGCGGTAACATCCACAGCACCGGGCTCAGGATGTAAAGCCCTGCAAAAAGATAAGCCACTTTGGAGGCGGACTTCGGCGTGTCTACACTGGTGTAGCGTTGTACAAAAGTCCAGTTGCCGCCGATATAAAACACGTGATACAACGCAAAGGCAACAATAAAGCCCCAGGTGTACTCACCGTTGACCACACTGAAGAAACCTTCCGGCGAAAAGTGCAGGAAATGCTGTGCGCCGCCCGCCGCATCAAAAGCCAGCGGAATAATGATCAGCACCGCTGCCGTGAGCACTACGAACTGCAGGATGTCGGTCACCATTACGGCCCACAGGCCGCCTACCGCCGTATAGGCGATCATGAATAACCCCAGCACAACAGTGGAAGGCATGAGTGGCAGTCCCAGTGAAGCGCTCACCAGCCTGGCCACGGAATACAATACGGAGCCTTTGATCAGCAAAGACACCAGCATGAAAATATAGATATACGCCTTCTGCACTTTCTCACCCAGCCGTTCCCGGATGAATTCTGCCGCGGTGAGGTTGCCGGTGGCTTTCCATCGGGGCGCGAGGTACAGCCCCGTCACCAGCGCACCGATGCACATTGTCCACTGGATAGTGATGGCCACCCAGCCGTACTGGTAAGCAATGGAACCCCAGGCCACAAACGTGCCGGCAGAAAAGAAACTCATAAAAAGGGACAGCCCGCCGATAAACCAGGGTACGGCCTCCCCCGCAGCAAAAAAAGATTTGAGGTTTCTTCCTGTCCTGGAAAAGGAAAATCCCACCAGCATAATGAACAGGGAAAAAACAACAATAACGGCGGTATCTATGACAGCATTCATCACGGTGTAATCGTTAAGGTTAGTTCTCTGGTAATACGTTTCTCTCCGTTATAACGCACGGCCGACGCTTCAAATACCACCCGGTAGGTACCCGGGCGGGTATACACATACTTATATGCCGGCAGCGTAGTGCTGATATTCTTCAGCGCTATCCCCTGGTCAGGCTTTACGGCTGTAGGGTCCAGTCCTTTGGAGATCACCCAATCTTCGTTGTCATCGGTATTTTTACTGCCGGGCATCAACAACTGCGCCTGGGTAACAGCCCATACGAACGCCGGATTTTTAAAGTCCACCGCTTTCCACCCTGCCGTCGCCATGGTGGCCATCGGCGTCACCACGTTATCCGCAGACACGCTGTTGGCGGTAAACGTCCGCACCACCCAGCGGTTCTGCCCTTCAGGCTTATTGGTGTCGGTATACCGGAACGCGATATAAATCAGCTTATGCCGGGCGGAATCAGCAAATTCTTTCAGGCTCACCACGCCGGAGGGCGTATTGTCCTGCCCGGCAGAAAATACCGCTTTGGAAGATACGTCTTTCCAGGTAGCGGCTTTCACATGTTCCACATCTGCAATACCGCTGAAATCGTTGGACACCATCAGTTGCAGGTTGGGGTATATCTTGCCAAACTGTACCAGCGTGCTGAACTGTATCTGCAGATCGGCATCTACCGTGGTACGCTGGCGGTGTTCATACTTGCGTCCGGGTTCGCCGGAATAAAAAGTAATATTATCGGGATTGCCCTGAAAAACGAACGACACGGTATCGCCGGCCTTAAAGGTGGTGCCGGCCGTTGTTACTTCCAGCTCCGGCGTGGTCACCTTCTCTTTGGCACAGGCGCAGAAAGCGGCGATGATCATCAGATATAAGTAAGGTCGCATAGTCATTTTTTTACCAGCCGGGATTTTGAGTGATCAAACGATTGATAGTGATCTCAGTGTTGGGAATGGGAAACAGTACATTGCGAACGGTGGTGTTCTTCGCCGCGCTGCCGGCGTATTTCCAGGCCGCCGGCGCGGAGCTGCTCACCTCTGTTGCCAGCGACTGCATTTTACTTACGTACAGGCCCCAACGAATCAGGTCATGTTTGCGCATGCCTTCAAAACAAAGTTCGCGCGCTCTTTCATCCTGCAAATGCGACAGGAAATCAACGGCGCCCAGCCCTGCCGGCAGGTCTGCTGCCGGATCGGCGGCATGAACAGGTTTACCGTACCCCCTTCTCCTCACCTGGTTAACAGCCTCATAAGCCGCTGCCACCGGGCCATTCAGGGCATTTTCCGCTTCGGCCTTCATAAGCAGCACGTCGGCATAACGGATCACGGGAAAGTTGGTGGAATTGTACAGGCGGTTCTTTGGCACCTGTGTTTCGTATTCACGGCGCCATTTACCGGCGGTACGTTCATAAATCTGCGCCGGTGTGAAAGCTGTTTTGGTGATCGTTCCGCCGGCGTTAATATACCGGTAAGGCGCAATCGCCCAATCGCGGCGCTGGTCCGCTGCCTCGAAGAGGTTGAACAATCTGGCCGTAGGATGCACTGCGCCACCGGAATAACCGATGTTGTCATCGGGGCACTCCACGCCGTTCTCAATACCTACGCCCCCCGCCAGCTGGGCCGTACCCTGCTGATTACCGTACATCCCTATCTCCCAGAGGCACTCCTGAGGCTCGTTGATATCTTTGGAATGATTGATAAAAATATTGCTGTAGGAAGGATTCAAAGAATGTTTACCTGAATTGATCACCTTGTCAGCGTAAGACAGCGCATCGGTGTATTTCGACACATCCTTCAGCGGTTCACCGGCCATGGTAAGATACACCCTCGCCAGCATCGCCTGTACTACGGTGGTGGTTACACGCTCATTGTTCGTATAGGCGCTGATGTCGCTCACCAGCGGTTCTGCTGCTTTCATATCTTCCACGATGGCCGCGTATACCTGGGCCACGGAAGAACGTGGCAGATTGGGCGCCGTTGGCGAAGTGGTGGACGATAACTTCAACGGCACGCCACCGAAATTATCCACCAGCACAAAATAGAAATAGGCGCGCAGGAAAAGCGCCTGCCCTTTGATGGCGTTCCGTTTCGTCTCGTCCATCCTGGGTTTGTTCACATTTTCGAGCAACAGGTTGGCGCGGTCGATGCCCTGGTAAGCCACCTCCCACAACTTGCCCACGTCCAGCTGGCCGGCGTCAAAGTCCAATACCCGGAGATTGTTCACGGACACGTTCTTATAAAAAAATTCATCGCTGATGTTCAGGTAACTGAACAACCCGCGGGAGTACATCCTGCCCCAGTTGTCGATCAACCGGTTATAGACGCCGTTCAGCGCCCTGTCCAGGTCTGCTTCGGTATTGAAGTAATTTTCCGGTGTCACAAAGTCTTCCGGTTTCGTGTCCAGGAATTTATTGCATGCGCTGAACAGGGAACCTGCCAGCACACAGGAGATCATGATATATGTTTTGATAATGCCTGATTTCATTTTCACAGCTTTTAAGGTCATTAAAAGGTTACGTCCAGTCCGAAAGTGATAGTGCGCGCTTTGGGATAGGCAGACCAGTCAAACCCGGGCGTCAGCGCAGAATGCCGCACGGACACTTCCGGGTCGAGGCCGGAGTAGCTGGTCCAGGTGAGCAGGTTCTGTGCGGAAGCATATACCCGGAGCGATTTTATTTTCGCCGCTTTGAGCGTTTGGGCGGGCAACGTATAGCCGAGCGCGACTGTCTTCAGGCGCAGGTAAGAACCGTCTTCTATCGTACGGGAAGAATACACCAGCGGGCCTTGTCCCCCTACTTTGTACAGGCTGTTGCTGGGGTTCTCCGGCGTCCACCTGTCGGCATAGGAAGCGAACATGTTCAGGAAGTTACGGGTCACATCGCCGTTTTCAAACTCAATGCGGTTGGCGTTCAGCAGGTCGTTGCCGTAGCTCCATTGCAGGAAAACGTTCAGGTCAAAATTGCCGTAGGTGAAATTGTTGGACAGCCCGCCGATATGTTTCGGGTTCGGGTTACCGATGATGGTCAGGTCGTTGTTGTCCACTTTACCGTCGCCGTTGATGTCCCTGAATTTGATGTGCCCGGGCTGAATGCTGCTGGCGGGGTTACCGTTGTTCGGCACATTGTTCTTCAACACATAGGAGCCGTCGCCCAGCTGGTTAAAATCGCCGTACTGGTAAATTCCGTCAAACAGGAAACCATAGAAGAGGGAGATAGGATGCCCGGGAATAGCGATATACGGATAGGCGTTGTTGAAGTTGCCCCAGGTGATACGGGAAGCATAACTGGCCTCGCCTTCGTTGAGCTGTAATACCTTGTTCCGGTTAAAGGAGATGTTAAAACCGGTAGACCAGCTAAAGTTCTTCCGTTGAATATTATTGGTATTGATCGTGATTTCCAGCCCTTCGTTAGACACCTTTCCGATGTTACGGATACCGCTGAGATAACCGGAAGACGGCGCCAGGGTGGCATTCAGCAACAGGTCGCGCGTATTCTTTTTATAGTAGTCGGCAGACAGCGTGATCCTGTTTTTCAGGAACCCAACGTCAATGCCTATATCCGTTTGCGAAGTAGTTTCCCATTTCAGGTCCGGGTATCCCAGGTTATTGGGCACGATGCCCTGTGCCGGTGAATTACCGAAAGGGTAGCCGGAATAGGGGAACAGCTGCAGTGCGGTGAGATAGGCAAAATCAGGCACGCGGTTGTTGCCCGTGGTACCATAGCCTACACGTACTTTGGCGTCGGAAAGGAAGCTGACGTCCTTCATGAATGGCTCTTCGATAATACGCCATGCCAGTGCGCCGGAGGGGAAATAAGCCCAGCGGTTGCTGACCGGGAATTTGGACGAACCGTCTGCCCTGAATGAGAGCGTGAGCAGGTAGCGGGATTTGTAACCATAATTGACCCTTCCGAGGAAAGACATCAGCGTATTGGCAGAGCGGGCGGTAGGTGCGGTGGTGATGATCCCTTCATCCAGTCCGCTCATGCGCAGCGATTCGTTGGGCACCTGCGAAGCGGTGAAACCATAACTGTAGGTCTGCGTTTTCTGCATGCTCAGGCCGCCCATCACGTTGAGGTTATGGTCTTTGTTAAACACGCGGGCGTAGGTGAGCGTATTTTCATTGAGCCAGCTGTTACGTTCCGCGTTGCTCACGGAGCCGTTAACGCCCAGTGCGCTGCTTTTGGGGTTGCCCAGCCGGGTGTTGGAATTATTGAAAATTTCTTTTCGTACAGCCTCCCGCGTGATACCGCCGGTGACGCGCAGGGTGAAGTAGCGGGCCGGTTTGTATTCCACATAGGCGTTGCCGATGAGGGTATTGTTAAACGCGGGGTTGTATTCGTTACGGTTGGAGATAATAGGATTCATGCGGTATTCGCTCAGCGGGTCCACGTCAGGGTCAAACGGTTCATCGATCAGGGAACCGCCGTTGGTGGAATCGCCGGTTACGGGGCGATAGCCCCATACGCTGTACATAAGGCTCGAGGTGGGGCCGGTGGCGGTGGTGGAAGCGAAAGCGCCGTATGTTTTAGTGGCGGTGTAGTTGAGGTTGATGCCTGCTTTTATTTTGCTGCTCACCTGCTGGTCCAGCACCAGGCGGCCCTGGTAACGTTTAAATCCGCTGTTGATAATGATACCGTCCTGGTCCAGCAGGGAGCCGGACAGGGCATACTTCGTTTTATCGTTGCCGCCTCTCATGGACAGGCTGTGGTTTTGCATGAAAGCATTGCGCAGCACCTGGTCCTGCCAGTCAACGCCTTTTACATTCCGGTAGTCTTCCAGCGTTTTGCCATTTTTCAGGTAGATGGGTGTGTAGAGGGTGCTGTTTTGTTCCAGCTGGAACTTCACGAACTCGTACGGGTCCATCATTTTTTGTTTCTTCAGGTTCTGCTGGAAGCCCATCCAGGTCTGGTAGGCGATCACCGGGCCGCCTGATTTCCCTTTTTTGGTGGTGATGAGGATAACCCCGTTAGCGCCGCGGGCGCCGTAAATGGCGGTAGCCGAAGCGTCTTTCAGCACTTCGATAGAGGCGATTTCTTCAGGATTGAAGATGTTGTTGGAGGGATTTTCCATTGGGAAACCGTCCACCACATAGAGGGGAGAGTTTTCCTGTGTGACGGAGTTGTTGCCCCGGATGACGATATTGAGCGCCGCTCCCGGCTGCCCGTCGCTGGCCGATACCTGCACCCCTGCCACACGGCCGCCGAGGGCTTCCTCAAAGGAGGGTACGGGCGCTTTGGCCATATCGGCCATTTTCACTTCGCCTACGGCGCCGGTAAGGTCTTTCCGTTTAACCGTGCCGTAGCCGATCACTACTACGTCATTGAGCCCTTTCACCGATGATTCCAGGGTGATGTTGTAGACCGTTCTGCCGGCCGTGAGCTTTACCTCGCGGCTCACATACCCCACGTATGAGTACAGGAGAATGGTGCCGGGTAGGGTGTTCACTTTAATGTTGTAAACGCCTTCGTCGTTGGTAATGGCTGATACGGTGCCTCCTTTGACGCGAACTGTCACGCCGGGCAGTGGTGTGCCGGAGGCTTCGGTGATTTTGCCCGTCACCGTCGGGGTTGGTTGCTGTGCGATAGCGTTCATCCATATGCAGATGATAAAAAACGGGAGTAGCCAATACCCCGTTAACGTGAAAATCTTTTTTTGCATTCCCCTTGCTGTTTTTTTAATGACTAGTTTTTCTGCTCCGATCGGGAAGTGGCGCCGTGGAAATGTTCAGGTATAGCTTGCCACGCTAAAGTTGTCGACAACTGTTTTCCATACGTGTGAATTTGTTGTCCAAAGATGTAAACTAACGGGCACAGAAGCTACAAAATTGGCCTGCATTTCTGTTGGGAACATTCCCAATTTATGGGAATGTTCCCAATTTCCAAGGTTATTTTGTTTCTTTGGAGTTATATAACTGAGAGCTATGAAACGACATCAGGTGACCATCGTTGACATCGCCAAAGCGCTGAACCTGTCCAAATCCACCGTGTCCCGGGCGCTGACGGGCCATCCCAGCGTGAAAGAGGACACGCGCCAGGCAGTATTGGAACTGGCCGATAAAATGGACTACCAGCGCAATATGCTGGCCATCAGCCTTATCACCCGGAAGACCAATACCATCGGCATTATTGTTCCGGAATTCACCAGTTCCTACTTTCCCAACGTGACCATCGGTGCGCAGGAAGTGGCCAGCAAGGCGGGATACAATACCGTCATCTGCCAGTCCAACGAGAGTTATGAAACAGAAGTGGCCAACACAAAAGTGATGCTGGCCAACCAGGTGGATGGTATCCTGGTATCGCTGAGTAAGGAGACCCGGAATTTCGATCACCTGAAAATCTTCCAGCGCAAAGGCATCCCCATCGTTTTTTTCAACCGGGTGTGCGACGACATGGATGTGCCTAAAGTTATCGTGGACGATTTTGAAGGCGCCTACAAGGCGGTGAGCCATCTGCTGGAAAGAGGCAGGAAGCGGATCGCGCACCTGTCGGGCCCCACCTCGCTGCGTATCAGCGAAAAAAGGCTGAACGGCTACAAGGCAGCCCTGAAAAAACACAACGTGCCCTACGATGAAAGCCTGGTCATCCCCTATGACCTGAACACCGACATGGTGCATATCTACGTAACGCACCTGCTTAGCCTCCCCCAGCCGCCGGACGCCATCTTCGCCATCAGCGACCCTACGGCCATTGAAATTATCCAGGTGATAAAAAAGAAAGGGCTCCGCGTACCGGAAGATATTGCCGTGGTAGGCTTCAGTAACGACTTTGCATCCGGACTGATACATCCGTCGCTCACGACGGTAGCGCAACCGGTAAAAGAAATCGGCCGGACAGCCGCACAGCTGTTACTCGATCAGATCAACCGCGATGTGGCCGACTGGAAAAGCATTATCCGCGTGCTCAAGACCGAACTGATCGTCCGGGAATCCAGCTGATCCCGGATTTTTTCCGTGGGAACATTCCCTTTTTGCGGGAATGTTCCCACGGGGAAAAACGTCGTGTAATTTTTGCGGGTGTGGGTTTGGGAAAGAATCTTTGGGGTGATATGACCTTGTCAACTGCTCACCAAAAAATTCACGTATGAAAAAGATCAGTATGTTTTTCGCCCTGTTGTTTGTTGGCACCCTGTCCCTGTATGCGCAAAGCGCCCCTGTACCAACCGCGCCGCTGAATAACGGTACCGGCTATATGACCCATCCCGGCTTTACCTGGAGCGCCGTGCCCGGCGCAGGCAGTTACCAGATCATGGTTGCTTCCGATACCGGTTTTACCAACATCCTGGCACAACGTGCAGGCCTGCCCGTTACCCGTTACGTTCCGCTTGACCCGCTGCCCGCAGGAAAATTGTACTGGCGGGTAAAAACCGTTGACACTGCCGGCAACAGCAGCGGCTGGTCTGCCCGTTTCAGTTACACTGTCGCCACCCCCGCCAACGTATATACGGTGCCCGACAACAGCACCTATGCACAGGTGAAGGCCATCCTGGACACCGCCGTAAAACACACGCCGGCCATGGTGCAGTTTGCGGCCAACGGCCACTACGCCCTCGATCCGGGCGCCGCCGGCAGCTTTATGTTCACCTACACCGGTGTCAACGACCTGATCATCGACGGCAACCAGTCGGCCGTCACCGTGATGAACCATCCGGAGACCGGTTTCCTGAGCTTCCGCAATTCCAATCGTATCACGGTAACAGGTTTCACGGTGGACTGGGACCCGCTGCCTCATTCCCTCCTGGACGTGATACAGGTAGATAACAGCAATCCCAACACGCTCAATATCCGGGCGAGGCTGCGCAGCGTAGCGGGACAAACATCCCCCTACTACCCTGCCATCACCAACAATCCGTCGTTTACCACCCACTGGTCATGGGCCTACCTCCTGGACCCCACGCATCCCGGCGCCGTAAAACCCGGCGTAGGCAATGCTTTCGGCCTGGCGCCCGGCGATGCCACGTATATCGCCGGCACCAACCCTGCGGAATACAACATCGTGCATCCCGGCTCCACTTCCGGTAAATACTTCGCCGCAGGTGACATCCTTACCATCCTGTGCCGCACCAATATGGGTTCGTTTATCAGCACCACCAACTGTACGGACCTTACCTTCAGCGACATCACCAACTACGCCAGCCCGATGGGATGTTATTATGCCTTCGATGGCGGCGATATGAAAGTGCTCAATTGTCATTCCGCCTTAAAAGACAGCACCCGCTTTGTATCCGCCAATGCCGACGGAGTGCATTGCCGCGGCAATACCATCGGCCCATGGGTAGAAAATTCTTCCTTCACAGGCAATGGTGACGACGGCGTGGCGCTCTACAACAAAGGCATGGTGATCACCGCAAAAAACGCTGCCAACAGCCTGACGGTGAAAAGCGATTTCATGAACTTCAAAACCGGCGACCACTTCGATATCTATATCCCGAAAACCGGTAATGTCATCTCCCAAAACTTCACCGTCACCAGCGTACAACCCAATACCGGTCAAGGTACCTTTACCGTACAGTTCACGCCCGCTATTGCAGACAGCAGTTACGCCGCCATTACAGACGTGAACCTGTCCGACCAGCAGCAGAACGCGCAGCTGTACAACAGTACCCGGCGCAATGAACAGTTTTATGTGTATAACAACCAGTTCACCGTCCGTGGCCGCGGCGTGATCCTGCGTTCCGCCAATGGTGCAGTAGACAGCAACCGGCTGTTCAACTGCTCCTCTCCGGCGGTGGCGCTGTACAACGAAGCCGCACAATGGCTCAATGGCCTGTACAGCAGCAAGGTGAATATCCTGCGTAATCACATCCGCGACTGCGCTTATGATAACCTGGGGGTAGATGAAGGGGCGATCACGGTAAAGTTTAAGAAGATCGTATTACAGGGAAGCCGTTACGTGGATGTCATAGCGCCCGCTCGGCCGCACAACGGTATTCTCATCAATGATAATAAAGTGGAGAACTTCGCCCAGCATGGCATCACCTTATTTAATGCCACAGGCAGCGTGGTAGGGAAAAATATTTTCACCAGCAATGTCAGCGGGTTTATTCAGCCAGGCACGCATTACGGTATCTACCTCAATACGACGGACAGCTGCACCATCCGTCAGAATAATTTCACAGGAGAAACCCGGCCGTTGACCGCGGTGATCCAACAAACCAACTCCACGAATGTGGTGGTAATACCCTAGGCGGAAATGCATCAAATTGCTTTCAGGATTGAATCCTGAAGGCAATTTTGCCATTTGATCCCCCGGGCGATTTATCCATGATCCCCATATTTTGATCCCCATATTTTGATCCCCGGGCTCACGCCCGGGGCTACGATGTCATTCAAGCTTCCATTTAGATACGCTGCTTACATAAAAGCCTGAATAAGATTGTAGCCCCGGGCGTGAGCCCTGGGATCAAAATCAGGGGCCAAACATGGCGGTTATTTATTCCGGTGCCGTTGCAGATAATTATGCAGCAACCCGATCATGTAAGTCCATCCTTCTTCGGTGCGGTCTGCATATTCAGACCATTTGATGTCCATATCATGCTCCAGTTGCAATACGCAGCCCGTGGCGGTGGAGGTGATGCGGATGGTGACTACGCTTTCATCGCCCGGTTCGATATCTACTCCCCAGGTAAATACCAGCAGCGAGGGGCGGTTAATTTCCAGGTAAGCCCCGATGTGGTTGAGGATTTCATTGTCTCTTCTCACCTGGAAACTGAACCGGCCGCCAGGGCGCGGGTCGTTGGTGAGGTTCAGCACTTCCTCGTTGCGCACGGCAGGCCCGAACATCCAGTGGCTTAGCATGTCTGTGTCCAGCCAGGCGTCGAAAATAGTTTCAGCAGGCTCGTCAAAAGCCTTTTCCACCTGAACGAAAACGCGTTGATCGGTTATTTTTTTCATATGGTGAAGCTTATTTTTTCCGGGTACGTTGTTTTTTCAGGAATTCATCCAAAGCGTCGAGGCTGTCGGCCCAGAAAGCTTTGTAGGTTTTCATCCACGCTTCCACTTCACTGAGGGGGGCCGGGTTGGCGATGCAATAGCGTTCCCTTCCTTCCTGTTTAATGATCACCATGCCGCATTCCGTCAGTACTTTAATATGCCGGGAGATGGCAGGGCGGCTGATGTCGAACTCCTCAGCTACGGCGTTCAGGTTCATCTTTTTTCCTGCGAGCATATGCAGGATGGCGCGCCGGGTGGGATCCGCGATAGCATGAAATACATCTCTTCTCGTCTCCATAACTTGTAACAATCTTGTTACAAATATACGTAACAATCTTGTTACACAAATTAAATTTTCGCTGGCTGCGTCTTTCGTATGAACTACGCTTATGAAGACCTGGAAAGTACCCGCATCTACCATGCCACCGGAAGACGATTAAGTGTAAAAAAGCACCTCTAAAAAAACAAAATAAAATATCATAAAATATAATATGTTTTATTTTTAATATCTACGAAACCCGCCACCATTGCGAACTGATTGTTAATGTATTCAGATTGGCATGGATTATGCATAACTTCGCGAAACAAATGAGACGTTCGAACCTCAGCACCAATTAAAATTTGCCATCTTTTTTATTGAGTTAACCGCTTTGTTATTACTATGAGTACTCTTAATCCCTCAGGTGGAAGGAAAAGCACTTCTGACTTTATTTAATGTATCGAAATCATCACGCGATCGCATGTAGACGGCCCATGCATCGGAGTGTATTAATTGTCATGCGACGAATTAAAGGGGGTATTATCATTTATTCAATCTGTCAAAAACATTACGTATGTATAGTATTCTCTTAGTGGAAGACGATGAATTTGTTTGTAAAGCGATAGAAATTATTTTAAGGAAACAGGACTATATCATCAGCATCGCCAAAAACGGACAGGACGCTATGCGGTATCTGCAGCAATCAAAATTTGACCTGGTCATTACTGACCTGATGTTACCCTACGCCAATGGTATGGAACTGGTAAGCAAAATGCGCAACGAGCTCCATCTGGACGTCCCCATTCTTGTTTTGTCTGCAGTTACACATGAAAAGACCATCACGGAAGGTTTTGATATCGGAGTAGACGACTATCTGAAGAAACCGTTTAACCCATCAGAACTTGCCTCAAGAGTAAAACGCCTGATTCAACAAAGAGCAAAGAACACCATTTAATTCCATAACCAATTACCGATAATGAATTTCATGACGTCGTTCCGCCAATGGCTGGAGGACCTGGTATACTATTTTGCCTACTTCCCGCTGGTGATACAGATCGCCATCATCGTAAGCGTGCTGGCCGTTGCCGGTACAGCCGTGGCATACATATACATGATCTTCTTCCGCTGGCAGAAAGAAAGACGGGCGAAGAAAGAAAGGCCCCTGCGCGAAAAAGTGAATGAGCTGCTGCTGGAACATATCATCTACAAATCACTGGGTGATCCGGACACCCCCGTAGCCCTGCCGCTGGAGGCCTTCGAAACCCTCCCCCTGCAGGAAAAATGGGCGGCAGATGTATTTAAAAGCCAGTTGCTGGAATACCGCAACAACTTCACCGGGGATATTCCGCTGCTGCTCCGCCAGCTGTACCTCGAACTGGGTTTGCACCGCGATGCCGCCGCTGCCCTGCAGTCCGGCCGCCGCAAAAAAGTGATCAACGCCCTCGTGGAATTATCCGGCATGGGCGTACTGCTGAACAATGCGCATGTGTTGTCCCTCACCCAAAGCCGCGATCAGTACATCCGGGAAATGGCGCGTTGTTACTGGGTGCAATGCTCCCCCGACGCCCCCTTTGCGTTTTTCAGTCACGTGAAAGAACCTTTGCTGGCATGGGAACAGTTTGAACTGTTCCGGATCATTTCCCTGCGGAAAGACATCCCCATGCCTTCTTTCGCCCAATGGATCGATCCGCAGTACCACCCAACGGTCATCGTGCTCTGTCTGAAGCTGGCAGCCTACTTCCAGCAACCGGAAGCGATACCGGCCATGATCAACCTCCTGAAAACGGAAGATGAACAGCTGCGGGCCGTTACCATCAACAACCTTGGCAAGCTGATGGCACTGGAAGCAGAACCCGTCCTGGTAGACATGTATCCGACGCAGCCAGACAGCTGCAAACTGGAAATACTGAAAGCGCTGGGCCGCATCGGCTCAGGTAATTTCATCGGTTTCCTGCAACAGGAACTGGAACATACGGATGATTTTCTGCTCATGAAACACGCGGCACACTCCATTGTAGCCCATAAAGCACTTGCCAGCGGCCTGGTAGCCCAGCTACAGCAATCGCTCACCGGCACCAGGAAACTGCTGCTGCAACACAGTCTGAACCCCCTGATTAAATACTAATCATGTATTCTGCAATACTTAAATACATCACTGATTTTTACGAAAGCGCAATATTCGTCTATTGTGCCGGACTATTTCTGTTTTACATCCTGCTGGCGGTACTGTCGCTCATCGCGATCCGCCGCAGCCTGTGGAAAAACAAAATAAGAGGCCAGCAGATGCTGGTGGCCTCGCCCCTCACGCCCGGTATTTCCGTGATCGCGCCCGCCTATAATGAAGGCGTGACCATCATCGCCAATGTACGGTCTTTGCTGGCGCTCAACTATCCCCGCTTTGAAGTGGTGATCGTGAACGACGGCAGTAAAGACGATACCCTGCAAAAGCTGATCAACGAGTTTGAACTGGTGGAAGTAAACTTCGCCTACCGCCAGCAGATCCCCTGCCAGGAAGTTAAACGTTTCTTTAAATCTTCCAACCCGGCCTATTCCAAACTGCTGGTGCTGGACAAAGTCAACGGTAAAAGCAAGGCCGATGCGGTAAACGCCGGCATCAACGCCTCTTCGTTCGACTACTTCCTGAACACAGATGTGGATTGCATCCTTGCCAGCGACACCCTGCTGAAACTCATCAAACCTTTCATGGACGATCCGGAAAGAGTGATCGCTACCGGCGCCCCGCTACGGGCGGCCAACTCCTGCGACGTGGAAGCCGGCGTCATCACCCGCGTGCGCGTGCCCGGAGCACTGCTGCCACGCTTCCAGGAAATGGAATATATCCGCTCCTACCTGCTCGGTAAAATGGGCTGGACTTTCATCAACGCGGTCCCCAACGTGTCCGGCGGCCTCGGCCTGTTCGATAAAGACATCGTTATCAAATCAGGCGGCTACGACCCCGGCTCCTTCGGCGAAGACATGGACATGGTGGTACGTATGTGCCGCTACATGTGCGAACAGGACCTGCCCTACCGCATCCATTACATCCCGGAAACACTTTGCTGGACGGAAGTTCCCGCCACCTACAAAGTGTTCTTCCGCCAACGGGTACGCTGGGCCAGAGGACTCGCCCAGATATTCGGCAAACACAGAAAAGTATTGTTCAACCCGAAATACAAAAAATTAGGGTTGATCATCTTCCCCTATAACTTCTTCTTTGAGCTGCTGGCGCCGCTGATCGAGTTTGCCGGCATCATCTATTACATCTATATTATTGTTAACCACCTGATCAACTGGGATTATGCCATCATCCTCCTGGTGTTCATCTATACTTTTTCCATCCTGATCACCTCCCTCTCTATGCTGTGGGACCAGCTGATCTTCCGCTACTATCAAAGCTGGAAAGAAGTATGGCAGCTCTGTATCCTGTCACTGGCAGAGCCTTTCATCTATCACCCGATCGTACTCTTCTCCGCCATCAGAGGATATTTCAATCAGCTGATCGGTAAAAAACATACCTGGGGAAATATGCAGCGGCAGGGATTCAATCAATCTTCAAACCTTCAAAAAACTACTTAAGACCATGTTACAGCGAAGTGTGGAAAAGCGTTGTATTGTATTCTTCCTCTCCTTATTACTGATATACTCAGGACTGAGCGCCCAGCGCAGCGGTCTTGTTTCTTCCGATGTGCTGTATAAAATGGCCTTAAAAGCCCGCAACGAAGAAAAGGACTACGCAAAAGCGATCAAATTCTGTAAAAAAGCATTGTCTCAAAGCCCGGACTATACAGATATCCGCATCCTGCTGGGTAAACTGTACCAGGAAACCGGCCAGCCTGTGGCTGCGGCTTTCGAGTGGAACGTTGTGCTCCGGAAAGAGCCGGCCAACAGCGATGCCCTCCATTCATTGGTAAACCTCTACTACAGCCAGGGCAATACCGCCGAAGCCAGCTGTTATGTAGATATGCTGCTGGAGAAAACACCGCTCGACAAAGACCTGCTGCTAAAAAAATACGGGCTGGCAGAAGAACGCGGCGACGTGGTAACGCAGGCGAAAGTCATGGGACTGCTGCGTAATCATTATATGTCAGATCCAAAAGTAGCCTCCCTGTTGGAAGACTACCAGATACAGGCCGCCCGCCGCGGACGTAAAACCGGGGACCTGAGCGGCTCCGAAAAAATGTACGAACAGGTACTGTTAAAAGACAAAAATAATGCAGAAGCGTTACAGGGAATGGCTTCTACCCTGGAAGGACAGGGCCGCTCCAGGGAAGCGCTTTCCTATTATAATAAATTGCTGGCCCTTCACCCGGACAGCGCCGCATGGCGGTTAAAACGCTCTTCCATACAACTGGCGAACGGCAACTCTGCCGCCGCACTGGAAGACGCCCAATGGTTACATAAACAATATCCGGGTCAGCCACTGTACAAACAACACCTGGCAGACGTGTACGCCGCTTTGGCCCGCCAGCCGAATGCGCCGGCCATATACACAGAACAATTGCTGGCTTTGCAGCCCGGCAACAAAGCGGTGTACCAGCAACTGATCAACCAGGCCAACCAGCGGGGCGATTATGCCGCCGCCAACGAATGGTGCAACAAAGCATTACAGGTGTTTCCCGGTGATGTGGACATCTTAAGAAAACAAATCGGCATACAGGAAAAAACGCAGGACTACAGCGCCGCCGCAACAACAGCCGGCAAGCTGTTGCAGCTTCATCCCGGTGCTACGCATGAGCAAATCTATACCGACCTGCAACTGTTACGTGCCAGCAGATTGGTACAACAGCAAAAGCCAGGTGAAGCTGCCGCCGTCCTGCAAACAGCCCTGAAGCAGATGCCGGGCCGCAAAGAGCTGCTGTTGCGCTTGTCCAATGTACAAACGACACTGGGCAAACCACAGGAAGCCCTATCGCTGCTGGACCAGGTACTGGCCAAACAACCCACCGATACCGCCCTGCTGTTCAAGAAATCGGGGCTGCTCGAAGCGACCCGGCAGTACAGCGAAGCCGCAGCCATCAGTGAAGCGCTCATGACACGTTACCCCGCCGAAACACGCTACCGCCAGGCTTATATCGACCAGGCAATGCTGGCCGCCAAAAGCTATATCGCCCAAAAACAATATAGCGCCGCCGAGCCTCTGCTGCTGAAAGTGCTGCAATATGCACCGTCCGGCAAAGACGCGTGGGTATACCTGATCAACGGTAAAAACGAACAACAGCAACCCGCGCAGGCGCTGGAATATACCGACCGCGCGCTGGGCTACCTGAACAATGATTCGCTGCTGTTGCAGAAAAAATCAGCCCTGCTGCAGCAGGCAGGCAGATATACGGAAGCCGGCAACATCGCCGCAGACCTGCATCGCCGCTATCCTGCCGACACGGCACTGCGGCAGATGTACCTCGACCAGCTGCTGGCCCATGGCAAACAACTGCGCGAAGCCCAACAATGGGACAGCGCCGCAGCCTTGTACCAGGCAGCTTACGCACTGGCGCCGTCAGATACAGCTGTGTTGTACAACCTCACCGCTACCGCCACGGCCCGTAAACAGTACGATTCCGTGCTGGTATATGCCGACAAAGGCCTGGCGCTGAACGCCAACCAGCCGGCGCTGCTGTCGCAGAAAGCCAACGCGCTGGAACAATTGCACCGCTACGCAGACGCCGCCATGGTAGCCGGACAGCTCCGCAAATTACAACCCGGCGAAAAGAAATGGCAACAGTATGCCGATCACCTCAACGGCTATACGTATAAGAACCAGGTGGGTATTATTCACCTGCAGTCTGTTTACAGCCGCGACCTGGAGCCCGCCAGCATTACCTCCCTGCAATACCTGCACCGCTTCCAGCGGGGCACTATCACGGGAAGGCTCAATTACGGCAGCAGGGAAGCAGGCAACGGCATCCAGCTGGAAGCAGAGAGTTATTACACCCACAATCCCCGGTATTATTCCTACGGATTGTTCGGATGGTCCAACTCCGATGTGTTCCCCACTGTCCGCGCAGGCTACTCCCTTTTCCGTAATTTTAAGAAGGGATGGGAAGGCGAACTGGGCGGCCGTTATGTAAAAAGCGACACCATCAATACCTATTCCGCCGTGGCTTCCGTAGGGAAATACTTCGGTAACTACTGGGTCAACCTGCGCGGCTTTTTCACCAATGACGAACATCAGTGGTACCAGGCCTACACGCTGACGAACCGCTTTTACCTGAACGACCGGCAGGACTTCATCGCCCTGATCGGCAACATCGGCGCCTCACCGGACGACCGCAGCCGCAACTTCCAGTTTGGCAAAGTGGCAGGCTTCACCTCCACCTCGCTCACGGGAGGCTTCCAGAAGAATATCCGCGGCAGGGCCACCATCGGGGCCTACGGCACCTGGACAAGGCAACAGATACCTCAGCAATCATATCTTCATCAATTTGATACCTATTTGTTGTTCCTCTGGAATTTCAAATAAACAAAACCAAAAGAAAAGGAGGGCCTTAGCGCCCTCCTTGCACGTATCGGGTTAACACATTCACTTGTATCTTTATCGGTTTTTATTCTGATCGATGATCCTGCAGATAGTATTCACCGTCACGGCTGAACGAAGACCATCCGCCGGCGTATTGACCACATAATCCACCAGCTGGCCTATAGTACTGGTAGCCACATGCATGCGTGTATCCGAAGACGCATAGTAAATAAAAACCTTCCCATCTTCCTCCGCAATCCAGCCATTACAGAACAATACATTAGACACATCGCCCACGCGCTCCTCCCCTTCCGGCGCCATAAAATAACCTGCCGGTTTATGTATCACGCGGGTAAGGTCTTCCAGGTCGGTCATAAAGAGGTATAACACGTAACGTAATCCTGCTGCGGTATTGCGCACACCATGCGCCAGGTGAAGCCATCCCTGTGGCGTCTTCAGGGGTGCAGGCCCCAGCCCGTTTTTCAGTTCATATACCGTATGATATACTTTGGGGTCCAGGATTTTTTCTTCCGTGATCACGGCGCGGGTCATATCGTCGCATAAGCCGAAACCGATGCCGCCACCGGTACCGGCGCTGATGAAACCATCCTGCGGGCGGGTATAAAAAGCATATTTCCCCTGTACGAACTCCGGATGCAGCACCACATTCCGCTGCTGCGGCGAAGGCGTTTCCAGGTCAGGCAGCCGCTCCCAGCGCTCAAGGTCCATGGAACGTACAATCCCGCAGGCGGCAATGGCCGCGGACTGGTCATAGGCAGGTGCTGCAGGGTCTTTTCTTTCTGTACAGAACAAGCCATAAACATAACCGTCTTCATGCTTTACCAGGCGCATGTCGTAGACGTTCGTATCCGGGTCTTCCGTTTCAGGGACCGTAACAGGATACTCCCGGAAGCGGAAACCGTCGATGCCGTTGTCACTTTCCGCCAGCGCGAAGAAAGACTTACGGTCCACACTTTCCACGCGGGCCATCAGCACGTATTTGTTGTTCCATTTAATAGCACCGGCATTAAACACTCCATTGACGCCGTAGCGCTCCATCAGGTATGGATTGGAAGCCGGGCGCAGGTCGTAACGCCATTCCAGCGGGGCATGCGCCGCCGTTAATACCGGGTAGCGGTAACGGTCGAAAATGCCGTTCCCCGGCGTTTGTCTTTCATTGTTCCTGCTTATCAGCAGCTGTTGCGCTTGTTCCAGCGCTGTTAAACGCTCGCTAAAATGCATCATATCATCAGTTAATAGTTGAATATTAAAGCTGTCGGGACAGGCGTTTCCAGTCCCGTTCAAACAGTGTGGCCGGATCGTCGTAAAACTTTTTGAAATCCGCCACGCTGCCATGTCCCTGGTAGGGCACGTAATGATGGCCGGTATGCGCGTTGCGCCAGCAGAGCACATACGCAAGGCGGTAAGATTTCAGTATGGGCAACAGGGTGCCGGTCCACCAGCCGGCTTCCGGAATCCGCTCGTAGCCGGTCTCCGTCAGCGCAGATACCTTATGACGGGCATCCGCTATCTTTTCCAGGATGCCCAGCCTTTGCTGCAGCAAAGCGGTGAACGCAGCAGAGGAGCTGTACTGGTAGGCATCGGTACCGATGATGTCCACCATATCATCTCCCGGATACCGTTCCAGGTAGGCTGCCGCATCGGCGTAGTCTGCCGCGGAGTAAGCATACAGCAGGTGATGTACCTGTTTACTTTGCAGGTACCGTACGGTAAAACGCCAGAGTTGCACAAACTCCTCCGTGGTACAGTGCCGTTGCCCCCACCAGAACCAGCTGCCGGTATGTTCGTGAAAAGGCCGGAAGATGATGGGAATCAACGTACCATCTGCCGCTTTAAGGCCCAGCAGGCAGGCGGCCACTTTGTCTAACCAGCCCGTATATACGTGATGTTTAGTGCCACCCGGCAAGATATCTTTCACTACGCGAAAGGTGTCCCAGGCGGAACCGCCGTTACCGGGATTGTTGAGATGCCAGCTGATGGTGTTTACCCCGCCGCGTTCATTTACTTCACGGACATACGTGCGCATACTGTCAAACGGCACGCTGTCCAGGTCATGCGGGCTGTCCATTTCTATATGGCCCAGGTCCCACCCGTATACCGCGGGATAGTCGCCGCATACGTCTTTTACATCGGAGCGGCCATGCTGGTATTTCCAGCCTACGCCGTACGGCAGGTCATCCTGGTGCCCAAAGAGCACGCCTTTTCCTGATATGCCCTGTAATTGCCGGAGCAGTTTTTTCGTGGCCGGCGTCGCCAGCGGATCGGCGGTTTGTTGGGCTGACAGGCGCATACAGCCTGTCAGCAACAATAGCAGTAATGTTAATCTCTTCATCAGTAACCCGGGTTATTGGTGGTGATCAGTTTATTGCCGGCTATTTCCTCCTGTGATAACGGGTACAACAACTGGTAAGGCAAACGTGGACGACCGGCGGCATTCATCACGCTGATCCAGGTGCCCCAGCGCACCAGGTCGAAGCGGCGCCGGAACTCGCCGTACAGCTCATGCCGCCGTTCCACCCGCACGGCTGTACGAAAATCGGTCTGTGAAAGACCGGCAGGCAGCGGTGCAAGGCCGGCGCGCTGTCTTACGGCGTTCACGGCAGCATAAGCATCTGCATCCGGCCCGGTCACTTCATTGCGGGCTTCCGCCAGCATCAGCAGTACATCAGCGTAACGGATAATGACAGGGTTGTTGCCGTTTTCATCTTTGGCCTGCGCACCGGCGTCGACATACTTTTTAGAGTAATAACGGGGCGTAGCATAAATTGTTTTGGCTCCCAGCCGGTAGGTGTTTTGTCCGTACCCACCGCCACCATCGTATTCAGCTCCCCAGCTGCCTTCGCTGACCAGTGTGCTGCCCGCAGGTAATGTCCTGAGATGATACAGCTCGTTGCCGCTCAGGTCCTTCCAGCTATCCCACAGCGCGGTCCCGAAAGCGACCCTTCTGTCATTGGCCTCAAAGGTTTTAACGAAATCGGTACGCAGGCTCACAAAGCCATTGCTGCCACCACCCGCATACAAACCGGAAGGAGAAAAGTAGCCCGGCAGCTCCGGTCCCTGGTTAGGCGCGTTGGTAGCGGGCACGGAGAACAACATCTCTTTGCTTCGGTCCTGCGTAGCCTGGTCAAATACCGTCATATAATTGGTTTCCAGCGCCGGGAAACCAGTAGCGTCGCCCATGTCTTTTACCGCTTTGGCCGCATCGGCCGCCTCTTTGAAGTAAGCGGCCTGTTTCACTTCGCTGCCGGCCAGGTGCAGGTACACCCGCGCCAGCAGTCCCAGCGCAGCCGCTTTCGTCGGACGGCCACGGTCGGCCTCCGTGTATTTGCCGCTGCTGAAGTTGGCGGGCAACAACCCCGCCGCAGTTTTCAGGTCGACCACCGCCTGTTTATACACGTCTTCCAAAGGGCTGCGGGCAATATCTTTCGTCTGTGTAGGGTCATAAGCTTCGGTACGGATAGGCGCTGCGCCAAAACGCATTCCTATCTCCGCGTAACAGAAACCCCGCAGGAAATAAGCCTCGCCTTTGATACGGTTGATCATAGCGGTATCGCCGGTTACGCTGGCGGCATATTTCAGCACCAGGTTAGCGCGCTGCACCACGTAGTAAAAGCCATTCCACGGACGCTGTATGTACCACTGGCCGTTCTGATTACCGGCATAACCGCCACCCATCCAGTTCTCCAGCAACAGATCGTCATCTTCTCCCAGTACGGCGTTCCACGCAGGAGAGATATACAGGTCCCATGTCATCAGGTTTTTATAGACGCCATTGATGCCCTGGAGCAGGTCGGCATCCGTGCGGTAAAAATTCTCAGGGTCTTTAAAATCATACACATCCTCTTCCAGCGCTTTCCTGCAGGACACAACAGACATCAGCGCCAGCAACAGCGGAAATATATACAGTAGTTTTTTCATGACGGTTGATTGAATCGAATAAACAAAATCAGAAGGTAACGTTAGCGCCTATACTAATGGTGCGGGACTGCGGATAACTGCCCAGGTCCACGCCACGCATATTGGCATTTTCAAAGGCGCTTACTTCCGGGTCATATCCTTTGTATTTCGTGAATGTCACGAGGTTCACGGCATTCAGGAACACCCGTGCGCCGGAGATGCCTTTTATCTTAGGCAGATTGTATCCCAGCTGTACGTTTTTGATGCGGATAAAAGAACCGTCTTCCAGGAAGGAACGGGAGAAATTAGCCGACGTAGTGTTTCCCTGGTTGGCCTGTATCACACTGTTGGTAGTGCCCTCGCCCTTCCACGTACTTTCATAAATGTATTTCGGAATGTTACCGGAACCGTTGAGCGTATAAAAATTCAACAGGTTCGCGTTGAGCACGTCGTTGCCCTGCACTCCGGTGACAAGGATGCTCAGATCGAAGTTCTTATAGCTGAAATTATTGGTGAAGCCCCAGGTGTAGTCAGGATTGATGTCGCCGATTTTTGTCCTGTCGAGGTCATTGAGCGCGCCGTCGTTGTTCAGGTCTTTATAGCGCATCTGTCCTACTTTGGCGTTTTGTTGTACGGACTTATAATCATCCACTGCTTTCTGGTTCTGGAAGATGCCATCTTCCACGAAGCCCCATACGGTGCCTACTGCATATCCTTTCTTCTGGATGAAGGGTTTGGCGTCGAGGCCGTAACCGGCGCCCAGCCTGTTGGCGAACTGTTCTTCCACCGGACCGAGGTCGGTGATTTCATTGCTGTTGCGGGAGATATTGGCGGAGATGTTCCAGTTGAAAGTCCCTTTGACGACGGTGGCGCCTACTTCCAGTTCAATACCGTTGTTGCGCATATTGCCCGCGTTCACCGTCGCCACGGTGAAACCGGTGGAAGCAGGGATGGTGATTTGTTGCAGCAGATCGCGGGTATTGCGCTGGTATACGTTCAGCGAGAAATTGAAGCGGTCTGCGAAGGCCGCATCCAGCCCGATGTTATATTGGCCGCTGTGTTCCCATTTGAGGCCGGTGTTCGGCAGGCTGGTCTGGTCTACACCGGATACCAGCGCGTTGCCGATATTGGCGACTACGCCGGAGAGAATGCCTTTGGAGCTGTAGGGCGATACTGCCTGGTTGCCCGATTCACCATAGCCGAGCCGCAGTTTCAGGTCGGAGAAAACACGGAGGTTTTTGATAAAAGGTTCTTCACTCATCCGCCATGCCAGCGCTACGGAGTTAAAGGCATCCCATTTCTTCGCCAGCCGGGAAGAGCCGTCGGCGCGGAAAGTATAGGTAAAGAGGTATTTATCGGCGTAAGCATAATTCGCGCGGGCGATGAAGGACGCCAGTTGCCATGCGGTGGTGCCGGTAACGGTAGGCGCCACAGACAGCCCTTCTTTCAGGCTGTAGTAGCCCAGTTTATCATCCGCGAAATTGCGGGTTTCAGAAGTGCGGAAACGGCTCATGCTGGATTCATAGGAGAACCCGCCCAAAGCGTCGATGCGGTGTTTACCCGTTTCTTTTTTCCAGGTGAGCAGGTTTTCAGTCAGCAGGCTGGTGTAAGTGCTGCTGCTCACGATCGCTTTGCCGTTGGTGGCACGCCCTTCAGACACCGTGCGCGGGTAGTAGGTTTCGTTCAGCTGATCGTAATAACTGGCGCCCAGCCTGGCCTGGAACATAAAGCCTGCCGGCAGTGTGATATAGGCATTGAAGCCGCCGAAGCCATTATTGACCGTCTGTTTGCTTTTTACTTCATCGGTATAACGCAGGGGACTGGCGCCAAAGCGGTTGAAGATATCCTGTGAAACGGAGCGGTCATGCTGATAATCGATCACATGCACCTGGTTGTTGCTGTCTACCGTATAATAAGGGATAGGCTGATAGTTCAGTGCGCCGCGCACAATGCCGCCTTCCAGGCCGGAAGTGGTGGCCGCCGTTCTTACCAGCGCATTGCCCGATCTGCTGAAGGCCAGGTTGGTGGAGGTCTTCAGCCAGTCGTTCACCTGGTTATCGAGGTTCAGGCGCAGGCCGCCGCGTTTATACTCCGAGCCTTTGATCACGCCTTCCTGCACGAGGTAGTTGCCCATGATGGAATACGTGTTCCTGTCATTGCCGCCGGAAATGCCCAGTTCATAGTTCTGGATACGGGCATTACGGTATATTTCATCCTGCCAGTTGATACCGTCGCCGAAATGCTGCCGTATCTGTTCGGGGGAGAGCTTACCATTGGTACCGCTGTATGGCAGATCACGGTCGCTGAAACCGGCGTTTTTATAGGCTTCGTTCACATACTGTGCATATTCGGGCGCGTTCAGCATGTCGAGTTTCCTGCTAACGGTAGCGATGCCCTGTGAAGTGTTGAGCGACACTTTGCCTTTACCCGCCTTGCCTTTTTTGGTGGTGATGATCACTACGCCGTTGGCCCCGCGGGAGCCGTAGATGGCGGTAGCGGAAGCGTCTTTGAGGACTTCCACCGATTCTATGTCTGCCGGTGAGATAGACGACAAAGGATTGGTGTTGGTCATGATGATGTGGTTCTCTTCCTGCGGGCCGGCCTGTTTCAGCGAGGCGCGGGCGTTGGCCACGGGTACGCCGTCTATCACGTACAGCGGCTCCGAGCTGCCCAGCAGGGTACTGACGCCGCGTATCTGGACGCTGAGGCCACCACCGGGAGCGGCATCATTCTGGGTAACGGCCACGCCGGACATACGGCCCTGCAGGCCCTGCTCCAGTGAACTTACGGCAGAACGGGTCAGTTCCGATCCTTTTACGGTAGACACGGTGCCGGTCAGGTCTCTTTTCCTGACAGTGCCGTAGCCGATAACGACTACGTCCGATAAGTTGGTATTGGCATAACCCAGTGTAACGGCAACGGACGAACGGCGTTGCAGGGCTACTTCCTTCGTCTCCATCCCGGTGAAGGAAATAACCAGCACGCCGTTGTCGTCCGGGACGCTGATCGTAAAATGACCTTTGGTATCCGATACTGCTGCGATGTTGGTATTTTTCAGCCGGATGGTGGCACCCGGCAACGGAGCGCTTTTATCGTCGCTAACGGTGCCGGTCACCGTTTTATGCTGAGCGGACAGGGATAAGCTGTACAGGAGCCACAGCAGCCCCATGGCAAGCCTCTTGGAGGTAAATTTCATAACGGAGAATTTGTGTCAAAACTAATTCTAATCGTTACGCATTTGTAGTACTTTTTTATCCGTTGTTTGACTTTCAAGCACTACTTCCCCTCTATACCTGATAAATTGGCTGGTATTTTTTTAGCTCTTATTTCACATTCGACAGCCCGCCGTCGACCAGTATCTCCGCACCGTGTATATACCCCGCATCCGGTGAAGCGAGGAACAATACCGTCTTCGCTATCTCCCAGGGTTCACCAAAACGTTTATACGGCAACGTAGGTATCACACTGTCAATAGTACCTGCTATCTCCTGCGGCGTCAGACCGGTGTTATTAAAGATGTTGGTCCGGATATATCCCGGGCTGATACCGTTGACCCGTATGCCTTTAGCGGTACACTCCATCGAAAATGTTTTGATGAAAGACTGCACGGCCGCCTTGGCAGCGGTATACACGGAGAAGTAAGGGATGCCGAAAGCCGTTACAAAAGAAGTGTTCAGGATAATGGAACCACCGGACGGCAACAGCGGCAATAGTTGCTGTACCGTAAAGAAAGTGCCTTTCACCAGTATGTTAAACAGTTCGTCGAAATGCGCCTCGTTCACCTGTTCTATGGAAGCGAACTTCCCGTACCCGGCGTTGGCAAACAACACGTCTATCCTGTCGGTGTGTTGCTGCAACTGCGCCGGCAGCGCCAGTATATCAGTCATCTTTCCTGCATCGGACACAATACCTGTGGCGGACGGTCCCAGTGCGGCCACCGCTTTATCCACAGTCTGCTGACTTCTGCCGGTAATAATCACCCGCGCTCCGGCTCCTATAAATTCCTGTGCGGTGGCAAAGCCCATGCCGTTGGTGCCTCCTGTAATGAAGACCACCTTTCCTTTAAATTGCTCTATCATATGATCAATAAATTGTACTGCAAAGGTGCCAACGGACAGCCAGCCGGGAAACCCGATTATTGCTGTATTTCAGCAGTAAAAAGATAATAATTTCTTAACGCGCCGGCGGCCCGGGTGCCGGTAGCAAAGCAGTGACGGTCGTTAATATTAGTAGTAAATAAAGATGTGCCATGCCCTATTTCCCTCAAACATTCCGGCAGTATGTACTGAAAAACCCGTTCAACCGCCGGTACCTGAAAATCGCCGCTGTCGCCATCGCGGTCCAACTGGTAATTTTTAAGCTGCTTTATCCGTACGGCGATTTCTTTTCAGACTCGTACAGTTACATCTATGCCGCCATCATGAAACAGGAGGTAAGCCTGTGGCCTATCGGCTATACCCTGTTCCTGCGGGCCTTTCATGTCATCAGTCATTCAGACACCGCGCTGGTCGTTTTTCAGTATGTGCTGGTACAGAGCGCGGCGCTCTATTTGTTTTTCACGGTGAGCTACTGGTTGCAACCCGGTGAACAAACCAGGAAAGTGATGTTTTACGTGTTACTGTTTAATCCCCTGGTGCTTTATATCTGCAACTATATTTCCAGCGACGGGCTGTTTCTCGCCCTGAGCCTCTGTTGGTTTGCCCAGCTGCTTTGGCTGCTCTACCGCCCCTCCTGGCCGTTGCTGCTGGCGCATACGATACTTATCACCATCGCTTTTACGGTGCGGTACAATGCGATGTATTACCCGCTGATCACCGCGCTGGTACTGCTACGCTGTCCACAGAAAATACCTTTTAAGATACTGGGGATTGCGGCGCCGTTATTATTGATAGCGGGATTTATCAGATTCACGGAACAGGCGGCGCGGAAGGTCACCGGCACTGCGCAGTTCTCCGTTTTCGGCGGCTGGCAGGTGGCCAACAACGCGCTGTACATGTTCCCCTACCTGAAGGAGTATCCTGAGCCGCCCGCCGGCTGCGAGTCGTTTCACCGGGAGGTAGTACATTTTTTCCGCGACATCGTTCCCAAAGGAAGCGGCATCCCCTCTCCCATTGACGGGGCGATATACCTGAAACATCCGAATGCGCCCCTCAAAAAATATATGGCGCTTACCTACGGCCCTAAGGACGACACTACGGGAGGCATACAGTCGTGGGGCATGGTATCACCGGTATACGCGAAATACGGCAGCTATATGGTCCGGCAACATCCGTTCTATTTCAGCCGATATTTCCTGCTGCCTAATACGCTTAATTATTTCATACCACCACTGGAGAAATTATCGGAGTATAATCTTGGCAGTTATGATGTCTCTTCTATTGCGGTACACTGGTTCCATTACCCGTCCAAACAGCTGCGTTCTATCCCTGCTGTCGGCGCGCAACGCGCTTTGTTGTTTTTCTTTCCCTTTATATTCGGGCTGATGAACCTGTTGCTGCTGGGGTTGATGGTCAAGTGGTTTGTATCTGCGGCGCGCAAAACGGCCAGCCGGCCTTATCGTGACAGCCAGTTGCTGGTATTTATAACATTGCTGGTCAATGCCGGTTTCGGCATCCTGGCGTCCCCGATCGTTTTCCGATACCAGGTCTTTCCGATGATCGTCTGTTTCCTGTTCATCGCGGTGCTGATCGACAAACTTAAACCGGAGCTACAGTAAAGATGAATTAACATTGTTGAATGAAAAGGATATTGGATATTTGACGGCATTATCAACCTGCTATTCATCATGAAATATCCTGCCCCTCTCCTGTTGATGTTCGTTTTGTGTTGCCGTTTATCTGTCTGTGGCCAGTCGCCCTGGCCGGCCGCCAGAGCCGCTGCCTGGTACCAGCAGCAGGGCTGGTTGCTGGGCGCCAATTTCATTCCGTCTACGGCCGTCAACCAGCTGGAAATGTGGCAGGCCGCCACTTTCGATACCGCCACCATCAGCCGGGAGCTGGGTTACGCCGCAGCCACCGGCTTTAATATCATGCGGGTATATCTGCACCATGTGGCATGGCAGCAGGACCGTGAAGGCTTCAAACAACGCGTGGGGCAATACCTGGACATCGCTTCACGGCATCATATCCGTACCATGTTCGTTTTCTTTGATGACTGCTGGCGCGACAGCTACCAGCCCGGCCTACAGCCGGCGCCTATCCCTGGCGTGCATAACAGTGGGTGGCTCAAAGATCCCGGCGGACTGATAGACCGCGACACTACGCTGATGGATACCCTGCGTATATACGTACAGGATATCATCCGCACCTTTAAACAGGACCAGCGGGTAGCTGTCTGGGATTTATACAACGAACCGGGACATTTTAAACACGGCGCCAAAAGCTGGCCGCTGCTGAAGAATGTGGTGGCCTGGGCACGGGCGGAAGCGCCGGAACAGCCGCTTACCATCGGCATCTGGAACAAGGAGTTCACCGACTTTAACCAATACCAGCTGGAGCAGTCAGATATCATCACCTTTCACAACTACCGTGACAGCGCTTCCATGCAGGAAGCCATTGACACGCTCCGCCGGTATAACCGGCCGGTCATCTGTACGGAGTACATGAAACGCCCCAACAACAGCACTTTCGCCACCCATCTTCCGATGATGAAAAAAGCCGGTGTCGGGGCTATTAACTGGGGGCTGGTAGCGGGTAAAACACAAACCAACTATCCACAGGGAAATAAAGGAGGAGAAGCGGAACCTGTCATCTGGTATCATGATGTTTTCCGGGCGGACGGTACGCCGTTCGATCCGAAAGAAACGGCGTTCATCCGGGAGATGGCAGCGCAGTAAGCGTACAGCTTATTTGGTGTACAGCGGACAACGTTTGATCAGGTACTCCAGCGCTGATTTATAGGCATCTTCCGTATTCCAGAACGCTTTCCTGTTCTGGCTGTAAATAGTTGCGCCCTTATCGTTGTATATCTTCAGGTCCAGTGTGCTCTGATAATTTTGCTGGGTGGTAGCATAAGTGCTGCTGCTGCCGGATGATTTTTTATCGTCGTCCTTTTTATCCTTGTTCTGATAAGAGCTGGAGCCATAGCTTGTTTGAGTCGTTCTGTTCTGCGTTACCATACCATCAACAATATATTCTACTCCCAGAATTCTGGCAATTTCATCCATCGTATAATTCATAATGCTGGCTCTTGTAATGTTGGCTTTGTTCAGCAGTACGTCTGTTCTCCTGGGCTCCAGCACGGTGTATACACCGGAATGCCGGCTGAGCAATGCATAACATTCGTTTTGTACCTGCATGCTGACTTCTTCGGGGGCAGCCTGTCCATCTTTGGTGAACGTAAAAGGTAAAATGGCCACCTTGTTGCGGGAGTCGCCGGTGGCCGCGGGCTGGCTGTCAGCCTGTGCGGGAGCGGGCGCGGTAGCGGCAGCATTAAATGTTTGTACCCTTCCGCTGCTGAACGTGATTTTCCGGATATCGGATTTTTTAACCGAATACACCAGTGTTTCACCGTCATAAGTGAATTTGATATCATTGTCCAGGATTTCCAGGACCTTGCCTTTCATCTCTTCTCCGTTGGTTTTCAGAATGACATCGGTTTTGTTTTGTGCCAGCACAGATAGTGACAGTAAGAGGGTGGTGAGGATGCTCAGGAGGTAGCGCATGTTCGTAGGTTTAAAATTGATTCACAGGAAATTTACAAAAATCTGTCAAACCGGTCAGCAAAACTTTTCATGTACATTTTTTCACCCGGCCTCCTCCTGTGGAATGAAAGAAAAAAGTTACATTTAGTATATGCCCGTAAAGATTCCCTCAGCTTTTTCAACCTGTAAATAATAAATCTATGCATCCTGAAAAAATGTCCCTCGAAAGAAAGCTTTTCCTCCAGAAAGAAACAATTGCCGTTATGAATGCTACCGATGTGGCAGAAGGTCCGCAGGCTATCAGCGCCCCTTATCACACCGCTCTTTCCATGGATTCGCCGGCACGCTGTTTTCCATGCTGCGCAGAGCCGCCGCTCACCTACGAGTGCCGTAACTAAGCAGTATAACAACCGGCATTTTTTTGCACATCTGGTCAGCTGCCCTGTCACACCACCTGTAATGATTCCCGCTGCTTTTTTTTAACCCGTAAACCATAATTTATGCAACCAGAAAAACTGTCCCTCGACAAAAAACTCTTCCTCCAGAAAGAGACGATTGCTGTTATGAACCAAACAGACGTGATCGACGCACCACAGGCTGTGAGTGCACCTTTCCGTACCGCGCTTTCCATGGACACCCCGTTACGTTGCTGGCCCTGCTGTGCAGAACCATCTACCCAATCCGGCTGTCCCAACTGATTTTTTCCTGATGACGTATGGCAGGCATGGTCCTGCCATACTGTTTTTAATCCTTATGTATGACCACCGGTTCCGCGTTGACCCGTATCTACCAGGACCATCTACGGGTACTGGAGTCGAAAACTTATGACCCTTATTTTGGAGAGAGCCTTTTCAAAGGGCCCTGGGGTGTGCTCCTTTATCTTTTTTATTATGAGCGGTATGTTGACAACCGGGCTCCCTGTGCAGGCAGCTGGTTACAACAGCTATACGGTGCGCTCCGGCCGCAGCCTGTGGCCGGCTACTCCTACTGCAATGGCACCACGGGGCCGTTCTGGTTATTGCAACACCTCTATGCTCAACGTTTTATTGACATTGATATCGAAGAATTATCGGCCGGTTATATCCCCGCGGCTATTGCAGAAAGTGAGAAATGCCTCGCGGAGCAGAACTTCGACCTGCTGCATGGCAGCGCCGGTATCTGTCACCATCTGCTGAGCTATGTGCACCTGGAAGCGGTGCGTACGCACCTGGAGAAATTTGTGGCGGCGGTGGCGGCGGCCAGCCGGATGACACCCCATGGCCGCAGCCTTCCCGTGTTCGTATTGTTTGACCCTCCGAGGGAGTCTGGCGTAGACACTTTCAGCCTGGCGCATGGCACCTGTAGCGTGCTGATACTCCTGTCGCGCGCCTGTCTCGCCGGCATCGCCCCGGATACCTGCCGGCAGCTGATCTATGAATGCATCGATTTTATGTGGCACCATCAGAATCCCCGCGTTGCCGGCACCCCTCATGCGCTGTTTCCCGGTATCCTCGATGGACGGGCGCCCTACAGCCGCCTCTCCTGGTGTTACGGCGATTTTAATGTGGCGGTGGCGTTATGGCACTGCGGCAAAGCGCTACAGGAGGAACGCTGGCAACAGCAGGCCCTCGAAGTGATGCATTATACCCTGCGGCGGGATACCGACCAGACAGCAGGTATTGTAGACGCCTGCCTCTGTCACGGCTCCGCAGGCATCGCCGCCTTTTACCGCCGCTTCTGGCATGAAACCGGCGATCCGCTGTTCCGCACAGCCGCTGACCACTGGCATCACAACACCCTGCAAAAAGTAGCCTTCTCAGACCAGGCCGGCGTTTACGGCGTCCGCGGCTGGGAAGGAGTGGATAAACAATGGGAGTACTGCTGGGACCTGCTGGACGGCAGCAGCGGCATCGGGCTGTCGCTTCTGTCTCATACGCTCGACAGTCCGCTGTATTGGGACGAAGCCTTCCTGTTGTCCTGATATAATTTACTTTTCTAATAAGTGAAATATTATTAGTTTACAGTTTTGCAGAAATTAACGCATCTTGCAACCTTACCCACCGTTTTTACCTTGGAAGAACTGACAAAAACAAAGGAACAACCAAATCCGCAGAAGCTTAAAAGAGGCCTGCAAAACAGACACATTCAACTGATTGCACTGGGCGGCGCCATTGGCACCGGCCTGTTTCTGGGCATAGGTCCCGCCGCCGTACTGGCCGGCCCTTCTGTTATCCTCGGATATGCTATGGCAGGCGTCATCGCCTTCTTTATTATGCGCCAGCTGGGCGAAATGGTGGTGGAAGAACCGGTGTCCGGCAGCTTCAGCCACTTTGCCTATAAATACTGGGGCACCTTCGCCGGCTTTGCCTCCGGCTGGAATTACTGGATACTGTATATCCTGGTCAGCATGTCTGAGCTGACCGCCATCGGCGTATATGTGCATTTCTGGTGGCCGGAGATCCCGCTGTGGGCTTCCAGCCTGTTCTTTTTTGTCGCCATTAACGCGCTCAACCTCAGCTCTGTAAAAGTATACGGCGAAGCCGAATTCTGGTTCTCCATCGTAAAGGTGATCGCTATCATCTCCATGATCGTTTTCGGGGTATACCTGCTGATCAGCGGACATGGCGGCGCACAGGCCAGCGTGGAAAACCTCTGGAACGACGGCGGTTTTTTCCCGAAAGGCCTGCTCGATAAAGGCGCCGACGGTAAATACCAGGGCCTCTTCGCAGCCATCGCCATGATCATGTTTTCGTTCGGCGGGCTGGAGCTGATCGGCATCACGGCCGCGGAAGCCGACAAACCGGAGAAAACCATCCCCAGGGCTACCAACCAGGTGATCTACCGCATCCTGATCTTCTACGTGGGCGCTCTTATTATCCTCTTCTCCCTGTCACCCTGGAAAAGCATTACAACAGACAGCAGCCCGTTCGTAATGGTGTTTGAAAGCCTGAAAGGATTTGAGTTTAACCTCTTCGGTAAAACCATCTACTTCACCAGCCTGATCGCCAATGTACTGAACCTCATTGTGCTCACGGCCGCCCTGTCCGTATATAACAGCTGTGTATACAGCAACAGCCGTATGCTGTACGGCCTTGCCCAGCAAGGTAACGCGCCGGCTTTCCTGTCACACCTCAACAAAAATCATGTGCCTGTAAAAGCGACGCTGGTATCTGCACTGTTCGCGGCCATCTGTATTGTGGTGAATAAACTAATCCCGGAACAGGCGCTGGAGGTGCTTATGTCGCTGGTGGTATCCGCCCTGATCATCAACTGGATCATGATCAGCGTGGTACACCTGAAATTCAGACAACATAAAAAACTCGAACAGGTATCCACCAAGTTCCCTTCATTTATCTACCCGCTGTCCAACTATATCTGCCTGGTATTCCTGGTGGGCATCCTTGTACTGATGTGGATCACCGGCATGAAGCTGCCGGTGGAAATGATCCCGGCATGGCTGGTTTTCCTGTATATCTGTTATGCACTTTTAAAGAAAAATAAAACAACGCAGGCGGCCTGACCTGCGCAAGGCATAAAACGGAACGGCCGTCAACGGATATCCGCTGACGGCCGTTTTATTTACGGTGTATTTTTATTCAAACTTCCCGATATACTTCATCCCTAAAACATCACTCATGGCCGCCGCATCTATGGCTGCACATTTATTCACCACGATATCCAAAAGGGCATTGACGGCGGCAGTTATTTTCATCTTATCCGCTTTTAAAATCATTTTCTCCGCGATCGTAAAGTCTTCTATCTGCGTGATGATCATCTCATCCGGCTTTTCTTTCTGACCACTATAATAGAAAGTAATAGCAGCAACTTCCTGCTCGTTCAGTCCGAGCGCTTTGATGATTTTTTTAGGCTGGCCATTTTTAAAGCCGGCCGCCTTTTCAGTCAACATTTCTTTTTCGCCCACCCACAGGTGATGTACGCCGGCATCACCAGCCACCGTTTCCTCCACGCTTCCCAGGTATTGCATGCGCTTCGTGCCCGCCGCTTTTTTGGCCGACAGTTCATTATCTCCGTAAGCAATAAGGGCGTTTACATCAGCCGGTTTGTGCTTCTTCCATAATTTCGCCAGTGCTGCTTCGTCCGCATTGGTATCTTCCGCAACAACGGCGGCATCTATAAAGTTGTCATAATACCGGACGATGATAGCATCTTCATCGTAGGTATCCATCCCGGTTTCTTTACAGAATTCACACCTTCCTGCCTTGTCCGGCTCCGCATCCTGTTGCGGATCTCCTGTGGGAGGCGCATGGTCGTAAACAGCCCAGGCTTCCAGGTATTGCCGCTGGTCCAGATATTTTTCAAACAAAGCTTCCGATTCAAAATTTCCCACCCAAATATGCAGTTTACCCATAGACGTTTTGTTTCAATAAATAACAGCCCGCTAATTTACTTTAAACACCGTCGTCTTTCAGCGGACCGGGAGACAATTTTACATTTTTTCCGTCAGCGTTCCTGCGGTTTGGTCACGTCCACCCATTTCACATTGCCCGACATTTCTTCCATATCGGCGATCGTCATTTTAATGGCGGAATTAGTGCTGCCGCAGGCAGGATATACGGTATCGAAAGCTCTCAGCGACTCGTCGAGATATACGCTAACACGCGGTGCTACACCGAATGGGCATACGCCGCCAACGGCATGACCGATCATTGGTTCTACTTCCCCGAAAGACAACATGCGGGCCTTAAAACCAAATTCGTCTTTAAACTTTTTACTGTCTATTTTATGGTAGCCGGATGCGACGATAAGCAATGCGCCGCCGTTGGCGTCATGCAGGGAGATGGATTTGGCGATCTGCGCACCGTCTACCCCCAGCGCCTGTCCTGCCAGGTCCACCGTAGCGCTGGAAGTAGCCAGTTCAATTATGTCTTTGTCGCGGTTCCACCTCTTCAGATGTTCTCTTACCTTTTCTATAGCCATCGTTGTATCGTTTTGATCAACAATAAATATAGAAAAATAGCGGCAGGAAAAGAGGACACAGATCGTTAAAATGCGGGGGACACAGTATTTTCTTTTTCGGCTTGCCGGATGTTGGCAATACCCTGTATCAGCGCATCCGGGTTAAAGGAAATGCTGTTAATACCCTCTTTTACCAGGAAAGCGGCAAAGTCCGGGAAGTCGCTGGGCGCCTGGCCACAAAGCCCTATCCGTACACCTGCTTTTCGGGCTGCCTGTATCATCATCGCGATCATCTTTTTCGGCGCCGGGTCTTCTTCACTGAAAAGGTCTGCCACCAAAGCCGAATCCCGGTCCAGCCCCAATGTAAGCTGGGTGAGGTCATTGGAACCTATGGAAAACCCATCAAATATTTCAGCGAAAGCGTCTGCTTCGAGCACATTGGAAGGAATTTCCGCCATCACGTACACCTCCAGGCCATCTGCCCGTGAAAGGCCATAGGATGCCATTACGGACAGTACTTTCCTGCCTTCCGCTGCAGTGCGGCAAAACGGGATCATCACTTTGACATTTGTAAGTCCCATTTCTCCCCTGACTTTTTTGATGGCTGCACATTCAAGCCCGAAACCTTCCCTGTACAAGGGGTTATAGTAACGGGACGCTCCCCTGAAACCTAACATCGGGTTTTCCTCCGTTGGCTCAAAGTCTTTTCCTCCCAGCAGTTGCGCGTATTCATTGGTTTTGAAGTCGCTCATGCGCACGATCACATCTTTGGGATAAAAAGCGGCCGCGATGGTGGCAATGCCCTGGGACAATTTGTCTATAAAGAACTGTTGTTTGTTCTCATACTGGCCGGTCAATGCAGCGATCGCCGATTTTTCCCGTTCGTCTTTCAACTGGTCGAAATGTACGAGGGCCATCGGGTGTACCCGGACGGCATGTGTGATAATAAATTCCATTCTTAACAGCCCCACACCGTCATTCGGATAAAAGGACAACCGGAAGGCCTGGTCAGGATCACTGATAATCAACGCCACCTCCGTGCTTTCAGGCATGGTGATATCTGACAGCGCAATGTCCTTTTTCTCATAGGGTAGTTTACCTGCGTATACATAACCTGTTTTTCCTTCACAACAGGACACCGTGATAGCCTCGCCGTCGCGGATGGCCGCTGTGGCGCCCGTAGCGCCCACAATAGCAGGCACGCCTAACTCGCGCGCCACAATAGCGGCGTGACTTGTCCGCCCGCCGCTGTCGGTCACAATAGCCGCCACTTTTTTCAGTACAGGGTCCCAATCGGGGCTCGTATTAACGGTAACCACAATGTCTCCTTCCTGCAGCTGTTCCGCTTCGGCCGGGGAATTGAGCAGGCGTGCAATACCTGTCGCGAGTTTCTCGCCAACAGCATCTCCTTTCACCAGCACCGTTCCTTTTTCTTTCACCACATATTGTTCCCGGCTGGTGACCGCCTTACGGGCATGTACCGTCTCCGGGCGCGCCTGCAGCAGGAACAGTTCACCGCTGACGCCATCTTTTGCCCACTCTATGTCCATCGGGCAATTGTAATGCGCTTCAATGTCCAGCGCCCAGCCAGCCAGCTGATGTATCTCTGCATCATTCAGTACAAAGCGCCGGCGGTCTGCTTCCGCTGTTGGTTTGTTTATCACCGGGGAGGTGGCGCCCGGCGTATCGTCCAGGCACAGGGTCCATGCTTTGTCGCCCAACTTCTTCTGCAGAATCGCATTTTTGCCGGCCCTCAGGGTAGGTTTAAACACATAAAAGTCATCCGGCATAACCCTCCCCTGCACAATATTCTCTCCCAGCCCCCAGATACCGGACAGCAATATGACGTCCCGGAAGCCCGATTCAGGGTCCAGTGTAAAGCCCACGCCCGAGCAACCGTTATCGGTTTGTACCATCTGCTGAATACCGGCTGACAGGGCTATTTTGCCGTGTTCAAACCCATTATCCTCCCGGTACTTGATGGCCCTGTCGGTATAGAGGGAGGCAAAACAATGCTGTACCGCCTGTAATACCGCAGCTTCACCACGTACATTCAAAAAAGACTCGTGTTGTCCTGCAAAGCTGGCTTCCGGCATGTCTTCCGCCGTAGCGCTGCTCCTTACAGCCACAGCCTGCGCTTCCCCGCCTCCCAGGCGCCGGTAGGCATCCGTAATGGCTGTCTTCAGTTCCTCCGGCATCACAGCTCCCAGTATCAGCCTGCGTGCGGCGGCGCCTGTCTCCCCAAGGTTAGAGAAAGTATTACGGTCCAGTTGCTGCATCAGCGCAGCCAGTGGCTGGCGGAGCGCATTGGCGTCCAGGAAGGCCCAAAAGGCCGTTGCCGTAGTGGCAAATCCTGCAGGCACCCGGATTCCCTTGCCGGCCAGTGCTGCCGTCATCTCTCCCAAGGAAGCATTTTTTCCTCCTACAATCCCCACATCTGACAACCGGACGGAGGCAAAGTCCCTGATAAAATGGCTCATATGTAAAAGATTTTATTTGTTATGCGCAATAAACAGAGGCAGGTCCACCGCAGCCATCAGCACATCAGCCATACTTTCGCGGAACCAGCGGGACACGGCGCCCCGGCGGTAGGCTCCCAGCACCACCAGTGTGTCTTTAGGCATATTTTTCAGGTACCGGATGATCTCTGCTTCCGGATCGCCGTCCACAACGTGATAAGCCGCCTCCGGAAAATGACCGTGGATAAAATCACGGATCAGTTGTTTATTCTGCAGGTGGTTGCCTTCTTCATTAACAGACAAAACCGTTACTGTGACCGGAAACTGCGACGCAAGAAGGTAACTGTACATCTTGATAGCGTACACGGATGACGGCTCCCCGTCATAAAGCAGCACTACGTTGGACCAGTCCGGCATCAGCGGAGGTTTGCCCGACGGCGTCAGTAATACAGGGCACTGCACATCCGTAAGGAGGTCCCGTATAAAGCGGGTAGGCGCTTTTGAGGGCTCATGGGTGAACGTTTCCTTCCTGTCTGCCACCAGCAGGTCCGCGTAAATGCTGACTTCCAGCGCCTCCGGCAATGCCAGGTTCCTGTGCCGGTGGATACTGTAAGGGATGCCCGCCTTCTGGCAGGCCGCCTCAAAAGTAACCGCGGCAGCTTTACGGCTGGCTTCGTCCGCGGCCTCCAGGCGGCCGATCGTAGCCGGATCGGCGCCCGATGTCAGCACCTGGTACATGCTAAAACTATTATAGGTGAAGTCTTCCGGCATCACACCGGTAACATGCGCCCGCTGTTGTTGTGCCACCATCAGGGCATATTGTTGCACATTCTCGGAGTACTTCAGGCCATCCAGTATCGCAGCGATCTTTATCATAGTATGGAATTTTATCCAAAGGTCGCCAGAAGTACCTCTAAAGATAATGACCATTATTAGCCCGGAAGGTGATTCCCGTCACTGACCACTATCAAATCGTCCTATGACCGGCATCATTCTACAGAGGGTCTTTTGCTGCTAATTTTATAGTGCAAGTATTCTTCCACTCCTGTTAATACGAATTGTTATGCATGCCAATATTTTTTCCACTACGTATCTGATTGCCAACGGCGTCAGTCTGCTGATCCTGATGTTTGCCATTTTCCGGCCCGTGGTGGCGCAAGCACTGTTATCCCTGCTCTTTACCGGAGCTGGTATTTTTAACGGTATCATGGCCATTATACATCCTGAGCTTTTTATGGCCTACGGCGCCATGACGCCTTACGCTCCGTACGAACAGTTTATCTACGGGGCGTTCAGCCATAATATCACAGCCATCGTACTGGCTATTTCTATCTGCCAGGTGGCCATGGGGGCTTTCATAGGCTATAGGAAACCATATTTACAGCTGGGACTGACCGCCGCCATTATCTTTTTGCTGGCCATCACCCCCCTGGGCGCAGGTGCTGCTTTCCCATGCACCCTTATACTGGTGGCGGCAGCGGTAACGGTGTTATATAAACAGCGCGCTCCGGAGGCGCATGACCTTTATTATACTTTAAGTCATTTCAGGGGATAACAATTTATTTCAAACAATCAGGAATCCGCACTTGTTGTAGCCTATGCCGGTATTAACCGGCCCAATACCTTTGATTTATTCACCCCAATTACAATGCAATGAAAACCGGATTCTTTAAAACCCTTTGTTATTCCCTTGGTATTTCGCTGCTGGCCTTCCCTATCACCGTTGCGGCCTGCACAGGTATTCAGCTGAAAGCCAGGGACGGCGCCATTATCTGCGCCCGCACCATGGAATTTTACAACGATCTCCAGGCCCAGATCGTAGTATTTCCGAGAAATTATCCCTTTAACGCCGTTAGCCCCGGTGGCGCCAATAAAGGCCTCTACTGGAAATCCAGGTACGCTATTGTTGGCATCAACTCCATGGGCAAAGACGCTATAGCCGATGGCATGAATGAAAAAGGCCTTTCGGTGGGTCTGTTCTATTTACCCGGATACGCTGGCTACATGAATGTACCGACCCGCAAAATCGCCAGGTCCATCAGCTCTACAGACGTATCTGCATGGCTGTTGTCCAACTTCGCTACGGTAGACCAGGTAAAGCGGGCCGTCGACAGCGGTATCCTGATCAACAAAGGCATCCCTCTGTACATCAACGGCGGCATTCCGTTCCCCCTGCATTACAATGTGCATGACGCGGAAGGCAAGTCGCTGGTGATAGAATGCGTCAACGGGAAGCTGTACTCTTACTACAACCCGTTGGGCGTGTTGACCAACGCTCCCACGTTTGACTGGCACCTCGCCAACCTGCAGCAGTACCTGAACTCCCGCCCCAACGACGCCTGTATGAAACCAGACGACTCACTCCGTTCCTTCCGGCATGGCAACGGCCTGGCAGGCATTCCCGGCGACTTCACCCCATCCTCCCGCTTTGTACGCGCCGTAGCATATACCCAAAGCGTAGATCCCTGTCCAACCGCCTATGAAGCGGTCACCCAGGCCTTCCAGATCCTCAACGCCTTTGATATTCCCAAAGGAGTGATCAAAGACCCGGCACATCCCGGCAATAACGTGTATACGCTGTGGACCTGCGCCAGTGACCTGAGAAACAAACGCCTCTATTTCCATACCGTCAACAACAGGACCCTGCATATGATTGACCTCGGAAAGTACGCCGACACAGACAAGGTGCTCTTCTTCCCGATGGACGATCCCATGGAAGTAGTCCAGAACTGACCCGGTTTTTTATCACACATATACTCCCGTGATCCTATTTTTATAGTAGATTGCGGGGGTATTTTTTGCTGCAGGTCAACCGACAATCTGACCAACTTTACCGACTAATGAACCTTTGATAACAGTTCAGATCGGCTGAACTTTGCACAGTCCGAAAACAACAGCACTGCGAACAAATATTATGGCACAACGGAAAGTACAGGGAGGGATCATAAAACAGGCGGAGTTCATTCGCAGCGCCGGGTTGGAAGACCTCCTGGGCATCGGTCTTTTTATCTCCACGGATATTAACATGGCAGACTATGATCATGTTAAATCCAATTTCCGGTCGGACTTCACCAGCATACTACTCATACAGCAGGGAAAGATGCTGGGTACCCTGGACAGGGATGTGTACGAGCTGGGACCCGATAATCTGCTGCTGATCCCTCCGCATACCATGAAAAAGTCTGTGGCCGTGGACAGCACCTGTATTGCCTCCGCGCTTAATTTCACTTTTGATTTCCTGGTGGACATCGGTATCTCCGCTACTAAAATAGAGCTGTACGACTATTTTACTTCGAAGTATTCTCCTCACTGGAAACTGTCGCCGGCGGAGGCGCAGCTGATGCGCTCCCACTTCCGGCAGCTGGATGCCCGCATGGAAGAGCTGAAAAACAAGCAGCCGTTCGCCAAAGAGAAACTACAGCATACTTTCCTGTTGTTTCTCTATGAACTGGCTACGCTCAGCACCATCCATACGGAGTTAAAAAACCCGGCTGTTTCCAGGAAGGAAAGCCTGGTGATCCGCTTTACCAACCTGGTACAGGCACATTTCAGAAGCCAGCGCAATGTGCAGCAATATGCGGAACAGCTGTTCGTCACCGCCAAATACCTCACAGAAACGGTGAAAGAATATACCGGTAAGAGTGCCGGTGAGATCATTGACGACTACGTGGTGCTGGAAGCCAAACTGTTGCTCGACAATCCTAAACTCAGTATTGCCGAGATTACAGAAATGCTGCATTTCAGCGACCAGTCTTTTTTTGGTAAATACTTTAAACGCCATACCGGCTACTCGCCCAAAGCATTCCGGGCGCAGAGCCAATAATGTTTCCCCCGGAATTTATTGTTACTAACAGTGTAACAGTTGTAGGTTTTAATTACAGGCCGATGCACTCCTGCTCCGGCCTTATTTTCGTATATACATGACAGTTAACCTGTAAAAAACAACCGACTTTCAGACCAGATTTCCCGATTTATCAACCTTTTCCGGCCTTTTTATGACGGGTAATTTTGTTGCGCGAAAACAATCTGTATTCAATCATACAATAAAATAAGATTATGCCGATGACGTACAAACCCGTTTCTTCTTTGATCCTCGCCACCCTGCTGGCCGCCTGCGGCAGCAAGGAAGTACGGCAGGAGCAACAGGCACCGGTAAAAGTGACCGCCACCAAAGTCAGCTACAATGATATGCCGCAGACCTTCACCTACTCCGGCACCATAGAGCCTGACAACACCGCCGATATTGGTTTTGCCGTACCGGGCGTAGTCAACGGCATCCTCGTGGAAGAGGGGCAGCAGGTACAACAGGGTCAGTTGCTGGCCACCCTCGACGCTACGGAATACAGCAATGCGCTGGCCATCGCCAGTGCGGGGCTGAACCAGGCGGAAGACCTGTATGGCCGCCTGCATGATCTGTACCAGAAAGGAAGCCTTCCCGCCAAAGATTATATCGACATCCAGACCAAACTGGCGCAGGCCAAAGCCAACAAGGCTATCAGCGCCAAACGCATCGCCGACAGCAAATTGTATGCGCCGATCACCGGTATCATCAGCGCCCGTAAGATAGAAAGAGGCAGCGCAGCCGCCCCCGGTGTACCGGCATTCACCATTGTAAAAACAGACATGGTATATGCCCGTGCTTCCGTGCCTGAAAGTGAAGTAGGCGCCATCTCCCGCGGCGGCAGCGCCAAAGTATATATCCCGACGTTGCAGGACAGCATGGAAGGTAAAATCACCATCATCAATCCACAGGCTGATGCTGCCTCCCGCACCTATAGCATCAAAATAAAATTATCCAATAGCAACGGACGGCTGCTTCCCGGTATGCTGGCTGACATCCGGCTGAACACCGGCAGAAGCGCCAACAACCTGACAGTTCCCGCCACCGCCGTAGTGCGTGATGCCGATGACCTTACCTATGTCTTCATCACCAACGGACAACGGCAGGCTGTCCGTAAAAGAGTCACCGTAGGCGCCCTCACCGGCAAAAACGAAGTCGTGATCACCACCGGCCTGCAGGGCGGCGAACAAGTGATCACCTCGGGGCTTACCAACATCAAAGACGGTACCGCTGTAAGCCTGTAACCGCCATTATTCAGTATGACCAACAACGGAAGTATGAAAAAAGCAAAAATAAGTTTCATAGAAGCGGCCATGCAGTTCAAACAGGTGACCATCGTTGTGGTGGCACTGTTACTGCTGCTGGGGCTTTATTCCCTCCTGAACATGCCCAGGGCGGAGAACCCAAAGATAGATATGCCAACAGCCATGGTATATGCTTTCTATCCGGGCGCCGACGAAGTGCAGATGGAAAAACAGGTGACCAATAAAATTGAACAATACCTGTTCTCCTTTGAAGAAGTGAACAAAGAGAAAACCAAGTCACAAACGAAAGACGGACAGGTTTTCATCACCGTAGAACTGCATACCAGCATCAAAGACCGGAAGAAGTTCTGGAGCACCCTGCAACACGGCCTTAACAGCGCCGCCCCGCAAATACTGCCACAAGGCGTAATAGGCCCGGTAGTGAACAGCAACTTCGGTGACGTAACAGCACAGATCATCACCGTGTCTTCCCCCCAACGCAGCTACGCAGAAATAGAAAAATACCTGGATAAAATAGAAGACGGGCTCAAGACTATTCCGGAAGTGTCTAAAATAAACCGATCCGGTGGCCAGAAGCAACAGCTCTATGTAACAATCGACGATCAGAAAATGCAGCAGTATGGTTTTGACCTGTCTACTATTATCCGGACGCTGCAGATGCAAAACATTACCGGTTACTCCGGCGAGATGACCATTGCCTCCAACACCTTCCCTGTGTTCACCAACAGCCGGTACAAAACAGCAGACGACCTGGGCAACCAAATCATTTATACCACGCCACAAGGCACGGTGGTACGCCTGCGCGACGTGGCCCGCATAGAGCGGCGCTATGAAGAACCGGCTTCGTTTATCCGTATCGGTGAAGACAAAGTAATGATGCTCGCCATTGAAATGCAGCCGGGCAATAACATCGTACAGTTTGGTCACCTCGTGGAAGACAGGCTGAAAGCACTCGGACAGGAACTGCCACCAGATGTAAAAATCAAGACCATCGTGAACCAGCCGGAAGTGGTGGGTGAAAGCATCCGGCACTTTATGAAAGAATTCGGCCTGGCTATCGCCTCCGTGATCATCGTGGTGATGTTGCTGCTGCCTTTACGCGTAGCCGCCGTATCCTCCCTCGCCGCTCCCATCTCCATCCTGATCACCTTCGGGCTGATCAACATCATGGGCATAGAGCTGCACCAGGTAACGCTGGCCGCCCTGATTATCGTACTGGGCATGGTAGTGGACAATGCCATTGTAGTGGTAGACAACTACATCGAAAAGCTCGATGAGGGCATCACGCCCTGGACAGCCGCCTGGCAGGCCGCCAAACAGTTGTCGCTCCCCATTTTTACCGCCACGCTGGCCATCATCTTCGCCTTTGCACCGCTGGCGCTCTTTATGCACGGCATATCCAAAGACTTCATCGCCGCCCTTCCGGTGACGGTCGCCGTAGCGCTGATCACCTCTATGGCCGTGGCTTTGCTGCTCACGCCGTACACCTGCTACGTGTTCATCAAAAAAGGATTAAAACATAAAGTCAGCACCGCCAAAAAAAGTAAAAGCCTGCTGGACAGGCTGCAACACGGCTTCAACATCGCTGCTGAAGCAGCTTTTAGTTATCCCAGAACAACCGTGGGCATAGCCGTGGCGGCAGTTATCATTGCCGTGGTACTGGCAGGGAAAGTAAAACAGGAGTTTTTCCCGCTGAGTGAAAGCAAACAATTCAATGCGGAAATATGGATGGCCAACGGCACATCCCTTGAAGAGACAGAGCGGGTGGTGAAACTGGTAGAGCAGGCGTTGCAGAAAGACAAGCGGGTGACCGGCATCGCCAGCTTCGTGGGTTCCAGTTCCCCCCGTTTTAACGTAACCTATGCGCCGGAGATGCCGCGGCGGAACTTCGCACAGGTGTTCATCACCACCACCGGCAGCGATGCCACCAATGAACTGGTGAAAGAATACCTCCCGAAGTTTGAGAACTTCATCCCTAACGGGAACATACGCCTGCGGCAGTTGAGCATGCAGGAAGGTTCTCCGCTGGCCGTCCGCGTTATCGGCGACAACCTGAGCGACCAGAAAAAGGTGGCGGAGCAGGTGAAAGAGATACTGCAGCGTACCCCGGGCACCAACTGGGTGCGGTCTGATTATGAAGACGACTACCTGGGTGTGAGCCTGAATATCAAAGAAGATGCAGCGGCCAGGCTGGGCGTGCCCAACCAGCTGATCACACAGACGATAGGCGCCGGCCTCAAAGGTTTTGCCGTATCCCAACTATGGGAAGGCGATAAACCGGTAGATATCTTTCTGCGCATGGAAGCCGGCAGCCGCAAGGACTTCAACGATCTGGGCAACCTGCATCTCAACAGCCTGTACGGTGCTAAGGTGCCCCTGAAGGAAGTAGCCTCGCTGGAACCCTCCTGGCATACCGGTGTGATAGCCCACCGCAATGGCCTGCGTACGCTCACCGTATTGTCCGAAGCACAGAAAGGCATTATGGCCTCAGAGATACTAAAGAAAGCACAACCCGAAATCGAAAAGCTGCAGCTGCCTGCCGGCATCCGTATACAGTATGGCGGCGACGCGGAATCTTCCGGTGAGAATGCGCCGGGGATGGGCAAAGCGTTGGGCACCAGCCTCGTCCTGATCCTGCTCACGCTGTTGTTCCAGTTCAAAACCTTCGGTAAAACGCTGATCATCCTTGCCACATTTCCATTAAGCCTGCTGGGAGCGTTCCTCGGGCTGTATCTCACCGGCAACCCGATGGGCATGACCGCCTTCATGGGCATTATCAGCCTGATCGGCATTGTGGTACGTAACGGTATTATCCTGGTAGACTATGCCGATGAGCTGGTCCGCGACCACGACTATACGATAAAAGCAGCTGCACTCGCCGCCGCCAAACGCCGTATGCGTCCCATTTTCCTGACATCGGCGGCTGCCGCTATCGGCGTGGTGCCGATGATCATCGGCAAGTCACCGCTGTGGGCGCCCCTGGGCAGTGTACTGGCCTCCGGCCTGATCGTGTCCATGATATTGACGCTGTTTGTTGTGCCCGTGCTGTACTACCTGTTTGTACGCCCGGCGCCCGCACCGGTGGTAGCACCGGACCACGACACGGAAATCATGTATAAACCGGCCCATTAATTTATCCGCAGGCGGCCGTGGCGCCGCCTGCCTGTAAAAAAGATACGCATGAACTTCAGAATCATATGCACGCTGGCAACAGCCATGGCCGTACAACAGGCATCTGCGCAGCCGCCCGTTCTCACTATCGCCGACTGCCAGCAGATGGCGGTCACACAAAATAAAAAGATCAAAGCCGCACAGTACCAGGTGGACGCTGCCAATGCGGCCGTGCAGTCAGCTAACGCCGGCGCCTACCCTTCTATCGACGGCTCCGTGATGGGCATCTACCTCGGCAAACCAATAGGCGGCGCGCTCAACGGCATGATCCCCGAGTACGCGGGCACCGCCTCCGTGTCTGTCACCCAACCCATCTATGCCGGGGGGAAAATACAGCTGGGCAAAGCCGCTGCCGCCAAAGGCGTCGCCATACAACAGGAACAGAAAGCGCTTTCCACCGCCGAAGTATTGTTCAATGTCAATAAAGCCTACTGGCAGGTGGTGCAGGTAAAGGAAAAGATCATCCTTGCCCAAAAATACCAGGAGATGTTGCAGGGCTTACAGCGGGAGTTGAAAAACGCTTATGACGCGGGGCTTATCTATAAGAATGATTTGCTGCGTGTGGAAGTAAACCTCAACGAAGCCTCGCTGCAGCTCCACCAGGCACACGACGGACTGGTGATGGCCAAACTGGCACTGGCACAGGTGACAGGCATGCCCGGGCAGACCGATTTTAACGTAGCCGACTCCGTTAGTGGCGACTTCCCCGGGCTGGCGGCACAGGACCTGGCCACTGCCGCGGAAAACAGGCCCGAGATACGGCTGCTCCGCCAGGTGCTGGAAGTGGAGCTGCTACAGCGCAAGCTGCTGAAAGCCGATTTCCTGCCCACCTTCGGCGTGAGCGCTTCCGGGCTAGGTACCGCCGGTAAAAAAGTGAACATCAGCAACGGCAAAGACCTGATGGCTTCCTGGTATGGCCTCGCCAGTATCAGCGTTCCCATCTTCGACTGGGGTAAAAAAGCCGGCAAGGTAAAGGAACAGTCCATGAAGATCGCCGCCCGTCAGCAGGAGCTGGACAATACCAAAGAGCTGGTGGACCTGGAAGTACAGCAGGCTTACCTGGCGCTGAACCAGTCCGTGAAAAAAATCCGCACCTCGCGCCTGTCGCTCGAACAGGCCGCCGAAAATCTCAAGCTGGCCAACGACCGCCTCAAGGCAGGCACCATTACCGGCAAAGACGTGCTGGAAGCACAGACGATATGGCAACAGGCATACAGCAGCACTATTGACAGTAAGGTAGAATACAGGATACAGGAAGCGGCATACAAAAAAGCAACCGGCACTTTGCATTAACCTACATAAAACAATGTTGTATGAAAGAAGAATGGCATCAGCTGCTCGACAGCAGTATTTCCCTCTTTGCCCGGAAAGGGATACGGGCTACCAGCACAGACGAAATTGCCCGGGACTGCGGGCTCCACAAACGATGCTTCTATGAACATTTCAACAGCAAAGAAAGCCTGGTAGCCCGTATTATACACACCTGGCTGGAAAAAACGGAACGGTACCTGTCATTCAACCGGCACATCTCTTCCAGCGCCGTCATCGAGATGAGCAATTTTTTCCGTGTATCCGAAAGGGTGGTACAGACGACACAGCCGGTTTTTTTCCGTGACTTACAGGAGCTGTATCCGGCCATATGGGACAGTGTGGTACAGTTCCGCGAAGGACCGCTGGCGGTCTTCCTGCGGCAGAATATCCAACGGGGGCAGAAGGAAGATGTGTACCGCCGCAACCTTGACCTGGTACTGTTGGAAAAACTGTACTTCACCCCTTTGCAGCTGGTCATGGAAGACAGGATACCACCGGACTGCCCTATTTCCAGCGCCTGCCGGGAGTTGAATATTATTTATCTCCATGGGCTGGTGAACCTGAAGGGCATGAAACTGATCTATGAGAAACAGGTAAATTAAACCCAGGGGCACTGGTATCTACCGGTGCTTCCTTTTTTACCGTTGCCCCCCGGTAATACCAATAAGGCTGAAAAAGCCGCCGCCTGTCGCAGCGGCCTTTCAGTTATCACCACTGTTCCTCCTGCCGCGGAATAAAGAACCCTTTAATGCAATTAGGGTTGCGGATACAAATCTGGATATGTGTTTTGTCGTAGAAACCGGCATCTTCGTAGATGGGAGTGCCTTCGATGAAAACGCCTCTGACAGAGTCGTATTGCTTCAGTTTGTCTTCACGCATTCTCTCGTGTACATACTCAATCACCTGGCAATCCAGTTCGCGAATGACTTTGTCCCGTAAATTGTCAGCATCAATCTTGTTTCTGTTTCGGGGGGAGCTTTTCTTCACGTCCCAAGGCAGCGTTTAACATCATTTCAAAGCCACTTTTCAAATTTCGAATGTGTTTTGTATCCAGTAGGTCCAAACAATGATCGAGATCAATAACGGCACCCAGCACAGCAGGACGCACTATTTTCCTCCCGTCTGGCGGATGGGTGACGAAATCCAGCGCACGTTCATAATTATTTTGCCAGAAATAAATACCGTGCCCCAGCCATTCATACTTTCCGGTGCTGAAGCGAAGCTTTTTTCGCTCATTAATGATATCATCCCGTAGGGAACGTTCACAACCGTGAAAGCCGATGATCAGTCCGGGCACAGCGGCATACATCGAATCGGAGATTATTCGGGTCATTTTCAAACAATGGTTTTAGGGTACAAACAATTTATTTACGCCGTTTGAGCCGCTTTAATTGAGCTGCTTCTTTTTGCTTACGCCGGGCGCTCTTTTTTCGCCAGGGATTCCTCCTTTTTGGACCTACCAATAAATGATAGACTCCCACATCCCTGAGAAACTGGTCTGCTTCTTCTCTCGTAAAAGCCGCGATACGCCTTCTTTCTTTTTCAAACATTTCATCCATTTGCTGAAAATGTTCGGCCCAGGTGCTAAAATGCCTGTATTGAGGTCTTTCTGTCATATTTTCTCTTAAATGGTTAGTCAATAGTTTACACAGTTCTCTTTCACAGGAGCGTATAAAGTCATTTTTCAAACAATGTTCCAGGTACCAATAAATACCTTCCGCCTTAACCTTTTCAATTGAGCCGCTTCCTTCTGCTTACGCCGGGTACTCTTTTTGCGCCAGGGAGTTCTTCTTTCCGGGCCAACCAACAAATGATATACGCCTGCATCTTTTAAATACTGCGCAGCCTCTTCTTTCGTAAAAGTGGCAATGCGTCGTCTTTCTTTTTCGAACATCTCTTCGATCTGCTGAAAATGTTCAGCCATGGTCCCGAAATACTTGTAGGGTCGTTTTTCCATCGTAACGCTTTTAAATAATGAATAATAATTAATTACAAAAATTAAAACCAAATAATAATCAATGAATTATACATAAAGCGAAACGGAAGAATATCAATATAAATATTTACAAACAGGGTTACTTTACAAATATACGGGATTAAGGGGTACGCCCAAAAAAATTGTACTTCATCCGGATGGCCACCTAAATTGTTTAAGCGAATTTTAAGGTGCTCCTTCCCTTCTCATCCTTTGATATTCCCTATCTTGCCCCCCGATTTAACAGATAGGCCAGTGGACAAAACCTCTTACCGGCAAGGTAATATTACCGGTATTTGAACAAAAACCGCAACACAACAGTAATTATCTATAGCAAACAGCACAATCAGGAATGCGTTACGCCATTTTTCTTATTTTCTCGTGCACGGTAGGCCTGCCACTGGTATCAGGGGCACAGACTACCCTTACCTTGCCAGGTGCACTCCATGCCGCCAGAAACAACAACCCTTTCCTTAAACCGGCCAGCCTTAACACGGCCATCGCCCAAAGCGATGTGGTCACCGCACGGCTCAGGCCCAACCCGGTCCTGAACAACCAGACCCTGCACCTGACAGACGCCCGGCAATGGGCGCCCGACAGCCGGTTCTATAACGGAAAAAACAACCAGTACTGGTGGCAGCTCACCAAACAGTTCCAACTGGCAGGTCAACGGAAATACAAACAACAATTCGCCGCCGGTAACGTGACGGTCGCCGAAAAAGCCTATGCCGACACGGAAAGAGGCGTACTCACCGAAACAGGCAACAAATGGCTCGACGTATGGTATAATAAGGTCAACCTCGAACTGATCGTGGAAGCGAGACAGAACGTGGACAGCCTTGTGAAAACACAGGAAATACGCCTGAAAAACCAGGTGATCAGCTCCAGCGAACTGGCTCGTACCCAACTTCTGCTGGAACAATACCAGATCGAATACCAAAACGCAGCACAACGTTACCGCAACGAACTGCAAAACCTGAAACTGCTCACCGGGCAGACCGACAGCCTTACCATCGACGATCAGGACCCCGTTACCTCCCTGGAGATGACGCAGCAGCTGGACAACCTCGTGTCCCTCTCCATGGCCAAACGCCCCGACGTACAACAGGCGCAGGCTACCATCACCACCGCGAAAAGCAACATCTCCCTGCAACGGTCGCTGGCCATCCCCAGCCCCGAACTGGGCTTCATCTGGAACCCACAAAATACCGTCCCCTACTTCGGCATATTCGCTACTATCGAACTGCCGTTCTTCAGCCGCAACCAGGGCGAAATAAAAAAATCCAGGATACTGCTGCAACAGTCTGAACAGTCATTGTCAGCCCTGCAGCAACAGGTCAGCACAGAAGTACAGGCCACCTGGCATACCTACCAGGTCAACCAGCAGACCGTGGAGAAATACAAAAACATCCTGCCCAAAGCGGATAATATCCTGCAATCGGTCAGGTACGCCTATACGAAAGGTGGCACCACCATCATAGATTTCCTGGACGCACAACGGACCTGGTTCGATACCCAGAAAATGTACTACGACGCACTGTACAACTACCGTAAAAGCTACCTCCAATTATTACAGGTAACCGGATTGATTAATCAACTATAACTTAACAGATGACAAAGACTGCCTTTGGCTTATCAATAGCAAGCATCGCATGGCTGGCGATGTCCTGCGGACAGCACCATGAAAACAAGCCCGCAGCCGCCGCCAAAACCGTGGTGGAAGACAGCGGACGTACCATCAAACTACCCCCGACAGCCTTACCCTGCATTTCTTTAAAACACAGGAAGTCACCCAGAGCGATCTCAACGCCGAACTGATGGCGCCCGCACACGTAGCCGCCACCGTAGTACGCTCCAACGAAAACGCTTCCCAGAACATCGTGCTGTTCGACAACCCGGACATCACCGCCAGCTACACCGAAATGTTGCAGCACATCATCAGCATCCGGGAAAAAGGTAATATCATCCGGCAGAAAAAAGCCATCGCCGCGCAGAAACAAATAGAACTGGACCGCTTCAGAGACCTCGCCGAACACGGCGCCGGCACCGGCAAAGACGTCTCCGACGCCAAAACAGACCTCATCTCTGCACAAACAGACATGGCCATTGCTGAAACAGACCTCGCCAACGAAAAAACATCGATCATCGAGCATGAGTCCAAACTGAAACTGGCCGGCTTCGACCCCCAGTCGCTCGTCACCGCCAAAGCAGATAAAACCTGGCTCATCTGCGAAATGCCGGAAAACCAGATCACCAAAGTAAAGGAAGGCAGCAGCTGTCAACTGCAGTTCAACTCCTATCCCGGCGAAACATTTACCGGCATCATCGAAAACATAGGCGAAGTGGTGGATAACATCACCCGCATGGTGAAACTAAGGATCACGGTTGCGGACATCCAGCATAAACTCCGCGCCGGCATGTACGCCACCGTGAAATTCGGCGTCAGCGAAGGCAACACCCTCTCCGTGCCCCGCGCCGCCGTAGTCACCGTACAAGGTAAAAACTACGTCTTCGTGAAAACAGACGACCGCACTTTCATCCGCCGCGAAGTGATGACCGGCGCCCAGGTAGGCGACCGCATGGTGGTGCTCACCGGCGTGCAGCCCGGCGACCAGGTGGTGACAGACGGCTCCATGCAGTTAAAAGGTATTTCATTCGGCTACTAAAAATACAGCTATGCTACAGGCACAAATCTTTATCAACAAAGACGACATGTACGGTACCCGCCCCCTGTACGAATACATCATGCAGCTGCTGATGAACAACAACGTTAAAGGAGCTACCGTATACCGCGGTGTCATGGGCTTCGGCGTCCACCAGCGCATGAAACGCCCGGATGAAATCTTCTCTTTCGACGAACCTCCCATGATGATCACCCTCATCGATGAAGACGATAAAGTACGGGAAGTACTCACCCTGCTGAGAAGCACCTATAAAGGAGGCTTTATTATTACCCATCACGTAGATCAATTTGAAGCATGATCCGTAACATTCTGATATTCTCTTTACGTAACCGTTGGGCGGTCATCATTGGCGCGGTGGTCTTGTCGGTGATCGGCTACTGGTGTTTTACCCAGCTGAAAATTGAAGCCTACCCCGACATCGCCGATACCAACGTGATCATCGTGGCGCCCTTCGACGGCCGTGCCGCTGAAGAAGTGGAGCAACAGGTGACTATCCCCATAGAACGAGCGCTCAACAACGTACCACGCGTACTGGACCGCAGAAGCCGTACTATCTTCGGCCTCTCTGTTGTACAGCTTACCTTCCAGGACGGCACCGACGACTACTTCGCCCGGCAGCAGGTGATAGAAAGACTCTCTTCCCTTTCCCTGCCGGAAGGCGTTACGCCTGAACTGGCACCGCTCACCACCGCCGTAGGCGAAATTTACCGCTACGTGGTGGAAGCCCCGCCCAACTATACGCCCATGCAGTTGAGAGACCTGCAGGACTGGGTGATACGCCCCGCCATCCTCCAGGTGCCCGGTATTGCCGACGTGACCAACTTCGGCGGGCCACTCAAACAGTTTCACATCCTCACTTCCCCCGATAAACTGCGTAAGTACAATCTCACGCTGCAATCCGTTATCGACGCAGTACAGAAAAACAACCTCAATACCGGCGGTAACGTGATCGAACGCGGCGGACAAGGATTTGCGGTCAGAGGCCTCGGTGCCGTGAAGTCGGAAAAAGACCTGCGCAACATCGTACTCACGGCAGTCAACGGCGTACCTGTATATGTAAAAGACGTGGCCACCGTGGAAACGGCGCCCCCGCCGCCTTCCGGCGTGATGGGCTACGCTGTGCCCGACGAAGGGATCGACAAGATCGGCTCCCCCGAAGGCATCATCCTGCTGCGCCGCGGCGAAAACCCCAGCATCGCGCTCAAAGCCCTCAAGGAAAAACTGGCGCAGCTCACGGAAACAGAACTGCCTGAAGGCGTTAAGCTCCGCGTACTCTACGACCGTAGCTTCCTGATCGACCACTCCCTCGAAACCGTGGCACATACGCTCTTTATGGGCGTCAGCATCGTCGTGATCATACTCGTGTTTTTCCTCGGCAGCATCCGCTCCGCGCTGGTGGTCACCGCCACCATCCCGTTCTCGCTCCTGTTTGCCTTCATCCTTATGCGGCTGACAGGCATTCCGGCCAACCTGCTGTCACTCGGCGCTATCGACTTCGGCATCATCGTAGACGGCGCCTGCGTCATGGCAGAACACCTGATACGCCGCTACCGCAACGCCACGCCACAGGAGAAAGCCAGCGGCATCATCGGCATCACGCTCTCCGCCGCCCAGGAAGTAGGCCGCGAAATATTTTTCTCCGTCACCATTATCATTCTCGCCTATACGCCGATACTGATGATGACCCGCGTGGAAGGCAAACTCTTCTCTCCCATGGCCCTCACACTCGCTTTTGCGGTGATAGGCGCCATGATCTGCGCACTCACGCTCATACCAGTGCTCATCTCCTATGCCTACAGGAAAGCGCTGGCGTCGGACAAACCCATGAAAGAGCACCGCAACCGTGTGCTGGACTTCCTGGAACATCTCTATCAGCGATCACTCAATTTCTTCCTCCGCTTCCACCGGCAAACGGTTATTATCGCTACGGTGCTCATCGTACTGATGATAGGCCTCGGCGGTAAACTGGGAACGGAATTCCTGCCCGAGCTGGACGAAGGCTCCATCTTCATGCGCGCATTCATGCCCGCTGGCGTCACCATCCAGGAAAACGCCAAGATAGCGCCCATCATCCGCAAGGTGATTTCCTCCTACCCCCCGGTGAAATACGTGATCACACAAACAGGACGCAACGACGACGGCACCGACCCCTTCCCCACCAACCGTACGGAAATACTGGTAGGCCTCAAGGATTATAAACTGTGGAGCGATACCATTACGAAAAAAGAACTGGTACGACGCATACAGGCAGACCTGGAGAAAAATATCCCCGGTACCTCTTTCAACTCCGGTCAACCGATCATCGACCAGGTAATGGAAATCGTGACCGGCAGCGCCGCCGACCTGGCTATCTCCGTCGTAGGCGACGACCTGGCGCTCATGCGGCCCAAAGCCGACAGCATCGCTGCCATCGTGAAAGCCACGCAGGGCTCCGCCTCCGTTAACATTGAACAGGAAGGCACCCAGGCCCAGCTGGCCATCAATATCAACCGCGAAAACGCCGCCCGCTTCGGTATCAACGTGAGCGATATTCAGGCAATGATAGAAGCCGCTATCGGCGGTAAACCGATCGGTACATTATACGACGGCACCAAACGATATGATATCATCATCCGCTACCTGCCGCAGGACAGGAATACCGTGGAAGCCATCCGCAACCTGCAGGTGCCTGCCGCCACCGGCGCGCTGATTCCGATGGACCAGCTGGCGGACGTACAGTTCATCGACGGGCAGACCAACATCTACCGCATCGACGGTAAACGGATGGTCACCGTGCGCACCAACGTGAGAGGCCGCGACCAGGGCTCCTTTGTGAAAGAGCTGCAGGAAAAAATCAACAAAAGCGTGCATGTGCCCAAGGGCTATGATATTATCTACGGCGGTCAGTATGAGAACCTGGAACGCGCCGGCAAACAGCTGTCGCTCACCATTCCGCTGACCATCGTCATTGTGTTCGTGTTCCTGTTTATGCTGTTTAAAAGCATGAAACACACGTTCGTGACCATGAGCTGCATCCTGGTGGCGCTGGCAGGCGGCATCGTGGCGCTGTTCCTCCGCGGTTACCACTTCAACGTGTCTGCCGGCGTGGGCTTTGTGTCTATCTTCGGCATCTCCGTGATGGCCGGCGTACTGCTGGTATCGGCGCTTAACCGTGAAATGTACAAGTCGCCCCTCACCCTCCGCGCTTCCGTGCAACGCGTGGCCGTAGACCAGTTCAAGGCCATCATGATGATGCTCATGGTAGCCATCATCGGCCTGGTGCCTGCCGCCATCAGCACCGGTATCGGCTCCGATGTGCAAAGACCGCTGGCCACCGTGATCATCGGCGGACTTACCTTCACCCTGCTGTTTACCCCGGTGGTGATCCCCCGCTGTACTATTGGGTGGAGAAAAAGCGACAGCCGCAGCCACCACAGGAACCCGCCGAATGACCCGGCATTATTTTATACAAGCGAGGGCTGACCATGGTGTCAGCCCTTTTTTGTTTACCCCCGCTTTTATCAGGCTTCAGGGAGACGCCGGGCTGCTTTTCCACCGGCTGGCTATGGTTGTCAGCGCCTTTACGGCCAACGGGCCACCGCGACAGCTCCCTCATCACCCCGATCATCTCCCGGCTAAAAAAGATTTTTCATTTTATACCAAATGGTATATTTTTGTATCCTCAAACATCAGGGATATGAACAAAGCAGCCAGAACGAAGCAGTTTATCGTGGAAAAGACCGCTCCTGTGTTCAACGAGAAGGGGTATGCCGGCACTTCGCTGACAGATCTGACCAATGCCACGGGGCTGACAAAAGGCAGCATATACGGCAACTTCGCGAACAAGGACGAAGTGGCGGTGGCGGCATTTGAGTACAACATCCGCCAGGTGACCGATATTATCCGGCAGGAAAAAGCAAAAAAGGAAACGTATCGCGACAGGCTGCTTGCTTACGTGCATGTATATACGAATTTCCTGAAACATCCGTTCCCTTCCGGCGGCTGTCCTATCCTTAACACCGCCACAGAGGCCGACGACACGCATCCCGCGTTGAAACAATGCGCCGCCGAAGCGATGAGCAAATGGAAAGACAGCGTGGCACATGAAATCACCATGGGCATCCGTCAGGGTGAATTCAGTCCGAAAACCAATCCCGAACAGGCTGCGCTGACCATCATCGCCATGATAGAAGGCTGCATCATGATCACCAAGCTGACCGGCAAGATCCATTACCGCAATGCCATTATGCAATCACTCGAAACGCTTATCAACGATCTCTGACCATTGGGTTATTTTTCTATTTGGCTATTTTTTTATTTAAAAATATACCGATCGGTATAAACAAACTATATGAACACAAAAGGTAACACGGTATTGATTACCGGCGGCAGTGCAGGCATAGGCCTGGCACTGGCACAAACATTACTGGCGGCAGGCAACCGGGTGATCATCACCGGCAGGGATGCCACCCGCCTGGAACAAGCGGCGGCCGGCACCCCCGGGCTCATTCCCATTGTATGCGATGTCACCAAAGACGTGCAGGTAAAGGCACTGGTACAAACCCTGCAAAAGGATTATCCGCAGCTCAACATGCTGATCAACAACGCCGGCAGGGCGCATGCCTACGCGCTGTCCGAAACAGCGCGGGCTTTCGAAAAGGCGGCCGACGAAATGCTAACCAATTATCTCGCTATCCTGCAACTGACAGAATACCTGCTGCCCACGCTGCAGCGCCAGCCGGAAGCAGCCATCGTCAACGTCAGCTCCGTCACCGCACTGGTGCCGTTTGTGGCCGTGCCCACCTATGCCGCCAGCAAAGCCGCGCTCCACTCCTACACACAGTCACTGCGGATAGCGGTAGCGCCTGTACGGGTATTTGAACTCATGCCTCCTATGGTCAACACCGACTTCTCCCGCGACATCGGCGGCGAAAAAGGTATTCCGCCCCAACAGGTGGCCGACGGCTTTATGCAGGCACTGGAAAACGACGAATACGAAATCCATATCGGTCAAACCCGCGATGTATGGCAGCTGCTGCAGTCCACCTCCCCTGCACATGCCCTGCAGGCGGTGAATGCCCGCAACCGCTGATTTTTTTCGCCACAAAATATACCAATCGGTATGAAAAGTAAAATACTGGTGGCCGCGGTAATTGCTGCGGCCATCATGGAACTGATAGACACTTCCATCGTCAACGTAGCGCTGTCGCACATGAGCGGCAACCTCGGCGCCACCCTGGAAGACACCTCCTGGGTGATCACCGCCTACGCCATCGCCAACGTGATCATCATTCCCATCACCAGCTTCCTGGCGGCGCGGCTGGGGCAACGTAACTATTACATCGGCTCCATCCTGGCGTTTACATTTTTCTCCTTCATGTGCGGACAGGCCACCAGCATCTGGACGCTGGTACTCTTCCGCTTCCTGCAGGGCATCGGCGGCGGCGCACTGCTGTCTGTATCGCAGGTGATCGTGTTCCGGCAGTTTCCGAAAGAAAAACAAAACGTGGCCAGCGCCATCTTCGGGATAGGCGTGTTCGTGGGGCCCACCATCGGTCCCACCCTCGGCGGCTATATCACGGAGTTCTACAGCTGGCCCTGGATCTTTTACATCAACGTACCGATCGGTATACTGGTGGCCTTCGTTTGTTACCTGCTCCTCGATGAGCCACCCCGGCAGGCATCACAAACCCGTATTGACTGGACCGGCATCATCCTGCTGGCGGTCGGCGTCAGCGCGCTGCAAACCGTGCTGGAACGCGGCGAAACAGACGATTGGTTCGAAGCCGCCTATATTGTCTGGTTAACCGTGATCGCCGTTTTCGGCATCGCTGTCTTTATCTGGTGGGAATTACGTATAACCGCCCCCGTAGTAAACCTGCGGGTGTTAAAAAGCAGGAACCTCAGCGTAGGTGCCGCCCTCACATTTATATCGGGCACCGGCATGTTCGCCTCCGTATTCCTGACACCCGTGTTTGCCCAGCGCCTGCTCAATTTCACGCCATTGCAGACGGGCGCGTTATTGCTGCCCGGGGCCTTCCTGGCTATCGGCGGACTGGTCATCAGCGCGCGCCTGTTACAACGCGGCCTTTCACCGTTGTACCTCATCTTCGCCGGCATGGGCATGTTCATCTTCTTCAGTTGGGAGATGTCGCAGCTCAACCAGAACGCCAGCGCCTCTGCCATCAGCAACTCGCTGATATGGCGCGCCGTGGGAATGGCGCTGATGACAGTACCACTCACCACACTCGCCGTTTCTTCGCTCCCGCCGGCCGACATACCGCAAGGCGCGGCGCTGAACAATATGATGCGGCAACTCGGCGGTTCTTTCGGCATCGCGCTGATCAACACCTATCTCTCGAAACGAAATGCACAGCACCGGTACGACCTGGTGAGCCATCTCGATCCGTCAGACCCGCTGGTATATGATCGCCTGCACGGCTATACGCAGTTTTTTCAAAGCAAAGGCGCTTCCGCCTCCCATGCCCACCAGCAGGCAGTACAGCTGCTGGACCACAGCGTCACCCGGCAGGGCATGCTGCTCAGTTTCAGCGATGCTTTTCTTGTCATGGGCCTGGTGTTCCTCGTATCGCTGCCGTTGTTGCTGGTGGCCAGCAACCGGAAGAAAGGTACCGTACCTGCCGTCGTGATGGACCATTGACAGCTTCCGTACAGATTTTCGCCGGTCCCGCAAATTCATTATTTTAACGCCCGTCCGGCACTAACGCCGGTAAAAAAAACGATAATGAATAACGACCGGATGAACATCTTGTGGCGGCATCTCGCGGCCATCGCCATTTTCGCAGGCCTGGCCTTACTGTTTTGCAGTCCTCTGCTCGACGGGAAAGCCCTGTTCCAGTCAGACATGATGCATCACAAAGGCATGCAGCAGGAAGCGCTGGAATTTTACAACCGCACCGGCGAAATACCCATGTGGACCAACAGCATGTTTGGCGGCATGCCGACCTATGTGATCTTTACCGGCCCTCCGGTAACGGCCGTCTGGTATCTCAACAAGCTGTTCACCCTCTGGCTGCCCAACCCGGCAGACATGCTGTTCGTAAATATGCTGGGCATGTACCTGTTGCTATGCATCCTCGACTTCCGCTATTGGATAAGAATACTGGGCGCCATCGCCTATGGCTTCGCCACGTTCAGCGTTATCAGCATGGAAACGGGACATATCACTAAAGTGATGGCCATGGCATATATGGCGCCGGTGCTGGCAGGCATCATCCTCACCTATCGCGGACGGTGGCTGGCAGGCGCCTGTTTAACGGCGATAGCCACCAGCCTGCTCATTTACAACAACCATCTGCAGATCACCTATTACACGCTGATCATGGTGGCGGCATTGGTCATCAGCAGTTTTGTTATTGCCCTCCGGGCAAAACAATTGCCCGCGTTCTTTAAAGCGTCTGCATTACTGGCGGTAGCGGCGATACTGGCCATCCTGCCCAATATGGACAACCTGCTGATATTAAAGGAATATACCCGTTACACTATCCGCGGCAGCGAATCTGAACTGAGCAGCAAACAACAGGGCAAGCCCGGGCTCGACGTGGAATACGCTTTCCAGTGGAGCTATGGCCCGGGAGAAACGTTTACCATGCTGGTGCCCGGCGTAGTGGGCAACTCTACCGCAGAAAAACTATCCGTCAGCTCGCATACCTACAAAGCCCTCACGTCGCTGGGCGTGCCTGCCGTACAGGCGGAACAGCTGGTCAACGGCCGCCGCTGGCCGCTGTACTGGGCGGGGCAACCCATGACGTCCGGACCGGTATACCTGGGCGTCATCATTTGTTTGTTAACGGTGCTGTCATTACTGATCATCCAAAGCCCGCATAAATGGTGGTGGGCCAGCGTGGCTGTCTTCGCCATCCTGATCAGCTGGGGCCATAACTTCAGCGCCTTCAATAACCTCCTGTTCTATCATCTCCCGTTATATAACAAATTCAGGGCGCCGGCCATGGCGCTGGTCATTGTACAGGTATCCTTTGTGGTGCTGGCTTGCTGGGCATTGCAGGAGCTGATCAGCCAGCGGCAGCCCAAAACGCAGCTGCTGCAGGAGTTACAGAAAGCGACGGTTATCACCGGCGGACTGGTAATCGGCGTGGCTGTTTTCGGCCCTTTCATTTATTCCTTCAGCGGTCCCAACGACGGGGCGCTGTTACAACGATACACGCAGATGCTGGGCAGCAAAGAGGCCGGCAATACGCTGATGGCCGCGCTCAGGAAAGACCGCAGCAGCCTGTTGCTGCGCGATGGGCTGCGGGCGCTGGTGCTGATCGCTATCACCTATGCGGTACTGTGGGCATATCTCAAAGACAGGCTGAAAGCCCTGCCGGCACTGCTGATACTAACGGCCGCGGTATTGTTTGATCTGTTCCAGGTAGATAAAAACTATCTGAACGAAGACAGTTTTATGGAGCCTAAGCAGCTGGCGACCTACATTTCACCCACTGCTGCCGATGAAAAGATCCTTCAGGACAAAACCCCTTATTTCCGGGTGCTGAACGCTACGGTAAACCCGTTCCTCGATGCTAACACTTCTTATCTGCATAAGTCCATCGGCGGACAAAGCCCGGCCAAACTGTGGATCTACCAGGACCTGATAGAGCACCAGATCGCCAAAAATAACCGTGCGGTGCTCAATATGCTGAACACCCGGTACATCATTGCACCGGACCCGGCCACCCACCAACCGGTAGCGCAGTTCAATCCCCAGGCGCTGGGCAACGCCTGGTTTGTGAAGGGTATCCACTGGGCGCCCGATGCGGATGCCGAGATGAGCGCCCTGAACGATTTTAACCCCGCAGATACAGTAGTGATTGACCGCCGGTTCCAGGCGCAGGCAGGTGGCTTCACCCCTGCCAGGGACAGCAGCGCCGCTATTACGCTGACGAAGTATGGCCTGAACGACCTGCATTTCAGCAGTCAGAACAGCCATGACGGTTTTGCCGTTTTCTCCGATATCTACTACCCTGCCGGCTGGCGCGCCTATATCGATCAGCAGGAGGCAACCATTATCAGGGTGAACTATGCATTGCGCGGATTAAAGGTCCCTGCCGGCAAACATGAGATTACGTTCGCCTTCCGGCCGCAGACTTTCATTACCGGCCGTAAGGTAGCCGCGGTCTCTTCCTGGGTGTTGCTGGCGATGGTAGCCGGGGGACTGCTATGGGAGGGCTTGCGCAGGCGCCATTCGTAAAAAAATATGGCCGGGAAGGTAAGTCTTCCCGGCCATCGAGGTTAAAAAAACTGTCCGTTTATTGTCCATTCCGATTATACGAACCAGGGAGCAGCGCCATGCCGGCAGGCACACCATCTGCACGCCCGTATGACAGGGTAGCAGACGATCGCTGCATAACAATGGCTGAACGGCCTGAAGCTGCTTACGGCAAATGTAACGCGCAGGAGCATACGTATTTGTAGCAATAGTATTAAACCGCTGTAGCCGGACTACTACGGGAAGGGGTATACGATGATCACAGTAGTTTATTTTTCGGGCGATTTTTTTTCGGCCAGCAGTTGCTGCGCCTGTTCCAGTTGAGCGATCGTTTTTTCCAGGGCGGCCGTACGCTCCGCCACCATCGCTTCCAGTTGCGCTGTTCTGATTTGCAGCAGCGCCCGTTCCTGCCTTTCCACTTTTAGTTTTTCCATGGCCAGCCGCCGGGCGGCTGCCAGGTAGTATACCACCGGGTAAATCAGTGAGCCCACCAGCAATGCGCGATAAACCAGCCTGATCAATACCCTGCCCCAGGCGCGGTGAGGAACAACGTCCAGCGGGAAATCTTCGAACGGGGAGATAAAATAGATGGCCACAGAGGTAATAGCTGCCAGGCATAGGGTACCGGCCAATTTTAACCAGCGGGGTATGTAATCTGTTTGTACCGCGTAGGCGGCGATCAGCCAGACAAGGAAGCACCAGCCGAAAATGACCAGCTGGGAGCCGATCAGGTTCACCGGGTTATCCCACTGCCCTTCCCGCAGGCGAAGGCCCAATACCGAATTGGCCAGCAGGAACGTGAAAAACAGTCCCGGGGCCCAAAACCATTCTGTTGCCGGCGGCGGCGCGCTTTCATGCCCGGAGGTCTGCTGCATCGTCAGTAGGGTATTTTACCGGGACAAATATAAAAACTCGCCGCCTAAAAAAGTAGCAGTGGTAGATACCACCGCCGTTGAATGGATTATGTATTTGTTGAGATAGTGAGGCGCACTGTAGAAACAATGCCTCAGGATGGTTGATAAACCCTTGTAATTAGTGTTTGGCGCCGATCCAGGCAAACGTCCAGAGCAGCACCATAAAGAATACGAATAAGATGATGAACCATTTAAAAGAGCCATCATGGTCGTCGTCAAAAGGATCTTCCATTGCCGCAATGATTTGAGGGGAAATCATACTGCAGTGGACTGATTATTGGTATACCGTAAGTGTTGAGAAAAAAATAGTCATTTTTATAAACACTATATGCTATTTCATATCTACTAAAGTCATTATTGTAATAATAAACCGCAGAATAACCCCATGAGATGTATTTTCCCATCCGAAATATTCATAAATGGCAAAAGGAAAAGATCCCAGGTTTGAGGCAGTGCGCACACTGATTGAGGGAGGTCAGATCAAAGACCTCAGGGGCATCTATGATATTATTCCAATGACCACCGTCGGTACGGCGGTAGGTATCCACAAGTCCACACTGTATAAAAAACTGATGAATCCCGGGTTAATGAAAATTGAAGAGTGTATTTTGTTGGGTAAAGCATTCGGGCTGACACCACAGGTTATCATGACACTGGCACTTAACCAGATGCATAAAAAGTCTTCCTAAGTCGCTCTCTTTTTTCCAGATATACGGTTTCCCTCATCCAGAGTTATCATGTTTTTGGTGAATAAAAGTCAAAATCGTGAACACAATATACAATTTTATAAACAATTAGCACAATAACGTAGATAGTTAGGTCAATAAAAAAGATTGTGCGGTTAATTTGGGAAAACCGGCAAGTCAAAATGAGAATTGACGAAAAAAGAAGAAACAACATTTCTCGCATGATCAAAAAAGGCCTTGGGGAACTCTCCGGGGAAAGTGAAGCGGAGAGCCGTGATACAGGCATCCGGAATTTTGAGGAGCTGCTGGACTATGCCAACCTTACGGAGCTAAGCGAAGATGCGGGTTTCAACAAATCCACCCTGCATAAAAAGCTGTTCAGCCCTGACAAAATGAAAATAGAAGAGTGTGTCCAGCTGGCAGCCATTCTCAATGTAACGCCACAACAGGTCATGAGCCTTGCGCTGAACGGGATGAAATGGAAGCCCGCAAAAAAATCAGTGTAACTTTTTCTGCATGATGATAGCCGGTTTAAAGGCTTCTTTAAATCCCGAAAGCTCCAGTCTTGTTTCGCCCGTCTTACCGAACCCATTGCGTTCATAAAACCGGATAGCCGGTACATTGGCAGCTACCACATATAATACGATGGATTGTTTTTGTTTTTCCCGTGCTATCGCTTCGATATCAGCCATCACTGTTTTGCCGATGCCGGTGCCCTTGAAAACGGGCAGCATGTAAATGCGCTCCAGTTCCAGCGCCTCTTCGAAGCGGCCGTCCGGATCGTCCTTGAGGCGGTCATTCAGCTTCACAAAGCCGGCCGGTTGGTTTTCCGCATAAATCAGGTAGTAAGTTGTATCCGGGTCCAGTATGTCTTTCCGCAGCCGTTCCGGGGAAAAAGAAATATCCAGGTACCAGGCCAGTCTGCCCGGTTCCCAATGGTCTGCAAAATGTTGCGTATAGGCTGTCGTGCAAACCTGGTGCAGCAGGTCGACGTCTTTCAGTTCAGCCACCATGAGATCAGTCTTCATATTACATCATATAAGTCAGCGCCACCGTTGTTACCAGCATCATAATCAGCTCGTCATTGATAGACGCCCGCAGGATGCGGAGCGCCTTGCGCATGTGCTGTTCCACCGTATTGACAGAAATATGCAGCCGTTCCGCCACTTCCTTGTTGGACAGCTGTTCTTCACGGCTGAGGAGGAAAACGGCGCGGCACTGGTCCGGCAGCTGCTGTATTTTACGGCGCAGCCTTGTCTCCAGCTCTTTCAGTTCCAGCCTGTCGGGCCCGGTACCGGAAGAAGGCAGGTAGTTTTCGCGCAGCAGGGCTTCCTTCTTCAGTTGCAGCAGCTGTTGCCGGTGATGATTATAGATACGGTTACGGGTGGCGATAAAAAGGTAGTTTTCCAGGACGGTGTTTTCGGGTAACCGTGACTGTTGGCGGTAGAGCGACAGGAACACGTCCTGTACCAGTTCCTGCGACGCTTCCATATGCCCCGTCTTTTTATAGGCCAGGTTCACCAGCCTGATATAATGACGGGCATATAGCTGGTCAAAGGCTTTTTCATCGCCGTTTTGCCAGGACCTGAGCAGGGCTGTATCGGTATTTTCCGCGTGTAGTTCGATGGCTATACGATTTTTACCAAATCTAATAATATTCACTTGTATTTTACCCCTTACTATCTTCCTGCTTATCCTGAAAAAAAATTTCTGAACGGGATAACGGCAAGAGATTAAATTGGTGTTATTAAATATAGCCAGTCGCATCATTACCGCTATGGATGAACAAAATTTGTATGTACTGTTACAGAAATATAGTCAGGGTGCCTGTACTGAAGAAGAGCTCAACACGCTGGAAGGCTGGTATGCCGCTCTCGGGCAGGACCTGCCTGATGAAGTGATAGATCCGCAAAGCGAGGCAGCGCGGCAACTTACACAGCAGCAGCTGCTGGCGTTACGGTCGCGGTTGGTTGCCGCTCCTGCAGCAGCGCCGCTGACGGTAGTGAAACAGGGCGCCTGGAAAAAACTGCTGCGTTATGCCGCCGTCTGGACCGGCCTCCTTATACTGGCCGGTGCAGGTTACTGGTGGTACCGGTACAACAACCCGTCTCCCGATGCTACGGTACGGCAGTACGCCGGCAGTCAGACAGATTTTGACCGCTATCTGACACTGCCCGACGGCAGTACCGTAGTGCTGCACCGCGGCAGCCGCCTGGTGGTGCCGGAGCAGTTCAACGGTCCTTCCCGCGAAGTGACGCTGCTGGGCGAAGCCTATTTCGATATCCGGTCCGACAGCGCGAAGCCGTTTGTGATCAATACCGGTCAACTGAAAACTACTGTACTGGGCACCGCGTTTAACATCAGCGCTTACCCGGGCAGGCAGAGATAACGGTGTCGGTTACACGAGGAAAAGTAAAAGTGGAAGACGGCTCCAAGGTGCTGGCCGTATTAACACCCGATCAACAGATCGTTTATAATACCAGGAATGCCGCCGCGCGGCACGAAGCGGTGAATGCGGCGGCCCGTGCCAGCTGGACCACCAACGAGATGGTTTTCGAAAACGCAACCTTCGAAACCATTGCCAACACACTCAGCAAACGTTATGAAGTGAACATACAATTCAGTGATGACGCTTTAAAACAATGTCCTGTCCGCGTATCCTTCGCAGGTACTGAATCACTCGAAGAAGTCCTCGATGTGATCTGCGGTGTCAGAAATGCCACGTATAAAATAGAAAACGGCCACGACGTGCTCATAAAAGGCAAAGGCTGCTAAGACGACGATAAAACACATCATTCAAAACCAAAATTGATAACTGTAAAAAGTTAAATGGACAAAGTACGTCCTGTTTGCTAAATCAATTTAGCATCAAATCCAGCCACCAGCGGGCCGTTACTCATTCTATGCATCACTAAAATCTACATCGCATGAAACCACAATGATCATTATCAAACAACACATTCTGAAGTAAAACATTTTATCAGCCTGAAAAGCTGAAAGCCGGAGCCGCATCCGCATGCGGTCAACGGCCGCCTATTTCCTAACAATTTTAAATGAATGCCCGTTATGCACAAGTTCTTAGCTGTGTCCACACAGCTGACAGCCACGCTATTGCCCTGTATGTTCCGCCACGGCCGGCACATGGCAAAGACCATCACCCTGGCCCTGCTCAGCATCCTGTTACTGTCATCTGTATTGTCGGCCTCTCCCGGCAGAGCACAAGACATCGCCACCAAACAGATTACCCTGACGCTGAAAAATGAAACGCTCAAAAGCGCCCTCAGCAAAGTGGAAAGCCTGTCAGGCTTCCGCCTCGCCTACCCGCCGGAACAGGTAAACCTCTACGGCAATGTCAGTCTGCCTAAAGCCACCCGCAGCGTGAAAACAACGCTTGAACTGCTGCTGGCCAACACCTATCTGAACTTCCGCCAGTCAGATAACATCATCATCATCTTTCGCCCGTCGGAACCAAACAACCACACCGCAGATACCACGGTACGTCCGGCCCCCCAGACCAGCAACGGCGCCATGCGCACTATTATCGGCTCTGTGGTGGAAAACAAAACCAACGTGGTGCTGCCGGGCGTATCTGTACAGGTAAAAGGTACCAGCAGAGGCACCCAGACACAAAGCGACGGCACCTACAGCATACAGGTGCCCGCCAGCATGAAAACACTGGTATTCTCTTTCATCGGCTATGAAACCAGGGAAGTGGAAGTATCCGCTTCCAACCAGACAGACGTGACCATGACACCCTCCAGCCTCGGTCTGAAAGACGTGGTGGTAGTCGCTTACGGCCAACAGAAAAAAGCGACCGTTACCGGCGCCATCGCCTCCATCAGCACCAAAGAACTGGTGCAAAGCCCGGTGTCCAACCTTACCAACGCACTGGCAGGACGCCTGCCAGGCCTGATCACCACCCAGCGCAGCGGCGAACCCGGCGTGGATGCCAGCAACCTGTACATCCGCGGCGTAGGCACGCTCAACGGCGCCTCCCCCATCATCATGGTAGACGGTATCGAAAGGCCCATGGATTATGTGGACCCTAACGATATCGAAACACTCACCATCCTGAAAGATGCCGCCGCCACCGCCGTACTGGGGATGCGCGGCGCCAACGGGGCCATCCTCATCACCACCAAAAGAGGCAAGGCCGGCCCGCCCTCCGTCAGCTTCCGCGCCTCCGCCGGCGTGACCGAAGCCACCCGCCTGCCGGAATACCTCGGCTCCTACGACTATGCCTCCCTGCTCAACGAAGCCCTGAAAAACGACGGCGCCCAGCCGGCTTTCACACAGGCGCAGCTGGACGGTTACAAAAGCGGTAAACTGCCCAATACCGACTACTATAAGTTCATCATGAAGCCATCGACCGTGGCCCAGGGCAACCTCAATGTGAGCGGCGGCAACAACATCGCACGTTACTTCATTTCCGCCGGCTACAACGTACAGGACGGCCTCTACGCCCATACCGCCGAAAACAGGGACGGCTACACCGGCAACAACAACATGAAACGATACAACCTGCGCGCCAACGTGGACGTGGACATCACCCCGGACCTCACCGCCCGCGTAGACATCGCCGGTATCATGACCGACCGCCGCGACGGCAACAACTCTGCCAGCACCATCATGAACCTGGCCAACCGCATGGCGCCCATCTACCCTATCGTGAACCCCGACGGGTCCCTGTGGGGCAACGGCACCTTTCAGTCCAACATTCTCGGGGAACTGTCGCAGAAAGGATACCGCCGCTGGTACAACAACACCGTGCAAGGTACCTTCGCCCTCACCCGCAAACTGGACGTCATCACCAAAAACCTTACGGCCAAAGTGTCTTTCTCCTATGACAACACCAACTCCCCCTCTGCCTCCTATACCCGCAACTACGCGGTATTTGAGCCGTTGTACGATGCACAGGGCAACATCACCAGCTACAAACAGTCGGGCCAGGATACCAGGATAGACCCGAACGGGTCTTTCAGCGGCGGCGGCGCCAACCGCAGCACCTACCTGGAAGCCACCGCCAACTGGAACCGCCAGTTCGGCCGGCATGAAGCCACCGCCATGGTGCTGTGGAACCGCCGCCTCAACGAAAGCGGGTCCTCCATTCCCAAAGCCTACCAGTCACTGCTCTTCCGGGGCACCTACAACTACATGCAAAAATACCTGCTGGAATTCAGCGCCTCCTATCAGGGCTCCGAAAACTTCCCGAAAGAGAGCCGCTACGGTTTCTTCCCCTCCATCTCCGCAGGATGGGTACTGTCTGAAGAAAGTTTTATCAAAGACAATATCGCAGCTATCAGCTTCCTGAAAATACGCGGCTCCTACGGAGAAGTGGGCAACGACCAGGCAGGCAGCGACCGGTTCCTCTGGTTTACTTCCTGGGGAGGCGGCGATCCTTATTATTTTGGCACCAACGCCAGCCAGGCCAACGGCTGGAAACAAGGCGCCATCGGCAATCCCGGCGTTACCTGGGAAAGGGGCCGCCAGGCTAACGTGGCCATCGAAGCGCGCTTCTGGAAAAACCTGCTCGGCATCTCCCTCGATCTCTTCACGCAACGCAGAAGCAAGATCCTCATCCGCCGCAACACCCTCTCCGATGTATTCGGTCAGGACATCAAAGCACAGAACATCGGCATTGTGGACAACAAAGGACTGGAACTGGAACTCAGCCATGAAAACACCATCGGCAAAGTGCATTATTTCATCAAACCCAACGTCACCTTCGCCCGCAACAACATCGTGTACCAGGATGAAGTGGCACAGGCCTATCCCTGGATGAAACGCACCGGTCACCCTATCGGCACCAAATTCGGCCTCATTTCCGAAGGTTTCTTTAAAGACCAGGCCGATGTAGACAACAGCCCGTTCCAGAATTTCTCCGCCTACGGTCCCGGCGATATGAAATATAAAAAACTCACCGGCAAGGAATATGATTTCATCCAGTCCAATTTTGACGAAACGGCTATCGGTTACGCCCGTACGCCGGAGCTCATGTTTGGCGCCACACTGGGCGTCGCCTACAAAGGCTTCGATGTATCCCTGCTTTTCCAGGGTGCCGCCCATACCGATGTGATGCTCAACAATGAAGCGGTGTATGAGTTCTTCCAGGGTGGTAAGGTAAAACCTTTCCACCTCGGCCGCTGGACACCGGAAACCGCCGCCACGGCTACCTATCCGCGCCTGCACAGCAACACCAACGGCAACAACCACCGCGGCTCTTCCTTCTGGGTAAAAGACGCCAGCTATGTGCGCCTCAAAAACGCGGAAATAGGCTACCAGCTCCCCAAAAACTGGGTAAAGCCGGTAGGCCTCTCCTATGTTCGTTTATACGCCAACGGTATGAACCTCTTTACCTGGGACAAACTGAAAGACTACCAGGTAGACCCTGAAATCGGTGACGGCAACGGCGCCATGTATCCCATTCAGCGCATCTGGAATTTCGGTATTGATGTTAGATTTTAAAAATGATCGTTATGCAATATTCACCTCTCTATAAAAAACTCATCCTCTTCTGTGTACTGGCAACGCTCACCTTCAGCGCCTGTAAAAAAGGTTATCTCGACAGGGCCGCTACCACCCAGCAACAGGACCAGGACATCTTCACCAATTTCGCTATGACAGACCAGGTGGTCAACAACCTCTACTCCAGGCTGCGTGGCGCCTATACCTACCTGGGCGGCTATTCCATGTCGTCCGGTACCGACGAAGCCAAAGACGCCTCCAACTGGATGGCCTCCATGAGCTTTAACAACGGCTCCTGGTCCGGCAACAACAACCCTATCGGTAATACCTGGCGGGATAACTATGTTGCCATCCGGCAGGCCAATGCTATCCTGGAAGGCGTGGCCAAATACAAAACCCCGGATGACGCCAACAATCCCGGCGCGCTGAACAACCGTATCGGGGAAGTGTATTTCCTCCGCGCCTATTACCTCGCGGAACTGGTACGCCAGTTCGGCGGTGTGATCATCGTCACCAAAACCATTGACCAGAACGACAATGCAGCCCTCAATCAGTCCCGTAGCCCGTATGACGCCTGCATCAGCCAGATATTGGCCGACTGCGACGAAGCGATCAAACGGCTGCCGCTAAATTACCCCTCCACGCAACTGGGCCGCGTTACCAAAGGCGCCTGCCTTGCCCTCAAGGCCCGTATGCTGCTCTACAGCGCCAGCCCGCTCTGGGCCATCGCCGGCAAGAACGGCTTCCTCGCCGATATCAGCTCCAACAACACCGCTTCCGACCCGGAGAAATGGCGTAAGGCAGCGGCAGCCGCCAAAGCGGTGATAGACCTGACCGCAGCACAGGGAGGCGCCGCCTACAGGCTGGAAAGCACACTGGCAGACAGGCTGACCATGTTCACCAGCAACACCCTGCTGAGTCCCGAAGTGATCTGGGTAAGGATGAAAGAAGCGAACCAGGATTATGACCGCTACCTCTTTCCCTATGGCAGCAACGGCTGGTCCGGATGCTCGCCCACCCAAAACCTGGTAGACGATTATGAAATGGCCAACGGCCTGCCTATTACCGATCCTGCTTCCGGCTATGATCCGGCCAAACCTTATACCGGCCGCGACGCCCGCTTTTACACCGATATCAGCTACAACGGCGCGCCCTGGAAAGGACGGAAAATAGAGACCTTTGAAAGAGGGAAGGACGAACAAAGCACGCAGACAGACCATACCCGCACCGGCTACAGCTGCCGTAAACTGGCCAATGAAAGCATCACCATCAACCAGGGCCCCGGCCGCGATGTACACGGCATCCTCTTCCGCCTGGCAGAGTTCTACCTCAGCTACGCGGAAGCGCTCAACGAATATGATCCCGGCAATGCCGATATCGCCAAATACATCAACCTGATCCGTGCCCGCGCCGGCCAGCCGCCACTGCCTGCAGGCCTGAACCAGGCCGAGATGCGCAAACGCATCCGCAACGAAAGAAGAATTGAGCTCAGCTTCGAGAACCACCGCTTCTGGGATGTACGGCGCTGGAAGATCGCAGAGAACACAGAAAAAACGATCTGGGGTATGCGGCCCATCGCCGATGCCGCCGCGCCGGACGGCTACCGCTATGAAAAGTTCAAAGTGGAAGACCGCCTGTGGCGCAACGCTATGTACGTGATCCCCATCACTACCGACGAAACCTTACGGAATACACAGTTAAAACAAAACGAGGGCTGGTAATATGAAAACGATCCGATTAATCATACTCTGCACCGGCCTGTTCGTCCATGCTTGTGCCCACGACAGCAGCACGGCTGCACCGGCGGCCGTTATGCCGGCCGTCACCACCGATTCCATTACCCGCGGAGACTATACGCTGGTGTTCATCAACCAATCGCCCACTTTCGACCTGCAGCTAAAAGAAAGAATGATCAATACCTTCTTTACCGTATACCCGGTGCTGGCCAATGCCTACAATCCCAACACGCTGAAGAAGGTCACTTTTGTGATCGATCCTTCCTATACCGGCGTGGCCGCCACCAGCGGCGGACGGGTGGTATATAATCCCGAATGGTTCCGGCAGCATCCCGGCGACATCGACGTGGTGACACATGAAGTGATGCACGTCGTACAGTCATACCCGGGAGGCGCCGGCCCCGGCTGGCTCACTGAAGGCATCGCCGACTATGTGCGTTACCGTTATGGTGTGGATAACGACGGCGCCGGCTGGTCGCTGACGGCGTTCAACCCGTCACAGCGGTACGACAACAGCTATCGTATCACCGCCCGTTTCCTGGTATGGCTCGAAAAAAATTTCAGCGACAAGCTCGTCAAAATACTCGACGATCACATGCGCCGTAAAACATATTCACCCGGCATCTGGCAAAGCCAGACAGGTAAATCCCTGGATGACCTGTGGCAGGACTACGCCAGCCGGCCAGCTTTATAAATACCTGGAAAAATGTCATCCCGATTCATCGGAATGTTATGATGCACGTTTTACAAATGAAAAGCCGCCTCTTTTTTGAGGCGGCTTTTTCGTTTTTGTCTGTATGAAAATCTTTATCTTGTTAAGACAATCTTGCGGGTAAATAATCTTTTATCTTTCGTTTGCAGGGTAAGTACGTACATTCCTCCTGGTAACGTCGGTGGCAAATCAATCACAGTGGATCTTACTTTGGAACGATAAACTTCCGCGCCAACAGTACTTCTTACAATGATCTCCGCATCTTGCAGGGGAAGGTTTCCATGTAAAGTAATCTGTCCCGTTGTTGGGTTAGGGGATATCGTCAGCTTTTTATTTTCCTTTGCAGCAACCGTTTTCATTTTGTTTGATACGGCTGTCCGGGCGCTGGCCGCTGAGTTTGGAGATACAGGATAAGCATGTGCCAGCAGGCGTATTTCCCCGTCACTCAGCGCTCTGTTATATATCACCAGTTCGTCGATATCTGCCCGGTCGAGGGCAATTTTGATCTTTTTGTGGTTACTTCGTCCCTCCTGTGTCCATGAGGTACAGTTTTCATCTCCCTGGCCTGGTTTTCCGTTAATATAAATGCAGGCATTATCAGTTGCCGGTCCATCCGCCTTTAATACCAATACATAATGGGCATAACCGGGCCTTTGCTCAATTTGTCCGCCGTCAAATTCTTCACCAACCTCGAGGTGCTCAGGCGTCATATGGAACTTTTGACCAAAAGCTTCCAGCGTAAGAAAAGGTTGTGGCCTTGCAGGAGGAAGATATTCCCCGGGATTATCCGGATCAGGAACAGGTGGATCACCCTCCCTTATATCAGCCCAGAACGCAATGGTAATGTCTCCGGTATAAAGCGATGGTGAGATATCGGGACTTTCAAGCGTACAGGCTGCGGTTGTTGAAGTGAGACCTCGGTCGCACCCTATATCATTTTTGTATTCGGGAAACAGCGTAGACGCATTCAAATAAAATCCGGGGGTTGTACTGTAGGTATTTCCATTAAAGGGAAAATAATAAAATGGGTCAAATAGAACACTCTTACAGGCATTCAGCATAAGCTCATCCTGGTAAGCGTAATAGATTTTTAAATCCGCCGTGTAGTTTGCATAGTTAATCAGTGTAAACGAAACACCATGATAAAGCTGTGAGGTCATGAATTCTATTGTTCCCCGGTAGGGATCCTGAGGATCTGGCTTTAATCCGACAACTACTTCCGGATTATTATTCTCATCTATGTTTATTGTGCTAATCAATGCTCTCTCCCGTCTTATTTGTTCAATAGGCTTAGTATCGCTGCCAACCCCTATCACCAGTTTGGTAAAAGTTCTCGCGGCAGGAAAATAAAGGGCTTGGCTAGCAGATACGTTCAACGTCGAGAAATCATTTTCATTGGGGCCAACTGCATTCTGTGGGTTTTGAACATCGCAATAGGTGCATGGTTTGGGAACTTTATGTGTTTCTCTGTTTGCATAAATTCTGTTATCCAACTGATAGGCATAATAAACATTAAGCCCTCCATTGAGGTTTAAGAGGCCGGCATTGAGGCTTATTCTGATCCGGTCATACGGTTGGGTGGTAGCAAACTCTATAGTGCCTCTGCCTGATCCGGAACCTGATATACCGATGTTGAGTAATTCACTGTCCACGATCCTGTAGTCGTTATTGGAGGTGTTGCCGTTAAAAGTTTCCACGGAAACTCCTGCCAGTAACTGTGCAGATAAACCTGACTGATTTGTGCCTATGCCAATAACAACTTTCGTATATTTTTTTACGGCTGGAAAAATCAGTGTTTGTTCTATTCTTCCCATAAGTCCCAGTGGAATTTGCAGGGAAGCATAATTACTTTCATCAGGTCCGACAACATTTTGCGGATTTTGAACAGCGCAACCCACGCATAGTCCATAAATTTGAAAGTTCTGGCTACTGACATATGCTTTTTGTGCGTAGGAACACGTGTTCATCAGGAACACAAACAGCACCAGCAGTGGCATCTTCCTGAGAAGGAAGCCGGTTAATAAATGAGGGTTCATATATTCAGATTTTGGTTATTCTGCGCTAAAATTACAGGCCACACCAGTTTTCCATCTGCAGCAATGCTTTCCTGCATGACGAGATCGACCGTTGCAGGCAATCTGAATTTACCATTTTTATCCGGGTTTCCAAAGCACCTGTCTTATCCTGATGATGAAGCTGCCAGGTGGCTGGTCCAAACAACAATTGACAAAATAATGAATGTTGTTTTTGTTATATTGTAATGCCATATGAAAAAAACATATCTCATCTTACACCTGTCGGTGATCATCGCAGCCTTCACCGGTATATTCGGAAAACTGATCTCTCTTAATGAAGGGCTGCTGGTCTGGTACAGGATATTTTTCTCTTTCGTCTGGTTGTTTTTTATTGTGAAAATATTCAAAGTTAGCACTGCCATTCCCCGGCGGGAGAAATTCGACATCGCGAAGATCGGGCTGCTGATCACCATTCACTGGATTTTCTTTTACGGCAGCATTAAATACGGTAACATTTCCATCGGCGCTGTTTGCTATTGCCTGACCAGCTTTTTTACCGCGATATTTGCGCCGCTCATCAACAAAAAGAAGTTCGCCGTCACAGAGCTGGTGTTAAGCCTGTTTACCCTGTTGGGTATCAGCCTCATTTTTCACTTCGACGTATCTTATCAGCTGGGCATCGCGCTGGGTACCATATCATCCGCTTTCGCGGCACTGTACACCATCTACAACGAACGGTTGGTGAAACGGTACGACAGTAAGCTGATCAACTATTACCAGATGATGGGCGGCACTGTCGGCTGGGGTATTTTATTGCCGGTGTACCTTTATTTCTTCCCGGTAAAAAATATTCTCCCGGTCGGGGAAGATATCGTATACCTGTTGCTGTTATCCCTGATCTGTACGGTGGGGTTATACATCATGTTTGCAGAGACGTTGAAGAAAGTCCCGGCTTTTACGGTCAACCTGAGTTTTAACCTGGAACCCATTTATGCCATTACCATCGCCTTTTTGTTTTTTGGAGAAGGGAAACAGGTAAACGGTGCGTTTTATGTAGGATTGGCGCTGGTCGGTATTTCTGTGATTTTGCAGACGGTGATTTCCGTGCGGCAGAAACGGCGGGTCAGCTGATAGAGAATAATTGATTGCCACATCCCCGCTTGAGATGCAGTAAGACCAGCTCCCGATAGGAGGCGGGACTTTTTTCTATTTCTGCTTCATCAAAAAATTGCCTGAGATAATCCATGATAGCATCCAGACGGCGAGGCCTTCCCAGATGTGATAACAACAGTGTATCCATCTCGTCACATGCTACCCTTCTGAACATTTTCACATAGCCGGAGGGTATACGGCATAACAGCTTCTCTTCTCCGCCTGACTTGTGCATTTTTCTTCTTAACAGCTTATTAGTCTGAAACCGGGCCCGGGACAATCGTTCCTCATCACCAAAGGTAAGGTCAAACTTTTCAAACTGCATCCGTTCATGCTCATAAACAGCATGCCAGTCCTGTTTTGAGCCCCGCCGGGCAGTCTCTTCCTCCTGGTAGCAGCGCAGCTGCATCGTAATGTTTGATTTTTTACACTCCGATATGATACGGTAATAGTATTCCGGAAAATCCTTTCTTAATCTCTTGGCAAGCATTAAACAGGTCTCCAGGTGACTTTTAAAGCTGCCAAGCATATGAATAAATCTCTTTCTGGAAGGAACTTCATTAAAGTTTGTAATTCCCCTGTACACCATATCTGTGACGGGTTCCGGGAAATAACACTTCACCGGGATATTTTCCCTGGCTGCCAGCGCACCGAATATTACCTGCTCATAAATCATATTAAACTCGGGATGCGCTAACACCGCGGCCTTGTCCCGGTTTTTCTGTATCATCCTAAAAGCCTCATTGGTATACCTTTGGAAGAAATCAATATTTTTCCCTCCCATTACGCCTGCATTATAGGATACAATAGGCGCCCCTGCTCCAACAGCCTCAGCCAGATAGTCGGGCAGCCACGCTCCCTGCTTAAGCAGGTCCTGCAGGATAGGACGGTAGAATGCGGGTGTATGTTCCTGATTTTGGGTGATGAGTTCAGCATTCATTATCTCTTTATCTATTCGTTCCCAGAGAAAGGTATCACCATCAAAATGAACAAAAGGCGCTTTTTGGAGGCTATAGGTGCGCACCTTGGGCACTGCCCACAACGCCGCAGGGACGTCTTCATCACTGAAAACAGTGTGTACATGCGTATAGGGTAGTTGCAGCCGGTCTATCAGCACTTCCTTTCCGGCATCGTTTGTATACAAATGGACTTCCCCATATAGCTTATGCAGCTGCGCTGCGCTTAGGGCCCAGCTCATCCAGTTAAATTCCGGGGATGGAAATCCCAGTGAGTTCGATAAGGGATCGTTACCATTGTTGCGGAGGCAGAGGGTCTGAATGACGGCGGGTGATGTTAACATACACAATTGTGATAAGTTGTTATTTTTTTAATAACGCATCAAACAGTGATAGCAGTTCTTTTTCGGTATTTCCACTAAACCCGGAGTATCGCCTGATTTCCTTCCCGGTATGGTCAGTAACGACCGTCAACGGGATAGCAGAAAAATTAAAGCCTGCCTTCACGCGATTGATCTCTGTACTGTCCACCTTCACCTGCTCCCATGGCATCGCCTCCTGTCTGACAGCCTTCATCCAGTCTGCCTGGTTTTTATCTATGGATATGCTGATCATATGAATACCTTTACCACTAAATCGGGCGTGGATTTTTTTCAGCTCAGGAATTTCCTCCCTGCAAGGGCCACACCAACTGGCCCAAAAGACGAGTAGATTAAGCTTGGAAGAAGGGACGATCCAGTTTTTTTTGTTGCCGGAGGTGTCGGTCGCAGCCAATGCTGCTTTCTCCTTCCGGAATTGAGTTCTGGTCCCAATAAAACTTTTCAGTTTGCCGGCTGTTCCGGAGTGCTGTACATCCGTATTAAAAAGCGACAGGAGGCTTTCGAGCTCCTTGTCAGTATATTCTTCCTTTGATCCGTATATATCCTGCAACAGTGTGTAGGCCATAGGATACTCAGTGATTTCCTGTTGGTATCTTTTAATGATCGCCGCCCGTTGGGTAGTATCGGAAGTACCAAGCCGTCCGAAACCACTCATCTGGTGTTTGTACATTACCTCCGTTTCCTTACCTGCTTTTATTTCCAGGCCTTTACAATAGTAGCCGTCGCCCTCCCCGAAACAAGTCAACTCTCCGGTAACATTTGTAATGCCTGGTTCCAGCACAAAAGCACTGTGCAGGTATGCCTGTTTTTCGGTGGTAAGGGCCCGGTTGGTATATCTGAAGCTCCTGATCCGGCCATCCTTGTCAATATAGCTGATGCTGGCATAATAAGGTTCAAAAGAGGAGGGGACTTTTAGCCTGAAGTAAAAGGAATCATTTTTAACAATCGCGGAATCAAGAAAAGTGTCCCAATGAAAAGCATTTGCCAGATACACCTTACCGTGTGGAACATTTTTAACATGGCCTCTGATTTCTATCTCCTTATCTGTAGCGGACGTCCTACAGCCAATTCCCAAAATGAGTAGAAAAAAAATGATCTGTCGTGTCATCATAAATAGGTTTTATAGTGGGGCCGGCGCAAATGTAATGCTCAGCCCCTGAACATGTTGCCTATGCGAGGCATCTGGTTTCGCCTCCGTTCGAACCCACCGGTGTATTGGGTCCGGATAATGTGGTACTACAATAGCATTTAAAGGTGCTATATCCGTAGGGTCCGTGATCTGTTACTTCCACTTTACAATAACCGTATGCTGTTTCATAATGCCCATCCGGGAATTGTGCGGTGTAGCTGCAGGCACTGTCCTGACACTTTTTTGTTCCATCATCGCCTCCCCCACTATCGTAGCCCCCAAAATACCTCGCATCTGAACTTTACTCAGTTCTTCTTCGATACTGAACCGTTTGATGTTTTTTGAACTCATAATGTAACTTTTTTCTCGGGAAAATTAAAATGCTCTTATTTAAAGCCTATGACGCAGTAACGGCTGGCAACTTTATGTAGACAGAAAATACCTGACATCGTTGATGGTATATATGTCCGGCAATTCATGTCCGTTGATGAAGAACGTTGGAGTAGCGGTAACACCTGCCGTATCACACCATCTGCGCATGGCTGTCAACCTGGGGCCATGCTGGTGGATGCCTTCCGGCAAAGGGTACTTCAAGGCGAAGTCGGCATAGTTCGGGTGATGATACCAGTCATCCAACGCCTGCAGCATCAGCGCAGGGTCGTTTCTGTCATACAATGCCAGCAAGTGTTTTGCCGGGAAACTCCGAACATCAGATTCTTCTGCCGTAGCGGTAAAAATGATCTGTACCGAAACATCATGACCGGATCTGGCAATGGCTCCTATAGCGCCGTGCGATTGAATACAGGGAGGACAATACGGATTACAGACTTTAATAACTTTGTTGACGGCATCAGGATTTCCAATCAGTATGCCTAAGCCTTCATGGCTGCTCACGGCTTTCTGATTCGTCAATGTCGACTGGAAAACCTGTTGATTGCGCATTAATTTACTAAGCGAATGCCCTTTCAATACGCCCTCTTTGGCTTTTAGCTGCAGCGGCTTGATAACCTGGCGCAGAAAAAGGGGAATACATATAAAAGCAATGAGCGATCCGGTCTGTTCCAACATGTTAACCGAAAAGGCCATCGGAAACGGACGTATCCAAACCGCACAGCAAAACTCGCAGAAAAGAATAGCCAGCGTAGTCAGGCAAAGGAGGCACCAACGACCAATGACATACTTCTGTTGATACAGAGAGTAAGGTATAAAGCCGACGGACAATAAGCTCAGCAGTGAAGCAGCATAGACGGCACCGGGAGAAAAGTGACTCATAAAAAGAGATAACAGCCCACCTGAGAAATAAGCGAACCCAATATCGCCCCAACTTATACCGGCAAAAATTTTGGAAGATTTTGCGCTCAACACTGCACCGCAACCGGTCGTCTTTCCCACGCCACATATTTTTTTCAATAACGGATTGTGCTGGTCCAACTCTCCCATAAGCAGTAATCCGGCCACCACTAACCCCGACAATTTCAGTATAGAATAAATCACCATCATCCAGACAGCAGTTCTCTGTTGCCCTGACGACAAAAATGCCTGAAGGCAAAAAAAGATCAATGGCGTCAGAAAGGTGAGTCCGATCCCCGCCCGGGACGCCATAGCGCTGCGCTGTTTCAGTCGGTAATCCTCCTCGCCGGCGGTGTCCTCCGCTTCTGCCAACAGTATAACCCCCGTCCATCTGCCCAGAAAATGCATCCTCTTTTCAGATACAGGCTTATTGGAGTCATTATAAAATATTACCTGCGTTTCGGTTACCTCACCTACGGTGACGAACCGGGTCTGCGTACCCTCCCTGACATGTGCCATAAAAGGGCAGGGAACCGATGCAAAATTTTCCTGGCTGACTTTCACCGCCTTTGTTTTTACGCCCCATTGTGTAAGCGACTCGTAAACGCTCAGTAAACTCGGATAATCAGGATGCCCTTTTAATGCATTTTCCAGAGATTCATTGGTAACATTTACCTTCAACAGCCTTAACAACTGTTGGGTGGCCAGCACACAATTGTCTTTAGAGAGATGGAAAAATGCATGGAGGATAGACATCGGCATAACAAAACTGATTATAGGTAAAACACAGGGCACAACAAAACCGCATGTTGGATTATACCAGCATATGTAACGGGAACTATACAGGTTAATGACTAATAATACAGCATCCTGACAAACAACTAACCAAGCGTGCTATATCAATTTTAATTGTTTTTCATCTTCGCTTCGGGTTAACCCACAGGACCGGTACAGGTCTTTTCAGCTGTCAACACGCAGCCACATTAAATATATGTAATTCCCAAAAAAAACTTCTCAGGCAGTTGATTACGCATTATCACCCGTCCCTTAAACCTGTCTTGATGCCCGACGCTGAAATAGCGCATTGGCTTTCATTCTTCATCAGTAATCTTTACTTTTCCTCCAAAGGAAAAAAATTTCACCCAAATTATCTACAACGTAAAATCAGGCGGGACGCCTCAAAAATAATTTGAGACACCCCGTCTTATAAAACTATTCTCTATGCTAACGCATACCTCTGAATGATATGAGCCAGTTGCAGACGAGCTTGTTCCAGTTCCGGCAGCAGCGTTTCCGGCAGCACGCCTGTTGTTGCCAGCTGACAATAGTAACCAATGCCTTTAGTAAGTTGTTCGGAGAACGTACGGAAATACTTTTGTTGCTGCGCCAGCGTATCCTGCCGTCGGGCTTTTTCCAGTTGCTCCGTGAGATAATTGAGATACAGTTTCAGTTCCGTGATGAACATATGCGGCCGTTCGGTGGCTCCGAGTATGTCCTGCCGCCCGTAAATATGATCGGTCATGGTTTGCAGCGACACTTCTTTATTAAAATAAGCGATGCCGGGGCCTGGGCATATGTTGACCGTAGGACGGCCTTTCACAAACGGCTTTTCGTATTCGATCGCCGCCGCGTTGCTGAGGCCTACGCACAGGCACTCTTTGTCCAGCACCGATTCCAGCTGCTCCTGGTATACATCTTCCGGCAGTTGCAGCGATTGCAGTTGTGCTACCTTCAGGCGTTGATATTGACGGGAAGCGGTACAGATGGGTTTCTCCGTGAATTCTGTATTAAACGACAGGTGTTTTTCCGTGCAGGGGCTACCGGGTTTTCCGGCCTGGATGCGTGCCAGCCGTTCTTTTTCGGCGGTGCTGCCTTTCAGGTAGTGGAACCGGGCGCCCAACGGCGAATGGTAGCTGAGCGTAAGGTCCGCCGGGGTGGCGTTGCACAGGCGTTGCCTCGTGTCTGCGTCTACTGTGGTGGCTTCCGGCACCAGCAGAAAAGGGGTGCCCCAGCCGGTGCTGTCCAGCCCATAGTAGGTGTGCAGCAACTGGTCTTCCGCCGCCGTGCCAATACCGCCCTGTGCGGATATCTTCAATGCCGGCGGGTGGGCAAAGGCAGGGAGACCTTTGTTTTGAAGCGCGGGTTGGTAAAGGGCAAATAAGGTGTCCACCAGTTCCTGCCGGCGTACTTTGAATTCTTCCAGGATAGGCCCCATCAGCGTACCGTCTGACGGGAAGGCGTGGCCGCCGCAGTTCAGTCCCGATTCGATACGGAATTCACTGACCCAGATACCTTTTTTAGCGAGGTACTTGCCTTGGATAAGAGCGGAACGGAAATCGCTCACCTTGACGATGATTTTTTTGCTGAAGTTGCCCGCTGCGTCAGCATTGAACTGCGGGCATTTCTCGAGATAGTTGTACAGGCGGGGATTCATACCGGCGGAGAAAACGATGGAAGAATCCGTCAGGTCGCTGTTGACATACCCTCTCAGGGCCGCTACTGCATCAGAGCCGTCCGTGATGGGCTGCCCATTGTCATCGTAATTATCTTTATCTGTTTTGGTCATGATGTTGACATCGATGCTCCCGGGTCTGATAGCGCTGCGCAGACTGGACGCCAGTGAGGCCTTTTCCCGGCTGTCCGCTGTGCTGGTCATTTGCCGATACATCTGTTTGAGGACATGGTGCTCTGGTAGCATCTCGAAGTAACGGGTAATTTCAGACCCCGCTTCAAAGGCTTTGTGACGGAGCTGTTCCACCTGTTCCTTTACGATCCGGTTGACCAGGTTCAGGTAGTCCGTAATACGCCGGGCCCTGTAGTCGGGTTCCGTGGCCGGGATAGGCCGGTACGTCTCCCCCGCGGCCGGGTAATAATGGCTCCGCATCATTTCAATGAGCCGGTCTTCGATAATGGAGATGACGGAAGAAATGCCAAACCGCGCCACTTTAACAGGACTGTCGATCGTATAAGCCAGTCCCATCACAGGTATATGGAATGTGTGCATGTTGATGAAGTTGTTTCAGGCAGCAATATTAACAAAAAAGGACACAAATATCTTTTTTTAATTGTACCTTTGAATAATTCTTCAAAAACAACAGAGCGGGATATGTTACAACTGACAAAAATATTCAGTTTCGAAACGGCGCATGCCTTGCATGCCTACAATGGAAAATGCAAAAACATCCACGGGCACTCCTACAAACTGCATGTAACGGTAAAAGGCCGGGACAACAGCGAGGCTTATCTGCCGGCGCCGGGGATACTGGTCGATTTTAAAGTAATCAAAGAACTGGTGCAGCAGACCATCGTGCAGCATTTTGATCATCGCCTGATACTTTCGGCGGCCTATATGCAGGCCCATCCCGATTGCAGCACCCAGGAAAACCTGTGGGTATGGGAAATGGAGCCTTCCGCGGAGAACATGATATTGTATATGCAACGGGTATTGCAGGCGGCGCTGCCGGAAGAGGTGGCGCTGGCCGGCCTGCGGCTCTATGAGACCAGCGACTCGTATGCTGAGTGGGTACCGGCGGGTTGACCGGTATCTCATTTCTTATTATCTTGCAACCTTCTGAATTGATATTATGCTGTCGAAAACTGCTGAATACGCCCTGAGAGCGACAATTTACATTGCGCTGAAGGGGTCGGAAGAGAACAAGCTGGGAATCGAGGAAATAGCCCTGGGCATTGATTCACCCAAATCATTTACGGCCAAGATACTACAGCTGCTCACGCAAAACAACCGCGTGATCAGTTCTGTGCGCGGCCCCAATGGCGGATTTTATCTGACCGACCGCGCCCGGAAGCTGCCGGTAAAGGCCATCCTCGAAGCGGTGGAAGAAGCCAGCGTGATCACCAAATGCGTACTGGGCCTGAAAGAGTGCTCCGAAACAAGGCCCTGCCCCATGCACACCCAATATAAAAGCATCAAAAAACAGCTCAAACAGATGTTTGAGAAAACATCCATCCAGCAACTGGTGGACGAATTCAACAAAGGCAATTACTTTATCGATAACCTGAAAGGCGTCCGCAAACCCTGCTAACGCGGCCGCCTGCCCATCTTTCCTTCCCGCATCAGGAAAGTACTATTTTCCCCCTTCCGCTCTTTCGTGCAAGCTTTTACGTTACGCCACGGCGTACCGCTGTTCACTTTATATGTCGACTGTCATGCTGTTTCCTGATTTATATCAGCTCAGGTTTTTTGGCCGGTATATTAAAAGAAGATATTTTTGTCCTTAAATAGAAGGATATGATCATCCTTTGTTTAGAGTAGCACGGACAGCGGGTCACAACGCTTTTCGCCTATCACGTGAAATGTTCAATACATTCCTGCTATGCGCGGCATCATTATTTTTCAATCCAAATACGGGGCTACAAGACAGTACGCCACCTGGATCAGCAAGGCACTGCAGATACCGGCAGCAGCAGCCGGCGAAATCACCCACGCCCAGCTGGCGGCGGCCGACTTTATCATCCTGGGCACCAGCATCTACATCGGGAAGATGCTGCTGCGCGGCTGGCTGGAGCAACAGGCGCCGCAGCTCCGGGGCAAACCGCTGTTTCTCTTTGTGGTATGCGCCACCAGAGGGGAGAAGCAGGAAAAGCTCAACAGCTACGTTGTACAAAATATGCCGGCACAGTTACTCTCCCACTGTCACCGTTATTTCTACCCCGGCAAAATACAATACAGCGAACTGTCATTCGCCGATAAGCTGAAAGTTCGCGCCGGCGGCCTGATGGCCCGGCTCATGAACAAACCGCTTGACATATCGGACTTCAACCGGATCGATGAAACACTGGCTGCGCCCCTCGTAGCCGATGTGCAGTCGTTTCATCAAAACCAAAATCCGTAAATCAAAAAATCCGCAAATCACTAAATGCTCTACCGGATGTTCGACAATTCTTCCTGAACGTTTTTTTTCATCTTATATAAAGGATAAAAATGTCCTTATTTATACTTCTTACTAAACAAAAATAGATACCATGAAACAAGCATCCTTCCTCACAGCAGTCGCGGCAACGGCATTGCTGCTTTATAGCTGCGGATCTGCGCCACAGCAGGCCGACACGGAAAAACCGGCCACCGACAACAGCATGGCCGCCTCCACCACAGCTCCCGCCGCGGATGCGCCGGCTACTGCCGGCGACGATAAAGGCAAGGGCAAATTCACCAGCGTCACCCTCACCGATCCGTTGGACCAGGCTATGATCACCAGCGGTAAAAGTACCTATGAAGTAAAATGCGCGGCCTGTCACAAACTGTCCGCCGAAAAGCTGGTCGGCCCCGGCTGGAAAGGCGTTACTGAAAGAAGGAAACCGGAATGGATCATGAACTTCATCACCAACACCGACGAAATGATCGATAAAGACCCGGCGGCACAGGCCATGCTTGAAGAATGTATGGTACGTATGCCCAACCAGCACCTTACCGATGATGAAGCCAGGCACCTGCTGGAATACATGCGGGCCAACGACGGTAAAAAATAATTGCTGACACTCACTCCATCTGCATATGAAAAGATTAAGCCTGATGCTGGGCCTGGCAGTCGCCACCACCGCTGCCATGCAAAGCTGTAAAATGAAAACTGCCGCCACCGCGGTTCAAGGCGACGCCGCCACCAAAACATACGTGGCTCCCGGCAAATACGATGAAATTTACAACTTCGTGTCCGGCGGCTTCAACGGACAGGTATCCGTATACGGCCTGCCCTCCGGACGCCTGCTGAAAGTCATCCCCGTGTTCGCCGTCAACCCGGAAAACGGCTACGGCTACAGCGAAGAAACAAAAGCCATGCTCAATACCACCAACGGCCTCATTCCGTGGGACGACCAGCACCACCTGGACCTGTCCCAGACCAACGGCGAACAGGACGGCCGCTGGCTTTTTGCCAATGCCAACAACACACCGCGCGTAGCCCGTATCGACCTCACCACCTTTAAAACCATGGAGATCCTGCAGATACCTAACAGCGCCGGTAACCACTCCTCTCCCTTCATTACCGAAAACACGGAATATGTAGTGGCCGGCACCCGCTTCTCCGTACCCCTCGGCTCAGAAGACGTACCTATCAGCTCTTTCAAAGACAACTTCCACAGCACTGCCTCTTTTATCAGCGTAGATAAAAACAGCGGTAAAATGGACCTCGCCTTCCAGATCGTGCTGCCCGGCATGAACCTGGACCTGAGCCACGCCGGTAAAGGCCCGTCACACGACTGGTTCTTCTTCTCCAGCTATAATACCGAACAAGCCTATACGCTGCTCGAAGTAAACGCTTCCCAGAAAGACAAAGACTATATCGTAGCGGTGAACTGGAAGAAAGCCGAAGAATATGCCAAAGCCGGCAAAGGCAAAAAAGTACCGGCCACCTATGCCCACAACACTTACGACGAACATAAACAGACTGCCACCTCAGAAATCAAAAATGAAGTGCTGCTGCTGGACCCTAAAGACTGCCCGGACATGATCTACATGATCCCCTGTCCTAAGTCCCCCACGGCTGCGATATCGACCCTTCCGGTGAATACATCGTCGGCAGCGGTAAACTTGCAGCCCTGATCCCGGTGTTCTCCTTCAGTAAAATGACCAGCGCCATCGCCGGCAAACAGTTCGAAGGCGATTTCAAAGGCATCCCCATCATCAAATACGAAGCAGCCCTCCACGGCGAAGTACAGAAACCCGGCCTTGGCCCCCTGCACACCGAATTTGATGGTAAAGGCAACGCCTATACGTCTATGTTCCTCTCTTCCGAAGTAGTGAAATGGAGCCTGAAAGACCTGAAAGTGCTGGACCGTGTTCCTACCTATTATTCTGTAGGCCACCTGATGATACCCGGCGGCGATACCAAAAAACCCGGCGGAAAATACCTGGTTGCCTACAATAAAATCACCAAAGACCGCTTCCTGCCCACTGGCCCGGAACTGGCACAGTCAGCCCAGCTGTACGATATCTCCGGTGATAAAATGCAACTGATACTGGACTTCCCCACTTTCGGCGAACCTCACTATGCCCAGGCCTGCCAGGCCAGCCTGATCAAAGACAAACAGGTAAAGTTCTATGACATCAACAAAAACGGCCACGAATATGTGACCATGGGTGAAAAGAAAGCCAACGTAGTACGCAAGGGCAACCGGGTAGATATCTACATGACCGCTATCCGTTCCCACCTTGTGCCGGACAACATAGAAGGCGTGTTTGTAGGAGACGAAGTGTACTTCCACGTCACCAACCTCGAACAGGACTGGGACATTCCGCACGGATTCGCCATCAAAAACAATCCCAATGCGGAACTGCTGATCATGCCGGGTGAAACGGTGACACTTAAATTCACACCGGATAAACAGGGTATTTATCCGTTTTATTGCACCGACTTCTGCTCTGCCCTGCACCAGGAGATGTCCGGCTACCTGCGGGTATCACCCAAAGGCAGCAACGTACCGCTTAAATTCGGTACCGGTGAAACCGTGACTTCCGTCGCAGCTAAATAAACAATCCCGCCGGCGGTGCTCTCCAGCGCTGCCGGCACTTTCAACCACTGAGCTATGAAAAAGTTATCACAGGCAGGCCTTATGAGCATCCCGATCGTTATTATCTGTCTCGCTACCCTCTGGTTCTTTCCCATGTGGCGGATAGACATGCGCGCACCGCAGTATCCCGACGGCCTGTCTATGCAGATATGGATCAATGACGTAAAAGGTGATGTACCTATCATCAACGGCCTTAACCATTACATTGGCATGAAAACCATCCACAGGGAAGACTTCCTCGAGTTTGTGTTCATGCCGGTCTCCATCGGCCTTTTTATGGCCGCCGGCGTGTTGGTCATGGTGCTGAAGAAAAAAATACTGTACTACATCTGGACCGGTATCTTCCTGCTCATCGCGTTGCTGTCTTTTGCAGACTTCTACCGGTGGGAATACAACTACGGCCATAACCTGGACCCGAACGCGCCCATACAGGTGCCAGGCATGTCTTATCAGCCGCCACTGATCGGGTACAAAAAGCTGCTGAATTTTGAAGTGCTGTCCCAGCCGGACGTGGGCGGATGGTTCTACATCGCGAGCGGTATGGTACTGGTGGGCATCACCTTTTATGAATGGAAAAAGAAATGATATGAAACACAAGACACTGATTTTCGTGATTAGCTTTTTCGCCCTGCAAATGGCCTGCCGCCCTGAATCCGAGCCGATCGATTTTGGCCACGACGCCTGCACGCACTGCAAAATGACGATTATGGATAAACGTTATGCCGCCGAACTGATCACCCCTAAAGGCAGAGCATATAAATTCGACGATATCGTTTGCCTCCTGCAGTACAACGCCGCCAACACACCGGCGAGCGGCACCCGCTTCCTGGTGACCGACTACAGCGATTCCAGTCACCCTTTCACCGATGCGCAGAAAGCCGTGTACCTGCACAGCGAATCCTTCAAGACACCGATGAACGGCCGCTGCGCCGCTTTCAGCCAGGAAAAAAACGCCATTCCGCATAAAGACAACCTGGAGCAACGATTATTAAAATGGGAAGACCTTACCCAGCTAAAGCCGTAATCATGAAACATGCATGGATATTGTCATGGCTGATACTGGCCGCAGGTAGCCTGCAAGCCGCCACCATTGTGGTGAAGCCCGGTCCTGATGCGCTTCGTAAAGCCATCAGCAGCGCCCGCCCCGGCGACACGCTGGCCGTACAGCCCGGCGTGTACCGGGAACACAGCCTGCAGGTAGACCGTCGCCTCACCATCCTGGGCAACGGTACGCCTGTGATCGACGCGGAATACAAACACCCGGGCTTCCTCATCACGGCCGACAGCGTGACCATGCAGGGAATGCAAATACAGCATACAGGCCGTTCTTCCATATCCGACATCGCCGGCGTCCGCGTCAGTAATGCCGGTTATATCACGCTTCGCAACAACAAAATACTGGACTGCACCTACGGCATCTACCTCCAGAATGCCCAACATTGCCTGGTAGAAGGTAATACCGTACACTCCGGCATCAAAAATGAAATCAACGGCGGCAACGGTATCCACGCCTGGAAATGCGATGCGCTGCAAATCAGGAGCAACAGCATATCCGGCCACCGCGACGGCATCTACTTCGAGTTCGTCACCAATTCCGGCATAGAAGGCAACCTCTCCACTGCCAACCAACGCTATGGCCTGCACTTCATGTTCTCTCACCATGACACCTATACGAAAAATATTTTCCGGGAAAACGGCGCCGGCGTGGCTGTCATGTACACCCGCGAAGTGACCATGACAGACAACACTTTTATACAAAACTGGGGGACGCCTCCTATGGGCTGCTGCTGAAAGAAATCACAGACAGCCACATCACCCACAACCGCTTCATCAAAAACACCATTGCTATCCACATGGAAGGCACCACCCGCGTGTCTGTACAGCGCAACCTGTTCCAGGACAACGGCTGGGCCCTCCGCGTGATGGCCAGCTCCAGCGGCAGCCAGTTCACCGGCAACAACTTTATCGGCAACTCTTTCGATGTGGCCACCAACGGTACCCTCATGCTCAACGAGTTTCACCGCAACTACTGGGATAAATACGACGGCTATGATCTCAACCGCGATCAGATCGGCGACGTGCCACACTATCCCGTCAGCGTATACGCCGTAATATCAGAGAAAATACCGTCCGCCATGATCCTGTACCGCAGCTTCCTCACCAGCATCATGGAACAGGTGGAAAAAGTAATGCCCAGCATCATCCCCGATCAGTTAAAAGATGATCAGCCATTCATGAAAAAACTGGAACTATGATCCGAATTCATCATCTCACAAAGTCATTTAAAAAATTCAGGGCGCTGGATGATATCAACCTGCAACTGGAACGCGGTCAGGCCGTCTCCCTGCTGGGGCCTAACGGCTCCGGCAAGACGACCCTGATCAAATCCATCCTCGGTCTTGTGATCCCGGAAAAAGGCAGCATCCATATCAACGGACAAGAGATCCGCAGCCACTGGAGTTACCGCTCCAAAATCGGTTATATGCCGCAGATCGGCCGTTACCCGGAGAATATGACCATCCGGCAGGTACTGGCCATGCTGCGCGAGGTACGGAAAGATTGTAAACACTATGATGAAGAACTGGTCCGGCTGTTCGATCTGCCCGCCATCGATCATAAACTGATGCGCAACCTCTCCGGAGGCACCCGTCAGAAAGTGAGCGCCTGCCTTGCTTTCCTCTTCTCGCCCGACATCCTGATACTGGACGAGCCTACCGCCGGCCTCGATCCCGTTGCCAGTGAAATACTGAAAGATAAGATCGCACGGGAACGGGCAAACGGGAAACTGGTGCTCATCACTTCCCATGTGCTCAGCGATTTAGAGGACATCACCAGTCATGTGGTATACCTGCAGGAAGGAAAACTGATCTGTTTTAAAACCGTGGAAGCACTGAAAGAATCAACCGGCCAACATCAGCTGAACAAGGTGATCGCGGCCATGATGCAAACCCATCTACATGAAAACGATTATTAAATACGTGCTGATAGACCTGTTAAAAAACAGGACCATCCTGATATACACCCTGGTGCTGGCCGCGTTGACCATCAGTGTTACTGGCATGAGCGACAACATGTCCAAAGGCATGTTAAGCCTGCTCAATATCACGTTGCTTTTTGTGCCGATCATCAGCATTCTGTTCGCCACCATTTACTTTTTTAATTCCGCGGAGTTCACAGAACTGCTGCTCGCGCAGCCCATCCGCCGCAAGTCCATGCTGATGGCTTCCTACACGGGCATAGCCACCGCACTGGGCCTCGCCTACCTTGCCGGTGTAGGCGTTACCGTTTGTATATTATACAACAGTCTTGCCGCCATCGCCCTGGTCGTCAGCGGGGTGTTGCTCACGCTGATTTTCTCCGCTCTTGCATTGCTCATCTTTGTAGTATTCAAAGACAAAACGCGGGGCATCGGCGCGGCGATCATCACCGCGTTGTTTTTCACGTTGTTGTTTGATGGGTTGTTGCTGGCTTTTATCTACTCTTTCAGCGATTATCCGATAGATGAACCGTTGCTGGCGTTTATCTCGCTGAACCCGGTGGACCTGGCGCGCATATTGGTATTGCTGCAGCTGGACGCTGCTGTGATGATGGGCTATTCCGGGGCTTTGTTCAAAAAGTTTATGGGGTCCGCAACGGGAAGTATTTATACGGCGGTATGTATGTTCTGCTGGATGGTGGTCCCGTTGATATCAGCTATACGGATTTTCAGGAAAAAAGATATTTAAAAAGCAGGGGCCGGCCATTCTTTTCGGCCCCTGCACACACTATAGCAAACCATTCAGTTGTTGTTGCAATGCCGGATCGGACGGCCGTTTAGCATTGGCCGAAACGATTTTTCCGTCCGGCCCGATCAATATAAACCGCGGGATAGCGTTGATGTTGAATTTTTTAATAAAGTCGACGTTGAAATCATTGTCTGTGATCAGCTGTTCTCCTTTCAACTGGTTGTCTTTCACATAGGCCTGCCATTTTTCTTTATCCGCCTGCCTGTCTACCGACAAGCTGACGAAGTGGATATTTTTTCCGGCGAAGGATTTCTCCATGGTTGTCAGGAAAGGGATCTCTCTTTTGCAGGGACCACACCAGGTGGCCCATACATCGATGTAGACGTACTTACCTTTCAGGTTGCTCAGCTTCACTTTTGCGCCGTGTACATTTTCAAATTCAAAGTCCGGCGCCGGCTGGTTATCACCATACTTTTTCAGATTAGCATATACTTCGTTGATGCTTTTCCGGTAGACCTCATTGGTCACTTTAGCCATGAAGTTTTTATACAGCGAATCTACTTCTGCCGGGTTGTCATTCATTTTGAGGATGTTCGCCGTTTGCTGGTACTGGTAATATTCGCGGATAAATGGAGATGTAATTTCTTTTGAGATGATCTGCAGCTTTATCATTTCCTGCGGCTGACCGGCATTCATTTCCTTCTGATAACCGGCGTACATAATATTGGTGATCCGGCCGTCCAGCGCTTCGCGGTAGGAGGCAAGGTTGCGGAACCAGTCGTCGTTATTCATGCTCCATCCATGGAAGCTGAAAGAGTCTATTTCGCTGCGTTCCTGCCGGGTCAATGTTTTGGTGCGCATTTCGTTAAACGCTTTCCGCAAGCGTACATGCAGGGTAGTGTCGTTCATCTCTTTCGGGGCTTCCAGCATCTTTTGAAAAGCGATCCGTTTGAGCGAGTCCACGCCGTAATTCAGCCACCAGTCCTGTGCGATGTTTTTTGCCCTGAACGCCACCGCTGTGTTCTGAAGTTCACGGAAATAAGCATTATCTGACTTTGACAGTATGTTGGCGGCCGCTTGCTGCCAGGCGGCCATTTTCTGCCGGAATTCGGGCAGGCTGATCTGGTAGAACGAATAGAGATAATCCCCATTATACATGGGGACGTATTTTTTCAGTTCATCGGCCGCCGCCCTGATGAGGTTATTTTCGGTGCTGCCTTTTCCCTTGAAGCGGAAGCCGTCGCCTTCGGGGATAATTTCCAGGGCATATCCCGGTTCCAGGTATACTGGGCCGATGGCGCCCAGCTGATAGACACCGCGGGGTATTTTTCCGGTGGTGACAGTGAAGCGGCCGTTTTTATCGGCCGGCACTTTCAGCGGTTCCTGTCCGGGCATGGTGAGCAGCAGGTTGGAGGCCGCTGCGGGTGGCAGCCTGCCGCTGATCTTCACCTGGCTGAAGGCCGGCAGCGCGGCGGCTGCGGCGAAGCAAAGGAGCATATTTCTTAACCGTTGTTTCATAAAAGCGGGTTGGCATAGATTAGTTGATAGCCATGTCGGGATTAAATCTCCTAACGCTGGCGGGTATCTGAAACGTGTAGTGGCTGCTGTTAGGTTCGAGGATGGTGATGACCGCGCCCGTCTCTCTGTCCACCCGTTTGATGGCAGGCATTCTTCCTTCGCGGTCGAGGCGTTTCATGTCCATCCAGCGCTGGCCGCTGAAGGCCATTTCCCGGCGCCGTTCCGCCAGTACGATGTCCAATGCTTCTTCTTGCGTGACCGCGGTTAAAGGTACATAGCGATCTGTTTCAAAGCGGGCTTTGCGGAGAAGGTTGACGAAGTCCATGGCGGCGGGGATATTGCCTTTCCTGGCAGCCACTTCAGCCCGTGTCAGGTATAATTCCGGGAAAGTAATGCCGAAATTGGCAAACCCGGAAGTACCATACCTTGTAATACCGTCAGGCATCTCGAATGTCAGGAGACTATAGCGCAGATCTCCTTCATGAAAAAGTGTTTTCAATGTATCGGAATACAGCATTTCCCCTGGTACCTTATAATCATCAGCGGAGCGTTGCCACAGTACTTCCGGGTTGATATCCGCCTCCGGTAAATCGAGCGCGTTTTTATAATCGTTATAGTCCAGCAGTTCATGCCTTGCCTGTAAGGCGCTGTCAGCAAAACGATCGGCTTCTGCATAGTTGCCCATATAAAGGTAAATGCGGGACAACATGCCGCTGGCGGCATATTTCGTACAGCGATAACGGTTAATGCTCTGTTCCGGCAGCATGGGGATGGCCAGCTGCAGATCGTGGACCAGCGAATCCAGGGTAGCCTGTACGGAAGAGCGCTGGGGAATTTTTTCTGTTACGTTGGTGGCTGTCACCAGCGGCAGCCCCGGGTCGGCACTGGCGGTAGCCGGGTTATAAGCCTTGGCAAAGGCAGTCAGCATAGTAAAGTATATCTCCGCTCTGGCGGCCAGGCCTTCTGCCAATATCTGCCTGCGTTGCTGTTCGTTGCTCTCTGTCGCCTTCAGCACATTGTTAATGATGATATTGGCATAGTATACGATCTTATAACCATCTCCCCATATGGCGGGGCTGGTCTGCTCATTTTGGTCAATATCACGCCGCCAGTAGTAGGCATTGGCCTGCAGGTTCCGCTCCTGCTCATTATATTCACCATAGTAATCATCGGTGCAATACAGGAGCGTTGACGGAAAGGTGAATATCATGGTGCGGGAATTCAGCAACCCTTCGAAGTCAGACAGTTTTTCAGGAATCACTACCCCTTTGGGCTTTACCTCGAGGAACTTATTGCATGCGCTGCCACCTACTGTTATCAGCGCTATGATCATCCATATGTTCTTCATATCAACAGTATTAGAAGTTAGTGTAAAGAGAAAAGCTGTAAAACGGCTCCACCGGTAATCTCCGCTCTCCCGAAATCGGATCAATGGCTTCGGGGTCTATATCATTTCCACTGAAAGTATAATGAAACACGTTCTGCGCCTGCAGCCTTAACTGTGTGCGGGTCAGGCCGCTCCGCTTCAGAAATGCTGATTTAAGATGGTAGGTCAATACCAGGTCTCTCAACCGGATATAATCCGCTTTGCGAACAAACTTGTCTGCGAAGGTATAGGCATATCTCCCGGTATAATCGTAATCGCCGGGCGAGCCGGAAACCGGGTAACCCGGGATGTCCGTATGATTTTCATCACCGGGCTTTTTCCAGAAGTTGGTCGCTCCCTGCAAAGGATACGAAAAGGCTACATCATCCGGGTCAGGGGGCTGTACACGCATGACGTGGCCACCATAATACATAAAGAGAAAGGAGAGATCAAAATTTCCCAGCGAAAACTGGTTGTTTAGCCCTAACGTGTATTTGGGGGTGGTGGTACCGCTGAAGACCAAATCATTGAAGTCTACGTCTACGATCTGATCGCCGTTGGTGTTCATGACTTTTTTCTCTTTGTTACGGTTATATACGAACGGCTGCCCCAGCTCATTGAGCCCGCCATACCGATAGCTGAACAATCCGTTGATCGGATATCCTTCCTGTGCCAGCAGGCCGGATACCATATCAACCGATGTTTTGGCATCGGTGGGCATCACCTTCAGGACTTTATTATGGTTAAAGGCGGCCGTTAGCTGTGTTTGCCAGTTGAAACGCTGCGTTTTAACGTTGATGCTGTTGACCATCAATTCCACGCCGTTGTTACTGATAGATGCTGTGTTTGCGTTGTATCCGTTGAAGCCGGTGGTGGGGTCTGCGGATACTGCACCGAACACATCTTCCGCTCTCTTGTTGTAGAAATCCACCGTTCCGGAGATGCGGTTATTAAACAAGGCGTAGTCGAGTCCTACGTTGAAGTTGCGGGTTGTTTCCCAGCGGATGGACTGGTTTTCGGCAGACAGTACTTCGGAAGAAGCCACGGGCACTATTGGTATTGTGTTGATGATCGTGCTCAGCAGAAGAAAGGGGCCGCTGACAGTAGATGGCACATTCCCATTGAACCCGGTGGCAATACGCAGTTGCAGGTTGTCCAGCCAGCGGACTGTTTTCAGGAAGTTCTCTTCATGCATGCGCCAACTGGCGCCGACAGACCATAACGGTTTATTTTTGTAGGCAGGATCAGCGCCGAACAGGTTGGACTGGTCTATACGAAAGCTGCCTGTGGCAATGTATTTGTTATCATAGATATAAGTCCCCTGCGCATAGTACGACATAAATCTTCTGTCGAGGCTGGTCTCTCTGAAATAGTCTTCTATAAAAAAAGTGGCCGCCAGCAGGCCGGTTTCTTTAAATGCCGGCGAGCCATACTGGCTCAATGCCTGCATATTAATGGGTTTATTGATCAGCGACTGGCCATCGTATCCGAAATAGGAGCTTTTAATGCCGGATTCTGTACGCTTCCGTTGTTCAATACCGGCGATGCCTGAGAGATTGTGTTTGGTTCCAAAGTCCTTGTTGAGGTTTAACTGGCCGCGCACCGTATAGGCGTTGCCTTTAATATTGTCGAGCGTATAGATGCCACCGGGGGAAGGTCCACAAAAAGCGGTCTGCCTGTGGACGGATCTTTCTTTGCGCGGGTGTTCAGCAGCCGGCGGACGGTGTATGCTTTTTCCGTTCTCAGGTAGCCGTTGCCTGTTTGCTGATTTTCGTAGGCGCCGCCTACATCCAGTGTGAGCCATTTTGTGAGGGTGGCGTTGAGACGTCCCTGCAGCCGCAGGGCCGACAGGTTGATTTTTGTAGTGGTGTTAAACGGCTCTTCGTAGGGATAATACAACTGATCGTAGAGGCCCAGGCTTTTGATGATTTCGTTCTGAGCAACGCTGCGGACAGAATTGGACTCCTTCCCGGGGCCATAAAACGAAGGGAGGGCATTGCCTTGCTCATCTGTAAAGCGCTGGTGCGGTGGCGCGTCCGTATATGGCACCGCCTTGCCGCTTTTATTGACGCTGTTGTTGTACACCGCCCGGAAATCGAAAGAGAAACGGTCGGTGAATTTGTAGGTATTGGCAAAGTTCAGGACAAAACGCTGGTTATCGGAGCGTCTTTGGGTCAGTGCTTCACCGACGTAATTGATGCCAAGCAGATAGGTGCTTTTTTCATTTCCGCCGCTTACGTCAAAGTCCAGTTGCTGGGCTGTTTTTGTGCGGAAAAAAAGCCGTTTATAATCCGCCTGGCTGTTGTAACTGGCTATTTCCGCAATCTGGCGGTCGGCCTCATCTGCACTGAGGGTGCCTTCCTTTACGCGGAACAGCAGTTCATATATCGGATCGATGGCCGCACCATAGCGGTAAATGCGACGGGAATGACCACCCAGCATCACGCGGTCTTTCATGAGCTGGGCATATTCTGTTGAGCCGGGGTAATGCAGATACCCGAAATCCGGCTTAGCCTGCAACGCATAGGTAGCGCGCAGGCTAAAGACCGGTTTTCCGCTTTTGCCCCTCTTGGTTTCGATGACGATTACTCCGTTGGAAGCCTGCACGCCATAGATGGCGGCCGCGGCGGCATCGCGCAGCACAGATACAGAGATGATATCGTTGGGATTAATGGTACTGATGTCTATTTCCGTGGGAAAGCCGTCTACCACTATCAGCGGGCGTTTCACCGCATCGAAAGTGGATACGCCCCGGATGGACAGCTCTTTGGAGAGGCTGTTATATACCAGGCCGGGGATTTTACCTTCGAGATTTTCCAGGAAGTTACCGGTAACGGCTGTACGCTGGTCGTAATCTTTTGCCGATATCGTACTGGCTGCACCGGTGAGCTGCGATTTTTCGATTTTCTGGTAACCGGTGGAAACGATAGCGATCTCTTTCAGCAGGCTGGTAGAAGCCTGCATGGTGATGGGGTACCATAATCCATTTTTGGGAGAGATGTCGATATGTACGGTTTGCCAGCCTATGGCAGTTGCATCGAGAATGGTTTCCTGCGGGCCCACCCGCAGCGTGAAGTCGCCTTCGTTGTTCGTTACCCCGGCATAACGGCCGGCCCGGATAGTAACGCCTGCCAGCGGTTCGTTGTAGTTGCTCATTACCTTGCCGCGCAGCTGCCGCATGGAATCGCCGGGAATGGTCACGTCGTCGTCCGGCTGCAGCTGGTCAGCTCCTTTGGACTTCTGCTTCCGTGCTACTATGGTATAGTGATTTTTATCCACATACAGGAATAGCAGGTCGTTGGGATAGAGGATAGCTTTCAGCACTTCTTCCACCTGTTTGTTTTTAAGGTCGCTGAGGTCGGCAGTGGTGGTTTTATTGGCCAGCAGGGAAGCTTCATAAACGAAACGGGTGCCGAGGGCGGCTGAAACTTTGTCCAGCGCCTGTATCAGCGGTATCTTTTTCTGTGCCACGGCCGAAAACGTGGTCATGCACAATAATAGCAACAGCAGGTGACTACCAATCAGTAGCATTTTTTTCATCGAAAGAGGACGGTTAACGTTTTTATACAATACTATTTACCAGGCCTGAACAGCAGCGTGCTGTCCGATTTATTGACGTTTATATCCACATCCAGCATGTTGGATAGTATGTACAATAATGTTTCGGTATTTTTTAATGGTAAGACCCCATTAATCCTGCGGTTGGCGACAGCGGTATCTGTCAGCACCACCTTATAGCCGTAGGTGTCTTCCAGTACCTGCACAATTTCTTTCACCGGCGTATTATGCAGGACCATTTTATTGTCCAGCCAGGCGGCTGCATCGGCGTCACCGGGATGTTTGGTGAGTACCCCTTCCTGCTGCCGGTACTCGGCTTCTTCACCGGGCTTTATGCTCAGCACACCGGTGGCATTGGTACTTACTTTCACTGCGCCGGTCTTCAGGTATACGGTGGTAATTCCCCTCCGGTCTTTCACGTTAAAGGTGGTACCCAGTACTTCGATGTCCAGTTCTCCGGTATGCACGAGGAAGCGTTCTCCGGCTTTCAGCGGGAACGCGTCTTTTTTCAGGTGCTGTACTTCAAAGTAAGCCTCCCCGTCGAGCCATACCTCCCGCACGCTGTTTTTCCCCCAGTGACGGGCATACCGCAGGCTGGAATTGGCGTTGAGCGTCACCACGGAGGCATCGGCCAGTACGATCTGCTTTTTTGTTCCGTAGGTGGCGTAGACGGTCTGTGTGCCGGTATAGCGGTAAATATAATATCCGGTCCCCGCGCCTGCCAGCAACAGGAATACGGCAGCCGCGGCCACCCAGCGGCGCAGGCCTATAGTGCGCACCGGCGTAGCCGCTGCAGTATCTATCGCTTGTGAAATACGACCCCATACCTCCTGCTCCGTTCCCGGCCGGACACTGATCCTTTCGGCGGACAGCAGGTGGCGTAACAGGAACACCGCCTTCCTGAACTCATCGATATTAGGCGGTTGCTGCTGGGCCCAGTCTTCCCAGAAACGCGTAACGACAGGGTCGTCTCCCTTCACATAAGCGAGCAGGGAAGCGTCTTCCAGGAAATCGTTCTTGTCATATTGATGATAGTCCAATACCTTCTCTTTTTAGTTTTTTGACGTACCAGGCATACAGGACAGCCACAAGAGGAAAAAACACCCCACGTTTCTCAAAGTTTTTTTAATTTTTTTTCAGCAACCGGAAAAAATCAGGCTTTATGTTGTGCCAGCAGCAACAGCAGCGCGGACATGGATATGTTCAGCACGCCGCGCAATGCTTCCAGCGCACGGGCATACAGTTTATAGGCCGCTTTAACAGAGATTCCCATAACAGCGGAAATATCATCGTATTCCATTTCTTCATAAAAACGCAGGTAAATGATCTCTTTCTGCCGGGCGCTCAGCTTTTCCAGCGCCTGTAGCAGCTGTTGGGACTGCAGCCCCGCGGCTTCCTTTTTTACATAGGCCGATTCGGCGGAGAATGTCAACCGGAAATCATGGTGCGGCTCATACGGGACCACCTTCCGGATACCTGCCGGTCTCAGTTTATTATAGATACCGCCCCGCAGGGCAATCAACAGGTACAGGCGGGGATCCCGGGCCTGCTGTAAGGTACTGCGGTTCGTCCAGAGTTTAACAAACAGGTCCTGGATACAGTCTTTTACCAGCTCCTCCTGATCGTGCAGCCGTACCCCATACTCGTACAACACGGGGAAATAGTGCCGGTAGAGGGACGACAGGGCGTCTTTATCCCCTTCCAGGAATGATTTCCACCATGTTATAGGATCAGCTGCCAGTTCGTTCATGATAAGCGCGTCGTTGTTGAAGGTTTTTCATTGATAGCCGGCTTCCGCCCCATGGCGGGAAAAGCGCAATTGGATAAATGGACATGGCGAATTTACATAATACGAGGGAAAGTTGGGAGTAAAATAAAACAAAATGCAATACATATTTGCACTTTATAAACAACTCTTTTGTTATCTATATATAAATAAGCAGCAACGTCATCGCACAAAGCGAGTATTATGTATTAGACATTGCAGGGGCTTTGAGACAGACTGGTTTTCATGGTGTATGGCAGTCCTCCTTGACTCATTAAAATTGAAAAGTGTAAAATTAACCGTCTAATCTTTTTCAATTCTTACTATTCTATTGAAAGCTTCCCATTAAAACGTAACGGTTAAAAATATCGAATAATCGTTAAATTTAATGGGTATGAAAAAATCAAAATTTACAGAAAGCCAGATTATTGGGATTCTAAATGGCCAGGAATCAGGCAAATCGGTAGCCGACATCTGTCGTGATCATGGAATAAGCCAGGCGACATTTTATCAGTGGAAGTCGAAATACTCCGGGCTTGAAGTCAATCAGTTAAAGAAACTGAAGGATCTGGAGTCGGAACTTGCCCAGTACAAAAAAATAGTAGCGGAACAAGCCTTTCAGATCACCGTAATGAAAGATGTCATAGAAAAAAAGCTCTAACGCCTGCAGATAAGCGTGAGTTGGTGGATTATGCCCGTGATAGCCATAAAATGAGTATCCGGCAGGCGTTAAGATTGTTTCAAATCCATCCTTCTGTTTACTATTATAAACCATTGCCAGACGGTGACGAAGATATTCGGGAGAAATTATCTGAATTGTCGCAATTGCATAATCGCTGGGGATTCTGGATGATGCACCATTATCTGCGTAATCTGAACCACAAATGGAATCACAAGCGGGTATACAGGGTCTATACAGAGATGGGACTCAATATGAGGCGTAAGCATAAAAAACGCCTACCAGCAAGAATAATGGAGCCATTGCTACAGCCTCTCAGACCTAATATAACCTGGTCCATGGATTTTATGCATGACACACTAAGCAATGGTGTTACTTTCAGATCATTTAATATCATCGATGACTATAACAGAGAGGCTCTAAACATCACTATTGATACCAACTTAACCAGCAAGCGTATTATCAGGCAGCTGGACCAATTGATTGCCTGGCGTGGACAACCGTTAAAGATCAGAGTCGATAATGGGCCGGAGTTTGTTGCTGAAGCACTCTCTCAATGGGCTGAGATCCGATGTGTCGAACTCAAATTCATCCAGAAGGGTAAACCTTTCCAGAATGGTTATATGGAGCGCTTCAATAGAAGCTACCGCGAGGAAGTATTGGATGCATTTTGTTTTACCCGCCTGGGGGAAGCTCAAATACTTTCAAACGCCTGGATGTGGGTGTACAACAACCAAAGACCACACAAGGCACTGGGTTACAGATCGCCAATAGATTTTCTATGTCGGCATCAAAAAACCAACACATTTCCTACTCTTCAAAAAGATGAAGGATTTGAGTGGGAAACCTTAGTTGAAAACGTTACTGTCTGAGGGAAGCTTTCACTATGACCACATCAAACTACGAAATGACAGAAAAGCTTATCTAATCTCCAAGTTCAAGTTGATTTCTAATCAACTCATAGTATCGTCCTCTCTTAGTAATAAGCAATTGATGAGTTCCAATCTCAGCAACCTCTCCCTTTTCTAAGACGACTATTTGATCTGCATTCATAACTGTACTTAGCCTGTGGGCAATTATTATTACAGTTCTTCCTTTAAAGAAACTATTGAGATTACTCATTACTAACCGTTCGTTATTAGCATCTAAACTCGAAGTCGCCTCATCTAAAAATAAATATTGCGGGTCTTTATAAACAGATCTTGCGATTAAAATCCTTTGCTTCTGCCCTCCACTTAAGCCTACTCCGCTGTTACCGATACGAGTATGATACCGAAGAGGAAGCTGGCTAACAAACTCTTCAATATTGCTAATCTCGGCAGCCATTTTCAAACGCGCAAGATCGACTTCCTCTCCATCTAATGCTATATTGCGAGTTATTGTATCATTAAAAATGAACCCATCTTGCATTACTGTGCCACACAACCTCCTCCAGTTTCCAGGTGTACATGTAGAAAGGTTAACATCTCCGACGCATATATTTCCTTCAATCGGCTTATACGATCCCAACAACAACTTCATCAAAGTCGATTTTCCACTTCCGCTAGCGCCAACTATTGCTGTAATCCTTCCCGTGGGAATATTCAAACAAATATTCTTAAGTACGAAGGGTGATCGAGGACCTTGATATTGAAACGAAACATTTTTTAAAATGAGATCATTTCCAATTAAACATTTTCTATCAACCTCTGAAGATAAAGAATCTGCCTCCTTTTCCTCTTCTCTACTTTGATGAATCTCTAATAAACGATCTAAACTTAAACTAGCATCCTGAGCCGATTTGAAAAATCTCACCATTTGATCAAGAGGACCATTTGTCTGTCCCATAATATAAGATATACTCAACATTACACCGAGGCTCATCTCGCCTTTAATAACCAACACGGCGGACAAAAAGGAAATAACAATATTCTTCAAGTGAGTTAAAAACATAAATCCAGTAGTCTGAAACTGTTCCAGTTTCAGACTACTGATATTCAATCTATATAAACGAAGGTGCAAAAACTCCCACTCCCAGCGTTTTGCAGTTTCACTACCATATAATTTTATCTCTTGTATCCCACTAATCATCTCAAATAATTTTTCCTGAGACAGTTTACTGTGGGCAAACCTTATATAATCGAGCTTCCTCCTCTTTCTTTGAAACAAAAAAATCCAAAAAACACCCAAAAGACTAAGTCCGATAAATATTACCCCAATAATCCAACTATATAAAAGCAGCATTGAAGCAAAGACCATTATAATTGCAAGCGAGAAAAAAGTACTTACTACATCATTACTCAGAAACCCTTCAATTCGATGATGATCATTTACACGTTGCGTAATATCGCCGATGGACTTACTATCAAAAAAAACAGTAGGAAGTCTTAACATCTTCTTCAAAAAATCAGATACTATATGCAAACTAACTTTAGCATTTATATGAAGAGCCAACCACCTTCGTAACATTTCCACAACTGTACTACCTAGAAACAAGAACAGCTGAGAAACAAAAAAAAGGGTAACAAAGTAATAACTTTTTGATGCGACTCCTTTATCTACCACCCCTTTAGTAAGATACGGAAATGATGAAGCAATTGCTGCAGACAGTATCATATAAAACGACAAAGTCCAAAGCTGCCTTTTAAATGGCCTGAGATAACTTAAAAGAAAAACATATCTGGGACTATGCTCCCTCATCACTTTATTTGTATGAAAATTTGATGTTGGCTCCAATAGCAAGGCAACACCAGGAATGGATGACGAAGCGGTCCAACACTTTCTAAAAGTTTCTTCGTCAATCTTTGTTATGCCGAAGGCAGGATCACCGATAATAAATTGATTCGAGGTTTTTCCATAAAATAGAGATTTCTTCCTTCGAATCTTATAAAGTACAATAAAGTGTTCCTGGTTCCAATGCAAAATTGCTGGTAAAGGACATTCTTTAATTAGCACCTCCAACTCAACTTTCACCATCAGTGATCTAAGCCCCAGTGTTTCTGCCGCCTGGCTGATCCCCAAAAGGCTGACGCCATTACGAGTAACAAAACACTTATCTCGTAAGTATTGCAAATCATACGACCTACCAAAATACTTAGCCACCATTTTTAAGCAGGTAGGCCCGCAATCAAATTTATCTAACTGAAAATAAAATGGGAATCTCATCCTAAAAGACAATATTATTTCAAGGAGCAACTCTTACTGGGGAGGGTACCGGAACGTACAATGCATCCACATCCTCATATAAATATCCTAAACTAAGTCTTTCAATACAATAACGGCGGATACTCATCTCAAGCTCTACATCATTCCCATAAATTTTTAAATATTTTTTTTCCAACCGAACAAAGTAGTAATACTGCAACAACGAAGGTAGATTAAAAACCCTCTCCAAATGACTTGTCATATCTTGTAATATGTCTATCGAATCGGACTCAAATGATCGAAGGATATGCCGGGCAGCTTCGCCATAATTATGAAAATAAAAACTTTCATAATCCGATATGGGATTTCTAAAAAGAGAAAATAAAGACATCAAACAATCATATTGCTCACCTTCGACAATTTCTCTTATACATTTCCCAACAAAAGAATTTGTAACATACTCAACCATTAAAATCTTGTCATCCTCGGATCTCATCGCTGGTATAACAATACTAGCGTATTGCAATAGGGATTTATTCGTGAGGAGAAAATACAGCAGACTACCGCATTCCTTCATCGCCTCATGTATACCTTTTTGCTTACAAAGAAGGCGACAAATATTTAAGTATTGATCTATGGCACCATCAATTGCTGCCGAAATTCCAGCTTCTGTTATTTTATTAATTCCAGTAATAGATTCTTTCAACAAAGAAATTGCTTCCTCGTACTTATCAGTAAACTTATATAAATAAAAAGCCTTCGCTGGACACACTAATGCGCATTCAATATAACTGGCAAATCCATGGTTGAAATTTGACCTCTTATCGATCTCATCAAAATAAAAACCGCTATAATTAACATTATCAAGACGAGCTTCTCTCATAGCTTTCTCCACCAAACTAAATAAAGACATCAAGGAAACTCTCTCATTGAAGGTTATTGGTGAGGAATTACTCATTATCAACTCTTTCACCAAATGACTTCCGATCGGCTTAACTCTCTCTCGAATTGATAAAATATTAATAATTTTCAATATATCATGTTTCATAAAGCTATTTTATAACTTCAATATTTTCCTTATCTACTTCATTATTTTCCTTATCTACTTCATTCTTCTTTTTGATATAATAGTCTAACAACAATTTATCTTTGTAGTTGAACTTAAATGGTGGACAGGCTGGAGTACCTTCGTGCCATGATTTAGGACATCCTCCGCCACAAACCGGCAGATGGTTACAGGTTTTACACCATGTTGCACCTGAGGTTAACATCTCATTCCAATTACGTAATGTTGCATTCTCATTATATGTTTCCTTTGGAAGAAAAAGATTTCCAATCAAACTATCACCTTGAGCATACGATTCGGAATATGGAAACTCCCAACAAGCATAAATATTACCAAAGGCATCTAAAACTTCTGAATCCCTATTCTCAGCCATACAAACAGAATGAGTTCTACTTGGCAACACCTTAACTTTAATCTCATTTTCATAACAGCGGAGCAACCATTCTATCTCTTTACCTGCAAAGAATTCCTTATCTAGGCTTTCTTTACCCGCATCATTTCCTCCAAAATCAACAATTGGAGCAAAATACATTGTAACCTTACTCTGCAACTCTTTTTCTCGTATCAAGTCAATTAAAGGATCTACATATTGGTAATTGGTTTTATCAATATTAACGCGGACCGAAATATTGCAGTTCCTTGCAGAATATATATCCATCTGAGAAACATCACAAATGTTCTTCATTATAAGATCAAACGTAGATTCCCCGCTTTTCGTAATACGTCTTTTATCGTGGCTCTCAGCAGTACCATCGATGGTAATCTGATAGTCCGTAATTTTGCAGACCTCAACTAGTTCCTCAAATATAGATGGCTTCAAACTAAGTCCATTAGTCACCATATTAGAAAAGTATGCCATTCCCCGCTCATTCGCCAACGAAATCAATTTTTCCGACGTCTTCCTTATAGCACCGTATCCTGTTAGCGGCTCACCTCCATACCATGTAATAGACAACCCTCTATATTCTCGGTCAGATAATAACTGCACAATTCTTTCATAATATTTCTCAATAACTTGATCCGAAGCATAGTGCTTTGAATGCAATTGACCACAATAATGGCACCCTAATTGACAGTTCGCTGACGGCTGTATCGTCATAGAAAGAAACTTCCCATCTTTCTTTGCGGCCGAATTAGCCGTAACAATACTTTGAAACTCGTCCTGGTCTTCTGAGACCAAAAATTCCTTATCAATTAGTTTGGATAGTATTCCTGGTTCAATGTTCGCTAAATTACTCTCTATTAAATCCTTGTAAATTGATTCATCTACCAAAATGGAGGTCGCGGTACGTGTAGAAAATATTATCCTCTTATTAGGGATACCCACCTCATCCAACGTATCAGTGGTCAAAAAGTACTTAGATAATTTCATACTGACTTTTTTAGGGGATAAAAAGATTTATATATTCCTTAACTAAGCGAGGTGTGACATTTTTTAATATCACACCTCTAGAAAATGAATCAAGGGTTGGTGTATTTACCACACAGTCCGAGATCAGGGCAACTTCCACCGCTAAAAGTACCACACTCTTGTAATTTACCGCAATCGTCAGGACCGCCACCTAGCAAATTTGACGCCGCAACGTCGCTTAGCACCTCAAATTTGCTATTTGATGACAAACCTCTATTTGATACTAAATCGGATAACTTTTTTTTAATCATTTGTTCATTATTTTAATTTTACAAACCATAATAGAAGATTAATATCAAGTGCCCTGAGTAACAGGGCAAGTATTTAATCAAATATAGTTTTCACAAAGCTCCTCCTTAGTGAGTCCAAATCGATTACAAGCACTAAGTTCAGAACACTGGCCGATGTATGTTCCACATACAGCTAGCTTAGTACAATCCGCACCGCCAAGAACAAACGACGCTTGATGATCACTTAATATTTCAAAAGAGCTATCCCTACCAACATCCTTTCTTGATACTAGATCTTTAAGCTTTCCCTTTAACATAATTTCTTTTTAATAATAAAAGAATGACTGACAACCTATGAGATCGATGGTTCTGTATATTTACCACACGTCTCAAGAGTATTACAGGTACCATGAAATTCACCACAGTTTTTCAGCTTCTGGCAATCCTCTGAATACCCACCAAAAAGAGATGCCGCAGCAGCATCACTTATCACTTCAAAGTGTTTTTCTGAGCCTGGCACTTTTTTTTGCGATGCCAACGCTTTCATTTTTTTCTTTAGCATGCTTGTAAGTTTAAAGTTTAAAATGGTGGGAAAAGTTTTAGGATATTACCCATTTTTTGATCCTAAACACTTTAACAGGCATCTGCAAGCTTTTTATATGTCAGATACGCATTTTTTCACTAGAAGAAACTCCAGACTTGGTCTTAGCTTCCCTTAATGCTTTTCCAAATTTAAATTTAACAGATAACGATACGCTTCTAAAGTCATAATAATTAAACTGTTCACTGAAAAAATCCAATGTCTTTGTAGTATAAACTGGAGAACTACTACGAAACAAATCAGCAACAGATAGCGAGACACCTAATTTACCAGCCAATAGCATTTTCTTCACTCCAATATCAACACGCAAACTACCATTCTGAGTAGTAACGTCAAAGCTACTCCCAGGTAAAGTCGCCCTTCCAACAAGGTCAATCGACCAATCCTTCTTAAATTGAAAAGAATGACTCGCTGTCAAATCTGCAATTATGGGCGAACGGGTATAATTGTACTGATAGGATGTTCTAAAGTTCATTGCGCCCACTCCCATACCATAGCCAGCTTGCATCCAGTTACCAACTTGAATATTGTAGTCAATATTTAGACCGTAACTTATAAGCCGACCATTATTCTCTTTTATATTTTCAATAAATAAAAACTTACTGTAAGGAAGTGAAACAATGGGATCATGTCTTATATTATAGTATGAGTTGATAAATAGCTTATCTTTTATGACCACATTGGCTTCCAAGCTATTCTGCAAAGAAGGAACAAGATATGGGTTTCCCACGGAGTAGGAATATATACTGGAAAACCATCGATAAGGATTAACGTCCCATATCTTAGGCCGGCTAATCCTGCGAACATACGAAAAATCAACAGCTACACTTTTTGATAACTTGTATTGCAAGAATAGGCTAGGAAAAAAATAACCGAAGTGATTCTTATAAGATTGATCTAACTGTATAGTATGTCCCGTTGTAATAGTATATTCATACCTCATCCCGTACTTAGCCGAAAACTTCCCGTAGCTTCTCCCAAGAGACACATATGCTGCAATATCAGTTTCGGAGTAATTAAAATTATCATTAGTAATAGTATTATTAAAAACCGACTGCTCATTTACAAATTGATCGTAAGCTATTTTACTGTTATTAAAAAAATGGATAACCTTAGCTCCAGATTCAACTTTGTGCTTTAAAAAAGAATTTGACAAAACAAAGTCAATCTTACCACTCAAGACCTCTTTAGGAGAAAAGGCATAACTATATATTCCTCTTTCAAATCCAGTTTCTTTTCCGTTAACGTAGTTATTGGTCTTACTTTTATTTTCGGTTTCTCCTTTTTTACTCAAGTAGTCAAATGATAAATCGATAAAACTGCCATTTTTTTTCAGATCCGAATGGAAGTTAAAACTCCCAGAATAAGTAGAAAGGTTATTCCAATCATTCCCATTAGTTTCACCCGTCGAATCAATTAGGTCTTTTTTAAAAAATTCTATTTGCGCTTTTTGGACTGTAGTATATTTTATATGACTTTGATTAAGGCTGATGCTTATAAAAGATCGTTTATTAATTTGATAATCAACGACAAAATTATTTACAAACCTTTTAAAATTCGTTTTGTTCGTATTGACATTAAACCAATCGGATTGACTTATTTTAGTAAAAAAGTACTGATTTCTTACATTTTCTTTATAACCTCCGTCCGAATACCCTCCACCCAAAGTTAAGTTCAAGTTCTTATTACGCAGGTGTAAATTCAACGTTTGATTTTGCTGAGAATAGGAATTCTTCGTGAACTCTGATTCTATGTCACCAAAAAAACCTTTGACCCCTGACTTTTTTGTAACAATATTAATTACCCCTCCCCCTCCGCATCATACCTTGCTGGAGGATTAGGAACTACTTCTATACTAACAATATTGTCCTTAAATAAATTCAGATAATCAACCAGCGATTTTCCGTCAAGATAAATGGGTTTATCATTAATCATAATAGTGGCAGTTCCTTTTCCCCTAATTTCAATCGCATATCCGGAAACATTCACACGAGGGACTAATCTCAGAACATCTAAAATAGGTTTCCCAACAAAAGCGGGTCTTCCATCAACATTGTAGATCGTTCGATCTTCTTTTTTCTCGATCAAGGGCTTTCGATCAATTATACTCACACTCTTTAAAGCAGTCCCTTCTTGTTTCAGGTTAATGCTTAAATGAATGGCGTTAGAGACACAAAGTATCGTGTCTTTTCGTTGATATCCCAGAAAACTAAATCTTAGTTTATAGCAACCTGCTTTTATCTTCGGCAGTCTAAAAAAGCCAGAGGTATCAGAAACCACTTTATTAATTGATGAATCAGTGTCTGTCATCAGAGTAATCGAAACAAATTCCAATGGAGCACCACTTTCATCGGTTACCACTCCTTTAATAATTTGCAAGGTGTCTTCTCTGATCGGACAATTGTGATAAAACAGCCTATCCCTTATTGATTCAAATGAATTGAAATGCATGTCTTTAGCATAAATACACTGAACAAAACAACATGTGACGACCAACAGGATCACATAACGAATACCGAGATTCACAGCAAAAATTTTGATTGAATTTAAATGGTTTATAGGATTCACTTTGGTAAACAAAGCACTAAGCCAGATAAGTGTTTAAAGAAGCAGATGGCAAACAAACATTGATAGCCTATAACATTTTTTATCACTACACAGTACAGGGAGCACAAATGCGGGTCAAAAAATCACAACTTGGGTAGGGACAAACAATATTTTCCAGTTCTCGAACATAGCACTACAATTGGCAATAAACTACAACATCACAGGATTATCCGACATATTATATGTTGATAAGATCTACTATAAAAACGAAAAACTAATTACTATTCTTTATCCAATAGGGCTTCATTCCCTCCTCTACATTATCTCTCCAATTGGGAATAAAGGATATTATTCCGTCATTATCTACTATCCTATCAACCTCACCTTTTTCATTATAATATATTAGGGCATTAGCGATTTTATCGATTTTACCTGTTAAAAGATCGTAGTTAACCATTTTATCATTGATACGATTTATTCTTCCATTTGCTCCATAGCCAAATTGAGTAGAGCCGATTTTTTCAATTCTCTTATAGATTCCATATTTCAAATCAGCAGTACCTATTTTAATAATAAACCCGTTAACATCGCACGTAATAGAGACATCACCAATTTTATCAATATTGCCCAAAACATTATAATGGACGTTAGCATTAAACTCCATTAATTTTCCATTCAGATTGACATATAGGTTAACACCCTCTACATTTAATTTAAAACAAACTTTTCCTTCCGGGGTAACCAGCGCTTTAAGATCCTGAGCAATTAATGTAGAGAAAGACATCAGCAGGACAAACGTCAGGAAAATTCCTACTCTTTTTTTCATCACTTTCTGATTTTATAAATATAGGTCTAAATACAATTTCTTAATTTGAAGGTAGAGAAATTTTTTCAAAAAAACTATTAACCTGAAACAAATTGCAGGGGAGTATAATATTTTAGCTTCTAGAGGAGGCCTTCTTAATCTTAACTAATTCGAAATTAATACAAATGATTTTAAATTAATAATTTTACATATTATGAAAAATATAACTAACTAATTAATAGTTATCAGACATACTTCACATATTTAGCTCTGACTTAAAAGAATACTCGACTTTGATACCTCTCCCCGCCGCCAGCGCTACCATCCCCGCACCGACCAACAATCCCATAGCGGCCAGCCATAATCCCCACAGGTATATCTCCGCCGGCACTTTAAACACGCCCGGCAGCCCCTGCATGACCAGCAACACCTCGTTGAACACCAGCGCGATGATAAACACTACCATTCCCAGCCCGGCAAGCACTTTCGCTGTGGCAAAAAAGCCGGCATACAGCAGCTGGGCAAAAAGGTACAGGGTCACGAAGCCCAGCATCACGAGGTGCAGGTACATAACGATCACCGGCCGGTTGCTGAAAATGGCATTGCCCACTGCCGGGAAAATAGTGAGCAGCTGCGCCAGCGTTTTCAGGGCGAAAGCCATCAGCGCCAGTGCCCCTATGCGGCGTGCGAACGGATTGACGCCATACAGCTCCGGCTTCACGGAACGGGCCATTTCCGCAAACCGCGCCAGCACGAGCAACAGCAGCACGCTGCCAGCCCCCGCTACTACCCGGATAACCACCGGCGGCTGATGCCAGAGATAGGACAGAAACAATGTTGGCAGTACCGAGGCACATAATGCCAGGGCAAAACGGTAACGGACCTTCTCCGCTCCTGCGGGTCCCAGGTGGTGACAGAAAAGTGAAAACACCCCAAGGGCGAAGAACCCGTTGTATTGCAGATGCAGGTAGGTGTAAATGGCATCATGGTAAAACACAGTATCCCGCTGATGCGTGGCCATCATATAAGCCAGGGAGAAAGGCCCCACACAGGAAAGCGCCAGCGATACCAGCGATCCCGCCGCCAGCAGGGTGACAGAGCGCTCCGTGCCCGCCTTGAGCAAATCCCGGACAAACACCCACCCAAACGCCCAGGTGCATACCATAAACAAAGTAGAAAATATAATCGAAAAAAGCGCATAGCCCTGGAAAGGAAAACTCAGCAGCATCCCCACGGAGCTGATCAACACCCCTGTCAATAAAACAGGGTATATCCGTTTACCGCTACCCGCTGCGGGCAGCAACCGGTAGGTCATCAGGGTAAATAAACAAAGCGTGATCCATCCGCCGACGGCGAAATGAGAGTGCGCATATAACCAGTAACCAAAATTGATTCCCGGTAGCGGAAACAGGATCCTTGTCCGCAACAGTACCCCCAGTACTGCCACGATCATCAGGTTGATAAGGGCGATGGTGATCCACTTCCGCTCCGTTGCTCCGGTATTTGCACGCTTCATAGGCCAGTTGTTTTTGCCGGAACAAAGTTACAATAAAGACAAAAACATCTTTTATAAAATAAAAAAATAGCCGCCCGGTTATCCCCGGCCGGCTATCCTCCTATTAATGTTCTTTGCCTAACAACCGCTCCAGCTGCGCATCCAGCGCTTCGCGGCTGCCTTCGCTGTTACCGACCAGCTTCACCACGATCTTTCCGTCACGGTCTATCAGTATTTTGGTAGGGAAAGCTTTTACATCGTAAGCTTCCAGCACGCCTTTCTCTTTATCGGTACTGGCGGCGGTGTTCAGCACATTGAGCCAGGTCATCTGATCGGCGTCCATGGCTTTGGTCCACTTCTCTTTCCAGCCAGCCGGATCTCCGCGCTCGTTGGACACACCGAGGATTTCAAAGCCGGCATCTTTGTAACGGGCGTATACTTCCCGCAGGTGCGGATGACTCATACGGCAGGGATAACACCAGCTGCCCCAGAAATCGAGCAGCACCACTTTACCTTTGAGCGATTCCAGCGTTACCTGCTGCCCGTGACGGTCTTCCAGCGCCACCGCCGGGGCAGGCATACCAGGAGCGATCTCCCTTGCTTTGGCTAACCGCCGGCCATAAGCCACCCCTTCGGGAGATGCTTTCAGCGATGGCAACATCCCGTCATACAAAGGACCTATCACCGCGGGATCTATTTTAGTACGGGTATACTCCTGCAACAGTTTCAGCATAATACCTGTTTGCGGGTGCTGCTGCATAAACCGCAGTTTAGCCGCCTCCCGCTCATCATCATTCCGGTATGCAAGCCTGGTTATTTCTGCAATGGCCACGCTGTCTCCGGCGTTATATGCAGCCTCCCGCTTCGCTCCGTACTCCTTTTCGCCGCGTTGATAGATGGCGGACAACGCCGCTTCTATCGCCTGGCGGTCTGCCTCGGCTTCGCCGCCGGTAATTTTCGTCTCCCGCAGTTCACCCGCAGACGTTGCCGTCAGTACAGCGGCATCCAGGTAGAATGTATGCTCATAAGGCTTCAGCAGTCGCGTCTGCCGATAGTATTCGGCGTCTTTGTCCCCGACCTTCAGGAATAAGGTGGCTTCTGCAGGATACTCCACCTGCCCCTGGAAATGATACGCCTGCTGCTGCAAGCGACAACTGTCCAGTATCATCTTTCCCTGCTGTTCATAACGCAGATAAATAAACGAATTGACCGCCAGTGTACGTTTAGCGAGCGTCCCTTTGAGGGTGAACGACTGCCCCTGCACGGCGGCAGCACCCATCAATGTTATGCCTAATAAGAAGTTTGTTTTCATGATCCGGTGTTTTATTCATCATTCCGCGGCATAGTAGGATTGAACTGCAGCACTGCCAGCGGTATCTGCAACGTATAGCGGACAGCGTGAGGCGTCAGTGTGGCAATGACCTCATTATTGGCATTATAACGGTACACCGCCGGCATCTTATTTTCTGCGTCCAACCGGCGCATATCTATCCAGCGTAATCCTTTGAATGCCAGTTCCAGCCGGCGTTCCCGCATCACAAAGCCCATCACTTCTGCAGCATCGGTGGAAGCCAAAGGCTGATACACTTCTTTTTTGATACGGCATTTACGGATATCGTTCACCTGCGTCAGCGCTTCCGGCAGCCTGCCGCCGCGGGCGGCCGCTTCTGCGATGATCAGCTTCATCTCTTCTACGCCGGTACCGAAGTTAGAAACGGCGCCACTGGGGTTAAAAAACACGATGCCCCTCCTGGGATAGGTGTAGTCGCCGGTATTTTCATAAAACAATTTCAACCGCAGGTCATTCACATCAAACATTTTCAGGAAAGCGATCGTAGGATACTCCCTGGAAGATGCGTTGGTGGAATACCGCGCATACAGGTCGAATGGCCGGAGGGCCATATTCGGAATCGCGGATTTACTCGTAATGGTATTGTAGTCCAATATAGGCGGCGGATTATCTCCCAGCGCAAGGCGCGCGTTCTTCGCCGCGTCTTCATAACGCCCCATGCAGAGGTACGTACGCGCCAGCACGCTGTAAGCCGCTGTAGCAGCCCCTCTGAAACGATTGCCTGTATTATTGGCATTCAAATCAGGGATAGCGCTATTAATATCTCTGATGATGCGATCGTAGATGTCGGCTACCGTACTGCGGGGCGGTGTTTCTTCGGCAATATCCACAGACGTCATAAACGGCACGGCCAGGTCTTTGGCGGCAGTAGCGGCGTTGTAAGGCTTTGCGTACAGGTTCACCAGGTAGAGGTATTCGAAAGCCCTTCCCAGCAAAGCCTCCGCCTTGATACGGCGTTTATCCCTCTCCGTTCCATTGCCCGCTGCATCGATACCCACCAGCACTGCATTATAGCGATAGATATTTCCGTAGTGCTTGCCCCAGAAAGCAGGCGGTATCTTCGTGTCAACGGTATACTGGTTGGCCCACAAATACACCAGGTCTTCCACCCTGTCGGGCGTTTGGGGATAGTGGTAACGTCCACGTCGTCGGACAGCAGGTTCAGCTCCCGTGCACCACTGGAAGTGAGGTCCTGGCTGTTCAGGAACAAATCGTAGTCGCTTACGTTGGTCAGGATGGTTTTGCCGACTGGTTCCACATCCAGGTATTTCTTACAGGAGACAGCTGTGGTAAGCAGGGCAGCCATTCCATATATCATCCATTTGTTGCGCATATATTACTGTTGATACATTAGAAATTGGTAAACAGACCGATGGTGTACGTTGGTACCAGGAACCTCCTGGCATAATTACCGGTGGCGATGCTGTAGTTATATTTATTCAGGCCGATGGTGGTAATATTGGAAGCCTGTAATTTCACTTCGAAGTTGGTAAAGCCCATCCGCTGTATGGCCGGCAGCTTCCGGAAGTTGTAGGAAACGGTGATATCCCGCAGCACCAGGTAAGCACCGTTGACCACCCGCGTATTGGCGTAGTTGTACACATAAGAATGGTAAGCGTTGTACAACCAGTAAGGATAAAGGCCCATTACATCGGTACGCTGCTCATCACCTTTCTCCCGGAAATAATTCCCGGCGCCGGCCAATGGCCTGCTATCATAAACAGAAGGTGCGGGAATCCTGGTTTTGAAACCGCCATAGTAGTCGATCATGCAGTACACGTAAAAATTGCCGATGTCGAAGCGATTACTGATACCGGCAGTAATAGTAGGAATACCGGCGCCGTTGTACTCCAGGTCGCTGAGTCCTTCGTCCAGCGCGGCATAACCGGGGGTCTTCGCCTTTCCGGCAGCATTGTACATCAGTGGCAGACCGGTGGTGTCCAGCCCGGCGAACCGATAACTGAACACTGCACCGGCCGGATAACCCACCACATAATTATTGGTCAGATAGGTATAGGAATTTAATTTATTGTTGACATACAGGTCCAGCACCTTGTTGGTATTACGCGCCAGCGCGATACCGGTGTTCCAGTTGAACCGCTTCCGCGTGATCCAGTCGGCGTGCAGGTTCAGCTCTATCCCCTGGTTACGGATAGACGCGGCGTTCAACTTAGCGCTGCTGGCGCCTTTGGTAGGGTCCAGCTGCGCATCTGCCAGCAGGTCCACGCTGTTACGCTCGTAGTAGTCCACGCTGCCGTAGATGCTGCCGAAAAAGCGGAAGTCAAGACCGGTATTGAAGTTCCTGGTCTGCTCCCAGCGCAGGGCGGCATTCTCCATCGACAGCAGGTTCAGCGAAGTGGACGTAGGCGACGTACGCAGGTTAGTGGCGTATTTGGCCACGATCTGCGGGATGCTCGCTTTGGAGGTGTTACCATTAAAACCGTACGCTACCCGGAACTTCAGCGCGTCCACCCAGGTGGCGTGTTGCAGAAAAGACTCCTGGTCAATGTTCCAGGCGGCGCCTACGGACCACAGCGGCTTATAACGGAAGCGGGGATCGGTGCCAAACAGGTTGGACTGGTCCACCCGCACACTACCCGTCAGCGAGTACTTCCCCCGGAACGCATATACGCCGTTAAAGTAACCGGATACGTAACGGTCTTCCTGGTAAGTTTTCCCGAAAAGTTTGTCGAAAACAAAAGTGGGATTACGGCCGGCGAAATTGGAAACCCAGTACCCGGTGAGAAGCTTATTATAGTCCACCGGCTGCTGCAACAACGTTTGATCATTGTATCCAAAAGTGGAGCTGGTGGAGCTCTCTCCCACTACTTTCCGGTTTTCAGCACCGAGGATCACGTTGAACGAATGCTGATCCTGAATAATCTTATTGTAGTCCAGCTGTGCCCGCAGCGTATAACTCACTGCGCTGCTGTTCATCTGGTTGATGTAACCGCCCTTTGGCACATTGAAAAGGATGCCGGCAGGCGTTTGTTCCGCATAGGCATTCACATACTGACGCGCCTCTGAGGATTTTTCGCTGGCATAATGTTTCAGGTCTGCACGCGAGTTCTCATAGATACCACCAAATTTGAGCGTAAAGCCGTGACCGATACGGTAACTGAAATTAGCGATCACTTTATTGTTCACCGTTCTGTTCCGGTCCCTGACTTCATTCATGTTCACCAGCGGATAGCTCATATTATCGTACAACCCTTTCTTAATAACCGTATCATTAAACACCGGGTTCATATTGGAGCCGGCGAAGATAGCAGCAGGACTGCCATCGGCGTTCTGAAAACGTTCATACCCGTATACGCTCATAAAATCGGGCACCGGCGCGAGCAGGTTTTTTGTTTCCAGGTAATCGGTGGTCAGCTCGAGGGAGAAACGCTTATTAAAATTGTAGTTGGCGCGGCCGGAAAGCAGGAACTTACTGTCGCTGTTATTCATTTTGGTAAAACGGTTGGCCGTATAGTTGGCAGACACATAATAGGTAGCCTGCTGCGTACCACCTGACAGATTCAGGTCATATTGCTGGTTAACGGCCGAACGCAGGAACAGCCGGCTGTAGTCGGCCGCATTATTATACGCGCCCATGGCAGCGAACCGTTCTTCCAGCTGAGCCTGGGTGATATACCCGGCTTTTTTGTCCAGGAGCACTTCAAAGCCCGGCTGGTAAACATTATAGCTGGTACGGTAAGCAGACCAGTCCACCGGTAAATCGTCGCCGTCTTTATAGGAGTCACGCAGGTAGTTCAGTTTTGCTGAACTGGGCGCGAGGCGGTAGGTGTTATATTTCTCTTTCCCGGTAACGCCGAGGGTAGTACGAAAAGCAAATTTCGTACGGCCTATTTCCGCCTGCTTCCGTTCAATGATGATCACCCCGTTGGAGGCGCGCACCCCATAGATGGTAGCGGAAGCGGCGTCTTTAAGCACCGTTACGGATTTGATTTCATTGGGGTTGATGGCGTCCAGCGTCAGCTCTGTGGGATAACCATCCACTACGATGAGCGGCTGTTTGTTGGCCGAAATAGTTGACAACCCCCTGATCTGGAAAAGTGAATTCCCTTCGAACTGCATGTCTTTATTGATGAGCACACCCGGCAGTTTGTTTTGTATACCCGACAAAAAATCGGTGCTGATGCGCGATTCATATTCTTTGGTACCGATGGCTGCGATGGCGCCGGTGCTCTGTTCCGGGCGGATACGCTGGTAGGCGGTGCTGACTTCCACCACGCCGAGGCTGTGACGGCCGAATTTCAGCACCACTTCGGATACTGCCGCCAGGTCTTCCGCCACGAAAGTGCGTGATTCATATCCCACGCAAGACACCCGTACGGTGGCTTTGGCGCCTACATTGGAAAGCACGAAGACGCCGTTGCCGGAAGTCATTACACCGGTGGCGCCTACGGCGATGGTCACATAAGGCAAAGGGGTGCCCTGTTCATTTTTGACGATGCCTTTCAGCAATACGGTACGCTCCTGCTGGCGGCTCACCGGGGGCGCCGTTTTGCGGAACACCACGATGGCATTGGGCAGTGCTTTATAACCGAAGTCGGTATCGGCCAACAGCTGCGCGAGCGCTTCGCCCAGCGGTTTACCGTTACAGTGGAAAGACACGTCTTTCCAGCCGGCCACTTCGTCTGCCGGAAAAGAGATTTTACATCCCGCCTGTTTACCGGCTTCTGTCAGGATGGTTGACAGTGGCTGGTGTTCGAAGGACAGGCTGATGGTTTTCTGTAAGATCTGGGCATAACCCAGGTGCACATGCAAGGCAAATAATAGCAACAGGCATACTTTCCTCATGATGATAAGGCTTGGTTGATTTTTTGAATTTCCGTATGAACGGATGATTACTGCGTTGTGACGGTTACAGTAGTGCCTGTAACGGAATAGGTATATCCAAGGGTAGTACAGACGATATCCAGTATATCGTTCAGTGATTCGGTCCCATAAAAGGCGTCGGTAATGGTAACGCGTTTTTCTTTGTTCACCTGCCGCTCAAAGGTAAAATGCACCTGGTATCGGGCAGACAGCCGTTGGCAGATCGTTTCAAGGCTGGTTTCGTTAAACAGCAGGTCTTTGGCCATCCACTCCACGGTGGGCGTAACGTTCTCCAGGGTGGCCGGTATCGGCTGCTGGTGGTCGCGGAACGTGAGGGCCTGATTTTTCGTCAGTACGGCCACGGTCTTATGCTCCCGCTCTACCCGCACTTTCCCGCTGGTAACGGTGATGGTCACCTGCCGGTCTTTCCCGGCAGTATTGATATTAAAAGCGGTCCCCAACACGTAAGTATATACGTTAGCACACCTTACGATGAAAGGGTGACGGGCATTCCGGCGTATGTCAAAGTAAGCTTCGCCCTGCAAGGTCACGAGGCGGTCTGCCTGGTCAAAGGCGGCTGACAGTTGCAGGGAACTGCCAGCGCGTAACAGCACTACCGAGCTGTCGGGCAGCACCAGGTGCCGGTCGTAGTTCACCACCTCCTCCGGCGCCGGTGGCCTCAGTGCTTCCTGAACGGTAACAGCAGCCACCGGCTGACGGGTGTCGGTGGCGGGCAATGGATAAAAGTACCGGGTCAGCAGGCCGCAAACGGTAATGACAGCCGCCGCGGCGGCCACCTTTTTCCAGGTACGGCGATGGGTGACAGGCTGCAGCCTGGCGCGCTGCTGAAAAGCTGCGTAGTGGTCCCGCAAATAAACATCATCCGTTACGTCCCAGTGAGGCGCCTCAGGGGCACCTCCCAGGCTTTCATACCATTGCTGCAAAGCTTCCAGTTCAGCATCGCTGCACCGGCCGGCATGATATTTTTCAAGTAACTGATGCAGTTTTTCCTGTTCCATATACTGGTTTGACGTACCTGCGGGACGCTACCGTTACCCGTTGCACAAATATTTTTTAATCTAATAAAACAGCGCTGTGAGAGTATGACGAATGCCAGCGGAACTACCGTTACTCCTCCCGCATATTTTTTTTGAAAGGTTGATTTTTAACAAAAGATTTTATCTTTATCCCGCCACCGTTGATGCTTTGATTTGAATTATTTGAATTATTACGAAACACATAAGGACGACCAATCATTATTATCGCTTTGGGAAAGCGGCGATGAAGCGGCCTTTGCGTGCCTGTACCGCCGGTATTTTCCGCAGCTGGTAACGACTGCCTATCAGAAAACGAAAGACCGCTACATCGCTGAAGAACTGGCACAGGAAAGCCTGCTGGCATTTTACTATAAAAGAGAATACCGCCTGGACAATGTCGCCGCTTATCTTCAGGTGATCTTGCGGCATAAGACCTACGACTATTTCCGTAAGGTGCTGGTACGGGAGCAACACACGACGCTGGCCGCGCAACAGCAGCCGGTCACGGTGGAAGACACCACGCAACAGCTATACCGCACAGACCTGCTCAAGGCGCTCCAGCAGAAGGTACAGTCCCTCCCCGATCAATGCCGGACGGTGTTTCTGCTCAGCCGGAACAAACATATGTCCAACCATGAAATCGCAGACACATTGGGCATCTCTGTAAATACAGTAGAACAACATATGCGAAAAGCCCTCAAAAGGTTAAGAGAAGGAATTGTTATTTTGCTGCTGATTTCGCTGCATAAATAAAAAATGTCGTAATATACTCCCCGGAATGTCCTGATTGCCCCCTGATGAATTAATACATGGATCGTATTTTTGAATTCCAAATGTAATGTTCAAGATATTCATTCACTTTAAATCTGTAATCCCATGGCATCTGCACTTAATCCATACCTGACATTTTCAGGTAACTGTGAAGAAGCTTTCAATTTCTACAAATCTGTATTTGGCGGCGATTTCGCTATGATCATGCGTTTCAGCGACAGCCCCCCGGAATTTACACCCCCGGAAGGCGAAAGAAACCAGATCATGCACATCGCCCTGCCCATCGGCAACGGTTCCCTTCTGATGGGCAGCGATGCACCTTCGCATATGGGCAAGGTGATCATAGGCACCAACTTCTCTATCTCTGTTTCGGCGGACAGTAAAGCGGACGCGGATAAGCTGTTCGGTGGACTGGCCGCAGGCGGAACAACGATCATGCCCATGGCCGATCAGTTTTGGGGTTCTTACTTCGGTATGCTGACCGACAAATACGGCGTTGGGTGGATGGTCAGCTACGATGCGCCACGCGGTTAACCAGGAAATCATAACCACTGCACATAAAAAGGGCCTCTCCACCGGAGAAGCCCTTTTTTTTGGGGATATACCCGGTAGTTTCTCAACCGGAAAAAACGCTTGTCAATAGGTCAGAAGCCCCATTTTTTCATGGCCGCCAGGTCCTGGTTAACAGATTCCAGCGGGGTCAGTGACTGGTAAGACTCCTGTTCCACGATAAAATATCTGGTACCGCCGGATTTGCGGCCTAAATCGATCACCTCTTTTACCGGGATCACGCCTTTGCCCAGCACAGTGCTTTCAAAGGCGCTGCCCATCTCTCCTTTTCCGGCAGCTTTTATTTCGTCTTTTACATGCATCAGCTCAAAACGGCCGGGGTATTTGCGCATAATATCCAACGCCACCCCGCCGGCATGGTACATATTGCCAATGTCCAGCTGCTGTGCTACCAGCGCCGGGTCCGTATTTTCCAGGATCAGGTCGAACAGCTTATGCCCGTTCAGTTCCTGGCTGAATTCAAAATCGTGGTTATGGTAACCGAACTTCATGCCTGATTTACGGCACAGCTCTCCGGATTTGTTGAACACCTCCATATACGCTTTAAAATCATCGTAGTTCCTTCGCAGGCTTTCATCGAGCCAGGGACTGATAACGAATTTCTGTCCTGCCACGGCCGCATCCTCCACCGTATATTTCCAGGCATCGGTAAAGTCCCGGGCGGCCGGGTCCCAGTGGGTGCGCCCTAATACAGTATGACCGCTGGGCATGGAAAGCCCGAGGTCGGCCAATACTTTTTTAAACTCCATGGGGGCATAGCCGTAAAATTTGCGGTTCACGTAATTGGCGTGTTCTACATGACGGTAGCCCATGGCCGACAGCTGTTTGAGCGTACCCAGGGGGTCTTTTTTCATGTCCTCCCGGATAGAGTACAGCTGTATGCCCATCACTTCTTTTTTAGCGCCCGCCGCCAGCAGCGGACGGGATAAGAGCGTGGCCCCCGCCAGCGCCAGGGTACCTTGTCGCAGGAAATTCCTTCTGGAAATGTTCATCACGCAAAGATTTTATAAGAAAGACAAGAACGCAAAGAAGCGAATCCTATATTTGGTTGATTATAATATATATCCTTCCCAAAATAGTTATTGTAAAGGATAAATACAATAGCCAACGGCCTATGTATTCATTTCTTTGCGTTCTTATACCATAAGATTAAACAAAGATATCCGCTTTCTCTGCGCTCTTATCAACAAACGCTTTCTCTGCGTTCTTTGCTCTCTTACCAAACCTTTGCAAGACTAACACACCCAGAAAGTTTCAGGGCAGGTTTTGTGTTGTGTGATCGGCAGGGTACGGTTATGATCTTCTGCTACAACAGTTTGGCTGAGGGCGGCCACTTTGATTTTAGCCAGTTTTAATTTGGCTGCGGGTTTCTTTTTCATAATTTACCGGTTTGAGTGATTAGAAATACTAACAATTTAAAATAATCAGGACGGACAGAAAATCCCGCTTTTACGTGATTTTCCCTGCAGGACTGCCGCGTGAACGAAAGCGGACGCAGGATTGTTAATCCATTAATTGTCTGTTACATCTTTTCAGCTATGATAAAAAGCTTTCAGGAATCCCGCATCTGGAGAGCAGTTCGCATTACACTGCAACGGCGGTTCAATCTGCATGCCGATAAGGCCGATGAGGCGACCGTCATCACCAGCATCACCAAAAGCGCTGAATTCAGGGGCGTCAACCTGTGGACACTGATATTTGCCATTTTTATCGCCTCTATCGGGCTCAATGTCAATTCCACTGCCGTCATCATCGGCGCCATGCTCATTTCCCCGCTGATGGGCCCTATCATGGGCATCGGGCTGGGCATCGGCATCAGTGACTTTGACCTCCTGAAAAAAGGCAGCCGTAACCTGCTCATTGCAACCATGATCAGTATCACCACTTCCACGGTTTATTTCCTGATAACCCCGCTGCATGACGCGCAATCGGAGCTGCTGGCACGCACCACCCCTTCCGTATGGGACGTGTTCATCGCTTTCCTGGGCGGACTGGCGGGCATGGTGGCGTCTACCCGCCGGGAGAAAAGCAATGTGATCCCCGGGGTAGCCATCGCCACCGCGTTGATGCCCCCGCTCTGTACAGCGGGCTACGGGCTGGCCAATGGCAACCTGTTGTATTTCGCCGGAGCGTTGTACCTGTATTTTATCAACAGTATTTTCATCTGCCTGAGCACCTTCCTGATCGTGCGCTTCCTGCGCTACCGGAAGCGCCGCTTCGAAGACAAAAAATATGAACGGAAAGTGTCCCGTTATATCCTCCTCATCACCATCGTCACTATTGTCCCCAGCATCTACCTGGCTTACCGTATTGTGGATAAAAGCATCTTTGAAAACAATGCGCGGAACTTCGTGCGGGACGCTTTTAACTTCAACAATACACAGGTAGTGAACCGGAGCTTCGTTTACCACCCGCAGCAAAAGGAAATTAACCTGCTGCTGATCGGCGCGGAACTGGCTGACACCACCATCGGGCGTATCAGGGACGGGATGGCCCGGTACAACCTGCATCATACACAGCTGGTTGTCAGACAGGGGCTTAACGCCAAACAGGAGATCGATTTTTCCCAAATCAAAGCCAGTATACTGGAAGATGTGTTCCGGCGGGACAGCAGCCGCCAGGCGCACATCCCGGCGGCCGCCCCGGCGCCGGCGCCGCCAGACCTTACCGGCGAACTGAAAGCGTTATTCCCCTATTGCGAGTATTATGCGGCCTCTCCCATGGTCTTCCGCCGGCCCGACAGCAGCAGCACAGACACCTGTATGGTCGTTATGGCCGGATTCTCCCGGAAAATAAAACCAGCGGAAAAAATGAAAGTACAGCAATGGCTCAAAAGCCGGCTATCGGTTGACTCCGTTAGACTGGTGATACAATAACCTTTTTCAGGCAGAGAAAATTTTTTTTCAGACAGCTGTCCAATTTGGTAATTTCCGTTTGTTAAGGGGTGTTCTGAAACAATATTCCTGATAACAAAAACGCACTCATCATGGACGAATTTATGCTGATTTTCCGCCACGAAGATGGTAAGAAAATTGCCTCTCCCGAACAAATGCAGATATGGATGAAAGCCACCATGGATTGGATCGGCGGCATCGCTGCACAAAACAAATATGTATTGGGCAACGGCCTGCTGTTTGACGACGCCCGCGTGGTACACCATAACAAAATGGTGACCAACGGGCCTTTCGGAGAAATCAAGGAAACACTGGGCGGTTATATTATCGTCCGGGCCGAATCTGCCGACGAAGCCGCTTCCTTTGCCAAAGACTGCCCCATTTTAGGCGGCGAAGGCAATACCGTGGAAGTAAGAAAGATCATCCGGGAAAAAGATATGCACTGCTAACACTGTAACAGCTCCTCCCTTCACCGGGCAGGAGCTTAATTTTCCCTTATGCGGCAACAGGAATTAATACCACATTTGTTCAGGACTGAATTCTCGAAAATTACGGCAGTCCTCTGTAAACATTTTGGTATAGACCATATTGAACTGGCAGAAGATATCGCCGGCGAGACCTTCCTGCTGGCCATGGAAACGTGGCCCTACAAAGGCGCTCCGGAAAACCCCAGCGCCTGGCTGTATGTGGTGGCGAAAAACAAGGCGAAGAATTATTTCGCCCGCGCGCATATGTTCCGCGAAAAAATAATGCCCGAGCTAAAACAAACCAATGATACGCCAGCCCCGGAGATAGACCTCTCCGATAAAAATATCAGCGATAGCCAGCTGCAGATGCTGTTCGCCGTATGTCATCCCTGTATACCCGCCGAAGCGCAGATAGGCCTGGCCCTGCGCATCCTCTGCGGTTTCGGCATCGATGAAATCGCAAATGCGTTCCTCTCCAATAAAGAAAACATCAACAAACGGCTGTTCCGCGCCCGGGAGAAACTGCGGGCGGAAAAAGTAGCCATCGAAATGCCGGAAGCGGCTGCCATACCTCAACGGCTAAACGCTGTACTCACCACGCTCTACCTGCTGTACAACGAAGGCTATTACTCTGAAAGCCAGGATGCCGTGATCCGGGAAGAACTGTGCGTGGAAGCCATGCGTCTTACCAAACTGTTGCTGGACAATCCGCTGACCAACACGCCTGCCGTAAACGCGCTCATGGCCCTGATGTGTTTCCATGCCTCCCGGCTGCCGGCACGGAAAGACAAAAACGGCGCCCTGGTCCTCTACCAGGACCAGGATGAATCTTTATGGAACCGCAGCCTCATCGCAGAAGGTGCTTGTTACCTGCATGCCGCGTCACAGGGTACCGCCCTGTCTCCCTATCACCTGGAAGCCACCATCGCCTGGTGGCATACCAATAAGGAAGACACGCCGGAAAAATGGGATAATATATTACAGCTGTACAACCGGTTGCTGCAGCTGCAATACTCACCGGTAGCGGCCCTTAACCGGACCTTCGCCCTGTCGAAAGTAAAAGGCAACGCGGCAGCACTGCCGGAAGCAGAGAAGCTGGGCCTTTCCGGCAATCCTTATTACCATGCGCTGCTGGGCGAGCTGTACCAGGGGATAGACAACCAGCAGGCGTTACACCACCTGCAACAGGCATGGCATCTCTCCAAAACCCTACCGGAGAAACAAACACTTCAACAAAAAATCGATCATCTCCCTACCACATGATGTTCCACGAAAAAGGAGAAAAGGTATTCGCGATAAGCATTGCCGATCAGCAGCTCCGCCTCTCCTATCCGCACATCCTGGTGGTTCAGGCTGGACACATGCCGGAAATTTACCACCACCGATTTACTGATCCTGACAAAGATATCCTGAGGTAGCTGTTCCAACAGCGCTTTCAGGTTAACCCCCACCATCAGCTTACGGTCAGACAGGTGTAATATGCTGTAATCCTTGATCCCTTCAATATACCGGCAGTCACTGAACACTACCCGATGCAGGCGCCTGTCGGCCCGTACAAACACATGGTCCTTATGCAGGGCCGCCGTCTGCTGCTGTTGCTGTTTCCGGTGCCTTTTCATGTCGGCGAAGTCCATCGCTTTCTGCACCGCCTGTGCAAAACGTGCAGGATGCACGGGCTTCACCAGATAATCGATCGCGTTCACATCATAGCTGTTCAGCGCGTATTCCGCATATGCAGAGGTGAAGATCACCATCACCTCCGGCGGCAACTGCCTTGCAAAATCCAACCCCGAGCCGCCGGGCATCTGTACGTCCAGGAATATGAGATCTACAGGGTTCAGCTCCATAAAATCCGCCGCTTTGTCTGCCGCCGGGAAACATCCCAGCAACTGCAGCGATACATCCTGCGCTACCAGCAACCGGATCTTCTCTCTTGCCAGTGGTTCATCGTCAATTACAATACAATTCATATGTTGATGGTTAAAGCTACCGTATATACCTGACCGTTGTTCCCCGCCTGCAACGTGTGCTGGTCCGGGTATAACAGCGACAACCGGCGGCGTACGTTGTTCAACCCCGCACCACCTGCAGGCGCCGCTTCGCGGGCCACAGAATTGGAACAGGTAAACTGCAAACAGCCGGCGGCGGCAGACAGCCGCAAATGTATATAGGCGTTTCCGTTATAATCGTTATGTTTCACTGCGTTCTCTACAAAAGGCATCAACAGGAACGGATGTAACAATACATCCTGCACATCCTCCTCTACCCTGATGTCTATCTCCAGCACATCATGCCGCAGCTGCTCCAGGTACAGGAAGTCGGCGATAAAATCCAGCTCCTGCCGCAGGCGTACCTGCCCGCTGCCCGACAGGTACAGCTGGTAGCGCAGCAACCGGGAAAGGGAATGCACCACTGCGGAAGCCCGCTGCTGGTCAGCATAAATCAGCGTATCGAGGTTATTCAGGGTATTAAACAGGAAGTGCGGCGACAACTGTTTTTTCAGGTTCTCCAACTCCGTCTGCAGGCTTGCCGCACGATGATAACCGGCCTGTATCCATTGCCAGAACAGCGGTATAGCTGTAGAGGCCGCCACGAGCGACAACATCAACACAAAAAACACACATACGTCCTGCAGGTCGTAGGGTTCAAATGCCTTTCCCTCTTTTAACATCGGCGCCACCAGCGGCTCCACCCAAACCGTTACTCCCAGCAAAAGCGAGATCAGCGCCATCACTGCCGCTGCATAAGCGTAGTACCGGAAGCGCAACAACAGGAACGGCACCAGCACATATTGGTTTACATAAGGGGCTATAAGGATAAACAGGGTAACCAACACTTTCATGACCGGTTGCCATTGCGGCTGGTAATCGTTCATTCCCACGATCAGGTATAACACTACCGCTGGTACCAAATGCTGGAGAACAGATATGATTCTTTTCCACTCGCTTGCTTGTATTTTCATTGTTTCGAAAAGCCACCGGGAAACGAAGGTAACCGTTCATCTCACCAACCGGCTGATTTAGTCTACCAATAATACGCGGCTCGTCTGCCGCTACCCCTATCCGGCCATTGTTGTACCCAACCGTTTGTTGGCCGCCGCCATTCCCTTGTTCCTATAATACCCGTCGCCCGTCCGGGCCATCCTGCTTTCATTTGCAGAAAAAAAGATGAGAAACTACTGCCTCGGGCTTGGACTGCTACTGGCCTTCTGCGCCTGCAAAAAGAAAGACAATGACAACTACGCTCCTTCCGCACCATTCAAAACAGATAACGTAGAAAAACAGATCGCTGTACTGACCGACCGGGTGAAGATCCCGGGCGTTGCCGTGGCCCTGGTAGGCCCCGATGGCATCATATGGTCTAAAACCGCCGGCATGGCCAATGTGGAGAAGAAAGAAGCGGTGACGGCTAAAACCGTTTTCAAAATCGGCTCTTTCGCTAAACCGCTCATCGGCCTGAGCATCCTGCGGCTGGCAGAAAACGGCCGGTTAAACCTGGACGCCGATATCAACACTTACCTGCCGTTTAATGTGCAAAACCCTAAAAACCCGGAGAGGAAAATCACCCTCAGGGCACTGATGTCGCACACCTCCGGCATCTGCGATTCTGTCTATGCGCTCAGGGTGTTCACGGACTTTATCGTGCCGGACGCAGATCATCCCATGCCACTGTCGGAATTTGTACGCGGAATGCTGACCCCTTCCGGGAAATACTACGCCCCCGGCACCTTCCACAACGACCGGGACACCACCATCTTCAGCTATAGCAACGTGGGTTCCGCACTGGCAGCCTATATCGTGGAACTGACCGTGAAAGAAGACTTTGGCGCATGGTCCTCCCGCCAGTTCATCGCGCCCTTGGGTACTACGTCGCTCGTATGGCATCTGCGCGATTATACCACCCAACCTTTCGCCATGCCTTATAATATCGACCGGCAGCCAATCGGCAACTACAGCATGGCAGACTATTGCACCGGCGGCCTGCACGCCAGCCTGACAGACCTCAGCACTTTCGCCAGGATGCTGGTCAACAACGGCGCTAAAGACGGCAAACAAATCATTGCGGCCAGCTCGCTGGAAGCCATGGGCAAAGTACAGCACCCCAGGGCGCAGGACGTTTACGGGCTTTTCTGGCAACACCGCAAGGTGGGCAACGAGGATATCTTCGGCCACGGCGGCGACGTACCGGGCAGCCACATGCAACTGTATGTCAACTATGCCACCAAACGGGCCGCAGTAGTGATGATCAATGGCGACTACAGGGATGAAGACGAAGCGGAATGGTATAAGTTACGGGATATGCTGCTCACACTTTAAATACAAAGCGGGTGTTCTTCAGTAACACCCGCTTTTATACTGCTATGTAAGGAAGTGGATAAAAGGCTATAAATAAATTCTATTTTTTTATATCTTGACCGACTATTCATGCATTTTTAATTCCACCATATTACACAAGCAGTAAACAATGACCAAATTTCCAGTTGCGTTGATTTGTTCCCTTTCAGCGCTTTTCACAGTAAAACCATTTTCAGGGTATTCGCAAACCACGCCCGCGCCCACACCCCCTGACCTTCGCATCACCCGGTTTTCCGGCCCTTCCGTCACCCCCAGTCCTGCGTGCCTGGCGGTAGCACCCACGGGTGAAGTGTTTGTAGGGGTAGACATGATGGGCTCCCTTGGCAAAGACGCGGGCAAAGGCCGCATACTGAAGCTGGTGGACCGGGACAATGACGGCAAAATGGACCAGCACACCGAATTCGCTGTGGTGGACAACCCCCGTGGCATCATCGTCATGGGCCCGCAGGTCTTCGTATTGCACACCACCTTTTCCGCCGAAACCGGCAAAGCCACCGGCATGGCCCTGGTGGTTTTTGAAGATAAAGACGGCGATGGGAAAGCCGACGGCCCTCCCACCCCGCTGGTGGAGCACCTCAGCAACACCAAATACATCCAGGAGCGGGGTACCGACCATGCTACCAATGGTATCCGCATGGGCATCGACGGCTGGATCTATATCGCCGTGGGTGACTTCGGTTTTCATAACGCCACCGACCGCTCCGGTAAAAAGCTGACCATGCTAGGCGGAGGGATCGTAAGGGTACGCCCCGACGGTACCGAGATGGAAGTATTCTCCCACGGTACCCGCAATGTGTACGATGTGGCCATCGACCCCTACATGAACATTTTTACGCGGGAAAACACCAACGACGGCGGCGGATGGAACGTTCGGTTCTCCCATCATCTCCAGTCCGGCGAATACGGTTACCCGGTGCTGTTCCAGCATTTTACCGATGAGATCATCCCTGCGCTGGCAGACCTGGGCGGCGGTTCCGGTACCGGCGCCTTATTCATGGCCGAACCCACCTGGCCGGCGAAATACAACAATGTGCCCATGATGGCCGATTGGGGCAGAAGCATGCTCTATATCCATCGTGTAACGCCCGACGGCCCCACTTTCACCCAAAAAGAAGAAGACTTTATAGCGCTGCCCCAGATCACCGACCTCGATGTGGACGGCTCCGGCCGGCTTTACCTCTCCGCATGGGACGGCGCCGGCTACTCCGGTAGCGATACGATAGGATTTGTTGTCAGGGCTGTCCCCAACAACTGGACCTATAAAGCCTTTCCCGATCCGGGCAAAGCTTCCGTGGGGGAACTGACAGACATGCTGAAATCAGCCAGCGCCGTGGCCCGCCTGAGCGCCTCGCAGGAGCTGCTGCGACGCGCCGACCCGCAGGGAACCGCCGCCGCACTGCAGATAGCATCTGACACGCAACAGCCGCTGTATTCACGCGTAGCCGGCCTCTACACCTATGCGCAGGCCACGGGCAAAGAAGGGATCGCCGCTTTGGTGGCCCTGACAAAAGACGCCGGTCTTCGTGAACATGCGCTGAGAGCACTGGCAGACCGCAAAGGCGTGCTGGCAGATGTTCCGGAGCAACCGTTCCTGGACGGGCTGCAGGACGCGTCTCCCCGCGTACGCGCCGCCGCTATCGTGGGCCTCGGCCGTTTAGGTCGCCCGGACGCCGCCACGGCCCTGTTACAAACAAAAGTACCGGCATCCTTTGTGGCGCCGCTGAAAAGCCCGGAAGGCCCTCACGCCACTCCCAATGCAGCCATTGTATTGCCCCACCTGGCCGTAAGATCATTACTGGAACTGCAGGCAACAGACGCGCTGATAGCTGCCATCAACGGCCCCAATGCTACACTGGCCTTATGGGCCCTGCGGTATGTGCATGAAGAAAAAGCAGTGAATGGACTGATCACCGCCTATCGCCTGTCGAAAAACGCAAAGGTGAAAAAACAGATCCTGACCACCCTCGCACGTCTCTATAAAAAAGAAGATACCTACGACGCCTCCTGGTGGTGGGGTACCCGCCCGGACTCCCATGGCCCCTACTACAAAGCAGTACTGTGGGCCGGATCACCCGTCATCGAAAAATTCCTGAAGAGAGAAGCGCAGAAAGCCGGCCCGGCCAACATGGGCCTGTACCGCGACCTCGACGCCCGCCACAGAATGGAGATAGCGGCCTTCGCCCCGCTGAAACCAACAGAACCCGTGGCCGCCAAAGAAGTCAAAGTCGACCTGGAGAAAATAAAAAACAAAAAAGGACAGGTGGGCAAGTCATCTATCGAAGATGTGCTCATCGCGGTGAAACAAATAAAGGGAGATCCCGCCAAAGGCAAGGTCCTTTTTACCAACCAGGGCTGCGTTGCCTGTCATAGCCTCAGCAGAAGTGAAAAGATGAAAGGTCCTTTTATGGGACAAATCGGCTCTATCATGAACCGCGAGCGGATCGCCGAATCCATCCTGAAACCCAACGCTTCCATCTCCCAGGGATTTGCCACCGTCACCATAACGGCTAAAGGCAACAAGAGCTACGTAGGTTTTGTGACGGAAGAAACAGCCGCTAAAGTAGTACTGAGAGATATTGCCGGAGACGTATACACGGTAAAAACGGCAGACATCATCAGCCGTAAGGAGATGAAAACATCCATGATGCCTGCAGGCCTGGCCAACGCACTGTCTTACGAAGAATTCGCAGCGCTGGTGAGCTTCCTGGCACAGCAAAAGAAATAAAACATCACAAGCTTTGAAACTGGCCGTCTCAAAAGAGACGGCCAGTTTTTTTATGCCTTTACCGCTTTTGTTAACTATCCTTGCAAAAGTGTTAATGAGTGTTAATCCCGCGTTGCCGGCATCATGGCTTCGGCTATCTTTGTAAGATGGACTTCATTGTTAAACGGATATGGTGGATTACCATCCCGACCGCGCTGGCGGTACTGGCTTTCCAGCTGTACTGGCTGCGGACTGCCTGGTTGAACCAGCAGGCCAGCTTCGTGCAGGTGGTGTCTGACGGCTTGCAGAAAGCCTACGACCGCGCCGTGATCGGCTCCGTTAAACAGCTGGAAGGCCAGTCACTGGCCAAAGACAGCACCGAAGCGCCACGGCACCGGCGCACCTTCCAGTTCACCGCCGGCGACATTGCCGATACCCTCCTGTCAAACGCAGACACCGGGCTGGTGAAGGTCGTCACCAGCAGCAGCGGCCTACGGCAGGGCAATACCATCATCCAGCAGAACTTCCGGCTACAGGACGTAGGCGCAGACATGAACCGCTTCCTGGCCAGCATCTTCGCTTTCAGCAATATCGTGGAAGTGGATACTGCGCTGCTCCATAAATATTACCGCGAAGAACTGGACAACCGCCATATCGCCCTGCCTTTTACCATCGCGATACTGAAAAAAGATACCGCTGTTACGCCAGACGAAAAGATAGTGGCTATCCGCTCCAGCTCCCTGCAGTCGCCCCGCACCATCATAGCCCGGTTTGACGGCGGCGGCACCTTCCTGATGGTAAAGATCCTATGGCCGCTGCTCTTATCTTTCTGCATGATATTACTCATCACCGGCTGCATATGGGTACTGTGGCGGATCATCATCCGGCAGAAGAAACTGGAGACCATGAAAAACGACTTCATCAGTAATATCACCCATGAACTGAAAACACCGGTCGCTATTCTCGCCGCCACCAACGAAGCCTTGCTCACCTTCGGCGGCAGCAAAGACCCGGAAAAAACGGAACGATACCTGCGGCTGGAACAGGACGAGCTGCATAAGTTACAGGGACTGGTAGACAATATCATGGCGCTCACCCGGCTGGAACACGAAGAAGAGCCACAGGACGCCTTGGAACCCGTTGTCATCCCCATGCTGCTGAAAACGGTCGTGGCCCGCTTCTCCGGGCTTCCCGGCGTACAGATAAACACCTCGATGCAGGTGGTGCAGGAAGAACTGCTCACCCAACCTGCCGCCCTGCGGACAATTTTGTCTAATCTGGTAGATAACGCGATCAAATACACGCCGTCGGATGTTAAACAGGTAGACCTGACCGTCACCGAGCACCCGCAGTACTACCGGTTTATCGTTAAGGACCATGGCATAGGCATCGACAAAGCGCATCAGCCGTATATCTTCGATAAATTTTACCGCGTTACGCAGGGCAACCTCCATACGGTCAAAGGTTACGGGTTGGGACTCAGCCATGTCAAAAGCCTGCTGGACAAAATAGGCGGTACCATTAAAGTCGACAGTTACCCCGGACAAGGCAGCACATTTACCATTGAACTGGCAAAACGATGAAACAACAGATACGTTTATTACTGGTAGAAGACGAAACCGTACTGGCCGGCGTAGTAAAGGAAACGCTGGAGATGAAAGGCTTCGAGGTGATCTACGCGGCCGACGGACAGGAAGGCTGGCAGCTGTACAAACAGCACGGGCCCGACGTATGCGTGATAGACGTGATGATGCCCCGGAAAGACGGCCTCACGCTGGTACAGGACATCCGTGCCATCGACACCCACACGCCGCTGATATTCCTCACCGCCAAAAGCGAAGTGCAGGATGTGCTCAAAGGCTTTCATGCCGGCGCCGACGACTACATTAAAAAGCCGTTCAGCATGGAAGAATTGATACTGCGTATACATGCCCTGCTGAAACGCACTCTTGTCCCTGCCACCCCGCCTTCCCACCAGCAACAGATACGGCTGGGCGGCTACGTGTTCGACTATCCGCGGCAGGAGCTGCACTACAACGGTGAAACCCGGCGCCTCTCCCAACGGGAGGCCGACCTGCTGAAAATGCTGGCCGACAACGTCAATAACATCACTCCCCGCAAGGATATGCTGCTCAGCATCTGGGGCGATGACAGCTTCTTCAACGCCCGCAACATGGACGTTTATATCACCCGTATGCGCAAGTACCTGCAACAGGACGAAAACATCCAGATAGTGAACATACGCGGCCGCGGCTTTAAACTCCTCGCCTGATTTTTTAACACTCATTAAGAGTATATACATACTCGTTAACCTATTCCCCGCCGGCAGCCCGGTAATTTTACAGCATGAAAAAAATGATGCGTAAAATATACCTGCCGGGCATCCTGTTATTATGCTCGCTGATAACTACCGCCCAACTGTCTCCGCTACAGACACAGATCGGCGATGCCGCCACCGGCAAAGCGCTCGCCGGCGTATCTGTTAGAATAACCTCCTGGAGCGATACAGCCATCGTTCGTACAGCCATGACCGATGCACAGGGCAAAGTGTCCTTCACGCTTCCCAACGGGAGCTACCGCTTACAGCTGCACAGCCTCGGTTATACCGACAGCACGCTTTCCTTCAGCATCCCCGCTGGACGCTTCCCCACATTACCTGCCGCCATAGCGCTTCATGCCGGCAGCAGGCAGTTGCAGACCGTCACCATTAAAGACAATACACCACCTGTACAGATGAAAGGCGATACCATCGAATACAACGCCAATAAATTCAAAACAAAAGACAACGCCGTGGTGGAAGAACTGCTCCGTAAGCTGCCGGGCGTACAGGTAGAGCGCGACGGCAGTATTAAAGCGCAGGGAGAAACCGTACAACGCGTGCTCGTGGACGGTAAAGAATTCTTCGGCAGCGATCCTTCCATTGCCACGCGCAACCTGCCCGCAGATATGATCGATAAAGTACAGCTGCTCGACAAACAAAGCGACATGTCCGAATTTACCGGCGTAGCGGATGGCAAGCAGGTGAAGACCATCAACCTCGTCACGAAAAAGAACCGCAAACGTGGCTACTTCGGCAACGCCAGCGCAGGGTTAGGCTCCATGGACCGCTATGAAGGCGGCGTCAATGCCAACAGCTTCCTCAACGACATGCAGCTGTCACTGCTGCTGAAAGGCAACAATGTCAACAAGTCCGGCTTCAGCGCCTCGGAACTGATCAAAATGGCCGGCTCCAACCCGGACATGTTCAACAACCTGCCACCTGCGGCGCTCTCTGAACTGATGAACATGAAAGGAGTCAAGATTATGGGCACGCCGGAAGCCCTCGCGGAAATTGCGCGCCCCATCGGCCTTACCGATACCCGCTTCGGCGGCGTCAACTTCAACAACGACTGGCGCAACGGCTTTAAACTGCGCAGCAGCTATTTCTTTAACGAAACCAATACCCGCAACAACTACGACTACGCCCGTCAGTACCGGTTGACCGATACGGCTTATAACTATCTGCAAAACGGCAATACGGTCAACTATAATATGAACCAGCGTATAGACTTCACCGTGGAAACGCCGCTGAATGCCCGCACCACGCTGAAGCTGTTGCCACATGCCGATCTGAACCACTTCAATAACAGCCAGGACCGCAGCTTCCGCTCCTACACCGCCGACGGCGCCACGTTGCTCAATGAGGGCAATCAAAATACCCGGACCACCGGCGACAACCGCCTCGGCGCCATGGAAGTACAACTACGCCACCGCCTCGCTAAAGCCGGCCGTACGCTCATGTTGACGGCCAAACCCGAATATTACGAAAACAACACCACCCTGCAGAACCAGTTCAACAGTACCTTCTTTCATCTTCCCGCAGGAGAAAAAGACAGCCACATCGACCAGCAGACAGTCAGCAAATCCAAAGTCTCTTCTATCAGCGGAAATATCGTATATACAGAACCGTTATCGCGGGTACTGAGCCTTCAGCTGGGGCAACAGCTCTATTACAGCGACGGCGCCTACGACCGGCAGGCCCGTAACCGCAGCAGCAGCGGCAGCTATGACGATACCGATCCATTGTACAGCGACAACTACAACACCCGTAAATGGCAGCATACCACCAAAGCCTTGCTGGCTGGCAACTATAAAAAGCTGCGTTACACCATCGGCGCCGGATGGCAGCGCAGCACCGTCAACGGCCACTCCGGGCTGAAAGGCTACACGATAGACCGGCAGTTTCAGGCCTGGCTGCCGGAAGCTTATGCGGAATATAAAACCAACAGCCGTCAAAAACTGATGTTCCGGTATAATACCGTTGCCGCCACGCCGTCTGTCGCGAATATGCAGCCACTGGCAGACAATACCGACCCGCTGTATATACGTCGCGGTAACCCGGCACTGGACCAGGAAAAAAGCCACCGATGGTCGTTGTCATTCAACGAAGTGTCCCCTGGCTCCGGAAATTCCATATATGCCAACGCCGGATTCGACTGGTACAGCAGCCAGGTGACCGACAGCACCAGCATCGACAAAAATACCGGGCAGCAACTGATCATCCCGGTGAATGTACGCGGTAACTACCAGGCATCGCTTTCCGCCGGCAAAAGCATCACCTTAGGACCACGCAACTCGTCGGTATCACTCGGCTTCACCGGCACCTACTCCCGCAATACCCTATTCAATAACGGAGAAGCCAATAACAATACGGTGCTCACCTTAGCGCCCGATATACATGTGAACTACTACCCGGCAGACCGTATCAGCCTCAACGCTGCCGGCAGCGCCACCTGGAACAACCGCCGCTTTGCCATCCGCAACGGGCTGCCGGAAAAAAACTGGTTGCTCAACTACAGCCTCGAAAGCATTGTGGTACTACCGTGGAACATGACCTTCGACGCCAGCCTGGAAGGCTTTTCAGCACTGGGCCTCGCGGCCGGATACAACAACACCATCCTGCTGCTCAACGCAGGGCTCAACAAAGAAATCGGCAAACATTTCTCGTTGCACCTGAGCGCCAAAGACCTGCTGAACAACAATGCCGGCATTAACCGCATTACCGGCAACGGCTATATAGAAGATCGCAAAAACAACGCACTGGGCCAGTATTTCATGCTCAGCGCCATCTATAAATTCAGACATTTTCCGAAATCAAAAAACAAGTAACAATGCAACGCAACATCATCCTGATCACGGCCTTTCTCCTCTTCGGACTTGCCGCTGCTGCACAAGACAAAACACAGGGCGTCATCCATTATGATCTCACCATGTTCCTTCATGCTTCCCTCAAACCAGACCAGCTTCAGTATAAAGACATGATACCGGAAACAGCCAACAGCCAGGAAGTGCTGTATTTCAACGGTAACAAAGCGAAAATTACCCGCCATCAGCCGGGAGAACTGCAAACGGAAGAAGGCGCCAGGGTACACATCCAGATGGGAGACAACGAGCTGGCTTTCTATGAAGACGGCGCCACAGGCAAAGCATGGGCGCTGACGGAAGCAGACGGTAAAAAGAAACTTACAGAGAAAGATCATCCCGATCCGGCTAAACCCCGTCCGGGCAATAATACCCGCACCATCCTCGGCTTCGTTTGTAAAGAGGTAAACGTGAATGGTAAAAACGGACCGCTCACCCTGTGGGTTACACCGGAACTGCCTTTCAGAGGCGGACCGCTGCACACGTGGACACCGGAAGGCGCAGTGCTGGGCGTGGATTCCAAAAAATTCAAAGCTGTTGCTACCACAATCAACTATGAACCCGTAAAAGAAGAGGTAGTTACGATCCCCACGCTCTAACTTCACGCAAACATGTCACGCGAAGTGCTCGCAAAGCACTCGAAGTTCTCGCAAAGCACGCAAAGGAGCAAAGAGCGCAAAGAATAAAATAAGCGAGCAGAGAAAGCAAAGGAGCGGAGATCAAATTTGATCTCCGCTCCTTTGCTTTCTTATTTTAAACTTAAAAAAATCTTTGCGCTCTTTGCTCCTTTGCGTGCTTTGCGAGAACTTCGAGTGCTTTGCGAGCACTTCGCGTGACGGTTATCGCATGAGTTCCACCCATCCTTTATACTTCCTTACGCCTTGTTCGGTGCGGAGCTCCAGTATGTAATAATACGTGCCTTCACTCAGTCCGTCGCCGTTCCATTTGTTGTCGTAGTTCTTGTGCTGGTACACCTGGTTCCCCCAGCGGTTGTAGATGTACATCGCCGAACCCGGGAATTTGCTCAGGCCCGGTATGTAGAAATTGTCGTTCTTACCATCTCCGTTGGGCGTTACCACATTCGGGATAAAGATATCTTCCCCGGTCACTTTAACAGGACCTACCGTCGATGTGTTATCGCTGATATCGGGATCTTTTTCATTGCCGCTGACCGTCGCCGTATTGGTGATGTCGTCTGCGCTTATCAGCTTCACGGTGACTGTCAGTGTGGCGCTGGCGCCGGAAGCCAGTTCCGGTATCTGCCAGCTGATAGTCGCTGCAGCGATGTCGTAAGTAGCTGTACCTGCGCTGGCGTTGAGTGTCAGCGGTCTGCCCAGCATACTTTGCAGGCGGTCCTGCATCATCACGCCGGTAGCTTTGTCGGGCCCGTTATTAGTGGCCGTAATGGTGAAGGTCAGCACATTATTGACACTGAACGGCGGTGTGCTGGTCAGTTGTTTCACCACTTTGAGATTGGCCAGTTTTTCCGTGTTGATGGTGACGGTGGAAGTATCCGGTACGCTTACATCCGGTGGGCCGGTCACCACAGCGATGTTACGGACGTTGCCTGCACCGGTGATAGTTACATCGTAGCTCCAGCTGCGGGTCTCTCCCGCATTCAGGAGACCGGCGTTCCATTGCAGCACCCGGGTGCTGCTGTTGTAAACGACGTTGCCGGTCGGCGGGTTGCTGTATACCGGATCGCTGACGAGGCTGGCAGGCGGCAGGGGATCCAGCACCACGACAGGGTTCACGCCGGCGCTGCCGGTATTGCGGACCTGCAGGGTATAACTGATCACCTGACCGATGCTGTATGGTCCACCGCCCGGGTTCAGGGATTTCGTGATCTCCAGTTGAGATTTTCCTCTGATGAGCGTAGCAGCCGTGCTGCTGTTGTTACTGCTGTCTTCATCCATCATGCCGGCCGGCGTACTTACCACGGCGGTGTTCTGAATGCTGCCCGGGGTGCCGGCTGTAGCGCTCACCTGTAAGACCACTTTCGCGCCTGCCGGGAAGATCCCCAGCGTAGCGTTCATGGTGTTGCCGTTCAGCGCGGCCTGTACATTGGCTGCCCCGCCGGTCATGGACAAGACGGTCACCGCAGGTTGCGTTAATGCCGCCGGCAGTATATCCGTCACCGTTGCATTGTCTGCATTGGACGGCCCGTCGTTGCTGATGGTCAGCTGATAGCTGGCCTGGCTGCCGGTAAATACTTCCGCCGGGCCGGTTTTCGTCATCACCAGGTCGGTAGCGCTGCCGATGTTACTTACCACGGTATTGGATGGAATATCCTTGCCGCCCATGTTGTTAAGGACAGCATGTGCAGTGTTGTTCACACTGCCGGCAGGCGCGTTTTGCGCTACCGTACCTTTTATCTCGATAGTCAGTCCGCTGGTATCAGCTGCCGGTATGTTCACATTAACTTTCATGTTGTTGCCGCTGCCGGTAGCGCCGCTGTTGATCACCGTGCTGCGCAGTGGCGTCGCCGTCCAGGTAACGTTAGTCAGCACAGCAGGCACCAGATCGGTGATGTCGGTATTAACGGCGTCGCTCGGCCCCTGGTTGACCACACTGATGACGTAGCTGGCCTGATCACCGCGTATCATCGTGGCCGGGCCGGTTTTGCTGATCCTTACGGCCGACTCGGTGACAAGCTGCGTGGTAGCGGTGGCTGATTCCGGTGCGGCGCCTGTTTCTGCCGGCGTCACGGTGGCGGTGTTCACTATCGTGCCGCTGGCGTTGGCTGCAATGTTCCCGGTGATGGTGACAACGATACTGTTACCGTTGCCTGCCGGCATGTCACCGGTGAGACTGATATTATTTCCGGTACCGGAAGCGGGGCTCTTGATCACCGCTGCCCCGTTGGTCACCGCTTTCCAGCTGACCTGCGTCAGTGTGGCGGGTACTACGTCGGTCACGGTGAAGTTCACCGCATTACTCAAACCACTGTTGCTGACCAGCAGGGTGTATTGTAATGGCTGACCCGCCGTTGCGGTAGCCGGACCGGCTTTCTGTATATGCAGTTTAGGCGCTGCCGTTACCACCGTTTGTACCACAGCGGAACTATCAGGCAGGGCGCCTGTTTCCGCCGGGGTGATGACCGCTGTATTCCTCAGGGTATCCCGGAAAGACGGATCGATGGTACCACTAACGGTAACGGTTACACTGTTGTCTGCGCCCGGTGGTATGCTGACGGTCAGGCTGACGAGGTTGCCTGCGCCGTTGGCAGGACCCGTTATCAGGGCGTTACCGGCTGCCGCTGCGCTCCAGGTAACGTTGTTGATCGCTGCAGGCACCGCGTCGAAGATGGCGGCATTGGTCGCCATGCTGGGACCGGCGTTTGCAGCGATGATGGTGTACGTGATCGTTTGGCCGGACTGCAACCTCGCCGGTCCGGATTTGGTGATCTGCACCGTTGGTTTCAGGAAGACGTCCGTCTGCACTTCGGAAGAATCCGGCGTATTGCCCGGCTCTGCCGGTGTAACAACACCGGTGTTGGTGATCGTACCGGCAAAAGTAGAGTCTACCTTGCCTTGTATCACCATGCGGATGCTGCCGCCCGCCGGTATATTGGCGGTGACCTGTACGTTATTGCCCGAACCTGTTGCCCCACTGGTGACGGTCGTACCGGGGCTGACGGTTTGAACGGACCAGCTGACCTGTTTCACGGTGGCAGGCACCTGGTCGCTGATAACAGCCTGTGTGGCGTTACTCAGACCCTTGTTGGTGATGTCCAGCCAGTAGCTGATATTTTCTCCGGCGCTGAGTTGCTGCGGGCCGCTTTTGCTGATGGTGAGTTCAGGGCGCTGTACCACTTCTGTGATCACCGGCGGCGTTACTACAGGAGGTGTCAGCGGATCGGGCGAAGTGACTTTTGCGGTGTTGGTAATGGTATTGGTGGCATCAGCCCTGACTGTACCGGTGACGGTGATGGTTACCGCAGCGCTGTCATTGGCCGGGATGTCGGCTGTCACACTAAGCCGATTACCGCTGCCGGTAGCGCCGTTGACTACGTTCGCATTGCCGGCAGTGCTGGTGGTCCAGGTAACGCCGGTGATACGTGTGTCCACGGAATCAATGATGGTGAGGCCGCGGGCGAACGCTGGCCCGTTGTTGGTCACCGTGATCAGGTAAGTGATCCTATCACCGGCGGTGATGGTAGCAGGACCGCTCTTATGCGCCTGTACATCGGATTGTTTGGCCACCGTGGTCGTTACCTGATCGTTCACCGCGGGAGACTCGCTGCTGCTGGCCGTAGCCACGTTGAGCACCGTTCCCGCGAAATCATCGTTCAGTGTGCCCCTAATCGTGATAGCCACACTATTGCCTGCTCCGCCGGGGATATTAGCAGTAGTAGCCACGTTGTTGCCCGTACCGTTATACGGCCCGGTGATAGTAGCTGCGCCGGTAACTACGGCCTCCCAGCTCACATTTTCCACTTCAGCAGGTACCACATCTGAAATGTTCACACCGGTGGCGTCAGACGGACCGCTGTTGGTCACCACCACCTGGTAGGTGATCGTGTTGCCTGCCTGTGCCTGCACAGGGCCGCTCTTACGTATCTGCAGCCCGGTAGTGCGGCCGATGTTCGTCGTCAGTGTGCTGGTGTTATTGGCGGGGTTATAATCGTTCACGTTATTAACAGTCACATTGGCGGTGTTGGTAATATTGCCGGAGGTAGCGCTGCCGCTGACAGTACCGCTGATATATACGGTGATGTAGTTCCCGCTGCCGGCCGACAGTTTACCCGGGATGATGATATTGCTGCCGGCGCTGTCTATCTCCTGTGCGCCGATGACTTCTCCCGTGCCCGTTACCACGGCTTTCCAGGTGACATTGGTGACGGTAACCGGCACCTGGTCTGTAATGACCAGCGATTCCACGTCCACCGGACCGGCATTGAATACCTGGAGCGTATAGTTGACCGTTTCCCCGGCTGTTACCTGTTGCGGGCCGCTCTTCACAATGCTCACATCGGTGGACTGGTTGACGGTGGTGGTGATGGAGCTTTGTTTATTGGAGCCTGCTGTCACCACTGCAGTATTGGTGAAAGAGGTGTTGGATGTTTTGTTGACGATGCCATTGACCAGGACCACGATCGTATGACTGCTGCCCACGGGGATATTGGCGGTGGTGCTGATATTGTTGCCGGTGCCGGCAGTGGGTCCGGTCACCTGCGCACTGTCCGTGGCAGCGGCGCCCCAGGACGTAACGGTGACATCTGCCGGTACCTGGTCGGTGATGATTGCGCCGGTGATATTACCGGAGCCGCCATTGGTCACCACGATGCGATACTGAATGGTATCGCCTACGTTCACGACAGCAGGGCCGGTTTTCGCGATGCGTACTACCGGATCATTATCCACTGCTGTTGTTACAGTGCTGGTGTTATCGGCCAGGTTCGGGTCAGTGACGGGGCTGCCAGCCGGCAGTGCTACCGTGCCGGTATTGATAACAGTAGCACCGTTGACCATTGCCGGACTGAGTACGCCCGTCACCGTTACCTTGAGGGTACCATTTCCCGCGGGAATGTCGGCGGTAACGTCCACATTGCCGGTGCCGCTGGTGGGGCTGATGTTAGACACGCCGCCGGTGCTGGTCACCACCCAGGTGCTGTTGAGTAACGTTGACGGCAGTACGTCCTGGATACGGGCGCCCTGTACATTGGAGGGACCGTCGTTCTGCACCTGCAGCGTGTACTGCATCGGTTCACCGGCGCCCTGGTTGGCAGGGCCGCTCTTCACAATGCGCAGATTGGCCACGCGGTTGACCGCCGTCACTACGGAAGCGGTATCTCCTACCGGTGTGGCAAAGGACGGATCGTTGAGCGCGATCGCTACGTTGGTGATGTTGGGCGATGCATAATCAGGATCTACTTTACCGTTTATCTGAACGACAATTCTGGCCCCGGCGGTAACGGGAATGTTACCGTTCACCAGCACGTCCTGCGTGCCGGAGGCAGCAGAAGTGAGACTGGCGCCACCGGAAGCGGTGGCCGTCCAGGTGGCGTTGACTATGCCCGCCGGGACCGCGTCTTTAATAGTGATGTTATTGGCATCACTCGGGCCATTGTTCAGCACCTCCAGCGTATAGGCGATGCTGTTACCCGCCGTTGTGGCGGCAGGTCCTGTTTTATGTATTTGCAGTCTTGCCCTGCGACTGATATTGGTAGAGACGTTGGAGCTTACCGGCGGCACATTGGGCTCTGCCGGCGTGGCGGTGGCGGTGTTGGAGATCACGCCTGCGAAATCGCTCTGTACCCTGCCGGCAATGAGAATGGTCACGCTGTTGCCTGCACCGGCGGGAATATCCGCCACCACATTCAACTGGTTACCGGCGCCGGCAGCGCCGCTGGTAACCACCGCCGTACCGTTGGCGATAGCTGTCCAGGAAGGATTTATGATGGTAGCCGGAATCACGTCGGTGATCACTGTCGCCCGCGCGTCGCTCGGGCCGGCGTTTTCCACTTTCACGCCATAGATAATATACTCGCCCGCGCTCCAGTTGGCCGGTGCATTTTTCTGGATGATGAGTTTTGGCCGCTGGCTGATCACGGTGATAACGGTATCGGAGGCTACCGGCGGCAGGCCGGTTACTTTCGGATCTGCCATCGCCACATTGCTGATAGTGCCCGCCAGTGCTGCTGCCGGGATGGTGCCGGTTATGACAACATTTACGGCGCCTGTCGTCACCGGAACATTGGCGGTTATCAGCAGGCTGTTGCCGGTACCGGTAGCTCCTGAGAGAATAGTAGCGCCCCCTGCTGCGGTGGCGTTCCAGCTCACGTTGGTGAGCAGTGCCGGCAGCTGGTCGGCGATGATGGCGTTGAGAGCGTTGGACGGACCGGTATTCGTTACCGTCAGGAGGTAACGTACCCTATCGCCGGCGCTGGCAGCAGCAGGGCCTGTTTTCACCACATGCAGGGATGGCCGTTGCGCCACCGTGGTCACCACGGGCCCTGACACCGCTGGTTGCGCACCTGCCTCGGAAGGTTGTGCCGTAGCCACATTGGTGAAGCTGCCGGAAAACGCAGGGTCCACGATGCCGGTGATGGTCACCGATATACCGTTACCGGTACTGCCGCCGGGGATGTTGGCGTTTATCCGCATGGTGTTGCCCGTACCGGTACCACCACTGTTGATAACAGCGGCGCCATTACTGGTAGCGGACCAGGTGGTCTGCGTTACCGCGGCAGGCACGATATCTTCTATCACCAGGTTGTCGGCATTAGACACGCTGGTATTGGTGATCATAATAGTGTAGGTGATGCGTTCACCGGCATTCAGCGAAGCGGGACCGGCTTTGGTCACCCTGATGGCAGGCAGCTTCTTCACGACCACAGTCTGTGTAGCCGTTACCGGTGGCACCGGTTCGGAAGGGGTGGCGGTAGCCTCGTTGATGATAGTGCCGGAGAAGCCGGGACTGGTTTTACCCGTAACGATGATCATCAGTTTATTGGCGCTGCCGGCGGGGATGTTACCGGTTACCCGCACACTGTTCCCGGTACCGCTGGCGCCTGTAATAATAACGGCCTGCCCCTGCGCACCTGCGGTCCATCGTACGCCGCTCAGCGCGGCGGGTACAACGTCGGTTACCACCAGGCCCTGCGCATCGGAGGCGCCGGCGTTGGCCACTTCAATGGTATATGTCACGCTATCGCCGGCCAGTACGCCATCGACAGCGGATTTGGTGATGGTAACCTGTGGCAGCCTTCTGACCACTGTCTGTTTGGTGGCGGTGTCGCCGGTACTGCCGGTTTCAGAAGGGACAACGATGGCCGTGTTGGTCAGCGTACCGGAGAAGGCGGGGTCCAGTTTGCCGCTAACGGTAATCACTATATTATTTCCACGGCCGGCGGCGATATCGCCGGAGAGCGCGATGTTGTTACCGCGACCGGTGACGCCGTTGTCGATGGTGGCATTGCCGTTGGCTACGGCCGTCCAGGTCACCTGCTGCAGCGATGCCGGCACGGCATCTTTGATCTGCATATCCCGGGCGTTGCTTGGGCCGTTGTTACCAACTGTAATTACATAGGACACCGAACTACCGGCAGTAGCGGTATCCGGACCTGTTTTACTGATCGTCAGCGCCGCCTGCGGGTCCACGGTGGTGATCACCTCGTTGGAGGTCACCGGCGGGAAGCCCGGCTCTGATGGGGTTACTACGGCGGTGTTGTGAATAGGATTGTAGGTAGGCGGTAAAATGGTCGCACGCACCACGATGCGGATAGCCGCTTCCGCCGCCATGTTGGCGGTCACGCTCAACTGGTTGCCGGCGCCGGTAGCGCCGCTGGTGATGGCAGCAGTGCCGGAGACCACGCTGGCCGTCCAGGTGACGTTGTACAGGGACGCGGGGATCACATCACTGATCGTGGTAGCGGTGGAATTGGAAGGTCCTTCGTTATCTACGTCTATTGTATAGGAGATCTGCTGGCCCGGGACAGCCGTCGCCGGACCATTTTTCACAATCGTGAGCTTCACGGCTTTCTGTACGGTGGCCACGTCCGTATCGGATACGGAGGGCACGCCCGGTTCAGCCGGCGTAGCGGTGGCGGTATTGTTGAGCGTACCGGAATAATCTGCGCTGATCACGCCGGACACACGGATGGTAATGACATTGGAAGAACCCGCGGGGATATTACCGGTAACCCGTACCTGGTTGCCCGTACCGGAGGCGCCGGCAGTCACCGCAGCACTGCCCTGGGCAGTGGCGGTCCACTGTACCTGCTGTATGGCCGCCGGTACAGCATCGGTAATGACGGTTTGCACGGCGTTGCTCGGACCATTATTGATCAGCGTGATCACATATTGTACCGGCGTACCCGCAATGGCTATCACTGGCGTGGTGCGGCTCTTGTCTATCACCAGTCCGGGACTGCTGGTGATCACTGTATTGGTAGTATTGGAAGTAAAGTCGCTTACAGATGTTTCAGTCGGGGTTACCCTGGCCACATTGTCGATACTGCCGGTGGCGCCGGCGTCTACGGTGCCTGTTACACTGATATAAATTTTACCGGTATCAGCCGGTGTATCGCCGCCGGGGTAGTCTGCCACGATACGCAGGTTGTTGCCGGTACCGGTGGCGCCGGAAAGGATGGTCACCTTACCGGTGGCGGTGGCGGTCCAGCTGACGTTGGCCAATTTGGAAGAGATCACGTCTGTCAGCACGGCGGCGCGGGCATCTCCCAGGCCGCTGTTCTGCGCAATGATACCGAAGCGGATGGACTCTCCGGCAACGGCCATGGCGGGAGCGCTTTTCACCACTTCAAAGTAAGGGCGGCGTATGACCGGCACCGTTACGGTGGCGGAGGCGCCGTCGGGGTCAGGCACTACCGGCGATACAGCCGTTACGGTATTGGCCAGGTCTCCCTCAAAGGAGGACTGTATTTTCCCCGATACGGTGATGGTGATGGCCGCATTGCCGGTGGGAATGTCTCCCGTCACATCGATATGGGTGTTGGTGCTGTTGTTTTGTGTGATCTGTGCGGCGCCGCTGCTGACAACAGTCACATCGCCGGCCGCAAATCCTGCGGGCAGCGGGTCGGTGATCTTCACACCGATGGCGTTGCTCGGACCTGCGTTGGAGATCACCATGCGGTATACGAGAGACTGCCCGGCGATATAGGGCCCCTGTTCGAGTATTTCTTTCGTGGCCTGGATGTCGGCGCGGCTCACATAGGTGATGGTCACTTCATCCTGCAACGGCGGGCAGGCCTGGTTGGTGATGGTCCATGCCAGCGTGGCGCTGGTATTGGGTGGTATGGTGATCGTGGAATGCGGATCGGTAGGGTCAGCGATGACCGGGTTGCCACTGATGACGGTCCATTTACCGGTACCGACGGCAGGTGCATTTGCCTGCATATGGAATACGCCGGAGTTGTACTGGGTGGAGTCAGGTCCCGCGTCGGGCAGGGTAGTATTGCCATATTCCGTTACGTCTAAATCAGCATAGGAAGGTGGACAGGCGCCGCTGGTGATTGTCCAGCGGAAGGTGTAGGTGCCGGTCACCAGTCCGGACACCTTCGCATTGGGAGCCTCCAGGTTGTCAAATGCTGCGGTACCCGGACCGCTCACCTGCATCCACTTGCCGGTGCCGGCGGCAGGCGTATTGCCGGTGAGAGTGGTGTTGCTGGTGCCGCACAGCTGCTGGTCAGGGCCTACGGTAGCCGTGGTGGGCGCCGGGCTGATGTCGAGCGTCACCGGGTAGGATGCCGAACAACCGCTGGCCTGATGCCGGAAGGTGATGGTAAAATGATAGGCTCCCGGCGCCACATTGGCGGGTATCACCACATTAACGGGCGATCCGCCCAGCGCCGCATTGGTTACCGTGCTAAAGCCGGGCATGTCCGCGGAGGTGATGCTGAAGACGTTGGCGTTGCCGGAAGTAACGGTATAGGGTATACTGAATAAGGCAGTGCCCTGGCATACCGGGTTGACCGTCCCTATGTTGACAGCAATATTAGGGTTCACCACCACCCGGAACGGGCTGGAGGCGCCATCGCCTGAACAACCGTTAACGGTGGCGGTTACCCGGTAATAGCGGCTGGCAGTCAGCGCGCCGGTGTTCAGCGTGGCGCCGGTTTGTCCGGGCACGACGGTCCACCCGCCGGTACCGTCGGCGCTGGTTTCCCACGCATAGGCGAAACCGGAAGAAGGGGTACCGGTACCCGCCCTGGGAGTAACGGCAGCCGTCAGGGTAGCGCCGGTATTGTAGCAGATGGTGGCGGGCCCGTTGATGCCGGCAGTGTAGTCGATCACCTTCAGTTCCACCGGGGCAGACACCACACGGCAGCTGACATTATTCATTTCAGCCATCCCGCCGGCTGCCACCACACGGTATTCAAAACCTGCGCGGGCGTTGGGGACGCTGAAAGTATACTGGTTGTTGCCCTGGTTGTTGATCACACCGCCTTCGTTGGTCCATGTGGCAGTTCCCTGTGCTCTTTTCTGCAGCTGGAAATAGTAGTTGGAGTAGCTTCCCGCCGGCAGGCTGACAGAGAAGCCACCGGTACCGCCGGCACATACCACGCCGGTTGTCTGCGCAAAAGCGATCGGGGGGCCGCAGGCCGCGAAAGCGATATCGTCCAGTGCCAGGTCGTTGCCATTGCTGTTGGGCGTATTGCTGAAGATACGCAGGATCACGGCGCTGGTAGTAGACGGCATCTGGAAGATACCTGCCTGCCGTACCCAGGTGCCGGGAGCCTGGTAAGGTACCACCCCGGTAGACACGGATTTGATCACCGGCCCGTTGGGATTATTGGCGTCTACGATGTCAAAACGCAGGCTGGGCTGCGCTACGCCCCCACTCGGGTTGATATTCATGATCCAGGCGGAGAACTCAAAGGTGGTGCCGGCACAAAGACCGGTGATAGTGCGTTCATAAAACTTGTCGGGGGTGGCATTGGCATCCACCACCATACAGAAACCACGGCCGTTGGTCGTGGTATGGTCCGGCCGGTCCACAAAGTAAATGTTGTTGTAGCCCCGCGTAGTGTTACTGATAGTATACTGGCCGGGATAAGGGCCGGTAGGACGCGACCCTACGCCGGGGGCGTAATAGGTATACGTGGTAATACCCGCCGGCAGCGGGGGGCCTAACGTCGGTTTAGCCGCCGTAGCTGCCTCGCCGAAAGTTTCCTTAAAAACCGGATCGCCGAGAGACCCAGTACACTGCTGGGCTTTCACAATACTCCCTGCCAGCAGCAGCAGCAACAGCAACACACAACTGAATTGTTTTACAACACGGGGAACAACACTCTGAACATTTACAAAAATGGACAGCATCTTTACCATAATAGCTGGGTTTGTAGAATAACTTGGTTTTCTCTTAGGGGCAAGTCCCGACATATTTATAACAGGGGGATCATGGTTTTCGCGAGGTGGTGAGAAAAAGGAATCCTGCGCATGCTCCATGGCATCCGAATTAGTTTGCTGCGCTATAATTCTGTCGTTCCTGTAAATCGGAGATGATACATGACTCTACATACATCGGAATCCACTGCAGTATCATTGCAAATACTACAACAGTAAAAAAGGGATTATGTTCACAACAGGAAAGATTAGTTTCTCCCCGTCTCCGGTGCGCGATAGCCTGCGGCAGGCTGGTTTCCGAAGAAGCCCCGCAGTCTTTCCGCCGCGGGCCCTGGAAAGCGGCGTCTGCTGTCAAAACCTTTCCGGGGCAAGGCCCCAGGGCAGAAAACGCCCGGAAACGGCTGAAATTTGGCCGCTTTAGTTATATTTGCCCTCCTGTACCGGGAAACAACGGGCACTCCATCCATGATGGCAGGGTTGTTCACATTAAAACAGAAATGCAAGAGGAATGAATTACCATTTAATGATTGACGATAAGTTCATCGACGATTTCATTAAGGATGCCGAGCAGGTAGCGCCCGGAAATAACATTTTTATCATCGACGCCGTAAAGGAACAGGCAAAACATGTTAAATCCGATCGTGTACACTTTGCACCACATTATACGCCGGCGTTCCGCGAACTGGTAAAAAACATTTCCTCAAAAGACAAAGTATTCATTCACTGGGCCTCCGAAAGCGCCATCCGGTTTGCGCTGACGCTGGACAAAAATATTCCGCTCGGGTTGTTTTTCTGGGGCGGCGATGTCGTGGAAATACCGGTAAGCCGCTTTAAACACACCATATACGGACCGTTAAGCCTTCCGTACTTCGAAAAACACGAGGAACATGACCTGGTGCAATGGAATCTGCTGAAGCCTAAAAAGCTCTATCGTTCCTTTGCCAAACGATATATCCATTATAAACGCGAACAACGGGAAATAGCCCATACGCGGGCGCTGTTCTTTGAACGGCTCAATTACTTCCTCAACTGGAACCTGCTGGACCATGACTGGATCAAACAGCATTACACCACCCGCGTTGCGTACAAATATTTCTTCTACAACTTTAACCCTAAACCGGATGATACAGCGCAGGTGCAGGGTTCCGGCGAAAAGAGGCCGTATACCACCATTTTGCTGGGCAACTCCGATACCATTACCAACAATCACCTCGAAGCACTCCGGGCATTGTCGGTATTTAAAAACGATCCCGTTAAACTGGTCATCCCGCTGAGTTACCGCGACGGCGCCTATGCCGACTTCGTTGAACAGCAGGCCATAGCCATCTTCGGTAAGGAGAAAGTAAGGGCACTGCGGGGATTTTTACCGAGGGACGAATATTACAAACAACTGGACGAAGTGGATGTCGCTGTGATGTACCACTACCGCCCGCAGGCGGCAGGCAATACGCTGGCGTTGCTGTACAGGGGTAAAAAAGTCTTTGTGCACCACAACAGTACCACCTTCGGCCTGCTGAAGAACAATCACGCTACGGTATTTGATTCAGCAGATATCAGCAGCCTGTCTTTCGAAGAATTTTCCAGGCCGCTCACCGCCGGCGAGATACAGCAGAACATCACCATCGTGGACCAGCTGTTCGATCAGCAGGAAAAGATGCGGGTGTTAAAAGAAACGCTGGCAGGTAATTAAACGACATAACATGACGCCATACGAAAGACTCAGCTGGGACAGCGATTTTTTTGGCTTTGAAGTATACAGGATACAGAACGGCCACGCAGATGTTGCACAATGCCTTTCAGACCTGAAAGGCAGGGCGCGGCTGGTTTACCTGGCGGCTGCCGGTGAAACCGAAGCGGCCCTGCTGGATACCTACAACGGCCGGCTGGCCGACATCAAAACCACTTTCGAAAAAGACGTCGAAGGACCGGTGGCCCTCTCTCCTTTTATCAGCAGCTACACCACCAACCCAGCCGAAGAAGCCCTTATCCGGCTGGGCATTGAAAGTGGCGTTCATTCAAGATTTAGGGTAGATGATAACTTTGAGGAAGAGAAATACAAGGAATTATATCGCCTGTGGGTGATGAATTCCGTGAGCAGGAAGATCGCAAAGGAAGTACTGGTATACCGGCAACAGGAACAGCTTTCCGGCCTGATCACCTTAGGTGAAAAAGGCGGTAAAGGAGACATAGGCCTCGTGGCTGTAGACCCCGCCTCCCGTGGGAAAGGCGTGGGAATGGCCCTCATGGCCGCCGCCGAAGCATGGAGCCGCCGGCAGGGGTATCGTCAGCTGCAGGTGGTGACGCAGGGCGCCAATACACCGGCCTGTAACCTGTATCAAAAATGTGGGTTCCATATCGCCCGTATTGAGTATTTTTACCATTTCTGGCTATAATTTGACTGACTAATAATTAGACCATAAGATGATACCTTTCAATAAACCATACCTCACCGGAAAAGAAGCCCACTATATGTACCAGGCCGCCCTTTCCGGTAAGTTGTCCGGGAACGGCATGTTCACCAACAAATGCCAGCAGCAGTTGCAGGAGATGTACAACTTCAAAAAGGTATTACTCACCACCAGTTGTACCGATGCGCTGGAAATGGCCGCCATCCTGATCGACACCCAGCCAGGCGATGAGATCATCATCCCTTCCTACACATTTGTATCTACCGCCAATCCTTTTATACTCAGAGGCGCCAACGTTATCTTTGCCGACAGTAACGCCGATAATCCGAATTTAGACGCCGACCTGGTAGAATCGCTGATCACGCCCAAAACGAAAGCGATCGTGCCTGTCCACTACGCCGGCATCGCCTGCGATATGGACAAGATCATGGCGCTGGCAAAGCGCTACAACCTGTTTGTAATAGAAGATGCGGCGCAAGCGATTGACTCCCGTTACAAAAACCAGTACCTGGGAGGTATCGGGCATCTCTCTGCTTTTTCTTTTCATGAAACCAAAAACATCATTTCAGGGGAAGGCGGTATGCTGGTGGTGAACGACGAACGTTTTGTGAAACGGGCGGAAATCATCTGGGAAAAAGGTACCAACCGCTCCGCCTTTTTCAGGGGCGAGATCGATAAATATGGCTGGGTAGACATCGGGTCTTCTTTCCTGCCGTCTGAGGTAGTAGCTGCTTTTTTGTATGCGCAGATAGAACACATCAAGCCCATACAGGAACGCCGTAAAGAGCTGTGGGAGCTGTACCGGTCCAGGCTACAGGAACTTGATGGCAGGATCCGGTTTCCCTGGCTCCCTTCTTATGCTACCAACAACGCACATATGTTCTACATCATCTGTAACGATGTGGACGAAAGAGACCGGCTGATACGCCACCTGAAAGCCAACGGCATACTGGCCGTGTTCCACTACCTGTCACTGCATAAGTCGCCTTTCTACAAGCCCCGGCATGACGGCAGGGAGCTGCCTTATACGGATTTTTATTCCGACAGGCTGCTGCGGCTGCCGCTCTTCTACGAGCTGACCAACGAGCAGGTAGATCAGATCACTGCTGCTATCAAACAATTTTATCTTGGCGAATAAGCCGCCTGTATATTTACAAAAGAGGTCAGGGGATTACCCTGACCTCTTTTGTTATAAGCTGAAACCGCCGTCGCTACGGAGGATGGTGCCGGTAGTATTGCTGTTGCGCATTAAAAACAACACCGCCTCTGCTATGTCTGTGGCCGCAGCCACTTTTCCGGTTGGCAGCTGGGTGGCATAAGCCTTGAATGTGTCCGCCTTTGCATCTGCCGGCAGGAAGTTCCACCATGGCGTGTCTACAACGCCAGGAGAAACAGCGTTGATCCGTAAGGGTTGCAGTTCCTTCGCCAGGCCGGGGACCATAGCTTCGAGGCTGCCGTTGATAGCCGCCAGCCCGGCGGTACCGGGACTTTTGGCGACGGCGCTGATGGCGGTGATCAGTGTTATGCTGCCACCGGAGCGCATATAGGGCAATGCAGCCTGTAAGGTTTGTAGCTGCGGCCAGAACTTACCTTCAAAACCGGCGCGCAGGTCATCGAGGGAGAGGTCTTTGAACATACCGGCGCCTTTAGCGCCGCTCAGGGCGATGACCAAATGATCGATATTACCTTGTGCAGCGAAAAAGTGGTCCAGCGCAGGCCGGTCGTTACCATCCAGTGCGGCGGTACCCGCCACCGGTACCGATTGAGCAGCCTCCTGCAGGCGTTCGGCCGAACGGCCGGTAATAGTGACATGAGCGTTTTCTGCGGTGAGTAAAGCAGCTGTAGCCAATCCGATGCCGGACGAACCACCGGCAATGACTATACGGGAATTTTCAAATGAAGCCATAAATGCGTTTCTTTTATGCTGTAAAATTGGCGCATAAAAGGCGGGGAGTTGTTAACCCGATACTGCATTAAATTAACCGGATACTGCATTTTTCCGGAAAGCCAGCGGCGTAACGCCCGTCTTCTCTTTAAAGAAACGGTTAAAGCCCGCAGGGTCGCTGAACTGCAGCTGATCCGAGATACCAGCGATGGTGGTATCGGTGTAACGCAGGGCCGCTTTGGCCTCCCGCACCAGCATATCTGCAATGGCTTCAGAGGCGGTGTGACCGGTATGCTCGCGGATGGCCCTGTTCAGATGGTTGGGCGTTACGCCAAGCATGGCTGCGTAGTCTGCCACTTTTCTTTTGGTGAGAAAATGTTCGCTGACCAGTTTCTTATAACGCGGCACCAGCCAGGCGGGCTTATCGTTCTTCTCTGCCAGATCGAAGCCCTGCCGCAGATAGGCGCGCTTCAGCTCCAGCAGCATCAGATACAGGTACATACGTATCGCTTTATCATGGCCGGGCTGGTGCCTTTGCAGTTCTGCATTCATCCGTTGTGCGAAGTCCACTGTAATGTCCAGTTCGGCAGGCGTCAACTGCATAAACGGCACGCCGGCAAAAGCGAAGAAGGGAAACTCTTCGGGAATACGGTCGGGGGCAATTATATCTTCCAGAAAACCGGGCTCAAACAGCAGATAATAACCAAATGCATCATCGCTCAGGCCCCGCTTACTAAAGATCTGTCCCGGGAAAGTAAAGCTGATGGTGCCAATGCCGTGTGTAAAATCTTCCAGCCCCAGTTGTATTTCCGTGATGCCGCGCACAGAGATGCTGATGCGGTAATAATCCGATTTCAGCGGTCCCATCTGTGCGCGCACCCCTTCACTGGAATACAGTTCAAAACCTTTTATCCGTGCGGCAGCAGCAAGATTATTGTATCCAAACGCAGAAGCATCGCCGGGCAGGCGGTGCAGCTGCCGGGAAGCTTCCAGTCCGTATTGCGGAATTTCCTTGTGAGATGAACGGGCAGGCATGTTGCTGTTTATTTATACAATGACCGGATGATATTATCTATGGGCTCCTCTTTATTCCGGGCGGCCAGCATCTTTTCCCGCTGCTTCACCAGGCGGTCGAAACCTTCTTCCACGTCTGCCAGCGCCGCCTTTCCGTACCGTTCTGCGAGCATGTCGTCAATTTTACGCTGTTTGCCTTCTGCCAGCAGCGGGCGGGTGCGGCTATGCACCTGCCCCATAATGCGGATGAGCGCCTGCTTGTCTTCTTCTTCCACATCGTGGTACAGGATGTAGGAGACTTTGAACAGGCTGCTGCCGATTTTGCGCAGCAGGGTATTGCCTTTGTCGGTGATGCTGATCAGCTTCGCCCGCTTATCGGCCGGGTCATTCTTCTCCGTGATCAGCGCCTTCTTTTTCATCCTGTTCAGAATGTCGATACCGGTGGATTGCTCCATCATACAGAGACTGATAATATCCGTTTTCCTTGCTTCTTTTTTGTATTTGATGATGTTGAGCAGGTAAAACCACTCCAGTTCGATGTCCGGCCATTCTTTCATCATGATTTTAGCGTAGATGGTGTGCATACCGCTCATTCTGCCGACCAGTTCGGAGATGAGGCCGTCCATGTCCGGCGGCGGTTCAGTGGTCTTCTCCTTCTTCTTTTTTGCCTGCTTCCGCATATAATGTGCGCAAAAGTCCGCCACCGCAGGCTTGTCAGCCTGACCGGCATATGCTTCCCATGCTGTGATCAGTTCCACTAAAGGCGTCATCTTTAGAAAGATTTTATTAAAAAAGTACGTATTTTAAAATAAAACGATTTCGTTATAATTAAAAACGATTTCGTTGTTTTTATCGGAATTTTGTGCTTTCTTTGTAAAGATAAAGAACGGAACCGTAATAAATAGTTTATGCAGGCACCACTTGAACAACTGATGACCGACAGCCAGGCGGAGCCGGCACGGGCCAGCCAGGCGCTTGGCGATCTGGCGGCATTGCTGGAGCGGCATGCTTTGAACAGGTATGAAGATCCCGCCGGCGCGGAGCAGCTGGTCCACCGGCCCGATCTGGCAGCCCTCCGGCTGGAACCGGCAGAGATGACCGCGCTCAAACATTTTCTGTTTTTTATGCTGATGAATTATCCCGACAGGGCTGCCGCGGTGGCACATTGTCTGAAGAAATGTTACGATCCGGCACTGGCTACCGGTCTGTGTCAGGCGATCGCCGTTTACTGGCAACAGGACGACGACGCTACTGTAGCGCTGACCGACGCCATCACTTATTCACAGGGCTACGATCAGTTCAGCGACACGGTGCTCAGCTGGTTCAAAAAACTGGCGACGGAAGGGCTGCCGGAGACCCGCAGGAACATGACGCAAAAATTCGCTTATTACCGTAAATTCTACGATGCACAACTTTAGTATTCTCGCGGTGGTCATCAGCCTGGCAGAGTTGCCGGCGCTGCTCCTGGCCGATTTATTAACGGAAACGGCACAACTGCTGCAGGAGCTGCTGTCAGCCTTCACGCCGCTGCCGGAAAAGTAAAGACGAAAAATACAACGGGCCCGTTGTAACCGTTTCATCATCTTGAAAGCCCTGTAAAACAGTGCTCTTCCATCTCCCTACAATAAATACCGGAACAAGGATGCTCCGTTTAACGGCGAGGTGGCCCACGGCAGGCACATTACTGCCAGGCGGCCAGCAGGCAGAGTACACACAGCACTATACACAACGGTGTGAAATAACGCATGTCCCTGCGGCCAAAGGGCGTTGTTTTTACCTTGCGGAAGAGGCCCACGTATTTAAAGTCGCCGATCGCCCGCAACGCAAAGACAGCGGCGACACCACGGGTAGTCCACATGATCAGGCGACGGCTTACCCATGCATCAAAAGCGCCGGTATTACCGATCGCCGCCAACGCAAAAAACAGCAACCCCAACGCTACGATAAAAGTGCCGCCCGCACCGGGCGTTAACATAAGTTCTCCGGCGGCATTGACCGGCAGGGCCTCACCCATACCCCGGCGGCCGCCGAAAGCCCAGTAAAAATGTATAGCGGAAAGAACAACCAGGATAGTGGCCGCCACCACAGCAGGTAGTAACATACGACAAGATTATACCACAAATGTAGGTACTGCCGGCACACGCCCGCCTGATAATTATCAGGATATTTTATTTTGTCAGCAGGTAATGCACCAGACCATAACAGAGGCTCATACCGATCAGGTAAACTACGTTTAGCCGGTAGCGTATCAGCAGGAAGAGCGACAACAGCATCCAGCCCAAAGCCGGATAATCCAGGTTCGCAAGGGCTACCCCGCCGGGAAACAACACATCCTTTCCCAGGAAAATGGTGAGGTTCAGGATAACACCGGTCACCGCGGCGGTGACAAAGCCCAGCACTCCGGCGATCGACTTATTCTCCTGCGTTTTCCCGATCAGCGGCGCACCGGCGAAAATAAACAGGAAGCAGGGCAGAAAAGTATAAAACGTGGTAGTGAGCAGTCCGAGAGTACCCATCCACAACGACCCGCCAAAATGATTATAACCGGCCATAAAGCCCACATAAGAGAGCACGATGATCAGCGGCCCCGGCGTCGTCTCCGCCAACGCAAAACCGTCGATCATCTGCATATTGCTCAACCAGTTGAGCTTGCCCACGCTAAACTGCGCCACATACGGCAATACCGTATAAGACCCGCCCACCGTCACCAACGCCGTCTGCGTGAAAAACAGCACCATGCCTTTCCAGAAGCGGAAATCTTCCGCCAGCAGGAAAAACAGGGCAAAAGGCAATACCCACAACAACAGGGCGACGCCTATCTGTTTACCCAGCTGTAGCAACACATTACCGGCCGCCGGCGTTTTCGTATATTTGTTGAGGTAATACCCCTGCTCTTCCGCCGCCATCGCCTCTTCGTGATGTATATCCCGCTCTACCAGCGAAGGCCACAGATACCGCAGCAGCAGCGCCATTCCGATAGTGCCAGCGATGATTGCCAGCAGGGACAGGTTGAACCAGAATATGCACACAAAAGCCACCGCAGCCAGCACATAATGCAACGGCGTATGCAGCGCTTTCTGTCCCACCCTGATCATCGCCAGGATAATAATAGCCACCACCGCCGGCTTCAACCCGTTGAACATCGCATATATCCAGGGCACATTCCCATACAATACATACATCATACTTAAACCCAACAGGATAAACATAGACGGCAGCACAAACAGGATACCCGCAGCCAGCCCGCCTTTTTTGCCATGCAACTGCCAGCCCACATAAGTGGCCAGCTGCTGCGCCTCCGGACCGGGTAATATCATACAATGATTAAGGGCATGCAGAAAGCGGCTGTTACTGATCCACTTCTTGCGGTCTACCAGGTATTCATGCATAATCGCAATATGGCCCGCCGTACCGCCAAAACTGATCCATCCCAGTTTAAACCAGAACTTCAGCGCCTCCCTGAAAGAAGGCCGCTGCTGATGATTGTTCACATTCATATCTCTTGCATCGTTTTTCAAAACCGTACCCCAAAAAACACCCTGCACCTGCTGTTGAAACAGATGGCTTAAAAAACAACTATATATTATCAGATTATATTGAAAATCATGCTGTTACAGACTGCCACACATGGCTTTTTGAGAAGCCGTAAAGATACAAAATACCCACCCCTTATGCAACCTTCAATCCCCCTTTTTTCGTTAATTTGCGGCCACAAATTCAACATTGTCATTTAAATTAACCCTCATGGATAAACGCCTGGAGACGATTGTCAGTGATATCACCACCGCAGTAAGCCAATTGCTGCAAAAAATGGACGAAAAAACAGATTCCGCCAATATTGTACGCCGTACTACCTTACAGGCAGGCGTACACGATTATGTCCGCTTTTTCTACTACAACGGACAAGTGCATTGTTTTATGGATGGCATGGGCGAAGACCGCCCGGACGTGGAGTATGAAGGCACCCACTTCCCCGATGCCCCGCTCACCAAAGCAGACATCGATCAAATGCTGCCACTGCTGCAGGAAAAGCTGAAGGAGCTGTACAGCTCCTACGACGATAAGCCGGTACTGGATTACGAATTCGAGGTAGATGGCAAATTCAGGATCGACGGCAAGTTCTATAAACTGCCGGTGCTGCACACCACCAGCGAGGCTAAAAAAACAAAGCTGCTGCAGGCCATCGATCAGTATCTCGCTAAAAAAATCAACGAAGGGCAATATCCCACCAAAGAGCTGGAAACATTTTTCCTTGCCAAACACCTGATCAACCCCGCCTTGTACCCGGAGACAGACGTGCCCGCCGTGATCGCCGTCTTCGAAAAGATCCGGACGCTCAATAAACACAGTAAAGATAAACTGCAACAACATCAGCATCATATCACCTACGCCCTGCGGACATGGGCCGAAGAAAAGTTCCTGCCGGCGTATTACAACATACACAAGCCTTCCTGGGGACTGCCGGAATTTACTTTAAAAAACGGCGACGAAAGGCCCGCTCCACCGGAACAGCTGCTGGACCTGCTGATATACGCGGGCGTGACCATCATCCGCTTCGAGCCCAACTACAGCCGCAGTACCGGCGTAGGCTTCATCGAAAAAGCAAAAGAACTGGGCAGCACCAAAGCCACACAGATACTGAAGACCGGCAGCGGCACCTTCAGTACTGCTGACAGCCAATACAAAGATCCAGACGTAACCTGTACGGCCAACGACGTCTTTGCCACTTTCGACATCAGCTTTAAGAATGAAACGGAAGCTGCCTACGGTAAAGCGCTGGACTTCATCTGCAACCTGCTGGAAAAAGATTTTCCGCCCAGCTACGAGATCAAATGCAAATCCAAAACTAAAAACCTGCTTCCCGTTAAAGGACTTGGGAAATCCGGCACACAACGGTTCTTCGCCAATGCGCTGCAATACCCCGCCCTGTACCCGCAGCTGCAAAAATATGCACAGCTGGCTATCCGCCAGGAGTACGAATGGTACAACGACGTGGAAGCGGAACAATGCGCACGGCCAGGCACCTACGCCGTATTCGGGCTGGCATTGGCGGACGCGCAGTATTTTCCGCTGTTGCAACAATACCTCGACAAAGTAGACGATGAACACCAGTCTGTACAGAACCATTTCCTGGTACAGTTTATACAGCAACACGGCATTAACGCCGGTACGATTCCCTCCATCGTGGACATACTGCGATGCGCACAGGATATCAAACCCATTAAAGAATTAAAAGCACTGGAAACAGCGGAGAATATGGAACTGCTGAAAAACTATGTCAGATCGCTGAAGCTCGAATCTTATGAAGTAGAGCATCTGGCGTGGTTCATCTGGAAAGGAAAGAAAAAACTGGAACTGTAATGTCACGCAAAGGCGCAAAGCAGCAAAGAGCGCAAAGATTATATAAGCGAGCAGAGAAAGCAAAGGAGCGAAGACCAATTCGATTTGATCTTCGCTCCTTTGCTTTCTTTCTTATTTCTTTCTTTGCGCTCTTTGCTGCTTTGCGCCTTTGCGTGACATTTATCAATGCCCCCCAAGCGCGCGGTACAGGGCAATCACCGCCTGCCATTGCTGCAGCTGATCGTTGATGCTTCCTATCTGTGCGCTCAATAAATTTTGTTCCGACGTTAGTACATCGGTATAGTTGGTGCTGGAGCTGTAACGCAGCAGTTCTTTTGTAAAGTCCACCGCTTTCTCCAGTGATGCCAGTTGCTTTTCCCTGCTTTCTTTTTTCTCTCCGGCAGATGTCAGCGAGTAAAGTGCGTCTGACACTTCCTTTCCGGCTGTCAGCATGGTTTTGCTGAAGTTGTACAGCGCTTCCTGTTGTTTGGCCTGTGCAGTGGCCAGCCGCGCTTTATTGAGGCCGCGGTTGAAGATGGGCTGTGTCAGTCCGCCTACCACGTTGCCAAACAGGCCGGCGTCGGTGAACCATTTGCTGAGGTCAAAGCTGGTAAAACCTCCTGCTGCGGTGATATTGAGGGAAGGATAAAAAGCCGTGCGGGCGATATTGGTATTTTCAAAAGCATTACGGAAAGCGTGTTCCGCTGCCTTTACATCCGGGCGGTACTGCAGCAGTTGCGCCGGTACACCGGCAGCAATGTCCTGCGGCAATTGTTGTGTAGCCATGCTGCCACGGGCAATGGGTCCCGGAGGCAGCGCCAGCAGGATAGAGAGGGCGTTTTCGGTTTCACGGATCTGCCGCTTCACATCCGGGATGGCCACGGCAGCGGCGTATTGGTTCGCCTCACTCTGCACTACGGCTGCGCCGTTCACTACGCCGGAGGCTTTCAGCTCTTTCATGCTGTTCACATCTTCTCCCCTGTTGGCCAGTGTCTGTTGCAGTACCAGCAGTTGCTGGTCCAGCGCCAGCAGCGAATAGTACGCCGCAGCGATATCTGCCACGAGGCTGCTCTGCACTGCCTGTTGCGCCGCGACGGAGCCCAGCAGGGCCGCCTGCGCCGCTCTTTTGCCGCTGCGCAGCTTACCCCAGATATCCGCTTCCCAGCTCGCCGTCCCATTTACGTCGTACTGTGTAGCGCTGGTGATAAGGCCATATCCCTGCGGGAAGGCCAGCCGGCTCTGTTTCACAGAGGCGTTGGCGTTAACATCGGGCAGGAAGGCCAGCTTGCTCTGTTTCAGCGCAGCCTGCGCGGCTACGATGCGTTGCATCGCTATCCGCAGGTCCAGGTTTTCACGGATACCGCGGGCTATCAGCTGTTGTAAGGCGGTATCGGTAAAAAATGTCTGCCAGGGCCGTGCCGCTATGGTATTGGTGTCACTGTTTTGCTGGTCGCGGTACAAACCGTTGACGTCCGTCTCCGGTGATTTATAAGGCTGTGTGATCCGGCAGGCGGCTGCCAGCGTTACCAGCGCCAGCAGCCATATATATTTTTTATGTGTCATTGTTGCTTTTTTGATTCAGGAAAATTAAACGGCCAGTTCTTCCGGCTCCTCTTCGTGTTCTTCTACTTTTTTGACAGCAGCGCCGCTTATGCGTTCCTGCAAAGCCTGGAACATCACGAAGAGCGCCGGGATCACAAACACGCCGAATACGGTACCCACCAGCATCCCTCCTACGGCGGCGGTACCGATGGAGCGGTTACTCAGCGCACCTACGCCGGAAGCCAGCATCAGCGGCATCAGGCCGAAGATGAAAGCGAAGGAAGTCATGAGGATAGGCCGTAGACGGGCCGCAGCGCCGGAAATAGCGGCACGCACCAGGCTCAGGCCACTTCTGCGCCGCTGGATGGAGAACTCCACGATCAGGATCGCATTTTTGGCTAACAGGCCGATCAGCATGATGAGACTGATCTGCAGGAAGATATTGTTATCCAGGCCGGCGAGACGGGCAAAGATGAAAGCGCCGGCCAGCCCGATGGGTAATGACAGCAGTACTGCCAGCGGGAGGATATAACTTCTGTACTGGGCGCTCAGCAGGAAATACACGAACAACAGGCACAGTACGAAGATGAGCAATGTCTGGCTGCCGCTGGATATTTCCTCCCTGGTGAGCGCGCTGAAATCGAAGTCTGTTCCTCTTGGCAGCGTGCTGGCAGCCACCTCGCGGAATGCCCTGATGGCGTCGCCGGAGCTGTAACCGGGATTGGGCGCTCCGGTCACGGCGGCGGAAGTGTAGAGGTTGAAGCGGTTGATAAACTCAGGACCGCTGGTTTTACGTAATGTCAGGAAAGCCGACACCGGCGCCATCTCCCCTTTGTTGTTGCGGACAAAAATTTTGTTGAGGTCCGCCTCTTCTGTACGGTAACGGGGATTGGTCTGCAGCATCACCTTGTACTGTTTACCGAAACGGTTGAAGTCAGAAGCGTAGATACCACCGAGATACCCCTGCAACGTACGCAGCAGTCCGCCTACGTCCACGCCGGCTTCTTTACAGTGCGCCACATCCACCTGTACTTCATATTGCGGCAGGTTGGTGTTAAACGGCGTAGCAGCGTACATGATCTCCGGCCGTTTGTTGAGCGCTTCCATGAATTTGTTCACCGTACCGCCGAAGTCTTTGTAACTGCCGCCGGTTTTATCGAGCAGCTGCATTTCGAAGCCGCTGCTGTTACCAAAGCCCTGGAGGGTGGGCGCGGCGAAGAAGATGATCTGTGCGCCCCTGATACCGGCTGTTTGCGCAAACAGTTTGCCCACAAGGCTGTTGATGTCCTGACCGGGTTTGGTCCTTTCCTTCCATGGTTTGAGGGCGATGAACATAGCGCCGTATGATCCGCCGAAACCGCTGATGAGGTTCATCCCTGAAAGGCGGGAAGTGACTGCCACTTCCGGCATAGACCGTGCGATGCTGTCCACCTGGTCGGCGATCCTGGTGGTTTGTTCCAGCGTAGATGCCGGTGGCAGAATAATATCGCCGTAGATGGCGCCGGAATCCTCATTCGGCACAAAGCCGGTGGGCGTGGTCCTCAAAAGGAACACGAGGATGCCCGCGAATACGGCGATAGCTCCCAGCGCCAGCCACTTGCGTGCGATCAGTATTTTTACGATACGTATATACCTGTCCGTTACCACCGTAAAACCGGCGTTGAAAGCCGTGTAAAAACGTTGCAGCAGACTTTTTTTAACGTGATGGTCTTTTCCGTGCGGTTTGAGCAGTATGGCGCAGAGCGCGGGGCTGAGGGTGAGCGCGTTCACCGCGGAGATGAGGATGGCCACTGCCAGCGTAAGCCCGAACTGCTTGTAGAACACGCCGGCCGAACCGGTGATAAACGTTACCGGTACAAACACCGCCGACATGATGAGGGTGATGGATACGATCGCGGTGCTGATTTCACTCATGGCATGCATAGTGGCTTTCCGCGCCGAACGGGCGCCCTGGTCCAGTTTGGCATGTACCGCTTCCACCACCACGATGGCGTCGTCCACCACAATACCGATGGCCAGCACGAGGGCGAACAGTGTGAGCAGGTTCAGCGTAAAGCCGAATATTTTGAGGAAGAAGAAAGTCCCGATAATCGCTACCGGCACCGCAATGGCCGGTATCAGCGTAGAGCGGAAATCCTGCAGGAAGATAAACACCACGATGAACACGAGGATAAACGCTTCAAAGATGGTCTGTATCAGTTTGGAGATAGAGGCGTCGAGGAAATCGTTCGCGTTGATGAAGACCGCCAGCTTCACCCCGGGCGGGAAATTCGCCTTTGCCTTTTCAAACACCTTTTCTATCTGTATAATCACCTCGTGTGCATTGGAGCCCGCGGTCTGGCTCACAGCGCCACCGGACGAGGGATGCCCCTGCGCGGTGAGGTCGGTGGTGTAGTTGAAAGCGCCCAGCTCCACGTCTGCCACGTCTTTGAGGCGGAGCAGCTGCCCGTCGGCCGTGGCGCGGACCACGATATTTTCAAATTGTTCCGGTTGCTCAAGGCGACCGGTATATTTCAGTACGTACTGGAATGTCTTTTTACTGTTCTCTCCCAGTTTACCGGGCGCCGCTTCGATGTTCTGTTCTGCGAGAGCGGCGATCACATCGTCGGGCACCAGGCCGTAGGAGGCCATCACATCGGGCCGGAGCCAGATGCGCATGGAGTAAGCCTGGTCGCTCCATACCTGTACATCGCCCACGCCGGAGATCCTTTTCAGTTCAGGGATGATATTGATGCGGAGATAGTTGTCGAGGAAATTCTCGTCGTATGATTTGTTTTCGCTGTACAGCAGGAAACCGTACACTTCACTGTTCAGCTTTTTAGTGGTGGTGATACCTGTTTTAATGACTTCTGCCGGCATAAGACCGGTGGCTTTGGCCACCCTGTTCTGCACGTTGACGGCGGCCAGGTCGGGGTCGGTGCCTTGTTTGAAGTTGACCGTGATCACCGCGGAGCCGTCGTTGCTCGCTTTGGAGGTCATATAAGTCATATGTTCCACGCCGTTGATCTGTTCTTCCAGCGGGATGATCACACTTTTCATCACCACGTCGGCATTGGCGCCCTGGTAGTTGGCCGTCACTTCCACGGTGGGCGGCGCTATTTCAGGATATTGTGAAATGGGCAGGGACATGAGGCCCAGCACGCCCAGTATCACGATGATGATGGAGATAACGGTAGACAGTACCGGGTTATCGATAAATTTCTTGAGCATACAATTGTTTTTAAAAGGCAAAGCAGTAGCTACAGGTACCGGCGTATAGCCGGTACCGTGACATTTAAACCACGGTCGTTTAGTTATTGGGCGGCCGTAGTGCCGGACTTCAGTCCGGGGTCTACAGCGGTTTTCGCCGGGCCAGCGGCGGCCACCGGTGCGGCGGAGGCGACAGGTTTTATCTTCGTTCCTTCTTTCAGGGAGCCGATGCCGTCGGCAACAATTTTATCGCCGGCCTGCAGGCCGTTGCTGACGATATACACGTCGCCGGAGGAGCGGTCGCTCACCGTGATTTCGCGGGAGTGGGCAGCGCCGGCGGAGTCGATGGTGTAAACGAATTTTTTGCCCTGCAGTTCATATGTTGCTTTGGCTGGTACGATGAGCGCGTTGCTGACCGGCTGCACGATACGGATGGTAGCGCTGCTGCCGCTGCGGATAAGGCCGGCTTTGTTGGGGAATACCGCCCGCATGCTGATGGCGCCGGTGCCGTTATTGATAAGGCCTCCGGTTGTTTCCACTTTTCCTTTCTCCGTGTATTCGTTGCCATTAGCCAGTACCAGTTGTACCGGCGGCAGTTGTTTCAGTTTAGCGTCCAATGGGATATTGGCGTCTGTACCGGCGAGGTCCAGCAGTTGTTTTTCCGTGAAGGAAAAATAGACGTGTACGTTGGCGATGTCTGCGAGGACCGTCAGTGGTTGGGCGCTGGCGGGCGCCACGAGGCTGCCGATTTTATAGGGCAGGGTGCCGATCACGCCGTCTGCCGGGCTGTAGATGGTAGTATAGCCGAGGTTGACGCGGGCGTTCTGCAGGCTGGCTTTTGCCTGTGCCAGTTCCGCCTCGCGGGCCTGGAGAGCCAGTTCCGCCGCTTCCAGTTCATAGTTGCTGACGATTTCTTTTTTCACCAGCGGCGTTACTTTGCGTACCTGCATGCGGGCGGTATTGACTGCCGCCTCGGCGCTTTTGATGGCTGCCTGGGCGGTGAGCACTTCCTGTTCGTATTGGGGAGCGTTTATTTTAAAGAGGAGCTGGCCTTTTTTAACGGTGGCGCCTTCGTCTACCAGTATCCCGGCCACGTAGCCGTCTACTTTAGGCCGTATTTCGATGTTCTGCTGACCGCGTACTGTCGCGGGGTAGTCCATATAGAGGGTCGTTTCCGATGTTTTCAGCGTCAGCACGGGATAAGGCTGCGGTTCATTGCTGTAACCGGCCTCTTTATGGCCGCCGCAGGCTGTCAATAAAGAAAGCAGTGCCAGGGCTGCGGTTTGGAACGATAAATTTGTTTGCATTGTTACATGGTTTTATGTGATACCGGCGCATGAAAGCATGGCAATGCCATTCCGCGGCAGTGGGCTGCAGCAGCAATTGCTTGCCAATCTTGTATGGGCACGGGAGTGAAGGCTGGACGCCAGCGCCTCGTCAGTACAGGAGCGCATTTCCGGCCGTTGAATTGTTTATCTGATGCAAAAATAGTAAATTTGCGAATAAACCAAATAAACACTTTGTTTATTATGAATAATATTTTGCAGGAGAACGAGAGAGCATTGTGGATATTGAAGACGAGAGGGCCTCAGCCCCTGTCGGTCGTAGCGGAAGCCCTTAACATAACGGTGGAGGGTGCACGTTTTCAGCTGCTGAAGCTGAGCAGCGAGGGATTGGTGGAGGCCACCAATGTCGCAAAAGGACGTGGCAGGCCGCAACAGATATGGGCGCTCACCCAGAAGGGCAACTCCCGTTTTCCGGATTCGCATGCGGAGCTGACGGTGCGCCTGATCAACACTATCCGGGAAACACTGGGGGATGAAGCGTTGCAGGCGGTCATCGAAAGCAGCAAAAAAGTGGGACTGGACAAGTATCTGCAGGCGACAAGCCGGGAAACAACGCTGGAAGGCAAGATCAGCAGGCTGGCAGAAACCAGGGACGCGGAAGGGTACATGGCTACCTGGGAAAAAGACGAAGAAGGATATATGTTAATAGAGAACCATTGCCCTATCTGCGTGGCAGCCGAGGTTTGTCAGAATTTCTGTTCCGCCGAGCTGGAGACATTCCGGAAAGTGATCGGTGAAGGAGCGGAAGTAGAGCGTGTGGACCACCTGCTGGCGGGCGCCAGGAGATGTGCGTACCGCATCTGCCCCAAAGGTTAACAATGACAATATTGAAGGCTGGTATTGATTTTTAACTTATCTTGGCCGCATAGCAGCTTATGCCACGATGCTCCCGGCCAATAACATACAGGAATTGCAGCGCCGTATCAGCTTACATGACGACGAATCAGCCTATAAAGAGCTGTTCCTGCATTTCTATGAACCGCTGGTACAATTCGCCGGGTCGTTTGTCCGCTCTGCACAGATTGCCGAAGAAGTAGTGTCCGATGTGTTTATTAATATATGGCAGGGACGCCGCCGCCTCACGGAAGTCAACAATCTGCGGGTATATCTCTACGTGAGCACCAAAAACGTGGCCCTTAAATACCTGATGCAGCAACAGAAAAAAAATGCGCTTTCCCTCGACGCCCTGGAGCTGGACATGGAGAGCCCACACTACAACCCTGAAGAACAGCTGATCAGCGCCGAGCTGCTGGCCAAATTTGAGCAGGCCGTCAGCGATCTTCCTCCCCGCTGCAAAATTATTTTCAAACTGATCAAAGAAGACGGTCTCCGCTACAAAGAAATTGCGGAAATCCTCGATATCTCCGTCAAAACCATTGACAATCAACTCGCCATCGCCCTTGCGCGCATAGCCCGTGCTATCAATACCTCCCTGAAAAAGCCCCAACGGTTACAGCCTTAAATTTTTTTTATTTCCTTTTGGTAGATTTTGTGAAAAAAGAGATCCTGTAAGGAGAGCATCTTATTTCACGTTATGAACACGAGACGTATATGGGAACTGACGGCCCGGAAATTGGCCAATGAAGCTACTGCGGAAGAACTGCAGGAGCTGTTGGCGCTGCTACGTGACCATCCCGACGCAGAAATGCCGGCCGGGCTGGTGGATGAGCTGTGGCAAAAGACTACGGCCGCCGCCAGTGAGGAAACCGCCATTGCTGCGCACGACCGGCACATCGGCCGGATGCAGGCCATGGGCATTCCTATCGGGCAGGCAACACCTGTTACCTACGGGGTGAAACCCGGAACTGTGGCCCTGCGGCCCCGCCGCCGCTATCTGTGGGCCGCCGCTGTTTCCACCGGCCTGTTGCTCTGTATGGGCGCCTGGTGGTGGACCTCCGCTAAAAAAAACAACGACGCTATCGCCAGCGAAGTAACTACGCGCAACGGATCCCGCACCAGCATACAGCTGGCGGACGGAACACGGGTATGGCTAAACGCCGGAAGCAAACTCTCCTATAGTAAAGATTTTGGTAAAAATGACCGGAGCGTAACGCTCTCCGGGGAAGCTTTTTTTGATGTAGCCAAACAAGCAGACCGTCCGTTTGTTATTCATACGGAAACAATGGACATCAGGGTATTGGGAACCCGCTTCAACGTACGGTCCTATCCGCAGGATAAAACCACCGAAGCCTCACTGATTACCGGTAGCATAGAAGCCATTGTAAAGCACAACGCCACCCGGATCATTCTTAAACCCAGCGAAAAAATCGTGGTGTTGAACCAATTGCCCAAGGTAGTCCCGGCAACCAGGACTATGGCTGCGAAAGAAGAAAATCCGGTCACGCTCAGCCATGTTTCCTATTACGCAGCGCAAACCACTGCTATTACGGAAACTTCCTGGATGGACAACAAACTGGTGTTTAAAGATGAATCCTTTGCAACGCTGGCCCGGGAGATGGAACGGTTTTTCGGGGTAAAGGTGCGGTTCGACAATCCGCAACCGGAAACGCTTCGTTTTACCGGCATCTTCGAACAGGAAACTGTGCAGCAGGCGCTCAACGCATTACAACTGACCGCCGCATTCCGGTATGAGATACAAAATGACACCATCATTATCCACTGAATAATATGACAACGTTATGAACACACACTTGTTAAACAGTTCCTGAACACCACCAAAACAAAAACGGGAAATGCGCTAACATTTCCCGCCAAAGATGCAGTCTTGTCCGGAAACTTGCCAGCACGCTAAGCCGCAAGCTTCCATCACTTTCACCTCTAGATTTAAAAGTATGAAAATATCGCTAGAATTTAGGGACAGGTATACCTATGCCCTGAAAAAAGCACTTGTTATTATGAAACTCACCACGTTGTTATTGCTGGCGTGTTTTCTCCAGGTATCCGCCGCTGTTAAAGGGCAGGCTACCATCACCCTCAAGCTGAAGAAAGCGGAGATCGCACAGGTCCTGAGCAGTATTGAACAGCAGGGTAACTACCGCTTTCTGTACAATAACGCCCTGACCGAAATCAGAAGAAAAGTCAATGTAGACGTCACCAACTCGGGGCTGGACGCCGTGATGAACACGCTGTTCGCCGGCACGTCGCTGCGGTACAAACTGGTGGAAAACAACCTCGTGGTGATCATGTCCCAGGAGGTGAAAGTTACCGGTAAAGTCACCAGCAAAAAAGACGGATCCCCTATTCCCGGCGCTACCATCGCTATAAAAGGCACCTCAAAGGGCGCCGTGACCGGCCCGGACGGTTCCTATAGCCTCACCGCTCCCGACAATGCCACGCTGGTCGTGAGCTTTATCGGCTTCACCTCCCAGGAGGTGCCGGTCAACAACCGCCAGCAGATCGACATTGCACTGGAAGAATCGGTTAGCCAGATGCAACAGGTAGTGGTAGTAGGTTATGGTGTACAACGTAAAGTAGACATTACCGGTTCCATCTCCCAGGTAAAAGGCGAAGAAATCAGCAAACAACCGGTCACCAACGCGATGAGCGGCCTGCAAGGCAAAGTAGCCGGTGTACAGATTGTGAACGATGGTAAACCCGGCGGCGCCCCTACCATTAAAATCCGTGGTACCGGCACCGTATACGGTTCCCCCAGCCCGTTATATGTAGTAGACGGAGTGTGGTATGATGATATCTCTTTCCTTAACCCGGGCGATATCGAAAACATGAGCATCCTGAAAGACGCTTCCAGCGAAGCGATCTACGGTATGCGCGCTGCCAACGGCGTGGTGCTCATCACCACCAAAAAAGGCCGCTCCGGTAAAGCCAGCATCAACTATACCGGTTACGTAGGTATGCAGCGGGCCACCAATAAAGTAAAAATGGCTAATGGCAATGAATACGCCACCATTATCAATGAACTGAGCGCTATCAACAACAACGCGCTGCGGCTGGACCCCAACGCCTACGGCGCAGGTACGGATTGGTTTAAGCAGGAAATGCGCAATGCTTTTACCACCAACCATCAGTTATCTATCAACGGCGGCACCGAAAAATCTACCTATAACTTTTCACTGGGTTATATGAAACAGGACGGTCTGATCAAAACCAACGACTTCTCCCGTATCACCGCCCGGCTGCAAAATGACTTCCAGGTATTTGAACCGTTGAAAATCGGATATACCGTAACAGCAGCGGCCTATAACACGCATGACATTCCGGACGACTACTTCCTGCAGCTGTATACTTCCGCACCGGTAGTATCCGTATTCAATCCGGACGGCTCCTACGGCGACCCGGACAAGCTAAACCTCGGTACAGGTGCCGGTAAAAACCCGCAGGCAACGCTGGATTTTTATGATCAGAAAACCCAACGCCGTGTGATTACCGGTAGTGTGTACGCAGATCTCCGCTTCGCCAAACACTTTGTCCTCCATAGCAGCCTCGGTGGCGAGTACGGAGATAGTATTATCCGTAACTATACGCCACAGTATCAGGCCACTACCAACCAGTTCAATAAAGTCAGCAGGCTGACCCGCACCACCGCTAACAGGCAAAACTGGATCGTGGAAAATACCCTCACATATGATAATAAATTTGGGGACCATAGCCTGAAAGTACTGTTAGGGCAAGCTGCACAGCAACGTCGTTTTTACAAACTGATCGCCAGCGCCGACAACGTGCCCAACAACAATGAAGGTACACGGTATCTGCGCCTCGGTAATATCGACGGCCGGTCTGTGACTGATGAAGGAGCCCTGATCAATATTGCTTCCTACTTCGGCCGTGTGAACTACGCTTACAAAGATAAATACCTGCTTACCGCCTCTATCCGTGCTGATGGCGCTTCTCAGTTCTCAGCAGGAGATCAGTGGGGTTACTTCCCTTCTGTAGGATTGGGCTGGGTACTGAGTGAAGAACCTTTTATCAAAAACACCGGCATTTTTGATAACCTGAAACTGCGCGGCAGCTGGGGCAGAGTGGGTAACGCCTCCGTACCGCCCTCCATCTCGCAGCTTAGGATTACGCAGGATCCCTTCATGACGGCTATTTTTGGTGGCATCGTCAACACCGGGGCCAGCGTGAATACATTGGTTCCTCCAGTCCTTAACTGGGAGAAATCAGAAGGTATCGATGCGGGCATTGAAGCCAGCGTGTTAAAAAACAGGTTATATGTAGAAGCCGGTTTCTATAACAAGAAAACCCTGTCCTCCATCTTCCTGGTGCCCATTCTGATGTCCCTTGGTACCCAGGACTCCAAGATGCTGGCCAATCAGGCCACGTTCAGGAACCAGGGCTGGGAATTTGCAGCCAACTGGAAAGACGAGACAGCCGGCGGCTTCGGCTACGCCATCGGTGGTAACTTTAGCATCAACAACAATAAAGTCAGCGAAGTGAATACCGGCGCAACTCCGATATACGACGGTGGTGGCGCCTCCACCGGTGGTGCGCTGCTCACCCGTACCATCGTAGGTCAACCGATCGGACAGTATTACGGTTACGTGGTAGAAGGAGTCTTCCAAAACACTACAGAAGTAGCTGCTTCTGCTCAGAAAAGTGCGAAGCCCGGTGATTTCAGGTATCGCGATGTCAACAACGATGGCAAGATTGATGCGTTGGACCGGGTACCCATCGGTAATCCCAATCCCAAATTCACCTATGGTTTCAATACCAGCTTCAACTATAAAAACTTTGATCTGGCACTGGAATTCCAGGGCGTAGCCGGTGTGGATGTTTACAATGCTAACATGGCACTGCGTTTCGGCAACGAAAACTTCACCAAGGAGTTCTTTGACAACCGCTGGCATGGCGAAGGCACCTCCAACACCTATCCTTCTGCAAACGTGGGCGGCGGCCAGAACTATCTGCCTAATACCTTCTTTGTGGAAAGCGGCTCTTATTTCCGTGTCCGGAATATACAGCTGGGTTACACCATGCCGAAGACCATCGCTAACCGCTGGGGGATGCAGAACCTGCGCTTCTTTGCCAGTGCACAAAATGCATTCAACTTCTTCAAGTACCGTGGTTTCTCACCGGAAATCGGCGGCACACCAACCAATCAGGGTATCGACAAAGCCGTTTATCCCTTGTATGCCACCTACAATTTCGGTGTAAATGTGACCTTCTAATTTAAATGATGACGACCATGAAAAGAAATCACCCACTACATATAAAACGTATCACCGGCTACGCCCTGCCGGTATTGCTGGCCCTTACTGCCGGCTGCGGAAAGAGCTTTCTGAATGTAGACCCGCAAGGTCAGCAACCTGCACAGGAATTCTGGACGTCTGAAGGCGACGCCACCAAAGCCGTGAACGCTATGTATGCCAACCTGCACGAATGGCGGCAGGTAGGCTTTGCCGCACTCGCTGTAGAAGACCTTGGCTCTGAAGAAACCGAAAAAGGCAGTGATCCCAACGATGCCAGCTTCCTGAGCGACTTCGATTATTTCAGGGTCACCGCATCCGACGGCCAGGTGGCCGACTTCTGGAGAGGACAATACCAGGAAATCAATTTCTGTAATCAGGTACTGGACAATGTCCCCAACATCAAAATGGATGATGCCCTGAAAAACCGCTACCTCGCGGAAGCCAAGTTTATCCGCGCATACGCTTATTTCCGGCTGGTGCGGGCCTACGGCGATGTGCCACTCCGCCTGCATGTACCTAAAGGTCCGGAGGAATACAACATTCCCCGCGCGCCTAAAGCGGAAGTATGGGCCGCCATCGAAAAAGACCTGACAGAAGCTGCTGCCGTACTGCCTCCCGGCTATGATGCTGCCAACGCAGGACGCGCCACCAAAGGCGCCGCACTGGCCTTACACGCTAAAGTGGCCATGTACCAGAAGAAATGGCAGGATGTGCTCACCTTCACCAACCAGGTGGCCGGCCTGGGTTACAGCCTGTTCCCGGACTATCACAAATTGTTCCGCGTAGCCAATGAAAACTCCGTGGAATCCGTCTTCGAAATACAGTGTATGACCATTGTCGGCAACAAAGACGCCTCCAACTCCCAGTACTCTCAGATACAGGGCGTGAAGAGCCAGCCCGGTGGCGGCTGGGGCTTCAACACCCCTACACAGGCGCTGGTGGATGCTTATGAGCCTGGAGATCCCCGTAAAAACTCCACGATCCTCTTCAGAGGCACTAAAACCATTGAAGGCGATAGTATTAAATACGCTGGTGTAAACCGCCGTTTTAATTATAAATCCTACGTGCCCTTCACCCAGTGGGTACCCGGCTACAACGAAGGCGCCGATCAGAACGTACGCGTAATCCGTTATGCCGAAGTACTGCTCATGAACGCCGAAGCAGCCAACGAACTGGGCAACAGCGGTCAGGCACGGACCTCTCTCAACGCCGTAAGGGCCCGCGCCCGCGGTGGCAACAACGGCGTTCTGCCTGATGTGACCACCGCCGATCAGGCACAGCTCCGCCAGGCCATTTACCACGAAAGACAGATAGAACTGGCCATGGAACGCGATCGTTTCTTCGACGTTATCCGCCAGGGAAGAGGCGCACAGGTGTTCGGACCGATGGGCTTCAAGGCAGGTAAAAATGAACTGATGCCGATCCCCCAAACCGAGATCGACCTCAGTGACAACAAACTGACCCAGAACCCGGGTTACTAAACAACAGTCTGGATGCTATGAAACAATGCACAACGATGATATGCCTGATATGCCTGCTCGCCTTTGGCGGGCAGGCGCAGGTAAAACAACAAACTATCAAAGCCGATCTGCAGATCCGGCAAAACCTGACAGACAGCGCCCTGCTGGACCTCGTTCAGAAACAAACCTTCCGCTACTTCTGGGACTATGCCCACCCCGTTTCCGGGATGGCACGCGAACGCAGCAACAAATCATTTGACTACGGCGATGAAGTAGTGACCACCGGCGGCACCGGCTTCGGCATAATGGCCATCGTGGTCGCCACCGAAAGAGGCTGGATCACCCGCGAGGCAGCCGTGGAACGTTTACTCAAAATGGTCGGTTTCCTCCGCAAGGCAGACGCCTATCACGGCATTTTCCCCCACTGGCTCAACGGCGCCACCGGCAAAACCATCCCCTTCGGCCGCAAGGACGACGGAGGCGACCTCGTAGAGACATCCTTCCTCTTCGAAGGCCTGCTCACCGCCCGCCAGTATTTTGACCGCAGCACTCCCAAAGAAGAAGAACTGCGGAATAAAATCAACTGGACATGGAGAGAAGCAGAATGGGACTGGTACACACGGGACGGACGCAACGTCCTTTACTGGCACTGGAGCCCCAACAACGGCTGGAGCATGAACCACGAAATCAGAGGATGGAACGAATGCCTGATTACCTATGTGCTGTCTGCCTCGTCACCTACCTACGCCATACCATCCTCCGTATATCACCAGGGATGGGCCAACAACTTCTACTTCCGCAACGACCGCACCTTCTTCGGCATCAAACTGCCGCTGGGCATGGATTACGGCGGCCCGCTGTTCTTTACCCACTATTCTTTTCTCGGTCTTGATCCCCGCGGATTAAAAGACCGTTATGCCGACTACTGGGAACAGAACACCAAACACACGCTCATCAACCGTGAATACTGCATACAAAATCCGAAAGGGTTCAAAGGCTATGGCGCCAACGCCTGGGGCCTGACCGCCAGCGACACCTATAACGGTTACGACGCACACTCTCCCGAAAACGACCACGGCACCATCACGCCTACCGCCGCCCTGTCCTCATTCCCTTATACACCGGAATATTCCATGCAGGCGCTCAAACATTTTTACTACCAGCTGGGCAATAAAATCTGGAGTGAATACGGCTTTACAGACGCATTCAACGAAACACAGCAATGGTACGCCAAATCACATCTCGCCATCGATCAGGGCCCTATCGTCGTTATGATAGAAAACTACCGCAGCGGGTTGTTATGGAAACTGTTTATGAGCTGCCCTGAAGTACAGACAGGATTAAAAAAACTGGACTTTACCAGTCCGCATATGAAATAAACGGTCATGCTGAATTTACCTCGTATACTGACAGTGCTGCTGTCATGCCTGTTATCATTGCCGGCCTACACACAACAAACCACTTATTGTAATCCGATCAATGTGGACTACGGCTACTGTCCCATTCCCAATTTCACGGAATGGGGCAAACACAGGGCTACCGCCGACCCGGTGATCGTGAACTACAAAGGGGACTTTTATCTTTTCTCCACCAACCAGTGGGGATACTGGTGGAGCCCAGACCTCAGCCAGTGGCATTTTGTATCGCGTAAGTTCCTCAAGCCCTGGCACAAAGTATATGATGAACTGTGCGCTCCCGCTGTATGGGTAATGGGTGATACCATGATGGTATTCGGTTCTACCTATAGCAGTAATTTTCCTATCTGGATGAGCACCGATCCTAAAGGCAATCAATGGAAAGAGGCGGTGGACTCTTTCGCCGCCGGCGGCTGGGACCCGGCTTTTTTCCTGGACGACGATGGTAAGCTGTACCAGTACAACGGCAGCAGCAACCGCTATCCGCTGTACGGCGGAGAAGTGGACCGTAAAACATTACAACTGAAAGGCGCCCGTAAAGAGCTGTACATGCTGGAAGACTATCGTTATGGCTGGCAGCGTTTCGGGGAATACATGGACAATACTTTCCTCGACCCGTTTATCGAAGGCGCCTGGATGACCAAACATAACGGCAAATACTACCTGCAATACGGTGCTCCCGGAACAGAGTTCAGCGGTTATTCCGACGGGGTGGTGGTGTCCGACCACCCGCTGGGCCCTTTCCAGCCGCAGGCCCACAACCCTTTCTCCTTCAAACCCGGAGGCTTCGCCCGCGGCGCAGGCCATGGCGCCACCTTCCAGGACAACAAAGGCAACTGGTGGCATGTGTCTTCCATGGTCATCGCGGTAAAAAACAGCTTTGAAAGAAGGCTCGGTTTCTGGCCCGCCGGTTTCGACAAAGATGACCTGCTCTATTGCAACACTGCTTTCGGAGACTATCCCCATTATCTCAACAGGGGCAGCAATACCAACTCCTTCGAAACCGACAGCCGCTCCTTTACCGGATGGATGTTGTTGAACTACAACAAACCGGTGACCGTTTCCTCTACGCTGGGAGGGTATCTTCCCAACAATGCCGTGGATGAAAACATCAAAACCTACTGGAGCGCCGCTAGCGGCAACAAAGGAGAATGGTTGCAGAGCGACCTTGGTGAAGTAAGCACCGTCCACGCCGTACAGATCAACTACGCCGATCAGGATGCGCCATTCCTCGGCAAACAGACCGATATCTATCATCAATACCTGCTCTACTACTCCCTGGATGGAAAAAAATGGCAGGTAATGGCCGATAAAAGCAACAACCGTACAGATGTACCGCATGATTACGTTGAACTTCCCCGTCCTGTAAAAGCCCGGTACGTCAAACTGGTGAACGTTCATATGCCGGGCGGTAAATTCGCCGTCAGCGGACTGCGGGTATTCGGCAAAGGCAACGGCCCCGCACCCGATTCCGTCAAATCGTTCGTAGTGCTCCGCACGGAAAAGGATAAACGCAGCGCCTGGATCAAATGGCAACCGGTAGATAATGCCTATGCCTACAATATCTATTTTGGCATTGCCCCGGATAAACTGTACAACTGTATCATGGTACACAATGCCAACGACTATTTCTTCAAAGGGATGGATAAGGAACTACCGTACTACTATAGTATAGAAGCAATCAATGAGAACGGGGTTTCCGTGCGGACAGCACCCATTAAAATTTAGGGATTTTCTGATTTACGAATTTACGAATTTAAAAAATGCAGCGGAGATCATACCAGATGGTCTCCGCTGCATTTTTTAAATTCGTAAATTCGTAAATCAGAAAATCCCTAAATTTATTTGATTTCCGCATCCATTTCCTGATTCCCTCTTTCCCAGATTTTATATTTTACACTAAACCCTTTGGGTACATACACCACAATGGGCAACTTGCTGTTGTAGCGTACCAGTTTGGTGCTGAAAATAAATTTGTCCTGCAGCGTTTTATCGGGGCAGGCCATCAATGTGGATCTTGTTTTACCGGTGGAGGTGTATTGGTAATAAGTGTACCCCCACCCTTTTACATCTTTGGCGGCCCAGCTGCCGATCAGCCCATGATGGTTACAATCCACTTTCAGTGTTTTGCCGGCCATGATTTCCACCTGGTAGTTATCTTCCGCATCTTTAGCGGGCAATTGGATAACAAAGCGTTCTACCCCTTTCCATGCTTTAGGAAATGGCTTCAGCTCTTTTTCCTGTGAATAAACAGTTGTCATGCCGGCACTCCATAGCAGCAACAGGAGGATGATATGTTTCATACGGTAGTGTTTTATGGTATGTTAACAGCCGGGACGCGGAATTGTTTGCAGTGTTATAGCCGGTGGCCGGCATTGTATCATTTTTATCAAGTCATGCTGTAACTCCATCATTTTTAAATACAATTAAAAAGCAATGTGATATTTTTTCAGTGAATCTGTGGGGGGTATCCGTGAAACGCGCGTCTATGATACGAGCGTTAATAGATTTTCTGTGACAAAGCATAACACACCTACGCCTGTAATTTCGCTGACTGCAGCCAACCGCCGGCCTTTGTGGTATCAACGGCCGGTCACCGTTACTGTACTGTATTTTATTGGTACGCTGGTATTGTTTATTCAGTCGCTGGCGACCCGGAAGTATAACAACTTCATCATTTTCCGCAGCTCATGGGACCATATGCTGCACCATATGCCGTTATACCAGCTTTATCCCGATACTTATTTTGACTACTTTCTGTACCATCCTACTTTCCCTGTACTCTTTGCCCCGCTGGCCCTTTTGCCGGTCAGGACGGGGCTTTTCGTATGGCTGATGGGTAGCGCCGGCCTCTTTCTGTATGCCCTGCGGCAGTTGCCGGTAGCCGCCCACAAACGTTACATCATCAGCTGGCTGTTGATACTGGAGCTGTTGAATGCGATACAGTCTTCGCAGACCAATCCTATAATGACGGCGCTGATGTTGCTGACAGTCATAAACCTCGACCGTGGCAAACCGGTGCTGGCTGCGCTGTTCACTTGCCTTTGTTTTTTTATCAAAGGATACGGCGCCATTACCGGCCTCGTGTTCCTTTTCTACGACCGGAAGCTCACCTATCTGGCGTACTGCCTGTTGTTTGGCATGATCGGTACGTTGCTGCCGCTGGTGGTAATGTCGCCGGCGGAACTATTGCGCGCATACCACGACTGGTACCAGCTGATCACCAGTCCTGTGATTTTGGAAGACGGGTCCGTGCGCGGCATGGTCCTCGCGATGCTGCATCTGCCACCACAGGCCGGCGGCGGCATCGGGAAGACCGTCACCGCATTGGCCCTGTCAGGCCTGGCTGCCGCTCTTTATTTCGCCTGGAAAAACAGGCCGCAGCAATACCACTGGATACTGGGAGGCTACCTCTTACTCTGGGTGGTGTTGTTCAATCAAAGTACCGAATCACCTACTTATATTATGGCCGTTACCGGCGCCGTAGTGGGGTTGATGATGCTGCCTGAGCGGCCGCTGTCCGTCATCCTGCTGGGATTACTGGTGATCGTCACCTCTCTCTGTCCTACAGACCTTGTACCGTCCTTTATCAACAAGATAGCAGTGAACTATCAGCTGAAAGCGCTGCCCTGTCTGCTGGTGCTGTTGTACTTCCAGTACTACCTGTGCTTCATCAGGCAGGACGACGCGCTGCAGGAGCAGCCAGCGATATAGGCGCCTATCCCCTTTTTCCGGCGCTCCTGTACTTTACTTTTTTATGTCCGGCGGAACGGTTTACTTTGTCCGGTATGAAGAAGCAGGCGTCATTATCACCATACTGGCAATGCCAGCTGGCCGGCTGGACGATCGCCGCCCTTTACTGGGAGGTGGACGCTTTTGTCCGCAGCCCTGTTTTCAGTTACAGCTTCGCCGCCCTCAATTTTGTGGCAGACATCACCGTCAACCTGCTGCTGACGCATGCCTACCGCCGGTTTGCCCTGCAGCACGGCTGGCACCTGCTACGCCCCAAAGCGCTGCTGTGGCGTATTGCACCGGCTGTTATCATACTCGCCGTTTGTTTCACGCTGGCAGTGTCGCTGCGGTTCTACTGGTGGGACCCACACCAGGGGACTTTCCTTCAATACCTGCAAATCAACAGCCGTGTGCCTTTTATGACGGGCATCCGTACCATGGCGGTATGGGTGCTGGCCTGGCATCTTTATCATTATGCACAGCAACAGCATACCGCCTCCCGTGAAAATGCACGGCTGCAGCTGCTGACGAAAGAAATACAGCTGGACAACCTTACGGCGCAACTCAATCCGCATTTCTTTTTTAATTCGCTGAACAATATCAAGTCGCTGGTACTGGAAGACCCAACGCTGGCACGCAGAGCGATAGACCTGCTTTCAGACCTGCTGCGCAACGCTTTGTATAAACGGTCCGATCAACTGGTAACATTGCAGGAGGAGCTGCAGCTGGTCAGCGACTACCTGGAACTGGAGAAACTGCGTTTTGAAGAGCGGCTGCAGGTACACATCCAGGCAGATCCTGCGTTGAGCCATATGGGTGTTCCGCCGCTCAGTTTACAAACGCTGGTGGAAAACGGCATCAAACACGGCATCGCTCACAGCGTAAACGGCGGCAGTATCGTTATTAACATCGCGCGTGAGGGCGACCGGGTGCTGCTGTCCGTACAGAACCCGGGCACATTGCAGGGAACGGCGGCAGGCGGACTGGGTATCCGGAACCTCCGGGAACGGCTGCAGCTCCAGTTCTCCGGACAGGCATCCTTTGAGATCGCCGGGCTGCCGGAAGGAAATGTACTGGCTGTCATTGCTATCCCCTTTATCCATTAAACATACAGTATGCAAAAAATACAGGTGCTGATCATAGACGATGAACGGGCCGCCCGCGAAGAGATCAGGCGGGCATTGCAGCCGTATGCCGACTACGCCGTGGCAGGAGAAGCACGCAATGTGCAGGAGGCGCTGGCATTGATACAGGAGCTGCAACCCGGACTGTTGTTCCTCGACGTGCAGATGCCAGGCGCCAGTGGGTTTGAGCTGCTGGCCGGTTTAACGGAAGTACCCGATGTAATTTTCACTACTGCTTACGATACCTATGCCGTACAGGCATTCGACAACAACGCGCTGGATTACCTGTTAAAACCTTTCCGCACGGAGCGCTTTGCACAGGCGATGGAAAAACACCGTACCAAAGTACGGGAACGGGCTGCCCTGTCCGGCAGCACCGTGCCCGATAAACAGCTGTTCATCAAAGACGGCGACCAGTGTTTTTTTCTGCGGCAAAACGATATATACCTGGTGGAATCGGTCAACAACTACGCCCGCATATTCTCTGTGAATAAACAGGCGCTGATTAAAACTTCGCTGAACCAACTGGAAGAACGCCTGGACCCGGCCGTTTTCTTCCGGGCCAACCGGTACCAGTTGGTGCATGGCCGGTATATTACCGGTATTGTGGCAATAGACAGCGACCGGCTACAGCTCACGGTCCGTGGGAATATCACCGTCATCGTTTCCAGCCGGCAGGCCGTACGTTTCAAACAATGGAATAAAATGTAATCTTTTCTCCCTTTAATATCCTGTAAGATGGTTCACATGAGACACATTCTCCTGGGGGCATTGTTATGCCTGTACGGGAACACCGCTGCACAGTCACTGCCCTTCCCACGGGAAGCTGCTGTAAATCCGGAGATACTGGCGGCCGCTATGCCGGCGCTCGCACAAAAGATTCTGCCACAGCTCAAAGCCGGCGATGACAGGTGGGGCTATCTGCAGCAGCTGCTGATGGTGCAGCTGACGGCCCGGCAATACCAGGCAGCATTGAAGACTATCAGAGAATATCGTGCCGCCTATGCGCAAAGCGATGCGGAAAAAGCCCCTGTGCGGTTCATCCAGTATGAGACTTATATTAATGCACTCAGGCGCAAACAACCGGTGGAGATAGCCTTCGGCAAAACATTTAAAGTCTCACTGGCAAGCCTGCACGCCGCCAGCCGGTACGACATCGACAACTGGTATACCGCGGATACGGCCTACCTTACTACCGATCTGCAACGGCAGCTGGCACAACTCGAAGGGCAGGACAGCATCGCGCTGCCGGAGGCGGTGCAGCTGTGCCGGCGTTATACCGCCTGGCAACTGCTCCCCCGCATCAGTAGGATGGCCGCGCCCTTGCTGCGGCAGTTCAACCGGCAACATTACCACATCCGGGACAGCCTGCTGATCCCTACCCGTGACGGCGCCAGCGTGTCGGCCATTGTGGTGCGGCCCAGGCGTCAGCAGCGACCGCTGCCCGTTATCTTTTTCTTCACCATATATACCGATGGCAGTAATCTCTGCATCGCCAAGGAAGCAGCCGACAAGGGTTACATAGGCGTAGTCGCCAATACCCGGGGAAAACGCTTCAGCCCCCAAATAACTATGCCTTACGAACATGATGGCGACGATGCCCGCGATGTGATCAACTGGATCATCCGTCAGTCGTGGTGTAATGGAAGTATCGGTATGTACGGCGGCAGCTATGTGGGCTTCACGCAATGGGCCGCTGTTAAAGACGGCGTGCCGCCGGCGCTCAAAACTATCGTACCGTCTGCTGCCGTCGTTCCCGGCTTTGATGTACCCAAAGAAAACAATGTGTTCATGAGTTTCGTGTATCCGTGGATACCCTATGTCACCAACAACAAGTTCCTGGATAACGTGACATACAATGACCGGGGCCGCTGGCGACAAATGCAGTTCAACTGGTATCGCAGCGGCGCTGCCTATGAAACGCTGGACAGCATAGACGGCACGCCTAACCCCATCTACCACCGGTGGCTGGCGCATCCGGACTACGACGCTTACTGGCAAAACATGACGACCTGCAAAGAGGACTTCGCCAGGATCAACATCCCCATCCTGAGCACTACAGGCTATTTCGACGGGGCCCAAATCGGTGCTATGTATTATTACAGGGAACACTTACGGTACCGCTCCAACGCGGAACACTACCTCGTTATCGGGCCGTACGATCATCTTGGGTGCCAGCATGTGCCGCTTCCTTACGTCAACGGTTATACGATTGATAGTGTCGCGCGTATCAGTATCCATCAGCTGATCTACCAGTGGTTTGATCATATCCTGAAAGGGGCGCCTAAACCGGCCCTGCTGAAAGACCGCGTCAACTACCAGGTGATGGGCACCAACCAATGGAGGCATGTGCCATCCCTCCGGCAGATGAATAACGATACGCTGAAGCTCTACCTGTCGCCACAGCGGCTGGTACGCCAACCGGCGGCTGATACGGTTTTCATGCCGCAACAGGTTGATTTGTCAGACAGGAACGGCAGTTTCACCGGCAACTATATCCATTCTCCGCTGTCCGGCAGCAGCATCAATACTGCCAACGGGCTGGTATTCGTCAGTGATCCGCTGCCAGCCTCCATGGCTGTCAACGGCTCGTTCCTGGGCAGGCTGCAGGTCATCCCCAATAAAAAAGATGTGGACATTGGCATTAACCTGTATGAACAAACGCCGGACGGACAATATTTCCAGCTCTCGTATTTTATCGGGCGGGCCAGTTACGCCGCCAGCCTGGAAAAACGGCAGCTGCTCACACCCGGCAGCGTCAATACTATTTCGTTTAGCAATACCCGTATGATCAGTAAACAACTTGCCAAAGGCAGCCGGCTGGTGGTGGTGATCAACGTCAACCAGAATCCGTTTGAAGAAATCAATTACGGTACCGGCAAAAAAGTAAGTGAGGAAACGATGGCCGATGCGGGCGGGCCGGTACAGCTGCAGTGGAGAACTGACAGCTATATAGAAATAGGCACCCATCCATGACACCCTCCAGCTTGATAAGAATCGTCAAAGTGTATTGACAAACACTTTGATATAATAAAAATAAAATATATTTTCGCTTCCGGACAGTAACAGACCCGTGTTTGTATACCATGAAATACCCTTAAACCACATCACACATATTACCTATGAAAAAACAGTTACTCGCACTGGCGGGCATGGCCCTGTTGTTTGTCTCCTGCTCCAAAAAAGATGGACCATCACCGCCACCACAACCGGAAGCAAGTCCGTTTGCCGGCCTGCTGAAAGGCATGTACAACGTTTCAGACACCAGCCGTTATGAATACAATGACGATAAAACAGTGTCCAAAGTACGTAACAGCTGGAAAGACGGCGCTGACGCAGGCGGGAGCATTGTCACCATGAAATACGCCAACGGTAAAATCTCAGAAATGTGGGAAAGCACCTACGACAAAACCGGCGTGTTTGGTCCTAACCGGCTCATCACTGCATTTACCTATGCGGATAAGAACATCCTGAAAATATGGATGTGGGAAAATGCCAACAACGAGCTCACCGACTCGATCCGTTACAATGCAGGCGGTAAAATGGAAAAAATATTCCGCATTGCCCGTATTAATGCGTTGCCGGTCATTATTAACACAGACTCCCTGGTATGGACAGGTAATAATATCACCAAACTAATCCGCGAAAGTACCAGCGCGTACGGCGGAGAGGGATTTACAGATATGTTTGTCCATGATGATAAACGCAATGTATACCTGGATGTTCAACCTGCTATGCTGGACGGCAGTTATGCAACAGAACCGTTTAATGCCAACAATATTGTAAAAGTCACCAGGACAAAGGGTAATAAAAGCATCACCAACAACATCCAGTACAAGTACAACGATAAAAACAAAGTGATCGAAAGAATTTCTGCCTATAACTTCGATGAAGGCCCCGGTATTGAGACCACTGTTTTTGAATATTATCAATAATCAACCCGACTGAAAATTTTCTATCACACATAAACAACCTATGAAGAAACAATTACTCGCGCTGGCAGGCGTAGCGCTGCTGTTTGTCGCCTGCTCCAAAAACGATGACAACAACCCGCAACCGGAGCCCAATCCGTCCAATGGCTCATTCAGCGGCCTGCTGAAAGGTATGTACACCGTAACGGACACCACCCGCATTGAATACAACAGCGACAAAACCGTGTCCAAATTTACTTCCGGCTGGATCGACGGAACAGATGTAGGCGGTAGTATTTCTACGATCAAATATGAGAATGGCCGCGCTGTAGAAATCTGGGAAAGCTCCTACAGTGAATCAAAAGTATGGGGCCCCAACGAGCTGACAACGCAATTCCTGTATGTAGGCGATAAGCTCCAGAAAGTGATCGAGCCGGGGAAAGCAGACAATTATCTCTACTACGACTCCGCCCGTTACAATGCCAGCGGTAAAATCGAAAAAATCTTCCGTTTCGGTGGCATGAAACCCAACATTTATATAAACAGCACAGACTCCCTGGTATGGACCGGCAACAACATCACCAAGACTGTGCATGAAGGTTTCAGCATGATAGATGGTGTGGTGAAGCCCGCCTACGCGTACACAGACACCTATACATTTGATGATAAACCAAGCTGGCAGGCGCCGCTGGGAGTAGCTGCCATGAACTACAGTTTTGATACGGAAAGCCTTAACGCCAACAACATCCTGACACATACCAGGTCTCAGAAAGATATGGCTGACCGTACCAATAAATATGAATACGAATACAATGATAAAAACAAGGTGATCAAAAGAACCGCTACCTACACGTTCGACCAGCGTGCCGGCACCGTGGTCGCTGTTTTTGAATACTACAAATAATTGTTATTTATATAAACAATGAAGAAGCCGCAGCGTTGCGGCTTCTTCATTGTTGTCTTATCAGGCGATACTCCTGATTACTTTTGCGGGATTGCCTGCCACCAGTGAATTTTCGGGCACATCTTTTGTCACCACCGCTCCCGCGGCAACAACTGAACCGCTGCCGATGGTCACGCCGGGGCAGATGATGGCGCCGCCGCCGATCCAGCAATCGTCCCCGATCACCACCGGCTTTCCATATTCTTCACTGCGGCGGTGTACTTTATCCAGCGGATGCGTGGCCGTATATATTTGTGCCGCAGGCCCTACCATCACATTGTTGCCGATCTTCACCGGGCAAACATCCAGCACTACGCAGTTGACATTAAAGTAGACCTGGTTGCCGCAAATGATATTATAACCATAATCGCAATGAAACGGCGGTTCTATGTACAAACGCCCTGCTGTATGCGGTATCAGTTCCCGCAGCACCTCGCGGGCGCTGTCTGTGACCAGGTATTCCGTTACGTTCAACCGGTGCAGCAGCTTTTTAGCCCTTGTTCTTTCGGCCTGCAGCTGTGGGTCTGAGGCGTCATACAGTTCGCCTGCGATCATTTTTTCTCTTTCACTTTTCATATGATTTCCGTTGTTATGTTGAAAATAGGCATTTTTCAACGGTTCACGAGAAAGTGTACAATACGGCAGGCGCTGCCGGGCGTGGTAGTGATTTTCAGTGTATGGGTGCCCGTAGCCAGTTCATCGCCCAGCACCAGGTACCACGGCAAATAAAGGCTGCGGCTCCATTGGGTACGGGTGTCTATCTGCTGCTCCGCTTTTCCATCGATGCTGTACCGGAGCACGCCTGCGTCGGGGCCGGAGAGCAGCGCCACGCCTATGGTACGGCCCGTAAAGGGCAGCTCCATGGAGGCTTCAGTCGTACCGGACACCAGCATGGGCACATTCACAAAACCCGGCCTTGTATGCACGTTATCAGACGGCTTCCAGGATTCATCCACCGCAAAACCCTGCAGCCGGTTCGCCGTATGTACGTCCACGTAGTGCCCCGCGGCGTAGTTGAACGGGTCCGTTGCCGGCGGTAGAGTAGCGGCGAGCGCCTTCCGGGGCGCCGGTTTTTTAAACGCACTGTCCAGCAGCTGACGGATCGTATTAAAGTAGACTTCCTGCCCAAACGGCGACGGATGCAGGTCTTTAAAATCTTCTTTCCAGGTGAACTCCCCCGCATCGATACGGGCTGTCACTTCCCGGGCCAGGTTGATGAAAGGCAGGTGGTAACGCTGCGCCAGTTCCTCATGCAGCGCTACTTCCGCCGGTACTTTCCCCGCGCGGTAGTCTGCCATTTTATCTTCGTCCACAAAGGCCATCAGCACAATGTTCATATGCGGATTCGTCGCCAGCGCGTGCCGGATAATACCTTCCAGCGCCCTGCGCTGCACCGCAGCCGGCGTGCCGTTGACTTTATCGTTGACCGCCGCTTCCACAAAAAGCAGGTCCACCGGGCCTTTGTCCAGCACATCCTGCTGCAGGCGGAAAGCATGCGGCAGACTGCCCAGCGACGGCATGCCCGCATTGAGCAGCGTAAAAGCCGTAGCCGGGTAGGTGCGGGTAAGATAATCGCCCACCTTGCCACGCCAACCTTCCATATTGGTGATAGAACCGCCCAGGAAGGCCACCGTGGCTTTCTTACGGGCACTGATATGGTACCACGCGTTATCCAGGGTACCATAGCGGGCAATAAAAGTTTCGCTTTCCAGCTGTGCCCATGCAGGCACCATGGCCAGTAACAACAACAATACCGGGAGTAGTTTTTTCATAACGGAACATTCTATCAGCAAGATAACCGGCTGCACGAAAATATTCCTGCTGAATTTTCACCGGGGCTGATTGAATTTTCATCCGTCCGGCCATCCATGGCTACCTTGTGTTGACGCCTTCCGTTAAGTTTCTTTTCCGGAGGTCTCCAGGCGCCGCAAGAATATGGCTTTAACCCCGGGAATTTGATTATTAATCTGATTTAGCTATCTTAAAGCTGCCATCAGCGATGATGTAATTTCATGGACCTAATATGAATAACCTGCCTGACGATGCTGCTATGATGACGAGCCTGTGCCAGGGCGACAGAGCGTCTTTTGTGCTGCTCTATGAGCAGCATGCCGGCGAGTTATACCGTTATATCTATCTTTTTATCCGGTCCAGGGAAGACGCGGAGGATATCCTTCAGAATGTGTTTACCCGTATCTGGATGAAGCGGGAAACACTGGGGGAAGTCCGTTCCATGCGCAGCTTCCTGTTCCGCGTAACCCGTAATCAGGTGCTCAATTATTTCCGGAGCGCAAAGGTGAAGCTACGGGTACAGAAAATGATGGCGGAGGAAGACGCTCCTGAGAATGCGGATGCCGGCGAACTGCTGCAATACAAACAATATTATGAGCTGGCCAAAGACGCCATTAACAAGCTGCCCAGGCGCCGGCAGGAAGTATTCCGCCTGAGCCACGAAAACGGCCTGAATACCCACGAGATCGCCGACCAGCTGCATATTTCCTCTTCTGCCGTTAAACAGCACCTGTATGCCGCGTCGTGCTTTATCCGCGATTATCTGCAAAAGCACGGCGATATTACCGCCTCCCTGCTGCTATTTCTCACCCTTTTTGAAAACCGTACCTGACCGCCATGCCCCTGCTTATCTTGTAAACCCTATTAAAGTACGATTTATATATCTCCCCAAGAATTAAAAAATTTTTTTTCTAATTGACCTGTCTTATTTTGGGATACGCGTGTCTTATTAATAGCAGTGCAACCAAAATGTCGCTTTATGAACAATGAAGAAGCTGGCCTCTTTGTGAAAAGATACGCTGCCGGGACCGCTACTCCTGAAGAACATGCGGCCTTTGAGCAATGGATTCACGAACAACCGTTACAGGAAGTACAAAGTCTGCTGGACGAATACACCCTGCTGATGGAACAGCATCCCGTATGGCTGCCGGCCAACCGGGAGCTGCTGGACCGTATGCTGCGTGAGCTGGACCGCCAGCAACCGGCCCGGATCGTTTCGCTGCCCTGGTGGAAACGCAAACGGTCCCTCGCCGCAGGCGTGGCCCTGTTGCTCGCTGCCGGCAGCTATGCATTGTGGCAATACACCGCATCCAGGCAACATACCACAACGGTGGCCGGCATCGTTGCCGGCTCCACCCGCGCCACGTTGCAGCTGGCAGATGGCACCACCATCGCGTTGGACAGCACCGGTACCGCCGGCGCAGCCAAACCCAGCCACGTCGTCAAAATTGCCGCCGGCCTGCTGCAATACAATCCCCGGGGCGAAACCAGCGCCACCGTGTACAACACCCTCACCACGCCCCGCGGCGGGCAATACCAGCTGCTACTGCAGGACGGCACACGGGTATGGCTCAACGCCGCATCGTCTATCCGCTTCCCGGTAGCTTTTAACGGTAACGAGCGTACGGTGGAAGTGAGCGGAGAAGCTTACTTTGAAGTGGCCCGCCAGGCCGGCAAACCCTTCATCGTAAAAACAGGCCCCATGCAGGTCAACGTACTGGGCACCCGTTTTATCGTCAGCGCCTACCCGGAGGAAACACAGATCCGCACCACCCTCGCTGAAGGAAAAGTGGCCGTTACCACCGGCGGCAACACCCTGCAACTGGCGCCGGGGCAACAGTCGGTGCTCCCCAAAGGCAGCGACGCCTTTACCCTCCGCAACGCAGACACCGACCAGGAGCTGGGCTGGAAAGATGGACGCTTTATTTTCAACGGCAACATCCGCGATATCATGCCGCAGCTGGAACGCTGGTATGATATCCAGGTGGAATATGAAGGCAACATCAGCAACCAGGCTTTTATAGGAGATATTTCACGGAATGAAAACCTGAGCGAAGTGCTGAAAATACTGGAGCTCACAGGGAAAATACATTTCAGGGCAGTTGGCAGAAAGATTATCGTATCACCGTAAAAACAGCATATCGTATCAACCAAAATTAACAACATGTAATTCCATCGAAACAGGATCACCGAAAGAAAAACCCAGACGCGGTTGCGACGCGTCCGGGGAACTATTGCCCGGTTTAAATCCTTCATCAGTGAACTGAATGAATTCTTAACACATTAACCAAGCGTACCAAATTTATGCTTTTTAAACAAAAGGTCAAACGGGGTATGCAGGCCAGTGGCTTGCCCCCACAATTCTGCTGTTTATGAAACTGACGCTCGTTCTGATGATCGCAGCTACCCTACAGGTTACCGCCTCCGCCTTCGGCCAGCAGGTGACACTTCACCAGAAGAACGCTTCCCTGCTGGAAGTACTGAAGTCCATCCGAAAACAAACCGGCTGCAGCTTTATCGGCGACCGCCAGATGCTGCAACGCACACAGGGTATCGACATCGCCGTATCCAACGCCTCCCTCGAAGAGGCACTGAAAGCCTGTATGAAAGACCTGCCCCTTACCTGGTCGGTGGTTGGCTCCACCATCATCATCAGGGAGAAGGAAACGGCCACGCCCGTACGTAACCCCACCGCCGATTCCACCATCGTCATCCGCGGAAAAGTAATGGACAGCAGCGGCCTGTCCCTGCCCGGCGTATCCGTCACCCTGAAGTCCGATCCCAAAAAAGGCGTACAGACAGATGCCGGCGGCCACTTCACCATGCGTATGAGCGCTAAAGACGTGCTGATCTTCACCTACATCGGGTTCGACAGGAAAGAAATACCGGTGGCCCGCAGCGGCATGATCACCGCCGTACTGCAACCGGTCGACAGCAAACTGAATGAGGTTGCCGTCGTTGCCTATGGCACCCAGAAAAAAACCAGCATGGTGGGCGCCGTCACTACCATCAACCCCAAAGAGCTGAAAGGCCCCACCAGCAACCTCACTACCATGATGGCGGGCAGACTGGCAGGCGTGATCTCCTTCCAGCGCAGCGGTGAACCCGGCCGCGACAACGCGGAATTTTTTATCCGCGGTATCACCTCCTTCGGCAGCGGTAAAGTAGACCCGCTCATCCTCATAGACGGCATGGAAATGACTCCCAACGATCTCGCCCGCATCCAGCCCGATGACATCGCAGGGTTCTCTATCCTGAAAGATGCTACCGCTTCTTCGTTATACGGCGCCAGAGGAGCCAACGGCGTTATCCTCGTTACCACCAAGTCAGGCCAGATGGGCAAAACGAGGTTTAACGTACGCGTTGAAAACTCCACCTCTTCCAATACCCGCAACTTCAAACTCGCAGATAACATCACCTATATGAAACTGGCCAATGAAGCGGTGATCACCCGCGAACCGCTCACCACCAGGCCTTACACACAAAGCCAGATAGCGCATACTGCCGCCGGCGACGATCCTTATGTATATCCCAACAATAACTGGATCAACGAACTGGTGAAAAATACCACCAACAACCAGCGCTACAACCTCAACCTCAACGGTGGCGTGGAAAGAGCGCAATACTATATCGGCGCCACCTACAACATCGACAACGGCGTGCTTCGCACCATCAACGATAACAACTTTAACAGCAATGTTAAAACCCGTAACTACGAAATCCGCTCCAACATCAATATTAAACTCACGCCCACTACAGACGCGGTGGTACGCACCTCCGGCAGGTTCTCCGATTATAACGGGCCTATCAGAGGCGGCGGCGAAATATTCCGGCAGGCCATGAGCGCCACGCCCGTGCGCTTCCCCGCCTGGTTCCCCGCCAGCTTCGCCCCCGATGAGAAACACCCGCTCTTCGGTAATATGAAAGCCGACGACGGAAGTTTCTACACCAACCCCTTCGCCAGCGCGGTCTCCGGCTTCCAGCAGGAAAGCTCCTCCACGCTGATCGCGCAGCTGGAACTGAAACAGAACTTCAACTTCATCACCAAAGGACTGTCGGCCAGGATGATGGCCTATACCAAAAGGTATTCGTTCTTTAACATGAGCCGCAGATTCAATCCGTTCTACTACAGCGTCAGCATCGACCCCGAAGAAGGTCTCCGCGGCCTCACGCTGCTCAACGAAACACAGGGCACCGAATACCTGAACTACAGCCCAGGCGACAAGCAGGTGACCACTTTCACCTACATGGAAGCAGCGGTAAATTATGACAAGGTGATCAACGACCGCCACGCCATCAACGGTATGCTCATCACCATCCTCAACAACCAGCTGAGCGCCAACGCCGGCAGCCTCATCGCCTCGCTGCCGCGGCGCAACCAGGGCGTCTCCGGGAGGTTCACCTATGCCTACGACGACCGTTACATGATGGAATTTAACTTCGGCTATAACGGCTCTGAAAGATTTGACAGGCATCACCGCTGGGGCTTCTTCCCCTCTATCGGCGGCGGCTGGACAGTGAGCAATGAAACATTTTTCTCCGGCCTGCTGCCCGTTATATCCCGGCTGAAACTGCGGGCCACCTACGGCCTGGTAGGCAACGACCAGATCGGCGACACCAACGACCGCTTCTTTTATCTCTCCAACGTAGACCTCAACGGCGGCAACGGCTATACGTTCGGTGAGAACTTCACAGAAGGCAAGCCCGGCGTGCGGATCAACCGTTATGAAAACAAGGACATCACTTGGGAGAAAGCCTATAAAACCAACCTGGGCTTCGAACTGGAGCTGTTTAAAAACTTTCACCTGGAAACAGACTTCTTCCACGAGCGCCGTACCAATATCCTGATGTCCCGCGCTTACATTCCCACCTCCATGGGACTGTACGGCACTCCGCAGGCCAACGTAGGCATTGCGGAAGGCCGCGGCGTAGACATGACCATGGAATACAAGCGCAACTTCGGCAAAAAGACATGGCTGCAGGTACGCGGCACCTTCACCTATGCTACCAGTAAAATACTGGTCAACGAAGAACCGCTGTACGCCGACCAGAACCGGTACCTTTCCCATGTAGGCTATCCGGTCTCCCAGCGTTGGGGCCTTGTGGCAGAACGTTACTTTACCGACGAACATGAAGTGCTGAACTCTCCGCGCCAGAACTATGGCAAATACATGGCAGGCGATATCAAATACAAAGACATCAACCGCGACGGCCAGATCACCGATCTGGACAGGGTGCCCATCGGTTACCCAACCACCCCCGAACTCAACTACGGCTTCGGTTTCACCTTCGGTTACGGCGCCTTCGACATCAGCGCATTCTTCCAGGGGTCCGGCCGTTCATCCATCTTCATCAACCCCGCCGCCATCTCGCCCTTTATCACCGAACACTATGCCTATGGCGACGGCGCCGTGTCTCCCACCATGGACCAGCACGGCCTGCTGCAGGTCATCGCCGACAACCATTGGTCTGAAAATAACCGCGACCTGTACGCTTTCTGGCCCCGCCTCAGCTACAGCTACCAGGGCAACAACCTGCAGGCATCCACCTGGTGGATGCGCAACGGCGCCTTCCTGCGGCTTAAAACCGTGGAACTGGGGTACACGCTTCCTCCCCGCGGCCTGAAACGTTATGGCCTCAGCCAGCTGCGCATCTACGTCAACGGTTTCAACCTGCTTATGTTCAGCAATTTCAAACTATGGGACGTGGAAATGGGAGGCAACGGCCTCGGCTACCCGGTACAAAGAGTATTCAATGCAGGCATTAACCTCGGATTCTAATGCAAAACACTTGTCACATGAAAAAAAATTTTCTACACAGCATATACGGAACAGTGCTCGCCGCAAGCCTGCTCGCCAGCGCCTGTAAAAAGCCCTTCCTCGACATTGTTCCGGACAACGTCGTTACGCTCGCCAACGCGTTTTCCAATAAAACAGAAGCGGAAAAATACCTGTACACCTGCTACGGCTACCTCCCCGACGCAGGCCCGGTGTCCAATATCCTGTTCTTCGGCGCAGACGACATGTGGACCTACTACGAGAACAACTACTTCTACCAGTCGCCCTGGAAAATAGCCCGCGGCGAACAAAATGTCGTCAATCCATGGGTGGATTTCTGGAACGGTAACAATCACGCCAAACCATATTTCAAAGCCATCCGCGACTGCAACATCTTCCTGGAAAATATGTTCGAAGGCGAATCCTACCGGCATATCGCCTACCTCAGCCCCGATATGCAGAAACGCTGGATTGCGGAAGTAAAATTCCTCAAAGCATATTATCACTTCTACCTGTTACGCATGTACGGACCGATTCCCATCACCGATAAAAGCCTGCCTGTTTCCGCTACACCGGAACAGGTAAAGGTAAAACGGGACCCGGTGGACAAAGTAGTGGACTATATCGTCCGGCTGCTCGATGAAGCCGCCGCCGAACTTCCTGCGGAAATCACCAATCGCGGTACGGAACTGGGGCGCGTTACCAAACCCGCCGCCCAGATGCTCAAAGCCAAACTGCTCGTGATGGCCGCCAGCCCGCTGTTCAACGGCAACCCGGACTACAGTTCGTTCAAAGACAAAGACGGCCAGCTGCTTTTTAATCCCAACTACGACGCCGCCAAATGGGAAAAAGCCGCCGCCGCCTGCGAAGCAGCCATACAAACCTGTGCCGGCGCCGGTATACGCCTCTATGAATTCACCGACCCTTTCGTAAAACTGGCCCCCTCCACCGCCATACAGATGAGCATCCGCGGCAGCATCACCGAACGCTGGAACACTGAAACCATCTGGGCCCTCTCCGGCCGTGTGGATAACGTGCTGCAAACCTACTCTATGGTGGACAGGATAGATCCTTCTTTTCCCAATCCTACTTATCTCAACTCCTATATGGCTCCCACCATCAAAATGGCGGAGACCTTCTACAGCAAGCACGGTGTACCTATCAATGAAGATAAAACATGGGATTACAGCCGGCGCTACGAACAACGGACAGGCACCTATGCAGAAAGACTGGACATACAGGAAGGATATACCACCGCCAAACTCAACTTCGACCGGGAAAACCGATTCTACGCCTGCCTTGGCTTCGACGGCGGCCGCTGGTTCATGCAAAGCAACGCTACCGACGAAAATGCGTGGACCATCAAAGCCAAGTTCGGACAGCCACAAGGCAAAGTGTCGGACCAGTTCTACTCCGAAACCGGCTACTGGCCCAAGAAACTGGTGAACTGGAAATTTACCCAGACCAATAACAGTTACACTACAGAAAGTTATCCCTGGCCGGAGATGCGCCTCGCCGATCTGTACCTGCTCTACGCAGAAGCCCTGAATGAAACCGGTAAAGGCAACGATGCCATTCCCTGGCTGGACAAAATCCGCAAACGCGCCGGCCTCGACGGCGTAGTCACCTCCTGGAGCAACTACTCCACCAGCCCCGGCAAATTCTCGTCCAAAGAAGGACTGCGGGAGATCATCCACCAGGAACGGTTGATTGAAATGTGCTTCGAAGGCTCCCGCAACTGGGACCTCAGAAGATGGAAAAAAGCAGTGATATACCAGAATAAACCGGTGCTGGGATGGGATGTGAACCAACGGGTGGCCAGCGAATATTACCGCCCCCGAACACTGTTCCAGCAAACCTTCGTGGCACCCCGCGACTACCTGTGGCCGCTCCGCGAATACGATCTCACTGTCAACACGAACCTGGTACAGAACCCCGGCTGGTAACCTTTTCCTTTAACATCCATTCATATTGTCTATGAAACGATATATCCTTTTACTCTTCGCAGCCTGCGGACTCCTGGCCTGCAAAGACGAAATAATGAAACCGAAGTCCGATGATTCCACGCCCCCGGACCATGTAACAAAGATCACCGAACAACCGATCCCCGGCGGCTCCAAACTGACATATGTACTGCCTTCCAGCAGCAACCTCCTGTACGTACTGGCGGAAGTGACTACCAAACAGGGCGTGGTGCGGCAGTTCAAAGCATCCTACTATACCAATACCCTGCAGATAGAAGGCCTGGGCGATACCTCATCCTACGAAGTAAAACTCTACTCGGTCAACAAAAGCGAAGTACGCTCCACACCGGTGTCCGTCACCATCCATCCGCTGGAACCGCCTTTCACGGACGTGTTCAAATCATTTGTCATGGTAGCGGATTTCGGCGGCGTAAACCTGAAGTTCGAAAATCCTACCGGGTCAGAACTGGAAATAGGTTTCTGCGGCCCCGACTCAGTAAAGAAAACGCTCACGCTGCTGGACACCTATTTCAGCGCCGCCAAAGAAGGCAACCATACCTTCCGTGGCCTGCCGGCCGTCAAAGCCCGCTTCGGTGTGTTTATCCGCGACAAATGGGGCAACACCTCCGATACCGTCTTCCGGGAGCTTACACCGCTGTTTGAAAAAATGCTGGACAAAACAAAATTCCGGGAGATCAAATTCCCCGGCGACGGCCCGGTGTATACCACCGAATGGAACATCGCCTATCCGTTCATCTGGGACGGCCGGTACTCCTCCACGTTCAACAGTCCGTATGACGGTAACGGCAACAACTGGCTCAATCTCTCCACCAACGGCCCTACCGACGGCAGGCCCATTCATGTCACCATCGACCTGGGACAGACCGTACATATCAGCCGCTTCCGCCTCAACCACTACTACCGTTTCATTAACAAAGGTCTGCGTAAATATGAACTATGGGGCAGTAACAATCCGCCTGCTGACGGCAGCTGGAATAACTGGACCAAAATACTGTACTACGAACAGGAGAAACCTTCCGGCCTGCAGGGCGAACAATACAACGACGCCGATGCGGAAGTATGGCTGCGCGGCGATATGGCCAACTTCCCCGACGGGCTGCCGGCCTTCCGGTATATCCGTATCAAATGCCTGGAAAACTGGATGGGCAATGGTAACATGTCTTTTTCCGAAATCACTTTCTGGGGCGATACCCAATAACGATCAAACATATACAACATGAAAAATAAATCGCTGTTACTATATCTGTTCATAGGGATGATGATCTTCGCCGGCTGTTCTAAAATGGACGCCTATCTCGATATCGCGGGACGGGAGGAAATCGCCTATACCGGTCGCGTGGACTCTCTGAAGGTATTGCCCGGCGACGGCCGCCTGGAGCTCACCTGGCTGCTGATCTCCGACCCAAAGATCACCGGCGTTACGATCTATTACAACAGCAAAAAGGACTCTGTAGTCATGCCCGTCAAAAGAAGTCAGGGTGTGGATTCCATGTACCATCTCTTCAGCAACATGCCGGAAGGCACCTACAGCTTTGAAGTATATACGTGGAACAACACCGGCTCCCGCTCAGTACCGGCTTACATCACGGGCCGTTCCTACGGCAGCATCTATAAAAACAGCCTGCTGAACCGCGCGCTTACCGATGCTGTCATCAGCGATGGCAACGTCGTGCTCAGCTGGGGGCTGGCAGAAGAAACGGTTACCGGTATGGAAGTGACCTACACCAACAACGCAGGCGCCACCATCACGGTGAAAGAACCAGCTACCGCCACCAGCACTACGCTGGCAGACTACAGGCCCGGCAGCAGTTTCAGTTACCGCACCTTATTCCGTCCGGATACGCTTTGTATAGATACCTTCTATACAACTGCCGTCACCCGGACACCTCAATGACCATTTAGAGATTTAATCATTTAGTTATTTAATTATTTAAACGGCACATCATGTTAAAACTATCATTATTAGCAACGAGCCTGGCCTTTATGGTGTCAACGGCTTCTGTCACCACTTCCTGCCAGAAAACACAGCTGGCAAACGGTCCGGACAAAGAAGAAAACACTGCCACCGTTAATGCCAAAGCCAAGCCCAAACCGGTACCGGTATGGTATATCTCCGACCTGGCGCTCATCTACCAGGGAGGCATTCACCGGCTGCCCTGGACCAAAGACCAGCTGACGCCCTACATCTACCGGCCAGCCGCCACCGGCGGCATAGAGTGGCTGTTTGACGGCTTCCTGTTCATCGAATTCACCGACGGCATGGGCCACGAATATGCAGAAGGATACGAGCCAACGCCAGCCGGTAAAACAGAATGGCAATGGCTGCTGGACCGCAACTTCGAAAGCGGCAAAGCGCTGCATGCACTGGACGATGTGCTGGACAGCCTGGCGCAACTAAACATCAAGCCTGTACGAAAAAGGAAAGTGGTGCTCACCTTGCCGGAACCTATCCGCAGCCTGAGCAACTGGGGCGAACTGAATGGTAAAAATCTCAATTTCGCCGACAGCGCCGACAGGGTGGCGGCCTGTAACTGGTTCATAGAAACAGCCATGGCCAAATGGCAGGCTGCTAATTTTAAACACATCGAACTGTCCGGCTTTTACTGGGTAGCAGAACAAAATACCGGCGCCGTGGAGATCCTGCCTGCGGTAGCCAACATACTGCATAACAAACAACAGCGTTTTTACTGGATACCTTACTATGGCGCTGCCGGAGCCGCCAACTGGCAGGCAATGGGCTTCGATATCGCCTATCAGCAGCCGAATTATTTCTTCGACCTGTCGTCTCCTTATTCCATCCTCACCGGCGCCATTAATTTTGCCAAGACCAATAAGATGGCGCTTGAAATGGAATTCGACGACCGCCTGATGACCCAGGCCGGCTATCGCCAGAAATATACTGATTACATCAACGAGTTTAATAACGCAGGAGCATGGGCCAACCTGCCCATCGCTTACTATGAAGGCGGCGGCGCATGGCTGAAAATGTCACTCAGCACCGATCCTGAAATAAAGGGACTGGTAAAACGGCTTTCGGATATTATTGTCACCCGGCAAAAAGCAGCCGACCAGTAATATTTAGATATTTAGATATTTAGTTATTTGGTTATTTGGATATTTACAGGTTACTTAAGTGTGCTGATTCCATAAGGAATCTATAAATATCCAAATAACCAAATATCAAAATAACCAAATTTTATCGTCCTGTATGAACCGGGTATTTTTGATGGCGCCAGGACCAAAGAAGCGGTATTGCAGGCCTATGATTCCTGCCGGCGCATTGGGGCAATCCAGTTCGTAAGCGAGTTTTCCGTTTACCCGGAACCGTAGCTGCCGGCCATTTGCTTCCACCCGCAACGCTACCCAGTCGTCAAGGTCGCAGCCGAAGCCGGACAGGTCCGCATCTTTGCTGGAAACACCATGGCCCCTGCCATACAGCTGCAGATCGCCTACGCAGCCTTTAGGGCATAGCGGCGCCATGATCACATCGTCCTTACATAATAACAGCACCTCCACCAGTTGACATGCGGCGCTTTTGTCGTTCCTGGGATTCCTGACCATCGTTTCAAAAACGAAATGATCGTTTTGCAGCGAACCCATTTCCTGCACGTTCACAAAACGGATTTTGGCCGGTGATGGCCGGTCGTAGAGGAAGTTTTGCTGCAGCAGCGGCACGTCTACCGATAAGATGCTATCCTTCTGAAAGGCTTCCTTTTTAAAGTAAACCGGTACCGGCGCATCGCCTTCAGACAACGCCACCCAGCCACCGGAGGTAATGAGCAGGTCGTGCGTTTTCACAATCTGTGTCCCTACCATCAGCTTGGCTTTAAAATAACCGGGAACGTAATAGATCGCAGAATACTGATGCTTGTCCTTCGGCACGGCCACTTTACGGCTCACATCCCATGTCTGGGCGATATATACAGTATCATCGCCGGCATCGGATGCATTATAGTGAAAGATCACGGAATTGGGCACGCCCTCGCAGACCATCTTGTTACTGCTGAACCGGTAGTCCGCTGCATTCACCTTTTTCACCGGCTGCCTGCTCCATACAAACAACGCACCGGCTATGACCAGCAGTTGCACCACAAACAACACATACCACTTCCGCTTTTTATCTTGTCCCGTCAGATGACCGCCCTTTGCCTTTTCTTCCGGGAGATGATCTGCCGTTGCTGTATTTGCTACCGCAAGATGATTTACGGGGGGCGGACCTTCCTCCGGAAGCGGAGGAACTACCTGCTCACCGGCGGATGACTGCTGCTTAAAATCCCGCCAGTCTTCATATCCTGCAAAACGTGCGATCGTGTTCAGCGTGGTCATGGCCGGCATATGCTGATAGGATAGTTTTCCCCATAGCCGCTTCAGGGTGGTAACGCTCAGCGATACACCCGTTGCCTCCTGTATCTCCACACTTAGCCTGTCAAAGTCGTACGTGGTCCATTCCGAGGAACAACCGCGTTTCAACTTCGCTTCCACCTGCTGCAGGCACAAACGTATATAATAATTATCAATATTATTTTCCATTTACAAACAACTACTTAGAAACTTGCACACACTTGCACGAACTTGTTGATGCTTTGAATCGCCTTTAAGTTACTCATTATTCACTTTTGCCGCATGTGAATTTCAAATCCAAAAAAACGACAGCTCATGAAAAGAAAAATCACCTGGGTGGCACTGCTGTTTACAGGCATGCAGGCAATGGCGCAACAAATACCTTTAAAGGCCGGTAAATGGGAATTTATTCCCGGCAAAGTACAGTTCCTCACGCATCGCGATGTGCCGGCCATGCAACTGACAGCTCCCGACAGTCACGCACTGCTGAAAGGTCCCGACTTCGCGGATGGCACCATAGAATACGATATTGAACCATTCGGCGACAATTTCACCGCCATATATTTCAGGAGGGCCGATGCCAGGGAAAAAGAATGCTTCTATTTCCGGACGCCGTTTGCCGGTAATGCTTATGCGCCGCAAGGCGTACAGTACGTGCCTTACATCGATGAGGTGAACCTCTGGGATATGCTGTATCACTTTCAGGGCAACGCCTCTTTTGACAAGGGCAGGTGGAATCACGTGAAACTGGTCATCTCCGGAAGACAGATGAGAGCCTATGTCAATCATCAACCGGTATTACAGGTCCCCTACCTGGAAGGGAACACGAGCCGTGGCGGTATCGCTTTCGATGGACAGGCCTACATCGCCAACCTGGTCATCAAACCCGGCGAAACAGAAGGACTTTCTCCTGTCCCCGGGAACGATCCTACGTTTAACGATCCCCGTTACCTCCGCAAATGGCTCGTCAGCAAACCCGACAGCCTGCCGCACGAACTGGATATGCTCCGGGATTTTCCGAAACAGATTAGCTGGGACTCCATTGCTGCAGAACGCCGGGGGCTCATCAACCTCACGCGGCAGTTCGGTAAAAGCAGCACCCGCCGCATCGTGTGGCTGAAAACAACCATCCAGGCACAGGCTGCCGTCATGAAAAAAATACACCTTGGCTTCAGCGATGATGTTTGGGTATACCTTAACGGACAACCGGTTTACCTCGATAAAAACACGTTCGGCACGCCACTGGCCAAAGTACCTGCCGGCCGCTGCACGACCGACAACACCTCCTTTTACCTTCCGCTCAAGCAGGCGCCAACGAGCTGGTGATGGGGGTGGCCAACGACTTCTACGGCTGGGGCATTATCGCCCGCATGGACGATCTCGAAGGCATCCGGTTAACCATTTAGGGATTTTTTGATTTACGGATTTATAAATTTTGTGAATAAAAAAAACGAAGACCAAAGCGTTATATTAATCCGCTTCAATCTTCGCTTTTTTTATTCGTAAAATCCGTAAATCAAAAAATCTCTAAATCAAAAATCCCTATATAACCGCAACAGCCTTCTTTACAGGCGCCGGCTGTGGTTTTTTCTTTTTTCGTCCCCACCAGATCAGGAAACCCGTGACAGGTAAAGTTGCGCCGATAAGGCTGGCAAAGAAAGCCAGGAACTTGCCGGGCAGTCCCATAATACTGCCTACGTGAATATCGTAGTTCATCCGTCGCAGTTTGGTGCCGAAACCAGCTTCTTCATACGGTTGCCCATATACGCTGTTGTCTTTCAGCTCCGCCAGCGTATGGCGGTCAAAGGTATACCGTACATTGTTGTAATACTGCCCCTTGCTGGGATATACGATCATCGAGATAGCCGATGCAGCCTTGCTGGTGTCCGGAAAGCTTATATAAAAGCCGGTAGCGCGGGAATTTTTAGCAGCCACCTGCTGCCAGGTGCGGTCCATCGCCTGCCCCAGGGAGAGATGATTGCTGGCCGCCTGCGTGCTGTCGGACTTCAATTCCTTATACGCCGGCAAAGACTTTCCACCGGCAGTTACCCAATACAGTCCTTTGCTGTACCATTCTATTCCCCAAACCATGCCCGTCATCCCGATGGCAAACAATATCAGCAGCGAATAAAAGCCCAGCACATTGTGCAGATCGTAATTGACCCGCTTGAAGCTGGCGCCCCATTTGATGCTGAAGCTCTGTTCACGGGTGGTTTTGTTCCATTTTTTCGGCCACCACAGCACCATGCCTGTCACCAGTGTGATCACAAATACCAGCGTGCTATAGTTGACGATCGGCCGGCCTATCTTGTAAGGCATCCACAGAAAACGGTGCCCGTTTAATATCCAGCGGAAAAAATCCACCTCCCCGTCTTTACGGGTCACCTTCGCTACCACATCGCCTGTGTAAGGGTTCAGTTTGAGCGTGGAGCCGCTGCGGCGCCCGCCGACATTAACTTCTATCACCCGGCCTTCACGATAGATCGCATAACTGGCCGGCTTGCCCGGATACTCACGCGCTGCTATCTCCAGGATACGGGAGGGCGGTATCACCGCCGCGTCCTGCCTTGCTATCTTTGTTTCCGGCTGCATCCACCCGGTGATCTCTTCATTGAAGACCCAGATACACCCGGTCAGGCACACGATCACCAGGATAATGCCGGAGATGAGGCCCAGCCAGAGATGCAACCAGGCAGAGATCCGGTAAAACAAAGACTTGTTCTGTTTCTTTTTCGGTGTCTTTTTCATGACTGCGGATTAATAGACCATTTTAGTGATCGCGGTGATAGTGCCGCCTTCCACTTTCATTCCTGGTGTAAATGTTCCGGAAGCGATGTCAATCCTGTAAATCCAGTTGCCGGACGGGGTATTCAGACCGATGAAAGCAGTATTTCCATCGTCAGACAACGTATTGTTATTGTAAGGGGCAGAGGTACTGATGATTTCTGCAGGTGCGCCTTTCACCCATTCAAAAGTCTGATTGGCCACATCTGCGATAGCCAGTTTCAGGTTACCGCTAAAGGCGCCGGGTTTGTCATACATCATCAGCAACATTTTGTTATTCGCCAGGTACATCTGGGCAGAGATATGATGACCACCGGATTTTTCCTGCACGTTAAAGAAGTAAGACTTATCGAACACCGTAGTACCGGCCAGTAAGCGAACAATCGCGGAAGGCTTGGTGGACGTATATTTGGAGCCATTCTTAGCAGATGCCGGAGAATATGCGTACACATCTCCTTTTTCCGTCACTGCCAGCCCGTTGTTGAAATAGTTGCCGATAAAGCTGGTGCGGTTATCGCGGATCACTTTCTCCAGGTTGAGGTCAGGATAAGAGAACACAGCGATCCAGCTGCTGTCAGGGTAGGCAGTGCCGAAAGCGTCGCCACAGCATCCTTTGATGCTCATATATGGCGCAAACACTTTGTTGCCTACCTGCGTTGCCCAGGTAAAGTGGGCGCGCTCGCCGTTGGCCGCCAGTTGCACGATATTCACCTGCTTTTCGCCATTCACACGGGACTTCAGCGCGTCTATCCGGTAAAAAGAAGCATTCTCATTGCCGGAGCGGGGTATCTTCATGAGCAGCAGTTCGTCTTGCACCTTGGCCAATACCTGCACCGTTTCAGCCTGGAAAAAGCGGGTCATCACCAGTTTACCTTCCTGGGTGAGGCGGTAGGTGGTCACGTCGCCGGGATTACCTTGTCCATAGAGAAGGCTGAAGAAACGTCCTTTATGCGTCAGGTAGTAACGGTAAGAGCCATCCTGTTCCTTGCCATTGCCGGCGGTGGAAATAGAACCGCTGCTTACATTATCTGCGGTGAGCAGATAATCGGCGATACCCGTAGTACCTACAGGCGTAGCCGTTATGATATATTTGGTACGGCCCTGTGGCTCATATTCCTGAAAGTCTTCCGTATTGAGGGTGTCTTCCTTATCGCAGGCGGACATAAAAAATACAATGCCTGCCGCCAGAAACAAATATTTGCTGATTTTCTTCATGACTGTTTGTTTAACCGCTGTCCTTATTGGTTTTTATTGAAAAAGTATCTCACCTTGGCGTAGAAGGCACGCCCGGGTTTCTGTAAGGTGAAGTTGTCATACAACCGGTTATCTGCAAGGTTTTTGCATTCCAGCGCAATGTTGTACCTGCCGTTGGCAAGACTGTACACCAGGTTCACGTCCTGGCAGAACTGGCGCGGGATCTCCAGCTTCTCATCACCCTGGCTGGGCCATGACAGGTAGTAAGCATGTACATACAGGAAGTTGTAGCCCAGTGTCAGCGTATTACCTTTCTTCAGCACGTTATGGAAGAAGAGAGACGCATCGGCGTTACCAAAGAGGTACGGCATATTGGGAATACGGTCACGGTACAACGGACTTTCTTCTTTCTGGCCTTCTTCAAAGCGGGTATTGTTACGCAGGTTCTGATAAGTCATATTAACACCGGCGGTAAACAGCTGTTTGTAAGAATACCGCACTTCGCCATCTACGCCCAGGTTGGTCACATCTGCCAGGTTGCCGTTGGTTTGCTTGGTCTGGTTAGGATTCAGCATAGGGCGGATAAAGTCTTTGGCATCGCGGTACAGCAGGTTACCGTCGAAGCTGAGGCGATGGTCTTTTCGGAACTGCATCTGGTAGCTGATACCCAGGTTATAGTTGTTGCTGCTTTCAGGTTTCAGGTTCACGTTGCCTTCCAGGTTGATCAGGTCACCAAATAATTCTTCTGTTTCAGGGAGACGGTAGCTCCTTTCGTAAGAGCCTTTTACCTGTAATGCCGGTTTGATAAAGTAGGTAGAAGCAACGCCATAGCCTACTTTATTAAAGCTGCTTTCCTGGTTTTTGTAAGCCACATCACCCCAGTTGCCGGAGGGGTTATAGCTCTGGGAATACCTGTTCTGCTGGGAGTAGTTCTTCACAAACACAGAGGTGTTCCATTTCTCGCTGTAGTCGAATTTGTAGCCCAGTCCGGTGATGTTTTTGCGCACCTTTTTGGGCTGATCATATTTTTGATCATCGGGGAACAGCTCGTCCTTACCGGAACGGCTAAACGTATTGAACACGTTGTTCAGGATAAAGGAGTGGCGCGGGCTGAGCTGGTAGCTGAGATTAGCGGTAGCCAGGCCGTTGTTGTTGCGAAACTTATACATGGAACGTTCCCGTTCGCTGCCTTTGCCTTTATATTCCTTGTACTGCTGGAACCAGTTGTAGCGGCGGTATACGGTGTCGATGTTCTGCTCGTAGCCAAAGTTGTAGTTACCGGTGAGGCTGAAGTTCAGTCCTTTTACGAACAGGTCTTTCACGGAATATTTAATGCTGGGCATCACGATATCGCCTCTGCGGTGCCAGTCGCCGAATACGCTCACCATGCGGGCGCCGGTCTGTATCTCAGCATAGTTTTTGCCCAGGGTGATGCCTACCAGCAGTTTGTCAGCATACTTCTTACCCACCACGCCGACGTTGGCGATCACGGTTTCGTTGTGATAGGTATCATGAAAACGTTTGATATGCTGTTTAGGGTAATAGTCGCCGGTATTGATATCGGCTACATTTACCCATACTTTATAGTTATTGTCGGAATAATTCTGGAAAGCGTTGAGCTGCACGGTGAAACCGGTTTTCGAGGTATAGCCGGCATTCAGCGTGGAGCGGTGGGTATTAAAGGAACCGAAGGAATAGGAAACGTCTACGTAGGAGTTGCGGTTGGTGTTGGTCACGATATTGATAGCGCCGCCGAGTGCGTCCGCGCCCAGCCAGATGGGCACTACGCCTTTATATACTTCCACTCTTTCTGCCAGGTTGATGGGGATGTTGTTCAGCTGGAAAGAAGAACCGAAGTTATCCATGGGCACGCCATCGAGGAAAAATTTTACCTGCCGGCCGGTAAAGCCGTTAAGGGAGAAGTTCATCCGGGAGCCGAGGCCGCCGGTTTCCCGCACCCTTACGCCGGAAACGCGGTCCAGCGCGTGCGACAGGTCGAGGGTGGAGTTATATAGTTTTTTTGCATCAATAGCGGTCACGTTAAAAGCCTGCCGGTTCACCTCCTGGTTGGCGGAGCGTCCAATCACCGATACGGCGTTGATTTCGCTGATCGCGTTTTCCAGCCGGATATTTAACTGCTGTTGTTCTCCTTCTTTCAGGATAAGTTCTTTCTGTTCGCTTTTAAAGCCTACGGCAGATATCAGGAGGGTATGCCTGCCCGGACGAATATTTTTTATATGATAATAGCCTTCCGTGTTGGAAACAGCGTACGCGGTGCCATGCTGCACTTTGACGGACACTCCGGGGACGGGCGAGCCGGCAGCGTCTTTCAAATGACCGCTGATGCTGCTCTGAGCATGGAGGAATAGGGATAAAATACTCAAAATGCCTGTCAGTAGAATCTTTTTGATATGCATTGTTTATATATTGTTAGTTCGTTTCCGTTGGGTATAGGCAATGCAATGCCGGGCGTGTTACGCCGCTGGTTTTTGACGATACCTGATTGTTTGGTCAGTATCCGGAGCTACAAATCCGGAAAGAAATGTACAATGTGTTATAGGTAATTGACCGGGTGTAAAAGTACCTTACGAAAAATGAAATCATTTTCGATATCAGGAAAAATTATACGCCGTTTTTTTTCCGCATTGCGAACAGTGCAATAAATACCCGGAAAAAAATATCCGTATCTGAACATTTTTGCCTGTATTGTTCAGCACCGCGATTCGTTTGACATTTGTCATCCATTATAAAACATACAACGATGACAAAAGAAACAAAAAACAAGATTACCATTATAGGATTAGGAGATATGGGAGCTGCACTGGTACGTACTTATCTCAGGGAAGGACATCAGGTGACCGTATGGAACCGCAGCGCCGCCAAAGCAGCGCCGCTGCAGGGGGCCGGCGCCGTTTTGGCAGAAAGCGTGACCGCAGCCATCGCCGCCGGAGATATTATCATCTTCTGCGTGACCGATTATAAGATCAGCCGTACAATCCTGGAAACGCCCGGAGCTACGGAGGCTTTAAGAGGAAAGGTGTTTGTACAGCTGAGCTCCGGCACCCCCAAAGAAGCGCGGGACTTCGATGCCTGGGCCACCGCGGAAGGTATCACCTACATCGACGGCGCCATCATGGCTATGCCCGACCAGGTGGGCCGGCCTGACACCGTATTTTTCATGTCCGGTAACAAGGACGCCTATACGCAAAGCGAGGCCACGCTGAAAGTTGTTGCTGCCGGGCTGCAGTACATGGGCGAAGATCCGGGCGCTGCCTCCACCTGGGACATGGGCTTCCTCTCCGTGCTCTTTGGCGCCATCGGTGGTTATTTTCATGCCACCAAACTTTTCGAGTCGGAAGGACTGCCGCCAACCGCGCTGGGCAATATGATCCTTCAGCTGGCGCCGGCGCTGGGAGAAATGCTCAAACACCAGGGCGATATTATTGAAGCCGGCGATTATCACCAGCGCCATAGTTCGCTGAACCTGTGCTCCGGTGCGATGGACCTGTTTATTGAACAGGCCAAAGACGCCAACATTTCCGCGGAAGTGCCTTCCTTTATAAAAGGTATCTTCCAACGCGCCCAGGATGCAGGTTATGGTGACGAACACGTAGCTGCGGCCTATAAGACCTATTAACGGTCATATGGAGTCTTCCACACGTTTTACCGGGCGGCAAAATATTGTTAATATTGCAGTATGCAAAACAGTACCAGTCGCTTTAGTAACCGTGTGGAAGATTACGTAAAATACAGGCCACACTATCCGGCAGAGATGATCTCCTTCCTGGAACAACAATCTGTATTGCAACCGGGCATGTTGCTGGCCGACATCGGGTCCGGCACCGGCATCTCTTCCGAATTGTTCCTGCAGAAAGGCTATGCCGTACTGGGGGTGGAGCCCAACCAGGAAATGAGAGAGAAAAGTGAAGAGCTGCTGAAAGGCTATGCGAAATTTTTTGCGGTAGATGGCACCGCAGAACATACGACCCTTGAAAAACACTGCATCGACGTGATCATCGCCGGCCAGGCGTTTCACTGGTTCAACCAGGTAACCACCCGCGCTGAGTTCACACGCATCCTAAAACCGGAAGGATATGTTATCCTGTTCTGGAACGAACGGATGACAAACTCACCGTTTGAAAAAGCCTATGAGCAATTAATCGAAAAACACGGCAACCAGTACAAGGAACTTAACCATCGTAATATAGACATAGCGGTCATCGAACAGTTCTTTCATCCCGCCGGCGTAACGCTCACCGAGTTCGCCAACAAACAGGTTTTCGATTACAACGGGCTGGAAGGGCGCCTGCTCTCTTCTTCGTATATGCCCACCCGGGAGGATGCCCGGTACCCTTCTATGGTAGAGGATTTAAAACAGCTGTTCGGCCAGTTTCAGGAAGATGGGCATATCACCATCCATTATACCACCCGGATGTATTGGGGACGGCTCATGTAGGGATTTTTTGATTTACGATTTTTTGATTTCGGGGATGGACAAAATCGAATGGAACCGCTCCGATCTTCGTTCTTATGATTCCCGAAATCAAAAAATCGTAAATCAAAAAATCTCTAAATATCAAAGCCGTACTTACGGTAAATAGCCTTCGCTTTATCACTTACCAGGAAATCCATAAAATCCGCCGCTGCCTGCTGGTGGGGCGCATTCTTCAGCTGCCCTGCCATATACGTGGCTGTTATATTATGTTTGTCCGGGATCGTTACCAACGATACCGGGTGGCCGATCATCTGCTGGTACCAGGCCTCGGAATACCATACCGGTGCGGCGTCGCTCTGGCGGTATAGAATTCTCATGGGAGACTGCCGGTGATGGATCTGCGTAAGGAACGTAGTACTGTCTTTCACCTTCACATCCATGATCCGGTGCTTCAGTTCTGCTCCGCCGGCTTTCACATAAGCCTCTTCAATTCTTTTACCGATGCCCTCCCACGCGGGATTAGGCATAGCCACCCGTACGCCCGGCTTCCCCAGATCGCTCAGGCTGTGCACTTTCGCGGGATTGTCTTTGGGCACCATGAGCGCCAGTTTATTATAAGCATACACTTCCGTGCGGGTAAAACGGTCAGCCATAGCGGTGATCCGTGTTTTACCAGCGGTATACACGTCCGGCTGCAGAGTGATGCGCATGTTGCCCAGCGTGAGGGAACCGCCTTCTATCTGCTGCGCCAGTATGCCTGGTGGCAGCGTTTCTGCAAACACGCGCTGGTAGGCGGGATATTGTTGCTTAAAAGCCGCCAGCAGTTCATCGATGCACATAAACTGGTTGCCCGCGAAAAATACCACCAGCTGCGGATCATTGATATCTCCATATAAGTCCGGTACGTTATCCACACCGGGTACGGTAAACATCACTTTGCTTTCCGGCGGTTTGTTCCACGGCGGATCGAAGCGGTGGTCCTGTGCATAGGCGCTATGGGTCAGTGCTGCCAGCAGCAGCGTGGGGAAAAATAATCGTTTCATGGATGTTACGGTTTAACGACAGACCAGCCTTCGGCCTGACGGATGATCAATTCTCCATTACCACTGGGCACCAGTGCGATGAAGTCGTAGAGTTGTTCTTTGGGTATCTTCCGCTCTTCGAGGGTGTTCTGGCATTGCGCCACGATCACGCCGCGGCCTACCAGCGCTTTCAGCGCTTCTTCGTATTCACTGCCTTTGAGATAGGCATCGGTACCGGCCGAAAAAGCCACCAGCTCTATCTGTAACTTCCCTTTCAGGCGGGGGTCATTTAATGCATTATTGATATTCCGGATAGCTTTCTGAATTACTTTAGGATCGTTCTTATCAAGCTGATAGATGGCGTGATACTGCTTCTGCCTGGCTACAGCGCCGGTATATTCGCGGTTTTTGCGCAGCTGCGCATCGGTCGTTTGTGCGTAACCGGTATACATCATCATCATCAGTGGAACTACAAGGAATTTCTTCATATCTGGGTTTTTATTTTGTGACTTGTTGTGCTTCCTTTATCGGTTGGTAAGGACCAAATTTATGTTGCCGCTCGGAAAAAGTGTCTGCATATGGTTTAAAAGGAAAATCCACCGGCTTTTTAGCTGTCAGCTTCCAGTCGTTGTCCTGGTTGAGATGCGGCCGTGGCCGGCTGTTGACAAACGCCGCCACGTCCCATGCTTCTTCTTCTGAAAGCTGTGGCCGGTGATAAGTGGTCCCCAGCGGCATATTGTTATACACGAAGCCGGCAAAATTACTTAAGCGGTAAAGTCCTGCGCCGTCGTTATAACTGTGCGGTCCCCACAGGGGCGGGTAACTGTACCCCGGCCCCACCGGACTGGATTGTCCTTCTCCTTCTTTACCGTGACAGCTGCTGCACTTCTGTTCGTACACCAGCATACCGGCGGCAGGATCGGCGCTACGGCTAAGGTACGGCAGCTTCATGATACCGGTGCCCTTCGGTTTAGTGCCTTTGGGCACATCTTCTCCCAGCCACCGGATATAGGCGTAGATCGCCTGCATTTCCCGGCTGCCGGTGTCCGGCGCATGACCGTTAAGGCTTCTTTCGAAACAGTCTTTCACACGGTCGTAGATGGTCTGCACACCGTTGTTACGGGCGCGGAACAACGGGTACGTGGCGTACACCTTACCGAAGTTGTTGCCATAAGGCACTGTCCCTGCCTGCAGATGGCAGTTCTGGCAGTTCATGCCGTTGGAGATCTGCGCAACAGAGCCCTGCGGTCCCAGGTACTGTGCCGTGTTGGCGATCAGGTCGTGGCCATATTGTATCAGGCGGCCACGCTCCGTGGAGTTGGGTATCTGGCGGCTGCTCAAGCCACTCCAAACATTTTCCGGCTGGTGGGTCGTAAGCCAGGCGGCGTAAGCCTCGTCAGCCTTTTTCTTCTGACGGCGGGCACTGATGCATTCCTTTGCTACTACGAGGCCGGTAGTGGCAAAGAGCAAAACGGGAATCCAGTCTGTTTTCATTGTACAATAGTTTCCTTACAATTCAATAGCTCAAAGGTAATAGCAGCCTCTATGATGTTATCATCACAATTGATTATCACCCATAACCGAAAGTTATAAAACCGATAACGAATTTCAAAACCGCAAGAAACGGGTTTTACATGGATGGTAGTCGTCCTACTTTTACAGGGATAATATGAAGGCATATGAAGAACATCATCGAACGGCTGGAGGCAAAGGACTGGTCCGGCATCACCGAAACACTGCACGACAAAGGATACTGCGTGGCAGACAATGTGTTATCAGCGGAAGAATGCAAACAGCTGATCAATAATTACGCATCCCCCGATCTCTACCGCAAAACTATTTCGATGGAACGCTATCGCTTTGGCAGCGGGGAATACAAGTACTTTAAATATCCGCTGTCTTCCCTGATCACGGCTATGCGGCAAACGGTATACAGCCACATCGCGCCGGTGGCCAACAAATGGATGGAGGTGCTGCATATCAATACCACCTTTCCCGCCACGCATGAGGAGCTGCTGCTGCAATGCAAGGCTGCCGGGCAGGACAAGCCCACGGTACTCATCCTGAAATATGGCGCCGGCGGCTTCAACACACTGCACCAGGACCTCTACGGTGATATTTATTTTCCCATGCAGATGGTGCTGTTTCTGAATGAACCGGGAGAAGATTATACCGGCGGCGAATTTGTGCTTACGGAACAAATACCCCGGGCGCAGTCCAAAGCTAATGTGCTGCAGCCCAAACGGGGCAGCATGCTCATCTTTACCACCAACTTCAGGCCGGTAAAAGGCGCCAAGGGTTATTACAGGGTCAATATGAAACATGGCGTCAGCCCGGTCCATAACGGTAACAGGCATACGCTGGGCATCATTTTCCATGACGCTTTAAGTTGAGGGTACTATGTATGATCATGCAGCAATGGGAACAAGCGCCATAGCGCGCAACCGGCAGATATGCCGGCTCAGGCGGGATGGGCGGCTGACGCTGGGCGGCAACCGCCGGCTGAAAATATACGGGCTGCTCTCCTGCCGCTCCGGCAAAAGAATGCTGACGGCCAACCGGGTATTTTTCTCCGGGGAAACAGAAGCGATCGCTCATGGATACAGGCCCTGCGGGCATTGTATGCCGGAGGCGTACCGCAGGTGGAAAAAACAACAGGACTAGCTGGTCTTCCGGTAATTCCAGATGGCCCAGCTGTTGAGTACTACAGCAAATATCACGAGGTACAGGAACTCTTTTTGTACATCGGCGAAACCGCTGCCTTTGAGTACGATCATACGCACAACTTTCACAAAGTGGGTCACCGGCGTGAGCGCCGCAATGCCCTGCGCCCAGCGGGGCATACTATCTACCGCGGTAAACAGTCCGCTCATCAGCATAAATATCATCACAAAAAAGAACGCGACAAACATGGCCTGTAACTGGTTGTCTGTATAGGTAGACACCAGCAGGCCGAAACCCAGCAGCGCCACCAGGTATACGGCGGCAAACAGGTACAGCAGCGCAAAACTGCCTACCGGCCATATACCGTATACCGCCCACTCTACTGCCAGCGCCAGCGTAAACACTACCAGTCCCACCACCCAGAAAGGAATCAGCTTCCCAAGGATGAACTGCCATTTTTTGATCGGCGTCACGTTAATTTGTTCAATGGTCCCCATCTCTTTTTCCCGCACGATATTCAGGGCAGAAAGAAATCCCGCGATCAGTGTCAGCAACAGTACCATCACCGCAGGCACCACATAAAAGCGGTATTCAGCCAAAGGATTGTACCAGTTGGAATAAGTGACACCGATGTTCACGCCTTTACCGGGCGTGTATTTACCCTGCTCATTCAGCCGGATATGCTGGTTGTAGTCAGCGATCACATTCAGCAGGTAACTGCCGCCCAGCGCGGCCTTTGTGCCATTGATCGCATCGATGGACACTCCCACATGCTGCGCTCCCTCCCGCACGAGGTTACGCTCAAATCCGGGCGGGATCTCCAGCACCACGTCCGCCGCCTCTCTTTCGATATATCCCAGCGCCTCGGGGAAAGAAGGCGCCGCCGCGATAATCCGGAAGTAACCGGAAGCGCCGACTTTGTTGATCAGCTGCTGCGACATCGTGCTGTGATCATTGTCCACCACCGCTATGTTCACACTTTTTACGTCGAAGTTCATGGCCAGCGGCAGGATGATCAGCTGCACGGTAGGCATCACCAGCATCATCGCGAGGATGGTCTTGTCACGGAAAATCTGCCGGAACTCTTTCTTCAGAATGAAACGCAGTACTTTCATGACAGGCGGATTTTAAAGTTCTTCAACGCAACAGACAGTGCTACCACTGTCATCCCCAGCAATACGACCATCTCCTTCCAGATATAGGAAAAGCCCAGTCCTTTCAGCATGACGGCCTTAATGATCAGGAAGTACCACCGTGACGGCACTACGTAGGAGATCCACTGGAATATCCAGGGCATATTCTCCAGCGGGAACATAAACCCTGTGAAGATCAGCGTAGGTATCATCATGCCCATCATCGACAACAGGAGGGCTGTTTGCTGGGAATTGGTGGCATTGGAAATCATCAACCCGATGGACAAACAAGCGATGATAAACAAGGTGCTGACCAGGAAGAGCAGCAGGACGCTGCCTTTCACGTCCACATGCAATACGAATACGGCCAGCAACAGTATCAGCGTAAAGTTGGCCAATGACAGCACCAGGTAAGGCACCGCTTTGGCCAGCAGCACCAGCAGCGGCTTAAAAGGCGATACCAGCAGGATCTCCATGGTGCCCAGTTCCTTTTCGCGGACAACCGCCACCGAAGTAAGCGCCGTACACACCAGCATCAGGACCAGCGCCATCACGCCGGGGATGAAATTCAGGGAGCCATTGCCCTCTTCGTTATACAGCATGCGCTGCTCCGGGATGATCCGGTAGGGCAACTGTGTTCCGGGGCTGATCTCCTGCTGATAGGCTGTCAGGATAGCCGTCAGGTAATTGACCACCGTTTTGGCCATGTTGGGATCGGAGCCATCTGTCAGGATCTGCACCTGCGCCTGGCCTGCATGCTGAAGGTCATTGCCGAATCCCGCGGGGAAAATCAGCGCACATTTGGCAGTCCCCTTCTTAAACGCGGTGGTTACCGCATCGTAGTTGACCGTCGATTCGTCCACAATAAAATAGGAAGATGACTTTATTTTGTTGATGACCTGGGTGGAATTAACATCCCGCGCCTGATCGATAACGGTAAGGGTTATATTTTTCACTTCACTGGTGAGTGCGAAGCCGAAAAGCACGATCTGTACCACCGGCAGGCCGAACATGATCAGCAGGGTACGTTTGTCCCTGAACACATGAAAAAATTCTTTCCTGATGAATACCAACAACTGTTTCATATCATCCTTTTAATCGGCCGACCTTTTAGCGCCACGGGCCAGTTGATAAAATACTTCGTCCATAGAGCCTGCGCCGAACTTCGTCTTCAGATTACCGGGCGTATCCAGCGCCTCCACTTTACCATCAACCATTACGGTGATGCGGTTGCAGTATTCCGCTTCATCCATGTAGTGGGTGGTGACAAATACCGTGATCCCTGCAGCAGCGGCTTCGTAAATCATATCCCAGAACTGCCGTCGTGTGATGGGGTCCACGCCACCGGTAGGCTCGTCCAGGAATACGATCTGCGGATCGTGGAAGATAGCGACCGAAAAGGCCAGCTTCTGCTTCCAGCCCAACGGCAGCGCGCCTACAAGCTTCCTTGCTTCCTGTGCGAGTCCCAGTTTATTGACCAGCCGGTCGCTGCGGTGGCGGATCTCCGCAGGCGATACGCCGTACACGCCCCCGAAAAATTCGATATTCTCCAGCACCGTAAGATTTTCGTACAGGGAGAACTTCTGGCTCATATAACCGATATTCTTTTTAATGGACTCCTGTTGTTTGTAGACATCAAAACCGGCCACGGTGGCTTTGCCGGAGCTGGGATAGGATAGTCCGCAGAGAATCCGCATGGCCGTGGTTTTACCGGCGCCGTTAGCGCCGAGAAAACCAAAGATCTCCCCTTTACTAACGTCAAAGGTTATATGATTAACAGCAACAAAGTCGCCGAATTGTTTTGTCAGTCCATCGCATATGATCACCTTTTCACTCATGGCTGTGCGTTTTGTTTTTCATTCATGAGACGGATGAAACTATCTTCTATGGTGGGGGAGATGGCTTTCACCGCTATCTGCTCATGTCCTTTTGCAGCAAGGGATTGCTGCCATGCCTGCAGGTCACGGACCGCGTCGGCGCGGAAAGTGACGTGGACATATTCCCCGAATGCATAGCAGCTGTCTACAGCAGCGTCTTCCCGCAGGGAAGCCAGCAGCCGGTAGATATTGGCGGCCTTTACAGCATATAGTTTTACCGGGAAGGTGGCGATCACATTGGCCGGCGTATCGACAGACATGATTTTACCGTCCTGGATGAGCGCAATGCGCTCGCAGAGCACGGCTTCATCCATATAAGGCGTGGATACCACGATGGTGATGCCCTGTTGTTTGAGGGAACGCAGCATCTCCCAGAATTCTTTGCGGGACACTGCATCTACGCCGGTAGTAGGCTCGTCGAGGAACAGTACTTCCGGTTTATGTACCAGCGCGCAGCACAGCGCCAGCTTCTGTTTCATGCCGCCGGACAACTTACCTGCGCGGCGATCGCTGAAAGGCCTGATCTGTTCGTAGATGTCGCGGATAAGGTCGTAGTTCGCTTCGATGGTAGTGCCAAAGAGCGTGGCAAAGAAATGGAGGTTTTCTGCCACGGTAAGGTCCTGGTACAGGGAAAACCTGCCGGGCATATAGCCTACGCTGCGGCGGATGGTTTTATAATCTTTTACACAGTCTTTGCCATTGACAGACGCCGTGCCCTTATCCGGCAGCAGCAGCGTGGTGAGGATGCGAAAGAGGGAGGTTTTGCCCGCGCCGTCCGGGCCAATGAGGCCGAACAGTTCTCCGGCAGCCACTTCCAGCGACACATCGTCTACCGCCAGCACTTTGCCGGCATCGTACGTTTTGGTTATATGGTCCAGCACCACTGCGTTCATGAGCTTATTTTTGCGGGATCAGCATTTCCCCGTACATACCTATTTTCAGATAGCCGTCGTTTTTCACGCTTACCTTGATCGCATATACGAGATTGGCTCTTTCATTCTTTGTCTGGATGGTCTTGGGCGTGAATTCTGATTTATCGGAGATCCAGGTGATGGTACCGGGATAAGCTTTGTATTCTTTTTTGCCCTGGTCAATGCGTACCTGTACTTCCTGTCCCAGCCTGATTTTAGGCAGCGTAACGCCGGTAACGTAAGCTTTCAGGAAGAGGGTATCGATATTGGCGATCTTATACAACGGTTTGCCTGTCGCCGCCATCTCTCCTTTCAGCGCGTAACGGGAGAGCACTACGCCGGTGATAGGATTCACGATCTGCCCTCTCCGTACCTGCTCAGCAAACTGGGCCATTGATTTTTCCAGTGGCGCCTGTTCGCTGAGGATAGAGCGGTTCTGTGTGGCGATGTTGGAATTATAAAGGTTGCGTTGCTGCCGGGTAACGTTGAGTTGTTTTTCAAGCTGATCTACCTGCGCGTTCATATCGTCCAGTTGTTTCTGTGTGGCAGCGTCGCTTTTCACGAGGTTCTCCGTTCTTTTGCGTTCGCGGTACAGCTGTTGCAGCTGCGCTTCCTGCACCATCAGCTGCCGTTCCACCAGTTGAGCCTGTGGCTGCGGATTATTGGTTTTCTCCCGGAGGGCTTGTATGGAAGCCTGCACCTGTTGCTGTTGCAGCGCGGGGATGGTCACATCAATCTGTCCCACAATCTGGCCGCCGTTGAGTTTGTCGCCTTCCTTAACCGTGAAGGACAATAGTTCGCCATTCTGTTGTGCGGACACGATCACTTCATCGGCTTCAAAATTGCCGGAGGCGTCGTATCCCGGTTTGCCGTCCCCGCAGGCACTTGTCATCATCACGGCGGCTGTTATCCAAATGAGATGGTATTTCATGTTACAAGAAGTTAATCAGTTCCCGGAAGTGTTTTTATAATTGTATTGCGCCTGTAGCAACTGTATTTCATGCAGGATACGCGTCTGTTTGGCCAGATTTTCCGCGTTCACCTGCGAGATGTATTCATGAACGGTAATGACGCCGTTGTCCAGTTGCGCTTTGGCGGATTGCAGCACGGCTGTACGCAGGCGGATAGCCTCGTCATCCTGTTCCATCAGGGCGGCGTATTTATCCACATCCTGTTGTTGCTGCTGCAGGGTGAGCGTAGTGTTCAGCAGGAAGGTTTCCCGGCTTATGTCCACGTTGCTGCGCTGGATGTCCAGCAGGCGGCGGTTGTTTTTCAGGGAGTAGAGGCTACCGATGGACCAGTTGAGCCGCAACCCTCCCATCCACCAGCTGCCGAAGTCATTGCTGACGATGTTCAGCGTGGGCCGGCCGTAGCCGCCTTGCAGGAAAGCGTTCAGTTTGGGGAGATAAGCGGATTTCAGCTGCCGTTCCTGTACATCAAAAGTTTTCTGCTGATAGTCGTACAGCGTCAGTTCCGGACGATGGATGTCTTCAGCGGGGAGTGCCGTTTCCGGATAGGCCAGTATAGTGCTGTCGCCCAGCGGCTGATGAATAAAGGTGGACAGCATTTTCAGATAGGCTTTACGGTTAGCCCTGAATTCTGTGGTGACCATGTCCGCATTCAAGATTTCGGCCTGCAGCTCCGCCACGTTGCTCCTATAGGCGACACCGTTAGCCAGGGCGGCTTTCATTTTATCGGTGGTACTTTGCAGGTTGTCACGCCGCAGGGCGTTCTGGCGCAGCTGGGCATCCATCAGCAGTACGGCAAAGTACAGCTGGGTCACTCTCTCCCGGACGGCATAGAGGCTCACTTCCAGGCTTTGCTGCTGCACCTTTTCGTTGGCGCGGCTGGCTTCCTGCCGGAAGCGCGTAACGCCGCCGTCGTAGATTTGCTGGGACACCTCCGCCTGGATGCGGTACTGGTCTTTACTGAGCTGCGGAGGGTTCAGGCCGGGAATGGGCGGCAGCACTGCTGCGAAGTCGACGACCTCCGACTGGTAAGTGGCCTGCCCGGACACCGTGAGCTGCGGCAGATACAGCTTACCGGCGTTGGCCACGGTGTAGCGGCTGGTGCGGGCTATCAGATCGTACTGTTTGATCAGCGGATAGTTCTGTCTGGCAAGGGCGTAACAGGTTTCGAGGGTCAGCGCCTGTTGCTGAGCCTCTGCTGTGAGCCCGGCCAACATCATGATACAACCCAACAGTTTACATACTTTCATGATGCATGATTCGGTTTGAAATATTGTTTTAAAAAACTGTTCAATCCATCTGCAAAAAAAGGGGGTTGCTTACCCCAACATACCTTTCAGCCACAATGGGATCAGTACCCGCCGTTCATTCATCAACTTCACAAACTCTCCGTCCTTTACCAGTTCATTGCGCTCCAGAATTGGCCTGGCCAGGAATGGCATCACTACCAGCCCGATCACGTTCATCATAATATGTATCGGATGAACGGATAGCTTACCTTCTTCCTTCATGGCAAACAGCTGCCGGATCAGGTCTGACTGGAACAAGGTGTTCTGCTGGGCAAAGCGGGTAAACATATCATCTCCGGTAATAATCTCATTGACCAGAAACAGGGGAAAATCCGGGTTCTCCAGCAGCAGGTCAATATAATAATTGACCGCCTTGGTGATCTTCTCCGGGATGGTCAGTTGCTTATCGTTAAAAAAAGTCGAAATCTCAAACACCAGCTTCTGTACCGCTTCCGCCATCACTACCTCAAATAGTTTCTCCTTGCTGCGGAAATAATAGTTGACCAGTGACAGGTTAATATCCGCCTCTGCAGCGATATCCCGTACCTTGGTCGCCGCAAATCCATTACGGGTAAATACGATCCGCGCTGCTGCCAGTATTCTTTCTTCTGTGCTGGCGTCCTGTTCCTTTTTCACTGCCATATGCCTGATTTTAAACCGAAGGTAAAACAATTTTTCAAAATTGAACAACTTTTTTAAACAATTGTTCAAATCACATAAAAAGAGCTGTAAATGAACGATCGGGGCGCAGTTAAGTGTTGAGGACTAAGAGCTGAGAGTTGAGAGCTGAGAGCTGAGAGTTGAGAGCTGAGAGTTGAGAACAAAGTGCTGAGAACAAAGTGCTGAGAACAAAGTGCTGAGAACAAAGTGCTGAGAACAAAGGGTTTAGGGTTAAGTACTGAGAAAGGGCTGAGGGTTAAGAATTGAGAGCTGAGATCAAAAGATTAGAGGAGAACAAGAGTCAGGAAACACGCTAAACCATACATTAAGAAATCTAATTCCTAAAAAGCCTGAACAACATTGTTGCCCCGGGCGTGAGCCCGGGGACCACATGCCATGATATCAAAATTGCATTATTGGAAAAATGTAAGCATTAAGTCCGCTTACGTTCCTCTTCGTTACCGGTACCTCTCACCTCCCGTTTACGGGTGGAGTGTCCCAGCTTGTAGCTTACGGAGAGGCGTATATGCCTGTTCACCTGGAAGTGGGTAAATGTCTGCGGAATATTGTTCACCGTGGAACGTACGATGCTGGCGCTGGAGCGGAAGAGGTCTGCGCCGTTGAGCGCGATGCTCATGCGGTTTTGCAGGCAGACCGCTTTAAGGCCGAGGTCCATATTGTAATAGGTGTTGGACTTACCGTTATGGTCCACTTCGGGAAACTGGCACCAGAAGTTAAGCGCTGCCATCAGGGTTTTATCTTTGTTAAGCGCGATGTTATTGTTGGTAGCCAGGTATACGCTCATGCCGTTGATATCGGGGATGTTAGGCAGTGCGCTGCGGGCGTCGGTATGATAACCGCTCACCTGGTTGATGCTTTCCAGCCATGGCAGCGGTTGCAGCGTGGCGCTGGCAGACAGCCCGTAGCGGTATATCTTCAGGAAGTTCACCGGCGTGGTATAAACGGTATTGTTATCCGGCGTTGCCACCGTAATACGGTTGAAGCCATTGTTGGTGATATTCAGGAAAGCTGCGGCGGTAAAACGTTGCTGCCAGTGGTGTGACAACTCGAAGTTGCTGTTATATTCCGGCTGGAGGTAAGGATTGCCTTCGAGGTAGCTATAGGCTGTGGTCAGCGACTTGTACGGGTTCAGGTCCCAGAATACCGGCCGGTTGATACGTTTCCCGAAGGTAAAAGCCAGGTGGTTGTCGTTATGGTAGTTCCAGTCGGCGGAGAAAGACGGGAACAGTTTCACGTAGTTATTGTTCATCGTGTTGTCCTGTACATGAGAAACCCCTTTTGTCTGGGTGGCTTCCATACGCAGGCCGGCATTTAGCTTCCATTTACCGGCCTCTTTAGCGGCGGCAGCATATACTGCCTGTGTGTTTTCCGTATAGTCGTATTCGTTACTAAGACTTTTATCGTACTCCATTTCGCCCTGCAGGTTCCTGTAGTAAAACACGTTGCTGTAGTTATTGATAAAGCTCAGTTTTCCGCCGAAGGCGTAATTGGCAAAGGCAGTAGGCCATTGTAAATCCGCTTTCAGGGTATAAATATTGATCGCCTGTTTGTTGGTATCAAAATATTTGGTGGTACCGTTGGTGATGGCCTCTCCTTTTCCGTCATAGCGCTGGCTGATGAAATCGGATTTGTCGGTGCGGTAATAATTAAAGTAGTCCGCATCGACGGAGAACTGTTTTCCGCTGGAGTCCAGCTTTGTCACCAGGTGCAGGTTCAGCCCCGTGCTCCATGCTACGGGCTGATAGGTGGCGAAAGTGCGCAGCAGTGAATCCAGCATGCTGCTGGTATTGAATACAGGGTTGTTCACATGGTCGTCGCCAATGTAGGCGGTACGTGCGCCGCTGTAGTTAAATCCGATGGTGGTGCGGTTACTTATCTTGTAGTCTGTACCCAGCACCAGGTTGAGATTGCGGATCTTATAATTGCCGGTGTCTGTCTGGGACCAGAACCGGTTTGGATATTGCAGGTCGATGCCGAAGCCTTCGAGGAAGCGGCCATGTTCATAGTTGAGGTTACCGTACAGCGACCATTTGGGGTATTATAGCTGAAGTTCCCTCCGGCGGACATGGTGCCGTAGTTGGAAACACCGTACAGCTTTTTGAAGCCGTAGTCCGACAGTTTGCCGCCGGCCTGTATTTCCCCGTTGAATCCCTGGTTTCTGTCACGCCGCGTCACGATATTGATCAGACCGGCATTGCCGTCCGCATCATAAGCGGCGGAGGGGTTGGTGATCACTTCCACGCGGGCTATTTCCCCTGCTGACATAGACTTGAGGTACCGTTGCAGGTCTTCGCCCGCCAGCGGGATAATCCGCCCGTTGACCATCACCTTTACGGCGCCTTTGCCGGCGATCGCGATCAGGTTGTCCGTCACCCGCAGGCCCGGTACCCGGGCCATCACCTCCAGTCCATTCGCACCGGCGGCGCCTACGCTGCTGGTCACGTTATAGATCAGCCGGTCTGTTTTCCGCTCCACCAGCGCCTTTTGCTGTATGATGGAGATTTCTGACAGCTGCTGCACTTTCGGCGGCGGCAGGGTATCACGCGCAGGCTGCTGTGCATGGGTCAGTAAAGGTGTTACCAGGAAGAGACTAGCTGACAGTAAAACGGACAATAGGTTGTTGGATCCAGGCATGGTTTGAAGTACTGGTTATTTAAGAAAGCGGTGGCTAAAGATATAATAAAGATGTAAAATTATATAACTTGCTGACTATAACGTGAACTTCAACCAGTCAAGGAATAAGGACAGTCGCCATGAACATCGCACACGAACTCAAGAAAATCTTACCTGAAAATCGTATCAAGTCCAGGTATATCGATCTTATCTCATATGCCTCTGATGCGGGCTTCTACCACCTGGTACCGCAGGCGGTCGTGCAACCGATCGGTGAAGCTGAGATCGTAGCTTTGTTCCGCTTCTCGCAGCAGTACCGTATTCCGTTGGTGTTCCGTACCGGAGGCACCAGTCTCTCCGGCCAGTCCATTACCGATGGTATCCTGGTAGACCTGAGCCAGTACTGGAATAAAATACAGATAGAAGAAAAAGGGCTGGCCGTGCGGGTGCAGCCGGGCATTACCGGCGCGATGGTCAACACCTATCTGAAAAAGCATGCCCGTAAAATCGGCCCTGATCCGTCCAGCATCAACTCGGCCATGATGGGCGGTATCCTGTCCAACAACTCCAGCGGCATGTGCTGCGGCGTGGCGCTCAACTCCTATCACACCACCCGCTACATCCGGTTTATCCTGCCCGACGGCAACACTTTCAGCACAGAGCATAAAAAAGATTACGCCCGTTTTGAGATGGAATGTGCGCCGTTGTTTGTGAGCCTGGCCGACTGCCGCGACCTGATCGCCGCCGACCGCGCTTTACACGACCGTATCCGTCATAAATACCAGACTAAAAATACCGTAGGCTATGCCCTGAACGCTTTCATCGACTATCATCATCCGCTGGACATTATGGCCCACCTGCTGATAGGCGCCGAAGGCACGCTGGCGTTCATCGCCGAAGCCGTGATGGACACCGTGCCGGACTATGCCTACAAATCCACCGCGCTGTTATATTTCCCGACCATCTACGCCGCCTGTCAGGCCATCGTGCCGCTGACCAATGCCGGCGCCCTGATGGTGGAACTGATGGACCGGGCCTCGCTCCACGCCGTGGAAGACATGGATGGTATGCCCGCCATCGTGAAAACGTTGCCGGAAACAGCCGCCGCGCTGCTGATAGAGTTCCAGGAAGAAAGTCAGGCAGCCCTCGACGCCCGTGTCAACGGTTTCATGGCATCCGCCGCCAGCCTCGACATGTCCGAACCGCCGGTATTTACCATCGATCCGGCGGAGCAGGCCTTCTTCTGGAAAATCCGCAAAGGGCTGTTCCCCGCTGTAGGCGCCGTTCGCGCCAGCGGCACCACCGTTATCCTGGAAGACATCGCCTTCCCGGTAGATAAACTTGGCGATGCCATCCTCGATCTGCAAAAACTTTTCGCACAGTATAATTATCTCAACGCCATCATCTTCGGACATGCGAAAGACGGCAATATCCACTTTGTGGTCACCCAGTCGTTTAACACGCCCGATGAAGTGACCCGTTACGAACTTTTCATGCAGGATGTGGTAGCCCTCGTTGTCAACAAATACGATGGCACGCTCAAAGCCGAACATGGCACCGGCCGTAATATGGCGCCCTTCGTGGAAACAGAATGGGGCGGCGATGCCTATGATATCATGAAGAAGATCAAAGAGGCCGCCGATCCGCATAACCTGCTCAATCCCGGCGTGATCATCAACCCCGATGCCCGCGCTCACCTCAGGCACCTGAAGGAACTGCCTACCGTTGAAGAGGAGGTAGACCGCTGTATCGAATGCGGCTACTGCGAACATAAATGCCCGAGCCGCGATATCACCACCACGCCCCGCAGAAGGATCGTGATCCGGAGAGCGCTCAAACAGTTGCAGAAAAACGGCGACAAAGCCAATTATAAAGTCCTCCTTGACCAGTACCAGTACGATGTACTGGAAACCTGCGCTGTTGACGGCCTCTGTGCCACCGCCTGCCCGGTGGATATCAACACCGGCGACCTGGTGAAACGGCTCCGCCGCGAGAACCACTCCCCTTCGGCCAACAAACTCGCGTTGCAGGTAGCCAAACATTTCAGGACCGTAGAATGGGCCGCCAGGACTGCTATCCGGGTAGGCACCGGCATCAACCGCGTGTTCGGCAAACATGCCATGACCAGTATCACCAAAGGTATCCGCAGCATCATTCCTGCCGTACCCTTATGGTCCGAGCAGCTGCAACCCGCGCCCGACCTCGGCATCCTTAAACCGCAGCAGTCCGCCGACGCCTCCATCGTATACTTCCCCGCCTGCATCTCCCGCATGCTCGGCACTTACGAAGGCAAATCAAAAAACCTGATGGAGACATTCATGAGCGTCTGCCGGAAAGCCGGTATCAGTGTAGTCGTTCCCGATAACCTGAGTGGTACCTGCTGCAGCCAGATCTTCTCTTCCAAAGGATATAAAGATGCCTATGAACATACCGCCAACCACATCATAGAAAAGCTGTGGCATGACAGCCGCCAGGGCGCGCTGCCGGTAGTCATCGACGTCAGTTCCTGCGCGTATACGCTGCATCATGTGCGCCCCGCGCTCAACGCTGCCAACAAAGAAAAGTTCGACCAGCTCCGTATCCTCGACGCCGTGGACTTCCTGCACGATTTCGTACTCCCAAAGGTCACAGCGGTCAACAAGAAAAAAAGTATCGCGCTGCATCCGGTCTGTTCACTGGAGAAAATGAAGACAGGGCCTAAGTTCGTAAAAGTGGCCCAGTTCTTTGCAGAAGAGGTAGTAGTGCCAAAGTATGCCGGTTGCTGCGGCATGGCCGGCGACCGCGGATTCTTGTTCCCTGAACTAACGGCATCGGCTACACGTCCGGAGTCACTGGAAGTGAAATGTAATGAACATGACGGGTATTATTCTTCCACCAAAACCTGTGAGATTGCTATGTCTGCAGCGGTGAAGAAGAACTATGAGTCGGTGCTGTACCTGGTGGATGAGGGGTTGTAAAAAAATCGCCGGCCCCTTCGGCGACCGGCGACTCAATAAACACTACTCCACTTCAACTGACGGTGAAGGGAAGAGATTCGCAATGGTACTTTACTTTAGATAATCGACTCAACAAGCGACCATTGAAACCATGGACACGCAAAAAATATCTTTATAAAATATGTAAGCTTCCCATTCCGGCGCTGTTATATACGCCGGCGCCGGCATCGGCCAGTAACTTCAGCGCCTGCCCCACGCCTTTTACTTTTAGCCTGAAGTTCGTATAGCCACGGATTTTCGTTTCCTGCGGCGTATCTGCTTTGATGGTCACCAGCCGGGACTTGGGTGGTCTTTCCATCATCACCACTTCCACGCTCACCGGGTCAAAGATGGTATCCACTTCATCTTCCCCATACATGGTGATAAATTTCTCCCGCCAGGTATGCACCAGTTGTTTTACGAAATCCGGATGCTGGGGCGAGAGGAAATCATAGTATCCCCTGTCATTTTTAGTACCGCAAACCAGCGGTGAAAACGGCTGCAGCATCACCTCCGTGACAGCTGTGTCCGGAATGTCTTCCAGCGGCGTCGGGGTCGGGAGCACTTCTGTGATGATGAAGGCCGCCTGGCTGCGGCGATCGGCGATCTCAATGACCTCTCCCTGAAACAGCCCCTGAATAAAGGGCTCCGCCACCTGCGGCAGATGAAAAGAGATCATGAATATGGCTTCGTCAGAAAGAAAACGGAAACGGTCCCCTTCTATCCGGAAGGCAGTACGGATCTCTGAAAAAGAAAACAGTTTAAATGCTTTGAGGGAGCCAGGATTTGCATAACCCTTGTCATGCAGAAAAGACGCATAGTCTTCATCGGCCTGGTGTAATATTCTGGAAATTACTGCCGATAAGGCGTACGGGTAGTTAATTGGAATGACGGCTGCTGGTTGTGTGGCTTTTAGTTTAACTCTGAAACGCATGTTTACTATGAATAAAATGATGGCTGTTGCACTCAACAACACGAACAATACAATCAGATTACTGAACCTATAACGCCCTCCTTTCAAATAAGTACTATCTCAAAACGAAAAATTTCTGAAAACAGCCAAACGATGCCGGTCAAACACCGGCATTACCACCCTCCAACGGGCACATTCACCCCGGTATTATTCCCGGGCACTTGTTAAACCGCGGAATTGCTGCGGCTAATTAACGCCGCCGTCTTAATTTTAGGTGCGTCCTGTTTTGCCCTGCCAGCTATCCCGGCCTTATTCGACAGCCAACGAACGAGCAGATTGATCCGTGAAGACTATTTACCACTGGTACAGGGGATCAAAGCACCCAAAGAACGCCCGCCTACGCTTTTTAAACACTTAAATATTAGTTTATGGAAACAACAACACTTCCGGGGCTGTACTGCCCCTTCCCGGGAAAACTCAATCCTTTGGTTGAAAAAGCAGACCGCCATACGGCCGCCTGGGTCCGGAAATTCGGGCTGGACAACAACGACGGCCAGTGGCCACTGTACCAGGAACAGAAATTCACCTGGATGGTAGCCCGCATGTTCCCCAATGCCGATCTCTTCCGTCTCGCCATCGCGGCAGATTTCAACACGCTCCTTTTCCTCTGGGACGACGAGATCGACCGCATCACCCTCAACGACCCCGGCACCAGCTTTGAAGTCCTCGCCGGTAAAATGATCGGTGTCCTGAAAGGCAGGTATAAGGCGGAGCCGCAACAGGACCCGCCCCTGCTGCTCGCCATGCAGGACATCTGGCTGCGTATGGTACAGATAGGGCCGGCCGACTGGCAGCAACGGTTTATTGCCAGCCTCCAGGCAGCGTTTATGTCCAACAGCTGGCGCATGCAACATGTGACCGCCACCGGCGGTATCTCCCTGGAAGACTATATGCTGCACCGCCCGGGCATCGGCGGCGCCAACTTCTTCCTCGACCTCGCAGAAATCATGGAAGGCATACACCTGCCGGCTGCCTGGTACGCCGATCCGCTGATCAAAGACCTCGGCCTGCTTTGCAGCCGGACCATCTGCTGGGCCAATGACCTGTTTTCCTATACCAAGGAACTGGAACAGGGCGACGAACTGAACCTCGTCATGCTGATCAAAAACAAAAAACAGCTGCCCCTCAGCAAAGCCGTCAGCGAAGCCGCCGCTGTTCATGACGATGAAATAAGGCAATTCCTGCATACCGCCGAAATACTGCTGTCACTCAGCTCCGGGCAGGACTATCCGCTGCTGGACCGGTATATCCTTATGCTGGAACATATGATGGAAGGAAATATTTCCTGGAGCACTAAAGATACCAGCCGTTACGGTATCGCCAACCAGGAACTGCGAATCAGGGATTACGCTGAGAATTTGTAGTAAGACGAGCTTCAAATCTGATCATTAACTCGTTGAGGCTTTTCAGGTCAATGGGTTTGGTCATAAAATCGTCGGCGCCGGCTGCGAGCATCTCTGTAATGGATGCTTCGGCCGCGTCGCCGGAAACAATAATCACGATGGCGTTATGCGTTACAGGGTTGGCCTGTAACGCCGCCAGCGTGGCTTTACCGTCCATGCCCGGCATATGGGAGTCCAGGAAAATAATGTCGGGCTGCGTTGCGATGGCTTTTTCCAACCCTTCTTCTCCACCCAAAGCAGTGGTAGTACTGCATTCCATCCGTTCGAGGAAACGGCTCAGGATCATATTGCTCATCTGGTTATCATCTACCACCAGCGCTTTCACACCGGGGAAAGTGCGCAGTGTGATGTTCCTGTTCACCGGGGCAGCCGGCGCAGGCGCCTCCTCCACCGCTGTCAGCGGCAGATTGACGGTAAACACAGACCCTTCGCCGGTTTTGCTGGTCACGGTGATAGAGCCTCCCATCAGTTCCACGAAACGCTGCACAATGGGCAGTCCAAGCCCGGTCCCGCCAAAAGCGTGTTGTTCAGATACATACGGTGAAAAAATAGTGGACAGCCGCTCCGGCGGAATTCCATCCCCGCTGTCTTTTACCACCAACTGCCATTGTTTGCCGTCAGGCCTGATCTGCACAGTGACGGTGCTATCGGCATGAGTGAATTTGATCGCATTGAACAACAGGTTATTGAGTATCTGCGTTAGTTTGATCTTATCTCCTTCCAGCCGCGCAGGCATCTCCGGGGCAACTTCCAAAACAATACTGACATCCCTTACATTCGCGATGTACTGGTAGATGGCCGTCGCTTCCTCCGCCCAGTCCCGCACGTTAAACACGCCCGACTCCAGCTGCGGCGCCACCCCTTCCTGTTGCCGGAAATGCTCCAGGTTGTTGTTCAGGATCTGCAACACGTTGTGCGAAGCGGAATACAAATGCTCTATGGACGCTTTCAGTTCAGCCGGGTAAAGATCACTTTTCTGTACCTGCATCAGCAGGTCCTGCGAGATACCATACACCGCGTTAAAAGGATTCCTCATTTCATGGGAAGTCTCCATGGCCTGCCGCCGCGTGGCTTTGTCCGCCAGTTCCAGCGCGGTGGCTTTCCGTTCCAGCTGCGCATTTTTACGGCGCAGCGTACGCACATACAACGCAAAAGTGAGCACGTCCAGCACCAGGATAGCCGGAATCGTCACCCAGCGGATCAAAAACTGCTCGTTAAGCGAGAGCTCCAGCGGCTCAATAAAATAGTAATAGTAATTCAGTTCACACAATACCAGCGAGATCACTGAAATCGCAATACTGAACTTTATCAGCAGCGGCTTACCATAAAACACCATCAGCGCAGCGCCTAAAAGAAAAAAGAAAAGCAGGTACACTTCCGTTACCATGCCCAGCAGGGCGCTGAAGTAAACGATGGAAAGATTATGCACAAGAGCGGTCAGGATGGCTGCTGTATTATGCCAACGGAAATGGTTGAGCATAAGCACCACCACAAACAAAAGGGCTTCTGCGTAAGCGGGCAGCAGGATCTCCAGGTTACCGGTAAGATAGTAAATGACGGTTCCGAAGATTAAACAAAGTGCAATAGACGCAAGACTGAGGGTGTTGATGATACTGACTCGTTTCTTCTCCTCTCCTTCCAGCTGGGCAGTCCCGGTATGTATGATCCCCGCGCGAGCAGCACGGGGTGCAATAGTCTGAAATAGGTCATTGGGATATTGGTTTGCTGAGATCATTCTCCACGGTAAACATCACATCCTTCATTAATACTGTTACGAAATTAATCACAATTCGCCGTATAAAGATAAAATGTATTTTTGCAATATATTTTTATCTTTCGATGAATAAATTACTGATTTTTTCGCTGTTTCTGACACTTTCTCCCTTTATGGCGAAAAGCCAGACCTACAAGGCCCCGACAAGCACCAACAAAGTCTTCCTCGCTACCATTAAAGGAATCACTTATACGTATCAGAACGGTGTCATCACTGTTAAGAATAACGGCCAGTACAATATCGGGGTCCTGCGTATTTCAGCAGAATCTGCCGAAGACAAAGAACTTTATGGCGTAGCCCTTTTCGAAGACGGGCTGGACAAGGGTCAAACGCAAAAAACCACGGTATATTTCACCCGTGGCCTTGATAACGAGAAAGAAATCCCGCTGAAAGAAATTAATACTGATAAGCTGGTATTTTGGATTGACAAGGCCACCCGGGCACAATAGTCATCCTAACGGCTGCCGGCTGTCACCGGCGATTTACCCCAGGCATCCTGGTAAAACACAACATTATTCCAACGAACACCGGAAGACCGGATACTACGCAGCCATTCGCTGATACCTGCCGCCCTGATGGTTTTGACGCCGGAGAGCACGGCGCCCTGTACATCGTCGAGGAACAAGGCATAGCGCCCGTCCGGCTGCTCGTACCTGAATGAACTTTCCGAGATGCTCAGTCCTTCCACATGACGGGCCCACAGTCCGTACGCAGGCTGTATCCTGAGATTAGACACATTATACTGCCCTACCCCCAGCTCCGGCGGCCGTTGCGCCGTATCGGCCAGGGGACGCCCGCCTTTGTCAGTGATATGCACATCGTTGAACGCCACATGGCGGATATACCCGGTGTGACGGCCATCCGGCAACGTAAAATCCAGTCCGCCTTCCACAGCAGCCGCGGCTGGCAGGGCATAACCGGCGATGACAGATGTCGCCCGGTGCTGTGAACCATCGAAGGGCTTCCAGCGGACACCATTACTAAAAGAGCTGCCCCCGTAGACTTCCGAAATATCAATACTGTTGATCACGATGTTTTCCACCTGTCCGATACTCACGTTTTGCACCAGCAGTTCCGTCCGTTTCCGGCCTTCTTCTGCAAAAGTATATTGCCCCACCGTAGCGCCTATCACCCGTCCCCTGTTGGAAATGGAGATAAAAAACGGCGCCGTGGTGCGCATCATGCGGGACCGCTGGTTTACCGGTCCGGTATGTCCGCAGTTGAGGTGAATATCCTTCACATGCCCGCCGTCGTTGGTGGAGATGGAGAACCCGGCCTTATTGGCGCCCAGTACATAAATGTTGTCCACACAGATATCCGTAATATCATCCGCCGTTTCCGAACCTATCTGGAATAGGTTGCAGTTAGTATCGCCAATGACGTTGCGCACCCGGTAATGCCGCGCCGGACGGGTAAATCCCAGTGAACAGTCAGATCCCGGTTTTACGATATCGTCTGAACTGACGCGGGAATAAATATTCTGCACCGTGACCTGGTTACATCCCATAAAATCATAGATATCCCGTACACTGGTCTGATTCATTTTGCCGAAGTAAGTGTCATGCACGAAGAGCGTGTCCGTGCCTGTAGCCAGCAGCACAAAGTGGCCTGCACGATCTATCTGCAGCATATTACTGTCATCATACGAAGGCTGCCCGTCTTTATCCATATAGTAAGGGACGTCTTTCGCGGAATCATACCAGAGGTCATTATCGCGGTGGATACCGCCTATTTCCACGTTGGTGCATAGTTTCAGCGAAAACATTTTATCCGCCCGTTTGTCGGGAGGGTTGTTCATTACCTTGTCACTGGTGACGAGGTTGCCATTGCCGGTGATGAGTCCGTTGCCGATGATTTTGACATTATCGAGCCGTTCTCCGAAGAACATGGCATTGTGGAAATAATGATGCCCTACGTCCTGCTTGGTGAGGTAGTTTTCCGGGTCTTCGTAAGGGCCGCGGTCTGTGGGTGAGAGGCCGGAGCGATAGGCCTGATCGCTGAACCAGGTCGTTTCCGGGGCGTCGGCGCCTTTCAGCGCACGGATAACGGCCTGCTTGCCGATATAGAGGTATACGTTGCTTTGCAGGTGTACCGTGCGTACGTTGTAGGTGCCTTCGCTGAATAGCAGGGTGCCGCCGCCGATGTTATGCATAAAGCGGACCGCTTCGTTGATAGCGGCGGTATGATCTGTGGTGTCATTGCCCTGCACACCGAACTTCCGGATGTCCAGCATTCCGGTGTAATCACTGGCAATGTTGGAACCGCCGCGATGCACGCCGTCTTTCACCAGCAGCCGGAAATGATACAGCTTGTCGCGACGCAGGCCGGTAACGGCGGCAGCACCGTGTTCCACGTCTATGCTTGCTTTGGCGGCCGACCAGTGCCTGCCGCTATCGGTGGAATATTCCATCGTTATCCTGCCGGCGGCGACCGGCGTCCAGCGAAAATGTGCCTGCGTATAGTCGCGTCGTAATTCGTGATAGGGTTTATCTTTTACCATCACCTTTTTAAAATCGGCGATGGTTTTGGTCACCCAGAGGTCCGCAGTTTCCCCTGCCAGGCCCGAGCTGGCCAGCACCGCCGGCTGCGAAGTGGTGCAGGCAGCACTGATAAAATATCTTCCGGTGGCCGTCAGCGTAACATCGGGTATCGTCAGCACCAGGTCGGGCCCGTTGGCCGGGCGCAGGTCCAGGTGGCGCAAGGTAAGCGTAGCGCCGCCGTCTGCAGCCTTGTCAATCATTGCTTCGCCTACACGCGTATAGGAGTAGCGGGTACCCGTGCGGCCGATGGACTGTCTCGGTAAATCCCTGAGCAGCACGGCGCCGCGGCCGGTCACGTTGACCGTCGTATTCTCCGGCGTGATCGTGATGCCTGCCGGGAAATGCAGCGTGATGGTAGCATCCGGGCTGCGCTGACCAGCGGTATATTGAAGCGTGATGGTATTCTTTACTTGTGCCGTTATTGTTGGCCGCAGCAGCTCCAGCCTGCCGGTGAGGGCGCGCTGCTCCGGGAGCAGGTAGTAAGTCGTGCTGCCCCTGGCGTTGGTGAGTGTGAGACGATCGCCTGCGAGGATGACGCCCGCAGCTTTGGGTTTGCCGTCTGCTGCAGTTACCTGGCTGCTCAGTACGGCCACATTGGTTTGCAGTTCGGCCAACAGATGCGCTACTGTGGTAGCAGTGCTGACCAGCCCTTCACCTGCTTTTGTATCTGTTGTATAGGCGAAGGTGCTGCCGGTGACTACTTTGATCGTGTCTCCAAGGATGGATGCGATATGCGGGGACGCCGGGCCGGCGAGCGCACGCGGCAGTGGCAGCGGTACGGCAGCCGGAGCTTTCGCCGCTCCTGTAACAATGTGGACCAAAAACAGGATGAATATGTGTTTCATAACGGAAGGGAATTGGACTTAAATTACGCAATCGATTGAAATTATTATAGTCCGGGTCGAATTTTATTGTTTCGCGGCCATTGCCTGCTCATTACAGCCCGGGAAGAATAAACAGAAAACCGGGGTAACTTTGCAAAAATTCAGCACAAACGAAACCATTCGCCATGAAGATATCAAGACTGGACCACCTCGTCCTTACCGTCGCCGATATAGCGGCCACCTGCCGTTTTTATGAAGATATATTAGGCATGGAAGTACAGACCTTCGGCGACAACCGCACAGCGCTCCGGTTTGGTCAGCAAAAAATCAATCTGCATCAGCAGGGGAAAGAATTCGAGCCTAAAGCTATACGTCCGGCCCCCGGTTCTGCAGACTTATGTTTTATTACCCAAACGCCTATACGTGAAGTGAAAGAAGAACTGGTCAGCAAAAACATTCCCCTCCTGGAATCGGAAGTAAAAAGAACGGGCGCCAATGGTCCTATCCTCTCCATTTACTTCCGGGACCCGGACGGGAACCTTATTGAAGTAAGCAACTATATTTGATCATTTTAAAATTTGCTCATTATCCCAATAATCAAATATCCAACTGTCTCTGGAACTCGTCCAGGAACAGCCCCACATGATAGCCATCCATCAGCGCATGATGCACATGTACTGATACCGGCATTGTCATTTTACCATCGTTATCGGTCATCTTACCGAAAGAGATCTTCGGACAGCTGTCCGGAAAGGTAAAGCTGCGGGCATGGGACAACCCGGTAAAATTGATCCAGGGCATGGAAGAACAATGCACCACGTTTTCACCGGATACGGCAGGTATAAGGCCGGTGCTGCCCTGCACCTTTTCTGTTTCCACGCGCGCAGCAGCAGCAAAGGTTTCAAAGTCCGCGTGATACGGGAAGTAAGCAAAACCGAAAGTGCCGTCAGGCCGGTTGATGGTCGGGGAAGGATCGATATGATCGTATACCCATACCTGTTTGTCGATGATACGGTAACGAAAAGGTTCTGTAAGATTCATCGCTACCATGGCCTTATGCAGGTAGTACAGGAAAAACGAATACCCGTACGCCTTGGATACGTAGTAAGCGCGGGTACAATCCACATTAACGCAAACCCCGAAAAAAGGCTCCTCGAACTGACTAAAAAAATGATAATGGTCTTTTCTGGCCCAGTTGTTTATGTCCAGTTGTTGTTTCATGACAATAGCTGTGGCAGTATCGCCGATATGTTTTCAAAGGAATAAAATCTGTCGTCTTTCACCTCTCCTTCTACCACTTCATGCGCCCATACAGTGTGATAAGGAATATGGATAGCGTGCCCGCCAATGGCCAGCACCGGCAATACATCCGATTTGATGGAGTTGCCGATCATAAGAAAAGCTTCCGGTGAGCAATCCAGGTGCCGCAACAGTTTACGGTAGTCTTTCTCCTGTTTATCGCTCATAATTTCGATGTGATGAAAATAATGCGCCAGGCCGGATTTATTAAGCTTCCTCTCCTGGTCCAGCAGATCGCCTTTGGTAGCGACCACCAGGCGGTATTTACCCTTGAGGGCTTCGAGCACTTCTTTTACACCATCCAGCAGTTCGATGTCTTTGGCCAGCTGCTCCTTGCCATATTCCAGCACTTTGGCGATCAGCGCGGGACTGGCATTGTTCTCCGTCACACGCAGAATAGTTTCTATCATGGCCAGCATGAACGCTTTTACGCCGTAACCATACAGCGGCAGGTTCTGCATCTCTGTTTTAAATAACTCCTGCGCCACGGTATGATGGGGTAAATAGTCTTCCAGAAGACCGCAGAATTTGTTTTCCACTTCCCTGAAATAGGGTTCATTCACCCATAATGTATCATCCGCATCGAAGGCGATGGTTTGTATGCCTTTCATAAATTCTGAAATTTTCTGTAAAATTAATAGCTTCAACTGCGAAAAAACGGGACATTTGTCCCAGCTACCATGATACATACCAATCGTGCTATTTTAACCTTCATTGAAAACCAGCTGACACCAGCCGAAAAGAAGGACCGGGTATTTCTGCAAACCTGGCCTGCAGGCGGTCACCTGCTTAAACAGGGGCAGGGGAACAAATATGTCTTTGTCCAGCAGACAGGGCTTTCCAAAGTGCATATCACAGAAGACAACGGAAAGGATTTTATTGTTCAGTTTTTGGGGGAAGGAGAACTGCTGGGAGAAATAGAAGTCATTCAGAAGACACCTAACCTGACCACGGTGACCGCCCTTACGGAGGTGACCGCATGGTGTATCACGACAGACTATTTTGCTTACCTCATCACACATAACCCGGAGCTGAACCGGCTGCTGCTGTTGTCGCTGGCGCACCGGCTGAACCAGACTTCCGCCCGTGCCTCCTACCAGCAGGTTTATCCTGCTGAGTATGCCATGCTGAAATTATTGTCCGTACTCGCCACCCAGCAGACCAGTTTTGCCAAGAAAGACCTGGCAGATTACCTGGGCGTGTCTGTAAGGAGCTTTAACCGTTCCCTCAAGCAGCTGCGGGAGAGAAGTATTGTCCATCCGGATAGTTTTGATCTGTATATCGAGCGGGATGTGTTTGAGCGGTTGATGCGGGAATATGGGGAGTAAAAAACCCCGGAGGTCGTCCCCCGGGGCGGAATAGCATCATAAACAAATGGATCAGTATTTATTCATCAACAGTTTCAGCGATGATACGATGTCCGGGTACTTCTCTGCCACGTTGTGTTTTTCACTGTTGTCGAGTGTCAGGTTATACAATTCCACTTCCGGCATTTTGCCTTTTTCCACTGTGGCGATACGTAGTTTCCAATCGCCCTGGCGTACTGCTTCCAGTTTCCCGTGCGCACTCAGGTAAAACAGCGGTCTTTCCGGCAGCCGGGGCTGGCGGCCGGTGATATACCCCCAGCAATTGAAGCCTTCGAGGTTGGCCGGCAGCGGCTGCGTATAGCCGGTGGCGGTAGCCAGCGTTGGCAGGATATCGTTGATGATAAACGGTTGGTCACCTTCGGTGCCGGCAGGGATACGGCCAGGCGCCCAGGCGATGAACGGCACACGGTGACCGCCTTCGTAGGTATTGGCTTTTCCACCGCGGAAAGGCCCGGTGGAGCCATGGTCCCACGGCTTCACGATATCGTACTGCAGCATGCGGTCGGGCATAGCGTTCCACGGACCGTTATCGCTGGTGAACATCACGATGGTGTTTTTATCCAGCTTCAGTGTGCGCAGCAAGGCTATAATCTTCCCGATACAGGCATCCTGCTGTTCAATCACATCTCCGTATAGCCCTGCCCGTGACTTACCGGCCCACTCGCGGGGAACCGCCAGTGGCGCGTGCGGCATCGGGAAAGGCAGGTACAGGAAAAACGGCTGGCTGCTGCGGCTGGCGCGTTGAATATAAGCCAGCGCACTATCGGTGTACCAGCCCATCAGCTTACTGTAGTCCGGCTTTTCGATGACACGGGTATTATCATGGAAAACGGCCAGCGTGGTATCTGTGTTTACAAAAGGTGACTGGTAATCGTGGCTGTACAGCATTCCGTAGAAATGATCAAAGCCATGCGACAGCGGCCGGCTGTTGGCCTTGTCGCCAAGGTGCCATTTACCGATCATCATGGTCTGGTAATGGTTGGCTTTAAACATCCTGGCGAGGGTAAAAATACTGTCTGCCAGCGCGTGACGGTCGCCGGGCGCTATGGCATAAGGCATATCCACTTTATCAGGATACCGGCCGGTAAGCAGCGAAGCCCTGCTGGGCGTACAGGAAGGCGCAGACACCATAAATCCGGTACTGTGGAAGCCTTCTTTTGCCAGCCGGTCCAGCTGCGGTGTACGGATCTGCGGGCTGCCGTAGCAGCTGAGGTCACCATATCCCATATCATCGGCGAGGATAAAGATCACATTCGGCTTGCGCTGCTGTGCGCTGAGCTGTAAGGACAGCAACGCCGGCAGCAGCCATAAGAGCTTTTTCTTCATTGTTATCGACTGTTTTCGTACTGCGAATTACAAATTTTACCACAGAGTTTCCGGAGAAATTATCCACGGAGGAAACTGGCCAGGTAAGGCGCCGTACGGCTGCCCTTCGCTTTGGCGACGGTGCCTGGGGTGCCGGCAGCGACAATATGTCCGCCCTCCTCCCCGGCGCCCGGACCGATATCTATCACCCAGTCACTGGCGGAAACCACCCGCATGTCATGCTCCACTACGATCACGGTATTGCCGGCAACAACCAGCCCTTCCAGCTGGGCTACCAGCTTCTCTGTATCCGAAGGATGCAGCCCGGTAGTAGGCTCGTCGAGCACATACAGGGTGTCGCCGCGTCCCATGCGCTGCAGCTCCGTAGCCAGCTTAATACGCTGTGCTTCGCCTCCTGACAGCTGCGTGGCCGGCTGCCCCAGCCGCAGGTAACCCAGTCCCACTTCCCGCAACACGCTCAGCGAGCGGTGTATTTTCGGATCATCGGCAAAGAAGTCATAAGCCGCATCAACTGTCAGCTCCAGCACTTCCGCAATATTTTTCTCTTTATAGGTGATCTCCAGTGTTTTGGCATTGTACCGCGCACCATGACAGGTGGGGCAAGGGGCGTATACGCTGGGCAGGAATAAGAGCTCCACCATCACAAAACCTTCACCCTGACAAGTTTCACAGCGTCCTTTGGCGACGTTGAAGGAAAACCGGCCGGCGTCATATTTCCGGGCACGGGCGGTTTTGGTGTCGGCAAACAGTTTCCGGACATGATCAAACAATCCCGTATAGGTGGCGAGGTTAGAACGGGGCGTACGGCCTATAGGCTTCTGATCTACCTGCACCAGCCTGCTGATATGCTCCATCCCTGCCATGATACGGCCATCCAGCGTAGCAGGCGCCGGCTGTTCCAGCGCGTCCCCTTCTTCCGCTTCTGCGGGCAGTTCCATCCCCAGCTGCGCTGCTACCAGTTCCACCAGCACCTGGCTGACGAGACTGGATTTACCGGAGCCGGAAATACCTGTTACCGTTGTCATACAACCCAGCGGAAACGCAGCGTCGAGCTGATGAAGATTATTGCGGGTCACTCCTTCCAGCTGCAGCCACCGGGTGGGCTTACGGGGCTGGCGGGGCTTCACCTGTTCTTCTGCAAACAGAAATTCCCGGGTACGGGAGGCTTTCACCGCCGCCAGGCCGGCAGTGGGCCCGCTATAGAGGATATGCCCTCCATGCTCGCCGGCAGCGGGTCCTACGTCTACGATCCAGTCGGCATGGCGGATCACGTCCAGATCATGCTCCACCACAAAGAGGGAGTTGCCGGAGGCTTTCAGCCTTTCGAGGGCACGCAGCAGCGCGGCGGTATCCGCCGGATGCAGCCCTGCAGATGGTTCGTCCAGCACATATACTACGCCGAACAGGTTGGAGCGTACCTGTGTGGCCAGCCTGAGGCGTTGCAGTTCACCGGGCGATAAGGTAGGCGTGCTCCGTTCCAGCAACAGGTATCCCAACCCCAGGTCCAGCAGCACTTCCAGCCGGCCTACCAGGTCGGCCGCGATGCGCTGCGCCACGATGGCCTTTTCGGGATGGTCTGTATGATGGTTCTCTTTCCCTTCCGCGTAGGGCCGCATCAGCTCTGTGAGGCGCGACAGCGGCAGGCGCGCGATCCCGCCGATGTCCATGCCGGCAAAAGTCACCGACAAAGAGGCGGGTTGCAACCGCTTGCCGTGACAGGTCGGGCATTCCGCACTCTCCATGTATTGTGATACCCGTTTTTTCATGGAGGCGCTTTCGGTATTGGCGAAGGTGTGCAACACATAACGGCGGGCGCCGGAAAAGGTGCCCATATAGGAAGGCTCCACCTTTTGTTTGATGGCGCGTTTTACTTCTTCATGCGTAAAACCCGGATATACCGGCACCACCGGTTGTTCTTCGGTAAACAGTATCCAGTCGCGGTCTTTTTTGGGTAGCTCTTTCCACGGCTTATCCACGTCATAACCGAGGGTGATGAGGATGTCCCGCAGGTTTTGGCCATACCAGGCGGTGGGCCAGGAGGCGATGGCGCGCTCCCGGATGGTAAGCGTATCGTCCGGCACCATGGAGCGCTCCGTTACCTCATACACCCTGCCCAGGCCGTGGCATTGCGGGCAGGCCCCTGCCGGCGTATTGGGCGAAAAAGCCTCTGCTTCCAGGTGTGGTTGCCCCTTGGGATAGTGCCCCGCACGGGAATAGAGCATCCGCAGCAGGTTCGACAGCGTGGTCACACTGCCCACTGACGACCGGGTGGTGGGCAGGCCCCGTTGCTGCTGCAGCGCCACCGCCGGCGGCAACCCGGTGATCTCATCCACCTCCGGTACCGACATCTGGTGAAACAGCCGGCGCGCATATGGCGATACCGACTCCAGGTAACGGCGCTGCGCTTCTGCGTAAAGTGTTCCGAAGGCCAGCGATGATTTGCCAGACCCTGATACACCGGTAAATACCACCAGTGCATCTCTCGGTATGTCGAGGTCTACATTTTTGAGGTTATGCTCGCGTGCCCCGCGTACACGCAAAAATCCCTTTTGTTCCGGTGATGCAGGGTTTCCTGTTGTTTTTTGCATGCATTCGGCGCACAAAGACTGTGCCCGCTGTCTTCATCCGTGGAAAAAATCAAAGAAAGGATATTCTCAACTCGCGGAAGATGGTTCAAAATAATCGGTTATCATAAAAGAGGGCATCCCTGTCACGGGATGCCCTGTCTTTATAAATAAAATGCCATTATCGCTTCAGTACTACCCTCCCTGTATGGATTTCATTCCTGTTGTTCCTGATCTCTATGAAGTAAACACCGTCAGCCAGCCGCGGAGAAATCGAAAAGTTATTACCCGTCAGCACCTCGCGCTGCACCTCCACGCCATGAACATTCCTGAGAATAAGCACACTGCCGGGAAGTAACTTGTCTATATTCAGCCGCACCGCGCCGGAACTGGGATTGGGGAACAATTCCAGGGTATATCTCAGCGGTTTTTTCTGTACCGTGTGCGCCTGCTGCATACACTGGTTAACAATCACTGTCACGGGCGTACGTTGAGGATACTCACACCCATATCCCCCTGCTGCATAATACACCGTCGTGTTTTGCGGGCTTACCTTGTAATCGCTGCCGGTATACAGTCTGCTTCCGCCGGTGGGCACGTTATACCACCGGATACGGGACTGTGTATATACAGGATCAAATGCATGGAGCACTACACTGTCGCCCCTGCATATCACTACGGTATCTGTCGTTACCTGTGGTTTGGCAGCATACCCGTCTGTATTCATACGGCGGTAAGCAGAATCTGATCGGCACCCTGTCACAGCATCCACCGCCTGTACCCATATATCCACCGCTGCCGGCAGAGGCGTTGGGTAACCCGGAACAAAGAAGGTATCCGTATTCAGAACTAAGTAAGCGGTGTCCAGTAACAGCTGCGTGGTATACCGGAACTTCACCCTCACCCGGTAGCTGTAGCCAGGCTGATAATTCTGTACTTTTATTTTAGTAGCGCCGCAGGTCATTCCCTGTGGCACGGAATACACCGGGTCCGGCAGCTTGCGTACGTTCACCGTTACCTTTGTGCGCTGCAGATTTTCGCAATGGTAGCCCGGAACTACATAGTAATGCGTGGTATCCAACGGTCCGACTTTAAAATATTTTCCCCTGTGCAACTCCACTCCGCCCGTGGGCACATTATACCAGCGTATATTCAGCAGGGGATTGTTTTCCTGTCCATGACCGTAGGCGTAGAGCGTAACGCTGTCTCCTTTGCAGATAGTCACATTGTCGGGCACAGCATCGGCGTAGGTACCATGCGCGCCCAGGATCATTGTCTGCATCACGGTATCCGACCGGCATCCTGTGATCTTGCTGACCGCCTGTATGTAAAGATTAACGGTAACATTTAAGTAAGCGTTCAGGTCTCTGACAACCACCGTATCCCCGTTTGTTACGGTATAGGACGAGTCCAGCAATAGTCCGTCAATCCCCGTATACACCGTACGTACGTTATAATAAACATCCGGCGTATAGTTGTCGATTCCGATTCCGGTTGTATTGCAGACAATGCTGGGTGTTACAGAAAACACCGGATTGGCTGGCTTGGGGTGTACCACCACGGTTATCTTTTTACGCGTGCTGGTACATCCGTTCAGGGCGGCCTCCGCGTAATAAACAGTGGTGACTGCGGGACTTACCTTGTAGGTAGCACCAGTATAAAGCAGGGAACCTCCGCCGGATGCGCTATACCATCGTACCGCTGTTCCGGCCGGCACTGCAGCCGCAAGCGCTGCTGTGTCGCCGCTGCAGAGATTGGTGCTGTCCGGCAACACCGGTGGCGGTAACGCTGGTTTACGATAGGCATAATACACCTGAAAGGCATTCAGCAGCCCAACAAGGCTGCTGGTCAAAGTGACCCTTACCCGGTCAAAAGTTCCCACAGGCTTCAGGGTGATCTCACCGCGATTATTGCCCCAGGCCCTGAAATTGCTGCTGTCTACCAGATGTGCATCGTTATTGGGAACGGTGCCGTTGAAGGTTTGCACGGTTAGACCGCCCAGCAAATTGAGCGACAGGATGGAATTTGCACTGCCGATACCGATCACCAGGGAATCGCAGCCAGCGGTGCTGCCAGCAGGGAAATTAAGCGTCTGGTATACCGAAACACCCAGTAACCCTACGGTAATGTTAAACGTGGAATAATCGTTCAGATTACTGTTCACCGCATTGTCTCCATTAGTGACGCCACACAACAGGCATAGGCCGGTCACGCCACTGGTCTGGCTGTTGGCGTACGTCTGCGCCCGGGCGCTGTAAGCAAACAGGCAGATAAAGAGAAAGCTGAGGTACAGTACTTTTTTTAATGTGTAAAATTTGGATAGCATCATGGGTAAACATTTGATGGTTATTAAAAGGGAATATGTATGCGTTTTCGTGGATATATCAGAATAAGGTTTTACCGGAAGGACTTATCTTCCGGTAATGAAAATATCGACGACGACTATAAATAAGACTGCAGTAAAATGATGCCGGGCCGGTCTCTTGCAGCGTTTACGCTTCAGCACGTCTGCCCGCACCGCTCATTTGCAAACCTTGTTCAGCAGTAAAAAGTCACACGTTCATATAATAAATTTTGCGCTTATCCTGTTTATATTGCAGCGTTATCACCAAACAACTGTCATGAGAGCTTATCCCCTGCTGGTCCTGCTATTCGTTATTACAGCGGCCTGTAAAAAAGAAACTACCGGCATGCAGCACGCATCCGGCTATGATGCTATTGATAAAATACTGGACGATTCCGTTCCGGTGCGGTTCAACGGAAAGTGTTACGCGGTTATCCATGTCAACGGACAGGAAGTATATAACAGAAGTTACGGCGGCTACGACGGCAATACCCGTCAACTCGTCGCCTCCTGTTCCAAATGGCTGTCAGGCGCCGTACTGATGAGCCTTGTGGACGAAGGGAAACTGAAACTGTCTGATACCGTAGGCAAGTTTCTGCCGGTGTTTACCGCCAAAGGGAAAGGCAACATCACGATTGCGCAGTTGTTTTCCCATACTTCCGGCTTTCCCGGCAACTCCAGCCAGGGATATGAGTCCAATCCGCTGCTGACGCTGGAAGCAGCCGTAGACGCCATCGGACGCAATGTGCCGTTGATGAGCCCACCCGGAAACGTTTTTTATTACGGTGGGGTAAGTATGCAGATAGCAGGACGCATCTGTGAGATAGTCAGTGGTAAAAGCTGGAAGGAAGTATCGGCTGCCAAATTATTTATCCCGTGTGGGATGACCAGCACGGATTACGGTCTTACAGCCAATCCCGTTATAGCCGGCGGCGCCCGCAGTACCCCGAACGACTATATGAAATTTCTGGATATGCTGGTCAACAAGGGCGTTACCGCCAATGGTACGCGTGTGCTCAGCGAGGCGGCGGTTACTGTTATGGAACAGGGGCAGATCACCGGTGTAACAGTAGGCTACACGCCCTATCCGCTGGCATGGCTTGACACGCCTGACTTTTATGGCATCGGCAACTGGCGTGATGTCACCGGCGCCGGTGGCGCCATCGTCGAAAGCAGTAGTCCCGGCGCTTTTGGCAGCCACCCGTGGATCAACTATCCGAAGAAAACGACCGGTATCATCTTTACATTTATCGCGCAGGAAGGTTATCTCACTACGGCCCCCACTTGTTTAAAAGTGAGGAACGCAGTGAGAAGTATTGTGCCGTAGTATTACTTGCTAACGGCCAGTTTCTTGATTGTTTCACGGGAGGGAAGCCTGTACCATTCTTTGGCGTATGGCTTCAGCAGGTTGCTGCCGGCCACCGGTCCCCAGGTACCGGATTCATAAAACTGTAAAAGTTTGGAGGGTGATTTTTTCCAGGCGTCGAGGATGGGCATCACTACTTTCCAGGCTGCCTCCACCTGGTCGGCACGCATAAAGAGGGTGGCATCGCCATGCAGCACGTCCAGCAGCAGCGCTTCGTAAGCTTCCGGCAGGGACTCCGTATAGGCTTCCTGGTAGGTGAAGTCCATCTCCACCGGTACTAGTTTCATTTGCAGCCCGGGCACCTTGCTTTCAAACAGGAGGCTGATTTCCAGCTCCGGCTGTATACTGATGATCAGCCTGTTGGGAACAATATCGTCTCTGAAGATTTTATGCGGCGAGTCTTTGAACTGCACCACGATCACGGACGACTGCCGCGTCATGGATTTACCCGTACGCAGGAAAAAAGGCACTCCTTCCCAGCGCGGGTTATCGATCATCATTTTCATCGCCACGAATGTTTCCGTATTGGATTCAGGCGACACCTGTTCTTCCTGACGGTAAGCGATCCGCTGCACTTCGTCTACTTCGCCGGCGGTGTATTGCGCCCTTACTACATTCTTAAATACCTGCTGCGTGGTAAACGGCCGGATACTTTTCAGCACTTTGGTTTTGGCATCACGGATAGCTTCCGCCTTGTAGGCGCCGGGGCACTCCATGGCCACGATGCACAACAACTGCAGCAGGTGGTTCTGGATCATGTCGCGCAGGGCGCCGCTGGCATCGTAGTAGCCGCCGCGTTTGCCTACACTCACCTGTTCGGCTACACTGATTTGTATATGATCGATGTAGTTTTTGTTCCACAACGGTTCGAACACGAAGTTGGCGAAGCGGAAAGCCATGATGTTTTGCACCGTTTCCTTGCCCAGATAGTGGTCGATACGGTATACCTGCTTCTCTGAAAAACGTTTGGTGAGGAAGTGGTTCAGTTTCCGGGCAGTAGCCAGGTCGGTGCCAAATGGTTTCTCCACCACGATACGGTCATGCGTTTTGTTGCTGCATAACTTGCGGGTGGCTAAAGCTTCAGCGATCACTTCTATGAACCGTGGCGCCACAGCGAAGTAAAACATCCGGTTGCCCCGTTGTTTGCTGCTCTTCTCAAAGTCTTCCACTTTTGCTTTCAGGGAGACATAGGTTTCCTTTTTGGTAAAGTCGCCTTGCAGGTAACTGATGCGTGCAGCGAATTCGGCCCATTTCGACGGCTCCGCCTTCCCGTTACGGCTGAATTCATTCACCCCGGACAGCAGGTCGTTTTTAAATGCGGCTTCATCTACCGTCTGAAAGTCGACACAGAAGATCTCGAATAAAGCGGGCAGGTGGTTTTCTATAAACAGATTATATAGTGCGGGTATCAGCTTACGGCGGGTAAGATCTCCCCGGGCACCGAAAATCGTTATCGCGGCTGGATATGCTTTTTTAGGTTTCATATCCTGAAAATAACCCAATTTCAGTTAACGGGTGCAACAGTTTTACAGCAGGAAGGTTATCATTTTATTTATAAAAAATATTTCAATTAAAAGCTTATTTATTAAATAAATTTAATAATAAACATTATCTTATGTGCCAGTAACAACTTTCCCGCTCATGAAAACACGCGTTATTCTGTTAATGGCCTGCCTGATGGGCAGCTTCGCCCTGGCGGCACAGACTCCCAAAACGGCTGCCCTGTCTAAAAAAACATTACAGGACAAGATCAAAGGCGGCTGGGCCGGGCAAACCATTGGGGTGACCTTTGGCGGCCCTTATGAATTCCGGTTCAACGGCACCTATATCCAGGACTATCAGTCACTGGAATGGCACAATGGTTATGTAAAAGAGGTGATGGACAGCTTTCCCGGCCTGTACGATGATCTTTACATGGACCTTACATTCGTGGACGTCATGGAACGTCACGGCCTTGACGCGCCGGCAGATTCTTTCGCCCAGGCGTTTGCCCATGCAGGTTATGTGTTGTGGCACGCCAACCAGGCGGCGCGCTACAATATCCTCAACGGCCTCCGGCCGCCCGCTTCCGGTCACTGGCAGCACAACATGCACGCAGACTGCATCGATTACCAGATAGAAGCGGATTACGCCGGCCTGATGAGCCCCGGCATGCCTAATGCGGCTTCGCAGATCAGCCACAAAATCGGGCACATCATGAACTATGGCAACGGCTGGTACGGCGGCGTGTATGTAGGCGCCATGTACTCACTGGCATTTGTTTCGAATGATATGCAGCAGATCGTCCGCGACGCGTTGCGTGTCATCCCTGCCAACACACAATTCTATCAGTGTATGGCCGATGTTATCCGCTGGCATAAACAGTTTCCGGACGACTGGCATCGTACCTGGTTTGAACTGCAAAAGAAATGGTCGTCAGACATCAGTTGCCCCAGCGCCGTCTTCGACCCGGTGAATATCGATGCCACCATTAACTGCGCCTATGTGATCATGGGATTGCTGTATGGCAACGGCGATTATGCCAAAACGCTGGAGATCTCCACACGCGCCGGCCAGGACGCCGACTGTAATCCTTCCACCGCGGGCGGTATCCTCGGCACTATGCTGGGATATGACAAAATTCCGCAAAAATGGAAAGACGGACTGGCAGGATCGGAAGACATCAACTTTAAATATACCAGCATCTCCCTCAACAAAGCCTACGACATCAGCTATCGTCATGCGCTGGAAAATATCAAACGGCATGGCGGGAAAGAGCAGGGCGACAAGGTGATCATCCCACTGCAGACACCGGAACCGGTGGCCTTTGAAGAGAGCTTTCCGGGCCTCCTGCCTGTTCGTAAAAAAGAGTTCTATGTAAACGGCAATGACATCAGTCTTTCTTTTGAAGGAAACGGGTTTGTGCTCAGCGGGCACGCCGCTAAAAAGAGGGAAGTACCGGACCACGTCATTATCGCCACCGTCAGCATTGACGGCCAGGTAACGGATACCATCAGGATGCCGACCAATTACCAGGTACGCAAAGATGAAATTTGCTACCGGCTGGACCTTCCCGCAGGTAAACATACGGTCAAGGTGCAGGTCATTAATCCGCATCCCGATTATGAACTGCGTACAGGCTATTACGTTACCTTCCGCAAAAAATAAGCTTATCCGCCGATCAACCGGGCGATGCCAAACGCACAACCGGCGGCAATAGTACCGATAACGGCCACACGAACGCCGCCGAGCAGGGGATTCAACCCGGTGAGGCGGCTCTTGAAATACCCGAAAACAAAGAGGCACACGATGGTGATCATGGCCGATATCTTCAGCCCTTCTATCCCGTCGTCCACGAAGAAATAAGGCATCAGCGGAATCAGTCCGCCGATGATATAGGAGACGCCGATATTAAGTGCGCTTTTCGTAGCCCTGCGGGCGTCCGGTTTCTCCAGCCCCAGTTCATACTTCATCATAAAATCAGCCCAGCGGTCTTTGTCCGTGATCAGTTCCGCAGCTGCCTTCTGCTGCAGCTCCCGGCTCAGCCCCAGTTCCGCGAAGAAGGTTTCCACCTCTTCCCGCTCCCGCTCCGGTACCGCTTCTATTTCTTCGTACTCCCGTTTCAGTTCACTGTTATAATGGTCCTGTTCCGTCTTTCCGGCCAGGTAGCCTCCCAGTCCCATCGCAATGGAGCCCGCTGCAATTTCCGCCAGCCCGGCGATCACGATGAGGTTTACGTCTTTCACGGTACCACTGAGGCCCGCCGCCAGTGCAAAGGGAACGGTGAGCCCATCGGACATGCCGATCACGATATCACGTAGCAGCTCAGAGCCAGTGAAATGTTTTTCCTGATGTGTCATATAATGAAGCTGTTTGATAGTGCTGAAAAATAGGGAGATACAGCACAAAAATAAATTGTCCGCCCTAATTATTTGCAGTAAATTTATGCACTTCCCCGTTGTGTACCATGCGTACATTCTTTTCACCTAAAGGTCGCTTTTGAACAGGGCATGGTTGAAAAAATCCGGATTCATTGCCTTAAAGGTGTTGAAAGCACTGGAAACAGCTCTTGGGATACTGATTACCCCGCCCTTCAGGGACAATCCCCGCCGCCTGATTTTTTTATCCGGCATCAATTTCCAAATATGTTTATCTTTGGCCCGGATATATCAATTATGAAAAAGGCCACTGCAATAATCCTCTTATTGGTGTACCTGTTTGGCAGTACCGATGCCAGCCAGTTACTCAAGTTCCCTTTGCTGGTGGAGCATTTCAAAAAACATAAGCAGGAGAATGTTCATATGACCCTGCTGACGTTCCTGAAACTGCACTATGTGGACGAGCAGCCTTTTGACGATGATTATCTGCAGGACATGCAGCTGCCGTTCAAAACACCGGATATTATCTGCATGGCACTGGTCACCGTAATGCCTCCAACGCCGGCTACCCTGTATACACCCGTGATAGAACTGCCCCGGGAAGCTTACCTGATCATCAATGACGGTCCCCCTCCCTACCGGCTGCCGGACAATGTTTTCCAGCCTCCCAAATCCCTGTCAGCGTCCTTGTCCTGATATAACTGAATGATGCAGGCTATCATGCCGGCTGCAACGCTTTGCGCTGCAGGACCGCTTTTTTTACCGGCGCCTGAACCTTTTCTGTCCTCCCCGGGTTAAAAAACCGGGAGCGCGGCATTGTTGTGGTGCAACGGGAAAGCACATCATTCTGGATTCGTCAATTCTCTTAAAGTTTACGTTTTGTTAAACAGCATTATCCGTTTTTCCATTAAAAACAAGCTCATCATCGGCCTGTTTATACTGGCGCTGATTGGATGGGGAAGCTATTCCGTTACCCAGCTGCCCATCGATGCGGTGCCCGACATCACCAACAACCAGGTGCTCGTCATTTCCTCCGCCCCAAGCCTGGGAGCGCCCGATGTGGAACGCTTTATCACCGTGCCTATCGAACAGGCTACCCGCAATATTCCCGGTATTATCGAACAACGCAGCTTCTCCCGTTTCGGACTAAGCCTGGTAACCATCGTCTTCAATGACCAGACAGATGTTTACTGGGCCAGGCAACAGGTAAGCGAACGGTTGATACAGGTGCGCCAGCAAATACCGCCAGGCATGACAGAACCGGAGCTCGGTCCGGTGACCACCGGCCTGGGTGAGATATTCCAGTATGTGGTAAAACCCAAGCCAGGCTATGAGGGCAAATACGACCTCACCACCCTGCGCGATATACAGGACTGGACCGTCAGGCGCCAGCTGCTGGGCACCGAAGGCGTGGCCGATGTCAGCTCTTTCGGCGGCACCGTCAAACAATATGAAGTGGCGGTCAACCCCGACAAGCTGAAAAGCTACCAGATCACCATCTCCGACGTGTTCCGCGCCCTGCAGGAAAACAACCAGAACACCGGCGGCGCCTATATCGAAAAAGGCCCCAGCGTGCTGTTCATCCGCAGCGAAGGGCTCGTCCAGAACCAGGAAGACATCGGCAACATCGCCGTTAAGCGGATCAACAACGGTATCCCCGTCCTGGTCCGCGACGTAGCCACCGTGAAAACAGGCACCGCCATCCGCTACGGCGCCGTAGTACTGAACGGTGAAAGCGAAGTAGCCGGCGCAGTGGTGATGATGCTGAAAGGAGAAAACAGTAATAAAGTCATCACCAATATCAAAGAGAAGATCGCGGCCATCGAAAAAACACTGCCGGAAGGCGTGGCCATCGAACCTTTCCTCGACCGGACCAAAATGGTGGACAACGCTATCTCCACGGTGGAACGCAACCTGCTGGAAGGCGCGGCCATCGTGATACTGGTACTGGTCATCTTCATGGGCAATATCCGAGCAGGCCTCATCGTAGCCTCCGTCATACCACTGTCCATGATGTTCGCCCTCATCATGATGAACCTGTTCGGCGTCAGCGGCAACCTGATGAGCCTCGGCGCGCTGGACTTCGGCCTGCTGGTAGACGGCGCCGTCATCATCATCGAAGCGGTGATGCATAAGCTCACGCGGGGCGCCACGCTCAGCGGCGTCAAACAACTCACGCAGGAACAGATGGACGACGAAGTGGAGTCCTCCGCCAAAACCATGATGAACAGCGCCGCTTTCGGTCAGGTGATCATCCTCATCGTATACCTGCCCATCCTCTCGCTGCAAGGCATCGAAGGAAAAATGTTCCGCCCCATGGCGGAAACCGTATCCTTCGCTATCCTCGGCGCATGCATCCTGTCACTCACCTACGTGCCCATGATGGGCGCCCTGTTCCTCAACAAAAAACTCAGCCATAAGGAAAGTTTCGCAGATAAAATGATGGAACGCGTTAAACGCCTCTACGATCCGCTGCTGCAAAAAGCGCTGGGCATCCCCAAACTGATCGTAGGCGTGGCGCTGCTGTTACTGCTGGTGGCTGCGTTTATCCTTTCCCGTATGGGCGGTGAATTTATCCCGCAACTGGAAGAAGGCGACTTTGCCATCGATACCCGGATGCTGACCGGCTCCTCGCTCACCACCACCATCAAAGGCACCAGCCAGGCGGCACAGGTGCTGCGCAGAGATTTTCCGGAGGTGGAGAAAGTAGTGGTCAAAATAGGCTCCGGGGAGATACCCACCGACCCCATGCCCATGGAAGCGGCCGACCTGATGGTGATCCTTAAACCCAAACACCAGTGGACCAGCGCTTCCACCTTCCCCGAACTGGCAGGCAAGATGAGCAAAGCGCTGGAAGAAATACCGGGTATCACCACCGGCTTCCAGTTCCCCGTACAGATGCGTTTCAACGAACTGATGACCGGCGCCCGCCAGGACGTGGTCTGCAAAATATTCGGCGACGACCTCGACACCCTCGCTGCCTATGCAGACAAAATAGGGGCCGTCATCGGCACCGTCAAAGGCGCGAAAGACCTCTATGTGGAAACCGTGACCGGTATCCCCCAGCTGCTGGTCAACTATAACCGGGAGGCCATCGCCCGCTACGGCGCCTCCGTCAGCGATGTCAACAACACCATACAGGCCGCCTACGCCGGCGCTGCTGCCGGACTGGTATTTGAAAACGACCGGCGCTACGACCTTGTGGTACGTATGAACGAAGAGCAGAAAAAAGACCTGGACGAGATGAACAACCTCCAGGTAGGACTGCCCAACGGGGAACAGGTACCGCTGCATGTACTCGCCGACATCAGTATAAAAGACGGCCCCTACCAGATACAACGGGAAGACGCCCGCCGCAGGATCACCGTGGGCTTCAACGTGCGCGGCCGCGACGTTCAGAGCATCGTAAAAGAACTGCAAACAAAAGTCAACAGGCAGATCAAACTGCCGACCGGCTATTATATCACTTACGGCGGACAGTATGAAAACCTGCAGCACGCCACCAAAAGGCTCAGTATAGCCCTGCCCGTTGCCCTGCTGCTGATATTCCTCATGCTGTTTTTTGCCTTCCGTAAACTGAAATACTGCCTGCTGATATTCTCTGCCATCCCGCTGTCGGCCATTGGCGGCGTATTCACGCTGTGGCTGCGCGGCATGCCGTTCAGCATCTCCGCCGGCATCGGTTTTATCGCCCTGTTCGGCGTGGCAGTATTAAACGGGATCGTATTAATCGGAGAAATGAACCAGTTAAAAAACAGTGGCATGACCAACATCCGGCAGATTATCATACAGGCCACCCACGACCGGTTAAGACCTGTGCTGATGACCGCCACCGTAGCTTCCCTCGGCTTCCTGCCGATGGCGCTGAGCAACGGCGCCGGCGCAGAAGTGCAACGCCCGCTGGCCACCGTGGTGATAGGAGGATTGATCACAGCAACGCTGCTCACGCTCGTGGTGCTCCCCGCCCTCTTTTTGTTATTTGAAGAAGGATGGAAAAGACCCAAACCAGCCGCGCTGATGGTGCTTCTGCTCATCGCTGCACCTTCCCTGCTGAAAGCACAGGAAGTCCGCCCGCTGACGTTGCAACAGGCCCTTCAGACCGCACAGCAACAAAACCTGCAATTGAAGCTCAACCAGCAGCAGGCAGCCTACTACGAAGCCATCACCCGCAGCAGCACCGACCTGCCCAAAACATCGCTGGCAGCTGAACTAGGCAACGTCAATAGCGCCGCTTTTGATAATAAGTTCACCCTGTCGCAAGGCTTCTCTTTCCCTGCCGTCTACAAAAGACAACGGCAGGTATATGAGCGGGAATGGCAACAGGCCAAACTACAAACCGCCCTGCAGCAGGCGGAAGTGGCCCGTCTCGTCAAACTGGCCTACCTCCAGCTGCAATTCCTGAAAGCCAAGAAAACACTGCTGCAAAAAACCGACAGTATCCTGTCCAGCTATTCCAAAGTAGCCCAAATCCGCTATGAGAACGGCGAGAGCAATCTCCTCGAAAAAGCGACGCTCGACAACCAGGCGCAACAGGCCCGTATACAGCTGGACATGGTGCAGGCAGACCAGAAAACGGCCGTTGCCCAGCTGGGCATGCTGCTGCATGAAACCACTGCCAACATCGATCCGGTGGACAGTCTGTCCAATGCCGTCGTATTGTTCGACAGCACCACGCTGCAACAACATCCGTTCCTCCGCGCTTACCAGCAGCAACAGGAAGTGGCCAACAGCAAAACACAACTGGAAAAAGCAAAGCTGTTGCCCGACTGGTCTCTCGGCTATACCAACCAATCCTTCACCGGATGGCAGTCGGATAAAAACAGGGTGGAAAGTTATTACGGCGGTGGGCACCGGTTCTCCGCCGCGCAGATCGGGATCGGTATCCCCATCTTCACATCGGCACAAAGAGCGCGTATAAAAGCCGCACAACAGCTGCAGGCCAGCGCCGCCACGGCCACAGCACTGGCCACCGTACAGCTTCGCACCCAACTCGAACAAAACTGGAACGACTATCAGAAATACCAGCAGGCTATCCGCTACTATCAGCAATCGGCCCTTAAACAATCCGATATCATCATCCGGACGGCCAATATCAGCTATAAAAACGGCGAAATAGGGTACATCGAATGGAGTACCCTCATCAGCAATGCCATCGCCCTGCAAAGCCAGTATATCGATGTTTTGAAGGAACTGAACACCCGGAAAACAGAACTGGAGTACTTATTACAATTCAATCAGCAATAACATGCGGAAGATATTCATATACATCGTCATCACCGGCTTCTTATACGCCTGCAACAACCAGCCGGCAGCAGAAAAATCACCGGCCGAAAACCAGCCGGCGCCGGATAACAATACCGTCACCCTCGACAGCGTCCAGAAAAAGAATGCGGGCATCGTGCTCGACAGCCCGCGGACAGCGAACATACACGCTACCCTGCGCGCCACCGGCATGGTGGACGTACCCCCGCAAAACCTTATCTCCATCAGCTTTCCCATGGGCGGTTACCTGAAAAGCACACGGCTGCTGCCCGGCAGCCAGGTGGCGAAAGGTGAAATCATCGGCACCATGGAGGACCAGAGTTACGTGCAGCTGCAACAGGAATACCTGACCGCCAAAGCCAATATGGAATACCTGTCTGCCGACATGGACAGGCAAAGGACCCTCAGCGAGGCTGACGCTATCAGCAAAAAAAGATACCAGCAGGTCCTCAATGAATATAAAACCGCGCAGGTCACCCTGAAAGCAGTGGGAGAAAAACTACGGATCATCAATATCAACCCGGATAAACTGACGGTGGGCAGCATTTCCCGGACGGCGCCCATTTACTCTCCCATCAATGGTTATGTCACAAAAGTCAATGTCAACATCGGCCGTTATGTAATGCCGTCCGACGTACTGTTTGAACTGGTGAACCCGGAAGATATACACGCGGCCATTACCGTGTTTGAGAAAGACATCCCGGCCTTCCACAAAGGGCTGCAAGGCAAAGTCACGCTGGTAGACAGGCCCGACAAAGTATACGATATCGAGACCATCCTCGTTACCAAAAACATCAGCGACAACCGCAGCGGCCTTATCCACTGCCATTTTGAAAACCCGGGCCATGACCTGCTGCCCGGCATGTTCCTCAACGCTACTTTTGAAATGGACAGCCAGCAGGCCCTCACCGTACCGGAAGAAGCCGTGGTGCGTTATATGGGCAAAGACTATGTGTTTGTAACCAAAGATGGTAACAGCTTCACACTGACGCCGGTCAATGCCGGCCTGAAAGAAAATAACAGGATACAATTGTTGCCTGGCGGGAAAGATCTCGGCAACGAAAAGATTGTGACGACGGGCGCCTACGCATTGTTAGGTAAACTGAAAAACACCGCCGGAGAAGAAGAATAAATTCATTTATCATTTGGTTATTGGGTCATTTAATGCGTAAATGACCCAATAACCAAATGATTGACTATTTAGCGTAGTAACGCATCCAGCGGATAGTCTTTACCAGCTTCGGTATTGAGCACTACGATCTGGTCGCGGTAACGCACCTGGCAGCCGCCTCCTTTAGTGGCATGCAGCGTAGCAGCGACCAGTTTTCCATCCTTCCATGACATATTTACCACGAAACCGCCACGGGCACAGAGCCCGTTGACCGTTCCGTTTTTCCATTCTGCCGGCAGCGCCGGCAGCAGCGTGATCATGTTTTCATGGCTTTGCAGCAGCATCTCGGCGATGCCGGCCGTGGCGCCGAAATTGCCATCTATCTGAAAGGGCGGATGGAGGTTAAACAGGTTGTAAGCGGATTTATGCGCCAGGATGATGTTAAACGCTTTTAAAGCTTCTGGTCCGTTTTTCAGGCGCGCCCACATGTTGGTCACCCAGGCAGCGCTCCATCCTGTTTGTGCGCCGCCGTGTTCCAGGCGGTATTCGAGCGATTTACGGGCAGCATTGACATACTGTGGCGTCTGGGCTTCGTTGAAAGCATTGCCCGGATAAAGGGCGTATAAATGCGACATATGACGATGCCCCGGTTCTTTCTCCGGATAAGGTTTGGCCCACTCCAGCACCCTGCCGTCTTCGCCTATCTGCGGTTGCAGCAGGTTGTTTTTAGCGTCGCGCAGTTTGTCGAGGAAAGGGTCGGTCTGTTGCAGCACCTCTGCAGCCTGCAGTACGTTGGTGAACAGTTCGTGTATCACTTCCTGGTCATGGGAAGGTCCCATGCTGATAGTACCGTTGCTGCCATCGGGTGCCTCAAACGCGTTCTCCGGCGACGATGCCGGTCCGGACACCAGTTTACCCGTCACCGGATCTTTCACCAGCCAGCCCATATAAAAACGCGCTACTTCGCGCAAGGTAGGATATACTTTACGCAGATAAGCGGTATCGCGGGTAAAAGCGAAATGTTCCCAGAGGTGTTCGCAGATCCACCCGCTGGAGCCGGCGGTAAGCCCCCAGGAAGGATGCTCGCCGGGAGAGGTGAAGCCCCATACGTTCACGATGGGGCCGATGCACCAACCGGTACCGCCAAACTGTACGGCAGCCGAGCGGGCAGCCGGTTTGTCCAGGCTCTGGACAAAATTGGTGAGCGACAAATGCAACTCGCCGAGGTTCGTCACTTCTGCCGGCCAGTAGTTCATCTGTACGTTGATGTCGGTATGATAGTCGCCATTCCAGGGAGCCAGCGTTTTATTGCCCCAGATGCCCTGCAGATTGGCCGGCAGCGTGTTCTTGCGTGCGGAGGAGATCAACAGGTAACGGCCGTACTGGAAATACAGTTCGGTGAGGTGGTTGTCGTTACCTGTTTCCTTAATGCGTTGCAGCCGGACATCGGTGGGGATATCATCAGCGGTATCATCTGCCAGCTGCAAAGCAACGCGGTTGTATAAACGCTGATAGTCTTTTATATGCGCCTGTTTCAACTGGGCGTAGGGCAGCGCAGCAGCAGCCTGCAGCGCTTTGGCCGTCAGCCCTTTAAAGTCACGTCCTTTATAAACGGGGTAGTTGGGCAGGTAGTCGGTGGAAGCAGCCAGGTACAGCACCACTTCATCAGCGCCTTTTACGGTCATCCGGTCACCGGAGTAAGTCACCTGTCCGCCTTTGTTGCGGGCTTGTAAGCGGGCGATGTATTTCATGCCGTCGCCCCCTTTGCCGTTGTTCAGCGCGCCGGACATCTCCAGTTCATTGCCGGCGGCTTTGGTGGTAAAACGTTCGGGGCGGTCCATGGTGGCGGAGAAACTGATAGCGCCTTTTTTATCGGCCGACAGTTTTACGGCCAGCACATTAGCAGGCGCACTCACAAAATATTCACGGGTGTAATGCACGCCGTCCTGTTCGTAGCTGACACGCACGATGGCATCATCCAGCTGCAGGCTGCGCTGATAGCTGGTACACCGGCTGCTTTTGCCGAAATCCAGCCGCAGGTCGCCCAATGTCTGAAAGGAGCCGAAAGGCACCTTCGAACCGTCGCCGTTGCCGGAGCCGGCGCCTTTGCAGACCTGTGTTTTATTGGTAAGTTCAGTGGCTTCTTTAAACTTGCCCTGGAACAGGAGGTTCCGTATTTCCGGGAGATATCTGGCTGCTTCGGGATTATCGTTGTCTGCCTGGCTGCCGTTCCATAAAGTTTTTTCATTGAGCTGTATCCGTTCCTGGTTGACATCGCCGAATACCATGGCGCCGATATTGCCATTACCGATGGGCAGGGCCTGCAGCCACGCCGGATCATCTTTCCAGGGGGAAGTGCCATCTTTCGCGGTAGCGTTGGCGGGGGATGTATACCACAGCTTCATGGAGCGTTGCTGTGCAAATCCTGTGGCGGTGGTTGCTGCCGCCAACAGACAGGTGATGAGATATTTCATATGGGCTGCTGTTTACATTGCTATGGACGAAAGATAATAATATTATTGGCTGTCCGTATGCTTTGCAGCAGATCCTGGCGGGCACTAATCGTATTTTAATGGAGAGTAACGGTATTTTAACTTTTTTCCGCCGTTTCTATGATTTAAATTAATAGTCACAAAGGTTGATTATGGCAAATGAGAACAACAAATCACCCCATATCCTTAACACCTCCAGTAATCTGCTGGGGTTTTGCCTGATAGTGCTCACCTCTATCAAAGTGGCGCGTTTTAATCAGATCACGATCATTGACGATACTACTGGCATTGCGGCGATCCTGCTGACGGGGAGTTGTCTGCTGTCTTTTCTGTCGATGCGCTCGAAGGTGAGGCGGAGGAGTGAAAAACTGGAGGAAGCTGCAGATTACATCTTCCTCCTGTCTTTGGTATGCATCAGTGTAACGATCATTATCGTTTCCTTCAACCTGTTGGCTTAACAGGTTGATTATTTGTTTTTGATACGGTAAGAATAACCCAGTACTACCACGCCCGCGCCGGTGTTGTTTTCACCGTTTTTGGCATCTTTCTGGATTTTCACGAAACCGTAGTTGCCACCACCTTCAATGAAGATAGCGCTTCTGCCGTTGAGATGATACGCCAGTCCTACATGACCGGAGATACCGAAGTTGGCTTTTTTCAGGTCGTTTTTGATGTCCTGATCACGGGTAAAATCTACCGCAGGAAAAGGCAGTGGTTGCTTATGTGCATCATCTGCGAAGATCTGGCTGGTACCACTTGTTTCATTTTTACCATTCAGCAGAAAACTAACGAATGGACCAGCAGCCACATACAAATCCCATTTAGGACTAAAACCGAAATGATATTTAGCCAGTACTGGTACCATCAGGTAATTAAACTTGGCCTCACTCTTATATGTAGCATACAAATAAGGAGGTACGGGCTGCCCCATTTGCTGAAACGCACCCGCCATTTCAGGTGTTGGCGCAAATCCCTGGTTACCGTCTTTTTTCCCGCCCTGGGAAGAATATCTTATTTCAGGCTGGATGGAAAAACGTTTGGTGAGATGAAATTCTGCATGTATGCCTGCGTCCAGCCCCAGCCTGGAGCTCCAGCCGCTATTGATTGGATTGGAAGAACTGCCGGATGTCAGATTAGGGATACTCAAGCCAGCCTTTGCGCCGAGATCAATTTGTGCTTTTGCCATGAAGGGACACAGCGCAGCGGCTGCAATAACGGCAACGGCTAAACGTAATTTTTTCATAAGGTTTTGTTTGTAAAAGAATAGTTTCTCCCGGTAGCATTTCATACCGGTTAATCACCTAAAGCTACGACTATAGGATTAAATACAAACAATATTTTTGTTAATCATTCGGACAAACGACAGCTATCTCTCCCGGGCCGGCGGCAAAATACCGGATCAATTTATCAAGTAGCGATGCTGTTTTCTTTCGTTTGCTGAAGTCCGGGACCCGGCCTTTTTGACACCTGCCGGCATCAGCTGCCTCCGCCGCCCATATGAACCGGCTGTCGCGGTCTTCCGGAGGTTTATCACCGGGTATGATATATCGTATAGCCGGAATCGTTAGTAGCCGGCTGTAAAGACTGAATGGTCCTATCCTGACAACAATTACCATGGCGGCTCACCTTCAGCGTGCCGTCCGGTCAAACGCGATCTGCTTTTTCATACTGCAGCAGTTTACGTGATTTTTCCAGCACATTGTCTACGGTAAACCCGTAGTGTTTAAACAACTCTTTGGCAGGCGCGCTGGAACCGAAATGAGAAAGCCCGATGACCGCCCCTCTTTCACCGGTCCACCGTTCCCATCCTTCCGGAGAACCGGCTTCGATGGCCAGCCGCACTTTTACGGCCAGAGGCAACACCTGCTGCCGGTAACTTTCAGGCTGCTCGCTGAACAGTTCCCAGCTGGGCATGCTTACCACCCTGGCATCAATATCATCCTCCCATAGCTTTTGCTGTGCGTCCAGCGCCAGCTGCACCTCTGAGCCGGTAGCAATCAGTATCAGCGCCGGCAGCGCTCCTCTTTCTTTCGACAGGATGTAAGCCCCCTGTTGCAGGTTGCTCGCAGGCGCCACTTTGCTGCGGTCGGCAACCGGCAGTTTCTGTCGCGTTAATACCAGCATGGTAGGCCCTTTGGTGCGGGTGATGGCCGTATGCCACGCCCACACGGCTTCGTTGGCATCTGCCGGCCGTATCACGCAGAGATGCGGCATCGCACGCAGGGAGGCCAGGTGTTCCACCGGCTGATGCGTAGTCCCGTCTTCACCCAGTCCAATACTGTCATGCGTCATCACGTAGATCACCGGCAGCTCCATGATGCAGGCCAGGCGAATAGCCGGCCGCGCATAATCGGTGAAGATGAAAAAGGTAGCTGCATAAGTCCTCACACCGCTATGTAACTGCAGCCCGGAACTGGCGGCGCACATCACATGCTCGCGGATCCCCCAGGCGATATTGCGGTTTTCATAATGCGCTTTGCTGAAATAACCGGATGATTTGATCAGCGTGAGCGTAGAAGGTTCCAGGTCGCCACTGCCGCCGATCAGCCAGGGCAGTTTGTCCGCCACGGCGTTCAGGAAGCCGGAAGACACCTCCCGCGTGGCTTTGGGACCGTCTTCCGGTTTATATACCGGTACCTCTTTGTCCCACCCATCGGGCAGCTGCTGGGCTATGTACTGCTGCAACAAGGCAAACTGCCCCGGGTATTTATTTTCATATTGCTCTTTCAGCGCATTCCACGATTGTTCGGCTTCCTTTCCTTTCTCAATGACCTTCTTCATATACTCCCTTACTTCATCGGGCACCAGGAAATCCTGGTCTGCCGGCCACCCGTAGAATTCCCTGGTGAGTTTGATCTCCTCCGCACCCAGCGGCGCCCCATGTGCCTCGGGCGTATCCTGCCTGTTGGGGGCGCCATAACCGATATGTGTGCGCAACAGGATCATAGACGGTTTATCCGTCACCGCTTTGGCCGCAGCAAAAGCATCCGATATGGCCTTCAGGTCGTTGCCCTTGTCGCCCAGGTCCTGCACATGCCAGTGATATGCTTCAAACCGTTTAGCCACATCGTCGGAATATGTCAGCGAGGTATTACCTTCTATCGTGATATGATTATTATCGTATAAGCATATAAGTTTACCTAATCCAAGATGGCCAGCCACAGAGGCGGCTTCATGGGAGGCGCCCTCCATCAGGTCGCCATCGCTGCAGAACACATAGGTATGGTGGTCCACCAGCTTCATATCATCTTTATTAAAAATAGCGGCCAGATGCGCTTCGGCCATCGCCAGACCCACGGCGGTCATAATACCTTGTCCCAGCGGACCGGTGGTGGTTTCCACCCCGGGCGTCAGCCGGTATTCCGGATGGCCCGGCGTATTGCTTTCCCATTGCCGGAAAGCCTTGATATCGTCCAGCGAAATATCATAACCGGTGAGATGTAATACCGCATATTGTAGCATCGAAGCGTGGCCATTGGACAACACAAAGCGGTCGCGGTTAAACCAGTCCGGCTTCCGGGGATTATACCGCAGGTGTTCCGTCCACAACACAAACGCCGCCGGCGCCAGCGCCATCGGCGTACCGGGATGTCCTGAATTCGCTTTCTGTACCGCATCCATTGCGAGGCAACGAATGGTGTTAATACATTTTTCTTCGATGGTCATTGCTTTCATGATATGGCATTTAAGTGGAGAAATCAGGTAAGCAAAGCCACAAATAAGGTACCAACAGGAGGAATTTTCGATTTTTTGATTTAGGGATTTAGGGATTTAAAAAAATGCAGCGGATAAAAAAAATGCAGCGAAGATCATATGATAATCTCCGCTGCATTTTAAATTCAAAAATCAAAAAATCGAAAATCTAAAAATGATTTATTTGATTTCTTTCAGCATTTCTTTCACCGCCGTTTCCAGCTGGTCGTCTTTACCGGCCAGGAAATCCTCGTAGCGCAGTGGCACGCGGATATCCGGTTCTACCTGCAGGTTCTCTGTAGGACGGCCTTCTTTACCGATGGTAGCGATCATCGGGATACCGAATACGATAGTCGGATCGATTTGTCTTTCCCACCATACGGCAGTACCGGTGCCGGGAACAGGCATACCGATCAGTTTACCCAGCTTACCCTGTTTGTAGATATAAGGGAAGATAAACGCGTCGCTGTAGTTGCCTTCACTCATCAGTACGCAGCTGGGAGCCTGCCACTGGCCTTGCGGTTCGCCACCCTTCAGCAGGTCGCCCTGTGGTGCGAAGTCGAGGTATTTTTTACCGCTGAGGAAGTTGTACAGGTCGTCATGCAGCCATCCGCCGCCATTGAAGCGGGTATCTACGATCAGCGCCTGTTTGCCCCTGTTCTTACCCATTACTTCGTCGTAAACGGAACGGAAGCTGGCGTCGTTCATGCCCTGTACGTGCACATAACCTACTTTGCCACCGCTGAGTTTGTCCACCATTTTGCGCATGTTGTTCACCCAGCGTTTATACATCAGGGCGCTTTCTTCGCCGCTGCTGACAGGTTTCACGGTTTCTTCCCATTGTTTGCCGTCGGCGTCGGTGAAGCTGATCAGCACATTGCGGCCTGCTTTGCGATTGAGCAGTTCTGCCCAGTCGATTTTAGCGGTAACGGCTTCGCCGTCTATTTTGTTGATCACGGCGCCAGCTTTCATCTTGCTGCCTGCTTTGTCAAACGGACCGGCAGTGATGACTTCATCTACTTTCAGGCCGTCTTTGGTGTAACGTTCATCATACAGCAGACCGAGGGACGCAGTAGCGTCGCCATCGGGGCGTACGGGGGAGTAACGGCCACCGGTGTGGGAACCGTTCAGTTCACCCAGCATTTCGCTGAGCAGTTCCTGGAAATCGTAGTTGTTGCTGATATGCGGGAGGAAACGGGCATAAGCATCGCGGTACATTTTCCAGTCCATATTGCGGATGGTAGGATCGTAGAATTTCTCTTTCACCTGTTTCCATGCGTGGTCCAGCATGTAAGCGCGTTCTGCGGCCTGGTCCAGCAGCATTTCGGAGTTGATGCTGATCGGCGTGATTTTACCGGAAGCGGCATCTACTTTCACTACGCTGCCCCTGTTGCTCACAAAGAGGGAGTTACCGTCTTTGCTGAGTTCCAGGCTGCCGGGCGTACCGCCCAGTTTGGCCAGGATTTTAGTATCGCCGGTGCGGGGTTCTGTCACCCACAGGTCGTAGCCTTTTTCAAAGGCAGCGGTATAATACAGTTTGCTGTTGTCTTTGCTCAGCACGTAGTCAGCGATGGAAGCGCTGTTGATGGTGAGGCGCTGCTGGCGCTCTTCCAGGTTGCTGAAGTCAGGACGGAAGTCTTTTTTCGCAGCAGCCGTATCCTTTTTGGCGGCTGTGTCTTTACCGCCTTTTTTGGCGTTGTCTTCCTGGTCTTTCAGCAGGTTAAATTCATCTTTCGTCAGTTTGTATTTATCGAAAGCTTCCTGGTCGAAGAATACCGCGTAGATATCTGTTTCGCGGCTCCCCTGGCGGGCCAGCGACTTACGGCCTTCGCGGCTGCTTTCCCAGGTCAGCATTTTACCATCGCTGCTCCATTTGAGGTTACCCTCGCCGAAGCCGCTGTTTACGGGGTAGATGTTTTCTCCTTTACCGTCAACAGGGATAATGGTGGCGTTGCTGGTGAAAGCGTATCCTCTCTGGTCTTCCACTACGATCCATTTGCTGTCGGGGCTCCAGGAGAAACTCCAGTCGCCGTCGGAATAGGAATGGTTATGGCCTTTAGGCAGCAGCGTGCGGCTTTTGCCGGAAGCGATATTGAATACTTTGAGCAGGTTACGGTCTTCCACATACGCTATTTCTTTCCCGTCGGGAGAGAATAACGGCTGGAACTCTTCCGCAGCGGTGGCAATGAGCGGCTCTTCTTTCAGCACGGTGGCAGCAAAGAAATAAGGCTCTTCCTTACGTACGATGGTGCTCTGATAGATGTCCCAGTTACCGTTGCGTTCAGCGGCATATACCACGCGTTTGCCATCGGGAGACCATTGCACCATCCTTTCCTGTTGCGGGGTGTTGGTGATCCTTTTGGTCATAGCGCCTTCCACACTGGTCACAAATACTTCGCCGCGGGCCACGAAAGCCATCTGTTTGCCGTCGGGGCTCATGGCAAATTCAGTCACGTTGCCGTTTACCGGCAGCGGCTTCTGTATGCCGTTACGGCCGTCATTGAAAATGCGCACATTGACTTTCTGCGGTTTATCGCCTTCTTTCAGCGTGTATATCTCTCCGTTATAAGTAAAACAGAAAGTGTTATTGGAAGAGCGGGACAGATGACGTACCGGATGTTTTTCAAAACGGGTCAGCTGTTCCATTTTGTTTTTATCTCCTACAGACGATTTGAAGAGGTTCTGGGAGATACCGCCTTTTTCACTCAGGTAATAGATGCTGTTATCGTTGCCGAACAGCGGCTCGCGGTCTTCCCCTTCATAGGAGGACACCTGCTGATAGCTGCCTTTGCCGATATCATACACCCAGATGTCGCGGGTAACGGAAGACACGTGGTGTTTACGCCAGGGATCTTCATAGCCTTTGCGGTCCTGGAAGATGATCTGATCGCCTTTGCTGTTGTAGCGGGCGAATTCGGCGCCGGCAGCGCTGACCAGCATGGGGCGGCCACCCGTTACAGTCACGGTGTACAGGTTGTCGAACAAGCGGTAGCTGAAACGGATGCTGGCCGCAGGAGCGTTACGCCCGCTGCCGAAGAGCACCTGTTTGTTGTCCGGCGTAAAGTCGTACGGATAGTCCGCATTACTGTGACTGGTCAGCCTCACGGGCGTACCGCCTTCAGCAGGCATCACAAACACGTCGAAGTTGCCGTAACGGTCACTCGCAAAAGCGATGTATTTACCGTCATGGCTCCAGACAGGCATCATATCCTGCGCCTCATGAATGGTCAGGGGAACAGCAACGCCGCCGTTGGCGTCTACCCGGTAGATATCTCCTTTATAACCAAAGGCGATCGTCTTTCCATCGGGCGAGATGGCGGGATAACGCAACCAGAGCGCGTTTTCCTGGGCATAGGTGGCAGTGGCGGCCATGAGCCAGGCTGCACAGGTGAATAAAAATTTCTTCATAAGCTTTAAAAGCGATTTGTTGTTTGGTCAGTATGGCAAAATAAAAAAAAGCGGCAGGAGTTCCGGCTAATTAATGATAAATGGTACATTCAGGTGATGGTCAGTGGCAGGCGATTTCCTCCTGCCGGCAGGGCTATTCCGGGGTGATACCGCTGCCTTTGACGGCGCTATGGTCTTCCACCATTGTTATGATCAAAAAATACAGGCAGATGTTTGTCCAAATTGCGGATACGCTGTTCGTCAGGGATAAAACTACCTGCATGAAAAAGGAAAAAATCATTTACCGGGCCGCTACGGCCGCAATTGCCCTGATTTCTATTGGTGGCGCCATTGGACTGCTTACTTCTTCTTTTATGATCCAAACCGTTGACCAGATGGGATATCCCGGCTACTTCCGGGTGGAACTGGCCATAGGGAAGATCATCGGGGGCCTTGTGCTGCTGCTGCCGGTCGCCCCCAACATCAAGGAATGGGCTTACGCCGGCCTGGCGATCAACGTGTTATCTGCTTTTGTGGCTTTCGCCGCCATCCATGGAACGCCCGGTCAGTACGTATGGCCGGCGGTGGCCCTGCTGCTGTTGATTGTTTCCTATGCCTGCTTTAAAAAAATAAACATGCGGGCGGCGGTATAACGTCGGTCCCCCGCTCAAAAGTCTTTTATATGTAGTATGCCATAAGGAAGTGATCTCACTCCTTTCCCCGGGTTTAAAGCCCGGGGCTAATCCGTTTATGTCTGCTTACCCACTATGTTTTTTATTAATTTTATTAAACTAAAAATCAATTTTATTAAAAATTGATTTAATTTTGTTTAACCATGAAGCCAATAAAGAAATTCTTACCACTTTCCTGCCCGAGCTGTGCTTCGCCTTTAAAAGTGACCTCACTGGCCTGTGAAGCCTGCGACACCACAGTTTCCGGCAGCTTTGAACTACCGCTGCTGGCGCGGCTGCCGGCAGACGATCTGCAGTTTGTGATTGATTTTGTGAAAAGCAGCGGCAGCCTGAAAGTGATGGCGCAGCAGCTGGGGCTCAGTTACCCTACGGTGCGCAACCGGCTCGATGATATCATCGCCAACATAGAAACAATCGAGAAAAACATAAAAGCATCCCGATGAACACCTGGTTACTACGTCCGTTTACCTACATCGCCGGCAGCAAAGCGTTGCTCCTCGGATGGGCCGTCATGCTGGTCACCTCTGTGGTGGCTTATTTCAGCAAGACCCATTTCGACGGTGCTATCGACGCCCATGCCGGCGCCACTGTTATGCCTTATTTTATTTATCTCCTGGAAGCGGTGATCGCCTGGGGATGCATGGTACTGGCCTGTTACGCAGCGGCGGCTATCTTCGCCCGCAGCTCCTTCCGCCTCATTGATATTGCCGGCACGCTGGCGCTGGCACGCACGCCGCTGCTGGCCATCGCGCTGATCAACTTCGGGATGCCGGTGGTAGAAAATCCTATGGATATTAACCCGACAGTCATCACGCTGGCGCTGATCTCCCTGCCCTTCTTTATCTGGATGCTGGTGCTGATGTACCAGGGCTTCAGCGTTTCTGTCAACATGAAAGGCAACAAAGCGGTGATCGTTTTCATCGTGGCCCTGATAGTGGCGGAAGTCATTTCCAAAGCACTCATCTCTTTCACCTTTCCGCTCCTGCTACCCTGAATAAAAATTACGGTATGAAAAAAATTTGTTTACTGGCCACCCTGCTGTTATCCTTTTCTCCGGAGATAACAGCGCAGGCCAACTACCCTGCTGCCGCCACCAAAGTACAACGCTACTACAACCAGCAGCAGGCCGATAGCCTCTACCGCATGTTCGGCCCCGCCATCAAAGCGGCATTGCCACCGGACCAGACACGCGCCATGCTGGCGCAGCTGCATGGTCAGCTGGGGGATATGATGCAACTCACTTCCACCGGCGGCGATGCCAACAGCCATACCTGGAGAGCCGATTTCACCAAAGGCACCCTAACGATGCTCATCGCATTGAATCCTGACAACCTGATGGAAGGATTTCGCTTTGTTCCCTACCAGGAGAAAAAAGCCACGGAGACGGAGGCTGACAATTATAACCTCCCTGCTGCCGGCGTCACCCTCCACGGTACGCTTACTCTCCCGGTAAGTAATGGTCCGGTGCCGGTGGTACTGGTCATCGCAGGTTCCGGCCCTACTGACCGGAATGGCAACAACAACATAGGGCTAAAGACCAACGCCTACAAGATGCTGGCAGAAACATTGCAGGCCAATGGTATCGCCTGCGTGCGTTACGACAAACGGGGCGTAGGCGCCAGCGCTACGGGCAAACCGGAAACAGATATCTCTTTTGAAGGCACCGTGAACGACGCCGCCGGATACATCACTATGCTGAAAGCAGACAAACGTTTTTCCCGCGTTATTGTGGCCGGTCACAGTGAAGGATCGATGATCGGCGTGCTGGCCCTGCAACGCAGTCCGGGAGACCGGTTCATTTCCCTTGCGGGGCCCGGCGAGCCTATAGATCTTATCCTCATAAGGCAGCTGATGGTACAGGCACCCACACTGGCAGGCAAAGCGAAAGCCATGCTGGACAGCCTCAAACAGGGACATAAAGTATTCAACACAGAACCTGCGTTGAAGGGAATGTTTTATCCCGAAGTACAACCTTATATGATGGCCTGGTTAAAATATGCGCCGCAACAGGAAATCGCTCAACTGAAGATGCCCATCCTGATCGTACAGGGCACCACAGATGTACAGATAAGCGTAAAAGATGCGCAGCTGCTGAAACAGGGCGCTCCTGGCGCGCAACTGAAAATCATCGGCCAGATGAACCACGTGCTGAAAACAGCGCCGGCCGCCAGCGGTGTTGGCGATGCCAGCTACACGGACCCCAGCCGGCCGCTGAACCCGGAGCTGGTAAAAGTGATGGTAGATTTTATACAAAGCAGGTAAGCCGTTATTGTTCGCGGGAACTTCTTTTCCGCATCTCTTCAAAAAACGGCGTTCTTCTTTCCTCCACACACCTCAATGCATAAAGATACAGAGCAGCTGACCACGACTGCCAGTTCTGGCCTTTAGGCTGCCCGTCCTGCGCGCGCAGCCACTCGTTGAAACCATACGCCAGCGGCTGCGCGTGCGACGGCTTCACCGCCTGCGCCAGCGCATACAGCTTCTTTTCCGCCAGTTGATACTTCCTGGCGGCTACTAACGCGGCTATATATACGCCGCAGACAAAAGGCCATATGCCGCCGTTGTGGTAATCGCCGGGCATATTAAACTCTGCGTCCCGCGGCCGCCAGTCCGGATCGCCGGGCTGCACGAAAGGAAAAAAATTCGGCGGCAGTTCAGACGCCAGGTCTCCCCTCTCCCGCATCACGTTGCATTCTGTTTCAATCCAGGCGATCATACGCTCGGCCCTCGACGGGGATGCTATGCCCGTAAGGATAGCGAGACTGTTGCCCAACAGATCGAATCTTTCGCTGCTGTATATCTTATAAGACCAGCACGCATAATAGGGCTTACTCTTTACCGTGAGCCCTTCATGCACATGCCGCTGCATATAATTACAGGTGATGGTAAAATGCCGCATCTCCTGCAGAAAGGCATCGGCCCGCTGGTGGCGGTCAAACATACGCAGTCCGGCATAAACCAGCGTATTCACATACAATCCGTATCCCAACACCCATTGCTCATCGCGCCAGTCGCTCGTAGGCAGCTGCGCTACCAGCAGCCGGTCGGAAGGACTCTGGTAATACAACCAGGTCAGCGCTTTCTCCGCGGCCTCCTGCAGAAAGTCTGTATTCCCTGTGAGTTGCCGGTAGATACTGATGCCCACCAGGAACAACGGCGTCGTGTCGCTGGCGCCCAGGTTTTCCGGGTCATGTGCCAGCGAAGGCACATGGCCGTGTTCCGTCTGGTTCTTCGCCAGCACTTCCAGCACCCTGCGCATGCTGACGATCAGTTGTTCGTCGCCGGAAACGGCGATACCAAAAAAAGTAAAGACCATATCACGGGTGTAGGGTTCCGAATATGCCCAGCCGGCGGTGCGCGGCAAGCCCGTACAAGGGCCGCGGCGGTTATGACGCAGCACTTCCAGCGCCGCTATCCTGGCCTGTTCCACTTCTGCTGTATTGGTGTACGTTTTCATACGATACCCAGTTTTTCCTGTATAATCTCCAAAAACCGACGGGCCACCACCCGGTAGTCAAAGCGCTGTTTCACGCGGGCCCTTCCCGCGGCGCCCATCTGTATCCGCAGGTCCCTGTTGAGCAGCAACTCGCTGAGATGCGCAGCGATATCTGCCGCATCGGCCCGGTAGTCGACGGTACGGGGCCTGTCGAATACCACGGTACGCCTGCCTTCATAGCCGGACTCCGTGCCTACCACCACCTCATGTAATACCACCTCCCGGGCAACTCCGGCCAGCAGGGCCGTTTCTCCGTGCACCAGCGTATCCAGCATACCCATAGCGCGCATACTGACGACAGGTTTACCACAGGCGCCCGCTTCCACCTGCGTCATACCGAAGCCCTCCAGCCGGGAAGGTGCGGCGTAGATATCGCAAGCCCCTATCAGGTACGGCATGAAGTTGCGCGAAATTTTATATTGCGTATAGATCACCTGCCGGTCAATTCCCAGTTCACGCGCCAGCTGTATGTCCGCTTCGTTCTGATTGTCTGTCCGCTCCTGCGGCCATACCTTGCAGACATATTTCCACGGCGGCATCCTGCCGTTGAGCTGTGCCAGCGCATGCATTACCTCCTGTGCGCCCTTTGAAGCCGCATCGCCGCCAATGGTGAGGATCATCAGCTCGTGCTCCCCGATGCCCAGCGCTTCTCTTACAGCGGCCACTTTAGGATCGGTGGCCGGAAAAGGATGGAACGCGTCCGTATCACATCCTACCGGCAGCACTTCAATATGTCTGCCGCTGATGCCATCGCGGACATACATTTCTTTTACCCAGTTGGAGGTGACCAGCAGCAGCGGCAGGGCGTTGAGCACGTCCTGGTAGTTGGCGATGTAACCATCGGCTACCAGCCAGGGCACTGCCGTACAACCGAAACGCTGCGGATGCAGCACCAGGTGAGGAACATATCCCCAATACCCAACGCCCGTGACCACATCGGGCCTGAACCAACGGTAATACCATTCTTTTTCCTGGTTGGATTCATAATGTACTGCCTGCACATCGACGCCGAGTTCTTTCAGGCCCCGGTACAGCAGGTCTCCCTGGGTGGCCAGGCCGCCAGGGCCCGCCGGATAGTCATATAACACGAGTACTTTCATGGCAGGATACGGTTTCTGTTCAGCCATTGTGCCGCCTCCGCTACCGTGCTGAACGTCCGGAATGCTTCCGCAGAGGGGGTAATCTTCGCTTCCCAGCTATCCTGACTAAATCCATATATATCGGTGATCAATGCTTTTTTCTGTTGATAGATGCCGGCCGGCAATGACAGGTAAAAATCTGCTGTGGGGTCTGCCAGCGGAAAATGACTGCGGTTGCCATCCTGATAGGCAAAAAACCAGAGCTCCGGTGAAGACAACCGCCGGTCCTGCCACAACTGAAACACCGCTTCGCTGACTTCCTCATGCCGGCGGTGCCTGGTATACTCTCCGCAAATGTTGTGGGTAATGATCAGGTCAAACTGTGTACAGGGCAACAGTCGCAGTACCTGTTCCGCCACAGCCGGTACGGACAGTGGCGCCTGCTCCGGGCCGTCGTCCATATCCGCCATTTTCCCTGTGGCCCCCAGCGCCTGTAAGACGGTGGCAAAGCGGGGCGCTCTGTCGGTATCACCTGCCCGGCAGATACAGGCTATAAAGCAGGCCCATTCAGGATGGCTCAGCAAGGTGCCGCCTGCCCACAACGTTTCATCGTCCGGATGCGCCACAATAACGGCCACCTTTTTCTGTCTTGAAGATTGCATGGTTGCTCAGGTGATATACCGATGAGCAAGGCATCAAGAAACGTACCCGAACACGACAGGCTCTTTCATCATTGCCCGATGCCATACCGGGATTTTTCCCAATAACAATTGATTAACCCCTGATTGTCATTTTGAATTTATTTTTGTCAGGCTATTCACCCATGGTTAGGAAGCCTAATATCAACCAACCATTCCTACAGCTATTGTATGAGCAGGAATAATGCTTTTTCAGACAAGAATGAAAAGCTGAAACACTATGCGACCATGGCGGCGCGCATGGATGAAAAGATGAACAGGCTGATCGGCCGGGGCGCGTTTACCATACTCACGCTGGACCAGCTATCCCTTGACCCGTTAGGCAAGATGGATATGAATACGGAGCAGCTGCCGGCAGCCCGTCCCGGCGATTCACCGGGAGCATCGCACAAAGCGATACTGTAGGCTTCTGCAACCACGCCTCCCGCACCTTACCCGCCGGCAGGCAAAATACCTCCGGCCGAAGGTCTTCGCACCACTTCCGTCATGACGGTACTATCAATCGTATGTGACGTACTGCTGCCCCTTCATGCCATGATGCCGCTGGCGCAAAAGATCAAAAGAAGTGCTGTTCTCTGGTATATCAGCAGCAACAGGCCCGAAGGGATACAAATACATACCGCCCCCTTCCGACAGGTGATCGACATCCGCCACAACAGGCGTTATCAGTACCACCACTCCCGCAACGATACAGGCAACCTCCCTCCTTCAAGAGGCATTGCGTTACATTTACGCATTACATACCGCATACTGAAGTTACAGCCCTGCGATGGCGACGATGACGATGATGATGACTAATATTCTCCCTGCTATAGAGAATATTATCATTTAACCTTCAACCCTCTCTTCATGTATAAAAAGGAAGAAGCCCTTCAATTTGTAAACGGGATGATTACCGATATGGAGGCGAAACGCAACAGGAGTGATCAGGACAGCGACGAACTGGAACTGTGGAAAATACATCGTGACCAGATCATGGCGGCGGCTTCTGATGAAGCGCTCTGCAAACGCATCGTTTTCATGAGAAAAACAATGGTTGATCTGGGGCTTGGCCATAAACTTCGTCACGCTCCATAAAAAAACCTGCTATCAAAAAAAGGAGTGGCCGCTGGCTACTCCTTTTGTATTTATATCTTCAGGCTGACCATCTCCCGGTAATCGCCATGGTGACTGACCGACGCCGGCCGGACATCTCCGCCGGTATCCCGGACAAAGGGCACGCCCGCTTCATCTTTCAGCAACTCCTCTCCCGGCCCCTGCCGGTATACGACCTGCGGCCACCAATGAGCTGAAGCTACGGCTACCGTATGCAGGCAATCACCGGCAACGACTGTACGAAAGGGAAAATACCGGTCTTTATAATGCACCGTGCCCGCCTCTCCTCCGCAGAGCTGCACCCGGTATCGCAGCGGCGCATATATCCGCTGCCGTGTGTCCCGGTGGATGATCTTATACGCCGCCTCCTTGGCGCTCCACAGCTGCCATATCATCCGGTCCGGATCAGCAGCCTGCCCGATCAGCAGCTGTTCTCCCGGAGAGAATATTTTATCCAGGTAGCCTTTCCGGCGCCAGTTACTTTCCACTGCCGCCAGCCGGAGGTCTACCACGTCATTGCCGATCATGGCGCCGCCAGCTTGTTTTCCACCACTTCCATCGCCGCACGTACGTTGATCATCTTTTCCATGGACTCGTTATCGATGACGATGTTAAATTTCTCTTCCACATCCAGCACCACATCCACCAGGTTGGCAGAGTTGATTTTCAGGTCACGGAGGAAGTCCGTGTCTTCATTGAGTGTTGCCAGCGCCTCGGGATTTTTGGTATAAGGCGCCACCACTTCCTTAATAGTGGCCATTAAGGCTGTTTTATCCATGATATCAGGGTTTATATTTTTTAAGAATAACACAGGCGTTCACATCACCAAAACCGAAACTGGCTTTGGCAATCACCTGAAGGTCTTTATATACCAGTTGCTGCGGTATCTTTTCCCGCGGCACGATGGCCGCGATCTCCGGATGCAGGTCTTCGCTGTTGATATTGGGAAACAGAAAACCCTGTTGCAGCTGCAATACCGCTGCCACCAGCTCTATACTGCCGGATGCGCTGAGGCAATGTCCGACCAGGCATTTGAGCGCATTGACATAGGGGAACTTCGTTCCGCTCCTGTTGAGCGCAAGGCTCCAGTTCACCACTTCCGTGGCATCTTTGCTGGTGGCCGTCAGATGGCCGTTGATAGCATCTATTTCATCGGGATGTATGCCTGCTTCGCGAACGGCTTCCCGGATACAACGCTGCACCGCTTCGCTGTTGGGAGCCGTCATGCTGCCTTCATTGCGTTGCCCGCCGGAATTCACATGCCCGCCGGCAATCTCCGCATAAATCGTCGCGTTTCTTTCCAGCGCGCTCTCCAGCGATTCCACCACCAGCGCGCCGGCTCCCGCTCCGGGTACAAACCCGCTGGCGGTGGCGCTCATGGGCCTGGAACCGGCGGCGGGCCTGTCGTTATTTTTGAAGGTACATACTTTCATGGCATCGAAGCCGCCCCATACGTAAGGGCCGCCGTCGGTGGTGCTGCCGGCCAGTATCCGCCGCGCCTTGCCGGCACGTATCCGGTCGTAGGCCATCAGCAGACTCTCTGCGCCGGTAGTACAGGCCGATGAATTGGTGGTCACCTGGTTGCCCAGTGCCAGCTTGCCGCCGAGCCAGGCGCTGATGCCGCTGGCCATGGTCTGCGCAACAACGGTGCTGCCTAAACGCCGTACCTGCAGTTCATCCACCCGGTGAATGGCTTCCCGCATCTTATCTACCCCGGAAGAACCGGTGCCGAATATCACGCCGCTGTCCCAGTCGGGCTGCTGCGCTTCTTTCCCTCCCGGCAAACGGGCGTCCTGCCAGGCTTCCATGCCTGCCATTACGCCATATAACACCGCTCCGCTGTTGAAACCTTTCAGTTCCAGCGGATCAAAATACTGCAGCTTCAACGCTTCTGTCACCTCCGGCGTTCCGGCTATGCGGCAGGAAAAATCCAGCGCCTCCAGCTGCGGATCAAAACGGATACCCGATATTCCCTGCTTCACCGCTTCGGTAAAAGCAGGAATGCCCGTTCCGTTGGGGGCTACCACGCCCATCCCTGTTATCACTACTCTCTCCATCTGCTGTCAATTACGAATTACGAATTACAAATTACGATTGACGGGAGGAACGATCATGCCGGCGATCTCCCCGCTGCTGACGGTCTCCCCCTGTACATTGACCATCGTTACCCGGCATTTTAGTTTACCAAAACGGAAATATATTTTTTCGCCGGTCACCGTGACTTTCTCTCCAGGCAATACCGGCCGCATAAACTCCACATGGATGGAGGTAAGGCCGAAAGACACGCCCTCCGGGCCTCCGGTGAGATAGATGCCGAGGCATACCAGTCCGATCTGCGCCATTACTTCCGTCAGCAGCACACCGGGCGTCACCGGGTATCCTTTAAAATGTCCTTTGTAACAATCCATGTCCGGGCGGAAAGTAAAACTTCCTGTCACCTGCTGTTCGTCAATTGCTTCGAGCGTATCCACAAACAGGAAAGGTGCGCTGTAGGGTAATTTTTCCAGTATAGCTGCTGTCGTCATAAATCCGTTTACTGTATATGTGCGCCGCCGTCTACCGGGATCACGGCCCCGTTCACCCAGGCGGCTTCATCTTTGCATAAAAGGTATACCATATTGGCCACATCTTCCGCGGTGGTCAGCCGGCCGAATGGACTGCGGGCCACGCTATGCGCCAGCAGCTGCTCATGGCCGGGGATCATGCGCAGGGAGCGGGTGTCTGTTACCCCGGCCTGTATACAGTTGGACCGTATGCCATAGCGGGCAAACTCCAGCGCGATGCTGCGGCTGATAGCTTCCAGCGCAGCTTTGGCTGCAGATACCGCCGCATAGTGTTTCCAGGCGCGGTGGCTCCCTTCGCTGGTAAACGATAATACACGGGCATCTGCGGCAAAAAGCCCCTGTTCCCACGTCTCCCTTGTCCAGTCGTACAGGCTCACCGCCATATGGTCCAGCGTGATCATCAGATCGTCCGTCTGCAGTGCGGGTGCATCCGTCATCGCTTTCAGCGTGCCTTTGGCCACGCTGTGCAACAGGCAACGGACACGCCCCTGCGGTCCCATTTTTTTCTGCAGCTCCTGTAATACGAGCGTACGCCGCTCCGCCTGTGCCGCGTTGATATTAAACGTCACCACCTGTACGCCGGTTGCCCGCAGCGCTTCAAATGCGGCGTTCACCGTTTCCATTTCTATGCCGGCATTGCGGTGCACGATACATACATGCATACCGTGCGCCGCCAGCTTAAAGGCTGACGCCAGCCCTAACCCGCTGCTGCCGCCCAGCACGAGCGCCCAGTATTCTTTCGATGCAAACTCTTTTACCATTGTAACAATATTCTTTGTGCGGAAAATCCGGGACCGAAACTCAGCATCAGCCCTTTATCGCCCGGTGGCACCCCCCTGTCGAGAATACGCTCCAGCACATACAACACTGTGGCGCTTGACATGTTGCCATATAACCGCAATACTTCTTTGGTATCGTCAATATTTTTCCCGGAGCCGGCGAACAGCTCTTCCACCGTCTGGATAATCTTCCTTCCGCCGGGATGGAAGATCAGCTGGTTCACTTCTTCCATGGAGGTGCCGTGGCGCGCCAGGAAAGGATGGATGATATCGCCGAAATGCGCCGCTATCTGTTCAGGCACGGCAATGTCCAGCACCATCTGCAGGCCGGAGTTGGAGAGATGGAAACCCATCAGGTGCGTGGCATCGTAAAAGTGATACATCTCCGTGCCTATGATAGCCGGTCCGGCATCTTCTTCATGGGACGACAAGATCACGCAGGCGGCGCCATCGCCGAAGATGGCAGCCGAGACAATATTGGCCATCGAAAAATCCTGATGCTGAAAGGTAGCCGTGGGCGATTCCACCGCCACCACTGCCGCACGTTTTCCCGGATTGGCCTTCAGGAAATTATAGGCGTAGATCATCCCCGAAACGCCGGCGGCGCAACCCATCTCCGTAACGGGCAACCGTACAATGTCCTGCCGCATTTGCAGGGTATTGATCAGGTAAGCGTCCATAGAGGGGATCATAAAACCGGTACAGCTGACAGTGATGATAAAATCGATATCGCTCCCCTTCAGGCCCGCCTTTTCCAGCGCGCCCTGCAGACAACGCCGTCCGAGCTCCGTTCCTTCGCGGATATACAAATTGTTTTTTTCTTCAAAGGAGGTGCAACGGAACACTTCTTCCGCATTCATGATAGAATAGCGCTGGTCCACCGCTGCATTCTCAAAGATTTTTTTCACTTTTCTGATAAACCGTTCGTCTTGTCCGGCCAGCCACAGGTCCAGGTACGGCATGATTTCGCTGGTAGGCCTGGTATATGGCGGTAATGCCTTGGCTACTGATTGAATTTTTACGCTCATAAATTAGATATAATCCATTGGTAACGGAAAGCCCATTTCCAGCGGAGGCTTTGACGCCTGATATTTAGTTTTTGTGACAGCTGCATCAGCTCCGACCGTTTGAATCCGCGCATGATGGAGGTCAGGCCGTCATAGCGCGTCATTTCTTCCAGGCGCAGTGCATAACACAGCAGTTGAAATAACCGGTAGGCCAGACCGCTGCGATGCAGGTCGTTGACCACAATTCCGGCAGATGCGCACCGGCGGAAATGCTGCATCAGCGCCAGTATCTCCGGATCGGTAAAATGGTGCAGCGTCAGTGTCAGCAGGAGAATGTCTCCCTCCATTTCAGGGACCGGGCCCTGCGTAACATCGAGGCAATGATAAGTGATTTCCGGGAAGTCAGCGGACAGTTCCCCTGCCAGGCGGACGGTGAACGGATTGGCATCGATGCCCGTCAGCCTCAGCTTCCATTGTTTTTTCCTGCCGTGTTCCGCGAGTGTCCGTAACATGTCGCCGTTGCCGCAGCCGATGTCCACGATACGTACTTCCCTGCCGGGGGGCAGGTGGCGCATCAGCATGTCTACGCCTTTTACCGTGATACGGTTGCCTCCCAGCCGCCGGTTGATCTGCGCTATCTTTTCCAGCGCCCGTTGCAGCCGTTCACCTTCCATGGAAAAATCATCCATGATTTCAGGCGCCAGTATACGCTGTGAGGTATCAGGCATATGCTCATTTTAATATTTTGTTATTTGGTTATTTAAATATTTAAAATGACAACCTGGCTTAAATAATTAAATAACGAAATAATCAAATGACTAGATAATTAAATTCCCGTGTGTTTGCCGGATAATAAACGGCAATATCGCCGGGACTGACGCCATTTGCTGCACCAGCCAGGTCGACAGCCGGTCTTTCAGGAACAGGTTGTTGAGCAGCCGCCCCATTTTCATCCGGTAGCTGAATGCTTTTTCCCACTCCCGGGTGTAATCCGTTTCCATCCTGTGGCGGTCGTACGCCGCATCGTTGCAATAGCGCAGGACAGCGGTGGCCGCTAGCCGGGCGCTGTGGATGGCCATGGCCATCCCGTTGCCGCACAGCGGATGAATAAGGCCGGCGGTATCTCCCGTCAGCAGCATATGTTGTTCCACTTTTGTTTTCCGTTCAAAAGAAATCTGGCTGATGGCCAGCGGCTGATCAAACAAGGGCCGGCTGTTGCCAAAAATTGTTTTCAGGTGATGATTCCGGTACAGCACTTCTTCGCGGTGCCGGTCAATATCGCCGTAGCGGCGGAAGCTGTCCATCTGTACGAGGTAGCAGATATTGAGCGCGCCTGTCTCCGTTTTGGATACACCGCAGTAGCCGCCGGGAAAATTGTGCAGGGCCACCAGCCCGTCGGGGAAATCGCCTTCATAGTGTCCTTTCACGGCCAGCCAGGGGGCGGGCTTGCGGAGGAAGGCGCGCGACAGCCGTTGGTCCAGTGTGGAGCGTTTACCGAAGGCGCCCAGCACGACGGTGCCCGTCAGCGGGGATGTGTTTTCACCCGCACTATATAACTGTTGTCACCGTGATACTCCACATCGGTGACGGTGTCGGTGATCAGCCGTACGCCTGCCGCCAGTGCTTTGTTGAGCAGGAAATGGTCGAGCGTGTAGCGGCTGACGCCGAAGCCGCCCAGCGGCAGTGTGGCGGAGATGGTTTTCCCGTTGGCCGCCGAGAGCAGCAGCCGGGAGATGTCCGCCGGCGCCAATACTGCCGGGTCGGCGCCCAGCCATTGCAGGTAGGGCAATACTTCATTGGAAATATATTCTCCGCAGACCTTATGGCGGGGGTAGGTATTTTTTTCAACCAGCGACACGGGCAGTCCTGCCCTGGCAAGGTGGATGGCGCTGGTGAGGCCGGCAAGGCCGCCTCCGATAATGATAATATGATGCTCTAAGCCCATGTACATGAGCAATATACGACATATTTAACAGTACAGTTGCCGTTTTGCGGCAGTGGGCCGGGGCGGGAGATCAGGGGGAATGGGGCGCGCCGGTGGTGAGGATGTCCGTTGGCGGAGACGGGGGCGGCGCATTTTTTTTGCTGATGATGATCACTTTGCCGGATATTTCCCAGGAGTAATGGAGCGGCAGGAGTATATCATCGAGCAGGCGGCGCAGCTCAGCATCTGACTGCTGCAGGGACACCCTGGCGTCGTAGGGGGCGGTGTGGCTGCCGAAGAAGCGAAGGCCGGTCTGCTGGCTGATCAGTTTAAAGACTTCCCGCAGCGGGACGTTGCGGACGTTCACGTTGACCTTTATTTTCTCCGCCTGGTTGGCGATGCTGTGAGGTGAGCGGTAAAAGAGGGGGAGCCAGAGGATAAGGAAACGTATCTTCATAAAATAATGACGAGGGAAGTTTGAAATCGTGAATAGCTAAAGGGGTGATACCGGTCAGGGGTTTTTCAATGAGGCGCTGGATCGTAAAAAATCATTACATATATCCAAACGCATCGGGCAGCAGAAAGTACTATAGGCGGCGTATGAATTCCGCGGAGCTTCCCAAACCCACCGGTAACTAATTCGTGCTTTACAAATGCTTAACAAATCCCGGATGGTTGCGGTTGTTTTCCCGATGGGAGAATATCTTAATTTGGTAACAGTATATTAACGCACAGTTAATACTATTCATGTAACTGTTCTGAAGACCCCTTTTATTTTAATTCCCGGATAACCATTGGCAGATACAGGAGTATTATTTATTGACCGGTAAGTTATGCTAAAACATAATTCAATTGGGGGAAAGTACGATGGAACCTTACACTGATGCACAATTGGTAGCTGATCTGAAGATCGGCAGCGAGTGGGCATTCACCCAACTTTATAACCGTTACTACAAACGGCTGCACATCGAGGCCAACTACGTGTTGAAAGACGCGGAGGAGGCGGCTGACGTGGTGCATGATGTGCTGATCATCATCTGGAACCGCAGGGACAAGCTGGCGGACAACCTCCATCTGAAAAGTTATCTGACCACCTGCGTGCGGAACAAATGTATGGACCGTATCCGGCGTAGCGTCGTAAAAGAGCGCAATGTACATCAATATATGAGCCTTAAAGAGCTCACCACCTGTATTAATCCTATGGAACGGAAAGAACTGTCGCTTCAGCTGGCTACTGCTATCAATGCCCTGCCGGTAGCGCAGCGGACCGTCTTTGAATTGTCATACATGGAAGATAAAACGCAACGGGAAATCGTGGCGGAAAAAAACCTCTCTCTGCAAACGGTGAAAAATCAAATGAGCACTACCCTCAGAATTCTGAGAAAAAAACTAAAATCTTCCCGCGACCTATAGTACTTTTTGTCGTGAACACCGTTAATAGGATAACATCCGATTCAAATGGATTATGAAAAAATCAGAGAACTCTCTTTGGATGAGCTGCTGGATATGATCAGCGAGGAAGACAAAGCCTTTCTGCACAGCGCCATCAGGGAAGATCTCCAGGCACGCAATATCTGGGAAAGCATCCAGCGGGACCGCCCCCGGCTACTGGCTGATGCTAGCGAAAGCCATGATCAGCATCCCGTGGAGGAGGTACTAACGGACCTCAGCAAACGGAGCGGGCGTCGCTACGTGCTGAAAGCCAGCAGTATTGCCGCCGCCTGTTTGCTCGCCATTACCGCCGGCTGGTACCTGTTCAGACCTGCTGAACGGCCACCGCTGGCAACGATATCGGACAGCGTCCCCAATACCATCCGCCTCGTGACGGCTGAAGGCAAAACCATTGACCTCAGCAACGATTCCGCAGGCATCCGGGTAGGCGGCGCCGTATTAAATAACACACAGCGCACGCTCAGCTTCGACGCCAGCCACCAGAGCGGCAGCGGGATCAACACCCTCACCGTTCCGGCCGGCAAGGACTATCACCTGCTGCTGGCGGATGGCACCCGTATACAACTAAACGCTGCCACCACCATCAGCTTCCCGTTCTCCTTCCCGGGCAAAACCCGCGAAGTGACAATTAACGGGGAAGCCTATCTCCAGGTTGCCGCCAAAGCAGGCCAGCCCTTTATTGTGCACCTGCCAGGCAATACGGTGAATGTACTGGGCACAGCCTTTAACATCAATACCTATGATTCCGGCCTCGTGAAAGTAGCGCTCGTGGAAGGCTCCGTAAAAGTAGCCACCGGCAAAAAGGACATCGTCCTCAAACCAGGCTACGAACTCACCAGCGCCCGCGACGGCATCACCAAAGAAGCCTTCGATGCGGACAAGGTGCTGGGCTGGCGCACAGGCGTATACACCTTTGAAAACGCTTCCCTGCAGGAACTGGCCCCCGTCATCATGCGGTGGTTCGGCGTCACCATCGCCCTGGATAATCCAAGAGTCCGCAGCAGACGCTTCTTCGGCATCATCGACAGAAACCAGCCCCTGCAGGCCTTCCTGCATAACCTGGAACGCGCAGACGGCATCAAATCCAGCTACGATCAGCAAGGCGTTCTCCATTTCGAATAGGCACTTTTTAACAAGGCACTGTTCCCCAAAAACCGACCGGAATACACGGCTGCGGCCTGTAAGCATCCGCATTGCGTATATTATAGACACCGATTATCTATTTTATTTTAACCGACCTGAAACATGTTACGACAAATCAGCGTTGCATTCCTCCTTATAGGATGCACCACCCTCAGTATCCTCGTATCCGGCCAAACGGCAGTATCCTGGAAAATGACATCGTCCCCCCTGCAAACCAGGTGGGCCAAAGATGTCAACCCTGCCAATACCCTGCCCGAATACCCCCGGCCGCAAATGGTGCGGCCCAACTGGGAAAACCTGAACGGCCTCTGGCAATACGCCATCACCAGCGCCGGCACACAAACACCGCCGGCCTCTTTTGACGGCCAGATACTCGTTCCCTTCCCGCTCGAGTCAGCCCTCTCCGGCGTCAAAAAAACATTACAGCCTGATCAGCGCCTGTGGTACAAAAGAACATTCGACAAACCCGCCGCCAAAGGGAAAGACAGAGTACTGCTGCATTTCGGCGCTGTGGATTTCGATGCGACCATCTACCTCAACGGGAAAAAAATCGGCAACCACACCGGCGGCTATACGGGATTCCAATTCGATATCACCGATCAACTGAAAGATAAAAACAATGAACTGGTAGTATCCGTGCTCGATCCCACCGACGCCGGAGACAACCCGCACGGTAAACAGGTACTGCATCCCCAGAATATCCTGTACACCGGCACCAGCGGCATCTGGCAGACAGTATGGCTGGAAACCGTGCCCCCGGTGTATATCGACAAGCTGAAAATGACGCCGCAGGTAGATCAGCAACTGCTCGACCTCCGCGTGAACACCGCCGGCAATAACAACGGCTATACGGTGGAAGCGATCGCCTCCGGCAACGGCGCCGTTATCGGCAGCGTCAAAGGCAAAGCCAATACCGACCTGCAGCTGCCTGTGCCCAACGCACGCCTCTGGTCGCCCAACGAACCCTTCCTATATAACCTCACCATAAAGCTGCTGTACAACAACAAAGTAGTCGACACCGTGAGTTCCTACTTCGGCATGCGTAAAATAGAAATCAAAAAAGACGAACACGGACAGGAACGCATTTTCCTCAACGGCAAATACACCTATAACCTCGGCGTACTCGACCAGGGCTTCTGGCCCGACGGCCTGTATACAGCCCCTACTGACGAAGCCCTCAAATTCGATGTGCTCGCCATCAAATCCATGGGCTTCAATACCATCCGCAAACACGTGAAAGTAGAACCCTCCCGCTGGTACTACCACTGCGATAAAGAAGGTATCCTCGTATGGCAGGACATGGTGACCTGCGCCAACACCACCGTCGATGCCCGCAAAAACTTTGAAAAAGAAAACATCGCTACCGTCGAACACTGTTTCAATCATCCCGCTGTCGTGTGCTGGGTGCTGTTCAACGAAGGATGGGCACGATATGATCAGCAAAGGCTGACAGAAGCGATGAAACAGATGGACCCCTCCCGCATCGTTAACGGCCATACCGGCGAAAACTACGACAGGGAGTCTCCAAAAGACGCCAACGAAAAATGGAAAAGCAGCGACCTCACTGACGTGCACGAATATCCCGGCCCGGGCATTTCCCCTGCCCTGCCCGGCAAAGCCAGGGTACTCGGCGAATGGGGCGGCGTACAGGTGAAAACACCTAACCACCAATGGAATGAAGCCGACGGATGGGGCTACATCTCCATTCCCGCTGCTGCCTTCGCCCGCAAATACGGCTTCATGAACAAACACCTGAAAATATATGAAGAAGAAGGTCTTAGCGGCTCTATCTACACAGAACCCTTCGATGTGGAAACTGAAGAAAACGGACTGATCTCCTACGACCGGGAGGTCATTAAAATACCTGTGGGTCAACTGAGACAGATACACAGCGCTTTCGTGCCGCCTACCAGCGACGTGGCCGCCGCCTTCATCGTCAAAGACATCGACACCACCAATCCTGACAACCGGTACACCGCCCTGCTGGCGGAATACAACAACGGCAAAAAAGACGGTCCTTTCCTGCAGGAACTCGCCCAGATGGCCCTGCGCGTAAACGACAAAACCAACGCCGTAAAAATTGCGAATGACTACATCGGACAAATGAAAGCGCCCCTGACCCGCAGCCAGATGTCTTTTGTGAATAAATTCACGACCAACAGCCGCGACAAAGGCTTCACACTCCTGCTGGACAACCGCGACCAGATCAACCAGACACTGGGCAAACGACAGGCCGACGTGAAACTGATGACCATCATCTACGGCGAAGAAATTCAGCCGCATGTGCAAAACGCAGGCGCCACGCCCGACTGGAACAAAATAGAAGCAAAAACCAAACAATACGGCGCCCCGGGAGAAGAAATATTCCTGCGCGCTAAAACCATCCACTTCCTGAACCAGAAGGACTGGAACAATTTCGCCGCTACCGCGGATCAATACGTGGGTAAATGCGCGCCGTATATTTCCGCCAATGAACTGAACACCTACGCATGGACCGTCTTCGAAAACATCTCTGACCCCACCCACCTCAGTAACGCGGCCAACTGGTGCCAGCATATGCTGAAAGCGGATAACAACCCGGCTTACATTGACACATATGCTAATGTGCTCTATAAAGCAGGAAAAAAAGACGACGCTATCGCTACGGAAGAAAAGGCAGTTGAACTGGCGCCGGCCAGCGATAAAAAGACTTATCAGGATATCCTGGATAAAATGAAAAAAGGTGAAAAGACCTGGAAATAAAATGAAATCAGCAGCGGCGTACTACGAAATGTCCCTGCTCGCCGCTGCTCATTTTAATGTCCAACCATTCCTGTCTGACTACGTGATGGTACACACCCTTTTCCCTTTGTGCCATGAAACAGCAGCAGGCTATATGGACAGTGGCGCCCTCAGAAGGTTGCTGCTCAATACACTTGGCCAGTTTCAGGTGTTGCCGGAAAAAAATCAGCTCCTGCTGACATTCGATAACGGCTACACGCTCGCTCACTTCAACAGTGATCTTACATGGACCGAATTTTTCTCCGGCGGATGTGTCGCCTTTGAAGGTCCCATGCTGAGCAGGATAAGAGCTCAGTACAAAGACTGGGGACTGACAGAAAACGCCGCTTAGTAAATACTTTCATTTGCGGGTGCGAAAGCACCAATTATTCAAACAGGCCTGCATTGTTTTTACAATGTGGGCTTTTTTCTTTTACCCATACCCTCCCAGGTTTGTATGTTCGTTCCACAATCTGTAAATTTCCGGTGTCCGTCAACCTGAATTCATGCAGATCATCACCCGCGACGCCACGACCCAACAGCTTGAAGCTGCCATCGCGCAAAACCACCGCGACCTGTTCTTACTCGATGCCCGTATAAAAAACGGCGTTATCCACCAGCAAGATGGTCTTTGCTGGACCTACACCGAAAAGGAAGGCGCCGGCACCATCCTCTTTCCGGCACTATCGGATAACATCGCCCCGCTGAACGCGATGATGGATTTCTATCAGCAACACCAGGGGAAACACATCGGATGCTGGTCCTTACAGCCCGCGGAAACAGCACACCTGGATGCGCTGCTTCTTGCAAGGGGCTTCCAGCCCGGATGGCAACCCTGCTGGATGTCGCTGGACCTGCAAACGATCAACACCGGCTTCCCTTTACCGGAAGGACTGCATATTGCGGCCGACAACGAAACGCCCCTCCACACCATTACAGCGCTGCCGTATGCCGGTGATAACAACAGCTGCTCAACGGGCCTGCAACACGAAGACCAGGCGCAGGTACAGCGCTTTGTAGCCGCGCTGAACGGCACCATCGTCGCACAAACCCTGTTGTTGTTCGGTGGCGGGGTGGCAGGCATTTACAATGTAGGCGTGGTACCCGAAGCCAGAGGGAAAGGCATCGGCAAAGCTATCGTCAGCGCCGCCTGCCTGTATGCAAGGGAAAAAGGATATCACTATGCTACCCTCAATGCCAACCCGATGGGCAGACCAGTATATGAGCAATTAGGATTTCAGTGGATCGGCGACGGCCTAACCTGGTGGATCACCGATGACCGGCTGCAAAGCCGTCCGCCTGACGCTGCCGGGACAGCCCTCGCGGAAGCTGTCGGCAAAGGAGATATGGCGGCATTGGCCGCTTTCGCCGGCGCTGACCTGAACAAGCCTCTCTGCAACGGCATGCAGCTGCTGGAACTGGCCGCCCACTGCGGGCAACCGGCTGCAGCGGAATGGCTGATAGCCCATGGCGCCGCCTGCAGCGCACTGGATGCATGGAACCTCGGCTGGAAAGACCGCGCCGCCGCGCTGCTGGCAGAAAACCCGGCAGAAGTAAACCGTTTGTACGGAAATTTCCAATATACGTTACTGCACGTCGCCGTAGAAAAAAACGATATCGCATTGGCCCAACTGGCTTTGTCTGCCGGACCCGACCTGCAAATTACAGACGCCATCCACGAGGGCAATGCGCTCGGATGGGCCTACTACCTGGACAGGCCAGCAATTGAAGCGATGATCAAAGCATATCAGTCGGCACAGGGACTTTAACCCAACGGGCAGCTATTCCAGGGGATCGCTGTCTTCCAGGTTCTCCGCACTAACGGGAACGGTACAACGATAACTGACGGTGATGCCATACGGATCGCTGCTTCTGCCTGTAGCAGTCCGAATGAAGACGGGTAGGTTGGATGGGGGGGTGGTCATCTGTCAAAAATAGGACATCTCCGGAAAAATCCGTTGTGATCTACTCCACATCAGGCGAATCAGAGATAATCATGGCCATCACCGTTACAGCCAGTCCTCCGGCACGTCGGCCAGCTCCTGCACCACATTCAGCGTTGGCAGGAAGGTAAACCGGAGTTCCTGTTTGTTGATGGCTGTCAACAGACGGCGGAGCCAATGAGAAGCGCCCGCATCCATGAAATCAAACAATTCGGGATAAAAACGTTGCATGCCCAGCAGATAAAACCCACCGTGTTGCGCCGGGCCGATGACCACCTGGTTATGCCTGAGGGCGGCAAAAGCTTCCTCCAGCAGTTCGGGCGACAGGTGGGGGCAGTCCATACCGATCATGACCACTTCCTGGTAACCGGTTGCAAACACCATGTTAAAAGCCAGTAACATGGATTCGCCGGCGTCGTGGCCCAGCTTCGGGAAAATGATGTACTCCTCCCATAAGCCGTAATCGGCCATGTCTTCCAGCACTACATACTTGTCCATGTGGATATAGGAAGCTGTTTCCTGGGTATGACTCAGTAGCTGATGGAGTATCTCACGGGTTTTAAAATCGCCTACAGTATCTTTTAGACGGGTGTTCGCAATGGTGACCTCCTTGTCTCTCGCAAGAACGATCAATGCCTGGTTGAATACTTTCATAAAAGCCAGGGTTTAAGGATTTAGCAACATCAATTTACGGGATTTCAGGGGGAATGGTTGTTTGCAGATTGTTAATAAGAACATTTACCCCCATTTATAATTGTTAATCTTCTCAGGATAACCCGTAGTTAATGCGGCAGCCATTAAAATCCGGCAAAAACAGTAAATTGTCCGATATTTGTTACCCTATTTCAACTTTTTATGAAAGTTTGCATTGCAGAAAAACCAAGTGTGGCCAGGGACATAGCAGAAGTAATCGGTGCGAAGCAACGCAAGGATGGCTACTACGAAGGCAATGGCTACCAGGTGACCTGGACTTTCGGCCATTTTTGTACACTGAAGGAACCGCATGATTATTATGAACAATGGAAATTCTGGCGGCTGGAAGATCTCCCCATGATCCCGCCCAGCTTTGGTATCAAGCTGATAGAAAACAACGGCGTGCAAAAGCAGTTCAAAGTGATCGAGCAACTGGTACAGCAATGTGACGAAGTGATCAACTGTGGGGATGCCGGCCAGGAAGGCGAGCTGATTCAAAGGTGGGTACTGCTTAAAGCCAAATGCACCGCCCCCGTCAGGCGACTATGGATTTCCTCCCTCACGGAAGAGGCTATACGTAATGGCTTTCAGCAGCTACGGGACGCCAGTCAATATGACAACCTTTATGCCGCAGGCAGCGCCCGCGCTATCGGCGACTGGCTCCTGGGCATGAACGCCACCCGTTTGTTCACCAAAAAATTTGCCGTTGGTAAAACCGTACTGTCCATCGGACGCGTGCAAACCCCTACCCTCGCCATGATTGTGGCCCGGCAGAAAGAGATCAACGCGTTTGTGTCGGAGGATTACTGGGAACTGAAAACCGTGTACCGCGACACCGAATTCACTGCCGCCATCGACCGCCTCGGCAGCGTGGAGAAAGCACAGAAAGGTCTGGCCTATTTACAGGAACATCCTTTTGAAGTGACTTCTTTCGAGAAAAAAGATGGTAAGGAGGGCAATCCCCGCCTGTTTGACCTCACCTCCCTGCAGGTAGCGGCCAACAAAAAATACGCGTACTCCGCCGACGATACCCTTAAATATGTGCAGAACCTCTACGAGAAAAAACTGGTCACCTACCCCCGCGTAGATACCACCTATCTCTCGGAAGACCTGCACCCGAAAGTTGCCGGCATTCTCCAGGACATGACGCCTTACGCGGCGCTCACCGCCCCCGTGCTGGCCAGCCCCATTCCGAAACTGAAAACCGTCTTCGATGATAAAAAGGTGACAGATCACCATGCCATCATCCCGACAGGCGTGCATCCCGGCGGCGGACTGCCACCGGAAGAAAAAAGGATCTACGATCTTATCGCCCGCCGCTTCATCGCGGCATTCTACCCGGAATGTAAAATATCCAACACCACGGTATTGGGAAAAGTAGGCCAGGTGCCGTTTAAAGTCACAGGTAAACAAATCATTGAACCGGGCTGGAAAGAAGTGTATGCCAACGATACCAGCATCAAAAAAGAAGGGGAAGAAGAAGAAAAATTCATTCCCGATTTTGTGGTAGGAGAAAGCGGACCGCATACGCCCCGCATCCATCAGGGTAAAACCTCTCCGCCCAAAGCCTTTACAGAAGCGAGCCTGCTCCGCGCCATGGAAACGGCCGGCAAACAGGTGGATGATGAAGAAATGCGCGAGCTGCTGAAAGACAACGGCATCGGCCGCCCTTCTACCCGTGCCAATATCATTGAAACACTGTTCCGCCGCAAATACATCGACAAAAAGAAAAAAAATATCTTCGCCACCCAAACCGGTATCGATCTGATCGACACCATCCGGACGGAGCTGCTCAAAAGCCCCGAACTGACCGGCCAGTGGGAACGCAAGCTGCGCCTGATCGAGAAAGGGGAATATGCCATGGACACATTCAAAGACGAACTGATCGCCATGGTGGTAGACCTCACCAAAGAAGTGAAAACGGCCAGTTATAAAACCATTACCATCGCGCCCGATACCCCGGCGCCTGCACCGGCCACAGAAGATAAGCCTAAAAAGGAACGCAAACCCAGGGAAAAGAAAGCACTGGACCTTAGCGCGCTCAACTGCCCCAAATGCAGGGAGCATCTGCTGTTAAAAGGCAATAGCGCCTACGGCTGCGCTAATTTCAAAGTATGTGGCTTTAAAATTCCTTTTGAAGTAAAAGGGAAAAAACTGACCGATAAACAGGTCCACGACCTGGTAACGAAGGGCAAAGCCGGTAAGCTAACCCTCACCGACACATTCGATATTCAATAAAAAACCCCGGGCCTGTGCCCGGGGTTATCTTTTTTAGTAACCGGTACCTACCGTTGTTGTTTTCCACGCTTCTACTTCTTCTTTAACAGCATCGATTTTAGCATATACCATGTTATACGCGTCTTCACCGAGGAAGAGGTGCACCGGCGGGTTTTCCGCTTCGCTCACCTGTATAATGGCGTCAGCGGCTTTCTCCGGGTCACCGGGCTGATTGTGATTGATTTCATTCACATGCAGGGCCTGTGCTTCCCTTACCAGCTGGTAATCGGCGATAGGCTGCGCCGGTTGGGCCAGCGACCCGGTGGTCAGGAAATCGGTCCGGAAGTAACCGGGAGAAACGATGGTCACATGTACCCCGAAAGGCTTCACTTCCTCTGCCAGTGACTCGGAAAATCCGTCCACCGCGAATTTGGTAGCGCAATAGATACCGAAACCGGGGAATCTGCCATTAAATCCGGCGATGGAAGACACATTGAGGATGTGCCCTGATTTTTGTGCACGGAAATAAGGCATCGCTTTACGGATAACATTCAGCGTACCGAAAACATTGATGTCGAAGTTACTGCGGGCTTCTGCGTCGGACAGTTCTTCGAGGCTGCCTACCAGTCCATAGCCGGCGTTGTTCACCACTATGTCTATACGACCAAAGCGGGCCACGGTATCCGTCAACGCCTGTGCTATACTGGCTTCATCATTCAGCTGCATCGTAAGCGGCAGGAAATTATCGTCGGTAGCTATTTTACGAAGTTCATCGAGGTTACGGGAGGTGGCAGCCACACGGTAACCGCCGGCCAGCAGTTTTTTAACAAGGTCCCGGCCTAATCCTTTGGAAGCGCCGGTCACAAACCATACTTTTTTGTTGCTCATAAGATGTTCATTTTTATGGCAACAAAATTAGGGACGCGATAGATACCGGCTATTACGCCAAACAAACGAATGATTGCAAAAATCAAACAGCTCTGAAACCAGTGGGTGTCAGCTGGGTATGTTTCCTAAAGAAGTTATTAAAGTGGGAAGGCTCCTCAAAGCCAAGGCTGTAGCTGATCTCCGATACGTTCCAGTCGGTATGCCGTAACAGTGCTTTTGCCTCCCTGACGATCCTTTCCGAGATATGGGTAGTGGTCGTTTTACCAGTGGTTTCTTTCACCGCCCGGTTGAGGTGGTTCACATGCACGGACAATTCTGTCGCAAAATCCCCGGCGGCCCGCAGCCGGAATACTCTCCCCGGCGCTTCAATAGGAAACTGCCGTTCCAGCAGCTCCATGAAAACGGCCGCGATCCGCTCGTTGGCATTACGGTGCTGATAAAGCCTTTCGGAAGGTTCTGTCTTCATCACCAGATGCACCATCTCCATCAGGTAGTTCCGGATCAGGTCATATTTACCCCGGTAGTCGCTGTTGATTTCGTCCAGCATTTTAAGGAACAACCGCTCCACCTCGCTCTCCAGTTCGGGCGTAAGCCGGTAAGAAGGTTTTCCCTGCGGGTGAAACATAGGCAGGTCTTTCAACGCGTAACGGCCCATCTCCGTTAAAAAAGATTCGCGGAAGATACAGAAGTAGCCGGAGGCCTGTCCTTCGGACAGCTGCTCCCAGGCGTAGGGCACCTGCGGGTTAAAGAACAGCAGGTTGCCGGTTTCCGCCAGCAGGCTCCTGTCTGCATAGTGATAGATAAACCTTCCCCTCAGCAGGCTTATCTTATAGAAGTCACGGCGATTGTAAGACATGCTGGGACTTGCAGGCTTACAGTCTTCCATGCGGAAAACATTAAAATGCCCGATGTCCTGCTGGAGATTAGCGGGCATCCAGTTCATTTTCTCCTGGTAGAACTCTGCGATGGATTGTGGTTTTGGCATATAACAAAGTTACGAAATTCAAACATCAAACCGACTGCTGTCGTATTCGGGGTTGGCGCCTTCGCAGGTGGTCACGAAGCCGCTGACTTCCACGGCCAGGTCCAGCGCGGCCGGCACGGGGCGTCCTTTCAGCAGCTGTGACAGGAAACCGGCGAGAAAGGAATCACCGCTGCCCACCGTGTCTTTCACCGTCACCTGTTTGGCCGGGCGTTCGTATTGCGTCTGTTTGTCTACATACAAGGCGCCTTTGCTGCCGCGGGTGATGATCAGTTGCGGCACACCGTAATGTTGCATCACCTTACGGGCGCCATCCACCGGCGAGCCGAAAGTATCGCCGGTAGCCTGCAGCACCAGCTGCAGTTCCTCTTCATTCATTTTCACCAGGTCTACCCGGCGCAATAGTTCCCGGATAACATTCATATCGCTGTGCGGCGGACGGATGTTAATATCCAGCACTTTATAGGGGGCGGCATCCAGCAGCTTCCATAACGTACTACGCGACACTTCGCTGCGTATGGCGAGGCTGCCGAAAACAAAAGCGCCGGCGCGGCGTATGAGCGCTTCCTGTTCCGGTTGCCATGCGATAAAATCCCATGCTACCGGTTTCAGGATATCGTAATGCATTTCGTGGTTCTCTCCTGCCGTGGCCAATACGGCGCCGGTGGGCTGCTGCGGGTCCGGTTGTACCGTCTCTTCCGGGATCTGCCACTGGCGGAGGATCTGCCGCAAGGCTTCACCGGCTTCATCGTCGCCGGTGCGACTGATAATATAACTGTCCATCCCGAGGCGGGAAAGATGATAAGCGACATTAAAGGGGGCGCCGCCGGGCTTGCGGACGCCGTTGGGAAATATGTCCCAGAGTATTTCTCCAAAGCATACGGTAACAGGCTTCATGCGAATTTTTTTTAAATGCGGTGATAGGGAAGATACTATCTTTCTGTTATTCGCGGAACAGTTTTTCAAGACCGGCGAGCGCTGTCTTCATGTTGATACCTTTGCCCAATACGGGTTTGAAAATATCTCCTTGTTCGCGTACCCGTTGCACGGCATTATGGATAGTAAAATCTTTCATCGTCAGCCCTTTTTTCACTTCTTCCCAGTGCAGCGGCATCGACACCGTGGCGCCGGGCTTGGGGCGCAGGGAGTAAGGCGCCGCTACGGTGGCCTGCGGCCTGTTTTGGAGAAAATCGATGTACATTTTTCTTTTCCGCCGGTTAGTGGCACGCTCAATGCTGGTGGTGTCCGGCAGGCGGCCATGTACCAGCCGGGCGATGATACGGCCGAATTCTTTGGATTGTTCGTAGGTGTATTTTGCACCCAGCGGAATATAGATATGCAGGCCGGTAGAGCCGGAAGTTTTACAGTAACCAGGGATGCCTGCCGCCTCCAGTATTTCGTGGGTCACCTGCGCCGCTTCAATCACCTCGTTGAAAGTAGTTTTATCGGGGTCAAGGTCAATAATACACCAGTCGGGGTTTTCCGGTTTGCGCAGCCGGCTGCTCCACGGGTTGATCTCTATACACCCCAGCGAGGCCATATACAGCAGCGTCGCTTCATTTTCTCCCACGAGATATTCTTTTTCGCGGGGCTCGTCGCTGCTGTGATAGGGAAACGTAGGCGCCCAGTCGGGCGCTTTGCCGGAAACATCTTTCTGATAAAAGCTCTCGCCTTTGATACCGTTGGGGAAGCGGTTGAGCGACTGTGGCCGGTCTTTGATATAAGGCACCATATAAGGCGCTATCTGATAGTAGTAGTTGATCATATCACGTTTGGTGATTTTTTCACCCGGCCAGTAGATCTTGCTGAGATTGGTGAATTTAAGCGCATGGCCGTTGATGGTGCGCACCTGTGTTTCTTCACCCGGGTTCAGCAATGTGTTGCGGACTTTAGCCGCTGCAGGCTTCAACGCTTTTTTCAGCGAAGTTGCTTTGGCGGTTTTCTTTTCCGTTGTGTTTTTTGATTTGGCGGTGCGTGCCTTCACCGGCTTTTCCGCTGTTACCTGTGCCGGTGCTTTGTCTTCCCGCATGCCTTCAAACGAGGGATGCCGCATGACGCCATCGGATGTCATTTCGCGGAAACTGACTTCGCAGATCAGTTGGGGCTTCAGCCAGACTGCCGCTGCCTGCGGGGGATTGGGCCGGAAACGGGAAGGTTTGTTCACATCGGGGATGACGGCAAACGGCGACTTTTTTACTTCCAGCGGAGCAAACTGTTTGATCAGTTCCTGTTGCAGCGCGATGGAGAATCCGGTACCGATTTTACCGGTGTATTGCAGTTTACCATTTTCGTATACCCCTACCAGTAAGGAGCTGAAAGGTTTGGAAGACCCTTCGTTTTTCGTATATCCGCCGATGACGACTTCCTGCCGGTTGCTGGTTTTGATTTTGAGCCAGTCGCGTGTGCGGACGCCGGGAGTATAGCGACTGTCGGTTCTTTTGGCGATGATACCTTCCAGCTTCAGCTTTTTAGCCTGTTCGAAGAAGTCGGTGCCGTCCGTTACAAAACCTTCGCTGAAACGAAGGACCGCGTTATTCACCGGCATCAGTTGCTGCAATAATTTTTTGCGCTGCATCAGTGGCAGCGGAGTGAGGTCTTTACCATTGAGCCAGAGGATGTCGAAGAGATAATACACCAGTTGGCCGTCTGCCTCGCTGCGCCATTCCTGCAACCGGCTGAAGTCCGTATACCCTTCTTCATCGATCACTACTATTTCGCCATCCACCACGGCGTTGACTTTCCATTGCTGCAACGCCTGGTAAACAGGGTAATATTTTTCATTAAAGGACTTGTTGTTACGTGACCGCAGTTCCACCGTTCCTTTGTCGAGGAAGGCCAGGGCGCGATACCCATCCCATTTGATTTCGTATAGCCAGCCGGGTTCGTCGGTGGCAGACGATGTGAGGGTAGCCAGCATGGGCGTGGTATTACCGGGTTTGGGCATGGCCTGTTTACCGGAAGTTCTTTGAGCGCACATAGGCAACAGGTTTTATGACTTACGCCGGTTGTATAACAGTGCGCCGGTGGCGACCAGTGTTACCACGCCGGCCAGTATCAGCCATTTGGGAATGCGGGCCGCCGGCACATATTCGACACCGTTGACGCCTGCCACCGCTGCTTCTTCCACATATCGTCCGCAGCGGGGTTTGGCCGCTGTTTGGAAGTGGTCGGCCAGCCACTGCAGGCGGCGCTGCATCCCGGCGCCGTAGAGAGGGCGCCCATGACCGGTGGCCACTGCCTCCGGTTGCAGTTCCGCCAGCTTTTTCACGCTGGTTTCTGCAGATATCCAATCGGGTGTGAAATATTTCGGAGGGCCGGAGACTTGTTTGGCTTGTGTGATAGTGCTGCTCAGGGCTTCTGCACGGGTGGTCACAAATGCGTCGCCCGCGAGCAACAGTTTATCTTCGTCGCGGAAAAGGCTGATGTGTCCCGGAGTGTGACCGGGCGTTTCGATGTAACGCCAGCCATCCAGTCCGGGAATCGTTTTGTCTTCCGGCAGCAATAGCAGATGCCCATTCAGGTCGATGGGGTCTTTAGGGAAAGTCCATGACATCATCGTCATGAGGCCGCCGCCGGCGCAGGGGTCTGGTGGCGGATAGGCCGAACGGCCCGTCAGATAAGGCGCTTCCAGGTAATGTGCATATACCGGTATTTCCCATTCCCGTAGTAGCGATGGCAGCGCACCTACATGGTCAAAATGACCGTGTGTCAGCACAATCGCCGAAGGCACAAAGTGCGGGGCAAACAGTTGCCGCGCCGCCGCTTTGATTTTGGGGGCTGATGTGCGGAGGCCTGCATCTACCAGTACCCATGAGCGGGTACGTGCATTCTGCACCAGGTACATGTTCACAAAAAGATCACGGATGCCCCACACGCCCGGCGCCACCTGAAACCATGCCCTGTCTGCCATCTCTTCAATGTTGGTAATGTTTTCCATAGTATGCACTTTTGGAGGTTGTTACCACAATTCCCGTTCCTGCAATAAAGCCTGAGCTCGTTACTGACTAACAAGCCAGGACCAGCGGGTCCCCTTCATCTTTGAATTTCCTTTCATCACTGCGGACAGGCACGTCATTGATAGACGCAAACCGGCGCTGCATCAGGCCGTGAGCGTCAAACTCCCATAATTCATTGCCGTAAGAGCGAAACCAGTTGCCCACCTTGTCGTGCCATTCGTATTCAAACCTTACCGCTATTTTGTTGTCGTTGAAAGTCCACAGTTCCTTTTTCAGGCGGTAATCCAGTTCTTTTTCCCATTTTTTAGTCAAAAAGGCCACTACTTCCTCGCGGCCGTTGATGAACTGGTCACGGTTGCGCCATTCAGTGTTTACAGTGTAGGCTTTTGATACTTTTTCGGGATCACGGCTGTTCCAGGCATCTTCTGCCATTTGAACTTTCTGCAGGGCGGTCTCCAGCGTGAAAGGAGGAAAGGGAGGTTTCTGTTCCATGTTTTTCATTTTTTTTGATCCACAATAATAGACAGACCAATCTGTCTATTTTTAGTAAAGATATGACTTATTGTTATTTGAGCAAGAATTTTTTTGGGAAGATTTGGAGGAAGATCCCCTCATCAGCTTGCTATATTTGAAAAATCGGCTATCTTGATTCCTCATAACAAGCCACACATTTTCATCCACCGTTGACAAACACCAATATGCAATTAGAGAACGTCTATATTACGGCAGCCGGTAAATATCTCCCTGGCGCGCCTGTTCACAATGATGAAATAGAAGAATACCTTGGGTTGATTGACGGGAAACCATCCCGCAGCAAAACGAAGATGCTGTCTCAAAACGGTATCCGGTCGAGGTATTACGCGCTGGACAAACAACAACGTACAACCCATACCGTTAGCGGCATGACTGCCAGGGCCATTGAAGATTGCCTGAGCCGGAACGGCGCCAGCAAGACAGACATACAGCTCATCTCTGCCGCTACCACACAGTCTGACTTACCGGTGCCCGGTTTCGCCAGCATGGTGCATGCCGACCTGGGCAGCCCTGCCTGCGAAATTGCCAGTCACCAGAGCGTGTGCGCAGCAGGATTGATGGCTATCAAAAACGCCTATACGAATATTCAGACCGGCGCCGCGCAAACAGCCGTAGCCTGCGCCGGAGAACTGGCCAGCAGGCTCTTTAAAGCCAAACGGTTTGAACAGCAGCAACGTATCCGTGACGGGCACGGACTGGAACTGGAAACAGATTTTCTCCGCTGGATGCTGTCAGACGGCGCCGGCGCATTGTTATTGCAAAACAGGCCGGCAGCGCAACATATCAGCTTGCAAATAGAATGGATAGACCTGCGGTCCTATGCACACCTGTACGACGTATGCATGTATGCAGGCAGAAACAAAGGAGAAGCCGGTGGTCGGCCGCTCTCATGGATGGACTATGACAGTTTCTCTGCGGCAGACAGGGACGGAGCGCTCAACCTGAAGCAGGACCTCCGGCTGGTAGACAACATGGTGAAGCTGGGCGTACAACGCTTTTTCGAGCTGGTCGATGAAGGGAAGTTTGACGCAGCGGGGTTCGACTGGCTGGTATGCCACTACTCTTCCCATCACTTTAAGGAGAAGATCATACAGCTGTTGGCCAAAGGCGGCGTTGCCATCCCTGAAGAAAAATGGTTCAGCAACCTGTACTCCGTTGGTAACGTGGGCACCGCTTCCATCTTTGTTTTGCTGGAAGAACTGTTGCGCAGCAAACCCCTGAAAGCAGGCGATAAAATACTCTGCATGGTGCCTGAAAGCGGTCGTTTTATCACTGGCTTTATGATGCTGACAGTAGTACCGCCAACAGCCTCGCAGACCTTTGATCCATCGTCCTTGCTTACAGACATTAAGGCGCCTGAAATCAGGATACATCTGGAGAACCCGGTACTGGAATGGCTGATACGCCAGCTGACGACGGTATGGATCGATTTTGAAAGTTCCCTGCGACAGGTGCCGATTGTTAAAAAGATATTTTCCGGCACGCTCACACTGGAAGAATACAAAGCCCTGCTGTTCAACCTCCGGCAGCAGGTGATAGACGGCTCCCAGTGGATCGCCCGCGCGGCCTCCAACGTGAGCATCGGGCATTTCGATATCCGCTCTTCCTTTATCTCCCATTCCCGCGATGAACACCGGGACTACCAGATACTGGAAAAGAACTATATTCAATGTGGCGGCAGCCTTGAAGAACTGCAACGGGGAGAGAAGAACATCGGCAGCGAAGCGTTGAGCGCCTACATGTTCCAGAGGGCCAGCCAGCCGGACCCCTTTGATCTGCTGGGCGGCATGTTCATCATCGAGGGCCTCGGCAACCGTGTGGCGGGCAACTGGGGACGCGCCATTCAGCAACAGCTGCAACTGCGGGACGACCAGGTATCGTTTTTCACTTATCATGAAACCAGCGATTCCAGCGAAAACCATTTCGAACGGTTTGAAAACGCGATCCAGTCAGGCCTGCTGACGACCAGCCTTGCAGAGAGAATCGTAAAAACCGCGAAAGTAACAGGCCGTTTATACCGGCTGCAACTGGAGCAAATTGGAAATTACTGACCGTATTGTACTTGTGTATGAAAGACAGCGCTTATTTTGAACAGCTGGAGAATAACCCCAGGAATCCCAGCCACTGGCATGCCCTGTTCCTCGACAGCAGCATCCCGTTCAACCCGGACGCCAAAGCCGCGTTCCTGTACGATTCCAGCCGCAGGACCAAACAGTTCCTGTATCCTTTCGTAAAAGTGTTTGCCCGGCTGGGCATCATTCTGCTGCAGGTGTTTAAAGCTATTGCACCTAATATTATCAATGCGCCGCAACGCCTGCACCGCTGGCTGTACCGGGGCATGAAATACTGCATTACACCGGAAGCCAATTTCCTGATCCTGCGTCATTTTTACCTGGGATCGGAAGTGCTGCGGTTTATAAAAGACAATGTGAAAGATATCGAAGACATTCCCATGCATCCGTTGAAACCGGTGTCCGTCAATGCCGTAAAGGATGACCTCTTTCTACAGCACGATCTTAATCTCTACAACTTTATCATCAACCTGAATAATGCGCTGAAAGCAAAAGGCAAGACCATTACCAAAGTGAATGAACCTGATTTTAGCGCCATCACCGTGGGGCCGCTGCCCTTTGAGCCTTTCCGGAACAAATGGAGCAACTGCATTGATCTGGCTACTGCTATTGAGATATTCACACCGGTGTACCAGTTCTTTCTGACGGATAGTGATTTCTGGAGAGCATCCAATTCATTACAGCTGGATGAGGTGATCGGGTTATATGCCGCTACGATCATGAACTGCCCGGAGCGGCTGGTAGCGCTGAACAATAAACATCCCATGATCCCGCTGCCCACTTATGGCGCTGCTTTCCGGCTCACGTTGCACGGCCTTTCCACAGAAGTGCTGCATGCGTTGCTGGTAGAACAAAAGCTAAAACAGGCAGCAGCCAACTAAAGCAGTTCAGCCACCATCTTTCTGGCCTCCTGTACCGGCCACTGGTTGGCATACAGCTGGCTCTCCACCATGGCGGATTCAAAAAGCAGGTAAATATGGTCCTGCACCAGTTGTTTTTCCTTGTTGAGAATAGCAGAAAAATAAGCGCGCAGGTCCTTCTTATGGTCCCGGATAATACGGAGGGCTTCCCCGTCCTGTGCAGTGATTTCAGAGAGGATATTTAAAAAAGCGCACCCACGGTAGTTTTCCTTTTCGTTGATGTCCAGCAGGAAATCGAAGGCGGCGAGGATTTTCTCTTTGGGTTTGGAAGGCTTTTCCGTAAAGCTTTTCAGGGCGTCAAACCAGTAGTTGTGCCGGTATTCCAGGAAAGCTTCCAGCAACGCTTCCTTGGAGGCGAAATGCAGGTACAGGCTGGCCCTGGCCACACCCGCTTCCTGCAATACCTGGTTGATGCCGGTGGCGTGGTAGCCCTGCCTGTAAAATAGATCGGTGGCTGTATCCAGCAACCGCTGCCGGGGATCACTGCTTTTCTGTTTCATACTACAAAGATAAGACAGACTGATCTATCTTTCGGGTGATACTACCGTTACCCCGTTTTTACCCGCTATAATGGCTTCATGGGCCATCCGGTAAAACAGGGACGTCTCCAGTATCCCGGGGATGGCCTTTAACTGTGGATTAATTTCTGCAACCGGGGGAAATGCGGTAAAGAAGATGTCGATCAGCAGGTTGCCCCGTTCGGTGATCACAGCCCCGTCTTTTTTGTTGCTAAGCCGCAACTGCGGTTGTGCGTCGGGGTACAGGCGGCGCAATGCCTGTTGCACGAAAGACAACGCATCCGGGACCAGTTCTATCACCACCGGTACGGTAGGCAGTAGTTTTTCCACATATTTGGGACCGTCGCCCACCAGTATAAACCGTTGGGCCATGGCGGCCAGCAGCTTTTCCAGCGTATGTACGCCGCCACCGCTTTTCAGGGCGTTGAGCTGACGGTCAAATTGATCGCAGCCGTCGAAATGGAAGTCCAGCTGCGCTACGGAAGCCGTTTCCCGGATGATAAACCCGTGTTCCTGCAACAGCAGCCGGGTGTTAAAAGAGGCCGTCACAACGGAGATGTTTTCCCGCAGGCCCGGCGCCGCCGCCAATTCCCGCACCAGGTGCGCGATCGTGCTACCCGCTCCCAGTCCCACGGTATGCCCTTCCCGTATATAAGTCAATGCTTTCCTGGCTGCTTCCAGTTTATAGTCAATCGTTTCCATGCTGTATTACTTCCCCTAAAAGTAATTAAATGCTTCAGCAGTAGGCACTTAAAAAAACAGTTTTTTTAATCCGCAGAATTTTCTTTTCTTGCAAATGCAAACGATTGCATAAATGAAGACCTTTAGTTATCCTGAAAGACCTGAAGCCCGGATTTGTCCCGCCCATACATACCCTACCACCACCTTTAAACATTCCACATGAGAAAAAAATTACTCCCCCTGCTTTTGTTATGCTGGCTGGCAGCTGCACAGGCATCCACCGCACAAACGACGGTAACATCCCTGTCAGCGCTGCAATCAGCCATCAACAACGCCGGTCCCGGTGACGTCATCATCCTGGCCAACGGCACCTACACCGCTTCGGCCGATATCTCCATCACCAAACAAGGCACGGCAGCACAGCCGATCACCATCAGGGCACAATCGGTAGCAGGCGCTATTATCACCGGCACCGGCGGGTTTAACATCTCCAGCCCGGCCAGATACATCGTTGTGCAGGGATTTAAATTCACCCACAGCGCCAGCAAAGCTAAAACAGGCAGCGGCACGTCGTTCTGCCGCTTTACCCGCAACATCTTCGAGACGCCGGGCGACGGCGAAAACCTGACCATCGCCGGCAGTCACCATGAAATAGATTACAATACCTTCCAGCATAAAAATGCGCTGGGCCGTTTCCTCGCCATCCGTGGCAGCGGCAGCCAGATAGCGGACAGCCTGTGGATACACCACAACTACTTCCTCGACCAGCAGCCCCAGTCCGGCAACGGCATAGAAACGCTGCAGTTTGGGCTGAGCGGCTACAGCATGTCTTCCAGCAACAGCATCGTGGAATACAACCTCTTTGAACAATGCGCCGGCGAAAATGAAATGATCTCCGTGAAAGCTTCGGCAGTAACGCTGCGGTACAATACCATCCGCGACTGTCCTGCGCAGTTCACCCTCCGCCACGGCAACAAGTGCAAAGTGTACGGCAACTACTTCATCAACACACCGGGCATCCGCATCTTCGGCGACGACCATTTCATCTACAGCAACCATTTCGAAAGCTGCAATCCTGCCATCAACATCGGCAACGGCGACGGTGAAGTGGCCGACGGCTCTCCCCTCACCTGCCATGACCGCCCCGACCGCGTGCTGATCGCTTTCAACACCCTTGTCAACAATACCAGCAACATCACCCAGTCAGGCCGCACCGACGGCCTGGGCGCCACCTACACCAACGTAGCTTACAACATCATCCAGGGAGGCAGCACCGCCGCACAGATCGCCGGCCCGTACACCAATCCCACCTGGAAAGGCAATATCATCTATAGTACCAGCGCCGGCGCCATTCCCGGCGGTGGTTATGTTACCGCCAATCCACAGGTAGCCCGCGACACCACCGGCACCTTCCACCTGCAGTCCGGCAGCCCGGCCATCGGCGCCGCCACCTCCGGCTACACCGATGTGAAATTCGATATGGACGGCCAATCCCGCTCGCTCCCCCTGGACGCCGGCGCCGACCAGGTATCCACCGCCCCGGTGACCGCCAGGATACTCACACCTGCCATGGTAGGACACAACGCCAATTCCACCCCGCCTGTTAACCAACTGGTAGACCTCACCGACAACGGCGGCGTCATCACCGGTCAGTATCCCAACACCACGAAACCGTCGGAAGACATCCCCAGCCTGATAGATAACAACACCGCCACCAAATACTTCCGCAGCGGCAGGACCGCCTTATGGGTACAATACAAATCCACTACGCCCGCCGCTGTCACCAAATACACGCTGACCTCCGGCAACGACGTTCCCGGCCGCGACCCGAAAAACTGGACGCTGCAAGGCTCCAACGACACCATCACCTGGACCAGCATTGACAGCCGCTCCAATCAAACTTTCGACAGCCGCGGGCTCACCAAAAGCTATACCTGTACCAATACCACCGCCTACCGCTATTACCGGCTGAACATCACCGCCAATAACGGTGACACGGGTACGCAATTGGCAGAATGGGAACTGTTTGCACTGCAGGCCGGCAACATGATGGCCACAGTGGACATGGAAGTGCCGGTCAATGTATATCCCAACCCCACCACTGGGCTTTTCAAAGTGAAGCTGACAGACAAAAAAAATAAATCTTACCGGCTGATCGTACTCGACGCGAAAGGTCACCAGGTAGCCGCCACCGTGCTGGGAGCCGATCAGACCACCCTCGAAGCTAATTTTAATCTCACCGCCATGCCGGGAGGCATGTATTTCGTACAGGTGAGCGACGGGCTGCATCAAACAACCCGCAGCGTGTTTAAATATTGATCATTCCAAATTCCCCCAGGGGCCCGGGGCTCACGCCCTGGGCTACGATCTCTTTCAGATCCGTTAACCGGAAGTTTAAACGTTAAGCCAAATGAGAACCTGAATAACAACGTAGCCCGGGGCATGAGCCCCGGGCCCCCGGGAAATGCAGATTTCGGAGAATGCGCGCATATGGTTTATAAACGTTTCATTATTTCCATGCAGGCCCGTGCGTTATGATACGGGCATTTCCACAGGCCGGCTTTATCTTCTTCCATTACGGCGCCGTCTTCCCGGATGCCCCAATACCATTCGCCATGAGTTTTATCCAGCAGATGTTCTTCGGTGAACTTCCAGCAGTCATACGCCCGCTGCAGGAACCTGCCTGAAGGCTGCAACTGCCATGCGTTTACAAATCCTACGATGGCTTCCGCCTGCGGCCACCAGTGCTTTTCGGCTACCATGTGCTGTGTGGACGGTTCATACTCATACCACAATCCGCCGTCACGGGCAAGGCCTTCTTCAGTTGCCAGGGCCATCTTCAGCGCCATGGCTTTGAAGTCGGCAGTCAGTTCGGCATCGTGGATGACCTGTGCAGCTTCCAGCAGCAACCAGCTTGCCTCTATATCGTGACCGTAAGATACCAGCCGTCCTTTCACCTGCCATTGCTCATCGAAAAAGAGATGCAGGTGCCCGCTTTTACGATCGATGATGCGGTCGCGGAAAAGCCGCAATAAATCCTGTATGTTTTTCTTCAGTGTACTTTCCGGCCATACCGTGTAGAGGTTGGCGTAAGCTTCCAGTACATGCAGATGCGTGTTCATGGTCTTCTTTTCGTTGGCGTCTTTTTCACTGAGCCGTTGGTCCTGCAAAGGCTTCCATTCCCGCGTAAACGCTTCGAAATACCCGCCTGACTTCGGATCGTAAGCATACTGCTGCAAATTGTTGTACAGGCGGATGGCGACAGCGCGCGCCGCTTCTTCTTTGGTGGCCCGGTAATATTCGCTGTAAGCATAGATGGCGAAAGCAATGGCATACACCTGTTTTTTGGTTTCCAGCGGACGGCCCTCGTAGTCTGCCGTCCAGAACACGCCGCCGTATTCCGTATCCAGCAGGTGTTCCCTGAACCAGCATTCCGCACGGCGCGCCAGCGGCAACAGCGTGGTATCACCTGTAAGGTTATACGCAGCGGCGAAAGTCCACAGGATACGCGCATTCAGTACCGCACCTTTGGGCGCCCGGGGATCAATGTTGTTGTAATTATCCACCTTTCCGTAGAACCCGCCGTATTGTTCATCCGGCAGGCAGGTGGTCCAGTAATGAAGGATGCGGTGCAATTCGGTCTGTAGTGCCTGTTTTAATGCTTGCTGTATCATCAGTTGAGTTGTTGTTTGCGGACAGCCAGTTCTTTGCTGATAAGGGCTATACGGTTTTCCGACAAAGGATATAAAACGATAAAAAGAATAGACAACAGCGACCCTGCGGCGGGCAGCCAGCTTAACATCAGTACAATACCCTGCTGTGTGGCGTGTTCCTGTACGCTGTTGGCCTGAAAACCGAAGTATCCCAGCAGCCAGCCGGTAATAGCGCCGCCGATCGTCCAGCCGAACTTCTGCGACATGGAGGAGGAAGAGAAGATGAGCCCTGTAGCCCTACGGCCGTTCCTCCATTCGGAATAGTCAGCGATATCTGCATACATGGACCATAACAGGGGAAAGACAATCCCGGCACAAACGCTGATGATGAACTGAAACACATAAATAAGCACGAGCTGCTCTCTCTGCAGCCAGAAAAAGCCGATGCTTAACACAGAAGCAATCACCATGGCCGAAAGATAGGTATTCTTTTTACCGATGCGGTTGCCCACCGGCGATGCCAGCACCACGCCCATGATATTGGCGCCCTGCCCTATCAGCAGGTAAAGGGTGGAATAAGTCACCTTGGTGGTCCCCAGCTGAAAGGCGGCGTCCTGCTGAATAAAATACTTGAAATAATACAGGGTGGCCCCATCGCGGATAGAGTTGAATATGAGCGCTGCCACGCCTGCGCCTAATAATATCCACCAGGGCCTGTTCTGCCAAAGGTCCCGCAGGTCCTCTTTCAGGGATGCAGATTGTTCAAAGGCCGGTTTTACCCGTTCCTTCACCCAGGCAAAACATAACAGGAACAGCAGTACGCAAATCAATGCAATGACCGTCACCCCCAGCTGCCAGCCGCGTTGCGGCGTGGCCTCTTTGCTGAAAATACTGACCAGCGGCTCTATCAGCGCCACCGCCAGCAGGCTGCCGCCAAAGGCAAACGCCATCCGGAAGGAAGCCAGCGTGTTCCTGTCACGCCCGTCAGGCGAGATAACGCCCAGCAACGACGCATAAGGTACATTGATCAGCGAATAGATCATCATCATCGCGGAGTAAGTGACATAGGCGTAAATCAGTTTGCCCGGAGCGCTGTAGGCAGGTGTGGTAAAGGTGAGCACCCCGATGATGCCGAAAGGGACGGCCATGTACAGGAGATATGGACGGAACTTACCCCAGCGGGAACTGGTACGGTCTGCCATAGTGCCTACCACCGGGTCAAAAAGCGTGTCCCAGATGCGGGTGATGAGAAACATGGTACCGGCGGCGGCGGCGGTAATTCCCATCACATCGGTATAAAAAAACAACAGATACATACCGAACAGCTTCCAGAACATGGAGGAAGCCATGTCGCCAAAACCATAGCCGATTTTTTCCTTGAGCGTTATTTGGTTGTCCATACGTGGGTATAAAGCTGGCTGTTATTGCCAGGCAAAACTATCCCCACAAATTACATTTTCTATAATACTTATTTATCCGATTACGGTAATTTGTTATCCGTCGAAGCTGATGGTTGCTCTTCCGCCGTTTTCAGCTCATAATGCGCGGCATGATGCGCCGCCCGGATAGGCATGCCGGTGTGGTACGACCAGGCGTTGGTGAAAGCCGCGCCGAAGTAGAAGATAATGGAAGAATAGAACATAAACAGCAGCAACAGCACGGTAGATGCGGATGCGCCATAGAGGGTGTTGATACTGCTGTAGGTGAGTAACACTTTCAGGACGATTTTACCGATACTGAAAAGAATGCCGGTCACCAGTGCGCCGATAATGCCCGGCTTCAGGCGGGGCCGTCCGTCGGGGATAAAATAGAAAACGAGGTAAAACCAGGCGGTCACGATCAACACAGAAAGTACATAGTTGAGCGCGCTGTTATAATAAGACGCCAGCGCCGGCAGGTAGATGCTGATATACTTCCCTAAAAAAGCCTGGGCTGCTTCCGCCACCACGTCAATGAGGAACAGCAGTCCCGCGAAGAAGATCACCAGCACGCCCCTCAGCCGCGATACCATTATCCGGCCGAAGCTGGCACGGTGGACAGGCTTTATCTTCCACAGTTCATTGATGGAGCCTTTGATAATTTTAAACAGGGTGGTGGCGACAAACAGCAGGAAGAGAAACCCTGCGATGCCTATCAGCCAGTTCTGGGCGATGCTCCGGAACGCCCGCAGCGTTTGCACGATCGCTTCGGCCGTCTCCACGCCAAACAGCGCCTCCAGTTGCATCGACAAACGGCGGCCCGGATGTTCCATCCGGAAAATAAGCCGTAACAGCTGTATGAGGATCACCAGGATGGCAGGCAGGGCGAAGGTGGTGAAAAAAGCGGTAGCTCCAGCCAGCCGCAACGGGTCGTTGGCCTGCAAAGACTGATATGCATCTTTAAAGGACAGTAGCAGGAGACGCCAGTACGGCTGTCTTTTTGTTGTTGTTATTTCACCCATGTTTGACAATTCGGCCCGGAATGCTTAATTTACGTATAACCGCAATTGCAAATATAGAGCATCCCATAAACTTACAGACTGTGTATAAGATCCTTGTCCTGTTACTGAGCTGCCTGCTGTGGCAGACCAGCCACGCCGATACCTTCTACCCTGCCGATAACGGCTATTTCGAATATGTGGGCCGTATTGATTTCTCCCGTCCCGCTACGCCCCGCTTCTGGGCGCCCGGCGTGTACGTGACCGCCCGCTTCAAAGGACCACGCTGCGAGATCGTGCTGAACGATGAAATGTTATACGGCACCAGTCACAATTATGTGTCCATTATTATCGACAATAAACCACCCCTCCGTCAGCAGCTGCTGGGTAAAAGCGATACTATCCGCCTGCATCAGGGGTTGAATGACGGTCCGCATACCATCGTTATCTGTAAAAACACCGAAGCCGGTATCGGTTACCTCGAGTTCGCCGGCCTGCGCTGCCAGGAACTGCTGCCACTACCGGTATCGCCTGTACGAAAAATAGAATTTATCGGTAACTCCATCACCTGCGGCTCGGGCAGCGATCAGTCGGCAAAACCCTGCGGACAGGGGGAGTGGTATGATCAGCATAACGCCTGGCAAAGCTATGGCGCGCTGACGGCCCGCAAACTCAACGCGCAGTGGCAGCTCAGCTCCGTTTCCGGCATCGGGCTTATCCACAGCTGTTGCGGTATGTCGCTCACCATGCCGCAGGTGTTTGATAAAGTCAATATGCACCGCGACTCCATCCCGTGGGACTTCGCCAACTATCAACCGGACGTGGTGGCCGTTACCCTCGGCGAAAACGACGGCCCGCAGGACTCTACCCGCTTCTGCCAGGCTTATGTCGGGTTCCTGAAAAAGCTGCGAACATATTACCCGGCAGCCAGCATCATTTGCATCGACAGCCCCATGGCAGACCCCGCGTTTTCTCCGGTATTGCAGCGGTATATCACCGCCGTGGTAGCAGCCACGCAGGATAAAAAGGTGAGTAAGTATTTTTACAACAGAAAATATCAAAACGGTTGCGGCGGACATCCCGATCTGGCCGGGCATCAGCTGATGGCCAACGAGCTGACCACCTATATCAAAAAACTGAAACGCTGGTGATGAATCTGGCCCGCATGTTTTTCAAACACTATTCTTCGCCGGCAAAGAGACCACGGGAACGCCAGTAATCAAAGGTTTTACCGGACATGCCGCAGGCGCGCAGCATACCTGCTGTGTCCTCATCAGATAGGCTCCAGTCGACTGCATAGACGAAAAAGTAATCATCCAAAGGTATTTTACCGGAAAAGCGGGAAGCAGTCAGACGCCTGGCTACCTGATGCATCATTGCGTCTGCCACATCGTATTGTCTGCTTCGAAGTACTTCCGCTGTAAATGCTTTCAATAACCGGGCATGCGCCGTATCGTCGAGCGTAATATATTCCCCGTCAGAAAAAAGCATTGCCTGCATCAGTTCATTACCCTCCAATTCCCCGGCCAACCGGCGCTGTTCTTCGGCCGTCAGCACCTTTACCAACGGATGATAATCATCTACAGCCCGGTAATTCAGTTCCACAACAGCCAGCGGTTCCCTGATATCTCCGGCCTGCAAGCCCGCAATCACCGCATCAGCGATCTGTAACGACAGTTCATCCGCCAGGTCTGTCAAAGTCTTGCCTTCGGGTACTTTTACATAGTCGAACACCACATGGCCGTTGTCATCTTCTCTTGAAATCTCCTGTAAGTCGCCCTTTTCGTTATAAACATATTGTTGTTCAGACCGGCATTCCCCTATACCCGGCAGGATGGATAAACTCTTTGTCCCTGCAATACGCCCGTCTTCATACCGGTATTTTTTCACCGTTAAAATCAATGCGTGGTGTTGTATCAGTTGTGGCACCATCACCTCGGGAGCGAGTGTAACATACACAGGGCCCAGCTGACGGCCATTGATCATGCACGACTGATAACCGGCCACCCTGCCTTGCTCCATATACATCCGCTGTACCTTTACAGGTGTGTTTTCATTCCTGTTAAATTCAACATACCGCGCCTCCTCTTCACTATAGAGAAAACAACCTTCCCACGCTACCCGGTTATGCTGATGTTCATAAAATAAATAACAAGGCCGGCCTTTTTCATCCAGCCCGTATTTATACCCGGTATCTTCCGCAGGCTCCGAAAACACCTCTTCGTCAGGCGTTATCTGCCTGCCGTCGTAGTTGTCCAACTGGTAACATTCGCCCCGGGCGTACACATACCGCACTGCCGCAGCTTTAGCCTGCTCTATCTTGTCCATGTCCCCGAAAGCGGCTATCCATCTTTGAAGTATGTCGTCTTTTAATGCCGTCAGTTGCATATGATTATTTTAATGCTGAAGATCGGAAAAATTTATACAACCTCCCCTGCGGCGAATGTTACATGGAAACCGTAAACGGGTTTTCTGTCAGCACTTTTATGCGCCCTTTCATAATTTTACGAAATAACGTAACCCCTCCCTTATCATAAAAAAACATAACCAACTAACTATCAGCAATTTACAATTAGGCATCTGAATTGAATCCCTGGCGCAAACTTTTAAAAAATGAAACCATCATCCAACTTATTGTCTCCCGACAATCATGCGCTGGTCCTGATCGATTTTGAAGGCCAAATGGGCTTTGCCACTAAAAGTATTGCACTGAGTGAACTCAGGACCAATACTGCTGTTGTTGCAGGCGCCTCAAAAATTTTCAACGTGCCGACGATTGTCACCACTGTCGCTGAAGAATCTTTTTCCGGCCCTGTCTTCCCTGAAATCGAAGAATTTTACCCGCAGGCCACCTCCGGTTATATCGACCGTACTTCCATGAATACCTGGGAAGATGAAGCCGCCTACAAAGCGATCACTGGAAAGGGCAAGAAGAAACTGGTCCTGGCCGGTCTGTGGACTGGCGTGTGCATCGTAGGACCCGCCCTCTCCGCACTCGAAGAAGGTTATGATGTGTACGTGATCACCGATGCCTGTGGTGATGTAAGCCCTGAAGCACACGATCGCTCCGTACAAAGAATGATACATGCCGGAGTAAAACCTATGACCGCCATTCAATACCTGCTGGAACTGCAACGTGACTGGGCACGTCAGGAGACTTATAAGGCGGTAACTGATCTGATGAAAAAATACGGCGGCGCCTATGGCATCGGTATCCACTACGCCCACCACATGCTGAAACACTGAACCATTCTTTAAAAACTGCTCCAATTGCCAATAAAACGCCTTCCCCGTCTGATTCGTTTAGCCGTTCTGGTTACTATTTGTCTTTCTTCTGCTGTCAGGGTGAAAGGGCAAAGCTTTAAACTGATGCGCTTTGATGAAGACTATTCAGGACTCAAAGATTCCACCCGCAACTTCTACCGGAAAATAAAATACACCAGCCTGTCAAAAACCGGCAGCGCCTACGTCTCTTTCGGCGGTGGCGCCAGAGTAGAGTATGTTGATTTTAACAACGAAGACTGGGGAAGGCTGGGCATTGGGCGCAACGTTTTTTTGCTGCAACGTTACGACCTGCATGCAGACCTCCATCTGCATGAACGGTTCAGGATTTTCACCCAGATCAGAAGCGCCTGGGAAACCGGAAGGGACAATGGTCCCCGTCCTATCGACGAAGACCATCTGAATATACAAAACCTCTTCATCGATGCTACTATCATCAAAAGGAAAGATCAGCAACTGGTCCTTCGCACCGGCAGGCAGGAACTGGATTATGGCAGCGGCAGACTGATTTCCGTAAGAGAAGGTCCCAACCTCCGGCTGTATTTCGACGGGGCTAAACTGATGTATACCACTCCGCGATGGAGCCTCGACGGATTTGCGATGATGGCCGACACCACCTACACCGGCGCTTTTGACAATAAACGCGGCAAGCAGGTGAACCTCTGGGGATTGTACAGCAAAATCATTCTTCCCGCCTTTCCCAATATCGACGTGTATTACATCGGTATTAAGCGCGACCGCTCGGTGTTTGAAGAAGGCATCCATAAAGAATTGCGGCATACCGCAGGCACCCGGATATGGCGCTATGGCGGCGGTTTCATATACAACCTGGAAGCCGCCTGGCAGTTCGGTTCTTTTGGAGATGGTCGTATCAACGCCTGGACAGCATCCGTGGAAGCGGGTTACCTGTTTGAAAACCTCCCCGGCCGCCCGGCGATCAGCCTGCGGAATGATTATATCTCAGGAGACGGCCAAAAAGGAGACGGTCGCCTTCAGTCTTTCAATCCGCTGTATCCCAAAGGCGGATACTTTGGCTTCAGTCCACAGATCGGCCCTGTCAACCTGATAGATTTACATCCCTATGCCACTATCAACATTGGTAAGAAGATACTGGCGCAGGCGGATGTGGTGCTCAACTGGCGGTATTCGCTACAGGATGGTATTTACAGGCCCAGCGGAGGATTTAACGTCTCCGGTTCAACATCTGCAGAAAGACATATCGGCACGGCCTGGCTCGCAAGCTTCATCTACAGTTTAAACAAATTTATCTCGTTGAACTGTGGCTTTCAATATTTCAAAGCAGGTGCTTTTATCCGGGATATAACACCTGCTCCAAAGGATGGCCTGTTTATCAATACCAGGATCAGTCTCAAATTCTAGCATAAAACAATACACCATGAATAAAATATTTATTATCCGATGTCAGCGGGCGCTCGTTGTTTGTATGAGCGTTTCCGTCCTTTTGTTGCATTCCGTTGTATTATCAGCCCAGCAGACTGACAGCCCAGCCAGGACCACGCCCATAGGCACCACAAAAGTATGGGGCAAAGCAGAGGGCATATCCATCATTGGATTAGTGCAAGGCCCTTCCGCTGCCGCAGCGCCGTTACAGGTAGCCTGCGTATTTGAATATACCGAAGGCGACATTTTCCAGCCTCCTGCGCTGCCAGCCGCACTTAATGGAATGGTACATCTCGACGAAGCGCTCAAGGGACAGATCACTGAATTAAGAAAAAGCGGAAAGTTCGAAGGGCATTACCTGGAAACACTGTTGATCACCCCGCCCAAAGGCGCCATAAAAGCGCCCAGATTGTTGCTGATCGGGTTGGGCGACCGTCATGAGTTTAATGCAGACATGATGATCAGTGTCGGCGCCGTAGCCCTTCGCGAAGCGACCCGGCTCGGCGTATCCGGCTTTGCCTTTGCCAGCGACATCAAAGATGCCGGTGTCGACGCTCCCACGGCATTGGTAGCTGCCAATGTCACCAAAGGGATCATCAATGCCTGGCGCACACAACGCTATCTGCAAAAGCTACACCTCTCTCCGGTAAAGCCCATAACCCAGGCCACCTTGCTGGCCGGGCCGGCATTTTTTGAAATAGCAGGAGAAGGTATCAGGGAAGCCATTGCATCTTTTAACAACTAAATACCGCCATGATGAATAAAAAAGCAGATCTCGTGCTGTACAACGGGAAGATACATACGGTGGACCCATCTAATCCCCGCGCCACTGCCGTTGCCATCAGCGACGGCCGGTTCGTGGCCGTAGGTGATGATCAGGTCATCCTTCAGCAATATGGCGCAGCAGGAACAGTACAAATAGACCTTAAAGGGAAACGGGTGATCCCCGGGCTCAACGACTCCCACATCCACCTCATTCGCGGAGGACTGAATTACAATCTCGAACTGAGATGGGACGGCGTCCCTTCCCTCTCCGACGCTTTGGCTATGCTGAAAAAACAAGTGGCCGTCACGCCATCCCCCCAATGGGTAAGAGTGGTAGGTGGATGGACCGAACATCAGTTTGCAGAAAAGAGGATGCCGACACTGGAAGAGCTCAACACCATTGCCCCGGACACGCCGGTCTTCATCATGCACCTGTATGACCGTGCATTCCTGAACCGTGCGGCCCTGCGGGCTGTGGGTTTCACCAAAGATACACCGGCCCCTCCCGGCGGCATCATCGAAAAGGACCGCAATGGAGAACCTACAGGGCTGATCCTTGCCAGTCCCAATGCAATGATACTATATTCCACACTGGCAAAAGGGCCCAGGCTTTCCTACGAACATCAGGTCAACTCCACCCGTCACTTTATGACGGAACTGAACAGATTTGGTATTACCAGTGTGATTGACGCCGGTGGCGGATTTCAGAACTACCCGGACGACTATCAGGTGATCAGCGAACTTCACCAAAAACAACAGCTTACCGTACGCATTGCTTACAATCTCTTTACACAAAGGCCCAAACAGGAACTGGAAGATTTTAAAAACTGGACCAGCACGGTGAAAGTCCATCAGGGCGACGATATGTACCGGCACAATGGCGCAGGTGAAATGCTTGTATTTTCAGCTGCCGACTTTGAAGATTTTCTGCAGCCGCGGCCCGATCTGCCGGAAACCATGGAAGCCGAACTGGAGAAAGTGGTGCGCCACCTCGTGGAAAACCGCTGGCCATTCCGGTTACACGCCACCTACAATGAAAGTATCTCCCGCTTCCTCGATGTTTTCGAAAAAGTGAACAGGGACATTCCGTTCGACGGACTACACTGGATATTTGACCATGCTGAAACGATCGATGAACGGAACATAGACCGGGTGAAGGCCCTTGGCGGTGGTATCGCCATTCAGAGCCGGATGGCGTTTCAGGGGGAATACTTTACTGATCGCTACGGCAAGGCAGCGGCAGCGCAAACGCCACCGGTGAAAAGGATGCTGCAGGCAGGCGTGCCCGTAGGCGCCGGCACAGACGCCACGCGCGTCAGCAGCTATAATCCGTGGATAGCCCTCTACTGGTTGTCCGCCGGCAAAACAGCCGGTGGCCTGCAGCTTTATGACGACGGCACCCGGCTAAGCAGAGAAACCGCACTCGAATTATACACCCGGGGCAGTGCGTGGTTCTCAGATGAGCAGCACCTTAAAGGGTGTATCAAAACAGGCCAGCTGGCAGACCTCGCGGTGCTGGACGCCGACTATTTCACCATACAGGAAGAAGACATCAAACACATATCATCCCTCCTGACGATCGTAGGCGGGAAAATCGTGTATGGCAGCGACGAGTTCTCTTCACACGCTCCCCCTGCTATCCCTGTGCTGCCCGACTGGTCGCCGGTTAACCGGTTTGGAGGTTATTATTCTTCGAAAGGCAGCCTGGTAAAAAACAATCCGGCAGCCATTACCAGTCAGGTACACTGTTGCGCCGGAAGCTGCGACGTACATGGGCACGATCACAATATAGCCAGGCTGAATCCGGTGCCGGTCAATAACTACAGCGCATTCTGGGGTGTTTTCGGATGCTCCTGTTTTGCTTTTTAAAATATTTTTTATGAATGAGATCATCCGCCATCTCCTCTACTCGGACGCCGGGAGCGCCCTCAATAACTATGCATTGCTGGCTTTCCGGGTATTGCTCGCTTTTGAACTGTTCCGTGTGCATGGCATGAAAAAATTCCGTTTGCAAAACGGACAAAAGGAACATGTTCCTAATCCGCTGCATCTGCCCGATAAGCTGAATGGGCTTGTTGCCACATTCGCAGACACTGTGGTGCCCTTCCTGATGGCACTGGGACTGTTTACCCGCCTGGCGATCCTGCCTACCATCAGCGTAACCGCCATCGGCTATTTTTTCGTGCACCGGAAAGACAGTCCCAAAGTACGGGACGTACCCTACATGTACACGCTGTCCCTTTTGTTGCTGCTGATACTGGGACCTGGCAACTATTCCATAGACGTACAATTTTTATATCACCTTTTCTAAATCATCTACGCATGCAAGCCAATATCGGCATCGAACAAAAAAATCTGGCCGCGGTATCCCATTCGCTGGGCAAAATGATGGCAGATGAATTTTTACTGTACACCAAAACCAGGAAGGCGCACTGGTGCGTGACAGGGCCCGATTTTCACAGCAAACATATTTTCTTTGAAAGTCAGTACCAGCAACTGGAAGAAATCATCGACGATCTGGCAGAACGTATCCGTACGCTGGGCCATTTTCCACCGGCCACGCTCAAAGAATTTCTGGCCCTCACCCATCTCACCGAAATGACGAGGGAGAAAAACGACGGCATCGGGTTCATCAAAGACCTGTTGCACGATCACGAAAGTATCCTGATTCATCTCCGGGAGAACATCAACCATTATGGCACCGCCCTCCATGATGCCGGCACCAGTGATTACATCACAGGGCTGATGGAAACACATGAGAAAATGGCCTGGATGCTCCGGGCGCACCTGGAATAAATTGTTCATCTAAACAGACGACCGGTATGACAGAACAAAAACATAGTATTAACTGGGTCACTTTCCTGCTGGCATGGGTGGCAGGTTATTGTGATACCGCCACTTTCGTGTCCGGCGATTCCATTTTTTCCGCGCATGTTACGGGCAACTTCATTGTATTCGCGGCACAGGTGTCCGCCGGAAGTACCAGTGCCACGGCATGGATCAAGCTGATTACGTTTCCCGTATTTATAGTGGCGGTGATGGCCGGCGGCTGGCTGGCAGAAAAAACAGTAAAAAAATACCGCATTTTACTGGCAGAAGGCCTAATTTTGACGGCTTGCGGAATCACAGCTTTTTTCCTGCCGATATTAACATCTCTGGAAGAAAAACCGGTAAGCTATCTTATCGTCATGGTCACTGTATTGGGCATGGGCCTACAGAACGCCTTCGGGAAGCTGTTTGCCAGGGAAACACATGGCCCTACCACTATGATGACGGGCAATGTCACACAAGCCGCGCTGGACCTGGGCAGCATTATCCGGAATGGCTGGCAGGGCAATGAGGTACCGGTGTCCGGGCTAAAAAAGCAGGCTGTCACCATCGGCGGGTTCCTGGCCGGCTGTATCATCGGCGCGCTCGTTGCGCGGTGGGCGGGGCTGAGCGCTATCATTATACCCGGCGTAGCCATCGTGATCTGTTACCTGCAGGGAGAAATGTCCGCGCAAAAAGAAGAATAACAGATGTTTCAATGTATGATCAATTCCCGGCGGCAGCTACTGCTGCTGATACACCTGCTGATACCGGCAGCCATATTAGCCCAGGCTGATACAGACACCGGCAAAGCCGGTGAACTGCTTAGGACTGACAAAGCCGATACCGCCACCATTCACAGGATGTTGCGCGTGGGCGAAGCATTCCTCGACAAGCCGGAGTCCCGGGAAGAAGACATGAATATGGGCTTTCGCATGGCCGACGCAATGGAAAGCCGTAGCCGGAAGATCAACTATCTCAGGGGCCTTGGCCTGAGTAAACTATTGCGGGCCAAGGCCTTCCGGGAGTCCGGACAGGCAGAAAAAGGCAGAACAAGCAGCGAACAGGCCCTCCAGCTGCTGTCGCAGGCGGGCACGGAAAAAGAAAAGGCACAGGCTATTATTGAATTAGGAGGCACTTACTCCAACGATGCCAAAGATCTCCCCCGGAAAATCGCATTATATCAACAAGGGGCGGACATCTTCCTGAAAAACGGGGAGGAATTGCCCGCAGCACAACTAAAAGAGTTCATCGGCGACCTGTTACAGGTGAACGGGAGCTACAGCGATGCAGAACAGGTATTGCAGGAAGCCCTTTCCATCTACAAAAAGAAGGGATATGAACGGCTACAGGGCCTGTATTCCATTCTGGGAGAAGCGTATCACGGTTCAAACAACTTTGTGCAATCGCTTCGCTACAACCTGCTGGCGGTGGAAACCGCAGAAAAAATGAATGAACAGGGGCCGCTGATGACAACGATCTACAACCGCGTTGGACTCAACTATTACAGCGTGCATTATTATGACCAGGCATTCGACTATTTTGATAAAGCGCTGGCACATGCAAGATATCTTCGGGACACGGGCACTGCCAGGACCCTGTTATTAAACATGTCTGACGCGTTGCGCCACCGCGGAGAATACAGCAGAAGCCTGGATACGCTGTTCGCCGCCGGGAAACTCGGCCCTATCGTCCTGAGCAACGAAATAGTACAGGCAAAAATCAGCTACCTGAAAAACTATATGGCATTAAATGCCTGGCAGAAAGCGGCCCCTCACTATGAATATCTGAAAAAGATACCGGAAGATGACCACCAAGACAAAGGAATTGTTCAGGCCGTGCGCCTGGCAATTGCCGGTTATCTGCAATCAGCGGGCCTGTTTAGCAAAGCCGAGAAATACATCAGGGATTACCAGCGCGACATGAAGGAGGTCCCCGGCGGACTTGTACGGCAATCAGAAGGAGAATATCTCGCCTTCCGGGCCGACTCTGCGATAGGCAATCTGCCTTCCGCCATCATCCATTACCAACGCTTTAAACAGCTATCAGATTCCGTTACCGGCACAAACCAAAGCAAACAACTCGATGTACTCCGGTTACAGTTTGAAACAGAAAGAAAAGACAAAGACATAGAGCTGCTGACCCAGAAAAGCAAACTGCAGGAAATTTCCCTGCAGAAAGGAAGAGTGTTCCGAAACGTGATCATGGGTGGCATTGCCATGCTGCTGCTCATCCTGGCTTTGTTATACAACAGATACCGGCTGAAGAAGCGGAACGCCTTCCGGCTGGAAAAACAACGGGAAGCCATCAATGCACAGAATGAACTACTGAAAAAACTGGTGGATGAAAAGGAGTGGCTGCTCAAAGAAATTCACCACCGGGTAAAAAATAATCTCCAGATTATCATCAGCCTGCTGAACACCCAGTCCCGCTATCTCGACAACGCAGACGCCCTGGCGGCCATCAAAAACAGCCAGCACCGGATGTATGCCATGTCACTGATCCATCAGCGGCTCTATCATACTGACAACCTCGGCGCCATCGATATGCATTGGTATATCCGGGAACTGACAGGGTTTATGCAGGAAAGTTTTGATACCGGTTCAAAAATCACTTTCTGCATTAACAGCGAAGCCATTCAGGTAGATGTAGTACAGGCCGTTCCATTGGGCCTGATCCTGAACGAGGCAGTCAGCAACGCCATTAAATACGCCTTTCCCGGCGACAGGCACGGCGTAGTGGAAATAACATTCAAAAAAAACGGAGCACAATATTACCTGCTTTCTATCGCCGACGACGGTATCGGGCTGCGCGACAGCTTTATACCGGAGGAATCATGCTCGCTGGGCATGAGCCTGATGAAAGGACTGGCAGAACAACTGGAAGGATCTTTCCACCTTAACAGTACCGCCAACGGCGTAGCCATACAGGTACTTTTTTCAGCAAAAACCACCCATCAGACAACCTAAAAAAAGTGCTATGGCCGACAAAGAAAAAATACTGATCGTCGAAGATGAATTCATTGTAGGCAACGACCTGAAAATGATACTGGTCAAAGGCGGCTACGATGTATGCGGGATCGCGGCGTCTGTAGAACAAGCCCGGTTATTGATCTCACAGCAGAAGCCCGACTGGGTACTGCTGGATATCATTCTCAAAACGCCGACCAGCGGCATTGAGCTGGCGAAAGAACTTCAGCAGCTCCGTATCCCTTTTCTGTATATTTCCGCCAATACCAACCAGCAAACGCTGGAAGCCGCCAAAGCAACCCAACCCTATGGTTTCCTGGTAAAACCTTTCCGGGAAAGAGACCTTTTTGTGATGCTCGACATCGCCCGTTACCGCTACGGCGCAGAAACAGGGATAATAAGAGAGGAACGGCAGCCAGCGGCCGCGGCAACGGTCCTCGATCCGAACATTATCGGCAGCAGCAACAGCATGAAAAAAGCACAGGAACAGGCCGGAATCGTTGCCCCAACCAATACTTCCGTTTTGCTTCTGGGAGAAAGCGGCACCGGCAAAGAACGTTTTGCGCAGGCTATCCACAAAAACTCCCACAGAAAAAACAAACCTTTTATTACCGTCAACTGCGCAGCGTTGCCGGTTTCCCTGCTGGAATCAGAGCTGTTCGGCCATGAACGCGGAGCCTTTACAGGCGCCGTCCAAAAGCGCGCCGGTAAATTTGAACAGGCGCACGGCGGCACCCTTTTTCTGGACGAAATCGGTGAACTGCCATTGGAAGCGCAGGTGAAACTGCTTCGCACCCTGCAGGAAAAAGAAATAGAAAAACTGGGCGGAGGCCCGCTGATCAAGGTAGATGTTCGCGTCATCGCTGCTACGAACAGAAACCTGGAGAAAGAAGTTGCTGAAGGAAGATTCCGGCTCGACTTATACTACCGGCTCAACGTATTTCCCATTGCGTTACCCCCACTGCGCGAGCACAAAGAAGATATTACGCCGCTGACCCTTCATTTTCTAAAAAAGTTCTCCACCAATGCCGGCAGAAAAATGACCGGCATCAGCGACGCAGCGCTGCAAACGCTACTGCAACATGACTGGCCCGGCAATATCCGTGAGCTGGAACATGTGATAGAACGACATTTTATCCTGGCGGAGGGAGAACAGATCAACACCATAAACATCCCCGTCGCCCAGCTGCCGGTCCTTGCTGCCGAAGAAAAACTGGAAACGATGGAAGAGATGGAAAGAGCCCATATCCTGAAAGTGCTGAAAGCCTGCAACGGCCGCGTATCCGGCAGCATGGGCGCCGCCGCCATTCTCCGCATATCAGCGCAGACGCTGTACTCGAAAATGAAAAAACTGGGTATAAAAACCACTTACAAATAATCTGTCAGATGGAAAAAGAAACGGCAAGGATAGAAGGCTTCAGCGATGGCGTATTTGCGATCGCTATCACCCTGCTGGTACTGGACCTGCGTATCCCCGCCACAGAAAACAACGACAGGCAAACACTGGTGAACAGCCTGTTGAAACAATGGCCGTCATTCCTGGCTTTTAGCCTGTCTTTTTTCAGCATCTTCATTATGTGGGTCAACCACCACAAGATGTTTAAGCAGATCTACCGGCGCAACAGCATGCTGATGTTTGCCAACGGGCTCATATTATTTCTGGCTACCTGTATCTCCTATCCTACCGCGCTGCTGGCGAGGTATTATGGCACTCCTTCCGCAACGGTGGCTGTGGCGGTGTACACCGGGCTGTTTGTGCTGATTAATCTCGCGTTTAACTTACTATGGTCCACCGCCAGCCGTGACAGGAAACTGCTACGGCCAGCCATCAGCGATGCGGCCGTCAGAAAAATCGCGAGAAACTATCAATACGGCTTACCGGTGCATTTGTCAGCGTTCCTGCTTTCCTTTTGCTGGGCCGGCGGCGCCCTGATATTATGCATCGTCCTCTGGACCTATTGGGCTTTTACTTCCGGCAGGCTGGACCTGCCCGATGAAAAGCCCGTCAGCGTGCCTTAACCGGTCTCTTTCCCGCTATCAATAAAATGTTCTTTCCGGATACCCAGTTTTTGCATTTTGGAGATAAGCGTGGTAGAAGGCAGCTGCAGTTTAACGGCGGCACCGGCAGCGCCGGATATCCTGCCATTCGACAACCTGATCATTTTGAGAATATGTTCCCGTTCAACGTCCGCCAGTGACCGCACCTGCGTTTCCGCATCGGGCCGGGAGAAAAGCATTTTGTTTTTAGACGGTAAACTAACCTCCGTGATAATGCTGGTGGAAGTGAGCAATACGGTCCTTTCTATCAGGTGCTCCAGCTCCCGGATATTACCCGGCCATGAATAAGCCTTTAATTTCTGCAACGCTTTGGGTGCAATGCCGGTGATCTTCCTTCCGCTCCCAACGGCATACTTTTCAATAAAAAAAGATACCAGCGCGGGAATATCTTCCCTGCGTTCCCGCAGTGGCGGCAAAGTAATGGGAAACACACACAGACGGTAATAAAGGTCGCTGCGAAAGCGGCCGGCGACGATCTCTTCTTCCAGGTTCTTGTTGGTAGCGGCAACAATACGCACGTTGACTTTGATCAACCCCTTCCCGCCAATCCTTTCAATTTCTTTTTCCTGCAACGCCCGTAACAACTTCGCCTGCATTTCCGGCGGCAGTTCTCCGATTTCGTCCAGGAAAAGCGTACTGTTGTCGGCCAGTTCAAACTTACCAATCCTTTTATCCAATGCGCCTGTGAAACTGCCTTTCTCATGACCAAACAACTCGCTTTCCAGCAGGTTAGCCGGAATAGCCGCACAATTAACTTTGATCATGAGTTTATCGCGCCGCGGAGAACTATCATGTATCTGGTGTGCGATCAGTTCCTTTCCGGTCCCGGTTTCTCCGAGGATTAATACCGTGGCGTCGGAAGCCGCTACTTTTTCTACCAGTTCGTAGACGTTACGTATGGCTGCAGAGCGGCCTATTGCCTTGTCTGCCGGCAGCCGGTCTTTTTTCCGTTCCTCCTTCAGGTAACGGTTTTCCTGCTCCAGTTGTGTTTTATACTGCCGTATTTCCTCCAGCTGCAACTCAATTTTTTCGTTGGCGAGGATATTGGATACCCCTGTTCCCAACTGATCCGCTATGCCGGTGAAAAAACCAAACCGGCGCTTTGTAAATACGCCAGCTTTCAACGCATAAAGATACAACACGCCTTTAGGCTCCTTTCCGTTGCATACCCTGATCAGCATCATCTCTTTCACACCGGAATTATACCAGTGAATGACATAGGCAGGAACATCCTTTTGGCGGATGAGGCTTCTCAGGTCAAACACCACCGGCTCCTCCCGGTCGATAGCCTTATCAAATATGCCGTCGTGAACAGGATGTTGCAGGTGCATCACCGGGTTTTCCCCGGTAATAGTCCTTATCTTTTTTTCTGCGCTGTACAGGAAGGGGGAATGAGTGACCCCATCTTCGTTGATCAGGCAAAGCGTATAATAGCTGGCGCCGATATTTTCCAGCAGCTGTTCATTGACTATCTCCCAGAGATCAGAACGATGCCTGGCCGCCGCTATTGCTTTGGAAAAACATAGCAGGGTTTCAAATTCATCTTTTTTGCGGGAAATATCTGTGTTCATGATGCAATAATACAAAAGCGCTTATAAAAATTACGATATTTCGTAAAACAGCTAAGGCGGCAAAAAAACGTTTATTACTGATAATCAACAATATACATTCCGGTACATCGTTTGGCTATAGTGGTCAATTCCCGGACAAGAGCGGGAAGTTTCACAACAACTAATATCCTATCTTTAATAGACTATGTTCGAACAGATTGACCAATTCGTGGACCGTATCATCTCCCTGACGCCGGAAGAGCGGCAGTTATTTCATTCACTGCTTAAATTCAAACGGGTCAGGAAACGTACCTACCTGTTGCAGGAGGGCGAAATCTGCGATTTTGAAGCGTATATCGTTAAAGGTTGTATCCGTACCTACTACCTGAGCGAAGACGGTACGGAAACGATACTTTCCTTTGCCATAGAGGATTGGTGGGTGAGTGATCTTGGCAGTTTTACCGAGCAAACGCCCTCCAATATGTTCATCGAATCACTGGAAGACTGTGAGCTGCTGATCATCGATCATAAGAGCAAAGCAGCGCTCTACGAAAAAATACCCAAGTTCGAGACTTTATTCCGCCTGCTGATCCAGCGTTCGTTATTTGCGCTCCAGAAGCGTTTTCACAGCCTTATTTCCCAAACGGCGGAACAGCGGTACCTGGCCTTTATAGAGAAATACCCCAAAGTAGTGCAGCGTGTTCCACAGAACCAGATCGCACGCTACCTTGGAGTATCACCCGAATTTTTAAGCAAAGTGAGAAGCACGCTGCAGAAAAAGAAATAGTTATCAGCCGAATACCCTTTCGGTGGCCAGCCTTATTTCATCTTCTATAATCGTGTGTCCCATATTGTCATAGATCTTCTCTGTCACATCGGCGCCCATGGACTGCAACAGCGCGGCAGATGCTTGCACCCTCTCCACCGGCACGTGGAAATCGGGGTTGGAGCTGCCAATGAAAACAGGCGTGCCCTCAAACGTTCCCTGGTAATTTTCCGGATAAAGCCGGTCGCCGATAAGGCCGCCGGTGAAAGCGACCGCGCCGCCATACCTTGCAGCATTTCTCGCTATGAATTCAAGGGTGAGGCAAGCCCCCTGCGAAAATCCCAGGAAGTAGATATGCTCCCGGGTGATGCCCTGCTGTTGCAGCTGGCCGGTCATCTTCTTCAGGAGGTCCAGCGCGGAAGAAAGCCACGGTTCATTCTGCGCCGGCGGCGCCAGAAACGACTGCGGGTACCAGGTATGGTTGGTAGCCTGCGGCGCCAGCAGCGCGTAATCTCCAACCGGGAACCATTTGGCCAGCGACAGGATATCTTCTGCTGAAGCGCCCCTGCCATGCACCATGATCAACGCCTTCGTAGCTGCTGCCACTGGTTTTCCCGCTGTGATAATATTTTCCTTATGCATAAAAATCTCCTTTACGTTTATTTCAATACCGGTAATATTTTTTCTATCTCTTTCCTGGCAGGTTCATACTGTTTGGGGAGTTTAAGGCCGGAACCGAGTTTGTCAAGCGGCTCGTCTACCGTGAACCCCGGATTGTCGGTGGCGATTTCAAACAGTACTCCGCCCGGCTCTCTGAAATAAAGAGAATAAAAATAATCCCTGTCAATTTTAGGCGTGATCTGTAAGCCTTTGCTCATGATCTTCTCGTGGTATTCCATCTGGATAGTATCATTCGCTACCCTGAAAGCCACATGGTGGTTGGTACCGGCGCCGTTGAAACCACGCTGCCCGTCGGGCACCGCCAGCAAATCGATAATACCGGCCTGCGGCACCGCATCGGTAATGAAGCGGTAACGGTCGCCCTCCTGGGAAAGCAATCGGTAACCAAAGATATCCGTGAGCACATTCGCGGTAGCGTCTATTTCCTTTAAGGACAAAGTGGTGCTGTGGAAACCGCGGGTGGCAATATCCGCCTTTACATCGGCTGTTTGCCAGGGCGCCCTTGTATCCGGCACTTTGGGTACTGTCAGGTTCAGCTGAAGCCCGTCAGGGTCCGTGAAAGAAAGATAGGCTTCGCCAAAACGTTCCTGTATGCCGGAAACGGGAACATTAAAACGGGACAACCGCTCTTTCCACGCTTCCAGGCTGCCTGGAGGAACGGCATAAGTAATTTCCGTAGCCATGCCTGTCCCGGTATGGCCGGGAGTGATATGCTCCCATGGGAAGAAAGTCAGGATCGTTCCGGGAGTACCCTGCTCATCGCCATAGTAGAAATGATAAGTGCCCGGATCGTCAAAGTTGACGGTCTTTTTGACCATCCTGAGGCCGAGGACTTTGGTATAAAAATCATAGTTGCGTTGGGCATCGCCCGCGATAGCGGTAATATGATGAAGCCCCTGTATTTGTTTTTCCATAGTATTAATTTTTTATTGATGATCGAGTGCAGCGCGCAGTTCATTTTCGAGCAGTCCGCTGCCACCGCCGTAATGTCTTATTACTTTTGCGGATGGATGATGATGGCTGGCGGCTTGCCGGACCGCTTCCTCATCCGCCGCGCTGACGCCTACGCAGAGCAGTATGGCATCGTATTTTTCATTGCTTGTTTTCGCCAGCCCTTCTTCCCTGGTAAGGGCTACCACGCCTTCCCATCCGGCATGGCTGTTCAGCAGCCGTTCCACTACCTGCATGATGGCAGGATCGTATCCGATAGCGAGCAGTTTTAATGATATATTCTGGTCCATGATGATCCTTGTTAAGCGTGAATATTCATTGGTACTTCCATGATCAGGACATGAGCGTCGTCACTCAGTGCTTTCACTTCGATGCCGGCGGTATCCCATATGCCCAGGCCATCCCTGGCTTCCAGCGCTTTCCCGTCAATGGAGAAACGGCCCGCTATCACGAAGACATACACACCATTATGCTCCAGGTGCACCGGGTAGGAAAAAGAAGCGCCGTGAGCAAACCGGCCAGTACTAAACCATACATCCTTACGGACATAAATGCTATCGGCCTTGTCGGGCGCAATAAATGTATGCAACCGGTCTTTCCCGGCATCTGCCGGCAAATCGCCCAGGGTATACCGGGGCGGGGTGTTCAGTGTTTCCGGGTAAAGCCATATCTGCAGGAACTCAGCCTCCTCATCCTGGCTGTTATTGTATTCGCTGTGAAACAGGCCGCTGCCGGCATGCATCACCTGCAGGGCGCCTGCAGCAGCGATGGCTTTGTTGCCCGCTGAATCCTCATGTTTCAGGCTTCCTCTGAGCGGAATACTGATAATTTCCATATTGTCATGCGGATGGCGGCCAAAGCCCTTACCACCTGGCAAAATATCGTCATTCAGCACCCGCAGCGCGCCAAATCCCATCCTGCGGGGATTGTAGTAATCGCCGAAACTAAATGTTTTCTTGCTGTCCAGCCAGTCATGATAATCATGCCCCCTGGTATCTGCTTTATGAAAAATGTACTGTGCCATTACTTTTATATTTATAACACAAAGTTCCGCTGTCCGCGCCCGCCCACCTATGAACCAGGTTAAGAAAGCGGGTTAATCTAGATTAAGAACCCTGACGGTGGCTGCCTATAAAAAAACGCGGCCCGGGCAAGTTCCCGGGCCGCCTTCCAAAATTTCCCCAGCTGTATTATGCCTTGATAAAGGCCAGCAGGTCCGCATTGATAGTAGCAGCCTCTGTAGTAGGCATGCCGTGCGGGAAACCGGGATAAGAAATCAGTTGACCGTTCTTCAACAGCTGCGCCGCTTTTACACCGGTAGTAGCGATCGGTACGATCTGGTCGTCTTCGCCATGCATTACCAGCACGGGAACATCCACACTTTTAAGATCTTCCGTAAAATCAGTTTCCGAAAATGCCTTGATACAGTCATAATGCGCTTTGATAGCTCCCATCATTCCCTGGCGCCACCAGTTGTCCATAATACCCTGAGATTTTTTGGCTCCTTCGCGGTTATAACCATAGAACGGGATGGTGAAATCCTGGAAATACTGCTGCCTGTTAGTGGCAGTGTTAACGCGTATTTCATCAAATACAGACATCGGAACACCGTCAGGGTTGTTGTCATTCTTCACCATGATAGGGGTAACAGCACTTACCAGCACCGCTTTGGCTACGCGGCCCTTACCATATTTAGCGACATAACGGATCACCTCTCCGCCACCAGTAGAGTGACCGATATGCACCGCGTCTTTCAAATCGAGGGCTTTTACCAGTTCCGCCACGTCAGATGCGTAGGTGTCCATATCATGTCCAACCGCTGTCTGGCTGGATCTGCCATGACCTCTGCGGTCAAAAGCGATCACCCTGAAACCCTGGTTCAGGAAAAAAATCATCTGCGCATCCCAGTCGTCGCTGGACAAAGGCCAGCCATGGTGGAATACCAGCGGTTGTCCGGTACCCCAGTCTTTATAATAAATCTCAGTGCCGTCTTTTACTGTAATCTTGTTCATGTTGTCAGGTTTTTAAGTTTAATGATAGAAATGGTTTCAAAGTGATTATTGCCCCACAAAAATCGTTCATCAAATACCTATCCCCCAATAACGTACATTAAGAAAACATCTTAATCTAGATTAAGCATTAACAGATTACAGAACTTATATCTATATGATCAATACAGGCTACATGTGTACATTTATCATCAAATTGCTACGATGATTTGCCGGGCTGGTGTATAAACATAAAAGGGGGCCTCCGTTACGGAGACACCCTCTTCTCTTGTTTGTCCTCGTTCCCTGTCCGTTACAATTTTTGTTCTATTACCGGCGAAAACAACATATCCTCCACACCTTCCACTTTCACGCCCACCCGCACAAACACCGATGACTGCACCGGGTTGATGGCAGGCACGTTCAGCTGTATCGTAATATTCGCCGGGTCCCGGATATCACTGCCGTTAATGGTTTGATTGGCGATGTTATTGATACCATCTACAAACTGCGTCCGGTTCACGTACAACGTCACACGCTCTACGTTCCAGGCGCGGGTGTCCGTAACGATCTTCTCCAGTTTACAGCTGGCCGTTATCTGCCGTCCACCGGCGCTCAGTTTGGCGTTCCTGATCATATAATAAGGCAGCACTTCTATGTCCATGGTACGATCTCCTTTCAGCTGCAGTAGTGTGGTATCGGTATGACTGGCGCCATCCGGCAGGGAGAGAAAAGGCCCCTGGTTTTTAGGGATGACCAGTTGATAGGTACCGTCGAACAGCAGTGAAGAAAAGGAACCGTCCTGCGCTATCCCCACGTTGATGGGCGTACGTTTTCCCCAGCCGGATTCCCACAGTTCAAAAAACACTTCGCCGTGACCTACATTCACTGCCTCTCCCTGGTAAACGATACGGCCTTTAAAACTGGTGCCGGGAGGGGCGTAATTGTCCTTTTTACAGGAAACGGCCAGCAGTATAACGATGATGATAAATAAGCAGTTTCTCATGTGTGTGAATTTTAATGATTAGGATTTTTGGTCACCAACGGGTTGTTATTCCGGATATCATCACCGATATAGGAATAATAGTTGCCCAACCTGAACTGATGGGCGCTGGTGACATTACTGGGGATCACTTTTTTAAACACCCATTTGCCATCCTGTGACGTGCCCGGGTTATAGATACGGTAAGGCAACAGGCCGAACACGCGGGTGCTGGTAGACCGGGCCTTTTCCGGGTGCGTAGTTAAATCGGTGGACAGTCCGTCCCACACGACGTGTGCGAGCCGCCAGCGTTTCATGTCCCATAGCTGATGCCCTTCAAAAGCCAGCTCCACTCTCCTTTCATGCACAATACGATCAAAAGTGACGTCAGCCGGCGTGAGCGGAATAGTAAAACCTGCACGGGCCCGCACCTGGTTGAGATAACCGGCGGCCGTATTATTATCGCCCAGCTCAAAAGCCGCTTCCGCCGCGTTCAGCAGCACTTCCGCATAACGGTAACGCACCCACCATACTTCACTTTTAGTGCCGATGCGGCCCGAGCCTACGGCAGGGTCCTGGTATTTACGTACATAGAAACCCGTCTGTGCACTGAACTCGAGGTTATCAATCGGGCCGTCGAAACCCACTACCTGTACACGGTTGCCGCCCAGCATGGCCTGCCCGCCGAAGTTATTGGCGGTGACTATACTGCCGTCTTTCAGAATATACCCGGCCCAGATATCCACTTTTTTGCTTTTGAATTCTGTACCCGGAAGAATAACGGTACCGGCTAAACGAGCATCCCTGCCGGCAAACATATCTTCCGGTTTGTCGTAGTAGATATAATCGCCATTGGCGGCATTGGTTACAAAGGGCGCAAAAGTATTGTCCAGTTTTTCAAAAGACTGTACCAGGTTCAGCGACGGGTTCAACCGGCCGCCCTGCTGCTCTTCTGCGAGAGAACGCGGTTGATTGGCCAGCGTCCACTCCTGTACTGTCCCGCTCTGCAGCTTAAAGTCCTTCACGAAAATCACTTCCGGGTTACCGCCTTTATCATAAAACAGTGCGGCAAAATTATCAGAGAGATTATCCGGTTTTTTGTTGTACAGCGCGTATTTGCCGCTGTTAATCAGTTGCTGCGCGGCAGCCAGTGCGGTCTGGTAATAACCGGCCGCCATGGACGCGGGGATACCCACCTCCCCGCCCGGCAGCGATACCTGCGGCGTGGTGGCGCCGTATTTGGCGATGGATGCAGCATACAGGGCGGCACGGGCTTTCACCGCCAGCGCCAGCCCTTTGGTGGCCCTGCTCTTAATATTGGCATCGTTGGGCAATACCTGCATGACGGCGTCCATCTCTTTTATTACAAAATCATAGATGGCGGATTCTTTCTCCCGGGGCCTTCGGAGTGCGCTGGGATCGCCCTGGTAATCATAGGTCAGCGGTTCCAATACCAGCGGCACGCCGCCCATACGTTTCACCAGCTCAAAGTACACATTGGCGCGCAGGAAGCGGGCTTCTGCCAGGAAACGGTCCCTGGACTCGGGCTTCAGCTGACTGGCTTTTGTGCATTTTTCGATGAACAGGTTCAGCGCCCGCACATAACCATAATCCCAGAACCCCCAGGCGCCATAGCCATATTGCTGATTTTTATGCCGGCCGTACTGTCCGGACTCGGAGGCAAACGCCTCGTCGAACGCGGCAAATTCAGACCAGTTCTCAATGGTCTGATAATCGGGATAACGGTTATAAAGATCCGCGATCAATGACAGTACCAACACCTCGTCTTTCCACACCTGCTCGTCCAGCAGGATATTGCTGGGCGAACGGTCCAGGAAGTCGTCATTGCTCTTCACACACCCGAATAAAGTCAACATCAGCAGTATATAAAAACCATACGTTCTCATAAAGTAGTTTTTAGAAAGTGAGATTGAAACCAACGTTGATAAACTTGTTTTGCGGATACTGCAAGCCGTTCTCGTCAATGATCTCGGGCTCAACGCCCAGCTGCCTTACATTATCAATGGAAAACAGGTTGTAGGTATTGAGGTACAGCCTGACTTTCTTCAGCCTGATCCTGTCCAGCCAGGGCTGTGGCAGCGTATAGCCCAGTTCCATGGTACGCAGGCGGATATAATGCACGTTGGTGAGCCAGAAAGTGGAAGGTTTGTTGTAGTTACTGTGACCGCCATCATTAAACCGCAGCGCCGGATATCTGCCGGGTATCCATTTGCTGTTTACATCGAAGGGGTCCTCGCGGTGCCAGCGGTCGTCGTAGAACTGTCTCAGCAGGTTGCCATTGTTCTGGTAAGGCCAGCGCATTTCCCAGTTCTGGGAGTAGGAATACAGCGAGCCGCCGGAGAAGTCGGCGGAGAAATCGATGCCTTTCCAGCGCACCCCGATATTAAAGCCCATACCGATAGTGGGGTTGCCGGTGGTCTGGTAGCCGATGGGGCGCACGTCATGTCCGTCGATGAAACCGTCGCCGTTGACATCTTTATAGATCAGGTCCCCGGGCAGCAATGTCTTATTCCCTTTTCCATCGACGTTCACCGGGTAATGATTGATTTCTTCCTGTGACTTAAACTGGCCTATAGCTTCAAAGCCCCAGTAAACACCGCTCCAGCGGTTTTCCTGTGAAGTCATGTAATGGTCGAGGGAGTTGCCCCACAGCGGCTTGTATGATTGAAGGAAACGGCCACGGGAGTACGAAAAATTACCGCCTACCATAAACTGCACCTGGCCAATCTTCCCGTTGTAGGCAGCGGATATTTCCCCGCCTATCTGCGCGTCGCTGTTTACGTTTTCTTCCGGTAGCGAATAACCTACTTCGCTGGGCACCAGGATGTCGTACTTGGGACCACGCAGACCGGTACGTTTACGGTAAAAGTAATCTACCGCGCCGGTCACCTTGCCATTCCACAGCGAGTAGTCGACACCGATATCGGTGATGCGGGATACAAACCACGACAGCCGGTTGTTGGGTACGCCTTTGTCGGCAGAACCTACTACCACCTGGCCATCGAGGATCACTTTGGACACATTGTATTTATAGCCTGACATGTAATCGTAAGCGCCGATACCGATATCATCGTCGCCCAGCTCACCGTAAGAAGCGCGGATTTTCAGGTCGGAGAGGATGCTGTTGCGGCCCAGCAGGCGGCGAAAGAAGTCTTCCTCCGTAATGCGCCATCCGGCGGATACAGAAGGAAAGAATCCCCAGCGCCTGTCTGGTGCGAACTTCCAGGAGGCGTCGCTTCTGCCGGCGACTTCCACAAAATACTTGTCTGCGAAGCTGTAATTCAGACGGCCAATGTAACCGATCCGCGCCTGCGTATCATCGTTATCGTTATAGGTGTCCATATCGGCGAACTGTATCAGGGGCAGCACATTGTTTTTCGGAACGGCGTGCAGCCATACATCTATCTCGCGGCGGACGATACGTTCTGCCACCACGGTAGCGCCGATGCTGTGCCTGCCAAAGGTATTGGCATAGTTGGCCTGTCCCTGCGTTACCTGTTCCAGTATCTTACGGGTGCCTCTTTCGCGCCACGGGTTGGAGCTCCCCCCGGTGCGACGGTAGCTGCTGTCCTGCGGATAAAAAGTATATGTGTCGTACGTATATTCATGCCCGTCCATCAGCCGGTCGGCAAAATAATAGGAATACATGCCTTTAAGCGTAAGTCCTTTGAGCGGTGTATTGTACTCGGCGTTTAAGTTGGTTTGCAGCACACGCCAGGTCTCCGTCCAATAGCCGGAAATGGCTTTGGACTGTACCGCCCAGTTTTCTGTATTGTGGCCGATATCATTGGGATAGGCGGGGTTATCGTTGGCGTAAGGCCGCTCTGTGGGCCGGTTGCGGAACAGAGCAAAACGGGGCGCCCAGTAGTCGTCTCCTCCGGGTACGCCGGGGTTGTCGCGTTCTTCGATACGGCCGTTGATCTGTACACCTACTTTGAGGCGTTTGGTGATGCGGGCATCCACATTACTCTGGATGTTGGTACGACTAAACTGAAACTCACGGCCCAGTACTGACTTCTGGTCCAACCGGGTAACGGAAAGATAGTAGTTGATATTTTCAGACCCACCGGTAGCATTCACGTTGATGGAGCGTTGCGGTGCGTTGTTTTTGATGATAAAGTCATACCAGTCGAAGCTCTGGTAGCCTTTCTCCGTACCGGCTTTCCATTTTTCCAATTCTTCGGGGGTGATCTGCGTGCCCGGGTTTTCGCGGTTCATTTCCGCTTCGGCCTTCCCCAGCATCCATTCATAGGCGCCTACGGTCTTGGGAAAGCGCGACCAGTTCTGCCATCCCGTGTAACCGTCGACGTTAATCAGGTTACCGCTTCCCATGCGGCCTCTTTTGGTGGTCACCACTATGACGCCGTTGGCGGCACGTACGCCGTAGATAGCAGCGGATGCGTCTTTGAGCACAGTAATGCTTTCAATATCGTTGGGTGATATGTTATTAAACTGACCGGCATCTTTTTGTATGCCGTCGATCACATACAGCGGGTTGCCCATATTACGGATCTGGATGTTGGCGGAAGCGCCGGGCCTGCCGTCGGGCATACGGAAGCTGACGCCGGGGATCTTGCCGGCCAGCGTGGCGCTGACGGTAGAACCATGCACCCGCTCTATGTCTTTAGCGGTGATGGCGGATACGGCGCCGGTCACGGACTCTTTTCGCTGGGTACCGTAGCCCACCACGATGACTTCTCCCAGCCCTTTGTTGTCGGGGTCCAGCTGTACGGTCATGGGTTTGCCTGGCGTGACCGGCAGTTCTTTCCGTTGATACCCTACATAGGAAAAAACGAGTATGGCATGTTCATCGGGCACCTGGAGGGAAAAAGCGCCCAGATCATTGGTGGAGGCGCCTTTGGCGGTGCCTTTCACGCTTACGCTGACACCGGGCAACGGACTGCCTTTTTCGTCCGTGACTTTACCGGTGACAGGGATGTCCGCCGCAAAAGACGGTATACCTGTCAACAGTAGTAACCAGAAGGCAATAAGGGGTAGGTTCCGGGCAAAGCCCGGAAATGGTAATGGTGTTTTCATAACGAGATTATGTTTGGGTGATTTTGGTTTCCCACCCCGGGCCTGCCCGACGGGTGGCTGTTACTTTCGTTTTAGTTTTGTCATCACATGTAAAAAGTGCTGGTGTCTATATCCTATCTGACTACGGGAAATGCTACGACTCTTACTTTGGTGCAGCCGTAAGGCACAAGGGTGATCGTTTCTTCTTCGGCGGCGGTTTGCCCCTTGTAAGTGCCCTCCCTGGCGGTGACAGGCTGCGGCGCCACGTCGTCTGCCAGTTGCCAGGCCGGTATCTTTCTGGCGGAAGTAGTAATGCTCACCGGCGCGTGTTCGAGGTTCCAGACGAAATCCGGAGTGACAGGTTTGCCCTTGTGGACGGTAAAGTTCTGTACTGGCGCTTTCACAGCTTTCTCCAACAGGCCGAAGTTCCATGCTCCTTCCGGGAATATGCTGAAATACTCGCCTTCTTGTTCATCGACCGCTTTCTCCCAACGTTCGCCTAACTTCAGCGCATATACGAGCGGACCTCTTTCCACGGCGCGGGAGTTGCGGCCCCAGGCGGATACAGTGACCTCCATGGGCAGCTGTAACACCAACTGGTCCTTGTTTTTCCAGGCGCGCTGCAGCGTGATGACCTGCCCGCCTTTTTCGCGGCGCAGCGGCTGCCCGTTGAGCGTGATCACCGCCTCGCGGCACCAGGCCGGAATACGCAGCTGTAAAGGAAATTCTACGGTACCGGAAGTCCGGAAGGTAAAGCTCACCTGGTCATCGAAGGGATAGGCCGTCTCTTCGACAATAGTGACCGGCTGCTGCTGTCTGCCGACTTTCGCCGTCACTTCACTGGGGCTGTAGCTCAGTGCGGCAAGTCCCTGGTCAGCGGCGGCATACCACAGGTGGGAAGCGAACTTTGTCCAGCCCTGGTGCATGTTGGCGGTGCAACAGGTGTACCCGCTGCGCAGGCCGTATACGTTGTTCATCCCCCTTTCAAAAGGAAGGGAGAAGTTGAACACGCCTTTCTTTACCTGTACCTGGTTGGCTATCTGGAAGTATTGTTTGTTGTTGTAATCATCTGTTGTCTGTGTGGGAAGCGCGTTGAAGGTCATACGTTCCAACGCGTCCATGTAGCGGATATCGCCGGTGATACCGATGATTTCTTCGAGCGAGAACATCGACTCCACGATGGCGCACAATTCCGTTCCCTGCGTAGGGGCGTTACCGTGAAGATCTTCATCGGCGGAGAAAATGCCCATGGGCAGGCCGTGCAGTGTCATCAGGTCGTGAAAGCCGGTATGCAGGGAATCGAGGTAGTGGCGGTCGCCGGTGCGCTGATAGTTTATGGCCGGGTCTTTCAGGCCCATGGCCACGTTTACGCCGTGACGGCGCATCCACTGGTGATCATCCTGTTGTGCGGCGGCGTCTATCACCCAGTTACGGTTGCCAAGCCAGTTGGTCCACGGATAGCTCTGACGGTGTATCAGTGCCGCCAGTTCCAGCAGGGACGGATCTTTGGTTTGCCGGTACAGCCACTGCACCACCAGCGCGTTGTCTGCGCCGCGGGAAGTAGCCCATTCCGTCCACTGGCCAATGGGGCATTTCTTCAGCACCTGCAGCTGGTATTGAAAATATTTTTTCAGGAAGGGGACCACGCGGCTGTCACCGGTGGCGGTGTAGTACTGCTGCAATACTTTCAGCATCACCATTTTGGGCCACCAGTCTTCGCCCGCTTCGGGGTTATTAACAGTAATGGCTATATTTTTTTCGCGCTCTGCTTTGGTGATAGGGCCAAAATAACCGGATGGACGCTGGTGATCCAGCGTCCAGTTAATATAGCGTAGCACTTTTTGTTTCAGCGCGGTATCATCCAGCAGGTATGCCAATGGTACCGCACCGTCCAGCCAGTAGGGCGTCTCCTCCCAGGCTTCACCTTTTCCGCCGAGCCAGCCGTTATCGTTTTTTATTTTGTTGTGGACTTCATCAAGATGGCCGCTGCTGCCATCGCGCATGATCTGCAGCTGATGCAGCAGCCAGCCGCGGGGTTTTACCGCACCCAGCGGCAGCTCCTGGTACACGGGTGTTTTAAAGGCAGCAGAAACCGGCGAATGATGAGCATTCGCCGGTATAAAGCCAACTATAACGGATGTGAGTGCGAACAACGTGGAATAGCGCATTTTCTACGGTTTGACTGTTACCAGGGCGGGATTATACAATTTCTGGCTCGCGGCTTTCAGTTTTTCCACCGGCACTTTCTGTACCCTGCGGTCGTAGGTCATCAGGCCATTGATTTCTACTTCCACATCGGTGGTCTGGGTATATACCGCGGCAGACAAGCCCAGTTTAATCAGTTCTTCCAGCCGGTCAGTGAAAGCGGAATAACGTTTGAACATTTCATCTGCATTTTTAAAGCTCTGGTATCCCCAGTTGTCTTTCTGTTGCCATACGTGGCCATCTACCGGCAATCCCAGGCCGCCGTATTCTCCCAGCACGATAGCGCGCTTGTCGCCGTATATCGCAGGATCGGGCATTGCCGGTTCCGGGTAGTTGTGCAGGTCGATGATGGGCCCTATCGGGTAGAAGTTGCCGCCGCTGGCCGTATTCACGAGGCGGGACGGGTCTTTCTTCATCGTCCAGGCGGCGATGTCCATGGTCTTGAACTGTCCCCATGCTTCGTTGAACGGCGTCCATACGATGATAGAAGGGAAATTATACAGGGTATTGATGATAGCGTTCCATTCTTTGCGGTAGTAAGCTTCGGATTCGGCGGAGCGGTTTTTATCGGTCGCCCTGTCGATGATGCCCGGACGCATTTCCCAGCCGTTGCCGAGGTCGCCGCTGGGCATATCCTGCCATACCAGCATTCCCAGCTTATCGCAGTAATAATACCACCTGGCCGGTTCCACTTTGATGTGTTTACGGATCATGTTGAAGCCCATGGCTTTGGTTTGCTCAATATCATACAACAGCGCTTCATCGGTGGGGGCAGTGTACAGCCCGTCAGGCCACCAGCCCTGGTCCAGCGGACCAAACTGGAATACGAAGCGGTTGTTGAGCAGCATACGCTGAACACCATTGTTATCTTTTCCGATAGATGATTTACGCATGGCGAAGTAACTCTTTACATCGTCGATCACTTTGCCCTTGCGGGTGATGGTAAAACGGAGATCGTACAGGAAAGGGGATTCCGGAGACCACAGTTTAGGAGATGTTATTTTCAGTTGCAGAGGCTGTGCTTCCAGGTTACCGGCAGCTACTTCGGTGTTGCCGTCATAGGCGGTTACCTTCACCACATCGCCGGGCTGGCGGCCGGGGATGTCTGCATTTACCGTCAGCTCTCCGCGATCGATGTCGGGCGTCTGGGTGGTGCCGGCGATATAGGTATCTGCCACACCTTCCACCCATACCGTCTGCCAGATGCCTGTTACCGGCGTATACCAGATACCGTTAGGCTTCTTTACCTGTTTGCCTCTGGGCTGCGGGCCTTCGTCTGTAGGGTCCCACACGCTGATAGTGACTTCCTGTGCGCCTTTCTTCAGGAAAGGAGTGATATCGAAGGAGAAGGGATCGAAGCCGCCTTCATGGGAACCAGCTTCTTTGCCATTCACGTATACGGTAGTACGCCAGTCTACCGCGCCGAAGTGCAGCAGCACTTTTTTACCTTTCATAGCAGCCGGCAGCGTGACGCTGGTGCGATACCACAGCAGGCTGTCTTTCCCTACGGTCCGGCCCACACCGGACAGGCCCGATTCAATGGCGAAAGGCACTAATATCTTTCCATCCCAGGACGTGGGCGTGGCGGCGTTCTTCTCACGCACGGCATACTGCCATAGTCCGTTGAGGTTTTTCCAGTTGCCACGCACCAGCTGCGGACGGGGATATTCAGGTAATACCGCCGCAGGGTCTACCTTTTCACTCCAGGGAGAAGTGATCTTATTGCCTGCAATTTTCCATTCCTGCTGTTGTGCCTGCGCCGTGGATATTAATCCGAGGGATAAAGCCAGTAATAAAAGGTTGTTTCTTATCATGAACTCTTTTTTTGTTACGAATTACGGTTTCAATTACGAATTACGAATTCAATTGCGAATTCCGAATGAAGAAGCAGCTTTCATCGTAATTCGTAATTCGTAATTGATTTACTCTCCGCCGGGTTTACGTTGTGCTACGCCGATTTTCACCGGTTCGCCGATGACCGGCAGACCGTTACGGTCCCAGGCGAGGGGCTGCATACGGGGATTGCGCTGACCACCGCAGCCTTGTCCCGCGCGGGAGTTGGCGTGATAGATGATCCAGTCTTCTTTCCCGTTGGCCGACTTGAAGAAACCGTTATGTCCGGGAGAGAAAGCGCCATTTTCCGGTTTACCGGTGAGAATGGGCTCCGGCATCTTGGTCCAGTTGGCCGCCACCATCGGGTCTGCATCTTTTTTGAGACGCAGCAGCCCAAGGGCGTAATCGTCTGTCCAGCAGCCGCTGACAGAGAATACGAGGAATACGTCTTTTTGTTGGTTAAGCAGTATCTCCGGGCCTTCGTTGATCCCGTTTTTCTCCCAGGGGTACTGCGGCGCGGCAATTTCCACGCGACCGGATACCAGTGTCCATGGGTTTTTCATCCTGGCGATATACAGCCGTTGTACGTTGTCTTTGCCATTATGCCCGCTCCAGATAAAGTAACGTTGTCCTTTATACGAAAAGACGGTCCCGTCGATAGCGAAATCATCGGCGGCCGTATCGCGGACCTGCCCTTTGCTGACCCAGGTGCCGGTAGTAGGATCGGCGGCCGTATTTTCCAGTACGAAGGTGTGTTGCGGATGCACGCTGTCCGACGAGCCGGCAGTATAATACAGATACCATTTACCATCAAGGCGGTGCAGCTCCGGCGCCCAGATATCACGGGCATCGGGCCCCTGGGACGGTGGTGTCCACACTACAGTGGCCGGTGCAGCAGCCAGGGCGGACATAGCTTTGGTTTTACGGATGGTGATATTACGGCCCGTGGTGGCCATGTAATAGTATATGCCCTTGTCCTGTATCACCCAGGGATCGGGGCCGCCCGGCAGCAACGGATTGGTAAAAGTTGCGGCTGTGTCCGGTTTTGCCGGCTGACTAAAGCCGGGCATGGTCAGTAAAAGAAGATATAAGGTGAACAGGTAGCCGCCTTTCATAACATAGATTTTGATTGATTTAAGCGTACAAACAACGCTTAAACTATTTTCCAAAGAAAAAGAATACCGTGGTTGCTCGTACACCTTTTCGTCTCAATCTTTTTACAATTTGTCTCATTTTTTGGAATTACGAATTACGGATTACGAATTGAGAATTTCTTATTGGAAAGGCTACTACATAAACGCACTATAAAGGAAGCCTCCAATTCGTAATTCGTAATCCGTAATTCGTAATTGACTGTTATCTTTATAAAAACCTTTTGATTGTTGCTGTTGCGTTGTATTATCATTTTTCTGTTGCTGGTTGCCGGTTTCCAGGCAACCAGCCAGTCTGTCAACTTTGTTCATTACCAGGTGGAGAACGGGCTGTCGAATAATGCGGTGATCTGTTCCTGGCAGGACAGGCAGGGCTTTATGTGGTTTGGCACAAAGGACGGCCTCAACCGGTTCGACGGGTATACTTTCCGCATATTCCGCCACGACCCGCAGCTGCCGGGCAGTATCGGCGGCAACTATATTTCAGTGATATGGGAGGACAACGACGGACTGCTGTATATAGGTACCGACAAGGGCCTGTATGCCTATGATCCGGCCACGGAGCAGTTTACCGCTATCAAAGCGCAACCCGGCATTATCCTCGCGATAGACAAAGACCTCGACGGTAATATCTGGTTCAGCGACGATCTGAAACTGTACCGGTACAATCCCCGTACCGGCGAACTGGCGGCACCGGCACATTATCCACAGACCAGCTCCCTCTGCAGGGCCGCTGATGGCAACATATGGCTGACATCGCCCGAAGGGCAGATAGCTAAGTATAACAGGCAAACAGACCGGTTCACGGCTTATCCCCTGTTCAACCACTCCCCTGCCCCAACGTCCACCTGGATCACCAGAATGACCGCCGCCGGCCCGGACACCATCCTGGTAGGCACTACCACGCAGGGCCTCAAACTGTTCAATACCCGGCTGCATACTTACCAGGACCTGCTCACCCGTACAGCAGAAGGTACGGGCACGTACGTACGCGATTTCCTGCGCCGCGGTCCAAACGAATACTGGATAGCCACGGAGAGCGGCATTTATATCTACCATCCGGCTGACAGCAGTTATGTTAATCTGCGCAAAAAATACAACGACCCTTACTCCATTTCCGATAATGCGGTATATACGCTGTACCGCGACCGGGAGGGCGGCATCTGGGCAGGAACGTATTTCGGCGGCGTCAATTATTTTACCGAATCCTATACTGCTTTTGAAAAGTTTTTTCCCCGCACCGGCGAAAACGCATTGGGCGGCAATGCTGTCCGGGAAATATGTCCCGACCGCTACGGCCGCCTCTGGATCGGGACAGAAGACGGCGGGCTAAACAGCATGGATATACGCAGCGGCAACATCACCCGTATCCGGCCGTCACCCGGCGGTGGCGGCCTGTCGCACACCAATCTGCATGGCCTGCTGGTCACCGGAGACACCCTGTGGATCGGCACTTTCGAGCACGGCCTCGATTTGATGGATGTACGCAACGGGAAATTCATCCGTCACTATGCCGCAGGCAACGGCCCATACGACCTGCGCAGCAACTTCATCTACAGCATTACGCAGAACAGGCATGGTGAAATCCTTTTCTGTACTTCGAGGGGGCTTTACCGTTACCTTCCTGAGCGCGATGGTTTCGCCCTCATAAAAGAAGTGCCCGATTACTTCTTTTATACCTGCGTGTACCAGGACAGCGATGGCACTTACTGGGCGGGCACCACGCGGGACGGGCTGTATTACTTTAATCCGCGCACCGGCAGCAAGGGCGTATACCTGTACAACAACGCCGATAGTACCAGCCTGCCTAACAACCGCGTAGACCATATCCTGGAAGACAGCCGCCACCAGCTCTGGTTCACCACCGAAGGAGGCCTGTGCCGGCTGGACAAGGCCACCGGCCGCTTTATACGGTATACCACCCGCAACGGCCTGCTGAGCAATATGACCTATAACCTGCTGGAAGATGACCAGCACGATCTGTGGATCACCACTTCCAAAGGGCTGGCACACCTGCGCCCCGCTACCGGTAACATCAAAGTATATACGAAAGCCAACGGACTGCTCAACGACCAGTTCAACTACAACTCAGCATATAAAGACAGTTGCGGCACCATGTATTTCGGCAGCGTAAAAGGAATGATCCGCTTCAACCCCGCCAGCCTGCCAGCCGACAACTACATACCACCGGTATACCTCACCGGTTTCCAGGTATATAACAAACCACTGCTGCCCGGCAATCCCGTACTGCCCAGGGCCATTAACTACACCGATACCATTACGCTCGCATACGACCAGTCGTCTTTCAGCATCGACTTTGCCGCCCTTCGCTTCAGCGCACCCGAAACCACGCCCTACGCTTATAAGATGGAAGGCCTGGATAAAGACTGGACATACCTGGAGGCTAACCGCAAAGCCGTTTTCACCAAACTGGCGCCCGGCACGTATCATTTCCTGGTGAAAGCCGCCAATAACAGCGGGCAATGGACCACCGCCCCGCGGCAGCTGACCATCCGCATTCTGCCACCTTTTTGGGCCAGTTATCCAGCCTATGCGCTTTACCTGGTGACACTCTGCAGCCTCACCTGGCTTATCTTCCGTCATTACCGGCAGCGCAACCGCCAGCAGCAGCAGCGCCGCATGGAACTGCTGGAACATGAAAAAGAAAAAGAACTGTACCAGGCCAAGATTGAATTTTTCACACACATCGCCCATGAGATACGCACACCGCTGACACTGATCAAAGGTCCGATGGAAAAGGTCATACAACGCTCCGGTGAAGTACCGCAGGTGCAAAAGAACCTCCAGATCATGGAGCGGAATACCAACCGGCTGCTGGAGCTGACCAACCAGCTGCTCGATTTCCGGCGTACAGAGATCAACGGTTATAAACTGAATTTCGTGAAAGCCGTTATCCCGGCGTTGCTACAGGAAATACACCTGCAGTTTATCCCTGCCGCCGAACAGAAGGAGCTGCAGTTCCGTATAGCCCTTCCCGTAACTACCTTCCATGCATACATCGATATCGAAGCGTTTAACAAGATCATCAGCAACCTTACGAGCAACGCCATCAAATACGCTGCCGGCGAGGTGTGGACAGAATTGCTGCCGGTTGGCCCCGGCGCAGCGCATTTCACCATACGTGTCCACAACGACGGGCCGCTCATTCCTGCCGAAATGAAGGAGAAAATATTTGAGCCCTTCTTCCGCGGCAAAGGCGCCGGTAACCAAGCCGGCACCGGTCTCGGTTTATCCATCGCCCGGTCGCTCGCCCTGTTGCACCAGGGCACACTGGAGCTGCAATACATCGATCATCGCAATGTGTTTGTACTGACATTGCCTATACATCAGGAAATAGAATTTAATCTCAGCAAATGGAAAAGCATATCATAACCCGGCCCCAGCTGCTGCTGGTAGACGATAACCAGGAAATCCTTGATTTTATCGCCGACGACCTGCAGGACAAATACCACATCATTACCGCAAAGGACGGCGTCACCGCGCTGGGCATCCTGCGCGACAGCGCCATCCAGCTGGTGGTCAGTGATGTAATGATGCCGGAAATGGACGGCTTTGAGCTGTGCCGCCAGATTAAATCAGATGTGGAATACAGTCATATCCCCGTAATACTGCTCACCGCCCGCAATACCCTCCAATCCAAGATCGAAGGCCTCGAACTGGGCGCCGACGCTTACATCGAGAAACCTTTCTCTCCTGCCCACCTCGAAGCACAGATCGCCAGCCTGCTCAGCAACCGGCAAAAAGTACGCGACCATTTCGCCACTTCCCCCGCCGCACATATCCGCAGCATGGCCATCTCCCGCGCCGACGAAGCTTTCCTCGACAAGCTGCATGAGATCATCCTGCAACATCTCACCGATGTCAATCTCGATGTGGAAGTCCTTGCCGATAAAATGAATATGAGCCGTCCTACCCTGTACCGCAAGATAAAGGTCATCTCCGACCTTACCCCCCATGAACTGATCAGCCTTACCCGCCTCAAAAAAGCCGCTATGCTGCTGGACAGCGGTTATTATAAAGTCAATGAAGCTGCCGAAATGACCGGTTTCGCATCGCTGAATAACTTCAGCCGTAATTTTCAGAAACAGTTCGGGATGCTGCCATCGGAGTACCTGGCGAGGAAATAGTTTGTTACTTTTCGCTTGTCAACCCCCTGAAAAAATAATATATTAGCGAAGTTCAGCGATTCGACAATTGGCTTTAACACATTATGCCGGGGCGTTTACACGCACTGACATAACCGTACATTACGCAATCTATAAATCGATTTTTACTGTATGCATCTACCGAAATTGATTATTGACCTGGCATTGATCCTTGGAGCGGCAGGTATTATTACACTATTATTCAGGCGGCTGAAACAGCCCATGGTATTAGGTTACATCATCGCCGGCTTTATCGTGGGCCCTAACTTCCACCTTTTCCCCTCCATCAGCGACGGGGAGAGCGTAAAAATATGGTCTGAGATCGGCGTTATCTTTCTGTTATTTTCCCTTGGCCTTGAATTCAGCTTCAAAAAACTGATGCGTGTGGGAGGCACGGCGGCAATTACCGCCTTCACTGAGATAGCCTGTATTACCGTGGCCGGATATTTCACCGGTCAACTGATGGGCTGGAGCACCATGGACAGTCTCTTTCTCGGCGGGCTGCTCGCCAGTTCGTCCACGACTATCATCATCCGCGCTTTTGATGAACTGGGCATCAAGAAAAAACCCTTTACCAAAATCGTATTCGGCGTATTGGTGATAGAAGACATTGTAGTGATCCTGTTGATGGTATTGCTTTCCACCATGGCGGTCAGCAAACAGTTTGAAGGCTCCCAGATGTTGTTCACCATTGCCAAACTGATGTTTTTCCTCGCGGTATGGTTCCTGGCAGGCATCTTCCTGTTGCCTACTTTCCTGAAAAAAATGGAGAAATACATGAACAGCGAAACGCTGCTCATCCTCAGCATCGCCCTCTGCCTGGGCATGGTGATACTGGCCACGCAGGTAGGCTTTTCTGCGGAACTGGGTGCGTTTATCATGGGGTCCATCATCGCGGAGACTACCTCATCTGAAAAAGTAGAACACCTCATACAACCGGTAAAAGATCTGTTCGGCGCTATTTTCTTTGTGTCTGTGGGGATGCTCATCAATCCCGAGATGATCATAGAATACCGCTGGCCCGTGCTGTGGATTACACTGCTGACTATCTTCGGTAAATTTATCAGCACCTCTACGGGCGCGCTTTTATCCGGCCGGCCGCTGAAAGAGGCGGTGCAGGTGGGAATGAGTATGGCGCAGGTAGGCGAGTTTGCCTTTATCATCGCCACGCTGGGCGTGACGCTTGGTGTCACCAGCGATTTCCTGTTCCCCGTGGCGGTGGGTGTTTCCGCGGTAACGACCTTCACCACGCCGTATATGATCCGTTTCTCCACACCGATGTACAACTGGCTGTCGAAGATCATCCCGGAAAAATGGCTGCTGGCGCTCAACCGCTACTCTGCCAGTTCACAAACGCTGCAGGCGGAAAGCGATTGGCGCATTGTGCTCAATGCCTACCTGAAAGTGATCATTCTCAACAGTGTGGTGCTGATTGCCATCATTCTGCTCAACACCTATTACGTAGGGCCTTTCATCGCAAAATATGTGGAGAACCAGCTGCTGGCCAAACTGATTGCCGTGATACTGGCTATCGCCATGATGGCGCCGTTTATCTCCGCGCTCACCATCAAAAAAGTACAGGGCATCGCCTATAAAGCGCTGTGGCTCGACTCCAAGTACAACCGCGGTCCGCTGGTAGTGGTGGAAGTTATCCGTAACGTGATAGCGGTACTGTTGGTAGGTTTCCTGCTCAACCAGTTCTTTCCTTTCTGGCAGGCATTGCTGGGCACTTCGCTGGTGATGCTGCTGGTGCTGCTGGCGTTGCGTCAACAGCTGCAGAAATATTACAACCGCATTGAACACCGTTTCCTTTCCAACCTGAACGCCCGCGAAGAAGCAGATGCCGCCAAAAAAACGCCGGCAGCCGATCTGCTGCCCTGGGATGCACAGGTCTCTGAAATAGAGATCAACCCCTGGTCTTCACTGATCGACACGCCGCTGGTAGACCTGCAGCTACGGGAAAAGTACGGCATCAACGTAGGCGCTATCAAAAGAGGGAACATCACCATCTACGCCCCCACCCGGCAGGAAAAACTGTTCCCGAATGACGTGATCGTGGCCATCGGTACGGAAGCGCAGCTGGAAGAGTTCAACCGCGTAGTGAACACGCTCGTGGTCGAAAGAAGCGACGACATGGCAGACGACAACGTAGGCCTAACCAGCATCGTGGTAGATGAACACAATGGCCTGAAAGGACAGACCATCCGCAGCTCCGGCATCCGCGAAAGGACCAATGCTCTCGTGGTAGGCATCGCCCGCGGTAGCGAACGTATCCTCAACCCGCCATCTGATATGGCTTTCGAATGGGAAGATGTAGTGTGGCTGGTGGGAGACCGGAAGAAGATTTCAGAACTCGCGAAGAAATAATCACGCAAAAGGAGAAAGTGAGCAAAGAGCGCTAAGATTATTATAAGCGAGCAGAGAAAACAAAGGAGCGGAGACCAAAGCTGATCTCCGCTCCTTTGCTTTCTTATATATCTTAAAACATAATCTTAGCGCTCTTTGCCTACTTCGCTTCTTTGCGGGACAAAAACGCGCGCAGCACATATTGCAGTATACCGCCGTTTTTATAATACTCAATTTCGATAGCGGAATTCAGCCGGCATTTGGCCTGGAAAACGACCGGGTCACCGGTGGCAGGTGTAGCCGTTACCGTTACAATTTTACCGGGTGTCAGGTCTTCTGCGATGCCGGTGATGGAATAGGCTTCCGTGCCATAAAGCCCCAGGGAAGCGGCTGTCTGGCCATCCACGTATTCCAGTGGCAATACGCCCATGCCTACCAGGTTACTGCGGTGGATACGTTCATAACTTTCCGCAATAACGGCTTTTATACCCAGCAGGTTGGCGCCCTTGGCCGCCCAGTCACGCGAAGAACCGCTGCCGTATTCTTTTCCGGCGAGAACGATCAACGGCACTTTGGCTGCGGCATACTGCATGGCGGCGTCATACACCGGCAGCACCATGCCCTGCGGCATCAGGGTGGTAAACCCGCCTTCTTTGGGCGACAGCGCATTTTTGATGCGTACGTTGGCAAAGGTACCGCGGACCATCACTTCATGATTCCCCCTGCGGGAGCCGTAGGAGTTAAACATCTTTGGGTCGATGCCGCGGTCTATCAGGTATTTACCGGCAGGCGTGTCTGCTTTGAAAGAGCCGGCGGGCGAAATATGGTCGGTAGTAACTGAATCGCCCAGCATCAGCAGCACGCGGCCGTCAACAATATCTTCGGCGGCTGACGGCGTATCCGGCAGGTCGTGGAAAAACGGCGCTTCCTTGATATAGGTAGAGTCGTTGCTCCAGTGATAATCCTGCCCTGTAGGCGCCAGTAGGCCCTGCCACTGGTCATCCCCGTCAAAGATCACCGAATAGGTATTTTTAAAGTCTTCCTGTTTCACGGCGGCGGCAACGGCTTCGTTGATCTCGTCCTGTGTAGGCCAGATGTCCCGCAGGAATACCGGTTCACCGTTCGGGTCATACCCCAGCGGATCGTTGAGCAGGTCCACATCTACCCGGCCAGTAATGGCATAAGCTACTACCAGCAGCGGCGATGCAAGGAAATTCATCTTCACCTGCGGATGTACGCGCGCTTCAAAGTTACGGTTGCCTGACAGCACAGAAGCCACAATCAGGCTGCCTTTGTCCACTGCTTCAGCGATATGCGGCGGCAGCGGGCCACTGTTACCAATACACGAAGTACAGCCATATCCTACTACGTGGAAACGCAACGCCTCCAGTTCGTAGAGCAAACCGGAACGTTTCAGGTATTCTGTCACCACGCGGGAACCAGGCGCCAGGCTTGTCTTCACCCAGGGCTTCACGTACAGGCCGCGGCTGATCGCTTTTTTAGCTACCAGCCCGGCGCCTATCATCACACTCGGATTGGAGGTATTGGTGCAACTGGTGATGGCCGCAATAGCGATAGCGCCATCGCTCAGCACATATTCTTCATTTTTCAGTTTGATGCGTACCGATTTCAGGTAGTCCACTTCCACCGCCACTTCTTCCGTGTGTTTCTGGATCTCGTAGGTGAATGCGGTACCGGAACCACCTTCTGACAGCCACGCCGTGTCGCGGCGTTTGCCTTCTGGGGTGTACATCCTTTTAAACTCCTTGTTCAGCAACGTTTCGAATTCCGAATGCAGGTCCTTCACCAGGATACGGTCCTGCGGCCGCTTAGGGCCTGCTACGGCGGACTGCACCTTCGAAAGGTCGAGCTCTATCACATCTGAGTAAGTGATGTTTTCGTTGCCATGACGCCACAGCATATTTTCCTTGCAATAGCTTTCCACCCGTGCCACCACTTCTTCGGGGCGGTTAGTGCGGCGCATATATTGCAAAGTCTGTTCGTCGATCGGGAAGTAGGTCACGGTACAACCGAATTCGGGCGACATGTTGGATATAGTGGCCCTGTCGGGTACGGAGAGATGGTCGAGCCCATCACCGAATACTTCCACAAATTTATCCACCACGCCGTACTTGCGCAGCAGTTGGGTGATGGCCAGCACCATATCGGTGGCAGTAACGCCCTCTGTCAGCCGTCCGGTCAGCTTCAGACCGATCACCTGAGGACAGGAGAAATAAATCGGTTGCCCCAGGATGGCGGCTTCTGCTTCAATACCGCCTACGCCCCAGCCCAGCACTCCGATACCATTCACCATGGGCGTATGGGAGTCGGTCCCTACCAGCGAATCGGGGAAAGCCCACCCATCGCGGGAGATCACGCCGTGTGCAAGATATTCCAGGTTTACCTGGTGGCAGATGCCCATGCCCGGCGGCACGACCGTAAAATTATCGAAAGCTTGTTGCGCCCATTTAAGCAGCTGATACCGCTCTTTGTTACGCTCGTACTCGTAGGCCACATTTTTTGTGTAAGCGTAGTCCGTAGCAAAAAAATCAACCTGTACGGAGTGGTCCACCACCAGGTCTACCGGGATGGCCGGGTTGATTTTAGCACCGTCTTTTCCCCGACGGATGACTTCTGCGCGGATCGAGGCAATATCCACCACGGCGGCCACACCGGTAAAATCCTGCATCAGCACACGCGCCGGCTTAAAAGGGATCTCCTTGTCGGGCGGTGTAGGCTGCCAGTTGACCAGCGTCTCCACATGTTCATCGGTGATAGCGAAATTGTCGTGATTGCGCAATACGTTTTCCAGTAAGATCCTGATGGAGAAAGGTAAACGGGATATCTGCCTGCCTTCCTTTTCCAGTTTGCTGAGAGATGCTATACGTTCGTTCATATGCTATATTTTTATCAATTACGAATTGCGAATTACGAATTGAGTGCTCGCTTATTGAGCGCTTCCTGGCACCGCTTTCCGATAGTAAGCCCAATTCGTAATTCGTAATTGGATCTACTGCATCCTTAATGCGCACGTAAGCCTTATATTCAATAAAAATAACCATTTCTGATGACCCATAAGTTAAAAGTTCCCGCTACTTCGAGACTGGTATTGGAACAGGCTATCAGACTATACACCAGCCCACTGGAACAGGCCTATGTCAACGCTATTGATTTCAGTGAGACGAGCCGGCTTTCCCGCGACCTCACCCGCGCCTATCCGCCGGCGGCAGATATGATCTGTTACCGCAAGCAGGCAGTCCGCGAAGTAATACGGCAACGGATGGAACAGTATCCTGTACAACAGGTGCTGATCCTTGGCGCAGGACTGGACCCGCTGTCGCTTTACCTGCTGGAAAATTACCCCCGCCGTATCAGCCGTATACTGGAGGTGGACAACGGTTATATCGAAGAGAAGAAAAAAATCTATGAAGATATCCTGCATACAACAGTACCACTGTATTTTCTGCACTGCGATCTGACCGATACTGTTTTACTGAACAAGATGCTAAAGCAGGCAGGATACGTGCCGGAAGAACCAGCCATCGTTATTTTTGAAGGCGTCATTCATTATATCAGCAATGAAGCCTGTGTACAGGTCATGCAGCTGTTGACCACGCCTATGCAACACCACCTCGGCGTCATGGATTTTTCGCTGTCCTTAACGGAAGTTCCGGACAACTACCTGGTGTACCATCGTAATTTGTTGAAGGTGATGGAGACCCATCTCAACATGACTGCCAATCTCAATACCCGGCAACAGGTCCGCGATATGATAGGGCGCTTTGGGCGGCTTGTACACCTGGAACCGCTCTGTGAAACAGAGAAAAAACTTACCGGCGCCAACCGCATTTTTCTTCAGCCGGGACACGGCATTATAGAAATGGCCGTTTTCAATTTGTAAAGCCACCACTGCAGACAGGATAACTCTTTCCTACGGCCACCTGTTCACCGATCATAGCGTGATAACCACCAGCCCTTTCGCAGCCGCTGCTGCCGTCATCCGCACCGGCGGCTCGTTCCACGGATGATTGGCGAACGCAAACTTTCCCCTGACCACAGGCTGCCGCCTCTTTTTAAACCGCGACCGGAAAATGACGTGTATTCGTCTTCGTTAGTCAAACCACATCGGATGAATGAATAGCCTGCCCACAGTGGTGTTTCACCGCGGGCAGTGGTTGCTTATCTCACCAGCAGGCGTTTTCCGCGCGCCATCAACCGCAACAGGCGGGTATTGCCGAAGAAAGCGGAGTGATACCTGGCAGATGCCAGCTGCCTTTCGCTGTAGGTATGCAGGATAGCTGCCGCCGTCACCATGCCCTTCAATCGGTTGTCTTCTGTCACGGCCAGCACGCTCAGCTGATATTTCTCCATTATCTGCGCCACCATGTTAATATCATCGCCCGGCAGCACGAACGGCGCCATGCGTGATATCAGTTGCCCTGCCACGGTATTTTCATCAGCCGTGAGCAGCTGCTGCCGGTCCAGGTAACCGGTAAAACGGCCGTCAGCATCAGTCACCAGCAGGTGCCGCTGATAATAAGTGTGATTATCGAGCAGGATATTTACCTGTGCCACGGTGAACGTATCCCTGACCATCATCTCCGGCTGTACTACCACCATGGCGGCATTGATCTGCTGCATCACATCGGGGACATATTCTTCCGGCGCGTTTACTCCTCTGCGGCGGATCTTCTCTGTCATGATAGACCCTTTCATCAAAAAGAAAGAGACAAAGTAAGCGGTGGTACAAGCGCCGATCAACGGCAGCAGCCCGTGCGGCTGACCGGTGGTCTCCAGCGCAAATACAATAGCTGTCAGCAACGCACGCGACGCACCGGCAAACATAGCCGCCATTCCTATCAGCGCCGCCGTAGCCAGGTTGATGCCGCTGCCCGGAAAAAGCTGCAGCACCGCCACGCCTATCAGCGCGCCCAAAGCACCGCCGATGGTGAACAACGGCGCCAGCGTGCCGCCGGAAGTGCCGCTGCCCAGCGAAATCACCCACGACAGGTATTTCAACACACAAAGGGACAACATCAGCATTAACGGCACATGACCAGCCAGCAGCGTCTTAATGTTATCATAACCTACGCCCATGGTGTGCGGAGCGAAATAACCGATCCCCCCCACAGCCACGGCGCCGATCGCCGGCCACCACATCCAGTGGACCGGCAGATGCTCAAACATATCTTCCACCCAGTACACCGACCGGGACACCAATGCCGCTATCACGCCAATGGCCGCCCCCATCAATACATAAGTCACCAGCGCGGTGTCTGATACCGCCGGAATAACCGGCATCGCAAACACCGGATCACTCCCGAAAAGCAACAGGTGCATACCGGCGCCGGCAATACAGGCCAAAGCCACCGGGATCACCGAGCGCGGGGAAAACTCAAACAGCAACAACTCTATCGCCAGCAGAATGGCCGCCAGCGGGCTGCCGAAGATGGCCGACATACCTGCGCAGGCGCCCGCTGCCAGCAAAACTTTCCGCTCTGCGGAAGAAATATGGATCACCTGTCCGGTAAACGATCCCATAGCGCCGCCGGTAGCGATGATCGGACCTTCCGCCCCGAAAGGGCCGCCCGTACCAATGGAAATAGCGGCTGACAAAGGCTTCAGTAACGTGATCACCGGCGGTATCCGGCTTTCATTCAATATAATGTTCTCCATCGCTTCCGGTATACCATGCCCGCGGATCGCCTTGCTGCCAAAACGCGCCATGATACCCACAATAACACTCCCGATCACCGGCACCATGATCACCAGCCAGCCCAGGTGATGCCCCGCAGGCCCCCGCTCTTCAAAAGAAAACTCCCCGTAAAACGACAGATTGGTGATCAGGTCTATAAGGAGCACCAGCCCCTTGGCCACAAAACCCACCAGCACTGCATTCAGCAAAGCCTGCATGCTCAGGTAAAATACTCTTCTCGATACTTTTCCGGCCTTTTCAGACCTATTTATATGATCCATGAAATGAAAAAATGATGCTTTAAAATCAAATTCAACTCAAAAATATGATTCAAATCATATTAATTAGCATTTTTTCTGTAAAAACATTGAAAAAGTATTACTATTGCAACCATGAAGAAAAACAGGGCCTGCGATCTGAAGACATGTTTTTTGTGCCAGCATGCGATCCCGGAATGGTTGACTGCCGTGGCTTCCCACCGGCGGCATCAGCCGTTTAAAAAGGGGGAAATACTGTTCCGTGAAGGCGATCCGGCCACCGGTATCTATTTTTTATACGACGGGAAAGTGAAAGTGCATAAACAATGGGGACCGGACAAAGAACTCATCATCCGGCTGGCCAAAAAGGGCGATATCCTCGGTCACCGCGGCTTTGGAAGCGAACAGCGCCTGTACCCGGTATCAGCCACCGCCCTGGAAGACGGCACTTATTGTTATGTGGACAACGCGTTTTTTGAAGCCTCGCTGAAAGTGAACCCCGTCCTTACCTACCGGCTCATGCAGTTTTATGCGGCGGAATTACAGGAAGCGGAAAAGAAAATGCGCAACCTCGTGCACATGGACGTAAAAAGCAGGCTGGCAGAAGCCCTGCTGGAAATAAGCCGGGTATACGGGCACAAACAATTTACGATCAACCGGCAGGACCTCGCCTCCCTCGCAGGCACCACCTACGAAACCATCTACCGCATGCTGCAGGACTTCGTCCAGCAACGGCTCATCGAAGCGGAAGGAAAATCCATCACCATCCTGCAGGAGAAAAAATTACAACAACTGCTCACAGCCGCCTCCTGACAGCATCACCGTTTGTCATGCCATTGGGCCAGGGCATCCAGGATCGGTAAGATAGCTTCTCCCTTTTCGGTAAGATGATAATCCACCCGCACAGGCACCTCCGCAATAACGGTCTTGCCAATCAACCCGTCAGCCTCCAGCTCCCGCAGCTGCCGCCCCAGCACCTGGTCGGACACCGTTGGCAGCACCTGTTTCAATAAACTGAAACGGTTCTTTCCCTCTGCAATATGAATCAGCATCAGCGCTTTCCAGCGGCCGGCGATCGTTTCCAACGCCCCATTGATGCGGCATACGCTGTGCAGAAATTTCCGGTTATACGCGTTCGACGATGTTTCCTTGATCATATACCACTCATTTTTTTGTGAGTAACTCCCTATTATCACGGTTGTTGGTCAACCTTACCCCGCTCGTTAGTTTTATCCAAAATTACATACATGCAGGCAATTGTATTAAACGGATTCGGGGCGCCTGATCAATTCCGGCAAAAAGAACTACCTGTTCCGGCTTACGGGGAAAATGAACTCCTGATTGAAATAAAAGCCACCGCTTTTAACCCGATTGACTACCAGATGCGGCAGGGACGCCGCGAAAGCCAACATATGCACTCCCCGGTACTGGGCAGGGAACTGGCCGGCATCGTGATAGCTGCAGGCGCGCAGACAACAGGCTTCGCACCGGGCGATACGGTGATCGCCGCCGCCGGCAGCAAAGGCTCCAACGGTACTTACGCCACACACATCGCGCTCAATTACCAGATGGTAACACTGTTGCCCGCAGCATTGCCTTTTGCCGTCGCTACGGCCATCCCGTCGGCCGGACTGACCGCCTATCAAACTTTTCAGCGCATGAATGCCCGGCCGGACGACCTGCTTTTTCTCACCGGTGGCGCCGGCGCCGTGGGCAGTTTCCTGGTCAAACTGCTGAAAGCGCACGGCATACACCAGCTGTTCACCACTGCCGGCAACGAACAAAGCCATGCTGTACTGGAAGCACTGGGACTGCCGGCCTGCCGGATACTCAACTATCGCGTGGTTGATCTCGCACAAAGGCTCCTGGCCGCCACCGGGCAGCAGTATTTTGACTGGGCGATAGATACGGTGGGAGGAAAAATATCAGAAACAGCGGCGGAGGTACTGGGGCTGAACAAAAGTTATGCAGACATCACTTTCCTGGGAACGGAACGCACACGGGAACTGCTGTTCGACAAAGGCGCCCATGTACTCAACATCTCCAATTATGCATACGCGGTGGCCAACCGGCTGTCGTGGTACGGCCAAAACCTGCGGGAGCTGGCCGCCCTGATCGATGCTGCCGTGATCACACCGCCCGCGGTGCAGGTAGTAGGCCGCTTCAGCGCCGATACCGTGCAGCAGGCACATATCATGATGGAAAATAACCGGACCTGTGGCCGTAAGCTGGTCATGACAATGGATTAGAAGGACTGATGTTCAGTCGTCCTATCTTCCGGGCGAAACGTTCATTGAAATTCTTCCAGGGTTCCGCATATTCCGGTTTGTCGTAACGCTGACGCGCATACGTATAGGTACTGGCAGAGAGGTGCCAGTTGAAAATATTCTCCAGGTATTTGATATCCTCGGCTATTACGCGCTCCAGCACTTTCTGCTTGGACACGCCGGACTGCTGACAGTACCTGTCCAGCCAAGCGCCGCGACCGGCTTTAACGTACAGCACCAGCATGTCTTCCGTGATAAATACAATAGGCACATGTTCCATCTGCCAGTCATTTTCCCTGATCACGGTACACAGCAGCGCGTGCTCATAGAACCGCTCCGGGATATCGTGCCGCAGGATAGCGCCGTGTTTGGCCGCAAGGTAGCACAGCTCCCGGGTGATCATTTCCGCCGGCAGGTAACGCAGGGCTTTACCATCTTTCGTTGCCGCCGCAATGGCCAGTTCCGGTGTGATGACTTCCGGCGGAAAATATTCCAGCGCGAAAATGCTGTAAGCCATTGCTTCCTGGCAGAGGTTGGCCGTACGCATTTCGAGCGGCACGCGCTTCAGATCGCGGTAGTTGCGGCGTACTTTATAGCGCCAGTATTCAAGTGTTCTTTCCTGTGGCTGCAGCACGCTCTCCCCTGCCGCAAGGTCGCGGCGGATCTCTTCAAAGTCGGTCGTCAGCGGGTTGTTGAGCAGCGCACGCAGGTTATCGGATATCACGGTATCGCCGTCTTCCGACTCGGTGCAGGCGTTGGCTTCAGGGCTTTCGGCGTCGTTGTCATTATAATAAAAACGGCTGATCTCTTTGCGGAAAGGCATCAGGTGGTAATCGTCCACGATCATGACCGGAGCGGTAAAGGTGCCGTCGCACTGCATCCAGCCGTGGTTGTAATGCAGCATGATCACCTCTTCCACGCGGACGTCGCCTTCCACGCGGGTAGGCGCGCCGCCAATCATCAGGTTGCGGCAGGTAAGGTTGCCGGCGACGTACAGCACCGGGCCGTAATCGCCTACTTCATTGAGGACGCCGCCGTCCACGGTGAGGTTGCCGATCACGGCAAATCCCAGCGGTGGCCGGCCATCCGGCATATTATCGAGTTTGTCTGAATCAAGGATTAAATCGCCCTGCAGATGCAGGTCGCCATCATGCACATAGAAAAAACCATCTGTTCCGATCATGTCCATGAAAACTTCTTCACTTTCAAGGACTTTTATCTGTATCTGGTGTTGGTTCATCGCCTGCTCAGCGGATACGATCTGAAATTCTTTAAGCATGGCGCTAATATCGTACATTTATAAACGTCTCAAAACGGGAAAATTATCACGATGAACAAAAGAGTAAAATTTGATTTTGACATCCGCTTCACCAACGGCGGCGGCATCAAAGGAGAAGATTTCCGGCTGGATATCGCCGGCGACGATATCTCCGACAAAGAACTGGCTGACTATATCGTGGCAGACATGCGCCTGCTGATGGTAGGCGAAACACGTATCCTCAACAAGGAGATCCTTACTGAGCCGCATAAACGAAAACCTGTCGGCACCAGTGGCGCCAGCTATCTCATAGATCTGAGCCACACCATCGAAAACGGGCTGGTCACCTACAAAGGACTGCCGGCGCCGGTCATCTGCGACTTCCTCAGCCGGGAAGCCTCCGCCGCCCTCTACGACGGCGATACCACTTTCCAGATCGGGAAAATAGAAATGGTCACCAATACCGGCACGTATATCGACTGCCCTTTCCATCGCTATGCCGAGGGGAAAGACCTGGCGGAAATGCCGCTGGAACGGTTCGCCGACCTGGACGCCATTGTGATCCGGGCGCCTTACCAGGATGGCCTGGCCGTGACGGCCGACCGGCTGCGCCACCATGAAATACGCAATCGCGCCGTACTGGTGCATACCGGATGGGACGCCCACTGGAACACGCCCGCCTACTACGAAAACCATCCTTACCTCACCGCAGACGCCGCCGGATACCTGCGCGACTGTGACGTGAAGCTGGTCGGCATCGATTCCCATAACATCGACAATACGCAAGGCAAAAGCAGGCCGGTGCATACCACGCTGCTGGGCGCGGAAATCCTCATCGTGGAACATCTCTGCCACCTGGAACTGCTGCCGGAAGACGGGTTTACCTTCAGCGCCGTCCCTCCGAAATTCAAAGGCGTAGGGACCTTCCCGGTACGGGCCATGGCCAAACTGAAAAATCCGCCGGACGCCGGGGAAAGCTAGAGACCACAGGCATTCAACCATCGACAAAAAAATGACATTATGACCCAAAGCTTTCGCTTTGGGTTTTCTAATTTTGCATTCCTCATGGCTCTTCAAAGAGGTGTGTACGATCACAGATGTTCATAGAGATACCGCAAGCGACCGAAGCCAACGCACGACAATACCGGACCGCCGTTTCCGTTTTCTTTTTTATCTCCGGCCTGGGCTATTCCACCTGGGCGTCCCGGATACCCTCCATACAGCAACAGCTTCAGCTCAACGAGGCGCAGCTGGGACTGGTGCTGCTGGCGCTGCCCATAGGGCTGATGCTGACCATGCCCATCACCGGAAAGCTGCTCGGCCGCTTCAGCAGCCGTAAAATCATGGTGATCGGCGCTATGGTGTTTAACGTAGTACTGAGCCTTCCGGGTTTTACTACCAGCCTCTGGCAGCTGGCGCTGACCCTGTTCTGCTTCGGCTCTTCCCGTAACCTGCTCAATCTCTCCATGAATGCACAGGCCGTACAGGTGCAGCATATGTATCACAAGTCCATTATGACCACCTTCCACGGTATCTGGAGCATCGCCGGTTCCGCAGGAGCCGGCATCGGCTACCTGATGGTGTCCATGCAGGTGGCGCCTGCCTGGCATATGCTGATCATCAGCGGACTGCTGCTGGTATTTACGCTGTATTACGGGCCACGTAACTACCCTGACCAGCCGGCGCCCAACCCGGTAAAAAAGCCGGCGTTTTCCCTGCCAGACAAGTCATTGCTGCGCTTTTCCTTTATCTGTTTCGCCTGTATGGCCACCGAAAACACTATGTACGACTGGAGCAGCATTTACTTTCATAAAGTGGCGGGCGGCACTGCCACCGCAGCCACAGCTTCTTTCATGACTTATATGGCCGCCATGACGCTGGGCCGTTTTGCCGGCGACCGCCTCGTAGCGCAGATGGGCATTAAAAACATGCTGTATTACAGCGGATGGCTGATTTTATCCGGCCTCCTGCTTGCCATTGTGCTGCCTCATCCGGTCACCACCGCTATCGGCTTTATCTTTACCGGCCTGGGCGTATCCTGCATTGTGCCGCTCGTATTCAGCCTCGCCGGCAAATCCCGCGAAGCCAACAGCGGACAGACGCTCGCTTCTATTTCCACTATCGGCTACCTGGGCTTCCTCATTGTACCCCCGCTGGTAGGATTTGTAGCGCAGGCCACCCATCTGCGGGTATCTTTTGGCCTCATGGCGTTGTGTGGACTGCTGATCGTATTGATGGTGAAGGGTCTCCCTGAAACAAAAAGGGAAGCCCCGGTACAGGATACCAGGGCTGATTCATAGGGGTTTCTCAGATAGCTATTCGTTTGTAGTCTCTTTATAATTTGAAGAATATCTTTCGTTTGTACAACCAGTAACAAAGGCCCCATTCCAGCGCCAGTACCGTCAGGGCTGACAGGACGTCCCGGATTCCTTCCGGTATGCCCGGCATGGCGGTAAACCCTTTCACAAAAATACCCGTCGTCGGGTTCACCCATTGTACACCGACCGTTTCAAAAAACAGGTAGATGAAGATGGCGTTCATACCTGCTACGGAGGCTATCCAGGCGTACCTTACATATCCCCGCACATCGGCCAGCCAGTAAAAAAGCGCCATGATCAGCATCACCCAGCCACCGGACGCCAGCACAAAAGAAGCCGTGCTGATGCGTTTAATGATCGGCGTTATCCCGGCGGCATCCAGTCCGAAACCAGCCACCAACCCAACTACGCCGGCTATAACCAATACGCGCGTTTTCTGCAGCGGTGTCCGCGGGCCTGTCAGCAGTTTGCCCGCCAGCACGCCCCAGATAGTGTGTGCAGCCGTAGGGATACAATTGATCGCGACCCATCCGTCCGGGTTGATTTTCCCCATCAGGACCGTATCCATGAAGGCACCGAAATTGTGCCCTTGCGTAAAAGCATCCTCGAACCCAGGTAAAAGAATAAAACGATACATGACATCAGTGGCAAGGAGCAGCAACAGGCTGACCACCAGCTGATATACTACAGAACGGCGAATAATCAGATATGCGACGATAGTGGTTACGGACAACTGCGTGAGCACATTCCATAACTCCCAGACTAACCGCCCCGCATATACGCAATGTAATGCGGTACCGAATATAAATAATTTCCCGCAACGCCACGCAATATGTGTAAAATTTTGTTGCCAGCTGACCCCCTTCTGTGATTTGGCATTCCACGATAAATACATGGCTGTGCCGGCTATGGTCATAAAAGCTGGTTGCACCAGATCCCATGCCCGCAGGCCATTCCACGGGTGGTGGAAGAACTGTTGCATAAACGTATGCCATGCACCGTTGGATGACAGACTGTCGAGCGCCCAGTACAGATGCGTGCTTTCCGCTGCCAGTAGAAGCATGATAACACCCCTCATCATATCGAGGGATTGTAGCCGTTGGGTCATAGGTAGAAAAATGAGCTCCTTAAAATAGTTATTCTTTCTCACATTTACCAGTACCCCGGGAAAAAGCACGGGTCGGGGCATGGTGCCTCCGACCCGTGTGTACGGTTTGTATACCGCAGCGATTATTCGTTATTCATCCGCACGATAGCAGGCATAAAGCGGCCTTCCACCTGCACCAGTTCCCGCTGTGCGTCCATCACCCGGTCGATGTCCTTGTAGGCCAGCGGGTTTTCTTCCACGCTGCCGCCGATCAGGGTCACGCCCGCACCGGCCACTATTTTTTTCAGTGCCGACACGGTCATTTTCTCCCGGGCCTTCGAGCGGCTCATCGCCCTGCCGGCTCCATGCGCGGCGGAATACAACGACTCCTCCGCGCCTTTGCCTCTTACCAGGTAGGCCGGCGTGGTCATACTGCCGGGAATAATGCCCAGTTCGCCGGCATGCGCCGGGGTGGCGCCTTTCCGGTGGATGACCACTTTCCGTTTATCCGTCAGCGTTTCCTCCCACGCAAAATTGTGGTGGTTTTCGATGGTGGCCAGGCTTTTCAGTCCTGCTGCTTTCGCCAGATGACGATGGATCTGCTGGTGACAGGCACGGGCGTAATCGCCCGCCAGGTTCATACTCAGCCAGTACTCCTGCCCCGCTTCGCTGTTCATGTCCAGCCAGGCCAGCTGCCGCGCGGAACGCGGAAGCTTACAGGTGTCGGTCGCTATTTTCGTATAATGCTGCGCGATAGCGGCGCCCAAACCGCGGCTGCCGGAATGTGACAGCAAAGCCAGGTACCGCTTCGGCGGCAACGACAGCGAGTTGTCTTCTTCCAGCGTCAGCAGCCCGAACTCTACAAAGTGGTTGCCGCTGCCGGACGATCCCAGCTGCCGTACCGCTTTGCCATGCAGGCTTTTCAACAGCGGCGTGTCATGAAACTCTGGCCTGTCCAGCACCGGATGCTCCTGGCGGAACTCCAGTCCCCCTTCCATGCCAAAGTGAGTGTACGCTTTTATCGCCATTTCCAACTGGTAACGGTAGCGCTTCAGAAAACTTTCTCCTTCATCGAAAAGGGTGAGTGCCATCCGGCAGCCGATGTCCACGCCCACCGCATAAGGGATCACCGCCTGTTCGGTAGCCAGCACGCCACCTACCGGCAGGCCGTAGCCCATATGCGCGTCGGGCATCAGCGCGCCCTGCACCGTGACAGGCAGCGACATGGCCACCTCCATCTGCTGGCGGGCGGCCTGTTCTATTTCTTTACTGCCGTATATCTTCAGTTGCCCGCCGGCTTCCAGCAGGTCAAACGACTGAAAACGACGCTCCTCCGGCTGGTCAGCGAAAACCGCTGCTATCTTTCCCAGCACTTCATCGTGTAAAAAATCAGCCGGACGCGCCCTGATATCCGTCAGCAGCTGAATAATGGCCGCCTTATCATGATGTTTGAAATGCCGCGCCATAATATTGATCACCAGGCTCCTGGCCCGGTCGTCGGTATAACCGATTTTACTCAGTTCTTTTGTTTTTAATCCAGACAAAACGTAATTATTTAGATATTTGGATATTGGGTTATGGGGTTATTTTACCGGCTACCTCATTGTACTATTATTGCAGCAGGCGATATGCCCACGCAGCGCAACAAAGGAATCATCCCGGTACTGCCGGAAACGGCATACCAGGGCATTCAGCAACAATATTATAAAATACAGGAAATAACCCGGTGGGTCCGCCTTTTTAGGCGACCATTGCAAGAAGCGATATGTGGAGATGTTCTGTCATGGGTAGTTCGTTTTTAACAGTGAGAAAAACGAATAACGCGGCAAAGATAGGATATTTTAACATTTTATCATTTTATCAATTTAAATATTTGATTTACGGATGTTGGAATTTTTTGATTTTGGAATTTAATAAATCAAAGACCATGTTATACTATATTGGATTGATCTTCATCGTATATCCCCGAAATCCCAAAATTCCAAAATCAAAAAATCCATAAATCCAATAACCAAATAACCAAATGCAAAGGTGGTGTTAAAGTTAACGTTGGTAATTGCTGAAAGCGTAAATTTGTATACAGTGTTTTTCCCCGCAGATGATAACCTCCGGACCGCTCCGGGCGGGGTATTACAACAATAGTAAAACCTTGCACATGGACAAACAACTCATCCGTAACGCTTACAAAATTTATTGGCTGGAAAATGGTAAAGCCCCTGTTTCTGTATATAGCCTTTGCAAACAGCTGGACATCGCGGAAAGCACTTTCTATGAACAATACAGCTCACTGGAAGCCATCGAAAAAGACATCTGGCTGGCTGTTTTTGAAGACACCCTTGCCCAACTGCGCAACGATGAAACGTACCAGCAATATTCCGCACAGGAAAAACTGCTGGCCTTTTATTTCCTCTGGGTACAGAAACTAAAGGATGACCGCAGCTACTTCCTGCAACAAAGGGAACAATTCAGGCTGCCGGACCTTTACCGCAATAAGCTGGACACCTTCAAACATGCCTTTTACGCTTACGTAAGGGAACTGATCAAAGAAGGTTATGTCTCCAACGAAATCAAGGAAAGAAAATATATCTCCGATCAATATGTACATGGCTTCTGGGTACAGGCCCTTTTCGTGCTGAAATACTGGCTCAACGACTCCAGCGCCAACTTTGAAATGACAGATGCCGCCATCGAAAAAGCAGTCAACCTCAGCTTCCAGCTGATAAAGTCCAATACACTGGATTCACTGCTCGATTTTGGCAAATTCATCTTTACGCGGAAATAGGCTTTATGAAAGAACAATCCAATATTCCCACCTCCAAAGTAGAAAGGGCGGGAAAATTTGTCACCACCGGACTGAAAGTAGGCACCAACTATATTAAACATTATACCCGTAAACTGGTGGACCCGTCCCTTTCCAAAGAGACGCTCCACCAGGATAACGCCGCTGATATCTACGAAACGCTCAGCAGCCTGAAAGGCAGCGCCCTGAAAGTGGCCCAGATGCTCAGTATGGACAAAGGCATGCTGCCTAAAGCCTATACCGAAAAGTTCGCCATGTCGCAATACAGCGCACCGCCGCTCTCCGGCCCGCTGGTGGTCAACACGTTTGTAAAAACGCTGGGCAAATCACCGGCACAGCTGTACGATAAATTCGAAATGCGCGCCTCCAACGCCGCCTCCATCGGCCAGGTGCACAAAGCCTGGAAAGACGGGAAAGCGCTGGCCGTCAAAATACAGTACCCCGGCGTGGCCAACAGTGTAAAATCCGACCTCCGCATTGTGAAACCCTTTGCCATCCGCATTGTAGGCATGAACGAAGTGGACATGGACAAATATTTTGAAGAGATAGAAAGCAAACTGCTGGAAGAAACAGACTATAAACTGGAGCTGACCCGCTCTATGGCGCTCTCCCGCGAATGCGCCCATATCCCCCACCTGCTGTTCCCCCAGTATTACCCGGAACTGTCGTCCGACAGAATCATCACGATGGACTGGCTCGAGGGGCAGCACCTGAAAGAATTTCTGCAGGGCAATCCCTCCCAGGAAGCCCGCAATAATATCGGGCAGGCGCTCTGGGATTTTTACCAGTTCCAGGTACACCAGCTGAAACAGGTACATGCCGATCCCCATCCGGGCAACTTCCTCATGCGGCCCGACGGTACCGTCGGCATTTTCGATTTCGGCTGTGTAAAGGAAATACCGGAAGACTTCTATTACAATTATTTCCTGCTTACCGACAAGGAGGTACTGAAAGACGACAAACGCCGCTATGAAATATATACCAACCTGGAAATGATCCATCCTACGGATACGCCCAAAGAAGTGGAATTCTTCTCCGGGCTTTTCCAGCATATGATAGACCTGCTCACCCTCCCCTTCACCGTAGACCATTTTGACTTTGGCAACGAAGCCTATTTCAATGAAATCTACGCTTACATGGACGAACTTTATAACATGAAGGAAGTCAGGGAGTCCAAAGTGGCCAGAGGGTCGCGGCACAGTCTGTATATCAACCGGACCTATTTCGGGCTGTATTCTATCTTAAGTGAACTGAAAGCCAATATAGTGACCGGCGCCAGTGGGTTCTCGCCTCGCAAGGAAACCAAGTGAGCCAGTGGGTTCTCGCAAAGACGCAAAGCAGCAAAGAACGCGAAGAATCATATAAGCCAGCTAAGAAAGCAAAGGAGCGAAGATCAAATGTGATCTCCGCTCCTTTGCTTTCTTATTTATTCTTAAAAAACTTTGCGTTCTTTGCTGCTTTGCGTCTTTGCGAGAACCTACATCGTGGGAATAGGGGCGTTGGTCGCAACTTGTCCTGCCTCATCATCATTTATCTCTAAATTGCGGCATGGCAAATGAATGGTATAACCGCAAATGGGCTATTGTCGCGACACATGCACTCGTGTGGACGCTGTTGTACTCGCTCCCTTTCCTGCTGCGCCCCACCTACGAAAAACCATCTCCTGCCGAGATGGCGGAACGGGCGTCCTGGTTTTACTTCCTGCTGGTTTTTTATCTCACCCAGATCATCTTTTTTTACACCAACGCTTTTTACCTGATACCCAAGCTGGTACAGCAAAAACGGATCATGGAATACACCGGCGTGTTGCTGCTGGTGTTCCTGTTTTTTTGCACCATGCGGTTCGCCTTTGAACGGTTTTACCTGGGGAAAACAGCGGTAGACCTGAAGCCGCTGATCCTCTTCACCGTTTTTGCTTTCCTGTTTATCTTATCGGCCAGCACCGCGTTCCAGATGGTGCGGGAACGGATACTGATGGACCGGAAAGTCAGCGCCCGGGAAAATGAGAACCTGAAAACGGAGCTGTCCCTCCTGCGGTCGCAGGTAAGCCCCCACTTCATGTTCAATGTGCTTAATAATATGGTGTCGCTGGCCCGGAAAAAATCGGACCTGCTGGAGCCCTCCCTTATCAAATTGTCTTCGCTGATGCGGTATATGCTCTACGAAGCAGACGAAGAGAAAATGCCCCTCCAGCGCGAAGTGGAATACCTGCAAAGTTATATCGACCTGCAACGGCAGCGTTTTGGCAAAAATGTGGAGATCAACGTGGAAATGAACGTGCCCAACAACCACTACGAGATAGAACCGATGTTGCTGATACCATTTGTGGAAAACGCCTTCAAACACGGGACAGGCTTCATTATGAACGCCCGGATCGATATCAACCTGTTTACCACGGCGGATAAACTTTTTTTTGCCGTCAGGAACAAATACAGCACCGCTTCCGAAGAAGTAAAAGATAAAACCAGCGGTATCGGGCTGGCCAACGTAAAACGCCGGCTCAACCTGCTTTATGGGAATAACTACGTACTCCAGATCAACACCAAAGATGACTGGTTTTACGTAACATTGCAGCTGGACCTGCATTAAATGCCAAAATCAACATTTTTTGATGAAATGTATAGCCATTGATGACGAACCGTTGGCGCTCGACTTGCTGGAAGACAATATCAGCATGGTGCCTTATCTGCAGCTGGTAGCAAAATGCAACAATGCTTTCGAGGCAATGGAAGTATTGCGGACGCAGCAGGTCGATCTTATTTTCCTCGATATCCAGATGCCGGGCCTTACCGGCCTGCAGTTCCTGCAATCCATGGCCAGCAAGCCCCTCGTCATCCTGATCACTGCTTATGAGAAATACGCCCTCGAAGGGTTCAATCTCGACGTCACCGACTACCTCGTTAAACCGGTATCCCTGGAACGTTTTGTAAAAGCCTGCAACAAAGCCAACGAGCTGCATCAGCTCAGAAGCGCCGGCAAAGCCGCCCGCGACCAGAGCGATTTCTTCTTCGTCAACGTGGATTACAGCCTGTTTAAGGTGGTCTTCGCGGATATCATCTGGGTAGAAGGATTAAAGGATTATGTGAAAATCCACCTGAAAAGCACCAACAAACCGGTCATCACCCGCATGAGCATCAAAAACCTGGAAGAACAACTGCCGCCGGCCCGTTTTATCCGTATTCACAAATCGTACATTATCTCTGTGGCCGCCATCACCGCCATCCGGAAAAACAGCGTGTTCCTGCAGGATACCGAGCTGCCTGTAGGCGATACTTACCGGGATGCCCTTTATGCGATCGCCGGAAAAAGTCAGTCCTGATAAAGCACCTTTTGTAGCAAAAAAAGCACCTTTCATCTCATTTGCCGAAAAAATCGATTTGGCAAGTCTACTTTTGTATACTCAGAATTCTAATACAATGCGAAAAATCTACTTGTTTTTCATGTTTGTGCTCCTGCTGACACAAGCTCACGCCCAGGCCCCGGGCGGAAAAATGCCCCCGGGTACGGCTGGTAAAGGTCCAGGCAATATCGGACATGTATATGGTAAATTAATTGACGCCGATGGCAAACCCGTCGGTTATGCCTCCGTCATCATCCTGCAGGGCCGTATGGACTCCGCCACCAAAAAGATGAAAGACGTGCTGGTAAAAGGTATGCTCACCAAGGCCAACGGCGAGTTCAGCCTCGACGAGCTGCCGCTCAGAGGGCCGCTCAAATTACAGGCTTCCGGCACCGGCTATAAAACCTACACCCAGCCGGTTGTATTTCCTCCGATCGATAAAGACCTCGGTAACATCAAACTGGCCGCCAGCACCACACAGCTGCAGGGCGTAACCGTGACCGGCTCCAAGCCCATCATGCAGATGGATATTGACAAGAAGGTGTTTAACGTAGAGAAAAATATCACGAGCACCGGCGGCACCGCCCTCGATGTGATGAAAAACGTGCCCTCCGTAAATGTGGACATCGACGGGAATGTGACCCTGCGTAACAGCGCCCCGCAGCTGTTCATCGATGGCCGCCCTACCACCCTCACCCTCGAACAGATCCCCGCTGACGCAATCGAAAGCGTGGAAGTGATTACCAACCCCTCCGCCAAATACGACGCCTCCGGCGGCAACGCGGGCATCCTGAACATCGTACTGAAGAAAAACCGCAAAACCGGCTACAACGGTAACCTCCGCGCCGGCGTGGACAAACGCGGCGCACTCAATGCAGGCGCCGACTTCAACGTACGCCAGGGTAAACTCAATTTCTCCGCCAGCGCCATGGGCAACCAGATGAAGAGCCGTACCACCGGTACCACCGACCGGCTCAACTTCGGCGACAACCCGAATACGCACATCCTCCAATCCAACAGCAACAAATCCAACGGCGGCTTCGCCTTCGGAAAAGTGGGCGTGGACTGGTTCGCCACCAACCGTACCACCTTCTCCGTCTCCGGTATCAAAGTACACGGCGAATTCAAGCCGGAAGAGAACATCAACATCTTCACAGATACCATCAGAGGGAAAGACATCACCCACATGTACAGCGAACGTAATTCCCATTCCAAAATGGCATTCGACGCAAACGGGCTGGTACTGGGCATGAAACACCTGTTCCCCAGGGAAGGCGAAGAACTGACGGTAGATGCTAACTACTTCGGCGGCAAAAGCAAAAACAACGCTGACTACATCACCGATTTCTACGCCAACGGACAAGGCGGCACTATCAACCGCACCGACAAACAACAGATCCTGGGCAACGGTAAAATCACCTTCATCACGGTACAGACCGACTACGTAAGACCTTTTACCCAAACACTCAAGCTGGAAACAGGTCTGCGTATGTCCAGCCGCCGCACTGAAAGTAACTTTAACAACTACATGTTCGACCACCAGGCCGGTGAATATAAACTGATCCCCGGCGCGTCCAACAATTTCAAAAATACGGACAACGTATACGCGGCTTATGCCAGCATCTCCCACACCATCAAAAACTTTGGTTACAAAGTGGGCCTGCGCGCAGAAAGCTCCGATTATAAGGGAGAACTGATCAACGTAAAACAGGAGTTTAAAAACAACTACCCTGTCAGCCTGTTCCCCTCCGTATTCCTCAGCCAGAAGCTGAAACACGACCAGGAGCTGCAGGTAAGCTATACCCGCAGGATCAACCGGCCGAACTTCTTCCAGCTGATTCCGTTTACCGATTCTACCGATAAACTGAATATCACAAAAGGTAATCCCGGCCTGGTGCCTGAATTCACCAATTCCGTGGAGATGTCCTACCTCAAAACGTTCAAGGGCAACAACACCTTCATGGGTACCGTGTACTACAAGCACACCAACGGTCTGATCACCCGCTTCCTTACCAAGGAAACCGATCCGGCCAACGGCGCCGAACTGCTGGTAAACACCTACATCAACGCCAATTCCAGCTACTCTATGGGTGCGGAACTAACGTCGATGAATACATTGACCAAATGGTGGTCGATGTCTGCCAACGTGAATATCTATAATTCGAAAATCAATACGGACAATACCGGTCAGCCTTCGCAGGACGCCCTATGGGCCTGGTTCGGTAAACTGAACAACACCTTCAAGCTGCCGCTCAACTTCGAGATACAGCTCACCGGTTTGTACCAGTCCAAAACTAATCTGCCGGTTAACGACAACAAAGGCAGACAGGACGGGCCTCCCATGCAGCAGTCACAAAACGCGTCGCAAGGTTACATTGCTTCCTTCTACGCTGTGGATGCCGCTATCAAGAAGAGTTTCCTGAAAAACAATGCCGCTTCGGTGACACTGAGCTTCAGCGATATCTTCAGGACCCGCAAAATGGACCAGTACTCTGAAAGCGTTTACTTCACGCAGTATTACAACCGGCTCCGTGATCCGCAGATGATCCGCCTCAACTTCGCTTATCGCTTCGGGAAAGTGGATATGACGCTGTTCAAACGCAAGAACATGGCCGGCGGTATGCAGGGCATGCAGGAAGTAGTGCAGTAATTTACTGGCTTCCGGATGCAGGGGATTTATTGATGCAACGGGCTGCATCGGTAAATCCCCTGATCATTTTCAATGGCAGGAGTTAAGCAGGGCCTGGATCTACGGATTCCGGCCTTTTTCGTTGGGGTATAACAGGTAGGCGGGATCGCTCTGCCACACTTCCTTTGTATCGATGTTCATAGCCGACAGCTTGCCGGTGAAGGCCGCACCGGTATCAATATTGAACACATTGACACGGTTCATCGGCAGCTCTTCATCGTAGTTCAGCGTAGGGGTGTGACCGATATATATTTCATTGTAAAGCAGCAACCGCTTGGGATAGCAGCGGGAATCCTTTTTCAGCCTTTTGTCCATGGCCAGCGCCAGCTCCCAAAGGGTCCGGTCCCAGTAACACATGGCTTCGAAACGCTCATGGACAGGGCCATGCATAGAGGCATACCCGGCATGGATAAACAGCCGGTCGGTTTCTTCATAGTAGTTCAGCATCCGGTTAAAGAATGCCAGGTGATGCAGCTTGTCTTTATCGGACAGTTTATTGTAGCTGGCCACCGTAGCTTTGCCGCCATGTTGCAGCCAGCTGGTCACCGGTTGTTCGCCGGCCAGCCACATCTCGCACCAGGCGTCGTGGTTGCCTTTGATAAAAATACAAGCGTACTGCGAAGACAGCTCCATCAGGAAACGGATCAGTTCTGCAGACTCAGACCAGCCATCTACATAATCTCCCAGAAAAATAAACCGGTCGTCCTTTTCCGGCCCAATCCTTTCCAGCAGCTGTTTCAGTGCTTTCAAGGCGCCGTGAATATCGCCAATAACGTATGTGGCAGGCATGATTTCCTTTTATTTATACATAATGTCCGACCGTAGCACATACTTGGTCCCTGCCGTCAGCAGCGTACCTTCATGCAGCAACGGATGATAAAAAATCAGCGCTGTCCCTGTTTCCGGCAGGATCTCCTCCCCTGTTTTGAAAACCGTGCTGCCGCCGCTATAGCCTTCATTGAGGTAAATCATAAAGGTATACTGGCTGGCTTCGAAACGGTTCCGGACAAAACTACCGTCCTTATGCATTTTGAAGCGCTGTCCCGGGCTGTATTTGTAGAAACGGAACAGCTCATTCAGGCCGCATGCGGTACGGTTGTCGTCGCCTTCCGGTGCATAGGGACGCAACTTTTCCCATATAAAGGTAGCATAAGCTGCATCTTTATGCAATACTCTTTCGTTATTACGAACGCCTTTGATCATCCTTTGCTGGCCATTTCCCACATCCACCATCGCTTCTTCATAGCCCATGGCTTCACTGCGGTCTATCAGTTCCCTGCATTCTTCTGCAGAAAGGAAATGCTTCAGGGTGAAAATGCCGGGGGCGTAGGTATGTTTTTGCATAGCATACTGTTTTTTAACGTAAATCAATAGTGGTGCACAGCACAGGGTCTTCCAGCGGGTACACGCTTTCTTCCGGCACCTGTAGTGCGTCCGGATCGCGCTGCAACACGGCGTACTGCTCTTTCACAAAGCCGGTGATATCTTCAATAGCGACGATCTGCCGCTGTCCGAATTCTTTCAGGATATCTCCCCGCAGCCCCAGCTGGATGGCTCTTCTCTCCAGTTTGTTGCCCCATGGGTCATGGTCGGGGTCCCACTGCAGACGCACATCTCCTGCCTGCAGGGCTGCCTGCCAGGCTTCTTTTTCAGGGAAAAGCCACGGTTTGTAAGACGAAGGAACCGCCTGCGATAAGATTTTTTCAAAAAATGTTTTGGGGAGATGGACCGCCAACACCCTTTCCTGCCCTTCTTTTGCGGCCCAGCCACAGCGGTACATCATCCACAGGAAATTGGGTTTTATCCACGACATGCGGTCATAACTGTAGGCATTGCCGCCAAATACCTGATGGTCAACGGCATAACGGGCGATGGCGGGACTGTAGGCCTGATACACTACGACGGTATCGGCAGTCTGTTGGGCAATCAGTTGTTTACCGGAGGCCGGTAAGGTTTCCTGCAACTTTTTCCAGGAAACGGTCTTTAGTTTCATGAGACGTTAACATTGATCTGAAAACTGTTCTTTTTCAGTTTTTTATTGAATTTGTACAATTCGGGGTGACGGTTTTGCAGCCCCTCTCTTTTAGTGCCGGTATTGATCACATATCCGGCATCCAAAATCTTGCGGCGGAAATTGCGGCGGTCAATGGTGGTTCCGAGGATACACTCGTACAACTCATGCAGCTCCGTAATCGTAAACAGCTCATCCAGCAGCTCAAACCCCACAGGGTCATACAATATTTTCGACTTCAGGCGTTGCAGCGCCAGCTGGAAAATATCCTGGTGGTCAAAGCCCAGCTTCGGCATCTTGTGTACATCAAACCATTTCACGTCATTGGCCATACTGCCGGCGATGATATTGAACCGGGACGGGTTAATGAGCGCATAATATCCCACAGCGATCACGCGGCCACGGGGATCTCTCCCCGGACCGTCAAACGAATACAACTGCTCGAGGAACACGTCGTCCATCCCTGTTTTTGTTTTCAGGATGCGCGAACAAGTGTCCAGGAACGTTTCCTCCATCTGCAAAAAACCACCGGGCAGCGTCCAGCAGTCTTTAAACGGCTCCTCTTTCCTGTTGAGCAACAGCACGGAAAGCGTATTGTCATGATATCCGAATATCACAAGGTCTACCGCCAGCGATGGATTTTTATATTCGTGAAATAATTTCGCCATATTAGTTTGCGTCATTTTAACGTGAAGTAAACGAATTTTTACGAAACAGCCTAAAAAACGGGAGATTATCTTTTTTTTGGGGCCAAAATCCCCGGAGTACACCTCCGGAGATACGCTAGAAAAAACGTGCTACGCCCAGGTGAAATTTGTCCGGAACTTTACCGCAACACCTGCTGCCGGGCAGACAGTATTCCCGCAGCGAATTTACCAACCAAGGAATACCATGCCGATACCACACAGGGTAACAACAGCGCCGCCGATGGCATGTACATATCTTTCAAGTTTATCGGTTTTGAGAAAAGAATAGCCGTAACAGCCTATCAGCACCATCGCCAGCATCGTCAGCACGGTGGTAAGCGTGAATACGCTGATCAGCACCACCACTTCCAGCGCGGAACGATGCGAACCGGAGTAGAACAGCAACGGCACCAAAGGCTCACTGGGCCCCATGACAAAAATGGCGAACAGTATCCAGGGCGTGACCTTCACCCGCTGTTGCGGATAAACGATGTCTCCATGCCGGTGTTCATATACATAGATATCGCCGCCTTCGTAAACGTCAAAATGTTTGTGAGGCTTGTTGAGATAAGCCTGCCGCAGCCCCCATAACAAATAGGCTATACCAAAGCCCAGCAGGCACCAGCCGGACATATTGCCTCTTACATCCTGGAACCAGGTCAGCTTCGACAGCTGCCAGCCCAGCAACACGCCTATCAAACCGATGACAACAGAACTGAGAATATGTCCGAAGCCGCAAAGTACCGTCCAGAAGATCGTTTTCGCCATCGTCCATTTTTTGGAGCGGGACAGTACAATAAACGGCAGGTAATGATCCGGGCCGGTGGCGGTATGTAAACAGCTGATCGTTACAGCAGACACCACCAGCGTTGTTAATCCTATATTCATGTGGTAGCTGTTTTAAGTGTTTCATCGGCAACACCGGCGGGTTGCCACAAATAGCGCTGCATCTTTCGGAGGCAGTTGTACAGCTGCTCTCCGCCATTGCCCAGTATACGCACTACCAGGCAACGGGCATCCGGTACCGATATGCCGCCAACAATCCCCTGCTCTTCTTCCAGCAACTGCCGCAAGGCGGTCATGTTTGATTCCATATCGGCAGCGCCGGTATGAATAAATAGCAGCGTAGCCTGGTGCGTATATCCTTCCATCTGGCCGATAGCCTGCATGGGCAATAGTTGCGGTTGCAGCAGCAGGTTATCTTTCAGGATGAGTTTACCACGGTGGAATATTTCGGTGATGCTGTGCAGTTTGGAAAAACGGAACACCTCACCGGAATGCTTGCGGCCACACGTAATAATCTCCCCAAAAGTAAACTGGCAGTCATCTTCCAGGTGCGCTACGGTATGCGATTTAAACATGGCGTTTTCATGCGGCACCATCGGATGCTGCACATAACTGAACACGCTCTGTGCTTCCATATGAATACGCTGTTGCTGTTGCGCCCCGGTTTTCATATTGAACAACCGCTGATAGGACTGCGACTGTAACTGCAGCCTGCTATGCGATTCGGTACGGACATCGATATCGTAATGATCACCATCGAGAATACCCGGCGAAGAGCTCATCACCATCAGGTACAGAGCGGGGTCCTGCCGGTAAATGCCTACATTGGCCAGCTTGAATGGCCGGGTGCAGTAGCTGTCCTTCAGCCTGGAACGCCCGTTTTTAAAGCTGCTTATTAAGCTAAGTCTATTCATATTCAATTACGAATTACGAATTACGAATTACGAATTACGAATTACGAATTGCGGGTATCGCAATCATACTGAACTACCAACTACAAGAGCGCTCTCCATTCGTAATTCGTAATTTCCATTTACCTTACCAGCGCCGGTTCCTCCGTTTCTTCCAGCAGCGCATATTTTTTTATCCAGCCAATCACGGTATCCAGTCCCTGTAAAGACATGAGGTTGGTAAACACAAACGGTTTACCCTGCCGCATTTTGCGGGCATCTCTTTCCATCACGCCAAGGTCTGCATGCACATAAGGGGCAAGGTCGATTTTATTGATCACCAGCAGATCGGAACGGGTAATACCCGGACCGCCTTTACGCGGAATTTTATCTCCTTCTGCCACGTCGATCACGAAGATGGTCACGTCCGCCAGATCGGGACTGAAAGTAGCAGAGAGGTTATCGCCGCCGCTTTCTATCAGGATGAGTTCTATGTTGGGGAAGCGCGCCGCCATCTCATCCACGGCTTCGAGGTTCATGCTCGCATCTTCACGGATGGCTGTATGCGGGCAACCGCCGGTTTCCACCCCGATGATACGTTCTTTAGGAAGCAGGCTGTTTTTGGTAAGAAACTCCGCATCTTCCTTTGTATAAATATCATTGGTGATCACTCCCATGTCGTAGGTGTTCATCAGTGCGCGGGACAACCGTTCTATCAGGGCGGTTTTACCGGAACCCACGGGACCGGCCACGCCTATTTTCACATATTTTCTGTCGCTCATAATTTTTTTGTTGTTGGTTAAGACATATAAAGCCTGGAATACAGCTGTTCATGCTGCATGCAGCGGATATCGAAACCGATGTTGCACACGCCTACCAGCTCCCGGTCCAGCGTCATGGTGGCGCCTACCAGCGACTGAATGACGGGTTGCATACGAAACAACACGTCCTGTCCGTCCAGCTGTCCAAGTGGCACCAGTTTCACGGCATTGGTCACCATGCCCACGGCCGCATTGTAATAAAAAGCGTACAACGCTTCCGGCAGCGGCACGCCCATCAGGCATGCGTAAAGTCCGTAGGCGATGCTGTAATGTCCTTCCGCTCTTTTAGCGGCGGCAGCCGCTTCGTACTGCTGCGCCAGCGCGTAGCTTTGTTGACGGCTGAAGATCTTCATCAGCCGTACGCCCAGTTTCTGGCTGGCCTGCCGAATCTCCCTGGGCAATTTGAGCGCGGCGGCTTCTTCGTCGAGTGCCAGCAATGCTGCGAGATCGTTGGCCGCGGCGGCATGGTAAGCCAGGCAAACAAAAGCGGCATCGTTGTATTGCAGGTTGTTGGTCAGCATATGCCGCACGAACATTTCCGCGGAAGGCACATTGTTCACCAGTCCCAGCTGCACATAGGTCTCCAGCCCGTTGGAATGGGTGTAACTGCCGATGGGCAGCGTAGGATCGCTGAGATGCAACAGGCTGCCCAGGAAGGCAGTGGCCCTGATGTTATCGTTCTTTTGCTGCAAGGCTCATGATTTTTGAGAAAAGGGAACTGCCGCCGCTGTTGCCATGCGCATGTGGTTGCACATTGGCATTCAGCAGGTTGGTCAGTTTGGTATGTGTTTTTTCGGTTTGATACCCGGCGGCCAGCAGCCAACGGTAGATGGGCTCTTCAAAGGGCAGCAGCACCTGGTCGTCCTGGATGAACATGGGCAGGTGTTTGTTGCCGATCTCGTAACATACGCTGCCCATTTCCGGCAGCGACCGTGGGTTGACCACGATCGCATCGCTGGGAATAATGTCTACCACCACGGCCCGGGCATCGTCCATGTAGAGGATGTCGCCGATACGCAGGCGCTGTCCTTCTTTCAGGAAGCGGATGGCTATCTCCATGCCCTGCTGCGTGTGTTTGCGCTGAATGCGCTTGGTGGTTTCGAACCACTCCAGCAGCAGGAGGTCCGTGGTACGGCCTTCCAGGGGTGTAGTGCCGGTGTTACCGATGATTTTATCGATGATCATGATGTACTTTTTTAGAAGAGAAAGTACCGTTGTGCCAATGGCACGGTATCTACCGGTTCGCAGGTGATATGCACACCGTCGACCCGCACCTCGTAGTTTTCGGGGTTGACGGTGATCTCCGGTGTTTTATCGTTATGTATCAGGTCCCGCTTGGAGATGTTGCGGCAGCCGGATACCGGCAGCACCATTTTTTGCAGGCCGTATTCTTCCACGATCCCTTTTTCGAGGGATGCTTTGGAGACGAAGGTAGCGCAGGTCTGATGCATGGCGCGGCCATGGGCGCCGAACATGGTACGGAGGATCACCGGCTGCGGCGTGGGGATCGATGCATTGGGATCGCCCATTTTAGCGGCGATGATCATACCGCCTTTGATGATCATCTCCGGTTTGGCGCCGAAGAGGGCGGGCTTCCACAGCACGATGTCCGCAATTTTGCCGGGTTCCACGGAGCCGACATATTCATCGATGCCATGAGCAATGGCCGGGTTGATGGTGTATTTGGCCACGTAACGTTTTGCGCGGAAGTTATCGCTTTGTGCAGCGGCATCTTCTTCGAGGAAGCCGCGTTGTTTTTTCATTTTGTCGGCGGTCTGCCAGGTGCGGGTAACGACCTCGCCTACACGTCCCATGGCCTGTGAGTCGGAGCTCATGATGCTGAACACGCCCATATCGTGCAGGATGTCTTCCGCAGCGATGGTTTCCGGGCGGATACGGGAGTCGGCGAAGGCTACGTCTTCCGGGATACTTTTGCTCAGGTGGTGGCATACCATCAGCATATCGAGGTGTTCATCGATGGTGTTGACGGTATAGGGCCGGGTAGGGTTTGTGGAGGCGGGCAGTACGTTGGGATACATCGCTGCTTTGATGATATCCGGTGCGTGCCCGCCGCCGGCGCCTTCTGTGTGGAAGGTGTGTATTACGCGGCCATTGATGGCGTTGATAGTGTCTTCCAGGAAACCCGCTTCGTTGAGCGTGTCGGTATGGATGGCCACCTGTACGTCGTATTTGTCTGCCACCTTGAGCGCCGCGTCAATTACCGCCGGCGTGGCGCCCCAGTCCTCATGGATTTTCACGCCGAGGGCGCCGGCTTCCACCTGTTCAGCGATAGGCGCTTCGGTGGAGCAGTTGCCTTTGCCGAAGAAGCCGAGGTTCATGGGAAAATCGTCGGCTGCCTGCAGCATTTTGGCGATGTACCATTTACCGGGTGTTACGGTGGTGGCGTTGGTACCGTCTGCCGGACCGGTACCGCCGCCGATCATGGTGGTGATGCCGCTGAAGAGGGCCGTTTCAATCTGTTGCGGGCTGATGAAGTGGATATGGGTATCGATACCGCCGGCTGTGGCAATGAGGCCGTTGCCGCCGTGCACCTCTGTGGAAGCGCCGATCACCATGTTGCGGTCTACGCCGTCCATAGTGTCGGGGTTGCCGGCCTGGCCGAAGCCTGCGATTTTGCCGTCTTTGATGCCGAGGTCTCCTTTTACGATGCCCCAGTGATCGATGAGCACCACGTTGGTGATCACCATGTCCAGTACGCCCTGATCGCGGGTAGCGGTGCTGGATTGCGCCATGCCGTCACGAACGGTTTTACCGCCGCCGAATTTGCTTTCGTCGCCGTAGTGGTTAAAATCTTTTTCTATTTCAATGATAATATCGGTATCGCCTAAACGAACTTTGTCGCCTGTGGTCGGACCGTACATATTCACATATTGTTCTCTGTTGATGATCAGGCTCATGATTGCTGATTTTTGAAGTTGGAGGCTGCAAGTTTTGCCATGGCTTTTTGCCTGCTGGAATCAAGGGTGGTATCGCCGTTGACCAGGCAGTTGAGGCCGAAAGCGCGGCGGGCGCCGCCCAGTTCCACCAGCTGCACTTCTTTTTCTTCTCCGGGCTCAAAACGCACGGCGGTGCCGGCGGGAATGTTGAGTCTTTTACCGAAGGCTTTGGCCCTGTCGAAGCTCATCTGGCGGTTGACTTCGAAGAAATGGAAGTGCGAACCGATCTGTACGGGCCTGTCGGCGGTGTTGATCACTTTAATGGTGACCGTTTGACGGCCTTCGTTGCAATGGATATCGCCGTTGGCGAGAAAATACTCTCCGGGTATCATGTTCAGTGATTTTTATGGGTTAGCGGATGGGATGGTGAACGGTGACGAGTTTGGTGCCGTCCGGGAAAGTGGCTTCTATTTGTATGTCGTGGATCATTTCAGGAATGCCTTCCATGACGTCTTCCCGGGTGAGGATGGTGGCGCCGTACTGCATCAGGTCAGCAACCGATCTCCCATCCCTTGCCGCTTCCAGCAGCTCGCTGCTGATCAGGGCGATCGCCTCGGGGTAGTTGAGTTTCAGTCCACGGGCTTTGCGTTTGGCAGCCAGTTCTCCGGCCAGGTGAAGCAACAGCTTTTCCGTTTCGCGCGGTGTTAAATGCATGTAATTTATTTTAATATATTCAAAACCAGGTATTTCACTGCGATTTTAATCGATGGGAGAAAAAATAATAATATTTCGACTCTTTTTCATATATTAATTTACAGCATCTGTAAGCCCGTTAGGACGTAGGTTTACGGCAGAGCGGTGCATTGTAAACCTGCATCACATGCCATTTTTGCACTGTTAAATGACATGTTTACGGCAGAGCGGTGCCTTGTAAACCCAATAAACAGAAAAGAGGAAAGCAGCAGATCATGCCGGTGAGCAGGACCGATGAAGTCAGCTCCCCTTTTTTATGTTTTAAGGAAATTTTAAGTCGCCGCCGGTAAGGTTCTGATCACATGGCAAGGAAATTGAATTATCCCGGCTACAAAACTTTAAAACACATGAAAAAGTTAATTGCTGCTATCGCTGTCATGCTGGCCGTATCTCCGGCCTTCGCACAGAACGCTCCTGCCACCGCCCCGGCTCCGGTCCAGCAGGCGCCCGCCAAACCCGCCAAAGCACCTAAAGCCGCTCCGGAACAACGCGCTGCACAATACACCGACGAGCTGAAGACAAAACTGGACCTGACAGATGACCAGTACAAAAAAATACTGGCAGTCAATACAGAATGTATCCGCCGCAAAGACTCGCTGAAAGCTGCCGGCCAGAAAGACGGCCCCGGTAAAAAAGAAATTTCCGCTTACCGCAAACAACAGTTCCAGGCCATCCTGACACCGGACCAGCAGGCTAAGCTCAAGGCCATGAATGCGCAACATCATAACAAAGACAAAAAGGAAAAAGACGCAGGAGAAAACAAGTAAGAGAACCCGAGGCAGAGGAGATAGGTATACAACCCCGGTAAGCGAAATATCAAAATAAAAAAATACGCAAATAAAAGAGGCTATCCGTTATCAGTGGATAGCCTCTTCTATCGAGACTCGGATAAGATTATTCCAGTCACCATATAACCTACAACTGTTACACTGTTAGTAACAAGTCACAAAGGTACAACACCGGGATTTAAAAAAGACCGTTACTTTCCTCAAGGTTAGCGTTTATTTTCCGGCCACGGCAAAGGTTTTCCGCTCGCCTTCAATACCGGCATCGGAGCATTCCACCGCTGCAGCTGTTGTGACAGCAACGTCAGCAGAGACCGTGCCTTATCGGGGTAAACGGCCGACAGATCCCGCTTTTCACCGATATCCGCTACCAGGTCATACAACTCAGCAGTACCCTGCTGCTGATCATACACTACTTTCCAGCGTCCCTGCCGTAGCGCACTTTTGTAGTTAATGCCCGGTCCTCCGTCCGGTATCCATTTGTTCGGATAATGCCATACCAACGTCCGCAGCGAATCCGCTACAGACGGGTCTTCCAGCATCGGCACAAAACTTTTTCCGTCTATTGTCTGAACAGCGTCATATAACTGTATACCGGCCATCTCGAGTATGGAAGGAAAAAAATCTTCGACCATCACATATTGGTGCGCCACGCTTCCCGCTTTCGTCACCCCTGGCCATTTCACCAGCATTGGCTCCCGGATGCCGCCTTCATACACTGACCCCTTACCTGCGCGCAAAGGCAGGTTCTGGGTATGCGGCGCACCTCCTCTGGGCGGCGCCAGGCTCAACCCTCCGTTATCGCTCATAAAAAGGATGATGGTATTGTCTGCTATTTTCCGGTTGGAGAGATAGTCCATCACTTCACCCAGACTGGCGTCCATGCCTTCTATCAGCGAAGCGTATTTTGCTTCCGCTTCATCCATCCCGATGTCCAGGTAATGCTGATAGTAGCGCTTATCTGCCTGCAAAGGCACATGTACCGCATAATGCGCGAGGTAGAGATAGAAAGGCTGTTTCCGGTTGACCGGTTCATCCAGCGCTTTCAGCGCTTCCCGTGTAAGCGCTTCCGTGAGGAAGGTGCCCGTGCCGTAATATTCTTCCAGGTCCGGCACTGCCTGCGCCGTGGCCTTACCCGGCATATTGCCGTAGTTTTCTTCCGATAAATAACTCTGCGGATGCCCTGCGGCGTGACCGGCGATATTCACCAGGAAGCCCATATTGTAAGGGTTGGCGCCGGGCGTACCCATCGCGCCCCAATGTGCTTTACCGGCATGGATGGTATAATAACCGGTACTTTTCAGCAGGGCGGGCAACGGGGTGGCATATACGGTATGTGGTATTCCTTTTACCGGGCTGAAACCATTCTGGTTCCAGGGAGCGCTGTCCAGCGTATTGTCCGGTGCATCTGCATTGACGTCCTTATGCGGCGATGTCCAGTTGGTCACTCCATGATGCGCGGCATTCATGCCGGTGATCATGCTTACCCGCGATGGCGTACATACCGGCGTGGCATAGGCGTTGGTAAACTTCACGCCTTCTTTGGCCAGCCGCTCCATATTAGGCGTGCGAAAGCGTTTATTCTTGTCTGTCAGCTGGTCCCAGAAAGGCACAGAAGTATCTTCCCAGCCCATATCGTCTACCAGGAAGACGATAATATTAGGCTTCGGTTTGGCCGGCCGCGGGTCTTTGAACTGGGCGGAGACGCTGGCGGCGGCGGTCAGTGTGCAGGCAAGGAGGAGTGTTTTCATCTCGCAAAGATAAAAAGTGAGCAAAGAGCGCAAAGAACAAAATAAACAGACCAGGAAAGCAAAGGAGGGGAGATCAAATTTGATCTCCCCTCCTTTGCTTTCTTATTTAATCTTAAAAATCTTTGCGCTCTTTGCTCACTTTGCTACTTTGCGAGCTCCCGTTCCCAGAACCGGTGTTGTGCAATCGCCGCTATAAACGCCTTTGCCTGTCCGCTGATTACTACGCCGGACGCTTCTTCCGGCGGCACACGGGTTGCTTTGAGCAGCTGCAGCCCTTCGCCGGCAACGGCTACCGGCTTGCAATGACGGTAAGCTTCATTGACAAAACGGATCGCGTCCGGATGTTGTTGCAGCGTAGCTACGCTCTCAGCGCCGCCCGGCACATAAACGGCGTCGAACAGTACGGAAGCTGCGGTCAGCAGGCTCTGGTCCGCCTCGAAGCTGCTGCCGCTGGCCGCTCTGATGGCGCCCAGCCGCGGCGCTACCAACTGCACCTGTGCGCCAGCCTTCAACAGCGCGTCCTTCATTGCGGTGATAGCGCCAGAGTCTACCCCATCGGCGACGAGAAAAGCGATCTGCCGGGTTTTGATGGTATCTTTTACGGTATGCTCCATACTCAGGGCAGCCGATTTTTCCACCGGCTGCTGCACGGCGTGCGGCTGATACTGCGCCGGATCGCCGTCCGCCGGTATACTCCTGTTCATGGGCTGCTCCGGCTGCGCAGGCACCGCAACGCCGAGTCCTGCCGCCACGGCGGCGGCCAGCCCTTTGTCTACCTGGGATAACAGTCCCACCATACGGATCCGTATATCCGTGTTCGTTACTTTCCCCAACTCGAAACGCAGCGCGTTGACAAGGTGGCGTTGTTCCGCCGGCGACTGGCTGCGGTAGAACAAGGTAGCCTGGCTGAAATGATCGAAGAAACTTTTGCTCCTGCCGCGTATTTTCTGTCCGTCGATCCGTTCTGTGTACGAATGGAAGCCGCCGTCCGCCATCTTCGCCTGGAACGGGCAACCGGCGCTGATGGTATTAGGCTCATAGGCAGTACCGCCGCGATTGATGGTTTGCCGCATGTGCCCGTCGCGCTGGTTGTTATGTACCGGTGCCACCGGCCGGTTGATCGGTATCTCGTGAAAATTGGGGCTGCCGAGGCGCGACAGCTGCGTATCGAGATAGGAGAACAATCGTCCCTGTAGCAGCGGGTCGTTGGTGAAGTCGATGCCCGGCACCAGGTGGCCCGGATGGAAGGCCACCTGTTCCGTTTCCGCAAAAAAGTTGTCCGGGTTACGGTCCAGCACCATCTTCCCGATACGTTGCACCGGCACTACCTCTTCGGGGATGATCTTGGTAGGGTCCAGCAGGTCGAAAGGATATTTATGTTCATCTTCTTCGGGTATCAGTTGTACGCCAAGCTCAAATTCAGGGAAGTTACCGCTCTCGATGGCGTTCCACAGGTCCCGCCGGTGGAAGTCGGGGTCTTTACCGGAGATCTGCTGTGCCTCTTCCCAGGCTACAGAATGCACTCCCAGCAGCGGTTTCCAGTGAAATTTGACAAAACAGCCCTTACCCGCCGCGTTGATCCACCGGAAGGTGTGTACACCGAAACCTTCCATCATACGGTAGCTGCGGGGGATGGCGCGGTCGCTCATGACCCACATGATCATATGCATAGACTCCGGCATGATGGAGATAAAATCCCAGAAAGTGTCGTGCGCGGAGGCCGCCTGCGGCATCTCATGATGTGGCTCGGGCTTCACAGCGTGTACAAAATCGGGGAACTTCACGGCATCCTGGATGAAGAATACCGGCATATTATTGCCCACAAGGTCGTAATTACCCTCCTCTGTGTAGAACTTGACCGCAAAGCCTCTTACGTCCCGGGCCAGGTCGGTTGACCCTCGGGAACCGGCCACTGTGGAGAACCTTACAAATACCGGGGTACGCCGGCCGGGGTCGCAAAGAAACCCGGCCCTGGTGTGTTCCGCCATGGAGGCATACACCTGGAAGTAGCCGTGGGCGCCGGCGCCGCGGGCATGTACAATGCGTTCAGGTATCCGCTCATGATCAAAATGGGTAATTTTTTCCCTCATGATAAAATCTTCCAGGAGGGAAGGGCCTCTTTCTCCCGCTTTCAGGGTGTTCTGGTTATCGTTAATGCGAACGCCCTGATCGGTGGTCAGGAACTGGTCAGCCCCGTCTTCTGTGTGCGGCGCCAGCTGTTCTGCCTTCTTATTGGGAAGTTCATTCTTTTTCTTTGCCATGGTTATCCGGGTTTAAAAGGTGAGAAACACTTCCCTCCTTCCGCCACAGATTTTATACCGGAGATAACAGCCTGAACCCTGCCGATTGTTATTAGGAATATTAAATATTATATTTGCGGCATTATTTCAATCAAATTACCCCGGTCATTTGTTTAATCCAATAATCACCATTTCACTATGAACAAAAAGTTCCTTTACGCAGCCATGAGCGTGGCTATGCTCTCTGTATCCGTATCATGTGACAACAGCAAAGGCGCGAAGGGCCCCGCTGCCTACGAGAATAACTCCGTAGAAAAAGCCAGTCATGTTATTGAATACACCAACCTGCTGATTGATATGGCCAACAAACAAAACAGCTATATCACCCGGGTGGCCGAGAACACAGACAGAATTGAAAAAGGGCTGAAAAACCCCTCCGACCGTTTCGCTTTTATTGGCATCATTACCCCTTCCTACTTCGACATGTCAAGATCCATGAACAAAGTAAAACCGGAAGAGCCGGTAGATGAGCTGAGCAGCGACGATAAAAAATTTTTCAAGGAAAAAGTACCTGCCTACACCGCCAGCTTCAAAAAACTGCAGGAGCAGTACAAAAAACTGAGCGACTACCTGAAAGCAGAAAACTACAAAGACGATAAAAGCGCTCTGGGCTTTGCGCTGGTGGACTCTATCCGTTCCACCACCCAGCAGCTGATGACAGACAAAGCGGTGCTGATGAAGAAAGTCAATGAAATCGCTGACGCCAGCGAAGCCATTGTACTGAAAGAAAGCCCGCTGAAAGATTACATCCTCGCCATGAAAGCGGACCTGAAATCTGTACGCGATTTTGTGGAACTGGCAGAAAGCAGCGAAGGCGATTACAACGCTATCAAACAAAAAGCAGAAGCCGCTTATGCTGCGCTGGAAAAAGCCCAGGCCGAACACAGCCAGCTGAACCTGGACAACGCTAAAAAGGAACGTAAAGACGGCTACTATAAATCTTTCTATGACCGGGTGAACGACTTCCTGATCACTGCCAAAAAAATAATGCGTGACAGCGCTGAAAAAGGCAAAATAGATGAATACCAGGTAGAATCACTGGGTAGCAGCTATGACAACCTGATCAGCAGTTACAATTCTTTCAATAGCTAATTGCTCGCAAAGCATTTAAAGAAGCGCAAAGAAACAAAGCACTTATAAATATTATAAAAAGCCTTGGATTCTTTGCGCTTCTTACGTTTTCTCTGCGTGAAAAAAACCAATCCGACCGACTATGAAAACACAATACTTCCCTGCCGGAGAAAGAGGCGTAAAAGATATCGGATGGCTGAAAAGCAATTTCTTCTTCAGCTTCAGCGACTACTACCACCCTATGCGCAGTGCTTTTGGTACGCTGGTGGCGTTTAACGATGATTTCGTGACCGCCGGAAAAGGTTTCGGTATCCATCCGCATGTGAACATGGAGATCATTTCTGTGCTGCTGAAAGGTAAGATGAACCATAAAGACACCCTTGGTTACAGCACTAAAATAGAAGCCGGCGGCGTACAGATCATGAGCGCCGGGGAGGGGTTAAGACATGAAGAATACAATGTGGGGGAAGGCGATGTGAATTTCCTCCAGATATGGATACAACCTAAACTACAGAATATTACCCCCCGCTACCAGCAAAGAAGTTTTCCCCGTAATAACAGAAAAAACCGGCTTACCACCATCGTTTCCGCAGAGGAAGGCCTGGAGCATTGCTGGATCAACCAGAACGCCCGGCTTTCCCTCGGCTACTACGATCTGCCCGGCTCTGTACCCTATACCCTCCATCCGGTCAATAAATGCCTGTTCATCTTCCTGATAGAAGGTACCCTGAAAGTGAACAACCAGGTGCTGCATCCCCGCGACGCCATGGGTATCTGGGAAGCGAGTGAAATCAGCCTGCAACATGGCGAAGAGACCGAGTTTCTGATCATAGAAACACCCATCAATCAGAAATAGCCCCATCTGTTATTCCCCCACAGACATTTTACCGGATTGTCATTGCGGCCTGCACGCATGGAAACTTACCGTAACCATGGCAACCGGCAACGCTATTATACCGCCGGCAGCAAATATCCACCATGGAAAACGGAAGCTGTAAGCAAGCCGCCTCACAGATCAATCTCACAACAACATCAAAATGAAAATCTTACTAATTAAAATTAAAGTACCTTTGTCTGGTTACGCAAAGAGATAGTCTGAAATCGAACGACCTGTATTTTTATAACCATGGATTCCTTATTTTTATAACAGACCCTTTTCAGACCCATGACCATCATAAGCACGGCACATATGCCAGGTTTTGAGCTGCTCTTCAATCATGCTACCCAGGGCATACTCCTGGTAGACGGGGCCGGCCTGATAAAGGCGGCTAATCCATGTTTCCTGGAATGGAGTGGCCACACTGCGGAAGAAGTGCAGGAAAAACCGGCAGACAGCCTGCTGGCGGGGGATATCCGGTCGTGGTTGCGTTGTAAAAACGGGCAGGTCATCCCGGTAAAAGTGACCTGCACCTCTTACCTGCAGGACGATCAGCACTACCAGGTCTGTTTCATCACCGATCTTTCCGCACAACAGCAAACTGCCGACGCTCTGAAGCGGGCGCAGGATGCGCAACAGCTGGAAGCACACATTATGGCCGGCAAAGAATCGGCTTACCGGCGGGTCAGCAATTTCCTCAACAGCATCTGGACCAACTTAGACGCTATCCTGATTGTGACCGAACCGATGGGGCATATCCGGTTCTTTAACCCTGCAGCGGTAAAAATGCTGGGGTACCCTGCCCGCGAAGTGACGGATACCGGCTCGCTGGTACAGTTTCACGACTTTGAAGAACTGGAGCACCGCGCCGCCAAACTTTCGGAAGAGCTGCAGCAGGTGGTGGAGCCCGGATTTGACGCCCTGACGGCCAAAGCGCGGCTCAACCTGCCCAATGAATCCGAATGGAGCTACATCCGCAAAGACGGTAGCCGTTTTCCCGTAGCATTAACGGTATCGGCTATACGGGATGAAAGTCAGCAGATCACCGGTTACATCGCCATTGGCCTCGACATCTCTGCCAGGCGGAAGTCGGAAGCGGAGCTGCGGCAGGCGCTGGACAAAGAAAAAGAGCTGAACGTGCTGAAATCCCGCTTCGTGTCTATCGCTTCTCATGAGTTCCGTACACCGCTCAGCACCGTATTGTCATCTACCTACCTGCTGGAAAAATATACCACCACGGAAGACCAACCCAAACGGCTGGCGCATATCCGGAAAATCGCTTCTGCCGTGCACCTGCTTACCGATATCCTGAACGATTTCCTGTCGCTCGGAAAAATCGAGGAAGGCAAGATACAGGTACGGCCGGCGCTGACCGATACGCGCAAGCATGTTGAAAAAATACTGGCGGAAGCCGAAGGGCTGAAACGCGCCAGGCAACAGGTGGTATACAGCCACGACGGCCCGGCCGAAAGTTGGTTCGACGGTAGCCTGCTGCGCCATATACTGACCAACCTTGTATCCAACGCATTAAAATTTTCTCCTGACGAGGGTACCGTTTATGTACGCACGTTAGCTACCCCTTACCGGCTGACCGTGTCGGTAAAGGATTGCGGCATCGGTATCAAACCGGAAGACCAACAGCACCTGTTTGAAAGATTTTTCCGCGGCAGCAATGTCGAAAACATCCAGGGCACCGGGCTCGGCCTGCATATTGTGGCCAAGTACACGGAACTGATGAAAGGACAGATCACCTGCCACAGTGAACCGGACAAAGGCACCGAATTCATCGTTCATATTCCCACCCCCAAAACCTGACATATCTTGGAAAAAATCCTGCTGATCGAAGACAATAAAGATATCCGCGATAACCTGTCGGAGATTCTTGAACTGGCCAACTACCATGTATTGACGGCCTCCAACGGCAAAGAGGGTGTGACGATAGCCCTCGAACAACAGCCCGACCTCATCGTATGCGATATCATGATGCCCGTGCTCGACGGCTACGGCGTACTGCATATGTTGCATAAGAATGAAAGCCTCCGGCCCATCCCGTTTATTTTCCTCACCGCCAAAACAGAACGCACCGACGTCCGGAAAGGCATGGAAATGGGCGCCGACGATTACATCACCAAACCGTTTGAAGGCGCTGAACTGCTCAGCGCCATAGAAAGCCGTCTCCGCAGATGTGCAGAAATACGGCAGCCGGAAACTTCAGGCATCAGCGGATTGCACACGCTGCTGTCCAATACTTCCGGAAAAGACCTGCTGGCCTCCCTCAAAGAAGACCGGAATACCAATCATTATAAAAAGAAACAACAGATATACGCTGCGGGCAACAGGCCGGAAAGCCTCTATTATATTATGGAAGGCAAGGTAAAAACCTATCAGCGCAATGATGATGGGAAGGAACTGATCACCGGGTTGTATAACCAGGGGGATTTTCTGGGGTACACGGCTTTACTGGAAGCGGGCGCCTACCAGGAAAGCGCAGAAGCCATCGAAGATACTGTGCTGGCCATTATTCCGCACCAGGATTTCGAAGAACTGGTGAATAACAACCCGGAAGTGCTGAGCCGCTTTGTTCAGCTGCTGGCTAAAAACATTGCGGAAAAAGAACAGCAGCTGATTGCGCTGGCCTATAGTTCCCTGCGTAAAAAAGTAGCTTCCGCCCTGATCACGCTGGACCATAAGTACAACACCACCAATAAACCGCAATTTGAAATTGATATCAGCCGGGAGAACCTGGCTGCGGTGGCCGGAGTGGCCAAGGAGTCGCTGATACGTACCCTCGGGGATTTCAGGGATGAACAACTGATTACTTTACGCGATGGCACCATCGTGCTGAAAGAAAAAGAAAAAATCGCCGCGATGCGCAACTGATCCGGCTTAAAACACTTTTTGCCCCGGGCCTGCCGGCCCGGGGGACAAAAAATGATCTCCACACATCGTCACTTTCACATTCCCCACAATTTCAAACCCACCATCTCTCTGCATAGCACTTTCACATTCCCATCCATTCACAAACCATCCCCACATCCACTTACACAATCTTTTCATCCACACTGTCGTTCCCTCGGTCTTGCTACACTTTCATCCGCACATTCACATTACATCTTTTACACGATTTTCCTTCTCATTTATCAATCATTCAGGTATCTCTACTCTAATTGCCAGTTGCGCAGCAGGTTATTGAACGCCGCTTTCATTTTCTCAAATTCTTCCTGCATCTTTCGCATATCCTGCGTGAGCACCGGCCAGTCGTGCGGGGCCTCTTCCCTGGGCTGTGGCACAATGTCCAGCCAGTCCAGCTGCTCCATCACTTCATGCCGCAATAACTTTAAAGACTCGTTTTTGCTGATCATCTTTTCCTGAAAGGCTTCCGCCTGGTCCAGGAATTCCCGGGAATTAACATGGCGCAGGGAGGCAGTCAGCCTGTCCAACAGTGCCGTGTTCTCTTTTCTTAGTCCTTCCAGAATACTTAGCCACCCTCTGCATATCTGCTGGTCCTGCAGATTCTTTCCCCTGATTTCTTCCCGGTTGTTCATAGTAAGTAAGTGCTGCTAATTATAATACACCTGCAGACCATTCAGCCTTTGCTGGTCTTCCCAGTGTTGCAGCAAGGTAACCATTCCACGCTGTATCAGCGTCATTTCCTTGATGCTGTTGACCAGGTCCTGCATTTTTCGATCTGCACAAATATCATAAATATTACTGTCACCGTCAATACATTTCTGTAAATATCCGGCGGTCCTGTTACTCTCTTTGATAAAAGCCTTCATGACGTCCCGCACGTTGCCGTGATAGTCAGGCCTAAAGGACTGTAAAGCCGCATCATCTGCTTTGATACGGATAGCCGGTTTCATTTCTTTCTCCAGGCTCTCCAGCACCACCACCTGGTAAGTGCTCAACTCCCGGTAATAGCTGATGATCACCTCGTTGAACTCCATAAAGCCTACCGCATTGTGTTGCATCTCCTGCCTGCTGGCCACATACAACGCTTCCAGTTTCCGGGAAAGCTTTGCTGCCTGCGGCAACGCCGTATCTTTCAGCTGCCGGGCCAGTTCCGACGCATAGTAACCATTATAGTCAAATATCTGTCGCTGGTTTTCCAGCAGCGTTTTGATGCCTGACTTTGATTTATACTGTTTGAAGATGTATCCTCCGTATTGCCGCAGCCTTCTGATCGGATAAAAAAGAAAGCCTTCACAAAATCTCCGCTGCAGGGATGAGGAAAAGAAACCGGTAAACATATGCGTTCATATTAAAAAAAGAAAAACATTAAATATTCCCGACAACACAAAGATACCTCCACCCCCAACCCTGAACAATGATAATCATGGCAACAGGGAATGATTGTCATCAACGCGACCGGTGACCATCGTCACCGAAATCCGGCTGATTGTCGTAACTTAATGGTACAGATCTGTTTACAAAACCCCTAAAGCAGCTTCTTATGCGTAATTCTGCGGAAAAGCTCCGGCAACTGGCCAATGTGACCACCCCGGCCTACTCCTTTCAGTACCTGCTGCTCGTCAGCGCCGGTGATTATAAATTCCTGAAGGAAATCGCCTCCATGTATCTCGACGCACTCCTGGATTATGTGAACGACTGCCGGCAACTCGCAGTGGATAAAGACCTTGAAGCCCTCAAACACCAGACGCATAAGGTTGCGACGTCTTTTAAAAGCCTCGGCATGGATTACCTGCAGCCCTGCTTTGACCAGATCAAACACTGCGGCGTATGGGACAACGCCACCAATGACAGTATTAATATCCTGATCAGCACTGCGGAAAATAATGTTCCCCTGGTAAGGAAAGACCTCGGCCTGTAGCTATTTCCGGCCCGCTTCGGAGGGCTGAGGCGGCCGATAGCCAAAACAACGGTACACCAGGAATTTACGGACTACCCTGCCATGCAGTTTCACAATAATAGGCGGCAGCGGCTCCAGTTCAGCAAAATAAGGCTGCAGCTCATTTACATACGCCTGCTCGTCCTTGTCATCCTTCACGTCTGTCAGGGAATTGATAAAGATGGCATTCCTGCCTTCCAGCCTGCTCAGATCTGTACCGATATAATCGAATTGAAGCGCATTCTCCCCGATAACATTCCTGGAATAGACCATCCCGGGAAGATAGAAATTGAGCATGGCGCTCGTTTTATAATCATCGGCAGAAAAAATAAAATCATCCGGGTACTGCGCACGTATCTCCCGCGCCGCTTTCCCCAGGCCTTCCCAGCCTATCATGGTATCATCTGAATGAATAGGCACGGGATAAAACAAAATCTCTACCGCCAGCGCCAGATGCACCACCATGGAAACGATCCACTGCCAACGGATATATTTCATGCCCATCCAGGCGCTCACCCAGATAATTCCCGTGATATACGCCGGCATCATCCAGTTCAGCTTCACCCAGTAAACGGGAGAGATCAGCATAAAACCCAAAAACGGCGGCAGGAAAAAACAGAGCAGGAACAGCTGCTTCGCCGGCACACGCCACGCCCTCCGCCGGTAACGGCCAAAAGCCCTGTACAGATAATAGAACAACGCGCCCAGCAACACCGGTATCAGTATCGCAGCCTGATGCCCGATGACGCCAAAGAAATCCAGCGGATGCAGCTCCATACCGCCTACTCTTCCGGATGACTGAAAACGGAAAGAGGCAAACTGGTTTTCCACATTCCAGATCACCACAGGAGAAACAGTCAGCAGGAAAAACGCAACGGCCAGCAACAGCCACGGCGACCAGAGGTAGCGCCGGTGAGGGGCAGACAATAACAAAAACAGGATAGTGCCCGCCGGCAATATGATACCGGTGTACTTGCTGTCAAACGCCAGCCCCATTGCTATGCCCGTCCACACCCAGGCCATCCGGCTGCCTTCAAACACCGCTTTGTACAACGCAATGAGCGAAATGCCCCACCACAACAGCAGCGGCACGTCCGGCGTAGACACCAGCGACAGCAACGTGATCATCAGTGTGGAATACAGCAACAGCAGGGCGCGGGAAGCACGGTGCCGCGACAGGAAAAAAGTGGACAACCGGTAAAAAGCCAGCAATGTGCCGATAGTCACCACCGTATCGGCCAGCTTGATCACCCAGGCATGCCTGCCCAATACATCCGTGAAAAGCCGCAGCGTATAGGCTATAGCGGGCGGATGATCAAAGTAGGACAACGCCAGGTGCTGACCATAAAAGAAATAGTAAGCATCCTGCGGCATCAGCCCCATCGCGCCAATAAAAGAAAGTCTTAATACGGTAACTACACAGATGGCAGCCACCAACCACTTATTTGCAGAGATATATCTGATAAATAGATTACTCGGACCCGGTTTCCGCATGAGTTGTGATGACAGTTAGTTGATGAAGCCCACAAGAACCATTCCGGACATGTTTCCGACGGGAAGATAACACTTTTGCCTGTGCCCCGTCATTATTTGTTATATTAGACGCGTTATTATTTTCCCATCCTGATGCAAACTGTGGCGGTTTTCAACGGCAGTATCAACAAAAAACCCGGCGTATGGCAGTAAAAATCAATTTACCGGAAAATATCACCGGCCTCGATGATGCAGCAGTAGCTGCCTCCCGGGAGGAGCACGGCCGGAACATTCCGCCGGAACCTTCCATTAACCCGGTGCTGGCCCTGCTGAAAGAGATACTGCAGGAGCCAATGCTGATGTTGCTGATTGCCGTTACAGCCATTTACTTTGTACTCGGCGAATGGGGCGAAGCCTATTTTATGCTGGCCGCCATCGCCGTGGTATCCGGCATTTCTTTTTACCAGGACAGCCGTAGCCGTAAGGCGCTGGAAGCGCTGGAAAAAATGAACGAGCCGCTGAGTAAGGTGATCCGCAACGGTACGCTGCAATCCATCCCCACCGCCGATATCGTCACCGGCGACATGCTGGTGGTGTCGGAAGGCAATACCATCAATGCCGACGGCGTGATTGTGCACAGCAACGATTTCTCTGTCAACGAATCAGCCCTCACGGGCGAAGCCTTCGCCGTTTTCAAGGACGCCGGCAGCGAAGCCCCCTACGTCTACAGCGGGACGGTCGTGGTATCCGGCCTGGCCATCTGCCGCGTGGAACAGATCGGCGACCAGACCAAAATAGGACAGCTGGGCAAGGCTATCCTGGACATCCGGGAGGAACCTACGCCGCTGCAGCAACAGATAGAGCAGTTTGTAAAAGGGATGGCCATCATCGGCATCGGCGTATTCCTCGCCGTATGGCTGTACAATTTTATACAGAGCCGCAGCCTGACCGACAGCCTGCTCAAAGGGCTCACCCTCGCCATGTCCATCCTGCCGGAAGAGATACCTGTAGCCTTCACAACGTTTATGGCGCTTGGCTCCCGGCGGCTGATGCAGCTGGGCATCATCGTCAAAAAAATACGCACGGTGGAAGCGCTGGGCAGCGCTACCGTCATCTGCACCGATAAAACCGGTACCATCACGGAAAACAGAATGAGCCTGCAGTCGGCCTATAACGCGGCCGATCAAACGCTGTATGAAAACGGGCAGTGGCCGGCCGCCGTTATCCGCGCCGCCATGTGGGCCAGCGAACCGGTACCGTTTGATCCGATGGAGAAGACGCTGCACCAGCTGTATGCGCAGACTACGGCAACGGATGAACGCCCGCAGTACCACATGGTACATGAATACCCGCTGGAAGGCAAACCGCCCATGATGACGCACGTGTTTGAAACGAACGACGGTCAGCGGATCATCGCCGCCAAAGGAGCGCCGGAAGCAATCCTCCGCGTTTGCCATCTGCCGGAGGCAGAAAAAAACAAGGTAGAGCAACAGGTCAGCCAACTGGCGGAAAAAGGATATCGCCTGCTGGGCGTAGCTACCTCCAACTTCAAAGGAACAGACTACCCGGCGCAACAACAGGACCTGCCCTTCAGTTTCGTGGGACTGGTGGCTTTTTATGATCCTCCAAAAGCCAATATCGGCCAGGTCTTCCAACAGTTTTATGAGGCCGGTATCGATATCAAAATCATCACCGGCGATAACAGCGCCACCACCAAAGCCATCGCTGCCCAGGCCGGCCTGCGGCACGCAGGAGAAGCGATCGACGGCGATGCCCTCATGCAACAGTCCCTTCCCGACATGCAGGCCACACTGCTGCGTGTGAACATCTTCACCCGCATGTTCCCCGAAGCCAAACTGGCCGCCATCAACGCACTCAAGGCAGACAGCCAGGTAGTGGCCATGACCGGCGACGGCGTCAACGACGGTCCCGCCCTGAAAGCCGCCCACATCGGCATCGCCATGGGCCAGAAAGGTACCGAGATCGCCAAACAGGCCGCCGCCCTGATCCTCGTGAACGACGACCTCTCCGGCATGGTAGATGCAGTGGCCGTTGGCCGGAGGATCTATACCAACATCAAAAAAGCAGTACAGTACATTATCTCCATTCATATCCCCATTATTCTCACCGTATCACTGCCGCTGTTCCTCGGATGGAAGTACCCGAATATTTTCACGCCGGTACACGTCATTTTCCTTGAGCTGATCATGGGCCCTACATGTTCTATCGTGTATGAAAACGAACCGATGGAACCCAACGCCATGCGGCTGCCGCCACGCCCTATCGGACAAACGTTCCTGTCTTTCAGGGAAATGATCATCAGCCTGCTGCAGGGACTCGCTATCACCGCCGGCGTACTGGGCGTTTACCGGTACAGCCTGTCACAGGGCCACGATGAAACCTATGTCCGCAGCATGGTATTTACGACGCTGGTACTTGCCAATGTATTCCTCACACAGGTGAACCGCTCTTTCTATTATTCATTTATAGCCAGCATGCGCAATCGCAACAAGCTGATGGTAGGCGTTATCCTGATTACGCTGGTGCTGCTGGCAGCGATGCTTTATATTCCAGCGGTGTCGGGCTTCTTCCATATCACGGCACTGGATATACGCTCTCTGCTCATATGTGCCGGCGTTGGCGCGGTATCTGTATGGTGGTTTGAGATATGGAAATGGAGCAAACGATTAAGGGATTAAGGGATTTAGGGATTTAGGGATTTGGGGATTTGGGGATTTGAGTTTAGTATGACCCAATCCATTACTTCTTTCCACGAAATCAAAAAATCACGAAATCAAAAAATCGAAAATCAATAAATATGATGAGGGTTTTTGCGACAAGAGTCATCCCGCCGGATGGACTGGAACTATTACAACATGCAGGCATCAGCGTAACCCAATGGACAGAGAAACGGGGACTTTCTGCAGCAGAGCTGATTGCACAGTGCCAGCAATACGATGCGTTGCTGCTGGCCAGCGACAACCACATAGACCGCGCTTTCCTGGAGCAGTGCCGCCACCTGAAAGTAATAGCGCTGTTGTCTGTCGGATATGACAAGGTAGATGTGGCCGCGGCCAACGAACTGCGGGTACCGGTGACCAACACGCCGGGCGTATTAAGCGCCGCCACCGCTGATACTGCTTTCCTGCTGATGATGTCTGTGGCGCGTAAAGCCTTTTTCCACTACCGGCGTATCCTTCGCGGAGAATGGAATTTCTCCGAACCTACCGCCAATCTGGGCGTTGACCTGGAAGGAAAAACGCTCGGTATCTGGGGGCTGGGCAATATCGGTCATGTGATGGCCAAACGTTGCGTCAGCGCTTTTAACATGAAAGTGATCTACCACAACCGTGGCCGCAACGAAGCCGCTGAACAGGAGCTGGGCGCCGTCAGGGTTTCTTTCGGGGAACTGCTGGCCCAGAGCGATGTGCTCACCGTACATACCGCGCTGACACCGGAAACCACCGGCGTGTTCAACAAAGCTGTTTTTGAACAGATGAAGCCTTCGGCTATTTTCATCAATACCGCCAGGGGAGCCATCCACAACGAAACAGACCTGATTGCGGCACTGCAACAGGGCGTTATCTGGGGCGCCGGGCTGGATGTCACCAATCCGGAACCGATGCAGCCCGACAACCCTTTGCTCAATATGCCGACTGTGGCGGTATTGCCACATATTGGCTCTGCCACCGTGGAAACCCGTAACGCCATGTCCGCCATGGCTGCCAAAAACATACTGGCCGCATTCAAAGGAGATCCGCTGCCCAATCCCGTCACCAGCCTCTGACAGCATGGCCGCTTCTTTCATTTTAAGTACCTTTAAATAAATGCGCTTTTATGAGAAAAGTGGCCATTATCGGCGGGAAACGGATTCCCTTTGTCAAATCTTTCCGGGAATACAACCGGGTCTCCAACCAGGAGATGCTCACCGCCTGCCTGCACGCCCTGGTGAGCACCTACCGGCTGGAAGGACAACGCATCGGTGATGTGGCGCTGGGCGCGCTGCTGAACCGCTCCACTGAATGGAACTTCGCACGGGAATGTGTGCTGGGCACCGTGCTCGATCCGCATACCTCCGCATACAATGTACAACGCGCCTGCGGTACCAGCCTCGATGCTGCCATACAACTGGGCCTGCGCATCGCTGCCGGACAGATAGAAACCGGTATCGCCGGCGGAAGCGATACCAACAGCGACCTTCCGCTGATGCTGCAACAACAGTTAGCCTGGAAACTCACCGCCCTCAAAGGCGCTAAAACACTGGGAGAAAGGCTGCGTATCCTCACTTCCGTCCGTTTCCGCGAACTGTCGCCCCTCTATCCTTCCATTGTAGAACCGCGCACCGGCCTCTCTATGGGACAACACACAGAAAAGATGGTACAGGAATGGGGCATCAGCCGGGAAGATCAGGACGCGCTGGCGTATACCAGTCATATGAACGCTACCCGCGCCTATATGGCCGGCTTCTTCGAAGGGCTGGTCATCCCCTTTAAAAACGTGAGCCGCGACACCATCATCCGCCCGGACACCACACCTGAAAAATTAGCCACACTGAAACCCGCTTTTGATCATACCGGCAAAGGCTCGCTCACCGCCGGCAACAGCACCATCTATACCGACGGCGCAGCCGCGCTGCTACTGGCTTCCGAAGAATATGCACAGCGCCGGCAGTGGCCCGTACAAGCTTACCTGACAGACGGGGAAACCGCTGCGGTGGACTATGTGCACGGCGAAGGCCTGCTGATGGCGCCTACCTATGCCGTAGCGCGACTGCTGCAACGCAACAACCTGCGCCTGCAGGATTTCGATGTATATGAAATTCATGAAGCTTTCTGCGGCCAGGTACTCTGTACCCTCAAAGCCTGGGAAGACGCCGCTTACTGTAAAAAGCTGGGACTGGACGCCCCGCTGGGAAGTATAGACCGTAACAAACTAAACACGAAAGGCGGCAGCGTGGCCATCGGTCACCCTTTTGCCGCCACGGGCGCCAGGATTGTGGCACAAACGGCTAAAATACTCCAGGAACGCGGCGGGGGCAGGGCTTTGGTATCCATCTGCACCGCTGGTGGCATGGGCGTTACCGCGATCCTGGAGCGGTAAAAATACTATTTCAGCAGTCTCGCCAGTTCCTCCTGCAGCGCTTCGCCACGCAGGTTGGAAGCAATGATTTTTCCGTTAGGATCAATCAGGAAATTCTGCGGAATGGAACGGATCATATACAGCGCCGCCGCATCTGCCTTCCACCATTTCAGGTCGCTCACATGGTACCATGCCAGGCCGTCTTTCTCAATAGCTTCTGTCCACTTATCGTGCGCGCCTTCGCGGTCCAGTGATACGCCCAGCACGGTAAAGTTTTTGTCTTTATACTGCTGGAAAGCTTTCACCACATTCGGATTTTCTGCACGGCAGGGACCGCACCAGCTGGCCCAGAAATCAAGCAGCACATATTTGCCTTTCAGGTCAGACAACTTTAATGTCTTGCCGTCCGGCGTAGTGGAAGCAAAATCAGGAGCAGGCTGGTTAACGCTCAGTTTGGCAGACGCTTTCAGCAACTCCTGTACAGACAATCCCAGCGAAGACTGACGCAATGCCGGCGTAAATTTATTGAAACGCTCCTGTGTAGCAGGCACGTCTTTTACACGACCACCCAGGCTTTCCTTGAATTCTACCAGGCTCACATAATAATCCGGGTGAGCGTTAATGAAAGCATTGGTAATGCCCTCCTGTTGTTTCCACAGCTCGCTCATTTTATTGCCCATGGCCATTTCGGCAGCAGTGTCCCTTTGGGCCTTGCCACTCTGTACGGCCTGCATCTGCTGCATGTATCTGGAACGCAGCGCATCCATTTCGCCGGTTACCTCCTTCAGTTCTTTTTGCAGTTGCTCCTGTTGCAAAGAGAGTGAAGCACCTTTCAGCACTCCTTTCGCCAGCAGGTTACCGCCGCTGGTATCTTTTACCGTCAGCGATACCTTGTCGCCGGGCTTCAGGAATACGTTCCTGGTGCCATAATAAGACTTGCCGTCTTCTTTTTTCGTGACCCGTAAGGCAGCCTGAATAGTGTCTGTCAACGCATATTTCAGGGTAAAAGCGCCTTTTTCCACTTTGGCGGAATCGAGCGCAGTACCCCTGCCCTTCAGCAGATAGATGTACTCATTATTGAAAACAGACGGTATTTTACCAGTAATAGTTACCCCGGCCTTTTGTGCATACAGGTGGGTCATGCCTGCCATGGCAGCGCATACAAGAAAAACTTTTTTCATCAGTGTTAATGGTTGGTTGTGACCGGAAAAGTATAAAAAAAGAGCGGAATTCGATTTACCGCTCATCCCAATGGCGTAGTCTTTGTGGCCATTTCCCTAAAAATATGTGTATGGCAAAAGAACACAAACCGGCCGGTCAGCCCGATAATAACGAGCACCATACCCAACGCGAAGAAACCGGTGAATTCCAGCAGACCGAAACAACCGATAACTACAATATTAACCAGCCCAGCCAACCCGGGCAGCAAGACCAGGAAGACCAGGAAGACAGGGAAGATCCGGACGACAACTCCTGAAACAATTACGAATTACGAATTACGAATTGAGGGTCCTTTTATAAAGCGGTTACTTAAGTAACCTGTCTGTAAGGAAATTCGTAATTCGTAATTCGTAATTCGTAATTCGTAATTCGTAATTCGTAATTCGTAATTCGTAATTCGTAATTATAATTTGTGAAGCTGGAAGTACCCCAGATGCAGTTCGTCTTCGGGCGCCGGAGTTGAGATCTGTGTTATTTTCAGTTGATATTGAGTCCTCACGGAGGCCGGCAGAATATCTTTCACCGGAACGATATCGTCTACATCCACACCGTATTTATCGTCCACGTGAGAAGTAGCGGCGGGTGATCCCGGAGAGGTAAAGGTATTATGCTGGTAGAAAGCTGTCTCTTTCGCTTCCCGGATAGCGGCGCCGATGTCTTTGCTGACGCGCAGCATTTTGTAATGATACTCTTCCATCTCTCCCGGTTTATAGCCGCCAAGGTTCAGGAAATACAGCTGCTCTGCATTGTCCACTGTTTCCTCACGGGAAACCACGGTGATCTGGTAATTGCCGACATTGTTCACCTCCCTCCAGGCGTCTACATGCAGCTTGTCGCCGGCTTCAGGCCAGAAAGCTTTCATATCCGGTATCAGGTCGCTCAGTTTACGCGCAATGCCGAAAAAGACATCATGTTGTTCAGTATGACGGCCGGGGATGGTGCATCCCAGCAATAACATATATAATTTCAAAGGTTCCATTTACCTGGGTTTAACGAAACGCAAAACTACACAATTCCTGTTCATGAAGTCATGGTGACCTGCAGCGTCTCTCCCGCATGCAGGGTGACTGCCTGTTTCAGCGTAACCGTTACCCGACCGTTTTCGTGCGTGAATGTGGCCGGCAATTGCCGTGCGCCGGCTTTCACCACCACGGCAGCCGGATGGCTTTGTTCAAAACAACAGGTCAGTAAGGATAGTTGGCCATGCTTCAGCGCCAGCCGGTAATCTCCGCGGCCATGCTGTTGTAGCTGTGTATAGGTGCCCCACCCTTCTGCCGTCACAAAAGGCGCTTTGAAGTTTTCTTTTTGCATCGCCGGTGCGAAGCGGATATATCGATGCGGACCGTGATACGCGAATCCACAGGCGGTGATAAAGGTACCGTAACTGGCCATGGCGCGGGCGTAGTGGTCGCTGCACTCAATTTCGTTGAAAGGGTTGCGTTTGGCGGCATGGTAACGGTCATGTACCGCTTTTGTTAGTGTAAGCGCTTCCGTGGTCATACCTTCCGCCATCATATGAGACGCCACCTGGTGCTCAAAACCGCTCATGCACTCGTTGAAATATCCCAGCTGCCACGCGTCTTTCACGCCAAACGGAAATTCCTCCCTGTAAGGATTGGTGTTCAGGATCATCCCTCCTTCGCCCGGCAGGGCGTATGGGCGGCCGCCCGGATGGGTGGCCAGGTATGGCCCTACGTCTTCCATAAAATTATACTTCCACAAAGCGCGCAGCGCGGATAATGTTTTTTCTTTATCCAGCACCCTGTCCATACCTACCTGAAACGCCCAGCTCTGGCCGTACACCTGGTCGATGTGACAGGTATTGTAACTGCCGATCACTGAACGGCCTTTTATTTTGTCTGGCTGGTGAATAAAGTATTCTCCGTTATACAATTGTGTCTCCATATTCCGGCGGCCTTTTTCCACATAATCCTTACAGATAGCTGCAAAAGCGGTATCCCCTGCTTCCGCGGCCATCAATGCACCGGCCTGCACGGCGGCGATACACAATCCCGCTATCCAGGCGATTTCGCCGTCCCAGATGGCGTCCAGCGTGTTCTCCATGGGCGTATCTTCCAGCCCGTCGCCGTTGCGGTCCTGCCGGATGATAAATTGCGTGGCTTTTTTGATCTGCGGCCAGTTGTGCCGCAGGAAACGGTCATCTGTGGTCATCTGGTGTTCACGGTAGATACGCAGCACGGTGCCCGCCTGTCCGTCGATAGCAGGACGTTTTTCCGCCTCGCCGCGGAACAGGATGCCGCCATCGGGCTGCATGCCGATGCCCAGGTCCACCCGCTGCCGCGTGTCGCGCTCCAGCGCCGGGAATATCCTGCCTACTGCCTGCGCATACTGCCATACGTGGGTGCAGGTGCCTTCGCAGGCGCCCACGCCCTCCCAGGCGTAAAAGCGGCCCGACTGAAAACGGTGTGCGGTGGTGGTGGCCAGTGTGGAAATATTCACGAAAGTGCGCTCCATCAACCACCAGGGCAACGAAGCGTCGTACCAGGTAGTTTTCCACAACCGGCTGTCGTGCGTGAGCCGCGCGTGATGTTCCCGCACATAACCTGCTACAGCGGCGGCATCGGCAAAGTGATTGGCATAATAACGCCCTTTGCCTTGTATATCTTTAAAAGAGAGATTCGGGAAATACCAGCTGATGGCAAAGTCGGTACGTATATCCTTACCCGGTAGCAGGCGATGTTTTACCGCAACGCCGCCGATCAGTTTTTCGCCGACACGATGTACAGCGGTTTCCTGACGGGACCGGCTAAACGAAGCTTCGGTCAGCGGCAGCTCCAGCTGCGTGGTGACAGTCGCCTTATCGTCAAATGCCGCCAGGCAGAGACTACCGTTGTCCGGACTTTGCTGCCATGCTGCATTGGCAGCGTCTTTAGCACGTACGGCAGACAAAACGCCTTTCCACCCTTTTCCGCCGGCAGGGGTATTCACCCGTTCATGCAGCTCTTCCTTTGCATGATCGATACCGGCCTTGTTTTCCAGCCATCCCAGCAAAGCAGCTTCCACAGGTACCTTGCCCTTATTATGGATATGGAAGGATAACAGGGTGACCGGCAGCCCCGAATCGTCTTCATTCAGGGGAATAAAAGGAGAAAACGCCTCCAGCGTGAGTTCCACCGGCAGCGCAGGGTCTATATAACGGATAGTGGCCATGGGATAGGTAGCCTCAAAGGCTATTTCCGGCCAGTTAGCTTCGTCCAGCGGGCGGACAATGGTTTCTTTTCCGATCGTGAGCTTTAGCGCCAAGCCCTGTTCCAGCGGACGGATATCTTTGGAGGGCTGGATATAACAGGCGCCGTCGCGGGAGCGGACTTTCTTCGCCTGTCCGAGTACAGCCTCTTTCCAGTCCACCTCCTTTGGCTCTATCCCTTCCTGGTTTCGGTTAAAAATATCCCACAGCCACAACCTGCCGTCGCCACCGAGGTATACGGTACCGCAGAGGATACCGCCTACGGGCATGCCGATGTATTGCAGTTCGTTCCTGCTTTTCAGGTAAGTAGTGGCCTGGCCGCGGTCGTATAAAGACGCCAGCCATGCGGCATCCGGCTGCCCCGCCAGCAGCAGGTCGCCGCCCGGTGCCACTGCCCGGCCCAGCGCCGGTATCCTTACCATCATAGTTCCGGCCATCGCCAGCCCGATATTTTTCAGAAAATTTCTGCGTGCAAGTCCCATAGAGATCAATTGGTCAAGAGCAGAAAGATAATAAAATCAGGAAGGAATATTTTCCAAATATGCGGCCAGGGGACGGACGGTGGGATAACCGCATGCCTAAACTTGTCAGAGGATGTTTTTACGCAAAAAATAAACACCGGCATTTTTAAGGCAGCGTAAAATGTAATTCATTCCCCATAAAATAATAACGGAGATGGCCGGAAGCCTCCACCGCCTGCAGGAAAGCGGGCAGCTTGTTTTTCTCCAGCGGGCCGGTAACGGCCACGTGAGCGATTTCCGGTTTATCAAAAATCACCTGTACCGCAAACCAGCGTTCGAGGATAGGTTTGAGGTCGCGTAGTTTCTGGTTGCTGATAGCATACCCTTCTCCTTTCATCCATCCGCGGATGGTGGCGGTATCGAAGGGGGCGGTGCGGATACCGTTGTAATCGCCATACACGCATTCCATGCCTGGCTTCAGCGTTACTTCATCGGAAGCGCCTTTCACGGTCAGCGCGCCTTCCACGAGCGACACCCGCACACGTTCATCGTCGTAGCCGTTGACATTAAAAGCAGTGCCCAGTACCGTAATGGAGGTATTGGGCGTATGCACTTCAAAAGGTTGGTCCGGATTGGCAGCCACTATAAACCAGGCTTCGCCTTCGAGGTACACCTCGCGTTTATTGTCGGGGAAGCTGAAAGGGAAACGCAGCTTGGAGGCGCAGTTGAGCCAGATTTGTGTTCCGTCCGACAGGGTGATGCGGTAGTCTGCGCCTGGAGGCACCAGCAGGGTATTAAGTCCGTACCCTTTGGCAGGGCCGCCGTAATGCAGTCCGGTGGAATCGTTGCGCAGCTGCACCTGTCCCACCTGCCATATCTGGAAAGAACTGTCGCCGGTGAGCGCCAGTGAAGCACGGCCGGGCACCAGCAGCTGCACCGCATTTTTCACCGGTACAAATTCGCGCGTCCTGGCGGGAAAAGTGCCGTCGTGATGCCGATGGGTATGATAAATAAAATAGCTGCCGGCTGCGACCATCAGTAACAGGGCCGTAGCGGCCCAGGCGAACCACTGACCGGCGAGACGGCGCGGAGGCCTGTTGGGAGCCGTTTCCCGGACAGCCTGTTGCTGCAGGGCGTCCCACGTATCGCGGGCAAGGGGGTCATTGTCCAGCAACTGTTTCAGCTGCTGTGCGGCAGGATCGGAGAGGGTCCCGTTACGGTGCTCTTCGAACAACATCCGTATTTGATCACTACTGTTGGTGGCCATTAAACATCAAAATAAGAAAAAATAAACACCTGCGGCGCATTTCTTCGTCCATGGTGTTATGCATGTTCCCGGAAAAAGGCGAGCGCCCGTTGCTCTGACCAGTAGTAAGGTTCGTTGAAAGTCACGAAGCCTACATGGCCACCATTAAACGGTGTTTCCAGGAAAAAAGTATCGCTGTGGCGCGCTATTTCGTACGGGTAACAGGCGGGGCTGAGGAAAGGGTCGTCTTTAGCGTTGATCAGCAGCGTGGGAATACTGATCCGGTCTAATACATACAGGGAACTGCATTGTTGCCAGTAATCGATCGCATCGCGGAAACCGTGCATAGGGCCGGTATAGCGGTCGTCGAACTGGCGGAAGGTACGGATATGCTGAAAGCCTTCCAGGCTGATGCCGTCCGGGTATTGCAATTGTTTCAGCCGCAGCTTCTCTTTCAGATCGCGGATGAAACGTTGCATGTAAATGGTGTTGTGTTTCTTTTCCAGTTCAGCGGAACTCCCTTTCAGATCGCAGGGTACAGAGATGGCCACTGCAGACCTGATCAGCGGCTCAATAGCTGTTCCCCGCTCACCGATATACTTCAGCGTTACATTACCGCCGAGGGAGAAACCTACCAGGTGGATCGCCGTATATTTTTTCAGTGATACCAGGTAAGATATCACGGTTTGCAGGTCGTCCGTTTCCCCGCTGTGGTAAAATCGCAGTAGCTTATTGGGTTCTCCGCTGCATCCCCTGAAATTCATGGATACGGTATCAAAACCGGCTTCATTAAAAATATGCACCATGCCCAGCACATACTTACGGCTGGCGTTGCCTTCGAGGCCATGCAGGATCACCACTACCCGGTCTTTTCCCTGTTCGCTGAAATCGAGGTCGAGGAAATCGCCGTCCGGCGTGGTGATACGGCGCCGCTGATAGGCAGCCGGTCTGATCTTCCGGAAGAGGGAAGGATAGATCGTCTGCATATGCCGGTTGCGTAAGAGAAATGGCGCCGCGTACTCCATAGTTGCTTTATATCAGGACACAAAGATAAACAGTAAATTGCCGGTGATTATCATAATTTTATGGCAATCCTGATCTCATCGCTGTAAAAACGAAAGTCGGATCGATCTTAGCTCATCACATAATCGGCAATCATCATGGCAATCACGGGGTTAAAGACGTTAGGCATAGAAAAAATCTTCAATCTCCCCTACCGGCAGGAGGATTTTAAGCTCATGCAACATGAGCCGATCAATATGCCGTTGATAGACGAGGCCCACAAACATGACTTTTTTATGCTGCTGATCGTGGGGGCTAAAGGCAGTGGCACGCACACCATCGACTTCCGGGATTATAAAGTGATGCCGCACACCGTATTTTTCCTCGCTCCCGGGCAGGCGCACCAGTGGCGGCTCGCCGCCAATACCACCGGCTACCAGGTGATGTTTTCCGGAAGCTTTATGTTACAGAAAGGGCCCATGTGGTCGTTTTTCACACCTTCCGCCGTACCGTTGCTGAAGCTGACACGCGAACAATATGCACAGCTCACCGCAGAACTCCGGCTGATGACCGGCGAAACGGCAGCCAATATCACACAACACCGGTTACAGATTATCCTGTTGCTGCTGCAGCGATGGTATGCCGTAGCCTACCCTACGGAAACAGCCGCCGCAGGCAACCGGCTGATCAACCGCTTTCTGCAGCTGCTGGAAAAACAATACGCACAGCACAGCGAGGTCAGCTACTACGCCGCACGCCTGCATGTAACCCCCAGTTACCTCAACACGGTATGCCGCAAGGAATCCGGTATTACCGCCGGGGAGTATATCCGGGACCGGCTGCTGCTGGAAGCCAAACGCCTCCTGATACTGACCGATATGGACGTAAAAGAGATCGCCTTCTCTCTTGGCTTTAACGACACCTCTTATTTCTCCCGCTTCTTCCGCAAGTATACCACACAAACCCCGGTGGACTTTCGCCGTGAGGTAAAGCATCTATAAAAAGTACCGGTCATTCGATAATGAGTGCCATTTCTGCCCTATGTTCCGGGCTACTTTTGTCCAAAGACGGCGCACCCGGCTCACTGCGGGACCGCGGGTATGGAGCCACCGGCACCGGACAGGTATTTGTTTCCCGGAGGTACCTTTGTTCCGGCCGCATTGCTGCTGAATTTTCAACAACGGAATAACACACCATCATGAAGAAAGGTATTTTAATTTTCCTCTCCCTATTAGGAGCGGCCGCGGTATCCGCTCAGCAGCCAGCGGACCTGGTCATCTCCCCGGTAAAAGTAATTGATATCAAAACCGGTAAGATCACGCCCAACCAGGCGATCGTGGTGCGCCACGACACCATCCTGGCCGTTACCGGCGTTCAACAGGCAAAGCGGTACAAGGTGGCAAACACCTTCGATGGCGGCAACCAATATGCCATGCCCGGCCTGTGGGACAACCACATGCACTTCGGTGGCGGCGATACCCTTGCCGGCGAAAACAAGAACTTTCTGCCACTCTACCTCGCTCATGGCATCACCACCATCCGCGATTGCTCTGCCGATATCAGCGCAGCGGTGCTGAAATGGCGCGAAGCAGTCAACAACGGGAGCTTGCAGGGACCTACTATTTTCACGTCCGGCCCCAAGCTGGAAGGCTATAAATCCGTGTGGCTGGGTGACATCGAAATTGGCACCACCGCAGAACTGCATCAGGCGCTGGACTCACTGCAACGTATACACGTAGATTTTGTAAAAATCACGGACAATACGATGAAGCCCGACCTGTACCTCGAAGCGGTAAAAGCGGCGCGGCAGCGTGGTATGGTCATATCCGGGCATGTACCTTATGCCCTTACGTTGCAGCAGGTGACAGATGCGGGCCTCAGCTCCGTAGAGCACCTGTCCTACGTTTGGAAAGCAGGTGTAAAAGACGAAGCAGCCCTCTCCCGCCGCATCGCCGGCGGAGAGATCAAAGGCCGCGATATCAGCCGGTATATACTGACCCATTTTGATACCGCCGCCGCGCTGAAGGCCTATCGCCACATGGCAGCCAGGGGCACGGCGGTCACGCCTACTCTCTCGCTGGGGCAGATACTCGCGTATTTCGATCAGGACGATCATGCACACGATCCTTACCTGGCCTACATCGGCAAGGGGTTGCAGAAAACCTACGAGATGCGTGTAAAACGGGTCATGAAAGACGACAGTACCGCTATTGCCTATCGTAAAGAGATATACGAAAAAGAGTCTGCCATCCTGCCGTTACTGCAAAAAGCCGGTGTGAAGATCATGGCAGGCACAGATGCCGGCTATCTGAATTCATTTGATTATCCGGGTATCGGGCTACACCGGGAGCTGGCGCTCATGGTGCGTTTTGGACTTACACCCCTGCAGGCGTTGCAGGCTTCGGTGATCAACTCCCCCGTGTTTCTGCATAAAAAAGATTACGGCGCACTCGCCGCCGGTAAAAAAGCAGACATCCTTCTTCTCAGCGCCAATCCGCTGGAAGATATCCACAACACCGAAAAAATAAGCGCCGTTGTTACCAAAGGCCGGCTGTTAGACCGCGCTGCGCTGGACCAGCTGCTCAACAAAGTAAAAGCAGCCAATGCACAGTAGCTCGTCCTCATGCACTTTCTGCAGGCTGAAGCACTTTCTGCTCTAAGCCTCTTCTGCAGGGCAGAAAACATTCATTACAGAAAGAAACCGACTACATCGTTGCCCCGGGCGTAAGCCCGGGGGACAAGGGAAAGGGATGAGGGAAGGGATGAGAAAAGGGATGAGAAAAGGGATGAAGGAAAAGGATGAGAAAAGGAATTGAGACAAGGGCTGGGCAAAAATATCATTTAATCAATGTAAAAAACCTTCCCCAGCGGATATAAAAATCCTTGTAAGTCTTGTGGAAGCTAAACCATATTACCCATGCTTTACCAATCAGGTGATCTTCCGGCACAAAGCCCCAGAAGCGGGAATCTATTGACTGGTGGCGGTTATCGCCCATCATCCAGTAATAATTCATTTTAAAAGTGTAGGACTTTGTTTCCTTACCGTTGATAAATATTTTATCACCCTGTACCTCCAGCTGGTTGTTTTCGTAGTTGACAATGATACGCCGGTACAGGGGCAGCACGCAGGTATCCAGTGCCACGGTGGCGCCTTTTTCCGGTACGTAAACCGGCCCGTAGGTATCTTCGCTCCAGGGAAAGTTATCCGGATCTCCGGGAAAAATGCCTCTCCGCGTTTTCATTTTCGGGTCCGGCAGGATAGTATCACCCCATTGTTGCACCAGTGCAGCTTTGTCTTTGGTAAGATCGTAGATATAGTATTTTGTAGAGTCTTCTCCCAGGCCATAGCCACCATCCACGCCGAGGTCTTTTTCCTGTTTATCATTGAACGGCTTTCCCGATCTCGTTTTTACCTGGTAGCCGGTGAGTGCTTCGGGTGGCTCGAAGCCCGGTTTACCGTTGACGAACAGTTGTCCGTTTACCACCATGATGGTATCTCCGCTGATGCCTACTGCCCGTTTGATCCATGTCTCGCGCCGGTCTACAGGGCGGTAGATGGGGTCCATATAGAACAGCTTCAGCGTGTCCGGCGTCATGTTCCGTTTCATCACGTAATAATCTGCGTCATCTCCAGACTTGCTGTACAATGCCGTATCTCCGCAGGGGTAGTTAAACACGATCACATCGTTTCTTTTTACTTCACTGAAACCAGGCAATCGTTTGTAGGGCCACTGTACAGCGGTGGAATAAGATTTGGTGGTTTTGGTAAAGGGCAGGGTATGATTGGCAAATGGGAATGCCAGTGGTGTCATGGGGATACGCGGACCATAGCTGATCTTACTAACAAAAAGATAGTCGTGGATTAACAGGGTCCTTTCCATAGAGCCGCTGGGGATCATAAAAGCCTCAAACAGGAAGGTCCGGATCAGCGTGGCTACTACGATGGCAAAAACAGCAGCTTCTATCCATTCCCTGGCTTTTGATTTCCTTTTTTGGGGTCCCCCGGCCGTTTTCCGCTTCCAGAAAAATAGCTTCATCGAGTTGGCTTTAGGATAATCAGTGTCTTAACAATTTAACCAATTAAAACCAGATCCGCATAAAAATTATTTCCCCGCAAACCCGCTGCAGTAAAGCCGCAGCAACATTTTCCGCGGGGATAAAACCCTTTTTCTTAATTTCGGTCATTGTCCACGTTACAAACAACATTATCAGATGCATAACTCACGACGTTCATTTATTCAGCAGGCCGGTTTGTTAGCTGCCGGTATGATGCTTCCCGGCGGCCTTTTTGCGCAGACGGAGAAAAAAGGCCTCTCCCGCAATATCGGGCTGCAATTGTACACGCTGCGCGATCAGCTGGACAAAGACGTAAAAAGCACCATCATCCGCGTAGCGCAGATTGGTTACAAGGAAGTGGAGACTTATTACGGTTACCAGGGGGAAAAGGACAAAGGCACTTTCTGGGGCCTCAAACCATCGGAACTGAAAGCGCTGTTCCAGGAATACCAGCTGGCTACGCCCAGCGGCCACTATCAGCTCAACGACTACCTGACCCGCGGCAACGGTGACCCGGCTGCGCTGCAACCACAGATAGACCTGGCGGCGTCACTGGGCCAGCAATATTTTATCGTGCCCGTGTTGCCTCTCTCGCTGTGGGATAAAAAGCTGACAACAGATGATTATAAATTCATGGCTGAACAGCTGAACAAAGCCGGCGAACTGTGTAAAAAATCCAACCTGCAGATCGGTTACCATAATCACTACTGGGAATTCAAGAAGCTGGCGGACAGCAATACCACGGGTTATGAGGTGATGCTCAAAAACACGGACCCTGCGCTGGTATCGTTTGAGCTGGACCTTTTCTGGGCAGTGAAATCCGGCGTAGACCCGCTGAAGCTGTTCTCCCAGGCGCCCGGACGGTTTGTGGCCTGGCACGTAAAAGACATGGACAAAAAGAACACCGCCAGCCTCACTGCTGCCGGCAATGAAAACAAAACCTCCATGCAGCTCTTGTCCGGCGTATCATTCGCAGAAGTGGGCACCGGCAGCATTAACTTCCGGCAGATCTTTGCGCAGGCCAAACAGGCAGGCGTGCAGCATATCTTTGTGGAGCAGGACAAAATCACCATCGATCCGTTCGACAGCATTACCAAAAGTTATAACTACGTGAAAAACGTATTAGTGAAATAGTTTCTTAGCCCGGGCTGTGATTCAGCCCGGGCTAGTTCCGTATTTTCGCGTTTCAAATAAAGCATACCCAAGATATGTCGATGCATGAAATAGAATCCCTGGTGGAGATGTCCGTTTACTGCCTGCATGAAAGCCAGGATGATTCACTGGACCGCAGAAGCCTCTTTTACAGCCTGTACGAGCTGCAATCAAATTTTGATACCGGCTTCACCCATTTCCGGGTGATGGATATCCTGATACAGCGCCGTTTCGTATATACCTTCCCGATAACCGCGCACCCGGCTTATGCACAGCATCAGGCGTTCCTCGACAACCTCGCCGCCGCGCAGAAGTTCAGCTTTATCTATACCGAACCTGAAGAGGAGTGGGATGCTGAAACCAACCCCGTAGCGGGCTACGCCCACTTCGACCAGCAGCGGCAACAGTATATCCTTTACTGCGATGCCGGTTCCACGCTGTGGGAAGCCTTTGTGGCCAACGGCACCCTGCAGGGCGCCGACGCTACCCCTCCGCAATTATCCGACGTGTTCACCATGGCCCGCATCATCGCAGAAAACGCAGCACAACAGCAATACCGCGACCTGCTCGCCACCTGGTACCAACTGCTGCCTTACATGGTGATGGCCGCTGAACAGGAAAATGAACCCATCGACCATGAAGGCCTGAAAACCATCCTCGACCTCGTGGTGGCCAACGACGCCATCTACGAAGAAGGCCTGCCGCCTGTAGATGAACTGCCGGAAGGCGGCGAACTCGGCAAATTCTGCGAATGGTGGTATGCTCCCGCCAAAGGGAAAATGAAAACAGCAGCCGAACTGGATAAAGGCATAGACCTCGACGCCGTGCCCTTTACACAGGAGGTGGAAAAAACAGCCGGCTGGTACGACAATGAAGTGAGAAGCCTGCTGGAAAGCATCCACCACAGCATCACCTTCATGGAAGACAACGGCTTCAATGAAGACACGCAGAAAAGTGTGGAGATGCGCCTGCTGCAGGGACTTGAATATGCCCGGAAAGGCATTGAACTGGCCCCCGAAGAACCCGGTCTCCTCGTGAATATGGGCTCCCTGTATATGCTGGCCGAAAATTTCGAAGAAGCACTGGCCTGCTACAACAGAGCACTGGACATCGCTCCGGACAACAGCTATATCCACCTCAACCGCGCCATCCTTTTCTATCAGATGGAAGACGTGCCGCTGGCCATCACCTCATTCGAAAAGGTGCTGGCGCTCGAACCGGACAACGAATTCGCCCAACAGTGGCTGGCGCAACTAAAAAGCAATGGATAACCGCCTTCAACAGATAGCAACAGCACTCGGCATCACCCTGCCGGGTGCCTACGCCCGCTTCCTGGAAACGGAACAGCTGCAGGAAAGCCGCCTCGTCACCGACCTGGTAAACCTCTATGGCACTGAAGATCTTGTAGCCAGGAACTACGACTACCAGGTGCAACAATACCTCCCCGGCTACCTGAGCATAGCGGACGACAGCGGCGGCTGCGGTATCTTCCTCAATACCACCGAAACCACCCTGACCGTATACACTACCGGTTACGGCGCCCTCGACCCCGGGTGCATGGACGTGCTCAGCGACGACTTCCTCCAATGGGCGCAACAAGGTTACTCCCTCGAAGTGTTACGGGAAGCCCCTGCTTTTATTGCCGCCCGCCACGCAGAGAAAAATCTGTTGCGCAACGAATGGATACGGCTCCACCAGGCACTTTCCCGCCTCGAAACCGAAAAACCCCGGCTGGACCTGAAAACCTATCTCCTGCAGAAGCGCCGGCTACAGCAGGAGATACAGGATTTCGAAACCCGGAACGCCGGGAAATCATACCGGTGATCCCAGGGCGGAAGCCCCGGGGCCGCTATATAACCACTTCCCTGTCACTACCTCCCCGCTACTTCCGTCACTCCTGTCACTCCCGTTACTTCCCCGTCATTTCCCCGTCGCTTACCCGCAGCGCCCCACCGCCAAAGGGCCCCGCGGAAACCTTCTGCCCTTTTTACCGATTTATCATGTTATCTTTGACCACCCCGGTTGCCATTTCTTTCATTACACTGTTATGCCCATTAAAAAATTCATGTCAGTGACCTCACCGGGGCGAACCATTGATTGATCAGTATCTGGATACAGGATGCAGAACAACGTAGCACAGGAGACAATATTATTTGACCGGATCGCGGAAGGTGACGAAGCAGCGTTTGAAGCGCTGTTTCATCTCTATGTGCCCCGCATCAGGCCCGTCATCCTCCAGATCATCCAGGAAGAAGCGCCGGTAAAGGATATTATCCAGGAAATATTCCTCGGCCTGTGGATGGGACGCGATAAGCTGCCCGCTGTCAGCAGCCCCCGCAACTGGATCTTTAAAATGACCTACCACCGTTCCTACAGCTGGCTGCAAAAACAGGGCGTCCGCGAAAAAGCCCGCCACCAACTGTCCTGGAGCGAAACGGAATACACCAACATCACAGAGGAAAACCTGTCCCTCTCTGAAACCTCCCGGCTGATACGGGAAGCCATCGCCCAGCTACCGCCCCAGGCCATGAAAATATACCTGCTGAGCCGGGAAAACGGCTTGAAAATAGCCGATATCGCCGGCCAGCTGGACATCTCTGTCCAAACCGTCAAAAATTCACTGGTACGCTCGCTGCGCGCCATCCGGGAATACCTGCTCAGACACGGTATTAGTATCCCTTTAATGTTACTTTCTTACAGCCTCTCCCTCTTTTTTTAAATTTTTTTTCAGACCGATAGGTACTATCGCAAAGTTCACGGTACGTATATGCAGGGACACCCCTGCAACCGGGTCGCCCCGCACCAAAATCCAACGTTCACGCGATACAAAAAACCACGTCATTGCCAGATACTGAAAGACTGATATACTTATTATCACAAGCCCGTCAGGGCCTCGCTACGCAGGAGGAGTACACGGAACTGCTGGAAATCATCCAGGCTGATGAAACGGGTACTGTCAATGCGCAGATTGAAGCCTTCCACGGGCCCGCAGCTCCGGACAGCCACGATCCGGCCGAATGGCAGCAGCTCGTCACCGGCATCCTGGCGGCCGACAAGCCCCGGCAGCCCGCCCGCATTCAACCCATCCACTGGAGATGGGCAGCAGCGGCCAGCATACTGCTGCTGGCAGGCATCGCCTGGTGGTGGACACACCCCGCCAAAACACCGGCGCGCGCATACACACAGGCGGCCCCCGACATAGCCCCCGGTGGCAATAAAGCCATCCTGACCCTCAGCGATGGTTCACAGATAACGCTCGACAGCGCCGGTAACGGCCTGCTGGCACAACAGGGTGGCAGTAAAATCACCAAAATGGCCAACGGCCAGCTGGTGTACGACGACGCCGGCACCACGGATGGCAAAATACTATACAACACCATGAGCACGCCCCTCGGCGGCCAGTATAGCCTCATCCTGCCCGACGGATCCAAGGTATGGCTCAACGCCGGCTCCTCCATTACCTACCCCACGGCCTTCACCGGCACGGAAAGGAAGGTAAGCGTGACAGGCGAAGCCTTTTTTGATGTGGCGAAAAATGCAGCTATGCCCTTCCGCGTAACGGCCAACAACACGACCGTCGACGTACTGGGTACCCACTTTAACATCAACGCCTACACAGACGAAGCCTCCATCAAAACCACCCTCGTCGAAGGCGCTATCCGCGTGTCTGCCCATAACCGCCAACTGGTGCTGAAACCAGGGCAGCAGGCCAGGGTAAGCCACTCCGATGTAGAGGTGGCCGACCAGGTAGACCTCTCCGCTATCACCGCCTGGAAAGAAGGCTATTTCTCCTTTACCAACGCCGACCTGCCCACCGTTATGCGGGAACTGGCACGCTGGTACAACCTCGAGGTGAGCTACGAAGGCAAAATACCGGACCGCGTGTTCAACGGGGAAATAGGCCGCAGCCTTACCCTCTCCCAGGTGCTCAAAGGACTGTCCAAAACGAGAATAAAATACAGAATAGAAAATGGCCGCCGGATTATCATCCAGCCATAACCTTTATAAAGAACGATGAAAAACAAAACAGGAACAATGATCAATTCAGGCTAACAAAGAGGTATTCCCATGTACTTTAATGAAATAAGCCGGGGATAAAGATTGGCGTCAGAACCCCGGCCTTAGTTCAGCTAAACCAACAAACAAGTCGGTAAACATTCTTCATTAATTCAACCAAACATTGCAAAAGTATGCAAGTAAAGGCTATTTGTAATTCCGGACCCGGTTGTCGTCCAAAAAAAGCCGGGCTGTTCAACAAACTTTTGTTAGTTATGAAGCTAACTTCTCTTCTGCTCCTGATGGGTATCTTACAGGTAAGCGCTAAAACCAGTGCTCAAACTGTTACCTGGTCTGCCCGTTCCGTCAGCCTCCAGAAAGTGCTGAACGTGATACGCCAGCAAACAGGCTACGCTTTTTTCTACGACCGGGAAGACCTGAAAAACACCTCCCCGGTAACCGTGGAACTGAAAAACGCTTCCCTGCAAACCGCTATGGACATGGTGCTCCAGCACCAGTCCCTCAGCTACGAAGTACAGGGAAATACGGTGTTCATCACCCGTAATGAAAAAACAACGAAAAACATACAATCCACGGAGAGCAATACACCTCCGCCGGTAACCATCTCCGGCAAAGTGGTGGACGAAACCGGCGCAGCCATCCCCGGGGCTTCCGTGATGGTGAAAGGCACCACCAAAGGCGCTATCACCACCCCTAACGGCGAATTCCAGATCGCCGGCGTAGACGAAAATGCAGTGATCACCATCACCAGTATCGGCTACACCGCACAGGAAATCAGCCTGAAAGGAAAAACACACCTCAATATCGTTCTCCAGTCCGACGTAGCCTCCCTGAAACAGCTGGTGGTAGTAGGCTATGGCACCCAGAAAAAAGCCAACCTCACCGGCGCCGTGTCCAGCATCGGCAGCAAGGAACTGGCCAACAGGCCCGTTACCAGCGTCAGCAACGCGTTACAGGGCACCATGCCCGGCGTTACCGTCACCGCTGCCAAAAGCGGTCAGCCAGGCTCCGACGGCGGCAGCATACGTATCCGCGGCATCGGCACCCTCAACACCGCTGACCCCGTGATAGTGATCGACGGAGTGGTGACCAACGTGAGCAGCCTGAACAACATCAACCCGGACGATATCGCCAGCATGTCCGTGCTGAAAGACGCCGCCTCCGCCGCCATTTACGGCTCCCGCGCGGCCAACGGCGTTATCCTCATCACCACCAAACAAGGTAAAAAAGGCGCTCCCCAGGTGACTTATAACGCTTATGTAGGTAAACAGAAAGCCACCGGCCTCCCCGACTTCCTGCCCTCCTGGCAGGTAGCGGAACTGGAGAACCAGGCTTCCATCAACGAAGGATCTGCTCCTAAATACACCGCCGAACAAATAGCCAAATACAAAGACGGCTCCGATCCCTACAACTATCCTAACACGGATTGGCTCGGCCTCTTCTACAAAGGCAGCGGCATCCAGCAAAATCATTACCTCGGTGTCTCCGGCGGAAGCGAAAAAACACAGTATGCACTCTCCCTCGGCCTCTTTGACGAGAACGGTATTGTAAAGGAAACCAACGCCAAAAGATATACTACCCGCCTCAACGTCACCTCCGAGGTGGCCAACCGCGTGAAAGTAAATGCCAATATCGGCTTTACCTCCACCGGCCAGGCAGAACCATCCAACCCCTACACCGGCGATTTTCAACAGCTGGTAAGACAGATCAACAGGATCAACCCGCGCGTGCCTTATAAATATGCTAATGGCCACTACGGCGCTATCGGCGACGGTAACCCCATGGCCTGGCTGGAAGGCAACAGCAAGAACACCTATTCCTACTACGATCTCGTAGGCAATGTGGGCGTGGACTGGGAAATCCTCAAAGGCCTGCACTTCAAGCCCTCCCTGGCTTATATCATGAAGATCAACCACATCAAGAAGTTCAGGGCCGATCAGCAGTATTACAATGCTAACGGTGATAAGACCTTCTACCAGGGACCCAGCTCCGTTACCGATCAGAACAACTTCGGCAACACCGTTACCCAACAGGCTTTGCTGGAATACACCAAATCCTTCAATAAACACAACTTCAAAATACTGGGCGGTTTCTCCCAGGAGCAAACCAAATACTCCTTTGACGAAGGATACCGTAAAGGCTTTCTCAACAATGAACTGACCGATCTGAACCTCGGCGGCACTGAAGGTCAGTACGCCCTCAATTACAGCTATGAGCTGGGCCTGCGCTCCTGGTTCGGCAGACTGAATTACGATTTCGACGGGAAATATCTGCTGGAAGCTAACCTGCGTTATGACGGATCTTCCCGCTTTGCACCGGGCAACAGGTGGGGCACCTTCCCCTCTTTCTCCGCCGGCTGGAACATCGACCGTGAGGCGTTCTTCGACGCCCTTAAACCTGCGGTGTCCAACCTGAAACTGAGAGCTTCCTGGGGCCAGCTGGGCAACCAGTACGTAAAAGGAAAGGATGACGCCAAGTATCCCACCTTCCCGTACTACCCGTACATCTTCACCGCCCTCGGCGATCAGAACTATGTATTCGGCGGCACAGCGGCCGGCGTAGTGCCGGGCGTTGCTCCCATCAATGGCGCCAACCCGGATATCAAATGGGAAAGCACTACAGAAACAGGCGTAGGTATCGATGCGGGCTTCCTTAACGGAAAACTGAACTTCAGCGCCGACTACTTCCATAAGAAAACCAATGGCATCCTGCTGGCTGTGCCGGTAGGCGCCGTCTATGGCTTCCAGGACCCCGTACAGAATGCGGGCGCCGTACTGAACCGCGGTTGGGAATTCCTGTTGAGCTATGCTGACAACAAAGGCGACTTCAATTACAGCGCCAGCTTCAACACCGCCTTTATCCACAACGAAGTACTGGACCTCCGTGGTTCCGGACCTATCATCGACGGCTATACGTTTAAACAGGTGGGCTATCCGGTAAACTCCATCTATGGCTACGTAGCTGAAGGCATCTTCCAGTCGAAAGATGAAATAAAAAATTCACCTTTCCAGTTACCGACCACCGCACCCGGCGATCTGAAATACCGCGATAAAGACGGCAACGACACCATCAACGGGGCCGACAGAGAATATCTCGGCAGCTATTTCCCGAAAGTGACCTTCGGTCTGAACCTGAGCGCTTCCTGGAAAAATTTCGATATCGGTATCTTCCTGCAGGGCGCTGCCGGTGTGAAAAACTATATCGATGCAGGCAAGATCGGCGCTGTTGGTGGCAATGCCAACAAGCCCACTTCCGCCTTCCTCGATACCTGGACAGCAGAGAACACGGGTGCTTCCATGCCCCGCACCTGGTATAACTACAAACAAAATGATCCCAGCGGCACGCCTTCCTCCTTCTGGGTGAAAGATGGTTCTTACCTGCGCCTTAAAAATCTCCAGATAGGTTACTCCCTACCGGAAAAAGTGATCAAAAGGATTGGCCTTACCAAACTGCGCTTCTATTACAGCGGCCAGAACATCCTGACGTTTGATCATCTCTATAAATGGATAGATCCGGAAGCCTCTATCACCAGCAGTATCTATTACTACCCGCAGGTGAAAGTGCACACTTTTGGCGTGAATGTTAGTTTTTAACCGTTACGAAAAATCATGATCATGAAAAGAAACCTTCTCTATATACTGCTTGCAGGTGCACTGACACAGGCCGCCTGTCAGAAAGATTTCCTGGACAAATCACCTACCGACGCCTATAGCAACGGATCGCTGTGGACAACTGAAGCCGCTGCCTCCGCCGCGCTCGCAGGATGTTACAAAGGATGGGAAACCAGCTATAACACCATCTATATGGATGCTGTCAGCGACAACAGCTACAGCCAGTGGGCATGGGACAACTACCAGCACCTGGGCAACGGCACCGCCACCGCTACCGATCCGCAGGTAGCCAACCAGTGGGATTATGTCACTATCCAGAAATGTAACTGGTTCATCGAAAACGTGGACCAGGCACCCATTGATGAAAAAATACGGAGCCGCTTCAAAGCTGAAGCCCGCTTCCTCCGCGCTTACCGCTACTTCGTGATGTCACAGCTCTATGGTGATGTTCCCCTGGTGGTGAAAAACCTGAGCGTACAGGAAGCGAACACCATCAGCAGAACACCCCGTGCAGAAGTCCGCAAATTCATCACCGATGAATTGGCTGCCATTGCCCAGATCCTGCCGCAGAGCTATACCGGCAGCGATGTAGGACGTATCACCAAAGGCGCCGCTTTAGCGCTGAGAGCACGCGTGGAGCTGTTTGACAAAAACTACGCTGCCGCTATCGAAGACTGTAAAAAAGTAATGGCGCTCGGTTATGGCCTCTATGAAAACTACACCAATCTTTTCCGCCAGGACTTTGAAAACAACAAAGAGGTGATCCTCGATGTACAGTACAAAGCCAACGAAAAGGATAATGCCAATACAGACCTCGGTATCCTGCCTTCTTCCGGTTATGGCGGATGGGCTTCGCTCAGTCCCACACAGTCACTGGTAGACGCCTACGAAATGACCAACGGTAAAACCATCGACGATCCAACCTCCGGTTATGACGCCAACAACCCTTATGCAAACAGGGACCCGCGTCTGGCTGCCAGCGTAGTATATCCAGGCTTGGAGTACAACGATAAGTTCTATGACCCGATCACTCCCGGTGGTGCTGACTACTACAGCGAGGGCAACAACTCTCCCACCGGTTACCTGGTACGGAAATTCGTTCCATTCCTGAAAGACTTTCCCGATATGTGGAACACCGGGGTGAACATCATCGTGATCCGTTATGCGGAAGTACTGCTCACCTACGCGGAAGCACAGATTGAGTCCGGGGTGATGGACAACAGCGTATACCAGGCGCTCGATGATATCCGTGCACGTGCCGGTATGCCGTTGGTGAACCGTACGGTATATAACAACATCGCCGCCCTTCGTACCCTTGTGCGCCGCGAACGCCGTGTGGAACTGGCCCTCGAAGGTCTTCGCTGGTACGATATCCAACGCTGGCAGATAGGTCCCGCCGTCAGGACCGGCACCGTATATGGCACCCGCCTGGGCACCGTAGATGCCACTACCGGCAAAGTAACCCTGACCGGCAATCATGTGGTGGCTGACCAGCGTTCTTTCAGCCCGCAGCGCGATTACCTCTGGCCCGTACCACAAAAAGAAAGAGATATCAATAAAGGCCTCGGTCAGAATCCGGGCTACTAGATATTTACGATTTTTTGATTTACGAATTTTTTGATTTTAGTTAAACAGACCGAAGCGAATAATGAATCGCTTCGGTCTGTTTTTTTTATCAACTCTCCGAAATCCCAAAATCGTAAATCAAAAAATCCCCAAATAAATAATCGCTTCAGTCTGCCTTTTTCATCAACTCCCAAAATCAAAAAATCGTAAATCAAAAAATCCCCAAATAAATAATCGCTTCGGTCTGTTTTTTTATCAACTCCCCGAAATCCCCAAAATCGTAAATCAAAAAATCCCCAAATATCTGTACCTTTTTGCTGAATAAAACCCTTGTGTTATGTCACAAGCACCAAATGGAAACCCATCATGCCCGGGCAAGAAGGATAAACACGAAGCCAGACGTGACTTCCTGAAACAATCTTCCGCGTTGATGGCGCTGGCGCTCACACCGCCACTGGTAGTCAAAGCAGGCGAACATGATGAAACTATTGCCGGCCTCTTCGAGAAAATGCCGGTCAGCCTGGAAGTAAACGGCAAGGCTTACCAGCTGTCCGTGGAGCCCCGGGTGACGCTGCTCGACCTGCTGCGCGAACAGCTGAACCTGACAGGCACCAAAAAAGGCTGCGATCACGGTCAGTGCGGCGCCTGTACAGTACATGTCAACGGCCAGCGCATTAATTCCTGCCTTACCCTCGCCGTCATGCAGGAGGGGAAAAAAATCACGACCATTGAAGGGCTTGCCCAGGGAGACACCTTACATCCTGTACAGGAAGCCTTTATCGAACATGATGGCTTCCAGTGCGGCTATTGTACGCCCGGCCAGATTATGTCGGCCGTAGCCTGTATCCGCGAAGGGCATGCAGGTTCTCCGGAAGAGATACGCGAGTTTATGAGTGGTAACATCTGCCGCTGCGGTGCATACGACAATATCGTGGCAGCCATTACAGCAGTAAAACAGGGAGGGCATACCGTATGAACCAGTTTTCCTATGTCAGGCCCGCCAGCCAGCAGGCGGCTATTGACGCGCTCTCGAAAGATAAATCTGCCCGCTTCATCGCCGGCGGCACCAATCTGCTCGATCTCATGAAGAACGGCGTGCTGGCGCCGGAGAAGCTGGTAGACATCAACCGGCTGCCACTGAAGAATATCACGCAGAACAACAATACCCTGCATATCGGCGCCCTGACGCTCAACAGCGAGGTAGCCGACCACCCGCTGGTGAAAGCACACCATCCGCTGCTGTCGCAGGCACTGCTCGCCGGCGCTTCGCAACAGCTGCGTAACATGGCCACCACCGGCGGTAACATGATGCAGCGTACCCGTTGCAGTTATTTCTACGATATCACCATGCCCTGCAATAAAAGAACGCCCGGCAGCGGTTGCAGCGCTATCGGCGGCATCAACCGTATGCACGCTATCTTCGGCGCCAGCGACCAATGCATCGCCGTACATCCCAGCGATATGTGCGTTGCACTGGCAGCACTTGATGCAACCGTGCTGGCAGCCGGCCCCAAAGGGAACCGCCGCATACCCTTCGGAGAATTTCACCGGCTGCCCGGCGATACACCCGATAAAGACAACAACCTCGGTAAAGGCGAACTGATCACCGGTATTGATATACCGGCCAGCCCCTTCACCAAAAACATATACTATCTGAAAGTGCGGGACCGCGCATCGTATGCTTTTGCACTCGTGTCCGTAGCAGCGGCGCTGGATATCAGCAACAACACCATCCGCAGCGCGCGCCTCGCCATGGGCGGCGTGGCCCACAAACCCTGGCGCCTGCACGAAGCAGAAAAAACACTGACAGGGAAAGCGCCCACGGCTGAAAGTTTCCGTATAGCCGCCACCGTAGCCATACAGTCGGCCCGCACGTATAAACACAATGCATTCAAAGTGCCGATGGCGCAGAACAGTATCGTCACCGCCTTATCAAAAGCAGCTGCCGTATGAAAAAGCAAGCAGTAGGACAATCCATGGACCGTGTAGACGGCCGCCTTAAAGTAACCGGCGCCGCCCGCTACTTCGCCGATCACCAGCCGGAAGGTATGCTGTACGCTGCGCTGGTATGCAGCCCTGTCAGCAGCGGCCGCATTACCGCCATCGATGCCTCCAAAGCCCTCCGGGCGCCGGGCGTGGCCGATGTGGTGTCTCATCTCAACGCACCGCCTGTTCCGGGCTATAAAGCCGATAATCCCAATCCCAAACAGGGACTTAAAATATTTCATGACGACCGTATCTATTCCAACGGCCAGCCGGTAGCCATTGTGGTGGCCAATACACTGGAGCGCGCCGTACACGCCGCCTCTCTCGTGAAAGTCACCTATGCACAGGAAGTACATAAGACAGACATGAGCGCAAGTATGGACCTGGCCTTCCAGCATAAAAACATGAAGGACTACCTGCGCGGAGAAGCGGATGCGTGGAAAAAAGCGCCGGTAAACCTGGAAGCGGAATACAACATCCCGATCGAGGTGCATAACCCCATGGAACTGGCGGGCATCATCGCTCACTGGGAAACACCCGACCAGCTGACGCTCTACGCCAAAACACAAGGCGTTAAAAGCGTGCAGCAAGCGATCAAAACACTTTTTCAGCTGCCGGAAAGCCAGATCACGGTGCATTCGCAGTTTGTGGGCGGCGCTTTCGGCATGGGCCTGCGCATATGGCCCATGGAAGTAGCCACCATCCTGGCAGCGAAGAAAATACGCAAGCCGGTGAAACTGGTCATCACCCGCAAAGACATGTTCACCCTCGTGGGGTACCGCCCTGCGGCCAGGCAACGGATAGGCATCGGCGCTACCGCCGACGGTAAGCTGACCGGCATCACACATGAAGCAGTGGCCATCACATCGCCGTATGAAGATTTCACGGAAGCAATCGTGAACATGAGCCGCATGATGTATGCCTGTCCCAATGTAAACACGCACTACCAGCTGGTGCCGCTCAATCTCAGCACACCGGTATGGATGCGCGGCCCCGGCGAAGCAACCGGCGCTTTTGCACTGGAATCGGCCATCGATGAACTGGCCCACCGGTTAAAGATGGACCCGTTGCAGCTGCGTATCCTGAACCATGCGGACACAGACCCGGAGAAACACCTGCCCTACTCCAGCAAATACCTGAAAGAAGCCTACGAAATGGGCGCCGCTAAAATAGGCTGGCAGCAACGCAGCCAGACACCCGGCCAACTGCAGGAAAACGGCTGGCTGGTCGGCTACGGCATGAGCAGCGGCGTATTCGGCGCAGGGCGCGGCAAAGCCACTGCCAGCGCCACTCTCAAAGCCGATGGCACCCTCGTGGTCCGCAGCGCCGCGGCAGATATAGGCCCGGGCACCGCCACCGCCATGGTGCAGATAGCCGCCGACGCCACCGGCATCGATGTTAAAAAAATAAAATTCCTGCTGGGAGAATCGGCCTATCCCGAAGCGCCCCGCCAGGGCGGCTCTTCCACCGTGTCTACCGTCGGCAGCGCCGTCAACGATGTATGTCGCAGCCTGCAACAGAAACTCAGTGAAATGGCCGCAGCCAGCGTTCCTGCTTTTAAAGGCCTGAAAGCGGAAAATATGCAACATGAAGACGGACAGCTGGTAGCCGGCAATACCCGGTTGCATTACACCGCATTGCTGCAGCAGCAACAGCTGCCGGAGCTGATCGTTACCACTACCTCCCAGGCCGGCGACGAACGGAAACAATACGCCATGTATTCTTTCTCCGTTCATTTCACCAAGGTGCATGTACATCCGGCCACCGGCGTTGTACGCATCAAACATATCGTCAGCGTGGCCGATTCCGGTACGGTGGTGAACACCAAAACCGCCCGCAGCCAGATGATCGGCGGCGTAGTAGGCGGCATCGGCATGGCCCTCACCGAAGAGGCCCTGATAGATCACCGCTTCGGCCGATACGTCAACAACAACTATGCAGATTACCATGTACCTGTGAATGCGGACACGCCGCCAACAGACGTACTGTTTATTAATAAAAAAGATCCTGTCATCAACCCGATGGGCGCTAAAGGTATGGGCGAAATAGCCCTGATTGGCTTCGCTGCCGCCGTTTCCAACGCTGTATTCAATGCTACCGGCAAACGGGTCCGCGACCTGCCCATCACACCCGACAAACTGATTTGATACTATGCAGAAAGAGCTGAAAGATATTGTGAAGGCGTACCTTGCCGCCAGCCAGCAAGGCCTGCAAACCGCACTGGCGACCGTTGTACACGTGGAAGGTTCCGCCTACCGGCAACCCGGCGCGCGGATGCTGATCACTGAAAACGGCGCACTGACAGGCGCTATCAGCGGCGGCTGCCTCGAAGGCGACGCGCTGCGCAAAGCGCAACTTGCCATGATGCAACAAAAACCCATGCTGGTCACCTACGATACCACCGATGAAGACGATGCCGTCATCGGCGTGGGACTGGGATGCAACGGCATCATACACATCCTGCTGGAGCCGCTGGGGCCGCACATGGCCCTGAATCCGCTCACACTGCTGCAGCAACAGGACGGTAGCCGCGATACCACCGTAATAGTGACGCTCTTCCGCCCCGAACAACGTTCCGCCCCGCAGCCCGGCACCTGTATACTGATCACCGACGGTGGAGAAAGACAGGTACATATGGACGATGGCCCGCTGCGCACCGCCATACTGGCCGATGTATGCGCAGCATTTACCTCCAGGCGCTCTGCCGTGAAGACCTACAACGAGGGTCCGGAAAAGATCACCGCGCTCATCGCATGGCATCCGCCGGCCTTGCAGCTGCTGATTGCCGGCGCCGGCAACGATGTGCGGCCGCTGGTGAAAATAGCGTCCGTACTGGGGTGGCATACCATCGTTGTGGATGGCCGCCCGGCATACGCCCAGGCTCAACGTTTCCCGGAAGCTACGCGCGTGATCGTCGCCAAACCGGTGGAAGTATTGCAGCACCTGCAACCGGACGATTATACCGCCGCCGTACTGATGACCCACAACTACAACTACGATATCGCCCTGCTGACAGCCCTGCTGCCGCATCACCTCCGTTACACCGGCGTACTGGGACCTGCCAGGAAACTGCAACGCATGCTGCAGGAGATGGAAGATGCCGGCACCCCGCCATCGCCGGAACAACGGGCACGTATATACGGTCCTGTCGGGCTGGACATCGGCGCCGATGCACCGGAAGAAATAGCACTGTCTATCATCAGCGAGGTGAAGGCCGTCATGGCCGGCGCTGCGGGTGATTCGCTGCGTAACAATCCCGCCGCTATCCACCAGCGCGCCCGTCAACAAATCACTCAACAACAACTGTGATGCGCCGCACAGGTATCGTCATCCTCGCCGCCGGCGCCTCCCGCCGCCTGGGAATGCCCAAGCAGCAGGTACGCTTCCGGCAGCAAAGCCTGCTGCAACGTATCCTTCATACCGCGCAACACACCACCGCACGTCCTATAGTAGTCGTACTGGGCGCTTTCGCCGACACCATCCTGCCCGACACGCAGGATAGTGAAGCCGCCGTAGTGATCAATGCCAACTGGGAAAACGGTATGGGCAGTTCTGTACAAACAGGGGTACAGGAGATATTACGTATAGACAACACCGTTAGTGATATCATGGTCCTGCTATGTGATCAGCCTTTTATTACCCCTGCCCTGCTCGGGAAACTGATGGATACGCATTACCAGGAAAACAAAGGCATCACTGCCTGCGCCTACGGCGGCACAAAAGGTACGCCAGTTATCTTCCATCAGAAGTATTTTTCCCGTTTAATCACGCTGGACGGACAGGAAGGCGCCAAAAAAATCATTCAGCAACACCCTGACGACCTGGCCACCGTTCCCTTCCCCGAAGGCATCATTGATATCGACACACCCGGAGATCTCGAACTGCTTCGTTAAACCACATCATTATCAGCACCGAAAAAAATTTTAACCGCCCTGTATTTTTTATCAGATCTTTTTACTTACATTTGTCTACAGAATTAGTAGACTAATAAAATCTACCTTTATGGAAAATTACCATCACCATCTAAACCTGCGCCTGCAAAGGCTTTTATCTGCCGGTCAACCAGCGGCCTGCTCCTGTTGTTGTTAATCCTGATCCCCCCTGCTGCGGTCTTCCCCACCAACTTCCGCACATACAGCTTCATATCCAACCATCATTTTTACTGCTACCAAAAAAACTGCTCGTCATGAAAACGAACAACCAACCCGTATTTCATCTGGGGAAAACTGTCACTGCGCCGCAACTGACCTATTTTCAGCAACATGGTATCATACAGTTCAAAAACTTCCTCGACAGGGAATCCCTGTCAAATATTCTGAGTGAAGTGGCTCAGGTACAGGATTTCCTCCTGCGCAACCAGGTACAGAAAGTAAACGGTATCCCGTTAAAATTCGGGACCGACATCGACGGTGCGCCGCTGATACAGCGCATCGCATTTGCCTCCCACTACAGCAACGCGCTGCGGGAACTGCTGAAAGACGAGCGCCTGCTGGCGCTGACCAACCTGCTGGCGCCCTACGACGGCCGCATCGGCGAAAATGAAAAAGACGGCCTTGTGATCAACCATTACGTCAATACCGACAGCAGCCAGTTCCGGCAACTGGGATGGCATACCGACAGTCCGCGGGACCTCTTCCTGGGCACGCGCATCCTGCCAATGCTTAATGTGGGCATCCACCTCGACGATTGCCCGCTGGAAAACGGCGGCCTGCGCGTACTCACCGGCACACACCGGCAAGGCCTCTTCCGGTTGCTGTTCCGCAAAAAATACTTTATCGATCACACGCCGGACAAACAGGAAACAGGCTTCGACATTGAAGCCGGCGACCTTACCGTGCATGACGGACGCCTGTGGCACCGGGTGCAACAGTCCCCTTTTACCGGCGTAAAAAGCCGCCGCAGGGTGATGTATATACCGGTGGTTACCGGCGCCTATCAGCCCAAACACGCTCAATCCCCCACCCCGTTTTATCATAAACTGGCACAACTGAAACAGCATCTCTACGGTGGCAAACCGCAGTGGGCAGCTGCCAAAACCGCTGAAGGCAAACTGGCGGAAGTCAACAGTACAGCCATCTAACATAAAATACTACACGTATGTCTTACGCATTGGTAACCGGCGCTGCCAAGGGTATTGGCAAAGCCATCGCAGCCGAACTGGCACAAAGAAACTATCACCTGCTACTGGTAGACCTCGATGATGTTTCCCTGCAGGAAACTGCGGCAGCATTAGTGGGGCTTTATCACGTCCATGTACACACGCTTCATCAGGACCTGTCGCAGCCGGACGCATTATCGAAGGTAACCGCCTGGAGCAGCCGCTGGCACGACCAGCTCAGCGTGGTAGTCAACAACGCCGGCTACGGCATCAATGGCGCCTTTGAAAACCTCACCCTCGAAGAACAGTTCAACATCATCGATGTAAATGTAAAAGCACAGGTGGGACTATCATACGCCTATATCCCGGTACTGCGCCGGTTTCCAAAATCCTGGCTGCTCAACCTTGCCAGCACCACGGCCTATCAGACTGTCCCCTATCTCAATATCTATGCAGCTACCAAAGCATTCGCATTGTCGTTTACCCGGGGCCTGCGCTACGAACTGCGGCACTCCCCCATCTCCGTCAGCGCGCTCAGCCCCGGCAGCACAGACACCGACTTTGTGAACCGCGCCCGCATGGGTGGCAGTACCCGTAAACTGGCGGACCGGTTTAACATGACGCCGGAAAAAGTTGCTAAAATAGCCGTCAACGGCCTGTTTAAAGGAAAGGCGGAAATTGTGCCGGGGTTTGTCAATAAACTGAATGCATTCCTGCCTAAATTCTTCCCCAAGCCATTGGTCGAGAAAATAGCTGCCAACATCTACGAACAAAGGGAAGAAACACCGGCAGTGATCATCACGCCGGGCTGATCTGTGACGGCGGAACGGCTTTTGCAACTGGTTACCTATGGCAAAAAAAGGTATTTACATCGGTACTTCCGGCTGGAGTTATAAACACTGGAGAGAGATTTTTTATCCTCCGGAACTGAAGCCAGTGGAATATCTGCCGTTTTATGCGCAATCCTACAAAACCACGGAGATCAATACCAGCTTCTATCACCTGCCTAAGCCTGGCACTGTGGAAAACTGGGTAAAAAAGGTACCAAAACGTTTCTGGTTCTGTCCGAAACTCAGCCGGTATATCACCCATGTAAAACGGCTACTGGAGCCGGCAGAACCATTGGAACGTTATTTCAGTATATTCGATCCCGTCAGGGCCAGCCTGGGACCTGTATTGATCCAGTTGCCTCCCTCGCTGGTATTCCAACCCGAACGGATACACGCATTTTTTGAGGTACTGAAAAAGAATTACCGGGATTATGAATTTGCCCTGGAAGCCAGGCATGACAGCTGGTTGCAGGAAGAAGCCTTTCAGCTGCTGGAACAGTACAACATTGCCTGGGTGATCGCCGATTCAGGCGGGCGATGGCCGTTTGCCGAAAGGGTAACAGCGAAACATATCTACATCCGTTTTCACGGGCCCAATGGCCACTATGATACCGCCTATGACCACAAAACGATGAAAGCCTATGCCGCTAAAATAAAAAAATGGCATGCAGACAAACACGCCGTTTGGGCGTTCTTCAACAACGACGGCCATGGATACGCCCTGAAAAATGCTGACGAGCTAAAAATCCTCCTGCACCAATAACCTGATAACCAAATATCCAAATCACTTATACTCCACCTGCTCCGCAGTATAATAGGTTTTCCCACCGGACGAAACATGCTGAATAGCAGCGCCGCCGGGGCTTTCAGTCAGCTTATGGCTATGCACCAGCATATAATCGCGCACTTCGCCGTTGATAATATCAGGATGATGTTTGCGGATGTTTTTTTCTGCAGTGGTCAGTACTTTATGGATGGCTTTGTGCAGCGCTTTAATGGCTGCTGAAGGAATTTTATTGCAGACAGAAAAGGGGGAAATACGTGCTTCCCACAGGATATCATCCGCATAGGCATTACCGATGCCAAGAATATTGTGCTGATCTGTGAGGTACTTTTTGATGGCCGTTCTTTTTTTGGCCAGCGCCGTCTCCAGCCATGCCGGCGTCAGCTCACCGGAAAGGGCGTCCGGCGCTTCTTTCGGCTCAGGGTCCAGGAAGACGTTTGCCTGGCCCTGATAGTCCGTCAGCGCCAGGCCTTTACCTCCTTTGAACAACAATGTACAGATAGTATGTTTCTGCTCGTTGGTATCTTCAAACAAATATAGCTTGCCATGCAGCATCAGGTGCATCCCCAGCACATGGCCATTTTTAAACTCAAAATGCAGTTCCTTGCCCACGCGGTGGATGGATTCCAGGCGTTGCCCTTCCAGCGCCGCTTTCAGCTCCTTTTCCGGGGTACGCAGTTTCTTTTTCACCAACACATCGATGGCCTCCAGCTGCTTGTGCAACAGTGTTTTCTCCAGGTTGTGGCTGAACACGTTCAGGTCAGGTAATTCAGGCATGGCATTTTTTTTATAAAAATAACGATTCCTATTGTTGCAACAATTGGTCCGCAAATCGCCATTGGGTTTTAAACTCCGGCGTCAGTGACTGGTTGGTGATGATGGCGCGGAACATCTCGATGGGAATGGCGTTCTCCTGCAGAAAGGCGTCGTGGAACTGTTTTTCGCTCATCTTGCCGCTGTCGATCAGCTCATGATGCAGCGCACGCAGCTGCAGGCCGCCCATCATATAAGCGATCTGGTACAGAGGGCCGTAGTTCCCTTCAAAAGAGCGGCGTACTTCTGAAGAGGCGCTGAAGCGCTCGTGCCCCACCCGGTCAACGAGGAAGTCTATACATTGCTGTGGCGTCCATTTGCCCAGATGATAATTCAGGGAGAAGATGATGCGGGCGCAGCGGTGCATGCGCCAGAACAGCGCGCCTACCTTTTGTTCAGGCGTGCTGTGGAAGTTCTTGTTCCACAACAGCATCTCCCAGTATAACGCCCATCCCTCCGCGGAGAAAGGCGTGCTGAACATCCGGCGGTAGGGTTTGTTGCGTTTGTTCATAAAGCCCTGCAGGTTGTGGCCAGGGATCAGTTCATGAAAAACGGTCGCATGGGAGAAAGCGTAGTTATTGCTTCGCAGGCTCATTTCCCTGGTGGCTTCGTCCATATCTTCGGTGGGATAAGCTACCAGGATGGATTCTCCTCCCAGAAAAAAAGGAGCAAAACGCTGTTGCTCTTTGGATAGCATGGACATGCGCCAAACTTCTTTAGCCAGCGCCGGTACAGTTACCAGGTTGCTGTCTTCCAGGAATTTAATGGCTTCATCGGCGAGCCGGTGGATCATCTCCGGTTGCCGGCCAGGCGCTACGTGATTTTCCTTCACTTTCTCCATTGCTTTCTTCCAGTTTTTGCCAAAACCGAGCGCGGCGGATGCTTTCAGCATTTCCGCATCGCACCAGGCAAACTCTTTATTGGCCATTTCTACCAGTTCTTCCGGGGTGTAAGGAATCATTTCATACTGCAGTTGTGAAATGAGCGCTTCCCTGCCGATCGGTGTTCCTTTGATGCCGGAAGCATCGAGTGACTTATCGCTCTTGTCGGCCAGCTCCTGGCCCAGGAAGCGGGCATAGAGGCCCAGCAGGCTGTCTGTTTGCTGGTAGGGCTGTTTTATCTGCCTGGTGAAGGCCGGTTCGTAGCCATAATAGAACGTATATACGTTTTTAAGGCCGTTGCGCAGGTCGTTCACGATAACGGCGGCGTCACGGGCCTGCGCGGGCGTCAGGCGGTTTTGTTTCTTCAGGGCTGCCTGGGCAGTGATGATCTGTTGCTGTACCGTAGCAAGGTCTGCCGCTATTTTCGGCACGTCCGGGTTATCGCCGCGGCGGCGCTTTACCTGCATGGTCATCAGCGATTGGGCAAAAGGAATCACGGCAGGCGTCAACAGTTTATACAAGGCCTCATTTTCGTCGATCTCATGCAGTTCCTCGTTCACTTTCCGCTTCAGCAGAATGTAATCTACCTGTTCGCCCACCGGCAGGCCGGCAAAAGGAATGGATTGCAGTGACGTCAGCGTTTGCTGGTAACAGGTACGCATACGCCCGAAATATTCCGGGCTGTACCGGAAAATGTAGACCCTCTGCAGGTCTTCTACATCGGCTGCCATTTGTTGGATTAATTCCTTCACGGGCTCTCCTGTGCCGGCATTTGTACGGGCAAACAAGAACAACAGGGGAATAAGGGCCAGGTATCTTTTTATCATAACACAAAAGGCTGTTTTAGATCAGGCATTAAAGATAATCATCCGTCCATGGCATCCTATGCTGATATTGTCCCCTTTTTCACCAAAATTGGTGCATATCAACATTTTTTATGTATGTCAACATATTGTTAAAATAGCCGTAAGCGAGCTGGAAGGGCCTTTTTTGACATACGATTTCCGGGCGATAATCGTTATTTTCGTACGATATGGAATAAATCATCATTCTCTAACCTTGATAAATATTTTACGGCGTGACATTGAAAGTGAAGAAGTTTATTAAACCGTTAATTTTTATTGCAACCATCGGTTTTTTTGTATTCCTGATTACCACCCTCACCTCAGCTGAAAAAAATCCTGCCCATGCGCATCGCAGCATCCTTATACCGGCAGTGAACGACTCACTGCAGGAAGAGAGTTTGTATGACAGCATGCGGCTGGATACGACCGGTTTGTCCCGGGATGCCTTTGAAAGCGCTTTACATGGATACAATCAACTGGAAGACAAGGGCCGGCTTAAGAACCCGGACATCCTCTCGATCGTCGATTTTTCGCTGCCTTCCAGCAAGAAGCGGCTTTTTGTGATCGACATCAAAAACAAGCTGCTGTTGTTCAACACACTGGTATCCCATGGCCGGAATTCCGGCACCCTGCTGGCCAGCACTTTTTCCAACAAAATGAACAGCTATAAGAGCAGTCTTGGCTTTTATGTAACCGGCGACACCTATAACGGCGAGCATGGTTATTCTCTCCGGCTGGAAGGTGAAGAAGCGGGCATCAACGACAATGCGCTCAGCCGCGGTATTGTGATGCACAGCGCCGCCTATGTCAACGAAGCGTTGATCAAAAGCCAGGGATATATCGGCCGCAGCCTCGGTTGCCCGGCTATTCCGGAAGGCGTTCACCGCAAAATCATACAGCGCATTGCCAACGGCACCTGCCTGTTTCTCTACAGCCCGGACAAATACTACTCCATGCATTCCAGGATGCTGGTAAAAGACAGTGTGAACAGCTAAAACATTTTTTGCTTCATCACCGCATCATGCCCGTACACGTCCGGTACCATGTGTAAAGTCCCGTCTTCGTCCGCCCAGGCGGTGAAGTAAGTGATAATCACCGGCACCGGATGTTTCACGGCCACATATTTCTGTTTGCCGCCGTTCATGGCGGCATCTATTTTTTCACTGGTCCATTCAGGCGCATCTTCCAGCACAAACTTCGCCATCGCCACCGGGTCTTTCAGCCGTATACAACCATGGCTGTAAGCACGGTTATCACGGTTAAACAGCCCTTTTTCGGGCGTATCGTGAAAATAGATGTTGAAGCTGTTGGGAAACAGAAACTTCACGCGTCCCAGCGCATTACGCACACCGGGCCGTTGCCGTACCACCGGCAAACCGTTGGCATGCCCGGTGATTTCCATGTTCTTACGCGCCAGGTACCCACTGTTACGCGCCATCGCAGGCAGTATCTCCTTCCGCACTATACTGCGCGGTATGTTCCAGTAAGGACTGAAAACCACCTGGTTCAGTTTTCCTGAAAACATGGTGGTGCTGTGCCCCTCTTTCCCCACTACAATGGGAATGTCAAAAACTTTCTGGCCGTTGTTGGTCACATGCAGCATAAATGCAGGAATATTCACCACGATCAGCTTGCCCCTGGGCGTGGCGGGCAACCACTTCATCCTCTGCATATTAATCAGCAGCTGCTTCAACCGCTCCTCCGCCGGTACGTTCATCGCTTTGATGACCGTATCGTTGATAATGCCGTTTTCCGTATACCCATGACCGTTGCGAAAACGATTGACGGCGGCTTCCAGCTCATCTGTAAAAACGTCGCTGCTGTCTTTCTCCTTCAGCTCTCCTGTTGTCATCAGCCTTTGTTTGATACCGGTGATCACGGGAGATGACTGCCCTTTTTTTAACTTCCCCGCCAGGGAATCCACCGGCTGCCATCCTCCTTTTTTGACGATATCGCGGTATTGCCGCAGAGCGGGCTTCAGCCCGGCAATAGCCGGATATTGTTTTTCACTGGTATGCAGCATGGAATCGGCCATTTCCATGATATCTTCTTTCTGCATGGGCACCATATGCTCCATCTGCTCCACCGTGCCGCCGTTCTGCCGGAAATAACGCACCAGCCTCCAGGTGAGCATCAGCTCTGTCTGCACCATATCCCGATCGGTGGCTTTCACCTGCAGACTATCTTCTTCCAGGAGCCGGTCCAGCTTATTGTTCAGCGGCTTGTCGCCGCTGGTGTCCGGGCTTTGGTTGAACAGGCTGCGGAAAGCGGCCGCCTCTTCTGTCAGTCCCCGGCTGTCGATCCAGGCAAACTCATAGTTGCGCGCATTGTAAAAGCTGCGTAACCGGTTGGCCACGGTATCATTCAACTGCCGTTTGGCAATAAAACCTTCAAGGGCGGTCGTGTCCAGGAAAAGGTCGTTGTAAGCGTTTTCGTGGGTAATCGCAGTATTGCGCGGAGTGAGCACGTCAGCGGTCACGACTTCGGCATCCCCGGGCGCCGAAGGGGAATGGCAGCCTGAAACGAGATATGCCAGCAGGGTGAACAGGAAAAGGTATCTCATGCCTTTTCTTCATCAAAATAAACACCAGAAAGAAAAAGGGCCTCCGCCGGCGAAAACCGGGCTGCGGTTGTGGCTGCAGGGAAACAAACCGTGGAATTCCCCGCGGAGTTCCCGCGGAGTTCACGCAAAGCACGCAAAGGAGCAAAGAGCGCAAAGATTTTTTTAAGTTTAAATAAGAAAGCAAAGGAGCGGAGATCAAATTTGATCTCCGCTCCTTTGCTTTCTCTGCTCGCTTATATGATCTTTGCGCTCTTTGCTCCTTTGCGTGCTTTGCGTGAACTCCGCGAGAACTCCGCGGGAAGCTAAGCCATGGCCGGATCGCTGACGCTCTCGGCCCCCGTCTCCACTCTTCCGGCAAAACGCTGTTCAAACTGGTCGTATCCTTCCACTTTTACAGTGAGGTCGTACCAGCGGTGGCTTCGGCTGTTATCGATAATAATGGCGGCTTGTGTGTTGGCGGCGATGGTTTTCCGTACGGCAGCTTTGCCATAGGCGTTGTCTGTCACTACTACGGTGATGGCTTTGCCGCTGCGGTTGGCGATATGCAGATCGGTGTTGCCGGTCAGCTGTTTGCGGTTACGCAGGGCGCGCTGGTATTCGCAGGTGATATCCACCCGCGGATCTTGCGCGTTGCCGGCAAATTCACGGTAAAAACCGTTAGGGCCGTAGGTGCGCAGCCGGTATTGTCCGTCCCCGAAGGAAGACAAAGGCCATGCGTCTTTCAGCTGGTCACCGGCGGTAACGGCGTAAGACCATGTCCGCACCGATTCCATGTCACGGCTGTCCGCCTGCAGGTATTTACCGGGAGCATATACGTTGAACGGCGAACCGGCAGCTTTCCTGCCAAACACCTCGTTGGATGCGCTAAAACTGATTTCGAATGATTTTTTATCGGCGCCCAGTTTACCGTTTACGTACAATTGGTAAGGCAATGCGCAGGCCACACGGGTGCCTGCTTCCTGCCGCGGCATCCATTCGGCGTTAGCCGGATTGGTATTGATCTTTTCAATCTCGGCGGCGGTGAGTTTTTTAAATTCATCCGGCAGCTTTTTGAAACGGGCGTTATACACACTTTCGATGAACTCATTCCTCTCCTGGAAAGGCACTTTTACTTTTTCACCGTTAAAAGGACGGAACACCGACGTGAGGTCGCCGCATACCGTACGGCGCCAGGCCGAGATATTCGTTTCCTTGATGGCTTTACCGGTCTTATGTTGCAGGAAGTCTTCCATAAACTGAAGAATGGAGGTATGGTCAAACACCTGTGAATTCACATATCCGCCACGGCTCCATGGTGAAGCGATCACCAGGGGGACCCGGTACCCCAGGCCGATAGGGCTCTCCCGTACCGAGCCTTTACCAACGTGTCCTTTGGCTTGCTCCTGTTCTTTGGTAACATATTCCACCGCGGTGTCTATACCTTTGGAGACGAGGCCGGTACCAGGCCTGAAAGGTGCTACGAATGGAGGCACGTGGTCGAAGTAACCATCGTTCTCGTCGTAACAGAGAATAAAAATAGTTTTCTTCCAGACCTCCTCTTTTTGCGTGAGGATATCCAGTACCTCAGACACATACCAGGCGCCATACCAGGGAGAGCCGGGATGGTCGGAGAACTCGCCGGGAGCCACCAGCCAGGAAACGGTCGGCAGCTGACCGTTATTCACATCAGTGCGGAACTGGTGCAGGATATCGCCTTTAGGCACCTGTACTGTCCTTTCCACATCGCCGTCTTTATAACGCAATGTTTCCAGCTCGTGGTAGTCGGGATCTCCGATGTTGGTGGTGAAGGCTTTATTATGCAGGTTTTGGGCGCGCTGCGGCAGTTTCGCGAAATTGGCTGCGGTAAAGGTCTCCGCATCTTTTTTCACTTTTTCCAGTTCCTGCTTTTTCTTTTCCAGCTGTTGCTGCATCTGTTTCGCTTGGTCCCCCTCAGCAGCGGGGATAGCGGCAGCCAGCTTTGCTATTTCATCGGGCAGCTGCCCGATGCGGCGTTGCAGGTATTGGATATGCCCCGCAGCAAACCGCACGTTGAAAGCAGCGAACCATTCGATGGGATTGTCCGTGAAGTTGGCCAGCATACCGTCTTTCTCTCCTTCGAGACCGGCGGCACTGATTTCGTTCTGGTATATCTTCCAGCTGATGCCGTTATCTTCCAGCCTCTCCGGAAAGGAAGTCCAGTGGGCTTCTGCGCCGTAGTCCACATCTTCATTCCATACATTGGCTTTGGCGCTGGCTTTCTGCTCGTCCCGCAGGGTGCCTGTCCACAGGTACAGCCGGTTGGGCGTAGTACCGGTCAGCGAGGAACAGAAGTTCTGGTCGCATACCGTAAAGGCATCTGCCATAGCGTAATAAAAAGGAATGTCCACCCGGTTGTAATAACCCAGGGTGAGCGGCATCGGCGCCCAGTCTTTGTTACCGGACTGTTTTACCTGTAACCATTTATCATAGCGGCCGTTGTTGCGGGCGTCTACCTGGTTGCTCCAGGAGTGAGGCAGGCTGCTCATCCAGGTAGCTTTGGTATCCCGGATGTTCAGCCGGAAAGGGGCGTACGTTTCGTTCTTATCATTGGTCTGCAGCCACACCAGGTTGTTATTGGGGAGACGGATGGCGCGGGGGTCGTTGTATCCTCTTACACCTCTGAGGGTGCCGTAGCAGTGATCAAATGACCTGTTTTCCTGCATCAGGATCACGATATGCTCTGCATCGTAGTAAGTGGTACCGGGACGAGGGTCGATGGCCAATGCACGCTGGATGGATCCCGGCAGGGACCCGGCTACGCCGGCGGCACCAGACAGCAGGGCTGCTTTCTTGATAAAATCTCTTCTGGTGTTCATGAATTACTTTTTATTGTTCAGCTGTAAGCACCCAACAGGATATGCTTTAAGCGGCTTAAAATAACAAAAAGTATGTTATGGCACAATTAACTGGTAAGAATGGTCATATAAAGACAACAAAAAAGCCCTCGCATTGCTGCGAAGGCTTTTCTGTTTATATCAAACTTAAAGGAGCTTAGGAAGCGTTGTTGGCCGGGATGATCACAATTTTAAAACGCATGTTCACCGTCGGCTTCTGTGCCTGCGTACCGTTAGGCCCGCGCAGTTCCACCAGCAGCGTCCCTGCCTGGTGTATCACATTATAGTATTCATTGTTGAATACTTCGGGCAACAACTCAAAGAGGTTGTATCCGCCGTTTTGCTGACGGGCAACGGAAACCACCACGCCATCCAGCTGGCTGGAGTTCTGGTCCAGTTCCGGCACATCGAATTGTACGTAATAAACGCCCTGGTTGTCCAACTTCCATGTCGTGGTAGACACGTCATAAAAAATTGTCTTGTTGGGAATAACCTCATTATAGTTTTTGGTACAGCTGGAAAATACTACAGCCAGCAACAGAAGTGGTAAGTATAGCCATGTTTTCATATACAAGGTGTTTGGTATGGATTAACCAAATACAATGCCATAAATATTACATTCCACAAATGAAGAAATCCTGATATTTGTAAAAACATTTATCTTACTAATCTGCGTGTTATGTTATATCGCTTACCGCAGGAATTCGGCAGTTATCCCGGCATGCATGTCAACCGCGCCGGCAAATCCGCACTGGCATGGTTTAAGCTGGTGGAGCACCAGGCGAAAGCTGAAGGATTCCTCACTGAAAACACCCTTGTATTCATTATTTCCGGCAGCAAATACATCCATCTTCCTGATGAGGAAATAGTGGCGGCAGCCGGTGATCTCGTATTGCTGAAAAGAGGCACTTACTTTATGTCGGCGCTGCTGCCGGAGCAAGACGGCGCCTTTCAGGGACTGATGCTCTGCGTGGATGATCATATCCTGCGCTCCTTCCTGGAAGAAATGGAGGACATCAAAAAAGCGCGTACAAATATCCCCATGGTGTTGCCCTGCTCAGAACAGCTCATCAATGTCCGTAACAGCATCATCGATTACATGCAGCGCTCCGGCGACAACACCTGCAAACTGCTGGAATTGAAAATACAGGAAGTGTTCCTGCTGCTGCTCTCCGGCCCGCATCGCGCACAGGTGCTGGCTTTCCTGCATCATATGTTTGACACCAGCACAGAGAATCTCACCCTTACCATCCGGGAGCATCTGCTGAAACCTTTGTCCCTGCAGGAATATGCGGCCCTATGCGGACTAAGCCTCTCTGCCTTCAAAAGGGAATTCGCCAAAATATACAACGCGCCGCCTAAAAAGTGGATCAACGACGAACGCCTGAAACATGCCGATTACCTGTTGCGCAACACACCCAAAAATGTCAATGAAGTGGCCGATGATTGCGGTTTTGAAAGCACTTCCTACTTCATTAAACAATATAAAAGCCGCTACGGCGATACGCCTAAAAATGCGCAACGGGCTAAAATTGCTATTTTCTGAACGCTTTCTGTTATTCCACTGCTCCCCGCCGCCACTATCTTTGCCCTAAACGATTAAAATCATGAAAACGATTTATTTACTGATTCCCCTGCTGACCGCTGCCGGTACAGGCTTTGGCCAGATGCAACAACTCAACCGCACGGCCATGAAAGCGCCGGAAAGTGTATGCATTCACGGTAGTGACTATTATATCTCCGATACCGGCGGCGATCCCACCAAAAAAGACGGCGACGGCATACTCTATAAAATGAACAGTAACGGCGATGTGACCGTATTCGCCAGCGGCCTGGATTCTCCCAAAGGCACCTGGGTGTTGCATAACATCCTGTACACCCCGGATGTGGATAAAATAAAAGGCTTCGATCTCTCTACCGGCAAACAGGTGTTTACCCTCGACATGGCGGCCACCGGCAGTGTGCTGCTCAATGACATCGCACCGATGAACGATTCCACCGTGTTTGTCTCCGCCACAGACATCAACAAAGTATACATCGTGCACCTGGGCGCACAGCCCCGGTACGAGGAACTGGTATTCGACAACCCGGTAAAAGGCGCCAATGGCGTGATCTACGACAACAAACGGCAACGCCTGTACGTATGCGGCTTCGGCGCCAACGGCACCCCCAATGGTGAAATCGGATATGTGGACCTGGCGCAGAAAAACAGGAAATTCGTCCGCCTCACGGAACGTACCGGCTATTACGACGGCATCGCACTCTCCAAACACAATACGCTGCTGATATCCGACTGGGTGGCATTCGAAAAGAAAGGCGTAGTGTTGGAAGTAGATCTCAAAACTGGTAAAACCACTACCGTGAATAAAGAGCCTATCTCCGGCCCGGCAGATTTTACGCTCAACAAACAGGGAGATGTAGTTACTCCGGCCATGATGGAAGGCAATGTGCTGTTGCTCGCAAAGCCGCAGAGCAGCAAAGAGCGCTAAGATTTTTAAGACTAAATAAGAAAGCAAAGGAGCGGAGATCATTCAATCTTCGCTCCTTTGCTTTCTCTGTCCGCTTATACTTTATTCTTTGCGGCTTTGCTGCTCTGCGGCTTGGCGTGACTATAAGCGTACCTGCACACCCACAGTGCCACCGATGTAAGCTCCGTCAAACTTATCGTTCCTGCGATGTTTCGACCAGATATAATAGGGCGCCAGATCTTCACCCACGCCTCCTTTGGTATTTACCCAGTTAAAGGTAGGACCTGCAAACACTTCTATGTTATTGCCAAACCGGTACGCCGGGAAAGCGCCAAAGGAGCTTTTATTGAACACCACGCTGTGAAAGTCGGTGTTGGCGGTATGAGTAGCTTCCATATTGATCCGGAAGTGGGAATTGATAAACAGGTGTGCACCTATACCGCCGTGAAACACATAGCGGGTAGCGCTGTCGCCTTTGAAATTGTAGCCTATGCCCACTATGCCGTATAATACGCGGCCACCGGATTTGAAAGAGAGAATAGTGTTTGACATTTCATCCACGCTCAGGCTGATTTGTTTTTCTCCGTTCTTCACGATGTTGATCAGCGCAATGGAATAGTCGCTGCTGTCGGCGATGTTCAGGAAACCAGCTATCTGCACGCCTTTCACTTTTTTAGCCACGTTCATGAAACCGGCGATCTGCATATGTGCGTCTTTGGTCTGGTTCAAAAAGCCGGCTATTTGTACCTTTGCGGAGCGGTGGCTGTTTAAAAAGCCCGTAACAGCCACGCTCACGCTGTCGGTAAGATTCATGAAACCGGATATCTGTCCGCTGTTGCCGTCGCTTTTCTGTGCGATATTGGCAAAGCCGGCCAATTGATATCCCTGCAGTTTGCCGGCATGGTTCATGAAGCCCGTCACCATGGCCCCATGCGCGTCTTGCCGCACGATGTTCATAAACCCTGAAATACTGGTACCTCTTGTAAGATTGCCGATGTGATTGGAGAAACCGGCGATGGCGGCGCCGCTGTTGCTTTCCTTGATGATATTGGAAACACCTGCGATCGCTGCGCCGGTCTCCCCTTTAGAGAGGCCCGCGATAACGTGCAGTGAAAAATGATTGACATAGCTGGCGGCCTGTGTGCCATTGGTACTAAGTGGATAAACAATCCCCACATGGGCCGGCCTGGCATTGGACTGCCCCGATACATTTATGGTAAAGCTGCTAACGGTCAGTAGGGATAAAACGGTCATTCTGGTCAAGGTAGTTATTTTCATATCTGTGTGTATTAATGCGTACTGATTAACGACACGTCAATGAACAACTACCCCTATGCAGCTGCAAATAAAATCAGAAAATACTGATGCCTGCCTGCCAGCCTACCCAGCCACGGCCCGCATCTCCGAGTTTGAAAGGATGATAGCCGGAACCCGGAAGCTCAGACATATAACCGGCTTTGGGGTCCCATTCCTGGTATAAATGAAACGACATAGCCGGACCTGCAAAAATGGAAAATTTATCGGAGATCCGGAAGTTCAGTAAAGGTTGTACCCTATAGAGCTGGGAACCTTTTTCATTGCCGGTATACAGACTCTGTCCGGTGATTTCAGCTGCGAGGAAAAGGCGCTTGTTAAAATTAAACTCCCTGCCGATACCATATCCCAGGGTATATACTTTGTTATCACCGACATTAAGGCCGGCGAGCAGGATGCTGTATAATTTTCTGCTACCCGTCTTCCACGCTACGTTGTAGTTCACCACTTCATTCGTATATACAGACAGCTTGTGATAACCGTGTTTTACGATATTGACAAGACCGATGGTATAGCCGGAGGAAGTGTCCGCAATATTCACCAACCCTATCTGCACGCCTTTGAGATGCCTGGCATAGTTGAAAATAGTACCCAGCTGTAATCCTCTCATCGTACCATGACTGATATTCCCGATGGTAGACAGCTGTGCGCCTCCCACACCACGGCCTGCATAGTTATATACGCCGCCTAGCTGCGCGCCGGATATTTCGCCGCCCACATAGTTGCCGATGCCGGCTACCTGCCAGCCGTCTGCATTTCCGTGTACGATACCCAATACGCCCTGCGCCTGTACGCCTTCCATATTGCCATGTATCTGGTTGAGAACACCGGAAATCTGCACGCCATCCGTACTGCCCTGCACAATATTGCTTACTCCTCCCACCTGTACGCCGCGCACGGAATCCAGCACCTGGTTGTGAACACCGGCGATCTGCACGCCCTTCGTTTTTCCTCCTACCACGTTAAACACACCTCCAAGCTGCACATGCTGCATATTGCCTTTCACGATATTGAACACGGTCCCGAGTTCAAAACCATCTACCCCCGCGGCATAACCGCCGATAAAGTTGATCGAAAATTTGTTGACTACCTGCCCGCTCATTTTTCCGTGTGAACCGAGGCCCGGTGTCAGCGAAGCCTGGTAAGGCTTGTCAGCGAAGAAACCGCCAATGTTGAGGCTCTGCATTTTCTGACGGGAAGACAGTACGGTACGTCCCCACCATGTTTTTTCCACCTTCATATTATGGCCGGTAATTTCCACTACGCGCAGCTGATAACTCACCGGGGAAATGTTCACGGTCAGCTCCTGGTCCTGTCCCGCATGTACCAGCACAGAAGTGTCGGTGTACAGGTCCTTACTAATGCTGATGGCTGCGGTAGGGGTTTTATCCCGTAACCGCAGCCTGAAATAACCTTCGTTATTGGTGAGCGTAGAAATGAGTTGCTGTCGTTCGTACACGCTCGCATTCGGTACCCGTTGTCCTGTTTTACTGTCCGTGACGAATCCCGTGACCTGGTAATAAACCTGCCCGGGCGACTTTTTGAAGAGGATGATATAGTTACCCGATTCTTTGTAGAGATATTCGCCCTCCAATAGCTGGTCCAACGTTTGCCGGACCGTTTTATTTTTTACCGAGATACTGACGAGACTGTCCTGCGGAAGAATGTTACTGATATAGGAGAAGAAAAAATTGCCCTGTCTGGAGATGATATTCAATACTTCCGATAACTTTTGTTTTTTCGCTTCCACTGTGACGGTCCTGTTCAGCAGGCCCTGCGCCCGCGCGGAAAACGAGAAAGTGGAGATGAGCAGGAGTATTGTCAGTATTCGGCTAAAAGGCATACGTTGGTGCTACAGTTATTTCAGGGTAATATTGTTTCCTTGCTGGTCTACGGTGATACCGTAAGTAAGCGCGATAATTTTCAGTGTGCTGTCGAGGGAGCTGTTACTGAAGGTAACGCTGATCGGCAGGTCCCGTTTGGCGGTATTGGCAATGACGATGTTTACGCCGTACGCCTCATTGAGGATATCTACCAGCTTCCACAGCGGTGTGTTGTTGCATACAAATGTTTGTGTGCGGTAGTAGTTATACAGTTCGTCGGTGTTACTTTGTTTTACCGGTGCGTCGTCCTTGTCTGTTACAATCGCTTTCTCGTTGCGCTGCAACTGTACGCTATGATGCTGTTTGGTCACTTCTACCGCGCCTGTTTCCACGATCACTTCTGTTTTGCCGTTGACGCTTTTGATGTTGAAGGACGTGCCGAGTACTTTTACCGTTACGTCGTTTACCCTGATCACGAACGGGCGGCCCGGGTCCTGTGCTACGTTGAAGAAGGCCTCGCCTTCCAGTTTCACGTGTCTTTCTTTTGCGAAAGAGTTCGCGTAACTGATAGAGGATTGTTTGTTCAGCGTCACGAAAGAGCCGTCCGGCAGGGTGTCCAGCCTGACAGTGTTGGTGGCGTAAACGGTATGTTGCGGCCGGGATGATTTCATGAACCAGAATCCGGCAGCGCCCAACAGTACCAGCAAAGTAGCTGCTATGGCGAGGTTACGGCGCCAGGTAGAGAAATCGGTTTTGATGACGCGGGCGCCGCCGGTATTTTCGTTGGCGCCTACCCGTTGTTGAAAGCGTTTCCAGGCGTCGTCTTCATTAACAGTGCTAACGGCCGCCAGTTTTTTACTTTCGTCCCAGATAAGCCGGAAGTGCTCATAGTATTTGGCATTGGCGCTATCGGCCGCCATCCATGCCTCCACGGATTGTTGTTCTGCCGGCGTGGTGATGCCTAACATGAATTTTACCAGCAGATCGTCATTTATATGGTCAGGTTGCTTTTTCACGGTAGAAGGTTTAGAGATGGAGCAATATTAACAACAGGGGAAGAAAGTCCACCAGGTTGAGCCGCAGCAGCTTCAGCGCTTTGCCCATCTGGTTCTCCACCGTTTTCACCGATATATCAAGCTTATCGGCGATCTCCTGGTATTTTAGTTCTTCGAAGCGGCTCAACTGGAAGATGGTCCTGCATTTTTCCGGGAGATCACGAAGTGCTTTGTGCAGCTTTTCTTCCAGTTCCCGCATGGTCACTTTCCCGGAAGTATTACCGGTATCCCTGTTATTGCTCATTTGATATTGCGTGTGTGCCTGATGCGTGGCTTTTACTTTCTGATGCCGCAGGTAATTGATACTTTCGTGATATACTGCCCTGTAAAGGTAACCGGAGATCGTTTGTTTGATCTTTATATCTCCTGATTTCTCCCACAGTTTACAGAATACATTCTGCACCATTTCTTCCGCCATCACTTCATCTTTCAATATGGTACAGGCATAGGCATGCAAGCCTTTAAAATGGGTTTTAAATGCCTGTTCAAAAGTTAATACGTCTTCTTTTTCCAGTAACGAAGTATCACCTGGATGTTGCAACTCCATGCGTAGGTTTTGATAACTATAGTCAAAGATAATTCCTTCTGCCAATTGAAATGCTTTCCAAGACGACACCTGAAGATAAGGTTACCCCTATGGAGCGCTGAAAATTTTTCACGCAAAGGCGCTAAGCAGCTAAGGTGCAAAGGTGCGGAAAATACATTATCATAAACATTAAATTATTAAGGTAAGCGTAACAACAGATTGATGAAGCAGACATTAGCCGGCCCCAAACTTATCATGATTGCTTAATAAGCCTGCCGCCCTTAGCGTGCAAACACTGGTCCTTTGCGCCTTTGCTGCTTAGCGCCTTAGCGTGCAAACACCGGTCCTTTGCGCTTTTGCTGCTTAGCGCCTTTGCGTGAACAATTTAACATTCTCTTATATATCTATTCCATAATATTGCCGAAAACTATATCATGAAATATTTTTACGCTGTCGCACTGATGCTACTGGTGAGCACTGCAGCATTTTCACAGAAGACCGCCTATATTAATTTTCAGCAGTTGATTGCTGCCATGCCTGAAACCAAACAGGCGACCGATACGCTTCAGAAATATCAGCAGGAGCTCGCCAAAGACGGGCAATACCTTGTTACCGAATATACCAGGAAACTGCAGGAGTATGACAGCCTCGCCACCAAATGGACGCAGCAGATTAAAGAAATGAAGGAGAAAGAATTGCAGGACGCACAGACAAGTATCCAGGATTACCGGCAGCGGATGGAAGAGAAATTACAGCTGAAAGACCAGCAGTTGCTGGTGCCGATCATGGATAAAGCGAAAAAAGCGCTGAAAGCGGTAGCTTCCGAAAAAGGCTACTCGATGGTGATCGATAATTCGAAGGAAGAAGTGTTGATCGGTTCAGAGGCCGACGACCTGATGATACCGGTAAAAGCGAAGCTGGGATTGAAATAATTTGCGAATTTGGTTATTTAGATATTGAGTGGGGCTGTTAATTTGATAAGTTGCCTGCAGTGTTGAAGAAGCTCCTCTCCTACCGCCATTCACGGAAAAAGTAACTTTCCTGTAACAACCCGATCAATTAAATGGTCCTACTCAATATCTAAACAACAAAATATCTAAATTCCTGAATTAGATGTGCAGTCCATGTGCCAGCAGTGTCTTCCATTTAGGATTGCTGCGCACGAATTCCGCTACTTTTTTGCTGGAAGGGACCATCCGGATATTCTGTGCAGAAATTTCCTCCATCACTTTACCCAGCATCATCGGCAGCACACCTTGTTTTTCCAGGGTTGGCGGCACTTCTGCGCCTGTCAGGAAAATGCGGCTGCCATTTCTTTCATAAATAACCTTTGCCAGCTGTCCGGCGATATGCGCCTCAAACTGCCTGGCCTCTTTGTTGTCAATAATTGTAAAATCCTTCATGACTGTTCATTAGTTTATACACTTGAATGTTTCAGTAGCGTACTAAAGGGAAGTATTCTTTATAAAAGGGAAGTTGAATAAGATAGCGCTGCTCTGGTATTAAAATACCCTAAAAATGCCCGTTCATACCTACAAAAGTACGAAAAAAATACGAGACTTCGTGAAACAATCAAATGTATATTAAACTAATATTTAAAATAATTGACAGGCAAGCCTTTAAAAGGAAGCTTTGCGTGAAACACGTTTCCACTCATCGGATAAGCCTCCAGCTGTTGGGGTGTCATGTGTTCCCGGGCTGTGGTAATGAGCATTTCCTGCATATCCGGGCCGCCGAAAACACAGCAGGACACTTGCAGGGCCGGCACTTCTAATTTCCCGAGCAGCTTCCCGTTGGCAGGGTTCCAGCGGTATACCCCGCCACCGCCCCAGTGGGCTACCCATAACATCCCTTCGCTGTCGATAGTCATCCCGTCGGGCGATCCCAGTTCTGCCGGAATCACGACGGCGTTGCGCAGGAACTTAATTTCACCGGAATTCACCTCGTAGGCATATTCCTGGACCCTGTTGGTCACGGTATCATTAAAATACATCCGGTCGCCATACCATACGATCCCGTTGGAGATACTTACCTGCGGGATCTTGATCACCGGCGGACGGTTATGGTCGATGCAATACAAAGCCCCGTTATCCCGCTGCGTAGTAAGGTGCATGGTGCCTACCCACAGCCTGCCGGCCGGGTCACATTTGCCGTCGTTACAACGGAGGCCCGGATTGCCGTCCAGCACCGCCAGCGTGCGGCCCAGGCCATGTTCCGGTGAGAAACGCGCCACACGGCCATGAAGTCCCAGCAGCAGTTCATTGCTGCCCTGCACCGGCACCATCATCGTCACGTACTCGCCTATATGATATTGCGTCCGTTGCCCTTTACTGTCCATCATATACAGGGAATGACCCAGAATATCCACCCAGCACCATGCTGAGCGTTCCGGCCACCAGAAAGCGCCTTCGCCCAGTTCAAAAGGTCCTGTGGAAAACAATGCTGATTGATAAATCTCCATGGGGATGAAATTACGAATTACGAATTACGAATTACGAATTTTTAGCCATCTCTTGTTACGTTCAGATAGTAAGTTTCCCGGAAAACAGCCGCAAATTCGTAATTCGTAATTCGTAATTCGTACTTTCACTGAATGAACATTGATACTTTCTCCAAACTCCAAAAAGAAGGATTGATCAGTGACGAGGAAATGCAACGTGTTACCCATGCGGAAAACAACCGCCTTTTCTCCCTCCACTGGGAAATCAAATCAGCCCTGTACCTTGGCGTACTACTACTGAGCGGCGGCCTCGGCATCCTCGTTTACAAAAACATCGATACCATCGGGCACCAGGTGATCCTTCTCTTCATTGCGTTATTGTGTATTGGCAGCTATGCCTACTGCTTCCGGCACCGGGCGCCCTTTTCCCGGGAAAAGACCGAATCGCCGAATGCTTTCTACGATTATGCGTTGCTGTTAGGCAGCCTCACTTTCGTCACCTTTATCGGCTACCTGCAATTTCAGTACACGGTGTTCGGCACCGCCTACGGCCTCGCTACCTTTATTCCCATGGTGGTCCTGTTTGCCACGGCCTACTATTTCGATCACCTGGGCATCCTCTCCATGGCGGTCACCAATCTGGCCGCCTGGGCGGGGATTGCCATCACGCCGTTCCAGATACTGTCGCAGAATGACTTCGGCAATGAAAACCTGATTTACATCGGCGTTGCCCTGGGCATCGGTCTTGTAGCTTTGGCGGAACTATCGGAGAAACGCAATTTCAAAAAACACTTTGCCTTTACTTACCGCAACTTCGGCGTTCATATCTTCTTCATCGCAGCCATCGCCGGCATGTGTATTTTCGAAAAATGGTACGGGCTCTTTTTCCTGCTGTTGGCCGCCGGCGCCTACCTTACCTGGCACCGCGCATTCCGCGATCGCTCCTTCTACTTTGTGCTACTGGCGGTACTATACGGCTATGCCGGCGTGAGCATCCTCCTGGGACGCACTGTGTTTAATCACCTGGCAGACGATATTTACTCAGGGTTCCTGTACATGATATTTTCCACGGTAGGTGTGATTCTGTTCCTCATTAACCTCAACAAAAAAATCAAACAACAATGATCGCCTGGTCTTCTGTAACCCTCGACAATCTTGATATACAAAACGAGGCTGACAAAGCACACCGGCAGGGATGCATCAGCCCCGAAACGCAGGAAGCTATACGCAAAGCCCATCCGGTAGACCTTTACACGCCCAACCTGGTGATCCGCATCGGGCTTTTTCTGCTCACCTGTATCGTAATCGCCTTTACCAGCGGCTTCTTTTTATTGCTGGCGCTCGGCAGTGATACGGCTACCGGTTTCCGGGTAGCGGTGATACTGGCATCGTTGCTCTGTATAGGCGTACTGGAATTCGCTATCAGCCAGAAAAAACCCTACCGCTCCGGCATCAATGAAGCCTTGCTGTGGAGCGCCGTCGGGTTGTTCTGCTGCGGTATCTTCATCGAAAACTACGACCTGTCGGAAAATGCATGGGCGCTGACTGTTCTCATTCTTACGGCACTGGGCACGCTGCGCTACGCCGATATGGTTTCTTCCGCCGTCGCCTATCTCGCCTTTCTGCTGCTTGTTTTCTGGCAGGTGATTAAAATCCCTTACGGCACGGCGGTCATGCCGTTTCTGCTCATGGGCATATCACTGGCCGTCTACCTGGCCAGCAGCCGGCTTGTAAAACGCAGGGCGCTGCGGCACTACAGCGACTGCCTGACGGTGTTACGCGTTTTGTCACTCATAACGCTCTATATGGCCGGCAACTATTTCGTGGTACGGGAAACCAACAGCATGTTGCTTATGCCGGAAGCGCCGACCGACATTCCCGCCGGATGGCTCTTCTGGGCACTGACGGTGATCATCCCCCCGTTGTATATCTACCTGGGCGTTCGAAAAAAAGACGCCGTGCTGCTGCGTACTGGCGTTATTTTAGTCGCGATGATCGTATTCACGATACGCCATTACCACAGCGTAATGCCACTGGAAACGGCCATGGCTATCGGCGGACTGGTACTGACCGGCGGCGCATGGGCGCTGATCAGGTACCTGCATACGCCCAAAAACGGCTTTACCTATGCCCCTTCTGATGAGGCAGGTATGGCTGACCAGCTGAAAGTGGAATCGCTGATCATAGCGCAAACATTCCCGCCAACAGCAAGACCGGCAGACACACACCCCAACTTTGGCGGTGGGTCCGGCGGCGGCGGCGGCGCCAGCGGCGATTTTTAAACTGAATAAAAATAAATATCGACAGGAGGCGCATCGGCAACGGTGCGCTTTTTTTTTGTGAGAGCGCCCGGCAGGAAGTTCTGTCACGCAGGAAAAAAGAATACTACAACAGGAAATAGGAGCTTCAAAGCCCGGGGAAGAACCCACTGTACAGGACATAAAAAAAGCCTGATCATATAATATGATCAGGCTTTAGAGCGGAAGACCGGGCTCGAACCGGCCACCCCGACCTTGGCAAGGTCGTGCTCTACCAAATGAGCTACTTCCGCAATTTTGACAAGAACTTTTTCTGATGACGGATGCTGATAAGCATTCCGGCCTGGAGCGGAAGACCGGGCTCGAACCGGCCACCCCGACCTTGGCAAGGTCGTGCTCTACCAAATGAGCTACTTCCGCAGGTGTTTTAAAACATAAAACTTTTAAGAACTTCCCAACTGTTGGCGCTTTCAGCGTGTTTGTTTTGCCGTGTGGCGTTTTCGTTGGGATTGCAAAGATAGGAAACGGACTGAAAACACAAAATATTTTTTCAAAGTTTTTAAAAAAATAATTGCACACAATTGTAAATCAACTCCCCAAAGCCAACACCACAGCAAATTTCAGGGAAACAAAAATTATTACAATTTTACATGGTATTCAATCGCGCAACAGGTTTTGCCACTTTCTTTTTTGATTTTTTCTGTTTACCCCACCAGATATAAAAGCCGGTCACCGGCAGGGATGCACAAATGAAACTGATCACAAAAGCGATTATTTTTCCCGGCAGGCCACCGATAGCGCCCACATGAATATCATAATTCATGGCGATCAGTTTCTCACCGCCGTTCTTCTTTTTGTACTCGGTATGGCCCACCAGCTTACCGGTATATTGATCAAACTGGTACTCGTCGCTGCCAAAGTAAATATCTTTTCCCCTGTAGCCCCCCATGGTATGCACGCCTTCCGGGTACGCGGCCGGATATACGAAAACGCGGCCGGCGTCTTTCAGCAGCGGCTGAACCGTATTAAAGGCAATATCCAGCGGGTTACCGGTGGCCGCCGCCGTAGCCGGCCCGGAGGTCACCTGTTTTGCTACCGGCGCCTCGGTGGTACCGGCAGCAGCCACATACACGGCTTTCTGGAACCAGGTAAAGGCCCATACCATGCCGGTGAGGGCCAGCACCAGTGCAATGATAAGGCTATAGAACCCAAGCACATTGTGCAGGTCGTAATTCACCCTTTTGAAACTGGCCTTCCACTTCACTTTAAAACTTTGGTCACGGGCCGCTTTGGTCCAGCGTTTGGGCCACCACATGATGAGGCCGGTGATCAGCAGGATGACGAACACAAAAGTGCTCCAGCCCACTATCGGTTGACCGTAGCGGGTATTCAGCAGCAGGCTCCAGTGTATCATCTTCACTATCGGGAAAAACGAGTTTTTGTAGTCAATACGGCCGGTAACAGCCCCGGTATAGGGGTTGACCATAATCGCTTCGTAATATTCCACACAGCCAAAGTAGGTCAATGCGGTATCATTGGCTTTATAGGCGAGGAATTCCCAGGCACGGTCCGGAGCGCGCCAGGCGGTGATGGACAGAACAGGCTTATCTCCCAGTGCTTTCTGGGCGCCCGCTTTCAGCTCGCTCAGCGGCAGGGTATGCTCCTGCGGCGTTACAAACATTTCCTGGCGGTAAACCATTTCGCTGATTTCCCGCTGGAAAACAAACAGGCAACCAGTTACGCTGATAATCAGCACAATAATGCCGGAAGCAAGCCCCAGCCACAGGTGCAGCTTGTCAACCACCACTCTTGCCAAAGATTTTTTACCGGGTTTGTGCGCTTCCTTCTTTTTCCGTTGGACCATTGTTCTCATAAAGCCATGCCGGAATTATCCGACGTTACAAAATTCCCGGCTTATCGGTTAACAAGCTACTCGTATCGGGAATATAATTTACGCGATAGGGAAAAGGTCGATATTTATAACACAAGGCGGTCTCATAAAACACAGGATATGGGATACAATACCGGAAAAAACGCAGGAATCAGAAAAACAAGAGAAAATCAGGAGAATCGAGGGTCAAAAAAAGAAAACCTCCCGGGGGAAACCGCGGGAGGCTGGATAATTATGTTTGTCAGTAAATAAGCGCCGCTTATATTACTTATTTATATTTTGGATTGTACAAGGAACTTTCCTGAACAGTCACATCAGGCTTACCCGGATATTTGTGTTTGTACAGATTGTAGCAGCCGCCGAGTAAAAACGCCACTAAACAAAACAGACCCACATAATAAAAGAAACGGGAGCGGGAAACCCTGTTGCGGGTGATGTCATTCTTATTTTCTATTGTATTGTGTTCCATATTCAGTTTATTTCCGGTGCAAACCTAACAAATATTTTGGATTTATGTATGTAGTTACCGGGATATTTTAGGGAGAAGCACCCCTGTTTCCCCGATTTTTTATATCAGGTCTTTAAACTTCTTCCTGCGGAGGAAATAATAACGCCAGATCATGATTCCGTGAAAAACGCCTTTCATTTTCATCAGTTTCACTTCCGGTAGCTCGTGTTTATTGACATACGTCTTCCGCCAGCGGTAGTAATCGCGGTAGGCGCGCCAGATAGCGGCCATATCTTTGGGCTTGCCCGATACCAGGCTTTTAACCGCCGCCAGGATATCGAGGAAAAAACGTTGGAACAATACGATCCATCGGTCTTCGCTATGCAGGTTTTTCCACAGCATCATGAGGTTGTTGCGGAAATTCAGATAAAGCTTACGGGGGTTGCCCTGTGGCAGGCTGCCGCCACCTACGTGGAACACTTTGGAATCGGGGCAGTAGCATACCCGGTAGCCAGCCCTTTGCAGGCGCCAGCACAGGTCCACTTCTTCCATATGGGCGAAAAAGTCACGGTCAAAACCACCGACCTGCCGGAAACAGGCCGACCGGATAAAGAGCGCGGCGCCCGTTGCCCAGAACACATCCTGCACGTCGTCGTACTGCCCTTCGTCTTTTTCCGTGGTATAAAGAATACGGCCCCGGCAGAAAGTATAGCCCAGCACATCCATCCACCCACCGGCAGCGCCGGCATATTCAAACTCGTCCGGCTGATGGTAAGCCCGCATCTTTGGCTGGCAGGCGGCGATGCGCGGGTCTGATTCCATCAGCGCCACCACCGGCTCTATCCATCCCGGTTCCACCTCCACGTCCTGGTTCAGCAACACGTAAATATCGGCCTCCACATGCGCCAGCGCTTCGTTATAACCACCGGCAAAACCATCGTTGGATGGATTGCGGACAATACGCACCGACGGGTAGTTGGCAGTCACAAACGCCACACTGTCGTCAGTAGAAGCGTTATCAGCCAGTACCAGCTGCAGATTACCATAAGTAGAGCGGCACACAGACGGCAGAAACTTCTCCAGGAAAGCCTTCCCGTTCCAATTTAATATAACGACAGCAACTGATGGCAATATGTGCAAATGATATTACGTTTATGCGTGAATAATAAAATTAAGAGATGCAAATATGCAACAAAGGATTCTAATATTTGCTAATCATCCCGAATCATCAAAGCGGAATAAGGCTTAAATTAGTTATATGTTTAGACAATACATCGGGTGGAAGTTCGTGCTGGCCTCCATAGCAGTGCTCATTATCGTGACCACGATATGGTTCGTCAGCAACCTGACAAGAAAAATACAGGATGAAGAACGCAAAAAAGTAGCCACCTGGGTAGAAGCCAACCGGGAACTGCTCAAGTCCGGTCCCGACGCCAACCTTAACCTTGCGGTGGAAATAGTGACCACTAATACCACCATCCCGCTTATCCTGACCGATAAACAGGGACGTATCCTTGACAGCCGCAACCTCGATTCCGTGCGTATTGCGCAAAACCCCGGCTACCTGCAGGAACAGCTGCAGGCCTTCAAAAAACAACACCCGCCCTTTGCCGTAGAGGCAGGCCATCAGCAATACAACTATGTTTATTACGGCGACTCCCTTATCCTGCGGCAAATCCGGTATTACCCCTACATACAGCTGGGCGTGGTCACCCTCTTCATCGCCCTGGTGCTCTTCGCCCTCTCCAGCACCAACCGCGCCACGCAAAACCAGGTATGGGTAGGCCTTGCCAAAGAAACTGCCCACCAGCTGGGCACGCCGCTGTCATCCATGGAGGCGTGGCTGGAAATCCTACGGGAAAATGAAGCCAACACCATGATGGTGACAGAACTGGCCAAAGACGTGGACCGCCTCAAACTCATCACCGACCGCTTCTCCAAAATAGGCAGCGTACCCAAACTGGAAGAACGGGATGTGCTCGAACAAATAGAAAACATGACGGCCTATATCCGGAAAAGAGCCCCGCAGAAAGTACGCTTCTCCGTACACTCCGACGAGAAAGAACTGCCCGTCATGATCTCGCCCCCTCTGTTTGACTGGGTGGTGGAGAACCTGCTGAAAAATGCACTCGACGCCATGGAAGGCAGCGGCCGTATCGATATCAACATCGACAACCACCCCACTTTCGTGACCATCGATATCTCCGACAGCGGCAAAGGCATTCCCAAAATGCACTTCGAAAAAGTCTTCAAACCCGGCTTCAGTACCAAAAAAAGAGGATGGGGACTAGGGCTCTCCCTCGCCAAAAGAATCATCGAAGAGTATCATAAAGGCAGGCTTTTTGTAAAATCTTCTGAAATAAACAAAGGCACCACTTTCCGCATCCTGCTTAGAAAGTAGCCGGTTCCACCACCACCGGGGAAGACACATTTTTGAGAAAAAGCATAAATAAATTTGCTTATTTCTAAAAAGCCATTATTTTTGCAGCCCATTCTACCAGAAAAGATGCGAAGGTGGCGAAATTGGTAGACGCGCTACTTTGAGGTGGTAGTGCCTGAAAGGGCTTGGGAGTTCGAATCTCCTCCTTCGCACAACCCATTGGGAAAGTTAAGACTGTCGCGACTTTGCGGAGCGTCAATCGAAAAAGGTAACAAAAAAGGTAACCAAAAACGATTGACAATGTCGAAACAGAACTTCACTAAACCAAAAATTTTCGACCACGACGGTGACATGTCACTGTCGTGGTTTGTTTATTTCCGGCATACCAACCCCGAAACAGGTGTCCGGAAACAATTCCGTTACAAAAAGGGTATCAACTATTTCTTTACACGGGAGGAACGGCGCCGAGAAGCCGGCGCACTGGCCAAAGAACTGTACGAGTTGCTAAAAGGCGGCTGGAACCCGTGGAAAAACGAAGTGGAACATCCCCAAAAAACGCTACTGCAGCTCTGTGAGGAAATGTGGAAGCTGAAAAAATCTGGCCTCGAAGAAGAGAGTAAGCGAACCTATCTGTATAAATATCGACACTGGACCTCCTGGTTAGAGAAAACTGGTTATGAGAATTTTTCGCCAACCGAATTCGGGGTCAAGCATGCGTTTGAATACCTAGATCATTGCACGAAATGCGGATATGACGGCGCATATTTCAATTCCTACCGGGAAATGGCTTACTCCTTAATGAATATGCTCACGGAGCGAGAACATATTAAGACCAATCCCTTTAGTAAAACTAAAGGGAAGAAAAAGGCTGAGGGAAGCTCAGTAACTTTTACTCAGGCTCAGGTAAGATTGGTCCGTAATTACCTATCTCGTAAATACCCGGACACGCTAGCCGTATTTTGTGATTATATCTACTATACCTTTATGAGGCCTTTGGAGTTAACACAACTTCAGATAAAGCACTTTGATTTTGATAGATATCGAATAAAGCTTCCCCCAGAAATTTCTAAAAATGATCGAAGCAGAGTTATCATAATGCCACCGGCTCTCCGAAAACATGCTCGTGAACTGCGAAAGAATTTGCCGAAGATATATGCCAGATATAACAGGGAATATCCGAATACAAGACTTGAAGATTATTACATATTTGGAATATATAAACGGGGCTTCGGGCCACAGCCGAGCCCAAGGCCTTATAAGCGGCGCGATAGCCTTACCACAATGTTCAGAGAGAAGGTCCGGAAGCCGCTCCGCCTGCCCAAAGAACTCACCCCGTATGTCTTTAAGCACACCGGTGTTGACTCTGCTCTTGACTCCGGCTTAAGCATCACTTCCACGATGAAACAGACAGGGCACAAATCACTCAAAAGTTTTCAAGCGTATCTCCGAAGTCTTAAGAGGCCAGACAACCCAGCATTTGAGACAGCCTCATTTTAAATCAAAGCCCCGTCCAAAGCGGGGCTTATCCATTTTTCAAATCGTTTTGACGGAGGTGCTCCTGCAGCCACCGGCCGGCAGCTCGGGTGTCTGACTCTGTGGTATCTTTTCCCGCAACCAAAAACAACCCCCAGTTGATACCAGCATAGGCGAACAGGACGTCTTTTGGATCTTTCGGATGAGTGACTTTCCATATCGCATACCGAATATTACGAAAGAGATAGCAGCAATCCCAAACCAAGTAATAGAGTTGCTCAGGATACGGTAGACGCTCATTATACCGCTGCATCTTTCCATAACTCCGACCCTTTCTGGTTTCTTCCTCTGTTACAACTGAAACTTCCATATCTGGCATCAGTCGGTATGTTAGTTTAAGAGGTGGCAACGGCTCGTCTCCCGCGCGACGCAACGGCTCCCTGAATAGCACCAGCCAAATTTCCTGTAATTCATGTACATACTGTATGGCTACCTTCGTATCTGCCTCACCGATAACTATATTCCAGCCCCTGTCAGTGGGGTTTTTCTTTAGCCAGAGACGCCTTTGCCCGTTTGCCGTGTATTTTTCAAACTCTCCAAACTTCGAATCTCTCACCGAACTAAACCCCAGCATATAAAGCTCGTTATTTTCTAATAGAATCGGAACTAGGTCATGCCTCATAACATGTAGGAATGGGATGTGTATCTCCTGAATACGAATAACAGCCCCACTATATTTAAAATACGATCCCTCTTTTATCTGCTCTAGCTCCACTGGCATAAAAAACTAATATTTTTAGCAATACAAATAACAAAAAAGGCCTCAGAAAACTGCTATAAATAGACGGTTTCCTGAGGCACAACTATTAGAATATGTCAGTTCAAAAATACTAAAAAAATTAGTATTTTCTACTTAAAATAAAATAATTCGCCAGGGTGTTTATTTAGGGCACGAGCCAACACCTCAACAGTGGAGATAGTCGTGTTCACCTCACCTCTCTCGATTTTTCCGAGGGCGGTTTCGTCTATTCCTGCTGCAACTGCGACATCAAGTCGCGTGCGACCTTGCTCCTTCCTTATTCTGCGGAGATTTAAACCAAACTGCTTTATATATTCTGGGTTACGGATATTCACGCTGGCAAGGTGCGGCAGAAAGGCACGACAAAATAATGCATATATGCATTGTTTTCATAAAATTTCGTATATTCGGCTATCTTTGCCTCCCCAAAGAAATTTCAGAGGCATCGCTTTTTACCTATCCAGACCCGGCAAATTGATGGAAATAGGATAAAGAGTGAGGCCCGCCACCTTCGTGCGCGGGCTCTTCTTGTCCATTTCCAACCTCGCCGGGTCTGGGTGGCAAGTTGAGTTCCGCGCCTTTTTTTCTTCTTCCAGCGCGGTTTTTATTAAGAATAAAGACCCAAACTCATGTCCCGAGTCCACAAAGCAAGCACCCAAAAAAGAACAATCCGCGCCGTCTGGGTAGATGATGATAACTTTTACCTGAAATGGCTTCTTCCTGAAATGTATAAGATTGCGGGAAAGCATCTTATTATAAAAGAATTCAATACTTCTACTCTAGCGTTAATACAGATTCGGGACTTCCCTCCAGACATTGTACTTACCAACCTAATTATGCCGCAGCCTGATGGTATAGAATTTATTAAACTAATTCGAGAGTTTAACAAACAGATTCCCATTGTAGTGGTTTCCGCTCGGTTCAATCCTAAAATATTACGGGATGTTAGAAACGCTGGGGCGAACTCATTCTTTTTTAAAAAAGACATGAACCTTAATATATTGTCCGCAAAAATTGACATATTAACCTCCGGCCGGAACCACGCCGCAGCGCGATAACTGGAAGAAGCAGTCTACGATGCCCGTGTCTCCTTAATTCCCCGTGCGGAATTAACCCTTAGAAAAGCTCCCTCAAACATGCACCACGACCACGACGAAGAAAAAATGTTATACCTATTTGCTATATTATTCGTGCTACCATTTCTCATATGGCTTATAGCCATTGGGAAGGAGCATGGCTGGCTCTAGTATTCATCCTAACCATAAATGAATAAAAAACGCCGGGGATATTGATCCCCGGCAAATAAAAAGCCGCCCTGAAGAGAGCGGCCGAGGTATCTGACATAATTTTGTTAACCCACTGCAATATAGCCACACACGGGAAGACCTCTTTATCCATTTTATTCACAAGGAATGGGTTATTCATTTTGTTCAGAACGAAAAATACCGGATGACTATACGGCAATAATAAAATCTGCTCAGATGGGCAGGTTTTATCTTAGTGCAAGAAACCCCAGAAAAAAGGGAGACTTAAATTTCGACCAACGTAAAGGTATGCGTCCAACAGTGTATATGCGTTAACTAAATATGCAGCTCAACGAAATTAATTTCTCCTGCCACCTCTTCTGTTGTGCTATCAGTTATCGCAAACACCAACCCTTCTTCAGAATCTGGAAGTTGAAAGTCTTCAAGATACCCTGCATTTGTCGCAACTGCGATGGCAAATTGATTATTAACGTCCGTCCCATCAGAGGGCACAATATCATCTGGGCAATTAATCACCTTAAAGACTTCAGTATACTCAAAATTTCCTTGTCTTTTCGTATAAAAAGTAACATAATACGTCATAGAAACCATTTTCTGGGAATGTAAGGGTGAACAAGATAAAAAACAAGTTTCCAGCGTTTTTTTTTAATTTAATTTCATAAGAATTAGCATAAAAAAATCCAGCCGTCCCACAGCTTAGCTTCAGAAAATTATTCACATAGTTACTTCGGAACAAACTGAGAAAAATCTGTTATAAGGCCTTTCAGCTTCTTTGCATAAGTAGGATCTGTAGCATAGTGCTTCGCCATAGCCTCTACAAACGCCACCGGATCATCGATGTGTTCAAAGGCTTCAGCGTATATCAATTCCCCACCCTTTTTCCATCTTGCGTTTTTGAGCGTGAAGCCATGGTCTCGGAAACTTTCTTCAGCGTTATCATAGGCGCGAAACCAGTCTTTGACAACGTATTCAAATTTTCCATCCTGCCGACAGGTAACACCTATCACCTCAGGGTACTTTACCCCTCTGGTTACATGGACCTCCTTGGTTTTCAACAATTGACGCTTACCAGTCCACGATGGGCCGGCCTTTACACCAAAGAACATGTTACCCGGTGCATGATTGCCCCAACCGCTTTCTAGGGCGGCCTGAGATAAGGTAACCAGCGCGGGAACACCGGTTTCTCGTTCGCTTTTTACCGCGCTGTGGTAGTATAGGTTGAAAAAACTCTTTTTAATCTCTTCGTTCCTCATTTTTTTGCTTTTTTTTAAGGTATCGGTAAATAAGATACAAGGCTAGGGCCAGCACTATCGTAATCACGCCAGCTACATTGAGCCGGAAGACGGATTTATAGGAGGTAGCCGATTTCTCCATGGTCGCATTTCTTACGGCTGTCTGTTGACGTTCTTTGCCGGTTTCTGCAATGGCAATCTGCCGGTTTACCGGTGCGGCGAGCACCTCTGCAGCCTTAGTTGCGCTGCTGGTAATAGTGTAGCCGGTAGTCTTCCCGTAGCTGTTTCGTTGTGGCCTTACAGTGGTATTCAACCACACAGCGCCGGCGGTTACCTGCTGAGAAAAGCAGACGGTATCATCAGCAGGCATGTATCCGCTAAAACCGACGGAATCCGACCGCGTGGTCACCGGCACATCAGCGATCTCCGTGATCGTTGTCAATTTGGCGTGTTGCTTCTGCACAGAACTACTACCTGTGTGCTGGCCAGTTAATTCATGCCGGTTGCTGAACTTCTTCACACAGGAACAGCCACACACGACTGTAAATAGACCAAGTATCAAAACTCTATTTTTCATTTTCGGTATTTTGTACCAACCGGCTTTTCTGGATGGCCAAGGTTAACAATTTCAGCATGGGTGCTATGAAGTAGCGCGAAAAAGGACTACTGTTGTCAATGGCATAAAGATTTTCAAAGATGGAGGTTGTCTCGATGTAAATAAGCAGCACCAACAGTCCATCATTTACATACTGTACTACGTCGTCATGACTCAGTGAATTTCCCATAATTATTCCCACCAGAATCGCACCCGCGTACTGCGTGAATTTAACTACTGTCTTCCGATAACCGCTGGAAGTCCTGGCCTCCTTCAATACAATAGCTTTAATTACTCCAGTAACAAGATCCAGCACCATGGCCAGAAACACCCAACCCAACAAATTAACGGAGGGAATAAACGAAAACTTAAACCCAGCCAGCACTCCGCTGGCCATCAGCAACTCGAAAGATATCTTCGTCTTCATAATTATAGATTAAAATCAACTTCAGGAATAAAGAATAGCATTAATAAGGTTCAACGATCATCCAGGCTATTGAGGCCGAAACCCCGCTAGGTTTATTCATAGCAATATCAAAACGATTTGCCCCTTTATACGATACCCGTGGCGCTGAAATATTGCCTAAAACATCACTATAACCATTTATTGTTAAAAAGATGAGGCTGTTTGCTGTCGCAGCTGTTGTATTAATAGTGACTTCACCTTGATTAGCGGGTATTTCAACAATGCCAGCTACCGCATCAGGCGTTCCTGTTTTTACTGCATATGATTTAGCATTAACACCACCGCTGGCTGTAAGGGCTCCCGTAAAATTTGATGTGCCAGATACAGTTAAGGTTGACCCTACACTTACCTGACCCAACCCGTTTACAGTCATCGGAACGCCACCAGACGCAAACACGGCAGCACCGGTATTTGTAAAAGTACCAGAGACAAATAATGTACTCGTGGGGTTTGAGGTGGTGTTAATACCTATATTTCCTCCGATTGGATTTAAAAGAATGGGATATAACGTAGCGGTGCCGTCTTTCCTCTGTGCTTGGACAAAGCTTGTTCCGTTACCTTTGACGCCAAAATTCAGCCCGTAAGCGTTGGGAGAATTACTAATACCGAAGGCACCGGACCATGTACCAGCAACAGGATCTAATCCGTCGCCGCCTGCGACTTCCAATTTATTTGCAGGAGATGCAGTCCCAACACCTACATTACCGGCAGCATTAATACGCATTCTTTCTGGCTGCACAGCATTACTCCCAATGGTACCGGTATGAAAAGTCATTTCTCCAGGGGAAGTAGCAGCGCTGCCGCCTCGCAATGCTATTTCAGCTCCTCTGAAACTTCCCGCATTAGCTGCTCCACCAAGAATATTCAGTGTTCCCGTAGATACTCCTGTAGATAAAACAGGTGCAGTAAATTGTCCTGCGTTGCCGGTTCCGTTTATGCTGAATTGTGCAGTTTGAACGGAAGTACCGTTCTTTATGAAACTCGATGAGTTATCTGTTAAATATCCCAATGCGTCAGTTCCTAATAGGCTTGCATTGGCCAAGCTGGCAAATTTATATCCGATGCCGTCAATGTCAAAAACCCTAAAATTAACGTTTGAGTTACCACCTGCGAGCCTTACAGGTAAATATGAACTTGCGGTACGATCAAAACCGTAAAGCAGAGCATAGCCACCCGAATAGCCAACTTCAGCGGCCGGACCTATTCCGTTAGCCGTATACCATCCTCCAAAACGTCCCTGTCCAGTCAATTCCATACTGCCCAATCCATCCAGTCGGCCGACCTGGTCAGTTCCTGCAAACCACCTAAAACTATAAGCATTCGTTCGTTGCGGAACAGAGAGCCACATGTATGGATTCCCAATGCCCATACCATAATCAACCGCGGCGGCTGATAAATTAGGCCATAAAACCATCCTGGTACCGGCGCTGCGCGTAGTGAACGATGGGGCACCTATTCCAGTAGACGGATAACTGATTAAGTTTGACGTTGAATTGGTAAGGTTTATGCCCCCGCCAACGGAAGCGCCGCCCGTAATGTTGAAGTCAGCTGTTTGCGCACCTGTACCATTCCGTATATAGTTTCCAGACCCGGAACCGGGGGCTGCGCCTATATCGGACAGCAGTTGCGTACCGGTCCTGTACCTTATAGCACCAGCATTGCTTACTAAAAACTTGTCTACATTGCCAGATTCGTTGTTTATTGTTCCCAAAGTAATTTCTCCCGTGTTTCTGGCTATTTTTAACGGTGGCGTGGTAGCAGACATTGGGCTACCAGAGTTGTCGAACCGGGTAATAACAAAATCGTTGCCGACATTCCCAGTTGCTTCGGTATTTAATTTGCCCAATCCCCACCGCCTATTAGCAGTACCGTCACTATATCCAGTTGAAGTATGCAGTGTAAAATCTACTGAGCCTGTGGGGCCATATGAATGAAGTTTGTTAGCGATAAAATCTCCGGAGATTCTACCACTTGCTGGTTGATCAGCAACAGACTGATTCTGGATATAGTTTCCACTACCTGCTGGCATATCGCTTGCTGACAATGTACCTCCAGAAATGACCCGCCCTTGTGCGTCAGTAGTTACTTTCATGTACGTACCAGCGGTACCGGTGTTCTTTAATGTAGTCGAAATTGCCGTAGTTCCGGATCCAGTTATATCACCAGATAAATTGATGGGTTGATTGCCTGTCAGATAAGCCACATTGCTTCCCGACGTGATGTGTCCTGTTGTATTAACCGAAACATTGTTGTATGTGCCAGCAGCCACACCGCTATTGACATGTGTCAAAATACCAGTTACACTATTGTATGTAAGCGGACTACTGGCAGAAAGCAGCCCTCTTACTTTAGTATAAAAGCTCGATATATCCGCCGAATCTATAACCACCGCACCGGTGCGCCCGGCGACGGAAGTTACAGCATTGTTATTGTCTACCTTCTGGTAGACAGAACCATTTGAGATAATCCAATCTCCAACAGCAAGCGATAACCCGAACTGTGAGCCTGCGGTGCTCACAACCCAGTAACAACCTTTGTTTCCAGCAGCAGCTGCCGCAAGCGCCGGCGTATTGGTAGCAGCATTATAGCCGCCCATATATGTTACAGCACCCAATAACGCGTCCGGTATCTGGTTCATACTCACCTTACCGCCCGCATCCAAACCTGCGACACCATTTGCAGTACCCTTCTGCGTTAAAAGGATGAAGCGGGCGTCAGCCTGCGCCGCCGTATACCTGATACGCAGGCTATCTACTAACCCAGTAGGAACAGCGAGCACACTGCCATCTGTCCGCCGAAAGAAGAACATACCAGTTGAAGGAGCATAGGAGGCAGAATCTAACGCCAACCCAAACCCGGTGGCTATACGTTCCCACTTCGATGGCTTCTTTACATACAACTCGTTGTCTATTGGTCTAAATAAAATAGCGCCAATACTATCCTTTTCTCCTCCTTTCCATATAGTGTCCATACGAGGAGGAGCGAATGCACTATCGGCAATTATCCCCTTGTTCTGTGTATATTGACCTCGTGTCCAGCTCTGTGCGTCTACAACTATTGCAAACAGCACTGCCGTTAAAAACAATAAATACTTTTTCATACTGTTACTTCAAATGCAGCCATACGCAGGCAGGCCGCCGTTAATACTTCTTGTTTCAAATTCACTTTCGCCCACATCTTTTATCGTGGCGGCATTCCACAGAGTTCCACCTGGCCATTGCATAATCCCAACGCGGTACTCGGAATCAGGATTGACATTATCAATAGCAGTTGGCGTACCGGTACCGTCCACGTCAGAGGCCCGGGCACCGAGTTTATTAAACCGTGTGTCACTAGTGTGGTTATGCTTTTTCATGGCGAACCCTTCAAAACTACCCGGAACACTTTTGTTATCACCGCGGTCCTGATCAATCCCGGAACGGGCACCGGGTAAGACGCGAGCAAAAAGCCCCTGCCAGTCGGGAACGATTATATTGTCGGAATCCTCTTCTGTAGCCCACTTGGTTCGATGCTCAAACGGATCGCTTTCCCATGTTGCGAAATCAACAACTGCATCGAGGTACAGCTCCTGCAGCTTCGCAACGAGTTTTTTGGCGCGTGGGTACTGGAGTTTAGAAATAGTTCTCCCGTCAAAAGGGATGCTGTTGGGAACGGGTAAGTACGAGAGAAACCAGAGGCCGACGTCTTTATATGAAGGGCTGATGTAGTCTACCTGCCAGCCTTTTGTACCATTACCGTCATCAAACCAAACGAGCGTTGCCTGTTCATCGAAGCCGAGGATGAATTCGTCTACTCCGGTCGGCGTAAGGAACACAATATCCCCAGGCGCTGTCCTGATAGTGGACTGGCAAGTATTCACCATATTGGTCACGATTGTAAGCCGCACACCTTGTGGGTAGTTACTACCAGGAGGCAGGACCAGGTTTACCGGTGCTCCTGTCGCGACAATGACGTGCATTTTGAAGAAATCATCAGGTAAAATGTTTCCAGATGATGTGTGTCTTTTTTCAGCCGTATACCCTTTGCCGATGCTGCCGGGAGCAGCCACAATACTGCTTATCCGTGGCTCAAAACTTACGGCGATCACATCACCGCTATTAAAGCTGTAAGGGCCGGGATTTTCAGGGTCTAATGAGTTGAACGTCACAGTATCAATCCCGTTAAACAAATAGTCCTGCCCCGGTATCAATGGGCCAATACCACGGAGATCTACCTGTTGGAGAGAATATCCCTGTAAGGAGGCGTCAGTTATTTGGCTATCTCCTACAGCTGGATCTCCGGGGTTCTCCCGGCCGGCCACATAAAATTTTGTATTGCGGATATCTGCAAAGGCACCCTGCTCCACAAGACGCTCAGCAAACTCCGTTGCCGTTGCCCGGTGACTTCTCTTTGTCGTAGGGTTACCAATAGCCAACGGCCAGTCCAGCGTCCAGCTGGCTGGCGCCGGCGGTAACTCAGGTATTGGTATGAGTAAGATCTCGTCAGCCATTTTATACAATTTCTGTTGGTGAAAGGCCGGCCACATCGCCGTCGCCGATAATGTTTAACTCACTGGCAGCAATCGCCATTCTGTCGGAAATATTTTCCGCCACGATCCAGTCCGGGCTTGTCTCAGCAGTCCATCCTACGGAGAGGGTGAAGTCGCACCCGGATGAAAAACCTGTAAGGCGCAGATCCTTATTCACTGGATAAGAATTGAACAGACTGATCACATCTGGTACGTCGTAGGCTATACCCAGAAGGGTGCCGTCGTACCAGAAGATATTTGCAGGATAAGGATTTGGACATTGAGGCAGGCGTACCCCGGTGACATCAGCGAGGTATACAGTTTTCTGAACAGTGCTTTTCACGATCTGCATGGGACCGTTGATCTTCCCGGTAAAGCTATAGCTCAGAGCAGAACTGTAATCCCCGGTTTCCTCCCAATGATCTATATACATTTTACCAGAAATGATCAAGCCGCCACTGGCCGATGTCCGGAAACTGAATCCCACCAAAGACCCATTTTCCAGCCATTCCAGTACTGAAATCCCGTTTATACTCTCTTTATAGACCATAAGCCCTTCAGCCGCCACTGTGCCTCGCTTGATGCTTGGCAGGTATTTCTCATCCGGCCCGGTCGGATCGGTAATCGTGAGGTAGTCACGGCTCCGGGATAACGTACAGCTTTTGCTGTGACATACCGGTACCGGCGTCCCTGTGCCCATGCTCAATATGAGATCAATGCCTAAAATCATTTTTCATCAGTTTTCATCGTCAGTGTCTTTTTCCTTATAGGTACTACCAGCTCCCTGCTCCGGTAAAATCTCCTCGAGGAGCAAAGCATGCTCACATTTACGCACATCGTACTTGTCGCGCAGCTGCATAAACCGCCCCTGTAGGCCGTCAACTGTAAAAATGTTGTAGAACTCTATACTATTACTGTACACCGTTCCCTCGAAGGTGTCCACGCTTTTTGCATATTCGTCGACGTTAGCCTGCGCCATGTGCTGCTCAATGTCGCGCGGGATAATTCCCACTTTACTGCTTCTCCAGTTCCTTGCTGGCGCTGTTCCAACAAACAGCGTATTGGAAAGCGTTTTCACACCGGTGTCAATGAATTTGAAGTCGTCTCTTTCCTGTATGTGGGAATATTCCGCGTTGTTGGTAATGGTCAACTCCCTACCTGTGGCAGAAAGCGGGGAAATACCCAGCTTGATAAGGTATACGGAAACGCCAGTAGGTTCACCGGGATCTAACGGATGGTCACCGGGGTTAAGTGGCGGCGGAGACTCCGCCGGAAGGATCTGAATACGCACACGACCGATTGGAAACGGGCGATTGATCAGATACGGGATTGGTTTGCTCTTAATATCAAAGCTCCCCTCTTGCTTTTTGCCGCTGCGGGAAATAGTGATATAACCAGGCTCAACACCTTCGGTGTATTTCCAGTCGCCAGACTGGTCCAGTGTCCAGTATTCACCGCCGCCAACAGAACCAAGTTCCCCGGCTTTGATAATAATATTGAAACTGGTGGTGTTGCCCCATTTATACCGGAAGCTACATGTAACAATATCACCCTGGCTTACGCTGTCAGCGGGCGTGTACTGCTGGATAGACATTGTCACACTGGATGGCTGTGGGTATGGCATAAACAACCTGTAGGGATTCTGTATTGTACCGGTACCGGCCCGCTGTACGATCATATCCGGGTTCGGTCTTTCCCAGTGGGCAAAGTCGCCGTTGGAGAAGTCGCTCCAGTCATAATTCTGCAGCTGATTGATGGCCTTATAGGTAACGTTGAACGTTGCCTTTTTCACTGCGGGCATGCGGTTTAAATCTGCGTTTCCGCGTATAGGAATGCCGTGGGCGTTGTCCGGGTTCGGGCCTATCCGCTTCAATATACCAGGGATCGGAATCATAGTACCGGCGCCGTCCGGCGCGTACTGATCGGCTGAAATACTGTTCTGGTACAAATCGGGTGTTCGGATAAACCACGCCTGTCCTGCCGCGAGAAACAACCGAGCGTAGAAACTTTTACAAAATCCCCCAAATACTTCATAGATCGACTTCGGGCCATCTACAAAGTCGTAGAACATATCAGTGTGAGCGAACATCCCTGTCAGTAATCTGCTGTCTACTGGTAGATTCTCAGGGCGGAGGGTATTTACCACGTTTAGTGCGACAGGGTAGCCTACCGCCTTATTCAGCGAGCGTGTAACCAGCGTTTCGTGTAGGGTAACGTGATCGTACCGTACTTTCCCGCCGTCGTAGATACCGAAGTTCGTTCCTTTAGCAAAGGCCAGCCCATCCACGGCAGCCAACTCTACCTCGTACGGAGGAAAAGCGTATGGGCGCCGGCTGGAATCAGGCTTAATGTAGTAAATGCCGTCGAGCCGGTTGTTTTTGTAAATACGGACCTGGTGATAACGCTCATCTCGATCAAAGAATTCCGCAGGAGACGGCACACCCGGTTCACCTGAATACGCATACCGAATAGTAGCCTTCCGGCCCACTATCCAGCTGCGTTTACTTTCGTCGGAGTTCATGTATTCCAAAACCAACGGCACCTCAGCAGGAGCAAGCACCTGAGGATTGATCGCCGGGGAACCTTCCCGGGGCCAGATCTCCACCCGCCAGGCGGCCGGAGTTCTAAAGTGGAGGTCCACGAATTCCATGCGATATTTCAGGACGTAGGCCATTACCTTACCCTGCCCTCCTCACGCATGCCACGCTTAACGATTGTAACAAGCCCTTGGGCGTCGATATGGTTTTCGATATAGATGGGCGCACCGCCGCCGCCCAGATATGGCCAGAGTTCTTCCGGGATCATCGCCTCACGGCCGGAGGGGTTGTCTCCCACCATCGCCAGCGTCGGGCCATCTGTTATGCCACCCACCGCGTAACTTTTGATTCCCCCTTTCGCCTTTGCTTTAAGCGCTCCTGCAGCCAAATAAGCAGCACCACCGGCCGCTATAGCTAAATATGGATTTAAGGATTTAAGTGATACGTTGAAAGCCAATAATGCAAGTCCATATTCAACCAACAGCTTACCCAGCTGCTCTAAACCACCAGCAACAGTGAACAAAAATGCACCTACGAAATCAGTAGATCCTCCTGCAAGTGCCGCACCGGCAGCCTCTAATTCGGCAACACCGATACCGATAATGACATCTTTTAAAATCTGGTTTATTCTTTCATTCAATTTAGATAGACCATTATCCCACGCTGACTGTGCAGTATCAGTAAGGGCTTTAATGCCATCAGTGAGCCTCTGTTGTGCCGCTTTAATACCCGGCTCCAGTTCCGACAAAGTAACTCTGACTGGCAAATCCAGCGCAATTACATCTTTGGCCCTACCACCAACAATTTCATTATCGTGGACTTTCTGCTTCGAAAAAGTAAAAATCTGTTTGGTATCTATTTTTTCGACACCAAGAATAGCGGCGGATACAATATTTATCTGCCGGGCGACATCCTCCAGTGCCTTACGGGCAGCAGGGCCGGACATTTTGGACAGCTCATCGAAAGCTTTGTTGAGCGCCTGCAGCCGTTGATTGGCCAATTCGTCGACGCCAGTGCCTACCAGCGCGGCGCGGTTCTGAATAGTTTTCATTTCCGCCTGTAGGTCTTTCAGAACGTCGGATACGGAGCGAATCTTGGCAACAGTATCACTACCTCCATCTTTTCCCAATATCTTATCCAACAAGCCCTTATCACTGGCTTCATTGATAATGTCATCAAGGTTTTTTTTGAAAACACCTACAAGAGTGTTCGCATCATTCAGATCCTTCTCAGCTTTTTCAACGATAGAGAACCCTTTGCTAGGAGCAATGCCGTATTCCCTAACGGCGTTTCCGACATCACGGAACAACTTCACCTGTTCTTTCAGGAAATTACTTTGACCGCTGGCCAATTCAGCAGCCTCCCGTTGGGCTTCGAGCTTTTTCTGCTCAACTTCCACAGCAGCATCTGCCTGTTTCCCCAATGCTTTTTCGTAGGCCTGCTGAGCGCCCATCACTTTACTACGGACAAGCATTAACTCAACCTGTTTACCAATAGCCGTGGTGGCTGACTCTGAATTGATTTTTTCAGCTTTCAGATTGGTCAGGTATTCCGGGTACTTATCGTTTATTACCTTGATCGCGTCAGCCTGCTGCTGTTTACTGCTGGCGGTATCTTTCACAATATCAATGAGGGTTTCCAGTGTGTTGATTTCAGCCTGCGCCTTAGCGTTGCTGCTGGCCATCTCCTGACTCCACGCAAACTGTGCTTTCTCCGCATCACTAAAGGCAACCACATGACCTTCCAGTACATCCTGCAGTTCCAGGCCACTGAAAGCGAATTTCATAACCAGATCCGTAGCGATGGCGGTGGCCACCGCGAGGCCTGCAGCACCCAACAAACCACCTACAAAATCTTCGGCGCTCCCTGTTGCTCCGGAAAGCGCTTCAGATGTATCGTCTAAGGAGTCTGCCGTCTCTTCAGATGCGGAACTCACCTCTGCGGCAGCCTCGCCGACCTGGGAGGTGGAAGCGGAAAGATTTTCCAGACTCTCCTGGCTGCTCTGTGCAGCGGTACCCATATTGTTAATGCTTTCCGTCGCGGTATTGGTGGCCGGCGCGGCCTGATTGACGGTACCAGTAAAATTTTCAGTGGTAGCGGTAAGATTACCGAGGGCACCGTTTATTCTTCCGGTAGATCTTTCGATCTCCTGCATCGCCTTCTCCAGATTTTTTATTTCTGCGGACAAAATGAGTTTAAGGCCAACGACATCCATGGTTAATTCTTATTGAAGCTGTTGAAATAGAAGTCCGCGATAGCCTGAAATTGCTCTTTCGGGATGCGAACAGGTTGAGCTTTTTGTACGGGAGGGTCCGTAATAACACGAAAGAGCTTTTCTTCCTTTACCTTGTTGGCGTGTTTCGGATCACAGGCCATGCGGACCACATAGAAGCTTAACCGACGTATCCCCTGCATAAAACGGGAGTGACGAATCCAGTACCCTTCTGCTGCCCGACCGTAGTCTTTCCACGACATTGCGTAGAATTCATCAGGCGACAGGCCCATCTCCCCAATGGCAAAATCTTTTATGTCTTCCCACTTACTTTTTTTTTACGTGGTTTCTTCTCTCCCGGCTTTGCCTTCTCTTCCGGTTGGGTAGGAATGAGCTTCCGCAGGCCGGAAGAATCCAACCACACAGTAAAGACGGTACCGAGTTCGTTGATATCGGCATTCCCCAGCCACTCCGCCACCGTGACGGGGTAAAGTCCAGGTTCTTCCGCTGTATGCGGTAGTTCCCAACAAGACCAGTGTATACCAGATCACAAAGCGCATCCAGCGGGCTTTCTTTGGCTTTTTTAGCCAGTGTTTTACCTGCTACAAGCGGGTCTTTACCGAGAATGCTACCGAGTGCTTCTTTCTGCCAGTTGTTAAAGCGCAGCGTACGCAAGGCGCCGCCGAGCTGTACTTCGATGATGTTGCTCATAAAAATCAAGGGGTTGGTGTACGATCTTGTTCATATTCGCCGGTTACAGCCAGCGTAAAATCGCTTTTGGCCAGATCGGTGGTCGGGTAATCGGTATCCAGATTACTAAACCATCCTTTGCCGGAGTAGATTACATCTCCGGGAACAGGTGTACCGGACATAGGGCCGATCTTCCAGTCAAATATTGTTGCGTCGCGGAAAAGTTTGTCCAGTTCGGCCTCACTTGCTTTCGGATCGGTGAAAGCGACACCATCCGGAAGCAACACCTGCAGGCTGCCGGTGATTTCGTAATCCGCTGCCGGGTTGGGGATTTTCTTATTGGGGTCGCACTTACTGGGTGCATTGATGGTGCCACGGCTCCGTGAAAATTTCAGGTCTGTCTGACAGACCAGCATTAAAAACAGGGTCGTGGTTTTGATAGATAAGGCATATGTGCCGATAATCTCTCTTTCCATTTATTGTTCTTTTACGAGATGAGTAAAACGGATTGCTTTTTCGTGGTGCTTCCGGGTGGCGTCCTGGCTGTTGGTTGTGGTGGTACCAGCCAGTTTCGTCTGCATGTTGATGAATGCTGGTGACTCAAAAGAGATAACAGCTCCCGGTGCCGGCATCATAATGCTCATCACCTGGCTGCTGATATCGTCCATGTACTTTTTATTCCCCTGTTCAGCACCGGGGAAGGACGTCACGACGATAACGACAATGGCACAATCAGACATCACAAAGCACCTGCTGGCGCCGCCGTCACGCGGAACAAACGTCTGGTTGCCCAAAATGATGTAAGGCGTAGGTGTATCTTTTGGCGCAAAACCGTCGAACACACCAACAGGTTGCCCCTTGTGGAGCACAGCGCCATCGAGGAGACGGCCGTACATATCGCGGATTGTAAATGATGGATCTGTCATGATTTCAGAAGTTCAAGTGCCTTTTGTTTGAGCGTTTCCCGGTTCTTTACGTAGGCTGGAAACAGAAAAGGACGTGCTGGGAGACCACGGTCTAAAATGGAAATCATCAGATAGTAGGCAACGTTGATATGCGTCTCCGTGCCGTCGGCTGAAATCTCCACCCGCTGCTCCGGGATACCGTGGCGGCGCATCCATGCCTTAATGTTCTGTTCAAATTCATCCCAGGTACCCGGATACGGTCCTTTAAACTCTTCTGCATACTGCCTGAATTCGTCCGGGACGTCCGTTTGCTTACCAGTACCCCATTCGATGAATGGCGCATGTTTCGCGCTGTTTGACACCTCCCAGCTACTCTCTGTAACAGGAGTAACAGCTTGGTGGGACAGTAACCCCCCGCCACCACCGAGGTCAATGGAGCCGGCTGACTGGATATTGGAGATGGCGTCGTCATTGGTGTCATATGCCGCAGCCTCAACGAGCATAACCAGTTCAGGGCCTTTGTTCTTGGCCTTCTCCAGAGCATTATTTAGCTCCTTCATTCCCTGTAGCTCAAATTTGATCCTATCCATTTTGCTGTTGTTCAACACCTACAATATGCCAGAACCAAACACCCTTGTCCGTGTCTGGCAGAATACTGTTTATCGTATATTTCTGACCATTATAGGATATCAGCATGCTTTTATCAGGCTGCCAGCCTTTCCATTGCCGGATGGTGAAGCGGTAACCGGTTTTTAGTGCGGTCTGGTATTCCACCAGCTCCCGGCTGGCCTTTAGCGGCTTCGCTCTACACCAGTCAGTCAACACATCAGTGTAGGTTGTTTCGCTTCCACCACCTCCTACTGCGGTACTTACCGGGGCCAGAAAGGTGATCCGTTGCTGCATACCTCCGATCATAGCCAGGTATTTTTATTGTAAGCTGAAAGCAGGTAAAGCACATCTGTGTTGATCTGACCTGTTGTCGAGACGTCGCCACGGTTTTCGTACATCCATGCCACCTGCTTGAGGATACCCTGCCGGATGGCTTCAGGCACCTCACTATAACCGGCTGTATACTTCACCGTCCAGTAACCGGGTGTCCCGCGAAAAGATTTAAATTCCTGACCAATGACCCTGTAGTTGGAAGAGGTGATCACCACATCATCCGGCTCATAACCGAATGAGGCAGATGAGACCTCTCCCACTGGACCAGCAGGCAGCTGAAAATTGTAGCCATCATGAGAAAACACCACTGTAACCTCTTTCGAGATTATACTGATGTTCAGATGCTTCTCCAGCAGCTCACGGGCGGCCTTCAACTGGTTCTGAATGAGGTTATCGTCATCATCAAAGCTCACCCGCAGGAAATTTTTAGCATCCTGCAGGGCCACCGGCTCTGTCGTTCCGGTGGTGGTAGCTTTTTTATCGACGATTCTGTTTCTCAGCATACTGGAAGATTTACCGGCCAGCATGCTGGCCGGTCAGGTTATCACGGTGTGGTTGTCATGGAAATTTTGCGGAACGCGCCGGGGCGGAAGATCGGGAAGGCAACCTCTGCTTCCACACGAACGGTGGCAGCATTCTTCTGGAAGTTGTTGTCATCTTCCAATGAGATGGCTACGTTCAGCGCCGTCAACTGCAGGATGTCTGCACCCATATTGAAGTCACCGATGACACCAGTTCCAGCTGGCACTGCAGTGGACTTGTAAGCGGGCACACCTGCAACAGTGAGGCGGCCAGTTGTCGGGTCAATGACAATCACGTCCGGTTTATTCAGAGTGGCTGTTTCCAGCAGATTCATGTAGTCCGTAGGGCGGAATAACAAAGTATTCACATCCTCGTCTGTGTCCTCAATTTCGGCGATAGTGGCCATCACCTTCAACAACAAGTCTGTTTTAGTTGAGGCACCGGTAGCAATTGCGGCCAGCAGGCCAGACAACTCCCCGTTCAAACCCGTACCCGAAAACAACTGCCGGTCTTCCTCCCTGTAATACAGTTCGGGCATTCGTTTTTGCAGGAATGACCATGTGCCCGGGAGATTGTTGAGTAGCTGGCGGCTAATAACCGTAAAACCCGCAATGGTTTTAACATTGGCGTCAACCTCTTCCAGGTTGAATTTAATTTTTGATTTTACAGCGCCTTCCGGATTCTGTGATGCAACACCTCCTTCAACCGGCTTTTCGCGATAGTAAGTATAGGTACGCTCGCTTGTAGGACCAACGCCAAACAACGAGCGTAAGTGAGTTTTTCTGGAGGGCATGCTGATAATATCCTGCGCGTATTCCTTCGGATAATTACCTGTAAGGCTGTTCGGTGCGGTGGTATCAGCGACATCCTTGACCTGAATGCGGAAGCTGTGACTTTTCAGGCTACCGGCCGCCATGGCCTTCAGCTGTTCGCCATTTTCAATAACCAGTTCTTTAACACGGTCATTGAAGTTGACATCAGCAGCCTTCTGGATGATGCTGGACCGGCCTGATTTAGCCTTGATAATGTTGATTTCTTTGCGGAGCTCTTCCTGCTCCGACTTCATCTCTGTCACAGAGGTTTTCACTTCTGTCACAGAGGATTGAACAGACTGAATATCGGTCGCAGTCTTCTGCTGACCACTTTGTATAAGCGTTTTCAGCTCACCAACCTGACGGGTGATCAGCTCTACACCGCCGCCATCTTCCGGTGTATCTTTACGATAAAAGCTATTTGCATAATTCAAACGCATCGCCTAGTTTTTAAAAAGATTAGTGATAGAACTCAGTCCTGCAGCTACTTTGACATAGTCAACCTGGTCTACATCCGGCTGCGTGGTCAGCGCCGGCGCAGTGGCTTTCTCGTCCATATCGAGTATGAATTGCTGTATTTGTTTGAGTTGTAGTTCGAGTAAGGAGAAAGTTTCGTCAGAATAGGAGCCGTTGCGGAGACTTTTGATAGTACGCTCCAGCATGCTGGCAGCCTTTCCCTTGGTGAGGGATTTTATCACATCCAACGTAGGGGTATTAGGGTTCGCACCCCAAAGGACAGAGGAGCCTTCCCACAGTGCCAGCTCTTTGATAACATTGTAACCGCCTTTAGAGCTCTCTTCTGCGAGAGGCGTAAATCCAATACTGTGCTGGTTGATATGGCCATCGGCGTAAAGCTCCATTACATCGTTTCCCAGTTTGGTCCTGCTGGGGCATGATATGCCGACGAGATAATCCCCTTCAACATAGAGTTCTTTGAACTTACCGAGGGCGTGATCCATAGCATACCAATGATCGGTGAGATGCCAGATCTCATTACTGCCTTTAGGCCCACGCTCTTTGATGGTTTTTGTTACAGCACTATGCAGAATAACATCGCCATCCCTGTCGAGATTACGATCCCCAAAAGAGGCTATTGCAATTTTCAGGGTGCGCCCTTTACGGTCGACATCCTGCAGGCCATCAGTTATGTCTTTGTACTGGATGATTTTTTTCATGCGCTGTGGGTAAATGCGCATGGCGTGTCTTTACCTGCGGAACAGGTGCGTTAATAACGGATTTCTCCTTGAAGGTGGAAGAGTCAGATAAATTGGTGGGAAAATTGGTTCTGGCTTTTTCACACAGTAATGTGCGCTTGTCTGCCATACGATACAAAAATACAGTTTATTTCAACTTGCCAAATGTTTTTTCAACATCCAACAAAATTTTTTCCGGAACCAGATCCAGATCACGCTGCAGTGCGATGCGTTGTTTGATCTCCCACCGCTGCCGTTCCAGGTGCATGCGTTTGATCATACAAATCCGTGGTGGTATGGGAATGTGTTTCACTAAAATATCATCAAGTGTCATACAAAATAATTTACGCCGCCATCGGCATGCCCTGTTCATCACGTGCAGGCCGCATGCTGACAATACATCTGCATTGGATAACCTCCTCAGCTGAACCGCTGGGATCACCGGGGTGCATAAGGCCGTTGCTGAACGGCTCCTCCAGTGGACGCACCTCACCACCGACACCACCTTCGTCCTCATCCCGGTGAGTCTCACGCACACGCTTATCCTGGCTGTTCACCCATCGTTTGTTCATCTTCAGTTTACTCTGCCGCGCCGCGGTCATGCCTCCAAAGTTCGCCGCTGCCACGGTTTCTGTACGAGAGATAACACGAGCGCGGGCCAGAGGAACCTGTTTATCATCGCGCATGCTGCGGGCAATTTGCTCAGCACCCATACCAGCAGCACGCCCTGCGGATATCATACCGATCAACCATTTGCGGGTGGTTTCGGTGATCTTGGTAATCTTCTCACCTGCTTTTTGGGTAAAAAACAGGTTCAAAATACCTTCCCAGATAGCATTGAAGCCGAAGCGTTTACACCGGACCGGCTGCGCCCAAGACTTCGTATGCTCTTCAATATTGGCATATTCGATGTTAGCCCAGTTCACGCCAACATCAGTATACAGTCGCCGCAGTAATGACTGTACCTCCACAGTTGGAACAAGCAGGTTGATATTCACCGCAGCAGCATCGGCGCCATGCTGAACAACATAATCCGCCACCCGCATCGCCTGCCGGCGGATGAGGTTATAAAACAGCTTCTGATATTGGGCTTCCTTCCGCTGCTGGAAGGCATTGAACTGATACCATATCTCCCTGTCTGTCATGGCCTGATTTTAATAATCCAGTAATCCGTACTTCTGAAGACCGCTCACATCACCGCTGATGTCTGTTGCGGGCTGATTAACCTGATCAAGAGGAACCAGGTTCGCCGGTATATACCGCTTGTTCATTTCCGGATTGTTAGGATCTGTCTCCCAACCGAGGAATTCTAACATCTGATTGGGCGTGAGCGGCCATATCTTCATAACAGCATTTACCTGTTTCTCCAGATCTTCCTGCAGCTCCGGCAGACTGGCGAAATCTGGCTCTATCCATAGATTCCCGACGGCGCCCTTGTACATGGGCAACAGCCACGCGTTGAGGTCATCACGCAGGCCGCACCATTCCGGGATGACCTTATTGACAACGTAAAATTTTATGCTGGCTTCAAGATTGGCAAGTGTCCCCTTAGAAGGATCCAGCAGCACCGGCGGAAAACTGAAGACATTACATAAGTCTTCTTTGCTGCTGCGTTTTATGGCATCAATGGACAATTCAACAGTAGTACGTCCGAGATCAACGTACCCCAATGGACTATTGGCTAAGGCCACCCGGCCGTTATTGCGCAGGCCATTAACCTCTTGATCCAGTCTATTCTGCAGCTTGTCACGGGTATCAACAGACATACCTTTCGGATCCGTACTGTATAACACCCCTTTGCTCCCCTGATTCTGCATAATGGTGGCACTGGTTTTATCTGCTTTATTTCTCTCGTTCGCAACCATGCCGCCTGCCTCCAAAGGTGCCAGGCCGTATAAATGCGATCCGGATGATGACCAGTACGGATTAAAATATTTCCAGTAGAGCACATCCTCCTTACGCAGATTCGACACCCACCCGTTCTGAAGCTGATATCCAGCAGGTTCCAGATAGTCATAGCTGCCATCAGGATTTTTGCCGATGACAATGACGATATCCGCGCTGGGTAGACACCATAACTCCACCGGCTCACCCGTGGGGTTACCTCCACGGTTCGCCCAAGCAGAACCGGCACCGTTGATTTGTTTGAAACCATATAGGTTTTCAAAGAAGGCCGCGCCTCCCTGTGTAGGATTTGGCCTGTTCAGCAAATCAATGATTGGATGCTTTTCCACGGGCACCATGGCTTTTCTCCGGAAATTAAGCGCTGTCGCAATGGCCTTTCCTGTAGTAGGCGTGCCATCACCCAGAAGCGCCTTATACTGCGAAAACGCCTGTTTATCCTTGATCTGGTACAAATGCCGCGGCACCGTAGAAAACTTCCGCGAAGACTGGCTGATGATACTGTAGATAATGGCGTTACCCATGTAGCCGTTCTTTACAAACTCATGCTGTTTCTGGAAATCATTTATCAGCTGTCCACCCATGGGGAATAAGCTGGTGTTGCCTTGCGGCAACCTGCCGGTGAGGGCATACTTAAAACGTTGAATAATGTTCATTACTCCCATTCTTTTTGTGGTTGTGAATGTCTGTGTATAGCCTGTACGATGGCGTCGTTGAGGTCATCGTACAGGCCATTGGGAAAGGCAAGTATTCCCTGTTCCGGATCGTTGTACAGCATTTCCAACAGTGACTCTCGTATGAAGACCAATCCGGCCTCTGGATACGGCGTCGCCATCTTCGTTCGTGCGATCTTATCCCCTCCGGTAACCTGCACCTCGATTGCGGGAATACCGGAGGAAACCAACGTCTGCTGCGAGCTCTTTCCGGATGCTTTAGCCTCGATGTAGTGTGGTCCCGGTCGCAGCTTTATGAAACGTATCAGATCCGGGAATTCCAATTTATCAAAGCCCAGTTTGTCAATGTACATGCGGAAGCCATCCGACAACCGGACAATACCAGAGGTACAGTACGCACTGGCGTCGTTCTCCTGATCTTTCGTATATGCGGTGTCCCAGTCGGTGCCATAGTCTTCCAGCTGGTCAGGAGAAGGGAAAGCGTTATCCGGAATTGGGATAAACCATTTTTTCCAGATACCACCACCTTCCGGAGCTGGTCGTTGTTGCCCCTGTCCAGCATAACCATAGCTCCCTAAATCAACTTTCATCTTTTCAACAGCCTCTCTTCCTAATCTTTTTACATCCAGAAGTCCCTCGACATAAAAACTTTTCAGCTCAACAGGATGTACATCATTGCTCAACTCCGCCGGCAAGCAAATCCATCTTAACTTCTTCTTACGAATCCATTCGCCTGCGGGGTCAGCTTCGTGAAGCCTCTGCATGACCATTATGGTCACGGTACGCTTTTTATCCGTTTTTCGGGTGGAGAGTGTGCGAGACACAAACCGGGTGGCGCGCTTCAGCTCCTTCTCGCTGACGGCTGCCTCGGGATTGATGGGGTCGTCCACAATTATAAAATCGGCATGCATCCCAGTAACCCGGCCGCCGGTGGAGGTTACAAAGCGCTCTCCCTTTTTTGTGTTTTTATAGTGTGTCTTCCCATCCTGGTCATCCTTAAATTCGATGAGTTCCGGAAAACAAGCCTGAAACTTCTCAGATTTAAGACAGTCACGCGACTTGACCGCGTGGCTGGTTGACAGATCGGCAGCGTAGCTGCTGCTAATGACACGGATAGATGGAGAGCGCACCCATAGCCAGGCGGGAAACAGCTGCGTCACCATAGTGCTCTTGCTGGATCCTGGTGGTACATTGATAAGAACATCCGGTTGTGATTCCCCCCGCTCCCACGACTCAGTTACTTCCTGTAGCTGATCACAGATATAGCGGATATGCCAGTTATCCACCAGCGGTACCGCCTCTATCGTCCCCCAGAACTCCAAAAAGAACCGGTAGAAACTACGCCGGCAAAGCTCCCCCAGCGCCTCCATTGGATCTAAGCGCGGCAATTTCTTCGAGTGCTCCATCAGATAGTTTTGTATAATCCAGCTTTTCGTAATCGTCAACCTTCACCGCGGCATCCAGCTTGTCACCGTAGACCTGCCGCATCTTGCTTTTGACGGTGAAGATTAAGAGGGTCGGATTACAGTTCGCCGCCATGATCGAAGTACCATCTGGCAGGGTGACGTTTTGGCCCAGAGTAACCAGACGGAGAATGTTCTCCCAGATATGCCACCCGTGGGCTTCCGCCTCCCGTATTTTTTCCGCCTGCAAATCCGAAGCATTTTTTTCTATTGTCCGGTAGTCCGCCCGCACGAAGCTTTCTTTATCCAGTCCGAGCGCACGGTGTTTACAGTACTCCTCCACCAACACCTCCATCTCTTCCGGCGGTGTTTTGGAAAAGGTATTCTCCGGCAGGAACCTGCCTAGTTCATCCCTTCCTTTCATCTTTCTTTGGCTTTTGTTTACGGATAAAGTGTGTGTACCCGTTCGGGTGTGGAGTGGAGAGGGGGACCAGAATAATGTTCACCCATCCCGTTTCAGATGGGAGCTCTTTGAGTTGGGAGATAAACTGGTCCACATTAATACCGAGGTTAATTTCTCCGTGCGACTCTTTCGCATTAATTCCCTTCAGACTCATAGTAATTTATCTTTGTACAAATTTATTTTATTTTTGTACAATTTCATAAAACGGCAACACCGAATCCATCCCAACCCAAGTTATCAGGTTATGAGACAGATGTGTCGCGGTTGGTGTACTTCAGACTTAAAATCAGGTTAATAATTGCCTCTTTCAAATCTTTTGAGGTTTTAATGTTGTAAGGGTCGGTTGTTAGGAACACGCTGAATTCGCGTGTTTCGAGGTTCTCTACTATCATAACCTTCCCAATTTCGCCTCGCATTCTTCTTTTTTGGTACATGACAAATAGGTTTGGCTGACAGAAGCTACGGGGTTAGTGCGCATTGTATATGCGGTTATCCACAGTGTTTTGCGCAAAAAGTGTAGACAACTTTTAAAATTCATAAAAAATACTTTCCGACCTTTGTGTAGAGGCATCAGACGGTCGTTATTTTAGCTGGTGCGTTTATGATTTATCAGGCGAGAACATATAGCTATTTTTCATAAACGAACGAGTGAATAAAATGATCTATCCGCAAAACATTAGAAATTTGTTTTGCACAAAAGAATGCCTATATCTTTGTAAGCAGACACGTGAAGAAATTAAAAATCCGGGCCACTATGTGATCCGGATTCCAAGAAGGGCCCATCATTTTAAGATGGACAATGTGAAGTATCGTTTATCAAGAAAAAGGAGAGGCAACATCTCCAAAGGATCCCGAAAAAAGGTATTCCTTAAAGTCTTAAAACTTGTATTAGAAGTTCTAAGTGTTGTTGCTAGTCTTAAACCAATAATCTTAGTATTATCGGAAAGACTTTAATCAGAGGCCAGGTTGTTAGCAGCAGCCTGGCTTCCTTTTTCTCCGAATTCCAGAATTCAAAGTAACACACTTTTGAGCTTTTAACCAAGAACTATTTTAGTATAACGAATTTAAATATTCGTATACACGCAAAGATGAATGAAATATTAATCACATATGATAGCAACTTGATGAATTCATTTACCAATGACGGCCACACAACGGATAAACGGCCAGTATGATCTGCAACAAAATTTTCACCCGCGTTTATTCAAATCGTTAACAGTTTGTAAAAACAAATAGCATTGTTTACAAATGTTAAAGAATTTATCACTCTACCTTCTACCAAAGCTTTTGTTCTGCGTTAATATTATTGGAAGATGGACATAAACATCAAAAAAAGAAGGTGGCAACATGAATAAAACAACAATGTCAATAAAATTCTTGATTGCTAGGCCAGAAGATTTTTTTTGATTGTCATCTTTAGATGGTAGGTTGCCAGTGTATCAGCAGTGCCCATCTTTCACCATGCTAAATCGATAACATATAAAACGTAAAAACAAAACAAAAAAATATTTTTAGATACAACCCGGGCCCAACTACCACGTATTACATATAAGTGGGCGTCAGAAAAACGTGTCAGCGATAGTTTTCATATGACAAAAAACAACCATTAACAAACGCTTTACAACTGTGTTTGTATTGCGATCGTTTTTGTAAGGCAGTACTTTGTACCCAGCCTATCACTTCATCGACCATTCCTCCGAGAAACCTACAATTGCCAGTACTAACCATACAGGCCAGTTATCTCATATCCCTATAAAAAGAGATCTTGAATTTATTAAAAAGACCCGCTTCCGATGGCTGAAGCGGGCCTAAAGAGTTTTTATTAACAATCTAAAACTCGGTTTTATGAACAGGCGTAGAATACCGTTCATTTACTATCTCCTCTTGGGGATAGCAGCCATCGTGGCAGCACTGGCCCCAATACTACAGGAGCTTATTAAGCTCCTTTTGACCCGCTAAGGCAATATTGGGATAGGCCACTATCAAGAAGGGCAGCATGACAGGCTGTCCTTCTTTTCTTTTTAATAGGCTTAAATTACATCTTAGAAGCAGATGTATAATGAAATGAATAAACATAAGGAATAATCAATACATAATCACATAGAAAGACGAATAAGAATACGATCTAAGGTTTAAAGGCGATGGATAATAAGCTGAAACTCGGAAGATCAAATTATTCATTTTTTTTCACAAACGATCAACATCTTGTATTCTTTGCTATATAAACTCAATATCAACTATTTACATTGAGGAATAAATTAAACTATCGATACTTAAGGGCAAATTATTTGTTATTTTCGTCTATCCGTACCATTTAATACGAGCATATTAAACATCTCTCTCATTCTGCTCCGCACCCTCTCGCTGTAACATTGCGTGATCTCTTCAACAGTTAGATTCGTTGTGATATGGGTAAGATTAAATGGGATCTTTTTACCATATCGGTTCAGGACCACATCCGCTACAACGTTTACTTGGTCCCCAAAATTGTGTTTTAACCCTTCAGTACCGACGTCATCCAGGCAAACGCCAAGGGTGTTTTGATAAAACGTCGAAGGGTGGGCAGGAGTGGTAAATGGACGCGAAAAAATTTGTAAGGCCCCCTCGCCTTCCTCCTTAAAACTGTTTGCGATATCCCGGCAGGCGAAAATACGGTATGACTGATACTGATTTGCCTGGAACAATTCCATAACTGTGGTTTTGCCAGTGCCAACCGGACCACACAGCATGATGCCCTTTTGAAGGGAAAACCCCTCACCTGCAGTACAGAACTTCTCCGAACGGGTGAAGTAATGGCAAAGAGCTTTCAGCACTGCGTGATTGTCGGCATCTTTCACCAGATTCAATCCCCGCTGAGCGGCCTTCCACTCCACGAACATCATCATCTCAGTCGGGGTCCATGGGCGGAGCAACTCAGTCTCCCATAGGCGACGCCGTTCCTTATCCTGCTCGTACTTTATTCGATCCTCCTTGCGGCGCTGCGCATCCCGGATCGCAGCCTCTCGTTCTTCCGGAGTAAGCTCAAAGCTTTCCGTATTCGCGGGGACCCGCTGGTATAACAAGTCCTCCAGGCTGGAGGTTCTGTTGGTTCGTTTTTCTTCCATTGCGCAACGATTGAAAAATGTTCTGTGAATGCGTTTTCACCTGCTGCAAACTGTAGTTTTTGAAAAAATCGTGTTTACAGGCGAATTCCGCCATCTTTTCCCACTCAGCAAGCACCCCTACCACCACATCCCCATCGCGAGGATTATACGGCATCTCAAGGCGATTACACAGGAATTCCGCCAAAGCCCTTAAAGCTTCGAAATCCTTCTGCCGATCTTCCGGGTAATCGGGAGAGTGCTTCTTCCACGCCGCCAGCATTTCCGGAATCAGGTACCGCGTCGGTACGGTTTCCCCTACAACCCCTTCCTTTTTTTCAATTTCTTTTTCATTTTCATTTTCCTTTTCTAAAAGGCTTTCATTTGGGTTTTGAAATAAAAAGGGTTGGGTTTCTTCTGGGTTTTCTTCAAAAAAAGGGTTAGCTTCATCATTTCCTTCTAAATTAGCCACAGCGGCTTTTTTCGGCCGACCACCCTTTTTCCCGGATTCTGTTTGCTTAGCGCGGAAACGTTCACGCTTCGTGCGGGTTTCCTCCAACTTTGCATTAACCCAAAACCCAACCCTTTTTTCCCATTTATGTTTTATCCGCCCCCAGAGCTCCAGATCTTCACCCTCCAAACCACGGGGGTGACCGCCAACGTCTTCTAATCCTCCGTTAATCCAGCTTTCTGCCAACAAATCGACATGAAGGGACTTCATGCCACGGGACCACCTGATGGTATCCACCAGGTAGTCGGACGCATAAAACGGAAAAGTTGGATCTTTCGCCATATTATAAGATTTAAATGCAGCTATAGCTCCGGCTTCCGGGCTGATGAAATTAAAATTGGAAACAGCCAGCCGATACCTTCTACTTCTACGGGATTCGGAACGACACGGCAGATAGCAGCCCCTTTTTCACTCCAGTCAAGATCTTCCAGTACCATGCGGGCAATAGTTGTGGAATTAAAACAGTACCCAATCGCGCCCCGCCCAGCGTTTTTCCGAAGCAATAAACCGTCCTTTTCTGAGGCGGCCCCTACATACCAGTCACCGGGGGATTCTTCATCTCTATAAAGATGTACAGCCTTCGCAACGCCCTTCGACAACCCCAATATCTCAACGACCAATCCAGATAGGGAGATAACTCCGTTACGGTTAAAGGAAACTGTCATTTTGCTACGGCCCGCGGATACGGTGTTGATAGCATCGTATTTTTTTAAGTTCATGTCATTTGCACCCTTCCGGGTCGGTTTACTTAAATTTTTTAGAAAAAACTATTTAACATCTGTATACCATCATAGCTTTAGATCGTTGTCTTATTGTTATAACTTTTTACTTTATGAATAAATTACCTAAAAGCTTCACAACGAGAAGTGGGGACCAGGTGTTAATCCACCAGCTTTCAGAGAAAGCAGTAAAACTTGAAATTCTGATCCCAGGCCAACAGTCAGAGGAGATTATTTTTTCAGAAGAAGTCTCCCCAAACGTGAAGGACGGCCATGTTTTCTGGTCTTTCAAGCAACATGAAGCATTAGTCGGACTGTTCCAGATAATGGCTGGACATCTTAATTAATCTTTCATTTGGCGCCAACAGACAAGGGTTTGTGTTGGCGCCTACTAGTCATTTCTCAGCTTAAATTCTTAAACCTAACACCATGTCAATTAACGACTCCCAGTTCACTGTAACATTTGATTTCGCCGATACCAAACAAGAAGTCGATGTCCTACATGTTGATGAGTTTTTTACAATCCATCCTAAAGATCCGGCCTATGCGGTATATGTTGGCGGCACTGTATATAAAATGACTGACGGCAAACTACAGTGCGGTGTGACCAATGAGTATTTTGAATACTTAGCTGTCGCTGCTGACGCAATATTTAACCACATCACTCATGGCTGATCGTCTGCATTTGGCTTAAATCTAAAAATAATCTCAATCAACCACCCGCGGTCCAGCTTTGTAGTATTCCTGCAGACGGCCATCAACCGGTCCACCTCCTCCTGTCCGATCTTCCGAACCAGATTATCACGGTAGGTTGATAGGTTACCGTCCATATGTCGGTTGCAGTGGACACACTGCCCATGGACGTTATTCTCGTCAAACCGGATCGCAGTGTAGAGGCTTGCCGCCATAAAGTGACCGGCATCCATCTGAGCAACAGGTTTGATTTTACCGCAGGAGATACACCGGAAGATATTGCCGTCTGAATCCCGCTGGCGGATATACCTATTGAAATGGTCCGTGGCCAGCTTCAACAGCTGTGGCACGGACATCCCTTTGTATTTTTTGATCTGTTTTTCGCTCAATTCCATACTGAAAAAATTATTACCTGCCGGACACATTCTCTGCTGCCACCGGGAAACGGTTACCATTCTTGTCTTCTACGATCAGGACGGCGCCGTGTTCAGATATGATCTTTACACGGTCGCCGGCCTTCCCGTAGTGTAATCGTACCTTGTCCTGATAGAAAGCAGAAAAGGCGTCAGCCAGCAGATACGTTGACATGGTTAAAATCTTTCGGGAACACACCGGTGATGACCACGTCCTGCAAATTGGTGATCAGCAGGATAACCGGTTGCGGATCGTAGTGCTTTTCGTCAAATTGCAGCTGAAAGGTATGTTCAGCCTGAGCGCCGCCCTTCCATTGAGGAACATAGAATCGCCCGAAGAGGGTGCCAGTATGTCCAGTAAACTCCACGAAAGCCGTACCTATGCCTTTATTCTGAATTTCGAGACACAACTGGGTGATGGTACCGATAGCGCTGATCTGTTTGATGCTTCTGTTCATGGCAATAATTTTACTCGTCAATGTCTACCGGGTGCAGCTCCTTGAAGCTCCACTCAGGCTGTTTCATGTGAATGATACCACAGTCGCCGGATTCCGCGGCAGCATCGAAGCCAGGCCAAAAAAGTTTTTCCTGACACTCTTTGACTGTGAGAAGCGCGGTCCGGTATTTATACTTGCCGTTGGCCAGATCATCAGGCGCCCAGAAAAACACCGCCACCAGATAGGGAGGAACTGTCTGCAGCATGATGGTGAACACCGCTGTGAACTTCCGTTCCGTTACCTCCGATCCCACCTGCAGATACATACCTTCTGAAATCTCGTAGGCGTATTTTGCGGAATCGTAGAAGAATTTGCCGAGACTCTGCGCGGAGGTGGTCTTAAAGGAGATGATAGCGTTGGCGCCTATATTCTCCTCCAGATTGAAGTAGTCCGGGCGGATCTTTACCGGCAGACCTGTCTCCTGATCAGTTCCGTAAAGGCTAACTTCAGCCACGGCACCTTTCAACAGGCGCGGAATAATGCCCCCGCCGTAGGTTTTATAATTGTACCGTACGATATCGATGATGTCCTGATGCTCCCGTTTGATGCGCTGGTAGGGGCAGGCAGCTTTAAGCTCCTGCAGGTAGCCTCGTAGGTCGGCGATTTTATACCCGGACAGGTCGGCGTTACCACACTGGTTCACCTTTTCGTACCAACGGACCATATTGGTAACGCCTTCAGTGGTATTGAGAGGGTGGTCCGGCTCAATGATCACTTTATCAAATCTTTCAGGCTCCAGAAAGGCCATGTGGCAAAACGTGCCCAGCTCGAAGTGGTCTTTATCCGGCGCCTTCTGGCGCATCTCAGTATAAAACTTGTAGTGGAAAGGTGTTTTTAATACCTCCTTCAGCGCAGAACTGCTATTGTGGTGGCTATCCAGATACTTCTGCATCTCGTCGCGCAACAGAATACCATTTTTACTCAGCGCCAGCAGGTCGATGGTGTACACCTCCGGAGAGTTGAATTGAGGACTACTGAGAATGTCCTGCAGGTCTGCATAATCATGTAGATCATATGCGAACCGGTTGAGCTCCTGGTCTGCTATTTCTGCCGAGTCCAGGTCCGGCATGTAAAACTCTGCCATGGCTTAGACTTTAATAAGGAGTGGTTTAACAGACCAGAGATCAGACTGGTAATTATTGTTTTTGTTCTTCTTCTTACCTAGATATGTGACCAGCAGCGGCGTGCCTGACTGTACGTTATTTTCCTTCAGGGCACCAACCAGTCGCTTACTGCCATTGCTGATACTACGGATACCACCAGCGGTCTTTTCCCAGAAGAAAGCACACAACAGATCCATAATTATGGTGGTATCGTTCATGTCCTGCACAGGACGCGTTTTGAGACAGTAGAAAACAATACGCTTCTCCTCTCCTTCTTCTTCGGGCGTCCAGTAGTCTGCCATGAGGTCGAACGGCATCGCCCTGGCGGTAACCAGATCCGGGAAACCTTTGTTGATATCAACAGTAGGAAAAGGGGAAACCTGTGCCACCGCTACATCCTTAACGCCGCCGGTGATGGCGACAACGGCCGCAGGCTGAGTTCCGGAGGAGGTATTGTTTCTGTTAGTTTTTGCCATACATTTGTTTTGAGAGTGAATTGAAAAATTTACTTTTTGCCATGGGGCGCCAGTGACCGCTGGTGCCCCTTTTTATTGCAGGTTGTGGATAAGCTCAACACCGGTGTATAAAGCCCATGCAATCAGGCAAACGATAACCAGTCGCAGGAACTGGATGAAGGCATGCGTTCTGTTCATGATACGAACCGTATACCGGCAACTACTCTACCTAAAGGCTGCGTAGTCGACGCAATGGCATATCCGATATAATTGGACATAAAAATCACTTCCTCCCCTGTATTGCAAAAGGCAATACAGGCCCGAAGCCAAAGAGCAACATTTAAAAGGCCGCCGCCATTTTCTGCGAGAATCCGGTCCCTCTCCTTGTTACAGCTGGTGGTAATGATAGTCCACCGTTCATCAGAAATACCGAGCGCCTCGCTGAGCCGCGGTTTGGTAGCATCAATTTGTACAGATTGCATGTTTGGTTAGTTTTGATTGTGAAAGAATGCCGGAAGTCGCCGGCGCGCTCGGGTAGCTGCCCGACAAGCCTTTTTCCGTACTGCCCGGCGGCGGCCGCCTTTACATCTTACCGGGCTGATTATTATACTCTATGTTGCTGGTAATATTGCGGAGAGACAGGGAATCGAACCCTGGAACCTGTTACAGTTTACCGGTTAGCAACGGGCTACATTACCGCTCTGTCATCTCTCCATGCTGCTATAACCCAGGCAGCGGGGCCCATCTACGAAGCCAGCGGGGTGGCTGAACAGATAATTTTGACATACAAAAAGATTTCAGAAAAATTCCAGCAGGTGGAAACCTGCCGGGTCGAGTCCTAAGCTTTGTCCCTGTACCTAAAATATCTTTAAAGAGCACCTCTACACCAGGAACAAATGGTGCGAAAAGAACTTTTAGCCGTTAGTGCTGGCCGCTGGAAACATCAGGGCCGCGCAGGCCAGTATAATGATCACCATCAGAAAGCCCGCCGCTACGATGAAAAGGGATAATATCTTGGTCATAAGTCCAATGTTGCGTTGATGACAGAATTGGTTGCCTGCCGGTATCTCTCCCGGCACCCTTTCACACCCTCCCGGTAAGCTGCCGCCTGTGCGAGATGATACTCAGTGTTTCCCTGCGTTGCTAATTGCGTATGCCATTTGATTTGTTTTACCATACCTGCAAGCGATCACAATTCTTTGGCTGCCTGGATATGCAGCAGTTGCATACTACTCATCTCCATGGCTGCGCATTTTTCAGGCAAATAATGCCGCCAGCAACAGCATTCAACAGAACGCCGGCAATGGCGATGTACGCATTCTGTAGCATGACGCCAGCAATCAGCCAGGCAGCTACGTTAGTGTAGATAAGTTCCATGATGGAGTTTTGAAGGGTGAATGACTACCCCCTCGCGGGGCGATTTATATTCTGCTTAGTGGCCCTCCTTCCGGACAGGATAAGTGTGGTATACTTTACCCGCGGCTGCCGGGTCTTGGGTTGCTTCCGTGGAGAAGCGGCTTTTAACTCCAGCTTCTCCACAATAAGCAATCCTTGGTCGGCGATTTTGCGGAGCGCCAATAAGGTGGCCTTTATATCTGCAAGCTCTTCGAGTGATGCGGTGTCCATGTTTACTGTTGGGTTGCTTCCTGAATGGTCTTACATGCGCGCTGATATTCAGCTACTGCATCGGAAAGAGCAAGCATTACCGGTGCCACATGAGTCACTTTTTGGAGCTTCCCCGAGAGGAACTTGTATACCTTATGCCGGGTGGTGCCGTACTTCTTTGCCACGGCCGTAATGTTTACATGCTTGTAGGCAGTTTTGAACTGGGTCATTTGTTCGGCCGTCGCCCATTCAGTATTTGTACGTTCCATATTTTGCGTATTTTCACGCATGTTACATATTGTTGCGTGTTGTAATTTTGCGTTTACAAAGCAATGTTATAACGATTTTTCGTTAAAAACAAGTTTTGAAACGGATATTCGTTAATATTTTATTTAATCATTTGTAAATGTATGAAGGTCAGAATAAAAAAATCAAGGCATATTTCGACAAAAACGATCTTTCGTTAACAGACGTAAAGAAGAAAACGGGCATCCCACACTCTACTCTCTCTTCGATAATTAATAATCCGAGCGGGAATCCGAGTCTTAAAACGTTGCAATCGTTACGAAAGCATTTTCCGGATCTGGACTCAAATAACGACAACCCGTTAACAGTTAATGAGCCCTCGGTATTATATGGAACGAAGGTCCAGTGGCGTGGCGTGCCTATTTATGATACAGAGGTTACTGGAGGTCTACTTTCTCTGATACGTGACGAGCAACCCAGCGAACCCATTTACTACTTGCCGATTCCTGGTTTTCGGGATTGTAAGTTCGGCGCCCGTGTAAGCGGGGACAGCATGTATCCGGAAATTCGTAATGGTGACTTTGTAATCTGTAAGGAGGTCAGCCTATTTGTGTATGGGGATATATACCTCGTGGTAACAGAAGATGGTCAAGAGACGGTCAAGCACGTACATCCGCACGAAAACCCGGACTACGTGACATTGGTCCCAAGCAACAAGGACGTGCCTGCAACGCCGATTGAGAAGGCCAAAATCAAAAAGTTTTATAAAGTAAAAGGAGTAATCAAAGGATATTAAAAAGCACTCTAATGAAAAGATTTTTGCTTTTAGTCTTATGTATCTCTGCATTTCAGGCCTACTCTCAAAATCGCAGTGATGAAGAGCCGCGGGGGCTATTTGATAAAAAAAAGAAAGTTGCTTTAAGTGCGAATGAGCCAACCCCTTCCAAGGGTGATCAGTTCATTATTTGCGACTATACGCTGCCCGCTGATAGTCTATTCAAAAAGATATCCGGTGATTTACTTGCATTTGGCTACTCCATTGACAAAAAGGATTCGGATCTCTTTTATCTAACCACCGGGGAAAAACCGGTAAAACACCTCGTCTATACGATGCGGGTCATTGTTAAAGGGCAACAGGTAAAACTAAATGCTCTTTACAAGTCTGCTGTGGGCTTTCAATTTGGTAACGTTAAAACCGAGCAAACAGCTTCAGACGTGAAATTCACATCAAAAATGTATGTAACAAGAGATGTCTTCGACGAAATGATAAAATTCGCTCAGTCGACCTCTCCTCAGAAAATCCATTTTGAAAAATAATGCCCTACAAAAAGCAACAGCACGGAGATGATGTTGCCGGCAGGTTTGTGTCGGAAATGGAGCTACTTAAAAAAGAGCATCCAGACATCTGGGATAAAGTAGGGATTTCATCCAGCCAGTTTTCCCACATAAAAGCAGGGAATCGGTACCCGACAGTTGATCATCTGACAAATTTGGTAAAGCATTACCATTACTCTGGAACCTGGTTGCTTACCGGTACCGGTGACAGGAGAAACGAACCTGCCACCCCTTCAGTAGAGAAAAAACTGGCAGCCATTCAGGAGCAATTGGCAAAAATAAATACCAGGCTGGATTTAGAGCAGGAAACAGGGGGTAACAAAAAGGGTAACAAAACCCGGGAAACCGGCACTAAATAAAAAAATTGACGCATACGTAAAGAATTGACAATTAACTTACAATTCCCTTTTTAGAACAAACGTGTGAAATCTCCTCCTTCGCACCAAACGTCATAATAACAGTGTTATTATGACGTTTTTTTTTGCCCAAAACCGTCCGTGTTTCGGATAATATTGCAGCCTGCTTATATCAGTCCCTTGTCGGTAAGCCGCATGTTTCTCAGGTCCATTTTATGCTGTTTCAGGAACCGTTGATAGACCATATCAGCATCCAGCGCCATCTGCTTTTTGTCTCTTGCTTTCCGGGAGCTTTCGTAGGGCTCGTTGGCAAAAATGAGGTCGTAGATCATATATTCCACAGCCTCCTGCTTTTGCTGATTGCTCCAACCGGCAACACGGACGTTCGATCTTACCTGGCTGCGCACAGCATTGATCTGCGTTAAGGTCGGATTGCCACTCATGCCATTGGCAATGCGCCACATGCCTAAGATGTAGGCAGTGAAAGCATCCGCGTAATTATGATGTACATCCAGTCCCAGTGATGTTAAAAGCCGCAGATAAGCGTTAAAAGGATCATATTGGTTCAGGGCATTTTCCAGATTTTTACCGGCAGTGGGATTCCTGCTTTTCAGGCGGTTGATAATGGACTGTTTTACCTTAACAGAAGTGCTGCTGCCGGGCGAAATCAGGAAAGTCGCTGCATCCGCCGGCGCAGTGGCTTTAGAGCGCCTTGTCCCGCCTGCTTTTGGGGTATTGGAATAAGCCAGGTCATTGATGATATTTTGGTTCACGAACGACTGAATCGTATTGTTATACAGCATGTTATTCTGGGCGAGCATCATGGTGGCCCCGGGGTCGTACTGGCTGTAACTGCTCAGTTGTAACAGGCAGAAAACGGGAATTAAATAAAATGGTTTTAGCATAAAAAAGGTTTAATGGCGGTGCATCCGGAAAACTACTGCCGGAGCATCACCCGACATTACTAATAATAATTTCTTACAATATATTTTTATTCGTTCCGTCAGTGTGGTATTTGACCTGTCTGTCACCGGCAAAATAAAGTGTAACATTTTATCCGGTCAATGGGGGAAAACTTTACTTTTTTCCTCAGGGTTTACCCTGATACCAGGTAGCCAATGTTCACCGGGCGCTGATGCACGTTATTCGCATATAAATAATAAATAATATAAAAATATTACCTCCGGTTTCTTAACAATTCCTTCATCCTTCCTTAACGCTCAGCTAATAATAAAAGAAGAATTTAGCAATAACCCCCAGACAGGAAATTGCACTATCTTATTGTTAAACCTATTTACTATTGTTTGTGCCGTTTATGTTGAGCGGAAGGAAGTCATGTTCCTTCCTTTTTTTATTCGTTTCCGGCGAACTTGCTTAAACCCTATCTTTACGTAATTTTTGTACTGAAATTATGGGAACATCTATTACCTGTCCCAATTGCAGACACCAATTTGTCATGGAGGATGCATTTGCCGCAGACATTGAAAAGGAAATGAGGGGGAAAATGGAATCTGAATGGCGTAAACGCCTCGATTCCCTGCAGGCCGAAAAAAACAGCCTGCAGACGGAGAAAAACCGCATGGCGCAGGAACGCCAGCAGATAGAAACACTCCGTCAGCAGCAGGAACAGGAAGTGGCCCAACGGCTGCAGGCAGAAAAAAAGCGGTTACAGGAAAGCCTGGCGGAAGAGCTGCGCAAGTCCATCACAGCCGATTATGACAACCAGCTGTCCACCCTCCGGGAAGCCAACCAGGAGCAGGAAGCCCGTCTCCGGGAAGCCCGCAAACAGGAACTGGAATTCCTCCGGAAAGAGCAGGAACTGAAAAATAAAGAGCAGGAGCTGGAACTGGACCTGCAGAAGAAGCTGATGGAAGCCCGCGGCGAGCTGGCAGAAAAAATCCGCAAGGAAGAAGCAGAACGCAATACACTGAAAGATACCGAATACCAGCTGCGCATGCGCGAACTGGAAAAACAACTGGAAGACCAGCGTAAACTGGCGGAAGAGATGAAACGCCGCGCCGAGCAGGGTTCTACCCAGTTACAGGGCGAAATACAGGAAATTGTTCTGGAGGAAATGCTCCGCAGCACGTTCCCGTTTGACGAGGTAACGCCTGTGGGCAAAGGTGTGCGCGGGGCCGACTGCATACAGCTGATCCGTAACTCCTTTGGCCAGGAGTGCGGCCGTATTATCTACGAAAGCAAAAGGACCAAAGAATTTACGCGCGACTGGATAGAAAAGCTGAAAGCCGACATGCGCAGCCAGGGCATCGACGTGGCCATCCTCGTGACCCAGGCCATGCCCCGTGATATGGAACGCTTCGGTGAAAAAGAAGGCGTCTGGATCTGCACCTTCGCAGAAGTTAAATCGCTCGCCTATGTACTGCGCGACGGCATCATCAAAATCGCCGGCAGTATCCGCACCCAGGAAAATAAAGGGGATAAAATGCATATGCTCTACGGATACCTCACCAGCACCGAATTCGCAGAGCAATGGAAGGCTATCCGCGAAGGCTTTATGTCCATGAAGCTCTCCATACAACGCGAACGCGACGCCATGGAAAAACTGTGGAAAGCCCGCGAAAAACAACTGGAAAAAGTATTACTCAACGCTGCACATATCAAAGGCTCTATCGAAGGTATTGCCGGTAGCGACTCCGTAGATCTCAAACTACTGGAAGACGCCGCCGACGAAATACCGGACAGCCTTTAAACTCAATCGCTTTCTAATTGTCTCATTAACCTATGAAAAGCCAAACGAATAACGTGTACGACACTATTATTTTTGACCTGGGATCGGTACTGATCGACTGGAATCCCCGTTACCTGTACCGCAAAATATTTGCGACGGAAGCAGAAATCGACAACTTTCTGCAGAACATCTGCACGTCTGACTGGAACGAAGAACAGGACGCCGGCAGAAGCCTGCAGGAGGCTACCGAAATGCTGGTCAGCAGCTATCCCGCACACGAAGCGCAGATCCGCGCTTACTACGGCCGCTGGAAAGAAATGCTGGGAGGCGAAATCCCCGGATCAGTACAATTGCTCCGCCAGCTGAAAGACAGTGGTAAATACAGATTATACGCACTCACCAACTGGTCTAACGAAACATTTCCGCTCGCCCTGGTGGAATTCCCCTTCCTGCAATGGTTTGACGGCATCGTGGTGTCTGGCCGGGAAAGACAACGCAAACCCTTCCCCTCTTTCTATCAGCTCCTCCTCAACCGTTACCAGGTAGATGCTGAACACGCCCTGTTCATCGATGACAATCTCCGCAATGTAAAAGCCGCGGAAGAGCAGGGTATCGACAGCGTCCATTTCGTTCATCCGGAACAGTTAAAAGATGTATTAGTTTCCAAAAACATATTAAACTAATCATCTTTGTTAAAAGCTCATTTTGTTAACCCAATTTTCATTTTAGGATTACCTTAACAATTATCCGATAAACCTCCTGTAACTTCTTTCTATCCAAAGCGTTGAATAACTGGATAACGGAAACTTCCCTACAGCCGCGTGCCAGCCGGCGTTATATGTTAACATTTGACACGCGCTCTGCTGTTAACCTTTACGGAAGAGACCAATCATGAAAAATAAATACGCGAGGATATGAAAAGAACAATGTATTTACTCAGTGCTGTTGCCGCTCTCGTGGCAATGATTTCCATCAGCAGCTGCCGTAAAGACCCCTTGAAGGATATGACAGACGAGGAGTCCCGGATTTATATCACCAACCACGACAATACGGCTGATTTTAAGTCCTATACTACCTTCAGTATCGTTGACTCCGTGGTCGTACTCAGCAGGAACAGCGATTCCGCTAAAAAAGCCCTGACGGCCTACGACAAACAACTCATTGCGTCTGTGGCGGCTGCCATGAAACAGAGAGGGTATACCCAGGTGGACAAATCCGCCAAACCCGATCTGGGCATCAACCTTACCCGCATCGACAATTCCTATACCAGCATCAACTGGAACCCAGGCTGGTGGGGTGGTCCTGGCTACTGGGACCCGGGATGGTGGGGTTATCCCGGCGGTGGCTGGTACTGGCCTTCTTACTACACGGTATACCAGGTCAACGAAAGACAGACCGCTATCGACCTCTTCGATCTGAAAAACGCGAAGAACGACAAATTCAACGTTGTATGGAATGCGCTGTGGCGCGGCTCCGGCGTATGGACCACCAGCAACGTGGACCCAATGGTACAGGCTTCCTTTGCACAATCAGCCTATCTGAGCAAAAGCAAATAACGCCCATTCCGAAAATTTTAAATTGATAGAGAGATGAAAAAGATAAAAAACTGGCTGTTGATTTTCGCGGGATGTATCGCTGCACAGGCCGTGTCTGCGCAAAGCCGTCCGCCTTTGTCTATAGACATCAATTATTCCATTGCCCAACCCCTCGGCTCCCTGAAAGATTACGCCGACAAAACCAGCTTCCGTGGCTGGAGCGCCGGTCTGTCCTATATGTTGAACGACCGCCTCTCTGTAGGCGTTCGCAGTGGCTACCAGGATTTTTACGAGAGAATACCGCGTGCGGTATACCCCGATAAACAGGGAGACGTATCTGCCGTACAGTCCCGCACCCTGCAGGTAATACCCCTCCAGGCCACTGTGGGTTACGCTTTCACGCCGGCTACCAGCCCCGTGATTCCTTACGGTGTGCTGGGTGTAGGCGCCGCCAATATGAACTACGAAAAATACTGGGGCGAGTTTGTGGAAAAGAAAAACAGCTGGCAGTTTATGGTCAGCCCCGAAGTGGGTATCAACGTGCCCTTCGGCCGCTACTCCCCGGTGATGTTCAACGCTAACGTGCGGTACAACTATTCACCGTACAAGTACAACGACATTACCAACTACAACACCGTCCAGGCCAACGTTGGTATTAAAGTACACATACACTAAAACATTTTTTATCCATATTCATGAAAGAGGAATAGTGAGGATGCGCCCCGCTCGTTTATGCGAAGCGGGGCTTTTTTATTGAGGGATTTTTGAGTTACGATTTTTTGATTTTGCGAATTATTACGCGAAGACATTAGCCAACTTGTTTTCGGTGATCCTGAAATCAAAAAATCGTAAATCAAAAAATCTCTAAATACCGAAAGCCCGGGCTGCGCGCCTCCTTAATGCTGCCATCCGCCGCTTTGTAGATGTACAGCGCTTCCAGTCCGTATGCAGGATGCTGCGCTATAAACTTCAATCCCTTCTCCACCCCCATCAATATCAGCGGATTATCAAAGGCATCAGCCGTAAAACAATCCTTCGCCGTCACCGTCACACTGATGATCTGGTTATGCAACGCCACGCCTGTCACCGGGTCGATGGTATGAGCAAAACGGGTGCGTCCCTGGTCAAAGAAACGGCGGTAGTTGCCACTGGTGGCAATGCCTTTATTTTGCAGCTCCACCATGGCCTGTATCGGTTCATACGCTGTATCGCCGGGCGCCGGCCGCTCAATGCCGACACGCCAGCTTTTACCCTGCTGGTTCACACCTTTGGCGCACAGCTCCCCTCCCACGTCCACGAGATAGTGCTGAATACCCTGCTGCTCCAGGAATTTCCCCAGCACATCTACCGTATAGCCCTGCGCTATACCATTACAATCTATTTGTACGCCTCTTTTAGCAGTAGTAAGATGATCCCCTTTTATGGACAGATAACGGTAACCCACATACGATAAAGCCTTTTTAATGCTATCTGCCGGCGGCACGCCCCGGAAGGAAGGTTTGGTAACACCAAAGCCCCAGAGATAAACCAGCGGCTTCACGGTAATATCAAAAATACCACGCGTGGCCTTGCTGGTGTAGATCGCCTTTTCCACCACTGTCCGCATATGTTCGTCCATCTTCACATCACCGGTGGCATTGAACTGATTGATCAGGGAGCCGGGCTTATATAATGACAACGAATGGTCGATCACCGCAAACACGGAGTCTATACGGTCCCGCATCGACGCAGTATCTGCAGCGAGATATTTTACAATGTAATAAGTACCCTGCGCCTTTCCTTCACAGGTCACGAGCTTCAGCGGCTGTTCCTGCGCCGTTGCCGCAGTCAGGGTACACGCGCTCATCAATAGCAATAAAAACGTCTTCATAAAAAAAGATAACAAGAGTGACGGGCAGGTAAGATAATATTTTGTGCCGGGGTTTTCTGTAAAAACAGTCAGGCATGGGTATCAGGCGCCGGCACCCTGACCAGCAAATAAACCACTACCATAAAAGCGATACAGGCGGTCAGGAGAAAAGCTGTCGCCGCCCCGAAATGGTACCATATCCAGCCGGTGAGCATGCTGGCCATCATGGTGCAGATACTCTGCAAACCGGTGAAAGTGCCAATTGCTGTGGCCGTATCCGCTTTATCTGTGATGGTGCTGATCCATGCTTTGGAAATGCCCTCGGTAGCGGCAGCATATAATCCATATAACAACAACAGGCTGGCATACCAAAGCCAGCTTCCCGTTACACTCATGCCTGTATACACCATCACAAACAACACCAGTCCTGCAAGGAATATTTTTTTCAGGCCGATGCGGTCTGCCAGTATTCCCAACGGGAAAGCCGCCAGCGCATATATGAGATTATAAAAAATATAGATGCCGATCGTAGCGGTATCGCTCAACCCTGCCTGCTTAATCCGAAGCAGTAGAAAAACATCTGAACTGTTACACAGGGTAAATACCAGTAATCCCGTCACCAGCCTGCGGTATGCGGGGGGACTATCTTTCCAGTAATTTAAAAAAGCAAAAAAACGGACAGGCGGCGCCTTATCTTTTGCGGGGGAGATTGTGTGTTCCTTCAGGTATAACGATAATAGGATAGCCAGCAAACCGGGAACGAAGGCAATCAGGAACATATTGCGGTAACTGCCCGGAAAATAATAAAGGAACAGCAGCGCCAGGGAAGGTCCCACCACAGCGCCCAATGTATCCATGGACCGATGGAAACCAAACACACGGCCTTTGGTTTCTGTGGTAGCTTCATCAGACAACAGGGCATCCCTCGCCCCTGTCCGGATGCCTTTTCCGAGCCTGTCGACCGTGCGGGCAAAAAATATCCAGAGCGGGTAAACAAATACTGCTATCATTGGCTTGGATACTGCGCTCAACCCGTATCCCAGCCGTATAAAGGGAGTACGTCTGCCGGTCTGGTCCGACAGTTTTCCGAAATATCCCTTGCTTAAACCGGCGATAGCTTCCGCAAAACCTTCCAGCACACCAATTATCCATACCGAAAACCCGATACTTTGCAGGTATATCGGCATCACGGGATAAAGCATCTCACTGGCGATGTCAGTCACCAGGCTAATCCAGGAAAGCAGCCAGATGGTACGCGTCAGGTAGGTCATAGCACTTGGTTTACCCGCCCGCAAAAAACGTTATTTGAAAGCGTCGAAGCCGGTAACGTCCATGCCGGTGATCAGCAGATGGATCTCGTGCGTGCCCTCATAGGTGAGCACACTTTCGAGGTTCATCATATGCCGCATGACAGGGAATTCGCCGGTGATGCCCATACCACCCAGGATGGAGCGGGCGTCGCGGGCAATTTTGGTAGCCACTTCGCAGGAATTGCGTTTAGCCATGGAAATCTGTGCCGGCGTAGCTTTGCCTTCATTTTTCAGGACACCCAGGCGCCAGTTGAGCAGTTGCGCTTTAGTGATCTCCGTTACCATTTCCGCCAGTTTCTTCTGGGTAAGCTGAAAACCACCGATAGGACGGCCGAACTGGCTGCGTTCTTTTGAATAACGCAGTGCGGTATCGTAACAGTCCATCGCTGCGCCGATAACGCCCCAGGCGATACCATAGCGGGCGGAAGAAAGGCAGCTGAGCGGTCCTTTAAGTCCTTTGGCCAGCGGCAGTATATTTTCTTTGGGAACTCTTACATTATCGAATACCAGCTCTCCGGTAGCGCTGGCACGGAGGCTCCATTTGCCTTTCGTTTCCGGCGTGGTAAAACCTTCCATGCCCCGTTCCACAATGATGCCACGGATAACGCCTTCAGGATCTTTGGCCCATACCACGGCGATCTGCGCGAAAGGTGCATTGGATATCCACATTTTAGCGCCGTTGAGAATTACATGGTCGCCGTCTTCGCGGAAGTTGGTGATCATGCCGGCCGGGTTGGAACCGTGGTCCGGTTCTGTAAGGCCGAAGCAGCCCATCCATTCACCGGTAGCCAGTTTAGGCAGATATTTCTTTTTCTGCGCTTCGCTGCCGAAAGTAAAAATAGGATACATCACCAGGGAGCCCTGCACCGAAGCGGTGGAGCGGATGCCGCTGTCGCCGCGTTCCAGCTCCTGCATCATCAGCCCGTAGGCAATATGGTCCATGCCGCCACCGCCATATTCCTGCGGTACAGTGGGACCAAAACAACCCAGTTCGCCGAGCCCTTTCAGAATGTGCGAAGGGAAAGCAGCGCGCTGGCAATAATCTTCAATGATGGGCGAAATTTCTTTCTTTACCCACTGCCTTACTGTATCGCGGATCAACAGGTGTTCTTCTGTCAACAAACCATCTACAGCATAATAATCCGGTGACTGGAATAAATCTTTAGACATCTGTTCGGGTTTAATACCCCAATATAACCAATTACGAATTACGAATGACGAATTACGAATGACAGATTCCCCCATGGTGCCGTTATTCAGTAGCTGCAACAAACGGATGGCCTTGTTAAGTCATTCATAGTCAATCCGTCGCTCTTATCATGTGATGGGTAATGCGTAAATTGTGATTGGTAATTGGAAAACGTAATTCGTAATTCGTAATTCGTAATTCGTAATTGAAACGTTATGGCAAGCAAAGTTATTCCTGCGCTTTTTCTGCTCGCATTTCTGGTTATCGTGACAGTATCTTTTCATCCTGCTGCGCTGCAATCAATTTCTTCCGCTGTCCTTAGCGGTCATCGGCCGCCTGTTGCCGACGGGGGCATGAAATGTTACTGGATGGTGTTTCTCAAAGGAGGTCCTCACCGCGATCAGACCGCGGCTGCGGCAGCCAATATTCAGACAGCGCATATGCAGCATATACGGCAGCTGGCGCAAAGCGGCAAACTGCTGGTAGCGGGTCCTTTTGGTAATGACGGTGACCTGAAAGGGATATTTATCCTGGATTGCCGCGATAGCCTGGAAGCGGTACAACTGGTAAAGGAAGATCCGGCGGTGCGTGCGGGGCGGTTACGTTTTGAGGTGCTGCCGTGGTGGACGGAAAAAAACTGCGTGTTTAAGTAGCTGCCGGGGCGGCGGTTAACTTTCAACCTTCCGGAAGTTCTTCAGGGCCGGCTGAAAGCTAACGCCAACGGCAATTGTCATTATCAGAGGCTGACAGTGGTCTGGTTCAGGTAAGTGGCCATCTCCTGCTGGTATTGCAGGGCGGCGTTACGGGCATCAGTGGCAAAGTCTTCACCGTTGCCGGCGTAGATGATACCACGGCTGACATTTACCAGCAGGCCGCAGTCTTTGTTCATGGCCTGTGTGGAGATGTCCTGCAGGCTGCCTCCCTGGGCGCCGACGCCCGGTACCAGGAAAAAGTGGTCCGGCACCATTTTACGGATATATCCCAGTTGAGCGGACTGTGTAGCGCCCACTACAAACATCAGGTTGTCCGGCGTACCCCATTCCATGGCTGTTTTCATCACTCTTTCAAACAGCAGTTCATCACCTGCCTGTTGCAGCTGGAAGTCCTGGCTGCCTTCATTGGACGTCAGTCCCAGCAGGATGGTCCATTTTTCAGGGAACTGGAGGAAGGGCAATACGCTGTCTTTTCCCATATAAGGAGCTACCGTAACGGAATCAAACTTATACGTATCAAAAAAAGTTTTAGCGTATTGGGTGGAAGTATTGCCGATATCGCCACGTTTTGCATCGGCGATGGTAAAGATACCGGAAGGGATGTATTCTACGGTACGCTGCAGACTTTCCCATCCGCGGATGCCCATACATTCGTAAAAGGCAGTATTGATTTTATACGCCACGCAAAGGTCTTTGGTAGCGTCTATTATTGCCTTGTTAAAGGCAAACACCGGATCTGCGTGAGACAGCAGGTGTTTCGGAATCTTTTGCATGTCTGTATCCAATCCTACGCACAGATAAGATTGTTTTTCCTTAATAAGATTCACCAATTCCTGTCGATTCATAGTCGGTTTTATTTGGGGCGCAAAGTTAAGTAAAACTTAAGCATTGCGGCAGTTTAAACATATTACGATTACCTCTAAAATATTTTACTGTGGTGTATTTGTTGTGGCCGTTATGGTTTACCGACAATCATTTTGGAGGAAGATTCAATTAAAGATAAGGAAAAAAAGAATGAAGATTTTTTAAAAAAACAGCGAAGATGCTGCGGATTTTACCGCCTCATCTTCGCTGTAATATTTTGCTATTTGGTTATTTTAAAATTTAATCATTAAATATGTAAATAACCAAATATCTAAATAACCCAATAATTATACGATCACATCCACAATTTTAGTGGGGGCGATGTTGGCATTCCGCATCGCGATGCTTCTGGCAGCGGCGCCGGCCACGTCCAGGAAGGCTTTGCGGGTAATTTTGTCATCGCCGGTCATGGCAGGCTCGCCGCTGTCGCCACCTTCGCGGATGCTCTGGACCAGCGGAATTTCGCCGAGGAATGGTATTTCGAGGTCTTCCGCCAGTTTACGGCCGCCCTCTTTCCCGAAGATGTAGTATTTATTTTCAGGCAGTTCTGCCGGTGTGAAATAAGCCATATTTTCTACCAGTCCGAGGATAGGCACATTGATCTGCTGCCCGTTGAACATAGCGATACCTTTCTGTACGTCTGCCAGGGCCACGTCCTGCGGGGTAGTCACCATAACGGCGCCGGTTACCGGCACGGTCTGTACCAGCGTCAGGTGAATATCGCCGGTGCCGGGAGGCATATCAATCACCAGGTAGTCCAGTTCGCCCCAGTACACATCTGTCAGGAACTGCCGGAGGGCGCTGCTGGCCATGGGGCCTCGCCAGACCACCGCCTGTCTTTCATCGATCAGCAGGCCGATGGACATCACTTTAATGCCATATTTTTCGATGGGCTGGATCATGCCTTTGCCTTCCACGTTCACCATCATTGGTCTTTCGCCACGGAGGCCAAACATAATAGGAACGGACGGTCCGTAGATATCGGCGTCCATCAGGCCCACACGGGCGCCATCACGGCCCAGCGCCAGCGCCAGGTTGGCCGCTACGGTGGATTTGCCCACGCCGCCTTTACCGGAGGCCACGACAATAATATTTTTTACGCCAGCCAGTACACCTTTCCCTTCCGTACGACGCGAGCTCACATTGGCTGTCATTACCACTTCCACTTCCGCGTCTTTGCTCACCATCATATGAATAGCATTGACACATGCGTTCCTGATAAGATCTTTCAGCGGGCAGGCCGGTGTTGTCAGCACTACCGTAAACTTCACCTTGTTGCCGTTTATCTCTATATCTTTGACCATGTTCAGCGTCACCAGATCCTTACCCAGATCGGGCTCTTCGACGTTGCTCAGGGCCTGTAAAATCTGCTCTTTCGTCATCATAAATTGTTGTTAAAATTCGATTCCTGACTGCAAAGTTAACCCAATTGGAAGTTAATTTACAACTTCTTCTTCGCGTTCATCCATCGCTGGGAGACAAGTAATTAAATTTCTATATCTTAGGGCCGGCATGCATCACAAAAGATCCTACATACTGTCACTCATCCTGGTGTTCCTTTTATCTCCTTTCCTGTTGAAGGCCCAAATCGCGGATTTCAGGGACAGTGTCATACAGATTTCAGGTATTACCATGACAGCGGACAGCCTCCGGGCAGTTCCGGCAGTCAGTGTCATTGTCAGAGGCCAGGGCCGCGGTACTATCTCCAATGCCGCGGGTGTATTTTCCATCGTGGTGTTTAAAGGTGACACCCTCACCTTCAGCGCCGTAGGCTTTAAAAAGAAGGACTACAAAATCCCGACTACCCTCAAAGGCAATAACTTCTCCCTGATACAGCTCATGGTCGAGGATACCACCTATCTTCCGGTAACCATCATCAAACCCTACCTCAGCCGGCAGGAGTTTGAAAGAGCTTTCGCTACCATGGACATCCCCGACGATGCCTATGAGATAGCCCGCAAAAATACAGAAAACGCAAGGCTGAGAGCCATGACCCGCTATACGCCCATCGACGGCGCGGAAGGCACCAGCATGTACCTCAATAAACAGGCACAGTCCCTGTACTACGCCGGACAACCGCCACCGCAGAATATCTTCAACCCGCTCGCCTGGGCACAGTTCATCCAGGCCTGGAAACGGGGCGACTACAAACGAAAAGACGATTATTAATTACGAATTACGGATTACGAATTACGAATTGAGGGCTCTTTTATAGGAAGGTTACTTAATAACCTCTCTGCAAGGGAGCCCTCAATTCGTAATTCGTAATCCGTAATTCGTAATTGATTATCTTGCCTAATTATCAGAACCAAAATAATCTCCATGCAAAAAGTAGCGGTTATAGGCGCAGGCACCATGGGCAACGGTATCGCGCACGTATTTGCCCAGAACGGCTATACGGTGAACCTCATAGACGTATCAGCGGCAGCCCTCGAAAAGGCTATACAGACCATCGGCAAAAATCTCGACAGACAGGTGGCTAAAGGCACTGTCACCGAAGAACAAAAAGCACAGACGCTCGCTAATATCACGACGGTGACCACTATTCCCGATGGGGTAAAAGAAGCGGCACTGGTGGTGGAAGCTGCTACCGAAAATGTAGCGCTGAAGCTCAAAATATTCCAGGACCTCGATCAACACGCCCATCCGGACGCCATCCTGGCTACCAACACCTCCTCTATCTCCATTACCAAAATTGCCGCAGCCACCAAACGGCCGGCAAAAGTCATCGGCATGCACTTCATGAACCCCGTGCCGGTGATGAAACTGGTGGAGATCATCAACGGTTACGCCACCGATAAAAGCGTCACCCGGGAAATCACAGCACTCTCTGAGAAACTGGGCAAAGTCCCCTGTGTAGTCAACGACTATCCCGGATTCATTGCCAACCGCATCCTGATGCCCATGATCAACGAAGCGATCTACTCCCTCTTCGAAGGCGTAGCCGGCGTAGCGGAAATAGATACTGTCATGAAACTCGGGATGGCCCATCCCATGGGGCCCTTACAGTTGGCCGATTTCATCGGGCTGGATGTATGCCTCTCCATCCTCAACGTACTACATGATGGGTTCGGCAATCCCAAATATGCCCCCTGCCCCCTGCTGGTAAACATGGTCACCGCAGGTTACCTCGGTGTAAAAAGCGGGGAAGGCTTCTACAAATACACCCCTGGCAGCAAAGACCTCGTGGTAAGCCCCCGGTTTTAATTACGAATTACGAATGGAGGACTTTCTTATAGAAATGTTAATAAATAACCGTTTTATAAGAAAGTCCTCCATTCGTAATTCGTAATTCGTAATTTGTAATTGATTGTCCGGTTTTGGACGTTCGGCTTTCGTGTTCGGACAATCTCATCCACCTATTTACTGTATAACTTATTCATTTTCAACAAATATTTTTCTGGCATATTTCTTTATCGTCCTCGTTATCACCCTGAAATATTACCACTATGTTGAAACGTTATCGATTCTTTTTAATTGCAGCAGCCGCGGTGGCTATGGTGCTGTTATTAAAAAGAGCATGCGTTAGAATGGACATACCGGAAGCTTCCCGGTCACCTTACCTTTGTTTGGAACTGTTTACCAATTTTCACTTCACCGCGAAACCAACAGCCGCTACTTCAACGGTTTTATCTCCAGTCCATGAATGTCCCGGAGCCGCAAAAGGCACAGCTCCTCGTTCGTCTTTGGAACTCCTATGTCCATAGTACAGAAAAGTTGCAGTTCCTGCGACAGCACCGTGCAATTATTTTGTTTCACCACGATCATCACATCGTTCATAATGGTATAGTCGAAAGTGAGATGATATTTTGACTCTATGTTTTTCTGGACGGCCGGCACCAGCTGCAGCACCATGGAAGCACTCACCTTATAAGCATTGATCAGTCCAGGCACCCCCAGCAGGGTACCGCCAAAATACCGCACTACCACTACCAGCACATCTGTCAACTGTTTACTGTCTATCTGCCCGAGGATTGGTTTACCCGCTGAACCGGAAGGCTCTCCGTCGTCATTGGCGCGGAACTGCATCCCGTCGGTGCCCAGCCGGTAAGCGTAACAATGGTGGGTGGCCTTGGGGTGTTCCTTCTTCACTTCCATCAGACATTCTTTCACCGCTTCAGGGCTCTTCACAGGAAATACATATCCCAGAAATTTGCTGCCCCTGTCTTTGAACTCAGCGACAGCAGTTTTGTCAACTGTAAAATAAACCTCCATCTATATATTTTAGAAAAACCAGATATTCTTGTTTTATCCGCGACGGTAAATGTCGATACGGTCCCCGTCAAGGAACAGGCTTTCTGTGGCTGCCGCCTGGCGCAGGGCCGGTGCCGGCAGCCCGTCCGGCAGTGTATCCGTTCCCGTTATCACGCGGGCTTCGTCCCACAGGTCTGTTTCGAGGAAACGCTGCAGCACATAGGGGCCTCCTTCTACCAGCACACTCTGTATCTGTCGCTGGTAAAGGCTTTGCATCAACTGCGGCAGCAGCGGTACGGTAAAGTCGAGCTGCATCAACGCTGCTTTTCCGGCTTCTCCTTCCTGCGCCGTAATAAAGACAGTGGGGATACTGCCATCCCACAGGTGATGCGTGCGGGGCACAGCCAGCGTCCGGTCGATGACCAGTCGCACCGGGTGCTTGCCGGGCCACAAACGGGTATTGAGCCTGGGGTTATCGAGGATAGCGGTACGGGTGCCTACCAGGATAGCCATCTCTTCGCTGCGCCAGCGGTGTACGAGGCGGTCGCTCCAGCGGTTGGAGATACGTACCGGCGCCCCGTCCGGACCGGCCATAAAGCCATTGCGGCTCTGGGCCCATTTGAGAATGATATAGGGCCGCTGCTGTTCATGAAAAGTGAAGAAGCGGCGGTTGATGGCCCTGCATTCCTTTTCCAGCACGCCCGTATGTACATTGATACCGGCTTTTTTTAACTTCCCGATACCTTTTCCGGCTACCGCCGAGAAGGTGTCCACACAACCGATCACCACCTCCGGAATTTTTTCTGACACGATCAGATCGGCACAGGGCGGTGTTTTACCATGATGCGCACAGGGCTCAAGGCTTACATACATGGTAGCCCGCTGAATGAGCGGCCTGTCTTCCGGCGTTACACTGTTCACACAGTTCACTTCCGCATGCGCCTGACCATATTGCCGGTGGAAGCCTTCCCCGATGATACGGCCCTGATGCACCAGCACCGCCCCTACCACCGGATTGGGCGCCGCATGGCCGCGACCCATGGCCGCCAGCTCCAGGCATCGCCGCATAAAAATTTCATGGTCTGTGCTATTCATGATACCCTGTTAAGTAATATTTTTGCCAAAATTACGTTTTTAGCCGACGGAAAATGCCAACCATTCCCCGGTTTGTATTTTCCGGCTGATTCTTAAATTATCAAATTTGACTATACAAACAGCCTTTACCTATATCACCGGCGCCATCGGCGATGTATATGATCCGCGCGAAGCCGCCAATATAGCGCATATCGTACTGGAACATATAACGGGCATGAATAAACTGGACCGCCTGGTGCATAAAGCCAGGTTGCTGTCGCCGGACCAGAACGCCCGGTTGAAAACCGCCATAGAAGCGCTACAACGCCTGGAACCCGTGCAGTATGTGACCGGCTCCGGCTGGTTTTACGGCATGGAACTGACCGTCAACCGCCATGTGCTGATTCCGCGCCCGGAAACGGAGGAACTGGTAGCCTGGGTCCTGCAGGACCTCGCCGGCCATTCCCGCCCGCATCTGCTGGACATCGGCACCGGCAGCGGCTGCATCCCGCTGGCATTAAAACAACATATCCCCTCCGCAGTGGTAATGGCCATAGATGTCAGTGAAGAAGCGCTGGCAGTCGCGAAAGGCAACGCCGCACGGCTGCGGCTGGAAGTGGACTTCCTGCAGCGCAGCGCCCTCGATGAACAACAGATGGCTACGCTGCCTTCGTTTGACGTGATCGTCAGCAACCCGCCTTACATCACGCAACGCGAACAAGCCACCATGCAGCAACAGGTATGGGGCTTCGAACCGTCTATCGCGCTGTTTGTGCCCGACAACGACGCCCTGTTGTTTTACCGGCACATCGCCCACACGGCGCTGCAGAAGCTGAACCCGGGCGGCGCCCTCTATTTCGAGATCAATGAATCACTGGGCAAAGAGGTGGTCGAACTGCTGCAGTCGCTCGGCTTCGATGAGGTGACGCTCCGGCAGGATATGTTCGGCAAAGACCGGATGGTTAAGGCCCTCACGTCACGCAAAGACGCAAAGCAGCAAAGACGCAAAGAATAAAATATAAGCGGGCAGAGAAAGCAAAGGAGCGAAGATCAAACTTGATCTTCGCTCCTTTGCTTTCTTATAATTCTTATCAGTCCTTTGCGTCTTTGCTGCTTTGCGCCTTTGTGTGACGGCTTTGCGTGACTATTGCTTAGCCGTTGCCAGCACTACTTTCGCCCCTATCTGCTTCGCTATCTCCATCACATTCACCACATCTTCTATCGGCACTGATTTCTCCGCATTGATCACGATGGTAGGATCTATTTTCTCGTTGGCGACAGCGGGGGCCAGCGCCTGCTTGAGGCCTTCAAAAGGCACTTTGGTGGTTCCTACAAAAAACTCATGCTTTTCGTTGATGCTCACCACCACAGTCTGCTTGGCTTTGGTATTGCTCTGGGCTTTCGGCAACATCAGCTTGATGACGTTGGGATTGGCCAGCGTGGAAACAATCAGGAAGAACAACAGCAGAATGAACAGGATGTCATTCAGTGCCGAGTTGTGCATCTCCACATGTTTCTTATTTCTCCTGCGTAAATTCATGAGTGGTGGTTTTAGCGGGTGGGTTCCTGCAGGATGTCGGTAAACTCTGCTGCAGCTCCTTCCATCTTGTTAACAACCTTGTCTATCTGTGCATTCAGGAAACTGTAACCGATAAAGGCCACAATACCGATGATCAGACCAGTAGCGGAGGTGATCATCTTCACATAAATACCACCTGCAATAGTACCGAGGGTAATATCGGAAGTAATGGAGATGTTAAAGAACGTCTGGATCATGCCCGCAATAGTGCCCAGGAACCCGAACATCGGTGCAATACCGGCGATGATAGAGAGAATCACCAGGTTTTTTTCCATCCGGTAGATCTCCAGTTTACCCACATTTTCCATGGACTTCTCAATGGAATCGATCGGTTTACCGATACGTTGCAGGCCTTTGTCGATCATACGGGCAATAGGTCCCTGCGTGTTTTTGGCGAGGGAACGGGCGCCCATGATATTGCCGGTAGTGATCTGATCGCGGATCATCGGCATAAAGTTATCTTCCAGGCGGCCAGCCTTTGCAATGGTCAGATATCTTTCTACAAACACAAATACCGCTATAACCGAGAGAATGCCCAATGGTATCATGAGTACGCCCCCTTTCATGAGCATGTCGATCAGGTGTATCTCCTGTGGTGGTGCTGCAGCTGCATTGGCGGCCTGCGCTAAAGAATCGGCCTTCGGAAGCAATGTATCCTGCAATAATGTGATAAGCCCTAGTATCATGTGGATTTTCTTCTATTAACGGTTAAAATAGTAAAATAATTACGAATTACGAATTACGAATTACGAATTGGAGGTTGTTTTATAGCAGGGGATACTTAAGAACCTTTCCAAAAACGAACCCTTAATTCGTAATTCGTAATTTGTAATTCGTAATTGACTAAGCCTTTTCCTCCCAAACTTGTGCCAGATATACGATTGTCTGCACAGCTTTCTGCATGTCCTGTATGCTCACATATTCCTGTTTGCTGTGGAGGGCCATTTCACCGGTAAAAATATTAGGGCAGGGCAATCCCATGAAGGACAGGCGGGAACCGTCGGTACCGCCACGGATGCTCATTTTCAGCGGCTGTATGCCTGCGCGGCGGATAGCCTCCGCTGCATAGGCGGTTACTTCCGGATGCAGGTCCAGCACCTCTTTCATATTGCGGTATTGCTCGGTGACTTTCAGCGTGGCCCTGGCTCCGGGATAACGCTCCAGTACTTTCTCCATCTGACGGCGCAGGAAAGCCTCGTGAGATTCCAGATGGGCAGTGGTGAAGTCACGGATGATAAAATCGATCTCTGTTTTTTCTACGGTGCCGCTTATACGTACCGGGTGGATGAAACCTTCCCTGTCTTCCGTTGTCTCAGGAGAAAGACTGTCTTTCGGCAGGGCGTCCACGATTTCGCCGGCGATCTTGATAGCGCTGACCAGCTTGTCTTTCGCTGATCCGGGATGCGCGCTTACACCATATACCGTGATTTTAGCGCCGTCGGCGGAGAAGTTTTCGTCTTCCAGTGATCCCAGTTCACCGCCATCCATGGTATAACCAAATTGTGCGGCAAGTTTTTTCATATCTACTTTTTCCACACCACGGCCCACTTCTTCATCAGGAGTGAACAGGATGCGGATAGCGCCATGCTTTACTTCCGGATGTGTCATCAGGAAATGAGCGGCGTCCATGATTTCCGCCACGCCGGCTTTATCGTCGGCGCCGAGCAGCGTGGTACCGCTGGCCGTGATGATGTCATCTCCTTTTTTGCCGGCCAGGTAAGGATGCTCCCTGGGGCTGATCACCACGCTCTTATCATCCGGCAATACGATATCACCGCCATCATATGCGCGGTGCACAATTGGTTTTACACCGGTGCCGCTGCTGTCGGAAGAAGTGTCCACATGGGAACAGAAACAGATGACCGGCACCTGTTTATCGGTATTGGCCGGAATAGTGGCATATACATAACCATGTTCATCGAGTTCTGCATCGGTGATGCCCATCTCGTGCAATTCCTTTACCAGCAGGCGGGACAGGTCCTTCTGCTTTTCTGTGGAGGGAAAGCTGGTGCTTTGCGGATCGGATTGTGTATCTATCTGCGCGTAACGAATGAAGCGCGTATCAACAGTATATGAGTAATTTGTAAACATATTGCAAACGTAAGGAAAAAAGCGGTGCACCCTTTTGCCGTAAATTTTTCTGTTTAACCACCGCTCACAATAGTCATTTCAGTAAAATATTCTACAAAAGACATTTATTATACTACAAAACACCAAATTTTTCGATTTTCATAAAACAAATACACAATAATGATAGGTTTGCCGGGAACAAAAAACCATCCTGTATATGATTACCAATATTCCAGGCTACCCCCGAATAGGCAGCCAGCGGGAACTGAAGAAAGCCTGTGAAAATTACTGGGCAGGTAAAATTTCTCTTGAGAAACTGGAACTAACGGCCAGGCTCCTACGAAAAGAACACTGGGAAACCCTTCATCAGGCAGGGATAGACCTGATACCCTCCAACGACTTTTCATTTTATGATCAGATGCTCGACATGAGCATGGCCCTGGGCGTGATACCCGCCCGCTTCCAGGAGCTGCGCCGCTCTTTCGCCAACCCACACTGCCTGGAGCTGTATTTCGCCATGGCAAGAGGTTACCAGAAGAACGGCTTCGATCTCACGGCGGTGGAAATGACCAAATGGTTTGATACCAACTATCACTACCTGGTACCTGAATTTGACCACAGCCAGGCCTACAGCCTGCAGTCCCGCAAGAGCGTACAGGAGTTCCAGGAGGCGCTGCAGCAGGGCACCCGCACCAAACCCGTGCTGATAGGCCCGGTTACTTATATCCTCTGTGGCAAAATAAAGAGCGCCGGCGTTACCCGCGCGACCTTACTGCAACAGCTGTTGCCCGCCTACCTTGAACTGCTGGCCGCCCTCCGCGATGCCGGCGCCGACTGGATACAGCTCGATGAACCTTCCCTGGTGACCGACCTGGAACCTGCTGACAAAATACTGTACCAGCTGGCCTACACCGCCATCCGCGAAGCGTTCCCGGACCTGAAACTGTTGCTCACCACCTACTTCGGAGCGCTGGAAGACAATACAGAGCTGGCTTTACAGCTACCGGTCAATGCATTGCATATAGACCTCGTCCGCGCACCGGAACAATTGGACAGCATCCTGAAAGCGCTTCCTGACAATATGCAGTTGTCACTTGGCGTGATAGACGGCCGCAACATCTGGAAAAACGACTACGCCGCCTCGCTGGCGCTGATCAACCGGGCCACCGCGGCGCTGGGTGCAGATCGTGTAATGCTGGCTACTTCCTGTTCGCTGCTGCATGTGCCTTACAACCTGGAAGATGAAACAGCCCTCAACGCCGATGTCAAACAGTGGATGGCCTTCGCACGGCAGAAAGTACAGGAGGTCATCTCCCTGAAAAAAATTCTTGCCGGGGATACCGCGCTGCTGGCAGCGAATCAACAGGTAATGGAGCAACGAAAAACAGCGCCCGGTATTCACGTATCTGCTGTAAAAGCCCGGCTGGCAGGCGTTACCCCGGATGATTTTTCCCGTGCGCACAGCTTTACCGAACGTCAGCCCCTGCAGCAGGAAAAGCTGCAACTGCCGCTGCTGCCTACCACTACCATCGGCTCGTTCCCACAGACGGTGGAAATACGGCAACTGCGCTCCAATCTCAAAAAGGGGCATATCACCGCGGAGCAATATGACCAGGACATCAGCGCCGCCATCCGGGAAGCCATCTCGTGGCAGGAATCACTCGGCCTCGATGTGCTGGTGCACGGCGAGTTTGAGCGCAACGACATGGTGGAATATTTCGGGGAACAGCTGGAAGGTTTCGCTTTCACACAAAACGGCTGGGTGCAGAGCTATGGCTCCCGCTGTGTAAAACCGCCTGTTATCTATGGCGATGTATGGCGCCCGCAGCCGATGACCGTTGCCTGGAGCCGGTATGCACAATCACTCACCGGCAAGCCGGTGAAAGGAATGCTGACCGGTCCTGTCACCATCCTGCAATGGTCATTTGTGAGAAACGATCAACCCCGCATGGACACAGCGCTCCAGATAGCGCTGGCCATCCGCGATGAAGTGAAAGACCTGGAAGATGCCGGTATTGCCATCATACAGGTAGATGAACCGGCGCTGCGCGAAGGACTGCCCCTGCGTAAAAGTCAGCAGGACGCCTACCTGCAGCAGGCAGTCGACGCCTTCCGCCTGTCGGTAGCACCAGTGCAGGACACCACACAGATACACACGCACATGTGTTACGCAGAGTTCAATGATATCATTGCCCACATCGCCGCTATGGACGCAGATGTGATCACCATGGAAACATCCCGCTCACAGATGGAACTGCTGGAAGCCTTTGCACAGTTCCGTTATCCTAATGAGACAGGGCCGGGCGTATATGATATCCACTCCCCCCGTGTGCCGGGCGTAGCGGAAATGGGCAAATTGCTGCAGCGTGCAGCTGAACTGCTGCCTGCCCGCAATCTCTGGGTAAACCCCGACTGCGGCCTTAAAACAAGGAAATGGCCGGAAACGGAAATGTCGTTGCGCAATATGGTGCAGGCAGCCCGCGAAGTGAGGAAACAACTGGTGTGATTTCATTCTTTCAGCATTTCGTACATTTGGTACATGCTGAAACATGAAATCGTCTCCTGTCCCCGCTGCAACCGGACTTTTGAATGCCGGGTCAACAGTATTCATCGCTGCCAGTGCAGCGGGGTACCGCTCACACTGGAAGAACGTTTCAAAATAAGCGAAAAATACCAGGGCTGCCTCTGCGAAAATTGTTTACGCGAATTACGGGCTGCATTGCAAAAACAGCCTGATGCTCCACTATAAATCAAACCATGGCATACGAAGAACAGATCGGGAAATCCGTTACCAGAATTTTCAAAGCGGTATTTCCTAACACGGTAAACCATTACGACACACTTTTCGGCGGCACCGCCATGCATATGATGGACGAAGTAGCCTTTATCACTGCTACCCGCTTCACGAAAATGCGCACCGTCACCGTATCATCAGACAGAATCGATTTCAAAAAACCTATTCCGCACGGCACCATCGTGGAATTGATCGGTACAGTAATACATGTAGGCAACACCAGTCTGAAAGTAAGAGTGGATATCTATGTGGAGCAGATGTACGTCGATCACCGGGAACATGCGATCAGCGGTATTTTCACCTTTGTGGCGATAGACGAAAATAAAAAGCCGATACCTATTAAAGTACCGGCTTAAAAATTTATAAATTTTTGATTTACGGATGTTGGGATTTATGTAGTTATTTTACCATTGGTGATTGCCAATTGACAAAAATCAAAAAATAAATTTCTACATCCGTAAATCAAAAAATCCGTAAATATCCTATACGATTTCCACCAGTTCCAGGTCAAACACCAGGTCCTGACCAGCCAGCGGGTGGTTAGCATCCAGGGTGATAAACTCAGTACCTACGGCAGCTACCCTCACCTGGAAAACCTGGCCTTCAGGATTGCTCATCTGCAGTTCCATGCCCACTTCAGGGTTCAGGTCAGGAGGAATATTTGCTTTAGGAAATTCCATGATCATTTCATCATTCTTCGGACCATATGCCTGATCAACAGGGATATGAATTGTTTTCTTATCGCCCGGCTTCATATCCAGTACACCGTTCTCAAAGCCTTTGATCACCATGTGTGCACCAACTTTGAACTCCAGCGGCGCTCTGCCCTCAGAGGAATCAAACATGGTACCATCGGTCAAACGGCCCTGATAGTGCACCTTCACAGTATCCCCGTTTTTAACAGCTTGCATAAATTAGTTGTTTATAGTGAATAATAGCCGCAAGATACTAAAACCGGCCATATATCACCATTTTTTCTCACTGCCATACAGGTTTTGCCGTATCTTAACGGGCATGAACCGTATATTAATCCTCTGCACGCTTTTATGCTGCCTGCTGACCTCCACGCAGGCGCAGTACGCCTCCCATGTAGTGCCGGGAGCCGCGCAAACCAGCCAGTACCTGCCGCTGCTGCAAAACAAGCGGGTGGCCCTGCTCGTCAACCAAACCGCTACCATCGGCCAGACCCACCTCGTAGACTCCCTGCTGAAACGGCAGGTGCGCATCGTTAAGATCTTCAGCCCCGAGCATGGCTTCCGCGGCCAGGCTGACGCCGGCGAAAAAGTAGGCAACAGCACCGATAAAAATACCGGCCTGCCCGTCGTATCCCTGTATGGCCAGCACCGGAAAGCCACGGCAGCAGACCTGCAGGACGTAGACGTGCTCATCTTCGATGTACAGGACGTGGGCGCCCGTTTCTACACTTACATCTCCTCCCTGCAGGAACTGATGGAGTCTGCCGCAGCCAACAACAAACCCATCATCGTGCTCGACAGGCCCAACCCCAACGGGGATTATATAGATGGCCCCGTACTGGACACAGCTTTCCGCTCTTTTGTAGGCATGCAGCCCATTCCCGTTGTACACGGCATGACCGTGGGAGAATACGCACAGATGCTCAACGGTGAAGGCTGGCTCAGCAAAGGCGTTAAATGCAGGTTGACCGTCATTCCCTGCGAAAACTACACCCACCACACGTATTATCGTCTGCCCATAGCACCGTCACCCAACCTGCCCGATATGGCGGCGGTGAATCTGTATACCTCCCTCTGTTTCTTCGAGGGCACGCCTATCAGCCTGGGACGCGGCACCGACAAGCCTTTCCAGCTGTTTGGCTCGCCGTCGTTCCCTAAAAAAGGTTTTTCTTTTACACCCCGCAGCGTTCCCGGCGCTAAAAATCCGCCGCTGAAAGACCAGCAGTGTTATGGCTTCGACCTGAGCAAAGCGCCCGAAGCAACGCCTGCAAAAGGCCGCCGGATAGCATTGAAATGGTTGTTGCAGGCGTATGCCTTATATCCCGAAAAAGATAAATTCTTCAACAACTTCTTCAATAAACTGGCCGGCAATGCGCAGTTACAGCAGCAGATCAAAAACGGCCTGTCGGAAGCCGACATCCGTAAAAGCTGGGAACCGGGGCTGCAACGGTTTAAAGCCATCCGTGCAAAATACCTGCTGTACGAGGAATAATTGATTTACTTTTGCTTTCTATGAATAAACAGCTTCGCATCGTTTTTATGGGGACGCCTGATTTCGCAGTAGCATCCCTTGATATACTGGTAGAGAACGGATTTAACATCGTCGGCGTAATCACAGCGCCCGACAAACCCGCCGGCCGTGGCCTGCAACTGCAGGAGAGCGCCGTTAAAAAATATGCTGTCAGCAAAGGCTTACCGGTATTGCAACCGGAGAAACTGAAAAATCCCGAATTCATCGCGCAGCTGGCCGCCCTCAAAGCAGACCTGCAGGTAGTGGTGGCTTTCCGTATGCTGCCGGAGGTCGTCTGGAATATGCCGCCCGAAGGTACCATCAACGTACATGCGTCACTGTTGCCCAATTACCGCGGCGCAGCACCCATCAACTGGGCCATCATCAACGGTGAAACGGTGTCCGGCGTCACTACGTTTAAATTGCAGCATGAAATCGACACCGGCGATATCCTCCTGGCGGACAAAGTGACTATCCGCGAAGATGAGACCGCCGGCGAACTGCATGATGAACTGATGCATACCGGCGCCCGCCTGCTGTTGAAAACCGTACAGGCTATTGCAGCCGGCAATGCACAGGAAACACCACAGGCAAACATCCCCGCTGCTGATATCAAACATGCGCCGAAAATATTCAAGGAAACCTGTCAGATCTACTGGAATGAGCCGTTGGACAAGATATATAATCTCGTACGGGGCCTGAGCCCCTACCCCGCCGCCTGGACAACGTTACAGGGCAAAAGCATCAAAATATACAGAGCGCATAAAGAACCGGGAAAACCTTCCATCGCTCCCGGAGAATTCGACACAGACCAGAAAACCTATGTGAGGATGGCTGCGCCGGATGGTTACCTTTATCTCGATGAAGTGCAGCTGGAAGGCAAGAAACGCATGGATATCGAGGCGTTTCTGCGGGGATATCGTTTTTAGTCTCGCAAAGCGCGCAAAGGACTTTATAAATAAGTAAGAACGCAAAGGAGCGAAGACCGACGTTTACCGATTACAATATGTAAGTTGATATATACTGTAATCAATAAATGTTATTCTTCGCTCCTTTGCGTTCTTACTTATTTATAAAGTCCTTTGCGCGCTTTGCGTGACTAATTATCGTAGCTCAGTTCGCAGTAGAAACGTGCGTCAGTAGTGCCGAGCGCCTGCATAGCGCCATCGCTCAGTTTTACGATGAGGCCTGCATTGGATTTCATCTGCGGGATCACGTCCAGTACTTTGGCGTAGATGGCTTTGCCATTCAGCGGGTTGGTGACTTTGATGATCGTACCGCGTGCCGCTGTGTTGTGCAGCGCGTAGTATTTACCAACAGCATTGCTTTTAAACCAGGTGCCGGGGCCTTTCTCTGTCGTAGCTTTTTTACCGCCGTTGGTCTGCTGATCGTACAGTTTTTCAAAGTCGCCGCTGGCCACTACCGGTGCTGCCGGTTTCGGAGCCGGGGCAGGCGCAGGCGTTGTTTCCGGGGTGTCTGTCACCGGGCGTGCTTCGGCTTCTTTTTTTACTTCCTTCCGGGGTGCTTCCGTAGCCGGAGGCGTTACAGGTTCAACCGGTGGCGCCTGTTCTTTCGGCTCGTTTTTCACCACCTCTTTGCGAGGGGCGGGAGCCGGCGCCGGAGCAGCAACAGCAGCGCCGCTGCCACCTTTCAGGTAGCCAACGATGATGTAGCTGTCTTTCTTCAGGCCGTCGCCCTGAAAGCTGTTCCATTGACGAATGTTGTCCAGGGGTACTTTGTTGTGGTTAACACTGACGCGGTATAAAGTTTCTTTTTCAGATACCTTGTGATATACCGGCGTTCCGCTGGCATCCGCTTTCTGGGAGAAATTGGCATTTGTCAGCGGGATATGCAGCAGATGTCCTAACTGCAATCCGTGATCCATCGTTATCTTGTTGGCGGCAGCAATTTCTTTGGGGGGCACGCCATAAGCACGGCTCAGGCTATAGAAGTTCTCTCCTTTTTTAACAACGTGAGAGATGTAAAGAGCCGGTGTGGTACCCTGTACCAGCAGTGTGTCCTGCGCTTTTACCACTCCTGCACTTAAACCAAACAAGGCTATTGATAGAATCGATTTTACCATACTAACTCTTTTTATGATTGAATGACCGTCCTTTTTCGGGCAACGAATATATGCGATAAAATTGACAAAAATATTTAATAAAACAAACGAAAAAACATGCTTTTTGTTGTTTGTCGTGATGAGACGCGCTCGATTGCACCTCACCGGCAAACACTTGTTGGCAGCCTATTTCACAAATATGTAACAGCGGGAACAAATAGCGCGGATGATTTTTACAACCCGCTGATATCTTTCAAAATACGGAGTTCTTTAGGATAATAGTTGTTCATGCGGTTGGGGAGTATTTTGGCCCATCCCAGGGCCATCTGGCCGTAACGCATCAACGCCCAGCCTCTGACAGGGGTATCGATGCCCGGATCTTCCTTGCGCAGATATTGCAACGCTGCTTTCAGCTCCAGGTCCACTACCGGCACTTTATCCGCTACCAGTGGGCTCATGGCCAGCTGATGGTCCGGTATCAGTTCCTTCTTTCCTGCCTGGCCGGCTTTAACGCCCGCCTTGCGAATATACAACTGTTGTTGCAAGAATGCGATTTCTGTTGTTAACAATGGGGATAAAATCAACATTTCGTCCTGGTGGGGCAGATAGCCATACCCGTCGGGCAACTGTACCCAGGAGGCTAACAGCTCCTTTTCTTTTGCATTCACGGCCGCGGACTTTGCCTCTTTACGCTTCGCCGCGTGAGCCTTTTCCTTCTTGCGGAAACAGCTGATAAAAAAACCTTCCCCCTTCAGCCGGTTGGGATAAAAACGGTAACCGGTACAATTTCGTTTATCCGTTACCGTTGTGACTATCTGCCATTCTTCCGGGATATTCAGCGGTATATTTTCCAGTTCAAAATGATTGGCCAGCCAGTCCAGTATCACCTCATCTTCTTCTTTTGAGAAAGAGCAGGTGGAATAGATCAGGATACCGTCTTCTTTCAGCGCAGGCAGCACATCGGCCAGTATCCTTTGCTGGCGCTGGCTGCAGAGCTGCACATTTTCCGGCGACCATTCCGGTATCAGCTCGGGGTCCCTGCGGAAAAGGCCGGAACCGGAGCAGGGCGCATCAATGACCACCAGGTCAAAATAACCCGGCAGCCGGCTGAAATCACGCGGATCATTGTTGCTCACCACTACGTTGGCGCCACCCCATTTGCTCAGATTATCCGCCAGCAGCGCCGCTCTCGGCTTGATAACCTCATTGGCCACCAGCAGGCTTTGCCCGTTGAGCAAAGACTGCAGCAACGTGGATTTACCGCCCGGCGCAGCGCAGAGGTCCAGCACCTTTAACGGCTGGCCCAGGTTGGTCGTTGCCCGCACCGCATATTCCAGGAACATGGAAGAAGCCTCCTGCACATAATACGCGCCTGCGTGAAAGTAGGGGTCCAGCGTAAAGGAAGGACGCTGCGGCAGGTAGTACCCCGCTGTGCTCCACGGCACCTGCGTGGCGCCGCCGGCCGTCAAAGCAGACAGAATATTCCCCTGTGCTGCTGCATCAGGTACTTTCAATGGATTAAATCTCAGGGAAGTGATTTTTTCTGCTGCTGCGTGCACCTGCTCAAACGGCGCCCGGTCAAAACCGGGAAGGCCTTCCAGGGAGGCTATCAGTGCTTCGGGTAATTGATTGGACAATGCGCTTTTTCCGGCAAAAATACGAAGGTTCATGGTTCCCGCAAAGGCGCAAAGCAGCAAAGCACGCAAAGGATTAATAAGAACTATAAGAAAGCAAAGGAGCGAAGATCAAATAGTATGGACTTCGCTCCTTTGCTTTCTCTGCCCGCTTACATCATCTTTGCGTGCTTTGCTGCTTTGCGCCTTTGCGGGAACTATACCTGCTTGATTTCTGCCACCAGCTGCTGCAATACCTGTTTGGCATCACCAAACAGCATGGATGTTTTTGGTTGAAAAAACAACTCATTTTCGATGCCGGCATAACCTGGCTTCATACTGCGTTTATTCACGATTACCAGTTTGGCATTTTCCACTTCCAGGATGGGCATCCCATAGATAGGACTGGCAGGATCGCTTTTAGCGGCGGGGTTCACCACGTCATTGGCTCCCAATACCAGCACTGCGTCGGTCGTGGGCATTTCGGCGTTGGCGTCTTCCATCTCCAGCAGTTTCTCATAGGGCACGTCCGCTTCGGCCAGCAGTACGTTCATATGGCCCGGCATACGGCCTGCCACCGGATGGATGGCATACTTCACCTCCACCCCTTTATCTTCCAGCAGTTTTTCCAGTTCATGGCAGGCATGTTGCGCCTGTGCTACGGCAAGGCCGTAACCGGGAACGATCATCACTTTACTGGCATAAGCCATCACCACGGCGGCATCTGACAAACTGATTTCCTTGTAGCTGCCCTGTTCCTTGCCACCCGCCGCGGCCGCCGCAGCGCCGCCGCCAAAAGAGCCGATCAGCACATTTTTCAGCGAACGGTTCATCGCCCGGCACATCAGGATCGTCAGAATAGTACCGGCAGATCCTACCAGGATGCCACCGGTAAGCATCACCGGGTTGTCGTACAGGAAACCGCCACAGGCGGCGGCCACGCCGGTAAAGGAATTGAGCAGGGATATCACCACCGGCATGTCAGCCCCGCCAATGGGCAGCACGAACAACACGCCATAGATCAGCGCGCAGACCAGTATCAGATAAAATAACAGTTGAAAACCAAGCAATGCATCCGCGGTACCCGCTTTCATCGCTTCTTCCACGCGCTGGTTGACCGTCAGTACCAGCACTGCCGCACCGATCACTACTATCGCCATCACCACCAGGTTGACGATATGTTGTCCTTTGAAAGCAAAATCGCGGATACGGCCATTGAGTTTTCCCCAGGCCACCACGCTGCCTGCAAACGAAACAGCGCCGATGATCAGGCCCAGCAGGATAATCAGCAGATGCCCGCGCAGGTCCGGGCTCAGGTCCACCGACAGATCGCCGCCTTCAATCTTGGATTGGAGAAGCCGGTGCAGCTGCAGCACCGCCTGTTCCGCCATCCCGGAGAACACCTCCCCGGGATTAAACCTTGAATGTACCAGATGATCAAACTCCACCACGGAGATAAGGGCGGCGCAGGCGCCTCCCATACCGTTGAACATACTCACCATTTCCGGCATAGCCGTCATCTTTACTTTCCTGGCGGCCATCACGCCGATGACGCTGCCTATCAGGAGGCCGGCCGCTATCCAGCCGTAGTTATGCAGATGTTTTCCGTCGGATTTATACAGGAAGATGGTGCCCAGAATGGCGAGTGCCATGCCGGCTGCCGCCACCAGGTTGCCTTTACGGGCAGTATCCGGTTTACTGAGCATTTTCAGGCCAAGGATAAACGTAACAGAGCCGATCAGATAGATAACAGATAGTACACTGAGTCCCATAAACATTGCGCTTTAAACCGTTATTTCTTTTTCTTTTTGAACATCTCCAGCATACGGTCTGTTACCACGAAACCGCCCACCACATTGACCGTACCCAGAATAACCGCCAGAAAACCGAGCATCAGCGCCAGATAGTTGTCCTGCTCCGCCTGCCCCATCACGATGATCGCGCCGATGATCACCACCCCGTGAATTGCGTTGGCGCCGCTCATCAGCGGCGTGTGCAACACAGAAGGCACCCGTGAAATCACTTCCACGCCGAGGAAAACGGAGAGGATCACGATATAGATCAGCTCTATATGTTGTTGAATAAAAGAAAGAATATGTTCCATGCTTGCGGTATTTGATTAGTCGGTACAGTCCCGCTGGCAGCGATCAGATGCTGGCAGCCGGTTTTGCGCTTTTCAGGCGCTCGTGGACGATCTCGCCATTGTGGGTGATGCAGGCGCCCTTCACGATGTCATCCTCAAAATTCAGCTGCAGGTTTCCCTCTTTGGTCAATATGAGTTTCAGGAAATTGAAAACGTTTTTAGCGTATAGTTTGCTGGCGTCCGCCGGCATGGAGGCGGCGAGGTTGGAATTACCGATAATGGTAACACCCTGGTAAAGCACAGTTTCATTGTTCCGGGTAAGGGCGGTGTTACCACCGGTGGCGGCGGCCATATCTATGATCACGGCACCGCTGCGCATCTGGTCCAGCATGGGTTGGGTGACCAGCACCGGCGCTTTTTTGCCCGGTATCTGGGCGGTGGTGATAACAATATCTGCTTTGGCGATGCTTTCGGCGATTTTAGCCTGTTGTTTTTGCTGGTAGTCAGCGCTCTGTTCCACGGCATAACCACCGGCGGCAGAGGCGTCGGCGGCGCCGTCCACTTCCACGAAGCGGGCGCCGAGGCTTATCACTTCTTCTTTTACGGCCGGGCGGGTGTCAAATACTTCTACCACTGCGCCCAGTCTCCTGGCGGTGGCGATAGCCTGCAAGCCGGCCACGCCGGCGCCCAGTATCAGCACTTTGGCAGGAGCAATACTGCCCGCAGCTGTCATGAACATGGGGAAATAACGGGAATAGGTATACGCAGCAAGGAGGACCGCCTTATAGCCGGCAATATTGGCCTGGGAGCTGAGCACGTCCATCACCTGCGCACGGGTGGTGCGGGGGATGGCATCGAGGCTGAGGGCCGTAATCTGCCGCGTGGCCCAGTATTCCACCTCTTCCGGGCGGAACAGCGGCTGCAATACGCCCAGGATCACTTTCCCGGCGGGTATCTGCGCCACCACCTCCCGCGGAGGCGGTTGCAACGTAAAAATAATATCAGACAGGGAAAGAATCTCGGCGGCAGTTTTTATCTGCGCACCCGCCTGCATATAGGCGTCATCGTTATAGAAAGCCTGTGCGCCGGCACCCTGCTCCACCCACACGGTTACCGACATCTGCTGCAGCTGTTTCACGATTTCAGGCGTGAGGGACACCCGGGTTTCACCGTTTTTTTCTTTTAAAATTCCTGCAATCATCTGGTGGAAATTTATAATGGAATATAAAGAAAAAACGGCAACTACGAAACAAAATCGCTGATTAATTTTTCTTCAGTTTATCTGCCAGCGACACGGCATGCTGTATCAGCGCAGGTAAGGCTACCCCCTGCACAAAATTACTCCTGAGCAGTATACCGGGATAGTTATGTTCCATGGCGGCAACGGCAGCACGCAACTTTGCATGTCCGGTATTCAGTTGCGGAATAGCCTGTTGAATAAAACTAAAATGCTGCATCACCGGACCTGCTGTCAACCCCAGCAGGGAACGGACCTCTCTGACCACCGTTTCCTGTAACTGCGCAACGCCCAGTTCATCGAAATAATGTTCCTGCCGGGAACCGCCTGTAAAAACGGTCAGCAGCAGTTTCCCATCGGGCGCTTTATGCGGGAAGATGGCCGAATTGCAGATGGCGCCGAGGAAATGCAGTTTTTCTGCATGCGGCACCAGGAAACCAAACCCTTCCAGCGGCTGTGGCAGCGCGCTGGCGTCGAAGCCCAGGTGCAGTACGCCCATGCGCGGGTAACGTACCTGTTGCAACAAGGCGGACAGCCCTTCGTCCAGCGCCGCCAGCTGCCGCGCAGCGGCATAAGCCGGCGTGGTCAGGATAATACGGTCGGCCTCCAGCAGGGATTCCCCGTGCTGCCCGTCGCAAACCGCCTGGTAGCCGCCATCAGGCGCCACTACGATTTTTTTCACGGTCGTCTGAAAACGCACCGGTGTTTGCAGACGTTCCTGCAAACGCCGCGTCAGCGTTTGGTTACCACCCGCGAGGCTGATGATCTTACGGCCCGCCATCACCCCCTTTTCTTTCATGAGCCCTTTGGTGACGCTGCCATATTCCCTTTCCCAGCGCGGCAATGCGGGCAATACCTCGGCAATGCTGAGATGGTCGGGATCACCGGCATAAATACCGGATAATATCGGATCGAATAAATAATCGGCTATCTCTTTGTTGAACCGGCGCTCCACGAAATGTGTGACCGTCTCTTCGCCCTGTACCGGCGCGGGTTTGCGGAACCGTTCGGTAAACAGGCGCCATTTGCTGCCACGACTGATATAATCAGATCCCATGATCTTGAACGGATGAGGCGATACAGCATGCAACCGGTTGTTTCTTACCAGGAAACGGTTCTTGCTGGCAGCGGTAGCAGTCAGTATCTCCTGCTCCAGGCCGATTTCCCGCAGAAACGCCATCGTTTCCGGCGTAGCGGCGATGGTATTCGGACCGGCGTCCAGCTCAAAACCTTCTTTGTTGAATGACTGTATCACACCGCCGCTATGACCGGCTGCTTCCAGCACCTGGTAAGGCACTCCTCTTTTCTGCAGCTCGTAGGCGATGCTCAGGCCGGAAACACCGGCCCCGATGATCAAAACGGGTTTTTGTGGCATATGGACAAGATTATACGGTTTCCGCTTGCATGATCTGGTTACAGTATTTGACGATAGCGTTTACCCACATCGGATGCACGTTCAGACAAGGGATCATGGTAAAACTATCGCCGCCGTTGTTCATAAACGAGTGTTTCCCTTCTACGGCGATCTCCTCCAGTGTTTCCAGGCAGTCAGACACAAACGCCGGACACACGACCAGCAGCTTTTTCTTTCCCTCTTTGGGCAACGTCTCCAGCAAACCGGCGGTATAAGGCTTCAGCCATTCCTCCCGGCCGAGGCGCGACTGGAAAGAGATGCCCCATTTCTCACGGGGCAGCCCCAGTTTAGCCGCTACCAGCTCCGCCGTGATCGTCACCTGGTGCCGGTAACAGAACTCATGGGCCGGCGACTTCACATGGCAACAATCCGTCACCTTCATGCAATGATGACCGGTGACATCGCCTTTACGGATATGCCGTTCCGGTACCCCATGGTAGCTGAACAGCACATAATCGTGACTTTGTTGCAGGAAAGGGCGCATGCTCTCTGCGACGGCGTCAATATAGGCAGGCTCATCGTAGAAAGGCGGTATGACGGAGAGTTTAAATTTATATTTTTTCTTTTTGTGGATTTCTTTCGCATACTCCGCCGCTGTTTCGTATGAAGACATGGCGTAATGCGGATACAGCGGCAGCAGGATCACTTCCTTCAGCTGCGGGTTCTTCTTCAGCAGGTTGCCGAACGCCACTTCCGGGTGCGGATTGCCGTAACGCATGGCTATCTCCACGGGTACATCCATATCATGCTGCACAGCCGCCTGTAATTGTTTGGTAAGCACGATCAGCGGAGAGCCGTCTTCCCACCAGATAGAGGAATAAGCTTCGGCAGACTTCTCCGCACGGCGGGGAACAATGATGCCTTCTATGAGTATTTTACGGAACAGCCATGGATAATCAATCACGCGCTTGTCCATCAGAAACTCCAGCAGATAACGTTTTACATCGGGAACTGCCGTACTGTCGGGCGAACCCAGATTCATCAGAATAATGCCAACTTCAGATTTAGATACCATGGTGCTTAATAAATTGCTGCAAAAGTAAATAACAAATCCACACAAAATGCTTTTTCAGGAAGGGCCTGCAAAGCCCCGTCGCCGGCCCTAATGTCATGTGTTTGTAATGAATCCAATGGTATTTTTCGTATATTCGTGCCGCTATCCGCGCTATGACGCCAAACAGGCAAAAAACTGATAAAAATCATTTTTTCATCGTACAGAACACCAGTAGGAGAAATGACACACTAATGACAGCCTAATCCCTTTTGTTTGCGGCGTATGCAAGTATTTTTGCAGCCGGAAGCTTATTCAAAAACATGCAGGTCAGTCACTCAAAAGAAATAGCAAATTTTCATATCGTTGGCATCAACTATAAGAAAACCGACGCTGCTATCAGGGGATTATACGCCATTAATCCGGCCCAATACCAACAACTCCTGGAGCATGCCAGGACTGTGCAATTAGATGATCTCTTTGTACTCTCCACTTGTAACAGAACAGAAGTATACGGGTTCGCCAATTCTGCCGGCGACCTGCTGGACCTGCTGTCCCGCGAGACGCACGGCGATCGTGCGCAGCTGGAAGAACTGGCCTATGTTAAATCCGGCGAAGAAGCCATCCGTCACCTGTACCAGGTAGGCACCGGCCTCGACTCACAGATCCTCGGCGATTATGAGATCATCGGCCAGATACGCAACGCCGCCAAATTCGCCAAGGCGCAGCAATGCCTCGGCAGCTTCCTTGAAAGACTGGTCAACAGCGTACTGCAAGTCTCCAAACTGATCAAGACAGAAACCGGCCTTAGCAAAGGCACCGTATCAGTGGCTTTCGCCACCGTGCGCCTGCTGGAACGCCAATGCCCGGACATCCGCAATAAAAAAATCGTACTCGTAGGCGTAGGCAAAATAGGCCGCAACACCTGCAAGAACATGATAGAATACCTGGGCGTGAAAGAGATCACCCTCATCAACCGCACGCTCCAGGTGGCCGCCGATTTCGCCGGCCAGCACGGACTCCGCTACGCACCCTACGAAAACATGGTCCCTGAAATGCAGGCCGCCGATGTAGTGCTCGTAGCCTCCAATGCCCCCGAACCTACGGTACTGGCATCCCACTTCCATCAGTCCTCCCCTAAACTGATTGTCGACCTCTCCATCCCGTTCAACGTGGAATCGGCTGTAGGCGACCTGGAACATGTGTCCCTGATCAACGTCGATGAACTGTCCAAAGTACAGGACGAAACCCTGCAAAACAGGCTGGGTGAAGTGCCCAAAGCCCTCGCCATCATCGAGGAGTATATGGCCGAATTCCTCTACTGGTACAAAATGCGCAAACATGCCGTAGTACTCAAAGCAGTAAAAGACAAATTACAGGAGATCCACACCCGCGAAATACAACAACAGAAAAATGGCTCCGGCTATAAAGTGGAAGACATGGAACAGGTGTCTTCCCGTATCATCCAGAAAATGATCAATCTCATGGCAGGCAAGGTCCGCAAGGAAACCGACAAAAGCGACCTGTATATCGCCATGATCAACGATATTTTCGAAGCAGGCGTCAAGCAGGACTAATCATCATGGACAAAATTATCAGGATAGGCACACGAGAAAGCCAGCTGGCCTTATGGCAGGCACACCAGGTCAATGATCTGCTCAATGCACAGGGCTACAAAACTACCCTCGTGCCCATCAAAAGCGAAGGCGACATCGACCTCGTTACTCCGCTGTACGAAATCGGCGTTCAGGGCATCTTCACCAAAAGCCTCGACCTGGCGCTGCTCAACAACCGCATCGACATTGCCGTTCACTCTTTCAAAGACGTGCCCACCCAGCTGCCCCAACAGATTGTACAGGCAGCCGTGTTAAAGCGCGGACCGGTAAAAGACCTGCTGGTATATAAAAACGATACTTCTTTCCTCGATCAGCCGGACTATGTGGCCAACATCGCCACCAGCAGCGTACGCCGCAAGGCACAGTGGCTGCGGAAATATCCGCAACACCAGCTGCACAACCTGCGCGGCAACGTCAACACCCGCCTCCAAAAACTGGCGGCAGAGAACTGGGACGGCGCCATCTTCGCCGTGGCCGGACTGGAAAGGATCAACGTACGCCCGGCCAATTCCATAGACCTGGACTGGATGCTGCCCGCTCCCGCACAGGGCGCCGTGGTGGCCGTATGCCGCGAAGACGATACCTTCTGCCGCGAAGCCTGCGCCGCCTTTAACCATGCGGAAACAGCCCTCGCCACCGCTATTGAACGCGAATTCCTGCGTACCCTGATGGGCGGATGCACCACCCCTATCAGCGCCTACGCCCATATTGATAATAATACCGTACACTTCAGCGGGGAACTCTGCAGCCTCGACGGCTCCCGGTTCTTCTCCATCAGCCGCGAAGTGCCAGCAACAGCCGCACAACACCTCGGCCAGTCCGCCGCGGAAGAAATCATGGCGCAGGGCGGCGCTGAATTAGTAGCTGAAATCAGAAATGCCGGATAATGCCAAATACCGTATACTGTGTACCAGGCCCCTGCCTGGAAACCTGATCGCCGAAGCCGGCGATCACGGTATTACTGTGGAAGTACAGGATTTTATCCAGATAAAACCGCTGGCCAACAAAGACCTGCTGGGGGAGGAAAATATGATCCGTATATTCAGCGACAACACGATACCGATCGTTTTTACCAGTGCACATGCGGCAGACATCTTCCTCAGATATTATCTTCATAATAGTGATACCTTTTATATCATCAGCAACCCAGTCTGCTGCATAAACGGTAACACAAAAAAACTTCTGCAGCAGGAACTGCCGGAGAACCCCATCCTCGCGGAAGCCTCCTATGGCAAAGACCTGGCAGCGGCCATTATCGCACTGGACAATATCCGCGAAGTACATTTTTTCTGCGGCAACCAGCGCCGCGATGAACTGCCGCAAAGCTTACGGGACGCAGGCATTACGGTCAACGAATACGTGATCTACGAAAACATTCCCACGCCCACCGTGGTGGCCGATGAATACGATGGGATCATGTTTTTCAGCCCCAGCGCGGTAAAAAGCTATTTTTCCGCCAACAGGCTGCCGCTGAAGACCGTGTGTTTTGCCATCGGCAGAACAACCGCCACCCTCCTGAGGGAATACACTGATAACAAGATCATCATGGCCCCCTTCACTGATGCGGAGTCTATGGTGAAAACAGCTATATTTTACTTTAACAACATTAATTGCTACGAATGAGCGCATTGAAGAATGATTTATTGCTGAAGGCCCTTAGAGGCGAAACTGTTTCCCGCACGCCCGTATGGATGATGCGTCAGGCAGGCCGCTATTTACCGGATTATATCAAACTGCGTGATAAATATAGCTTCTTTGAACGCTGTGAAAATCCTGAACTGGCCACTGAAATCACCGTGATGCCGGTAGACCAGGTAGGTGTGGACGCCGCCATCATTTTCTCCGATATCCTCGTGGTACCGCAGGCAATGGGCATGGAAGTACAGCTGGTGGAAAAAGTAGGTCCCCTGCTGCCACAGCCGGTAAAAGGCGCAAACGACCTTCAACGTTTATGCGTTCCCGATGTACACGAAAGACTGCATTATGTATTCGATGCCCTGAAGCTCACCAAACAAACCCTCGCCGGCCGCGTGCCGCTGATCGGTTTCGCCGGTGCGCCATGGACATTACTCTGTTATATGGTACAGGGCAAAGGCTCCAAAACATTCGATGAGGCCAAAGCTTTCTGTTACCAGCAACCTGCCGTAGCGCATCAGCTGCTGCAGATGATCACCGATACCACCATCGCTTACCTGAAAGCACAGGTAGCCGCCGGTGCAGACACCGTTCAGGTATTCGACTCCTGGGGTGGCCTGCTCAGCCCGGTGGACTTTGAAACGTTCTCCCTGCAATACATCCGCCAGATCGTGGCAGCGATGAAAGATGTTTGTCCGACCATCGTTTTCGCCAAAGGCGCCTGGTTTGCGCTGGAAGACATGGCAGCCACCGGCGCCCATGGCCTCGGCATCGACTGGTGCATTAAACCGGAGCTGGCCCGCCAGTTTGCCGGCAGCAACATCACCCTGCAGGGCAACTTCGACCCGGCCAAACTGCTGGCGCCCATCCCTGAAATCGAGAAATCAGTGAAGGAAATGCTGAAAGGCTTCGGCCGCCAGCGTTATATCGCCAACCTCGGCCACGGCATCCTGCCCAACGTACCGGTAGACCATGCCAAAGCATTTGTTGAAACAGTTAAAGCACACGGCTAAACCTATCATGAGCATCAAAAACGAATTCATCGCCTTTATACGGGACCTGCAGGATGAAATATGCAGCGCCTTCGAAAAAACAGATGGCAAAGCCACCTTCCGGGAAGACCACTGGGAACGCCCCGGCGGCGGTGGCGGCCGCTCCCGCGTGATCGCCGATGGCAACGTGTTTGAAAAAGGCGGCGTCAGCACCTCCGTGGTACATGGCGACCTGCCCGAAGTGATGGCGCAGCAGTTTGGCGTGAGCAACAGCAAATTCATGGCCTGCGGCATCTCCCTGGTGATCCATCCGCTCAACCCGTTCGTGCCCACCGTACATGCCAATTTCCGCTATTTCGAACTGTATGACCAGGACGGACAGCTGAAAGACAGCTGGTTCGGCGGCGGCGCCGATCTTACGCCGTATTATCTCGAAGAAAAAGACGGCAGCCACTTCCACCGCACTTTCAAAGAAGCCTGTGACCCTTTCGGCGCAGACCTCTATCCGAAATACAAAAAACACTGCGATGAATATTTCGTGAATAAACACCGCAATAACGAAGCCCGCGGCATAGGCGGTATCTTCTACGACTACCTCCGCCCCAATGCGGAAAAAACCGCAGAAGAACTCTTCGCTTTCTCCAAAGCCAACGGTAAAGCTTTCCTGAAGGCTTACCTGCCCATCGTGGAGAAAACCAAAGACCTTCCCTATACCGAAGCCCACAGAAGCTGGCAGGCGTATAGGCGTGGCCGTTATGTGGAATTCAATCTTATTCACGACCGCGGCACTTTGTTCGGACTAAAAACCAATGGCCGTACAGAGTCCATCCTGATGAGCCTTCCGCCGGTAGCCCGCTGGGAATACGATTTCCATCCGGTCCCCGGAAGCCCCGAGGCACAGCTCACTGAATGGCTGAAGCCGCGCGACTGGATTAATATTTAGAGATTTGGGGATTTTTTGATTTTGGGATTTCGGGAAGAATGAAATGGAAAGGAAGTGAATACGAAATATGGAGGTTATTGGGTAAATTGAATAACAATTGATTTGTTAACCAACCCTCAATATTCCATGAATAAATTCACTTTACAGGATAGAACAAAAAAGTTTCATATTGCTGTTATTCAACTATGTGAGACTTTACCTAAAAATGCTGCTGCATATGAAATCGCCAAACAGTTAATCAGATCTGCCGGTAGTGTTGGCGCCAATTACCGGGCTGCCTGCCGTGCCAAATCCAGAACCGATTTTATATATAAAATAAAGGTAGTGCTGGAAGAAGCTGATGAATCGTTATACTGGCTGGAAATTCTGACAGCCACACGGATTGTTACTTCTACAATGGCCAGCACACTAATAAATGAAGCGAAAGAACTGGTGCTGATATTCAATGCAACAGACAAAACTGCTAAGGATAACTTAAGCAAATCAAAAAATCCGTAAATCAAAAAATTCGAAAATACAATGATGATAAGAAGAAACCGTATCCTGCGCACCTCCCCTGCCATTCGTGCAATGGTAGCAGAAACAATATTGCGGCCGAGTGATTTCATCGCCCCTCTGTTTGTGACTGAAGGAGAAAATGTGCAGGAAGAGATCAGCTCAATGCCCGGTTATTTCCGGTATTCTCTGGACCTCACCATCCGGGAGGCCAAAGAATTATGGAGCCTCGGCATTAAAAGTGTATTGCTTTTTGTGAAAGCGCCCGATAGCGTTAAAGATAACAAAGGTACCGAAGCGGTGAATCCCAACGGGTTGATGCAACGTGCCATCCGTGGTATTAAAGAGGCCGTTCCGGATATGGTAGTGATGACAGACGTGGCGCTCGACCCCTACTCCAGCTACGGCCACGATGGTATCGTGGAAGGCACCGAAATCGTCAACGATCCTACGGTGGAGGTACTGGCCCGCATGAGCCTCAGCCATGCACAGGCCGGCGCCGATTTCGTGGCGCCCAGCGATATGATGGACGGCCGCATCCTCGCCATCCGTAATATCCTTGAACAAAACGGTTTCGATAAAACAGGCATCATGGCCTACAGCGCCAAATACGCCTCCTGCTTCTACGGTCCTTTCCGCGATGCGCTGGACTCCGCCCCCGGCTTCGGCGACAAAAAGACCTACCAGATGGACTACGCCAATTCCCGCGAAGCGATCAAGGAAACGCTGATGGACATCGAAGAAGGCGCCGATATCGTGATGGTAAAGCCTGCTATGGCTTACCTCGATATCATGCGCATCATCAAAGACCGTACAACCGTCCCCGTTAGCGCCTATCATGTCAGCGGCGAATATGCTATGATCAAAGCGGCAGCACAAAACGGCTGGCTCGACGAGAACAAGGCCATCCTGGAAAGCATGACCAGCATCAAACGTGCCGGCGCCGATCTGATCGCCACCTATTTCGCGAAAGATGCCGTAAGATTGCTGAATGCTTAATTCCGTATCTTACAATAAGAAAAATAACAAAATAACTAAATAACAAAATCTTTTCATGTACAGCTACAGCAAAAGTGAAATGTTATTCGGGAAAGCCAAAGAGGTCATCCCCGGCGGCGTAAACTCCCCCGTACGTGCATTCAAAAGCGTAGGTGGTGTACCGGTGTTCATGCAGCGCGCACAGGGCGCCTTCATGTATGATGTGGACGGCAACAGCTATATTGATTATATCAATTCCTGGGGCCCTATGATCCTCGGCCATGCCTACGAACCAGTGGTAAAAGCCATCCAGGAATATGCCGCCTTCTCCACTTCCTTTGGCGCGCCTACAGAACTGGAAATAAAAATCGCGGAGCTCATCGTGAGCATGGTTCCCAATATCGACATGGTGCGTATGGTGAACTCCGGTACTGAAGCCTGTATGACCGCCATCCGACTGGCCCGTGGTTATACCGGCCGCAACAAATTCATCAAGTTTGAAGGCTGCTACCATGGCCATGCAGACGCATTCCTGGTAAGCGCCGGCAGCGGCGTGGCCACACTCGGCATACAGTCTGTTCCCGGAGTGACTGCCACCGTGGCAGACGATACGCTGACTGCGCCCTATAACAACCTTCCGGCCGTGGAACAGCTGATCGCCGACCACCCGGACCAGATCGCCGCCATCATCGTAGAACCGGTGGCCGGCAATATGGGCTGTATCCTGCCTCAGCCGGGATTCCTCGAAGGGCTGCGCCAGCTCTGCGATGCCAACGGCATTCTCCTTATTTTTGACGAAGTGATGACAGGCTTCCGCCTCGCCCGTGGCGGCGCACAGGAACTGTTCGGCATCCGTGCCGACCTGGTGACCTTCGGTAAAATCATCGGCGCCGGTATGCCCGTTGGTGCCGTGGCCGGCCCCAAAACAATTATGGAGCACCTGGCCCCCGCCGGCAAAGTATACCAGGCAGGCACCCTGAGCGGTAACCCGATCGCCATGATCGCCGGTTATACCCTGCTGCAGACGCTGAATGATAACCCGGTTATCTACCAGCAGCTGCAGGAAAAAGCCGATTACCTGGTGAAAGGCCTCCGGGAAGCCTTCGGCGCCTCCGGCAGCGTGTACCAGATCAATAACCTGGGCTCCATGCTCAGCGTGCACTTTACCGAATATCCGATTATTGACTTCACCAGCGCCTCCGCTGCCAATAACGAATTATTCCGCCGCTTCTTCCATGCCATGCTCGAACGCGGCGTATATCTGCCGCCATCGGCATTTGAAAGCTGGTTTATGTGCAATGCGCTGACAACAGAAGAGCTCGATGCCACCATTCAGGCTGCCAAAGCCGCAATGCAGGCCATCAAACAATAGTTTACAATATTATCTTATTCAACAGCGAAGGGTTGGCGCTTGCCAACCCTTTTTCATGCCGTTTTTAAAAAGGTAACATACCGATTATCAAATACCAAATAAGCAAATCAAAAAATAAAATTAATTTTGTGCTCCGTGAGCATATCGTCACACATACAAAAACGTTGGATGTTTGTTTGTCTGTTGTTAATCGCACAGCTAACAGCAAGCGTGCTGCCCTCGCTGGCTGCACACAAACACCTGTTGTTTGAACAGATCCACCGGCAGGCGGCGCTCGAAGATTATCTTGAACACCTGGCTTCCAAACTGCCGCCGCATATCGAAACGGATGATGCCGCAGACGACAGGGAGTGCATCCACGCAACCAAACACCGCCGTAAAACACGGTACTACCTCAGCGCTTCTTCCCAACAGTTCAGTATTGCCACCCGTGTAGGTTATATGGACGGCAGTGGCCCGTCCCAATACTGTCTCATCAAAGAAAACCTGCCCGGCGAATATGCCCGGCAGAAGGCTTTTTTACCCGCCTACTACAGTTTTCTCTTCCGGTTTACACCGTTCTGAGTACACCCTCCCTTTCGTTTTTCACTGTTTTCTTTTTTTACTTTTTTAGGGAGATGACAACCATCGCCGCTTTTGACGCGGAATGAGCCTTCCTATGTGTTAGAACTAAACTTCCGGCATTCACCGGAAACAATACTATTATATCTATGCGTCAAAATACAGGGATTTACGCATCACTGCTCGCGTTATTCGTGGCAGGTTGCGTCACCAAAGGAGAAAGTACCGGAAATGAGGACCTGAAATCATTACCTGTTACCAGTCTTATGGTAAAGGACACCATGCTGCACCGTACATATGTTACCGATATACAAGCCGTTCAGAATGTGGAAATACGCGCCCGTGTGAGTGGTTTTCTGGATAAAATTTACGTGGACGAGGGACAGGAAGTTAAAAAAGGACAGCTGCTGTTTGGCATCAACGATGCCGAATACAGCGCCGAACTTACCAAAGCCAAAGCAGTCCTCAGTAACATGGTGGCAGAAGCGAAATCAGCCTCTCTGGAGCTGGAACGCGTGAAAATGCTGGTAGAGAAAAAGGTAATCGCCGCCTCCGAACTGGAAGTAGCCAAGGCCCGCCTTGCCGCTGCACAGGCTAAAATCGACGAAGCCCGTTCCGCTGAAAGCAACGCCTCCATGCGTCTTTCCTATACCAGCATCCGTGCGCCGTTCGATGGCGTCATCGACCGTATACCGCTGAAAAAAGGAAGCCTGATCAGCGAAGGCGCCCTGCTGACCACCGTGTCAGACACCCGTGAGGTGTACGCTTACTTCAACGTATCCGAAACAGAATATCTCCAATACAGCAAAGCTATCGCCAAAGGCGATAACAGCTACAGCCAGGTACATCTCGTACTCGCTGACGGCAGTGATTATCCGAACGTCGGCAAAATCGAAACCATGGAAAGCGAATTTGAGGAAAACACCGGCTCCATCGCCTTCAGGGCCCGCTTCTCCAATCCCGCCAAGCTCCTGAAACACGGCGCCAGCGGTAAAGTGCGGCTCACCTCAGAAATCGACAGCGCTATCATCATCCCGCAGAAAGCGGTATTCGAAATGCAGGACAAAAACTATGTCTTCGTAGTAGACGCTTCCAACAAGGTAACGATGCGGAATTTCGTTCCGCAGGCCCGGTTCTCTCATTTCTACATCGTAAAATCCGGCCTCAAAGCCGGTGAACGCATCGTATGCGAAGGCGTACGCAATATCCGCGACGGCGTACAGATCGCCCCCCGCACGGTGCCGATGGACAGTCTGCTGAGAATATAAATCACCCTGCTTATTAGCTGTAAAAGAGAGATCAATGTTTGAAATATTTATTAAAAGACCGGTGTTATCACTGGTCATATCGCTTATTATCACGCTGGTAGGCCTGCTGGCGCTTTTCACGCTGCCGGTCACCCAGTTCCCGGATATCGTACCGCCCTCCGTGACCGTGACGGCCAAATATACCGGCGCCAACGCCGAAGTATCCGCCAAAGCGGTGTCCACACAGCTGGAACGCGCTATCAACGGGGTTCCCGGCATGACCTACATGTCGTCCGTGTCCAGTAACGACGGTATTACCGTTATCCAGATATTTTTCCAGGTAGGCATAGACCCCGACCAGGCTGCTGTAAACGTACAGAACAGGGTGGCCACCGTGATCGACGAATTACCCGAAGAGGTGATCAAAGCCGGTGTTACCACAGAGAAGGAAGTGAACAGTATGCTGCTGTACCTCAACGTCATGAGTGAAGACACCTCGCTGGACGAGCAGTTCATCTACAACTTCGCTGATATTAACGTATTGCAGGAACTGAAACGTATTGACGGTGTAGGCCGCGCCGAAATCATGGGCGCCAAGGAATACGCCATGCGCGTATGGCTCAAGCCGGACCGCATGCTGGCCTACAACGTATCTTCCGATGAAGTCATCGACGCTATCCGCAAACAGAACATCGAAGCCGCCCCCGGTAAAACCGGCGAAAGCTCCGATAAAAACCCCCTGTTGCTGCAATATGTGCTCCGCTATACCGGTAAGTTCTTTGAACCGGAACAATACAAGCAGATCGTCCTGAGAGCCGGCGCCGACGGATCGGTGCTCCACCTCAAAGACATTGCTGACGTGGAATTCGGCTCCCTCACCTACAGCATGGTGTCTAAAACTGATGGCAAACCCTCCGCCTCCATCATGCTTAAACAAAGGCCCGGTTCAAACGCCCGCGACGTTATCAACAACGTGAAGAAAAAGATGGAAGAGATGAAAAACACCTCTTTCCCTCCGGGCATGACCTACAACTTCAACTACGACGTGTCCCGCTTCCTCGACGCCTCCATCCATGAGGTGGTGCGCACCCTCTTTGAAGCGTTCCTGCTCGTATTCGTGGTGGTGTTTATCTTCCTGCAGGACTTCCGCTCTACCCTCATCCCCGCGCTGGCGGTACCGGTAGCCCTCATCGGTACGCTCGCCTTCATGCAGATGATGGGCTTCTCCATCAACCTGCTCACCCTCTTCGCGCTGGTACTGGCCATCGGTATCGTAGTGGACAACGCCATTGTGGTGGTGGAGGCGGTGCACGTGAAAATGAGTGAAGACCACCTCCCGCCCATGGAAGCCACCATCGCCGCGATGAGAGAGATCAGCGGCGCGCTCGTGGCCATCACGCTGGTAATGTCTGCCGTGTTTATCCCGGTAGCATTCCTCTCCGGCCCTGTGGGCGTGTTCTACCGGCAGTTCTCCCTCACCCTCGCCATCTCCATCGTCATATCCGGTATCAACGCGGTAACGTTAACACCTGCACTCTGCGCTATCATGCTCAAAGACACGCACGGCAAACCGCGTAAAAAGAACCTGCTGCAGCGTTTCTTCAACGGGTTCAACAAAGGCTATACCGCTACGGAAAATAAATACGCCAGGCTGGTCAGCTTCATCGCCGGCCGCAAAATTATTACCCTGATTGCCCTCGCAGGCTTCTTTGTGGCTACCTGGGGCGCCAGCGCCATCCTGCCTTCCGGCTTCATCCCCACAGAAGACCAGGGCATGATCTACGTCAACGTGACAGCTCCTCCGGGCGCTACCGTGGAACGTACGGAAGAAGTGCTGGACCAGATACAGGCCATCGCCGCCCAGCTGGATGAAGTGGAGTCCGTATCCACCCTGGCCGGCTACAGCCTTGTAAACGAAGTGGCAGGCGCCTCTTACGGCATGGGCATGGTAAACCTTAAACCATGGGACGATCGTAAAGCCACCGTAAGCGACATCATCGCCAAACTGCAGAAACTCTCCGCCGGCATCGCAGACGCCAGCATCGAGTTCTTCCCGCCGCCTACCGTGCCCGGTTTCGGTAACGCCAGCGGTTTCGAACTGCGCCTGCTGGACCGCAGCGGCAGCGGCGACCTGCGACAGACGGCACAAATCACCAATAACTTCATCGACGCCCTGAAGAAACGCCCCGAAATAGGCGCCGCCTTCACCAGCTTCGACGCCGAGTTCCCGCAATACCTCATCCACGTGGACCAGGGCATGGCCGCCAAAAAAGGCGTCAGCATCGAAAATGCCATGAAAAACCTGCAGACGCTGATGGGTAGCTACTACGCCTCCAACTTCATCCGCTTCGGACAGATGTATAAAGTGATGGTACAGGCCGACCCTGCCTACAGAAGCAAACCGGAAGACCTGCTGAAACTGCATGTTAAAAACGACCGGGGCGAGATGGTGTCCTACGCGGACTTCGTAAAACTGGAACGCGTATACGGACCGGAACAGCTTACCCGCTACAACATGTACACCGCCGCGATGATCAACGGTGACGCTGCGCCAGGCTACAGCAGCAGCCAGGCGATTGAAGCGGTACAGGAAGTGGCCGCCAAAGAACTGCCCAGGGGCTTCAGCTACGAATGGAGCGGCATGACCCGGGAACAGATCCTTTCCGGCAACCAGGCCATCTACATTTTTGCCATCGTACTGGTATTCGTATACCTGCTGCTGGCAGCGCAGTACGAAAGCTTCCTTCTTCCGCTGCCGGTACTGCTGTCGCTCCCTGCAGGCATCTTCGGAGCTTTCATCTCCCTGAAACTGGTAGGACTGGAAAACAACATCTATGCACAGGTGGCACTGGTAATGCTCGTGGGGCTGCTCGGTAAAAACGCCATCCTCATCGTGGAATTCGCCATCCTGCGTAATAAACATGGCGCTTCCGTGCTCGAAGCCGCCAAAGAAGGCGCGGTGTCCAGGCTAAGGCCCATTCTGATGACATCCTTTGCCTTCATCGCCGGTCTGATCCCGTTGTGTATCGCTTCAGGTGCGGGCGCTATGGGCAACAGGTCCATTGGTACCGCTGCTGCCGGCGGCATGCTGATAGGCACCCTCTTCGGTGTAATCGTCATCCCCGGCCTCTATGTGCTGTTTGCCTCTATGATTCCGAAAAAGAATGTTGAACTGAAAGCTTACACCAATGAATAAACGAATATATCAATATGCGCTGGGCGCCTGTCTGCTGACGGGTGCCGGCGCCTGCACCACCCAGAAAGAACTGCAGCTGCCGGAACGCAAGGTAACGCCCGTTACCACCGCGCCGGCTGCTGATACCATAACGCTGGCGAGTTTCGACCGTATCTTTCAGGACCCGTACCTGAAAAACCTGGTCGACAGCGCGCTGCAGAACAACTACGACCTGCTGGCCGCCTCCCGCCGCATTTCCGCCGCACAGGCCAACCTGATGATGGCCCGAAATGCATGGCTGCCCTCCGTCAACCTGTCGGTGACCGCCGGCGCAGACCACTTTGCAGATTATACCATGACCGGCGTGGGTAACTTCGATACCAACAAGTCGCCCAACATTAACGAGGACCAGCGGGTAGGAACAGACCTGACCCCGGAGTATTTCGTAGGTATCAGAAGTTCCTGGGAAATTGATCTCTGGGGTAAGCTGAAGCAACAGCGGCAGGCCACCATGGCCCGCTTTCTGGCCACCAGCGAAGCCCGCCGCCTGCTTACCACGCAGATAGTGGCAGGCATCACCAGCCTCTATTATGAGCTGCTGGCCATGGACAATGAACTGGCGATCATCCACCGCAACATCAAATTACAGGAGACAGCTGTGGCCACGGTGCATATACAGAAAGATGCCGGCCGCGCCACCGAACTAGCCGTACAGCAGTTCACCGCCCAGCTGCTGAGCACCCAGGCACTGGAATACGGCGTAAAACAGGAAATAGCTTCGATCGAAAACCAACTCAACGCCCTGATGGGCAGGCTGCCGCAACATATTGAGCGCAGCCCCGTATCGGATGTGGTCGACAGCGCCTATCAGCCACCGGTGATCCCTTCCGGCATCCCGGCCAACCTGCTGCTGAACCGGCCCGATATCCAGCGGGCAGAACTGGAACTGAGCGCCACCAAGGCCGACGTAAAAGCCGCAAGGGCCGCTTTCTTTCCCGGCCTCACCATTTCGCCATATGCGGGCTTCAATGCGTTCAAGGCCGGCCTGCTGTTTAAATCCCCTGCGTCTGTCGCATGGGGCGCACTGGGCAGCATTACCGCTCCCATCTTCAATAAAAAACAGCTGAAGGCACAATACAACATTTCTACCGCCAATGCCTATACGGCATTTTACGAATACCAGCAGGCTATTGTGAACGGTTACCAGGAAGTGGCCACCGCGCTGAATAAAGTGGAGAACCAGCAACAGACCTATTCCCTCAAATCCAAAGAGGTGCTGGTATTGCAACAGGCTGTATCCACCGCCAATATCCTGTTCACCACCGGGTATGCCAATTACCTGGAGGTGATCACCGCGCAGAAGAGCGTGCTGGAAGCGGAACTGGCGCTGGTGAACACCCGCAAAGGCATGTACCAGGGACTGGTATCCCTGTACAGATCGCTGGGTGGCTCGGCAGCCCGCTAAGAGGAGATGGTATCATCAGATGATAAAATGAAGATTAGAATGGCAAGAGAAGTATGGATGAATGTGATGAACAAAACCTTCTTTTTTGGATGATAAAGTGATATTGGTTTGACCCGGAAGGTTTTACAAAGCAGACAGGCAGCCCGTTTGGGCTGCCTGTTTTATTTTGGGATATCTTCTGATTACCGGGACGGTAATTTGTCGCCGGGGTTTCCTGTTATTTCTTTTTATGGGAGAACAGCCACCGGAAAAGGTCTGGTTCCACAAACACATTGTCCCAGCTGTTGTGGCCCACGCCGGGGTATTCCGTGTATTTGTATTCCGCGCGCAGTGATTTCAGCTTAGTATCGTAAGCGCGGGACGCTTCCACGGGCACTACGTTGTCGGCGCCGCCGTGGAAAATCCATACTGGCACCTTACGGGCAAAGCGGCCGGCTTCTTCTGTGTTACCTGCGCCACAGATCGGGAAGGCGGCGGCAAACAGTTCAGGTCTTTTGGTGATCATATAGAAGGTGCCCATGCCACCCATCGACAGGCCGCCGATGTATACTCTTTTGGTATCGATTTTACCGGTGGCCAGCAGGCTGTCCAGCAGCGAATTGAGGGCCGCCATGGCTGGTGGCGCCGGGGCATCCAGCGGAAATTCGCCTGCCACGATCCTGCCCAGGCTGTCGCGTTTGAGTTTCATGGGCGCCCAGGAGCTGCTGGCAGGGCATTGCGGGGCCAGCACAAAGGCGGGGTAACCGGTGCGGAGACTGTCGCGCAGGAACATGGTGCCGCCATGCAGCAGTTGCGCGTTGTTGTCGTAGCCCCGTTCCCCTGCGCCGTGCAGGAAAACGATGAGCGGATATTTTTTATGGATGTCGTAATTCGCCGGCATCAGCAGGCGGTAGCGCAGGGTATCGCCCTGGTGGTAATAACCTTCGTAGCTGAAGACGCTTAGGTCCTGTGCCCGGCTTCCGATGGCTGTCATCAGGAGGCAACAGCCAACCAGCAGGTATCTGAAGTAGTTCATATGAGGAATTTGTTCCTAATATACTACCTGTAGACCGGTATTTTTAAAATTTCTTAATATTTCAGCGTGAAGTGCTGTTTTACTTTGAAGTCTTTCCGGAAAAATACCAGCCCTATAAAAAACAGGTCGATGGTCATGGTCACCTGCGGGTGTTGCTGGATGGTATGCCAGGCCGCTTCCATGTCCGGCGTCCAGTGGATGTCGTCAAAAATGAGCAGGGAATGCTCATGCACATATTGCAGGCACTGCTCAAAGTAGGCCAGTGTAGGGTCTTTGCGGTGGTTGCCGTCGATATATACCCAGTCGGGCCGCTGTATCCGGCGAAGCACGTCGGGCAGCACCGTATCAAAATTGCCGGTCACCTGCGTAATGTTATGCAGCTGCAGCGCATCAAAGTTTTTGCGGGCTCTGGCGGCTATATTGGGACAGCCTTCAATGGTATATACCTGTGCGTCGGGTACGGCTTTGGCCATATAAGCCGTAGAAAGGCCCATAGAAGTGCCTAATTCGAGCAGTTGCTTCGGTTGAAGGTATTGGGCCAGCCTGTAGAACAGCTGCCCGAATTTGGGCTGTTTGGCGGCATAACGGGTGATGTCGCTCACTTTCCGTTCGTTGCCGGAAGAAATAAGGGAACCGGCCCCCAGGTCGGTGACCTGCAGGGTTTCGGTGCTGGCCAGCAGTTGTTTGCGCAGCTGTTCTATCTCGCCGAAGGCGGCATGACGGGTTTTATCCAGCAATACGTCTTCTATCAGCGAAAAAACGAAGGGGGAATGAACATCATGACGGTTTCCTGCGGTAAAATAATACCGGATATATTTGGTAGCTAATCGATACTGCTGCGCTAAACTCACTGACTATACGAATTTTTTAATAAATCTTTCCTTTATAAAGGCCCCACATGTGCATGCGGTGCTGTAAAGACACCCTTAATACACCCAGGCCGTAAATGGCGCTCCTTTTGAAGTTGATGCTGGAAGCCTCTTCAAAATACTTGGTCGGGCAGGTTATTTCCGCAATATCGTATCCTTTCATGAATATCTGCGAAATCATTTCATTATCAAAGACAAAGTCATCGCTGTTGGCCATGTAGTTGATATTCCGGAGCACTTCTCCCGAAAAGGTGCGGTAACCGGTATGGTACTCGCTCAGCTTCTGACCGATCAGGATGTTCTGCGTGAGCGTGAGCATGCGGTTGAATACGTACTTATACAGCGGCATTCCTCCTTTGAGGGCGCCTTTGCCCAGAATGCGGGACCCGAAAACAACCGGATACAGCCCGTTGGCAATGATGCTGCACATGGCAGTGATCAGCTTGGGGGTGTACTGGTAGTCCGGGTGAAGCATCACCACCACATCGGCTCCCAGTTCCAGCGCCTTGTTGTAACAGGATTTCTGGTTACCGCCATATCCTTTGTTGTTGTCATGGCGGATCAGGTGCTTAATCCCCAGTTGTCTTCCTATCTCCAGGGTGTCGTCCTTGCTGGCATCGTCTACCAGTACCACATCGTCCACGATGTCGAAAGGGATCTCCCGGAATGTCTTTTCCAGTGTAAGTGCTGCGTTGTAGGCCGGTAATACAACCACTATCTTTTTGTCATTCAGCATGAAAGTGGATCAAATTTGGGTGCAAAGGTAACTCACCTGCGGATAATTCAAAATATATTGCTCAAATGCCCATACGTACCAGTCATCATGATTTAATTTTAACTATTATTAATTATTTATCTTTGTAGCTTGATGATTTTGGCATCATATTTTCTAAAATTTTTGTTAACAAAAAGCAAAAAGAACATGTTAAAACACCTACCAACGGAAATGAAGCATGGCAATGGTTTGGAGGCCACTTGTAATAATTCGTTACCGTTAGTACAGCCCGGAAAAACTTCCCGCGCTATCAAATGGATGAAAGTGCTGCCTGCACCCTTTATCTTTTTGTTAACCTTTCAGGCCGCACAAGCCCAGGACCCGGAATTAAAAGCCATCACCTCTCCGGTCATCAAAACGCAGGACACCACCATCCGCAAGCTGGTGGAAGAAATGCAGCGTATCACAGACAATGATAAAACCAACTCCAACGCGATCCAGGCCCTGCTGCAGGGTAAAGAGATCGACAATATGAGCAAGTACGATCTCATTAAAAACAATGTTATCAACGCCAGCGAGACGTATTACCTGCTCAACAAAAAAATCATTGACCTGAAATCACGTACCACCACCAATAACCTCGATGTATTTATTACCTCGCTCAACAACCCCGAAAGCAAGGCTTTAGGGTTCTCCCTGAGCGACCGCATCGTGGAACTGGTGGAAAAAATCATCCTGAAAAACAAATCCGATAAGGGTGAAAAAAATTCCAAGATAGTGGAGTCTACCAAATCCATTATCAACAGCCCTATCTTCCAGAGCTTTACCTCCCTGACGCCACCGCTGGCCATCGCCAACTCCGTGATGAACTTCCTGCACAGCGTCAGCGTGAACAACAAGCAGATTAACCAGAAGTCACTGCAGGATTTTGAAAAGGAACTGAACAAATATGTTGTGTACTATACGGCGCTGAACGATGCCAACCAGAAATTTGAGTATGGCCTCAACTTCAACAAGGACCAGCTCAGCCTGTTGCAGGACAATTTGTTCGACCACCTCTCCTTTACCACCACCTCCCTGAAGTTTCCGGCACCGCAGAAAGGCGCCAAGCCGCTGAGCCAGACGATGAACGAGTACTTCTACGAGTTCAAAAAAGAGAAAGTGGTGGAATATTTTAATCAGCTGGAAACGAAGTACACCAAAAACAAACGCATCGATTATGAATCGCTGCTGCGGGAAAATCCCAACCTGAAAGAGGTGAACAACCAGCTGGAAGACCTGGTGCTGCAGACCAAACGTTTCGAAAATCTTTATAACGAGTACTTCACCCTGCTGGATTCTTATTACACCAAGGTGAACAACTCGCTGAAGATCGCGCAGGACAACGGCCTGGCCGATAAAAGCGTTATCGACAACAAACAGGCGGAATTCCGCAACCTGAAAACCGACGCCGTACAAGAGATACAGGCATCCATCAATATCAGGGAACTGTACAGCAATACAGAAAAAATCAAGTATCGCTACCGTATATTTTAATTACGAATTACGGATTACGAATTACGAATTGAGGGTCCTTTTATGGAGGGGTTAGTAAGTAATCTCGCTGTAAGATGACCCTCAATTCGTAATTCGTAATCCGTAATTCGTAATTGTCTTTCTATAGATTTTATCAATATCTTTGTAGCATGACAACGGTTCAATTGGAGTACATTGTTGCGGTAGACACTTACCGCAGCTTTGTGATAGCGGCGGAAAAATGCTTCGTAACCCAGCCCACGCTGAGCATGCAGATACAAAAACTGGAAGATGAGCTGGGCATTAAATTATTTGACCGCAGTAAACTGCCTGTGGTACCCACCGAAATCGGTATTGCAGTAGTAGCGCAGGCAAGGATTATCCTGAAAGAAAACGCCCGTATCCGGGAAATTATCGCCGACCAGAAAAAGGAAGTACAGGGCAACCTGAAAGTGGGCATCATCCCGACCCTTGCGCCTTACCTTCTCCCTCGTATCCTGACGGGCTTCATGAAAAAATATCCGAAGGTAAAGCTGGAAATATGGGAGTATCCTACAGAGCAGATCATTCAGCAACTGAAGCAGGAACTGCTGGATTGCGGCCTGCTGGCCACGCCGCTGCATAATCCGCACCTGGAGGAACATCCGTTGTTTTATGAATCGTTTGTCGTATATGCCGCTAAAAGCAACCCGCTGTATGAAAAGAAAATCGTGCGGGCCGAAGAGCTGGAACTCAAGGATGTGTGGCTGCTCAATGAAGGGCACTGTATGCGCAACCAGGTGCTGAACATCTGCAAGGACAAGTTTACCATGGGTGAGCATAAGAACCTTGAGTACAATACCGGCAGCGTGGAAACACTCAAGCGGATGGTAGACCTCAACGAAGGTTATACCATTTTACCGGAACTGTCTTTACAGGACCTGAGCAGCCGCCAGCTGAATATGGTCCGTTACTTTAAAGCGCCGGAGCCGGTAAGGGAAATCAGCCTGGTCACCCATCGCCATTTTATTAAAAAGGCGCTGATAGAAGCTTTTAAAAAGGAAATCCTGGCACATGTGCCGGAGAAAACCAAGGTGCAGAAGAACAAAAAGATTATTGAGATAGACATGTAGGGGATTTACGGATTTTAAGATTTACGGATTTTGAGATTTTGGGAAATTCAAAAAAAGGAGACCAAAGCAGTAATAACAGCTTTGGTCTCCTTTTTTTGTCAGTTTATGAAATCAAAAAATCGTAAATCAAAAAATCCCCAAATGATATTATCTGGGCCTGTAGTATTTCATGGCTTCCGGCATTAGTTGCTGAAGCTGTTGTACGCGTCTGGCGTCGCTGGGGTGGGTGCTCATGAATTCGGGTGGTTTCTGGCCCTGGCTCATGTTGGCCATGCGTTGCCAGAAGGGAATGGACTCCTGCGGGTTGTAACCGGCCATGGCCATGAATATCACACCGAGGTGATCTGCTTCCAGTTCGTTCTGGCGGGAGAAAGCCATGATGCCGAGGTTACCGCCTACGCCGAAAGCCTGGTTGAACAGGTTAACGGCAGTAGGGTTTTTACCCAGGGCTACGGAGCCTGCCACCTGGATGCCTTGCGCCACCAGTCCCTGGCTCATACGTTCGTTACCGTGACGGGCGATGGCGTGGGCGATTTCGTGTCCCATTACGCAGGCTAAAGCCGTTTCATTCTGGGTTACGGGCAGCAGTCCGGTGTATACGACTACTTTACCACCCGGCATACACCAGGCGTTCACTTCTTTACTGTCCACCAGGTTGAATTCCCATTTATAGTCCGCTATCTGGTTGCCCATATTATTCTGGTTCATGTAGGCAGTAACGGCGGCGGCAATCCGTTGTCCCACTCTTTTCACCATTTCCGCGTCCTTATTGGTGCTTTGCGACACTACCTTGTTGGAAGAGAGAAATGACTGATATTCCTGGAGGGCCATGGATTGCATGGTGCTTTCGGGGAGCAGGTTTAACTGGCTGCGGCCTGTTATAGGTACGCGTGAACACGCTGCTAACAGCCCGACGCCGGCAGTAAAGATAAGTGCGATCTTTTTCATGGGTGAATCAAATTTATAATGCAGAAAAGCATAAAGCAAAAAGCGTGCACACTTCAGCTGGCCCGGCTTTCTGCTTTATGCTTCGATATTTATAACCTAATAGTTGAATTAGTGTTTTTCCTTTCTGTTCCTGAACAACGGTACTTTGCTCTCGTTACCTTTCAACAGACGGGTGATGTTTTTCTGATGTGTTAACACTACCATCAGTGCCACGGCGATGGCAAAAATGCGGTAGTATATTTCAGGTTCATTAAAGATATACAGGATGAGGACAGGAAATGCGATGCTGGCGATGATAGAACTTAAGGACACATAACGTGTCAGGAACAGGATCATTAAAAATACGCCGACGCAGCACAGGGCTACTACCGGCTGGATGGCCAGTACCAGGCCGAACAGCGTAGCGATGCCTTTACCGCCCCGGAAATTGGCCCAGACAGGGAAAATATGCCCTACCACGGCAGCCAGGCCCAGTCCGATCTGGAGGTTTACCAGCTGTGTCAGATGCTCGGGATCATGATAGTAGGAAACGAGGTACGCTAACCGTACCGCCAGTACACCTTTCAACATGTCTACTACCATCACAAAAGTTCCTGCTTTGGGGCCCAGTACCCGGAATGTATTGGTAGCACCGGCATTGCCGCTGCCATATTCCCTGATGTCCATCCCGAAAACGCCTTTACTTACCCATACAGCCGTAGGTACAGAACCGATCAGATAAGCACAAAAAAGCAATAAAATTTCTGTCATCACTATAAGTTAGGATTGCTAAGATAACAAATTCTGTGTTAAAATTAAGCAAACATTAGAAAAGTTTGTAACACAAAAGTTGGATTATCAGCACTTTTCATATAAAATTTAAAACTATTCCTTGTCAGCCGCCTGAAGTTTCAGTGCCAGCCAGTTGTCTTTTTCTATTTTATCCAGCAGCACAAAGCCGGCCGGGACCGCCGATGCCAGTATTTGCTGTTCGTCTGACGGCATGATACCGCTCAGCAGCAGGATACCATCGGGCGCCATTAAACGGCGCATATCGCTCATAAACCGCAACAGTACGTTCAGATTGATGTTGGCCAGTATGATATCATATGTGTCCGTCACCGCATCCAGGTTGTCCGCCTGCCATACCGTTGTATGCTGCGTATGATTGGTATGAATGTTCTCCAGCGTATTGTTTACTGCCCACTCATCATAGTCGATCGCATCTGTTTTAGCCGCCCCCATCTTGTCTGCCAGGATGGCCAGGATCCCTGTACCGGTACCGAAATCGAACACTTTCTTCCCCTCAAATGAAAGATGTTGCATCAACCGTATCATAGACGAGGTAGTGGCGTGATGCCCGGTACCGAACGACATCTTGGGTGTGATCACGATCTCATAGACAGGCGCCGGTGTAAAAGGCGGATGAAACCCGGCCCTGATGCCACAAAAGCCATCTACCCGCACAGGCTCAAAATTGCTCTCCCACACTGCATTCCAGTTTGTCTGCTGAATGGTCTCTTTCGTATAGGATATACCGTAAGGTAAAAGAATCGACTGCAATAATGCTTCTTCAAAATCAGCTTCCGGAATATAGGCGATCAGTTGGTCTGTTTGCTCCTCAAATCCCTCATAACCTGCATCCGATAACTGTGCAACCAGCAGGTCGGCCTGTTCAGCGCTGGCCTGCAGCGTAATAGCAATATGTGACATATGTGGCAAATATAATGATTTGCCCGAAACAACCGCCGTACGGAACAATAGTAAGAAAATATTTACCCGGGCCCAATTTATAACATTTTATATTAATATCATTATATTTGACATGTAAAATTTAACCAATATTACCTATGAAAACATTACTGCTCCTGCTCGCAGGCATCGCCTGCTCATGGGCCGCCACGGCACAAACAGTGATTAAAGTGCAACCGCCCTCCGAACCCTTCAGAGACTCTGTGGTATACCAGGGAGACAATGTTGTCCTTATCTTCGACCGGCAGCATCTGCTCGATTATATGATCACGATGGATACCACGCTGCGCAACAACAAGAACAGCAATAAAGTATTTCGGAACATCCAGTTTGCAAAGCTCAACGCCAACGATATGGCTAACCACTTCCTGAAAGCCTATTGTTTCCTGGAAGACACGCTCAACAAGGAAATCAACTTCCGGACGGACAGGATGAACCTGCTGTGGGCGGAAGACTGCGGCATCCTGATGCCTTATGTGGAAGAGATACTGCCCGACCTGCTGGCCACCGGCAACCTGAAAATCGTGGAAAGAGGCAGTAAAATAGTACAACCGGCGTACAAGCTCATCTTTGAGCCTATCAATAACAACAACTACCGGGTATTTCGGATGAACAACGGCAAAGAGATTTTCCGGGAAAGTACCTTTTGTGTGGAGCAGATCACTCACCGGTAGACAATTACGAATTACGAATCACGAATTACGAATTATACGAAGGCGTCCGGAAGGATGCCTTTTTTGTAGCTTGTAAACGAAAAAGCAGCCACTAGACAGTAGCTGCTTTCTCGTTTATTTAATTTCAGTTATAAAGACTGTGTAGGGCAAAACCCGGAACTATTCTTCATCGAAGGTTGGTTCCTGTGGTTTTTCCGGGAAGTCCTGGCGTTCAGGGCGAGGGCCGCGGTCTTCACGGGGGCCACGGTCATCACGGGGACCACGTCTGTCTCCACGGTCACGGTCGCCGCCACCACGTCTGTCGTCGCGGGGTCCACGGTCACGTCTGTCACCGCGATCGCCACGGTCACCGCGGTCTCCACGGTCACGGCGTTCGCCGCGATCACCTTCTTCGCGTTCTACATAACCATCCGGTTTAGGCATCAGCACTTTGCGGCTCAGTTTAAACTTACCGGTTTTAGGATCAGTACCGGTGAGTTTTACTTTTACCTTTTCACCTTCAGACAGTACGCCTTCCATGGTTTCGAGGCGTTTCCAGGACACTTCGGAGATGTGCAGCAGGCCTTGTTTGCCAGGCATGAACTCTACGAAAGCGCCGTATGGCATGATGGATTTAACAACAGACTCGTATACCTCTCCTACTTCCGGAACGGCTACGATGCCTTTCACCCATGCCACGGCTTTGTCCAGGCTCTCTTTCTGTGAAGAGAAGATGCTCACTTCGCCGGTTTCGCCTACCTCTTCGATATTGATGGTAGTACCGGTTTCGCGTTGGATTTCCTGTATGATTTTACCACCCGGTCCGATCACCGCGCCGATAAATTCGCGGTCGATGATGATCTTCTCCATACGTGGTGCATGTGGTTTCGGTTCAGGACGGGCAGCAGGAACAACCGCATACATCGCTTCCACGATGTGCAGGCGTCCTTTCTTTGCCTGTGCCAGCGCGGAACGCATTACGTCCATGCTCAGGCCGTCCACTTTGATATCCATCTGGATACCTACGATACCGTCGCGGGTACCGGTTACTTTAAAGTCCATATCACCGAGGTGGTCTTCATCACCCAGGATGTCGGTCAGTACCGCCCATTTGCCGTCAGACGCGCGGGAGATAAGGCCCATAGCCACGCCGGACACGTGTTTCGGCAGCGGCACACCTGCGTCCATCAGCGCCAGTGAACCGGCACATACGGTCGCCATAGAGGAAGAACCGTTAGATTCGAGGATATCGGATACTACACGTACGGTATAGGCGTAATCGGAGCCGGGCATCATTTGCTTCAGGGAGCGCATGGCCAGGTTACCGTGCCCTACTTCACGACGGCCGGGGCCGCGCATCATTTTCACCTCACCGGTGGAGAATGGCGGGAAGTTGTAGTGCAGGATGAATTTGGAATAGTTGGAAGTAGCAGCGCTTTCGATCAGCAGCTCATCTTCAGGCGTACCCAGGGTCACGGTAGTGAGGGACTGTGTCTCACCGCGGGTGAACAGGGCGGAGCCGTGCGGGGAAGGCAGGATGTCTGTTTCCATCGCCAGCGGGCGTACCTGGTCGAGGGCGCGGCCGTCCAGGCGGACAGACTCGTCGAGGATCATGTTACGGATCACCTCTTTTTCCAGGTCGTGGAAGTATTCACCTACGAGTGGTGCATCTTCTTCCGGCAGTTCGCCGAGGCTTTCTTTCAGCTCTTCCGCGATTTTTTTGAACGCATCGCTGCGGTCATGTTTGGCAGAAGCGGATTTCGCTACCGCGTAAATTTTATCTTTCGCAAAAGCGATCACTTTCGCTTTCAGTTCTTCGTTCTGGTGAGGCAGCGTGTATTCACGTTTGCCTTTCACGCCTTTCAGGTCGCGCAGTTCTTCCTGGGCTTTTACCTGTACCCTGATAGCGGCGTGTGCAGCTTCGATAGCAGCGATCAGGTCTTCTTCCTGGCACTCCTTGCTCTCGCCTTCCACCATCATGATGTTCTTTTCAGTGGCACCGATGATGAAGTCCATGTCGGCTTTGGCCAGATCGGAGCGGTTCGGGTTGATCACATATTTACCTTCAATGCGGGCTACCCGTACTTCGGAGATGATCTCCTGGATGGGCACGTCAGAAACGGCAAGTGCAGCAGATGCAGCCAGGCAGGCCAGTGCATCGGGCATTACTTCAGGATCAGAAGAGATGAGTGTAACCAGTACCTGTACTTCGCAGAAATAGTTGTCGGGGAACAGCGGGCGTAATGCACGGTCGATCAGTCGGGAGATCAGGACTTCATAATCGGATAGTCTGCCTTCGCGTTTGAAAAAAGATCCGGGTATGCGGCCGGCAGAAGCAAATTTTTCCTGGTAGTCAACAGTAAGCGGGAAGAAGGACTGGCCTGGTTTAGGTTCTTTATTCGCTACCACAGTGGCCAGCAGAATTGCATTCCCCAAACGCACCGTTACCGCTCCGTCAGCCTGACGGGCCAACTTGCCGGTCTCGATGGTCACGATACGACCGTCTCCTATATCGAATTTCACTGAGATAGGTGTCAGATTCATAAAAAAGTGAGGATTAATTGATAACGTTATCCATTTACAATCACAAGGATAACAAAACGTATACATACAAAAAAACTATTCCCAACATAAAAGTTGGGAATAGCGCTATAATTAAGTCTTGGTTACTTCCTGATACCTAACTTCTCAATGAGGGCACGATAGCCGGTGAGGTTGGTTTTAGACAGATAAGCGAGCAGACGCTTTCTCTGACCTACCATTTTCATCAGACCACGATGAGTGGAGAAATCTTTTTTGTTTTGTTTCAGGTGACCGGAAATGCTGTTGATACGCTCAGTCAGCAGGGCAATTTGCGCTTCCACGGAGCCTGTATTTTTCTCGCTTCCACCAAATTCCTTAAAAATATTGGCTTTCTTTTCAACAGTTAAGTAAGACATCTTTAATAATAATAAGTAATAATAATGTTTTTTGTCGCTATTTTTCCGGTGCAAAGGTAATTTAAAAAATACGAATTACCAATAAAGCCGGAATTTATAATTAATTCTGAATAATTTATATCTGTAATCCACTCCTAACCAACTAAGCAGAGAAATTCAGCGCGGCATTGTCGGTCACATGGCCATTTTCGGTGCGCAGCACCCTGGATGGGAACTTTTGTAAAACGATATAATCATGGGTGGCCATCACGATGGCGGTACCCTCCCGGCAAATACGGAACAACAACTGCATGATACCATCCGAAGTCTCCGGGTCCAGGTTGCCCGTAGGCTCATCTGCCAGGATCAGTTTGGGAGAATTGAGCATCGCCCGCGCAATGTCGATACGCTGCTGCTCGCCGCCCGACAGTTCATAGGGCATTTTAAAGCCTTTGGTGCTCAGCCCCACCTTGTCCAGCACATCCGCAATTTTATCTTCCATCTGCTTGGCATCCTGCCAACCGGTGGCCCGCAGCGCAAATTTCAGGTTGTCGTGCACGTTACGGTCCGTCAGCAGCTGGAAATCCTGGAATACCACGCCCAGGTTACGACGCAGGTAAGGTACCTTCTTCCAGTCCATCTTCTTCAGATCGAAACCCACTACCTGGCCGGTACCGTCCTTTAAAGGCAAATCCCCGTACAGCGTTTTCAGCAGGCTGGACTTGCCCGTCCCCGTTTTACCAATAAGATATACAAACTCTCCTTTATTCACCGTAATATTCACATCAGACAAAATCAAAGAATTTCCCTGGTAAATACTGGCATTCGTTAACTGGATAATCGGCTGTTCGGGTGTCATGTACTTGTTCTGTTTAATGCAAAACTGCGTTATGGCGACAAAAATAACCAATTAAAAAATAATTCGTTGCGTCTTCTTTCAACAACTGACAACATGATGGCTCCTGATTCACCTGATTTGTGAAGATCACCCTTGTTTTCCTTCTAAAAACTAAAAAAATAGTTGTTAAACTAAAAACTTAGTTATATCTTAGAGGTAACAATCGACATTCGTTATGAAACAGCTTACCAAAGCGGAAGAGCAGATCATGCAGGCGCTCTGGCAAACAGGGCCCGCCTTCGTAAAAGATATTATCGAAGCCCTGCCCGAACCCAAACCGCATTATAATACCGTCTCCACGCTGGTTAAAATCCTGATCGAAAAGGGGTTTGTCGATTTTAAGGCGTTTGGCAAATCCCACCAGTACCATGCCCTGATCACCAAGGAAGCCTATAGCCACAAAACACTGAACAGCCTGGCCAAAAGCTATTTCGGCGGTTCTTTCAGCAACATGGTGTCCTTTTTCGTGAAAGAAAAAGAAATCAGCGTGAACGACCTGGAGCAGCTGATAAAAAAGATCAAGGACCACGACAAACAATAACAGCATCCACCCGCATCAAAAGCATTCCACATGACAGCGCTTATCTATCTGGAGAAAGTCGTACTGTGCAGCGCCCTATTGTATGGTTATTACCATCTGGCCCTGCGTAACAACCGGTTTCATCACTGGAACCGCTACTACCTGGTGCTCATCACCCTGGTGTCGTTAGTTACCCCGCTGCTGCAGATACCGCTGCCCGGCAGTTCGGAGCAACCGTCTGCCGTAGTGGTATACACCAGCAAAATCATTACCCTCCGGGAAGCGGTGGCCGCCACGCCGGCAACAAGCCCCTCCGACTATTTACGTATATCCCTTACCGTTATTTACGCGTTAATAGTGGTCTTCCTGCTATACCGCTTACTCTACGGCATCATCGGCATCCGCCGGCTGATACGCAGCAGCGAAGTGCAGGAAATCCCCCCTTTCCGGTTTGCGCGCAGTCCCCGGGTGAAAGCGCCCTTTTCCTTCTTCCGGTATATCTTCTGGGACACGGACGTGAACCTCGACAGTCCGGAAAACAAACAGGTACTGCAGCACGAACTGGTGCACCTGCGCGAGAAACACAGCATCGACAAAATGCTGCTGGAAGTAGTGACCGCCTTCTGCTGGATCAACCCTTTCTTCCACCTCATCAAACGCGAATTGTCGCTCGTGCATGAATTTATCGCCGATCAGAAAGCAGCGGGCAACGAAGTAGCGGGTTATGCCGAAAACATTCTCCGCAACGCCTTTAACAGCCGGCAGTTTTCCATTACCAATGATTTTTTTCATCCGCCCATAAAACGCAGAATTTTTATGCTTACTCAATTCCGCCAACCCCGGTTCAGTTATTTGCGCAGGATACTGGTGCTGCCTGTCAGCGTCCTTATTTTCTGCTCACTAGCCTTTGTGGTAGACCAGCGCCCTTCCGCCATTCGGGCGCTCGTCCCCTCCGGCAATCCGGTATTATCCAAAATAGATACGCTTCCGCCTGTGCATGTCACCTCCTATAGCTCTGGTCTCGGGAAAGTACAGGAAAAGGCAAAGCTGACAGTCCAGCCTTCCTTCCCCGAAGGGGAAAAAGGCCTCGCCCGCTACCTCACCAGAACCATCCGTTACCCGAAAGAAGCCCAGACAAATGATATTCAGGGCACTATTCAAATTCGCTTCGTTATCGACGCTCAGGGCAACGTTATACAGCCTGTAGCCGTTAACCGCCCTCTTGGCGGCGGCCTGGAAGAAGAGGGCATCCGCGTGGTAAAAGATATGCCCCAATGGAAACCAGGAGAGATCAAGGGGAAAAAAGTAGCCGTTGAATATGTGCTGCCCATCCGGTTCACCCTGCAGGAACAAACGCCCGTAGTTACAGCCCAGCGTCCCGATACGGTGGCGCTGCAGCCCGCTGCTGTCAAAGACGAAGTCTTCACCTTTGTGGAAACCCCACCTACATTCCGGGGCGGTGAAAATGCACTGGCACTATACCTGTCAAAGAATATCCGCTATCCCAAAGAAGCCATGGAGAAAGGCAAGTCAGGCACCGTGTTCGTGCAGTTTGTGGTAAACAAGGAAGGGAAAGTCCTCGATCCCAGGACAATAGGCGCCGCCAAAGGTTACGGCCTGGAAGAAGAAGCCCTCCGGGTGGTAAAGGAAATGCCTGAGTGGATAGCCGGCAAACAAAACGGCAGGAATGTAAATGTGCAATTTAACCTGCCCATACGCTTTACAATGCAACAATAACAATCCATTTTTGCTAAGACTAAAACAACAGCGCCGGGCCTGTCAGGTCCGGCGCTTATTTTTTATCTTACAACAAGTTATTGTTACTGGTAGATAAAAGTGCCTGCCGGCGCTTTTACGGTGACTTGCTTCTGCTCCGCAGCTTCTACCCTTCCGATGATCTGTGCGTCGATATTAAAACTTTTGGAGATGCTGATAATATCCGCCGCAATCGCTTCCGGAACGTACAATTCCATCCGGTGGCCCATGTTGAATACCTGGTACATTTCTTTCCAGGAAGTGCCGGATTGTTCCTGGATCAGGGTAAACAGCGGCGGTACGGGGAACAGGTTATCTTTAATGACATGCAGGTTTTCGATGAAATGCAGCACTTTTGTCTGCGCGCCGCCGCTGCAGTGTACCATACCATGTATCTGCGGACGGAACTGCTCCAGCACTTTTTTGATCACCGGCGCATAGGTACGGGTGGGTGACAGTACCAGTTTACCGGCGTCTATGGCGCCAAAGCCTGGAATGTCTATTTTATCTGTCAGGGCTTTTTTACCGCTGAACACCAGTTCAGCCGGGATGCCCGGATCGTAGCTTTCGGGATATTTTGCGGCCATGGCTTTGTTGAACACGTCGTGACGGGCGCTGGTAAGGCCGTTGCTGCCCATGCCGCCGTTGTATTCAGTTTCGTAGGAGGCTTGTCCGTAGGAAGCCAGTCCTACTACCACATCGCCGGCCTGAATGCGGTCGTTGGAGATCACATCGCTGCGTTTCATGCGGGCGGTCACCGTAGAATCCACGATGATAGTACGTACCAGGTCGCCCACATCCGCGGTTTCTCCGCCGGTGGAATAGATGCTGATACCGTGCCTGCGCAGCTCCGCGAGGATTTCTTCGGTGCCGTTGATAATAGCAGCGATCACTTCGCCGGGCAGCAGCTGTTTGTTACGGCCGATGGTGGAAGACAGCAGGATATTGTCTGTGGCCCCTACGCAGAGCAGGTCGTCCATGTTCATGATAATAGCATCCTGTGCAATACCTTTCCATACGCTCAGATCGCCGGTTTCCTTCCAGTACATGTAGGCCAGGGAGGATTTGGTACCGGCGCCGTCCGCATGCATGATATTGCAATAAGCTTCGTCGCCGCCCAGGATATCCGGCACTATTTTGCAGAACGCCTTCGGAAACAGGCCTTTATCAATATTTTTAATGGCATTGTGCACATCTTCCTTGCCAGCTGAAACACCACGTTTGGCGTAAATATTATTATCCACCGGAAATCAAATAAAAATGAAAATAAAGAAACAATCTGGCTGCAAAAGTAACAGATTCCCTGCATAATGCCCGCTGAATGTGTTAGATTTGCATGGCATTTTTGATGTTATTGAATTATATGCAGGTTCACAGGGACTTAAAGCATTTACCGGAATTCCGTAATGCAATTATCACGATAGGCACTTTTGATGGCGTACATGCAGGACACCGCTTCATTATACAACAACTGGAGCAGGCCGCTGCGGAGTGTGACGGAGAGACCGTGATCGTCACCTTTGACCCGCATCCGCGGGAAGTACTGGCGCCGCGCCCCAACAATATCCGGTTGCTTACCACCCTGCCGGAAAAGATCTCCCTGCTGGACCGGGCAGGCATCGATCACCTGGTGGTGGTACCCTTCACCAAAGCTTTTTCTGAACTCTCTGCCCGCGAATACCTGGAAGACTTCCTGGTAGCGCGTTTCAAGCCGCATACCATTATTATTGGTTATGACCACCGTTTTGGGCACAACCGCGAAGGCGGACTGGAACTGCTGGAAGCAGAACAGCAGCAGTATGGTTTCCGGCTGGTGGAAATACCCCAGCAGGTAGTCAACGACCTTACGGTGAGTTCTACCAAAATCCGTAAAAGCCTGCAGGAAGGCGAGGTACTGCTGGCCAATCAACTGCTGGAATATCCCTATTTCCTGAGCGGTACGGTGGTGCATGGCGACAAAATGGGCCGCCAGCTGGGTTATCCCACCGCCAACCTGCACCTGAAGGACGAACGCAAACTCATTCCCGCAGAAGGGATTTATGCCGTATGGGTAGATGTTCCCGGGCACGACGCTCCGCAGCCGGCCGTCATGAGCATCGGCTTCCGTCCTACCTTCAACGGCACCGACCTGCGCCTCGAAGTACACCTGTTTGATTTTAATGAAGACCTGTACGGCAAGGAACTGACCGTCTGTTTCGTGGAGTATATCCGCGCCAATCAGAAGTTTGACGACATCAAAGACCTGGTTGTACAGATGGACAAGGATTCTGCAAAGTCCAGGGAAATATTGAAGGCAAAGGCTTAAAACTCTTCCCCGAGCAATTCGATGGGCGCTTCTTTTTTCCGGGGTTTCAACAGCTTATAGGCCCTGTAAAAAAAGTAACCGGTCAATACCAGCCCGCCGGCCAGCATTCCTCCCGACCGAAGCAGGTAATCCGTCGTATAACCACCGTTTCTGACTACCGGGTGGATATTTATCATTACCCTGATAAACATGATGGTGGAGAATAATGCATATAGTCCGGCCATCAGTACGACAATGCCAAGAATGATACGTAGTACGGGATGCATTGTGACAATAATTTAATCAGTTCATTACTTTATACATCAGTTCCTTCATCAGCTCCCCGTCCTCCACGCCGGCATCGTTGATACCGATGCTTCGCAGGTTATACTGCTGCAGCAGCAGGATGGCTTTTTCCGCGCCTTCCGGCCCGTATTGGCGGGCGGCGGCCATATAATCCTTTACAAAAAACGGGTGTACCCCCAGTGCTGCGGCGACTTCCTTTTCGCCGCCTTTCACCCCGAAGATCAGGTTTACTTTGGCGAAGAAGTTATACAGGGCGGGCAGTGTCATCTGGATGGGCGCCGCTTTGGGATTGGCAGCGAAGTAAGCGATGATGCGGAATACCTTGTCGGCGTTCTTCTGCCCGAGGGCGTTCTGCAGTTCAAATACATTGTATTCTTTGCTGATCCCGACATATTTCTCGATATCCCCTTCATCTATTTTTTTGCCTGCCGGCAGATTGACCAGCAGTTTATCTATTTCGTTGGCGATACGGGAAAGGTCGTTGCCGATATGGTCTACCAGCAGGATGGCCGCTTTTTGCGTGATGGCCAGTTCCCGGCTGCTGACGTAGGCTTCCACCCAGGCCGGCAGCTGGTTGTCGTACATTTTTTTGGTAGACAGCAGTACGCCTCTCTCTTTGATAAGTTTGGCCATTTTGCTGCGGCCGTCGATTTTGCCCTGTTTATGGGCCACCACAAATACGGTCGACGGCATGAGGTTATCTATATAGCCTTCCAGCTTGAGCAGGTCGCGCATGGACTGGGCTTCCTTGAGCACCACCACCTGTTTCTCCGCGAACATGGGATAGCGGCGGCAGGCGTTGACCACGGCGGTCCAGTCGGTATCTTTTCCATAGAGTACCGTGAGGTTAAATCCTTTCTCCGCTTCATCGAGCAGGTTGTGTTCCGCGTAGGTGGTCACCTGGTCGATAAAAAACTCTTCTTCTCCTTCCAGCCAGTAGAGCGGCTTGAATTTCTTTTGTTTCCAGTCTCGTATGATATCCTGATATTCCATGATCTGTGTTTGTGGGTTTTGCCTGGTTTACTTTACCAGGGTCACCTGTTCTTCCCGCAACAGGGGTAGTCTTTTAAACCGGAGCAGTAGCTGGGCCACGGCTGTTACATCTTTCTGGCAGTAGGCCACTATCCTTTCCAGGTCGTGGTCTTTCCAGTATACTTTCCCTACCATGCTGCCGTCGATATCATCTTTGGGCGTTTCGATGCCCAGTACGGCGGTGAGCAGTTTCAGGGAGATATAATGGCGGATATCTCCGAAGCGCCAGAGATGCAGGGTATCGAGCATGGGCATTTCCCATGGTTTGAACCCGTGCAGTTGCAAAGGTTTGGGCAAAGATAACTGATGAATAACAGACCGGCGGCAAATAAACGGAATATCAAATTCTTTTATGTTGTGGCCGGCGAACTGGAAGTGGGGGTACTTCGCATGAAATTTATCCACTAATGCTAAAAAACCATTGAGCACAATTGATTCATCGTCATCATAAAACGATTTCATCCGCAAATGATAGGCATTATTTTCCAGGCTGAAGAAGCCAACAGATATACATATAATTTTTCCAAATTCGGCGTAGATCCCAGCCCTGTCCGCGTATACTTCCGCTTCGTTTTCGGATTCTGGCGCAGTTTTTGCAATTTTTTCTCCCCAGAGCCGTTGCAAGTTATCCGGCAACTGCTCCAATGCCGCCGTAGCCGGAGTGGTCTCTATGTCCAACAGTAATAATTGATCTAATCCTATATTAGGTAACACGTTTTGAAGACTTTTATGGGTTTGATAAAATATAGATATTATTATACTATTTTTGAATAACGATTTTTAACCATATAACAATTAAACATAAAACAAACAACTATGACTGAGAACACTTTTAACACACCTGCACCGGGTTCACCCGGACCAGAAAAACCACGCAGCCGCAATGGTCTAATTTACGGTATTTTAATTGCTGCACTGGCAGGTACCTGGATTTACATGTTGTACGACAAAAATAAATCCAGCGAGCAAATCGCCCAAAAGACTGTTCAGATAGATTCCATTTCTTCTTCCCGTGATGCCTTACAACAGGAATATAATGCTGCCAACGCCCGTCTGGACGACCTGGTTTCCCAGAATACCCGCATGGATAGCCTTGTTAAAACCAAGGACAAAGAAATTCAGGATATGAAAGCCCGCATTTCCAGCATCCTGAGTAATAAAAATGCAACGCAGGCACAACTGGCGGAAGCACGTCGCCTGATTGAACAGCTGAAAACGAACATCGAAGGTTATCAGCAGACCATCGAGCGCCTGGAAGGTGAAAAAATTGTACTGGCCGGTGAAAGAGACGTAGCCCGCAAGGAAAGGGACTCTGTGAGCGTGGTAAAAGACAGCCTGAACAAAAAAGTAGACCTCGGCTCTGTGTTACACGCATCCAACATCCAGCTGCTGCCGCTCCGTGTAAAACACAACGGCAAAGAAGTGGAAACTTCCAAAGCTAAACGCGCAGACATGATGCGGGTGAGCTTCGACCTGGATGATAACAGAATTGCACCTACCGGTGACAAGGAAATTTTCGTGGCGATCACGGCTCCTGATAACACCCCGCTGGCTGTAGAAGCGCTGGGTTCCGGCAGGTTCACCCTGGAAGACGGTACCGAGAAACTGTACACCACCAAAAAGACAGTCGCTTATGTAACTGGTCAGAAACAATCCGTATCCATGGACTGGAAACAGAACTCTGACTATAAAGTAGGTGATTATACCGTTGAAATCTATCACAACGGTTATAAAATCGGTCAGGGTAAAGTTACCCTCAAAAAAGGTGGTCTCTTCTAGTCTGATAAAAGATAATCAACAAAAAAGCAGGACGGTACGTCCTGCTTTTTTTATACCGGTTTTAACAGCAGCACGTCAACGGCATACCGTTCCACAGCTGCGGTTAGCGGACGCACAAATGAACAGGACCACCATGGTTACACTCCTCCGATCAAGATTAGATTCCCTCGCAAAGCAGCCACCAGCGCAGATGGCCGATAAATTTTCAACAGCCGCTAATTGTTAACGATTAGTTATTGATAAAAAGTTATATATAAAAATAAAATTAAATTAACGTTCTTTGCGACTATAATTACAAAATAGCCTAAGGCCACCCAAAAATGGTGGAATTACCGGGACCAATGCTTTGAATCGAGGATGTGACCTGAGTATATGTACCAGCTTTAACCCGTTTTATGTCATGAAAACGATCTGCGATTTCAGTTTTTGTTATGCCCTGAATCGTGGTCATTGAATGCGGACAGGAACTCTGATACAGGAATTGCATTCCCTCCTTTTTGTGTGCCGATGCTATTTGACCGGACCAGTTCAGCAGCCGAATTAAACCATAAGCATGGAAGACATGAACAAAATAGTGTACGTTGTAGATGATGATGAAATTTTTCACTTCATTATCAAAAAGATGTTGGTGCAACAGGACGATAATCTTGTCATTAATTCCTTCCTGTGCGCGGAAGAAGCGCTGGAGCAGCTGTCCAGTAATCCACAACCCACACTCCCTTCTCTCATCATCCTGGACATGAACATGCAGCGGATGAACGGATGGGATTTTATAGAGGCATACCGCGGGCTGAAATCATCACTCAAAAACAATATTCCTATTATCATGTGCTCCTCTTCCGTGGACGTACGTGACATGCAGAAAGTACAACATACCCCTGAACTGATGGCGTATATTACCAAGCCACTGGACAAGAATAAAATGAAGGTAATAGAAGAATACCTTTAGTCCTTGCTTACTGACTACTATTCCAACTAAAAAGCAAAGACCTGAGCGGAATGCTCAGGTCTTCGCTTTTATGCTTTATTGATGATTTTATGCAAAAACGGCGTTGCTGTACATCTCTTCGCGCAGTGTTTTCACACGATCATCGGCCAGGTACTCGTCGAAGGTCATCATACGGTCGATGATGCCTTTAGGCGTCAGTTCGATGATACGGTTAGCTACGGACTGCATGAACGTATGGTCATGTGTGGTAAACAGCACGATGCCTTTGTAGTTGATCATGCTTTCGTTGAAAGACTGGATAGATTCCAGGTCCAGGTGGTTGGTCGGTTCATCGAGGATCACCACGTTCGGGTCCTGCAGCATCATACGGCTCACCATGCAACGCACTTTTTCACCACCGCTGAGTACGGAAGTTTTCTTCATGATCTCGTCGCCGGCAAACAGCATTTTACCCAGGAAGCCGCGCAGGAAAGGCTCATCCACATCGGTCACATGCGCAGGCACGTACTGACGCAGCCAGTCCAGCAGGTTCAGCGAAGATTCTTTGGTGAAATAAGCGGAGTTATCGTTGGGCAGATAAGCGTTGGTAACGGTAGTGCCCCATTCCAGCTTACCACTGTCTGCTTCCACTTCGCCGGCGATGATCTGGAAGAAAGTAGTCAGCGCCAGGTGGTCTTTAGACAGGAAAGCGATCTTATCGTTTTTATTCACGGAGAAAGTCACATCCGTAAAGAGTTTACGGCCATCTACCGCTTTTTCCAGTTTTTCCACATTCAGGATCTGGTTACCTACCTCACGCTGTTGTTTGAAGATAATGCCGGGGTATTTCCGGTTGGAAGGCTGAATATCTTCGATAACCAGTTTTTCGAGGGCTTTCTTACGGGAAGTGGCCTGTTTACTTTTGGAAGCGTTCGCGCTAAAGCGGGCGATAAAGTCCATGAGGTCTTTCCGCTTATCTTCCATTTTCTTGTTCTTATCAGCGATCTGGCGGGCCATCAGCTGGGATGACTCGTACCAGAAGGAGTAGTTACCGGAGAATATCTGGATTTTGGCACGGTCTACGTCGGCCACATGCGTACATACGGCATCGAGGAAGTGACGGTCGTGGGATACTACGATCACGATATTTTCGTAGTCGGCCAGGAAGTTTTCCAGCCATCCGATGGTTTCCACGTCCAGGTCGTTCGTGGGCTCATCCAGCAGCAGGATGTCGGGGTTGCCGAACAAGGCCTGGGCCAGCAGCACCCTTACTTTCAGGCTACCGGGGATATCTTTCATGAGCACGCTGTGGAACTCTTCTTTAACGCCGAGGTCGCCCAGCAGTACACCAGCATCGCTTTCTGCCGTATAACCGCCCATTTCGCCGTATTCAGCTTCCAGTTCACCGGCACGCATACCGTCTTCCTCAGAAAAATCTTCTTTGGCGTAGATAGCATCCTTTTCCTTGGCGATTTCCCACAGCTTCTTGTTGCCCATCAATACTGCATTCAGTACCGTAACCTCGTCAAACTCGAAGTGGTTCTGTTTCAGTACGCTCATGCGCTCGCCGGGAGTGATTTCCACGGTGCCTTTGTTCGGCTCTATTTCGCCGGACAATATCTTCAGGAAGGTAGATTTACCCGCTCCATTAGCCCCAATCACACCATAACAGTTCCCTTTCGTGAAATTGAGGTTTACTTCGTCAAACAATACTCTCTTTCCAAAAGAGAGCGTTACGTTTTTAACACTGATCATGCTGGCTATGTAAATTTTGAAGCTGCAAAGGTACGAATACTATAACTGGATTCCAAGTTAACAGATCTATATCAAAATCAATATTTAATGATTGATTTTTAAGGGTTTGTGTTCGTTTAATCATTCTGTGCGTATCTTTAGTCCAAAATATTACGGCAATGACAAGTTATAACCAGGTATTTGAAAACAACCGCCGGTGGATATCGTCCAAGCTGGCCACCGATGCGGAGTTCTTTGAAAAGATGGCGGACACCCAGACGCCTGAGTACCTTTATATCGGTTGCAGTGACAGCCGGGTGCCTACCAATGAAATCATGGGGCTGGGAGCCGGTGAAGTATTTGTACACCGCAACATCGCCAACGTGGTGCCCAACACCGACCTGAACGTGATGGCAGTCATCAACTATGCCGTGGTACACCTCGAGGTGAAGCACATCGTTGTCTGCGGGCACTACAACTGCGGAGGCGTTAAAGCCGCCATGCAGCCCAAAGACCTTGGCATCCTCAACCCCTGGCTGCGTAACATCCGCGATGTATACCGCCTGCATATGGATGAGCTCAATGCTATCCCGGATGAGCACGACCGCTACAACCGCCTCGTGGAACTGAATGTGCAGGAACAAGCCATCAACGTCATCAAAACAGCGGCAGTACAGAAATCCTACCTGGCCAAAGGTTTCCCCACGGTACACGGCTGGGTGTACGATCTCAAAAACGGTCAGCTGACAGACCTGCAGATCGATTTTGAAGGCGTACTGCACGAGATCCAGAAGATCTACGATCTGACCGGCTCCGGCATGATGCAGAAAGACATTAACCAATAAACCATACCGTCATGGGCCCTATCGGCGTTTTCGACTCCGGCTATGGCGGCCTTACCGTGCTGAAAGAAATCATCGCGGAACTGCCGCAATACGACTACATCTATCTCGGCGACAACGCCCGCGCGCCCTATGGCAACCGCGGCTTTGACACCATTCACGCCTATACGCTGCAATGCGTACAGCAGCTGTTCGATATGGGCTGCCCGCTGGTCATCCTGGCCTGTAACACCGCCTCCGCCAAAGCGCTGCGCACCATACAGCAGAAAGACCTGCCCCGGATAGCCCCCGACAGGCGCGTGCTGGGCGTGATACGCCCCACCACCGAAATGGTAGGAACCCTCACTCAAACCGGTGAGGTGGGCATCCTGGCCACCAAAGGGACCGTAGCTTCAGAATCGTATCCGATAGAAATCAAAAAGTTCTTCCCGGAAGTACAAACGTACCAGCTGGCCTGCCCCATGTGGGTGCCGCTGGTGGAAAATAACGAACACGAAAGCGCCGGCGCCGATTATTTCGTGAAAGAGTACCTGGACAAGATCCTGTCCCAGTCGTCCAACATAGACACGCTGGTGCTGGGATGCACCCACTACCCCCTGCTGATGAAGAAAATACGGCAGCACCTTCCGGGTGGCATCACCGTACTGTCACAAGGGAAAATAGTGGCGCACAGCCTTAAAGACTACCTGAAGCGTCATCCGGAAATGGAATCCCGCCTGGGCCGCAGCGGCCAGCGCAGGTTCTTTACCACGGACGATCCGGGCATCTTTGACGTGATGGCGGAGATATTCTTTGGCAAGGCGGTAGAGTCGGAGAAGATACTGGTGTAGTCTTTTTCTCACGCAAAGGCGCTAAGTTGTTGAACTTTTTTTTAAGATAAATTTAAGAACGCAAAGAGACCCGAAGATCGCATTTTATTGATCACATTTTATAATGGTTAAACTGGTCGATAACAACCAAATCCAGTTTAGAACATGATCAGCAAAACGTAATCTTCGGGTCTCTTTGCGTTCTTAAATTTATCTTAAAAAAAAGTTCAACAACTTAGCGCCTTTGCGTGACTACTTCGCCAGCTTCAGGAAAAACGCGTATTCCAGCGCTACTTCCTTCAACGCTTCAAACCGCCCGGAAGCGCCGCCGTGGCCGGCTTCCATATTCGTATGCAGTAACAGCATATTGTGGTCTGTTTTCAGTTCCCGCAGTTTGGCCACCCATTTGGCAGGCTCCCAGTATTGTACCTGCGAATCGTGCAGACCGGTAGTGACCAGCATATTGGGATAGTCTTTGGCAGTCACGTTATCGTACGGTGAATACGATTTCATGTACTCATAGGAATCTTTGTTCTTAGGATTGCCCCATTCATCGAATTCGCCGGTGGTGAGCGGAATGCTTTCATCCAGCATGGTCGTCACCACATCCACGAACGGCACCGCTGCCACTACGCCGTGGAACAGCTCGGGCCGCATATTTATTACCGCGCCCATCAGCAGGCCACCGGCGCTGCCGCCCATAGCGTATAACTGGCCCGGGTTGGTGTAGTTTTGTTTTACGAGAAAATCGGCGCAGTCGATGAAGTCGGTAAACGTGTTTTTCTTCTTGAACATCTTGCCATCTTCATACCACTGGCGTCCCATCTCCTGCCCGCCACGTACGTGCGCTATTGCGAAAGCAAAGCCACGGTCCAGCAGGCTGATCCTGTTGGAGCTGAAGCCGGCATCGATGCTGTTGCCGTAGGAACCGTATCCGTAGAGCAACAATGGCGCTTTCCCGTTTTTGTGGAAATCTTTTTTATAGACTATGGAAATGGGCACTTTGGTACCGTCTGTAGCGGTGGCCATCAGCCTTTCGGTGGTATAGTTTTTCGGATCGTAGCCGCCCAGTACTTCCTGCTGGCGCTTCAGTTCCTGCTTGCCGGTTTCCATGTTGTAGTCATACACGGAATTGGGCGTGATCATGGAAGTATAGTGGTAGCGCAGCTCTTTGCTGTCCATTTCCGGGTTGTTGCCCAGGTAGGCGTCGTATGCCGGTTCTGCGAAAGTGAGGTATTTGTCCTGGTGTGTTTTATCGTTGATCACACGGATCTGGGTAAGACCGTTTTTTCTCTCTTCCAGCACCATGTAGTCCTTGAACACGTCCATGCCGGACAACAGCACGTCGCTGCGGTGCGGAATGACTTCTTTCCAGTGATCTCGGCCGGTCTTGTCCAGTGGCGTTTCCATCAGCCGGAAGTTCAGTGCGTTCCAGTTGGTGATGATGTAAAACTTATCGTCTTTATGATCGATGTCGTACAACATGTCTTTGGTGCGCGGCTGAAACACGGTGAAAGCACCATCGGGTTTGGAGGCGTCGAGCACGCGGCTTTCGGACGAAAGAGTGCTGCCGCTGTGGATAATGATGTATTTACCGGATTTTGTTTTCTGTAAACTGAGGCTGAACGTTTCGTCTTTCTCGTGGTATACTTCTTTGTCCGCGTTGTTGCCCAGTACGTGTTTCATGATACGGTCGGCCCTTAGGGTAACGGTATCCTTGCGACTGTAGAAGAATGTTTTGTTATCGTTGGCCCAGCAGGAACCGCCGGTTGTTTCGGTGATGGCGTCGGCAAAGACTTCTCCTGTTTCCAGGTTCTTTACGTGGATGGTATAACGGCGACGGCTAACCGTATCGATGCCGTAGGCCAGCAGTTTGGTATCGGGGCTGACGCTCAGTCCTGTTACGGCGCAGTAGGTATGTCCCACGGCGAGGTCGTTGACATTGAGGATGATTTCCTCTTCCGCCTCGAGGCTGCCTTTTTTACGGCAGTAGATGGGATACTCTTTTCCTTTTTCAAAACGGGAGTAGTAGTAATACCCGTTTTTGAGATAGGGCACGCTCATATCCGTTTCCTTGATGCGGCCTTTCATCTCTTCAAACAGTTTGGTCCGCAGTTCCTTTTCGGGGGCCATTACAGAGTCGAGGTAGGCATTTTCGGCGGTTAGCCAAGACAGTACTTTGGGATCTTCCCGGTTGTTCATCCAGTAGTAGTTGTCGATCCTGGTGTCACCATGTATCGTTAGTTCTTTCGGTATCTTTTCCGCAACTGGTGGCTGGAAGTTCTCCTGATTGTTCATATTTTTTTTCTTTTCTTGACAAGACATTAACACTATTCCTGCGAGTACAAGTAAACTTACCTTCTTCATGTAAAACAGGTTTTACTCAATTTAAGCAATTGCGGCCGATATTTTCCGCATAAAAAAGCGCCATGGAAAGATTGCCATGACGCCCGTATACTGAACATGTTTTTGCCCCTGATGCTGACTAAGCTATTACGCGCATTTTGACCGGGTCCCAGCGGAGCATTTTTTTGCTGAAGTAGCTCTGGTTCGTTACCAGGGCCGGTCCGGCGGCGCGCAGGCCGAAGGTGGCGTCTTCCACTACGGTCTTGCCTGTACGCATGGATTCAAAGAAATTTTTGAAGTGGTCCAGGCGGTCGTCATATCCTGAGGGCGCAGCATAGTTGCTGGTCGTTTCCACTGCTTTGCCCTTATTGCCGCCGTAATGGGCGTTATAGTCTTTCACAAACTCCGCCTGTTGTTTTTCAGAGAAAGTGCGGAAGGTATCCCAACCGCCATAGCCGGGTGCTTCGGGCAGTTTATGTTTTTTGATTTTAAAGTCGTTCCATCCAATTTCCATCACGCCGTCGGTGCCGATCAGGCGGGTGTATTCACCGCCGCCGCTGCCGTCGGCAAAGTTCACGCGGAGGGTCATCTGGAAGGCCGGATGTTCTTTGGTTTCAGGGTAGTCGAAAATCGCGACCACTACGTCCGGCACGTCGCGGCCGTCTTTCCATTGCGACAGGCTGCCGCTGGCGTAGATGCTGGTAGGACCGAGTGAACCGGTGATAAAGTGCAGGCCGGAGATCAGGTGTACGAAAAGGTCGCCGGGGATGCCGGTGCCATATGCCTGGTAGTTGCGCCAGCGGAAAAAACGTTTGGCGTCGAAAGGCACTTTAGCGGTATCCTTCAGGAAGGTGTCAAAGTCCACCGTGGCGGGAGAAGCGTCTGTAGGAATGGAGTACTGCCAGGCGCCGAGTGCGCTGTGGCGGTCCATCCGTGCTTCCACCACGTTCAGCTGACCGATTTCACCGGCCTGGTAACGTTTACGCGCCTCCGCCAGGGCGATGCTGCTCACCCGCTGGCTGCCTACCTGGAACACGGCTTTGGTACGCTGCTGGGTGGCAATCACTTTATGCCCTTCTTCCACCTGCTGTACCATGGGTTTCTCGCAATAGACTGCTTTACCTGCTTCCATGGCGGCGATGGAGATGGTGTCGTGCCAGTGGTCGGGCGTAGCCACGATAATGGCGTCGATGTCTTTGCGTTGCAGCAGTTCGCGGTAGTCGCGGGTGGTGAATATGTTGGAGCCGTAGACCTCTTTTACACGGTCCAGGTGGCCGGTGTACAGGTCGGCTGCCGCCACGAATTCCACGCCTGGTACCTTGATGGCCGTATCCACGTCGCCAAAGCCCATGATGCCCATGCCTACGCAGGCCAGGCGGATCTTGTCGTTAGCGGAAAATGGCTGTTCCGGTTGCAGGAGGGTCACCGGTCCGTTTTCCCGGCCAAGGGCCGCCAGCTGGCCGATGCCCAGCAGCGCCGCAGTGCTGCCAATGTGTTTGATAAACTTCCTACGGGATTGGTCTGACATATAGCAATAGGATTTTAATAAGATTTCAAAAGAAGCTCTATGATAATAAAAAATATCAGCAATCATAGATCCGAATTATGAGCGGTCAATAAGATATTTTGATGGCCTGCTAAAACGCTTCAGCGTGTTTGCGGAAACTTAATACAAACTTCATAATTCCTTCATAAAGACTTAACGGCCTCTATGGTGCTACAGTGCTGGAAGAACGGTTATTTCGCCCCCGACAAAACCAGTCTGTATGAAGATATTTTTACCACTGCTCCTCTTTATCATGTCGGGATTTTGCGCTCTGGCGCAAACAACCACCGGCGTGAAAGGGACCGTAACCGACAAACAAACAGGGCAACCGCTGACAGGGGCAGCGGTAAAGCTGAAAAATGAACATTATACCGTCAGCGGCACCACCGGCCTGGACGGCAGTTTCGTTTTCCGCAACGTACCTGCGGGTGACTATGAAATCAAAGTGAAGGACCTCGGGCATCATGAAGTGGAAAAGAAAATCCGTTGCGAAGGACAGGTAAGCACCCTGAACATCGAAATGGAATCCAAAGACGTAGCGCTGAAAACACTGACCGTCACCGGCAAAGGAGACAAAGGCAGCGAAAAAAGCGCCCTGAAAACGGTGCAGAAAGCGGATATGGTGCTGAACGCCGTATCAGCCGCCGCTATACAGGTATCCCCCGACATCACCATCGCCAACGTTATGCAACGTATCTCCGGCGTATCCCTGGAACGCAGCAACAACGGCGACGGCCAGTACGCTATCATCCGCGGTATGGATAAAAGATACCAGTACACCCTGATCAACGGTATCAAAATCCCCAGCCCGGACAACAAAAACAGGTACGTTCCCCTCGATATCTTCCCGGCCGACCTGATAGACCGCCTCGAGGTATACAAAGCCATTACCCCCAATATGGAAGGCGATGCCATCGGCGGCGCCACCAACATGGTAATGAAAGACGCACCGAAACATTTTATGCTGAATGCCAATGCAGCTATCGGTTACGCACAAACGCTGTTCGACAACGACTTCACCCGTTTCAGCAGCAGCGGCTCCACCAAAACCTCCCCGCGTCTTCGCAACGGCAATAACTTCGAAGCCAGTCTCAGCGATTTCACCAACAACCCGCTGCATCTCAATACCGGCAAAGCCCCGGTAGCCAGCGTGTTTGGCATCAGCGCCGGCGGCCGCAGCAAAAACGGGAAACTGGGCGCCATCGCAGGCATCAGCTATCAGAATACTTACCGTTCCAATCAATCCCTGTACCTGCAGACAGAAGTAGATAAAAACAACAACGAACCAGCTTTCACCGCGGCTAAAAACAGGCAGTATTCCATCCAGCAGCAACGGGCAGGCATGCACGCCAAAGTGGATTACCAGTTCAACGACGACCAGCAGCTGTCCTTATACGCCGCTTATATGAACCTCGGCCAGAACCTGTTCCGTTTCAGTTCAGACACCAGCCTTGAACTGGGCCGCACGATACCGGGTTCCGGCAGGGTAAGCAACAACTATCGCAGTGAGCGCAGCGTGCAGCAAATCAGCAACTTCACCTTACAGGGCCACCACAAACTGGCGGACCACCTGCATATGAACTGGTCGGCCGCGTATTCCAAAGCCACCGCCAACGTACCTGACCGCACCGAACTGCATGTAAGCACCGGCGTCACACCGCAGAAAGACAATACACTTAAACAGGAACCTGTGCTGCTGGATGCGCTGGGCGGCGTTACCCACGAATGGACCCGCAACTCAGACCAGGACAAAAGCGGTTATCTCAATTTCGTTTATACCCCTAAAATCGGCGGTATCAAAACGGAGATCTCCGTAGGCGGCATGTACCGCAACAAACAGCGTCATAGCTACTACGACAAATACGTTCTCCGTCCGGACTCCACTACACAACACTTCAATGGCGATATCGACGCGCATAAACTCTCCCTGTTTAACAGGTTAGGCGCGCCTGACGATGCGTTGAACTATGATTTTACCGAAAACGTGGGCGCCTATTACGGCCAGGTGAAATTCCAGATCGGCCGCCTGCAAACCCTCGCCGGCGTGAGAGTAGAGCATACCAAAGCGCTCTGGGAATCTGCCGTACCATCTACCGTGGAAGGTAAAACAGGGACCATTAAATACGTGGACGTGCTGCCAGGCATCCACTTCAAATATATGCCGGACAGCAAGCGGAACATCCGTCTCTCCTACTACTCTGCCATCAGCCGCCCCGGTTTTTATGAAACTATTCCTCACCGCGGCGGAGATCCTGACCAGGACTATGACGAAGTGGGTAACCCTTTCCTGAAAAGAGCCACCTCCAATAACTTCGACCTGCGTTACGAGTACTTCCCGAAAGCGCTGGATGAACTGCTGGCAGGCATTTTCTACAAACGGATCAAAGACCCGATTGAATCGGCACTCGTACAAAACGGCCGCAGCATCAACCTCATGAGCGGCAACTTCGGTACTGCCACCAACTATGGTTTTGAGCTGGAAGCCGCCAAGTATATCCGTAAATTCGGCATACGCCTGAACTATACCTACACCAACTCTTCTATCACCAGCAACAAAATGCAGTGGTACCGGGAAGACAACGGTAACATCACCCAGAAAACCGTTAACCAGGAACGTCCTTTACAAGGGCAGTCCAAACATATCGGCAACCTCTCCCTGCTGTACAAGGACGCTCATGCAGGCTTCGATGCACAGCTGGCGATGGTATATACCGGCGAACGTATCGACATCGTTTCCCAGTTTTATAACAACGATATCTGGCAGAAAGGTTTCGTGCAGCTGGATTTTTCCACAGAGAAAAGAGTCTGGAAAAAACTGTACGCATACGCTAAAGTGGGCAACCTGCTGAACACACCGTATGAGCTGTTCATCAAGAGCCCCAACACGGAAAAGTCCGCTGCCGGTGTACCGGAACAGGTGGTGGGCAAAAATTTATTCGTTCGCAAAAACACCTACGGCCAGACCTACCTGCTGGGCCTCCGCTTCAAACTCTAAAATCTTACGAACATGAAATTACATCACTATATACTTGCCGCAGCCACCGGCGCCCTCTTCACCTCCTGCCATAAAGAGGCGGAGGTGACGATCTCCAAACCGGTCATCACCCCCAGCAAACCTATTACTTCCGATACTTTATCCGGCAGTATCCAGGGCACGCTGTTAGCCGGCAAAACATACTATTTCGCTACCGATATCACCATCAACGATGGCGATACCCTCTTCATGCAAAGCGGTGTTAAACTCATCGCTCTCGGCGACGGCAGCAGCCAGCTGAAAAGCCCGCAGATCACCGTCAACGGCAGCTTTATCAGTCTCGGTACCAAAGAAGCGCCTAACTACATCACCGTCTCAGAAAACCTGCGTACCAGCGACAACGCTTTCAAAGGTATCTGGGGTGGTATCCAGTGTACGCACGCCAAAGACAAACAAGGCGGCGACCTTATCCTGAAATGGACCCATGTTGAATTTGCCGGCGGCCCGGTGGCTATCGGTAATGATGTGTATAAAGCCGGTGATCCGCGGTACATGATCTATTTCGCCAATGTAGACAAAAACTTCATCCTGGAAGACTGCTGGATCAGGGGCAGCAAAGACGATGCTATCCGTACGGATGGCGGCCGTATCAGCATCCTGCGCAACACGTTTGAGATGTGCGGTGAAAAAGGCGGCGAAGCGCTGAACATGAAATCAGGCACCATCGGCGATGTGGCTTATAATGTTGCTATCGGCACTGCTACCAACGCTTTCAAAGTATCCAACTCCGGTGACAAGACCACGCAGGCCAACGTGTATATCTACAACAACACCATGATCAACTGCGGCTTCCGCCAAACCAAAGAAGGCCGCGGCGGTGGTATCAACTTCGAAGCGTTCGCCAAAGGAAAAGCATTCAACAATCTCTTCATCAACTGCCGCGTAAGCCTGCGCGTAGTCGGCGGCGCCGGCACCGGCGCGGACCTGGCCAACCTTACGTACGGCAACAACCTGTTTTACGGCAACGCCCCTACGCTGGTTAACCAGTTCTACGCTACCGACGGAGTTGCTGTTTTCACACCTACTGACATTCATGGAGAAATCAAACAAAACAACCCTGTTTTCTATGCTTATGATGTAGATCAGTTTGATTACACTACCTTAGGAGGTACCGTGAAGGCGCCGCCGGTGAGCTGGAAACAACAGCCATTAGCATTATTGCAGCAAGGCGCCTCCAACTTCCGCGTGAAGCCCGCTTCACCGGCCGTAGGCAAAGGCAACAGCCAGTTTGCCCCGATGAACGCCACCACCATCAAGACCGAAGCTGCTGCCGATGTAACACGTCCCGGCAAAGACATAGGCGCCTATCAGCAGGATGGCAGCGGAAACCAGCACTAATTGGGTTATTTGGTTATTTTTTTATTTGGTTATTGGATTTACGGATTTCGGAATTTTTTGATTTTGGGATTTTATATGAGATATAGAAGAATCGTAGCGGTGGCCGGCATCATTGCCGGCTTCACTGCCTGCAACAATAAACAACACAAGTCCATTCCCCCGGCGGCTGCCGATGCGGTAAAGCCGGTGGCAGTTACGCCGGCCACCCAATACGACAGCGATGACCCGGCTATCTGGATCAATAGGGCAGACAGCAGCAAAAGCCTTATCATCGGCACCGATAAAAATACCGACGGCGCGTTGTATGTGTACAATCTGGATGGTCAGATCGTGAAGAAAATAGGTGGCCTGAAACGCCCTAACAACGTGGATATCGCCTATGGCCTGCTGCTGAACAACCAGCCGGTGGACATTGCCGTGACGACGGAGCGCGAAACCAATAAACTGCGCATCTACCGGTTGCCCGATATGGAGCCTGTCGACAATGGCGGGCTGGAAGTATTTGCCGGCGAAGAAGAGCGCGGCCCTATGGGCATCAGCCTGTATACCCGCCCGGCAGACAAGGCTATTTTCGCCATCGTCAGCCGCAAATCCGGCCCGGCGCAGGGTTACCTGTGGCAATACCAGTTGACCGGCAACGGCAAAGGACAAGTAACGGGAACGGTTGTACGTAAATTTGGCGCTTACAGCGGCAAAAAGGAAATAGAGAGCGTAGCGGTGGACAATGAGCTGGGGTATGTGTATTATTCCGACGAGCAAACGGGCGTTCGCCGTTACTATGCAGATCCTGCGCGTGGCGACCAGGAGCTGGCGTTGTTTGGCAGCGGCGATTTCAAGGCCGACAATGAAGGCATCAGTATTTATAAAACGGGGGACAGTACGGGTTATATCCTCGTATCTGACCAGGAGGCCAACAGTTTTAATATTTACCGCCGGGAGGCCGCGCAGCCGGTATTACTGGCGAAGATACCGGTAGCTGCTATTAACAGTGACGGGTCCGATGTGGTGAATGTGAACCTGGGCCCGAAATATCCGCAGGGTATTTTTGTGGTGATGAGTACGGATAAGACATTCCACCTGTACGACTGGCGTGATATTGCCGGGAGGATTAAATAGAAGATCGTGCAGGCATAAAAAAACGGCGCAGGTATGATACCTGCGCCGTTTTTGCATTATATAGTCAAGACTATTTCTCAGAACCGAAGCCGGCGCCGATGAACTCTCTGTTCAGGCGGGCGATATTGGTGAGGGAGATTTCTTTCGGGCATTCTGCTTCGCAGGCACCGGTGTTGGTACAGCTACCGAAACCTTCCTTATCCATCTGGGCTACCATGTTGAGGGCACGGGTATGGCGCTCAGGATCTCCCTGTGGCAGCAATGCCAGCTGGGATACTTTGGCGGATACGAAGAGCATGGCAGAAGAGTTCTTACATGCTGCTACGCAGGCGCCGCAACCGATACAGGCAGCAGCCGCGAAAGCCAGGTCTGCTTTGTGTTTATCAACAGGGAGGCAGTTGGCGTCCTGTGCGTTGCCGGTGTTTACAGAGATATAACCACCCGCTTCGATGATACGGTCAAATGCGCGTCTGTCAACGGTGAGGTCTTTCAGTACAGGGAAAGCGCCTGCTCTCCACGGTTCTACCGTGATGGTATCGCCGTCTTTGAAAGCGCGCATGTGCAGCTGGCAGGTAGTGGTGCCGGCCCAGGGACCGTGTGCCCGGCCGTTGATGTGCATGGAGCACATACCACAGATACCTTCACGGCAGTCATGGTCGAATGCGATCGGTTCTTTTCCTTCGTTGATCAGTTGCTCGTTCAATACGTCAAACATTTCGAGGAAAGACATTTCAGAAGAGATATCTTTTACGGAATATGTTTCAAATCTACCCTGAGCGTTTGTATTTTGTTGTTTCCACACCTTTAAGGTGAGGTTCATGTTATAATGTTCCATATTCGCTGGACAATTATTTTATTTTACAATCCCGGCCCTTTGTAAAGCAATGGGCCAATACCCTTATTTATAGCTACGTTGCGTAGGTTTACATTCAACGAATTCCAATGGTTCCTTGTGCAGTTCGAACTGACCGGGGCCTTTGTATTCCCATGCTGCTACGTAGCTGAAGTTAGCGTCGTCACGTTGTGCTTCGCCGTCCGGAGTCTGGGACTCTTCGCGGAAGTGGCCGCCGCATGATTCGCGGCGTTCCAGTGCGTCGATGCACATCAGTTCACCCAGTTCCAGGAAGTCAGCCACACGGCCGGCTTTTTCCAGTTCGGGGTTGAATTCTTTTTCACTGCCCGGTACGCGAACGTCTTTCCAGAATTCGGCGCGCAGCGCTTTGATTTCTTCAATCGCTTCTTTCAGACCTTTTTCGTTACGTGCCATACCGCACTTGTCCCACATGATCTTACCGAGCTTTTTATGGAAGTGGTCTACAGACTTGGTTCCTTTGATGCCCATCAGTTTGGAGATCGTTTCTTTCACCCTGTTTTCGGCTTCTGTGAAGGCCGGGTGGTCTACCGGGATGGCTTTGGTGCGGATTTCGTCTGCCAGGTAGTTACCGAGTGTGTAAGGGATCACGAAGTAACCGTCTGCCAGGCCCTGCATCAGAGCGGAAGCGCCGAGGCGGTTAGCGCCGTGGTCGGAGAAGTTGGCTTCACCGAGGGAGTACAGACCGGGAACGGTGGTCTGCAGTTCGTAGTCTACCCACAGGCCGCCCATGGTATAGTGTACGGCAGGATAGATACGCATGGGTTGTTCGTATGGGTTTTCGCCGGTGATTTTAGCGTACATATCGAACAGGTTACCATATTTTTCTGCTACTACTTCTTTACCCAGTTTAATGATCTCTGTTTTAGGGAGATTGTTGAGCTGGCGTTTACCGGCTTCGATGTTACCGTAACGTTCGATGGCCGCGGCGAAGTCGAGGTATACCGCCTGTTTGGAGGTACCCACGCCATAGCCGGCGTCGCATCTTTCTTTGGCAGCGCGGGAGGCCACGTCGCGGGGAACGAGGTTACCGAAGGCTGGGTATCTTCTTTCCAGGTAGTAGTCTCTTTCGTCTTCCGGGATATCGCTGGCTTTGCGGGTATCGTTTTGTTTTTTGGGCACCCAGATACGGCCGTCGTTACGCAGTGATTCTGACATGAGGGTCAGTTTGGACTGGTGGTCGCCGGAAACCGGGATACAGGTAGGGTGGATCTGTGTAAAGCAGGGGTTGGCGAAGTAAGCGCCGTTTTTAGTGGCTTTCCAGGCAGCCGTTACGTTAGAACCCATTGCATTGGTGGACAGGAAGAACACGTTGCCGTAGCCGCCGCTGCAGATCAGTACCGCATGGCCGAAATGGCGTTCCAGTTCACCGGTGATCAGGTCGCGGGCGATGATACCGCGTGCTTTGCCGTCGATTTTTACGATGTCCAGCATTTCGTGGCGGGAGTACATTTTCACGTTACCCAATGCCACCTGGCGTTCCAGTGCGGAGTAAGCGCCGAGCAGGAGCTGCTGGCCGGTCTGACCGGCAGCGTAGAAAGTACGTTGTACCTGTGTACCGCCGAAAGAGCGGTTGCTCAGCAGGCCGCCGTATTCACGGGCAAAGGGAACACCCTGTGCCACGCATTGATCTATAATGTTGCCACTCACCTCCGCCAGGCGATGCACGTTGGCTTCGCGGGCGCGGTAGTCGCCACCTTTTACTGTATCATAGAACAGGCGGTAAACGGAGTCACCGTCGTTCTGGTAGTTCTTGGCCGCATTGATACCACCCTGGGCAGCAATACTATGCGCGCGGCGCGGACTATCCTGAAAGCAGAATGCTTTAACCTTATACCCCAACTCACCTAATGAAGCCGCTGCTGAAGCGCCGGCCAAACCAGTACCAATCACGATCACTTCGAGGCTGCGCTTGTTGGCAGGGTTTACCAGTTTACAATGTCCTTTATAGTCTTCCCATTTGGAATTTAATGGGCCGGCTGGAATTTTTGCGTTCAACATATATCCTTACTTTTCAGAATTATTTTTTTAAATAGATAACAATCGGGATCAGGGCAAAGCCAATAGGGATCAGGATACCGAAGATCCATACGCCCACGAAATTGATCAAACCGTTGTATTTTTTGTGATTCAGACCGAAAGTCTGGAAGGCGCTCTTAAAACCGTGGATCAGGTGGAAAGAGAGGCCGATCATGCCCACTACATAGAGGAGTACCAGCCATACGTTCTGGAAGGTTTCATAGCTCAGCGCATAGAGATCTTTCAGTGGTTCGCTGATGCCTTCGTAAGTACGGGTAGGCATTTCAGTGTAGTGGAACTTGCCCCAGAAATTGGCCAGGTGGATCACAATAAAGATAAGGAGGATGCTTCCCATGATCGCCATCTGACGGCTGAACCAGGAAGATGTCTGGTTACCCGGGTTGATGGCGTATTTCACCGGACGGGCAGCCCTGTTGGAAAAAGTGAGCTTCAGCGCGATCAGTGCGTGGATAATGATCACTACTTTAAGGCCCCAGGCGATGAACTGAATCAGGCCGTTATGCCCCATGAACTGGGCATATGCGTTAAATGCCTTGCCTTCGTCGTTATACAGCAGCTGGAAGTTGCCCGCCAGATGCACAATAACAAAACTGCAAAGAAACAAACCGGTAGCACCTACCAATAACTTCTTACCGATAGATGTATTAAAAAACTGTGACCACTTCATAAGTAAAATTCTAAGCTTCCTTGTATAAAAAGTTGATTGAAATGTCGGGCAAATTTAGCGCAGGAAAAATAAAAACCAAATGATATTTATCAGGTTTTCAAATATGTAATGACAATTAATAATGCATAAATAATTTAAAATCAATTCTTTTATGCAAATTATCTTTCATTTTGTACTGAAAATATAATATAAATTATTCCAAACGTTTTAGCATGATGTTGTCTATCATATTATACAAATGCAGTGGTTGATATGTTCGCCATTTGTCGTCATCCAGCAGGTGGACATAGTGGTGCAGGCGCGCTTTTTCAAACTCCTGCCTGGTTTGTTCAGGCATATTAAGGGCGACGATCCATCCGCCTTCATCTTTGATATCATCCCACCATTCTTCATAGTAACAGTCGTCGGAAGAGTGGAAATTCATCACATTTTCGGCGATAAGGATAAACTTGTAGATCCCTTCGGCGATGAGCACATCGATGATTTCCCGTTTGAGGGTCATGATGTCGTTGTCGATCGCATCGTTCCATTCTCCCAGCAGTTCTATGATAGCGAAGTTGTACTGGTAGTCGGCGAAGAGGATTTTCAGGTACAGGTTGCGAGACCCGAAGTCGTCCCACTGCGGGTGAACATAGTAATTGTAGACCGTGTTGGAGAATTCAAATTCACTGTATTCTCTCCCGTAGAAGGGCGAGAGTTCGTCTTCCTCAGCGGCGTACAGGTGCCTCCAGTTATAATATGGTTCGATTGTATGCATGCTTAGTTTCCGGCTACAAATGTCAGATTAAATCAGGCTTTGGCAAAATCGTCCACCGCCTTTTTCACGCTGCCGGCCTTCAGCAGCAGCTGCTGTGCCTGTTCGTAATCGGTGATAGACAGTTTCTCCATCAGCATTTTCACGCCTCTGTCCACTAATTTCTCGTTGCTCAGCTGCATGTTTACCATTTTATTATCTTCTACTCTTCCCAGCTGGATCATCACCGCGGTAGACACCATATTGAGCACCAGTTTCTGTGCGGTACCGCTTTTCATGCGGGTGCTGCCGGTCACAAACTCCGGTCCTACCACTACTTCCACCGGGAAATCGGCGGCGGCGGACACGGGCGAATCGGGGTTACAGCTGATGCTGCCGGTAATGATACCGTTGCTGCGGCATTTATCGAGCGCACCGATCACATAGGGGGTAGTACCGCTGGCAGCGATGCCTACCACGACGTCTTTATCGGTGATATTGAATTCCTGTAAGTCTTTCCATCCCTGTTCCCGGTCGTCTTCGGCAAACTCCACGGCTTTGCGGATGGCGGCGTCGCCACCGGCGATCAGGCCAATGACCAGTCCCTGCGGTACGCCGAAAGTAGGCGGGCATTCGGAGGCATCCACGATGCCGAGGCGGCCGCTGGTACCGGCGCCGATATAAAACAAACGTCCGCCTGCCAGCATTTTGTCTGCGATCGCGGCTACAAGTTTTTCAATCTGTGGGATGGATTTTTCCACGGCCACGGGAACTGACCGGTCTTCGTTATTGATGTTGGTCAATAATTCCGTCAGGCTCATCTTCTCGAGGTGACGATAATTTGAAGTCTGTTCAGTTACTTTTACAAATGCCATATATGTTCTGTTGTAGAATTAATTAACGATGGTGATATTCAATGAGCCCTTCCATAGGCGTGCGCAGAATCTTGCCGAGCGGCAGTTCATACAGTTCACACAACTCTTTCAGGATATCCTGGAAATGCCAGGCGATGCCGCCGGTAAAGTGCAGCGCGGTGGTCCAGCTCTCCCGGTATTTGTACAGATGGTTGAAGAAAAAGTCATTCAGGCCATCTTCCAGGATATTTTCAATCAGGAAGTGCCCCCTGTTTTCAGAGAGGAACGTGGAATATGTTGACAGGTAACGGTTCGCCAGCGGCTTACGGTACACGTTTTCGAGGATCTCGTCTTTATTGGTATTGTACTTCTGGTCGAAACGGGCCATCAGTTCTTCATCGAAGGTGTTGTACAGGTAGTACTGCAGTACTTTTCTGCCGAGGTAGGCGCCGCTGCCCTCGTCGCCCAGGATATACCCCAGGCCCGGATTGTTTTTGACGATGCCGGTGCCATCGAAATAGCAGGAATTGGAGCCGGTGCCCAGGATACTGGCAATGCCCGGCGTACGGCCGCAGAGCGCGCGGGCGGCTCCCATCAGGTCATGGTTCACATCTACCACGGCAGAAGGCCAGACAGCCTTCAGGCAGTCGGTCACCAGCTGCGTATTTTTCTGCTGGGCTAGACCGGTACCATAAAAATAGACCTCGTCTATCGCGGTGCCCGCCGGCAGCTGGGGGATCAACTCCACCTCCATGATCTGCCGGATCTGTTCCGCCGTCTGAAAATACGGGCTCACGCCCTGCGTATGATAGATCCCGGGCTCGTGGTCTCCCAGCAGGGCCCATTCCGTCTTTGTAGATCCGCTGTCAGCGATCAGCTTTGTTCTTGCAGCCATCCTGTAATTTATGAAATTAAAGAATCGTAAGCGTTTGCTCCTGATTTATGCTATTTTTGTCACAATTTAAACAAAAGGGTGTCATAAAAACAAATGCCACCCCCGAGTTTAAGCTATGATGATGCATGCACGCAGCAGATTTCCTTCCGCCTGCGGCTTATATTACATGGTTAGATTGGTCATAAATTAGCGGGATAATAATCAAATTATGTCAAACAGGAAGCTGAATGTTTTTTTACCTCTTCTCTTTGCGGTAGTACTGGCCATCGGGATGTTCCTCGGCCATAAAATGCCCGGGTCCAACACAGGCGGGACCACCGTCTTCTTCACCAAACCCACCCGGGGACCGTTACAGGAAGTGATGGACCTTATCAAAACAAAATATGTAGATACACTGGATGCCGATAAAGTACAACAGGAAGCCATCGAAGGACTGCTGAGCCACCTCGATCCGCACTCCATCTATATTCCTCCTTCCGCACTGCAGGCTGTCAACGAAGATATGGAAGGTAATTTTCAGGGCATCGGCGTAGAGTTTAATATCACTGCCGACACCGTAAACGTAATATCCGTACTGAGCGGCGGCCCCTCAGAAGCGGCCGGCGTACAAACCGGCGACAAGATCCTCCGGGTCAACGACAGCCTGGTGGCGGGCAACGGTATCACCCCGGACAAAATCCGTAAACTGCTGCGCGGCCCTGCAGGCTCCCTGGTGAACACCACCCTGCTGCGCCAGCAGAAACAGATACAGGTGCCTATCAAAAGAGGCGTTATCCCCATCTATAGCCTCGACGCCAGCTACATGGCTGCTCCCGGCATCGGTTATATCAAAATCAACAAGTTCTCCGCCACCACTTTCGACGAGTTCATGAAAGCCATGCGTAAACTGCAACAACAGGGCATGGAAAAACTGATCATCGACGTACGCCAGAACCCCGGCGGATTCATGGACGCCGCTGTCCGCATCGCCGATGAACTGCTGCCCGACAACAAACTGGTGGTATATACCAAAGGGAAAGACTATCCCCGCACCGATTATAAAACCAAACGCCCCGGCATGTTCGAACGTGGCGCATTGGCCATCCTCACCGATGAAGGCTCCGCCTCCGCCAGTGAAATACTCGCGGGCGCTATCCAGGACTGGGACCGTGGCGCCGTTATCGGCCGCCGCACCTTCGGTAAAGGCCTCGTTCAGGAACAATACGATCTGGACAACGGTGGCGCCCTCCGCCTCACCGTAGCCCGGTACTATATTCCCTCCGGCAGAAGCATCCAGAAGCCTTACGGCAACGGTACCGCCTATGACGATGACATCATGGAACGCTACCACCACGGTGAACTGGTCAACAAAGACAGTATTAAAATCACCGATACCGTCCCCTACAAGACCGCCTCCGGACGCCGTGTGTACGGCGGCGGCGGTATCACCCCGGACATCTTCGTTCCGTTCGATACCTCCCGCTACTCCCGTGCGCTAACGGCTATCTATACACGTAATACGCTGAGCAACTTTGCTTATCAGTACTACACCAACAACAAGGAAACCTTCAAACAATACAAGGACGCGGAAGATTTCACGAAAAACTTCCAGACCAGCCCGGCCCTGTTTGAAGAATTCAAAGCCTACGCACAGAAAGACAGCGTACCCGGTCTTCAGCAGCTCAGCAGTCATGACGACATTGAAATCAGGACCCGCCTGAAAGCCATGCTGGCCCGCCAGCTGTATCGCACGGAAGGGTTTTATGAAACCATCAACGCTACTGATCCGGTGGTGAAGAAAGCGCTGGAAGAACTGAGCAAACAGAAATAACCAACAGCATTGCATAAAAGCGAATCGCCCATTGATACAGTATCAATGGGCGATTCGCTTTTTATATATTCTCTTTTTTTGCTGGTGGCCTGCTTAGCGGTTCGGTTTGCGTTCCATCTTCGGCAGTGACATGGCGATCAGATCGTTCATCACATTTACGGCTTCATCGAGGTAGATGTCTTTGGTCCTTACTTTGATCCAGTCCTTGTTACGGGCGATCTTGGAGGAGTCATTGCCGAGTTTTTCCATATCCGACCTGATGTTTACGATGCTCAGTTCTTTCACCTTATCGTTTACAGCGTCATATTTTTTCAATGCGGCGCTGTTGCTTTTCTGTTCGGACTTAAAGGTCTGCAGGTTCAGTGAATATGTCTCCTGCTTTTCCAGTTTTTTCAGTGTGTTCAGGTTTTCGTTGAGCAGTTTGAAAGCCTGGCTGTTAGCCATTCTTTTCTCGCTGTTCTTTTTCAGCGCTTCTGTCGGCACCGGGTTAATCCACGGTGTGAGGGCTGCGCGGGGAATTTCGTCCCATGCCAGCGCGTCGCTGTCTTTACGTTCTGCCACATCATAATATGGGTCTGGCAGCACAACATCTGAAGCCACGCCTTTCAGCTGGGTGGAACCGCCATTGGCCCGGTAGAATTTCTGCTGGGTCAGTTTCAGCGCGCCGAGGCTGCCACCGTCTTTTACCGGGTAGAAATCATCGAGGTTGAACAGGCGTTGTACCGTACCCTTACCGAAGGTTTGACCACTGCCGATGATCACGGCGCGTTTATAGTCCTGCATGGCAGCGGCCATGATTTCAGAAGCGGAGGCGCTGTATTCGTTGACCATGATGGCCAGCGGGCCGTCGTATTGTACGTTTTTATCGCGGTCGCGCAGCACCACTGCATCACCACCCCTGGAGCGCACCTGTACCACAGGGCCTTCCGGGATGAAGAGGCCGGCCATCTGTACTACGTCCTGGAGGGAACCGCCGCCATTGAAACGCAGGTCGAGGATGATACCTTCCACTTTTTCTGCTTTCAGTTTAGCTACTTCTTTGGCCACGTCTTCCGCGCTGCGGGCGCCGTTGCGGTCGTTGAAGTCGGCGTAGAATTCCGGCAGATAGATATAGCCGATTTTATGCTGGCCATTGATGATGGCGGATTTCGCAAAGGTTTCTTCTGTCACGATTTCATCGCGGACGATGGTGATATCTTTGATGGTACCGTCAACGCTCTTCACGGTGAGTTTCACCGGGGTGCCTTTTTTACCACGGATCAGTTTCACGGCATCTTCTACCGGGTAGCCGGTGATATCTACGGGTTCGGCGTTGCCCTGTGCTACTTTCTGGATCACGTCGTTGGCTTTCAGCTGGCCTTGTTTCCAGCTGGGGCTGCCGGTCACGATGCTGATCACTTTGATACGGTCGCCTTCTTCTTTCAGCTGTGCGCCGATACCGAAGAATTTACCGGCCATCTGTTCTTCGAAGGCACGTTTTTCATCCGGCGGGAAGTAGTCGGTATGCGGGTCCATCGTGGTGGTGATGGCATTCACGTATAAATTGAAGCGGTCGTTGTCGTTTTGCCTGTTTTTCAGGCGCTCAAAGTAGCGGTCGTACAGCTGTTTTACTTTCACGCGGGCTTCGCTTTCCAGCTGGGCGTCGGTTTTGGTTTTGGCGCTGTCGCCGTCTTTGGCTTTCTCTCTCATGTCCTGGAGGTCAGTCAGTTTTTCGAGCGTGCGGTATTTCAGCACTTTGCGCCAGGCTTCCTTCCGTGCGTTTTCGTCGGCCGGGTAGTCCAGCTTATCGGGGTCGAGGGTCACTTTCTCGTCCACGGAGAAGTCGAACGGTTTGGAGAGCAGTTCGGGGTAGATAGCTGCCGCTTCTGCCACCCTTTGCTTGATAAGGGTGTTGATATTGCGGAAACAGTCTACCGGCGCGCCTTTCAACTCGTCGTCAATATGGGTGGCCAGCGGTTCCAGACGGGTGATGTCTGATTTGAGGAAAAATTTCTTTTCCACGTCCAGGCTGCGCACATATTTATTGAAAACCTCTTTGGAGAAGGCATCATCGATGGGTTTGGGTTGGTAGTGCCCTTCCTTCAGCATCTGGCCTACCAGGTTCATGATGACTTCGTAACGGCCAGGGGGGTCGTCTGCATGGCCTAGCTTGTTAAAAGCCAACACACCGGCGGATATGCTGAGGAGCACAACCGGGATAATCACTTTCAGTCTCATATGTATCTCTATTAACGTAAACGTTGTCTGATCAAATATAAAATAAAATCGTCCGTTGCCACTTGAAATTATTTCCTTTTAACAAAAAATTGGGCCAAACGGTCGCACGGAGGGATTTCTCGCAAAGACGCTAGGTTTTTTGGCTTGTTTTTAAGTTGAAAATTTAAGAGCGCAAAGGAGCGGAGATCAGCTTATATAGTTTTGTTTTATTTTTATTTAGAGATAATAATCAGTGTATATCGAGCAAAACATGGTGTAAAAATGATCAATCCAAAAAGATCTGACAAGTAGTCTCCGCTCCTTTGCGCTCTTAAATTTTCAACTTAAAAACAAGCCAAAAAACCTAGCGTCTTTGCGAGAAGCTAGTCTTTGACCAGCTTGTATACCGCGCCTTTAAAGCCGTCTTTGGCAGACATACTGGTGAGCATATAGATTTCCCCCTGCTCATCTTCCCCCCAGCTGAGAATGAAGGGGTTATCAGCAGGGCGGCCGGACAGTTCCAGGTCGGCGCGTTCCCATTTATTGCCTTTCGGCGCCAGCACAAACGTTTTGCCGTTGTAGTCGCCGAAGATGTAGAGTCCCTTCAGGGAAGGGATGGCGTTTCCCCTGTACACATAACCGCCGGTGATGCTGATGCCCAGATCGTGGTCGTACTCGTGTATCGGGGGCAGCAGTTTGTTGCGGTCTGCACCGGCCGGCACATTGAACTCATGATATCCTTCCATGATGCGCCAGCCGTAGTTGCCGCCTTTGGTGATGATGTCCACTTCTTCGTATTTGGCTTGTCCCACATCGCCGGCAAACAGCCGGCCGGTGGCCCTGTCAAAAGAGAAGCGCCACGGGTTGCGCAGGCCATAGGCCCATATCTCCGGCTTTGCCCCGGCAGTCTTCACAAACGGGTTGTCAGCCGGCACTTTATAGGGAGTGCCATTCACGTCGATACGCAGTATTTTTCCCAGTACGGTGCCGAGGTCCTGCCCGTTGCCGATGGTGCCGTGTTTGTCGCCGCCGCCGCCACCGTCACCCAGGCCGATATAGAGGTAGCCATCACGGCCAAAGGCCAGCTGGCCGCCGTTGTGGTTGGATTCCGGCTGGTTGACCTCCATTAGCACCCGTTTGGATGCCGGGTCGGCCACGTTGGGGTTGGTAGCAGATGCTGTAAACTCCACCAGCCGGCTTTTATGGTCCAGCACCCGCTTGACCGGGTTAGGCACCGGAGCGCTGTAGTACACATATAATTTGCGGTTCTTCCTGAAGTCGGGATGGAAAGCCATGCCCAGCAAACCTCTTTCGTCATAGGCAGGATTAACTTTCACCATATCCCCGCTCACGTCCAGGAAGGGTTCCTGCAACTGGTTGCCTTTCTTGTCCACGATCCATACTTTCCCTTCTTTCTGACAGAAAAACAACCGGCCTGTTCCGTCGTGCGGTACGGCCATGTTCACCGGAGAAATAAACTTATCGGTAACCAGCTGCAGCCTCGCTTTTCTGGCGGGAGGCGCCGCTTTGTCCGGTTCACCGGCACAGGCAGCGTGGGTAACCAGCAGGGGAATAAACATCCCACATAACAACCCTCGTATTTTCATAGTAGTGCGGAATTTAAGAAGCACTAAAAATAGCGGATTATTATTCCCTGACTGATGACTTTTTGCTTTTTCCCTGCTGGTTTTTACCTTAGCAGGAAATTACACCCGCTTGGACACAACGGCCTCTACACCCAGAAACGACCCATACGCTTCGCTACGTTATAAGGAGTTTAACTACTATCTGGTCATCCGCTTTGCACTGGTATTTGCGCTGGCCATGCAGTTCGCCATCATCGAATGGAAAGTATATGCCCTCTCGCACGACCCGTTTTCCCTGGGGTTAATCGGGTTGTCTGAAGTCATCCCTGCCGTTACGCTGGCCCCTTTTGCCGGGCACCTGGTAGACAAGCGGGAGAAGCGGGGACTGTTGCTGAAATGTATCATTGCCTATCTTTTTATCAGCACCGGTTTGTTTCTCCTCACGTGGGACAAAGCGGTGGCAGGCATTTCCACCAATTGGATACTGATCCTGATCTATTTCCTGGTATTTGCCGGCGGAGTGGTGCGAGCTTTTGTGAGTCCGTCCAATTTCTCCCTGTTGTCTTTATTGGTGCCTCGTGCTTTGTATGCCAACGCTTCCACCTGGAGCAGTTCAGCCTGGCAGATTGGCGGTGTGCTGGGACCTGCGCTGGGCGGGCTTTGTATCTACTGGTTCGGCGTACACTGGTCGATGTTGCTGGTAGTAGCTGTTTTCCTGGCGCCGCTTTACAGCCTGATACAGATCAAACCGAAACCTATTTACTACCAGGAGCGAGGAGAGACTTTTTTCCAGGGGCTTACCAGCGGGATGCGTTTCGTGTGGCGGACCAAGGTAGTACTGGGAGCGATGGCGCTGGATATGTTCGCGGTGTTGTTTGGCGGGGCGGTGGCGATGCTGCCGGCTTTTGCCACAGATGTGCTGCACGTGGGCTCGCTGGGATATGGCCTGCTACGTTCCGCACCGGCGGTGGGCGCGCTGATCACCATGTTCATCATAGCGCACCGGCCACTGGTCAACAAACCGGGTATTAAACTGCTGGCGGCCGTGTTTGGCTTTGGCCTGACCATCATTCTTTTCGGAGTGTCTACCAGCTTCTGGCTGTCTATGGCCGCGCTGCTGGTCAGCGGGGCGCTGGACGGTATCAGTGTGATCATCCGCCAGACGATCCTTCAGCTGAAGACGCCGGACGACATGCGCGGCCGTGTTGCCGCTGTCAGTTCCATGTTCGTGGGCTCCTCCAATGAACTGGGAGCTTTTGAGAGCGGCTTTATGGCCAGGAAGATGGGACTGGTCACTTCAGTGGTCTTTGGCGGTTGTGTTACGCTCGCCGTGGTGGTCACCACCTATGTTATCAGTCCGGCCATGCGTAAGCTGGACCTCAAACCGTAACAGATTTGGGGATTTTTTGATTTACGGATGTTGGAATTTCGGGAATTAAAATCACAGACATCAAAAAATCCCTAAATCAGAAAATTCTTAAATTTTCATGGTGTCTTTCAACTTTTCCAGTATGTAAAATACGGCGGGACAGATGGTGCTGTTCTCGTAAGTGATATTGGGCCGTTTGAAAAAGTCGTAACTATCGGTATAAGGGTAGTTGGCGCAGTCGCCCGGGCGCACGTCGTAGATGCTGCAGCCGTTGTCTCCCCCTAAAAACGGGCAGGGGCTTGATTTCACCACATAATCCTCATCTTTGTCTATGCGCAGGTAGGTGTCAATAAAAGCGCCCTCTTTCATCCCCAGGTATTTGGAGATCCTTTTGATGTCCGGTGCTTTGAAGCGGGGGCTGATAGACTTGCAGCAGCGGGCGCAGTCCATGCAGTCGATATGGCTGAAGGCTTCCTCATGAAGGTCCGGCAGGAGCTTTTCCACCCCTTTACCGCGGCGTGTTTGCAGTTTCTGCAGGAATTGTTTGTTGGCCTTTTGTTTGTCTTTGGCCTTTTGTTCCCAATCTTCTAAAATCTTGCTCATTGGCGCAAAGATAAGCAAATACCCGGTGGACAAAATCATGACAGAAGCCCTGCGGGGGGTGCTGTCATTTATCACTGTTTTCCTTCTCTCCGGCCCGTTGTTTGGCGGTTGCTTAAAATCTGCATAGCTTTGCGCATTCTATTTCAAATACCTGCTTACATCATGAATCTTTTTGATATCCAACAAATTGAATTCGTGCACCGTCACATTGGTCCGAATGAAGCTGAGAAGAACCAGATGCTGGAAAACATTGGCACCGCCAATCTGGATGAGCTGATTAACAAAACTGTTCCCGGCGCCATCCGCATGCAGCACCCTCTGGCCGTTCCGGCAGCGATGAGCGAGAGCGACTACCTACGCCATCTGAAGGAGATCTCCCTGAAAAACAAAGTAATGCGTAATTACATTGGCCAGGGTTATTTCGACACGATCACGCCGAGCGTGATCCTGCGCAACGTATTTGAGAACCCGGGATGGTACACGCAGTACACGCCGTACCAGGCGGAGATTTCCCAGGGAAGACTGGAAAGCCTGTTGAACTACCAGACGATGGTCAGCGACCTGACGGGTTTGCCGATCTCCAACGCGTCATTGCTGGATGAAGCCACTGCTGCTGCGGAAGCGATGACCATGTTCTTCAACGCGCTTAACAAAGACCATGACCATGTAACCAGGCCTAAGTTTTTTGTAGATACCAACGTTTATCCCCAAACGCTGGACGTTATCCAGACCCGTGCTACGCCGCTGCACATCGAAGTAGTGGTGGGCGATTACAAAACCGCGCAGTTCGACGCCGATTACTTTGGCGCGCTGATTCAATACCCCAACAATGTGGGTGGTGTTGAAGACTACCAGGAGTTTATCCAGAAAGTACACACCGTGGGCGCTTTTGCAGGCGTAGCTACCGACCTGCTGGCACTGACGCTGCTGGCTTCTCCGGGTGAGCTGGGTGCAGACGCCGCTTTTGGCTCCGCACAACGTTTTGGCGTTCCTTTGGGTTTTGGTGGTCCTCACGCGGCTTTCTTCTCCGTGAAAGACGACTTTAAACGTTCTATCCCCGGCCGTATCATTGGTGTGAGCATCGACGCACAAGGCCAGCGTGCACTGCGTATGGCGCTGCAGACACGTGAACAGCATATCAAACGCGAAAAAGCAACTTCCAATATCTGTACAGCACAGGCCCTGCTGGCTAACATGGCGGCAATGTACGCTGTATACCATGGCCCAGAGGGACTGAAGAACATCGCTACCCGCGTAGCGTTGCTCACCACTGCGCTGGCAGAAAAATTACAGGCAAAAGGACTGAAACTGGCCGCAGGCAACTTCTTCGACACCATCGTAGTAGAAGGCGCCAGCGATGTGAAGGCAGCCGCTGAAGCAGCCGGTATCAACTTCCGTTACTTCGCCAATGGCCAGGTAGGTATCTCCCTCGATGAAACCGCCACCATTGCCGACGTAAACGACATTCTGCGTGTATTCGGCGCCGGTAGCGTGGACGCAGCCGGTGTTTCCAACGGCAAAGCCGCTATCCCGGCCGGCCTGCAACGTACTTCCGCTTACCTGCAGCACCCGGTGTTCAACAGCTACCACAGCGAATCGCTGATGATGCGTTACCTGAAAATGCTGGAAAACAAAGACCTGTCCCTGAACACCTCCATGATCTCCCTCGGTTCCTGCACCATGAAACTGAATGCAGCTTCCGAAATGATCCCGCTGAGCTGGGCCCACTGGAGCAAGATGCACCCGTTTGCCCCGAAAGAACAGGCCGGCGGTTACCTGCAAATGACTGCCGAACTGGGCGAATACCTCAGCCAGATCACTGGTTTCGACGCGTGCAGCCTGCAGCCTAACAGCGGCGCACAGGGCGAATACGCCGGTCTGCTGGTGATCCGTCAATACCATGAAAGCAGAGGCGAAGGACACCGCAACGTGATGCTGATCCCTATCAGCGCCCACGGTACCAACCCTGCTTCCGCAGTAATGGCTGGCTTCAAGGTAGTAGTGGTCAAAGCGCTGGAAAACGGTTACATCGACGTGGCCGACCTCAAAGCCAAAGCTGCTTTACACGCTAATGACCTTGCCGGTATCATGATCACTTATCCTTCCACCTACGGCGTATATGAAGAATCAGTGAAAGAAATCTGCGCTACCATCCACGAACACGGTGGCCAGGTATACATGGACGGCGCCAATATGAACGCACAGGTAGGCCTTACCGCTCCTGGTATCATCGGCGCAGACGTATGCCACCTGAACCTGCACAAAACCTTCGCTATCCCTCACGGTGGCGGCGGTCCCGGCATGGGCCCCATCTGCGTGGCCAAACACCTGGCACCGTTCCTGCCAGGCCATGTGGAACTGAACAACGGTAAAGTATCCCACGCCGTATCTGCAGCACCGTTCGGTTCTGCCAGCATCCTGCTCATTTCTTACGCTTATATCCGCATGCTCGGCAACACCGGTCTGAAACAGGCTTCCGAATACGCTATCCTGAACGCCAACTACATGAAGGCCAGACTGGAAAAAGCATACGATATCCTGTACACCGGTGTGAACGGCACCTGCGCCCACGAGTTCATCGTAGACCTCCGTCCGTTTAAAGCATCTGCCGGCATTGAAGCGGAAGATGTGGCCAAACGCCTGATGGACTACGGCTTCCACGCTCCTACCATGAGCTTCCCGGTACCGGGCACCATCATGATCGAGCCTACCGAAAGTGAAGACAAAGGAGAACTGGACCGCTTCTGCGACGCCCTGCTGGCAATCCGCGAAGAGATCCGCGCCGTGGAAGAAGGTACTGCCGACAAACAAAACAACGTACTTAAAAACGCGCCTCATACCCAGCACGTGATCACTGCCGATGAATGGAACCGTCCTTACGGCCGTCAACAGGCAGCTTACCCGCTGGAATACGTGAAAGCCAATAAATTCTGGCCTTCCGTAAGCCGTGTGAATAACACCCACGGCGACAGAAACCTGATCTGCACCTGCGAACCCGTAAGTGCTTACGAGGAATCTGTAGCGTAACAGCTCATTTCAGCAACAAAAAGCTGCTCCGTCCCGGAGCAGCTTTTTTTATTTTATATGGTATTGTTCGTTTATCGCGCTGCCGCGTCGTCGGCCACCGCCACCGCTTCAATTTCTATCAGCGCGTCCGGAGAATACAACGAGGATACTTCCATGATGGTGTCTGCCGGATAAGGCGCCGTAAAGAACCGTTTACGCAGGGCCACGATCTTGTTAAAGTTGCCCATATCGCGCAGCAGGATAGTCACTTTGATCACATTAGGCAGACTGGAGCCGCCGGCCTTCAGCACCTTTTCGAGGTTCTGAAAGGCTTTCTCGGCCTGTACGTCAAAGTCACCGATACCCTGTAACTGTCCGTCGTCGCCAATGGCCGTCTGTCCGCTGATAAAGAGCAGGTCGCCCGCGCGGTACCCTTGTGAGAGATGGAAAGGTTTATACGGATCGGGCTGAAGTTGAATGCTGGATATTTTCATGTCGTTGTTATTTACCTGCAAAGCTATTTTACCCGTTGCCGGTAAATGTTCAACTACTTTAATAAATGGTGTTCAACTACTTTAATCTCCCGGCCTTCTGCTGCCGCAGCTGGCTGAGGAAAACAGGGGTCATGCCCAGGTAGGAAGCGAGGTATTTCTGGGGTACACGGGCGGCAATGGCAGGGTATTGTTGCAGGAAAGCATCGTAACGTTCGGCCGCCGTATGGCTGATATTCTGCAGGATGCGGCGGTTCTGCGCCAGATAGGCATTTTGGTGGAGTATCCTGAAAAACCGTTCAAATGAGGGAACCTGCTGATAAAGGGCCTGCAGGGCGTCGCGTTCCAGCTGCAATACCAGCGAAGGCTCCAGCGCCTCGATGCTCACCTGTGAGGGGGTTTGTGTGAGCAGACTTTCCAGGTCGGTGATCCACCAGTCTTCTACCGCAAAATGCAATACGTGCTCAGCGTCGTTCCGGTCGGTGATATAGGAACGCAGGCATCCTTCCACGATGAAGTTTTCATAGCGGCAGGTGTCGCCGGCCTGCAGCAACCACTGGCGCCGCTGCAGGCGGCGTGGTTTCAGCAGGCTGACGAAATATTGCTGTTCTTCCGCTGTAAGCTGTATATGCCGGGCCACGTGCTGCAACAGCAGCCCGTACATGTCTTGCTGGTCCATGACTATTGGTTTAATACCGGTTCCAGCACTTCCAGTTTACCATCTATCGGCTGGGTGATATCAAGGCCGAGAATACGGGCTACTAACGGGTACACATGTATGTTTTCGAAAGTGGCGACGCGTGTATTCGGTTTGAAGGCTGGTCCCCAGGCCATGAAGATAGCATTCATCTCCGTAAGATTGTTATCGAAGCCATGGTGACCGGGAGACATTTTTTTAGCAGGGTTGGCGAAAGCGTAGTTGGCCTCTGCCACTACCACGATGTCGCCGATGCGGTTATACACGTCTTCCTGGCCGTAGTGCCATCTTTCCGGCGTTTCTTTTTTCAGGTAGGCAGTGTAGTGATGCTCATGCTGCTTCAGGAAATCGTAAGCAGCTTTGATTTCCGCTTCATTATTACCATAGAGCATTATTTTCTCGTTGGTGGAAACGATACGCAGCGGTTTTAATGCAGGGTTGTCCGGCAGGGAGAGCGTGTGTTCCGTGTCTGCGCGCGCCATGCCATGATCTGACACGATGATAAAGTTGACGGGCAGGTTCAGTTTGTTCACTGCTTCCTGCATGCGGCCGATGGCGGCGTCCACAAACTGTACGGCGCTTTTCACGCTGTCGCTTTCAGGACCGTAACGATGCCCCATATGGTCTACTTCCGGGAAGTAAAAAGTAATAAGGTGCGGGCGTTGCTCTGCCGGCAGCTGCAGCCAGTTCACCACTGTCTGAATACGCTGGTCGATGTTGTTTTTTTCCTGGTACTTAAAATAATAGGTAGGCCGGATGTTCTGGATGGCGCTTTCAGAGCCTACCCAGAAATAGCTGGCGCTGACCAGCTGTTGTTTTTCTGCCAGCACCCAGAGGGGTACGCCGCCATACCAGGTGCCGTCTTCCACTGCGTCGCGGTCGCCTACTTTATAGACCGCGTCCCGCTTACGGTCATAGAAATGGTTGTCTACCAGCCCGTGATGTGCCGGGTACATGCCGGTAGCCAGTGTATAGTGGTTAGGGAACGTCAACGTAGGAAAAGAAGGTTGCATGGCCGTGGCCCTTACACCCTGGCCGGAGAGACGGAGCAGGTTTTGCGCGTTGTATTTCTCTGCGTAATCATACCGGAACCCGTCGATCGAGATCATGATCACGTAGGGTTTTGTTTGCTGGGAGGCGCTGTTTTTCCGGCCTTCCACCATCAGTTGTGCCGTGTCCTGCGCCTGCAGGCCGGTCGTCATGAGAAATGCTGCCGTCAGTAAAATGAAAATCCGCTTCACGATCGTTGTTTTAGTTTATATGATGCTGATGTTGGGGAATAATAACAGGATGGGTTAAAAACGCGCAAATTAGAAAACTTATTCCATTTCCGTTCGCGCCGGGAATTATATAAACGTTAATGTACCGGTCAATATATATGATAATATTTTATCTAAAAAAACATCATTCTATTGAAAAAATAGCAAAATAACAATCATCGATTAAAATATTATATATATAAATTTAATTAATTGATTGTTTATCTATATATTAGCCAACTGAAAAACCATCGAACTATGTCCGACTACACCTTTATTACAACTGAGGAGAACTTTTTACTACAACAAGCACTGAAGCGGAACAAACAGCAGTTACGGAAATTTGCGTTAATAGGTTTTATTGTATTATTAGTAGCGGCTATTATACCGCAGATTTACCTGTATACGCATAATACACTGGGCGATGCGGATGAGTCTTTATTCTCCTATAAAAACATCTGGTTTTGGGTATGGATGATCAGTTTTGTGATAGCTCTTGTGTTTGCGCTGATCAAGGTAACCGATATCCGTTACTGGGCGTTGAAGAAAGACCTGGTAGCCTTGCAGAAAGCCACCCTGCAGGCCCCTATGGAAGCAGTATACCTGGAAAACAACGATACGCAGACCAACATCATGATAAAACTGGATAACCAGAAAAAACGCCTGTTTTACTGGATGCGGGGCGCCCTCGAAGGTTACCGTGCCGGCCAGGAAGTGGAAATCACTTATGCCCGTTATTCCCGCGTGATCATCGCCATCAACAAAAAATAGCTTTAACCTACACCTTAAACCGGTACGTTGGCTGTCCGACGTACCGGTATATTTTTTCAACTTATCTACTGCCGGAACCCCAGGTAAATATGCCCATTAATCCTTATCTTAGGATCCTTCATGATACCCTTCATGCCCTGCCTGAGAAAATATGGCTGGTGCCTGCTCACCACACTCCTGTTGCTGACACATTCCTGTCAGTGTAAAAAAGAACATGTCGATCCGCCGTCGCCACCAGTCCTGCCACAGGACACCTATCTGGTCACCTCCATCCGCCTCAACGGCATTCCGAAAGACAGTTTTGTCTACAACAACCGGCTGCAGCTAACGCAACGCTGGGACTACAATCCCTCCTACCGCCAATGGCAGAACTACATCGCGTTTGATTATAACGCGGACGGATATGTGAAAACAGCGCGTTATTATAATGAAAATAATAATACGCTCAAAAGCCTGAGCCAGACCGATTCACTGGCCTGGACATCCGGCAGGCTGATGATCTACAGTACCCGGTACCGCAACCTTGGCGAAGAAATTTCAGGGTACGATACCACCTCGTTGCAGGTGAACGCCATCCGGCAGTTCACCCTGGCCGGCTCAAAGGATACCTTCATTTTCGACAACGGCATTTTCGGAGATATGGTCCAGTTCAAGGAATACAGCTACCAGCAACAGGATATTTCGCTATTCATCACGCATAATTATGTCAATGTTATCGGTGGCACCCTTGTACTGGAAGGGTATCAGTATACCATGACCTACAATAGCCAGATAAATCCTTTGCATCGCTATCTCTCCAAAAATCCGCTGCTGCTCCAGGCTGTCACCGCCGATCTGCAAAACAACTGGAAAGGCTATCCCTACCTGGCCAGCGAACATTACGTCACCAGTATCCGGTATGAAGAAGTCAACGGTGCATCAACGACCCTGCCGGTGACCTATACACCGTTTGATACTTCGGCTTATGCGAAGGAACAGCGTATAGGCAACAATACTGTTATCAGTTACCGGTACAAGATCATTAAACCATAACCGGCCCTTACTTTTTTTTATCTTTGTCGTCCATAAAACCCAGTCATACATGGACATCGAACAATTCTGTCAATACTGCATTTCACTTCCGGGCGTTACGGAAGAATTCCCTTTCGGGGAACAGACCCTTGTGTATAAAGTCTGTGGTAAGATGTTTGCCCTCACCGACCTTGAGGAGTTCAGCAGCGTAAACCTGAAATGTGATCCGGATGAAGCGGTAGAGCTGCGGGAGCGCTACGAGGGCGTTACTCCCGGCTGGCATATGAACAAAAAACACTGGAACACGGTAGATATGCACTCCAATATTCCCAACAAACTGATATTGCAGTGGATCAAAAACTCTTATGATCTTGTGGTGGCCAGTCTGCCTAAAAAAGAGCGCGAAAAGCTGGCCGGTTGACCGCTCACCCATTTCTGCGGCTATATTACCTTATTTTTTTGCTACTTTAGTCCCCGTCTAAAATAAACCGTTTATGAGAAAATGGCTGCTGCTGGCCTGCGCCGCGCTGTTCGTCTTTCCTGCTGTTACGAAAGCCGTTAACCAGGATTCCCTCTGGATGTATACCCATTACACTAAAAAAGAAGTGTATATCCCCATGCGGGACGGGGTCAAACTGTTTACCTCCATCTATCTTCCCAAAGACCAGTCGGAGAAACACCCCATCCTGATGACGCGTACTCCGTACTCCTGCGCGCCTTACGGCGAAGGCAACTTCCGTCCGCTGTACAGGAACCACTATAACCAATACCTGCACGAAGGTTATATCATGGTGGTCCAGGACGTAAGAGGCACCTGGATGAGCGAAGGTAAGTTTGTGAACGTGCGTCCTTTCAACACCACTAAAAAGGGTAAAAATGAGATCGATGAGGCCAGCGACACCTACGACACCATCGACTGGCTGGTGAAAAACCTTGCTGGCAACAATGGTAACGTGGGCATCTTCGGTATTTCCTATCCGGGCTTTTATTCTACCATGGGCGCGCTGAGCAATCACCCTGCACTGAAAGCAGTCAGCCCGCAGGCGCCGGTAACAGACTGGTTCATCGGAGACGACTTCCACCACAACGGCGCTTTCATGCTGTCGGATGCATTTTCTTTCTACACCGTATTTGACCACCCTCACCCGAAGCCCACTACTGTAGGGCCTAAAGGTATCGAATACTACACCCGTGACAACTACAAGTACTATCTCGAAACCGGCGCGCTGCCTAATTTTTCCAAAATTATCGGCGACAGCGTTGCCTTCTGGCATGAGATGTACGCTCACCCTACCTACGACAGCTACTGGCAGGCGCGTAACGTGCGTAACTTCCTGAAAAACGTAAAACCCACCATGCTGGTAGTAGGCGGCGTGTTCGACGCAGAAGACTGCTTTGGCGCCTGGAATACCTATAAGAGCATTGAAACACAAAGCCCCGGCACCAACAACCGCATTGTGATGGGCCCCTGGTACCATGGTCAGTGGGCTTCCAACGACGGTACCCATCTGGGCAACGTCCGCTTCGGCAGCAACACCTCCGAGTATTATGCGAACAATATCGAAATTCCTTTCTTCAACTATTACCTGAAAGGCAAAGGACAGGCGCCTGATATTGCAGAAGCCACTATCTTCTTTACCGGCAAAAACGAATGGAAGAGGCTGCCGCAATGGCCTCCGGCGGATATGAAGGAACAACCCATTTACCTGCAGCCCGACGGTAAACTGGCCTTTACACAACCTTCCGCCGGCAACAGCTTCAGCGAATATATCAGCGATCCGGCCAAACCGGTGCCTTATACAGAAGACGTACACTTCAGCCGTACCATCAACTACATGACTGACGACCAGCGTTTTGCTTCCCGCAGACCAGACGTAGCAGTGTTTGAATCCGAAGTGCTGGACAAAGACATCACCCTCGCCGGCCCTGTAATCGCCGACATCGTGGCCAGCACCACCGGTACTGACGCCGATTTCGTGGTAAAGCTGATCGACGTGTTCCCGAATGATTTCAAATATGAAGACGACGCCGCTTCAGAACATCGTCGTGTTCCTTCCTCCACCTATCCTATGGGAGGCTACCAAATGCTGGTACGCGGCGAGATCATGCGTGGCAAATTCCGCAACAGCTTTGAAAAACCGGAAGCGTTTGTTCCCGGTCAGCCTACACCGGTGAAGTTCACCCTGCCCGACGTGGCCCATACCTTCCAGAAAGGCCACCGTATCATGATCCAGATACAAAGCAGCTGGTTCCCGCTGGCAGACCGCAACCCGCAGCAGTTCATGGATATCTATAAAGCCACTGATAAAGATTTCAAAAAAGCGGATATCAGGATCTACCATGATGCCACGCATGCGTCTAAAGTGATGCTGCCGATAACACAATAATCCCGCGGAGTTCTCGCGGAGTTCTCGCAAAGCACGCAAAGGAGCAAAGAGCGCAAAGATTTTTTTAAGTTTAAATAAGAAAGCAAAGGAGCGGAGATCAAATTTGATCTCCGCTCCTTTGCTTTCTCTGCTCGCTTATATGATCTTTGCGCTCTTTGCTCCTTTGCGTGCTTTGCGTGAACTCCGCGGGATTATAGTCTTCCCCCGCCACCCCACTCTATCCAGTCCGCCGCTGCGCCGTTCTGTGTTTTGAGCCCTATCTGCAGGAAGCCGTGTTTGCTGACGTTATAACGAAGCGCCACCCGCAGGAACCAGTTCCCTTTTTCACTATCGCGCCGCCATAGATAAGTACCTGCCTGCGTTACGATATCGAAGCGCTGTAAGTGAAGTGTATGGCCTATATGAGCGCCCAGCAGCATTTTATCAAAGGTGGACACTTTACCGTATTTCTGCCCGTAAACCAGTCCCAGCGAACCATCGTAAAATCCGTCGAGGCCGGCGCCAAAGCTGCATACATGACTGTACAGGTAACTCCAGTCCAATACAGCCGAGGCGGTGCCGTAAAATGCCCTCACACCGTAACGGCTGTCTGCCTGCACCACTCCGAAAGCGCCGTAGAGGCTCCAGTCCTGCTTATGTTTCAGTTTAGACAGCGGGCTGTCGATGTAAGTCGGCCGGATACGCGCTTCATAGTGCGGATCTATCTGTTGCTGTACAATATTGCGGATCGTGTTGTAATGTACCCGCAGGCCGGCGTGGAGGCCCGCCATATTGAGTCCCAGGTTGGGCGTATGGGTACGGCCGTTGGAGAAATGTGTGAGGTCTACGCCGTAAACGAAATCGAACAGTTCAGACAATCGCCATATGCCGCTGGCGTTCACGTTAAAATAGACGTCTACCTTGGAACTGATAGCGTCGTTGAGCGGATTTTTATCCTGGTCATATGGATTGAGGTCATAGGTGAAGCCCAGCGACAGCCCTGCTTCAAAATGATGTCTTTTCCGGCGATGGAAAGGCGCATAAAAGAACCCGTATATACCGCTGGGATTGCCCAATACAGTGGCATCGCCGATATTGCCGGTATAGAAACCGATGCCGTAACTGGGATAATTAAGCGCCCGCTGCCATTCCTGTTTACCGGTAGACATCCACGCCATCCGCAGTTCCACCGATTCGTAACCATGTTTCAGCGCATTCGATAGTTCCTCGCCATTATACAGGTGTCCTCCTGTATGCAGCTTTAGCTCTATAAATTTCTGCCTGCCCAGGTTGGGGTTGGCTTTGGCCTTTGACCATAAATCTGTTGAATCCTGTGCCTGCAGGCTGCCTGCCAGCAATGCTGCTGCCATTGTTGTTAGAATACTGAACTTCATAGACGTCTGAACGGTTAACATGCGGTTTTATTATTACGCCAACAAAGCAAGTCTCCCTTTTGTTGTACCAGAGCAACAGCGCTTCTAAAAAGTTAATTCCTTAACTTGCGAAGGCTTTAATAAACCCTTATTTGTATAAAAGTTATTGACAACCACAAATTTATGTACAAAAAATACATTTTTACCGGTGTGTTGGGCTTGCTGGGCCTGCAAGGCTTCAGCCAGAAGAAACCTGTGCCCAAAGCCAAACCGGTGTCCCATACCGCTGCAAAACCTGCTTTACTGAAAAACAGGATGGACTCCGTAAGCTATGGTATCGGTGTCAACATCGCCGAGAACCTGAAAGCACAGGGATTAACGAATGTCAACACGACCCTGCTGGCCAAAGCCATCCAGGACATGCTGACCAATAAAACATTAACATTATCAAAAGACCAGAGTGAGATGAGCATCAGCAATTACCTTCAGCAACTGAAAGCGGAAAAAGTGGCTAAAAACCGCGAAGCCAGCGACAAATTCCTGGCGGAAAACAAAACCAAGCCGGGTGTGGTAGCCCTCCCCAGCGGTCTGCAGTACCAGATCCTGAAAGAAGGTACCGGGCCCAAACCTACTATCAACGATAAAGTGAAAACACACTATCACGGTACGCTCATCGATGGTACTGTATTCGACAGCTCTGTGGACAGAGGCGAACCCATCTCCTTCCCGGTGAGCGGTGTGATCAAAGGCTGGACAGAGGCCCTGCAGCTGATGCCGGTAGGCTCCAAATGGCGCCTCTTTATCCCATCAGACCTCGCTTACGGCGACCGTGGCGCTGGTCCGAAAATCGGCCCCGGCAGCGCGCTGGTGTTCGATGTGGAGCTGCTGGACATCGTAAAATAATTACGGATTACGAATTACGAATTGAGGGCTTTCATATGGAAAGGTTATTTAGTAACCGCTCTATAAGAAAGCCCTCAATTCGTAATTCGTAATCCGTAATTCGTAATTCCTTATGGTTTATATACCCGCGGGCGCATCTGCTCCAGCAGCATAAAGTCGGCCAGTACCATAGCGGTCACCGCTTCCAGTACCACTGGTACCCGCAGCGCAATGCACAGATCGTGGCGGCCTTTCACGCTGAAAGTTTCCACCTGTCCGCTGGCGATGTTCAGTGTTTGTTGTTCTTTAGGTGTGCTGGACGTGGGTTTGACAGCGATACGGAACACCAGCGGGTTGCCGTTGGTGATACCGCCTACCACGCCGCCGGCATTATTGGTAGCGGTTTTTCCGGTAGCATCGAGGATAGGGTCGTTGTGCTCCAGTCCTTTCATTTTAGCAGCGGCGAAGCCGGCGCCGAATTCAATACCTTTTACTGCGGGAATTGCAAATACGGCATGCGCCAGGCCGGATTCCAGCGAATCGAAGAAAGGTTCTCCGAGGCCGATGGGCAGCCCGTCTACCACACATTCCACGATACCACCGACAGAGTCTTTGGCTGCGATGGCCGCTTCCAGTCCTTCTTCCGGGTTGGTATAACCGCCTACCTCTGTGATGGTGGCTTTTACCTGGATGCTGTCGCCCAGGATTTTTTTGGCGATGACACCAGCCGCCACGAGATTGAGCGTCAGCCTGCCGCTGAAGTGGCCGCCGCCACGGTAATCTTCGAAGCCGCCGAATTTACGGGTAGCCACAAAGTCAGCATGACCGGGCCGCGGAAATTCGCGCAGTTTCTCATAGTCGGTGCTGCGGGTGTTGTTATTTTCAAAGAGGATGGTGACCGGTGCGCCGGTAGTATGATCGTTAAATACGCCTGACTTGATAAAGGGCAGGTCTTCCTCCTTGCGGGGGTAGTGCCTCTGGAGCCGCCTTTACGCCGTTCCAGGTCGTGCAGGAAATCTTCCTGTCTGAGCGGAATACCAGCCGGTACGCCGTCGATGTTAATCCCTACACTGGCGCCGTGGGATTCTCCGAAAACATTCACCCTGAATAATCTGCCAAAACTGTTCACACACTGATGATTTAAAATTGAATAAAAAGGGATGCCGTTAGCTGTTGGCAGCTACGGCTATCTGACCGCCCAGCAGCTGCAGGTGGTCGTAAAATTCAGGATACGATTTGTTCACCGCTTCCGCGTTTTCGATCGTCACCGGACCATCAGCCGTGAGGGCTGCCACGGCGCAGGCCATGGCGATGCGGTGGTCGTTATGGGAATGTACCTGTGCGCCTTTGATGCCGGTACCACCATGCACCAGCATGACGTCTCCCTCGAGGTCTATGCGGATGCCCATTTTGCCGAATTCTTCCTGCAGGGTAAGACCGCGGTCGCTTTCTTTATGTGCGAGGCGGCTCACGCCTTTTATTTTCGTAATGCCGTTACAGTTAGCTGCCAGCGCTACGAGCGGCGGGAACAGGTCCGGGCAGTCCGTTGCATCTATTTCGAAGGCATTGAGCCCGTTTTTATGAATATTCACGGTAAAGACGCCCGGCAGGATGTGGGTGCCGGCTTTTTCCAGCGCTTCCAGGATCGCTTTGTCCGACTGGGCAGAAGCGGTATTGAGGTGCTGTACTTCAGCATTACCGGCTACGGCGGCGGCTACCAGCAGAAATGCGGCCCCGCTCCAGTCGCCTTCTACCGTATAGTCGGTAGCGTTATAGGACTGTTTTTTACCGAAACGGAACTGCTCAAAGTTCTGTTCTTCCACCTTTACCCCGAAGTGTTCCATCAGTTGCAGGGTCAACGCGATGTAAGGTTTGCTTTTAAGATCTTTTACGGTGATGGTCACCTCTTCGGCTGCGGCGCCATAGGCCATCAGCAGGCCGGTGAGGAACTGTGAACTGAGCGAGCCGTCGATGGTGATATTTTTCGGTTGCAGCGGGCCCTGTATATGCAGGGGCAGTTTACCGTCCTGGGTAGTGCATTTCACGTCCAGCTGCGGCAGCACTTCTTCGAAGAAGTGCATGGGGCGGGTGGTGAGGCTGCCATGCCCAACGATGGTGATCGGAATGGAAGCCAGTGCAGCGATGGGCGTAAACATACGGATACCGAGGCCGGATTCTCCGCAGTTGATTTCATCGTAAAATGGTTTTACGCCGTGGCTGGTGATTTCAAAATGATCATCTCCCCTTTTTATTCTGGCGCCGAGGTTTTCAGCTACCTCCAGCGCAGCCAGGCAATCGTTGCTCAGGCCGGGGTTACGGATGATAGTCGTGCCATTGGCCAGCAGCGCAGCGGCTACGGCGCGTTGCATGGCGCTTTTGGATGGATTGGCCGTAACGGTGCCTTTAACGATGCCGGGTGATACAGTTACTTGCATATATATGTGTCGTCCGCCTTTAGATGTTTAGAAAATAATTACAACGCCTGCAGCAGCAGTTGCAGGTCTGTGATAGGAACAGGCATGGTGGTGGCTTTTCCTATTTTCTCCAGCAGCACAAAATGGATGGCGTCTTTTTCCCGTTTTTTGTCCAGCTTAAAGATATCAAACACGGCTGCTTTGTCGGAGGTGAAAGCTACCGGCAACTGGTAATCGGTGAGCAGTTTTATCAGCCGCAGGGTCTCGTCATTGGAGAAGCCCATCAGTTGTTCGGAAAAGCGCGCGGCGGCGATCATACCGATGGCCACTGCTTTACCGTGTGCTATATGCTCCAGTTTTTCGACGGCATGTCCCAGCGTGTGACCGAAATTGAGCCAGCGGCGCGGGCCGTTTTCGAACTCATCTTCCAGCACTACTTTGGTTTTGGCAGCCACCGATTTTTCCACCAGGTATTCCAGTACGGCCACATCTCTTGCCAGCGCCTTTTCCCGGTTGGTTTCGAGGTAATCAAACAGTTCGGCATCCATAATGCAGGCGTATTTGATGATCTCTGCGAAACCGTTGTGCCATTCTTCTGCGGGCATGGTGAGCGGCAGGGCGTAGTCGAAGAGGATGAATTCCGGTTGACGGATAGTGCCCAGCAGGTTTTTATGTTTACCATGACTGACGCCGTTTTTGCCGCCGATGGAAGCGTCTACCTGAGCCAGCAGCGTGGAGGGTACAAACCCGAAGGGGATGCCTCTCATATAGATGCTGGCGGCGAAGCCTGCCACGTCGGTGATCATGCCGCCGCCGATACCGATGAGGGTGGTTTTGCGGTCGGCCTCATGGGCCGCCAGTCCGTCGATGACCAGTTCCACGGTGGCCATGTTTTTCACTTCTTCGCCGGCAGGCACCACGATCTTTTTCCAGTCATGCAGATGATGCCCGTGCAGTCTTTCCACATTTTCATCGATCACGAGCACCGACCGGTTCCGGTCCACATGGTTTCCCAACTGCAGCAGGCTTTCTCCCATGAAATAGGTCGTTGCCTGCTGCTGAAAATTATTGGTTAGCTTTTTCATTCATTGATTTTAGCGATCAGCCGATGATGCTGTTTATTTTTCTTCGTTCATCACCCTGTTCTGGCGGTTGATGGATTCCAGGTGTACCGCGTCGAAGTATTTCAGGATGAACTCTTTTGTCAGGCCCAGTTTTTCGCCTTTAGCGATGTTGCGGTCCAGGATTTCATTCCAGCGGTTGGTTTGCAGGATGGTGATGTTATTTTCTTTTTTGTACATACCGATTTTCTCAGCGATTTTCATACGGTTGCCGAGCAGCAGCATGATTTCATCGTCCACCTGGTTGATCTGCGCACGCAGTTTTTCGAGGGCGGTATTGAAATCTTTTTTATCGGTGTGTTCTCTTCTCCAAACGATGCCGTCGAGCAGTTCAGCCAGTTTTTCAGGAGTAACCTGTTGTTTGGCATCGCTCCAGGCGTTGTCCGGATCTACGTGTGTTTCGAGCATCAGACCATCGTAATCCAGGTCGATCGCTTCCTGGGAAACTTCCTGCAGGATATCGCGGCGGCCGGAGATGTGGCTGGGGTCGCAGATCATGGGCAGTTCAGGCATACGGCGTTTCAGCTCGATAGCGAGGTGCCACATGGGAGCATTGCGGTACTGGGTATTACCGTAGCTGGAGAAACCGCGGTGGATGAGGCCTACTTTGTTGATGCCTGCTTTCTGGATTCTTTCCACGGCGCCAATCCACAGTTCCAGGTCCGGGTTGATCGGGTTTTTGATCAGTACGGTGGTGTCCACGCCTTTCAGAGCGTCTGCCACTTCCTGTACAGAGAAGGGGTTTACTGTGGTTCGGGCTCCTACCCACAGGATATCCACACCAAAGTGCAGCGCGTCTTCCACCTGTTTAGCGGTAGCCACTTCCACTGCCAGCGGCAGGCCGGTCAGTTCGCGGGCTTTTTGCAGCCATGCGAGGCCTTTGGTGCCGATGCCTTCGAAAGAGCCAGGGCGGGTGCGGGGTTTCCAGATGCCGGCGCGCAATACGTCCACTTTACCGGTTTTTTGTAATGCCAGCGCGGTGGCTAAAACCTGCTCTTCTGTTTCAGCGCTGCAGGGGCCGGAGATGATCAACGGCTTTTTATCAGATGAAGGATCTGAGAATTTGGTTTTGGATAATATTTCTTCCATTGTCTGTACCATAAGTATTGAAGTTAAGTAGATTGTTAGAATTTATGTTTATTTCAGGATTTTCCTGATTTTGTTTGATTTCTGAATCAGTTTGTAGAAGGTGTCGTAGTCTTCGTTCTCGAGCAGTGACTTCATCTGTTGCAGCTGGTGGATGTGTTCATCGAGCACATCGAGCACGTTGCCGCGGTTGTGTTTGAAGATGGGCACCCACATGTCCGGTGAGCTTTTGGCGAGGCGCACGGTAGATTCGAAACCGCCGCTGGCCAGTTCAAAGATGCGGCCGGACTCTTTCTCTTTTTTGAGTACGGTGAGCGCCAGCGCGAAAGACGTGATGTGAGAGATATGCGACACGTAAGCCGTGTGCAGGTCATGCTCCTGTCCATTCATATATACGGTGCGCATCTGCAGCTTGTCTACCATGTCTTCCACCATTTCCAGGGCGTCTTCATCGCTGTTTTTCACATCGCAGAGCACCATGGTTTTGTGGGTGAAGAGGTTGCGTATAGCAGCATCGGGGCCGGAGTACTCGGTGCCGGCCATCGGGTGGGCCGCCACAAAACGGCCGCGGTTGGGATGACCGGCAACGAGTTGTAATATTTTTTCTTTGGTAGAACCTACGTCCATGATCACCTGGTTGGGACGTACTTTGTCCATCAGGGCGGGCAACACCTGCAATACCGCATCTACGGGAATGGCGAGTATCACGAGGTCGGAGCATTGCAGCGCATCGTTGAGCGGCATGCCTTCATCGATGATGTTCAGCTCTTTGGCCCGTTGCAGGTGTTCTTGGTGCTGGTCCACGCCGATGATCTTCTCCGCCGCTCCTTTTTCCCGGAGGGTGATAGCCAGCGAGCCGCCGATCAAGCCTGTTCCTATTATTGTTACAATCATTTTATCGCAGTTTTTATACGGTCAATGGCCTCCTGGAAAACCTTCTCATCCTGGCAGAGGCTTACGCGGACATAGCCGTTACCGTTACTTCCGAAAATACCGCCGGGCGTAATGAATACACGTGCTTTCTGCAGCACTTCGTCACTCAGCGTATAGCCGCTGTCGATAGTAGCCGGGATGCGTGCCCAAACGAACATGCCTACCTGGTTTTTATCGTACGCGCATTGCAGCAGGTCCAGCAGCTGGAATACTTTTTCGCGGCGGGCGCGGTATATTTTATTGAGCCCGTCGTACCATTCGCGGCCCAGCTGCAGTGCTTTTACGGCGGCCATCTGCAGGGGCTGGAACATACCGGAGTCCATATTGCTTTTAAAGCGGAGCACATCAGCGATGCATTCAGCTTTACCTACCAGCATGCCAACGCGCCAGCCGGCCATGTTGGATGATTTGCTGAGCGAGTTGAGTTCCAGCACCACATCGCGTGCACCTTCAAACTGCAACAGGCTTTCGGGCTGTTCGTTGAGGATAAAACTGTACGGGTTATCGTGGCAGATCAGGATATTATGCTGTTTGGCGAAAGCGATCAGCTTTGCGGCAAACGCCTTGTTCACTTTGGCGCCGGTAGGCATATGGGGATAGTTGACCCACATGAGTTTCACCCGGCTCAGGTCTTTTTTTGCCAGTGCGTCCAGGTCGGGGAGCCAGCCGTTTTCCGCTACCAGGTCATAATCCACCACGATGGCGCCGCTCAGGTTGACCGCAGAGCGGTAGGTAGGGTAACCCGGATTGGGGATCAGCGCTTCATCGCCTGCCTGGAGGTAGGTCATGCAGATGTGCATGATACCTTCCTTTGAACCGATGAGGGGCAGCACTTCCGTGTCCGGATTCAGTGTTACCGCATAGTAGCGCTGGTACCAGTCAGCCATCGCTTTACGCAGCGCCGGGATACCTTTGTAGCCCTGGTAGGCGTGTGTATTGGGCAGGGCAGCCTGTTCATGGAGCGCCTCCACCACGGACGGGTGCGGGGGCAGGTCCGGGCTTCCGATACCCAGATTAATCACTTTGGGACCGTTTTGGTTCATTTCATCTATTTCCCGCAGTTTTTTGGAGAAATAGTATTCTTCTGTTCCCTGTAATCTTTTAGCAACCTGTATCTGCATATGCCTGTTTTCTGAATACTGATTAATGTGTTTTGCCTTTTCTGTAGATGCCCAGCACTTTGAGGTTTTCGGTAAGCGGCGCTATTTTTCCGAGCGCTTTTTCAAAGTGTGCCGGATTTTCGAATTCCATATCGGCGTGGAAGTAATAGTTCCACTCTTTGGCCGGGATGGGAAAAGACTGCAGCTTGGATAAGTTGATACCGGCATCTGCTATTTTGGTCAGCACCCTGGCGAGCGTACCTCTATCATGGCTGGTATGAAAATAAACAGAGGCTTTATTGGCGTCCGGGGCGACAGGCACGGCGGTACGGGACAGCGCCAGGAAGCGGGTGTAGTTGTTTTTGTTGGTCTGGATATTGGGCGCGATGATGTCCAGCTCATAAATTTCAGCGGCCAGTTTACCGGCGATGGCGGCTACGCTCTTCAGTTTCTTCTGACGTACGTGTTTGGCGCTGAGTGCGGTATCCTCTGTTTCCACCAGTTTGATGTGCGGATGTTTTTCGAGGAAGTCTATACACTGTAAAAGAGCCATAGGGTGGGAATGTACCTCGCGGATATCTTCCAGTTGCTGACCGGGCAGTACCATCAGGTGCTGGTTGATCTGCAGGTATACTTCACCGGTCACATGCAGACCGGAGTTTTTAAGGAGGCTGTAGTTCGGTAAAATGCTGCCGGCGATGGAATTTTCGATGGCCATGATACCGGCGTCCACGCCGGGGTCCTGTTTTACCTTACGCACCAGCTCGGAAAAGGTGGCACAGGCTTCAATATCGGTCTGTTTTCCGAAGAAACTCTGTGCAGCGATCTGGTGGAAAGCACCTTCAAACCCTTGTATGGCAATTTTCATGTGTATGGAGTTGATTTTTTATTGTTTTATAGTTGCTGTAGCAACTAGCTATTTGAAACAAGAAGGGCCCCGTCTCCGGGACCCTTTGCTTTATTTACCTGTATGTAAAGTATTTTATTGCAAACGAGTCCCCTGCTTCTTCGCAAAAAAGAAGTAATAAAAATAATAAGTGTTAAAGTGACGGTTTGACATATACAATATTTTGATAATTAAAAAGCCTCCCGTTTTCGCGGGAGGCTTTTTGTAGTTTCTTTTATCTTTTACTTACAAACGACCTCCCTATTCCTGGTACCAGAAATAATAGAAGCCAAAAAATCCGAAAGTCGCTTGTGTAGTCATATGCTCTTTTTGAACGTGTTACAAAAATACGGCACGGTTTTAATTATCCAAGCGTCTGATATAAAAAATACATTTTTTTAAATAATAAGGGGAGATTATTGAATTTAATCTAAAATTGCAGAAAAATGGAGGCAGTCATACATATTAAAACGGCAGCGGGGGCATCATTTTAAAAAAATATCGTTAGCGGGCTCATCAACAATACAGGAGGGCACAAAAAAAGACCGCTACAGCGATAGCCATAGCGGTCATATAAATTTAATCAGAGTTTGCTAATTAGTGTTTAGCAGCAGCAGAGTCAACTTTAGCAGCAACTGAGTCGATTTTTGCAGCAGCAGAGTCAACAACAGCAGCAGTGTTAGCAGCAGCAGAATCAACTTTAGCAGCAGCAGAGTCGATTACAGCGCCAGCGTTAGTTGCAGTAGAGTCGGTAGCAGGTTTTTCACCACCGCCGCAAGCTACAGCGAACAGACCGAAAGACAGAGCCAGGAAACCAAGTTTAATTACGTTCTTCATCGTACAAATAATTTAAGGTGTTTTTTGAATGATTTACCCTTTATACCGGGATCACCCAAAAGGTAACCCAAACTTTTAAAAAATTTTTTTTTCGGTACTTTGGGTTACCAAATGCCTAATAATCGTATTAAGAGTGAAGCAACATCAAGACATAACAAGAGACAGGGAATTATTGCTGGGATTGGCAAGAAGTGATGATAAGTCATTGGAAACCATCTATTCTGAGAATTTTCCGGTAGTGCTGCGCATGATTTTACAACACAATGGCAGCGAAGACGACGCCAAGGATGTTTTCCAGGAAGCGATCATCATTTTATATGAAAAGGCCTGCGAGGGTAATTTTAACCTGACCAGCCGTCTAAAGACTTTCCTCTATTCGGTATGCCGCCATTTATGGCTGAAAAAAGTACAAAGCACTTACGGGCTTTATGCTATCCCGCCGGAAATGGAAGAAACGATCCCGGCCACGGAGGTGGTAGACGAGCACAACACCAGGGACGAACAGTTCCGCGTCATGGAAAGTGCGATGGGCAGCATAGGCGAACCCTGCAGGACAATTCTGGAAGACTATTATATACAGAAACTGTCCATGCAGGAAATAGCGGAGAAATTTGGTTATACCAACGCCGAAAATGCTAAAAATCAGAAGTATAAATGTCTGATGCGCCTGAAAAAGTTATTTTTTGATCAGTATAATACATCCTTATAAGCAGCAACGGCCATGAAAGAAGACATGAACTTACTACGTGAAATTGAACGTTACCTGGAAGGGGAAATGAGCGGACAGGAAAAAGCCGTTTTTGAGGAACTGCGTAAAAACAATCCGCAAATCAACCGTCAGGTGGAGGAGCAGGCGTTTTTCCTGCAGCAGCTGCAACATTTTGGCCAGCGGCAGTCGCTGAAGGCTAAAATGGACCATCTTCACCGGCAGCTGGACATGCCTACCCTCCGTAAACAGGCCCAGGAAGAGAACCTGGCCGCCAAAAGGGTATCCATCCGCCGCCGCACCATCACCAACCTGGCAGCCGCTGCCTGTATAGCCCTGGTGACGTCCCTGTCTACCATCGCTATCCTGCAGAATGCAGCCAAAAACAAATCCACCGCACAGTACGAGGACGTCAGAAGGGTACTGAACAATATCCAGCGCTCCCAGAATGCACTCATCAACGATATCAATAATAAAAACAGAGCACCGGTAAATCCCGGTACTTATGGCGGCACTGGTTTTGCAGTATCCGGCAACGGCTACATTGTTACCAACTATCATGTAGTAGCGGGCGCAGATTCGGTATATGTGCAGAATAATAAAGGGGAAGCTTTTAAAGCTGTCAGCGTTTTTGAAGACATCTCCAGCGATCTGGCGGTACTGAAAATTGCCGACTCCACCTTCAAAAGCCAGCCCCTGCCCTACGCACTGAAACCCCAGAACGCAAGGCTGGGCGAAGAAGTTTTCACCATGGGTTTCCCCCGCGATGAAATCGTTTACGGCAAAGGGTACATCAGCGCCAAAACCGGCTTCAACGGCGATACGACCGCCTACCAGGTGTCTATCCCTGTCAATCCAGGCAATAGCGGCGCTCCCCTGTTAGACAACCAGGGCGATGTGGTGGGTATCGTTACCGGCAAACAAACCACCTCCGACGGTATCGCTTTCGCAGTGAAATCAGCTCACCTGAAACGCCTGCTGGATGAAATGCCGAAAGACAAAGGCATGAAAAAAGAAATGGCCCGTAACAAAAGCCACCTGGAAGGAGTGAACAGAATAGATCAGATCAAAAAACTGGAAGAGTTTGTATATATGGTGAAGGTTTATAACTAAGTTTTTGAACACAATAGCCTATAAATCAAAAGGGTGAAGACTTCGGCTTGTTCTTCACCCTTTTTTCATTTTCGAATTTTGATATTTTGGTATTTGGTTATTTCTTCTGCCAGGCTTTGTATTTGTCCGTGATCCAGTACAGCAGGTCGTTATGGCCGATGGTCCGCATCGTTTCGTAATCCGGATAATTGTCCCGCATAAACAGCTGCAGAGAATCCCCTTTGAGTCCGGTCACCTGGCTTACCAGTACCGGTGTAAAGCGGGAATCGATATATTTCTCTTTCTCCATCTCCTCGTAATTCTTCTTGAACTGTCTTTTCTGTTTTTCGCTTTTGGAATAGCGGGTAAACGGACTGAAGACAATACCGGCGCCCTGCGGCGTACTGCCGCCGGCCAGCGGCTTATTGGGGAGGTCCAGCAGATAACCGTACTGCCGGCGGCGCTCAATAGAGTCCAGCTGATAAGGAGTATACTGAGAGGAAATTTCCACTCCTTTCAGGAAACGGCTGGCCACCACCAGTTTTACATTGAGCGTCTGCGTGCCGGTGGTCTGCGTCACTTTCACGGTATCCGGCAGGTAGCCCACGAAAGTGAAAACGATCTTATCATTCCGGGTAGCGTCTATCCTGTAAAAACCACCCTGGTCTGACAGTGCATGTTTGCCTGTGGTCAGGTTGGTAATAGTGGCATAAGGCAGCACCAGTTTGTTGCTGTCTGAAATCTGTCCGGTTACGATGACCTGTGCTTTTGCAACAAAAGGGAACAACATCCCGGCAATGCAACCCAGCAACAGCATGCGCATGTGAGCCTTCATAAATTATGTGTGTTTTTAAATCCTGACTATCCTTCCTCTCCCTGAACAACCAATACTGCGTGTATTGTTCATATCCATTCCAGCCCACAATTTAAATAAATTGAGGCGGTTGTTAAAAAACAAATCCTCCGGCGGATGACCGGAGGACCTTAATATCTGGCAGCATTACTGTGGTTATGCTGTAATTCTCATCCTGGTGTCAAATGTGCGACTTTCACCGGTGGCCAGCGTTACCAGGCCAATCCCGTTATTAAAGGCGTTGGGCGCTCCACTGAGGTTCTCCACAGCGATACTGTTGCGGTGTGGCGGAATATATACCTGTAAAACAGGATAGTGATCTCCCGGAAAGAAATCGATCTGGATATTTTTCACCGGGTCCAGCAGGGAGGCAAGCGGTTGTGCCTGGGAAAAGTCCAGCACAAATGAGTTGTCCAGCTCCACGCCTGCCAGTTTTTTACCTTTTTCAAATTCCGTGTAGGGCAATACTTTTCCTGTCGGGATCAGTTTGGCATCGAACTCTACGATTTCTTTGGAGGCGAAGGTCAGCACCAGTTCATCCACCGGCGTGCCGGTAGAGAAATAAGGGTGCCATCCGTCCATCACCGGGATGGAAGTCTGGCTGTTGTTGACAATTTTAGTGGTCACCTGAAGTTCATTGCCCTGGCGCAGCGTATAGGTAGCGTGGCAATCGTAGCTGAAGGGGTAACCGGTATCTTCCTCGCGGAAGCTGTAAGACAGCGTCACAGTAGCTTCCTTTGCGGTAGCATCCTGTGCGGTGACGGTGAATTTTGCATCATACAGCAGGCCATGGATGGCGTTTCCGGGCGCTATTGTTTTTTCGATGCTATAGGTATTGCCCTGCCATTCGTAGGCAGCATCTTTGATACGGCAGGCAAAAGGGCTGAGTTTTACGCTTTTAAAACTGCTGTGCAGGTTCTCCCGGAGATCTTCGAGGCTGCTGTAGCTGTCGATAAGGTTGATAAGTTTACCCTGGCGGCGCACTTTAAAAGCGTGCAGCAATGCGCCATGGGACGGCACGATCTCCACCTGTGTGCCGCTTTGTTCGTCAGTGAGGGCAATGATATCAAATCCCGCCTCATGAAAAGTGTTGATTGTCATTGTTCATTGTTTTGTTCACGCAAAGGCGCAAAGCAGCAAAGACGCAAAGATAGCAAAGGCAGCGAAAGTTCTTTGCTGCTTTGCTCCTTTGCGTCTTTGCGTGATTAAATACAGTTGTTGATCATATTTTCGAGCCATTCCTGCTTGCCGCTGATCTGGGCGGGTTCTCCGTTAGCGGCGGCGATATTACGCAGGTCTTCCAGGGTGAGCCTGCCCTCTTCGAAGGCTTTCCCGTTGCCGGAATCGAAAGAGGCGTAGCGGTCTGCCCTGAATTTTTTATAGGCTGTTTTCGTCAGTACTTTTTCAGCGATGATGGCGGCCCTGGCGAAGGCGTCGATGCCACCGATGTGTGCGTGGAAGATATCTTCCAGATCGGTGGAGTTACGGCGGGTTTTAGCGTCGAAGTTAACGCCGCCGCCGGCGAAGCCGCCTGCTTCGAGGATAACGAGCATGCTTTCCACCAGTTCATTGAGATGGGTGGGGAACTGGTCGGTGTCCCAGCCGTTCTGATAATCGCCGCGGTTGGCGTCGATGCTGCCCAGCATTCCGGCATCGGCAGCCACCTGCAGCTCATGCTGGAAGGTATGGCCGGCCAGGGTGGCGTGGTTCACTTCTATATTCAGTTTAAAATCTTTGTCCAGTCCGTAATGGCGCAGGAAACCGATAACAGTGGCACTATCGTAGTCATACTGATGTTTGGTAGGCTCGCAGGGTTTCGGTTCGATAAAGAAAGTGCCTTTGAAGCCTTGTTTACGGGCATAATCGCGGGCGATGGTCAGGAATTGCGCCAGGTGTTCCTGTTCTCTTTTCATGTTGGTATTGAGCAGGGTCATATAACCTTCGCGGCCGCCCCAGAAAACATAGTTCTCTCCTTTCAGTGCGATGGTGGCGTCGAGCGCGTTTTTAACCTGTGTGCCGGCATAAGCCAGCGCGGCAAAATCCGGATTGGTGGCTGCTCCGTTCATGTAGCGGGGATTGCTGAACACGTTGGCTGTGCCCCAGAGCAGTTTCACGCCGCTGACGTCCTGTTTCTGTTTGGCGTAATCCACGATCTGCTGCATCCTGCTTTCGTATTCGGCGATGGTAGCGCCTTCGTCCACCAGGTCTATGTCGTGGAAACAATAATAAGGCAGTCCCAGTTTGGTGATAAATTCGAAAGCGGCATCCATTTTATCCTTTGCGCTTTGAACAGCGTCTGTGGCTACCAGCCAGGGGAAGTGTTTGGTGCCTGGGCCGAAGGGGTCGCCGCCGGTGCCGCAGAAGGTGTGCCAGTAGCTTACCGCGAAGCGGAACAGTTCTTTCATGGATTTGCCGGCGATGAGGCGGTTTTCGTCATACCAGCGGTAGGCCAGCGGGTTGTCTGATTCCGGCCCTTCGTAGCGGATCTGCCCAATGCCTTTAAAATACTCGTGATTTCCTAGTGTAATGCTCATAAAAGTGGATTTTAAAATGTCGTATATCATTAACCGTTAGCCAGCAATGAATGCAGGCCAGACAGCCAGTGGCTGTATGCTTCTGTATAGTGGTCGCGGAGCCGGTTATCCGGTTCAATTACTGCGAGACATTCCATGCCTCTGAAGGCTTCTTTGACAGACAGGTAACCGGCGCCGACGGCGGCTCCTCTTGCTGCGCCCTGCGCCCCGTCTGTATTATATAGTTCGATGACTACATTGGCCGTGTTAGCAAAAGCTTCCCGGAAGAGCGGGCTGAGGAACATATTGGCATGACCGGCGCGCATACGGTGTATGCCGAGGCCCATGTCCGTCATGATGTCGAGGCCGTAATTCAGTCCGAAGACGATGCCTTCCTGCACGGCCCTCAGCATGTGCGCCCGTTGATGCCGGTTGAAATCAAGACCGCTGACGGTAGCGCCGGTGCTTTTGTTGCCCAGTATTCTCTCTGCGCCGTTGCCAAAGGGGAATACCCGCAAGCCATCGGCTCCCGGCGGGGCCTGTGCTGCCATTTCGTTCATGTCGGTGTAACTGATATCGCCGATCATGTTGCGTAGCCAGGAGTTGGCGATGCCGGTGCCATTGAGGCACATGAGCACGCCGTCGCGGGTATGCTGCGCGTCGTTGTTCACATGCACAAAAGTATTGACGCGGCTTTCGCGATCGAAGGTATGCTGGTCGTGAACGGCATATACTACGCCGGAGGTGCCGGCGGTGGTAGCTGCTTCGCCGGGTTCGAGCACGTTGAGTGAAAAAGCGTTGTTGGGCTGGTCGCCGGCTCGGTAGGTGACCGGTGTGCCGGGCGCCAGTTGTAAAGTCTCAGCAGCTGCGGCGGTAAGCTGGCCCTGTATGCCAAAAGTAGGCACTATGGCCGACAGCAGCTGCGGGCTGATCTGGTAGTAGTCCAGCAGCTGGCTGCTGACAGCATTACCCGGGAAATCCCAGAACGTGCCCTCGGAGAGGCCGGATACCGTGGTAGTAGCTTCACCGGTGAGCTTCAGGGCGATAAAATCACCAGGCAGCATTACCTTATGGATCCGTTCGTACACCTGCGGTTCGTTTTCGTGTATCCATCGCAGTTTGGAAGCGGTAAAATTGCCGGGGGAGTTAAGCAGGTGAGAGAGGCAATAGGATTCTCCCAGTGCGGAGAATGCTTTGCGTCCTGTTTCTACCGCGCGGCTGTCGCACCAGATAATGGCGGGGCGCAGCACCTGCATGTCTTTGTCGACGCACACGAGGCCATGCATCTGGTAGGCAATGCCGATCCCTTTTATCATGGCAGGATCAAAAGCGTGCTGCCGGCGCAGGAGCGCGGTGGCGTTCACCACCTCCTGCCACCAGCTTTCCGGGTCCTGTTCCGCCCAGCCGGGATGCGGCACTACAATGGGCATCTCACGGGACGGACTGGTGGCCGTTGCCAGGCAACGGCCGGTGTCTGCGTCCAGTAGTGCGGCTTTAATAGAAGACGAGCCGATATCGTAACCAATAAAATACATATCTGTTGTGAATAACGATTACCAATAAACGGTATACAGCGCAATGAGGATACCGATGATGAACAATGCGCCGATAGTGAACGGCATGGCAGTTTTAAACATGCTGCTGTCGATTTCCAGTCCTTTCGGATTTTTTTTGCTGGAAGGATCAGCGAGGGAAATGATGATCATACCTACTACACAGATCACGAACACAATACCCATACGGTCGATGAAAGCCATTTCATAAACGCCTGCCGCGTTGGGGGCGGCCCAGCCAAACTGGTAGAGGGGCTGCAGGTCTACCCAGTTGGGCAGGAACTTCAGCACAAAAGACATCAGCAGTCCGACGATCATCGCAAAGAGGGCGGCGTTGGAAGTGGTCCGTTTCCAGAAGAAGCCCATGATGAACATGGCAAATACGCCCGGGGATACGAAGCCGGTATATTCCTGGATAAACTGGAAACCGCCTTTTTTGTCGATACCGAGGAAGTTGGACAGGACGATAGCGAGCACCATGGCGACGATCACCGTCACACGCCCTACCCGCACCACTTTCTGTTCATCGGCCTCTTTATGATATATCTTCTTATAAATATCCAAAGTAAAAATGGTGGAGATACTGTTGGCTTTACCTGCCAGCGAGGCCACCACCGCAGCGGTGAGTGCCGCGAAGGCCAGGCCCTTCAGGCCACTGGGCAGCAGGTTGAGCAGCACAGGATAAGCGTTGTCCGGGTTCAGGGAGCCGCCCTGCATCATCTCTGTGTGGAACTGGCCCTGCTGGTACAGCACATAAGCCGCAATACCCGGCAGCACCACGATGATAGGCATGAGCAGTTTGAGGAAGCCGGCAAACAGCAGGCCGCTGCGGGCGGTTTTCAGATCGGCGCCCAGCGCGCGTTGCGTGATGTACTGGTTACACCCCCAGTAGTTGAGGTTCACGATCCACATACCCCCTACCAGTATACTTAATCCCGGCAGGTCGAGGTAGTGGGCGTCCTCTTTTTTGAAGATCATATGGAAGTGGTCGTCCGCATGCTGATGGAGGAGGCTGAAGCCTTTCATTACACCGCTTTCGCCGAAGTGCTGCGCCACGAGGTCCAGCGCCAGGTAGGTGGTAGCCAGACCGCCCAGGATGAGGAAGAATACCTGGATAACGTCTGTATAACCGATCACTTTCATACCGCCGAGGGTGATGAGCACCGCAAAAAAAGACAGCGCCACCATGCAGACGTAGAAATCGATACCGGAGATTTTATTGATCGCCAATGCGCCCAGGTAAAGGATGGACGTGAGGTTTACCACCACGTACAGCAACAGCCAGAACACCGCCATGATCGTACTCACCGTTTGGTTGTACCGGCGTTCCAGGAACTGGGGCATTGTATAGATCTTATTTTTCAGGTAGATAGGAAGAAAAAAGACCGCTACCACGATCAGCGTGGCCGCCGCCATCCATTCATAGGTGGAGATAGCCAGGCCCATGGAGAAACCGGAGCCGGACATACCGATGAACTGTTCCGCAGAGATATTGGAGGCAATGAGGGAAGCGCCGATCGCCCACCAGGTAAGGGAGCCTTCCGCCAGGAAAAAGTCTTTGGAGTCTGTTGTCGCCTTCTTCTTTTTCTGGTAGATATAATACCCGTAGCCGGCCACTATTACAAAATATACCAGGAATACCAGGTAATCGACGTAGTGAAGTAAGTTTGGTTGCATAAATGTTCAAACGTGGTTTGTATAATAAATTTGGCGGATCAATATAGTGAAATAAATGTATTTAATACACTTATGCACCATAAAAAAGCAAAAACTAAAAACCGCAGCGTGACTGCGGTTTTCCCGGGAGATCAAATCTATACATTTAAAATTGCTATCAAAGCACTTTAACAAAAAACCGGAGAGCCGTTGGCGTTAGGGCGCGGCGGCCAGCGGGAAGGCATGCGGGAGGTTGTCCGGAGAGGCCCGCGATGGGTTGTCCCGGGAGGCCCGGCGGGTACATAGCTGCTGCCAGGGGGAGGCCCGGCCGACGAGCTGTTGCCCGGACGCTGCCAGCGTGTGGGCGGCGGTCCGGTCGTCGCAGGGCAACGTCACTGCAGCGCCATGGCCGCTATTTTATCTCCTATGAGCGACCCTATTGCCACGCCCATACCGCCCATGCGGACCCCGAGAATAATATTCCCGGAATGGGCGCGCACGATCGGTTGTTTGGTGCTGCCGAAGGCCATAATGCCGGTCCACCGGTCGGCGATGGTAAAAGGCCGCCCGGGGAGTATCAGGTGGCGCAGCATTTCCTCCAGTTCGTGCTGGATACGGTCGTTGTAGCGGAACTCGGTGGAGGTTTCGCCGGAAAAATCCAGTTGGCGCCCGCCACCGAGCAGTACGCGGCCATCGAGCTCACGGAAATAGAAATAACCTTCTTCCAGGTGGAAAATGCCTTTAAAAGGCAGGCCTGGGATAGGCCCGGTGATGAGCACCTGTCCCCTTCCCGGGGTGACTTCCAGCTCCGGCAACAGCTGCCGGGTAAAAGCATTGGTACATACCAGCAGCTTCCGGGCACGGAACACCACTTCTTCTTTCAGGAGGTGATGGGTGACCATCACATTCACCCCGGAGCGCAGGTCTTCAATGCGGGTAACAGGGCAGCCGGTTTTTATCTCCACCCCCATGGCGATCGTTTTATCGATGAGTGCACGCATCATTTTCCCGGTATGCAGTTCCCCTTCATGATTATTGCTGACCATGGCCTTTACATGGCCCGGTGCAAATCCGAATGGCGCAATTTTATGAGTGGCCAGGGAGAAAGCGGGCGTTTCGCCGAGTATGCCGGCCAGCATACGGTTGACCTCGTCCAACTGATGGAGTGCCCATTCTTCCCGGGCGCCGATCAGTTCATAGCTTCCGTTTTCCCGGTAGCCGATCCGGTCGTCGCCGAGGCGACGGCGGAGCAGTTGCAGGCCGGCCCGCCGCATAGCCACCAGCTCCAGCACCGCTTCTGCGGGCATGGTCTGCAGGTCGGCCAGTATTTCGGTCAGGCTGCCGATACAGGCGAAGCCGGCATTTTTGGTGCTGGCCCCGGTAGGCAGCACCTCTCTTTCCAGCACCAGCACCCGGGCGGCTGGCTCCCGTTCCCGCAGGCTGATGGCCGCAGAGAGGCCTACGATGCCGCTTCCGGCGATGATATAGTCGTACTGAAGCAGGCTTTGCTTCTCCCAATAGCTTAACATCCTACTAAGTTAATCAATTGGCAACAGGATCGCAGTCAGCGTAAAACTGTTTAAAAATCAGTAGTTTCGGAATCCAAAATCAACGACCATGATTGATACCCAAGCTTATGCAGCACAAAGTGCTACTTCGCCTCTCGGTCCGTGGAACTTTCAGCGGAGAGAGGTCGGTCCCCACGATGTACAGATTGAAATCCTTTATTGTGGCGTATGTCATTCAGATATTCACCAGGTACGGGATGAATGGGGCGGTTCCGTGTACCCGATGGTGCCCGGCCATGAGATCGTGGGCCGTATCGTGAAAACAGGCGACCATGTCACCAAATTCAAGGTAGGCGACCTGGCGGGCATCGGCTGTTTTGTGGATTCCTGCCGGGAATGTACCCCCTGCCGGGCCGGAGAAGAACAATACTGCGAGAAAGGCAACGCCAGCACTTACAACGGCACCGAGATGGACCGTAAAACGCTGACCTACGGCGGCTATTCCACGCAGATCGTGACAGATGAAAAATATACGTTAAAAATTTCTGACAAGCTGCCCCTCGAAGGTGTAGCACCGCTGCTCTGCGCCGGTATCACTACCTACTCCCCGCTGCGTCACTGGAAAGTAGGCAAAGGGCATAAGGTAGGCGTACTCGGGCTGGGCGGCCTCGGGCATATGGCAGTTAAACTGGCCCATTCCATGGGCGCCGAAGTGACCATGCTGAGCACCTCTCCTTCCAAAGAGGCAGACGCCAAAAAGCTGGGAGCACATCACTTCGCCCTGATCAAAGACAAGGAGCAGATGAAAAGCCTGCGCAACACTTTTGACTTCATCATCAATACCGTATCCGCCCCGCACGACTATAACCAGTTCCTTCGGCTGCTGACGCTCGACGGCGTGATGATCTGTCTGGGCATACCGCCGGAGCCTTCCACTGTGCCCGCATTCAACCTTATTATGGGGCGCCGCAGTATCGCCGGTTCGCTGATAGGCGGTATCCGGGAAACACAGGAGATGCTGGACTACTGCGCCGAGCATAATATTGTCAGTGATGTGGAAGTTATTGATATCAAAGATATCAATACTGCGTATGACCGTATGATGAAAGGTGATGTGAAATATCGTTTTGTGATAGATATCGCTAGTCTGAGAAAATAACCGTTTTACGAAATTATCCTGATAAAGGCAGGCGGGCGCCTGCCTTTATCTTTTTCAGGCGCCACAGGATTGATCGGACTGCAAACATACCGCAGAGATCTTAAAACGCAGATGCAATGCTGGCCTACAGTACTTCCTGTCCACATGAAAAGATCATTTTATTCTTTTTCAACCCCGCATTGTTCCTATATTTAATTATCATTTCCGATTGTTAATACCCGGCCCCAGGCTTTGTAAACCATATCTAATGCTTATCAGCAGCCAACACTTCACCCCGGTGTGGATAGGTAAGATTGATATTTATGGGCAGGTTCAGTCATCACAAGCAGACAAGTCCTTTGAGCCTTTCCGGTACGCAGGACACACGAAGATGCCGAAACAGGACTTGCTTACAACCGTTTCCGATATTACGACGCCTCTACAGGCGTATACATCAGTCAGGACCCACTTGGACCGGAAGGAGAGAATCTAAATTTTTACACATCTGTACGAGACAGCAAGGAGATAGAGGTGATTTTATTAAATTTATAGAAGGAGACTTCGAAATTCCGAAAAAAAATCTTCTCAGACATGGGGTAACACCTTGCAGATAAATTTCAAATTTATGATCACAGGAATCGACTACATTTTATATACCCGAAATAAACAAGATGTTTTTATTCAGAAAATGAAAGATTCGCTCCCATTTTGGGACAACTCCTATTATGTAATAGATACAGAAGACGAAACAACTGACATTTTTGTTGCGAAAGACGAAAAGATGTTTCAACTTATGGATGAAAAAGGGTATTATACAACAAGAGGCTCCGGCGAAGGTCCTTTTTTAGTCATGTTCAACAGCAAGTATGCTCCCGATCGCAATAGGGTAACATTGGTTCTCCCTAAAGAAATTGACAAATCAAAATTTTCCCGACAAGTCTTTAACTGGATTAAATCCATTCTTTAAATTCTGCCATGTTAGCTGAAGCAATGAACACCTACAATATTGCCTTGTATACCATCAAGGAAAAAGGCTATTCCATAAAGCTGGAACCGGATGATGCGAAGGAAGAAATTATTTCATGGCTGGCCATCAAAGAAGACGTGACCATTTCCGCCTTCAATCCTTTGTCATTACTGGCGCTCGTTGTCGTAAACGAACAATATGGCAAAGATTGGAAACAAGTAAAAACAGGGAATTTATACGATGAAATACTGGATCAGGAAGACTGATCTGACAGCAGTGAATGCTATCATGTAAAATTAGGAGTATTCAACCGGCTAAAGTCCGTGCTGTAAGCAGCACTATTAAACTGATTCACACAAGAAGATCACCGCACCAACCATGGCACTACAAACTGACGTTTTACACGCACTAAAAGACAAATTGCTCAACTGGCAGCACCTCACTGAACCGGAACTGGAAACATCTGTCCGGGAATTTGAAAAAATACCACGCGCGGAAGTGTCCACCTTTTATACCCCGGTATTATCCAACAATGACCTGGGAGCCATATTGGTGGCTATCGGCAGGCAATTCCCGGAAAACACCAAACTACAGGTCAATGTAGTGTCCGCATTAGGTAATATGGTATGGCGGTATGGGCTTACCCCCACAGATGCCATGTTCGACTACCTGGTCGCCACCGTTGATAACAGGAAGGTCAACTTTTATGTGGCGTTGCATATCCGTGTTTTTCCACAGTACCAGACATGGGACAGGAAGTGGGAATATCTTTTGTCGGTGCCGGACATTGCGCCCCGAAAAAAGGCTTTTGTCGTTTTTTACGACACGGTAAAACAGCAGCTGGAGAAACGGGATATGATGCCGCTGGCAGTGAAGCAGGTAATTATCAAAAAAATCCAGGCCCAGCTGCAGGATGAAAACCTGCATCCTTATCTGAAAGACGACTACCTGGCCACCATACACGCAATAGTGGAGCAATAAAAAAGCCCGCTCATAAAAATGACCAGGCATGTATTACTCTTAAAACAACTATTTGTCAAACGCTAAACCAGATAACCAAACAGGTTATCGTCTTTATTCAATTCGGTAAATTGGAAATTATATTTCCGGAAATTGGCGATGAGGGTATCATAATCCTCCCTGCATTTCAGCTCTATGCCGACCAATGCGGGGCCTGTTTCCTTATTATGTTTCTGAATAAATTCAAAGCGGGTGATATCGTCGTTGGGGCCGAGAATATGGTTCAGGAATTCCCTGAGTGCGCCCGGACGTTGTGCAAAGCGGACGATAAAGTAGTGTTTCAGCCCTTCGTAGAGGAGTGAGCGTTCCTTTATTTCCTGCATACGGTCGATATCGTTATTGCTGCCGCTGATGATGCAGACCACTTTTTTCCCTTTGATTTCTTCCGCGTGGTCCTGAAGGGCGGTGATAGAGAGCGCGCCGGCAGGTTCTACCACGATAGCGTCTTCATTATACAGCTTGAGGATGGTGGAGCATACCATGCCTTCCGGAACGAGGTGCATTTTATCCAGCACTTCGCGGCATACTTCGTAGTTGAGCGCCCCTACTCTTTTCACAGCGGCGCCGTCCACGAAACGTTCGATTTCATCCAGGGTTACCGGGCCGCCGTTTTCGAAAGCGCGCGTCATAGAAGGAGCGCCTTCCGGTTCTACGCCGATAATGCGGGTTTTAGGGCTATAGGTTTTGAAGTAGGTGCCTGCGCCTGCGGCGAGGCCGCCACCTCCTACGGGTACAAATAAATAATCGATGTTGTTCTGGTCTTCCAGAATTTCTACGGCCACGGTGCCTTGTCCTTCCACGATTTTAGCATTATCGAAGGGGGGAATGAAGGTCATGCCGCTGGCGGCGGTGAAGGCCTGAGCTTCGGCGGAGCAGTCATCGAAGGTGTCGCCGGTGAGGCGTATTTCGATGTTATCGCCGCCGAACATATTGACCTGATTTACTTTTTGCTTTGGTGTGATGATCGGCATGAAAACCACGCCTTTGATGTTCATGGCTTTACAGGCATAGGCAAAACCCTGTGCATGGTTACCGGCGCTGGCGCAGGTAACGCCTTTAGCCAGCAGATCGGCAGGCAGGCTGCTGATCAGATTATAGGCGCCGCGGAGTTTGTAGGAGCGTACAATCTGCATATCCTCTCTTTTCAGATATACATCACAGTTATAGCGACGGGAGAGCGTAGCGCTATAAGTCAACGGGGTGCGGTTCACCACAGGCTTCAATTTCACCGACGCATCGAGGATATTGAGCGGGCTAACGCCAGATATTACATTAGAGGACATATTAGAATCTATTTGTAGATTTTTTGATTTTCGATTTTTTGATTTTGTGGTTTGTCAACCAAGATTAGACCCTGGTTACCACTCCACAAAATCAAAAAATCAAAAAATCGAAAATCAAAAAATCAATTATGCGTTCGGTCTCAGCTTACGAACAGCTGCACCGGCCTGCCACATTTCGCTTTCGCGCAGTTCTTTCAGTTCTTCGTTCAGTTTCTCGCGGTAATCCGGAGTGCTGTTGGAAGCGATAGAGCGGGCAGCTTCTTTACCGGCGGCTACGCTGGCGTACAGCTCGTCAAATACAGGCTGGGTAGCGTCTTTAAACTTCTTCCACCAGTCGAGCGCACCACGCTGAGCGGTAGTAGAGCAGTTAGCGTACATCCAGTCCATCCCGTTTTCAGCAACGAGCGGCATGAGAGACTGTGTCAGTTCTTCAACAGTTTCGTTGAATGCTTCAGACGGAGAGTGACCGTTTCTGCGCAGTGTTTCGTATTGAGCGGCGAAGATACCCTGGATACAACCCATCAGTGAACCACGTTCGCCGGTGAGGTCGGAGAATACTTCTTTTTTGAAGTCTGTTTCGAACAGGTAACCGGAGCCTACGCCGATACCCAGTGCTACTACGCGTTCTTTAGCACGGCCGGTAGCGTCCTGGAAGATAGCGTAGCTGGAGTTCAGGCCCTGACCAGCCAGGAACAGGCGGCGCAGGGAGGTACCGGAACCTTTGGGGGCTACCAGGATCACGTCTACGTCAGCAGGCGGTATAATACCGGTTTGTTCTTTATAGGTGATACCAAATCCATGGGAGAAGTACAGTGCTTTACCAGGAGTCAGGTGTTGTTTCAGGGTAGGCCACAGGGTGATCTGCCCAGCGTCGGACAACAGGAACTGAATGATGGTACCTTTGGCAGCTGCTTCTTCGATATCGAATAAAGTTTCGCCCGGAACCCAGCCATCAGCGACTGCTTTATCCCATGTTTTGGAATTTTTACGCTGACCTACGATAACGTTGAAGCCGTTATCTTTCAGGTTCAGTGCCTGGCCGGGGCCTTGTACACCATAGCCGATAACAGCGATGACTTCGTTTTTCAGGACTTCCCTTGCTTTTTCCATTGGGAATTCTTCCCTGGTTACTACTTCTTCGAGTACACCTCCAAAATTGATGGTTGCCATGTTTTGTGATTTTAGCTTTTAGCTACTAGCCATTAGCTATTAGCTGTAAATTTTAAGTAAATGTGAATAAAGGCTTGTTTATGTTGCGGCTCCCGGCGCTTACGCTTCCGATGAGGCCTGCAGTTCTTTCAGGTGGTCGTGGAAACGGCGGCTCCATTTTACAATGGCCACCCTTCCGCTTTTGGAATATTCTATCAGACCATAGGGCTCCAGCTTTTTGATGAAGGCTGTCAGCTCCTGCTGGTGACCGGTTTTTTCGATCACGAAATAGTCTGCCGTGATCGTCAGGATGCGCGCCTGGTTTTCACGGATCAGCCGTTCGATATCGCCGGACTCCAGCGACTTGGTGGAAATCTTATACAATGCCAGTTCCTGGTACACCACTTCATCTTCCTCGTGTACAAAGGCACGGTGAATTTCAATCAGTCTTTCGATCTGACCGACCACCTTATCCAGTTTTTCACGTGTAGACATCACCGTTATGATAAACTTATACACGCCGGGGATCTCTGTTTCAGCAGTTGTCAGGCTGGTGATATTGATCCCTCTGCGGGTAAATATAATAGTGATACGGTTGGTAATACCTATACGGTCTTCCGTATAAACCGTGACTGTATATTCTTTTTGCATAAAAACAGCTTGGGCATCCTCCCTCCTTTTTACGGCGTTTTGACCGGTGAAAAAGAGAGGCATTTCTTGTAAAAAAATTATTTACTTGTCTGTTATAACCGGGTGGTGCTATTCCAGTCTGATAGTGGTAACAGGAGTACCGGCAGGGATCATCGGGAACACGTTGTCTTCTTTTTCCACCACTACTTCCAGCAGGTAAGCGCCATCGGTGGCCAGCATTTCATCAATAGCAGCGGAGATATCTTCTCTGGCGGTAACTTTTTTGCCCGGGATAAAAAATCCTTTGGCAATCTGAACGAAATCAGGGTTGACCATTTCAGTGGAAGAATAACGTTTATCGAAGAACAGTTGCTGCCACTGGCGTACCATGCCAAGGAAGTTGTTGTTCAGGATCACGATCTTCACACCTATTTTGGATTGGTAGATGGTGCCCAGTTCCTGGAGGGTCATCTGGAAGCAGCCATCACCGATCACGGCCACCACTTCTTTTTCCGGCGTGCCCATTTTAGCGCCCATGGCTGCCGGCAGCGAGAAGCCCATGGTACCCATGCCTCCGGAAGTGATGTTGGTATTTGGATTTTTGAAGCGGTAGTAACGGGAAGCGATCATCTGATGCTGTCCTACGTCTGTTACCAGTACGGCTTCTCCTTTTGTTTTTTCGGAGATGAGGCGTACCACTTCTGCCATTTTCAGTTCACCGGTTTCAGGATACAGTTCATTATGCTGAACTTTGTCGTATTCCTTTTTGTCGGCAGCCCTGAACTCGGCAAGCCATTCTTCATGCCTGGCGGGCTGTACTTCTTTCAGCAGCGCCTGCAAGGCGGTTTTGGCGTCAGCATGCAGTGCTACGTCCGCTTTGATGATCTTATTGATTTCAGCGGCATCGATTTCGATGTGGATAACTTTTGCGTTGGCCACATAAGTGCTCACATCCCCCGTTACACGGTCATCGAAACGCATGCCTACCGCGATAACGGTATCGCATTCACCCGTGAGGATGTTTGGAGCGTAGTTGCCGTGCATTCCCAGCAAACCTACATACAGCGGATGATCTACCGGAACAGCAGATAAGCCGAGCAGTGTAGAGGCCATGGGGATCTGTGCTTTTTCCGCCAGCGCTATCAGTTCTTTTTCAGCGCCGGACAGCAGTACGCCGTGTCCCACCAGCAGATACGGCTTCTTCGCTGCATTGATCAGCGCAGCAGCTTCTTTTACCGCGTCCTGTCTGAGTTCAGGCACCGGCTGATAACTACGTATATGCGTGCACGGTACATACTCATATTCACATTCGCCTACCTGCGCGTTTTTGGTGATATCCACCAGAACGGGGCCTGGACGGCCACTGCGGGCGATATAAAAAGCTTTGGCGATAGCCGCGGGAATGTCTTCCTGGCGGGTCACCTGTATATTCCATTTAGTGATGGGCATGGTGATACCGATCACGTCTGTTTCCTGAAAAGCGTCTGTGCCCAGCAGGGAGGCAGCCACCTGGCCGGTGATGCACACCATGGGAGTGCTGTCCATATAAGCGTCTGCAAGGCCGGTGACCAGGTTGGTAGCGCCCGGGCCGGAGGTGGCGAAAGCCACTCCTACTTTGCCGGAGCTGCGGGCATAACCCTGGGCCGCATGTGTAGCACCCTGTTCATGCCTTACCAGTATGTGATGTACTTTGTCCTGGAAATCATACAGGGCATCATAGATAGGCATGATGGCCCCGCCGGGATAACCGAAGATGGTGTCCACACCTTCTGCGATGAGGGAACGGATCACAGCTTCTGAGCCGGAGATAACAGGCTTTGCAGACAACCGCTTATCGGCTTTCTCAGCTTTCATCGGTAACACATCCTTCTGTTGCATTTTTAACAAGTTTTGCGTACTTAAATAAGATTCCATTGGATACCTTCAGGGCGGGAGCGGTCCACCGGGCCCTGCGGGCTGCCAGCTCTTCGTTGCTCACCTCCATATTGATGGTATTGTTCACTGCATCTATCTCGATCATGTCACCGTCTTCTACCAGAGCGATGTTACCGCCTTCGAAAGCTTCGGGGGTGATATGTCCTACCACGAAACCGTGGGTACCACCGGAGAAGCGGCCATCGGTGATCAGTGCCACGCTTTTACCCAGGCCCACGCCCATGATGGCGCTGGTAGGTTTCAGCATTTCCGGCATGCCGGGGGCGCCTTTCGGGCCTACCTGGCGGATCACCACTACATCGCCTTGTTTCACTCGTCCGGACTGGATGCCGGCGATGAGTTCAAATTCACCGTCGAACACGCGGGCAGGTCCTCTGAACTGTTCGCCTTCCTTACCGGTGATTTTGGCAACGGAGCCTTTTTCAGCGAGGTTGCCGTATAATATCTGGATATGGCCGTTGGCTTTCAGCGGCTTCTCCATGGGAACGATTATATCCTGGTTGCTGAAGTCGATATCCGGAACGTTTTCCAGGTTTTCAGCGAGTGTTTTGCCGGTCACGGTCAGGCAATGACCGTGCAGATAGCCTTGTTTCAGCAGGTATTTCATCACTAAGGGAACGCCGCCGATGTTGTGGAGGTCTTCCATGAGATACTTACCGCTGGGCTTCAGGTCTGCAATCAGCGGGGTTTTGTTGCTGGACTGCTGGAAATCTTCCAGTGTCAGCGGCACGCCCACAGATTTTGCGATGGCGATAAAGTGCAGCACTGCGTTGGTGCTGCCGCCCAGGGCCATGATCACGGTGAGGGCATTTTCAAAAGCCTCTTTGGTCATGATGTCTCTGGGTTTAATATCTTTTTCAAGGAGCAGGCGGATGTATTTGCCAACGCTGGCGCATTCTTCCTGTTTTTCCTTGCTGAGTGCGGGGCTGGATGAGCTGTAGGGCAGGCTCATACCGAGTGCTTCGATAGCGGAAGACATGGTATTGGCCGTGTACATACCGCCACAGGCGCCGGCGCCGGGGCAGGAGTTTTGTACGATGCCTTTAAAGTCGCCTTCATCGAGTTTGCCGGCCATTTTCTGACCAAGCGCTTCGAAGGCGGAGATGATGTTGAGGTCCTGGCCTTTGTATTTGCCGGGCGCGATAGAACCGCCGTATACCATGATAGCGGGGCGGTTGAGGCGGCCCATGGCCATCAGGGAGCCGGGCATATTTTTATCGCAGCCGGGCACGGTGATGAGGGCATCGTAGTATTGTGCGCCACAAACGGTTTCAATGGAATCAGCGATCAGGTCACGGCTTACCAGGGAATAGCGCATACCGGGGGTACCGTTGCTCATACCGTCGCTGACCCCGATCGTGTGAAAAGTAAGGCCGACCAGGTCGCTGCCCCAGACGCTTTTTTTCACTTGTTGTGCGAGGTCATTGAGGTGCATATTGCACGGATTGCCATCATAGCCCATGGAGGCGATACCGACCTGTGCTTTTGCCAGGTCTGTTTCTGTAAGGCCGATAGCATAGAGCTGTGCCTGCGCAGCGGGCTGCGTAGGGTCCTGAGTAATCGTCTTGCTGTATTTATTTAATTCCATTGCTGTTAATATTTCCCGGATTACCAACTGTTTGATAGTAACCCCATTTTAAAAATCCTTCACAAAATACCCGGTGAGGCCGGCAAATTCAAACCAAATATTTCCGGTAAACCGGTCTTCAAATCTGCCTTTGGAACGCTCAAATCCTTTACTGTAGATGATTCTCTATTTTTCGTTTTACAAGGTCCAAGGGAAGCTTTTAGCTTTTAGCTGCCAGCATTTAGCACTGACAGCTAAAATACTAACAGCTAAAGGCTATGCTAATTGTGCTTCGCGTTGAAAGGTTTTTTCGAGCACTTTCGCTTTATATGCCTGTTGTAATACTTTTCCGAGAGAAGAAGCCCATGGTTTGGCGAAAGCTTGTCCGTCGATAGATTCGAGGCCTACTACCTCTGCAGCGGTACCGCAGAAGAAAGCGGCGTCTGCCTGTTTTAATTCATCGATGGTGAACAGTTTTTCTTCGAGCGGGATTTGCAGTTCCTGGCAAAGTTCGATAACAGTGGCGCGGGTAATGCCGGGGAGAATGTTACCGGGAGGAGGAGTGAAGATTTTGCCGTCTTTTTCAAAGAAGATGTTAGCACCCGGGCCTTCCGCAACGTTTCCATTCATATCCAGCAGCAGCGCTTCGTCGTATCCTTTTTGTTTGGCTTCCTGGGAGGCGAGTATCGAGTTTACATACAGGCCGGCCGATTTGGATTCTATCTGGAACGCTTTCGGGTTCGGCCTTTCAAAAGAGGAAGTCATGATGCGCAGGAGCTTTTCGCCGAGGTAAGCGCCCCATTCCCATGCGCAGATGAGTATATTGGACTGGCTCGCTGCTTTCAGGGTCATGTTAGGCGGACAGAACACCAGCGGGCGGATATAGGCTTCCTCCATGTTGTTCATCTCCAGCACCTTGTAACTCGCGGCGATCAGCTCATCGTTGTCAAAGTTGTAAGGGATGTGGATCAGTTCGCAGGAGCGCTTCAGGCGGTCGAAGTGTTCCTTGGCTTTAAAGATTTTTACTTCTCCGCTGGCCGTTTTATAAGCGCGGATGCCTTCAAACACGGCATAGCCGTAGTGGAGGGATTGACCGAAGAGGTCTGTGGTGGCTGCTGTTGCTTTCAGATACTCACCGTCGAGATAGAGAATGGTGTCGTTGTTGTAATAGCTATACATAAAATTGAATTATTAGCGTCAAAATGTAGTCAGTGGTCAAAAAAAAAGCCTTCCTCTTTGCGGAGGAAGGCGTTATATCGATTTTGATTATGCACGTGTACCTATCCTCCGAAATGGTGGCTAATAATGACAACGACGATAATCACGACCTTCGTGATAGCCCAGTTGAGCTGAGGTACGATGTGATTAAGTTTTATATTGTCTTTATTTTCCCACATAAGGAGGCGATAATTGTTTCTATCAGTACAAATGTATTCGTGAAAAAAATAAAAAACAACAAAGGGCTAAATATTTCGTCAAAAATTAATCCCTTTATATGTTTTTGAAAATATTCAAAAAAAGAAGTCGAATATTGATTCGTTTCTAACAAACCACCGGAACCGGTTACCAAATACTAACAATTCCGGTCAGCCCGAAAGCAGGGAAAAGCGGGATAATGGGCAAAAAAAATCCCGGTACAGGGCTGTACCGGGATTTTTAAAGATTTCATTTAATTGTTCACTAGTCTAAACCTGTTCACTGACATGGAGGCATTTGTTGATAATAGCCTGCAAAGTGTCTTGTTTTTCGATGAGGCGCTTCAGCAGTACGAGCTGGTTGTGAGCGCGGTCAAAATTGTGCAGGGCGTACCTGATCGGGTAATACACATCGCCATTGAGATAGTCGGTGAGGAACCGGATCCCCTGCATGTAGATCATGAACTTTCCTGCAAAAAAGAGCTGTTCTTTTTCCACTTTGGTTAAAGTGCCGCCGATTTCTTCGAGGTATCCCTGCATGAGGGCTTCGAAGTACGCCTCGCGGATAACGATCTGGCTGACATCCGGTTCTTCTTCGGAAACGGGGCAGACGTAGGTGCGTACCATGTCTCCGAGGTCTGAGATGATTTTTCCCGGCATCAGTGTATCCAGGTCACAGACGCAGATACCTTCATATGTGTCTTTGTTGAGCAGCACATTGTTGATTTTGGTATCATGGTGCATCAGATGGTCCCTGAATTCGGGATTTGTTTTCAGCTGTTCGTAGGTGACTGCGATGTCGGAGTAGCGGAGGAATTCGTCAATCAGCTCTTCTGCTGCTGCCTTCCTGTCTTCCCTGGCGTTACGGATAGCTTCCTGGAAAGCGGCGTAACGGAGGGTAAGGTTGTGAAAGTTCGGAATCGAAGCTTTAAACGGCTTCAGGTCGATGCCCGAAAGGTAACTGGCAAGGCGGCCAAACTGTTTGGCGGCTTCATATGCCTGCTTTGGGTTATCTGCCTGATCTACCGTCACGGACCCGGCAATAAACGGAATCATTCGCCAGTATTCGTTGTCCATTACAAAGAGCTCTTCCCCGCTGACTGTGGGTATGGGCGTAATGAACAGATACCCCGGATGATGTGCTGCGAGATAATCGGCTGCCATTCGCTGGTTGGCGGCTATTACCCCGGGTTCCTTAAATACGTTTACATTGATTCTCTGTAAAACATATTTGCTGCCGTCCTCCTTCTTTTCGAGCAGAAAAGTGTTGTTGATGTGTCCTGATCCGAATCTTCGGACGTTTAATCCTTCAGGCTCCAGTCCAAAAGCCTGAAGGATTAATTTGTTGGGTGTTATTTCCATAAATTGTCGGGATATGCTCCGTTTTTAACCAATTCCGACAGACTGGCCTGAACACCGGGTGCATCTTCCTTGTAAGTAACCCCAAACCATTTCGCTGTGGTAGGCAATACTTTTACCTTGCCGATACCACGACGGATAAATTCGTCAGCCACAATCGGAATAAAGAACTCCGATTTCGGGTTGGTGCCGTTTTTCTCCAGGAACTCGTTGAACAGCGACTGGCTCATGTCAAATACGCTGGGATGGAAGCCCCAGAAGTTCATGGAAACCGGCGTATCAGCACCCAGCGGGTGTTTGCTGCCATCGGCTTCTTCATAAACGATCTGGCCATTGTCAGTATAAATCTTTGTTCTTTCATTGATGGCAGAGAGGAAACCGGCGCCGTCCACTGCGCAAACGCCGCGGGACACGGAACCGTGCTCGCTTACTGTTTTGCCCAGCTCGTAACCTACTACGCTGTAGATGTCCGCTTTAGCCTCGCCCTTCAGAAATGCAGCCATTTTCACGAAAGCATCCGCTCCGTAAAAGTCATCCGCATTGATCACGGCAAAAGGCTCATTGATGGCGTCTTTCGCACACAGGATGGCGTGCGCAGTGCCCCAGGGTTTGGTACGTTCTGCCGGGATCTGGTAACCGCCGGTGAATGAATCCATGTTCTGGAATACGTAATCCGTTGCTACACGGCCTTTGAGCTTAGGTTCAAAAATCTCTCTGAACTCTGAGGCAAAATTCTCCCGGATAATAAATACGATCTTGCCAAAGCCGGCACGGATAGCATCGTAAATAGAGTAGTCAATGATAGTCTCACCGCTGGGCCCGAAAGCCTGGATTTGCTTCAAACTGCCATATCGACTGGCCATACCGGCCGCTAAAATCAATAAAGTCGGTTGCATTTTTCTGATATTATTTTAGAATTTTCAATGTTTTGCCTGAAAATATCGGCGCTAAATATAATCATTAAACCTATTTTCACGCTTTCTTTTTGTGGACAACACATATATTAATAATTAATTTAAACGGAACGATGAAAAGATTACTTGTGCTGGGCGCCTGTGCCATGCAGCTTTGTATGACTGCCAATGCGCAACAGAAAACCAATCCGGACGACATCAAAAACAAAATGCAATGGTTTGCCGACGCCAAACTCGGCATCTTCATCCACTGGGGCATTTACTCAGTGAAAGGAATCGATGAATCCTGGTCATTCCACAACAAAAAAATCTCCTACCCCGATTACATGCAGCAGCTGAAAGGCTTTACTGCCAGTAATTACAACCCGCAGGAGTGGGCCGATCTCATCAAAGAATCCGGCGCCCGTTACGCGGTCGTTACCACCAAACACCACGACGGCGTGGCGCTGTGGGACAGCAAATACAGCAAGCTCGACGTGGTTAACAGCACCCCTGCCAAACGGGATGTGCTCACGCCCCTGTACACCGCTTTGCGGCGCGACAGTATCAAATGTGGTGCCTATTTTTCGCTGATCGACTGGAGTTATCCTGATTATCCCCAGTTCCTCAAAGACAGCAACCGCTATGATATCAAGACACAACCCGCCCGCTGGCAACGTTTCCTGAAATTCTATGAAGGCCAGATGGAAGAAGTCATGACCAAATTCAACCCCGACCTCTGGTGGTTTGATGGCGACTGGGAGCACTCTGCAGAAGAATGGGAAGCCGCCAAAATGCGTAAAATGCTCACCACCCATAATCCCAACACCATTATCAACGGGCGCTTACAGGGTTATGGCGACTACGATACCCCCGAACAAAACTTCCCGGTGACCCGCCCCCACTACCACTGGTGGGAACTCTGCATGACCATCAACAATAACTGGGGATGGCAGCCACAGGACACCAACTGGAAAACACCGTTCGAGATCATCACCATCTTCGTAGACGCTGTAGCCAACGGCGGCAACCTCCTGCTCGACATCGGCCCCAAAGCCGACGGTACTATCCCGGCAGAACAGGTGAACGTTCTGAAAGAACTGGGCGCCTGGAATAAAAAGAACGGCGAAGCCGTGTTCAATACCATCGCCGGCCTGCCCCTGGGACACTTCTATGGCCCTACCACCCTCTCCAAAGACTCTGCCACCCTGTATCTCTTCCTGCCCGGCAAAACCAGCGGACAGACCGTGATCAAAGGACTGAGCAACAAAATTGAAGAGATCAGCGTAGTAGGCAACGGCACTAAACTGAATCACAAAGTAGTCGGTAAAATATCCTGGAGCCCCGTGCCCGGCCTCGTTTACATCGATGTACCGGAAAGTGTGCAGGATAAATATGTTACTGTGCTGAAAGTGAAACTGGACAAACCTGTGAAGCTGTACCGCGGCAAAGGCGGCTTTCTGACGAACGAATAACCACCGGCGTTTCGGTTCCCGGTACTCATGCACCGGGCTGCATTGTTAAAAGGCTAATGGTGCGCATTCAGCGCCCGGGCCGCAGACAATTCGAACGGGCCAATTTGAGACAATGAACACCAGCAATATCACATTAGATAACATCACTGCTTCCTGGCTGCCTGCGCGCCAGGAAGCGGCGATGTTACGACTTGATAAGCTGGACACGGAAATTTCCGGCAACAAATGGTTTAAGCTCAAATACAACCTGGAAGCGGCCCGTAGCGAAGGGAAACAACACATCCTGACTTTTGGCGGCGCCTTCTCCAATCATATTGCGGCTACTGCCGCAGCCTGCCGCGAAGCCGGACTGCACTGCACGGGTATCATCCGGGGCGAGCAGCCCGCTGTGCTGAGTCATACGCTGCAGACCGCTGTGGACAAGGGTATGCAGCTGGAGTTCGTCAGCCGGGAAGCCTACCGCCATCACCGCATCTCCTTTGAAAACCGCCCGGGCACCTACATCATACCGGAAGGCGGGCACAACGCCGCCGGCGCCCGTGGCTGCGAAGAGATCCTCTCCCTGTTCCCCACCGGGCATTTTACCCATATCCTCTGCGCCGTGGGGACCGGCACTACCCTGGCCGGCCTTATCAACAGCGCCGCTGCGGCACAAACCGTCATCGGCATCCCTGTGCTTAAAGGCGCAGGCTACCTGGAAGCAGAAGTGAAAGCCCTGCTGCATCCCGGCCCAACAAGCCACTGGCAGCTATTGCATGATTTTCATGGAGGCGGCTACGCAAAAGTGAAACCGGACCTTATAGATTTTATCAATACCTTTTTTGCAGAAACAGGCATCCCGACCGACATCATTTATACCGGGAAACTGGTCCGTGCTTTCCGTGAATTAATCCATCAGCGCTACTTTCCTGACAATAGCAAAGTATTATTAATACATACCGGCGGGCTACAGGGCAATCTTTCCCTGCCTCCGGGCGTTCTCTCCCTATAAAAACTGTTCATTATATTTGGACGGTAGTGTATTTTTGCCAACTTTAAGAGATCACGGATTTTAAGTATGAAGCAGGTCGCGCGTTTAACATTCGCCATTGGACTTTTTATATCGATAGCACTCACAGGTAAAGGGCAGGAAATACTGCCCCGGTATTGCCTGAATTCACCGCCACCATTAAAACCGGTAAAATCCAGCTGGACTGGATATCCGGATTCATGGAGGTGAAAGAGATCGGCATTCAGCGCTCACTGGACAGCGTGCTGAACTTTAATACCATCGGTTACGCGAGCTATCCCACTCAAACCCGGAATGCATACCTGGACAATAAACCATTGCCCGGCACCAACTATTACCGCCTCTTCATCCTGTTTAACAACGGCCGGTTTATGTACAGCAAAACCGTGCTGGCCCTGCCCGACAGCACTATCAGGGCAGACATGAAGCTGCAGTACGCGGATATCAAGGATGCCACCCGCAATCCCAACAAACCCGCCTCCGAGGAAAACAAAGAACCGAAAGTGGTATGGCACCCTTCCAACTATATTTACACCACCGCCGACGGTAACATCAACATCAAACTGAATGATGCGCCGCAGAAAAAATATTCTGTCAAATTTTATGAGCCTAACGGCGCTTTCCTGTTTGAGATAGAGCATGTAAAAGGACCGTCCCTCATACTGGAGAAGGCTATTTTCATGCACGCCGGCTGGTTCAACTTTGAACTGTTTGAAGACGGCCGTCTGAAGGAAAAATGGAATTTTTATATTCCGCTGAACTACCGCATGTAGATATAGAGATTTTTTGATTTACGATTTTGAGATTTCATAAATTGATAAAGCAAGAAGACCGAAGCGAGTATAAAATCGCTTCGGTCTTCTTGCTTTATTCTCAATAGCGGCCTGGGTTATAGTCGCTGAAATTTCAAAATCGTAAATCAAAAAATCCCTAAATAAGTATGGCGCCAAATACCTCCGCAAAGTGTTTTTTCAGCTTCTCTTTCACTTCAGCCACCGGTACTTCGCGGCCGACTTCCTGGTCCAGGGAAGCCACCTGTTTGTCGGCGATACCGCAGGGAATGATGTTATTGAAGTAGTTCATGGGCGTATTCACATTGAGCGCAAAACCGTGCATGGTCACCCAGCGGCTGCAGCGCACGCCCATGGCGCAGATCTTACGGGCTTTGGTTTTATCCTGCGGGTCCAGCCACACGCCGGTTTCCCCGGGCGACCGGTCGCCGGTAACGCCGTATTCGGCCAGGGTGCGGATCACCACCTCTTCGAGGCAGCGCAGGTATTTTCCGATATCTGTGAAAAAATTTTCGAGGTCGAGGATGGGATACCCTACAATCTGGCCGGGGCCGTGGAAGGTGATATCGCCGCCGCGGTTGGTAGGCACAAAGCCGATCCCCTGTTGCGCCAGCTCTTCCTGGCTGAGCAGCAGGTTTTCCATATGGCCGCTTTTTCCGAGGGTATATACGGGCAGGTGCTCACAGAAAAGGAGGTAATTGGTGGTTGGTTTGGGCCATTGGTCCGGCGCCTGGGCCTTCCGTTGTACGTTGTCCTTCAATAGTTGTTCCTGGTAGTCCCAGGCTTCCTGATAATCTATTTTGCCAAGGTCTCTGACGATGATCTCCTGCTTTTCCATACTGAAAAGTGCTACACTCCTATGCTTTTTTCCGGACCACCGTGGTCCGTGTTTAAAGAGAAAAATCCCGGGTGCAAAGATATAAAACAAAGCGCTAAGGCGTATCAGGGCGGGCAGGACGGGTATTTTATTTTACCTTTGCCAAAATTTACTGTAATGGCAGAAGAATTGCTGGAACTGGAAGACGAGCTCGAAAACGGGGAGGGCAGTGAGGAACTGTATGAGAAGATCAATATGGTGGTGGACAAAGGCCAGGAACCTGTCCGTATCGACAAATTCCTGACCGCCCGTATCGAAGGCGCTACCCGCAATAAGGTCCAGAATGCACTGGACACGGAGATGGTGTTGGTCAATGACAAACCTGTTAAAGCCAACTATAAGATCAGACCGCTGGACAGGATCGTCGTATTTTCCAACAAAAACCCCGAAAGCACCGAAGTGGTGCCCGAGGAGATACCCCTCAATATTGTTTACGAAGACGAAGATGTGCTGATTATCGATAAGCCCGCCGGTATGGTCGTACACCCCGGTTGCGGCAATTATACCGGCACGCTGGTCAACGGCCTTTCCTGGTACCTGGGTGACAAAACACAGGCGACCACGCCGGAGATCCCGCGCTTCGGGCTGGTACACCGTATCGACAAAAACACTTCCGGCCTGCTGGTAGTGGCCAAATCAGAGAAAGCGATGACCGACCTGGCCAAACAGTTTTTCGACCATACCGTTCACCGTCGTTATATTGCGCTCGTATGGGGTGACTTCGAGGAAGATGAAGGCACTGTGGTAGCCCACGTTGGCCGTCACCAGCGCCTGCGCAAGATCATGGACGCCTATCCCGACGGCGAGTATGGCAAGGAAGCCATTACCCATTACCGCGTGCTGGAGCGTTTCAACTACGTTACCAAGGTAGAGTGCCGCCTCGAAACAGGCCGTACCCACCAGATCCGCGTACACATGCAACATATCGGGCACTCCCTTTTTAATGACGATACCTACGGCGGCAACCGCATCCTGAAAGGCACCATCTTCGCCAAATACAAACAGTTTGTGGAAAACTGCTTCGAGATCATGCCCCGGCATGCGCTCCACGCCCAGCAACTGGGCTTCATCCACCCCCGCACCCGCAAGCAGATGTACTTCGAAAGCCCGCTCCCACCGGACTTTACCCAGGTGCTGGAAAAATGGAGCCGGTATACTACCGCAAGGCCCCTGCAGGAAGAAGAAGGCAAACAACAAAAATGGGAAGATTAAAATAGTAAAAGCCTCCGCAGACACCGATCTCCGGAGGCTTTTTATTTCATGCTAAATTATTACTATTTATTTATATATTTCGATTATCTTAGCGGCCATTACCATGTCAACAAACATGAGAAGCCTCCAAACACGCCGTTTATCTCGCATCCTTTTACTACTGCTGGCCCTGTTGCCGGTCGCCCTGAAATCCAGCGCAGTCACCCCTTTTACAGTATCATCCACTTGTGTGCAGGACAGTGTGTTCCTTGTTATCCGGCAACCGGCAGGCATCGACTCTGTGAAATGGTATTTTGGAGATCCCCCTTCAGCAGAAAAAGACTCTTCCGATAAAATACGCGGCGCTTTTCACGTTTATCAGCAAACAGGCACCTACACCATCACACTGGTCGCGTGGCGCAGCGGTGTACGGGATATTACCACACAGCCTGTCACCATCGTTACACCGGTAATCTTCGACTTGGGCCCCCAGGACGTGACACTTTGTGAAGGCGGTACCATGACCCTCAGCGCGCCTGTGATACCCGGCGCCACTTACCTGTGGCAGGACAGCTCCACGTCGCCGGACATCCTGGTAGACACCTCCGCCACCTATAAAGTAAAGATCAATGGCTGCCTTGTTCCCGATTCCGTCAACGTGTTTTATACACCGATACCGAAGATAGAGCTGGGCCCTGACCTGGTGTTATGCTCCGGCGAGCAGCTGCAGCTCGACGCCACCGCGCAGAACTGCACCTATCTCTGGAACACCGGCAACACCGATCCCGTGCAGGATGTACGGACCACCGGCACTTACAGCGTGCGGGTATTCCCCAAAGGCTGCGCCGAAATAACAGATGCCATCACCATCACTTTTACCGGTCCGCCCTACCCTTTCAGCCTGGGCCCCGATACGCTGCTCTGTCCGGGCGAATCCATTACCCTGGCGCCTTCCGTTCCGGAGGCTACCGCCTGGAAATGGAGCAACGGCGCCACCACACCCTCTATCAGCGTGAACTATGAAGCCAATATCTGGGCGTTGGTAGAGATCAACCATATCTGCAATGTGGTAGACACTATTTTCGTGAATTTCAACCGGCTGCGCAAACTCAACCTGGGCAACGATACTACTATCTGTAAAGGCAATTTTCTGGTATTGACCGCCGATTTCGGCAACGGATTATACCGCTGGCAGGACGGCTCCGACCAGGCTACCTATTATGTGACCAAACCGGGCAACTATTTTGTGCATGCGCAGATCGGGCGATGCGAATCGTCGGACACTATCCACGTGTCATTCAATGATACATTGCGGGTCAACCTGGGGCCGGACACCCTGTTGTGCCGTAATGAAGTATACCAGATACCGGTAGTGGGCGCCGGCGGTGCGCCTTTCAAGTGGCAGGACAGCACCAGTATTCCGCAGTTCGTGGCGAGGCAGCCGGGCATCTATTCCCTGACCGCCTGGAATGCCTGTGGCAAGAGTGTGGATTCAGTAAGGGTGGATTATCATGATTGTGAGTGCACCGTGCATTTCCCCAATGCGTTTACCCCTAACGGCGATGGGCGTAACGACTATTTCCGGCCGCGGTACCGGTGCCCGATAGAGCAATATACCCTCAGCATTTACAACCGGTGGGGCGAGCGGGTGTTTTACACGACAGACCCGCAGATAGGCTGGACAGGCCGCGTGAAAGGCCTGCAGGCAGACCTGGGCACCTATGTCTGGATTGTGGATTACCGTGAAGTATATACCCGTATACCGGTGCATAAGACCGGTACGGTGACGGTGTTGTATTAATTATTCCGCTGCTTTAAAATCATAGAATTTAGCGACAAAAGCGGCTGTTTCCCGCTTTTTGAAGGCCACGTCCCAGGTACCGTTGTAGGTTACCAGTGCGGGTATCAGCAGGCCGAACTGTTTGGTCATCTGCACGTTCATCTTCACATTAAAATCAAACAGCATCGTTTTGTAGGACAGGGCGTATTTACGGCCTACTATTTCAAAATTCTCCTTGTTGAACCAGGTGATCAGCTCGTCTACCACCACGTCGCCGCGGTCTATGCGTCCGAGGTCCGGTTTGGCTTTGGCGGAAAACACATAGCAGGGGGTGCCGTCCACATAAGTTTCCGCGCTGATGGAAAAGTCGTAAAACCGCATTACATCGTGATCAAAGATGGCCACTTTCGGACCTACGATGGGCACGCCTTTTACGGGTTTGCCGGGGTTGAAGATGAGTTGTTTGAGCTGGGCTTTATGGCGGGCCATGGCGCCGCCGGCGCTGGTTTTTTCGCCGCTGCTGCCTTCGCATACGGTGCCGGTGGTAAAGAACAGGTTGCCGTACAGTTCCGCCGTATAGTAGTTGTAATCTCCCTTGCGGGTGTAGAAGTCGCCGGTCACCTGCTGGTCGAGCACTTCCATGTTACGGCAGCGGCCTTTCACATGCTGGCGGGTTTTGCTTTTAAGGGAGGCCTGTACGCCGCCTTTTTTATCGAGGATACGGATGTCATTGTCGGCCTGAAACCCTACTATGTGCAGGTTTTTAAAGGCACGGTAAAAGGTGGTGTCTTCCTCCACCCGTTTGATAAAACTATTAACGTCGAAGCCTATACGTTTCGCTTCTACGATCACTTCGTCCAGGTTAACAGTCATTCCTTTGTACCTGGCTGTATCCTGAGCGGCCAGGTGTGTTAGTTGCAGGAATCCCGCAACAACGGTTGCGGCTATACTTTTCCAAAAATGTGACATGCTGCAATTTAGGGAAAAGCTGTAAGCTTTCCGGTGTTAGGAATTCGTTAAAAAAACAGCGGAGACAACAGGGGTGCCGAAGGCCCTGTCATCTCCGCCGGGATCAGTGGTGTATACGGGCCGGCAGCGGGGGCTGCCGGCTGTTGATGTTATTATCAGCCCGGGATTTTGCCGGCTACGTACATCTGCTCCATGGTTGGAGAAGCGGCGCCGCCTTTCTTTTCCAGGGTTACGGCAAACATTTGTGCTTTGCCGGTGATCTTCATTTTCTGCAGCAGGCTTGCTGTATCGCCCATTTCGAACACGCCCATATCTACCGGTTTGCCGTCTACGATGGCCCACAGCTGATATTGTTTGTCGGCGGCCGGTTCCGGCAGGTTGTTGACCTTCAGGTATACCTGTTTGTTGTCCTGGTTCCAGAAGACCGTTGCGATGGCCGTCGGGAAGGACGCAGTACCCGGCATGGTCACTTTCATGACTTTCGGATCTTCCATGACCTGCATGGATTCCTGGAGTTGTTCCAGTCTGGTCTTGTACTCATTGGTTTTGGAGATGATGGAGTTCTGTGAGAGGAGCAGCGACTGGTATTTGTCTTTGTACTCCCGGAATTCCTTCCACCGGTTGAAATAAAAAAAGTTGAGGATGACGCTGCCAATAAGCAGTACGGCGGCTGCAACAGCGATCCATTTCCAGGAAACACCTTTGGTTTCCGGAACGGACAGGACGTTGGTTTGTTCCATGGGGGAGGTTTTAGTGAATTGCAGGTTATCAGCAGTGGTTGCTGTATCCTGTATGAGGGGATCTGTATGAATGAGGTTGAGCAGGCGTATTTTAATGCTTTTCGGCGGGGATACGGACTGGAGCTTTACATATTCTTCCAGGTTGCGCTGGCAGGCGGCCACTGCTGCTGCCACTTCGGGGAATTGTTGCATGGCAGCCTCCAGCTCCAGGCCTTCCTTTTCGGAGACCAGGCCGGCAGTATACAATTCTATCAGTCCGGACGATATGATGAATTGGGCGTCCACGCAAAAGGTTTATTTGTTCAAAATGCTCCTTAACTGGATGATGGCATTACGCAGTCTGGTTTTCACGGTACCCAGCGGAATATCGAGCGCCCGGGAAATTTCTTCCTGGGTACAGCCTTTATAATAAGCCAGGTCGATAAGGGTACGTTGTTCTTTGGTCAGCTTGTCCAGGACTTTGGAGAAACCTAGGTAATCTACGGATTGGTACACGGTTAGCGGGCCACCGTTCAGATGTACGTCGTCCGTAATATTTTGGATTTTCTGTTCGAGTTTGTAGGCTTTGGAGCGCAGTACATCGATCGCGGTATTGCGGGCGATATTCAGCATCCAGGTAAACAGGCGGCCTTTGTCTTCGTCGTACTGGTCCGCATGACGCCATATTTTCAGGAATACGTCCTGCAGTACGTCAATAGCCTGCGTGGGGTCGTTCAGCACCTTTACGATCACGCCATAGAGAGCGGGCGAATAGTGATCATAGAGGAAACTGAATACTTTCTGGTCGCGGGCATGAAGGCCATGTACCAGTTCTGCTTCTGTATATGTTACATGATAATCCAAGACAGACAGCCAGGTTTGGTTGATCGTTATATTTGGTTGAATTCATTCCATGACATCATAGGTAGCGCCATCCGCAGCTGAAAAAAAATCAATATAAACTACCTTGCTAATCTGAGTAAACTGTGCCGAGCGTGTAACTAATGGTTTTCCGAGGTATCGGGGGCAATTTACGGATTAATCAATTACAACCCGTAGTTACCTGTTACTATTTCTGTATTTTGGCTGAGAGCTGCAGCTGGTCCATAGTAGGCTGTGTGCTGCCGCCTTCGTTCTCGAGAGTGATGGCAAAGCCTTCTGCCGCTTCCGCCGGCTTCATCGGCTGGATTTTCTGTGTTACCTGTGCTCCGCCATGGAACACGCCGGCGTCCACCAGCTTTTTGTTATGAATAGCCCATAACTGATATTGTTTACCGGCCGGAGGCAGCGGTAAAGACTGTGCAATGAGGAAAACGGCGTGGGACACGGGGTTCCAGCAAACCGTCACTATTTGTCCGGCGTTGGCGCCGAAGCCTTCCAGCTTGATCCATTTAAAGGCCGGGTCTTTCAGCATGTCCAGCTCTTTCTCCATTTCGCGGCTGGCGGTGAGCGACTGGCTCTCCTTTTCAGCGTCCAGTTTTTCTTTGGCGGCTACCAGCGACTGGTAGCGGCTCTTATAATCTGTAGAGCGGCTGAAGAAAAAGAAGTTGAGTATAACGCTTCCGAGGAACAACAGGATAATAGCAGCAGCGATGTATTTCCAGACTCTTTCGGTACCGGATTTACGGCTGTTGCCGTTGAGCCGTTTCACCGGTGTTTCACGGGAACCGTTGGCCGCGGCCGGTGTACGCAGTTCTTCCGGTAACAACGCATGGCCTGCGGGTGTTTCTTCTTCCCGGATGATATCCAGCAGGCGGTCTTTGATACCGGCTGGCGGCGCCATGGCGTACAACTGTACAAACCGTTCCCTGTCCAGCTGTAACTCCTGGACAGCGGCTTTTACCTGAGGATACTGTGCTACGATTGTTTCCACCTCGTTATGTTCTGCTTCGGGAAGCAGCCCAAACACATAACTCTCCAGGATACCGGATGATATGTAACGTTGTACATCCACTGTGTGCTATAATTGTTTTAATAGGATTCTCAACTGCATAATCGCATTGCGCATTCTGGTCTTCACCGTTCCCAGGGGGATATCAAGGGTTTTGGCGATTTCTTCCTGTGTGCATCCTTTGAAATAGGCCAGATCGATGATAACACGCTGATCTTTTGGAAGGCCCTCAATCACCTTTGTTAACCCGAGATGGTCCACGGACAGGTGTACGGCCAGTTGTGGCTCATACATCAGATTGGCGCTGGTTACGTCTTGTACTTTCTGGTCAAGTTTGTGGGCTTTTGACCTTAAACTGTCGATAGCGGTATTCCTGGCAATATTGAGCATCCAGGTAAAAAGGCGGCCTTTGGAGGGATCGTATCGGTCTATATTTTTCCAGATCTTTATAAATACTTCCTGGAGCACATCTCCCGCGGAAGCATCATCCGTAACTATTTTGAGCGCCACCCCATACAACGCCGGTGAGTAGTGGTCATATAAATAACTGAATAACTTTTCATCCCTGGCTTGCAGTCCCTGAATGAGTTCTATTTCAGTATATGATAAGGTAGTTCCCAAAATGGATACGGATGGTTAATCTTTACAATACCAAAATAAAGGGTTTTCTTTACATTACAAAATTATTTCCTATTTAGGAAACGTCATTTTGTAGTCTACCCTTATCTTTCCTTTGGTGATATCATCGAGTTTGCTTTTCAACATCCTGCGTTTCAGCGGCTTGAGGTGATCGATAAACAGTTTGCCATCGATGTGGTCATATTCATGCAGGATCACGCGCGCAGTCACGCCGGTAAAGGTTTTCTGCTGCGGTTCGAAATTCTCATTTACATAGGAAAGGGTCACGGTCTCGTCGCGGTATACGTCTTCCCGTACTTTGGGAATGCTCAGGCAACCTTCGTTGTAGGCCCATTCCTTACCGCCGGTTTCCACGATGTGCGCGTTGATAAACACTTCTTTGATCCCTTCATCTCCCGGATATTCGCTTTTCTCGTCGTCTTCCAGGTTGTCGATGATCTGTTTGCTGTCTACCACAAACAGGCGGATGGATTTGTTGACCTGAGGGGCCGCAATGCCTACTCCGTTGGAGCCGTACATTGTTTCCCACATATTGGCGATAAGTTCCTTCAACTGGGGATAATCGGGCGTAATATCATCTGCTACTTTTCTCAGTACCGGGTGCCCGTATGCAACAATTGGCAATATCATGATCTTGTGCTGTTTTTTATTGATCTGCAAAGGTACGACATTTGGCTATTTTGAGATTTTGATATTTTGATATTTAGTTATTTGAACGGGTTTCCGCAGTTAAATATCAAAATATTTAAATGAAAAAATAAATAAATGTCTATATTTTATTTTGCAGGTACTCCTGTAAGATAATGGTGGCGCTGATTTCATCCACCAGGCCTTTATTCTGGCGGTCCTTTTTCTTCAGCCCGCTGTCTATCATACTCTGGAAAGCAATTTTGGAGGTAAAGCGTTCATCCACCTTTTTCACCGGCACCTGGGGGAAATTTTTCCGGAGGATGCGGACGCACTCTTCCACCAGCGGCGTGGCATGGGTAGCGTTACCATCCAGGTTTTTGGGCTCCCCGATGATAATCGCCTCCACTTCTTCGGCGGCAAAATATTTTTTCAGATAAGGGATCAATTCATGGGTAGGGATAGTGGTAAGTCCGCTGGCAATCAGCTGCAGCGGATCTGTCACGGCCAGTCCGGTCCTTTTTTTTCCATAATCGATAGCCATTACACGCGCCATACCATTTAGGGATTTTTTGATTTACGGATTTTTTGATTTGAATTAGTTATTTTGAAATTGTTGATCAGTGCGACTTTCTGATTGATTTATTCTGATATGTGGATACGCTGGTTATCCCCAAAATCAAAAAATCCGTAAATCAAAAAATCCCTAAATGATCAGCATGTCTGCAATCACAAAAACGGCAAACACCACGCTGGCAATACCATTGGTGGTCATAAACATCACATTGACCTTGCTGAGGTCGTGCGGTTTTACCAGCAGGTGCTGGGATATCAGCATGGCGATGAATACGGCGGCGCCTATCCAGAACAGCCAGTGATAGTGTCCGTATATGCCGATGGTGATCACCAGTGCAGCGGATATCACATGCAGCAGCTCGGAAAAACGCAGGGCGCCGGAAAGTCCCAGCCATGCCGGGATGGAGTTCAGCTGCTGCGACTTGTCAAAATCTTCATCCTGCAGTGAATAGATAATATCGAAACCGGATACCCAGCACAGCACCAGCACGGATACCAGCACCGGCAGCAGGGCAAACTCGCCCGTTACCGCCAGGTATGCCCCTATCGGCGCCAGCGACAGCCCTACGCCCAGCACCATATGGCACATGGCCGTAAAACGTTTGGTATAGCTATATCCCAGCACCACTATCAGTGCTATGGGCGACAGGAAAAAACAGATGCGGTTGATGAACCAGGTCGTTAGGATGAACAGCATCACGTTGATCAGGATGAAAAACATGGCATTCTGCGGAGAGATAATGCCCGCCGGGATTTCCCTTTTGGCCGTCCGGGGGTTCAGCTTGTCAATGTCCATGTCCAGCCAGCGGTTGAACGCCATGGCGGCGCTGCGGGCAAATACCATGCACAGCACCACCAGCCCGAAGGTTGTCCAGCTAAAACTGCCTCCTCCTTTGGTGGTAGCCATAAAATAACCGGTCAGTGCAAACGGCATGGCAAAGATGGTGTGACTGAACTTTACCAGCGACAGATACTTGTTAATAGTAGTAATCATATGTAAACAGTTGAGCCATCAGCTCTTAAATATAATTTTACCGGCCAGCGGCGGCTTTCAGTTTTACAAAGATATCCCAAACTACGATACCGGTGCTCACGGAAATGTTCAGGGAGTGTTTCATGCCTGACTGGGGGATTTCGATGCAGCCGTCGGCCATTTTCATGACACCGGCGTCCACACCGCTCACCTCGTTGCCGAACACGAGGGCCAATGGCTGACCGGCCGGAGGGGTGAAAGCGTCGAGCATCACGCTGCCGGCGGCCTGTTCGATGGTCATAATGAGGTAGCCGGCGTTTTTCAGGGCCTCTACGGCCTCCAGGGTAGTAGGGAAATATTGCCAGTCCACCGTTTCGGTGGCGCCGAGCGCTGTTTTGTTAATATCCCGGTGCGGAGGCACCGGCGTATAGCCACACAACACAATGCCCTGTAACAGGAACGCGTCTGCCGTACGGAAAACCGATCCCACATTGTGCATACTGCGCACATTGTCCAGCACCAGTACCACAGGCGTCTTATCTGCTGCCTTGAACTCGTCCACCGTTTTACGGCCCAGTTCATCCATGCTTAACTTTCTCATGATCTGCAAAGATAACCGGATCGGATGAGTTTTATATATTTGCGCCATGGCAAAAAGTAAATCAGAAGAAACGCCACTGATGCTACAGCATAAGGCTATCAAAGACAAATACCCGGATGCAGTACTATTATTCCGCGTGGGCGACTTTTACGAAACCTTCAACGAAGACGCAGTGATTGCCTCAAGGGTACTGGGCATTGTGTTAACCAAAAGAGCCAATGGATCTGCTTCTTACGTTGACCTCGCAGGTTTTCCCCATCACTCGCTGGACACCTATCTGCACAAACTGGTAAAAGCCGGTCATCGTGTGGCCGTCTGCGACCAGCTGGAAGACCCTAAAACCGTTAAAGGCATTGTAAAACGCGGGGTGACAGAAATGGTAACGCCCGGCGTAGCGGTGAATGACAAACTACTGGAGAACGCCAGCAACAACTTCCTAGCAGCCGTTCACTTCGGCAAAGACATCACCGGCGTTTCCTTTCTCGATATCTCCACCGGCGAATTCATCATCGCCGAAGGCAGCACCGAGTATGTGGACAAGCTCCTGCAGAGCTTCCGCCCGGCAGAAGTAGTGTTTGCCCGCCAGCAACAGAAACATTTCAAAGCTACCTTCGGCAGCCGCTTTTATACGTATAACCTCGACGAGTGGATCTTTACCACCAGTTACGCAGAAGACATCCTGCTGAAACATTTTCAGACCCACTCCCTCAAAGGGTTTGGCGTAGAAGGCATGGACGCCGCCATCATCGCGGCCGGCGCTACCATGCACTATCTGAAAGACACCGAACATCCGCACCTGCAACATATCACCCGCATACAGCGCATCAGCCAGGAGGACTTCCTCTGGATGGACCGCTTCACCGTGCGTAACCTGGAACTGCTGCACAGCAGCGTGGAAAACGGTCACACCCTGCTTAAAGTGCTGGACAACACCGTCACCCCCATGGGCGCCCGCCTGCTCAAACGCTGGCTGGTATTTCCCCTCCGCGACATCGCCCAGATCAACCAACGGCTGGACACGCTCACCTTCTTCATCAAAGAAACGGAACTGGCCCAGCAACTGGTGCATCACCTCAAACTTACCGGCGACCTGGAAAGGCTGGTATCCAAAATCCCGCTGCGTAAAATCAACCCACGGGAAGTAATGCAGCTGGCCCGCTCCCTCGAACAGGTACAGGCCGTACAGGAGCTGCTGGGGAAAAGCGGAAACGACTACCTGTTACGCCTCAACGAAAAACTGGACGCCTGCGCGCCTATCCTCACCAGGATCCTCAATGAAGTGATGGAGAATCCGCCGGTGCTGGTCAACAAGGGCGGCGTTATCCGTGATGGCGTCAATAAGGAACTGGACGAGCTGCGCGGCATCGCCACCAAAGGCAAAGACTACCTCCTGCAGATACAGCAGAAAGAATCAGAAGCCACCGGCATCCCTTCCCTGAAAATAGCGTTCAACAACGTTTTCGGCTATTACCTGGAAGTGACCAACACCCACAAGAACAAAGTACCCGATACCTGGATACGTAAACAAACGCTGGCCAACGCCGAACGTTATATTACGCCGGAGCTGAAAGAGTATGAAGAAAAAATCGTGGGCGCCGAAGATAAAATACTGGCGCTGGAAACACGGCTGTTCGACGAACTGCTGGCAGCGCTGCAACCATTTATAGAACCGGTGCAGCAGGACGCGCAGGTATTTGCGCAGCTCGACTGCCTTCTTTGCTTCGCCAACAACGCGCTGCAATATAAATACCGCCGGCCGGTCATCACCGACGGTTACCAGCTGGACATCCGCGAAGGCCGCCACCCGGTGATAGAAAGAGGCCTGCCAGCCGGCGAAAGCTATGTGGCCAACGATATCCAGCTCAATAAAGACGATCAGCAGATCATCATCCTGACCGGTCCCAACATGAGCGGTAAATCGGCGCTGCTGCGGCAAACCGCCCTCATCACCCTGATGGCGCATATGGGTAGCTTCGTACCCGCCACCAGTGCCGAGATCGGGCTGACCGACAAAATATTTACGCGTGTAGGCGCTTCCGATAACCTGAGCGGCGGCGAATCTACCTTTATGGTGGAAATGAACGAAACCGCCAGCATTATCAATACCATTACGCCCCGCAGCCTCGTGATACTGGACGAGATCGGCCGCGGCACCAGCACCTACGACGGCATTTCCATCGCATGGAGCATCGTGGAATACCTGCATGATATGACCGACCACCGCCCGAAAACGCTGTTTGCCACGCACTATCACGAACTCAATGAGCTGGAAAACAAACATGCCCGGGTGAAAAACTTCCATATCACCAATATGGAATCCGGTAACAAGATCATTTTCCTGCGTAAGCTGGCGCCAGGTGGCAGCCGCCACAGCTTCGGTATCCATGTGGCCCGTATGGCCGGTATGCCGCCGGAACTGATCAACCGCGCCAATGAAGTACTGGCCAACCTGGAGGAAAAACATATCGACACATCCTTACAGAAAAATATCAAAAATATTACGACGCCCACGCAAAAACTGCAGCTCAATATTTTTGACGCGCATAGCGATACGTTCCAGCAGATACGGGAGAAGCTGGGTACGGTGGACATCAACAGGCTGACCCCTGTGGAAGCTTTGCTGAAACTGAACGAGATCAAAGAGATGATCAATTAAAAGATAGTGCTGAACTGTGGACACAGCCAGCCGCTTTTATATCTGATAAGTGATAGTAGCAGCATCCGGCTACCACCCCGGAGCTGCCATATCTGGTCCTATGCTTGCCAAATTAGGGTTAACATTACCCATACGGCTTTCGCCGACGGGTAACCATATAGCGATTTCACTATCCGTCATGCTTTATTGAATGATAGTATGATGGATAGTGATTTCAAAAAATGAAAAGTTATTATCCGGTATCTTCGGAAACAGCATTAAACATCGTTACGAACAACTACAATAGCCCCCAAAAGATATGGTTCACTGACGCTCTGGTAAGTTGGCTCAAAACTAACCAATCACGTAAATTTACCGCTTCACAGCCAACACATTTGTAGTAGTTCTTCAATACCGTAGTCATAATACTACTACATCCGGAGCGGAGTTGTATTTCTTTCAGGACGGAAAGCAAAAAGCGGCTGTTCCTAAGAGGAACAGCCGCTTTTATGTATTTCAGCAAAGTCAGCTATGTATGCGAATTTGTTGCCAGGCTATTTTTTATCCCACCATACGCGGCCGGTGAAATCGTTATCGGCGTTGCCGTATTCACCGGTTTGCTGCATTTCGTTGATAGCGTTTCTCCAGTTGGTCTGGTTGGCGATGGTTGGCTGCGGCAGTGCCCAGCGGCGGGGGATCGCCACGGTCTGGCCGGCTACCTGCATCGGTTCAAAAGGCAGGATACCGCCCACTTTGGGGATACCGGCTCTTTTCCAGGCGCCCCAGGCTTCCCAGGGAGATTTGAACAGGTTCAGGAAGTTCTGGATGTTGATTTTTTCCAGCAGCACGTCGTTGGTACCGGTAAAGGCAACATTCGGTTTTTCCAGGTAGGCGGCGATAGCAGCAGCGTCCAGCGGCGCATAGTCGCGGATTTTAGCTTCGCGGCCCATATCGTCATACGCTTTGATAGAAGCTTCCACACCATTTTTATAGTAGGTTTCCGCAGTACCGGTGATGATACCTCTTACAGCCAGTTCAGCCAGCATGAAGCACTGTTCAGCATAACTCAGGATCGGCTGCGTATAGCGGGCGCCGTTCTGGTTGCCATTTTCAGCATCGAGGTCAAACAAACGGCGTTGTACAGCGGACACGGTGTCCAGCGTACGGGTCACTTTCTGCGACTCGCCGTCCACCATGAAAGTCATGGTATAACGTTTTACCTTGAATACCTCGGCATCCGCCGGCGCTTTTCTTCTGTCGGGGCTGGCCGGCAGACCAAAGTAACGGCGTTCATTATATGTAGCGGTAGCCGGAAAAACACCTCCTTTGATAAGGCTGTCCACCAGTTCTTTGGTATAGCTGTTTTTTTCGTAGAAGATACCCAGGCGGGGATCATTGTTATTGTACATGTAGTCCAGCATATTTTTGCTGGCAGACAGCGGATTGTTGTCCATTGCCCAGTTACCGGCGCGGGCAAAGTTTTCGTCAGCAGAAAGGAACTTCCATTCCTCGGCATTGCTTACGAAGAGGCCGTCGGTAACGGTCATTGCGTCCTTAATGATAGCGGTTGCTTTGTCTGCTGATCTTTTCAGCTGACGCATCGCCAGTTTGATACGGAGCACATTGGCAGCTTTCACCCAACTTTTGACATCACCTTTGTAAAAGATGTCGGCGTTACCCGGAGAGGCCTGTCCGGAGAGACCGCTTTGCAGGGTAGTGATAGCGGCTTTCAGCTCGGCTTCCCAGATGGGGAACAGCTTTTCCTGCGTATCATAAGTAGGCGTAAAGTTGGCATCGGACCGGGCCTGGAATGCGTTGGTGTACGGCATACTGCCGTTGGCGTCAGAAGCTCTCCAGGCGCTGTACACCTTCAGTATTTTAGCGATCGCCAGTACGTTACCATACTGTGCGCGTTCTGCTTCGGCTTTCCTGGACACTACCGCTTCTATTTCCACAAGGTTGCGGCCAATGCTTTTGTAAAAGGCATTATAGAAGTCGTTGGTGTTGGTTGGGCTGAAAAGACCGGTGGGAGACGATCCCGGAGCCGCCACACCAAACTGCATCCATTGCAGCTGGTAGGTGTAGCCGTCATAGAACCAGTCAAAATCGCGGTCTACAATGCTTTTGGCAGACTGGGTGATCAACATTTCCGGTGGTACGTCTTCACTTACCTGCGGGTTTTGGTTGATATCTTCAAAGTTTTTGGTACAGGCGGTCAGCATCATACCTGCTACTGCTACGCCCAAACCCCATTTATTTACATGTTTCATGTTACTCAATTGTTAAACGGTTATTAGAATCCTACCTGTACAGTCAGGCCCATGTTACGTACAAACGGTACAGCGCCATACTCAGAGAAGGCAGATGTTTTGTTGTTACGTACTGCTTCCGGGTTGATGTGGTCCGGCAGATTGTTGAACAGGTAACCCAGGTTACGGCCTACGAGCGATACACGCAGGCTGTTCAGTCTCCAGCGTTGTACCAGGTCTGTAGGCAGGGAGTAGCCGAGAGATACTTCACGCAGCGCTACATAAGAAGCATCGAATACGGAAGCCTCGCGGATACCGATACCCCAGTCGCCAATCATACCATAATATTGGAAGGGTGTCAGCGGGGATACGTAACCTTTTTCATACGCCTGCTGGTAAGTCATACCATCCAGCACGATATTCTGGCCATCTTTGGAGATGGTGGTACCTTTCTGGAACACCGCATCGGGGATCATACCGTCATTGCGGGTAACGCCGGAACCATCGGTAAAGGTGATACCGCCGTGTTCGGAATCACGACCATACATGGTGTTGGCAGTAGTACCACGACCGGTACCATACTGATGGGAAGCAGAGAAGAAGTCACCACCGATACGTGCCTGGATCAATACGCCGAGGCTCCAGTTTTTGTAGGTGAAGTTATTCTGCAGGCCCAGGTTGAAGTCAGGCATGATGTTACCTACTACTGCGTTACCGCGTACAAATTTGTAAGGGAAGTCGCTGCCGCCGAGGGTGATGATCGGTTTGCCGTTGGCGTCGCGGGTATAACCGTAGTCAGTTACCAGGTTACCGTAGCTACCGCCTACAGAAGCAATGGCTTTTACGCCCTGGTCTTCGTTCAGCTGCAGCTGGTCAACACCCGGTGTGAGGCTTACGATTTTGTTTTTATTGCGGCTGCCGTTCAGCGTTACGTCCCAGGTAAAGTTTTTATTCTGGATAGGCGTACCGTTGATAGACAGTTCGATACCTCTGTTGATCATGCTACCCGCGTTGATGTAACGGGAAGTAACACCGGATTCAATCGGCGTCGGCAGATTGATGATCTGGTTGGTGATATTGGTGCGGTACCAGGCGAAGTCAAAGCCCAGACGGTTGTTGAAGAAGCGAACATTGGCACCCAGCTCCCAGCTTTTGGAGATGGAAGGTTTCAGGGCCATATTCGGCAGGATGTCTGAGTTGAAGATGTTTACCAGCGGCAGGTTCTCGCCGGTAGAAGAGCCCTGGAACAGACCGGTGGTATAATAGCCGGTGTTGATCTGATAAGGATCGAGGTCACCACCCACCATCGCATAAGAGGCGCGCAGTTTACCGTAGCTGATCCAGGAAGGCATTTCTTCTTTCAGTGTCTGGGTGAATTCCCACGCAGCACTTACGGAAGGATAGAAATAAGAGTTGGTGGTAGTTCCTTTGCTGCCTTTAGGATAAGTCAGGGCAGAAGACCAGTCGTTACGGCCGGTCACGTCCAGGAACAATTCGTTATTATACGCGAGGCTAGCCGCGAAAAATACGGAGTTGATACGTTTGCGGAGCAGCGGATCATTCTTTACAATTGGTGCGCCCACGCTATTGGAGATGTCATACAGGAAGGGGATACGGAGACCACCCTGGGAGTAGTTGTTGTATTGTTTACCGATACCGCTGTTCCATGTTTCAGCACCCAGGTTCAGGTTACCATCGAATTTCTTACCGAGTTTCGGTGTGATGATCGCCATACCGGTGAAGGTGTACTGGGACTTGTTCACGCCTGCTACAGAGTAGAAACCATCCGAACCTTTAAAGAAGGCGGCAGTACCAACTTCTTTACGTTCATCGGTAGACTGTTCGCTGCTGAAGTTGGCTTTACCAACGAATTTCAGCCAGCTTGTAGCTTCTGCGGTGAGGGAGAAGTTACCGGTGATCAGGGACTCTTTACGGGTCCAGCTGTTGTAAGCCTGCTGATAGAAATAGTCAGCGCCCGGGTTGGTGCTCAGGTTGGCACGGCCACCGTTGGGCCCGAGGTAGTTTTCCGGTTTGCTCCAGATAGAAGGATCGTAGTTACGCGGAAACACATATACCCATTTACGGCCGATGTTGTAGTTGGTATAGTCACCACCCTGACGGTCGGGGTTCAGTGTTTTGGAAGTGGCATAGGTTACGCCCGCGTCTGCGCTCAGCACTCTGGAGATCTGGGAAGAACCACGGAAAGCGAAAGTGTTTCTGCCGAAGCTGTTGTTCGGAGAAACGGAGTTATTGTCCAGGTGGGAGTAAGACAAGCGGAAAGTTCCTTTGTCGTTACCGCCTTCCATGGCCACGTTGGTGTTAAAGTATTTACCGGTTTGGTAAAGATCTTTGGCGTTGTTGGGTTTAGGCGTAAAGGGTACGCTTGTGCCGTTGGGCAGCTGCACCATTCTGCCGTCCATTTTAGGACCGAAGCTGTAACCGCCGGCAGTGTTGTCGTAGGTACCGTCGATACCCTGGCCGTAACCATTTTGCAGGTCGATAGCGCCACGGTATACTTTTTCGATCTGGGCGGTCTGGCTAACGGTAACGCCTATTCCTTTTCTTGCATTACCTTTTTTGGTGGTAATGAGGATGGCGCCGTTAATAGCGCGGGAACCATAAAGAGCGGTAGCAGCAGCGCCTTTCAGCACAGTTACTGACTCGTAATCGTCCGGGTTGAGATTTTTCAGTACGTTACCGAAGTTTACGTCGGCAGCACTTTCATCGTTTTCGAAGATCACACCATCCACGATGAAGATCGGCTGATCTTTACCGTTCAGTGATTTGGCGCCGCGCAGCACGATACGGGGAGCTGCGGCAGGGCCACCGGCAGCAGCGGAGATATCAAGGCCGGCCACTTTACCCTGCAGGGCAGACACCGGGTTGATGGAGTTGGTTTTGGCCACGTCCGCACCTTTCAATTCTGTTACCGCATAGCCGAGTTTACGTTGTTCACGTTTCATACCCATGGCGGTAACCACTACTTCGTTCAGATTTTTGTTGTCTTCTTTCAAGACGATGGTCAGGGTGGTTTGCCCGTTTACCGGCACCTCCTGATTCATAAAACCGATGTAAGAGAGGACCAGTGTAGCATCGGAAGCCACCTGTACTTTAAAGGTACCATCAGCACCCGACATGGCGCCGTTGGCGGTTCCTTTTTCCTTTACCGTTACACCCGGCAAAGGCGTTCCTTTTTCATCTTTTACGGTTCCCGTAACAGCTTTTTTATCCTGCGCCCATGCAGCAAAGCAGCAGCATAAGAAAAGCAACGTGGTGAGAAGAAATGATCTTCGCATAGCTTCCTTTTGGTTTTAATTATAACAAAGTGATCAGTCACATGGCAATTACATAAGTGCATGGTAAACTTTTTACCAGCAACTGTCTGCAGAACGCAGCACAATAGGCAGGCAAAACATAGTTTCCGTTTTCCGCATTTAAGATGGACTTACTCCATTGGCAATTCATTGTTCACTGTTCCCCGTATTGCTACAGTAGTAAAACGTTTTAGCAATTCGTTCCAAAAAAAAACCTGTTCGCCCGTGCATCCTTCATTTTCATTTCACAACAAGTTTTCTCAACAGAAATATTGGTTTCAAACTTAGGGATAATTATGAGAAGTGCAAAAAAGATTTAACAATTTTTTGATGTTTGGTTAACAAGTCGTTAAATCCAATAAAATAATATAGCTAAGAAAGAAAATACTATCAGTCCTGACAACCGCCGGGCTGAAAACTTCTGTGGGCTTGGAAAATGTTTGATACCCATATTAGCCCCGGAAACTTATGCCAGGGCTAATATATTGGGAAAGGTATCCTCCGGTTATTTATTCACCGCCTCAATCGCCAGCCTGGCGGCTGTTTCATCGAAAGCTCCCTTATATTCGGAGAGGAACTTCCTGGCCGCCGCCTGCGCTGCCGGGTCCTGCTGCAACGCCTCCAGGAATTGCTTTTTACGCAGCACCACCTTCATCGGCGCCTGGTCTTTCACCAGGTAATACGTGTACGATTTCTTGTACTCATCGTAGTTTTTGCCGCTCTGCACCATCCCTTTGTCTACAAAATCGGCCGGATGGAATACCACTTTGGCATCTTTCACCAACCGGTACCTGCCCGCAGCCAGCTGCTCCACAAACTTCTGCATCCCGTCGATCTGCAGGGCCACAAAGGCATGCTGCTCCTCCCCTTTACTGAAATGGAGCGCCTGCACATTATTCACTTCCGGTGCATAGGCCCTTCCATCGCCGCCTTTCACGATCACCATATTTTTTTCCAGGTCCAGATTGGCGTCGTATACCACCGAACGGGCCACCGGCTTATTGTCCATCGAATCGATCCGCAAACGGCCCCAATCGGCATACAGATAAGGAGTGCCAACGGTATTGTCCTTTGGATGAAAACTTAGCGCAGTGCCGAACCTGACGCCTAAATTATTGTCTACCGCATTCCGGAAGCTGACAGTCCGGGAAAGCCCCAGGGAATCCTGCGCCGGAAGCGACAGGCAGGCTAATACAAAAATGGCTGAAAACAGGATGTGTTTTGTCATGGCGTTTTTTATTACTGTTTTTGAATAGACGGTCAGGGTTTGTCCCACCACACCGGCGTCATAAAAATATCCGGGCCCTGTGCGGTATTAGCTGCCTCCACGTTCGTGCGGTTTACATCATAATCGTTCCTCGGATAACGCAACCGGCGCGGTATCCGGCCGTTGGTTTCATTATTCTTGTAGTTCACCGGCTTCAGTACCGGGTAACCGCTGCGGCGCCAGTTGGCATAAGCTTCGTATTCATTCAGGAAAGTGGTGATATAATACTGGGTATTGATCGCCTCCAGCTTCGCGGCCAGCGTTCCCGCCAGCGGCGCCGCCTGCGCGGTGGCATACGCGGTGGCTGCTGCATCGTCATACGATATGGAGGAGGAATACAGCGTCCATTGCCAGATGCCGGACTTTACACCGGTGGTAAAATAAGCCACGGGGTCGCCGGCGATCCAGCCACGGGCCGCAGCTTCGGCCAGCATCAGCTGTACTTCGGAATAGGTGATGAAGATGTTCGGGGAATTGGGTTGCGCGATGACCTGCCGCGGCTGTGAATAATGCGCCAGGTTGGCATCGCCGGTGGAGCCGATGCCGTACACCGGGTCTGAAGTGTTGTCAAACCCGTTGGGCAGCCCTTTCTGCACCGCCGGGTCATTGGAACCGCCGGGGGTGGAATCGGCTTTAGGCAATTCGGAAATGATCCGCAACCGCGGATCTGCTTTGGTTTTCAGCAAGTCCACAAAGAACTTCGACAGTTTAATGCCCTGGTTGTCTTTCCCGGTTTCGGCCCTGCTGCCGGGGTACACTCCGATCACGTGACTGTTGGGATTATCATAATCACCGGCGGCATGCTGAATATAAAACGCATCGGCGTTGGCCGTAAACACGCCACCAGCCAGCGCTTTCTGTACCCATCCCCTGCCCGCCGAAGGGTCTGTTTTTTTGGAGAGCCGCAGCCCCACCCGCAACAGCAGCGAATAGGCCAGCTTCTTCCACTGGCCCGGCACGCCGCCGTAGCCGGAAATATCGGCATTGCCCGGGGTGGGCTTACCGGCGTCGAGCATGCCCGCAGCCTCCTGCAGTTCCGCCGCAAAACCGGCATAGATAGCATCCTGCGCGTCGTAGGCGGGCGTAAAGTTCTGATCGATAAATCCCCTGCCGGCAGCCACGTAAGGCACATTGCCGTACAGGTCCGTCAGCCGCTGTAACATGATCACCCGGGCGATCTTGGCCATGGCTGTGAAATTTGCCTGTGACGGATCTGTCTTTGTCTGTTCTATCAGCGTGGTAAGAATTTTCACGCCGTTGGGATAAAACGAGTTGAACGCCGACCCGCTGTAACCATCGTTATACAGGTATTTGTCTCCCACGTAAGTGAGGCTGGTGGAGGAAAGATGCTGTACCATAGGACCGCAGTAGATAAGGTTGGCCCGCCATGCTTCGAACTCGCCGCCGGAGACATACAGCAGCCCTCTCGTGAGCAGGATGCCCGGCGCCACCACCGGGGCGGCCGTCGGGTCGGTATTGATTTTCTCAAAGTTTTTGGTGCAGGAAACCAGCGACAGCCATAGCAGCAATACTGCTGTTCCATATGTATATATTGATTTAACCATGATCAAAGCGATTTAGAATTTTACATTCAGGTTCAAACCAAAACTTCTGGACTGCGGATAGCCCAACAGTTCAGCCCCCTGGCCAGCGCCGTTGCTGTAGGTGGATTCGGGGTCCACATTGGGCACATCTTTATAGATGATCCAGAGGTTTCTCGCCACAAAGGAAAGTGATGCCCCGGTGAACGGTGTTTTGTTCAGGGTGGCTGAAGGCAGGCTGTAAGTCAGTATCACCTGGCGCAGCTTTACAAAAGCGCCGCTGTAGATAAACGGCTCCGCAATGTTGAATGCGATGTTCTGGTAATAATCCTGTGCATCCACCACTTTGTCTGTATACTTGGTGGGATCGTTGGGGTCCTGTGCTTTGATAGTCACCCCACCGGAGCGGCCGTCGAGCGTCGCTTTCTGCAAACCGAAATAGTACCCGTAGTCGTTGGTGCCGGAGTACAGCTTGTTGCCCCAGCGGGAATCTATCAGCACGCCCAGCGAGAAAGCTTTATAGGTAAAAGTATTGGTCACGCCCAGCGTATACGGCGCCACGCCTGTTCCGAAGATCGTCAGCGGCCCCTGCAAAGGCTTACCGGCGGCGTTAAAGAGAATGTTGCCCTGGTCATCGCGCTGGAAGCTGTATCCCTGGATAACGCCAAAAGGCTGGTGCGGCACCTGCTGGATGGTAACGTTAAAAGTACGCACGTCAGATACTTTCAGTGCGTTCAGCTTACCGTCGAGCTGAATTACTTCGCTCTTGTTGTACGCGAAGTTGGGTGTAATATCCCAGGTGAAATTTTTGCTACGTACAGGCGTACCTGTTATCATCAGCTCTATTCCCTTGTTGCTTACTTTACCAACGTTGATGAAGGCGGTGTTGTACCCTGAAGCGTTGGAGATAGTGGTTTGCACGATATCATCCTTTGTTTTGCGGGTATACCAGGAGAAGTCAACAGACAGCCGGTTGTCGAAGAAGCGGGCTTCAAAGCCGGCTTCATAGCTGGTATTGACGTAGGGTTTAAGATTAGCGTTGGGTACTGCATAGCTGCCATCCTGCGCTTTCTTTACGTCTGCAACCGGGAGGCTGGTAGTGCCCAGTACCAGCGGGTTCTGCACCTGGTAGGCCAGCCGGAGGCGGTAAGGGTCTGTATCGCCGCCCACCTGTGCCCAGGAGGTACGCAGCTTGGCGTAGTTGATCCATTTGGGCATGGTCACTGCGTCGGAGAGCACAAAGCTGAGACCGGCGGACGGGTAGAAGATGCTGTTGCTGTTGACCGGCAGCGTAGAGAACCAGTCGTTGCGGCCGGTGAGCGTCAGGTAGAGGTAACTTTTAAAAGACAGTTCAGCGGAGGCATACAGCGAATTGATCCTCTTTTCGAAAATATCGTTGGTAACGGTTTTCGTCTGCAGGTTGCTCTGATCGTAGAAATACGGGATATTGAAGGTATTGCCGGTCAGGTACAGTTTATCATTTTTGTTCCGCATCACGTTGGCGCCTACAAAACCGGAGATACGCCATGTTTCGGAGAACCCTTTTTCCACGCCCACCATCACATCGGCATTCAGTTCGTAGAAGTTCTGGCGTGTCTGGTCATTGATCTGGCCGCCGGGGATATAGGCGGTACCGTTAGGGGTGACCGCTTTGTTGTCGCGGAAGAACATGTCTGCGCCGATGCGGCCTTTGACATAGAGCCAGTCGAGGATATCGTAACGCAGTTCCGCGGAGTTGATGAAGCGGTCTTTTTTATCGGCCTGTTCAAAGTCGTAGACCGAGAACCAGGGGTTGGTGATGTACTCATTGGCGTTCCACCGGAATTCGTTGCCATCGGCATTCAGTTTACTGTCTTTCAGCGTTTGTACGGCGAGGGAGGTGGGCAACAGGTAGAGGGCGAAGTTGGCGTTACCGGGGGAGTCGGATACGCGGGGCCTGTTGGTGGTGCGTTCGCGGATATATTTGGCGTATACGTTGAGATGCAGTTTTTTTCCGAGCCATGCTGATACGTTGAGCGACAGGTTGTCGCGGCGGATACCGGAATTGGGCAACGTGGCTTCGTTTTTCATATCGGTGGCCCCGAAGCGCCAGGTCACCTTTTCGTTGCCTCCGCTGGCGGCGATGGAGTTGGTGAAGGTGTAACCGCTGCGGTAGAATTTTTTGAAATTGTTTTTCACGGCGTTATAGGGCCTGCTGATCCCGTCGTACTGGATCACGGAGGAGCCGTCCAGCGGGGCGCCCCAGCTGAAAAGTCCGGCTGCCCGGGCTTCTGCGGCTGTTTGTGGTTTGAGGCCGTTGAGGCCCATACCGTAGTCATATTGCCAGTCGAGGTTTTCCACAACCGGGCGATCGATGACGATGTTGCTGCTGAACTCCACGCCTACGCCTTTACGGCTGGCGCCGCCTTTGGTGGTGATCAGTATTACCCCGTTGGAAGCGCGGGAGCCGTACAGAGCGGCGGCGGTGCCGCCTTTCAGCACGGAGATGGTAGCGATATCGTCGGGGTTGATGCTGGAGATACCGTCGCCGGCGTCTGTACCGCCATATTCACCGGCAGAGCCGAGGTTGTCATTATTGATAGGAATCCCATCTACCACGATAAGGGGTTGGTTGTTCCTGTTTTTATCGATGGAGGTATTGCCGCGGAGGATAATACGGCTGGAGCCTGCGGGCCCGGTGGCGGTGGAGGTGACGTTGAGGCCGGCCACTTTACCGGAGAGGGTATTGGCGATATTGGTGCTGCGTGCCTGTGTGAGCTCCTCTCCTTTTACTTCAGACACCGAGTAGCCCAGCGCTTTCTTTTCTTTCCTGATACCGAGTGCGGTCACCACCACTTCTCCCAGGCTTTTTTCGTCTGTTTTTAGGGTGATGGTCAGCTGGGATTCGTTGCCTACGGGTACTTCCCGGGGAGGAAGCCAAGATAACGAAACACCAGCGTACTGCCCGGGGCCACAGACAGGGAGAAGTTTCCTTCCGCGTTGGTAGTGGTTCCTTTTGAGGTGCCTTTCACGAGGATGTTCACACCTGAGAGGGGTTGACCGGTATCGTCTGTTACCTTACCGGTAATGGCCTGTTGCGCCCAAACCACGGGAGTGGCCAGCAACAATAACGCGAACAACAGCACATGAGTAGCGTTTCTGATCATGTTTAATGCGATAAAAGTGAAGAAATAAACCGGGGATGGTTTTGGTTGAAAGTGTTCCGGCAGAGGGGGTGAGGTGCCACAAAACCGGAACTGTATCAGATAACAACAGGACACGGCTTTTTGTTCCCGCAAGTATCACAGGAACAGGAAGATATGATGAGGATGGGTGGGTTATTTTTTACCGGGATCGGAAGAAGCCCTGACGATCAAGGCAGGTTCCAGTACAATCTGGCGGGGAGTAGCGGATGGGTGATTGAGTTCCTGCATCAGCACTTCCACGATGTTTTTGCCTATTTCTGTAATCGGTTGCGCCACGCAGGTGATAGACGGGCTGTGGAGGCGGAAGAGGTCGTGGTCGTCGAAGCTGGCCACGCCGATCTGCGGTCCTATTTCCCAGCCGAGGGAGCGGATGCTTTCGATGCCGTAGATACCGAGGTAGTTGGTAGCGAAGAATACCGCATCGAGGCCTTTGATGGAGGTGAGGAATTTTTTGATTTCCGTGTTGAAAGCTTCGCGTTCCAGTTCAAACGGTATTTTTTTAACGAGGCTTTTATTAAAAGGGAGATGATGATCTTTGAGAGCCGCTGTAAATCCATCGAGACGGTCTTTCATCTGTATCTGGTCGGAGGTGATGGTGACGATCGCGATTTTTTTATAGCCCTGGTTGGCCAGGTGGCTGGTGACGTTGTAGGCGCCCTGGTAGTTGTCGACCACCACGTAGTGGGAGCTCACATGCGGGAAATAGCGGTCCATGAGCACTACCGGTTTGGAAGTGGCCTTGAGTTGTTCTATGTCCTTGTCCAGGTTTTTGGTAGGCGTTACGATATAGGCGTCTACCTGGCGGTACTTGAGTACTTCCAGGAGTCCTTTCGCTTTTTCGGTATTGTCTTCCGTACTGCCGTACAGCACTTTATAGCCGTGCTTGTCCGCTTCGTCTTCCATTACTTTCGCAAGGCTGGCGAAGAAGTTATTGGCAATATCTTCCACAATGAGGCCGATGGTTTTGGTTTTTCCTGTGCGAAGGCCGCGTGCCAGCTGATTTGGTTTGTACTTGAGCCGGGAAGCTATTTTCTGGATTTTTTTGCTTACCTGCTCGCTGATCCGCTTCTCTTTCGCTTTGCCGTTTAGCACAAACGAGACAGTCGTAGGAGAAACCCCTGCCTGTTTTGCGATATCTTTAATAGAGATTCCTTTCATAGACAACAAATGCTATATCGATTTAGCCCAGCGTAATTTACAAAATGAAAGCTGAAATTTACATTCTTGCGCCAATTATTCCAAAAAACTTGCTAAATCTTATAAACAGGGATAAGCGGCAGGTATATGACATTTAAGGGTCATTTTCGCAATAATGATATTTTTTTAACCAATTTTTAATAATTTGGCAACATTCATAGGACAATGGCAATACTAAACAAGGGAATTGCCAGGATAACACTCGTTTAAAAATTAATACTTGAATGAAACCCATTCTTATTAAAGTTGGGGCTTTTGCCGATAATCAGATCACCATCATAGAACGATGTGATCCGTATTTTAACACGCCTTTCCACTTCCACCCGGAGTGCGAACTGGTGTTTGTTACGGAGAGCCACGGGAAGAGGATTGTTGGGGACAGCATCGAGAGCTTTGAGGAGGGCGATATGGTGTTTCTGGGGCCGCACATCCCCACGTTTGGTATAATGAGGAAGAGTACTATAAGGGCGATGAGAACCTGAAGGCCCGTTCTGTGGTGATTTATTTTCCTAAAGATATTTTTGGTGAGAAGTTTTACGGTCTCCCGGAAACCAAAGCGCTGAGCGAGCTGTTTCATCGCGCGCAGCGCGGGATGAAAATTATAGGGCCCACGTATGACAAACTGAAACCGGAAATACTGTCCCTTCCCAAAAAAGAGGGGCTGGACAGGATTATTTCGCTGCTCAGCATCCTGAAAACGCTGTCAGAAACGCGCGACTGCTACTATCTGGCCAGCACAGGGTATTCCCACGCCTACAACGTAAAAGACAACCATAAAATAGACGAGGTATTTAAATATGTGATGAACAACTTCTCCAAGGAGATATCCCTGCAGGATGTGGCCAGCATCACGAACCTCTCGCCGCAGTCTTTCTGCCGTTTCTTTAAGAACCGCACCAAAAAATCTTTTGTACAGTTCCTGAACGAAGTACGGATAGGTCATGCCTGCAAGCGTTTGACCGAAGAGGACTGGTCTATTGCAGAAATCGCTTACTCCTGCGGATTCAAGAACCTGTCCAATTTTAACCGGTTTTTTAAAGAGATTGTGGGAAAAACACCCAAGGAATACAAGAACGAGCTGCGGCTGAAGGAAGCATAAAATATTTAGGGATTTTTTGATTTACGGATTTTGGGATCCATCGAATGATAGCTGCTAGATAAAATTGTTCGATAAATCCCAAAATCCGCAAATCAAAAAATCCCTAAATGGAAATTTCTTCTTACTTTCAACGGTAGTAATTCAACCAAAACATCTAATTGCTACTGTAATTCAATGTTGAGCAGTTATTCAGATAACCAGTTAGTGTCGCTGCTCAAAAGCGACGACAGTGCTGCCTTCAATGCCATCTATGACCGCTACAGTAAAATGTTGTATCTCTTTATATACAGCAAGCTGGATGCGGGGGAGATCAGTAAGGACGTGCTGCAGGACCTGTTTATTTCCCTGTGGGAGAAACGTCATTCCCTTGTACTGAAAGAATCGCTTAAATCCTACCTCTACCAGGCGGCCCGGCACAAGATCATCGATATTTACCGGAAAAACGCCACCTACCGGAAATACCTGCAGCAATTGATTGAACACTTTGACGCACAGCCGCATTCTGTGGAAGACACGGTGGATTACAAAGCCAGATCGCAGGAGCTGTTTGAAGCAATCAACCATTTGCCGGAAAAAATGAAGGAAATTTTCATGCTGAGCAGGTTTGAAAATCTCTCTATAGAACAGATTTCCAACCATCTGGGACTTTCCCAGCAAACGGTGAAGAACCAGATCACCAAAGCCCTCAAGATATTACGGGCCAGCTATGCGCAAACCGACGTTATATTGCTTGTCATTTCGGTTATTTTCACTGCCAACCGTTAATTTTTGCAAAATATTCCTGTATTGCCATGGTACTAATTCCACGTTACCACGACTTACTATCATCCAAAAACGCTATCAGGTGGACACAGAACAGATAAAAATATTGCTGGAGCGATATCAACAGGGGGACTGCTCACCGGAGGAAGCGAAAATCATAGAACAGTGGTTTGAACAGATCAACAGTCACCAGTCAACCATCGCAGACGAGCAGGCGCTCGATCTGGAGCTGGAAGAGGTGAAACTGCGTATCCGGGAACAGATCACGCCGGCGCCCCGGGTGCGCCGCCTGCGGCCCTGGCTGCTATCAGCTGCCGCTGCTGCTGCCATTATCGTGGCGGCAGGCCTGTTCTGGTTTAACAGCAACCGACATACGGCCACTCCCGCCAACGCACCGCTGGCCCATCACCCGGCCACCGGCAGTAACCGCGTGGTGAAAGACGGCTTCGTGGAAATTACGACGCTCAAAGGACACCAGGAAAATATCACACTGGAAGACGGCAGTACCGTGGCCCTCAATGCCAACAGTAAGCTGCGTTATCCTGAGAAATTCAGCGCCACCGAAAGAAGCGTGTACCTCGACGAAGGGGAAGCTTTCTTTAATGCAGCGCCCGACGCCAACCGACATTTTGTGGTACGCACCACCGAACTGGCCACCACCGCATTAGGCACCACCTTTAACATCCGCGCCTATAGTACTGAAAATAAAGTCACGGTAGCCCTGCTCACCGGCAAAGTGAAAATAGACCCGCTGCAGAACAGCCAGTCCGCCCGCTCTTTTGTGCTGCTCCCGAGCGAACAAATCAGCTACGATCGCCAGCTGCTGAGCATCGTCAAAACATCTTTTGCCAAACCGGAAGAAATTACCGGCTGGAAGCAAGGTTATCTTGTATTCAAAGACGCACCTTATATTGAGCTCATGACCGGTATCGAGAACCGTTACGGTGTGACCATCATCAATGAAAGCAGCAAAACAGCATGGAATTATACCGGCAATTTCAGAAATGAAAGCTTATCCGAAGTAATGGACATTATCTGTATCGCTAAATCCTTATCATATACCATTAAAAAAGACACCGTTTATCTTGTAAATAAAAAATAGACTCATATGAGGGTAAAGCCTTACCCCATAACATGGTTTATATCCATGGGGTTAATGCTGACACTGCTGCTGGCCGGTAGCTTGAACACCCTGAGTAGCGCGTTTGCCGAGGAAATACAGCAGCCGCCATCGACAATTGTTGTCAGTATCCAGGCTAAAAACAAAAACCTGGAAGACGTGATGACCGAAATATCGGTAAAAACCGGGCTGAACTTCCACTACGACAAAACTGATCTTAACCTGAAGAAAAAGGTTACGCTCAACTGCACCAAAACACCTATAGATGAAGTTCTGGCGTTGTTATCAGCACAAACCGGATTGAAGTTTACCCGCATCAGCAACAAAATCATTGTAGGAGCCGACATTGAAACAGGCGGCACGTCAACCGTCGACCTGTTAAAGCACGTTTCACTGGAAAGAGAAATCACCGGTACCGTACGCGATAATAAAGGCACGCCGCTTCAGGGAGTAACCGTTCAAATCAGGAACAGCAGCAAAGGAACACAAACAGACGCCGACGCCGGGTTCAGCATTAGTGCCAACCCCGGCGACGTATTGTTATTCAGTTACGTGGGATATCTGACACGCGAAGTCACCGTAGGCACCAACAGCCAAATCAATATTACACTTCACGAAAACATCAAGGCACTCGGGGAACTGGTTGTCACTGCCCTCGGCATACAGAAAAAATCGAGGGAACTGCCCTACTCCACCCAGCAGCTGGATGGCGACGACCTCTCCCTCGTCAAAGACGCCAATTTCATGAACTGCATCTCCGGTAAAGCTGCCGGGGTATCCATTACCCGCAACGCCTCCGGTATCGGCGGCACCGTCAGGGTAGTATTGCGCGGCAATAAATCCACCCGCGAAAACCAGCCCCTGTACATCGTTGACGGCGTACCATATGCCAATTATACCCCGTCGCAACCACAGGACGTATGGGGACAGGCCAACAACACTATCGGCGGCGGCGGCCGCGACGGTGGCGACGGCATCTCCAACATCAACTCCGACGATATAGAAAGTGTCAGTATCCTCAAAGGCGCTTCCGCCGCCGCATTATACGGCAGCCAGGCGGCCAACGGCGTTATCCTTATCACCACCAAAAAAGGGAAACCTGGCAGAAGCCACATAGCCGTAGCATCCGACTTCACCATCGAAAAGCCTTCTATGTTACCCAGCCTTCAATACCGCTACGGACAAACAGAAGCGCCCTACGATTCTGTCAACAAACCCAAACCCGGCTCCCTGGGCAGTTGGGGCGCCCCGGTAAAAGCCCCTGATCATGTAAAAGACTTCTATAACACCGGCGCTACCTGGATCAATACCATTTCCTTCAGCGGCGGTACAGAAACGGCACAAACCTATTTCTCCTACTCCAATACTACCAATAAAGGCATCCTGCCCACCGGCAAATTCAACCGGCATACGATCAATTTCCGGGAGACGCTCCGCCTGCTCAATAATAAGCTGGTGATGGACGCCAACGCTTCTTTCCTGGCACAGTCGTCTGTCAACCGCCTCTCGTCCGGGCTGTACTACAGCCCTATCTCCGGCCTGTATGTCTTCCCCGCGGCCTCGATTTCAACGCCTATAAAAACCAGTTCGAATATTACGACACCGCCCGGAGCCTCTACATGCAGAACTGGTGGAACATCCGGCACGATAAAGAATGGATAGGCCAGGACGATCAGCAGAATCCCATGTGGGCGTTGCAACGCAACCGCCGGCTGGACAACCGCTACCGGGGCATGGCCTCCCTGGCGCTTAATTATCAGCTCAACAACTGGCTTTCCTTCAAGGGACGCGCCAGCTTCGACAAATCGCTGGACCAGTACGAACTGGAAGCCTACGCCGGCACCCAGCGCGTACTGTCAGATTCCAACGGCCGCTATATTCTCGAAAAAGAATTCAACACCCAGCTATATGCCGATCTGATGGTCAATGCCAGCGGAAAAGTGAACCAGTGGCTGCATCTTGCCGGTAATGTGGGCGCCAGCATCACCGACATCAAAGCGCACGAACGCGCTTTCAATGGCGCCAATCCCAATGCAGAACCCGGCCTTATTTATCCCAATAAATTCTCCCTGTCCAACATCGCCGAAAAATCGCTGGACGCGCAGCACAGCGTGGAACAAAAACAATTACAGGCCATTTTCGGCAATGCCCAGCTGGGCATCAAAAACTTCCTGTTCCTCGACCTTACCGGACGCAATGACTGGTCCAGCACCTTCGCCTTTACACCTACCCTCGCGAAAGGCTACTTTTATTACTCACTGGGACTGTCGGCCATATGGACCGATATGTTTAAGCTGCCGAAAGTCTTTAACCTCCTGCGCACACGCATCTCCTACGCCAAAGTAGGCAACGACATCGCCAGCTACGCCTCCAATCCGGCGCCGTTTACCATGCAGACCACCGCCGGCGTAAGCAGGGTACTGCTCAACCTCCGCACCCCCTACCCCGGCATACACCTGGAACCGGAAGACAACCGCTCTTTCGAGGCCGGACTGGAAGTACACCTGTTCAACAACAGGCTCAATGCGGACATCACCGTCTACAAAAACAATAACTACAAACAATACATGGAAGTGCCCGCGCCTCCCGGTTCCGGATTCATGACCTATTACCTCAATATGGGCAATATCCAGAACAAGGGGCTGGAAGCATCCATAAGCGCGACACCCGTACAGGCCAAGGGGTTCACCTGGACCAGCACCATCAACTTCTCCACCAACCGCAACATTGTATTGCAGCTGAGCAATAAGAAAATCGCCGGCGCCGATACCAGCAATATGTTTACGCTTACCGACTTTGGCGTTAATATGTTTGGCTCCTTTATCCAGGAAGGCGGTTCCTGGGGCGATATCTATTCCAACAAAGAACTGAAGCGAAATGACAAAGGCCAGGTGATTGTGGACGAAAACGGGAAGCTTTCTACCACAGGCACTTTCAAGAAAGTGGGCAACCCCAATCCTGACTTCATGCTCGGATGGAACAACAGCTTCTACTACCGCAATTTCACTTTGAGCTTCCTGGTAGACGGCCGTTTCGGTGGTAAAGTCATGAGCGTTACACAGGCAGTGCTGGATTATTACGGCGTGAGCGAAGTGACCGCCAAAGCCCGCGACAACGGCGGTGTGGCGCTCAATGCCGTGCTGGCGGACGGCACCCCTTACACCGGGAAAGTAGACGCCGCCAACTACTACACCATTATCGGCGGCCGCTCCGGCATCGGAGAAATGTATATGTACAATGCCACCAACATCCGGCTGCGGGAGCTAAGCCTCAGCTACCTGGTCCCGCTAAAATGGAAATGGCTGCGCAGTATGCGGGCAGGCATTATCGGCAGGAACCTCTTTTTCTTTAAGCTCGACGCTCCTTTTGACCCGGAAGTCTCCATGGGTTCCGGCAACGGTCTTCAGGGCGTGGATGTATTCGGATTACCGCCCTTACGGAGTATGGGCATCAACTTAAAATTCGGATTCTAAAATCTAACTATCATGCGTAAACGGATCCATAGCATGCTGCTGGCGATAGCCTCCCTCGCGTTGGGCAGTGGCTGTACCGGAAAATTCACCGATATCAACAAAAATCCATATGATTTTTCCGAGAGTGACCTGAAAGGTGATTTTCAGCTGATGGGCGCTCCTATCACACAGGCGCAGCTGTACCTGTTGCGCTATAATGATCCGCCCACAGCGCAGCTGCAGCAGAATCTCAACGCTGATATTTTTTCGGGGTATATGATGTCGCCTACGCCTTTTGAAGGCAATATCAACAATATGAACTACGGCCTGCTCTACTACTGGAACGTTCATCCGTGGAACGAGGCGTATCGCTGGGTGATGAAGCCCTGTGTGTTTACACAGCAAAAGGCCGGGGACAAGTATCCTGATTTCTACGCCTGGGCCACCATCATGAAAGTAGAGGCCATGCACCGTATCAGTGATATCTTCGGGCCTATTATTTACAAACATTTCGGGGAGATCAACAACGACAATGTTTTTGAGTACGATTCCCAGCAGCAGGCCTACTATACTTTTTTCCATGACCTGGACACCGCCATCAACCTGCTGACCGATTATGTGAACCGTGGCAACCCGCAGCGTTTTCAGGCGTTTGACCTGGTATATAAAGGCGACTATATCAAATGGATAAAGTTTGCCAACACCCTGCGGTTGCGGCTGGCAATCCGCATCAACGGCGCAGATGCAGCCAAAGCCAGAAAAGAAGGGGAAGCGGCGCTGAAACATCCGCTGGGGTTGTTGCAGGAGGCGAAAGAGAATTTCGCAGTGGACATTTCGCCGGTCACCCATCCGCTCAACATCATGTGTTACACCTGGGCCGACCTGCGCATGAGCGCTCCCATGGAATCGATACTCACGGGATACAACGATCCCCGCCTGCCGCATTATTTTGTGCATACCGACGAAGGGCAGGACATCTATCATGGTATCCGCAACGGTATCCGTATTTCTTTGAAAGAGCAGTATACCGGTTATTCCAAGCTGGCACGCCTGGAAAACAGGATCCAGTTCATGGCGGCGGCAGAAGCCTGGTTTCTCAAGGCAGAAGCGGCGCTGAACGGCTGGGAGGGCGCCGGCAGCGCGGTCTATAATTACGAAAAAGGCGTCAGCACTTCTTTTGACCAATACAGCATCACTAACGTTGACGACTATCTGAAAAATGACAGCAGCCGGCCGAAGCCTTATGTAGACCCCAACAATAAGGAAAACAATGTACCAGCGGGCAGCAAACATCTCAGCAGGATTACCATTAAGTGGGAGGAGCAGGCCACACAGGAAGAAAAGCTGGAGCGAATCATTACCCAGAAGTGGATCGCCATGTTCCCCGAGGGACAGGAAGCCTGGACGGAATTCCGCAGAACGGGTTATCCGAAACTATTTCCGGTGGTAATCAATAACAGCAACAATACGATCAGCACGGAGAAATTCATCCGCCGCCTGCCGTTCCCCCAGATAGAAGAAGTCACCAACCCGCAGGCGCTGGGCCGCGCCAGGAAGATGCTGAGCGCGGGCGATAATGGCGGCACGCGGTTATGGTGGGACACCAAATAATTACGAATTACGAATTGAGGGCTTGTTTATGGAAAGGTTATTAAGTGACCTTGCTGTAAGCAGGCCCTCAATTCGTAATTCGTAATTTTTTTTCATTTACAGTAGTACCATTTCAATTAACGTACGACATCCTTCCTGTAGCGCTTATAATGCGTCATCCAAATGAAAACATCAGCGAGGTAATATCATTCAAAATAAAAATTTCATGTAAGAAGAACAGGCACGAAAAATTATAACGGAATCAGCACGAAAAAGTGTGTTGCGGTTCCGAAGGGGATACCTGTGCTAACAAACCACGTCAATTCAATAAAAAAAGGTGGTAAAGGATGGCTTTCGCCATGCTAATGGGGAGTGTATTTTTTCCAGGCAGCACGTGACAGCGTATTGTATCAGCAGGCACGCGATACATAGGTCAGATCTTATCCACAACATTTAAATACCAATTATTAACCAAAAAAAAGGCAAGTATGAAAAAAAACCTACGCCTTATGAAAGTGTGTGCTGTAACCGGAATGGCGCTCACTTCCATATTAGCAGACAATGCATATGCGAAGGCTGCCGGCTATACTTATACGCCCACAGCTTCATTCCGTAGCATTTTACAGGAAAAGGAAATCAGTGGTACGGTGCGTGATACCAAAGGTGCGCCATTGCCCGGTGTTTCCGTTCAGGTAAAAGGAACTACCAAAGGCGCACAAACCAATGCCAACGGCCAATACCACCTTAATGCCAAGGCCGGCGACGTATTGGTATTTTCCTCCATCGGCTTCGGTTCACATGAAGTAACCGTAGGCAGCAGCGCTACTGTTGATGTACGACTGGACGAAAACGTAAAAGGACTGAATGAACTGGTGGTGACCGCGCTCGGTGTGAAAAAAGCCGCCAAGTCCCTGACCTACTCTACACAACGGCTGGGCAATGAAGAACTGACTACCGCCAAAGATGCGAACGTTATGAACTCCATCTCCGGTAAAGCTGCCGGTATCACCGTGAGCAGAAGCGGTTCCGGCGTAGGTGGTTCCGTTAAAGTAACCCTGCGTGGCAACAAATCCGCTCAAAGCACCAACCAGCCGCTGTACGTGATCGATGGTATCCCCATGACCAACTACACTACCCAGCAGCCTAACAGCACCTGGGGTGGCGATGGTACCTCTACCTTCACCCCTGGCCGTGATGGTGGCGACGGTATCTCCAACATGAACCCTGATGATATCGAAAGCGTATCCGTACTGAAAGGCGCTTCTGCAGCCGCACTGTACGGCAGCCAGGCCGCTAACGGTGTTATTCTCATCACCACTAAAAAAGGTAAAGCAGGCAACGCCAAAGTAGAATTCTCCAGCGGTTTTACACTCGATAAAGTTGCCTATAAACCCGAGCTGCAGAACTCCTACGGCGCTACTAAAGACGGTGCTACACAAAGCTGGGGCCCGGAAATCAACAACGCACAGGATAATGTGTCTGATTTCTTCCGCAGCGGCAACACCTGGATCAACGCCATCAACTTCACTGCAGGCACAGAAAAAGCGCAGTCTTATTTCTCCTATGCCAATACCAATGCCAAAGCGGTGATGCCTGGCAATGACCTCAACCGCCACAACTTCTCTTTCCGGGAAACGGCCAAGTTCCTCAACGATAAGCTGACCCTGGATGGTAACGTGAACATCATCACACAGAAAACAGATAATGGTCCTGTAACCGGTTTATACTTCAACCCGCTCACCGGTCTTTATTTATTCCCAAGAGGCCGCGACCTGTCACCATATAAAACTTATAACAAGTTCGATCCTGTCCGCCAGATCAACTTGCAGAACTGGCCTTTCAATGAAGACGTACAACAGAACCCTTACTGGATCGTTAACAGAAACAACAGCCAGGCCGTACGTAACAGAACGCTCTTCAATGTCAGCGCCAAATACGATTTCAATGACTGGTTGTACCTGCAGGCCCGCGGTAACATGGACCGTACCAACGATACTTACGACGGTCAGTTCTATGCAGGCACCAACCCGGTACTGGCAGGCGCTAACGGTCGTTACATCATGAGCGATCTCACCACCACCCAGTTCTACGGTGATCTGATCCTGAACCTGAACCGCAACCTCGGTACTAATTTCAAACTGAACGCACTGGTAGGTACCAGCGTTAACGATACCCGTACCAAAGGCATGACTGCCGACAGCTACCTCGGTGATCTCTATGTAGCCAATAAATTTACGCTGCAGAACATGACTGCCGGCAGCCTGATCCAGACTGCCCCGGAAAACCACAGCCAGCTGCAGGCCGTATTCGGCAACGTAAACCTCTCTTTTAAAGACCTGGTGTTCCTGGACCTCAGCGGACGTAATGACTGGTCTTCCAACCTGGCGTTTACGCCAAATGGCTCCTACTTTTATCCCTCTGCCGGCCTTTCCTTCATGCTCCATCAATTGTTTAACATGCCGGAGCCGGTTAGCTATGCTAAACTCCGCGGCTCTTACGCTGTAGTAGGCAACTCCGTTCCCCTGTATGTAACCAACCCGCTCAACAGGCTGGGCCAGGTGGGTGGAACTTTCCTGTTCAACAACCAGGCGCCTTTCACCGACCTGAAACCGGAAAGGACCAAGTCACTGGAGATCGGTACAGAATGGCGTTTGCTGAACAACAGGCTGAACTTCGACTTTACCTACTATAAAACCAATACCACCAACCAGTATTTCCAGATCGCCGTACCGCCGGGAACAGGTTACAGCTTCCGTTTCATCAACGCCGGCAATATCCAGAACAGCGGTTTCGAAGTAGTATTGGGTTACAACGTTTTCCAGTCTAAAGACTTCACCTGGAATACTACCGTGAACTATTCCCAGAACAAAAACAAGGTAGTGGAGCTGGCGGATAACATTGACCAGTTTATCCTGACGCCTGCCGGTTCCAACACTTTCGCTTCTATCATTGAGAAAGGCGGTTCTTATGGCGACATCTTTGGTAAAGCGCTGAAGAGAGACGAAAGCGGCCGTGTGATCATCGGTGCTGACGGTACGCCGCTGGTAACTTCCGACCTCGTATTCGTCGGCAATCCTAACCCCAAATGGCAGGCTGGCTGGAGCAACCGCTTCTCCTACAAAAACTTCAGCCTGAGCTTCCTGGTTGACGGTAAATTTGGCGGCAAGGTAATGTCTATGACCGAAGCCGTGATGGACAAATACGGTGTATCCGCCCGTACCGGTGAAGCCCGTAAAGCAGGCGGTGTAATCGTTAACGGCGTGTCTGAAACTACCAAACAACCTGTTACCAAAGTAGATGCTGAAAAATGGTTTGGTACTATCGGTGGCCGTGACGGTGTGAGCGGTGAATATATGTACGATGCCAGCGTGGTAAGATTAAGGGAACTGTCGCTCGGTTATGGTATTCCTTCCAGGGTGCTGGGCAATGGTTTTGTAAAGAGCCTCCGTTTCTCCCTGGTGGGCAGAAATCTCTGGTATATCTCCAAAAAAGCGCCGTATGATCCGGAAATCGCTATGGCTACCAATAACGGTCTTTCCGGTGTGGATATGTTCGGCTTACCGGCCACCCGCAGCTTTGGCTTTAACCTGAATGTTGGTTTCTAATCATGTTCACCTTTAATTCAACACAGATGAAAAAATTAAGATTCAAACTATATAAGCCGTTAGCCATCATCGCGCTGGCGGCTGGTATCCTGGGCCTTAACGCCTGTACCAAAAACTTCGAGGATTATAACACGGACAATACCGGTTTGACCGAAGAAGACCTGAAGGCCGACTTCAACTATATCGGTGGTTTCTTCCCGCAGATACAGTCCTCTATCTACTTCAACTTCAATAATACCACAGCCGACTATCAGCTGCAACAAAACCTGATGGGCGACGTGTATTCCGGTTATATGATGCCGCCGAACAACTTCCGCGGTAACGTTAACAACATGACCTACTCCCTGGTAGACGGCTGGAACGCTGCACCTTTTAACCTGGCGTACAACAACGTGATGGCGCCTATTTATGAAGTGAGGAGAAGAGGCGCGCCGGTGTCTGCACCTGAGTTCTGGGCAATAGCGCTGATCCTGAAAGTAGAAGCGATGCACCGGGTAACCGATATCTACGGTCCTATTCCATACAGCAGCTACGGCAGCGGTGGCACCACTTCTTCCTATGACAAGCAGGAGGACGTATATAACCGCTTCTTTAAAGAGCTGGATACAGCCGTAACCACGCTGAACACTTATGTGACCCAGCATCCGGGCGTATCCCTCTTCGCCAAATTCGATATGTTGTACGGTGGTGATTACAAACAGTGGATCAAGTTTGCCAACTCGCTGCGTTTGCGCCTTGCTATCCGTATCTCCGGCGTAGCTGCTGCCAAAGCGCAGGCTGAAGCCGAAAAGGCCCTGAACCCGGCTAATGGCGGTGTTATGGAGATCACCAAAGATAATGCGAACGTATCTGGTTTCGGGCTGAAACACCCGTTGTTCACCATTGTGACGGCCTGGACCGACAACGCCATGAACGCTTCCATGGAGTCTTTCCTGGTAGGGTATAATGATCCGCGTCTGCCGAAATATTTCGATCATGCCACTGCTTATCCCGGAAAATATAAAGGTATTCGTATCGGCAGCCTGGTGGAAGCCAAACCGGCTTATAACGGTTATTCTGTTCCGGCTACCGCGGAAACCAAGACCTTTAAAGCGACTACTCCGCTTCAGCTGATGACTGCGGCAGAAGTATGGTTCCTTCGCGCAGAAGCAGCCCTCAACGGCTGGGCCAACACCGGCGGCACTCCCGGTGAACTGTACGAAAAAGGCATACGTGCTTCCTTTAGCCAGTGGGATGCAGATCCTGTTGCGGTTAACAATTATGTGGCAAACAATACTGCCAAACCGATTGATTACGTAGACCCGCGTAACGCAGTCAATAACCATCCTGCCATGACCAGCATCACCATCAAATGGGATGATGCCGCCAGCAAGGCAGTGAAAATGGAGCGTATTATTACCCAGAAATGGATTGCTATCTACCCTGAAGGGCAGGAAGCCTGGAGCGAATACCGCAGAACCGGCTATCCTAAACTTTTCCCGGTAGTTACCAACTACAGCAATGGTACTATCAATACCGATATACAGATCAGAAGGATCCCATTCCCCTCTACAGAGTACACTTCCAACAAAGCGGAAGTGGAAAAAGCCATCAAGCTGCTGGGCCCCGGCGCCGTAGACAACGGCGGTGTGAGGCTTTGGTGGGATATACCGCACTGAGCCTGACAAATACTTATTTTGAATCGCGTGCATAAAAAAAAAATGCCGGTCCTATCGAGGACCGGCTTTTTTTTGGCGTTTTTGTCGGGGCATCCCATGGAATCCCGGGGCCCACGCCCTGGCTACGATGCCGGGGGAGCTATGCAGGGAGCGCCTCTTCACCAGAGGCCGGGTACTTAACATTTAACGGTATGCCTGCTGTTCTTTGCCTTGCAATGTGTACACATCACACATTAAAAAAATTTCATTCCTGATGGTACTATTCTGATATCCGCACGACTTCCTGGCGAATAACGAAAATAGTTCTGATAATAACACGTAATGAAACATGGGTACCTATAACTGAGCTGTTGCGATTCATTGCTATCCGGTGTACAGAGCGTACTACGTCATCAACAACAAACAGACCTATGCCAAAGTCATTGTCGCCCGAATCTATCCGGGTCTGTACAAAGCAACTGATTTCGCTTAGCATTCAACTTAGGTCACATGAAAATAATCCGGCCGCTTGCAGTCCTGCTTACGGCCGCTTTTTTCAAAAAAAACCACCATCAAATTTTCATAGATCAACAGGACATATTAGCAAGTTAAAAAAGCCGCCCCGTTCCCGGGACGGCTTCATTTTTATGCCTTTGTGGTGATTATGCGTTTGTGGTGATTATTGGAAGAAACGGTGGAAGAACAACAGGTGATAGTGGATGGAATTACTCCAGTAGTTCCAGTCATGCTGGCCTGGCCGTTCAGTATAATCGTGGTCGATGCCTTTTTCGAGCAGTTTCTGATGTAAGGCGCGGTTTACGTCGATAAAAAAGTCCTTCACACCGCAGTCGATGACCATGGGCAGGGTGCCTGGCTTGAGCTTATCGGCCTGTGCCATTACCGTATAGGCGGTCCAGTTAGTGCCGTCTTTACCCGGGTCTCCCAGCAGCTTTACTATTTCCCAGCTTTTGGGGAACGGTCTGAAATCCACTCCTCCGCTCATGCTGCCGGCAGCGCCGAACACTTCCGGGTGCCGCATCGCCAGGTACAGCGCGCCATGGCCTCCCATGCTGAGCCCGGTAATAGCGCGGTGGCGCGGGTCGGGCAATGTCTGGTAGTGCTGGTCTATATACGCCGGTATTTCTTTCCCTACATAGGTTTCAAAGCGCATGGAGCTGTCAAGGGGACTGTCGAGGTACCAGCTCATGAAAGCGCCGTCGGGGCATACGATCATGCATTGGTAGGTATCCGCCAGTTCTTTGATGGACGGCACTTTGGTGACCCAGTTGGCATAGTTACCGCTGTAACCATGCAGCAGGTACACCACGGGATATCGCCGGTTGCCTTCCTTGTAGGACTCCGGCGTTACGACTACGCATTTGTAGCTGCGGTGCATAGCGGCGCTGGGAATACTGACGGTGTCCGCATTACCTGCGCGGAGCGTCTGCAGAGAGCAAAATAACAGTAAGAGGGTGAGCGTGTGTTTCATCAACGTTATTTATTAAGGGCTTTTTTCATCGGGTTATCGCCGGAGGAGGCTCCTCTCACTGCACCACCTTCCCTGAACATGTCGAACCGGGAGGGCGCTGCTTCCCGTGGCCAGCTGTTGTTGCTTTCATCAATATCGGCTGTTTCGCGGAGCGGGTCCAGTTTAAGGGCTACCACTTTTTTATCTTTAGCAAACACCTTGGTCACCTGATTTTCGTTCTTGCGCCAGATATAGGCGGAGATACGGTCTGTTTCCTTTGTACCGTCGGCAAATGTCCATTCGAGGATTACCGGCATTACCAGTCCGCCTGCGTTGGAAAGCGTCACTTCATAGAAGTTCTTTTTGCTGTCATACATTTCTTTTTCTGCCGGTGTCAGGTTGCTGTAGAACTGATCGTAGGCCGCTTTGTCTTCCGGCGCCACTTCAAAGCGGTCCCATTTACTGTAAAAATCCTGCAGGCTGGTATCCTGGTCTACCGCAAATTTAACGCCTGCCGCCTTATTGCGTTGACGGGCCACATGGTCCATATTCCGGTCATAGGCAGCTTTCGCTTCCTGGCTGTTGGCTGCCGGGTTTTTCGTATTGAGGTTATACCATTTTACGTTATCGATGGAGATATCCACCGGTTCGATGGAGAAGAACCATCCACGCCAGAACCAGTCCAGGTCAACAGCCGAAGCGTCTTCCATGGTACGGAAGAAATCGGCCGGTGTTGGGTGTTTAAAGGCCCAGCGGCGCGCATATTCACGGAAGGCGAAGTCGAACAGTTCGCGGCCCATCACGGTTTCCCGGAGGATATTGAGTGCGGTGGCAGGTTTAGCGTAAGCATTCGGTCCAAACTGGATAATATTTTCCGAGTTGGTCATGATAGGTTCCAGCTGATCTTTCGGCATTTTCATATAGTCCACGATCTTATGCGCGGGGCCGCGGGAAGAGGGGAAATTGTTATCCCATTCCTGTTCGGCCATGAACTGGTAGAAAGTATTAAGGCCTTCATCCATCCAGGACCACTGGCGTTCGTCGGAGTTAACGATCATCGGGAAGAAGTTGTGGCCTACTTCATGGATGATAACGCCGATCATGCCGTTTTTAGTAGATTCAGAATAGGTGCCGTCTTTATCCGCACGGCCGTAGTTGAAGCAGATCATCGGGTATTCCATACCGTTGGCCGCTTCTACGGAGATCGCCACCGGGTAAGGGTACGGGATGGTATGGCTGGAGTAGGATTTTACGGTATGCGCTACCACTTTGGTGGAATAGCGGCGGTAGAGCGGGTAGGCTTCCGGACCGTAGTAGGACATTGCCATTACCTTATTGCCTTCCACGTTGGCAGCCATCGCGTCCCATACGAGGCGGCGGGAGGAAACAAGGGCAAAGTCGCGCACGTTCTGCGCTTCATATACCCATGTTTTACGGCTGCCGGATTTGTTTTGCAGGGCTTTCTTTGCTTCATCGAGCGTTACTACTTCGATGGGTTCCTTGCTGCTCTGCGCCTGTTGCCAGCGCTGGTATTGAGCGGGAGAAAGTACTTCTTTATAGTTCTGGCATTCGCCGGTGGCGCCTACGATATGGTCGGAAGGTACGGTCAGGCGTACTTTAAAGTTACCAAAGGTAAGGGCGAATTCGCCTCTGCCGGTGAACTGTTTGTTTTGCCATCCCTGGAAGTCGGAATACACCGCCAGCCGGGGATACCATTGGGTGATGGTATACAGGTAGTTTTTATCTTCCGGGAAATATTCGTACCCACCGCGGCCGCCGGTCACCATACGGTCGGACAGGTTGTACCACCAATCCACTTTGAAGCGGTATTTCTCGCCTGGCATCAGTGTTTTAGGCAGGTCGATACGCATCATGGTCTGATTGATGGTGTAGGGCAGCGGTTTGCCGCCGGCATCGGTCACTTTCACGATTTTCACGCCCAGGTCGCCGGTAGGCGGCAGGATGCCGCGGATATCCCGCAGGCTCATTTTGTCTGATATTTTGCTGCCGTCGAAGCTGCGGTTGTCGCTTTTCGGATCGTGCTCGTTCTCGTCCAGCTGCAGCCAGATGTAGGTCAGCGGGTCCGGAGAGTTATTGAAATAGGTGACTGTCTCAGCGCCGGTGAGCCGCTGTTTATTATCATCCAGTTCTGCACTGATCTCATAGTCGGCCCGCTGCTGCCAGTATTTGGGACCGGGCGCGCCGGAAGCGGAGCGGTACATGTTGGGCGACTGGAGCATGGTGCCCAGTTGCTCAAAGCGGTTACCATGGTTAGACCCCGGGTTCTGTGCATGCAGCGCTATTGCAGTGCTGCATAAGATACCGAGGAGATAAAGATTTTTTCTCATAGAGGATTTAGATTTCAGATTTTATGTCAACAGCTCCCGCACGCCCTGGATCACCATCAGGAAGGCGACGCCAAAGGTGGCAGATGATAAAAACATGTTCCAGTCACGACGGCTTACCCGTCCGATATTAACGATGATGGCAGATATCAGCATCACCACGCCTACGATCAGGAGCTGGCCAAATTCCAGTCCGATATTGAATCCCAGCAATGGCTTTACGATGTTGGCCTGGCTGCCCAGCAGACTTTTCAGGTAGTTGGAGAACCCCAGTCCGTGTATCAGCCCGAAAAATAACGCGTAGAAATAGTTCAGCTGCAGATGCTGCGGCGCTTCGCTTCTCCTGAAGATGTTGGACAGCGCGGTAATACAGATCGTTACCGGGATCAGGAATTCCACCAGCGAGCTGGACACTTTGATAATATGTAACGCACTCAACGCCAGTGTAATAGAATGTCCGATGGTGAAGGCGGTCACCAGGACCAGCAGCTTTTTCCATTCGTTCACCACATAAACAGCACTCAGGGCAATCACAAAAAGTATATGATCATAACCTTCCCAGTTGAGAATATGCTGCCACCCCAGCTCAAAATACATCAGGTCCATTGCCCTTCTTTTGTCTAAATTTGGTAATTATAGAAAGTAAAAATTAATTTTCCCAATAAAATTAGTCTAGTGGGTTTATTATTATGTAAATGGTGGACAGTGGCCTGGATGGCCCTTCTGCACCCGTTCTACGTGAGTGTGACAGAGATTACGCACAACACTGCCAAAAAGGAGCTGGAAGTCAGCTGCCGCATTTTCGCCGACGACCTGGAAAACACACTGAAAGCTCAATACAACACCTCTTTCGACATTATCAAACCCGCTAACCGCCAACAGGTGGAAAAAATAATGGCGGACTATCTCTCCAAACATCTGCAGGTTACCCTCGACGGGAAAAAAATCCCCCTGCACTTCCTGGGCTACAAGATAGAAGAAGATGCCGTCTGGAGCTTCCTTTCCGCCGATAATATCCCCGCACCCAAAAAAGTAACCGTGATGAATGACCTGTTATACCAGCAACATCCCTCGCAGATCAATATGATACATGTGATCGTAGACGGAAAAAGACAAAGTACCAAGCTGGACAATCCGAAAGCAAATGCGGTGATGGCGTTTTAAATGATGAATTATGCCGAATCTTTATATCATAGCAGGTTGCAATGGCGCCGGTAAAACCACTGCCAGCTATACCATCCTCCCGGAAATACTGCATTGCCGGGAATTTGTGAATGCAGACAATATCGCTGCAGGGTTATCCCCGTTTAACCCCGAAAGTGTGGCCGTGGAGGCAGGGAGACTGATGCTGAAAAGAATACATCAGCTGCTGGAAGAAAAGGCCGACTTTGCGTTTGAGACAACATTGGCCACCCGGAGCTATCAGTCTTTGATAAAAAAAGCAAAGGCGGAAGGGTATCGGGTGACGCTGTTGTATTTCTGGCTGAGTTCACCGGAACTGGCTAAACGACGGGTTGCCAGCAGAGTAAAAAAGGGAGGACACAATATCCCTGATGAGGTGATTGAACGCAGGTATTATAGGGGCATATATAATCTCATTTATTTATACATCCCGATATCTGATAATTGGATAGTTGTCAAAAACGAAAATGCAGAGCCGGAAGAAATTGGTAGTGGTAACGAGAACAAAGAGAAAGTGATAAAAAATAACGATATTTGGGAGGTCATTCTAAAACAAAGCAATCACCATGACAGCTAAAGAAAAAGAACTTCAAGAGCTATCTAGCAAAGTGATGAAAGGTATGAAAATAGCCTTGCGAAAGTTAGTGGAAAAAAGTGCAGCTAATAATGAAGAGCTTGTCATAGGTGATAAAGACGGCACTGTCAAAACTGTTCCTGCCAGGGAGCTACTGTCGTCTACAAAGTAATTGTTTCTCGCAGACATTTAACGGACTGCCATGCAGGGCAGGCATACTACACCACTTCGCTCCTGAGCGCCTGCAAAAATATCACGGCGATAAAACAAATTGATAACCATGCAAAGTCCATTTACAGGAGGGCACGCAAAACTCCAAAAAGAACCGATGACATTAGAATTCCGAAAGGAGCTTTTTGATATTACCTATCACTATTATGTTTGTGAAGATACCGGGCAACAATTCACTAACGATGAAATTGATACCCTGAATCAAAACCAGGTGCTCGATAAATATCGGGCAAAGCATGGTTTAGAAGCTTTCTAACTCCTATTATCCACAAACTTCACCGGTTTCCGGCTGTTCTCCGGAAACTGCATCCGCATGATATCCTGCTGACCGCAATATTTCACCTGTGGTATTACACGCAGTTTAGCCTGCAGGTAGGATTTGATCTTACGGTCCATCTCTTCCGATTCTTCGGTAGGCCATACATGCAGTACGATCTCGTCGGTGCCGAGTTCGTTGGCGTATACTTCCACCACGAACTCCCTTACTTCTTCCATGTCATTGAGCAGGTCGAAGAGGGCAGGCGGATACAGGGTGGTGCCTTTGTATTTGATCATTTGTTTTTTCCTGCCGATGACGGGAGACAGGCGCAGCGTATGTCTTCCGCAGCTGCATGTTTCCTCGTGGTACTGGCAGATATCGCCGGTTTTATAGCGCAGCAGTGGCATGCCTTCCACGCCCAGCGTGGTGATGGTCACCTCTCCTTCCTGTCCGGGCGCGACGGGCTGGTTGTTTTCGTCCAGCAGTTCCACATAGAGTAATTCAGGATGATGATGTCCGCCTTTACCGGCTTTGCATTCGGTGAACGCTGTCTGCATTTCGGTGGATGCGTAGGTGGAATACAGCTGGATATTCCACTGTTCGGTTATTTTTTTGCCCAGCACGTTCAGTGAAAAATCGGTGTTACGGATATTTTCACCGATGCACACTGCTTTGCGGACGGAGGTTTCGTTGATATTGATATGATGTTCTTTGGCGTAGGCGATCAGCTTCACGATGAAAGAAGGTACACCGACGATCGTCGTTGGTTTGATACGCTGGATGTTCTCCCACTGCATGCTGGGCACGCCCGGGCCTACACGCAGCACGCCGGCGCCCAGTTTACGGATACCGTTGTAATACGCCATACCGGCCATAAACTGACGGTCCAGTGTCAGCATAAGCTGGAAGATATCGCTGTCGGTACCATCGGCGCAGCAGAAAGAGATGTATTCGTTATAGCTGAGACGCTGCAAATCTTTCTCTGTCAGCGCAATGATCACCGGACGGCCTAAAGTGCCGGAAGTGGTGGTATATTCCGCGATATGGCTTTTATCTACACACAGGAACTCCCAGTTATGCTCCTGCAGGTCCTGCTTGGTCACCGGCGGAATCAGGCTGAAGTCTTCCAGCGAGCGGACTTTCTCCGGATGTATATCATGTTGTTTGAACCACGACCTGTAGAAGGGAGAGAACTCACGCAGATAACCGAGCAGCCGCATCACTTCTTTCTCCTGGAATGCCCGGATGGCGGTCTTCGACTGTAGTTCTATATCGGGAATGTACATATGTTACGATATTCAGCTTTCAAGAATTACCATTGCCACAGCCGCATTTTTTTCATGCGACAATGACACCCATATTTTTTTTACGCCCAGCGAGGTATACCGGGGATTGTCTGTCAACAGAAACAGCTCCGGTTTTCCGGCGGCGTCGTTGCGTATCTCTATCTCGTTGAAGTTCACGCCACCGTTGCCCCATCCGGTGCCCAGCGCTTTCAGAAAGGCTTCTTTGGCGGCAAAGCGCGCAGCATAACTCTCCTGCGGCGACGCCTGCTGCTCGCAGTAGGCGATCTCCCCTGGCGTAAACACGAGGTCGCGGAAACCGGCGCCTTTGGCCAGTCTCGCAGCGATACGCGCTACATCAGTGATATCTGTTCCTATACCGACAATCATTTCCCGGACAGTTTAGCATTACATTTTTCCAGCTGCTGGCGTATATGCCTTTCCTCGCCTTTGGTGGCTATCACCTTGGTGAGCGCTGTCTCATAATATTGCTTCGCTGCTGCGAAGTTACCTTTTTTGAAGTCGTAATCACCTGCCAGCACGTACGTGTGATAATACTCCGGGTTAGATACCACCAGCGCCTTGGTATCGACGTCGCCGCCATCCATCAGCTGCGCTTTCAACTGGCGGAACACCTGGAATGACGTGTATTCCCTGGTCAGCAGGAAGCTGTCGGCAGGTACGCTCTGTACGCTGTCATACACTTCATGATCACTGTCCAGGCCATGCATGCTGAAGATCTTATTCAGGTCGTATGCTACAAACTGCCCCAGCTGCCACGGCGCTGCAGACACCCATACCATTTTCTTCTTCGGCTCAAACACAATGCCATGGTGCGCAATGAACTGGTTGATCGCTTTTTCATTACCCAGACCGATATCTGCGCCATGCAGCCCTTTGCGGTCGCGCAGAATGCTGATGGTCTTCTGTACGGTATTGGGACCATTCGCTTTCAGCAGTTCGTTAAGGCGTTCATAACGGTATGCTGAAGCGCTCTCCCTGATCTGCAATTTGTTGGATTCCAGGCTGCCCAGTGAGTCTCCCTGGAAGTGGTTGGTGCAGGTGATAAAATTCTTCTTTGGATCGTAGAGGTCCATGCCTTCCGGTGTCTTTTCAATCAGGACAGCCTTGTTATCTTCTGCTGATCCGATCAGGAAAGATTCAGACACGAACATCTTCCTTTTCTGCGCGATAGCCCACGCTTCGCGGATATTGCGGGCATATTGCAGTATTTCCCTGGCCACCAGCGACACAGGTGTGGCTGCCCCGGTAGGTACGCTGGTTTTGGCAGCATTGATGGTAACGGTCAGCCCTTTATCATTCATGCCGGACACTACGCCGGTAAAACCGCCCCAGGTAACGAACATGAAGTTATGGCCTTTATCAGGGTGATAAAACACCACCATTTTATCTTCGGCGAACTTATCGCCCATGTAGAAGTCAAAGTTGCGGCCGATGATCAGGTTACTGTCGGCGGAATTGTCATTCCAGGTGCCGAAAGAGGTGCAACCCACCAGCATCATCCCTTGCAGCGCATGACCAATATCGTGCGCACCGTGGTAGTTCATCAGCCTTTCATAATTGCTGCCTACCCAGTCGTAACCGCTGGCAGCGGAGAATGACTCGCCATAGATCTCTTCCTTAAACTCCTCGTCCACATGATCGCTCAGGTTCCTGTTGAACCAGCCGGTAAAGTAACGCAGAAAACGAAGGTAAAAGGGAGAAGGGATCATCTTTTTGATCTGCTCCACAAAAACATCTTCCTGGTGACGGATCAGTTCTCCGGACAGCTTGCCATTGATCACCCCTCTTTCAAAAGGCGCTCCCTCCACATACATCTCGTACAATCCGCTGTTGCTCTTGCGGAACCAATTGTTGCCGATAGTCCAGGAGGTGCTGTCCAGCGCTTTGCGTTGCAGCTGTAAAGCCGATTTATCGGCGATCTCCGGCGGTGTCATACGGCTGACAGACACCAGGTATATCGCCAGCGCGACAAACAACAACAGGAAGGCGCCCACTGTAAACAACAGCACCCGCCCCAGTCTCCGCCATCCGCTTCTTTTTTTCTTTTCCACTTTTATTTGAGTATTGACTGATTAATTTCTTCTACCAGGAATTCCATTCCCAATAGTTCTGCCGAGGTGATCACACTGCTGATGGTGACCCCCAGAATTCCATGCAAGTTCAGGTTTTGTCCGGTAAGATACAAATTAGACAACCGGGTGCGGGCCGAAACCATGGTCCGTAGCGGGTCTGTACTGTCTTTCATGATGCCGTACATGCTGCCGTCGCCGGTACCGATATAATCCCGGTAGGAAAGCGGGGTGGCCACGTAATACGACTGCACACAGTTACGGAAGCCGGGAAATTTCTTCTCCACGGCGTCGATGAGTTGTTCGGCTTTCCGGACTTTAAACGCTTCATAGTCGGCACCACGGCTGGCTTCCTGCCTTTCTGTATTAAAGGTATGCTGCCACGGCGCCAGCTCATCGTAACGCATATACGTCATCACCGAGAGGCTATCAGCATAGGTTTCATGCCGGGAGCCGGCAGACACATAAATAGCATAGGTCTGCGGCCACTGGTCCGGTGTATAGTTAATCCCCGCCCAGGCGTCGTCTGTGGCGTGGTGATAGTAATTGTGATTGATATAAGGGAAAGTACCAGGCTTCAGGACAACGTTCAATACAAAACCACCGGCGGAATTCTCCAGGTTCTGCATACGGCTGCGGTAGGCGCCGCGTATGGCATCGCTTTCCGTAATGGCCGTAGTTTGCGCCGGATGCAGGTTGGATATATAATGATCTGCCGTCACTTTCTCCCCGTTCTCCAGTATCAGGTGATCTACCCGGTCGCCCTGGCCCACGATCTTCTTCACCTCCGTATTACGGATCACCGCTCCGCCGTTCTCCGTGATGCGCCGGCATAACAGCCGCGCAATCTGTGAGCCGCCATCCACGCATTTCCAGGAGCTCTGCATGTAACTGTTTAACACCAACGCATGTACGTAGAAGGGCGTTTTCTCCTTCACGCCGGCGTATAACAGGTTATTACCGGCCAGCACCTGTCGCAAACGGGGGTTACCTGTAAAACTTTCAATGACGCTGGCAGCATTCAGGGTCAGTACGCTGCGCTTCTCTTCATAATCGCCGAGCCGCAGGTTATACAGCGGGAACTTGCTGCATACCTCGCTGATCTTGTCACAATAGGCATGCAGCGCATCTGTTTCTCCCGGGAAATCAGCCACCAGCGTTCGGATAAAACGGTCCCGGCCCTCCGCGATACGATATACCTTTTCTTCTGCGCCAAAGTTAATATGATCGAAGCCCTCAGGGTCCATCCGTTTCAGCTTCAGCTTGTCCATAATGCCCAGATAGGAAAATACCTTGTTCAGGTTCTCTCCTGCTCCCAGCCCGCCGATATAATGCACGCCGGAATCAAAGATGACCTTATCACGGGAAAAAGTCTGGAGGCAACCGCCGGGTTGACGGTTCTTTTCGTATATGCGTACTTTATAACCATTCCGGCTGAGGATGGCTCCACATACCAGTCCGCCAAGACCACTGCCGATAATGATCACATCATAGTTCTGCATAATTTTTTTGGGGTGATTTTTTAATAACAAATATTACGTTGGATGTATAACGGGTGTTGTCTATTTCTTCTGCTACAGCGCCATATTTGCCTACCAGGCCACGCACATGCGCAGCCGAAAAGAACGATAGTTCCTTGTTCTTCGTTTTATTAAATCCTATTACCCGGGTTGATAAAAATTCAGTAAATCTTGTGCCCTCGTGACGTTTGGATTTATCAGCATCACCGTCCCTTACCACGATCACGCCATCAGGGGTAAGCCGTGCTATGCACTGCTGCAACAGCTGCTCCTGCTCGTCCGGCTGCAGGTAATGCAGCACATCACTCAGGATGAAAGCATCGTATTTTTCGAACGGCGTATCAGCGATATCGCCGTGGATAAACTGCAGGTTCTTTGGTTTCGCGTAACAATGTGCGGCGGTGGCGATTTTCTCTTCATCGTAGTCGATGCCGGTAATATCGCGGCCTGGCGCCACATAGGCCAGCATATAGCTCATAAAACCATATCCGCAGCCGATGTCAAGGATACGGCCTTCCTGTGGCAGCAGCTGATTAAACACCTCGTAGTTACGCTCCAGGCTGGTCTTCACCTTCATGTACCACTCCAGCACAGGCCCTTTATAGATGAAATTGTATTTCAGCTGCTCGCGGAAATAAGATGGCACTTCAATCTCCTGCCGTAAATTTTCGTACTCCTGTTTAAAATAACGGCTGATGGATTTCGTGCGGGCGCTGTAGCCATCTCCCCAGCTTTTATCGTCCTGCGTGATACGCGGAAGGTATTTCACCGTCACATGCCCGTCTTTCAGGAGAAAATCTCCTTTAGACATCGTATAGGCGGTACCGTGGATAACCATTGGCAGAATGTCCAGGCCCAGTTGTTCTGCAATATAGAAAGCTCCTTTATGGAAACGTTTAATCACCGGGTCAGGGGAACGGGTACCTTCCGGGTATACCACGATGGAATATCCTTCTTGCACACGCGCTCTCAGTTTGTCGATAGCCCCTTCCGCTCCGTCGGCCACCGGGTAATAGTCCGCCAGCCGCACTACGGCGCCGAATACCGGCGAGCGCCACACCCACTGGTTCGTCAGCAGGATCACCCTGGGATGCAGCATGGTAGACACGAGAATATCGAGGAAAGACTGGTGGTTGCTGATGATCACCGCCGGCTTCTGTAATTGCTCATTGGCCGGATTGATGATCCGCTTTTTCACGTTGGTCATGATATACAGCACGCTGTGCGTATAGGCAGAAAGGATACGGTGATACACCAGTTTCCCTTTCTCTTTGTTGAACGGATTAAGGCGGATCAGGATATTGCCCAGCAGCGTCATGATCAGGCAGCCGGTGGTAAAGTAGGTGAAAGAAAAAACAGACAGCGTCCAGCCTTTAAAAGTCCAGGGGGCATATCCTTTTTTTACACGGTTGGTGATCAGCCAGTTGAACAACACCGGTATCATTACCTGCGAAATCAATACCACCGTTCCGATACCAATGATGGAGATCAGCGCAATAGACTTCAGAGACGGGTGCTGCGCGAAGATCAGTACGCCCAGGCCCAGGATAGTGGTGATGGCCGACAGGAAGATAGAGGACTTGAAAGACGACAGCGTTTTTTTGCCGGTCTTGTATTCCTGCAACAGCCCGTCCATCATAAATATGCTGTAATCATCCCCCAAACCAAAGATAAAAGTGGAAAGGATGATGTTAACAATATTAAACTTAATACCGAACAATCCCATGATGCCCAATATCCACACCCAGCTGATAGCCATCGGGATAAAGGTGATCAGCGCCAGTTCTATGCGGCCGTATGACAATAGCAGCGCCAGGAACACCAGCGTAGAGGTCATCCAGGCTATACTGTTAAATTCATCTTTGATCACTTCCACCAGCCGGTTGGCAGCGTACTGTTTATCCAGTACGGTCGTATGTGCGTGCTGGTCAAGGGCGGCGTATACTTCTTTCTTACGGGCAGGGTCCACTTTCAGCAACGTTACGATCCCGGTGCGCCCGTTCTTCTCTATGATAAAATCCCCCAGGGTGCCTTTGCGGAAAGTATCTACATCAGCTTTTGCCATGGGCTGGTAGGAAGTATTCAGCAACGCGGCGAACTTATCGAAAGCAGTAGCGCTGAAACCCACTTCAGCCCCATGCGTCCGGAGCCAGGAAAGCAGCTGCGCTTTTTTTTCAGGCGTCCAGTAGTGTTTCCAGCGATCAATGCGCGCCTGCTGTTCCTTCTCCGACAGCAGCAACGTTTGTACGCCGGCGTATTTTTTCACTACGCCTTCCGCCTGTAACCTGCTGATAGCGGGCGTCAGTTGTTCAGTATGCTGCAGCGCCGTTTCCAGGTTATCCCCTTCAGACACCACATACACTGATTGCGCAGTATAGGCGTTGATAGCGTTCAGGTGCGCTTCTGCAGCTTTCAGCTCCGGCGACATGAAGTTCATGCGCATCATGTCACTTTCGAAAGACACGTTACGGGCGGTAAAGAAAAACACGATGGTCAGCAGGAAGATAGCGCCTACCAGGTATTTGTTACGCTCCGGCCTGAGGGCGGAGAAGCGGTCCAGCCAGTTGTCATGATGTTCCGCTGGTTTGCCGTCGCGTTTGCCCAGCACGATCCAGTGCGGTAAAAAGATAAGAGAAAACAAGGCGGCGCCTACAAGGCTGAGCGCGGCAAACAGCCCCACATCGCGCAGCATGGGCGAATGCACAAACTGCAAACACAGGAAACCGCCAATGGTGGTAAAGCTGCCCAGCGTCATAGGCGTGGCCAGGTCGGCAATCACTTCCCGGATGTCGTGGGTATGGCGGTAGTGATTGAACACATGCAGGGAATAATTGACGGCAATACCCAGCACCACCGCGCCGGCACCCAATGCCATTACGGAAATATGTCCTTTGACCAGGTAGATGCAGGCCAGTGAAAAGAGCCCACCGAAGATTACCGGCAGCATCACCAATACCGGTGCGCGTTTCTTCCGGAAGAACAGCCCTATCAGCGCTACCAGCAGCACCACGGTTATACCTTGTGTGAGCAGCGTGTCCTGCCGCAGCTGGGTGGCGTTGCCCGCCGAAACGGCCGTACCGCCGAAATAGCTGACGCTGACATCGGGATACTGGCGGGACAGGCTGTCTTTGATGAGATCCAGCCCTGCCAGGAATTTAGCATTGATTTTCGTAGCGCCGGGAGGGTTAGCCGGTGTAATAAACAACATCAGGTGACGATGATCTTTCGTCATCACATAATTATCGTACAACTCAAAATGATCATCGTACTGAAGGTGCTGCAATTTTTTGATGCCTATCCAGGAAATGCCTACCGGGTCGGCTTGTATCACCCGCTTCAGCACCAGTCCGGCAGGAGAAATCAGCGTATTATAGTCATACTGCAGGGAACGTTGCAGCTGTTCCGGCGCCAGCAGGCTGTCAATTTTCGTATAGTCGCCGGCCTCCAGGAAAACAGGCAGGTTCTGCTGAATGAGGTCCATCATCCCCATGACCTGTGCGTCTTCTGTCTGTCCCTGTATCTCCCGGATGTAGGGCGACAGCTGGTTACCGGCGGAAGCCACCAGGGAGGCGGCGCAGGCGGTAAGGCTATCCGGTACGGGCGCTTTGGTGGTGTCTTTTTGTGACAGCGTCACTACCAGTTTATCCGCAAATCTGGAATCCTGGAAAACCTGTTGCAGCTTATCCAGCTTCCTGTCCTGCGGCAGTATTTTGGTAATATCTTCTTCCAGCCTGATACGCGATGCTAAAAAACCGACCAGTACGAAGCTGACGATGGTGCAACACCATAACGCAAGTTTGTGCCGGTCAAAAAAGTTATAGATCGCTACGAAAAGACTGCTCATATGTGATTCAATTACGAATTACGAATTACGAATTACGATTGGGGGAGCCAGTAGTAACAGGTAATCCGTAACTATTTTATTTGTTTTTTCTGAATATGGCCAATAATATATAACTGATCGCCCAGGCAGCCAGTCCGCCGGCAATGGCCAGTGTAATGGCGCCGAAAACATACTGCAGCAGGTTGTCTCTTACTGCTGCCACACTAATCTGTTTATCAAACAACAGGTCTTTGGCGGACCTTCCCATCCATACTTTCCCTGCCAGGAAACTGAAGAAGATCACGAAGGGTGTTAAGGGCGGCGTGCTCACATGGGCCGCCAGGAACACCAGCGCTTTATTGAGCTTTAGTTTAACGGACAGCAGGAAAGCCACCAGCAGCTGGAATCCCCAAATGGGCACTATGCCCATGAATACGCCCAAACCAATGGCAGCGGCTTTGCGCGCATTGGATTCATCGGACTTTAATATCTCTTCCTTCCAGAACTTCTTCCAGTTTTCCTTTTTAAGCATCCACAGGAAAAGGTCGCGCGGCTTGATATACAGGAAGGTAATGAGTACCAGTACGGTATTTAATACGCTGATACGCGAAAAATCCCGGAACGGCCTGAAGTGGGATATCCTCTCCTCTGCGGGGGGATAATATACCTTCACCGGCGTCCAGTCTATTTTTACGCCTTTCCAGGCACTGCGCACCAGCACTTCTATTTCAAATTCATATTTGCTGCACCACCAGCGGGTACGGCCCATGCGGCGCAGAGGGTACAACCGGTAGCCCGACTGGGTGTCGGGCCCTTTCAGACCTGTTTCCACATAAAACCAGAAGTTGGAAAACTTGTTGGCAAAAGTGTTTTTGCCTGGCATGTTTTCTTCGTTCAGATTACGGGCGCCTATTACCAGCGTATCCGGATGTGTGCTGATTTTCTCCAGCATACCGGGCAGATCGGAAGCAAAGTGCTGTCCGTCCGCATCCATGGTGATCACATAGTCATATCCCTGTGCCAGCGCATATTCAAAACCGCGTCGGAGGGCAATGCCTTTACCACGGTTAGGGTTATACGATACTTTATGAATGGCGGGATATTTCTCGAGGATGGCGCTGGTATGGTCTGTGGCGCCGTCATTAACGACAATTACGTGGGAGGTATAGGACAGTGCGCCCTTTACTACCTCTTCCAGCGTAGTGGCGTTGTTGTAGGTAGGTATGAGCACGGCAGCGCGGTGACGCTCAAAATGTTCGTTATGTGTACTGTTGGTTGTCACTTATTTAAATACTCCCTGAAATTTCATAAATGTGGTCGCTTCCTTTTTCAGGGTAGCATTCACTTTCCATCCTCCGTTCTCTTCCGCTTTATACGTCAGGTTTACATCCACCTGCGGCTGTTGTACCGGATCTATCATATTCAGGAATTTCATCAGACCGGCTTTTTGCAGCACTACTTTCTGTTGCACCGCATCTTCCAGCGTTTCCGTGATGATCTGCATCATACATACGCCGGGCACTACCGGCTGTTCCGGAAAGTGACCACCGAAAATAGGATGCGCCGCATTCAGTTCCAGCGTGAGGTTTACCTGACCCTCTTCATTTGCGATGGTGGTTATGTTATAAAAGTTCCCTTTCAGCATTTTGATATTTTGGTATTGATATTTTGATATTTTGATATTGTTTTATCCGCTCTGATCAATTCGTAATTCGTAATTATCTATGGGTCTTCTGCAGCGAGATATTGAACCGGAAGTTCTGATGCTCGATGCGGACCGTATCCGGTGTTCCCTGTGTGTAATGCTCCATCCACACTTTCACCACCGGTTTACGTTCAGACGATTTTTCGATACGTACCAATTGCGTACAGGCGGTATCCGTGATGTAGTAGTTATTGCCTTTAGCTGTAGGCACTACGGTATAACGGTACCGGCCGTCCGTAGCCACATGCGCCTGACGCAGGTCCGGCCGCAGCAGCACCAGTTCAAAATCCTGGCGCAACGTCGTCACCACCGCTTTTTTATCCATTTTGGGCAACAGGTAATGTTTCGTAAAATTTCCCTGTTTGTCAAATTCAAAATCGAAAAATTTGAATCCCATCTCATTGGCAAACACCACCCGGAGGCTACTGTCGGGCATCTGCTTGAAAAACAGCAGTCCGCTCAGGTGATGCTTCAGGATATTGACCTGCGTGCTGTACAGTGTAGCGTCGAAAGCCGGACTGAACTGCTGTATGCAGTCCACCTTGCCTTCCGTGCGCTGCAACCCCTTATAAACGGACGTACAGCTGGTCAGCAAAACGCAAAACAGCACACTATTTAACCATAAATACCGCATCCGGAATATTCGCATTCACTTGTTTGTGTAAAAAGCTGATGTTGGTGTCATCACCGGAAGGCTCTGCCATCGTGATGCTCGCTACGGTAAAATCTTTTTTATCCACCAGCAGGGTGATCATCCTGAAATAACCGGCCATGGCTTTGTTGACGGGCACCATTTCCAGGCGGTAGTGCTGCGCGTTTTCAAACGCTTTGGTGGTAAAGTCCGCATTGTCCAGCACTGTACCGCGTACACAGTCGACCGTGATTTTATTGATCTGTTCAAACAGCTTGTTGTTCTTACCGGACACTTTGCTTTCCTTCTGGTTGTCTTTGATGCGGATGTCTTTTCCGTTCATGACCAGCAGGTAATAGGACGGCTGCTGGTATTCCATGCGGACTTTATTATCCCGCTTGAACCAGAACTTCCCTTTCGATACAATTTTATCGGAAAGCATGCTCAGGTTCTTTTCCTGCACAAAATCGCATTGTATGCTCTGTGTCTGCTGCGCGGCTTTCGCGAATTCCCTTTTCACGCCCTGCAGGTCGGTCACCGGTTTAAAGCCGGACTGCGCCTGCAATTGCAGCGATAGCAGGGAAATCAGGTATATCATCATCCATTTACACATAAGCTGGCACTTTTAACATTTTATCCATCCTTTCCAGCCGGTAGCCTTCCGCTTTGATGGCGCTGATCAGCCGGGGCAGGATACTGGCGGTGATGCTGCAGGTGTCATGCAAAAGGATCACTGCACCGGGGTGCAGTTCCGACATAATTTTCTGCAGTAATTTATTTTCATCTGTGGCCACGGTGTCCATAGAGCGGATGCTCCAGCCCACCGGCACGTAGTTGTTTTTTTTAATGGCCCTTGCCAGGTTGGGATTGGTGACGCCGTATGGCGGGCGGAACAGGCGCGGTTGCAGCCCGGTGGCGTTGATGGTAACGGTGTCCATCTTTTCCATATCCTTTCCCATAGAACTGCTGGTATGCATATCGAACCAGAAATCATGGGAATAGGTATGGTTACCGATCATATGTCCTTCTGCGTGTATCCGTTGCAGTAAGTGCGCATTGCCTTCTATGTTTTTCCCGATGCAGAAGAAAGCTGCTTTCACCTGGTGTTTATCGAGGATATCGAGGATCAGCGGGGTATGCGTAGCCTCCGGCCCGTCGTCGAAGGAGAGCGCCACCACGTTTTCGGAGGTAGATGCTGCGCAGACGGTTTTAATGAAGAAGCCGGAGCGGATGTTCATGGCGCCCCTGATATAAAAAGGCAACAGTAACAGCGGCGGCGCTGCCAGCCACCAGAGCGACAAAGACGGGTACAGGCCGGACAATCTGATGCCCAGCAGTACGGCGATGGCCGCAATGATGATGATATTTGCAGTCCGGTTATTCAACATGGGAGAGCAGAACGAGGGAATGATGCGTACCCTGGTGATGGTTATACAATAATATTTTTTTGATGCTGCGGGGCGCCTGGCCGTAAAACATGGCTGCGTCGGGCACTGCCTGGTCTGCCAGGATGCCGTTGGCCAGCCACATGCCGAAACCGGCGGCTGTAGGATATTCTCCGCAGAGGTGTTTGAAGCTCGCTTCCGGATGTTCGGGAAACAGCGCTTCCACTATTTCCTCATAAATTTCATCCTGGTCGATGTCGCCGTTCCTGCCGGTGATCAGCAGGTCGATATCGTTGGGGGTACAGTTATTGTCTTCGAGGAACTTCATGATATGGCCGATCACTTCCCCTTCCCACATGGGTTTGTACAGGGTGCTGATACCGGTGAGCTCCGCAGCGGTGTTGGCTCCCGGCTGTGTGCCCAGGGTGAAGAAAGCAGCGCCTTCTCCGGCTATGGTGCCGCGGGTGGGGCTGTTCAGCAGCTCCATGGTTTTCACGGGTTCTTTTTTATAGATCCCGAAGCGGGACAGTATCTGGTAACTATGTTGCGTCAGTTCATCCAGTCCGCCGACCAGTATCTGTTGTGCGCTGCCTTCGCGGAGCATCATGATGGTGTCCAGCAGGGCGTTTTCAAAAGAGAACCCACGGTGTACGAAAGTATTGTTGTAAGCGTTGCAGCCCAGCAGCAGCGCTATCTGTCCGCCTACCGTATTATGTGTGCTCTGGATAAAAGCGGTAGGCGTCAGCATTTCTTCCTGTTGATTCACCATTTTGGTGAGGAATACGCCGGTGTCGTCGAGACAGCCGTAGGCCGTGCCCGTTACGATGGCGTCCGGCATGGTGATGCCTGCTGCCTGCAGGCTGAGGTTAGCTGCGCCAACACCCATTTTTACCACACGGCTCATGCGGCGGATCTGTTTCACGTCGATCCACTGTTTATAGTCCGGGTCTACCGTTGCCAGCTTTACCTGCTCATATTCGCGCAGATTGGCCAGCATAGGTCCTCCTGCCGCAGTTTCCTGCGGAGAAATACAACCGGCGCCGTTTATATAGATGCTCAACATAATCTCATTTAATCACTAAAAGCTGGAAAAAACCAGGCTGGAACAGTTACCGCCAAAACCGAAGGAATTGGACATCACATGGCGAAGGTCATTTCCTTCAGACCAGGTGGTGGCCGGTGCAAACGGCAGTTCCTTCATCTGGTGCTCAAAACGTGCGTTGGGATAGATGATCCCTTCTTTCACCGCTACGGCCGACAATACCGCTTCAATACCGCCGCTGGCGCCCAGGGTATGCCCTGTGAACGATTTGGTGGAGCTCATGGCCGGAAAATGCGGCGCAAAGATGCGGTTGATGGCTATGCCTTCCGACACATCGTTGTTACCGGTACCCGTACCATGCAGATTGATGTACCCTATCTGCTGTGGCTGCAGTCCGCTCATGTCCAGTGCGCCTTTCATGGCCAGGTAGTTGCCTGTACCGTCGGGCGATGAGGCTGTCTGGTGATAGGCGTCGTTGGCGTTGGCGAAGCCGCTGAGGCGGCACCATGGCTGCAGCTGGGCGGCCAGGCTGTCGGACACCAGCACCACGTAACCGGCGCCTTCGCCCAGATTAAGCCCGGTGCGGGTTTCGTCGAAGGGACGGCAAGGTTGCTGGTCCAGGATCATGAGGGTGTTAAAACCGTTGAGCGTAAAGCGGGTCAGGGAGTCTGTGCCACCGGCGATCACTACGTCCACGATATTGTTGCGTATAAGGCGATAGCCGTACATCAGGGCATTAGCGCCGGATGAACAGGCGGTGCTGATGGTAGACACATGGTGCCGGATGCCCAGGGCATCGGCCACTATTTCGGTGATGCTGCCGCATTCGTGGTGCATCACCTGTCGCAGACGCCCTTTGCGGTTGTCTGCCAGGTATTCCGCGAAAAAGTCTTCCGTTTTGTCCATGCCTCCTACCGTGTTGCCGGACACGAGCCCGACACGGTAACGGGAGATATCGCCCAAACCGGACGATTGCCATGCTTCCCTGGCGGCAATCAGGCTAAGCAGGGCCGTGCGGCTGATATTTTCCGGCAGCCCGGCCATATCGGCCAGCGTGTCGTTATCAGCTTTCACTTCCGCTACGGGAAAAGTGCTACGGTGCACGGATGACAGGTATTTCATGGCGCCCATGCCCGGTTGCATCTCACGGAAAGCCTGCAGGCTCTCCCGTAAGTTCAGGCCTATGCCGCTGATGACACCGCCACCCGCTATCCACACCTTTTCACTCATGCTTTGGCTTTTTGAGCAACAATAAATTCCGCCATGGAACGGATGGAGTAAAATATCTCCGGTCCCTGTTCAGGGTTAGCAATACGGATGTTATAATGCTGTTGCAGCAATACGATCAGTTCCAGCGCATCGATAGAATCGAGACCCAGCCCTTCTTTAAACAACGGTTCATCGTTGCCGATGCTTTCCGGTGTTACTTCCTGCAAATTCAATTGTTCGATGATCTGTTTTTTCAGATCTGCCATCAGCTGTTCCATCGCAATTTTGGTATTTTGTTATTTTGATATTTTGTTATTTAGATAAAGTTCATTTAGCGCCTCAGCTGTTAATGGCCTGGACATGTCTTTAGGCTGGCCTTCCAACAGGAACAGGGCCACTTCGTAATCGTCGCCCATTACTTCCACCCAGCCGCAGAGGCAAGCCTGTAGCGGCGTGGTGTGGAGCAGCTGCGCAGGGTAGCTGCTCATCAGCTCCGGATCAAAATTTTCAGACACGAAGAAGGTATTCTCCCCTTTAAAACCGTGCCGGATGCAGATTTCCCCCATTACGATATTGGGGAGGGTGTATACAAAGAGGGCCGGACTGGCGATCTCCTTCACGGTGGCATAGTACCGGATGTCCGTATCGAGGCTGCCACTGCGGTTAGACAACACCATTCCCACTGCTTCCGGCGGCAGCGCCTGTACAGGCGCATGTTTGAGCAGTACTTCCGCTGCCAGCCACCCCAGTTTGCTGAGGGCGTCCATTTTATGGAACTTGGGATACTGCCCGGAAAACCGGTCATATCCCGCCCGCAGCCACTCCTGTAAGTCCATGCTCCGGTCTGCTTCCCACAGCAATGTACCGTTCAACCAGATGCCGTGGTCCCTGATAATACAACTTCCTGTAATATATGCTTCCGCGCTATTCAATCTCTGAACTGCTTTTTAATTTTTCTGTTAATTCTATGGTCCTGGCCAGCCGCTTCAGCGCCGTGTCGTGGTTTTTCACAAACGGGTTGCTCATATCCCAGACATATCCTGCCAGTACGGAACAGATCTGTCCCTTGATCACCGGGTCTGCGTCTTTCTTGAAGAAAATGGTATCCAGCGTGCCTTCGTACCATGCCATTACATAGGAACGGAAGGTGTTTACCCCCTGCAGGGTGGGTTCCATATATTCTTTTTCCCAGTCCACATCCTCTCCGCGCAGCTTTTTGATCACCAGTTTAGCAGCCGTTTGGCTGGAAACGCAGGCCAAAGTTACGCCAGAAGAGAAAATCGGGTCCAAAAATTCTGTTACGTTGCCGGTCAGCACAAAACCATCTCCGTAAAACTTATCGGTGGTGGCGGACCAGGACTGGAGTACCCTGGGTTCAAATACCAGTTCCACATCCCGGAAACGCTCGCGGGTATATGGTTCTGCTTCCAGCAGGGCGCGGTATACTTCCTCATCGGTACCGGGGTACTGGGCAAAAAATTCCGGATCGCCAACGAAACCAAGGGAGGTAACGCCGGTGGAAAACGGAATGATCCAGATCCAGACGCCTTTTTTATGCACCACCGCCGTGATACGGTTAGGTTCATCGGCCATAGAGCGGCGTGTGTCTACCGTATGGGAGAAGAGTGCTTTACGGGGCTGAAGGCTGGAATTTTTTTCCAGGTTGAACAAGCGGGGGATTACCCGGCCATAGCCGCTCCCATCCACGATAAAGCGGGCTTCTATGGTAGATTTGTTCCCGTCTTTATCTTCTATCGTAGTAACGGAATCAGAGCCATTGAAACGTATATCCGTTACCGTAGTTTCATATGCTACCGGTACGCCCATACTTTCCACGGTATCTGCCAGTGTTTTATCGAAATCGGCCCTTGTCACCTGCCAGGTCCAGGTCCAGCCCGGTGTATATTGCTCTTTGAAAGTAAAATCGCAGAGCGCATCGCCCTTGACGAACTTGGCGCCGAATTTTTCCTGAAAACCTTTGGCTTTGATGGCATCGATGAAACCGGCTTCGTTCAGCGCGTCCATACTGCGGGGCAGCAGACTCTCACCGATTACGAACCGGGGAAATTTCATCTTCTCCACGATTTTCACCTTATAACCTGCCTGGTGGATAATAGACGCCGCTACTGTACCGGCAGGTCCCGCACCTATCACTAAAACATCTACTTGTTCAGTTTTCATACGGTTAAAACATTTACGATTTAGAAATTTGGGGATTTCCGATTTTGGGATTCTGAGATCAAAAATCCCAAAATCAAAAAATCGAAAATTGTTTTTTATGGTTTTTTAACTTTAAGCAGTGTATAGTTGAGCCCCATCTTATCGTTTTCTTCCGCCACTACCAGTCCAGCATCGGTGATGCACTTAAAGAAGTCGTCGGTATGGTACATCTGGCTGTTACCATTGGCCATAGCGGTGAAATACAGGGATGTCTGCTGGAGGCAGAAAGCTGCTGATTTAAACTGCTGGCGGTTCCAGAACGGTTCCAGGATGTAGATGGTGCCGTTGTCGTTGAGCGCTTCGCGGCAGCGGGAAAGGATGGATACGATTTCCGCTTCGGAGAAGCAGTCGAGGAACTGGCTCATCCAGATGGCGTCAAAGCCTTTAGGGAAGGGGATCTCTTCATGCAGGATGTTGGCAATATGAAAATGCACGCGGTCGGCCACGCCGGCGTCTTTCATCTTTTGCTGCGCGATGTTGGCCTGGCCGGGGATATCGAAGATGGTCACTTCCACTTCCGGATCTTTGGCAGTGCAGGCCAGCGCCCATTTACCGGTGTTACCGCCGATATCGAGCAGGCGTTTGGGTTTATTTTCGAAAACGATGTCCAGCGCGCCGGGGGTGGCGAGGTCGGAATAGTAGTGATCGAAGTCGAACCAGCTTTTACCTACGGCCGGCGGCAGCAGCGACAGGCCGGGATAGATGGTGTCCCAGGGGCCCAGTTCTTTCAGCCCTTCCGGTTTACCGTTGCGCAGGCTGTCTTCCAGGTGATACATGCCTTTATAGCAGATATCCTGGGTAAAGTCCATGTTGATGCGGGTCAGCTGATCGTGCAGGATAAAGTAGCCTGTTTTGGTCAGCGTATATTTTTTATCGTTCACGATCACCAGTTCCATTCCTAAACCGGCTTCCAGCAATACTCTTACTGCGTAGCGATTCATATTGGTTTTTTCCATTATCTCCTCAATGGTGATGCCCGCAGATCCGCTGTCACTCACTGCTTTCAGAATGCCCATGTCGCGCAACGCCCTTGTAGCCTGAAAAGCTATCGGTGCGAAGGCCAGCCATAATGCTGCTTCTTTTGCCTGTAATGCTGTTTTCGTTTCCTTGTTAAACATATAAAAATTACGAATTACGAATTACGAATTTATGAGTTATGAAATACAATCTATCGAATTAAGAACTACAAACTATCATTGAAGGATCAGTTGGCTACTAATCAGCACAAACAGTCCCTCATTCGTAATTCGTAATTCGTAATTCGTAATTGCTGAATATCATGGCTGCGTTGCAACCGCCGAACCCGGACACTGTTTTGAGGAAGTGGCGGGAGGGTTGGTGGCGCAGGGTATTGCTAACGTTGACAGGCATACTCACACCGGGTGTTTCGTATCCTTTGGTGGGCAGTATAACGCCTGTTTTCATGGCTTTTACACTGATAATGGCTTCCACCAGCCCGGCGGCGCCGAGGGTATGGCCGTAGTAACCTTTGAGGCTGTTGACCGGCACTGCTGCCAGTCCTGCGTGATGCAGCGCTTTGGCTTCCATTTCATCGTTGTAGAGCGTGGCGGTGCCGTGTGCCGATACAAACCCGATATCTTCCGGTTGGAGGCCGCTGCCGCTGAGGGCCAGTTGCATAGCCGATGCCAGCTCCAGGCCGGTACGGGAAGGACCGGAAATATGGTTGGCGTCGTTGCTGATAGCACCGGCGCCCAACAGGATGTCCGCGTTGTGCGGATCTTTGCTGAGGACCATGGTGGCAGCCGCCTCTCCCAGCGAAACGCCGGTGCGGTTGGCATCGAAAGGCCGGCAGGGTACTGCGCTCACTGCCTGGAACGACTGGAAACCGGACAACACAAAACGGGTGAGCACATCGGCGCCGGTAACCACCACATGGTCGTATTGCCCCGAAGCGATCAGCCGTTGACCGGTTAATATAGCCACCAGTCCGGATATGCAGGCGCTGCTGATTACGAGCGGCGTATTGACGGCGCCCAGGCGGGCCGCTATTTTACGCGCCGTTGCGGCAGGTTGCAGCTGCCCGTGCGGCGGCGTTATCCCTTCTTCCTGCTGTTCCAGCAGTTCTATATTGCCTTTGGTAGTGGAAATAATCAGCCCTGTACGGGGGTCCGACAGCCGGATGGCTGTATGTGACAACGCTTCCGTAACGGAAGCGATCACCAGCTGTTCAAATTTCGTATAATCTTCCAGGTGAAGCCCCTGAATAGCTTTCTCCAGCAGCTCATGGGGTATCATAGCGCCATGAAAAGGTGCAGGGCCATAGTCTTCACGGTCCTGTAAACGGATGCCGCTGTTGCCACGGATGACCTGCTCAAAATTTTCATCCGTATTTACACCCAGCGGTCCAACAATATTATCTGCAACTACAAAGACCATCATCCATTATCTATAGGTGGTTATACAAGTATCTTTTTTTCCAATCGCTGAAGAATGCCGGGGTGGTCAGCTGCAGCAGCTCGGTCTCTTTGTCCAGGAAAACCTGCACGGAGGAGCCTTTGGCGATGATTTCACCGGTAGCGGGATTGGAAAGCACGTACTCAAATCTGATCTTTGCCGCGAGGTCGTCCACGAAGGTAGTTTCCACCTTTACACGGTCGCCATAACGCAACGGACGTTTATAGTCGCACTGTATATTCACCACCGGCGCTGTAAATCCGGCATTAAAAATATCCAGGTAACGTAAAGCATACTTTTCACCGAAAGCCTCTCTCCCGTCTTCAAAATACCGCACATAGTGGCCATGCCAGACTATGCTCAGTGAATCCACTTCATTAAACTTCACCGGAAATTCGGTGCATTCGGTTATGGCGTCCATATCAAGCTATTTTCGGATTTTTTGATTTACAATTTTTTGATTTCGGGCTTATAAAAAGCGAATAAAAAATCACTTTGTTCTTCTCTCTTATCAATCCCGAAATCAAAAAGTCGTAAATCAAAAAATCTCTAAATGGTTTATCCTTTCTTCTTCGGCGTTTTTTTGGCTTTTTCTTCTTTAGCCACGGCCGTTTTAGTGTCTTTCTTAGGTGCTACCGGCACTTCTTCCACAGGATCTTTCGCGTCGGCGTATTTTTCTTTCAGTTTTTTATAGTCGATGTGTTCCAGCACTTTGTGCACGGTGTAAGCCCAGTAATTGCGGAAGCCAAAGCCCTGTGCCTTACCGGTCATGCGTTCTGTCATCAGCACGTTGCGGGTGTCCATATCCACTACGGTAACGTACATGGCGGCTTCTTTCTCTGTTTTGCTCATCGCTTCCATGACAAACAGCACGCCGATGCCTTTTTTATCGCCGAATTTGTAGCCTTTCACCAGTTTGGTGATGTCTTCCGGCTTTAAGCGATTGTAGTCAGCGCTATTTTCCGACTTCATTTGGTCGACGTTGATGCCAGCGTTCCGCGCATTGGTTTCACTGAGGTCGAACTCTACGCTGGAGCGGTGGAAAGCGCCTTTCACATCGTATTTTTTGGGCTCATTTCTGATGACGTCGTTGATACCGGCGAAGTGGCGGTTGATGTCGCTGGCGGCAGCGTCACCCAGCAGGCGTGCCTGAGTGAAATCCACCCCCAGCCAGGTAAACGGCGTCTCTGTATTTTCCAGAAAGTTTTTCAGTTTCTGGGCGTGCATTGTCCCGATAAAGCAGCTACAGATAAGGATGGTCAGGGTAAAAACTTTACGGATCATAACTTATTTTATTTATTAAGGGGGTTGATGAAAATTTTCATTTCACATTGTGCCATCACTCTGCCGTCGTACATCACTTTCCCGGTCACCATGGTCGCATTAAATACTTCTCCTCCTATCTCCGTGGTGGTTTCGATGGTCTGCCCGGCGGGTGGCAGTTCTAATATTTCCAGGTTATTCACCGCACCGATAAAGCCCAGCGGAACGGGGCTGTTTTCCTGTTTGGCGATGTAGCCGATGCGTGCGGCGGCGGTCTGGGCTATATTTTCCATGAGGCCCGGAGGCATGAGCACTCCGTTTTCCACAAATACGTTATCGGGTGCTATATGCAGGGCGGTACGGGTTTTCGGGCCGTCCACTTCCAGGATGCCACTGATCATGACAATCGGTGTGCGCTGGGGGATGTAAGCAGTAATATCGTCTGAATGAATGAACATCTGCACAAGTTATTATTTATAGACAAAACACGAAATAAATTGAATTCCGCGACATTATTAAGCGTAAAAACACGGATTATTCCCAAAAATCATAATAGTTGAACCATTGTTCCGGGTAACGGTGGATTTTTTCCTCCAGTAAAACCGTGAAGTCTGCCACGGCTGTTTCGATACCCTGCTGACGGCGGCCATGGTAGGTGCGTGGCTCCGTTGCATAAAAATGATAATGGGTGGCCGTTTCCTTGAAAGCAAACACCACGCACACGGGTACCCGGAAAGTGGCGGCCAGCAGGAAAGGGCCCATAGGGAAGCGGGCATCATGGCCCAGCAGCGGGGCCGTCACTGTTTTATTGCCCGGCAGGAAACGGTCTGCGTGCATACATACCAGCTCCTGGTTGCTCAGGGCTTCGTTGATGGCGTAGATATGCGACAGGTCGTCCTTGATCACGATGATGTTCACATTCCGGTCTCCGGTCACGGAAGACAGGTATTCCTTGATACGCTGGTGCTCCCCATCGAACATGACAATATTGATACGGGTCTGCAGCCGTTTAAACAGGTGTCCGGCCACTTCCCAGTTGCCCAGGTGGGCGCTCAGCATAATACCGCCGCGCCCTCCGGCCACCATCCCGCGCAGGTGATGTTCACCGTCAAAATCGAAGGTAAACTTGTTGGCCATATCCGCCATCACGACGATCTTGTCGATCAGCGTCTGACCGAATATGTAATAGTTACGGTACAGGCTGCGTAAGGACTTCCACCTGCCATAGCCTATTTTGGTATGAAAGTATTGATAGATGGGTTTGGAAGAGCTCCAGGAAAATAAAAAGTAATAAAAAGCGACAAATCTCAACAGAAAATAAGCAGGGTAAACACCTCCATACCGTAATATGAAAATAAAAATACTGTAACCCAGCTTATTTCCCTTCGACTTTCCCTGCCAGGATGGCATTATACCAGTTCTTTTTGTTGAACACGAGCCGTTACATAATCGTAGAAATCCTGGAAGGTAACGATAGACTGGAAGTCTTCCGGTTTTACTTTAAAACCGAAATTATCTTCTATCACCACCACCATGTCAATATAATCCAGGCTGTCGAGATCCAGCGTAGATTTGAGGTTAGCTTCAGGTTTAATGTCCGTGGGGTTCGCTTCAAACTCCTCCACCAGAAACTTGTTCGTAACAGTTATTATTTCCTTGATATCCATAAATGTGCGAATCAGATATAGGTCGTTTTAAAATAATTTATAGCGGTTAATCTTACCCAATCCTGATTTTATCCTTCAAAGTTAAAACATTTACAGAATTTGGCTATTTGGTTATTTCGTTATTTGGTCATTTTCAGCCGTACGGCCCCATTTACATCATCAAATAATTCAATAACAAAATATCCAAATCCTATATTCCGGTCCATTTCCTGACAATGAGGGACGAGTTGGTACCTCCAAAGCCGAAAGAGTTGGACAAAAATATATTAAATTTTTTATCAATTGTCTTAGTAGCGATATTCAGTTTGGCCGCATCCCCGTCCGGGTTTTCCAGATTGATGTTGGGGGCGATAAAATCGTTTTGCATCATCAGCATGGAGTAAACAATTTCGCTGGCGCCGGCCATCCAGCATTCATGGCCTGTCATGGATTTGGTGGAGCTGACGTAGGGATTGGAGGCGCCAAACACCTGGTAGATGGCGCTGGCCTCACTGGCGTCTCCGGCCGGAGTGGACGTTGCGTGCGCGTTGATATAACCGATATCGGCTGCTTTCAGGCCGGCATCCTGCAGGGCGATTTGCAGGGAACGCACGGGTCCGTCCACAGTGGGGTTGGAGATATGGCTGCCATTGGAGGAGAACCCGTAGCCCATTACTTCGCCGAGGATGGTAGCGCCTCTGCGCTGGGCGGATTCCAGGCTTTCCAGGATCACGGTAGCGGCGCCGCCGCTGGGCACCAGGCCGTCGCGGTCGCGGTCGAAAGGCCGGGAAGCACGGGTGGGGTCGTTTTCGCGGACGGAGAACGCGGCGATGGCGTCGAAATTACCCATGGCGTACACATTCACTTCCTGTGCGCCGCCACAGATTACCGCGTCCTGCATGCCGTTGCGGATAAACATATAGCCGAGGCCGATAGCATGGGAACCGCTGGCGCAGGCTGCGCTCACGGTGAAGTTAACGCCCCGCAGCTTAAAAATAGTAGCCAGGTTCATGTTCACGGTGGAGTTCATGGTCTGGAACACCGAGCCGGAACCTACCAGCATGGTGTCTTTCTTCTCGCGCATGATATCATTCGCCTCCACTACCGGTTTGGCCGAGCTGTCGTTGCCGTACAACAGGCCCACCGGGGTTTGGTCGATATAGTCCTGGTCCATTCCCGCCTGGGCAAGTGCCTCACGGGTGGCCATATACGCAAATTCTGCCTGTTCGGGCATCATCAGCCTGGCGCGGCGGTCCAGCAGCCCTTTCAGTTCAGGGCGCTCCAGGTAGCCGGTCAGGCCGGAACGGTAGCCGAATGCCTTACGCTCCTGGTCCAGTACAATACCGGATTTGCCCTTATACAATGAATCCCTTACCTCCTGCATATCTTTACCAATGCAGGAGTAGATTCCCATTCCAGTGATCACGACTCGGTTCATGTATAAACTGCTTTTAAGTATGGAGACCGCCGTTGATGTTGAGCACCTCTCCTGTGATGTAACCGGCGGCTTTGGACGACAGGAAGGCTACGGCTTCCGCCACCTCTTCGGGGGTGCCGAAGCGGTTCATGGGCACCTGTGCGGCCAGCTCCTTTTCGTTCAGCTCAGCGGTCATATCTGTTTTGATAAAGCCGGGCGCAATGGCATTCACGGTAACGCCCCTTTTGGCCACTTCCTGCGCCAGCGCTTTGGTAGCGCCAATCACACCTGCCTTGGCGGCGGAGTAGTTGGTTTGCCCCGGAAGCCCTTTAATACCGGAGAGTGACACCATGTTGATAATACGGCCATAACGCTTCAACAGCATCGCATTCAGCACCTGTTTGGTGACGTGATAGAAGCCGTTCAGGCTGATATTCAATACATTATTCCATTGTGCTTCGGCCATCCAGAACATCAGGGAGTCTTCCCGGACGCCTGCATTGTTCACCAGTACTTCAATGTGATGCTGGTCTTTGTTTTGCTCTATCCATCCGCCCAGTACGGTCTGCACTTCGGCGGCATCTCCCACATTGAACTGCAACAGTTCGCCACTGCTGCCTTTGGCCTTCACCGCCTCCAGGGTGTCCTGTGCGGCGGCTTCATTGCCTTTATAATTGATCAGGACATGATATCCCAATTCTGCCATTTTAATACATACTGCCCTGCCTATACCGCGGGAGCCTCCTGTAATCAAGGCACTCTTCATGAAATTACGAATTACGGATTACGAATTACGACCAGCCACATTTGTTTTTCCTTCCTGAGGGGGAAATCAGAACATTTTTACCGGCTCATTACACAACAGGTACTCCTTAATCTTGCCGAGGTCCTTGTACATCGGACTGTCCTCAATAAATTTAGGATAAATTGCTCTTACTTCCTGGTACACCTTATGGGAGAAGCCTGCCAGCCTGTCCTGGCACTGCAGGTAATCCACCGCCTGCATGATGGTCAGCGTGTGGATAGCCAGTACCTCAAAGGTATTGGCGATCACCTTATTGGCCATCAGCGCGGAGTTACAGCCCATGCTCACAATGTCCTGGTTATCGTTGTTATTCGGAATGCTGTGCACATACATCGGGAAGGACAGCGTCTGGTTTTCCGCCACGGTAGAGGTAGCAGTGAACTGTGCGCCCTGCATGCCGAAGTTGAAGCCCAGTTTGCCAAGGTTCATAAACGGCGGGAACTTGTGGTTCAGCTTCTCGTTCAGCAGGTAGTTGAGCTGCCGCTCTGCCAGCATAGACAAACGGGTGGTGGCTATCTTCAGCTTGTCCATCTCCAGGGAGATGTAATCGCCGTGGAAGTTGCCGCCATGGAACACGTTTTCCAGCTCGTGGTCCACCACCGGGTTATCGCTCACGGAATTAAGTTCGTGTATCACTACTTTCTCTGCCTGTATGAGGGTATCATACACAGGGCCCAGGATCTGGGGCACGCAACGCAGGGAATAGTATTCCTGTACTTTATCTTTAAAGATTTCTTCTTCCAGTTCTTTGTAGAGGTGGTCCGGACGGTGCCTTACCATTTTGCTGCCCTGCAGCACCTCCCGCATTTTAGCTGCTACGGTGTTCTGGCCTACGTGCATTTTCACGGCGTTCAGTTCGGCAGACAGGTGGTCGTCGAACGCTTCCACGATTTCGTTGATCATGGCCGAGAGGGTTACCGCCCATCCGAGCAGCTGCCGGGCCTGTATCAGGTTTACCAGGCCTGCGCCGGTCATGGCGGAAGTGCCGTTGATGATGGCCAGCCCTTCGCGCACATGAATGCCGATGGGTTTCAAACCGAGGCGGGCAAAGACTTCCGCGGTAGGTTGCATTTTATCTTCATACCACACTTCTCCTTCGCCGATCAGTACCAGCGCCAGGTGGGCCAGCTGTACGAGGTCGCCGCTGGCGCCTACGCCGCCATGTTCAAACACACAGGGGTATACGTTTTTGTTGATGAGGTCTTTCAGCAGGATAGCCACCTCCGGATGAATACCGGAATGCGCCTGCATGAAGCTGCTCAAACGCGCAATCATCAGCGCTTTGGTGATCACCGGGGAAAGCGGTTTGCCGGCGCCGGTGCTGTGACTGCGGATCAGGTTATATTGCAGCTGAAAAGTATCGCTGTCGCTGATGCGATATTGGGCCATCGGACCAAAACCAGTGTTGATACCATAAATCAGCTTTTTGGCAGAAAATTTTTTCAGAAACAAAAAGCTGGCTTCCACCTGCTGTAATGCCGCTGCTTCCAGGCTCAGCTCTTCGCCGGCGTAAAGCACTCTGTACACCTCATCGAGGGTCAGCGACTTACTTCCTAATACAACCATTTTATATTATATTATTTATTTATTTATGTGAAAAAGTGCTCAAAAATAGTACAAAGATGGATTTAATCAAATAAATCCACCCGGACATTCACGAATTACGGGTAAGTACGCATGTGACAAATACTTCTTTGGGGGACAGTTGGTGTTACTCTTCTTCAGTTGGCGCAGGCGGCGTCACCAGCACTTTATCTATGCGGTGAGCGTCCATATCCACTATCTCGAATTCAAAACCGCGCCAGAGGAACTTCTCTCCTGTTTTGGGAATATGTTCCAGGTGGTGCAGGATAAATCCGGCCAGGGTATCAAAGTCCTGCTCAAATTCCGTCATCCAGTCTTCCTTATCAAATTCTGCCAGGAAATCATAAAACGGTATCTGTGCGTCTACCAGCCAGGAGCCGTCGTCGCGGATCACCATTTCATAATCGTCTGTTTCTTCCGTTTCCGGCATGTCGCCCACGATGGCTTCGAGAATATCGTTGAGCGTGATCATACCCAGAAACGTGCCATATTCATCTACGATAAACGCGGCGTGCACGTGTGTTTCCTTAAATTTCTCCAGCACCTGGTAGGCGGTATTGTTTTCAGGAACGAACAGCGGTTTACGGATAATCTGCGCCAGCGGCGTGGATTTGCCGCTTACGGCATACAGGTCTTTGATGGACACGATGCCTTTGATGCTGTCTATCTGCCCTTCGCATACCGGGTATACGTTGTGCAGGCTCTCATGAATTTTCTCCTGGTACGCGGCCGGTGGTTCGTTGATGTCCAGCCAGGTGATATCGTTACGGTAGGTCATCAGCGAGGTGATGTTACGGTCGCCCAGGTGGAATACCCGCTCAATGATTTCCTGTTCGGTTTCTTCAATAGCGCCGGAGGTAGTGCCTTCGCTGATGATCGCTTTGATTTCTTCTTCTGTCACATGCGCTCCTTCCGGATGCAGGTTGAAGATCTTTACCAACACGTTGGTGGAGGCGGTTAACAGCCAGATGAAGGGGAAGGTGAGCCAGGAAACGACCTGCATGGGTTTGGCCATTCTTTTGGCGATACCTTCGGGCCGGGCGGCGCCCAGTCTTTTAGGCACCAGTTCTCCCAGTACCAGTAAAAAGTAAGTGATAACGATAACGACGATAACGGTGGAGAGAATGCTGCTATAGGCGGCTACTGCGGGAAACTGGTTGAGCCAGGCCATTACCTCGTCTTTCATAGTGCCACCGGAATAGATACCGATCAGGATACCGATGAGCGTGAGCCCGATCTGAACGGTAGAAAGAAAGGTGTCCGGATGGTTGGCCAGCTTCAGTGCGGCCTTTGCTTTTTCATCCCCTTTATTGGCTTGTTGTTCCAGTCGGCTCTTGCGGGCCGAGACCAACGCCGTTTCCGACATTGCGAAAATGCCGTTAACTAAAATAAGGATGAGGATAATGACGACGACTTCCATGATTTAAAGTCTAAAAATAAAAAATTATTCAAATATCAACGTAAGAAATGCCAGTACCAGCCCTGTTGCGATGGCCAGTACTTTTTTACCACTCAGTTCATGGTGTTTGGTACCACTTTCATAAAAAATGGTCGTGGAAATGTGCAGGAATGCACCTATCACCAATGCCACCACGTACAGTAAATAGTGGGATACGATATCGAAGCGGTTACCCATCCACCAGGCCAGCATGGCTGCCAGCGGCGTTACCACGGCGAAGGCGGTGAGTATCTGCCAGAGTTGTGTTTTTGATTTATGGGCGTGGATCATGACGGTGATCAGCGTCAGCGCTTCCGGTACCTTATGGGCGGCCACCCCGATGATCAGGGAGGGGAGCGCCGACTGGTCTTCGTATTGAAAGCCCAGCGGGATGCCTTCCATAAAAGCATGGATAGAGAGTCCCAGCAGCAGCGGCGTTACGGCAATATGGTGATGGTGCTCGCCCGGTAAGTGGGTGTGCCCGTGTTCCATACCGTGCGACAGCTGTTGCAGGAACACCTGCAGGAAGAAGCCCAGTACCACGTAAATACCTGCGCTATGGCCCAGTTCATGGTACACTTCCGGCAGCAGGTGCATAATGGTCACACCAAAGAGGAAAGCCCCGGTGAAAGCCAGCAGGTAAATGGTAAAATTGGCGTTGATACGCCTGATCGTCATGGGAATAACCCCACCGGCGAGCGTAGCCAACAGTATGAGTATCAGATATGTCCAGTTCATGATGTATGTTCAGGCTCCAGTCTTATGCGGCGCTGGAAAAAACTACCGCTCAGCAGCCCGATCAGGGTACCCAGCAGGCCCCCTCCCACTACGTCGAGCGGATAGTGTACGCCCACATATACCTGTGCGTAGCCGATAACAGCCGCCCACAGGAAAAATAACAGGGCGTACCGGCCAAATGCTGATTTTAAAGTTAAGAAACAAAACGTCGCCAACGCAAAATGGTTCGCGGCATGGTTAGAGGTAAAGCTGCCGCTCATGGGGCAATACACGACCAGTACCCGCGCGTAGTGCGATACGATAGGATCGCGGCAGGGCCGGACCCGGCCGAAGGCCTGTTTGATATACAGGCTGCTCTGGTCTGCCAGCGCAAAACACAGCAGGAAAAACAGGATCCAGAAAAATCCTTTCCAGCCGTAGTTAATGGTGACAAACAGCGCCAGGAACAGGTACAGCGGCGCCCATACATACGGTTCCCGCACAAAGGGCAGGACCACGTCCAGTACAGCATTATACCATTGCCCGTTGATATGCAGGAATAAACGAAGGTCCTGTTTCAGGATACTTTCAAGCATGGCTAAGGTTTTTGAGCAATGAGGACCATACGCGGCGAACGCTGCTCGTCATAGCTGTTAAAATGATAGTCTCCGAATATTTCCGTGATCACGAGGCCCTGTTTGGCGAACATCCGCTCAAAATCCGCACGGGTGAAAGCATTCACGCTCTCCGCGAAAGTGGCCCTTCTCATGAGGGTTTTATCGAGAATATTGATTTTTTTGAGGAATTTATGATTTTTCACTTCGCGCCGGATGTCAAACACCACGTTCTCCTTTTCTTTCACCTCGTCGTACACCAGGTGTTGTTCCACGTAGGGGCTGTTGAGATAATCCAGCACGAGTTTTCCGCCGGGGCGCAGCGCGTTGGTCAGTGTCCGCAGGGCGTTGTCATTGTCGCGCTGTGATTCGAAGTAGCCGAAGCTGGTGAAGAAATTGAACACCACATCGAAATAGTTGACCCGGAAAGGCAACCGCATATCGTGCTGGAAGAAGCTCAGGTGTTCATTTTCCAGTTTCTTGGCGATGTTAATGCTTTCTATGGAGAGATCTATGCCGGTCACATCATACCCTTTGTCTGCCAGGTATTTGGCATGACGTCCCCTGCCACAGGCCACGTCCAGCATAGCTGCGTGAGCGGGCGGCTGGAGATAGGCCAGCAGTTTATCGATAAATGCGGCAGCCTCCTGCTCGTCGCGGTTGTTGTAGAGCAGGTGGTAGTAAGGAGAATTAAACCAATCTTTAAACCAGCTTTTGTCTATATCTATGTCCATAATGCAATCGTGCCAGCGGCAAATATTACTTTTTGTTATTAAACATCAAATATCGCGTGCTTTCGTAGAAGCCCCGTGTTAAATTATCCAGATTTTTTGCAGTGTCTGACTGCTGAGCCTGTATGTTCTTCAGCGGATCGCCCTTCAGGTCGTACAGGGCGGTGGCGTCGGTGACCAGGTTGACCTCGTAGAGGTACTGGTCCCCTATCAGGCCGTAATACGGCTGCTGGTTGCGCAGATACGTGATGAACGCGTATTTGCTGTCTGTCCGCGTGCTGTCGAACAGATTGAGGCCGAGCGTATAGTTCTTATATGGCAGGCCCACCAGGCTGGCCATGGTCGGGTATACGTCCAGCAGGCTGCCGGGCGTATTCACCACCTGCGGCTTCACGTGGGCAGGGCTGTACATAAAGGCCGTCACATGTACGCCGCCGGTAGCCAGTTCATATTCCGGCAGCGGCATAAATGAGTACGGGTTAAGGATACAGTTATGGTCGCCGAAGAACATGAAGATGGTATTATCGAGGTAACCGTCTTTGCGGGCCATATTTATCAGGTGGCCCACGTTATAGTCTTCATACCGCAGGGCGTTGAACTGATCGATGGACACGAAGCCGGATTTTTTGAATTTCTCCATGTCGATGTCTTTCTCCGTTACTTTTTTGAAGTCGCCGGCGCCGCTGGTGGTGGTATACGGCGGGTGGTTGTCTGCCAGCTGGAGGAAAGCCACGAACGGCTTTTTCTGGTCGTTGTTCGCTTTGAAGATTTCGCTGGCCTCGGTGATCAGGTCATAATCGGAGATGCCCCACACATCGGCTTTAGCGGATTTGTACATCCCTTCTTCATGGATGCTGATCCCTTCCACGTTGTTGGTGAATACCGCACGGATATTGGCCCAGTTGGTATTGCCGCCGAGGAGGTACAGTTTTTCGTAGCCTTTGAACTGGTCCATGATAATACGCTGGTCCAGCATTTTAGGATGGCGGCTGGCTGTTTTCACGGCGGTGATGTCCGGCAGGCCGGTGGTGACGCCGAAAACGGTTTTGGCCGTGCTGATGGCCGGCACGTAGAAATTTTTGAAGAGCACGCCGCTGTCGGCCAGCCGTTGCATATTCGGCGTGGCCTGCATGGGATTGCCGTACATGCTGGTGGGGGCGGCGCCGGTGGATTCCAGCATCACCAGTACCACGTTGAGCTTCGGTTTGGCCGGATCGCCGGGCACGGTGCGCACAAAGTCCAGTTTTTCCGTATCGGCCTTATCTACTTTGAGGTAATGGGCGATATACGGGTAAAAGGTTTTGGTGCGGTTAATATCGTAGGTATCTCCCTCTACGGAGAAATTGGAGGCAAAATACAGGATGGGGTTGAGTCCGAGGCTGGTGACACCGTTGTCGCGGGTGAACATGGCCTGGCTCCAGCGCAGCGGGAAATAGGCGAAGTTGCCATAGATACCGGCGGCAACGAACAGTGTCAGTCCGATCACCCAGGCGGTAAAGGGCCAGTTGCGCAGGTATACCGGCGGCTGCGCTGCAAAGCGGTTCCAGGTGCGGCGTTGCAACCGGAAAACGAGGAACAGGAACACGAAAAGGCCGAGGAAGCCCCGTACCACCGGGTAGCTTTGCCATACCATCCGGGCGTTGTCTGCCCGTTCCCCTTTGGCAAGGAAGCGCAGGATGGAAGGGTCCAGGCGGATGCCGAGATAGTCGTAGTGTCCCAGATCAAGGATATATAATAAGGTGAGGGCGGTAAAAACGATGAAGAGGTAGACGGCCACTGCTTTACGTATAACCTTCGACGTAAAGAAGCCGTTACGGGCGATCACCGCCGTGAGGGCGACAGGGATCACCAGGATGAGCGCCAGCCGGAGATCGAACTTGGTGCCCAGATACCACGCTTTTGCGATCGTCGCATTGTCGGTAATGGTGGTTTTAAAGAAGAACAGGTAAAATACGAGCCTGAACAACACCATCAGCAGGAAGAGATAGAGCGTTTGAACAAGCACATAACGAATATACCGGGGTATATTCTTCCAATAATATTGCATGCAACGTATAGCTGTTTTTTTAAAAGCGTAGCTGCAAATATAATGAAAACTGAATGGGGAAAATGGTCGATCTGCCGGTAAGGCTCCTCATCTTTTGATAATTAGGAAATCTGGAACGGTTTTTTTTATATTTGCCTTCCTTAAAAAATTGAATCTCGTGGCACTGATCAAATCAATATCCGGTATTCGCGGAACCATAGGCGGCAAACCCGGTGAAGGACTCTCTCCCCTTGATGTGGTGAAATTTACTGCAGCATACGGGACCTGGCTCTCCTCCCAGACCGACAACCGCAAAGTGGTAATAGGCCGTGATGGCCGTATTTCCGGCGAAATGGTGAAAAACCTGGTAGTATCCACGCTCAACAGCCTGGGAATCGATGTAGTTGATCTGGGCCTGTCTACTACGCCAACAGTAGAAATTGCTGTAAAAATGGAAAATGCCGCCGGTGGTATCATCCTTACCGCCAGCCATAATCCGAAAGAATGGAACGCCCTGAAACTGCTGAATGCAGAAGGCGAATTCATCTCCGGCGAAGACGGCGCAATCCTGCTCGACATTGCAGCACGTGAAGACTTCACCTTTGTGGACGTGAACAAACTCGGTTCCTACACACAGGACGATTCTTACCTGCAAAAACATGTAGACCTTATAGTGAACTATCCTTTGGTGGATGTGGCCGCTATCAGGGAGCGTAATTTCAAAGTGGTGGTGGACGCCGTTAACTCCACCGGCGCACTGTTCGTTCCCCCGTTGCTGAAAGCGCTGGGCGTCAACGAAGTAGAAGTGCTGTTCCCGGAAGTGACCGGCAAATTCAGCCATAACCCTGAACCGCTGCCGGAAAACCTGACCGCACTGTCCAACGAAGTGAATAAATCCAACGCCGACCTGGGCATCGCTGTAGATCCGGACGTAGACCGCCTCTGCTTCGTTTGTGAAGACGGCAGCATGTTCGGTGAAGAATATACCCTCGTAGCGGTGGCCGACTATGTACTCAGCAAACGCAAAGGCAACACCGTTTCCAACATGTCTTCCACACAGGCTTTGAAAGATGTGACGCTGAAAAACGGCGGTGAGTACAATCCTTCTGCCGTAGGAGAAGTAAACGTGGTGAGAAAAATGAAAGCGACCAACGCTGTCATCGGCGGTGAAGGCAACGGCGGCATTATCGTGCCGGACCTGCACTACGGCCGCGATGCACTTATCGGCATCGGTCTTTTCCTGACCCACCTCGCACACAGCAAAAAAAGCATCAAAGCACTGCGTAACAGCTACCCCGACTATTTCATCTCCAAAAATAAAATCGAGCTGGACAAAGGGGTGGATGTAAAAACCATCTTCGAAAAAATCAAAGGCAAATACAAAAATCAACCGGTAAACACGGAAGACGGCCTGAAGATCGAATTCGACAAGGACTGGGTACACCTGCGCACCTCCAATACGGAACCTATTATCCGTATCTACGCGGAAAGCCAGAATGAGACCACGGCAGATAACATCGCCAAAAGGATCATGCAGGACATCAAAGAATTCATGTAGAGATTTTTTGATTTACGATTTTTTGATTTACGATTTTTTGATTTCATAGATTGATAAAAAAGGAGACCAAAGCGAGTTTTATCCGCTTTGGTCTCCTTTTTTATTCTCGAAATTTAAAAATCGTAAATCAAAAAATCTCTAAATCAACTCCTTCAACTTGGCAATCACCCTATCTACTTCTGTTCTTGTATTGTTTTTGGAGAAGGAGAAACGCACCGCGATCTGGTTAGGATTGCTATTGATGGCGCGGATCACATGAGAGCCCGCACTGGCCCCGGAAGTGCAGGCGCTGCCGCCGGAAGCGCAGATACCGTTGATATCCAGGTTGAACAGGATCATTTCGCTCTTCTCTGATTTCGGGAAAGATACATTCAGCACCGTGTACAGGCTGCGGCCTTTCAGGTCGCCGTTGAAGGTAACACCCGGAATATTCTTTTCCAGTTCGGCCGCCATGTACAGACGCAGGTCATTGATGTAGGCGCTGTGCTCTGCCTGGTGTTCAGTGGCCAGTTCCAGCGCTTTGGCAAACCCGATGATACCGTAGAGGTTTTCCGTGCCGGCGCGCATGTTGCGTTCCTGGCTGCCACCCTGGATGTAAGGGTTTATTTTCACGTTTTCATTGATGTACAGGATGCCCACGCCTTTAGGGCCATGGAACTTGTGTCCTGCACCGGTGATGAAATGGACAGGCGTATTACGCAGGTCGAACGGATAGTGCCCTACGGTTTGTACAGTATCTGAATGGAAGATAGCGTCAAATTCTTTGCACAGCGTGCCTACGGCGTTCAGGTCCAGCAGGTTGCCGATTTCGTTGTTGGCGTGCATCAGCGTTACCAGGCATTTGCCGCCGGCATTTTGCAACAGTTCGCGGAGATGGTCCATGTCAATATGGCCGGATGGCAGTATTTTGACAAAAGACAGCCCGACACCACGATGGTGATGCAGGTACTCCACGGTGTGCAGGGTAGCATGATGCTCTATCGGGGAAGAGATGATGTGTTTGCATCCCAGATCATTCACCGCAGCATTGATAGCCGTGTTGCTGCTTTCGGTACCGCCGGAAGTAAAAAAGATTTCTCCCGGGTGCGCGTTCAGGATTTTGGCCACTGATTTACGCGCATTTTCTATACCCAGCCTGGTTTCTCTTCCATAGGAGTAGATAGATGAAGGGTTTCCAAACTTTTCCGTCATATAAGGCAGCATGGCATCCAATACCACCGGGTCAAGAGAGGTGGTTGCTGCATTATCAAAATAAATTCTTTCCAATGTGGGTGGTTTTTGATGGCTTTTATAATGGTGCCACCAAAGTTCCGAAAAATTTAGCTATTTTGACATTTAGCTATTTTTATATTTAACTATTTAGGTATTTATATATTATCACTAAATGTCCCTTTCCCTAAATAAACCCAATAACCAAATATCAAAATAACCAAATGATCAAGAGTTCCTGTTGATGAGGTCATAAAACCGGTCGCGGTAGCCGTCGCTGATGGGGATGGACTGGTTGGCGATCATCACCGTATTTTTTTCCACCGAATTGATTTTATTGAGTGACACCAGGTAAGAGCGGTGCACGCGGATAAACTTATCGGCCGGCAGGCGGGTTTCGAATGACTTGAGGCTGCGCAGCGTCAGCACGGGCAGATTGGGAGTATAAATTTTCGTATAGTCTTTGAGTGCTTCGATGAAAAGAATGTCTTCAAGATTGATCTTGATGATTTTATATTCCGTTTTGATAAAGATGTAGTCGTTGGCAAAGGTGGCCGTATCGGAGGGAGCCGCCTTCTGCTGGTTGGCCGTAAACGTCTCTCCGGCTTTGGCGGCCGCTTTCAGGAAACGTTCGAACGGAACGGGTTTCAACAGATAATCCACTACATCGAGGTTAAAGCCGTCGAGCGCATATTCACCATACGCGGTGGTAAAGATGACCATCGGCGGATACTTCAGGGACTTCAGGAACTGTATGCCGGTAATATCCGGCATTTTTATATCCAGAAACACCAGGTCCACCGGTTCTTCCTGGATAAAGCGCAGGGCATTGGCGGCGTTTTCAAACTTACCGGCCAGCTGAAGGAAAGGTACTTTGCGGATATAGTCCTCCAGTATTTCCAGTGCCAGCGGCTCGTCATCCACAGCGATACACTTTATCATTTTTTCAATACTATTTTAAGATCCACAATAAACTGGTTGTCTGTTTCCGTGATAGTGATTTCATGGTCTCCGTGATAGAGCATGTCCAGTCTTTTCAATACGTTCTGTAACCCGATACCGCCTCTTTCGGATACCCGCTCTTTAAAGAGGCTGTTTCTGACAATTAATCTGATCATATTTTCGGTAATAGTGATATCGATGTTGATAAAGGATTCCTCTGCGTAGCTGACGCCGTGCTTAAAAGCATTCTCCACAAAAGGCACCAGCAGCATAGGTTCTATCAGGAAGCCCGACGCCTGGCCTTTTAAATGACAGGAGATGTCAATGTCCTGTGACAGCCGCAACCGTTGTATATCGATGTAGTCCTGTAGATATTTCAGTTCCTGTTCCAGTTGTACTTTATCCTCGTTGGATTCGTAGATCATATACCGCATAATGGTTGACAACTTCAGGATCGCATGTTCTGTTTGTCCTGATTGTTTATGTGCCAGTGAATAGATAGTATTCAGACAATTAAAAAGAAAATGCGGATTTATTTGCGACTTCAGGAATTTCAGTTCTGCATTCAGTTTTTCCACTTTCAACGCTTCCCGTTGTTTTTCACTTTCAAACCACTCCACGGCAATTTTGATGAATCCGCTCATAAACAGCATCAGCAACGCAAAAAAACCAGAGCGGCGAAGTACTTCCGGGAACAACAGGTAATCCCAGAAAGAGACTTTGTCTTCGATGACCCGGAACCAGCGTGGCGGCGGCATTGGCATGGTAGTCACCACCGGTTTGGCCATGGTGGCGATATGTACTTTGGTACTACCCAGCGGTGTGGCCATTGCGCTGGCAGTTAACCGCACTCCTTCCTCCTCTCTCATGTCGTAACGTTGGTTAAACGAAGGAAACGCCCTGGTTGTTACATCATTGGCCAATTTGGCTTTATCCATCCGCACGGTCATCATCGGGCCACGGCCGATGAAGTTGCGGAAAAAATAAAAGTCAAGCGCCGCCTGCTGTGCGGTAATAAACACCACCAGCAATATCACGGTGCAGAGGTACTGTACAATCTTCTGCCGGTTGAAATAACGTGGTATCAGCACATAGATATTCAGGTAGAAAATGGCGATCAGAAAGAGGTTGTCAATCAGCTCCTTGACAAAAAAAGTTTTATGCAGGATCTGGATGCGGTAAATAAAAAAAGGAAAGAATAAAAAACATACCCATCCCAATATGTGCAGGGAGACGACGACCGGGCGATTCTTTAATATACGTTTGAAATGGAGCATCATTGTAATTGATGCGATAAACATACAACGGTATCCGGTATAGCGTGTGTTAAAGTTTGTTAATCCTGGTATAACGGATTGTTAAAATTGGAATGAGAAAAACAGCTTCTTAAAATCTTCTTAAAATTGCACCCATAGGGAATCCCACCCGGTCCTAAGATCACTTAAAACCAGGCGGGATTACGCCTCTGAACAGACAACATTCTTATTGCACGCCAGCCACCTGCATCTTTATTAATTCCGTTAGTGTCATCGTTGGTCTTTGGCGCGCCATCAGTTTTTCCACCACTGCCTGCCCTACCTTTTGCGCATCTTCTTTTGTGCGGAAGGGCCTGTTGCCCGCGATACCGGGAATCACATCCTGGCAGATGAAGGAACGATGGTCCACCATTACCCGGTAGCCCCAGCCACCAGCCGTTTCAAAGGGAACGACTGTCAGCTGCACCATATCTGCATCCTGCGAAGAATACAGATGACGCCGGTATGCTGCCAGCAACAGCAGTAGCGCCACCGGAACGGCCCAGATTAATTTTCGTTTAGTCATACTGGTTATATTCCGCCGTTGGGTCAAATTCAAACATATTATCGAATGGCTGGCTGGAGCTGGTACCCAGCACCACAAAGCCCCTGTCTTTCACCGCGAAGCCGGTAGCTCCGTTGCGCGCCGCCCCTTCAAAATCCGTTTTCTGTACCCACAGGTCCGTACCCGGGTTGTACTCCCATACGGCAGACGACAGGCTTGTTTTGGTACCGGACACCACGTATCCCAGGCCGCGCATCGCGAAAGACGCGGCGCCGCTGCCTTTGAAATTATAGTCGTCGTCGAAGCTCTGATCGGTCACATTATCGATAGCACGCAGCTGCGTCCACGTTTCGGAAGTGCCGTCAAACGAATAGAAATCCGACACATAGCTGCCATTAGCGACACCCATGCACAGGTAAGCCTTATTATTGATCACAAAAACGTTGGCATCCTGTCTTTTACCGCTGGTAAGGCTTTGTACCTGTGTCCATGCATTGGCCACCGGATCGTAGCGCCAGTTGTCTTTCAGCCAGTTGCCGTCATACCCTGTGGCGATATATCCTTTATCGTTCAGTGCAAAAGCGACGGCGCCATACCGCGCCGTACCGGCAAAATCCGCTTTACGGGCCCAGGTATTAGCAACGGGATCGTACTGGTAAAAATCATTCAGCTTGTTAAGGCCATCATACCCCGTACCGATGTATCCTTTTCCGGCCATGGCCATACCGACCGCGCCACTGCGGCCTACGCCGGGGAACGGCGCTTTCTGCGTCCACTGGTTCAGGGTCACATCAAACACCCAGAAATCCTGCAGCCTGTTTTCACCATCGTAACCGGTGCCAACATAAGCTTTATTATCTATCACAAAGGAAGCGGCAGCGCTTCTGCCTACGCCTTCAAACTCAGAACGTTTGATCCAGTTGCCCACTTTAGTAGTCGTGGAGGAGTCCTTGGAACAGGCCACCAGGGAAGCGACCAATAATAAACTGTAACCTTTTAAATAACGCATTCGCATGTTCGTTTTACTGTTGCCAAAATTATCCGTGGAAGCATTCCGGCAAACAGGAAATAGACATTCCCCTCTTTTTAACTGACGGATACCGCTTTTTCATCTGCCAGCAGTAATCTTTTGCATTTAGCCGCAATACAAGCCCTTTGGGCGGCACAAAGAACAGAATAATAGTTTCATCGATAAATAATGCCCATTGGCATATTACAGCAACGGCAAGTATCGATCGTGTCTAAAATTGCGCACCATGAACCACGATTTTTTTTCACACAAAGGAATAAGAAGGGAACAAAGGAACATAAGGCCTTTGGCTTTAACGTATTTTGTTTCCCGCAAAGGCGCTAAGCGGCAAAGCAGCATAAGCAACTGGCTGCTATTGTTATTGCTGACCGGTATGGCAGCCTGCCAGAAAGCCGGCTTCTCCTATGATAATGTGATAGACGACCAGCAAACCGATTATATCCTTACCGACACCCTGTCGGTAGCCATGAAAACCATCCGGTATGATTCAGTGCCTACCTCCGGCACCGGCATGCTGCTGGTAGGCGCCAAATCAGACCCCTACCTGGGCGCCGTCACCGCCGGCTCTTACTTCCAGCTTATACAGCCAACAGGAACGGACATACCTGTCAACGGCTCCGGCTTCGATTCATTGCGGCTCCTGCTGCGCCCCACCGGCTACATTGCCGGCGATTCCCTGCAACCACTAAGCCTGCAGGTATACCGGGTGACACAAACCATCCAGTTCGCCAAAACATTTTACAACCTCTACAACAACAGTAACTTCGCCACCGAAAGCACGCCCTTGGGCACCTTCACCGGCATCATCCGCCCGAAGACGGATAAAACCGTGCGCATCCCTCTGTCCGACGCACTCGGCAGCCAGCTCTTCACCCTGCTGCGCGATAAAAAACCGGAGGTCTCCGCAGGGCCCAACTTCCTGGATTTCTTCCGCGGCCTGAAAGTGGCGCCCGGCCCGGGAAGCGCTTCCCTGATGGCTTTCATGGCCCAGGACACTTCGCTGACGATGCGCCTGTATTATCATATCAACGAGATCGTACCTACCGCGAAATATGTGGATTTTAAGATGAACGCCAGCGAACTGCAGTTCAACCAGATCAGCGTCAACCGCAGCGGCACGCCCCTTGAACAGCTGCAGGGCACTGTAAAGGAACTGCCTTCCTCCGCTACCGGCAATATGTCTTTCACGCAGTCGCTGACCGGCGTGGGGACCCGCATCGATCTTCCTTATCTCAAAAACATGTCACAGCTGGGGCAGTTTTTTAAAATCATGAAAGTGATCCTTACCGTTTACCCTGCAACCGGCACTTTTAGCGGCAGCAGCCAGATACCGGCCAATCTCGCCCTGTGCCAGGTAGACAAAACCAATACCGTCACCGATACCCTCTCCTATGGCAACCTGACGGTAGACAACATGTACAACGAAAACACATACTACACCTACGACATCACCAACTACTGCAATACACAGCTCACCGCCGACGGCACCGCCCTCCGGGGCCTGCTGCTGACAACGCCCGGCGGCTCCGGAAGAAACAGTTTAGACAGACTGGTGATCAACGACCAGCAGGTACCCAAAAAGAAAATCAAAATACAGGTCTACTACCTGCTGTATAAATAACGGACATGACTATGCGCAAAAAAATATATACCGGTGCCGCCGCGCTGTTGCTGCTCGCCACCGCCGCGGAAGCACAACACGGCATCAACTCTATTTATTCCGCCTATGGCATCGGCGATCTCGAAACAAGGGATTACAGCCGCAATTTCGGGCTCGGCAGCACCGGCATAGGCCGCCGCAACAGCGGCTACCTGAACGAGCTGAATCCGGCCTCCTACAGCGCTTTACCCACACAGAACTTCATGTTCGACGCCTCGCTGAAGGGGCAATACCTCACCTACTCCGGCAGCAATATCTCGCAGACAGCCGCCGACCTCAATTTTAAACGGCTGGCACTCGGCTTCAAAGCGGCCCGCTGGTGGGGCATCGGCGCCGGCGTCACCCCTTTCAGCACGGTAGACTACAAACTGCTCAACAACAAGTTCATCACCGGCACAGGCAACCCTATCACCGCCACCACCACCGGTACCGGCGGCCTGAACCGGGCCTATATCTCCAATGGTTTTCAGCTCAACGAACATTTTTCCGTCGGCGTTTCCACCGGATTCCTGTTCGGTCCTGTCAATATCAGTCAGACCGTGGGTTCCGACTCCCTCGCCACGCAACACAACCAGTACACCTTCAAACCCAATTTCACGGCAGGCGCACAGTATGTCACCAAACTGTCCAAAGACTGGCAGCTGGGCCTGGGCGCCACCTACCGCTTCGAAACGAAGATGAAGCTGCAACAAAAGCTCAACATCGTCAACCAGGACAACACGCCTTACTACACAGAACAGCTGGCGCCGGGCTACTTTACCCTGCCAGCGGAATTCGGCGGTGGTATCTCCCTCACCAACAACACCATTACCTGGGTGGCCGACTACCGGCGCCAGCAATGGAACGGCCTTGGCAACAAAGGACTGAACTATTACTACCAGGATGGGCAGCGTTTTTCCACCGGCGTCGAATACGCTATCAACAAACAGTATTACAACCGGCCCATAGAGGGATTGATCCTGCAGGCAGGCTTCAGCTACAACGAGTCGCCGCTCGTGATCAAAAACACGACAATAAAGGATATCTCCGGCACGCTGGGGCTTTCCTTACCCAGCAAAACGGGACAATTGCGCTATTATGTAGGACTGGAGGCCGGGCAGCGGGGCACTACCGCCAATGGGCTGATCAAGGAAAATTACGTCAATGCAGTCTTTAACTTCAGCCTGCGGGATATCTGGTTCCTCAAGCGTCTAAACCAATGATATTTGGTTATTTTTTTTATTTGGTTATTTTTTTATTTGATTTACGGATTTTGAGATTTTGGAATTTTGAAATTTAGAAATAACCAAATAATCAAATACCCAAATAATCAAGTGGTTAAATTTAACAATTCGCGGAACCAGTAACCGGAGCTTTTGATGGTGCGGTGCTGTGTTTCAAAATCGATATGCACCAGGCCGAAGCGGGCGCGGTACCCTTCGGCCCATTCGAAATTATCTGTGAGGGTCCAGGCGAAGTAGCCATCTACCGGGATTCCTTCCTTTTTGGCTTTGAGGACGCCTTCAAGATATTCACTGAAATATTGGATGCGGTCCGTGTCATGAATGGAGCCATCTTCCGCGCGCAGATCGGGGAAGGCGGCGCCGCCTTCCGTCACAATCAGTTTCTTCACGCCGTCATAGGCAGCAAACTGTTTGAGCACTTCATACAGCCCGTTGCCGTTGATTTCCCATCCCAGCGCAGTAGTGGGCACATTGCGCGCCCGTGGTTTCACCTCCGATATGTTGACCACCGGCATAAAAGCATTGTATTTTACCACGAGCGGAAAATAGTTCTGTACCCCGATAAAATCGAAGTCAAACGCCAGTTTATCCCAATCGCGCCACAGCGCATAGCGTCGCTCAATACGTTTTAACAGCGGGAAGTCATCTACCGGGTAACCCATGCCCAGCGAGGGTTCCAGGAACAGCCGGTTAAAGAGGGCATCTGCTTTGCGGGCCGCCTGCAGGTCTTTTTCGTTGTTGGTAAACGGGATGACCTGTGAACAGGACAGGGCCGTACCGATATTGGCGCCGGCCACTTCTTCGCGTATCACGCGGCCGCCTTCCGCCTGTGCCATCACTGCGTGATGCACGGCCGGCAGAAACCAGGACATCCCGATTTTGCCGGGCGCATGTACGCCCAGCATATACCCTAGCGCCGTAAAGCCAAAAGGTTCGTTCAGGATGATCCAGTTTTTCACTTTGTTGCCGAATGCTTTTGCACATACCCGCACATAGTTTTCGAAAGCGAATACCACGCCGCGGTGGCACCAACCGCCTTTGTTTTCCAGCGCCTGTGGCAGGTCCCAGTGATACAGCGTCACATAGGGTTCCAGGCCCAGTTCCAGGCAGGCGTCTATCACGCGATGGTAGAAGTCGATACCCGCCTGGTTGACGGCGCCGGTACCGCCGGGGATGATCCTCGCCCAGGACAGGGAGAAGCGGAACACATTAAATCCCAGCATTTTCGCCAGCAGAATATCCTGTGTATAACGGTTATAGAAATCGCACGCCACCTGTGCATGGGTTTTATCGCGGATTTTTCCTTTGCGGCGGGAAAAGGTGTCCCAGATGGAGGCGCCTTTGCCGTCGAGGTCGTGTGCGCCTTCATTTTGAAAGGCAGAAATGGTGACGCCCCACAGGAAATCATCCCCGAAATCCTTCCGGGTGAAAGGGATGGCTGATTGTAGCATATCTAATAGCTGAATAAATGGTGCAGCCAGGCTGCATCAGATCAACCTGCAGTTTACGACACTTTGCGTAAAAAAGTGATTATTTTATTGTTAACGGCCCCCGCCGAGTTCTCGCAAAGCACGCAAAGGAGCAAAGAGCGCAAAGGTTACATAAGCGAGCAGAGAAAGCAAAGGAGCGGAGAGCAAAAGGAGATCAAATTTGGTCTCCTTTTGCTCTCCGCTCCTTTGCTTTCTTATTAATCTTAAAAAAATCTTTGCGCTCTTTGCTCCTTTGCGTGCTTTGCGAGAACTCCGCGAGAACTCCGTGGGAAGCTTTTGCTTCTTTGCGGGAAAGCCTTATTTTGTGCAGATGACCAGGCATTTGATATATCTCAGCATAATGGCGGCCTTTACGGCCTGCGGGGACGGCGGTAAAGCGCCCGTTCAGCAGGACACGGTTATTGCTGCCACCGGGGGACCGGATACTTTGAACCGGATGGTATTGATACCGGGCGGCAGTTTCAGTATGGGCGCAGATGACAGTACGGGCATGCCGGACGAGTATCCTAAGCATACCGTCAGGGTAGACAGTTTCTGGATGGACGAACATGAGGTCACTAACCGTGAGTTTGCTGCTTTTGTGGCCGCCACCGGTTATGTCACCACTGCCGAGAAGCCGATTTCAAAGGAAGAGCTGATGGCCAGTCTGCCTCCGGGCTCTCCGGAGCCTGACAGTAGTATGCTGGCGGCGGGGGCGCTGGTATTCACGCCGCCCCATCACCGGGTGCCGCTGAATGATGTGTCTCAATGGTGGAGTTTTATTGCCGGCGCCAGCTGGCGGCATCCGGAGGGGCCGGGCAGTGATATCAAAGGCCGGGAAGATCATCCGGTGACCCAGGTCTCCTACCTGGATGCGCAGGCTTATGCGCAATGGGCTGGCAAGCGGCTGCCTACGGAGGCAGAGTGGGAATATGCCGCCAGGGGCGGTCTTTCCAACCAGTTATATCCCTGGGGCAGCGAAGCGCTCACCACCGGGGTGGCGAAGGCCAATACCTGGAACGGTCATTTCCCTTACGATACCACTACCACGGACGGTTTCACCGCCACAGCGCCGGTAAAATCGTATAGGCCTAACGGTTATCAGCTGTACGATATGGCGGGAAACGTATGGGAATGGGTGTCCGACCTGTACGATGTCAACTACTACGCGCAGGTGGGGAATGGTACTGCCAACCCTGCCGGGCCGGCCAAAGGATATGATCCGGAAGATCCGGGACAACAGAAACATGTCATCCGTGGTGGTTCCTACATGTGCAGCGATGAATACTGCCGGGGCTACCGGGTGTCTGCCAGAATGAAGACAACGCCGGAATCGGGGCTTGCAAATCTCGGTTTCCGTTGTGTGCGGTCAGTGGCGAACCACGGCCAGTAGGTTCCGGTAATCACCGTTAAACCGCTTTCCATTGATAAAAAAGGTGGGCGTGCCATTTACGCCGCTGCGGATGCCGCTTTCAAAATCAGCTTCCACTTTGCTGACCAGCGAGTTGTCCTGCATGTCTTCCCGGAACCGCTCCAGGTCGAGCTGCAGTTGTTGCGCCAGTTCGGTGAACAACTCATCGGAAAGTTCCTGCTGATGCTGGTACAGGGCGTCGTGCATGGGCCAGAACTGTTGTTGCCGGGCGGCTGCTTCGGCCGCTATAGCAGCGTCCATGGCAAATTCGTGCGATTCTGACAGTGGAAAGTGGCGGAAGACAAACTTTACATCGCCGAGCGCCTGCAGCAAACCGCGGACTACTCCGAAAGCTTCCCCACAATAAGGACATTGAAAATCGCCATACTCCACAATCTCCGTGGAGCCTTGCTGGTTACCGGTGACATGGTCCCGGCTGGTAATGGGAGGTGTAAGCATATGTTTCAGTTACAAATGACGAAAGAGCGGCATCAGGCCGTTGCGTTCACTGTTTCAAGTGCCTGCAGGATACCATCCGCGCCCGGGTTTTCCCCGATGGGCGACAGATAGCTCCATTGTATTACACCCTGATCGTCTATAACAAACAGCGCGCGCTGGCTCTCACCATCTTTATACACGCCATATTGCCGGGAGACAGCTCCTTTCGGCTCAAAATCGGCCAGCAGGTCAAAATGCAGGTTCCTGTCCTTTGCAAAAGCCTGGTGACACCATTTTCCGTCTACGGAGATACCCAGCAGTACTGCATTATGGCGCTCAAAAAAACGGAGAGTTTCGTTGTACAGCGCCATCTGGTCGGTACACACCGGGCTCCAGTCGGCCGGGTAAAATGCCAGTATCACATTCTTACCACGGAGTTCTGAAAGTGATACCGTTTTGTCGGGAGATGCCGCGAGGGTAAAATCGGGTGCTTTATCGCCTTTCTGTAACATAGACAACAATTTTATCCGGGTGCTCTAGTATAACGTTAAGTTCCGGAGAAAGTTGTCTTTCAACAAAAATGCCACGGTGGCGGACCGTGGCTTTTTGTGTTCAATATGCGCAGTGCATTGTTTACTATTGTTTTCCGGTATTTTGCGCGCTTTTCTTGTCCCGGACGATGATCTTATCAACATTGATGGTAACAGTGTTTTCAGAGGTAATATTCGCTACCGGATTACCTTCAGCAACAACTTTAACATTTACATTCGGATTGGTGTTGGTGCTGACGTTCGTATTGGTGTTGATATTGGTATTAGCATTGGCGTTTACTTTCACATTCGTTGTGGCGTTTGCTGTGCGTACGCGGCCATCCTGGCTGGTAGCAGTGAAAGTGGAGGTACTGCCGGAAGAAGCAGTGCCCGTACCGGCAACAGTTGTTGTGGAAGCTGCGCCGAAACGTTTTTTCCCGGTGTCTGCCCAGGTGCGGGTATAAATTGCCACAATACCATTGCGGGCTTTTTCGCCATACTGGGCAATGACGTCATCAGTAATGCCGCCGCCTTTGAATACGCTGACGGACTCTATGTCATCCGGGTTGAGGCTGTTCATTTCCTCCTGGGAGATCACCCTGTCGTTGAGCAGATAAAGCGGTTGTTCACCGCCGGTCCTTACCGCTATGGCAGGTTTTGCCTGTGGCGCCGGGGCTGCGTTAGGTTGCGGCGCCGGCGCGGGCTGGCGGTTGGCTTTGGGAGCCGCATTTTCAGCGGCTGCAGCGGGTTGGGCTGTGGGAGCGCTTTGCGCATCGGGCGTGGTAACCTTCATTTCGTCACCCTCTTTCACCGGCGTTACTCCCATGGGAACAGCCGCCACTACCGGTTGAGAGTCGCGGACAGCCTTCACCACCTGCGGACCAACGGAAGCCCTGCTGTAGTTGAGCGATAATACCAGGCCTCCCACCACTGCGCCGAGTGCCACATAGCGCACCAGCTGGAAGGTGGATGATTTTTTCCTGTTCATCATAATGATCCTGTTTTTTAAATGTGAGAAATTGAAATTGTTTGCGATGGCCGTCGCATATGGGATCCCACTAACTTTTATAAGACTGTATTGATAAGCGGTTTTGTCCACGCCTTCCTTCAGCAGATGGCGGTCAGTAATAAACTCCAGGTTTTCCCGGATGGCCGTTTTCATAAGCCATGCGCCGGGGTTAAACCAGTAGAAGATGTTATTCACTTCTCCCAGCACCACATCTGCGCTGTGCCACTGCCGCACATGTACTTTCTCGTGGCTGAGGATGCCCTGCCGTTCTTCCGGCAGATGCAGGGAAGGGTTGATATAAATATGGCGGAAAAACGAGAACGGGTTTACCTGCTGTTGCAAAGCCCTTACAGGAACGCCGTCCACATTGGCCGGGGTGGAACGCAGGTGTATCCTCCACAGCGACAGCAGCTGAATGGCGAAGCGTATGGTCATGACCGCCACCCCTGCCCAGAAGACGTACACAAGGACAGTCCACATGGTAAATCGTTCGGCCGGCGCCGTTAGTGCGGTGAGGTCCGGCAGGTAAGCGATACCGCCGGCAAGCGTTTCATGCCGCTCCACAAACGTGTTGACAGACACCAGCGGGAACAGGGAAGAACAGACGATGCCGCACAACAGGAATACGCGATTGAGCGTGTAAAAGGTCAGTCGCCGCAGCCCCAGCCGGTAAGCCAGGAAAAACAAGGCAAGCGCCACATTGGCCTTGAGCAGATAAATCAGTATGGCAGGTATCATTGTTCCGGGTTTGGGTTATTTACCATTTTCAATCATCTTAATGATCTCTTTCAGCTCTTCCGGGCTGATCTTTTTCTCCTTCGCAAAAAACGAAACCAGCTCTTTGTAGGAGTTCTCGAAGTAGTCCTTCACAAAACCATTCATGAATTTGTTTTTGTAAGTTGCTTCCGCGATCACCGGCGTATATTCATATACGTTACCTACCTTCCGGCTTTCCACATATCCTTTTTTCTCTAAATTTTTGATGGTAGATGCCAGCGTGGTATAGGGCGGCGCCGGGGCCGGATGATTTTCCAGAAAATCCTTCACAAACCCTTTCTCTGTTTTCCATATCGCCAGCATGGCCGCTTCTTCCTGCTGTGTGAGTTTTTCCATATAGTGCCTATTTAATCAACTACGAATGTTTCGTAAATCTACGAAAGTTTCGTAATTAAAAATATATTTTTAGGCGGAAAGGAGGGATTTAAGCACAAAGCGTTAATTATCAACAGATAAAATTATAGTCATGATAAGAAAAAAATGCAATGAAGGGCACGGGGTAAAGGCAGGGTGAAACGCAGGCGATGCAGTAGTGAGTGAGAAGGAAGGCAGGGTGAAACGCAGCCGATACAGTACTGAGTGAGAAGGAAGGCAGGGTAAAAACGCAGCCGATGCAGTACTGAGTGAGAAGGAAGGCAGGGTGAAACGCAGCCGATACAGTACTGAGTGAGAAGGAAGGCAGGGTGCGGGGCAGAGGGCCAGCGTTGTGGCAGGCGGGCAGCGGGACACGTACAGCGCGCGCCGGCGCGGTAAGCGCTGTGCATGCGCAACAACGGTAAATGAAAAGGGCTGACCTCATGAGGCCAGCCCGGTATATATTGTTTTAAACCTTCGGATTGACTAAGGCAGCACCTCTGCTAATTTCTTTTCGAGGTCTTCGCCGCGCAGGTTTTTAGCAACGATCTTTCCTTTGGGATCGATCAGCACGTTCTGCGGGATGGCGCGTACGCCGTACAGTTCAGCAGCGGCATTTTTCCAGCCTTTCAGGTCGGAAACGTGTGCCCAGGTGAGCTTGTCGGCTTCTACAGCGGCCAGCCATTTATCTTTTTTATCATCGAGGGAAACGCCCAGGATTTCAAAACCTTTGTCTTTGAATTTGCCATATGCTTTTACCACATTAGGGTTTTCAGCGCGGCAGGGACCGCACCAGCTGGCCCAGAAGTCTACCAGCACATATTTTCCGCGGAAGGAAGACAGACTGATATTTTTACCGTTGGCATCTGCCTGCGCGAATTCCAGTGCAGACTGGCCTACGGCTGTTTTACGGGCTGATTCGAGGCGTTTGGCGAACTCTTTACCGGAGGGAGAGTTTTTCGCTTCCTTGCTCAGCTTTTTGTAGAGCGGTGTTACCTGTTCAGGTTTGATGTCATAACCGGCCACCTGGTTCAGCACATACAGTGCGATGGGAGAACCCGCGTTTTTAGTGAAGAACTCGTTTTCGATTTTTTTCTCTTCTGCGTCCAGTGCATCGAAAGCGGATTCCAGCTTTTTGATACCCTCTTCATCTTTGTTTTTGGCCAGTTCGCGGTACTGTTGTTGCAGCGCGGTGCCTTTCTCGTTTACATCTTTCAGTTGCTCCTGAAGTTGTTTATAATCTTCATGAGCGCGGGAACCGCTAACGGTAGCCTTGCTGATGGAGTCGGTGGTGGTTACCACAATGTTGCCTTTGTCCAGGAATACGGCGAGCATATCGCGGCCCATGGAAACTGGTTTTTCACCACTGCGTTGTACCAGCATCAGGCTGGCCAGCAGGGGTTCTTCCAAAGTACCGTTCAGGGTGAACTTACCTTCTTTCACCTGCGCGCTGTCCGTCAGCCATTCGCCGCCTTTGCGCATTCTGAGGAAGATAACAGCGGGTTTCTCCTGTTGAGAAATGGTTCCCTGGATAGTGAACGGTTTGCCTGCAGCTCCTGCCTTTTTATCCTGGGCAAACAACGCTACAGCTGGCATCAGTAGGGCGATCCCTACAAAATATTTCTTCATTGGTTTTTAATTTTTTAACGAATAACAAATTTGGTGAATCAGCCGCGTATTGTCAACCTGATTTTGATAAGCGGCTATTTCAGGATTTCCTGGAGTTTCTGTTCCAGTTCCTCTCCGCGCAGGTTACGCGCCAGGATGGTGCCGTCGGGGCCAATCAGCATATTGGCCGGGATGGACTGAATACCATACTGCACCGCTACTTCGTTGCCCCAGCCTTTCAGATCGGATACCTGGGTCCAGGCGAGCCCATCCTGCTGAACGGCCCGTAGCCAGCGGTCCCGGTCATTATCCAGCGATACGCCGAGGATAGTGAAATTCTTGCTTTTATACTTGTTAAACGCTTTTACCACATTTGGATTTTCCTGTCTGCACGGACCGCACCAGCTGGCCCAGAAATCCACAAGCACATATTTTCCCCTGAAAGAAGACAGTTTTACCGGGTTACCTTTAGCATCTTCCTGGGAGAAATCATCCGCGGGAATATTCACTGCATTCGCTTTCAGGCTTTTTATGTAGGCGGTAACACTGTTCCCGTAAGCGCTTTCGCGGACAGATTTGTCGAGCGAGTCAAACAGCTGCTGGAACTCAGCGGGCTCTACACGGGAACGCAGCTCGTTCATCATCAGCCAGATGCTGGCAATGCTTTTAGGATGCGCCTTGATAAAATCAGTGCCGGTTTTCACGATATCCTTGCTGAACTGGTCTGCCTTTTTACGGAAAGCATTTTTCGTCGGTTCGTCTTCCGGGTTGATTTCGCGTGCTTCCTGGTTCAGGTCCTGCGCGCGTTTGATCAACGGATCGAAAGCTTTCTGATAGGCCTGCATGGCAACCGTGTTTTCGTTGCCTTTCACGGCAGAAGCCAGCGGGAAAGTGGCCGTGGTGGTCGTAAAATGGATCGGGTCTCCACCGGACACGAACAACATGGGATAATTCACATCCTGCAGAATCAGCGCATATACCGAAGGCTCCTTGCCTGCTTTTACCTTAAATGTAAACTGCTCATTTTGTATGGTCAGGGAGTCATCCGGATTGTTATCCTGGTCATCAAACAGATACAGCTTTTTGCCATTTGCTCCTTTCACCGTTCCGGACACCTGCTGGGCATAAACTCCGGCAGATAATAAAGCACCTGCCGCTAACAGGAAAATTCCTTTCATTATAATTTATTTTAATTAGTTACTCAGGACGAATATAAACAATTACGAATTACGAATTACGAATTACGAATTTGGAGTTTGCTGGCAGCAAGAGTGTCTATACAAAATAAACATGTATAAAACGTTCATAACTACCGGCAAACTCCAAATTCGTAATTCGTAATTCCTAATTCGTAATTACTTATGTCTTTCTTTTAACACCTTTATAACGTCTGCCAGCGTAAAACCTTTGGCCTGCAGGAGGACCAGGTAGTGATACAGCAGATCGGCGGATTCGTTGAGAAACAGTTCATCGTTATCATCTTTGGCTTCAATCACCACTTCCACCGCTTCCTCGCCTACTTTCTGCGCCACTTTGTTGATGCCTCTGGCAAACAGCTGGGAGGTGTAGGATTTATCGGAAGGGTTGTTTTTCCGGTCGGTGATGATGCTTTCGAGGCGTGCCAGGAAATCGTTGCTGGTATTCACTTCATTCCAGCAGGTATCAGCGCCGGTGTGGCATACCGGGCCTACCGGGTTAGCCTTGATAAGGATGGTATCAGAGTCACAGTCCACCCGGAGGTCCTGCAACAGGAGGAAGTTACCACTCTCCTCCCCTTTTGTCCACAGGCGTTTTTTGGAACGGCTGTAGAAGGTGACTTTGTTGTCAGCCAGTGTTTTGTCCAGTGCTTCACGGTTCATATATCCGAGCATAAGCACTTTGCCGGTGGCGGCATCCTGGATGATGGCCGGTACCAGGCCATCGGCCGATTTTTCAAAATCTATCTGCATGATAAGCAATTTCAGCTGTGGTTAGAACCGGACGTTCACGCCTTTCTCGTACAGGAAAGTTTTAAGCGCCGGAATTTCAATTTCTTTATAGTGGAAGATGCTGGCGGCCAGCGCTGCATCTGCCTGTGCGTTTTCGAATACGTCCACGAAGTGTTGCATGGTGCCTGCACCTCCGGAAGCAATCACCGGTACATGCAGGTTTTGTGACAGCTGCGCCGTGATGTCCAGCGCAAAGCCCTGCTTGGTACCGTCGTTGTTCATAGAGGTGAGCAGGATCTCTCCCGCGCCGCGGTCTACCGCCTCTTTGGCCCAGTCAAACGCCTTGCGGTCCGTTTTTACACGACCGCCGTTCAGATACACATACCAGTCACCGTCTTCGAAACGCGTGTCAATAGCCAGCACAATACACTGACTGCCAAATTCGCGCGCCAGCGTGTCTACCAGCTCCGGATTTTTAAAAGCAGCAGTATTCACAGAAATCTTGTCGGCGCCGGATTGCAGGAGAGCATACACATCTTCCACTTCGGCAATACCGCCGCCTACGGTAAACGGGATATTGACATGCCGCGCAATACGGGTGACCAGTTCGGCCAGCGTCTTTCTTCGTTCGTTCGTTGCCGTTATATCCAGGAACACCAGTTCATCCGCTCCCTGCGAGGCATATAAAGCGCCCAGCTCAATGGGATCGCCTGCATCCCGGATATTTTCAAAATTGATACCTTTCACGGTACGGCCGTCTTTGATATCCAGACAGGGTATGATACGTTTGGTCAGCATACGTTAATAATTTTAGAGGAATGATTTTAATTCCGCTGTTGAAATTTTGCCTTCGTAGATAGCTTTGCCGATGATCACGCCGTGGCAACCTATCTCCTGCAGGGCGGCCACATCACCGATGTTGCTGACGCCACCGCTGGCCACAAAGTTGATGCCCGGGAACCCGCTGATGATCTTTTTATACAGGTCGATGGAAGGGCCGGCCAGCAGACCGTCTTTCGCGATGTCTGTACAGAAGATGTTTTGCACACCACGGTCTATATTAGACTCCAGAAAATCAAATACAGACAGGCCGGTCGTTTCCAACCATCCGCCCACCGCTATTTTTTCTTCTTTTACATCGGCGCCGAGGAAAATTTTATCTGCCCCGTAACGTTCCACCCAGCTGAAAAACAGCTCAGGCGATTTCACGGCCACGCTGCCGATGGTCGCCAGCGCGGCGCCGCACTCATATACGATCTCCAGGTCTTTGTCCGTTTTGATGCCGCCGCCAAAATCTGTTACCAGCGATGTTTTACCGGCGATATTTTCCAGCACTTTCCAGTTCACCACAGCACCTTTTTTGGCGCCGTCGAGGTCTACCAGGTGCAGGCGGCGAACGCCCAGCGCCTCAAATTCTTTCGCCACTTCCAGCGGATGTTCGTTATACACTTTCTGCTGGCTGTAATCGCCCTGCGTGAGGCGCACACATTTGCCATCGATAATATCGATGGCAGGGATTACCTCAAAACGTTTGGCTGCAGGCTTTTCCAATGATAGTTCCATACGGATGAAATTGATGCCGTCTTTTACAAAATAATTGCCCCGGGTGGTGTACCCGAGGCGGTGGTAAAAAGATACTGCCGTTTCACGGGCGTTGCACCAGAGGAGCTGGATATTTTCTTTCCGGCAGATGTCTGCCAGGTGTGCCAGTATGGCTTTTCCATACCCTTTGCCCTGCGCTGCCGGCAATGTGGCCAGCTTGCGGAACTGCGCCTCTCCTTTTCCGGGAAACAGCGACACCACCGTCACCAGCTGTCCGCCGTCGAACACGCCGAAATGCAGGCCGTCGGCGTCATGGTCTACCGTTACTGCCTCCAGCGTTGCGTTGGGATACAACACATCTCTGCGTATGCGTAACAGGGCGTCATCCACACTGATCCTTCTGATTTGCATTTTATAAGTTCAAAAAGTTTTCGATGATACGGGCGCCGTGTTCCGCCGATTTTTCGGGGTGGAACTGCACCGCATAAAAATTATCTTTCTGCAACGCAGCACTGTAGTTGATCACATAATTGGTGATGGCCACCGTGTCTGCGCCCAGCGCTGCATAATAACTGTGCACGAAGTACATGTAGCTGTTTTCCGGCACATGCTCAAACATCACGCTGTGCAGACCGGTAATGTTATTCCATCCTATCTGTGGTATCTTCAGCAGGTTTTCTACCGGAGAAGTGAAACGTTTCACTTCCACATCAAATACACCGATGCACGGCGTATCGTTCTCTTCCGAGTGGCGGCACAGCAACTGCATACCCAGGCAGATGCCCAGCACCGGCTGTTGCAGGCCGGCAATCAGCTTGTCGAGGTTACGCTCCTGCAGGTACCGCATGGCAGTACTGGCTTCGCCTACCCCAGGGAAAATCACCCTGTCGGCCGACAGGATCTCTTCCGGATTATCCGTCACAATACCGTTTACGCCCAAACGCTCCAGCGCAAACTGTACGGAGCGGATATTCCCGGCATTGTATTTTATGATAGCTGTTTTCATAATTACGAATTAGGAATTACGAATTACGAATGAAGAACTTCGAATCCGCATGGAGGCTTCAGCAGCCGCCAAATTCGTAATTCGTAATTCGTAATTCGTAATTCTATTTAATGGATCCTATAAAATTACGAACTGTATCGTCAATATCCTTGCCTTCTCCCAACGCTTTGATAAACGCGGTGCCGATAATAGCGCCGTTGGTATAACGGCAGGCGGCGTCGAAGGTGGCTTTGTCTTTAATGCCAAAACCGATGAGCACCGGGTTTTGCAGCTTCAGCTGCTGCAGTCTTTCGAAATAAGCCTGCTGGTGCGACATGTCTTTGTCTTTTCCGGTAGTAGAAGAAGAAGACACGGCATACAGGAAACCTTTGCTCAGGCTGTCCAGCTGGCGAATACGCTCATCGCTGGTTTCCGGGGTCACCAGGAAGATGAGGTTTACGTTGTTTTCTTCGAAGATGGTTTTGTACTCCGCCACGTATTCCGCCATGGGCAGATCGGGCAGGATAACGCCATCGACGCCTACTTCCGCACATTTCTTCACGAAGGCTTCCACGCCGTACAGCAATACCGGGTTGAAGTACCCCATCAGGATAACGGGGACGTGTATACGGTCCCGGAAGCCGGCCAGCTGTTCAAAGAGTTTGTGCACGCTCATGCCATTTTTCAACGCACGGGTACCGCTGTCCTGGATAACAGGGCCGTCGGCCAGCGGGTCGGAAAAAGGCATGCCCAGCTCGATGAGGTCTGCCCCGTGTTGCTGCAGGGCTGTCATCACCGGCAGGGTATCGTTCAGCTCCGGATACCCGGCGGTACAATATATATTCAGAACACCGTGTTGTTTGGCTGCAAACAATTGGTCAATACGGTTTTGCATACTCCAGATTATTTATTCATGTGACGGATATAGGTATTCAGGTCTTTATCACCGCGGCCTGACAGGCATACCACCACCACATCGTCGGGGTTGAATGGCAGGTCTTTCAGTTTGGCCAGCGCATGGGCTGATTCCATGGCGGGGATAATACCTTCCAGTTTGCACAGCTCATAGGCAGCGGCCAGGGCTTCATCGTCGGTGGCGTCGAGGAACATGGCGCGGCCTGTTTCGTACAGGTGCGCATGCATGGGCCCGATGCCAGGATAATCCAGTCCGGCGGAGATAGAATACGGCTCTGTGATCTGGCCGTCTTCCGTTTGCATGAGCAGTGTTTTGGAGGCGTGGATAATACCTATTTTGCCCAGCTGGGTGGTAGCGGCAGAGTGACCGCTATGTACTCCTTTACCACCGGCTTCTACGGCTACCAGTTTCACTTCTTCTTCATCGAGGTAATGGAAGAAAGCGCCGGCGGCGTTACTGCCGCCACCGATGCAGGCCACCACATAATCAGGAAGCCCGCTGCCGGTTTTTTCCTGCAGCTGCTTGCGGATCTCTTCGCTGATCACTGACTGGAGGCGGGCTACCATATCAGGATAAGGGTGTGGTCCGGCGGCGGTGCCGAGGATATAATGCGTGTCTACCGGGTTGTTGATCCAGTCACGGATCGCTTCGTTGGTAGCGTCTTTTAAGGTCTGACTGCCGCTGGTGGCTGCCACTACGGTGGCGCCCAGCATCTTCATGCGGGATACGTTGGGCGCCTGTCTTTCGATGTCGACGCTTCCCATGTACACCACGCATTCCATGCCCATCAGCGCACATACGGTGGCGGTGGCCACTCCATGCTGACCGGCGCCGGTTTCAGCGATGATACGTTTTTTGCCGAGCCGCTTTGCCAGCAGGATCTGCCCGATGGTGTTGTTTATCTTGTGTGCGCCGGTATGGTTCAGGTCTTCCCTTTTAAGGAAAATCTTCGCCTGGTATTTTTCAGAGAGGCGTTTGGCGAAGTACAGCGGTGAAGGGCGGCCTACATAATCACGCAGCAGGGCTTCGAACTCCTGCTGAAAGGCAGGATCACGGAGCACTTCCATATACTTGTGTTGCAGTTCGTCCACATTGGGGAACAGCATTTCAGGAACATAGGCGCCGCCAAATCTGCCGTAATAGCCGTTCTTGTCTATGTGATACCTGGATTTGCTGGTGTCAATTGCAATGTCCATGGAAAATATTTTTGAATTTAGTTATTTAGTTATTTTATGTATTCCGTCAATGAACAGCGTCACTTTCTCCATATTCTTAATGCCGGGAGCGTCTTCAAATTTGCTGTTGATGTCTACTGCAAAAAGCGCAGGCAGCTCCAGTTCACGGATGATGTCCGCATCTTCCGGGGTGATGCCGCCGCTGAGCAGGAAAGGGTGATCGAACGGGTATTGCTGCAGCAGTTCCCAGTTGAACCGCTCTCCGGTGCCGCCATACCCCTTTACGGAAGCGGTATCGAAGAGGAAATAATCCGTTACCGGTACATAAGGCGTCAGCAGTGTTTGCCAGTCTGCGTTGTCGCCTATACGAAAAGCTTTGATTACCGGCACGGTCTCCCGGATGGCCGCGCAGAAGGCCGGTGATTCATCGCCGTGCAGCTGCACCATGTCCAGCGCATAGTCTGCCACGGTACGCTGTATCTGTTCCGCCGTGGCGTTCACGAACACGCCTACTTTACGGATACCGGTGGTTTCCCGCACGGTACGGGCGTCTATCCTGTTGGCGGCGAAACGGGGTGATTTCTCGTAGAAGATAAACCCGGCGTAATCCACCTGGTTGTCAGTCAGTCCCTGTAAATCCGCCGCCCTGGTGATACCGCACACTTTAATACGCATGATGAGATTATTTAGCCTGCAGGTCGTTTAATGTCTGTACAAAATTTTCGAAGGCGCGGGCAGGGTCTTCCTGTTTCATGAAGTGTTCTCCGATCAGGAAGCCCTGGAAGCCGGCGGCTTTCAGTGTGACGATGGCTGCCGGGTCGTTGATACCGCTTTCCGCCACTTTGATTTTATCGGCCGGAATTTTCGGCGCCAGTTCGCAGGAGCGGTTGAAGTCCACCTGGAAAGTGATCAGGTCGCGGTTGTTCACGCCCACGAGGTGGGTATGGTCCGTTACTTTCTCCAGCTGTGCTTCGCTGTGTACCTCCAGCAGCACTTCGAGGCCGAGGTTGTGTGCGAACCGGGAGAGGTGCGCTACCTGTGCAGCGTCGAGGCATTCTGCGATGAGCAGTATCACATCGGCGCCGATGGCTTTGGCTTCGAGGATCTGGTATTCATCGATCACAAAATCCTTGCGCAGGATGGGGATCTGGTTGAAGCTGCGTGCCTGTTGCAGATCGTCGGAAGAACCGCCGAAATATTTCTCGTCCGTCAGTACGGAGAGGCCGGAAGCGCCGTAGCGGGTATAGGCCGTGGTGACCTGCTGTACCGTTACTTCGCCGTTGATCAGCCCTTTGGAAGGAGAGCGCCGTTTGAATTCCGCGATGATGCCGGTTTTTTCCGGGTTCTGCAGGAAGCTGCGGAGCGACAACGGTTCACGGTCGAACACGGAGGTCTGCTGCAGTTCTTCTGCGCTGCGTTGTTGTTTGCGGGCCGCTACTTCCACCTGTTTATGGGCGACTATTTCTGCTAGTATGTTTTTCATCAGCCTTATTGTAATTCAATCAGTTTTTTGAATGCTTTATGGGCATTACCGGATTCAAGGGATTCTACGGCGGCGGCAAAAGCGTCGTTGTAAGAGCCGTGTTTACCGAGGCTGTAGAGGCCCATGGCGGCGTTGGCCAGCACTACGGAGTTCTGTGCCCAGGTGCCTTCGCCTTTGAGTATTTTCATAAAGATCTTCGCGGCTTCTTCTACGGAGTTACCCCCGTAGATATCTTCCGGATGTACTTTGCGTTTGCCGAGCTGTTCCGGTGTCCAGTCCTGTTCTCCGTCATTGGTGATGACTTTGGTGTCGGCGGTGAGTGAAATCTCATCATAACCGTCGAGGCTGTGCACGATGACAAATTTTTTGTCGGTCTGCTGGAACAGGTAGTTGTACACGCGGGCCATTTCGAGGCTGTATACGCCGATCAGCTGGTGCTGGGCGAAAGCCGGGTTTACCAGCGGGCCAAGCATGTTAAAGAACGTGCGGATGCCGAGTGAGCGGCGGATACCGGCCACATTTTTAAGTGCCGGGTGGAACAGGGGCGCGTGCAGGAAACAGAGGCCTGCTTCTTCCAGCTCTGTGCGGAGTTTGGCGTCGTCGGCCTTGAACTTATAGCCTACCAGCTCCATGAGGTTGGAGGCGCCGCTGATGGAAGACACGCCATAGTTGCCGTGTTTGGCCACTTTACCACCTGCGCCGGCCACGATAAAGCACGACAAGGTAGAAATATTAAAGGTATTTTTTGCATCTCCGCCGGTGCCCACGATGTCCAGCACGTCGTAACCGTTCAGTTTTACCGGGATGCACAGCTCCAGCAGGGCGTCGCGGAAGCCCAGCAGTTCATCGATGGTGATGCTGCGCATGAGGAACACGGTCATGAAGGCAGCGAGTTCACTCTCGTTGTACATGCCTTTGGAGATGTTGATCAGGATATCTTTAGCCCCTTCGCGGGTAAAGGTTTTATGTTCGAACAGGTAGTTAAGTATCTTTTTCATACCAGGATGATGTATTTAAAATGAGCAAAGAGAAGTTGGAAAACGGCGGTGGTATTATAACGCCAGCCAGTTTTTCAGTATCTGTTCTCCCTGTGGCGTGAGTACACTTTCCGGGTGGAACTGTACGCCGCTTACATCGTATTTGTTATGCTGAAGGGCCATGATAAAGCCTTCCTCGTCTTCTGCCGTCAGGGTAAAGTCTGCAGGGAGGGTGGCTTTGTCGATCACCCAGGAGTGATAACGGCCGGCCTGTATATCGCGGGGCATGCCTTTGAAGAGGCGGCCTTCATCGGAGATGATTTTCACGTTGGTGGCCACGCCGTGGTACACTTCCCGGAGGTTGATGAGCGAGCCGCCGAAAGCCTGGCCGATGGCCTGTAAGCCGAGGCATACGCCGAAGATGGATTTGGACGGCGCATATTCTTTGATCAGCGGTAGCAGCAGGCCGGCTTCTTCCGGGATACCGGGACCGGGCGACAGGATGATCTTATCGTAGCCGTTCACTTTTTCGAGGGGTATTTCATCGTTACGGACAACAGTCACTTTGCCGTTGACCAGCTTTTCCACGAGGTGAACGAGGTTATAGGTAAAAGAGTCGTAATTATCGAAAACGAGGATGTTCATGTCAGATTTTTTGTGCCAGCAGGATGGCTTGTTTTAATGCATTGAGTTTATTGCCTACTTCCTCCAGTTCTGAAGAAGCCACTGATTTAGCCACTACGCCGGCGCCGGCCTGATAGTAAAGCGTGTTCATTTTACTGAGGATGGAGCGGATCATAATAGCGTGGTTGAAGTTGCCGTTAAAGCCCACCCAACCGATACAGCCGCCATAGAAGCCTCGCGGCGTAGGTTCCAGCGCATCAATGATCTCCATGGCGCGGTACTTGGGCGCTCCGGAGAGGGTGCCTGCCGGAAAGGAAGAGGCCAGCAACGCAAAAGGATTGATGGCAGGGTCTACTTTCCCCTTCACTTCGCTCACCAGGTGGATCACGTGAGAGTAGTACTGTACCTGGCGGTAATTGGTCACTTCCACATTGGTGGCGTTTCTGCTGAGGTCATTGCGGGCAAGGTCTACCAGCATCACGTGTTCAGCATTTTCTTTCGGGTCCTGCAGCAGTTTATCGGCCAGTATTTTATCCTGCCGGTCATCGCCGGTACGGCGGAAAGTGCCTGCAATCGGATGGATAGCGGCAGTGCCGTCCTTGATCACTATTTGTGCTTCCGGAGAAGAACCCATTAATTTATAATCGCCGTAATCGAAGAAGAAGAGATAAGGGGAGGGATTGATAGAGCGGAGGGCGCGGTATACGTTGAATTCATCACCGGTGAAAGACCTTTTAAAGGCGCGGGAAAGGACCACCTGGAAGACATCTCCGCGAAAACAGTGTTGTTTGCCCTGTTCCACCATCTGCATATATTCCGCGTCCGTCATGTTACTGGTTTCTTCCCCGGTGGTGGCGAAAGGATAACCGGGAGAGTCCTTGTGGCGGATGAGTGATTCTACCAGGTCAAACTCACTGTCAAGGCCTTCTATCTGGTTTTCGCAGAGGTAAAGTTCATCTTTGAAGTGGTTGATGGCGATCACATATTGGTAAAACCGGTACCGCATCAGGGGTATCTGTGCGTTACCGCCTTTTTTATTTTTATCGAATTCGATGGTTTCAAAGAACTGTACCGAGTCAAACGTGCTGTATCCAAAGAGTGTCTGGGCAAGCGGTACGGGGTGGTTGCCGTTGAAGGTGAAGCTGCCGAGGAACTTCTGTAATTCGTCCAGTACCTTCTGGGTGTCTTTCAGCTCCTTTTTTTCCACCGGCAGATTGGGATATTTAAATTCGAAGTGGCTGGTGGAGGTAACTTCTATGCCCGCAATAGGCTTGATACAGATATAGGAATAGCTGTTTTCGCTGGCGCGGTAGTCCGTACTTTCCAGGAGGATAGAGCCGGGGAACTTGTCGCGCAACCGCAGATAGATGCCCACTGGCGTGAAGATGTCCGCCAGCATCTGTTTGGATCTTGTTTTTACTTGAATGGTACGCATGATATTCAGGGTGAAAGTGTTTGCTGTTTGTTAGAAAAAGGATGTGCCTGAAAAGCCGAAAGGCCCGCTGTGTAACAGCGAGCCTTTCCAAGTATATTTCAGACGAAACATGGCACTGTAACACAGATCAGGAATTGATTCCGTGCCACCACCAATGTTTATTTGTCATGATATTTTTCATAGCGAGACAAAATTGGAACATTTTTATAACAAATGCAAATTTTTTTTCGCGGAGTTTCTCGCAAAGGCGCTAAGTTTTTTACCCATTGTTCTTAGAAAAATTAAGAACGCAAAGAGGAGCGAAGATTACATAATATTCACACAATACAAATATATAATATTATTATATAATGTATACTGTAATAAAATGGGATCATCTGATGTGATCTCCGCTCCTCTTTGCGTTCTTAATCTATCTTAAACGTGATCAAAAATCTTTGCGTCTCTGCGAGAAAAACCACTCGCTATAATAACCCCTTGGTGCTTGGCAGCTGCATATTATACGGATTACGTTTTACCGCCATCCGGATCGCTTTGGCGAAACATTTAAAGATCGCTTCTATCTTATGATGTTCGTTTTCGCCTTCCGCTTTGATGTTCAGGTTGGCTTTAGCCCCGTCGGAGAAGGACTTAAAGAAGTGGAAGAACATCTCGGTGGGCATCTCTCCTATTTTCTCGCGTTTGAATTCCGCGTCCCATACCAGCCAGTTACGGCCGCCAAAGTCGATGCCTACCTGTGCCAGGCAGTCGTCCATTGGCAGGCAGAAGCCATACCGCTCGATGCCGCGTTTATCTCCCAGCGCTCTGGCGATAGCTTCACCGAGGGCGATACCGGTATCTTCAATGGTATGATGTTCGTCAATATGCAGGTCGCCTTTGGCGGTGATGTCAAGGTCGATGGAGCCGTGACGGGCGATCTGGTCCAGCATGTGGTCAAAGAAACCGAGACCGGTGTGTACGCTGGCTTTACCACTGCCATCCAGGTTGAGGCTGATGGTGATATCGGTTTCGTTTGTTTTTCGTACATGCGTTACCGTTCTAAGCCCCAGCTTCAGGAATTCATAGATACGGTTCCAGTCGGTAGACTCCAGTGCTATCACGGACTCCAGCGCCTGTACGGTATCGCTGATCTCTGCGCCGCCGAGGTTATTGCCCTCGTTGAGCCAGATAGCCCTGGCGCCGAGGTTCTTGGCCAGCTGCACATCGGTGATGCGGTCGCCGATCACGAAAGAATTGGCCAGGTCGTAACCATCGGAGAAGAAGCGGGTGAGCATGCCGGTACCGGGCTTGCGTGTTGGCGCGTTGTCGGCGGGGAAACTGCGGTCAATGAAAATTTCGCTGAACGTCACGCCCTCGTTTTCGAACGCTTTCATGATCATATTCTGTGCAGGCCAGAACGTATCTTCCGGGAAGGAGGCGGTACCCAGCCCGTCCTGGTTGGTGACCATCACCAGCTCGTAGTCCAGCTCCGCCGCGATGCGGGCCATGTTTACAAATACTTTGGGATAAAACTCCACTTTATCCAGACTATCGATCTGGTAGGTAGGCGGCACTTCTTTGATCAGGGTACCGTCGCGGTCTATAAAGAGCACTCGTTTCATGCAGATACCGGTGTTTCAGTTTTCAGGTTAAAAGATTTTAAGGCGTCGAGCAGTTGTACGTTTTCTGCCGGCGTGCCCACGGTGATGCGGAGGCAGCCCATGCAGAGCTCTACTTTGGAGCGGTCGCGTACCACGATGCCGTGTTCTGTCAGGTACTGATAGATGCCTTTGGCGTCAGTGGTCTGTACCAGGATGAAGTTGGCGTCGCTGGGATATACTTTGAGGACCTGCGGCAGTTGCTCCAGGCCGGCGGAGAGCAGGTCGCGCTCTACCACTACCTCGCGGATCCATTCATTCACGCGCGCCACGTTGTCCAGCGCCTGCAGCGCCAGTTCCTGCGTAGCCTGACTGATATTGTAAGGCGGTTTTACCTTGTTGAAAACGCTGATGATATCTTCACCGGCGAAAGCCATGCCTACGCGCAGGCCTGCCAGTCCCCATGCTTTGGACAGGGTTTGCAGCACCACAAGGTTAGGATATTCGGTCAGCTCCTGTATAAAGGATTTCTGGCGGGAGAAGTTGATATACGCTTCATCGATCACCACGATGCCGTCGAAGTTATTCAGCAGCAGTTCTATATCTGACCGGTTGATGGAGTTGCCGGTAGGATTGTTGGGAGAGCAGATAAACACCAGCTTGGTATTTTCATCGATGGCCTGTTGCAGTCCTTCGATGTCCAGCTGGAACTCAGGTGTGAGGCTTACTTTACGGATGGTCACATCATTGATGTGGGCGCTCACTTCGTACATACCGTAGGTAGGCGGGCACAGCACCACGTTATCACGGCCGCCGGGATTGCAGAAAGCGCGGTACAGCAGATCGATAGGTTCGTCGCTGCCATTGCCGAGGAAGATATTCTGCGGCGGTACGCCTTTGATGTCGGCCAGTTTGTATTTCAGCGGCCACTGCATCGGATCGGGGTAGCGGTTATAATTCACCGGCAGCGGCGATCCGAAAGCGTTTTCATTGGCATCCAGGAACACGGACGCCTGTCCTTTGAATTCGTCCCTGGCGGAAGAGTATGGCACCAGTCTTTTTATATTTTCCCTGAGCAGGGATTCCAGATTAAACATTTTGATATTTTGATATTTGGGTACTTAGTTATTTAGTCTGACAGTGACGGCGTTCCTGTGCGCATCCAGTCCTTCTGCCGCGGCCATGGCTTCGATAGTGGGACCGATTTGCTGAAGGCCCTGCGGTGTTATCTGCTGGAAGGTAATTTTCTTTACGAAACTGTCCAAAGATACGCCGCTATATGCGGTAGCATAACCGTTGGTCGGCAGGGTATGGTTCGTGCCGGAGGCGTAGTCCCCCGCGCTTTCCGGTGTATAGTTGCCAAGGAATACGGAGCCTGCGTTGGTGACTTTATCCGCCACGTTGAGCTCGTTACGGCAGGCCAGGATAAGATGTTCCGGCGCATACGCGTTGAGCATCTCCATAGCCGTATCAATATCCTGTACCAGTATCATTTTGCTATTGTCCAGGGCTGCGGTGGCAATAGACTTACGGGGCAGCTTGTCCAGCTGTGCCTGTAAGGCTTTTTCCACATCGGCCAGCACTTTTTCGCTGGTGGTGACCAGTACCACCTGGCTGTCCGGGCCGTGTTCCGCCTGGGAGAGCAGATCGGCCGCCACGAAAGCAGGCACGCAGCTCTCATCTGCCAGCACCGCCACTTCAGAAGGGCCTGCCGGCATATCGATGGCCACGCCTCTTTTGTTGACCAGCTGTTTGGCGCAGGTCACGTACTGGTTGCCCGGACCGAAGATTTTAAATACCCTGGGCACCGTTTCCGTACCATAAGCCATCGCGCCGATAGCCTGTACCCCGCCGATGGTAAACACCCGGGAGATGCCCACCAGTTGAGCCGTATACAGGATAGCCGGATGTAAGGACGGCGTACAGAGGACGATCTCCTTACAGCCCGCGATAGTAGCGGGGATACCCAGCATAAGGATGGTGGAGAACAGCGGTGCGGAGCCGCCGGGGATATACAGTCCCACTTTTTCGATGCCGACCGGCTTGCGCCAGCACTGTACACCGGGCATGGTCTCTATGATCTGTGTTTTCTCCTGTTGTGCTTTGTGAAAGGTGATGATATTTTGGGCTGCCTGTTGGATCGCCGCTTTCAGCGCCGGTTCCAGCGCGGCCTCTGCTGCGGCGAACGCCGCCGGTTTTACCGCAAAATCGGTCAGTTCCACCTTGTCAAACTCGGCTGCATATTTTTTCACTGCCTGGTCACCGTTCTCCTGCACATCGCGGAGAATAGCTTCCACTTTGGCTTCCAGTGCGGTGGTATCCATCACCGGGCGTTGCAGCAAAGTGTTCCAGGCAGCTTTATCGGGAAATTTTATTGTTTGCATGTTTGTCGTCGCTTTTTATCAGATCACCATTTTTTCGATGGGCACCACGAGAATACCTTGTGCGCCGGCGGCTTTCAGGTTTTCGATGATGTCCCAGAAATCATTTTCGTTGAGCACGGAGTGAACAGAGCTCCATCCTTCCTGCGCCAAAGGCAATACTGTAGGGCTTTTCATGCCCGGCAGCAGGCCGATGATCTCGTTGAGTTTTTCATTGGGCGCGTTGAGCAGGATGTATTTGGTGTTCTTGGCTCTTTTCACCGCCTGGATGCGGAACACCAGCTTGTCGAGCAACAGCTGTTGCTCCGGCTGCAGATTGTGACAGGCAGCGAGCACCGCTTCAGACTTAAGGACGGTCTCTACTTCTTTGAGGCCGTTCATAAAGAGGGTGGAACCGCTGCTGACGAGGTCGCAGATAGCGTCTGCAAGGCCGATGCCGGGGGCTATTTCCACCGATCCGCTGATCTCGTGGATCTCGGCTTTGATATCGTTGCGTTGCAGGAACTCCTGTACGATCACGGGGTAGCTGGTAGCGATGCGGGTGTTCTCCAGGTCTTTTACCGTAGTGTACTCAAAGGATTTGGGCACCGCCATGGACAGGCGGCATTTGCCGAAGCCCAGTTTCTCAACGATGTTGACCTGTTTTTTCTTCTCCAGCACTACGTTTTCGCCGACGATACCAATATCCGCCACGCCGTCTTCTATATACTGCGGGATATCATCATCACGGAGGAAAAACACTTCCAGTGGGAAGTTGCTGGCTTCCGTTTTCAGTTTGTTAACACCATTGTTAATGTCGATGCCGCATTCCTTCAGCAATTTGATGGAATCATCGTGCAGGCGGCCGGATTTCTGGATGGCGATCTTTAGTTTCATGATGTGCTAAAATAAAAAAGGGGCTTACCGTGTGGTAAGCCCCTGATGATGAATCTAATATGGTTGTATACACATTATCATCCCAGCCTACCTGTCCGGTAAGAATGATGGTGATGATGGATATGTACGTTGCTAATCATAATGTCGGGTACAAAAATAATAAGTAAATCGGGAAATCAAACTTATTTTTTTGTTAATCACCATTTAATTTTCAGGCCATATTCTTTTTTGAGTGTCAGCAGGGCTTCTGCGTTGCCGCGGGCGTCGTCCACGGGATGATGCGTGTGCCGGGTCTTCCGCAGATGTTTGAAGTTTTTAAAGGTATCGTTCATCAGTCCTTTATAGAGGCTGCCGAGGTTCTGGGAGCTGAAGCCGAAGGGGTTGCTGCCCGTGAAATGATGAAAGTACCAACAGACAAACATCCAGTCAAAGCCGTTATTGTCGCTGATGAAGATGGGCCTGTCCTGGCAGTTCCTGCGCAGCCAGGCGGCAAAATCTGACATCACTTTTTTGGGGTCATTGAATTGCAGGGTCTCTTCCCTTGTATGACCGGATACGGCCAGTGCTTCGGGAATATAATTCTCAGAAATGGGTTTTAACTGCCCGTAGAACGTGGTATCCAGGGCTTCGTTCACCAGTACGGCGCCGAAAGAGATCATGGAATAATCTCCGGGGATGGGGCCGTCTGATTCTACATCTACCATTATGTAAGCCATAGGTGGATCGTATTAAGTTGTTAACAAATGTGCATCCGGGAACAGACAACCATGGCGGCACAGCGATGTGGCACACAAAGATATCTCCCTGATGCGGGTTCATAAAAATATCGACGGAATAACTGAATGTAAGCGGGATGATAGCTGTGGGCTGGGGCTATGTTGGTTAATCCGGGAACTTAAAAATCTGTTCCTCCGTTCAAATTATACGCAAATATAGAAAAAATTTCCATATTCTGTTATGCCGCCGCAGCCGGCTGCCATCTGTATTCAGGCTAAAAATTTCCCGGTGCGCCTGTTTTAGCGGCCACTTTCCCCATCCGGTTGATTTGCCGGCAGTTAGCATCCAACGGGCATTCGCGCCTTTGCAAACGATCTGTTAATGTATTTTTTAAACTAAATTATTTAGCTTTTATTTGCTAATAATATTAGTATTCATTTAAAGCGATAGTTGTATGGAAGCATTGAAGTGGAGTGAGCCTAACATGACCCTGCCATATTTTGATACCGGTATTTCCGCGGGTCTTCCCTCACCTGCCCTGAACGAACAGGAAAACATTGATCTCTCCCGTATTATATCCACCGACGCCCGCAATGCCTTTGTTGTACGGGTCAAAGGCGACAGCATGAGCGAAGCGCATATCCCGGACGGCTCGCTGGCCGTGGTGGACCGGTCCGTCCGGCCTTCTACCGGTGATATTATCGCCGGTACGCTCAACGGGGAGTTTACCATCAAACGGCTGGTAAAAGCGGGACGTAACTGGGTGCTCCATCCGGAGAATCCGTTTCACAAACCGATGGTCATCACGGAAGACGCGGATTTCCAGGTATGGGGTATTGTAACGGCGGTGATCATGGACATGCGTAAATAGTGAAATGCCGACTGTTATGCATCCTCCGTTAATGATATTTTCTGCGGCGCTGTTATCCGCGCTGCTACAGGAAGGATATGGCTTTTTTGTGCGCCAGTCCTGTGCTGTGGGCTTCTCCCCTGCCGATCCCCATATCCGGGAGGTCTTCCTGATCACGCCATATAAAGACATTGTCAGCGCCAACGCGCATTTCCAGCATATCCGGTTCGACCGGCGCAAGTATATCTACCAGACCAGTCACCCGGAAGAAAAAGAGAAACTGTACCAGGCGGCGGCACAGCCGGCAGGTTATAAAATATATGCCGCGCAGATAGACCCGGAACGCCAGATGCCCGATCTGCAACTGATACAGCATGTAAAACATTATATCAGCCAATACACCACCTGGCCCACAGACCATATCCGGATCGAATACGGGCTGCAATACGGAGAATTATATCTCTCCCTGAAATATGGAGATGAAGAAATAAAAGTACCTTTACCCGCAATCGAAAGCTATTAAAATAATGTGTTACGATATTGCGCTGAATGCCAACCTGCAAAAGATACTGAAGCGGGTACCGCTGCTGCAGACCGGCGTCAACCCGAATTTCGATTTTACCGCCACCTATCATAAAATAGGCATGTCTTTTCCGCAGTGGCCTGTTGTTGTTGATAACGACGGGCTGCAGCTGGACCGGTTTACCTGGGGGCCTATCCCCAAACTGCTGGACACGGCAGAAAAGGTAAAACGGCAACGGCAGATGTATCTGAACGCCCGCAGCGAAAAAGTACCGGAAAGCGGCACCATGTGGAACGCTATCCGTCACCAGCGCTGCCTGGTGCCTGTCACCGGTTTCTTCGAATACAGGCAGATACCCGGCTGGAAAAATAAAGTGCCTTACTTTATCCATTCCCGCGAGGAGGACATTTTCTTCATCGCCGGATTATGGGCCTACTCCAACTCCTGGGACGTGGATAAACCGGAACGCATCCCCACCTTCACCCTGCTTACCCGGGCCGCCAACCCCGTCATGAAACAGATACATAACGGGGGCGACAATGCCGGCAGAATGCCGCTGATGTTACCGGACGACCTGGCGCTGCAATGGGTTAAAAAAGATCTAACGGAAACAGATATACGTAATATCATTCAGCACGAGTACCCCGCAGAAAAGCTGGAATACTGGCCGGTCAATTCCGTCCGGAAAGCCAAGCCCGACGATGAATCTGTCATAGCAAGGGTTCAATATGAAAATTTACCGGCCATAGGAAATTGATTTACGGATTTTGGAATTTTTTGATTTTGACATTTAAAATGCAGCGGAGACCGGCATTGTATAACAAAATATGATCTTCGTGAATAAATTCCAACATCAAAAAATTCCAAAATCCGTAAATCAAATAGTCACGGTGCCAGGCAGAAAGCAATAGATGCCGAAGCATCATACTGGCTTTGGCGACCCACGCCATTAATCACTGTTGACGCTACATACAGCGACTCCGCAAATGCCGCTACGCCCGGGCAGGCGCCCAGCATATCCGCCACACTTTTGGTGAAGGTTTCTGTATGCGATGTAGCCGGGAATAAAGCTCCGGAGCTGCCAAAATAACCGTGAGCCCCTTTGATGATACCAAAAGACCAGGTGGCAAATCCCTGCGGGTGCGAAGCTGTCCAGTGCAGCTTCACGATATCCGCCGTATTGGTGTATTTCAGGTAACCGCAATTCGGATCGGCCGGCGTAGTATTCAACAGTGGTATATCCATGCTGGCCACACACTGATCGTTATTCACCAGCAGCGCGTTACTCATGGAAGACAGCAGCACATGCGCGGCGTCATAGAACTCCAGCCGGAGCGTATGCGCACCGTTGGGAACAGACAGGCTGTTGAGCAAACAACCCAGATCCGGATTGTAATACACCAACGCCGGATTGTGAATATTGTAAAAACCACTGATATCAGGCTTTTGCAGCTCGATGATATCGTAATGTCCGTTCACCGGGTTAAGGCGGAGATCATTCCAGGAATCAAACCGCGGACTGCCATCTATCAGTACTTTGTAGTAGCGTACGCTGTTGTTCCAGGCGTTGTAGTGATCGATGTTCACCGGCAGGGTACCACCGAAAGGAGAGTCTTTCGGGAACTGGAACGGGTAGGCGGGTTGTGAAGTAGTATCGGCCTTCCCTGCAGCAGTAATGAGGTTCCAGGGCACGTAACCGATGCCTTTGTACAACCAGTTGCCGGTGGTGGCGGTCAGGGTGTACTGGTCTACTTCATCGTTGCAGCACACGCAGTAGTTACCGGGCTGTATCACCGCAATGCTGGAAGGCCTTGCAGCAGTACCCCCGATAAATACGTTCGTGTTGCCGGCTGTTTTGGTGACATCTACCGCAGTGATCCGGTTAGCCGGGTCGCGTTCAGCCACCAGCAGCCTGCTTTCGGTGTTATCGGCCCAGGTCAGGAAGAAGGGGGCGGTTAAACCGCCGGCGATGAGTGTTTTGGCGCGGGTAGCCAATATGATGCGGCTAATACCGCCGATGCCTTGTTCTGTGACATAGGCAGCGGAAAGATCGGCGGTGAGCGTTATGCCTACTGCAAATTGCAAACCACTGAACAACACGGTTTTGACGCCGGTATTCAAGTCTACGCGTACGAGGTTACCGGGATTGGCATATTCCACCACATAAGCCTGCATATGCGCTTCATCCAGCCACAGCTGCTGTGGTGCATTCAGCCCGGAACATACTACGGTGGCTGATGCGCGGTTGGCCGCGGCAAGGCTCACTCTTAATATATTGCCGGTACGTTCAGTCACGTAAGCCGTTTGTTCATTGGCTGTTACCGCAATATCTTCCGGCTGGTTATAGCCGCTGCCGATACGTTTGTAGATGGGATTCAGTTTGTAGGTCACCCACTGCACCTTGAGATTGTAACCGTAAGCGATCACTTTTAACTTGCAGTAGTTGCCTTCTTTGGTTTTCACGCAAAAGACATCACCGTTGACTAACTTATTGGAGGCGTCGTTATTTCCGATGATGGGCGTACTGGTGTAGGTGTAGGATTGCAGGGAAGCTGCCGTTACGAGGTTAAAATCCGTTATGCCGAGATTGACAATGCGGGCAGTTCCTTGCGGCACCATCTGCCTTTTAACGCTGTCAATCTGCTCCCACCAGATATCGGCAGGGCCGCCCATGGCGACATTGGTACCGCTTTCACAGTCAAACGACCAGGTGCCTTTTATATCGACGGTCCCCTGGGATACGATGGTAGCGGCGGCAGGAGAGAGATCAATAGTGGAGATGAACCCGCCGTATTCGACGAAAATAAGCTGGTTCCTGTTTTTCAGGTAGCGCGAACCGATAGCGCCGGCCAGACTTGCTGCTAACTTTTTCATGATGTTGGGGTTTAAGCACAACGAGGTATTGCACAGGCGTACCTTGTAGTTTTGGGGTTTTGGGGTAAAGTGAACTGTATGCGTTTTCCGGAAACTGCGATACGAAATTACAGCTTCAGCAACATAAAAAGCGATCTGTAAATACGCATTCTTCGATTACGTATATACACGCAAACTATAATATCATAGAGAAGCCCTTAAACGGAGCCGGAAAGGCACTTCCATATGCGCCACCGAACGTTCCAGCACCACGCGGGCAGCCAGTTCTCCCATCTTCTGGAAATCAGTGGAGATAGTGGTGATGCCATTCAGGATGATTCTTTTCAGCGGTGTTTCGTTGTAGGAAATAACGCCCACCTGTTCACCTACGGTCAACGATAAGGCATTGATCCTTTCTATCAGCTTTACCAGGTCGTCTTCCATCAGTGTTATATACACTTCACCCGCATCAATTGGTTCGTCGGCAGCGTCGTGCAGGATCTTGTAAGAGAAGGCGTAATCCTGGCAAAAGCGGGTAAAGCCGGTCAGCAGTTCCGACGGGATATAACAATCATCCGGGAAGATGATCTTCAGCGTATGATATTTGCTTAACGCCGGACGCGCCTCCCGCAGGGCATTATAGATATCTTCTTCAAAATTTTCATACACCGCGCCAAAATCGCCGGTGATGCCATCTACTTTTTTATCCAGGATCACCAGTTTGTCTTTGGGTAATGTGTTGATGATCGCGTGCGCCTTCTCCCCTCTTTCTGTAAAATGGGGGATGATGACATAATAAGAATAATCTTCCCTTTTATTGGTCAGCAGCTTTTTAAACAACGTGTAGTCATTGTTGTAAATATAAAAGTCCACTACCACCTGGTTTCCGAGCGCTGCCATAAACGCATCGTACACAATTTTTTTGTGTGCGCTCAGTTTATTGAACAGCAGGAATATACGCGGGATGGCGGGCACTTCACTATCCGGGATAAAATATCCTTTACCGGGCACAGAGCCCAGCACGCCGGCTTTTTTAAGATAGCGGTATCCTTTCTCCGCCGTATCCCGTGAGATGTCGAGTTCAAAGCTCAGTTCATTGATAGAAGGCAACACGTCTGCAGGTTGGATCTGCCCGTTCTCCAGCCCTTTCAGGATAGAGTTGGCCAGCTGCAGGTATTTCGGTGTGGCCGAGTACTCATCTATCACAATCAGGTCTATTAGTCTTGGTGCTTTCATAGCTTACAAAGTTTCGGCGTAGCGTTTCAGTTGTACCAGGTGAACGGGCACCGGTCCGGTATTCCAGCTGTCGTGTATCACCAGCGCGGCGCCCACAGCGGAGGCCTGGGATACTGTGGCGGCGTACACTTCCATCTCCGGGAAGGCTTTGGCCAGGAGGTGCATGTAGATGTTATTACGGGCAAAGCCGCCGTCCACGAACAGCCGCCGCACCGCCGTATGGCCCATCACCAACCGCGTGGCGTGGTATTGCTGTTTCACCAGCGATAGGACCAGGTGGTGATAGGCGGTGCTGCTGTTTTCATAACGCGACAGCGCCAAAATACTAAATTCCGGTGAGGATGCTAACCGTGCGGCTATCTGCGGATCGTACGGCAGTTCTTTAAAATGCTGCGGGTCTTCCCCGAAAAATGCCGCGATCTGCTGCACCGCCATTTCGTGGGCATGCCCGGCAAACAAACGCGACGACTTCACCGGGCGGCCGTCATAACGGAGATAACACAGACAGTCCTGCTGCAGCTCTTCCGTGGTGAGCGGTTCGTGGTTAAACGGATTCATACTGATGCACCAGGTGCCGGTAGACAGCAATATAAAAGGCTCCCGGAACTGCAGCAGGTAAGGGACCAGTGCAGCGGAGCTGTCATGTATGCCGATGCCTGCCTGTACGGTTTTATCCCCCAGCTGTACCTGCGTAGTGTGATGGGTGGGCGCTATCGGCGGCAACTTGCCGAGCCACCCTTCCCGGCTTACCCACGGATGATACTGTTGTCCGGCAAAGTCCCAGAGACCGGTATGGCAACCTATGCTGGTCATCTCCGAAAACGGCTCGTGGGAAAACAGGTAGCTCAGGAACTGCGGCAGATGCAGCACATAACGGGTACGGTTATACAGTGAGGGCAACTGGTGCTTTACGCGATAGAGCTGCAGACCGGCATTGAGGCTGCCGAGGGCCGGCGAGGCTGTCTGGTGGGAGAACTGCTCCCGGTGGCCGGAGGAGCTGTAGAAGCGGGCCGACAGCTCTTCCGGGTATGGCTTCAGGTAATTGTACAGCGGGCCGGCGGGCTCGCCATTTTCATCGATATATACAAGACTGGCGCCATAGGCGGACACATTGACGGCTTTTATTTCAACGTCCGTCATCGTCAGCACAGCAGCCAGCTGTTGACGCATATTATTTATCAGCAGCGGCAGGTCTTCGCAGGGATCGCCTGTATCATCGGTAGTCTCCTGCATACAGGTTTGCTGCTCAAAGACAATATGGTATTGTTCATTGAGCAGCAACAGTTTTTTATTCGTTTTGCCTATATCAAAAACAGCTATAACGGGAACGGGCATGTGGAATTTATTTAGGCGTCGGGCTGTGATTACAGCCCGGTAGCGATGGTGGTTTTACCTCTCTCACCGACCAGCTGATCGCGTACTTTTTCTTTTCTGAAAACCGCCAGCGGGTCCAGCGCGCCACCGGTGCGGAGGCGGGCTTCTGCTATGAGGGGGCGCACATCCGTACGGAAAGCATGTTGCAGTATTTCCTGCGCCAGTACGGTATCGTTGTTGTTTTGTGCGGCCGTGAGCCGGTCGCGGTCTACCAGCAGCGCCTGTGCATAAGCGATGCGGATGGCCTCCACGGATTGCAGCAGGTCTTCCAGCGGGTCTTTCACATTATGACTGGCATCGATCATCCAGCCCAGGCCGGTGGCGTGTTCCATGTGGCGGGCGTCCATACCGTCTATCAGTTCGTTGAAGATGAGAAACAGCTGATAAGGGCGGATGCAGCCAACGGTAAGGTCGTCGTCCCCATATTTGGAATCGTTGAAATGGAAGCCGCCCAGTTTGCCTTCGCGGAGCAGCAGCGCTACGATCTGTTCGATGTTGGCGTTGGGCAGATGATGCCCCAGGTCTACGAGGGTAAAGGCTTTAGGCCCCAGCCTGGAAGCATACAGCAGCGACTGGCCCCAGTCGCCCACGGTAGTGGAATAAAAGTTAGGTTCAAAAGCTTTGTATTCGATGAATAGTTTCCAGTCATCCGGCAATGCGTGGTAAATTTCGCCAAAGCTTTCCAGCGCATGGTCGAAAGCGCGGCGGAAATTCAGCTGGCCGGGGAAGCAGGAGCCATCGCTCAGCCAGATGGTGAGTGCTTTGGAGCCCAGTTCCCGGCCATAATGCATTACTTCCAGGTTATGGGCTATCGCCTGTTGACGTGTAGCCTTGTCCGTATGGGAGAGAGAGCCGAATTTATAGCTGTGTTCCTGGCCGGGCTGGTCCTGGAAGGTATTGGAATTCATGGCATCGAACTGCAGTCCCAGCTGGGAGGCTACGGCGCGTATATGTGCCGCATTGGAGGGAATGTCCCAGGGGATATGCAGGGATACCGCGCCGCTGCCGCGGTTGAGCGCGTGCAGGAGGCCGATGTCTTCCAGTTTTTCTTCCAGCGAGCGGGGCTCCCCGCCGCCGGGGAAGCGGCCGAAGCGGGTGCCGCCGGTGCCCAGCGCCCAGCTGGGGATAGCTACCTGGAAAGCGGTCAGTTTACCGATGATCTCTTCCGTATGTGGTATTTCCTGCCGGAGAAATTGAAGCCGGCGTTGGTGCGCCGCCGTGAGGGGCTCGTTACAGGCCGTGATCCGATGTTGGTCTATCTGCATACAAACGGTTTTTTGTTATCTGACAAAAGCGGCGGCGATACCGCCATCCACGTTGAGTACGTTGCCGGTGGACTTGTGAAGGAGGCCTCCGGCCAGGGCGAAGCACGCGTTGGCGATATCTTCCGGCAGGATGATCTCATTCAGCAGGGTACGTTTGGCATAGAAGGCGGGCAGTTCGGCTACGGTGATGCCGTATGCTTTGGCGCGGCCTTCCGCCCAGGCGCCTTCCCATATTTTACTATCGGAGATGACCGCATCCGGGTTGACAACGTTGACGCGTATACGATCTTTCCCCAGTTCTGCTGCGTTGAGCCTGCTAAGGTGCAGTTGCGCTGCTTTAGCCGAGCCATAGGCGGCATTATCCGGGCCGCTCATGAGGGCGTTTTTGCTGACGATGTTGATCACGTCGCCGCCGAGCTGTTGTTTTCTCATCACTTCCACGCCTGCCTGGGTAACGAGGAACTGTCCTTTTACGAGCACGTCGTAGAGTAGGTCCCAGTCCGCCTCCGTATGGGCTTCCAGCGGTTTGGAGATAGAGAGGCCTGCGCAGTTTACGATCAGGTCTACCCCGCCGAAGCTGAGGGCCGCCTGAGCGAAAGCCTGATGGATGGTGGCCGGGCGGGTAACGTCGAGCAGTGCGGCCGCAAATGCGTCTTTACCGACCTGCTGTTCAAATTCGCGGCCTGCGTTCTGCAGGCGGGCTTCATCGTTATCGCTGATCACTACCACGGCGCCTTCCGCCACAAACTTGCGGGCGATGGCTTTACCGATGCCGCCGGCGCTGCCGGTCACCAGAGCCACACGGCCGCTGAGCGCTTTGGGCTTCGGCATCCGTTGCAGTTTGGCTTCTTCCAGCAACCAGTATTCTATATTGAAAGCTTCCTGCCTTGGTAACGAAATATACTCAGAAATTGCTTCAGATCCACGCATTACATGGATAGCGTTGATATAAAATTCAGCGGCCACGCGGGCTGTCTGTTTGTCTTTGGCGAAGGAGAACATGCCGACGCCGGGCCACAGTATCACGACCGGGTTGGGATCGCGCATAGCGGGGCTGTTATCATGTTTGCACTGCTGATAATATTCCGCGTACATGCGACGGTAGGCTTCAAACAGGGGAGCTATCCTGTTCTTTATGGCCGGCAGGTCATGGAGGTCCTCCTCCGGGGCGAGGTCCAGCACGAGGGGGGAGATTTTCGTCCGCAGGAAATGGTCGGGGCAACTGGTGCCCATGGGCGCCAGGCGGTGCAGGTCTTTCGCGTTGATGAATTCCATCACGTCCGGCGCGTCCGTAAAATGGCCGACCATCGACTGGTAAGAAGACGCGAAGCCTCTCAATACCGGAGCCAGTGCGGCGGCCTGGCTGTGGCGTTGTTCCGCCGGCAGTTCCGGTATCGCGCGGCCACCGAATACGGCAGGTTGCTGCGCTACTTTCGCATCGATATAATCCGCCGCTTTGTCGATCACCTCCAGTGTGTTCAGGTAACATTCATACGCCGTATCGCCCCAGGTAAAGAGGCCGTGGGAGCCGAGAATGATGCCCCGGATCCCCGGGTTGTCGTGCAGGCATTTCCGTAGCTGCAGTCCCAGGTCGAAGCCAGGGCGCTGCCAGGGCACCCATCCGATGGCGCCTCCGAACAGTTCCTGCGTGATCTGTTGCCCGTTTTTCGCGGCAGCGATCGCAATCACCGCATCGGGGTGCAGGTGGTCGATATGTTTGAAGGGCAGGAACGCATGCAGCGGGGTATCGATGGATGGAGGCCGGGAGGCAGGATCATACAAACAGAGGTTGAACAGCTCCACCATCTCGTCTTCAAAGGCGATGCCGCGGTATACGTTCTCCAGGTTGCGGAGGCGGTCAGTATATAACGCCGCGAGGCCGTTGCGTTTCAGGGTGCCGAGGTCGCCGCCGGAGCCCTTCACCCACATGACTTCCGTTTTGCTGCCGGTGAGCGGGTCCGGCACCACGGCTTTACAGGAAGTGTTGCCGCCGCCGTAATTGGTGAGGCGCAGATCGGCGCCCAGCAGATTGGAGCGGTATATCAGCAGCGCTACCTCATCGCCGGCCATAGCCGCCGCTGTAGCTTCATCCCATAAATAACTGACATTTTTAAACTGTGTTCTTTCCAGCGACATACAAATATTTATTTAAGAGAATTTCCGTAACCAACGATTAATACAGAAAGGAGGATAGTGAGATTACCGGCGATGATGGTAGCTTTGGCTTTTGTGCTGACGCCTTTCCACTCTTTCAGTACCAGTCCCCACAGGTTAGCGATCAGGATGATAAAAGCCATGTGCAGTATCCAGGAGCTGGCGCCGTTGCCCAGTTTGCTTTCACCCATGCCATAAAAGAAAAACTGCAGGAACCAGGTCACCCCCGCCAGCGCAGAGAAAAAGTAGTTGGCCGCCAGCGGGGTCTTTTTATCCGTATAATCCTTATAGGAGCGGTTGCGTACATTCAGCAGCAGGCACCATACCAGGTTGGTGGTAAGGCCGCCCCAAAGGAGCACCACATAGGTAACGTTGTTCTGGTATAAAGGTTCAAGTCCGCGTGCCACCGCCATCTCCGCCATGCTCTTTCCCGCCTCTATGCCGTATACAAAGCAGGAACTGAGAATGCCCGAGATGACGCCTACTATCAGTCCCTTTATCACATTAAACTCTGCCACCGCTTTTTTCTTTTCTTCTTCCGGCAGTTCCTTTTCCTTCATCATGCCTGCTTTGCCGCAGATACAGATGCCCACGAGGCATACCAGCATGCCTGCCAATACCACCTGCCCCCAGGTACTGCCGATCATGTCCGACAACGATGTTTTCCCGGCCGCAGGCGCTATGTTATAGTATATTGCCGGCACCAGTGCGCCGAACAGCGAGCAGCAGCCCAGCATCACCGAGTTACCGAGCGACATGCCCAGGTAACGGATGCCCAGCCCATAGGTGAGGCCGCCGATGCCCCAGAGGAGCCCGAACATATAGGTGGCTCCCAGTGTGCTCCAGGACGCCTGCGCTATCAGTTCAGCGAACCCCGGCAGGGTGAGCCATGCCGCTAACGGGGGTGCTATCAGCCAGGAGAACAGGCCGCCGGCGAGCCAATACGATTCCCATTGCCAGCCTTTTACTTTCTTGAAGGGCATGTAGAAACTGCCCGAGGCGAAGCCGCCTATGAAGTGGAATATAATACCTGCGATTACAGCCATGTGGAATTTTTGTATCTGTTTTTTACTAAAGTAGATAAATCAGCGGGCCGGGCTGTCATGGACTGTTATGGGGCGGTATAAATTCACTGTGGCACTACATTCCGGCCTTTTTACACAATACTGCAATTTTCAAAAAAATGATCCCCGGAGGATCACCTGGATCGGTTTTCGATCATTTACAAGTGGTTAACATTTAAGGAAATGGATTGACGGATATTGCGGAATATTAACAAAAACAACCGGATAATGTTTGTCCGCTGGTAAAAACGTAAACGCAGGAAAACTTTCAAATCGAGCTGTCAAGTAATCCTTGACAGCTCGCATAAGAAATTAAAAACCAATAAATTAAATACAACAAAAGTAAACATGTTGCTAAAAGCAGAGTAAAATATGGTCGATTTGTCAAAACAAAATTACTTTGCAGAAATGCACCATATAACTCATGTTCATAAAAAATAAGCACATGGTTCATCTTTCGTCATTAAACAACAAACATATGCTTATCTATCAAACACAGGATGGACAAACGTCTATTGATGTCAAACTGGAAGATGACACAATATGGCTTACTCAGGTTCAGATGGTTGAGTTATTTCAACAAACTAAACAAAACATTAGCCTTCACATCAACAACATTTACAAGGAGGAAGAATTAGAAAAAACCGCTACAATCAAAGAATCATTGATTACACGAGCGGAAGGCACCCGACAAGTAACCAAACAAACCAATTTTTACTCTCTTGACGTCGTCATTTCAGTAGGTTATCGTGTTAAATCACGTCGAGGCACCCAATTCAGGATCTGGGCCAACAAGGTGCTTAAAGATTATCTGGTACAAGGCTATGCCTTGAACGAGCAACGGCTGAAAGAACAGAGCGAGCAACTGACGTCGCTCAAAAACACCATCCGGCTATTGGGGAACGTAATGGAAAGTCAGCCCCTGCAAGCTGACGAAGCAACCGGTCTGTTGAGGGTCTTAACTGACTATGCCTATGCATTGGACGTATTAGACAAATACGACCATCAACAACTCGCTATAGCGGAAACTACTACTAATGCTATCTTTCAGATCACCTACTCAACCGCCATGGAAGCGATTCACGGCCTGAAAGACAAGTTTGGAGGCAGCAGTTTATTTGGTAACGAGAAAGATGATTCATTTCGCAGCTCACTGACTACCATCTATCAAACCTTCGATGGCAAGGAACTATATCCCAGCATTGAAGAAAAAGCAGCGCACCTGTTATATTTTGTAATTAAAAACCATTCTTTTTCAGATGGCAACAAACGGATTGCTGCTTTTCTCTTCATATGGTTTATGGAGAAAAACAATCTGCTTTACAAGCCCGATGGTTCAAAGCGTATTGCAGACAATGCACTCGTAGCATTGACATTAATGATTGCAGAAAGTAAAGCGGACGAGATGGACATGATGATCAAAGTAGTGGTTAACCTCATCAATATTTTGAACTAGCTTTCTCTTATATATATCTGTATTTGGACAATTACTCCCCTTCCACCAACATCTGTTTCCGCAGGTTCATGATCGCGTAACGTACCCTGCCTAAGGCGGTATTGATACTGATACCAATCGTTTGGGCCATCTCTTTGTAACTCAGGTCTGCATAATATCGCAAGATCACCGCTTCGCGCTGCACCGGCGGCAGCTGGTCCAGCATAGCGCCGATCTCCTGGTTGGTCTCATGCGTGATCAGGTGATGTTCGGCGCTGTGTTCCATCAGGTCCAGGCTGTCACCCATCTCATCATTATAGGGAGCTACCATCGTTTTACCCCAGGCGCTGGCTTTACGGAAATGGCTGATACAGCAGTTGTGGGCAATCCGTACCGCCCAGGCCAGGAAACGGTTGTTGTCGGCATATTGCCCGCTATGCAGGGCGTTGACAATCTTGATGAATACTTCCTGAAAAATATCTTCTGCCAGATCGCGGTTGCGTACCAGCAGCACGATAGTGGTATATAATCTGTTTTTATGACGATGTACCAGCGTGGTGAACGCATGGTTATCGCCGTCTACGTACAGGCGAATCAACTCGTGGTCGGTAAAATCAGAATACTTGTTCATACACAGGTTTCAAGCGTTAAAAAAATAGGTTCAGGAAACGGTCTCCCTCGACAGGGAGACCATAGTTTCTATATGCTGGAGGCTATGAGTAAATAACCTAGTCTTGCAGGTTCAGCGCCTGCCGAACCTGGCTATAATTTTTCCAGTCCAGACTGCCGGCGGAACGGGCAGACACGCCACCCGGCACGATCACGTAACGGTACTGATAACGTTTACCAGCGGTAGTTGTCTGGGTACTGGGATTACCATTGGAAATAAGATTGATGGATTTGGAAGCAGCCACGTAACGGATCAGCGTGCCAAACTCATCGGTGTAGGGCAACAGCACGATGCTCTGCTGGGAAGCCGTCCCGAGATTGATATACACGTTCACCAGCGCATTGGCCAATACGGCAGAATCCAGTTTAGGTGCATTGATAGCGGCAGCGTACAACACCGTGTCTACCGTGCCATCAGGATTGGTCACTGTCTGCGCGCCCTGAAAACGAACATCCAGCCAGCCGGAATAAATAACGTTGGCAGATCCCGGATCGCCCGGATCACCTTTAGGGCCCTGCGGGCCCTGTGTGCCATTGGAACCGGCAGGACCGGCAGGCCCCTGCGGACCGTCTTTAGAGCAGGACATGAAGCATACTACAACAGAAAGAATAAGTGCATAGGGCATGCAGCGCAATACTTGTTTCATCATTACAATTTGAGTTTAAGTGTTTATTTTGATTGATATTTCTACCATACATTCCGCGGACAGGTGTCCCCGTATTTGTTTCCCAGCAGGAATCCGATCATGATCTCATGCGATCCCTTGCTGACAGTGTTCAGCGTCGACGCCGTATAGTCATACGAGTAACCGATATTGAAAGTGGAATTGATGTTCACCCCGAACATGCCCGCCACGCCGTCATGCAGGCGATATGACGCCCCGGCCCAGAAACGGTCGCGGAACATCATGCGCGCATTAACATCCACGCTTACCGGCATAGCCGTAATGAACTTCACCATCACAGAAGGCAGCACGTTGATATCATCGTTGATCCATAAGCGGTAACCTGTCGTGAAGAAGAGGTGTGGCACCAGCTTCCCCTGGTACAGGCTGTCGCCCGCCAGCTTGCCGTTATCGAAACCGATTTTCTGCGGGATGATATTCTGTGCGGAAGCCCCCGCAAAGAAATCAGCGGCATACAGCCACAGGCCAGCGCCGATGTCCGGGCGCCAGCGGTTCAGGATACCCGTGCCGTTGATGGCGGGATCGTTAGGGTCCAGGAAACCTACCTTGCCGGCATCGAGGCTCACCTGCTGCATACCGAGCGACAAACCGGCACTCAGGCTCATCGTGGGCGACAGGTTGATATGATGCGCATAAGCGGCGCTGATGGCGAAGCGGTTGAGCGGGCCGGCCTTGTCATTCAGGATGGTCAGGCCTGCGCCGGGGTGCGGCGGAGGTGTCGTATAGTCGCGCCAGTAGGCTTTGCCCCGCGGGTTTTCTCCCTGCATCTCAAAACCTGTAGGCGAAGCACTGCTGTAATCCGATTTGCGCAACGGCCCGTGCACCGTCAGGTAGGTGGTCACCGGCGCACCATTCAATCCCGCCCATTGATGCCGGTGGCTCAGGCGCAGGTCCCAGTAGTTTTCTATTCCTGCCACAGCAGGATTGATGATGAAAGGATTCATGATATACTGTGTGTAGTGCGGCTGTTGCTGTGCCTGCACCCACATCGCCATCAATCCTATCAGACCAGTTAACACAAACTTTTTCATGACTCAATGTTTTAGGTTAAAAACAGGCCCGCTCCTATTTCTTCAGTATCGTGAAGATGGTCCTTCTGTTCTGCTGTCTTCCTTCCGGGTTGTCAGATCCATCCGGCAGCGTATTCGGCGCTATCGGCATGGTGGCGCCATAACCTTTGTAGGTGAGGCGGCGCGCCTCGATTCCTTTTTCCACGAGATAGTCTACGCAACTTTTGGCGCGTGCTTCAGACAACCTTTGGTTGTAGCGTTTGCCACCTTTGCTGTCGGTATGGGCCGCCAGTTCAATCTCCATTTCGGGGTTCTCCTGCAGTAGTGTTACCAGTTTATCCAGCGACGCAGAGGATTCGGGTTTCAACGTGGCTTTATCATAGTCGTAGTACACATTTTCAAGCGTTACCGGCGACGGTGGCGTCACAATTGGGGTAAGGCACAGCGCCGGCGCGGTAATAGCGGCGGTATCTTCATTTTGCGGCAGGTCGATATGTTGCGTTCCCTGCGTATAACCCACGGCGTTAGCAATGGCTACCAGCGGTTGATATTCATCCAGCGTAAAGGCATAGCTGCCATCGGCGCCGGTGCTGCGGGTGGTGACCACCTGGTGGCTAACGGTATCGATGATACGCACTTCTGCTCCCGCTACAGGCGTGTTACTGTTACACGCCACTACAACACCGCTCAGCTGCCGCGCAGGACGGGTTTTATGCAGGAAGAAAAGTTCGAGGCAACATTCCGCCGCCCTGTCTGTACCCAGCAGCACATCGTCGAGCAGATTACGGTTGTTGCTCCTGCTGGCGAAATAAATGTCATCTTTAACGGAGTTGACCGGATAGCCCATATTCACCGGCGCCTGAAAGTTGCCCGGCTCTCCTTTGCTGCTAAAGAAATCATAGCCGCCCATGCCGGTCCTTCCATCGGTAGAAAACACCAGCGTGCGGGTAGCCGCATGATAGTAGGGCGCCTGTTCATTATCCGCCGTATTGATCACCTCACCGAGATTAGCGGTGCTCACAGGCTTGCCGGTTTCATCCAGGGTGGCGTACCACAGGTCAAACCCTCCCTGGCCGCCGGGGCGGTCGCTGGAATACAGCAGGTGTTTGCCGTCAGGCAATACAAAAGGCTGCTGTGTATTGCTGCCCGGCACATTGATCACCGCATCCAGCGCTACCGGCTCGCTCCAGCCGTCGCCGCTTTTACGGGACACCCAGAGGGAAGTAACTTTTTTACCATGATCTATCTGCCAGCGGGTAAGAAACAACTGCTGCCCGTCGGGCGTGATGCTGACAGCTCCCTGGTGCAGGGATTCAGGCTGAGCCACCGGCAGCAGTTTAATATTGGCAGCCTGTCCGTCTGTATAATCGGCGGTGTACACCCTGTTGACGAAACCTTTGTTTTTGGCAGGGTCCGGACGGGTGGAGGTAAACAGCAACGCACCATCGGCCGTCCATAGCGGCGCGTAGCTGGCGCCGGTGGTATTCAGTGCCGCCGGCGCTTTGCGTATTTCATAGAGGGAAAGGTCAGACCGTTTCAATTGAGCATTGACAAATGCGAGGTTATTCACTTCCCGTTCGGCAGCTGCACTGTAACCATCTTTGGAGCCGTAGCCCTGCAGAAAATTGCGGAACGCTTTCTCTGCGTCTTCATATTTACCGAGGGCACGGAGGGAAACAGCATAATAATAGGCTGCCAGCGGGAAATTTTTCGCGTCGGCTTCGAGCGCCGCTTCGTAATGCGGCGCCGCCTTCTCGTAGTTATGCAGGTTGCGGTAGCTCTCCGCCAGTTTGTATACCGCCTGCTGCGCGCTGCTTACCGGCACCGTCGTTCTACGGCTGGCATTCACCGCCGCATAAGGTTTATAGGAGTCCTGCCGGAAAGATTTGTTCCGGGTGCCGAGGTATTTTTCATAATACTGCACCGCCGAACTATAGTCTTCCTTTTTATAGTATTGATCGGCCGCTTTCAGGTAATCGTAGGTAAACTGCGCCTGTAGTGTCATAGCGGCCAGTAAAACGGATGCGGTAAATAATATTTTTTTCATGAGATGTCTGTTACATGTAGAGATGAATTACAAACGCGGGCATACAAATTCCACTTCCGGTGTCTTCACTTTCCTCCGTCCGATAAAAGTGAGCGACACTTCGAAGCTGTTGGAACCGCGGGCCATCTTGCTCAGGTCTGAGGTATTGATATCATAGCTCACACCCAGCATCATGCTCTTGTAAATAAAACCGGCATGGGTGGTGAAGGCATCTTTTAAGCGATAGTTCAGGCCCAGCAGAAAATCCGTTTCGGGCGCCGCTTTCAGCTGTCCATAGGCGCCGATCATTTTCTCCTGTGCCGGTCCCTGTGCCATAAACAGGAAGTTGGGCGTAATACTCAGGATATCCGACAACGTTAGCTTCACACCACCATGCACATTAAAGCGCATCGGGAAACGGGCATCACCGGCAGCAGCGAACTGGTCCTGCGGGCGGGTGAGATGTATTACGGAAAAACCGCCGTAGATATTGAACTTCTTACCGGGCGTGGCGTCGTAATAGAGTGCGCCGGCGCCGGCATCAAAAGAAAGCGAGGATGTCCGGGTGAGCACGTCCGTCACCGGGTTACCGGGGTTATAACCGGTTACCGGGTTCCACTGCTCACCGAAGGTGAGCTTGGAAGGATCGAAACGGCGCTGGATAAACCCCAGCTGCAGCCCGAAGTTGAGCTGGTGATAATGCGCGGCGTCCAGCTTCACACCGGTGTAAGCGGCGCTTATATAACCGGTGGTATAGTTGTACCCGCCATCACCGGCAGCCTGGTTCAGCACACTGGCGCCGAAGTTGATATTTTTGGCGGTCGGCACTTCGGCCGTGATACCGTATGTTTTAAACGGGCTGATATTTCCCCATTGCGTGCGGTATATCGCAGCTATCCGGTAGTCTCCGTCAAAAGCGCCGGTCAGCGCCGGGTTGAGCCACGACGGATAGGTATAGTACTGCGAGAAATGCGGGTCAGCCTGGGCCATCGCCCTGGAGCAGGCGAAGAGGGCTGTCACTGACATGAGCCATGTTGCAATTTTTATTCTCATTTTGTGTCCGTGTTTTATGTGAATAATGTTCGTTATCGGATGATGGCTACATACCCTGACAGCGGCGCAAACCCGTTACGCAGGGTGATGACGTAATAGTAGGTGCCGACCGGCAGCGGGTTGCCTTTAAAGCTGCCGTCCCATGGCTGTGGATAACCGGTGGACTGGTACACCCGTTGGCCATAGCGGTTGAAGACCTCCACTTTGCTGTCCGGATAGTCGCTCAGGTTATAGATCACCCATTTATCATTGATATTATCGCCGTTGGGAGAGAACGCATTCGGCGGCAGCACCGGTTTCAGCACTTTGACAGACAGCTGGTCTTTAGCAGTACAGTTGTGTTTACCGGTAGCAGTCAGCGTGTATACCTGGTCGTGCATAGCCGGGATAGAGGGCGACAGCAGCGTCGGGTTCGGGAAATCGGCCGCTGGTTCCCACCGGAACTTCAGGTTCACGGAATCATTGGCCGTAGGCCTGAAAGTGATCACCGTTCCCTGCGGCACTACAAAAGACTGTCCGGCATCGATCACGGGTTGCAGGTACACCACCACTTTGCTGGTGAACGGTGCTGACGTGCAGCCCGCGGCGTTGGTCACTTTCAGTTTTACGCCGTATTCACCGGGCTCGGTATATTTCTTCACCGGGTTCTGCGCACTGGAAACAGAACCATCGCCAAACTCCCATGCCCAGGTGGTGATATTGCTTTTAGCGTCGGTACTCTGGTCGGTGAACGTGTTGTCTGTTCCCTGACATAAGGTGTCCGGAGATACTTTGAAAGAAGCGACCGGCTGGCCGAAGAAGGCTTCCATGCGCTTGGTGGCGCTGGCGCTGCAACCGAAGGAGGATGTGGCGGTCAATACTACATCAAACGGACCATAGGCGGTATAGTTATGCAGCGGGTCTTTCAGCGCGGAGGTAGCGCTGCCATCTCCAAAGTTCCACTGCCATGTAAGCGTTGACTTATCAGTAATTGTGCTCAGGTTGGTGAACTGCGCACTGCCTTCCGGCATACATATCGCCGCCGGCAACCGGAAGTTCACTTCAGGCAGCGGATGCACGCCCACCGTCATGGAGGCGGTATCACTCAGGCACTGATGATCGCTGACAGCCACCAGTTTCACAGTGTAACTGCCCTCGGCGGTATACACCACGTTAAACGGTGTGTTGTTATTGACCTGTGTCTGCTGCCCTTTACCATCGTCCCATTTCCAGGTACTGATGACGCCACCGGTAATGGTGGACTGGTCAGTGATCAGGGCTGGCTGGCCAAGGCAGACATTGGCCGTAGCGGTAAAGGTGGCCGTGGGTTTAGGATATACCACCACGTCTGCCGCCACGGAGTCCGCACAGCCCGTGCTGGTATTGAACACATACCAGATTTTATGCGTGCCTGCTCCCGCCACGGAAGGCGTGAAATTACCGGAAGAATCGGTCGCCGGGCCTTTGTAGTAGCCCTTGCCGGTTACCCCGTTCTGTACGGTCGCATTGGCCACTTTGATACTTCCTTTCACGTTTACGCATACCCCGTTTACCGGTGCATATGCCAGTTGTGGTTTCAGCTTGAAGCTGGCAGTGACGGTCGTATCTTTCGTACAGCCTTTATCGGTAGTTACCTTGTATTTGATCGTATAGGTGCCAAACTTCGTATAGGCATGCGTAGGCGACGCCAGCAGCGAAGTGTTAGGATTGGCGGGCGTAGCGCCTGCGTCGCCAAAATCCCAGCTGTGGCCGGCCAGCGTTTGCGCATCGGGTACCGTGGCGGTACTGGTAAACTGCACCACACCATTTACCGGCAGGCAATCGCCGGGGAAAGTAAATGCGGCATATGGCTTCGCGTATACCGTAATGGTTTTGGTAACGGTGTCACTGATACACAGATCGCTCACCTTTACCATATGCTTAACGGTATAGGATTTATGGCCGCCATATGTCATAGACTCCGGCGCGTTGGTAGTGGCTTTCTTTACAGAATCGTTGCCAAAGTCCCAGTACCATTCTTTCAGCGGGGTTGTCCCACCGTAGGTGGAATTATCTGTCAGCTTCACGGGCGCGCCTTCGCACAGCGACGGCACATCGCTCGTGAAATCAGCCACCGGTTTGGCTACAGCCTTCACCTGGAAAGAGGTGTCGCCCACGCAACCATCGGTGGAGATCACCGTCAGTTTCACGTTGGCCTGTCCCGGCTGGAAAGCATGGTGCACTTCGATGCCGCTGTCCAGCGCCGGGCCGGGGAACTCCCATTTCCAGCGGTCGATCTTATAATCGGGCTGATTGTTTTGTCCTTTGAAGATGGCGCTGTCCAGCGTACAACCCGAATAGGCATAGCTGGATATCGCACGGGGCTTAGGCTTCACGGAAATGGTATATCCCACCTTTTCTGTATTGGTACAGTTCTCAATGGAAGGATGGGTAGACATTACCGTAATATCAAATTCCCCGGTATTGGTGAATTTATAGGATCCGGGCAAGGTGTATTTATAGTATGTGATGCCGTTGATCACCACGGTGGCGGCGGGCACCGGCGCATTTACGGTCACATCTGTATTGGGTGTAATGGCCGCTCCCAGCAGGCTCAGTTTCCACACCATTTTGGTGGGCTTGTAAGCCATCAGGATAGACAGTTGCACCGGTGTTTGTGTACAGGTAAAATCATTGGTGGCTTTAGATGTATCGTACTCGTTGTGAATAGAACCCACTGCGTTCAGGTTATTGATCAGCGTACCGGCGTTGTAGCCATAACTTTCTACGCTGCCAAGACCGTAGGTGGTGGCGGTAAAGGCGGAATCGCTGGTCACAATACATTGTGCCTGCGCCGCGCTCCAGCGTTTCACCACCACAGAATAACCGGAGAGGTTGGGGTGCAGATAGGAGGTATTGAACACCGGGCTACCGTCGATCAACAACGATCCGATACCGCCGGTGGGGATAATCAGCGTGAGGTAGTTGACCGTAATAAACTCCCGGTTGTTACGGTAAAAACCTGTTCTTTTAACAGCCTGTTCTATCGGGCTGAGGTACACCATCTCCGGATCTCCCAGCGGATCACTGTTGCCGCAGGAACCGGAAGACGGCATATATTGGGCTACCAGTATAGGTTTATCGGCTTCGATATAATCAGCGGTATTACTGTTGTACTCATAGTAAGAGTTGGCAATCAACGGGCCCATGACCGCGCCATTCTTTTTCACCACGGTAGCGGGATCTTTCACCACCACCTTATACATGGATGTCTGGTTGGAGGTAGGCGTATTGGAATGAGAATAGGGCGCCGTCAGGTAACGTTTACCCCATGCCTGGAAAGGGAACACCTGCTGGATATTGTTATCACCGCTGCCGCCGCTGTTGGTACACGACTGCGACGTACGGCTGCTGCCGGAGAAAACGGCCACGGGATAACATTCCCCGGCGGAATTACCGATAGACTTAACGGTCGTACCGGTGAGCTCCCGTCCTTTGGAACCTGACAGCGCACCGCCTACCAGCTGGTAGATATCGCCGCGGTTGAGGGTAACGGTAAACGGAACGCCCGGCGCACGGCCGTTACGGGTCAATACCGAAGGGGTGATTTCCACTACGGTATTGTTTTGGTTGGCTACCACAAACATCCAGGAAAAACAGTCAGAGGCATAATCCTGCTGACTGTTAACCGAGATATAGGAATAGCCCCACGTTTCTTCCGGCATCAGCATGGTGGCGCCGGAAGAGGCGCTGCCGAAGATGTGTGCATAGGCTACGATCGGCACATTACTGTGAATATGGATCGATTTATTGGTGAAGGTACCTTCACCGCCGGTGCCGCCGAACGAAGGCGGCGGTGAATACAAACGGGCGTCGTTGGCGCCTGTTTTTGGGATCAGGTCTGTTGCTATGACCGTATTGGCGGGAATGGTATAGGTCCGGGTCCAGGCGGTGCCGGTGATACTCACTGTTACCGTAGCGGCCTGTTCGGCGCTCAGGTACAGGATCATCTCCTGTGAATTACCGCCTCCCGGCTCCATGAACTGGTGATGTCCGTAGCCAACCCAGAAGTCTTTCCCTTTGTTGGAAAGATTCTGGGCGTGCGAACTAAAGGCTACGAACTGCAACACTAACACAGATATGGCCATGAGACATCGCTGTAGCCGTTGGCTACCAGGATGATTGGTTATTTTGGTAAACATCTTGTACAATTTTTCATCTTGAAATGATTATTGTTTGATGATCATCTTTGAGGTCCTTGTCCCATCTTCAAATAAGGCCCGCAACATATAAGGACCTTGTCCCAGTCCTGAAACCTGCACCAGGTTGTCTTTCCCCGGCGCGGCTATTCTCTTCACCTGCCTGCCGTCCAGCGCATAGATCACCAGCTCACGCAGGTTTTTCACAGATTTCACGCGCACGGACACAGAGGCCGGGTTAGGATAGGCAGTGATAGACCGGGCGCTGTTGACCAGGCTGTCTATTCCCTGCCGGCAGCTGGTAGCTGCTGCACGGGGAAACGCCCCATGCAGCAACGCAGCTGTAATTATGAAAGCAAGCAAGTACTTCATCACCTTACATTTTCGGGTTATCGGATCAGGTTGATCACTCCTTTCTTCTCCAGGGTGGAACCGTCTTTCAGTACAAGGTGACATACATAGATGTATACCCCTGAAGGCAAGGTTTTGCCTTTGTAAGTACCGTCCCATCCCATATCCTGGCTGTTGGACTCAAACACTTTTTCTCCCCACTGATCGAATATGGCGATGTGTAATTTGTTGATGATATAGCCATATACTTTCAGCACGTCATTCTTGCCATCGTTGTTCGGCGTGAACGTATTGGGGATGTAGATACCATCCGGCAGGGTTTTGCCTTCGGCCGGATCGGAGATTTTGTCTTCGCAACCTCTCACCTTCACAAGGAGCTTCACGCTCTGGGAAGGCTGCAGGCCGCTGATCACATGCTCCAGTCCTTCTCTGCCGGAAGACGGCTGCGTCCAGGTAAGGCCTCCGTCAGTGGACACTTCGTAGCTGGTAGCATTAGGCACCGCAGCCCATTTAAAGCGGATCAGGTTTACGCCCACAGTATCCACTTTCACGACAGGCGTCGTCAGCAATGGCAGCACATGTACGACCACTTTGGCACGGGTAGCGCCCGGACAGCCATGGTTGATGGCTTCGAGATAGTAGGTGCCGCTGACAGTGACGGCGGTGATCGTGTATACGTTGCCGGTAAACAGCAGGTTACCCCCTGCAGGAGCGTCGTACCAGTTGTACAGTACGCCTGCCTCCGGATCTTTCACGGCCAGCGAAGCGTCGCTGCCGCTGCACACCGTCAGGGAGTCTTTCACCACTGCGGCTACGCCCGGCGTATACACTTCCACATCTTTCGTGGTATCGCCGATACACCCTTCCGCAGCAACAATGCTGAGCTTCACTTTATGGATGCCGGGATATTTAAACTGTTTGGTGGTATCCTTCCGGTAAGCGTAGGTAGTATCCCCAAAATTCCAGTTCCAGGTGCTGATGCCCACGTTATTGCTCGTAGTGGCGCTGCCCGTGAACTGGGCCACGTCGCCCACACAACCGGAGTAGTTGCTGGTGAAGTTCACCACCGGCGCAGGTATTACCTTCATGGTAAGAATGGCCTCAAAAGTGTTATTACAGCTTTCGATGTCCGGATGTGAGATCTGGATCGGCACGTGGTAAGTGCCCGGCGCAGAGAACACATATTCATCCGGCAGCACGAAACGGTAGTAAGTGCGTTCGTTGGCGATCAGCGAATCTTTCGGCACCGGGTTGTTCTGGACCACGTCCACCGCAGGTGTCAGGTTCTTCACGGCGCTCAGCTTCCACGTGAGTTTGGTAGGTTTCACCGGTATCAGCATGGAGAAACGGAACGGCGTTTTCACGCAGGTGTAAGTGTTGTTGCTGCCGCTTGACGGGTTCAGCACGTTGCTGAAAGCCGGCAGGATATTGAGGTTCTTTACGAGTGTTCCGGCATTGTAACCGTAGCTTTCCACGCTGCCAAGACCGTAGGTGATAGCGGTGAAGGCCGAGTCGGCGACAACATTACATTGTGCGGCGTCAGCATCCCACCGTTTTATCACCACCGTGTAACCCTGGTAGTTAGGATGCGGATAAGTATGGTCAAACACGTTGCTGCCGTCGATCCGTAAAGAACTCAATCCGCCTGTTGGTATGATGAGGGTAAGATAGTTGGTGTTGATAGACTCAACGGTGTTGCGGTACAAACCGACTTGTTTGATACCTTGTTCCAGCGGGCTGACATAGATCATTTCCGGATCCCCGTCGCCGTTTGTATTGTCACAGGAGCCGCTGGATGACATATACTGCGCTACCATCACCGGCTGATTGGCTTCGATGTAGTCAGCGGTATTGCTTTCAAACTGGTAGAAGCGGTTGTTGATCAGGCCTGTCAACGTTATGCCGTTTCGTTTCACTACCGTGGCCGGGTCTTTTACCAGCACGCGGAAGATGTTGGTCATAAAGCTGGCAGCGTCATCGTCGATGGAAGTCGGCGCTGTCAGGTATTTTTTACCCCACGCCTGTGACGGGAAATTCTGCTGGATCAGGTTATCGCCGGAAGAACCGGTGCTGTTACCGCATCCGATGCCTGTGCGGCTGCTGCCGGAGAAGAAAGCTACCGGGAAGCATTTACCGTCGCTGTTGACGATGGAGCGTACATGGGAGCCGGACACGTCGTATCCGTCAGAACCGGCTTGCAGTGCGCCCAGTACCTGGTACACCTCACCTTTGTTCAGCGTCACGGTAAACGTCTGGTTGGCAGGTCTGCCGGACAACGTAGGCACGCTCGGCGTGATTTCCAGGGTGGTATTGTCATAATCCGCCACCACATAGAACCAGGAGTAGGTATCTGTAGAATAATTCTGCCTGGAGGTGAGGGCATAATAATCGTAACCATAAGTACCTACCGGCAGCAGCATGGAGGCGCCGGAAGAGGCGCTGCCATAAATATGCGCATAGGCTACAATGGGCACGTCGCTTTCGATGCTGATACCTCTGTCGGACCAGCCTTCTTCCAGCAGACGGGCATCGTTCATACCGCCTTTGGGCAGCGTTTCCGTGGTGATGGTTTTATTGGCCGGAATATGATAGGTACGTTCCCACGCGGTACCATTCACTCTGACGGTTACGTTAGAGGAATCTTTCGCATTCAGGTACAGTACCATCTGCTGGCTGTTGTCACCGGTGAAGAACTGGTGATGGCCGTAGCCCACCCAGAAGCGGGTGCCTCTGTTGGAGCTGTCTGCCGGCTGCAGCTGCTGCGGTGCAGAAGTGCCGCCATTCAGGCCGGTGAACTTATCGAAATAATGCAGGGTGCTGTCGGTGATCACGTTGGTGATGTCGTTCACCTTGCTGAGCGAATCTGTCTTCCATTTGTCCGTGCTGTCGGTCATCGCCAGCCGGATATCTTTCTGCCGCTTGATATATCCCTGCCATGGGTCCAGGTAGAACTGCTGGATATTGAAGTTGTACACGCCGCTGGCCGGGGTAACGTCCACGTCTGTATAGAAATACATGAAGTCTGTTCCCGGGGCGATATTCGGTGGTTTCACACCTGAATAACGGCGCACGGTCATATTGGAGGGCAAGGTGGCATCGTTCCAGGTGACCTTCGTCACGGTATCGGTACCAAACATGAACGTCTGGGTAACACCTGCTGCCGGAGCTGCCGGGAAAGCAGGTAATGCCGGCGGTACGGAGGTAGGCAGGAACTCATAGGCGCCCATGTCCGGCACGCCTTCCTGCAATGTTACCGGCCTCGGTTTACCGTCGATGTCTTTATCGTTGCCCGCTACCTGTACGCCACGGCCATGGATAGCCCATACTTCCGGATCGGTGAGCACCGGATGCAGGTCAGCCGGACTAACAAAGGCGGGTTTATACACCAGTGAATTGGCATCCAGACCGCTACCGGTACGGTAAGCCGCCAGTGTGCCGTAAGAGGTGCCCGGTGTATTTTGTCTTACCAACACAGAACCTCTTGTATACAGCGTGTTGTAATCGCTGTTCAGGAAGTTCGGATTGGCTACGTACATCGTACGGCCGGTATCGGCGGCGAAGATGTTATTTCTCACTTTCACCGGTGATGCAGAAGACGACGTATGCGAGAAATAAGCTGCATAGTTGTTGCCGCTGCTGGTGGAGGTATTGAGAATACTGTTGTTGAGATAATTGAGGTTATTGCCGGACTCACTGTAAACACCATACGAATTGCTGGCGGTGGTATGAATGCTCACCACGTTGTTGTTCACACTTATCCGGTTGGAATATGTCAGCGTAATACCTCTCAGCTCACCGGTATTGGCGGTGCGGGCGTAGATCTCGTTGCCGGTCACGCGGCCCGGAGCACCTGCTCCCGGCTGGCAGTAAGTAAGGTAGATCGCATATCCTTTGGAACCGGTATTATTGATATTGACTTTATTCCCCACAAGGGCAATGGCGGTATCGCAATCATCCGCATAGATACCGTACGCAGTACCCGCCAGGGTGCCGCTCAGGGTGATGGTGTTCTTTTGTGCCACCAGCCTGTTGACATACTCGGCATAGATACCGTAACTATAGGAACGGGTAATGGTATTGCTGTCGACAGTCACGCCGGGAGACATATTGTCGCCGTAGCTGTTCAGCCAGTACACGCCGTTACCACCTTCGGTGATGGTATTACCGGTGATCACGTTACCCTGGCCAAGACAGTTATTGGCGTATACGCCGGCGCTGTTGGTGCCGGAAGAAGTTGTTACCGGCAATGTAATGGCACAAAGCTGCAGGCTGTCGAAGGAAGCTTTCTTCGCAAACTCTACTGCCCTTGCATATGTAGTGCCGGTTGGTTTGAAGGTGATCTTTCTCCAGGTCACATAATCCACGCTGTCGAGCTTCAGCACGTAGTTCCGTGCGGAAGTACCTGCATAGGTAAGGACCACGTCTGCCGCATTACCGGAGGCGCTGCTGAAGGTCACCCTGTTCACGGCGGAGGCGCCGGGGATATGCCGCATGGTCAGCTGTTCGGTATATGTACCGTTGGCAGCGAGGAACAGCACCGGTCCTGCGATACCGCATTCCAGTTTGGATACGGCAGCGGCGAAGGACTGGAAGTTGGTGGTACTGGAAGGCTGCGCCGGGTTGATGGTGTAAGTGCCTGCCAGTAACGGATCATTCAGGTTCACTTTCACGGGCGTGGAGTATACTGTGTCCCTGTTGCTGCACACCACGGCGCAACGGTAGTATTTCTCGGCGCCGGCGATGGTATTGTAAACGCTCACATACTGGGTGTCGCTCACATATTTCCATGGACCCGCAGCATTGGCGGATACCTGCCACTGATAGGTCTGATGACCGCCCTTGCTGTTGCCCACGAGGTCCAGCTTGATGGCGGTGCCCATACAAATCGGCGTAGTCGGGTCTACCGTAGCGTTGCCGGCTACCGGCGGAGAAGTACATTCCGGGATGTTGATTTCAAAAGCACCCATATCCGGCGTGGTGGTGCTGCGGGTAACACCCAGGATATCTTTGGTAACACCTGCCGGGCGGCCGCTGTTATCCAGCGGAGAAATTACCGGCGCGAAATTACCGGCGGAAGGGTCCGCAAATACCGGCTCTACAGCGAGGGAGTTACTATCCAGTTTGGCCCCTGCACGCCAGTCGGCCAGTGTAGCGTAGTTGGTGCCGTTGTTACCGGTATAGGCGGTAGAACGGCTGCTCTTCACGAAGATATCGTTGTAATCGGATTTGAACTCTGCAGAAGCGGCAATAGAGATACCTGTCCTGCTGCCACCGCCTGCGCGGCTGATATCGAGAATATTATCGAGGAACTGAACGCCGGCCACCGTGCTGGACTGGTAAATACCGGTGGCTTCTGCGCTGCCGGTATTAACGGCATCGTTCAGTGCGACTGTATTATGGTAATACAGCGTAAAGTCGCTGCTGTAGTTATAGAATCCACGCTGGGTACCATTGCCGCGGATATCATAGATCACGTTGTTGATGATCTTCGCCGGGTTGGCAGCCGTAGCGTCGGCGCTGGTGAACTCAATACCATAGAAGGAGTTGGTCGTGCCGGTGGCGCCGTTAAAGAGACCGTGGATACGGTTGTTGCTGACAATGTTGCCATCACCTTTGCTGCTCACGCTAACGCCATAGTTGGAGTAAGACACGCTGCTGCGTGCGGTGCGGAAGATGTCGTTTTGGTCTACGATGGTATTTTCCGCATTGGACAGGTACACGCCGTAGGAATAGAACTCGCTGATGGCGTTGCTGTCAATACGGTTGCCCGCCGGAGAGCCCGTTGAAGCGCCGTAGATGATCACGCCGTAATAACCGCCGTCGATCTTATTGCCGCGTACCAGGTTACTGTCGCAAAGGTTGTTGGTACCGCTGCTGGTGCTGGCATCTGCGCCGTTGATCACTACGCCGGCCACGCTGGAGCTGGAAGAGGTATTATCCGTCAGGATGCGGCTATGGGTAATCCTGTTCTTGTCCGCATTGGCCAGCAGTTGTACGCCGTAGCCATAAGAACCGCCACGGGCGTCGATCACAAGATTATCGAAAGTGAAATAGTCCGCGCCACGCAGTTTGATCACGGCTCTTTCATTATCATCATCCGATGCGAACTTGATCGTGTTGCCATTACCGTTAAAAGTAACGGTATTGACAGCGGACATACCAGCGATGGAATCGAGGACCAGCTGTTCGGCGTAAGGGCCGGAGCCGGCTACTACGTTGAATACCACCGGGCCTGCTATACCGCATTCCATCGCCGCTTTGGCAGCGTTAAAGCTGACAAAGTTAGTGGCGCCGGACGGTGCTCCCTTGTTGATGGTATAGGTACCACCAGGGAAAGCCGGGTTCACGGTGAGCAGTACCGGCGCACTGTAGGCTGTGTTGCCGCTGCAGGTGACTGCCACGCGGTAATACAGGGTAGCCGTCGATGTTATCGTGGTATCCGGATTGGTCATCGGGTTGCCGATGTTGGAATAGGGGCCTCCTGCTGCACTGGCTGTTTGCCACTGGTAGCTCTGTCCCAGGCCGATGCTGTTGTTGATCAGGCTGAGTGACACCTTACGGTTGATACATACCGGTGTGGTGCTCACGGTAGCCTCGCCGGGCGTGGGGGGCGCTGTACACGGACCGGGCGTAAACTCATAGGCGCCGATGTCCGGTGTGGTGGTGCTGCGGGTATTGCTGTTAATATCGACAGTGATGCCCGCCGGCAGCCCTTTGTTATCCACAGAAGCGCTGGTAGGCTGGTAGTTACCGGAAGCCACGCCTGCAAACAACGGGTTGGAGGCCAGCGAAGCAGTATCCTGCAGGGAAGCGGTCTTCCAGTCAAGCAGTGAGCCGCGGTTAGCATTATAATAACCGGTAAAGCTGGTGCCGCCGGGTGCGGCCATATAATACAGGTTATTATTGGCATGGATAGTACCGGTGGTGGCACCGAAATATACAGCGTATTTGCTGCCGCCGCCACCACGGGTAACCGCGATGAGGTTGTTGACAAATTCAATACCATCCGCTTTGGAGGTCTGATAGAAACCACGCGCCGTATAGGTGGTGGTGCTGGTAGAAGTACCGTCCAGCGCAATGGTATTATGGAAATACCATACGTTGTCGGAGCTGGAGTTGTAGATACCGTAAGCATCTCCCCTGCCGGTGAAGTTATAGATCAGGTTGTTGGACACCACATTTTCCAGTTGAGACAACGCGTCCGTACCGGAAAAATAAATACCATAGCTGGCGCTCACGCTGGTGGGCGCGCCGCCAAAGGGATTACTGATGCGGTTGCGGGTAATATTGGCTTTGGTATTCAGGTTAGAGAAATTAATACCATAGAAGGTCGACACCGTAGCACGGGCCGGCCTGCTGATGATATTATTCTCTACTAACGTGTTAAATGATCCGCTGGCGTTCACCCCGGAGTTGTAGAATTCTGTGATCGTATTGTTGGTGATCTTATTGCTCATATTGGCCATAGTACTGCTTCCGGTGAGCACAATACCATAATAGCCACCCACAATTTTGTTGGAGGTGAAAGTATTGTTGTCGCACCTGGCATCACCGGAGGTGGTAGGTGATGAGTAGGAGCTGCTGATCACGATACCGGCATAGGCGGTACTGCTGGTAGATGTTGAATCCACCAGGATAGTGGAGTTCTTAATGGTATTAAAATCTGCGTCGTTGGTCAGGAAAACGCCCCAGCCATAACCGGAAGAACCGGTGCCGGTAGCTTTTATCACCAGGTTGTTAAAGGTGAAATAGTCGGCGTTATCCAGCTGGATTACTCCCCTGTTGGCAGAGGTGCCGGCGAACTGCAGCGTGTCACCGTTACCGTTAAAGGTAATGGTATTGGTGGCAGAAGCGCCGGGTACGGGCTTCAGTAACAGCTGCTCCGTATAGGGGCCGCTGTTAGCCACCACGTTAAATGTCACGGGACCGCTGATACCGCATTTGAGATAGTTGTAAGCATCGTTGAAGGAAGCAAAGTTGGTACCTCCCGTAGGCGCTCCCTTATTGATGGTAAACGTACCGGACACCAGGGTGGGCGATGTTACGTTTACGCTGGCAGAGGTAGCGGACTGTGTGCTGGTAGTACAGGTAACGATGCAACGGTACCAGGTGGAGGCAGACTGCGTAGTAGTCAGCATGCTCTTGGTGGCTCCTGCGATGTTGGTCCAGGTAGTATTGTTGGCAGACTGCTGCCATTGATAAGTCAGCCCGGAAGCCACGGTGGCGCCGGTCAGCCGCAGATCAAAGGTACCGTTCAGACATACGGTGCTCATACTGGAAACTGCGGTGCCTGCGGTGGGTGTACCGGTACAGGGCGTGGCAGGTATCCAGGAGAAGGTAATGTTCGGACGGGTGGTCATCGTACCGGTGTTGTCGGTTTCTATGGTACCGCAGAGGTTATTTTCGTTATCGGCGCGATAGGTATGCGAGCCGTTAAACGCCAATCCGGTGGTGAAGGCCACTTCGGGATTGTTGGAATAGAAGGTACCGGGATCGGTGACCGTAGCGCCGCTGCACACTTCCACCACAATGTTGTCTGTTCCGTTCCAGAAAAAGTTATTGCTGAAGGGAAAGTTGTTCACACCACTGAGGATGGTATAGTCCGCCGGGGTGCGTACCACGGTGGTGCCGGGCACCCAGGAGGTTTCATCGAGGGAGCTCACGGTAGTGCCGCCGATGCTGATCCCGTATCTTTCGATCACATCGGCAGTATTCAGGTTTTTAACGACGAACTTGATACCGGTAATATATCCCGGGGCCATACCGGCAGCGGAGAGCTCCGCTGCGGTAAACAGGTACTGTGCCCTGTTGCCTTCGAAATAGTCCTGTAACGGACAGGGATACCCGATATCGCTGTTCCCCGTGGTCCCGGTGCCGATGTTGATATCGGTCTGCGCCAGCAGACGACTGCTCAACATCAGCAGCATTCCGGCCACGAGGATGGTTTTGTGAATAAACGAAAGCGTATAATTTCTCATATAGAAAAACATTTGCTGGTTTTCAGAAGGGGTTAATCTTTTATCAGAACACCCAGGTGATCCATGATTTACCGTCTTTGGCGCTGACCATGTCATAGGTGGTGGCGCCTGTCTGTACAAGGAAGAAACCTGTCTGTTCCGCCATCAGCGCACGCGTACGCAACAACGGCGTAGGGTCCGGCGGCGGGTCGCCAAACATGCCCCCGTCGTTGAAGATCACACGGCCATCACTGGTGAAGGTGGGGGTAGCGTGCAGTACGCCATACATCAGCGTGGGCTGGCCTTCGTCCGGCACGATGATGCCAAAGGCATCGATACCGGAACCCGGACCGGCTGCTTCAGGCCAGAAAGTGGCTGCGATGTAATCCGGCAGCGTATGCAGCCCGTAAGCGTCATCCACCCCGTTGACATGGAAGCCTCTTTCAGCAATCCAGTAACGGCGCTGATTAAGCGCATACTGGTACCAGCGCCTGGGCGCAGCCGCGTCTATGGCCAGCGGCCTTACTGTTTCGGAGATACTGGCAGGCTGCCCGTTGATGGTGCCTTTAACGGCGCCGTCTTCAAACCTGATGTTATCGAAGTGGCTGATAGTAGTGGTACCATCGGAAAACGCCGGCGACAGGGCAATGCCTTTAGCCGTATAGTAGTAACCGGTAGTTGCGGTTTTTACCTGTCCGCCTGCCACCCAGGTAAAGGTGATGCGGTGGGTCAGCGTATTGACATCCACATCGTAGCGCCCCGTACCGGTGGTCAGCTTATGGAAATAGGTAAGTATGTTCCGAACGCTGTCGATGCTACGGTTGATATGCTGCTGGTAATAATCTGCCTGTTCCTGCTGAGTGGCCTTTACCAATATGGCCCGGCTCCTGTTGAAACGGCCGGTCAGTACCATCGTGTCGCCGGTCATGCCGTTGATGGCAAACTCGAAGTCCGATCCCAGCCCTCTGCCGTATTCGCCGCCGTTCTCGCCCGCATCGGGATCACAGAGCACGTGCAGGTAAGAGTAGGTATCGAACAGTAGGCTCGGCTGCTGTAATGCTTTAAGCCGCCAGCTGCTTTCTTTGGCAGTGACAGTGGAAGAAGCTTCAAAGTCGCTGTACATCTGTACCCGGTTCGAGTCGTTGAACCGGAAATAAAAGCTGTACACCGACTTGGGAGAGCCGCCCGGATACACCATGGCTTTCCAGCCGTAAGGTGCGTGGGTCAGTATCTGCTGATATCGCTGTAAGGTGTCGTTGAGACGCTCATCCGGCGATTTGCTAAACAGCGGGTCCGATTCTTTCCTGCAGGAACAGAACCCTGCAAGGACCAGTAATAAGTACAAAAGTTTCTTTCTCATACCCAAGTGGTTAATACAATAGCTTGTTGATTTCTCTTCTGGTGCGGGATTGCAGGCTGTAAAAATCGATGTGCCATACGGTCTGGTAGTAGCTGACCACCATGGCTTCCTTGCGGCGGAGCCGCGCTTTGGCTTCTGCCTGCGGCGTACCGTTGATACTGTATCCCGGAGGTATGCTGTTCACGATCTTGTCGAATCCGGCCCTGCCTTCTACGAGCATGGTAGATATCATCTCCACAAAATCTTCATCGTAACCGGACATGGCATAAGGTGTTACAAAGCCGTCCCTGCGGGCGGACATATCATCGATATTGTTCCAGTTGGCCGTATACAGACCGGCGGATATGCGTTTGAACTCCACCGGGTACATCACTGTCTGGTGCAGGATATGGCCAAATTCATGTTCAATGACATGGAACATCTGTTTTACGTTGGCAGAGTCGCCGGGTTTATAATTGGGCATGTCGCGGGTAACGAAATCGTTGACGAGGTACAGCACTACTTTGCGGCCGCCTTCCGCGGTACCCAGCGTGATGGTGCCGTTTTCGTTCCAGCTGGCGCTACCGCTGAGGATAAAATACTTCGGGCAGTAGCGGCGGAAGAACAACTCACCGGCTTCCGCGATATAAGTGCTCATCCATACTTTTTTAATAGCGCTCATCACCGGGATGATCTTGTCCTCACGGGGAGGCACCAACGTTTTATTCAGTTCAAATTCAAACTGGTCCCATTTGTATTTTACGGCGATATTATAGGGTACGGTAAGCGTATCAAAAAGCCAACGGTCCAGCGGGCCTTTCACCCAGGTGTCGCCTCCCAGTCCGGGGATGTCGTCTACCTTGCCCAGGTCATCCTTCTTGCTGCATGACATCAGCAGCAGAAAGGACAAAGCGAGAAGAAAAAGTTTCATATGCAGCGATTTTGGTTTGGTTGATTATTATCTTGGATTTAATGCGATGCCGGAGGTGGTGGCGGATTGAGGTATCTGGAACAACCATTGCTTATCTCCGGGCTTCAGCTCCAGCACCTCTCCTTCACGGGTGGTATGCACCACCGTCATTTTATAGCGCTGCAGGTCAAACCAGCGCATACCTTCCTGCAGGTACTCTGCTCTTTTGAAGTCGAGAATGGTATGAACCAGGCCGTCCTTTTCATTGCTGATACCGTAGAAGCTCCGGATGGAGGAAGTGGTGATGGTGTGAACAGCCGGATCGTAGTTCCGGATACGCTTGCTGGCAAAGAGGTTAAGATCTTTCAGTGTGGCAGCCGTCTTTCCCAGGTGGGCATTGGCTTCCGCCCGGTTGAACAACACCTCTTCGGTGGTGAACAAAGGCACCATTACATAAGGCTGTCCGATAGTTGCATTAACAGAAGACTTCACAAAGTATTCCGTCAGCTTGGGCACGAAATAGTTCTGGGAGCCGGTGTAATACACCGGGTAAGCCCAGCGGCCGCCGGTTACGTTGTACCCGAGAATCTGTATCTGTTTGGCATAGTCCAGGTCATAGCGGTACTGGCCCACGCTGCGGCCATAGAGGGACTGTGTTTCCACGAGTAACAGGTTGGCGTTCTCTTTGGCGTTGGCGTAAAGGTCGAAGATCTGTTCGGGTGACAGGCTGCTGTAAGAAGTGTTCCAGCCGCGCATATTGTTGGCCACATCGTTGTTGGCAAAGGCCATGTCGGCATATTGCACCACCTTCGCATAGTCTTTTTTGTAGAGATAGAAACGGGTAGCGAAAGCATAGGCAGCGCTGCGGTTGAAATGGTAACGCGGTACTTTGTATGCATCATCGCTGATCAACGGCAGGCCTTCCAGCAGGTCTTTCTCCACCATATCATACACATAGGCCACGGTCTTGCGCTCGTACTGTTTGATCACCACGGTTTCCGGAACGGTCACATAAGGGATGCCGGGATCATTGGCAGCGGTAGCTGCATCGTACATCCGGGAGAAGATGTTCACCAGCATGAAGTGTGCATAGGCACGGGCTACCAGCGCCTCTCCCCGTTGTGTGGTGTACGCTTTTTTATCGGAGGCTTTATCGCAGGCCTGCAATGCCTGGTTGGCAGCGGCAATGGCCACATAACAGGCCGTCCAGTAAGCTTCGGGAGAATCCTGTTCGATGGACTGGATATCCCGGAAGAAGTATGCGTCCTGGTTGGGGCGGCTGATGACACCGGCGCCTTTGTCGGACACGTTGTCTGTCATCGCTTCGCACATGGTGACATAGGACGACTGCGGGTAAGCGGTCCCCAGCAGTTTAGATACCTTGTCGGGCGTGCTGAGGTCTGTCCAGGTGCTGTCAGGCACCTGCTCAAGGTACTTGCGGCAGCCGCCCAGTGAGAGCAGGCCTACCGTCAGCGCAGCTGTCACAAAGGGTCTTATAAAACGTGTAGTCGAAACAGTTATATATCTCAGTTCCATAGGTCCATTTTTAAATACCAACTTTTATTGACAGGGTGAATTGCTTCTGAATAGGCTGGGCTACGCCGCCGGAGTTAAAAAATTCCGGGTCCTGGCCATGCAGGTTCTTATCGGCATAGATGAGCCAGGGGTTGATAGCGGCGCCGCTCACCGACATGCTGTTGAAACCAACACGGCGGATGAGGGAAACGGGCAGCTGATAAGTCAGTGATACGGTTTTCAACCGGATAAAATCACCTTTAGCCACCCGTTCAGTGGAATAGTTGTAGTTGTTGTACGGATAAGCGCCCCGGATCAGTGTTTGCTCATAGGCATCCAGGATGGAAGGCACGCGGGTGGTCCCTTCATCTCCCGGCATTACCCAGCGGTCGTAAAACTCTTTGGGCATGGCATCCAGATCGGAATAGGCGGTTTTAAAAGCCGGGTACAAGCGGATTTTGTTTCCCCATTGATAGGTAAAGAAGACATTGAGTGAAAGGGCTTTATAGCGGAAAGTATTGGAGAAACCGCCGGTCACCGGGGGATCTACCGGTCCTTCATACACCAGTTGGGCTGTTTTGAGGTCCTGCAGGTTAACATCGGGACTTACCACACCATCCTGGTTGATGAAGGAGGGCATGCCTGTTTTCGGAGAAAGGCCTTTGTACTGTAAGGAAAACAGGCTATGCACCGGGTATCCTTCTTTGTTGCCGCCTTCCGCTACTACCAGATCAAAAATGGCCGGGATGTTCTTGGCATTGGTGATCTTATTGGTATTGTAACCGAAGGTGATGTTGGCTTTCCAACCCCAGTCCTTTTTACGCACCACATCCCCTCCGATCAGCAGTTCCACTCCTTTGGAAGTCATATCGGCATAGTTGGCCGCTTTGTACATTTCGCCACCTATGCCGGATGTTTTGATAATACTGATAAGATCGAAGCTCTTGCGGGTGTAGAAATCCAGTGAGATATTGAGCCGGTTGTTGAAAAAACCGCCGTCCAGTCCGAGGTTGGTAGTATAGAGCTTTTCCCAGGTGAGATCATCATTTTGCAGGTGCGCGAGGGCGATCACAGATTCCACTTCATTGAGGTGCGGCCTGCGGGTGTTGATAGTCTGGAAAACGATATTGGAATTGGTAGCGGGGCCCATGCTGGCGGTCAGACCGTAGCTGGCGCGCAGCGTGAGGTAGTTGAGCCAGTTCACTTTCTGCAGGAAGGGTTCCTGCTCCATGTTCCACGAACCGGCCACGCTCCAGGTGGGCAGCCAGCGGGCTTTGCGGGATTGTCCCAGCCTGTTGGAGCCGTCGTAACGACCGGTAGCGGTGAGGTTGTATTTGTTGTTGTAGGCATAGGTGCCGGAAGCATAAAAGGCCGCGAAGCGGTCATAGTCGCGGCCCATGCCGTAGTAAGGGAAATTGGACTCGATGGTCTGCTTGAGGATACGGTAATCGACAAACGGTGTTCCTCCGTTTTCGTACTGATAGCCGTAGCCTGTGTTGGATGCGTTCTGCCGGTCGGCATACTTCACCTGTTGTCCTACCAGCAGGTTGATGTTATGCTTCTGTGCAAACGTGTCGGCATAGGTAAGGCCGTTACGGAAATCGAAGTTCATCAGCTGGTCTTCCGTGCGGTTGTAGAAACCGCCGGCGGGCAGTACGATGACGGGCTGCGCGTCCGGATCATCAGGATTGCGGTAGAGGAATTTGTTGTTCCGCGCAATGGTGGCGTTGCCGGCGGCGCGGTATGCGTTGGCCATGTTGGCGTTCTCCGTGATCTGGTGTTCGCGGGAGGATTTTACATAGCGGATGGCGCCGGTAAATTCGTAACGGATGTTACGGGTGAGCCTCCAGCCGAGATCGCCCTGGAGGCGCAGGTCCATCATGTTCAGGTTGAGGGAGTTGTTGCGCAGCTCGTTGATGATGTTGAACGGTGCGAAGTTTCTCCGGAAGTACTCGAGGTGGCCATTCTGATCATAGGCGGTGAGGGTACGGCTGGTATTGAGCGAGTAGCTGAACGGGTTGATGTCAAAGTCACGGTCATATTGTCCTTCCACCGGATTACTGCTGCGGGTTAGTGCTCCCGGCGCTTTTTGCTGACGCACAGATGCCAAAGCGGAGAAACCGGCGGTCAGCCGGTCAGAGAATTTATAGGTATTACGGTAATTGAGGGTATAGCGGTTTACTTTATCGGCGAGTGTCCAGCCATTGTCACTGTAGAAGCTGGTGGAGAAATAGGACTGTGATTTATCGGTACCGGAAGAGATGCTGAGCGAATGTTCCTGAACAAAGTTGTTGCGGAACAGCAGGCCAAACCAATCGGTATTGGCGTTGGCATAGCGCAGCAGGAAGGCTTTCATGGCGGCAGGATCGTTCTGCACGGGGAAATTGCCGTCACCGTCTGCATCCAGTGATTCGTAAAGTTTGCCGAAAACGCCGATATCACCACGGGAAAGGATATCCGAAGTGAGGATGCCTTTACGTTCCAACTCCGCCAGCACAGACATCTGCTGGCCGGAGTTCATGATATTGAAATTGTTATAGTTCGGTTTCAGCTGGGTGCTGAAGTTGCCGCTGTAGGCAATAACGGGTTTGCCTGCACGACCTTTTTTGGTGGTGATCACCACGACGCCGTTCATCGCGCGGGCGCCGTACAATGCGGTAGCGGCGGCGTCTTTCAGGATATCAAAACTTTCAATATCATTGGCGTTGAGGCCGGCCACCGCCGAACCCAGCAAAGTGGTGGGATCTCCGCTGGACAGCTGATCGTTGGAGATGTTCACCACATCTTCCAGCACCACGCCGTCTACCACCCAGAGCGGTTTGTTGTCGCCGTTGATGGAAGTAGCGCCGCGCACCCTTACTTTCGGCGCGGTGCCGAAGGTACCGGACACGTTCTGTATGGCGACACCGGCTACGCGGCCTTCGAGCATACGGCTGACATCTGTTATCCCGTCAATTTTTACATCGTCGCCTTTGAGGCGGGTAGCCGCTCCGGAGAATTTACTTTTATCGATGCTTTGAAAGCCGGTGACCACCACTTCCTGGAGGCGGGTGGGTTTTTCTTTCATAACGATGGTGAGGTTGCCGCTTTTGAATTCGCTGGAGTGAACTTCTTCCATTTTATACCCGGTGAAGTTGAACACCAGTACAGCGTCGCCGGGCACTCTGCGGATTTCAAATTCACCTTTCGCGTTGGTGGTGGTACCCCTGGAAGATCCTTTCACGATGATGGTCACACCAGGCAACGGTTCTTTCTTTTCAGAGGTTACCACACCTTTCACGTCCGTGAAGCGCGGCGTGACCTGCCGTGTAGTACTGACAGTAGCGAGGGCAGGTACTTTCCGGGAGGCGTCGTGTTTAATGACGATACGATCGTAGATAACGCTATAGGACAGGGCGTAGGGCGTTAATATTTTGTGCAGCAGATCACCGACTTTTTCATTACGGGCGGAGATGCTGATTTTGTTGGCATTCAGTACTTCGCTGCCTACGTATACAAAAGATACTTCCGCGAGGTTGCTGATTTTCTCCAGTGCATCTTTCAGTACCACATCGTGCAGGTGGAGGGTTATTTTTTTGTCGAGCGCATCCTGGAGATCCACGGCGCCCGCCTGCAGGTGGAACAGCGACAGGAAGAGCGTCAGACAACAAATGTAGTATCGGGTTTTACTATGCATATTGAATAAATGTTTGTTTCATTCCGGGTAATAGGAATCCCTATCCGGCTTTGCTGGAAAACCGGGCAATAAAGGGCCTTCTGCTGTGCAGTTCATTTTTTAGTGTCTATAAGACAATTATTATTAACCAGACGAGAAAGAAGCGATATGATTCATAATAGCAATTTAGTTTGGTTGTGAAATGAAAAAATATCGGGAATGTATTGGCAATAGGGGCCCTGTTGAAAGAATACAGGCGTATTCCATCAATGGCAGATAACCAGGGATGAGAACCATTTCCAGGCTAAAAGTTACACAGGATAGCTTACCAGCAATACAACTTTTATTTCTCTAAGTAAGTCAGGTCTTCAGCTACAAAACAAGTATTCCATCTTGCATTTGATTTTGGTTAACGGTATTTTCTTCTTTAATCGGTTATTAGTGGCAATTGCCATCAACTATAACATATCCGTTTCCGTTAGCATCCTTTTTAATGCTGGCGTTCAAGGTCACGGCAATGATTGTGAGTGTTTCCTGCAGATCATCGGTGGTATTAAAGTCGCCAAAGAAGCTACAGCGTTCCATTTTTTTGTCGGCGCTGACCGGCACGTTGTAAAAGCGTTGCAGGTCGTTGAGCACTGCGGACAATGGCTGTCCTTTATAGGTAAATTTTCCGCTCTGTTTCTGCCGGAAAAAGCGTGCATCGTCTGTAGCGTCTATCAATTCCAGTCCCCGGGAAGCGGCATGGTAAACTGCGCTCTTGTTGGCGCCGAGCACCAGTTGATGCTGCGGACTGGTTTCACCGGTACGGGTATTTACCTGTACGCTGCCGGATACCACCACTACTTTCGCGACACCGTTGTTACGGGCTTCCATGTTGAAAGAGGTGCCCAGTACGGTGGTGTTGATCAGGGCTGAGGATATCACAAACGGATGTTTACTGTTCTGTTTTACGTCGAAGAAGGCTTCACCGTTGAGTTGCAGCGTTCTGTTTTTTTTTCCGAAGTTTTCGGGATAGGTGATGCTGGAACTTTTTTCCAGGTATACCATAGATCCGTCGGGCAATGTCACTGTTTTATGTTGGTTGCCGCTGCTCATCACCAGTTGTTTCACCTGCTGGCGTACCAGCAGGTACCAGGATGCGCCGGCGAGTAGTACTACGGCTGCAGCAGCAGCTATTTTTCTTCCGTATAGGGCGAAGATACCCGGCTGCGAAATGCCTGCACGGCGATGTATTTTTTTCAGCAGTCGGGCTGATAACCGTTCGTCCAGTAAATTCTTTATTTCAGGGCCTTCCGCCTGAAAGTACTCTTTGGCTACCGCTTCCAGGTCAGACAGATCGTTTTCTTCCAGGTACTGTAGCATCCATTCCTGCTCTGTGGCAGACCAGTTCTCCGTATGTAGCAGTTGTCTGAGGTATTCCTTTCTGTTGTGCACTATCGTGACGGTTTAATTTAAATACGCAGGTTGATAAAAAGTGGGGGGGTAATTCCCGGAGAAAAAACATATTTATTTTATCCTAATTCATTTCTTATCAGAAACTTAATTGGAAGCGTTGTGACAGGTAAAGAAAAAAAGGAAAAGAACGATGTATTTATGGTCACCATTGCGGAGCATATAGTCATTTAATTTGACCATAGCGGCAGAGAGATGTTCTTTAACGGTGTTGCGGGAAATATTGAGTTCGCTGGCGACTTCATCATAGGTTTTGCCTTCCAGCTTGCAGCGGGTAACAATCGTTCTTTTTTTGGGAGATAACTGGGCGATGGCCTGCTCAAGCAGGCTGTACTGTTCCTCGTCCATGTTTTTCCGGTCAATCATCATATGATCTTCCGGCCCGAGGTCCAGCAGGTTTTTATGCAGCGCCTGCTCTTTGAGTTTTTTGCGCACCCAGCTGACCGAGAGGTTGAAGCTGATCACAAACAGCCAGCCGCCTACCGACTGCTCCGCCTGTATCTCCTGGCGTTTCTCCCACAACCTGGCAAACACTTCCTGTAAGATGTCTTCCGCAACGGCAGCATCTTTTACAAACTTGAGGATATTGCGGTATACGGCCTGATGATAGTTCCGATATAGGCTGTCAAAAGCGCTCACGTCGTTGTTCCGGAGCCGTAAAACCAATTCAGCATCTGTTATGTTCATATCTTTTCTTTTATATAAATCATACCGTGGAATACAATTTATATGGCTAAGAAAAAGCCAGGTTTCTCATACAATGGCCATTCATTCGACCGTATAAATTAGTAACAAATATTATTATTTAATAATTAAATTCGTATTAGTTATAATTATAAATTATTATATACATAGTTAGAATTAATAGCAAAAATCGTTGCGAAAATACGGCGTGTCTTTTGGGGGGTTACCAGTAAAAACGATCCGATATGACTACGCAGCACACACCCATAGGACCCCTGCGTGAAGATGATATTCAACCGGACGAAGTCATCAATCATCAACAGGAACCGGTGCCTCAGCGGGGCAACCAGGATGAGCAGTCACGCAGTACAGATGCTTCTGAAGATATTCTGAACGAAGAAGAAGACGATCTTGAAATAGACGAATTAATGGAGGAAGAAGACAGAAGGGATACCGCAGCAGAGGCGGCGGAAAAGCAGCAGGAACGGGAGGAAGAGGAGGAAGACGAGATCACTGATGAAGCGGCGCATTTACGAATTTATTGATTTACGGATGTTGGAATTTATTTGACTATTGAGCATTTTAAAATAGCCAGATGGTCAAATAAATTCCAACATCCGTAAATCAATAATTTCAAAATTTCTATTTTCTCAGCAATGCCGTGGCACACCACAACACGGGCGCTTGTCCGTGCATGTCACCGGTAATACGGCCGCGGTCGAGATAATACTGCCGGTCATTCTTTTTATTGGTGCCTTCACATACCTCCCGTACATCCGCGTTGTCATCGATATACTTCACCAGCGCCAGCCAGGCCTTGCGCGCCGCAGGGCCATAAGTGGCCGCATCCAGCCAGCCGTTCTTTACACCGGTGATCATGGCGAAAGTAAACATACCTGTAGCGGAAGTCTCCGGCCATGCTTCCGGATCATCGATCAACTGGCGCCACATGCCATCCGGCGCCTGGTACTTCAGCAGGGATGCCATCATGATTTTGTATCCTTTCATGATACGCTCCCGGTCGGGATTGTCTTTGGACAGGGAACGCAGCAGTTCGCTCATACCTGCCGCCATCCAGCCGTCGCCGCGGCCCCAGAAATAAGGCACGTCCGGCGCATGATAAAAAAGGCCGTTAGGCTGCTGTAAGGAATCCAGATAAACGACCATCTCCTTTGCGGCACGGTCAATGTATGCCTTATCGCCGGTTGCACGGTAAGCCTGCGACTGCACAGCGGTAATCATAAACATATCGTCAATCCACATACGCGTTTGCCAGGTCAGCCCCCGGTCGGCATATCCCTGGGATTGCGGCTTTACGTGCGGACCTTCCGGTGTGCCCCACTGCTTGTCAGCAATGGCTTTTCCCATGTCCAGGTAACGTTTGTCTTTTGTCTGTATATACAGCTCCAGTGGTACCGCGCCGAAAACGGTGTGGTCTACATGGTCGGCAGCCGGCACCAACGCGGCTTCTGTGGTAAAGAAAGGCTCAAAACGCTGAGCCAGCTTGTCGGTCAGCGCCTTGTCGCCGCTTTCTTGTGCAAACGTTAGCGCACCATACCACGTGCAAACTTCCGGATAGGTGATTTTCTTCGGCGACGTAGGCTTTCCGAAGTTAGGGTGCGGCGAGGCGACAAAACGCTCCGCCACTCTTTTACCGATTTCTTTCGGCGTACTTCCCTTGGGAAAATGTGTCAGGTCCGCAGCGGCGGATTTTTTCTGTGCTGTAGCCATTCCTGTGTTGAACACCAGCAGTGTCAACAGGCCTGCCATCATTGTTTTCATATAGTGGATTGTTTTTCTCTGTATCAGTGACTGTATTTTATAACGGGAAAAGCTATACGACGGGTGCGTCGTCATGTTCTGCCAAAATACACATTTCCGGTTACAATTTTTTTGCTGTAAAAACGCTGTGAAACGCGTGAAATACCGTGAAATCTTGTGAAATTCAAGAAACCCCGTGAAATACCGCGAAATCCCACGAAATCCATGAAATCCACGAAATCCATGAAACCCACGAAATCCATGAAACCCATGAAACCCATGAAACCCATGAAACCCATGAAACCCAGGGCTCACGCCCTGGGCTACGATGTTATCCAGGCATTTTTTGCAGCTCGACTTGTATGGAGGCCTATAGACTACCATATTGCGGATAACAGACCCGAATGACATCGTAGCCCCGGGCGTGAGCCCGGGGAATCTAAATGCGTAACGTCGAATACGCGTGACGTCGAATACGCGTGACGCCGAATACGCGTGACGCCGAATACGCGTGACGCCGAATACGCGTGACGTGGAATACGCGTGACGCGGAACATGCAACATGGAACGCGGAACGCGGAACATGGAACATGCAACAGGCAACATGGAACACGGCACACGGAACATGCAACATGCAACAGGCAACACGAACAGGCAACACGAAACACGGAACACGGGACACGGGACACAAAAAACGCGAACACTGAACATGGAACATGCAACACGAAACACGCGAACACCAATCCGGCAATCAGGCCTATGGAGCCTTCATTATTGCACCGCCCGCGTTTCATAAGCAGTATAAAATGTGTCGATCGCTATCTTCACCGGTTTATAGGCGGTCCTGAAGCGGAAGGATGTGCCTGCCTTGTAATCCGGCAGTTTCAGTGAGGCGCGGAACTCCAGCGGATCGCGCGGGTTTTCCGGTACACTGTCAGCTCGCTGCACCACTTTCGTTTCCATACCGGCGGAATTAGTATATAATACCTCCACATATTGTACCTGATTATTCACACCAAACCACCAGATGGTCGCTTCGTTTTTAGCCGCGTCATATTTGGCCGCCCGCACGGGCCGGTTAGACAGCGTGGAGATATAGGCGTCGCCGTAAGCGTTACCTATCGCCTCTTCCTTTACGGACGAATGCCCCGCATTGTCGTAGGTATACACCTGGAAAGTGTATATATTTTCCGGCAGCTTATCCAGTATCAGCCGGATTGTATCGGTACCGCCTGTACGTTTTACGGCCACTTCCGTTGAATCCCTCCGCTGGTTCCAGTATACGCGGCACATCGTGATCTTGGGGTCGGATACCAGGTACCAGGATAACAATACCCTGTTCTTTCCCGGGAATACTTCCAGGAAATCCACCTTACCGGTATAGATAATCTCCCCTCCGTCCAGGAACTGCCTATAGGTATCGTCCATTTTACTGCAGGCTGTCAGTAGCAATACCATCGCCGGCAGCAGCCACCGGGCTTTTATATTTTTCATGATAACTGTTTTGATTATTTTTTGATTTGTCCCCAGATAGCGATTTCACTGATGTGAAGATGCCCGATAATACCGTCAACAGCCGCCCAGCTATCGATGTGTTTCCAGGCAATGTACCGTACCGCCGGCGCACCGATCGGCAGTTCATACTCCTGCCCCGCCGCGGCAGCATCGATGTCTTCGTTGGAATTCTGGCCCAGTGGCAAGCCGGAAGGCTTCTCCATGACCTGATGGTCCAGCTTCACCCAGCTGTTCACATCTGTGGGGGTATTGGTGCCCCACAATTCCCATTCATGCGGATTGCCATGGTTGTAGATATAGGCCGCCTGCCGCTGCCAGATCTTGTAGCGGCTGATCACCGCCTTTACGCCAAGGTCTATCGGTATCCAGACAGGCACATCTTTGTTTTCCGTGGTATGATACCCTTCGTTGCCAATGATGCCGTTCCACATGTTATCAATGGGCCAGGATGACAGGTTGCCCGGCTCTACGATCTGTACGCCGGGCGTTTTCGGCAATGGCGCCACCTGCGGTATGGGATACTTTTTCTTCATAGCGCTGGCGAACTTCGACTTGTCCAGCTCTTCTTCGTATATAGGTGTCAGTTCAAACCGGAGGGTATCGCTTTTATTGTCCCAGCGGTCTCTGATATAGATGCCGAACTGCTGCTTCACCGGCTGCAGCCCGCGCACGGTGAATTTGCCGGAGTCGAGCCCGTAATAAAAGTTATTCACATTACGCCACTCCCTGGCGGCAGGATCATAAAGCAGCGTAACGATCACAATCTTGCCCTTATCTTCATTGCTGAATTTCACCTGCAGTCCGCCGAAAGCCTCCGCCACCTCCAGCGATTTATATACTTTCCAGATAGCCGGCGGCAGTGGTTTCACCTTGATCTGCACAGGCGAAGAAGCCACCTCTGCGCGGCTAACGGCATAAAGCGTTACGGTATGTTCCGCGGTATCACCGAAACCTTCCACCCGCACCGATCTTCTGAAATAGGAAGATTTCGCCTCTTTCTTTACGCCATTGATCTCAAATTCAGCCCGCACATAGGAGAGGTTTTGATCGTCCGGAAGGGAATAGGAAATTTCCGCCGCTCCCGCCATAGCCACAGCGGTGGGGTTCCTGATCGGATTAGGAGGCGTTTTATCGCCGGAAATTGGTCCTATATGGTCCTGTTTACAGGCACTGAGGGTAGCCAGCATAATACACAAGAGAATATGAAAACGTTTCATTTCAGTAAGTTTTAGCATCATGAAAAATTTTACCACCCGGGATTCTGTACCAGGTTTTTGTTGATGATCATCTCCCCGTTTTCTATTGGCCACAGGTAATCACGCATGCCGAAGCGCTGGTTGAACAACAGGACTTCCTTGTAATAGGAGGGCGCGGCATTCTGTGTGATGTCCCAGCCTTTGATCGGGTTGTTGAGCGCCACATGGGCGGTCTTCCACCGCCTCAGGTCCCAGAAACGCTGGCCTTCGAAACACAACTCTATGCCCCTCTCCTGCTGGATAATCTCTCGCAGGCCTTCTTTGGTGGTATATTTCACCGGATTTTTGGAGAAGTTGGTCCAGGATTCTTCTATGGATCTGAGTCCTGCCCTCGCCCGTACGAGGTTGATCCACTGCGTGGTAGCTGCGCCCGGACCGTCTACTTCATTAAGCGCTTCCGAATACAGCAGGTAAAGATCAGCGAGCCGCATTTCGGGCCACGGATAAGCAACCAGCCCACTGGTGATGTTACCATCGGTAGCTGCGCTGCTTTCTATGTTGACCGTTTTCTTCACCCAGTAGCCGGTCACGGAGTAGTTGCTGATACCTCTTCTGGAGGCGATTTCCGTAGCGCGGGCTTTCACGAAATACAGGGCGCTGTCTTTGTTGTAGTTCAGTATCCAGTTGCCAAACCATACAGCGCGGTCAAAGGCTACGTCAGCGTAGAAACGCGGTTCACGGTCATAATGCAGCTCCACGGTCTGCTCACCGGTGCGGATGTAATATTTATCGGCAGCAGCAGCGGTACGCAGGGTATAACGTTTACTGTAATCCCAGGTCCTGTCTTCGGTAATGGGCACCCCGTTTTTGCTGTAAAACATTTCTATCATTTTCAGCGTGGGCGCGATGATGCCTTTAGGACCGGAAGTGCTGGCGCCATTGGCGATCAGCGGCATAGACCAGCGTTGTATATCGCCGGCGGTGCTGTTGGTATTGGGCCAGATCACCTCTGTATTGTTCTGTTTATCGGTCATGGCTGCACGGATATCCAGCTGCGTCTGTAACGTGTCGTTGATCTTATAGCCGAAGTTACCGGGGAAGTGATACAGCGTGTAACCATTCGCGTGACAAAGCTCGATCGCTTCCTTACAGGCCTGCGCCGCCCTGGCCCATTTTTCGGCGCTGTAGCTGGCGGGAAACAACTGTACACCACGGTTGTCCACCATACGGCTGTAATCGGGGTTGCCGTTGAAGAAGGGACTGGCGGCGGTTACCAGCACTTTGGCTTTCAGCGCCAGTGCGATGCATTTGGTGATCCTTCCGAGTTCGGTGTTCTCGGTGCCTTCCAGTTTAGCCGGCAGGAACTCGTTGCCCGCAGCTTCATCCAGCAATTGCACAATGTAGTTGATACAGGTATCTATCGGTTGACGGTATACCTGTACTTCTTCGGAGCCTGCCGATACCGGCAGGTTTTCTTTGATCAGGGGGATAGGTCCGTAGCAGCGGAGCAGGAAGAAATGGTAATAGGCTTTCAGGAATTTTACCTCTGCGGTCCACCGCTCCCGCTCGTACGGCCGTAACTCTCTCACCTTACCGATATTGGCAAGGAAAGTGTTACAGTCGCGGATGCCTGTAAAAAGTGAAGTACCGCGGGCGGTGCCGCTCCAGTAGTTGGCCAGCGGACTGGTCATGCTTTGCAGTCCTCTGGCGATATTGAAATTGGTAGGGTCCACATCGCGGATGGGGTCATCATACCATACTTCATCAGCCCCGTTGAAAGCTACGTTATCGTTGAAATGCCCGTTCCGGGGCATATAGGAGAAACAGGTGAACAGGTATTTCTCTGCGGAAGAGCGCAGGGTAAAAGCATTGTCGATCGTAGGCACGTTGTCCGGCACCACATCGAGATATTTGCTGCAGGAACACAAAACACCTGTCCATACCAGCGCGATCATTATTTTATATCTCATGATTATATTTTTAGTCGTTATCAGAAGCCCACCATCAAACCAAAGTTGACTACCCGCTGGATGGGATACCCAAGGCCCTTGCCGCCCATTTCGATGTCCCACAGCCTGAACTTTGAGAAAGTGACCAGGTTGGTGGCATTGGCATACACCCGCAGGTTAGACATATGGATACGTTTTATAAGGTGCTGTGGCACCGTGTACCCCAGTTCCACCTGTTTGAGGCGGAGGAAGGCGCCGTTGCGCATGAACCAGGTGCTGCTTTGGGTGCTGTTGGTATTGAGCACAGGGCTGAGGCGGGGCCAGAGGGCGTACAGGTTGCGGTCCTCCTCCGACCAGTGGCTGTCTGCATATGCTTTCAGCAGCTGTGTTTCAGAGGTGACAGCGCTGTTGTCGTCCACATCGATGAAAGGAGAGGTAGCGTTTACATCAATCCAGAAAGACGACCGCGCAGAGCCCTGGAAGAAAGCGGAGAAGTCCACGCCTTTGTATTTAGCGCTGAAGCCGAAGCCGTAGATGATTTCCGGCGTGGTCGGGTAACCGATGGGCACCATATCGCTGGGCGTAATTTGCCCGTCGCCGTTCACATCGCGGAATTTGATATCGCCGCCCATGGTTTTGAAATTGCCGAAAGCTTGTTGTGGGGAGCTTCTTACTTCTTCATCATCGATAAAGAGACGTTCCGCGATATATCCCCAGCGTTGGGAAATCGGGTAGCCTACATGGTAGCGGTACCACTCGTCGTAACGCGGTTCTTCGTACGCTTTGAACTTGTTGCGGGCGAAGGTGAAGTTACCGCGCATGGTCAGGAAAAATTCCCTGCCGATGTTGGTATTAAAATCAGCGGTGAAGTCGAAAGCATTGGACTGCGCCTTGCCCACATTGGCTTTGGGCGTAGCCTGAAGGCCCATGGTTTTGGGCGTGGAGGCCCTGTCCATGAGGATATTGTAACGTTGTTCCGTGAAATACTCCGCGATGATGTCCAGTTTGTTGAACAGGCTGATCTCCAGCCCGAAAGTGGAGTTCCTGGCCGTTTCCCAGGTGATAGCCTGGTTGTCATACCGGCCGATGGAGATGCCCGGGCGGTTATAGCCGCCGTTTACGCCAAAGGTAGCGCCACGTTTACTGTCGTTCATGTTGACGTTGGAGAGGTAAAAGAAGCGGTCGTCTTCATTGCCGATCGCGTCATTGCCTACAAGGCCATAATTGGCTCTGACCTTGAGTTTGGTGATGACCTTTTCCAGCGGCTGGAAGAATTTTTCGTTGGAAACGAACCAGGCTGCTCCTGCGGAGGGGAAGAAGCCGTAGCGTTCCGTTTTATAAAAACGTTCGGAGCCGTTATAGCCGAAGTTAAATTCCCCGAAGAAGCGGTTGTCGTAAGAATAGGTAACGCGGCCGGACAAGCCCAGGTTGCGGGACGGCAGTGATTTCTGCAGCAGGTTGACACTGGGGTTGGAAATATCGTCGATGGTCTGGAGGTTGTTGCGGGCAATGAAGATGAGCATACCAGCGAGGCCATGTTTATCAAAAGTCCGGTTATAGTCAACCGCAGATTCCAGGTAGAAGGTAGACGCCACGGTCCTTTTACCGGGTACATAGTTCAGGTAATCTGTACCCTGGTCAGGGTTGATGTCGCGCAATACATAGGTGTTGCTGAGTTTATCGTAGTTATTGGCGGCATACCAGAAGGGCGTGTACTGGCGGGACACATCGAAGTAAGCCTGGCGGTTGGTATTCATCATGGCGCGGACAGACAGTCCTTTGGTGATGAAAGAAGACAGGTCTTGTTTTAGTTCGAACTGTGCCAGCATCAGGGAGCGGGAATATTGTTTATACCCTTTCACCATGTCGGCGTAGGGATTAAGGTATTCGCCGTTGTTGAAGTTACCAAACAGCGGGTGGGCAACGAACTGGTGGGCGTCGTCGGCCGGGTAGTAAGCGGGGAAGAGTACCTGGTTGGACCAGATCATTTTCTGATAAAGTTTTTCACCGCCGTCGATGGGACCTTTGTATTCGTCGAAGGTGCCATGGAGACGGACCATGGCGGAAGTAGATTTCGTCACCCGTATGTTGACGTTGGAGCGCAGCGTATAGGTAGTGAGGTCGATGTTGTTGTTAAAGTTATTACGGCCGTCTACGTTGAGGATACCGTTGTCTTTCGTATAGCCGCCGGAGACAAAGTAGGTCGCTATTTGTCCGCCGCCGCTGAGGTTGAAGTTAGCGCGTTTGTTGACCGTCTGTTTTTTAAAGAGCATTTCTTTCCAGTTGGTGGTAGGAAATACGTCTCTGTTTGTACCGGCTTTAGTGTTGTCTATTTTACTTTGCGGGTAGGTAACCGGCGCCAGCGGGTTGCGGGTGAGCACTGCTTCGTTGTTCAGTTCCATATAAGTGATGGGGTCTGCCAGCTCCACATCGCGGGTAGGTGCGGAGATAGAGTTTTCGAGGCGCAGGTTAAATCTGGCCTTCCCTTCTTTCCCTTCCTTGGTGGTGACGAGGATGACGCCGTTGGCGCCCCTGGCGCCGTAAAGGGCGTTGGCCGTTGCGTCTTTCATGATGGAGAAACTGGCGATATCGTCTGTCGTAAGGCGGGCCAGTTCTGTGACATCGTATTCGATACCATCGATGAGGATGAGCGGACTTTTTTTGTAGCCGAAGGTGGTGGCGCCGCGGATGAAAAATTCTGCGTTGTCCATGCCGGGCTCGCCGCTGCGCTGATAAGCGATGACGCCGGCGAGGCGGCCTGCCAGTGCGGTGGTGAGATTGCTGGAGGGCACTTTCAGTTCACCCGGATTGATGGTGGTGATGGAACCGATGACGGACGCCTTTTTCTGTTTGCCATAGGCTACCACGACGGTTTCATTCAGCTGACTGGAAGATGTTTTCAGTTGTACGTTGATGACACCGCGGGCGTTGAGTGGCAATTCCTGTGGCGTATACCCTACCATCGTATAGACGATGACGGTAGTGTTGTCCGGTACGGCGAGAATGTAGCGGCCGTTCATGTCGGTGGTGGTTCCGATGTTCGGGCTGTTTTTCACCAGCACGGTAACGCCGGGCATAGGTGCGCCGGAGGTATCGGTCACCAGTCCGCGGACTTCTTTTCGGATTTTTTCCGTGACGGCGCCGGACGTCTGCTTGTGCTGCGCGGGCGTTTTTCCTGGCAGGAGTAGCAGTAATGATATCCATGTGCAACACAGGAGGAAGGGAATGCTGTTTTTCATGTGAAATTTATTTAGGCAGACCTTGCATATGGGCATAGGCCTCCCGGGCAGGGAGCGGTTATCACGCTGCCGGTCATTAAACTGTTTTGGTTGATATCAGTGTTGTATTGTTTTTATCGTGGTACTGGTAGTGTTTCGTACATGCGTACTGTTTTTAGAATTGATAAATAACTGTTTAATATTGCAATCGTTTGCATTAAAAATGCAGAAAAAGCACCTGCTACTGTGATAATCTGCAGCAGCGCGTCGGCCGTTAACCATTTGAAATGCAATCGTTTGCATTAAAATAGCCGCAACATCGTCTTTTCTCGTCGGCATTAGTCAGCGAAAGATCTGTGGATAAGTAGTCGTCTTTAGAATTTCATAACGCCTGTCAGTACAAGGATCAGCTTTTGTCAGTCAGTGGAAATACAGTTCTGCTTGGAATTTACAGCGCCTTTCGGGATTCACGGGTTTCTTGGTTCTGTTTGCGCAAGGTCATTAAATTTCGGTTGAATCTCATAACAAATATGAAGAAAAATAGTGTAGGTTATTCATCTGATTTTACCCAAGACGTGTACTTTTTTCGCTGCCAGGATGTTAATAGAAAAGCCGGGCATCTTTTGTCAGCAAGATGCCCGGCTTTGTATTCAGATAATTTCTCTCAGCGATGCGATGAACGCATCTATTTCTTCCACGGTATTATAATAATGTGGCGAAGCTCGTACAGCCCATTTCACACCTTTATCATCGAAGTCCAGCAGGCCGAATGCGCGGTAGCTGGGCACGACGTTGATCTTTCTTTTTGACAGTCCGCTTACGATGTGCACCGGGTCACTACCGGCTACATGAAAAGTTACCAGTCCCCCTTTTTCCGGTCCGCGGTCCAGTACGGCGACCTTGTCAATCGCCGCCAGCTTTTCCCTTGTGATAGCGGCCATCAGCCGTACCTGTTGCCAGATACGTTCCTCCCCTATCTGCAGGCAATATTCAATGGCGGCTTTGGTACCGATGACTGTGGCATAGGCAAACTCCCAATCCTCAAAGCGCTTTGCATCGGGCTGCTGCTGATAGGTGTCTTTCGTTGTCCATTCGGCTCCGCGCATATCGATGTACATCGGCTCCAACCCTGCTTCCAGCGCACGGTCTGCAATGTATAGTGCGCCGGTACCGCGGGGGCCTCGCAGAAATTTCCGGCAGGTCATGCTTAAAAAATCGCATTGCAGCGCCTTTACATCCAGTTTCATCTGTCCGGCGCTCTGGCAGGCGTCGAGGATGTACCACGTTTTACCCGGATGCGCTTTTACATAGTCACTGTAAACAGCGGCGATCTCATGCACCGGTTGCACCAGTCCTGAATTGGTGGGAATATGTGTAATCGCCAGTAGTTTGGGCCGGTAGTGATACAGCTTTTCCTTCAGATCGTTCAGGTCCACCCCACCGACGGCAGCATTGTTGATGTGTACGATCCTGACGCCTATCCGTTTCTGAAGAGAAAGAAACTGGATCTGGTTGGAAACGAAATCGTCGCGGTCCGTCAGTATCACATCATCTTTTTCAAAGGGGATGGCCGACAACGCCCGCGTATAGGAATCGGTAGCGCTGGCCGTAAAGGCGATATTGGAAGGTTTACAGTTCAGCAGCAGGGCGCATTGCTGGTAGAAAGCTTTTACCGCTTCAGCCTGCAACGCCGAGGCTTCATACCCTCCGATGCGGGATTCCAGGGAAATATGGTCCAGCTGCGCCTGCGTCACCACATCGGGCATCAGCCCGGCCCCTGCGTTGTTGAGGTGGATGACATGGCGGGTACCGGCAGTCTCTTTCCTGAAGCGTTGAATTTCTTCCGGAGAAAACACCGTATTGAGTGGCGTTGGAACAGATAATGCGGACGTCATGGTATATTGTTGTTTGCTATACCACAAAATTACCGGCGCTATTGCGACTAAATTATCCGTTATCACACTATAACCGGTATATTTTACCTATTTTCCTGTTTTAAACGGGTAAATTATGTTCCAACTTGATGAATATGACAAAGCGCTGCTCCGCCTGTTGCAGCAAAACAACCGACTCACTACGGAACAGCTCAGCGAGCAGGTAAACCTGAGCCAGAGCGCCGTGCAACGGCGCCTCACCAGGCTGCGGAATGAAAAGGTCATCGAAGCGGAAGTGGCGGTTATCTCACCACTGGCCGCAGGCGTAGGCATTAGCTGCGTGGTGGATGTGGTATTGCACGAAGGCAGCTCTAAGTCCATAGATAAATTCAAAGCTGCCATGAAAAATTGCGCCGAAGTGGCGCAATGCTATTATGTGACGGGCACCTACGATTTTGTGCTCATCGTTCATACGCGGGACATGGCCCATTTTGAGTCGTTCTCCAAAAAACATCTCATGGACAATCCGAACCTGAAACATTTCTATACTCATGTGGTGATGGACAAGGTAAAGATGAGCTACAACCTCCCGCTTTAACGATTAATTTTTCTTCGCCCGTCTGCCGGCGGCCATGCCCTGCTTGGCCCATTTGCGCATTTCTTTCTCGTCCGTATAGGCCGATTCCGGTGCGCTGCGGTATGGTTCATAGGTAGCTGAACCATCTTTTTTCGTCCCCCGCAACCATTCGCTGCCGGCCGCGTCCCATACCAGGTCGCTTTCGTCGTCAGTCCGGAACCAAAGCTGCTCTCCCGCCACACAAGCGAAGAGAACACCTTCCAGATAGATAGCCTGTCCCTGCATAATTGGCCGCGTGCTGATAGGACCAATAGGCTGCATACATTTTCTCACCCAGGAAATCAGTTGTTCTTCGTTCATGGCGCGAAGGTAGGGAATATCATGGTTGATTCGCTTAACTTTTACTTAGGAACGTGCCATCCGGATATTATAACACCCTTACGTAAAGCCACTGTGTTTTTCACCGAATCATAGGTGTACCTATCACAGGTTACATTTTCTCTCCCAAGGGCTTTTTCCACATTGACTTTTTTCCCGTCGTATCCAAGGTAGTTTTTGAATGTGTCCAGTTTATTTTTGGGCATGTTACTTCACGATTACGCTAACCATCTAAAGATACAAAGTTACCGGCAGATAAATAATAAAGGAGACTACTTCGTCCGTAGTCTCCTTTATCAGCAGATAATAATATCCTACTTGTTATACTTCAGCGACACATGCGACAACCGGCACGTAGCCGTCGCCGTTATCGATCCGCCTGTAGCAGCATTCGTAGTGCCAGCGGTTTTATTGGCCACCCGCAACCGGATGTATAACTTATCCTGACCGGACGCCGCCTGCGGCAGCTGGAAATTCAGCACCTTCTGCCCTGCTACCTGCGTCAGCAAGGTGTTGGACCAGTTGGCCACATCCTGGAAAGTAAAGTTACCAAGACCGTTCCAGGCAGCGTTGTCCGCCGACCATTCGGCCACAAAATTACGCGGCCCGCCAATGTCGCTGTTCCCCTCTACCTGCAGTGACAACGGCGAACTGATACCTTTTGTAGATACTTCTATCATCCAGGACTCCCCTGCATTAGTGGCAGCGTTCCACCAGCCTTTACAACCCCAGCCTCCGTTGCTGACGGCCCCTTTGTTGGTGGTCGGCTCCTGCAGCAGGCCGTTGTAGTCCGTGGTAGGGGTAATCCCACTACTGGTGAAGTCAAGGTATTTTTTCCCGCTCTGGTAAATACGGCCGCTGCCTGCATCCGGTGTCAGCGGGTTCTGTGTTTCTGTGGGCGTGGCAGCGTATTCGGTTTTAAACCGGCTCCATTCCACCAGCACCTGCGAGAAACCATTGGCCCTGTCTTCGTTGAGCGCAATGTCTTCCCGTTTCAGATGACGGATAGCGTACTTTCCGATGTTACCACCGTAACGGTCATACGTTTCATGGACCACGATACCGGCAACAGTCCCGGAACCCTGCGGCACCCTTCTGCCATCGCGGCGGTACAGCACATCCAGGTTGGTAAGCATATACATGCTGCTGCCCTGTATATCGCGGATATTGAGCGGATAACAGTCCATACGGGCCGCATAGCCCTCGTTGATATTGGTAAAGGCGCCGCTGGGAACGGAAATCTCCACGTCTTTCAGTTTCACATAGGTATAGAGATCATTGTCTGTTAATGCGGACATATACTTCTCCCTCGGCTGTAACAAGCCGGTACCGGCATCCTTCTTCATAATGTGATGTACATCAATACCGGAAACAATCGTCCGGGACGGGTTCTGCAGCTGCTGCACGGTAACGCCTTTCAGCCATATCTTCACCCGGTCGTTGAAGTTGAAGATATTATCACCCGCCGTCTTCGTCTTAAAGTACAGGCCGCTGCTGCCATCCACGCTTTGCACGTATACGGCTATACTGTTTTCAGTTTTATCGAGACTATGTTTGTCGGTAGGCTTATTGAGGTTCTGTGCCATATTAGGATGACCTTTATCACTGATCACAATACCTTCCACAAAGATATTCTCGCTGACAAGCCCATTGGCCAGCGACTGTTTCACATAGGCGAAGTCTTTCTGCACGGCTCCTTCATAGCTCATCCCCGGCTGCTGTTTGATAACGATGCTGTCTTTGGTGGTAGTGCCCAGCGCATCGAGGTAACTGAGGCGGAGCATCACCGTCCGGGCCACAGGCAGCTGGTTGGTGTCTACCTTAAAGAACAGGTAACCGTCTTTCACCTGGAGGCCGGACAACCAGTTGACCGTTCCCGTAGAGTCGTACCCGTACCCCACTGTCATCAAATCCAGCGGCACATTGGTGTTGATGACAGATTTATACGTACCGCCGTTGGCGATGGTCTGCGCTGTTTCATCCATAATGGCCAGCGCAGGGGTAAGTCCCTTTTGCTGCAGCACGATAGTATCTGATTTGCCACCGCCTTTCACCACCAGTTTGGCAGCGCGGGGCAGCTGACCGCTGTTGTCTGTTACCTCCACGAGGGCATCACTCTTACCGTGGCCGCTGGTGGTCTGCAACTGCAGCCACGGCGTTTCGGCCGCCAGCTCCAGGTTCCAGTCGCCATCGGCATATACGATAAAGCGGGTAGTATCGGCGGCGGCGCCCAGCCGGATGATGCGGGCATCAATTGCCAGCGGTGTGCTGAAGCGGTAGTCTTCCGTTTTACGGCAAGCTGCCACCATCAGTAAGATACCTGCTGCGATGAGGGTGTAATAGTTGAATAAATATTTTTTCATAGCAGCATCTATTTTTTCAGTTCCATGTAAACCGGCCGGTGGTCGGAGTATCTGGCCGTGAAATCATCATAAATAAAATGACAGGTCTTTACCTTCTTCGCCAGGTCTTTACTGAGATAGATATAGTCTATGCGCGACTTACTCCGGATGGTGTCCTTACCGCCGGTAGCGCGCTCCGCCCGGTCGTATTCGTAAAGAGCATCCACAAAACCGGCATCCAGCAGGTGCTGCTGTACCTTGAAGTCGATACTGCCATCGTCCAGGTTTTCAATTTTAGGATTTTTCTTCACAGCATTGAGATGGGCTGCCTTGATGCGGTTAGTGTCCAGCCGCGCCATGTCCAGCGGGGTGTTGGAATTAAAATCACCCATCAGTATCCAGCCACGTTTGTCTTTCTTTTGGGCAATGTTCGCCAGTATACCGGAGATCTCCTCGCGGCGTTTGCGGAACCTATGCGGGTTAAGATGCAATACCACGATGTTATAATCCAGTACATTGGCCATAATAAAGCCATGGGTCATGTTCTCCGTCACCTTGTTGATATTGGTGATGGGATACCGCGAAGTGAGTCCGGTAGGAAAACCGTTCTCTTTTACAATTACGGCATAGGGATGTCCCCAGGTAGCGGCCAGCTCCTCCAGCGTCTTCTGGGTGAACTTATTACATTCCTGCAAGGCCACAATATCCGGGTTGAATTGTTTCACCCATTGCACAAAGACTTCCTTCCCTTTGGTAGTGTCGGTCACCATTCCTTCCAGTATGTTGTAACTCAACACGCGAAGCGGCGCCTGCGCCTGCGCACCGGCTATGTACAGGCAGAAAAACAGCGATATTAAAAAACGATTCATGATAAACAATTATTTATAAGCTGGATTAGTCAAAATACCACCGGAACGTACTACTTCCTTGTCCGGTATCGGGTAATATTCATGGTAAGGCCGCAGGTTATTTTTGATCACTTCATACTCTGCGCCGGCTGTTTCACTGACAGCCCGGAAGAAAACGCCCCACCTCACGAGGTCCCATTTACGGCCGTATTCGCCCATCAGCTCACGGGCACGCTCTTTTTTCACCTCTTCGAAGAACTCCGTCTTGCCCGGATAAGCCGGCAGCTTTAACGCATCATACGCACGGCTTTTTACTTCGTTGAGGCATTGGAGTGCGAGCCCCGCATCACCGGTCTCGTTGGCGGCTTCCGCCAGCATCAGCAACGCGTCTGCATAACGGAACACTTTCTGGTTATTGCCATCGGCGATGTTGTCCATAGCAGGACACCAGAATTTAGGTCCCATCCATGCTTTACCGGTACCGTTGTTCTGCATGGGGCGCTTGAAGTACGCACCGTTGTAGCTGTAAGCCAGGATCATCTCCCTGCGCGGATCGGCATAATCATAGAGTTGCATGAAATATTCGGTCGGCGTTACAGAGTTAAAGGGATTGGCTTTGGAACCCAGCTCCGGGATGTTCACCCCGTCATAGGTGCTGGTGCCGGAAGCCTTGGTGGGCGTGAAGAATGCTGCTACGTTGGTCGTCTTTTTCAGGCCGGTGGCCGACCAGGTGTACTGCACCTCAAAAATGGATTCCGCTGTGTTTTTATTGCGGAACCAGGTGTCCTCCAAAGGATACTGCGCCAGCTGGCCATACACCTGGCGGATGGCCTCCATCGCCTCCACGCATACCGGGTACTGCTTGTTCCACAGCGCCATCTTACCGATCAGCATATACGCCATCGCGGCGGAAATGCGGTTCTGCGGCACTTCGGAAGTACGGACCTGCGGCAGTTTGGGCGCATATTCCTGCAGTTCTTTGATCAGCTTGTCCCTTGTCTCCACAGCACTCATCCTGCCCAGCTTCATCACTTCGTTGAGGGCGGTCAGACTGTTAACGTTCTGTGTATAATAAGGCACATCGTTGAACGTGCTGGTAAGGATGTAATAGTACAAAGCCCGTAGTGCCACGGCTTCTGCTTTCAGCGGCGGCTTTCTGTCTGCCGGAATAGTAGCGTTGTCAATGCCCTCGATAGCGGCGTTGCAATACATCACACCATTATAGCAGGCAGTCCAGATGTTATCTCCCATACCCGGATTGGCAGGTGATATTTCGAATTTGGCATCCAGCTGCGAAGAATTGAGGAAAGCCAGGTCGGTAGAACCTTCCAGCGGAATGATCAGATCGGAAATATAGATACTGTTGAGCGGCATGTAACATCCGTTCAGCGCAGCAATACACTGGTTTTCGTTTTTGAAAAAATCACCGGGGCTCACGAAGCTGCCAGGCTCTTCTTCCAACAGCTTGCTGCAACCGGTCAACGCGGTAGCTCCGGCCAACAACAGTAAGGCAACGATATAATTCAGTTTTCTTTTCATACCCAATACTTTAAAATTTTAGTTCTGCACCGAAAGTGATGGTGCGGCTGGACGGATACGCACCGTTGTCCATACGGCGCATGGTAGAACCACCGCTCTGTGTGGACACCTCAGGGTCGTAGCCGTTGTAGTGCTTCCACAGCACCAGATTGTTGCCCCCCAGTGACAGGGAGACGGACTGCAGCCGCTTACCCGTAATCCTGCTAAGGTCAAAAGGATAGGCAATGGAGAAATTTTTGAACCGCAGGAAGGTAGCGGAATGCACAAACCGGTCGTTGGGAATATCGTCTTTGGAATCGGCGCGCGGGTAATCGGAATTGGGATTCCGCACAGGATGCCACGCATTTACCATGTAACGGTACTGGTTACTCAGGTAGGTACCGGTGCCCATGAACAATTCCGTAGGATTATAAATCTGTCCGCCCACACTGTAGTTAAAATAAAAAGAGACCATCAGTTTTTTAATCCTTATCGTATTCTGAATACCGCCATAGAAATCAGGATCGGCATTCCCCAGGTATACCAGGTCGTTGTTGTCGAGGATACCGTCATGGTTCTGATCGACGTAACGCTGACGGCCGGGCGAATAATAACTTACCGCCGACGAAGCGTATTGCCTGTCTTTTTTATCCTGCTCTATCTCTGCCTGGCTTTTCCATACACCGGCATACTCCATGCCCCACAAGGCATTCAGCGGCTGCCCTTTCACATAACCATACATCATATACTGGGCGCCATAAGGGTTGTCATACACAGACACCCTGTCCAGTCCGCCGATATCTTCTACCAGTTGCCTGTTGTGAGCGATGGTAAAGGTGGTAGACCAGGAGAAATTTTTCCGCCGGATATTTTCTGTGTTGACTGTCAACTCAATGCCTTTGTTGGACGTCTTTCCGATATTGGCCAGCCTCGAACCAAAACCGGTATGTGTAGGCAGCTGCACGGTCAGCAGGAGGTCGGAGGTATTGCTCTTATATACTTCCAGGGAGATGTCTATCCGCTTGTTGAGGAATGACAAATCCAATCCTGCGTTATAGGATGTCGTTTTTTCCCAGGTAAGCCCTTCATTTTCGATACGTGCCGGATAATAGGCCACCGGCTGTATACCGCCGAACAGGTAACCCGAAGAAGTGGAATTAAGGCGGGAAAGTGACTGATACCGGGAGATAGCGTCATTACCGGAAGTGCCGGCGCTCAGGCGGACGGACAACTCGCTGATATCCCGGAAACGGCGCATGAACGTTTCGTTGGCGATATTCCATTTCACGGCGGCAGATGGGAAGTACGCCCATTTATTGTGCTGCGAGAAGTTGGAAGCGCCGTCAGCCCGTCCGGTAGCAGTCAAATAGTACCTGTTGCGATAGTTGTAGTTGATACGCGCCAGGTGCGACATACGGCCCAGGTTTTCCAGCGAGGAACCGATATTGATCGTTTCTTTGGAGGGCAGGGCGCCCATATCGTTCGTGCCTACGTCATCGATAAAATAACCGTTGCCGCTGGCGGTCATGTTATTGAACTTTTTCTTCTGCACGGTAAAACCATACATCGCATCGAAGTTGTGCCTTTTGTTCCAGCTGTTTTTATAGGTAATGGTGTTCTCGTTCAGGATGTTGTTATCGTAGTAGCTGCGCTTGTATGCATAAGCGCCGGTGTTGGCGTTCGCACGGGACGGCATGGTGGAAGGAATGAACTGGTTGTCATTCTTACTGTAGTCAGTATATGAAACAGTGGACCTGACCAGGATATTTTTCACCGGGGTGATTTCGATGTATCCCATGGAGCTCAGGCTTTTTTCCAGGGCATCGTTTTGTTTGAGCTCCACATTGGCCAGCGGTGAATCGAAGAGGGTGCCGCTGTACCACTGGGTGTTCCAGTCGTTGAAGCTGCCGTCCGGCTTATAGGCCGGCATGGTGGGCGACAGGAAGATGGTAGAGCGGTACCATAACGTACTCGTGCCTACGTCGGCGTTATTGAGTTTACGCGCTATCTGCGAATAGTTGAAACGCACGCCCGCTTTCACATAACGGCTGATGGTCCTGTCCAGGTTGAGGCGCACCTGGTAACGTTGCAGGCCGCTGTTTTTGATGATACCCTGGTTGTTATTGTAGTTGGCGGAGAAGTAATACTGCGTGGCTTTGTCGCCGCCGTTGGCCGACAATGTATAGTTCTGGTATGGAGCCGTGCGGGTGATCTCTTTTGTCCAGTTAGTGCCTTCTCCCAATGACAACGGGTTGGGATAGGGATACTCTTCCAGCGGCTTTGTGGGATTGGCGGAGTTACTGAAATAAAAACGGTCGTTTTGCAGCTGGGCAAATTCTGTGGCATTCATGAGGTCCAGGTAACGGGGCAGTACGGAGCTGCCGAGATCGGAGCGGAAAGTGAAATTGGTCTTCCCTGCCCTGTTGGCGCCGGATTTGGTGGTAATGATGATCACACCATTGCTGCCGCGGGAGCCGTAGATGGCCGTAGAGGACGCGTCTTTCAGTACGTTGATGGACGCGATATCGGAAGGGTTCAGTTCATTGAGGCTGGTGATGCCATCCATCAGGCCGTCCACAATATACAGCGGTTCGTTGCTGGCGGTGATGGAGCGGGTGCCGCGGATGCGCACGGACGTAGCGGCGCCGGGCTCTCCGTCGGTGGAAACGATTTCCGCACCGGCAATGCGGCCTTGCAGCATCTGGTCTACCCGGGTGGCGGGGATGCCTTCAATATCCGCGGGGCGCACAATGGAAACGGCGCCTGTCAGATCTTTTTTAGCTACTGCACCGTAGCCGATCACCACTACTTCATTGATATCCTTTTTAGCCAGCGTCAGTCGTATGCTCAGCGGCTGTTGTTCCCGGGCGAGCACTACCACTTTTCTTTCGAAGCCGATATAGGTGATCAGCAGTGTGGCATTTTTCCCTGCCGCGATGCTGAATTCCCCTTTCTCGTTGGTCTGCACGCCATGAGCACTCCCGGCAACAGCCACGGTAGCGCCGGGAAGGGGATTGCCTTCGTTGTCCAGCACCTTCCCTTTTACAGGCGGGTCCTGGGCCGGCTCCTTGTCTGGTTGTGCCGGCGCTGCTGCTGCAGCGGGCTTCGCTTTCTCTTTAATAGTAATGGTTTTGGCGCTGATCTCAAAATCGATCGGCTGGTCGGCCATCACGGTACGCAGGAACTCCGTGATGTGCATGTTCTTCACGGTGATGGTCACCGGTTTTGTATGGCTTAACATGGCGGTGTTGTAAAACACGACGTAACCGGTTTGTTTTTCCAGCGCCTGGAAAATCTCTTTAAAAGAGAGATTTTTACCCGTCAGGGTGACGGACTGGCCCAGCGTGCGGGCCTGCACCTGCAGGCACAGGATGGCAGACAATAGCAGCATGCATGGCCACAGCGTGCGGCGGCCGGCTGTCCGGCTGCTGTCCTGCCGGGTGGTATTGTCCGGCAGAAGAGAAGGTCTTGTTGCGTAAAGCTGATTGGACATCATGATGGTGTTTCAGTATTTAAAGGATCATTACAGGCATACGATGCCCCGCTGCGCTCCCGGGGCGCAGTAATGGCTGGTATGACAATCTTTTTTGTTATTGAGTGATGATTAGTTTTCGTTCCTCCAGGCGATAATGTACGTTAGATATTTCCAGTATTCTCAATACGCTGCGCAGGTCCAGGTCACGCTCCATCTTACCGCCGAAGCGGATGTCCGGGACGCCTTTTTCGTAAACTACGGTGATATCGTACCACCGTTCCAGTTGGTTCATCACCTGCTGAATGCCGGCGTTGTCGAACTGGAACAGGCCTTCTTTCCAGGCGGTCACCTGGCTGGTATCGGCCGTTTGTATTTTAACGTCCGCCCCCGTTACAGCCGCCTGCTGTCCAGGCTTTAACAGCGTTGGCCGTTCTGCTGCCACCACCTGCACGCTGCCGTGCAACAACGTAGTGGTAACGGCCGGCTCGTTAGTATAGGCGTTCACGTTAAAACCGGTGCCCAGTACCCTGACTTCGCCCTGTGGCCCTGTCTTTACCCGGAAAGGTCTTGTGGCGGCCTGTTTCACTTCAAAATAGGCTTCGCCGTTCAGTTCCACCGTGCGCTCGGCGGCGTTAAAGCTGACCGGGTAACGCAGTGAACTGGCGGCGTTGAGCCATACTTCCGTACCGTCCGGCAAAACAAGGTGAAATAGTTTTCCACGCGGCGTGGACAAGGTGTTGTAAGCCGCGGCTCCGGCTTTGCTGCCACTATAAGCCAGTGTATTCTCTCCAAGATGAATAGCGGCGCCGGCAGCGTTACGGATACTGCCCTGGTGCAGGCTGTCGAGCATCACCTGGCTGCCGTCGTCGAGGGTGAGGATGGCGCTTTGCGATGCGGGACGTATCTCCTCCATCGTCTGCGGCGTCAACGTAGCGGTGACAGGTACTGACGGACGGCGGAGCAAATATCCTGCGGCGCCTGCCAGCAACAGCAGCGAGGCCGCGGCTGCCCACCAGCGCATACGCACGGCCCTGCCCCTCACCTGCGGCTGCCCACCGGCCTGTACGATGAGGGCCAGTATCTCCTTCGCCCGCTGATCAGGCAGCGCCCGTTCGTCGCCGGAGCCGGCGATCACTTCATCCAGCAGCTGCAACAGCTCCCCGTCGTGTTGTGACCGGGCAATCAGTTGCATAAGCTCCTGTCGCTCTGCTTCGGTGCTGGTATTTTCCAGCGATTTGCGGAATAATGATTCAAAACGGGACATGCGGTAAGCCGGATTTATGCCGGGTATATCAAAAGAAATCCCTGAAAAAGAAAAATGGGTCAGTGGAAAACAGAAAAAATATGCTTCATAACAATTCCTTAATAAGAAGCAGGGTGGCGTAGGTGCCCAGATGATAGCTGCAATAGGTACGAATGAAGTGCATCGCCTCCGCCAAATGGCGCTTCACGGTTTCAGGCGACAGGTTCAGCACCCTGGCCGCCTCTTCCCGCTTCATGCCATGTTCTTTGATCAGTTGGTAAACTTTCTGTTGCTGCGGCGACAGCCGGGATACGGCATCATGGAGTATCTGCCGGTATTCCTTCTCCAGCAGCCGCTCGCTGGAAGAGGCCACGGCCGGCAACAACCACTCTTCCTGGTCGGAGATAGCGTGACTGGTAGCCTGCTGTGCCAGCTGCTTCAGTGTTTTAAATACGCGGTTACGGGTAATGGTGAACAGCCAGGCGGTAAAGTATTGCAACTCCGGCAGCTGCGCCCTCTTCAACCATACTTTTAAAAATACGTCCAATACGATCTCCTCCGCCACCGCTTCTGAGCCGGTGATCTTCCAGGCGATGGTGTATACTTTGTTACGATACTGATGAAAAAGCGTCTCAAACGCCTTCTCATCTCCGTTGGCAATCGCCCGGAACAGGTCGTTGTCCGTATGTAGCTCGTGGGCGGTCATCCAGATAGATTTTGGTCACAAATATAATATGGCGATACTGTCACTGTAATGGCTATCGGAAAATCCGATGGTACGTGAAATTTTGGTTGCTGCTGTAAATCCGCCAGTGGCAGCCGCTTTCATCGCTTCCCGTTCAGGCCCGCCGCGACTGGATTTCATAATTAAATAACACAGGCAATTACGAATTACGGATTACGGATTACGAATTGAGGTTGCTTTCCTGGCAACTTCTTACAAGACGCTTAAAATATAAAACACTCCCCTGAAAAACAACATCGGGACATTAAAATACTTATCTAGATAACTACACACAAATACCAAAGTGATAAAAACTATTTGGGGCATGTACGAACAAACCGTTTGTTCATACATGCCCCAAATTCGTAATTCGTAATTCGTAATTGATTACCAGCCTTTATTCTGCGGCAACAGCCTGGGATTCAGCGTCAGCTCCTGTGTAGGGATAGGATACAGGTACATTTTCTCGTTCCATATCCTGTTGTTGATATCCGGATACACCCGGATGTAGCCGTTGGCGTCCAGTACGATGTCTTTCACCTGTCCCTGGTTAGGATACTGGGCTTTTACTTCGGGCCGCAGTTTCATACCGAGGATGGATTCGGGGTCTTCAATGAGTTTACCGGCATTCCAGCGTAGCAGGTCGTCAAAACGGAAACCTTCGGCGGCCAGCTCTATCCTTCTCTCACGGCGTATTTCGTCCAGCAGCACCGGCAGTCCCGGGAAGTCGGATTCCGGGTCTTTTCTCAACGCAGCAATTTGCATGGCCGGCATTCCCACTCTCGCCCGCAAACGGCTGATCGTCTGGTCGATCACGCTCTGATCGCACTCGTTGAGCTCTGCCTTGGCTTCGGCGTATACCAGCAACACCTCTGCGTAACGGAAAATGAACAGGTCCAGCGTAGACTGGTTGGCATTCCACTGTTCGAGGCTGGAAGAACGGCCCTTCACGCGCTGATAACCGGTGCTTGTAACGCTGGTGCCTATACGCGGCAGGGTGATAATATCCTTATTCCCGCTGGCGTCTACCTGGAACACAAAACCCGGCGTGGCGATCAGCTGCCCGAAACGGGGATCACGGTTGGTGATCTCCGCCTGGATGGAATCATCTCCTTTATAAGAGGGACTGAGCGACGCAGGCAGGCCATCGGTGCACAGGAAAGAACGCACAAAGCTCTTACTGAAACCGGTGTTGCCCTCTCCCAGCTGACGGGTGAGGTTGTGCATGAACACGTCTTTGATAAAACGTTTGGGCATAATCGCTTCTTTGTTGCCCTGCAGTTCTTCCTGAATAAACAGGTTGTAATAGTCGGTCGTGGGATGGCCGGTGCTATACAGGTCGTACCCTCCGCCGGTGATCACCAGCTGGGCTGCGTTGGCAGCTTCCCTTATCATGGGCTGGTCATCTCCCAGGTTGTGATACTTGCGGTAGGTGCCCTCCCACAGGCAGATACGCGCTTTCAGCGCGGCGGCCGCATATTTATGCAGGCGGCCTTTCTCCGCGCTGCCCGGTACCGGCAGATTGGCCACAGCAAAATTAAGGTCGGCCAGCACGGAGTCCATCACCTGCTTATGCGGCGTCCGCGGCAGGTTCAGCTCCGGTGAATTTTCATTCAGGTCTGTGGAGAACCAGGGCACATCGCCATAACGTTTCACTTTCTGCCAGAAATACAACGCACGGAAGAAACGTGCCTCGGCGGCATATTTGTTTTTCACCTCATCTCCTGCCTGGGCACGCTGATAACGGGCCAGGAAGTAGTTCACACTTCTCTCGTTCTTCCAGCTCCACTCCCCGCTATCATCATCTTTTACAATAGGCACGATGTACTGACCGGACAAAAACGGGTCCTTACTGCGCGGCACCATATTATCGGAGTTATTGTCGGAGTTGTTATCCATGACCGGCAGCGTACTGTAAAAACCGTTGCAGTACAATTTCAGGTCAGACTCATTCTTAAAAAAGGTCGGATCGCTGAAAGCGTCGTCCGGGTTAAGGTCGAGGAAAGAATCACGCTTACAGCCGGTTACTGCCATGACTGATAACGTTAACGCATATATGATATTTTTTCTTTTCATCATTATCATGTTTTGGATGGATTATAAGCCCAGTTGCAAACCGAAAGAAATGGCCCTGTTGAGTGGATAATCTTTCGCCTCAAATATTTCCGGATCGTAGGCTTTATGCAGTTTAGTGACTTCGAACAGGTTCTGAGCAGACACGTATACACGCAGTTTCTGCATCCGCATGGCGCGCATAGCAGAAGCGGGCAAAGTATACCCGACAGACAGGTTTTTCATACGGGCATAAGCGGCGTTCTGCAGGTATTTGGTTTGCGCCTGGAAATTGCCGCCGCCACCGAAACGCTGACGGGGGTAATAAGCGTTGGGATTTTCAGGCGTCCAGTAATCCAGCTGGTATACCATCGGTACGTCCCATTCGCTTTTGAAGCCCCAGAAAGTGTTGCCGTCGAGCATCACGTCCCGTTTGCCGACGCCCTGGATGAGGATATTGAAGTCGAAGTTTTTATACTGTACGGAGAGGTTCAGGCCGAACTGGTAACGAGGTGTTTTGTTACCGATCACGCGGCGGTCGCCCGGATCTACGGCGGTATTCTGGCCCCTGGTGATTTTTTTGTCGTCGTTCAGGTCTTTGAACCGGATATCGCCGGCCAGCCATTTGCCGTTCCACAGGTTGGACTGGTCTGCGGACGCTGCTTCTGCATCTGACTGGAAGAAGCCGTCGGTCACATATCCCCATATCTCGTCCAGCTTCTGGCCTACATAATAGGAATTGCTGCCCAGTGTTTTGGTGGGATTGAGGTCATAGCGGGTGATGGTAGCGGAATAGTCGGATAACGCGAGGTTAACTTCATAGGAAAGATCGTCATTGATTTTATCTCTCCAGTTAACGCCCAGCTCCCAGCCTTTGGTACGCATTTCACCGGTGTTCACTTTCGGAGCGGAGGTACCGAGGATGCCGGGCAGCGGATAACCGTTCAGCAACATGTCTTTGGTATCGCGGATGTACCAGTCAAACGTAGCACTGAGGCGGTTTTTCAGCAGGGTGACATCAATACCGAAGTTGCGGGTGCTTACTTTTTCCCAGGTGAAGTTCTGGCTTACCAGGCCGGGAACGCCTACGTACACGCCTTTCTGATCGTCGAAGATATAATCCACTTTACCGCCTGGCATCGTGGGGATGTAGGGGTAAATATCAGTATTCGCGTTCTGGTCAGGATTCAGCGCCTGGTTGCCCAGCGTACCGTAAGACGCGCGCAGCTTCAGGTCGTTGATCACCTCCAGCAATGGTTTGAAAAATCCTTCTTCCGATACGCGCCAGCCGGCAGATACGGAGGGCAGGAACACATAGCGGCTGCTGGCCGGGAAACGGGAGGTGCCATCATAGCGGCCGTTGACTTCCAGCAGGTATTTGTTGGCATAATCATAGTTCAGGCGGAAGAAAGAACCTGCCAGCGCCCAGCTGTACTGGCGGCCGTCGGCCAGCGGGCTGTTATCGTTGTTGAGGTTGATAGCCGGCATGGTCTGATCGATAAGGTTTTTCACTTTTACATTAAACCCTTTCACCTGTTTCTTTTCCTGGTTGTAGCCCACCATGGCTTTCAGGAAATGTTGTCCAAACTGGCGGGAGTATTCCGCGTAGGCATTCAGCGCCGTATAATAGTCGTTGTTATTGCTTTCCTTTACGCTGCTGGGTTTACTCCAGGGGAAAGTGCCCAGCAGTATGCCGTTGGCGCCGTATTCCTGGTATTCTTTATAATGCTGCTGGTTGTTCAGCCCGTAGCTGTTCCAGGTGTAATCGCCTACGATACGCAGGTTTTTCAGGGGTTTCAGCACGAAGCCGCCGGTGAGCCAGAGATCATTGGCCGTTTCTTTGGTGCGGCCGTTAAGGGTGGCGAGGGCCACGATGTTGGTAAACGAGCCCTGTCCGGAGAAGTGGCCGTCGGGGTGGTATACAGGCATGATCGGGCGGAGGTCACCGGAGATCCAGCCGGATGAAAGGCCGCCATGGCTGGCAGGAGTGGGTTTATTGCTCTCGGTGCGGTTGAGCATCATTTTCATATTCAGTTCCAGCCAGGAAGTAGCTTCAGTGTTCAGCTTCAGGCTGGCGTTATATCTTTTAAAATCTTCATTGGCCACTTTCAGCAACCCTTTCTGATCGAAGTAACCGAGAGAGGCGACGTAGCCGGTTTTACCCTGGCCGCCGGAGATAGACACGTTATGGTCCATCATGGGGGCCCATCCGGGGTACAGTTCTTTGATCCAGTCGGTATTGCCTACATAGCGGTACTTGGAGGGGTTGGCCGGGTCCACATACACCGGCAGGTTGTTGGCCGGGTCTTTGAAATAGGCGACCGACCGGGTAGAATCTTCTGTGGTAAAGGGTTCAGAGGCTGCGTTACCGCCAGAAAGCTGGCCGGTGCGGTCTGCCTCGCGGTGCATACGGATATAGTCTACCGAATTGAGGTATTTCGGCATACGGGTGGGGCGGGTGATGGTATAGGAGGTGGAGTAGTTGAGCCGCAGCGGCGCATCTTTACCGGGCTTTTTGGTGGTGATGAGGATCACGCCGTAAGCGCCTCTTACCCCGTAGATAGCGGCGGATGCGGCGTCTTTTAATACGGTCACATTGGCCACGTCAGCCGGATTGATGAGGTTGGGATCCATCTGTACGCCATCTACCAGTACCAGCGGGCCACCGCCGTTGATAGAGGTGTTACCGCGTACGTTGAAGGTGGCGCCTTTGCCGGGAGCGCCGTTGTTCAGGTTCACGTTGAGGTTGGGCACCATGCCCTGCAGCCCCTGCGCCAGGTTCACCAGCGGACGGCTCTCCAGCTTTTTACCATCCAGCGTGGCTACGGCGCCGGTGAGGTCCCCTTTTTTCTGGGTACCGTAACCTACCACCACCACCTCGTTGAGGCCCTGGGTATCTTCCTGTAAGGTGATGTTAAGGGTGGTACGGCCTTCCACGGCGACGGTCTGCTGGATGTGCCCGATAAAGGAGAACACCAGTGTGGCGTTGTCCGGGGCATTCAGCTCATATTCGCCGTTAGCGTTGGTAACAGCGCCGGCATTAGCGCCGGAGACTTTTACCGTTACGCCGGGCAGCGGTTCCCCTTTGGCGTTGACCACCTTTCCTTTGATATGTTTGTCGCGGATCTCGTTACCGGCGCGGCTCACCACCACCACGTTATTGTCCAGTACTTTGTAGTGCAGGCGGAGAGGTGGCAGCAGGCGGTCCAGCACTTCCGTCACCGTCACGCCGCTCATATCAACAGATAGCGGGGCTATGTCTTTCAACTCATCATTGTTGAAGAAAAAACGGTAATTGGATTTTTTCTCCAGCATGATCAGCATTTTATCCAGCAGGGTGGCCTCTGCCCGGATATTGATCTTTTTCTGGGAATAAACACTGGCAGAAACCTGCGCTACCAGCAATAGCAACAACGTGGTGAATTTCATAATCAATAACATCTGCTGGACCTTCGCCCATACGGGGGGAGGTCCCGACTTAGTAAATTTTTTCATACCTTGGATTTGTTGAGTTGATACAATAGGAGTCCCTGAAACCTTCAAGCGTAAAGGTCTCCTGCTACTTGACAACGGGGAATGTGCGCGCATTTCCCGTTTTTTTTAAAAGATGTTACAGGTGATATCAGGTAAATCCTGATGGTACTTTCATAACTATCGATTTAGACTTTGATTAATGAATAAAGACTTTTCCTGCGGTGATGTTATATTCGAATTGTTTGGTCTGTTTTAACATGCCTAGCAGCTGGTCCAGCGATTCCCCCTGTACATTACCGGTAAAAGAGGTCTGTAATAAAGATTGATTATGACATTCGATGGTAATCCCATACCATCTTTCCATTCTTTTTATCAGTTGTAAAAAAGTTTCGTTGCGGTATACAAACCTGTTTTCCACCCAGGCTGTTTCTGCTATCTCGGCACCGCCACGTTCTTTTTCAATGCTTTCCAGCACGATCAGCGACTTCAGGTCGTCCGGACGGGCTACCGTTGCCGGCTTCACCGTATCGGCGATAGCGTTGGCCACCAGTAGTTTCTGTTTAGGGCTCAGAGTGATATGCTGTTTGCCGCCGTCTTTCACGGTCACCTCCACCGCGCCGCTGATCAGTGCTGTTTCAGTATGTGATTCATCCGCATAAGCCCGCACGTTGAAGGTGGTGCCCAGCACCTTTATATCTACCGTATGGGTGTGGATCACAAAAGGATCGTTGGGCATCCTGGTCACATCAAAATACCCTTCTCCCGTCAGTTTCACCACCCTGCCCGACTTGGCAAAATTGCTGGGATAAGATAGCGTGCTGCCGGCATTGAGCATCACCAGGGTACCATCCGGGAGGGTGATGCGGGTTTTGGAACCGGGCCGTGTCTGTACCGTACTCCATACCACGGCGTTGGTAGCGGTGCTGCTACGCAGGTATAACGCCATGGCGGCGCCCAGCAGCAACACCAGCGATGCGGCGGCCATGACCCGCCAGCGGCCCCGGCGTACCGGCAGACTGTCTTCCGTCACTTCCGGCAGCGCTTCCTGGCTTCCGCCGGCGGCGATATCCCCCATGATGCGGTCCAACAGCATTTCTTTCCGTTCCGGCGTGGGCTTGCCGGTGCTTTGCAGGAATATCTTGTCCAACAACGCCTGTTGCCGGGCTACCTCCGGGGAGGCTTCCAGCAGGACTTCCAGCTCCACCTCCTCAGCCGGCGACAGGGCGCCTGCCGTCCGTTTGGCCATCAGTTCCCAAAGCCTTTCGTGTTGTTCCATTAAATTGATATTACGGTGATGTAACAGATAAGACAGTATTTTGGAGAAATACTATGAAGCGGGGAGAAATTTTTTATTTTTTTATTTATTTATTCCATCCAGCCGAAATGCTGACGGATATCGATCACCTCGCCGAGCTTTTTCAGGGCGATCGCCATTTGGGTGTTCACGGTATTAATGGATACTTCGAGGATCTCAGCCACCTCCCTGTATTTGAGACCGTCTTCTTTTACCAGGCGAAATATAAGTTTACAGCGGGCGGGCAGCAGGTTGATGGCTGATTCTATCTTCCGCAGGTTCTCCTTGCTGATCAGCATATCTTCCGGGGAGGCAGCCATGGCGTTGACAGTTACCTGTATATGCTCGCCTGTGAGCATCTCCGGCATTCTGCCGGCGCGGATGCGGTAATTACAGGCAGTGTTACGGACAGCCGTGTAGAGATAAGTGTTGAGGTTACGCACTGTGGCAAGGCCGGCGCGGTTCTGCCATATCTTCACAAAAACATCGGACACCGCTTCTTCTGCTTCTTCCCGGGAAGGTAACAGCGATGCGGCAAACACGATCAGCCGGTCGCTATACTGCAAAAACAGCTGGCGAAAAGCAAGTTGATCATTGTCCCTGTATATTTTGTCTAACAGATCCTGCATCTGCAAATGATTGTGAACAGCATTCCCATTGATAAAGATGGCTTTGGTAAGGTAGGCTAGTCCACTTATCCACAATACCTGAAATTTAGCGGATACTAATGCTGGATTAACAAGACAACTTCCCTGGGGAGGGTCCGCTGGGAAATGAAAAACAAAAGGGCTGACCCGATGGCCAGCCCTTCAAACAGGAACTATCTTAGGACAAAATCGTCTGTCTATTTATAGATATAAATTTCAATTTTGCCATCCTGGGTAACAGCGCCGCGGTACATCCCTTCTGTGTTAAAAGGCATGGCCATATGGCCGTTTTTGTCCAGCGCAATCAGACCGCCATCGCCACCCATATCGCCTACTTTTTTGATCACCGTTTTGCCGGCATCCTGTACAGACAACCCTTTGTATTCCATCAGGGCGGACAGGTCGTAAGCTACCACGTTACGGATATAATACTCCCCCCAGCCGGTGCAGGACACTGCCACAGTGTTATTATTGGCATAGGTGCCGGCGCCGATAATCGGGGAGTCTCCCACACGGCCGTACTTTTTGTTGGTCATACCGCCGGTAGAGGTGGCAGCCGCCAGGTTGCCCTGCTTGTCCAGCGCTACCGCCCCTACGGTGCCGAATTTATTGTCCTTGTTGATAATGCCGAGCTTCGCGGGATTCGTATAGGCGTTGGACCGCGCAGTCGCCAGCGAGTCTTCCTGTATTGCTTTCTGCAGGCCTTTCCAGCGGGACTCGGTCCGGAAATAAGAAGGGTCCACGATTTCCAGTCCGGCTTCTTTGGCGAATTTCTCCGCGCCCGGGCCTATCATCATCACATGCTCGGATTTCTCCATCACGGCACGGGCGGCGCTGATCGGGTTTTTCACTACCGTTATGCCCGCTACGGCGCCGGCCGCTCCCGTTTTACCGCTCATAATCGCGGCATCCAGCTCGTTGCGGCCTTCATGGGTAAACACCGCGCCTTTACCGGCGTTAAAAAGAGAGTCGTCTTCCAGCACGCGCACAGTGGCTTCCACGGCATCGAGACTGCTGCCGCCGGATTGCAGTACGCCATAGCCCTTTTCCAGCGCACGCTTCAGGGACGCCTTATAAGCTTCCTCCATGGCAGGCGACATATTCTTTTTCAGGATCGTGCCCGCACCTCCATGTATCACCAGTACATACTGACCGGCTTTTTTCTGCGCTGATACGGTATTCCAGGTCATCATCAGGCAGCAGGACAGTAACAAATAGCAAAAACTTCTTTTCATCTGACATCTTATTTTATAAAATCATCCAATCGCTTTCATCCCCGTTCACCAGGAGCATCTGTAATAATCATGACCATCACGGGACCTGCTTCGTCTTCAATACACCGTTGTCTACCCACCACCAGTACCAGGTGCCGCCGCTGGCCGCCGCCGTATCGAAGTCCGATACCCGGAAGCTGCCATTGCCGGTAGCGGAAGCGGGTATTTCGTATACTTTGAGCGCTTCCCCGTTACAGTTCCATTGCAGCGGCTGCCCTTTCACACAAAGTTCAGGTTTTTTGAGACTATCTGTTAAGATAAAATAAGCTTTGCTGACACCAAAAACTTTGGCGATGCCGTTTTCATCGATACACACGGCGGTCTTCTCATCAGGGGCGATGCCCACGGGGAAAATGCCGTAGTCGGTGATAATGCGGCTCATAAAAGTCACATGCCGGCCCTGGCGTCCGCGCTTCATATAATGCTGGTCGCTGATCACCCTGGACAGGTACGGCGCCTGCAGGAAATCATTGTTATATACTTTCACCAGTGTGTCATAGGGATTGGCCAGCACGCTGTCAGACACGGCGCTACCGCCTTCCCCGCTGTAGTACAAGCCGCTAAGGACGGCGCAGCCAGCACTGGTGCCTCCCACCGGCGCCTTCTTCTCCGTCAGCAGGTAATTGATCGCGGCGGCCGTTTTGGTGCCCCGCCAGTTGTTCATATACCGGGACTGGTCCCCGCCGGCGATAAACAGCATTTCAGCATTACGGATGATTTGCGCCACAGTATCGTTGTCCGCCAGTTCCCGGCTGGTGATGTTCAGCGTCTCCACGGAGTTCACCTCTCCCAGGGAATCGATATCCACATTGTAACCTCCGTTGTTGGAAGCTGTGAGCACCACTACGTCGCCACCGCCGCTGCGGGCTATCATCCACTTAAAAGCGCCGTCTACATTACCACCGCCACCTATCAGCGCTACGCCTCCTGTTACGGGCTTCACCACATCGGCCGTATCACCGACAATACCAATGGAAGCCGGACGGCCGGAAATGTTTTCCGAAGCATTTGCCGCATCCCCGCAACTGCTGAAATACGGCGCTATGATGCCTATTAAGCCCAATATTCTTACCCCATTCATTTACTGATCGTTTTTAAATTAGTGGATACCCTCAAATTCGTAATTCGTAATTCGTAATTCGTAATTCGTAATTAATAAGGTTTATTCTGCTCCATGTTTTTATTGGCTTTGGTTTCGGCGTCCGGTATGGGAAACACATAACCGCGCTGACCGGGCTTCAGCAGCACGGCGCCCAGCGCATTGACGGCATCTTCCGGTTCACGGGTTACCGGCAGGGAACGCCGGCGCAGGTCAAACAAACGATGGCCTTCAAAAGCCAGTTCTTTAAAACGTTCGGTGTATATGGCGGTGATCAGCGCGTCTTTATCGGCGAACGGCTGCGGCGTGTATCCTTCGATACGGGCGGCGCGCAGGTTGTTCAGGTCAGCGGCGGCATTGGCCAGCTGTCCCAGTTCGGCGGCTGCCTCTGCACGGACCAGGTACATCTCACCGGTACGGAACAGCTTCAGGTCCGCCAGGCCGGGGTTACCGTCGCTGCCGGCATACTTGTTCACCAGGTAAGCGGATTTACCGGCGCCACGGCTGTCATCAAACTCAATGTACGCAGGGTAACGTATATCGTTCACTTTATCAAACAGTTTGATCAGCTCAAAAGAGGGCACGTACAAGGCTACACGCTTTTTGAAATAAACACCGCCAATCAGATCGTCGTTGGTACCGGCCATCTGCTTCAGTTTCCAGATCACTTCAGATTCATCCGTGTCTTTCCAGATGGCGGGAAACTTGTTCCGCGCCGCCAGCGGCATCGCCTGGATAGCCTCTGTGGCATAGGTCACCGCATCGGTCCATTTTTTTCCGTACAGGGCTACCCGTGCCTGGATAGCAGCAACGGCAGCGAGGGTGATATGCGTATTATCGTCAAATGAAGCAGGGATCAGCTTCTTCGCTGCTTTGAGATCATCTTCGATACGTGTTGTTACTTCCGCAAAGGTATTCCGGGCAGGTGAACTGATTTTGGAAATATCCATATAGGGCACGCCCAGCGCATTGGGCGTATAGTCCTGTGCGTAGCTCTGCAGGAGCTGGAAATGGCAATAAGCCCTCAGCGCCAGCAGCTCACCGTGGTACTGGTCGCGCTGCGCTATCTCATCACCTTTGGCCGGTACCTGCGGCAGGGCCGCCAGCACACGGTTGGCACGGTCGATAGTGATATAGTATTCGTTGAAAGAAGATGTGATGGTGCCATTGCTGGGGTCTATCTGCCAGCGGTAAGACGCAACACCGCCGCCGGTACCGTTTTCACTGGGCAGCATACACTCGTCGGTGACCAGCGACACGTTGTAGATGGTATTGTAGGTCAACCGGGTATAAGCGCCCAGCAAGCCGCCGTTCAGGTCGGCCACATTGCGGAACGTTCTTCCGGGGTCAATGATATTGTCGGTAGGCGACAGGTCCAGTTGTTTGTTGCACGAAAGCAGGCATACCGGCAGCATCAGCGCCAGGTATTTAACGGTATGTTGAATATAACGGATCATGAACAGCAGGATTTAAAAGTTAACATTCAGGCCAAAGGTGTAAGTCCGTGCGGCGGGGTAGTCGAAACGTCCTTCGCCGTTGTTGTTTTCCGGATCGAAGCTTTTCCATTTGGTGAAGGTGAGGAGGTTCTGCCCCTGTGCAAACACCTGTACGCCCTGGATGAATTTCAGATGCGACAACAACGCTTTCGGGAAATTGTACCCGATGCTCACATTTCTCAGGCGGAGATAGGAGGCGTCCTGAATGTCGCGGGAAGAGTAACCGCGCTTGGCGTCGAACCGTGGCAGGATGGCGTTGTCGCCGGGTTTCTTCCAGCGGTTGTACAACATGCGTACGGACTGGTTGCTGCTGGCAAATGCCGGGTTCTCGTTGTAATAATCTTCGTTGAGATAACGCATGGTTTTATCTGCAAAGGTGAACAGCGCATTCAGGTAAATCCCTTTATAGGTGATGCCGGTATTAAAACCACCGGTGAAAGGCGGGATATAGGTGCCGAATTCAGCGACGCTCAGGGCTGTTTCATTATAATCGCTGGTGGTCTTGCCGGTACGGTCATAATACAGCGGGTCGCCGGTCTGCGGATCTACGCCGGCCCATTTTGGCGCGTAGTGGGAGCCGTAAGGCAGGCCTACGCGTACAATTTTTGAATCGCCCTGCGTGAACTCGCTGGCGCCGCCCAGGTCGGTGATCACGTTTTTATTGTAAGCGAAATTGAAGCCTACGTTCCAGGTGAAGTCTTTCCCGCGGATGATATCTGCCTGCACGTCCATTTCGATGCCGCGGTTGCGCATGGCGCCGGAGTTGAGGAACATGCTGCTGAAGCCGGAAGTGATGGACAGTGGTTGTTCGATGAACAGGTTGTTGGTGATTTTATTGTACACGTCAGTCACCACGCGGATACGGTTGTTCCAGATGCCCAGGTCGAAACCGATGTTCAGCTCTTTGGCGTATTCCCAGTCATAACCGGGGTTACCGGGTTGTGAGGGCACAATTGCCGGACGGCCTGCATACTGGTCAGTACCATAGGTACGGAAATAGGCGAAGGGCCCGAGCGTGGAAAACGGGTTGGCGGAAGTACCGTAGCTGGCGCGGAAGCGCAGGTTATCCACAAAGCTCACGTCTTTGAGGAAGTTCTCTTTTTTCACTTCCCACCCGATACCGAGGGAATAGAAACCGTGCCACCGGTTGGAGGGCGGCACGGTAGACGCACCATCATAGCGGAAGGAGGCGTTAAGGGTATATTTCTCGTCGAAAGTATAACGGCCTACGGCGATGTAGGAAGCCAGCGCACTGCGGGTGCGGCTGCCGCCCACCACCGGCCCAAAGGGCGATCCGGGCGTAATGGCCGCCGGTGTTGCCGGCAGGCGGCCGTCCAGGTCAAAACCGGTATAGTTGAAAGCGCGGTAGTTGTTTTTGGTGAATTCAAAATAACCGGACACTTCGAAGTCGTGGCGGTCAGCGATGTTTTTAGTGTATGTCAGGCCGGAAGTGGTCACCAGCGTAAAGTTGCGCGTGGAGCCTTCGCCGAAGCTGCCTTTCTCTCCGTTATCTACTTTGTAGCCGGAATAGGAATCGGGGTTCACCCACTTTTCTGTGGTAGTCTCCCGGAAATCGAGCCCCAGCCTGGTTTTCGCCACCAGCCCTTTGGCGATGGTAAAGTTCAGCGAGGTACCGATGATACTTTTCAGCTGGTTGTCTTTCGTGCTGGTATTGAGTAGTGCTTCCAGGGCGTTACTGCCTTCGCGCAGGTCATAAACGGGATATACATCGTCGTTCCAGTTGGTGACCAGCGTGCCGTCGGGCAGGTACGGATATTCGTAGGGCAGTGCGTAATATACGGCTGCCAGCGGGTTAGTGCCGCTGCTGGAAGCTTCTACCGGCAGATAGGAAGATTCGGAATAGGCGAGGCCGACGTTCACGTTACCGGTCAACCGGCCTGCGCTGAAGTCCACATTGTTCTTCAGGCTGTAACGTTTCAGGCCGGTGCCCAACGCGATCCCCTGCTGATCGAAATAGTTCACCGAGCTGTAGAAGCGGATATTGTCATTGCCGCCGCTGGCGCTCAGCTGATGTTCCTGGAACTTACCGGTACGCAGGAATATTTTACGCCAGTCGGTGTTGGTATTACGCAGGCTGTCGAGGATGTGATCGGCCAGTCTTTTCTCTTCGGGGGTTTTAGTGGCGTAGTCCGGATTTTTGGGAGAGAACTCCCAGCCGGGGCCTACGTTGGAACCGGTTTCCAGCCCTATCTCTTCTTCATACTGCAGGTGTTCCACGGAGTTCATCATTTTGAACTTCGGGGTGGTCATATTGGAGAAGCCGTACTGTGATTTATAGGAAAACGACAGTTTGCCTGCCTGTCCTTTTTTGGTGGTGATCACGATCACGCCGTTGGAGCCACGGGAGCCGTACAGCGCTTTTGCGGAGGCGTCTTTAAGCACGGTCACGGAAGCAATGTCTTCGGGGTTGATGCCCTGAAACTGTCCCGCTTCGATGGGGATACCGTCCATAACGTAGAGCACGGAGGAGCTGCCGTTGATGGTGCCCACGCCGCGGACAGTGACGGTGGCCGCCGCTCCCGGCTGACCGGAGCCTGCGGATATCACCATACCTGGTACGCGGCCCTGTAATATCTGTTCAAAGCTGGCCATAGGCACCTGTGTGATCTTATCGCTGCCCACGATGCCTGCGGAGGCGGTGGATTTATCGCGGGCATAATTCGTATAACCGGTAACCGTTACCGCGTTCAGTGTTTTCACATCTTCTTCGAGGGTGATGTTGATTTCGCGGCGGCCGTTGATATCCACCTGGCGGGTGGTATAGCCTACGAGGGAGAACTGCAACACGCGCACCTGGTCGGGAGCGGTAAGCGTGTAACTGCCGTCGGCAGCGGTAAGCGCGCCGGCGTTGGAGCCTACGGCCCTCACCGTAACGCCCGGCAGGGGAAGGTTGTCGATCCCCCTCACCTTTCCGCGGATGGTAATGTCTGCGGCCGGCCGGTGGGTGGCATCTGCGGCGTAGAGTACTACCAGCCCGTCTTCCCGTTGGGACCAGGCCAGGTTGGTGCCAGCCAGCGCCTGTGTCAGCACGGCATCCAGCGTGGCGCCTTTGGCGGAAACAGACACTTTGCTGTTTTCAGGCAGTGTTTTGTCATGAAAAACAAACCGGTAGGAAGTCTGATGTTCCAGTGTCTTCAGGAACTGTTTGATACTGGTTTCCCTCACCTGCAGGGTGATCGTTTCCTGTGCCAGGCATACCGCCTGCACCTGCAGACAGGTTAAAAAAAGTAAGATGGTCAATTTCATAGTGAGCAGCAGTTTGCCGGCGGGAACAGCCTTCCCTTTCCATTTCAGGAATACAAGTTTTACCATACCTTTGATGTTGGTTTAGTTAATGATCGTTCAGGACATTATCTGGCCTAATTCCGGGGAGGTGGTGCGAACACCTCCCCTTCTTATTTTGGTTGTTACTGGTTGATATTTATTTACTGATAATAATTGTGTCGTTTACCATTTTGAAATTGAAGGGATAGGACAGCTGCAGCGCGTCCAGTGCTTTTAGTACGGTTTCACTCTCAAACGTGCCGGAATAACGGTATTGTTTCACGGCATCGTCGGCAAAGGCGATCCGGATGCCATACCACTTTTCCAGTTTCACCGCAATATCTTCCAGCGGTTCGTTCTCTATCTCCAGCCGGTTGCGTACCCACGCTATTTCCCGGGCTTTATGATTGACGGGGTCGGCATCCAGCGGCACTACCTTCAGTACGGGCGCAGCGGCGGTTTTGCCTGTTTCCGGCGTTGCCACCGTCAGTTTCTGGTTGGGCTGCAGCACTATCTTCCGCGCAGGTTCCTGCATACAGGTGATCTCTACTTTTCCGCGGAACAGGGCTGCTTCCATCGTGGGATGTCCCGTATAGGCGCTGACGTTAAACACGGTGCCCAGCACTTTGATATCGAACGCGCTGGTATGTACCAAAAAAGGTTTGCGGACATCCTGTGCCACATCAAAAAAGGCTTCGCCGGTCAGCGTCAGTTCCCGGTTTTCGCGGTTGAACCCTTCTGCCAGTTCTACGCGGCTGTTTTTTCGCAGCACGAGTGAGGAGCCATCGGGCAGCACCACCGATTTACGGGGCTCGTCGCCGGCGGTAATGATGGTGGCTGCGGCCATTTCAGTAACGGCAGGCGTGGTACGTGGCTGCCGGCTCAGGAAATACCCTCCGGCGGCAAGAAGCAACGCGCCGGCCACTACGGCGGCATAGCGCCCATACAGCCGGCGGGGGCCGGAAGACGGCAGCTCATCGGCAGGAACAGGTAAAGTCCCCTCCAGCGCCTGTTGCAGCCGCTCATATTGCGTCAGCCCATCCTGCAGCTGCTTCAGCTGTTCGGTACGCCCACCCTGGCGGGCAGACAACAACGCTACCAGCTGACGCGCCTCGGCCAATACGGCTGTTTTTTCGGGATGCTGCCGGGCCCATTCCGCCCAGAAAGCCATGTCCGCTTCATGTTCCTCCCGGCAATAACGCTGGAAAGATGCATCACAGGCAAAATCGATTGCCTCGTAATCCTGGAAGTTCATGCAGTTAACCCTTTTTTATACAGACGGCAGGAGCTGCCGTTTTTCCTAGACGAAAAGCATTTTTTTTCAGGAAAGTTTTTTCCGGAGGGTCCTGATGGCGTCATAAATGGTGTTGTAGGCCGTTTTCACGGTTTGGGAGGTCCGGGCGGCAATCTCTTCATAACTGAGCCCTTCAAAGAATTTGAGGCGTACCAGCTCGATCTGCCGGGGCGTGAGGGATTTCATGGCTTCGCGCAGGCGTTGTTTTATCTCGTCGTCCTGCTGCACCCGGATGATGATCTCTTCATAGGACAATTCGTTTTCGGCCTCTTTGCTGGTCATCCGGCTGAGGGCATCGTGCATACGTGACTGATAGTCCAGCTGGTCGAGCAGCTGCCGTTTCAGGGCGGTAAACAGGTAGGCGGGCACGTTGGTCACCGGCCTCAGTTGGGCCTGTTTGCTCCACAGCTGCAGAAACAACTGGGTGATACAGTCTTTTACCAGCTCGTCGTTGCCGCATAGTTTCAGCCCAAAGCGCAACAGGTGGGGATAATGACTGTTATACAGCGCAAACAGTGCCTGTTTGTCGCCGCTTCGCAGTCGCTCCCATTGCAGGTCATGATGATCTTCTTCCGTTGACATGGGCTGGTTTTAAGAATATAATGCCGGGTAAGCGGCCAAATTATATTTTTTTATCGGCATTTGCCAGCCCGCCCGGGGATAACAGGATAAACAGGCCGCCCTGGAAAAAGCGCCCCTTTCTGCTTGGCACAGTGTACAACGTATCAGATAGCTGTGCCCTCTTTCATAGGCAAGTCATCCAAAAAAATTTTAGCGCTGCCTGTTGCAGACACCTTCATGCTTATAAGGGACATGAAACAACCATATCCCCCAAAAACAACGGGCAACAAAAAAATCCGGCTGGTATGAACAGCCGGATTTTTTATCAGGAGATGATTTACTTTTTATCCTAACACATGATGTGCCAGTACTTTCTGTACTTCGTACACGTTCACCGATTTATTGAATGTCTTTACGATACTGGGCGTAGCCTCGCTGCTCACCCAGATCTTCAGCTCGGCATCGAGGTCAAAGGTACCGGCTGTTTCCACGCTGAACCTGCTGATGCTCTTATAGGACACGCTCTTATATTCCGTCTTGCTGCCGGTAATACCTTGTTTATCTACCAGGATCAACCGCTTATTCGTAAAAATAAATGTGTCCCGGATCAGCTTAAACCCCAATTCAATCACTTCCGTGTCAGTGAGTAATTTGCCATAGTCCTTTACCAGGTCCTGTTGGCTGACGGTCCCTGCATTGCCCAGCAGTGCTGAAAAAAATCCCATAGGTAATAATTTTCGGGCAAGATATAAAAAAGATGCATCACAGAAAGAAAAGTGACGATACTTATCATGTAACCCAACAACGATGGTGCTATGTCATTGAAAAGAACCAGCCATTTCTCTAATTTTGCCGGCATACCGACAATACCCGTACCAGATGAAAGTTCCACCATTGCGTTGCTTACCCCTGTTCACACTGCTGCTGTTACTCTGTTGCCGCAGTTATTCACAGGACAAACTATATGTAGTTAATGGCTATGAACTGGGTTATGTGAATATGGGAGACTACTCCTATAAGAAGCTGGCCACCATACCGGCAACATTCACCGATCTTGCTATTACGCCCGACGGAAAATTTTACGCAGTATACGGGGGATCGCTCTACGAAGTAAACCCTGCCACCGGCAGCAGCAGCACTGTGACCGTCACTCCTTCCTTTGGCGTTGGCAATTCCCTCGTCAGCGACAGAAACGGAGACCTGTACGTAGCAGGCAACGGCAACATGCTGTATAGAATCAACATGAAAACCCGCACTACCTCTTTTATAGGAAATATGATCGCTTCCCCCGGCGGTGATCTGTGTTTCAGTGACGGTAAACTGTACATGGTCACGAGTGGCAATACGCTGGTAGAGATCACCCTGTCGGCCGACAGGAACAGGATCATTTCCCAACGGCTGGTAGGACCGCTGAACGTGCGGGGCAGCGTATTTAGTATCGGTACGAACCAATACGGCATTTGTTACCTGATCAGCACCGCAAAAGAGCTGGCGCTGATAGACCTGGAAGATGCTACCACCTACGTGATCAGTAATTCGATAAAAGGCAGCATGCGGGATGTATGGGGCATTGCCATGGAAGGAGAAGGCGGAAACGACAGAGACATTGAAGTATGCGGCAACGGTATTGATGATGATCATAACGGCCGGACCGATGGAGAAGACATGGCATGCCGGCTGAGGCGCGGCACCTGCGATTCCGACAGCAGGGAAATTTTCCGCGAAGATTTCGGAACAGGGACCGGGTTCGGCGCACCTTTACCCGGCCTGGGCAATGGCGCTTACCAGTTCTCCACTACCGCTCCGCTGCAGGACGGCTATTATACCGTGGTCAGCAACCCGCAGCTGGCACAGGGAGCTCCAACCTGGAAGCAGATGACTGACCACAGCGGCAAACCCGGTGGCCGTATGATGGTTATCAACGGCTCTTTTCTCCCGGGAGAATTTTACCGGAAGAAAATTACCGGCCTTTGCGGCGGACTGCAATATGCGCTCTCCGTCAGCGCCTGCTCCGTTATTTCCCCGCTCGTGTCATGCGGCGCCAACACCACGCCGGTTCCTTCCCGTATCCGGTTTCGCATAGAGGATGAAAACGGTCATATTCTCGGACAACTCTCAGAAAGGTATATCGCGGCAGACCCTGACCCTAAAGGCAAATGGAAAGAATATGGAATGATCTTCACCCTGCCGGAGAATGTACAGAACATACAGATAGTGCTGCTGAACGACGCTCCCGGCGGGTGCGGTAATGACCTCGCTGTGGACGACATCCTGCTAAGCACCTGTAAACCGGTACTCCCGGTGAAAATCAACGGCAATAACAGTCCTGCTGCCACCTGCACCGGCGGCACGGTGTCCTTTACAGCCGACCGCACCGGCATCTCCCTGAGCAACCCGGTGTTTGCCTGGCAGAAACTGGACGAAACAGACGGACAATGGAAAGATATCCCCAATGCCCGGGGAGAGGTATTTATACTGAGCAGTTTCAAGGCTACCGATGCCGGGCAATACAGGGTGCAGCTTAAAGAAGGGAGTGCCGCCCCCTGTGCTAAAGAAGCCGTTTCCGCGGCAGCCGTGCTCCGGCTGAAAGACCCTCCGGTGGTGACGGCAGCCGGCGCTATCAAAGTATGCAACGGCGAACCCCTGAAAATGCAGGCTTCAACTGCGGCCACCCCTTCAACGGTCACCTGGCAGGGACCCGATGGCAACAGCTACAACGGGCTGAACGCACAGATCACGGGTAGCGCCACCACACAACATACGGGCGACTATGTGCTCACCGCTCAGTTTTCGGATGGTTGCACCACCACCGCAAAAACGCAGGTTACCGTGCAGGAAAGAAGCCGCTTCGATTTCACCGTACCGGATGCGGCGGTATGTGTTGGCCTGCCGGTAAAAGTACAGGCTTCCGGCGCCGGCGTTATCAACGCTTATCAGTGGAGCGCCGCCAATGGCACTATCGCCGGCAATAATACCGCTGCGCCCGAAATAACCTTTACTACCGGTGGCAAACAGACCGTGACCCTGAAAGTCACCGGTGACTGCATATCGAAAGAACCCGTTAGCCATGAAGTGTCCATCCTGGAAGAAAAAAACATTGGTTTTACCCTCGCCCCCGAGGTATGTATGGGCACCCCCGTACAAGTCAGGGCCGACAACAGCGTACAGGCAGATACCTACAGCTGGACCACAGGCAACGGCGCCATTACCGGCGGCACCACCGCTTCTCCCGAAATCACCTGGCACCAGGCGGGTATACAAACAGTTACCCTGAAGAGCACAGGCTACTGTATCGCAGCACAACCCGTCAGTCATACCATCAACGTCCTTGCTGCCACAGACCCGGGAGAGATCACCTTCAACGATGGCGTATGCCCGGGTGAACCGCTGGAGGTCGAAGTAAAAAATTACACAGGCAGCGCTATCCGGTGGCAGATCGCAGGACAACCCGACATACAGGGCACACAAAATAAACTGGCCGTCACCTGGAACAGGTCAGGCGCGTACCCCGTGAAATACGCCATCGACGGCGCTTGTGGCGTAGTGGAAGTTACAGCCCCCAACCAGCCATCGTGAGGGCGTTACCGACTGTAGCACTGGGCAGGGACACCCTCATCTGCCGTGGGATACAGTTCATGCTCCGGCCCCGTTACAGTACCGACGCCATAGCCTTTAGCTGGCAGGACGGTCCCTTCACCGCGGCAGCGGGGCTGCCGGTGAGCACATCAGGCAATTATAAAGTCACCGTGAAAAATGAATGGGGTTGTAAAGCCTCCGACGATATCCGCATCACCGAAAAATACTGTGGCTGCGACGTGTACCTGCCTACCGCTTTCTCTCCCAATGGAGACGGGAAGAATGACGTTTTCAGGCCGGTGGTCTACTGCGTCACCAAAAGGTTCCTCTTCCAGGTGTATAACAGATGGGGACAACTGATCTTTAGCACCACCAATCCCCGTGAAGGCTGGAACGGCGTGCTGCCGGGAGGTGGCGTCGCAGCGACAGCCGGTTACCTGTGGACCATCGAATACGAAAGCTTCGAATTCCCGGACGTCATCCGAAAAACGGGAACGGTGACCGTTATTAAATAATAAAAGCCGCCGGCATCGCTATACCAGTAATACCGGCGGCTTTGGCCCGGCATCAGCTATTCACGACAGCTTTCATCATCTCTGCGGCAAAAGCGTCAAACTTTCTCCTGCCGGCAATTTCCTTGTTTTTCTCATACGCCGTAAACAACCGGCCTTCCCGGATGCTGACGCCCACCTGCATCAGCAGCGAAGCCATATGGGCGGAAAATCCATTCTGCATGGCGCCCTGTTGTAACGCCTCATCAGGGAAAGGGACCCATGAAACGGGTTGCCCTGTTACCCGGCTGAAGATATCCGCTATCCCGGCGCCGGTTTGCTCATCGCTGGTAATATACCGGAAAGACTTGCCTGTAAATACCGGTGCTGCCAGCAGCGCCGCGGCGGTATCTGCAATATCATGCGGATGCACCAGCCCCAGCGGGATATCTCCCGGGAAGTTATTTCCAACTATCTGCTGCTGCAGGATCATCTCCAGGTTTCCGTAAAAATTGGTGTAAAACATACCGGCGCGCAGATGCACGATAGGTGTATCGGGCAATTGGTTGAGGATATCTTCCACCTGGTAAAAAGCACTGGACAAACCATTACCCGAGGGCTGTTCCGCACCGATACTGCTGAGATTCACCACATATTTCACACCCGCTGCAGCCAAAGCCTGCCTGTAACCGGTGGCGATGGCGGCTACTTCCCCATAGTAGTTCTCCGCGGCCGCCAGCGGAGGAATCATTGTATATGCGGCGTCTGCGCCTGTAAAGGCAGTTGTTAAAAATGCGCTGTCTGTTACGGAGCCGACCGCAGCTACAGCGCCCATTGCGGCTATCTGTTCCGCTTTACGGGCATCCTGTGTGATAAGCGTCACCTGATGGCCTTTGTTTATCAAAGTAGCGGCTAACGGCCTGCTGACATTTCCTAATGATCCGATGATGGTAATTTTCATAGTCGTTGTTTTTTTATTTGTGATAACAAAGGTAAATTTGTACATACTTTTTTACCAGTACTTACCCTAAAGTATGTACCATGACAGCCATCAAAGAAAGCTCTGTAATACAGGCCAACAAACAGCAGGCATACCAGCATTGCCCTGTTACCTACGTAATGGAAAAAATCGGCGGTTACTGGAAACCCATTATTTTGTTCCAGCTGTTATCCGGGCCCAAACGCTATGGGGAACTAAGGAGAGCCGTGTCCGCCATTACCGAGAAGGTATTGATCCAGCAACTGAAGCAGCTGGAAACAGACGGATTGGTGAACCGCAAAGCGGAACCGGTAGTGCCGCCGCATGTCACCTACAGCCTTACCAAATCCGGAAGGGCGCTGCGGGACGTACTCTGGGCCATGGCCAACTGGGCGGCGACAGACAGCAAGGAATCCGGAAAAATTTTCAGAAAAAACATGAAAGATTTTCCGGGGTAAGCATTAACGGTTATTTTTGGAATTCAATTCCCATAACCCATTCCATCTATGCAACATAAGTTTGTAAGAAACCTGTTTTTACTGATGACAGGACTTTGCATGCTGAGTACCACCTATGCGCAGCAGGTAAAAGAACCCACGCGGGTAAATCCCGGGTGGAACCGGCCGCAGCAACCTTTCCGCATTGCCGGGAACCTCTATTATGTAGGCACCTACGACCTGGCCAGTTACCTCATCACCACCAATGCCGGGAACATCCTGATCAACACCGGCCTGGCAGCCTCGGAAAAAACGATTAAAAACAATATTGAAGCATTAGGGTTCCGGTTCCGGGACATCAAAATACTGCTGACCATGCAGGCCCACTATGATCACATGGGCGCTATGGCTGCCATACAGGAAAAAACGGGCGCCCGGTTCATGGTAGATGCCGGCGACGAGAGCGTATGCAAATCAGGTGGGAAAACAGACTATGAGATGGGGAAATATGGCAGCACCTTCCGGCCGGTGAGCGTGGACCGCGTATTGCATGATAAAGACACCATCCGCCTGGGAGACATGCAGCTGGTGATGCTGCATCATCCGGGGCACACCATGGGTTCCTGCAGTTTTATTTTCGACGTAAAAGATGATAACCGCTCCTACAAGGTACTGCTGGCCAATATGCCCACTATCATTATCGACGGGAAGTTTGCAGCTGTAAAAGCTTATCCGGCCATCGCGAAAGACTACGCCTACACGCTGGATACCATGCCTAAAGTCAACTTCGATCTGTGGCTGGCTGCACACGCCAGTCAGTTCAATCTGCATGAAAAACATAAGGATGGCGACCCGTACAACCCGTCGGCCTTTGCCGGCAGGGAAGACTATGATAAACAGCTGGCGGAACTCAAAGCTGTCTACCGGGAGAAACTCACGGCAGATAAAAAATAAACAGGATACCTGTTTTATTTCCGGCAGATGAGCTGATAAGCGCCGGGGGTGATACCTTCTGCGTTTTTGAAGAGGCGTACGAAATAGTTGGTGTCATTGAAGCCGCAGCGCATACTTACCTGGCTGACGCTGTTGCCGTTGTCGGCCAGCAGTTGCTTGGCCAGCTTGATCCTTTCCCTGTTGATGTATTCAAGTGGGGTGATGCCAAACTGCTCTTTAAACCATTTAAAGAAGATGTTGCGGCTGAGGTAAGCTTTTTTGCAGAGGGTGTCTACTGCTATTTTTTCCGTCAGGTGCTCCTGTATGTAATGCAGTACAAAATGCAGGCGGCTGTTGTTACTGCTGACGGTATACTCATCTGAAATCCGCCGGAGCTGCTGACTTTGCAGTATCCGTATCAGTAGTTCCTTCATGCTGAGGTCTGCATAGATATCTTTCCCCGGGTTGGAGCCGTGACAGATGCGCACCAGCTTATTGATGGTGTCCGCTACGTCCGCGTCGTTATCAAAATGATATTTACTGAAATGCAGGCGCCATTCGCTTTTCTCTGCGTGGTCGCTGTTATAATGTTCATTCAGATACTGGAGAGTGTTACGGATATAGGCATCATCCACAGTAAGGGCGATGCACTGGGTGGGGTTATCGGGCGTAGCTTCCGGGAAATCGATGGTCATGGTTTCATTGGCCGGCACGATCACGGATTCACCGGGAACGTATTCAAACGCCGGTTGCTCCGGCAGGTGCATGATCTTTTTGCCCTGCACCATGCTGGTGATCACGAAGTCGCCGAAAGACAAGGGTACCTGGTACGCTTGCTGATAGCTCTCGAAGATATTCAGCTCACAGTTTTTCAGGTTATAGATACGCCGGTTCTCTACCTGTTGCTGCAGGAATTTCGGATGGGTAAAATCGATTGGGTTTAAATACTTTTTCGCCGGCATCACCATCATATTTTACTACCTACAATTTACTGAAATTTTCCGTCGGCCGGAAAAGACAGGTACGATTGTGCTATAGATAAGTACGAAAGTTTCCGGTCATCCCCGGCAGGTTTAGCATATTAGCCTATTGTTTCACGTAAACCGTTCCGTTATGAAAGATTCCACCACTACCGCCGCGCCGGCATCTACCGTAGCGCAAAGACCGGAATTCAAAGCCAGATATGATCATTATATAGGAGGGAAATGGGTAAAGCCCGACAGGGGCGAATATTTTGACAATATATCACCTATTGACGGCAAAGCGTTTACGCAGGCCGCCCGGGGCAATGCAAAGGACGTGGAAAAAGCCATTGACGCCGCTCATGAAGCATTTGTGAGCTGGAGCAGGACATCGCCTACCTATCGCAGCAACCTGCTGATAAAGATCGCGCAGGTGATTGAAGACAACCTGGAATACCTGGCCATCATCGAGACTATCGACAACGGGAAAGCCCTCCGGGAAACCCGTGCCGCCGATCTCCCCCTTGTAGTGGACCATTTCCGGTATTTTGCCGGTGTCATCCGCAGCGAAGAAGGCAGTATCAGCGAGCATGACGAAACGACTGTCTGCATCAACATCCACGAGCCCATCGGTGTGGTAGGCCAGATCATTCCCTGGAACTTCCCCCTGCTGATGGCCGCCTGGAAAATAGCGCCGGCACTGGCTGCCGGCTGCTGCGTAGTAGTAAAACCCGCAGAGCAGACGCCTACCAGCATCATGTGCCTCATGGAACTGATCGGTGACCTGCTGCCTCCCGGGGTACTGAACATCGTCACCGGTTTTGGCCCAGAAGCGGGTAAACCGCTGGCATCCTCTCCCCGCATACAGAAAGTGGCTTTTACCGGTGAAACCACTACCGGCCGGCTGATTATGCAGTACGCCTCAGAAAACCTGATACCGGTCACCATGGAACTGGGCGGCAAAAGCCCCAATATTTTCTTTGAGTCCGTGGCCGATGCCGACGATGAATTTTTCGACAAAGCCGTGGAAGGCGCGGTGATGTTTGCACTTAACCAGGGTGAAGTGTGTACCTGCCCCAGCCGTATCCTGGTGCATGAAAATATCTATGACAAGTTCATGGACAAAGTCATCAGCCGCACCAAAGGCATCAAAATGGGCAATCCGCTGGATGGCACTGTGATGATGGGCGCGCAGGCTTCCGAAGATCAGTACAATAAAATCCTCAGTTACCTCGAGATCGGCAAAAAAGAAGGCGCACAGGTGCTCTGCGGCGGTGAAGCCTTTCATCAGAACAGCGGGCTGGAACACGGTTATTATATCCAGCCTACGCTCTTTAAGGGCACCAATAAAATGCGCGTTTTCCAGGAAGAGATATTCGGGCCTGTCAGCTGCGTAACGACATTCCGCACCACCGAAGAAGCTATCGCCATTGCCAACGATACGTTGTACGGCCTTGGCGCCGGCGTATGGACCCGCGATGCGCATGAGCTGTACCAGGTGCCGAGAGCCATTCAGGCAGGGCGCGTCTGGGTCAACTGTTATCATGCCTACCCCGCCCACGCTCCTTTTGGCGGTTATAAGAAATCAGGGTTTGGCAGGGAAAACCATAAGATGATGCTGGCCCATTACCGGCAGACTAAAAACATGCTGATCTCTTACAGCAAGAACAAGCTGGGTTTCTTTTGATAGCCGACATCATGTCCACCTGTAACAATATACGAAGATGAGCGTAGCCCGTGTTATTGCCACCGAAAAGGCTGTCGCATTGATCCATCAACTACAACGCAGCCACGGGCCGCTGATGTTCCATCAGAGCGGTGGCTGTTGCGACGGGAGCCAGCCTATGTGCTTTAGCGCAGGTGAATTTATTACCGGCAGCAGTGACGTATGTCTCGGAGAAGTAGAGGGCTGCCGGTTTTATATGCACCGCGACCAGTTCGAATACTGGAAACATACCCGTTTAATCCTGGATGTCACACCCGGAAGAGGCAGCAGTTTCTCGCTGGAGATCCCGCTGGGTGTGCGATTTTATATCAGATCGGAAGTCTTTACAACAGATGAACTAAATGAACTTGAGCCCGTAATATAGTATATCGCAGGCGGGCCGCTGGACGGCCTGCCTTTTTATTGTTTATCCGCGAAATAAGCCGTCACCGCAGTAACGATCGCTTCAATGTCCGCCGCATAAAACCCGGCGGAATTCATGCAACCACATTCCACGATAAAATATTCATCGCCGCAGCGGCAGAACTTAAGGATTGAAATGGTCTTAGTGTTTTCCGGTGATCGATAGACGTCTAAGTAAACTTGTAAGTCGCAGTGGCTTTTTCACCTTGCTTTTTCAAAATTCCTTCATCAACGGCCGCCTTCAGGTCCCGACTGGCTGTCGCTGCAGATAGTTCAGGGTATTGTTTCATATAATCTTTTCTCGTAAAGGCAGTATCACCTATAATCCTTTGAAAGCCTGCAATCCGGTCATTTATAGTCAATTTGGCAGGTTTGACTTCCGACAATTCATCAAGAGCTTCTTCTATAACAGACAGCATGAATTCAATGAACACGGTGGATTTTCCCGTTTTATCAGCGATACCAAGTGCTTTGTAATAATCGGCTTGCCTGCTTTTAACAATATGCTCCACAGGCAGAAATTCAAACACCGGATATTGCTCTTTCAAAATAACAGTCTGCCAAAAACGGCCCATTCTGCCATTGCCATCTATAAAGGGGTGAATAAATTCTATCTCATAGTGAAAAACACAGCTTTTAATTAAGGCTAGTTCTTTACTTTTTTTCAGGTAGGCAAATAAGTCATTCACCAGCGATTTCACCATCGTTCCCCGAGGCGCCAGATGAGTTATCTGAGACCCTTTCACAATACCTACTTCTTTACTTCTCAGCTGACCCGCAGAAGTCACCAGTCCCGACATTAATATCCGGTGCGCTTTTAAAAATGATGGTAAACTTGCAGACTTAAACTCCGGCAAACTATCATATAGTTTGATGGCATTCATTACTTCAAGTATATCTTTTTGCGGCGCCAGCACCCGTTTATTATTTAAAATAGCCGTTACCTGCTCCTCTGAAAGGGTATTTCCCTCTATTTCAAGAGAAGATTGTATTGTTCTGATCCTATTCGCCTTACGTAACGTTGCCGGTACCTTTTGCAAATGAGTGGCGTTAATGGCGCCTATTTTTTCTGAAATTGAGGCAATTAATTTCAGAATGTTATCAGTAATATCATATGGAGGATTCATATTTCAGTTTTGATAGTATCATTTGATAGTATCAAATGATACTATCAAAAATAAGAACTTTTTGTTCAAAATAAGATGCACTTACACAGATCATTAAAATAGAAATCAGTTTTTTTATCGAAAAAATCCCGAAAAAAAACAAAATGGGAAACTACATCGCAATCCAGGTTCACATAATATCAGCCAGCTCTTCTCACGTTAACCAGTGAAGCACCCACTACCAAAGCGGGATTATGTCTACAGGACGAAAAGAAATAATGGCTTCCGCCTAATACCATCTTTCCATGCTCACAACTTTGTAATAATTCCCCGTTTCTCATAGGGGTAAGCAGATAGCTCTCCGTCGTATAATGACATGCTTATCTCACCATTGAAAAATCTATTATTATGAGAAACGCTATTCCCATTCTTTTAGCCTTCCTGTTATACGCCTGCCATAACAATGATGACAAGCCCGTCCCTGAAACACCCGACCAGGAAACAGGTACTTTCGAGGAAGCCAATATCGACAAGCAGAAAATCATCGCACTGGAAAATCAAATCAGTAGTGGCCAATACAATATCCACAGCCTTATTATCCTTCGAAAAAACAAGCTCATCTACGAACAATACTTTGCCGGCGAAGATGCAGTTTTCCCCACGCCGGTAGGGAAAATACCGCATACACGCGACAGCCTGCATGACTGCCGGAGCGTGACCAAAAGCATTGTATCCGCCTGCGTGGGCATTGCGCTGGCACAAGGGAAGATCAAAAGCATCGACGATAAAATTTTCGACTACTTCCCGGCCTACCGGCAGTATGCCACCGGCGACAAAGCCAATATCACCGTCCGGCACTTACTGACAATGAATTCGGGGCTCGAATGGAACGAACGGGTTTCCTATGATGATCCCGCCAATAGCGAGCGGCAAATGCTGGAGGCACAGGACCCTACCGGTTTCGTATTGCAATGTAAAAGCGCAGCGAAACCAGGCACCGTCTTTAACTACAACGGCGGCAACACCCACCTGCTCGGACAAATTGTTGAAAAAACTACGGGCATGAGTATACGGGATTTCGCCGGCCGCTATCTTTTCCAGCCGCTGGGCATTACAACATTCCTCTGGAGCGCCCGTACGGATGGCATATACTGGATGCCTTCAGGGCTACGTATGCGCCCCATCGATATGGCGCGCGTAGGACGCCTCTATATGCAGCAGGGACAATGGAAAGGGCAACAACTGATCCCCGCCGGATGGATTACCCAATCCACCAGATGGACTGTCGATTCCGACGAAAAGAACGTCGGCTACGGCTTCCAGTTCTGGTGCACCAAACAGCAAGTCGCCGGTCAACAGGTAAATATAGCGCAGGCGGAAGGTAACGGCGGCCAAACCATCGTCATGATACCTTCGCTGGACCTGGAAATAGTGATGACCGCCGGTTATTATAACGATGTAACGGACCAGGCAAACCAGGTGCTGGTAAAGGATGTATTAGGCGCGGTTAAAAAGTAAACATATCAGCACGGGTATGCTCTTATGCCGGAGATAGGGACCGGTTAGTACCATTGGTGTTCGCATAACACCATAAAAAAAGCCGAAGCTTGTGCTTCGGCTTTTTTGTTGCCCGACCTGGATTCGAACCAAGACAAACAGAGTCAGAGTCTGTCGTACTACCATTATACTATCGGGCATTATCAATTCGGGAACGCGAAGGTATAACATTTCCATTAATTACCAAATTTTTTTTCAAATTTCTGCAACGAAAGCCCGCCACAAGCCCTGCCGCGGTATAGCCTCCTCCGGAGGTACCTTTAGAACAGCCTCCCACCGCGACATCCTGTTTTTTAGTAAATTGCCCTATGCGATTACCAGTTATGCTGACTGCCCTGTTGCTGACCGGCGTATGCTCCGGCGCTCTTGCACAGGCTACCAAAGACAATACCACGGTTAAACCTGTTATCTTAGGCTATGTCACTTCCGGCAAGATCACGGAAGCTTCCGGTATTGCCTCCAGCAGTACGATGCCCGGCTATTACTGGACGCACAACGACAGCGGCAACAAGCCGGATGTCTTCCTGCTGGACCCGCAGGCCCGTCTCGCCTGTACGGTCAAACTGGACGATGTTACCAACCGCGATATGGAAGAAATTGCGGAAGGCATAGGGCCCGCAAAAGGCAAACATTACGTGTATGTGGGGGATATCGGCGACAACGGCGGCAAACGCAAACATATCCGCATCTACCGCTTCCGGGAACCCGCAAAAATTCCGGGCAAATCGCTGCATATCCGTCCGGACGTGCTCACCCTCGAATATCCTGACGGACCGAGAGATGCGGAAACACTCCTCATCGATCCCATCGGCAAAAAGATCTATATCGTCAGCAAAAGAGAAGGTAATGTCAGCCTCTATAAAACCGATCACCTGCTGTTTAAAGACGGCGACAACGCCACGCTGGAACAACTCATCACCCTCCCTTATACCTGGGTCACCTCCGGCGATATTTCGAAAGACGGCCGCCATATTGTGATCAAAACCCTGACAGACGTTTACTACTGGCACCGTAACACCAACGAAACGGTGGAACAGGCCATGGCACGCCCCGCACAACGGCTCCCCTATACCGTGGAGAAACAAGGCGAAGGCATCACCATCACTCCCGGTAACGATGGTTACGTTACCATCAGCGAAGGCAAAGACACGCCGGTCAACTTCTACAAGTGGAAATTCTAAGAACCATTACCGTTGCTGAACCGCTATTTCAGTACTGTTTTTTATAATTGTATACGTGGCAAATTAAGCGCTGCCGCGTGACCCTGTAATAAAACCCTCAAAAAACCAGGCTGTCCGTAAACAGAGGAACAGCCTGTGATAAACCATTATATTATGCCAGCTTTAGCCTCCACTATTCTTTTGCATGTCCGGGGTGCGCCCCCGCTTTCGCCGATACCCCAAAACACTCCGGTGTAACAAGACGCGCTACTTACTACCCCTCAAATAACTCTTCACCATCAATCGATGTTATCTCATGCAAAAGAAAGCGATTATCATCGGTGCAGGGCCCGCCGGCCTTACTGCTGCCTATGAACTTCTTCAACGCACAGATATAATGCCCATCATCCTGGAAAAAAGCACAGATATCGGCGGCATCTCCAAAACGGTCAACTATAAAGGAAACCGTATCGATATCGGCGGCCACCGGTTCTTCTCAAAGTCCGACCGGGTGATGGACTGGTGGATGACAGTCATGCCACTGGACAAGGAAGCTGCCGAAATATTCACCATCAGCTACCAGCAAAAAACAAGGGAAATAAAAGCACCACAGCCTCACAGCGATACCGATACCCTCGTGGCTGAAAACCCAGATCTTGTGATGCTGGTCAGAAAACGCCTGTCCCGCATCTACTTCCTGAAAAAATTCTTTACCTACCCCGTGCAACTGTCTGTCGATACGCTGCGTAAGCTGGGTATCATAACCACCATCCGGATCATGATCTCCTACCTCTATGCACAGCTTTTTCCTAAAAAACCGGAAAAATCGCTGGAAGATTTTATGATCAACCGCTTCGGCAAAACACTCTACCTGCTGTTTTTTAAACACTATACCGAAAAAGTATGGGGCGTTCCCTGTAATGAAATATCCGCCGAATGGGGAGCACAACGCATTAAAGGCATCTCCATCGGTAAAGCGATCGCACATGCGGCCAAAGCCGCCTGGAATGCCAGCAAACCCAAAGACATCAAACAGAAAAATGTGGAGACCAGCCTGATCGAACAGTTCCTCTACCCCAAACATGGCCCCGGCCAGCTCTGGGAAGAAGTAGCCCGGCAGGTGACAACACAGGGCGCCACCCTGTTGATGCAACACGATGTGGTAGGCATCCGCACAGAGGGCAACCGCATCACCGCCATCGAAGCACTGGACAAAACAACCGGCGAAACGACCGTACTGGAAGGCGATTACTTCTTCTCCACCATGCCGGTACAGGAACTGGTAGCCGGCCTGAAAGCCGATGTGCCGGCCCATGTCCGCGAAATAGCCGCCGGCCTTCAATACCGCGACTTCATCACCATCGGCATCCTGCTGAAAAACCTGAGCTTCGAAGATGCGAAAACACGCACACACCAGCCCATCACCCTCAAAGACACCTGGATCTATATCCAGGAAAAAGATGTGAAAGTAGGCAGGCTGCAACTGTTCAACAACTGGAGCCCCTTCATGGTAAAAGACCCGGACACTACCTGGGTAGGCATGGAATACTTCTGTAACAAAGGCGATGATTTCTGGGAACTGACAGATAACGACATCAGGGAGACCGCCATACACGAACTCTGCAAAATAGGACTCGCCCGCAAGGAAGACGTGCTCGACGCCACCGTACTCCGCATGGAGAAAACATACCCCGCCTACTTCGGCACCTATACCCGGTTCGATGAAGTACGCCATTACCTCGACACCTTCGGCAACCTCTTCCTCGTAGGCCGTAACGGCATGCATAAATACAATAACTCAGACCACTCCATGCTGACTGCCATGGTGGCGGTAGACAACATCGCCGCCGGCATCACCGACAAAGCCAACATATGGTCTATCAACACCGAACAGGAATATCACGAAGAGAAAAAATAACAACCCGTTAACCAAAAGCGGAGGTCAGACAGCCAATCCCTGTATGATCTTCGCTTTTTTATGTGCATTTTTTCTCATTTCGATGTTGGTAATTCGTAATTGTCTATATTTATCATGCAAGTCAACCAAAATACAGAGCGTTTACAGATATTCACTTGGAGCATCAACGATTAAATAGTGAACACGATTTACTATTATTAGTATCGCAAGGCGATGAGGCTGCGTTTGCGCAGTTGTTTCATGCCTATCATCAGCGACTGGGCGCTTTCGTATATCAACTGACCGGCTCCCTCTCCATGGCGGAAGAAATTGTACAGGAAGTGTTTATCCGCATCTGGGAAAAGCGCGACAAACTCAGTCACGTCAGTCACTTCCACCCTTACCTCTACACCGTAGCCAAAAACTATACGTTCTCTTTCCTTAAAAAACTGGGCCGCGAACTGGAACATAAACAGCAATGGGAAATGACCATCGCCGCCGATACCGGCAACCCGTTCGAAGAGACCATGGACGCCCGCTATCGCCGTATCATCGATCAGGCCATCGCTGAACTGCCGGCACAGCGGCAACGGGTATACCTGCTCAGCCGCGATGAAGGACTGCGACAAGCCGAAATAGCAGAGCGGATGGCGATCTCCCGGGAAACCGTGAAAAAACATATGGTCCTGGCCCTCCGGGCTATCCGCAGCTACGCGCTTACCCACCCGGAAACAAACCTCCTCCTGCTGTTGTTCCTGCCGCAATAATTTTTCCCCTTCGGGAGATACCATCGCCATTTGCTCACCAGCGCTTTTTGCCCTTCGGGAGATGCCATCGCTATTTATCCCCTGCGCTTTTTTTCCTTCGGCAGACGCCCACCACCCCTGGCCAAAAAATTTTTTTTACCCCATTACCTCTTTTTACCTCCCCCTGCTGTCTATATAGATAGATTCACTTTTGCAGATGGACAACAACAGATTAAAATACCTGTTAAGCCAGTATACCACCCGTACCGCCACTTCCGCTGAACTGGAAGAGCTGAGCGCATTTCTCGGCTCAGATGACCAGGACGCACAGCTCGAATGGATGATAGAAGAAGCATGGATACAATCCGCCGAAACGGAAACAAAGGTTTTCGGTACCCGGTCGGATGACATGCTGGCTCGTATCCTCTCTGCAAAAACTACTAAACGCCCGTTGGTTAAAACGTTTTATCGCAACTACAGGGCTGCAGCAGCTATCCTGCTGCTGGTACTGGCCGGCGGCGGCGCTCTCTGGACGCGCCAGCGCAAAAAACCGGCGCCCGTTGCAACAACGCAGCATAAAGTGTTTCTACCCGGATCAGACAAAGCCATCCTCACCCTCGCCAACGGCAAAACCATTGAGCTGGACAGTAACATGAACGGGCAGATAGCGCAACAAGGGCACGTAAGCCTGCAAACGAAAGCCGGTCAACTGGTATATAAACCACAGGCCGCCTCGTCCGAAACAGCGGTCAGCTGGAACACGCTCCGTACCCCCAAAGGCGGTCAGTACAGTCTTGTATTACCGGATGGATCACGGGTATGGCTCAACGCAGCCTCCTCGCTGCAATACCCCACCTCCTTCGCCGGGCCAACAAGACAGGTGTCGCTTTCCGGAGAAGCCTACTTCGAAATACAGCCCAACGCCGCCCAACCGTTCTTTGTCAACACCGGCGAAACAGCGGTAGCCGTACTCGGCACCAGCTTTAACATCATGGCCTACAACAACGAAAATAGCATCAGAACAACTCTTTTACAGGGATCCGTCAGGGTAAGCCGGCAAACGGCACATCATCTCCTTAAACCGGGGCAACAATCACTCATCAATCAAAACGGTACCATGGAAGTCATTGACCATGCAGACACCGACCTCGCTGTAGCGTGGAAAAACGGCCTGATATCTTTCAGAAGCGCCGATATCCGCACCATCATGCGGCAGGTGGAACGCTGGTACAATATTGAAGTGGTATTTAAAGGAGAAGTGCCCACCCGTACCTTCACCGGCGACATTCCCAGAACAGCAGATCTGTCGGCACTTTTACGCCTGCTCGAAATCAGTAAAATTCATTTCAAACTGGAAGAAGAGAAATTAATCGTCATGTAGTAAAACAACTTTAGTATCAATTAAACACACAACCAAAATCAAATTGTACGACATGCACAAAGGTCCCTAAAAGATCTGTGCCGGCATAGCATAAAAAAACCAGGAGCGCTCTCACCCGCCCCCGGTAAAATGTCTAAGCTGGTATGACACTACGCAGTATCAAAATTTTATCAACTCAAACATCCCAAATGTATGAAATATCAACGTCATGCACGGCCCTTTTGTGTGCCAGGGCTACGCCTAATCACGCCTGACCGTACAGGCACATCCGGTGCACATCTCACCTTCAAAAAAAGACTGATCATGCGACTTAAAATAGTCACCCTGCTGTTGACGGTGGCCTGCCTGCAAATCAGCGCGCGGTCTATGTCACAACAGATCACACTATCCCGGAAACATGCCACCCTCCTGAGCGTCTTCGAAGACATCAAAAAACAGTCAGGGTACAGTTTCTGGTACGAAGACATCATGTTGAAAAAAAGCAAACCGGTAGACATACAGGTACAAAACGCTACCCTCGAACATACACTGGCAGCCATCTTCCGGGATCAACCTTTCTCCTACGAAATCATCGGAAAAGTGATCGCCCTGAAAGAAAAAGAAACCAGGAAAGAAGAACGTGAAATCAATGTGGCTGAGGTTACACAGGATAAGCGGAAAATAACCGGCGTGGTAAAGGACAGCACCGGCACCCCTATCCCCGGCGTTACCTACCTCGTAAAAGGGACTAAAACCGGAGGCGCAACGGATGCTGCCGGACGCTTCTCCATCGAAGTACCACAAGGCAATGTGGTACTGGTGTTCTCCTCTATCGGTTTCCAGCCCGCCACCATCACCGTCGGCAGCTCCAACACCGTCAACGTAGTGCTGCACGCCGCCTCCAGCGGCCTCAATGAAATGGTGGTGACCGCCCTCGGTATCAAACGCCCCAAAGGAACGCTGGGCTACGCCATCAGCAGCATACAGGGCGAAGAACTGACCAAAGCCGGTACCACCATGAACCCCTTCCTCTCCCTCTACGGTAAAGCTGCCGGCGTGGGCGTGAATATGGGCGCCTCCGGCCCCCAGGGTGGTATCAAAATCAATATCCGCGGCGCCGCCAGTATGAACCCCGACCAGAACATCCGCCCGATGTTCGTGGTGGACGGTGTTATCCTCAGCGACCGTAAAACCTCCATCGGCGGCCCCGTAGGCCAGGGTTTCGACTATGGCGCAGGCATCAACGATATCAACCCCTCCGATATCGAATCCATGGTGATCCTGAAAGGCGCCAAAGCCACCGTACTGTATGGCAGCGACGCGGCCAACGGCGTAGTGCTCATCACCACCAAAAGCGGCCGCAATGCCACCGGCATGGGCATGACCGGCTCCATCCAGTATACCACAGAACGACCGGTATCTTACCTGAAACTGCAGGACCAGTACGGCCTCGGTGATAACATCTACGATACGGTGTATGCTACGGTCAACGGACAGAAAATCAGGACCATCCCCAACAAACGCTTCAGCTTCGGTCCTAAATTCGACGGCGCCAACGCCATGTTCTACGACAGCTCCATGGTAAAGAATTCTCCCCATACCAATAACTTCCTGTCGCTCTTCAATCCCGGCCACTCCACCACCGGCAACGTGGCTATCTCCGGCAGCAACGAGAAAGGTAATGTGCGTGCTTCCTATACCAACTACTATTATAAAGATATCAACGGCGATAACTCCTGGCAGAAAAGAAACACCTTCAGCTTTAATGGTAACATCAAAGCTTCCAACCTCGCCAGCTTTGAAGTGATCTCCAATATCTACAACATCACCAGCTTGAACCGCCGCGGTCCCAACGACGGCTCCGTTGCATGGGGCCTGCCGCTGGATTACGATTATGGCCTGATCTATCCTTTCTACACCGATCAGACAGGGTACAAACGGGACCTCTCCAATGCCGGCGTCCCCACCGCATTCTCCAACCTCGGAGGATTTATGTGGGACCGCTCCAAAAATTCCCTGAAGGATGATAAAATCCACATGATCACCTCCGCCAAGGTAACGCTGAACTTTACCCCTCACCTCTTCCTCGTGGGACAGGCCGGTCTTGACTACGACAACACCACCTACACCACCGAAAGAAGTGTGACCAGGATACTACCCAGCGTAGCCAACGGCTCCTTCGGTATTGCGAAAGAAAATTCAACGGTGCAAACTTACCAGGCGCTGCTCAACTATAACCGCTCCTTTATGCAGGACAGGCTCCACCTGTTTGCCTACACCGGCGGCGCTTACCGCCTGCGCTCTTCCGACTATCTCGGCAGCAATACCATCGGCGGCCTCAACTTTGCAGACCTGTACTCTTTCAACAACGAATCCGGTACACCTTCTGCCGCCAACCTGTATCAGATCAGAAGCTTTAACCGCGGCAACGACGTACTGTACAGCTGGCTGGCTTCTGCCTCCCTGTCCTGGAAAAGTGAACTCACCCTCGAGGTCCAGGGCCGTATGGACTGGAACTCTACCCTGCCCCCGGCAAACAATAAATACTTCTATCCCGGCGTAGCCCTTAACTGGAACTACACCGAACGTTTCTCCATCCCCGGCATGAACAGCGGTACCGTACGCCTGTCCTGGGCCGACGTAGGTAACGGTACCAACCGGTATTTCGCCAACAACCTGTACAGCTTCACCCGGTTGTCCAACACCACCGCGCTCTCTATCACGCCGCCGGAAGCCATCCTTCCCGGCGCACTGAAACCGGAACGCAAAAGAGAGTTTGAAATCGGTATCAACAACTCCTTCTTTAAAGACAACCGCCTCACTATTGACTTCTCTGCGTATAGCAATCACCGTTATAACCAGATCTTCAATCTGCCGATATCTTCCGCTTCCAGCTCTACAGGGCTTAAAATCAACGTGGGCGACGTGAAAGCCTGGGGTCTCGAACTGGGCCTCACCGGTACCCCGCTCCTCGGCAAAAACTACAGATGGGACATCACCGTAAACGCAGCCAGCCAGGGTTCTAAAGTAGTACGCCTCTATCCCGGCGTTACCAACAATCCCATCTCTAACCTGATCAACGGCTCCGCAGCCTCTGTACATGCCGACGAAGGACGTCCCTACGGCGAAATCATCATGTACGACTACCTGCGCGATGATGCCGGTAACAAAATCGTAGGTTCCAACGGTATGTATTCCCTCAACAATCAGAAATCTATTGCTGCCGGTAACATCATGCCTAAATTCTACGGCGGTATCCTCTCCGATTTCCGTTACAGGGACTTTAACCTCCGCATCGGCCTCGATTACAAATCCGGCGGTACCATCTTCTCCTATACCAACAACCGTCTTACCGGTGTAGGTCAACTGGAAAGCACACTGCAATACAGAGATGAGGCACACGGCGGCCTGGCCTACTATTACGATGCAGGCGGCAACATGGTGCCCTGGCAACATAACCAGCCCGCTCCTGCCGGCGCCCAGAACGGCCGCGTATACCACGACGGCCTCATTCTCCCCGGTGTAATGCAGGACGCGAACGGCAAATATGTGCCTAACACACAGATGACCAACGCCAGCAGCTACTATATGAGCTACGCCAACGACCTGGCCACCTCATTCCCTCCGGACCGTCTGTACAAAAACAACTATATCAAAGTAAGGGAAGTGGCCCTCTCCTACGACGTGCCCCGCGATGTGGCAAGACGCATGAAACTGCAAAAACTCACCATCACCGCAGCAGCACGTAACCTGTTCTACCTCTATAAATCCATCCCCAACATCGATCCGGAAGGCGCATTGGGTGCGGACACCTATGTGGAAAACACCATTTACCCGACACTGCGTACTTTCTCCCTGGGGCTGAACGTAGCTTTCTAACGAATAAAAAACTACAACATGAAAAAATCATATTTATATATAGCCGTGATGGCGCTCTCCGCTACCTTCAGCGCCTGTAAAAAAGATGTGGAGAAAAGATTCTATGACCCGGACAAACTGAACGCCACCGTTACCGACGTCATACCCGGGTTGTTCACACAGATGATCACCAACAACAAACTGTTTGTCCAGGACTATGGTGAATGGTATTACCTCCTCAACGGCGGTACCAGCATCACCGGCTACAGTCAGGTGGCGCAACGGTATATCTCCTACCGCTACGACTGGTTCAGCAGCTACAACGACCTGGTAAGCGGCAACGGCTTCGATGATTACCCGATCTCCGGCCAGTCCTTCTTCCAGAACAGCTACACCCGGCTCAAAAACTATGAAGTCATTAAAGACTCCGTAGAACTGCGTACCGGGCAACTGAAACAGGATGGCGACGTATACCTGAAACTGGCCACCTTCGTAAAATTGTACCAATGCGGCAAACTGGTGGACCTGTTCAACTCCATCCCCTACTTCGACGCTTTCCAGGGCGTAAAAGGCGGAACACAATATCTCTTCCCGAAGTATGACGATCCCAAACAGGTATATCAATCTATCATTGCAGACCTGGGCGGACTGGTAAACACCCTGCCAACTGCTTTCACCCAAATGTCACCCGCCGCTAAAACAGTCTTCCAGCAACAAGACTTTGCATTCAAGGGAGATATCAGCAAATGGGTGGCCTTCATCAACTTCACCCGCCTGAAAATGCTGGTCCGCATCGCCGGCGTGGATGAAGCATATGCCAAACCACTGATCCAGGACGCACTGAGCAAACCCTTGCCCACCACCGACCTCACATGGACCATGTGGTATAAGATCGATGTTTTCGGTGGCGGCACCTGGCAACGGGGCCTGTATGAAAACACCTATGCGTCTTTCATTCCCAATATCATCATGAAACGGTTGAATTACGGCGACTCTTCCTATCAACCCGGTATTGATGATCCACGCCTGCCGGTACTGGCCATGCCCACCAAATTCAAAGACTATCGTGGCGTGTCCGGCGATATCGAACAACAGCAGGCACTCTACAGCAGCGGCCAGCGTTACTACGCTTTTGCAGATAATATCAATTCTTCTCTGGCCAATAATGCTAAATCCATGTACAGCCATATCACGCTGCACCGCAATGAAAATATGCCGGTGTATATGGCCACGCTGGGTGAACTGGACCTGCTGCTCGCAGAGATCGCACTGAAAAACCTGGGTAATACCGGCAAAACAGCTGGCGATCATATCAAGGACGAAGTAATGCATAGCACCAATTTCTGGTACTATCTCAACCAGCTCAGCACCTACGCCAGGGGTACGCTGGATTCCGTATTGTATCCATCCAAACCTACCGACGCCATCGTCAGCGCATGGGGCGAAAACATCAAAACCAAATTCACGGCAGCGGCTACACTGGAAGACAAAATGGAGATCCTGATGCAACAGAAATACATCCACCTCAACCTGTTGCAGCCATATGAACTGTGGGCAGAACTGAGAAGGACCCGCCACCCGAAACTGGAGCCTTTCACCTGGCATTCTTCCGTATGGAAACCAATGCCGGAAAGGGTGCACTACCCTACCGTGGAGCTGACCAACAACCCGGACAACTTCGCGAAAGTAGCCAACGAAAACAACGCTACTTCCCCGATCTTCTGGGTACCGGCCAATCAACGCGGCGTAATACCTTACTGGGACAATTACAACTACCAGTAATCTATTTAAGGATTTTTTGATTTACGATTTTTTGATTTTGCGGATAATAAAAAAGGAGACCAAAGCGAATAGATGATCGCTTTGGTCTCCTTTTTTATATGCTCCTTGATCCACGAAATCAAAAAATCGTAAATCAAAAAATCCCTAAATAACAGCGGTATCAAAGATCTCCGCTGTCACCAGTTCCGCGATGCGGTTGGAAATACCGGCTTCATTGTCGTACCAGGCCACTACTTTGACCAGGTTGCCGATGACTTTCGTCATGCTGCCGTCTACAATGGAAGAGTGGGTATTCCCCACGATATCCGCAGATACAAAAGGTTCTTCTGTGTATTCGAGGACACCTTTCAGGTCCGTTGCCGCATGGTGTTTCAGCAGGGCGTTGATTTCCGCCGCCGTAGCCGGTTGCTTCAGCACCAGTGACAATTCCGCGATAGAGCCGTCAATTACCGGTACCCGGTAAGAAACGCCGTCCAGCTTACCTTTCAGCGCCGGCAACACATCGCCGATCGCTTTGGCCGCACCGGTGGTGGTGGGAATAATAGACTGTGTGGCTGCACGGGCCCTTCTGAAATCTTTATGCGGACCGTCCTGCAGCATCTGGTCCATAGTGAAAGCATGTACCGTGGTCATAAAACCGGATTCAATACCAAATGCCTTGTCCAGCAAAAACAACGGAGGGGCGATACTGTTAGTGGTGCAGGAAGCGGTAGACAGTATTTCATCTGTCGGCTCGATAATATCTTCATTTACACCGGCTACGATGGTTTTCACGCCACCGGAGGCAGGTGCTGTGATCAGTACGCGGCGGGCGCCTGCGCGGATATGTGCCTGCGCCTGGTCTTTGCTGGTAAATCTCCCGGTGGATTCTATCACCATATCTACCCCCAGTTGCCCCCAGGGCAGGTTAGCAGGGTCTTTTTCGCTGGTAAGCAGGATCTCTTTTCCGTTAACGATCAGTTGTTGGCTGGTATGGGAAACCGTGCCGGGAAACTTTCCGTGGGCGGTGTCATATTTGAAAAGGTGAGCGAGGATGTCTGCGCCCATCAGGTCATTGATGGCTACTACCTCCACATTGTCTTTATGCTGTAAAGCTCTGAGGGTCATTCTTCCGATACGGCCGAATCCGTTGATAGCTATTTTCATCGCTTGAATAATTTTGGTTACAGTACAAAAGTACTCCAACCGTCATCTGTCTCAAATGACGAAAAATATACAATTTCTGCCAACTCAAGCGTGCAGGGAGGTGCGGAAATTGCGGCGGTAGTCGCTCGGGGAAACGGAGATATGGCGGAGGAAGACGCGGCGCATGGAGACCATCCCGCCGAGGCCGCATTTTTCGGCGATCTGTTCTATACTGAGGTCGCTTTCTTCGAGATACTTGCGGGCGGTTTCCACCCGTAGCTTTTCCACAAATTTGGCGGGAGTGAGGCCAGACTCACGGAGGAAAACGCGGGCGAAGTTACGGGGGCTCATATTGGCCTGTGCGGCCAGGCGCTCCACGCTCAGGTCCTGATGCAGCTCTTGTGTCATCCAGGGCCGCAATTTACCGGCGAGCGTATTGGCCAGCCGGTGGTGGTCCAGCAGCTCTCCGAACTGCGTTTGGTACCCTGGCCTTTTCAGGTAGATGACCATCCTTTTGGCGACCTGGGCTGCCAGGTCCCGGCCATAATCTTCTTCCAGCAGGGCAAAAGCCAGGTCGATACCGGAAGCCAGGCCACCGGACGTATATACGTTCCCGTCACGTGTATAAAACGGGTTGGTGTCCAGCTGTACCTCAGGATGCCGGTCCTGGAAATCCTGCGTGTATTGCCAGTGGGTAGTGGCGCGGCGACCACGCAGTATCCCTGCCCGCGCCAGCGCGTAAGCGCCGATACAGACGGAGCCTATACGGCGCAGGCGGGGATATACTTTATTCAGCCATTCGTAAAAATGGTGCAGGTTGTATTGCAGAAATTCTGTGCCCAGCCCGGCAATCAGCAGCGTATCGATAGGGCGGTCCAGTTCTTCGATCGTTACCGGGCATACCAGCTCCACGCCGCTCTGCGTTTTCAGGTGATGATCTTCTACTGCCGAAGCCAGCAGTATCTCATAACCATCCCCCGGTTGCTGCGCGTCGTTGCGGAGTATTTTATTGGCCTGCGAGAAAACATCGCAGGGCCCCGCAATGTCCAGCAGGGCGGTACCCTCCATTGCTACGATAACAACCAGTTTTTTGGACACGGACATCTGATATTTTTCCAAAAGTACACAGAAAAAACGGCTATGCCTGCACTACCCGTTTTAACAGCTGCTGCGCTGTTTTTTTCACGGTACTGCTGCCCTGCCATGCAGTCAGCAGCTGTATAACAGCAGTATTGCTGATACTGCTGTTGTTGATCGCCAGCACTTCGCCATACACTTCCAGCAGCTTTTTAAGGTCTTTTACCGGTGTTTCGGTAAACACGGCAAGACAGGCTGTCAGCAGTGTTTCCAACGCCTCGTTCTGCTGCCGGCTGATTTGCGTTTGCGTAGCTACCAGGTCGGTAAAGCGTTTCATCGGCGCCCAGCCCACCCGCTGCTGCAGACCAATGGTCTGTCCCAGCTTCTCACTGCTGATACGGTCAGGAATACGGCTGCTCCAGTATTCGGCGGCATATCCTTTGACTGTTTTATCGGCATGCAACATACTCAGCGCAATGCAGAGGTACATCATTTCTGAAGGCGGTATGTCCAGGCTGTGCAGGGTTTTCAGCGTGTTTAACACGATGCCTGTTTCATTCACCTCGTAATATCCCGAAGAACGCTGACAGGATCTCATGACCCGCGCCAGCAACACATCCGGATGATTGGGCGTAAGCAGCAGCAGCCTGGCTACATCCGTAATGGAAACGGAGAAATACTCACCCACTCCGTTCAGGTATTCCTGCAATAACGGCAACTTCCCTTTCAGGATTTCCCCTTCAGGGAAAGTGATATCCATCACCAGCTCTTCTGACATATACCGGTCGTAATCCCTTTTCTCGGCGTTATACTTGCCATATGCCAAATACGGCTTGCCGCCTGTCTTCCATTCAAAGTCTCCGTTCAGCAGCGCTATCGGCAAGCGGTTATACGAAAACCCGGCAAAAGCGTCATAGATCGTCCGGGGCGCTTTGGTAAGCCCCGCCTGCATCCAGGCGTCTTCCATGGTGAAGGGGCCCTGCGGCATGGCAGCGGTGTCCAGCAGGAAAGTCAGTAACTGCCGATATTCGCCGGCAGGCCATTGCGCCACCAATGCCAGGGCAGCGGCAGTATCCTGCAGCGCACAACGTGCTATCGCTATCTGCAGGTCCAGCCCGTCCGGTGATACGCCGGCCGACTGGTACAAGCCCAATCGTTGTACCAGCACCTCCGGAGCTATCCACCCCGGTTCATGCGTGGGCGTTGAAAGCAGCGGCAACGGGTCTTTCTCACGGACCTTTTTCAGTGCCAGTATCAGTAGTCTCCGGTGTGGCGCATATACTGCGCTCTCCGTGCGGGACGTCTTCCAGTGCTCCAGCTCCGGCAACTCATGACGGCCACGCCACCAGTGCTGTGATTGTTTCACTTCATTCAGCCGGGCCGTATAGGCGGCATCGTTATCCGCCATCCATTTACCGTAATTCAGGAAGAAGACAGCCAGTGTCATATCCAGCAACCCCGTGTTACCGGATGGGCGTTTCAGTATGGTAGCCGCCCGTTGCAAAGCCGGTTCCAGCTGCAACAGTGTTTCGGTGGTGATGTTATCCTGCGCTGCCAACAGCATGGCCGGCAGCAGATCAAAATGCCAGGTGGCATTATTTTCAAATACCTGGCTGGCAAAAAATACCAGGTCCCCGGTAACAATCCGGTTATGTTCTCCGGTCAAAGGCAGCCGCTCTGTAACTTCCGGCGCTTCTGCTGGCACGTCTGCCTGTTCTTCTGCCAACAGGTCTTTGAATGTATTCCGGGTACTGGCGAGCATACTGCTGCTGTATTGTGAAAGTTGCTCCCGTAAGGCAGCATCATGCTTATCCGCCCACTGCATTATCAGTTTGGCGGCTTTCGCCTGCAGGTCCTCATCCTTTGAGAGGAAAGCGGCACACAGCTCCAGGGAAGCCCGCTGTTTAATCTCCGGACGCACTTTAACTGCTTTTTCCAGTATTTGCAGCGTGGTAGTAATAATGTTCTTTTTATCGGCGGCCATCACCTGCGGCAGATGATCAAGCAAAGCCTGATGGTTAAACTCCTTATTGCCGGCCAGGGCTTTCAGGTAACCCAGCGCAGTGCCCACTGCTTTGGACTGCGGCGAGTTCAGTGCCTGCAACAACAGGGGCTGCAGCTGCTCCAACTCTGCCTGGGATGGTTTCAGTAACGTTAGCATATCCACAAACCAGCCCACCTGCAGTTTATTGAAATTCCGGTTCACCGCCTTCAGGCATTCTTCCAGCACCCGCAGGCGATCGATGGTACCATCACCGGTATACTGCAGGATAAAACCTTTCCAGTTGGGTTCCGTATCTCCTGTTTTCTTACTGTTGGTCCAATTATCGCTGAAATGTATGTTTGACGGATATTCGAACAGGTACCAGAAATGTTCCGACAGGGTAGCCGGCGCTTCAAACAACCTGGCCGGTTCGTATAGCCGGTGCTTACCGTTGATCGCCATAGGGAGCCGGCTTACTACCATAGCAGGTGTCAGCGTGAGCGCTCCTCTCGCCTGGAGGTCCAGCAGCTGCCAGTAGTCCAGGTCTCCGGGCAATGCGTCCTTTTCCGCCATCTCCTGCATCCATTCATTGAACCAGCCGGGCATGTACCAGGAAATGATTTTCTCCGGCAAACGTTCCCGGAAAAGCGTAAAAGAAAAATTCGTGCGCTGGAAAGCGGCTTTATCATAACATACAAAAGTGGCGATCGTCAACATCTTCGCCTGCAGGACGGTCATACGCGACGTCATTGTGTTCGGGCGCGGAGACACAAATTCTGAGTAATATGTCACCAGTTTGGCCAGCCCTGGTGTAAGCGTTTTTCTTTCTTCGGGGGTTAATCGTTGCAGGAACGGCACAATGTCCTGTTCCCGTTCTGCGGTTAACAGCTGTTCCAGTTCTTCCAGATGAGTCATACAATCATTTTGGGTTAAGTGTCAGTTTATTTTTTTTCGTACAGCAAGAATATGTTTACACGGACCGCGTTCTCCCTGGTGTTTGGCAAACCACGTGCAGGTACAGCGGGCCAGATCGTCTTCTATCACCACGGTGTGGGTAACACCGCTGCCGGCAACCCGCGCTTCCGTTTTGTTTTCTTTTTGTGAAACGATGCCCACCTTGTCTTCTGCCAGCAGCTGCTCCGCATCTTTCATGCGCGGGTTCAGGCTCATGATCCTGTTGAGCTTAAAAGGCAGACGGCGGTAAAAGTAGACATTGTCGTCAAGGTCAAACCCGAGTAAACCCATCGCTGCGAGGCGGGCCGTCAGCTGGTCTATCTGTTCAAAGCCGGCTTGTTCCTCCACCGCCAGCAACGTGGCGTTGAACTCCTGGTTCACATGACCATATTTATCCATAGCGCTGATCAGCCGTTCAGGCACGTCTGCCACCAGCGCGTCCAGCGCGGCGCCTTCACCGGAAAAACCGCGCCAGGCTTCGCGCGACAGGCTAAGACTGAAGCGTACGTTACCAAAATACAGTTGCCATGTAGTGCTCTGCATGTCGGGATGCACAAACACCTGCAGCGCTTCTGCCAGTGGCAGCAGTGGCTCCAGTAAACGCAGCCGGTGTATACCGCCCACACAAACGGCATTCGCTGTTTTCACCGGCGAAAAAGCGGGCCTGTTGCCCCGCACGGCCAGGTAATAATCTGCCTTCACGGTACCCGCCGGGATGCCCTGAAACAGCTGCCGCAGCTGCACTTTATTCAACGTATGCACTTTCTCCGATGCCGCCAGGAACAGCTGCACCGTCGTCAGGCCTTTGATCCATTTCACCGGCAAAGGCACCTTCTTCTCTGTAATACGCTCCTCCGGCTGGCTTTGTACGCTGATCGCTGTGGCATTCACTGTCAGCTGCATGGTATCACTTCTCCCCACAGCATGCAGCGCATTGATCATCGGCTGATTAAAATCCACGTTCACCGTGCCGTTGGCAGGGAAAGTACCACGATGGCCGCCCGGCAGCACATCCACCCGCGCATACACGCCGGCACATTGCGAAAAGCCTTCAAAACGCAATTTCTCCGCACCTGCCGTCACAATCGGGTCTTTCATCAGGCCGGCCTGCGCCGGTGACAAGGTAAATGACGACCGCACCACATTGGATAAAGCGATCAGGCAACGGGCGGTGATATAAGGTTGTTCCAGGCTGCCTTCGAAGAAAGCCGGACCGGACGATTTTTCTAATTCACTGTAACCCGCCAGCAGCAGGCGGGATTCGCCCCCTGCAATAAAGGCCGATGGCGCCGGGTAACTGTAACTGATAGTGTTGCTTTCGGGTATCATGTCAATGGAAAAAAGGAACATTCATTTATACCGGCATTCAGGATACAGGTATTGTAAGTATCTGAACAAAAATAACCATAAGGATTAGTATTCCTAAAATAGAAAAAACTAATTTCGGGAATACATTATCCATGCCATCCCTGAATAATGAAAAACGACTATGAAAATTGCTGCCTATTCGGATAAACCAGTATCCTTTTTTAATACGATCTGTCTCCTGCTGGCCGTCCTGTCACTCACCCTTGGCATGGCCGTGTTTTACCTGATCGATTTTGCACCGGCCTTCTACCTCGAACTGTTTGTGGGAGTGCTGTTTTTTTGCCTGCCGTTCCTGCATCGCCGCATCGGCGTGGATAACGTTATCCTGATATTTTTTATAGTGCTCGACGCGGCACTGGTATTCTACGGTATCGTGCTGGGGCCTGTATCAGAAATACACCTGCTCGCCGCTTTCCTGATGGGCGCCTCCGACCTGCTGATAACCAGCCGGAAACTGCGGAACCTTTTCTGGGCTTATGTGGGATTAATGGTAGTATTGCTCGAGGTCAACTATTCCTATCATCTGGTTACCCCCATCGCCTTCAGCAAAAGCAGTATGCTGGCCATCCGGCTGATAGTAGTGCTTACCGGCACCGCGTTGAATGGCATCATGCTTTATTTCTATATCAAACAGGTACGTACCATGATGGCGGAACAGAAAAAGGCATCCGAAGCCAAAACCAGGTACCTGCGGGAAACCAACCATGAAATCAGGACACCGCTGACATCGATCATGGGTATCGCGGAAGGGCTCAACGAAAATGTAGCAAAACTGGAAAAGGCGGTACATCCGGCAGACAAAGCGCTGGTAGCCGCTATCCGTAAAGAAACAGAGCATTTGCAGGTGGCGTCGCTGCTCATCAGGGAAATTATCAACAATCAACTCGACCTTGCCAAGATAGAAGAACATCAGTTCAACGAAGTGAAAAATGAAAGCTTCAGCTTACGGGAATGCATGAACGAATGTATCCTGATGCTGCGCCCCATTGCATCATCGCGGAAAATCAACGTCGTGCTCAACTACGACGCACAACTGCCGGAATACATTCTTTCCGACAGCACCATCCTCAGCAAAATCATCAACAACCTGGCGTCCAACGCACTGAAATACGCCGTCAAAAATTCCGTTGTGCGGTTCAACGTGTTAAAGGCCGGCGATCATATCCACCTGGAAACACACAATGTGAGTTCGCTGGACCCGGAGCAGCTGCATGACATCTTTCTTCCTTTCGTGTCGCACGCCGGCAAGGAGCATATGGTGGAAAGCACAGGCCTTGGGTTATCCATCACCAAACAACTGGTAGAGAAAATCAACGGTACCATCACCGCCACCAATTCAAGCGGTACGACCAGCTTCCTGCTGGTCCTTCCGCTGAAAGCAGGCTTTAAAATACAGGAGAACGTTCACCCTGAACCGGTGGACGAAATATACCAGGATTATATTATCCTCGTGCTGGAAGATGATAAACTCAACCAGGCCTCTTTCCGCGCAGCCATTAAAAGCATGGGCGCCACGCCCTACTTTGCGGAAAACGGCGTAGAAGCGCTGGAACTGCTGAAGATGATCACCCCCGACCTGATCATCACCGACGGTAAAATGCCCGTCATGGATGGCAAAAATTTCCTGCTGGCGCTGCGGGCCACCGACGATGCCACCCGCCACATTCCCGCGATCGTTTCCTCCGGAGAAACATTTCTGCAGGAGCAGGAAGAGTTTATGGCCGCCGGCGCTACTGACTTCCTGCTAAAACCTTTTACAAGAAGAGAACTGGTGGACATCATCCGAAAACATCTGCCCAGCATAAAGCTGACGAAACCAATTCCATAATTATTCCGCTTTCAGACTGTGCATCGGGTTGGCCAGCGCTGCACGGATAGTCTGATAGCTGATAGTGCAGATAGTAATGAGCAGCGCAGCTCCTGCCGCCACCATAAACACACCCGGACCGATATGGATACGATAGGCATACTTATCCAGCCAGTGCTGCAGGCTGTAAAAGGATACCGGCACCGCGATGCAACAACCAATAAACACCAGCGTGACAAAATCCTTCGATAACATCAGCCACAGTTGTACAATAGAGGCCCCCATTACTTTACGGATGGCGATCTCACGGGTCCGCTGTGCAGCCACATAAGCCGCCAGGCCAAACAAACCCAGGCACGAAATAAAAACGGCCAGCACCGCAAAAATAGCCGCCAGCTGACCAGACAAGGCCTCCAGCTTAAACTTCTTATTATAGCTGTCAGCCGCAAACGTATAGTCATAAGCGTAACCCGGGTTATATTTATTAAAAACCGGGGCGATCTTCGCCAGCGCCGTATGCATGTCCACTTTGTCTGTCAGCCGGTATAACAGGGTAATAGCATCATCATCACGATGAGCGAATACCGCCGGTTCCACAGGCTTGAACGGCGACTCCATCACAGCATCTTTTATCACGCCCGCGATAACAGCAGGCTCCCCTCCTCTCCAGCGGATATGCTGGCCGGCCACAGGCGCTGTAAGCCCCATACGCTTAACGGCCGCTTCATTGATGATCACATACCCTGAATCATTAGCCGGTAACGGATAAAAATCACGCCCTTCCTTGAGGTGCATACCCATCGCAGAGAAATAACCTGCCGATACCGCAATTTCTGACACCATCAGCGGCTGATTTTCCCGGCGCCCCTGCCACTCTTCCACCACCGTACGCGACCAGATGGAAGTGACCGGATTGGATGCCCTTACCACGCTTTCCACCACGCCGCTCTGCAGTAATTCCTGCCGCAACGCGTGATAGTTCCGTTTCATATCTTCACTGATATAAGTGTATAACAAACCGGAAGCGTTATATCCCGCCGGTCGTTTCTTTGCATATTGAATCTGCTGATAAATAATGATGGTACTAATGATCAAAGCTACAGAGGCCGCAAACTGCGCCACTACCATCACCTTGCGGGGCAGCACCGCCGATTTGCCCGCCTGTTGACCACCTTTCAGCACCTTCACCGGTTCAAAAGACGATAAATAAAAAGCAGGCCTGCTCCCTGCCATAACAGCCGTAACTACAATAAATAACAACAGTATGCCCCAGGCAGACAACTTATCGTAAGGAACGTGCAGGCTACCGTCGATCACCCTGTTAAAGAGCGGCAATGCCAATTGCAGCATACCAATGCTCAACACAGCGGCCAGTCCCGTCAGCATTAGCGACTCCAGCAAAAACTGCATCACCAGGTCACGCCGCCCCGAACCAATGGCCTTACGCACGCCCACTTCCCTGGCACGCTTTTCCGAACGCGCGGTCGACAGATTCACAAAATTGATACAGGCAATCAGTAACACCAATACGCCTATCAGCGTAAACATCTGCACATAGGTGATAAAACCGCCGCTCGCTTTTCCGTTCTCAAAATCGCTGTAAAGCCGCCACCTGTCCATCGGATGCAGGAAAATTTCCTCTTTCCTTTTGGCATCATAACGATGGATAATATCTTTTATCTGCGCCGACACTTTTTCGAAAGATACGCCCGGCTCCAGCGCTACAAAGGCCTGGGAAGAGTTATCGCCCCAGTCGTTACGCGCCGCCTGCAGCCAGGGCTGCGTCTGTATCAGGTAGGAATAAGGTATCAGGTATTTAAACTGCAGGGTGGAATTGGCGGGTACGTCCTGTACCACGCCCGTCACTTTCAGGTCATGTTGGTTATCGATACGAACAAGTTTATTTACCACATCTGTGGTCCCAAACAATGCCCTGGCCGTAGAAGCGCACAACACAATGGAATTGGGGCCCTGTAATGCGCTGCCGGCATCGCCCTCCAGCATCGAAAAGCGGAACATACGCAGGTAATCTTCACTTACACCGCTGCCGCGGAGATACAGCTTTTTATCACCTGCCACCAGCCCGTGATTGATAGACCAGTCCGTTACGGCCACATACCGGATACCGGGAATATCTTTCCGTAATACATCCGTCAGCGGAAGAGATACGGTACTGACCGTCCTGATACCCCCGTTGTTATCAGGGTTGTTTTTCATCACCTGGTACAACTGTTCATGACCCGGTAAAAACCGGTCATACGAATATTCGTTTGCTACCCACAGGATGATCAGCAAACCCACGGCCATACCGATACCCAGACCTACAATATTCAGCGCGCTGTACACTTTATTATTAACAACATTGCGCCAGGCGGTTTTCAGATAATTACGAAGCATGGGGAATATTTTTTGAAAGACACTCCAAGCGCGCTAATAAAATGCCATCGACTTAAACAACTAAAAATCAATAAATTAAGAAATTCTCTTTGTCCGGTTTTAACGCGGGGGTGTTCATTTGCGAACAATTTATTTTTCACGGCATGCCTGAAGGGATGTGCAAAAACAAAGAAGCCGCTCTCTGAGCGGCTTCTTTGTTTTTCCGTTGCCCAACCAGGATTCGAACCTAGACAAACAGAACCAAAATCTGTCGTACTACCATTATACTATTGGGCAATCACTAATGGGTCGCAAAAGTAAATTTTTTTTCATAAAAAACAACTATCACAAAAATTTTCTTGAAAAAAAGGCTGAACGGCCCTGCCGCTCAGCCTTTACGGGATGGTTGGTTTTTAACTTACTCTCCGTATATCTCTTTCAGTTTCTTGTCCAGCTCATCGCCTTCGCTGCCGTAACGCCCTATGATCACGCCTTCGGGGTTGATCAGGATTTTGGTAGGCAGTGAATGAATACCGTATTTCAATGAAATATCCTTCGGGTTGTTTTTTAACCTGGACATGTCCAGCCCTCTCCGCACATGCTTCCACGGCAGATCGTCTTTGGCTACTGCTGTCTTCCAGGCGTTCTCATTCCTGTCGTCGTCAGCGATGCCGATGATCTCCCAACCTTTCGGTTGGTAGCGGCTATACAGCGTTTTGAGGTGAGGATTGCCTTTCCTGCAAGGCACACACCAGCTGGCCCAGAAATCGAGCAGCACATACTTTCCTTTATAGTCATGCAGCGACAGGTCTTTACCGGCTATATCCTTTGCGGTAAAATCAGCGGCTGTTGACCCTGGTGAACCCTGGCGGAGCTGTTTGATTTCGTCTGCAATGTATTGGGCAAAGCTGGTCTTTTGGGTGGTGGCGCCGAGTTTGTCGTAATATCCCTGCAACGCTTCAAGGGAAAGATCTGCCACATGAAACCGCAACAGGTAGGCTGTCAGCACAGACGTCGGGTACTTCCGGAAATAGTGGTAGTCGGCCTGGTCGTTGCCTTCAAAGAATGGCGCCAGCCGCTCCCGGATGGCCGCTGCCGCTTCATGATCTTTCTCATTCCGCATGGAATCCAGTTTGGATTGATATTTCTGCTGGATGGACGCTTTCTCCTGCTGTAGCTCCAAAACGCCTTCATTGGCATTGTTACCGGTGACGATGCCGAGGCTCAGCTTGTCCCCTGCGGCGGTGAACTGCTGGGTACCGGGCATCAGCACAAACGTGGCGGGACTATCCTCCCTGTTTGCAGACCGCACATATGCCACTGCTGCTCCTGCGATCTCTCCTTTCAGGGTAAAGCTGCCGTTTTTGACTGTCAGCGAATCAAATTTCCTGTTATCGGCAACGTCTTCATACGATATATAGAGCTTACCGTCAGGCTGACCGGTAACTGTGCCGTTCAGCACAAATGGCTTTTTCTGCTGCGCATAAGCGAAGGCGGTAAGCGCAAGACAGCCGATGATAGTAGTGGTGATCTTTTTCATATAACGGATTAAAATGGATTTTGGGTGAGGTTAGGATTGACCGTAATCTCCGTTGCGGGAAGCGGGTAAATTACGCTGTTGTCGGTGGCGGCAATATTGACATGGCTTCCCGGCACAGTGCTGCCGGCGTAATCGCGGACCATCGGCAAACCGTTGCGCAGCAACGCTGCCCGGCGGCGGCCGTTCTCAAAGGCACACTCTATCCGTGCTTCGTCCAGCACTACCTGTAAAACACTTGCCCTGCCGTGAAGATCCGACAGCTGGTACAGCCCACTACCGGTAATGCCTGCACGCTTACGCAACAGGTTCACGTCATCCAGCGATGCCTGCGGATTGGTTTTAGCATTAGCTTCCGCCCGGACCAGGTACATATCTGTCAAACGGTACATCACCGGGGAACTCACCGCCGGATTGCCATTCTGCACAAACTTGTTGGTGAAATACCGGTCGCCGCCCGGGGTAGACAACTTCGTGTAAAACGCCAGCCGCACGTCGCCGGCTGTTTCCGTGAGTAAGCTCAGCAGAGGCGCCGAAACCGCCGCGTACTTCGTCTGGGTGTAGCTATAGCCCAGACCGTAAAATCCTTTACCCTGGCTGTCCAGGTTTTTAATGGTAAAGATGGTTTCTTTATCTGCCGCGCTGCTATGATCGGTACTGAAATAAGTAAGGTAGTTACTACCTGTCATCAGCGTGTATTGGTTACTGTTAATGACTTTATCCGCATAACTGATCGCTTTGGCAGCATCGCCCGCATTCAGATACAGATCAGCCAGCGCAGCCCAGCAAGCGGCTTTACCAGCGTAGGCATTGGATTTCGTTTCAGCAATCATACCGGCGGCCTTTTCATAGTCCGCCGCCGCAAGCGAGTACACTTCTTTTACAGTGTTCCTGGAAGGGCGCAAGGCAGCATCCGTGGAAAACACATACGGGATACCGGGATGAGCGCCCGCATTTTGTGCATACGGTTTACCGAAAACCTGTACCAGCTGCATGTGCAGCATAGCGCGGAGAAAAAGGGCCTCCCCCTTTAACTGCAGCATGTTGGGCGCAGCATCGTCCGCGATAGCATTGATCACCATATTAGCGTGGTAAATGGCTTTATAAGCGGCATTCCATGCACCTATGTCCAGCATGGAGGCTGTACGTTTAAACGAATAACACTCGATACCGGCAGTAGTAGCATTATTGCCGGCCTTCATGACCTCTGTATTATCTGTGCTTAACTCTACCAGGTTCATATAACGCGGCAGGTATTTGAAATCGTTTACCAACGAATACACGCCGTTCAATGCCGCTTTCAGGTTTTCATAACCGGTCAACGCTGTTCCGGCGTCCAGATCGGTCTTAGGCTTGAGGTCCAGTGCACTTTTGCAGGAACAGATCAGCATGAGTGCCGTAACACCAATGATGCTTAACCATTTTATATTCATAGCCGTTTGTTTTTACTGTGTTAGATTAAAATGTCACTTGTATACCTGCGAGGAAGCGCCTGGCAAAAGGTATCTTGCCCGAATTCTCTTCCCCGAAATTGTTCTCGGGGTCTGTCCCGGTAAACTTCGTCCAGGTAGCCAGGTTATCTCCGGAAAGAAAAACATTGACTTTGGATACGCCCATTTTCTTTACAACATTTTCAGCGAGCGCATAACCCAACCGCACATTTTTCAGTCGCAGGAAACTTCCGTCTTCCACATATCTCGACGTAGGGAAATAGCTATCTACTTTATTACCAGCCTTCGGCAGGCTGGCAATGTCGCCGGGGCGCTGCCACCTTACCTGTCCGGGCGCCGGCGCTGCGTTGTTGGATTGAATATCAGCCCCATCGAGGTCCTGGTCCGCACGGGTGCGGTTCAGCATTTTTAAACCGCCGAAATAACTGAGCATCACGCTCAGGGTAAAGTTTTTATAACTGAGGTTATTCGTCATACCGGCAATGTATTTGGGATTGCTGTTGCCCAAAACCTGCAGCGTGGCAGCGCCGGGGTTATTGGTGTAATCCACCTTTCCGGTATAATTACCATTGGCATCTTTTTCCAGCACTTCAAAGCGGGACTCGCCGGTATTAGGGTCCACGCCGGCGTATACCGGCATATAATAACTGTTCATCGGGCTGCCCACGATCTTGGCTGAACCGCTATACTGGCCGTCATACAACAATCTGGCGCCCGGCTGCAGTTCCAATACCTTGTTGTTATTGTAGGCAAAAGTGAGATCGGTAGACCATTTCACGGCCGTATTTTTAAACTGCCGGGTGTTCATGGTCACTTCAATACCCTGGTTACGGATGCGGCCCATGTTCTGATAATAGGTGTTACCGCCGCTGGTAGCTGGCGGTGTAACGCTCAGCAGCAGTCCTTTATTCAGCTTGTTATACAAGTCCACCGAAACGTTCACCCTGTCCCAGAAGCCCGCATCAATGCCGATGTTGGTGGTATACTGCATCTCCCAATGCAGATCGGGGTTACCCTGTGACTTTTGCAGGGTACCGCTCTGGCGGTCATATATCTCTGTGGCGTCAATATAGCGGTACAGCGTGAGGTACTGATAAGCCCCCAATGGCAGGTCGTTCCCGGAAACGCCATAGCTGAAGCGGAGTTTCAGCAGATCAAGTTTTTTGGCGTTACGCAGAAAATTCTCTCTGCTCAACTGCCAGGCGCCGCTGAAGGCATAAAAATTACCATACTTGTTGTTCTGCCCGAACTTGGAAGAGCCATCCCTTCTGAAGCTGGCTGTGGCAAAATATTTTCCGTCATAGCTATAGTTTAGTTCAGAGAACAGGGACAGGTAGGCTGTTTCGGTAATGTCATTCCTGAACACCAAAGTAGCAGGATCTCCCGCGCTGATGGCCCGTATGCCGGGCTTCAGCCCGTTTACAGAAACATTGTCGTTTTTGGCAATCACCTTGTTGAATTCAAATGCTGCCAAACCGGAAATATGATGCCGGTTGAAAGACTTTTCTACCTGCAACATCTCGGTAGTGATGATATTATTGGTATTGCCGGGAGCAAGGGAGTAATAGCCGCCACGGGTATTGAAAAAGCTGGTAGGGTCCAAAGGGTCCGAATAACGCTCTCTGTCCATGTTGATGTAGCTGTACCGGTTGCGCGAGCTAAAGCTCAGCCAGTCGGTCAGCTTGTAACGCAGGTTCAGATCGAAAGCGCCGATAATCGCTTTCGTGGTAGCGTCGCTGTGCCCTTTACCATACACAGGGTTGAAGTTGGCGCCGCTGTACCAGCCCTTTTCATCCGGGCCGCCGATCTTGGGCGTACCGTCTGTATAAAAGGGCGTATCCCACGGCATGATGTTAAACGCATCGCCGTAAGGCGTATAAAAGCCGCCTGACTTACCATTGGAATGGGAAATGCTCGCATTGGTGGAAAGCGATAATCTTTCTGTGGCCTGGAAATCCACGTTAAAACGGAAGTTATATTTTCGGTAGCTGTCTGTTATCAGGGGAGCGACTTCATTGAAATAATCGCCGGAGGCGTAATATTTTACCCGCTGGTCGCCACCGGATATCCACACATTATAATTCTGTGTCTGGCCTGTCCGCAGAAACAGATCGCGCCAGTCGGTGTTATATTTCAACACGCTGTCCGGAACCATAGCATGGACATAATCATTGATGGCCGTTTCGCTGGCGCCAGGATTGGCATCCATATACTGATTGCGGTAAATCTGCTGCTGCAGATCGAAACGCTCCTGGCTGTTCATCACCCTGAATTTTCCCAGCGACGCCCTATTCAGACCGTAGGTAACATTAGCCCCTACTTTCGTGCCGCCACCACCGGCGCCGCCGCGTTTGGTGGTGATCACCAGTACGCCGTTGGCAGCCCTGGAACCATACAAGGCTGCGGAAGCCGCATCTTTCAATACGGTAACGGAAGCTATATCTGTCGGAGAAATATTACTGAGCGGATCTTTGTCACTGATATATTCCTGGATAATACCATCAATCACCACCAGCGGCTGTGTGGTATTATATCCCATAGACCCCTTACCGCGGATAACGATGGTGGAAGAAGTGTTACCACCACTGTTACTGCCGCTAAGTGAGACGTTCATACCCGCTACTTTCCCCTGCAGATTATCGAAGACAGATTGCGTGGTCGTCGTCTGTAATTCTTCTGAAGTTACCTGCGATACTGCACCTGTCAGCTCTCCCATACGTTTGTTGCTGTAACCGGTCACCACTACCTGGTTCAGCGCACGGGGCGTTTCAGATAAAGCCACTGTCAGCGGGCCTCCTACCGTGTCGGTTTTTATCTTCCTGCTGTCGTAACCGATGAAAGAAAACTCCAGCTGCCGGCCGTTGCCCGCATACAACTGAAAACGGCCATTACCATCGGTGACAGCGCCGTTGCCGGTGCCTTTTACCCGGATGGTCACACCTGTCAGCGGTGCGCCGGATATGGTGGTAACGGTACCGCTCACCAGCCGGTCATCGCCGGAGGGCTCCTGCGAACTACCGGGATGGCTGTTTTTAGAAGGTTGCGGGGAAGTGATATACACGTATTTTCCCTGTATGCGCCAGTTGTATTGTTTTCCCAATACCGTCTGCAAAGCTTCCTGCAGGGAGGCTTGCTGCAGGTTGACAGATATTTGCCTGTTCAGGTCTACTTCCGTGTCACTGTAAAAAAATTCATAAGCGGTTTTTTGCTGAATTTCTTTCAGCACAGCTTTTACTGTTCTGTCTTTGACAGACAAAGTAATGGTGGCTTTGGCCGACTGGGCACTGACAGTTATTGTTCCTGCGAAGACAGTCATACAGGAACAAAGCAATACGGCATGAAAACGTAGTGACCAGCCTTTCAGGAAAGGCATAGGTATCCCCTTTAGTTTCATCACTATTAATTTTGGTTAATTTAAAAATCAGCTGAGCTGTAAATACCCGCAGACTATTTTTTTGTCACTATTATGGTTGATCCCTGCAACGAAAACAAAAATTGGTTGGTGCTGTTGTTCAATGACTGGATGCATTCTCCCAGTCCCTGTTCTTTATTAATATAACAAGTAAAATATTGTCCTCTCAGTTGTTGGTCATCTGCCTGTATATCTATATCATACCACCTTGAAATTGTTTGTAGTATGGATGTTAATGGTTTGTTGCGGAAACGTATCCAGCCGTCTTTCCACGAGGTAAATTCTTCCGTGTCCACCTGTACCACCTGCAACTGGCTGCCGCTTACAATGGCCTGTTCTCCCGGTTGCAGTACCTGGTCTTTTCCGGCGGCCTGTATTTTTACCTTACCATTGACCAGCGTAGTAAGCCCTTGTTGTTCTTTTTCATACTGGCGGATGCCAAACGCCGTTCCGAGCACGGTGATCTCCTGTATGCCTGCCTGCACCACAAATGGTTGTTGCGCCAGGGCTGCCACTTCAAAATACACTTCGCCGGTTACCGTCACCCGCCGCTCACTGCCGGTAAAAACAGAAGGATAGGCAATGCTGGATGCTGCGTTCAGCCACACTTTGGAGCCATCGGGCAGTTGTACCTGGTAATTGGCGCCACGGGGCGTACGCAGGATATAGTTCACTGGTTTGTCTGCCGCTACCTGCATATGGCCATTATGTACATTCACCTGGTTGCCCCCCAGCACAAAGCTGCTGTCTTTACCATGCAATGACACCGTTTCATCCCCCGCCTGCAGTATCGCAAAATTACCGGCAGGCTTCTGTTTGGCGGCAGCCAGCGTATCTGCAGGCGATACAGGTTGCTTTGTCCGCTGCAGGAACCAGTAAGCTCCTGCGGCCAGCAACAGCACCGCTGCGGCGGCACGCCACCATATCCGGATGTTACGATGCCTGACCACGGCGGGCCCCGCCTCCTGTGCAATACCCGCCCACATACGATGGGTATCGAAAGATTGCTGTAAACGCCACTCCTCCATCACTTTCCGTAGTTGCTCCGGTTCCTCCAGCAGCAGGCCCCTTGCAGGATCTTCCTGCAACCACGACTGCACGGCAGGATCTTCCCGTTGAAGTTCGCCGCTCAGTATGCCGGATAATATGTGGATGTCTGTTTCTTCCATGGATGAAGGGCCGTTGTTATGATGACACGAATAGGTTTAAAATGTACTACGCCAGTTAGGGATTTTTTTAAAGTTTTTTTTTCATCTTCCTGCCAAATCCAACACCAGCAAGCAAATCAGTTCTAAAAGAATATTATTCCTTAATATCTCATATGCCTTGGCCACCTGGTTCCTGACGGTAAACACTGATATCCCCAGCTCTTCGGCTACCACTTTGTATTTCTTTTGCTCCAGGCATACTTTTTCGAATACCGTCCTGCATTGCTGTGGCAGCCCGGCCACCACCCGCTCCAGCTGCTGTACCCGCTGCTGTAAACGGAGCTCCCGTTCAATAGCTTCTTCATCGACCGGGATGTGCTCCGGCAAGGTGATGTCCGAAACAACAGGGTTGTCCCTTAAATAATTAAGACAGGCGTTATGTATGGCCCGGTAGGCATAGCGTTGGGGAGGCGCCTGGATATGGAGCTGGCCGCGTTTCTGCCACAAGCGTGAAAAAAAATCCTGTACAATATCTTCCGCCGCCTGTTTGTCTTTTACGATACGGAGGGCGTAGACACACAACGCCGCAGCCGTGCTTTTAAAAAACTGTTCAAAGGCGGCCGGATCAAGTTGCAGTTGCTCCCAGGAGTAATTTTCCGATTGGTTCAGTTGGTTCAAGTTTGCATTCGAAAGGAATATGCCAAATATATAAATTAAAATCAAAAAGCCCCGCTGCCGTCCGGGGCAGCAGGGCCGGGGTCCTGTATTCGTGTGCAGGATACAGTACGGTTGCCCCGGCGATACCGGGACATCATATAACGTAAAAGGATATACGAATAATTATTTTCCGGCCGTAGCACCGGCGCCGATGCTCACCGCCAGCAGGTCTTCCACGCCGCCGGCGAAGCCGTCTTTCATTTTATATTTTTTTCCGGCATATTTGCGCAGGTAAAAACAGGCGTAAGAGGCAGCCACCGCAGCCGCAGCGCCTACCAGCGCGCCCCGCCAGGCTTTGTCGCCATGGGCCTGGTACATAGTAGCACCTGCCAGTCCCCCTGCTACGGCCCGCCCGGCGAGCGCACCGGGAATAATACGGTCTTTAACGCCGGGCACCTTGTCTACCACCATCTCACCGGCAGCTATGGTCTGCAAACCACGCATCACCGTATCCCGCTGCATAAATCCCAGCGGGCTGCCTTTCAGCTGCCGTGAAGGGTAACGGTTGGCATACTGGCTCGCAAACGCAGGTCCCATGGCGCTGCGCATACCAGATACTACTCCAAGGCCAATGGCCCTTATGAATGTGGAAAGAATGGATTTTTTCATACCGGCAGGGGCACAATCATTGTGCCACGCATAGCGGTCCCGCTACACAGTGCGGAGAGAGGCCAGTAACCATACCCGCATGATGGCGGCCACGCTGAAAGCCATCCCCACCCATGGTGTATAAGCCACACAATGTGTCGCTATCACCATGCCGCTCACGGCTGTACCGGCAAATATGCCGGGGTTACCGAAAGATACCGCAAGGCTGCTCGCAAATTCCGGCACTGCGGAGATCCTGTTGACGGCGCCGCCCGGCAAACAAGTGCATACTATGCACTACGGTTATATAATTGATTATCAATTAATTACAAAAACTGTAGATCTTTTGTAGATGTGCTCTTTTACCCCCTGTAGACCCACTGTAGTATCTACAAAAGCAGGAACGGCTTTATGGCCGCCTACCTTTGTGCTGATTCCATTTTATCCTTTTATCATTTTTTAATCATCAACATCAGCGCAACTTATGAAGACAAAACAATGGGCTATCGTCGCTTACATTACGATCATCGGATGGATTATCGCCTATGTAAAGAGCAAGGAGAACAGGGACAATTTTGTTAACTACCATCTGGAACAGGCACTCGGCCTTGCGGTAGCAGGACTTATCTGGTCTATAGCAGCCGGCATCCTGTTGAGCATTATCCCCGCGCTGTCCGCGGTGTTCTCTGTACTGAGCCTGCTGCCGCTGATATTCCTGGTATTTGGTATTATCAATGCCAACAGCGGTGTGCAGAAACCGATACCGGTCATCGGAAAGTTCTTTGAGAACCGGTTCGTTTTCCTGCAACAATAAACTTAGCCCGAACATTTCATCCGGCCCCAATTCCTTTAACCCGCTGCGTCTTCACTCAGCGGGTTATTTTCTCTCCAGGCCATCAGCCACGCATCCAGCCCCTCTTCTTTGGCCAGTCCCAGCTTCTGTTTAATACGGTACCGCGACATCAGGATGCTCTTCGGCGCTACGCCCAGGTGGGACGCAATTTCTTTGGTGGACAAACCGATGGAGATATACGAACAGTGCTTTAAATCCAGCTTTGTAAGGCTGTTGTTGGCCTTCTCCTGCAGCTTCCGGAAAAACTCGGGATGAATGTTTTCAAACTCTGTCCGCGTGGTCTCAAAGTTTTTATCCATCCGTTTATGCGTTTCGATCATCCGGGAGATCTGCTTCACCAGGTCGGGCTGTACCGCCTTGTCGCGCAGCTTTTCCTGCAGCGTTTCGAGCAGCTCATTTTTCTGCTCCACCTGCAAGGTACCAGCCAGCAGGTCTTTCTGCAACTGCTCCTTCTGCGTTTGTATCAGCTCCTGTTCTGCCTGCAAACGTGCCGCTTCTTCCGCCTGCAGGCGGGCCTGCAATTCGGCTTCCTGCTTTTCCAGCTGCAGGCGCATCGCCTCTTCTTCTTTCAGGCGTATCTGCAACACCCCGTCCTGTTTTTCCTTTTCCAGCAGCTGCTGTTGCTGGATAGTGGTCTGCAAACGGAAGTGATAGGACCGGAAAAGGTAGAGCAACGCCACCAGACAGGCGACAATCAACCCGATATATACAATATTAAGTTTACGGTTAAACGCCGCTTTCTCCTGGAGCGTCACCAGCTCCTGCTCCCGTTGCCGGGCCTGGTACTGGGCTTCCAGCTTTTTGGCGATCGCCATACGATCGGCGTCAAAAGCCTTGGCGTAATAGTGGCTGTATTCCCGGGCATATTCAAGCGCCTTAGGCAAGTCGCCCTTTCTCTCCGCCACATCGGACAAGGCTTCCATCAGGCGGGCCATCAGCCGGTTGTCGGGCGCCGGATAGGTTTTTAAAGCAATCAGTCCGGCCAGCAACAGTTCGGATGCCTGGTTGTAATTCCCGTCATTCATGGCAAAGGTGCTCATCATGCCATAACTGCTGGCCACTACCTCCTGTTGGTCGGTTTCCTTACCAATCTTCAAGGCAATGTTCAGGTAATGCTGCGCCGTGTCCCGGTAGGTACGTGGAAAAAACTGGTCGTACAGGTTGGCCGTATTCAGCGCCAGCAGGGCGATCATGCTGCGAAAGCTGATACGCTGCGCATTGGCTTCATAAACGCCGATGGCTTTACGGTTGTAGTAAAGCGCGGAATCCAGCAGCTCCCGTTTAGTGGTGTCTCCGTTGAACTGGTATTCAAAACTGGTGGCCATCGCCTGGTAGCCGTTGCAGATATCGTCAGGGTCTGAACGGGACATAGCGGAAGCCAGACAGGCCTTCGCGTAACGGTACTGTGTTTCCGTATCGTTCCAGTCGGCATAGATAGCCGCAAGGTTATAATATACATTGGTCTCGTAAATGTTGCCGGGAAAGGCTTTGCCCAGCTTCAGCGACTCCTGGAAGCTCTTCACCGCTTCATGCGGTTTGCCGGTACGGCTTTCCAGCCATCCTTTACGGTACCATATGCTGGACAGTGTCAGCTGGTCGCCCGATTCGCGGGCCAACCGGAAGGCGCTGTCCAGGTGATGCGATGCCAGCGCGGTGTCTTCTGCGGTGTACTCCAGCGATACCAGCGCGGAATGCGCCAGTGCTTCGTACTTTTTGTCTTTCAGGGAGCGGCTCATCTCCAGCGCTGTGCGCGTGCTGGCAATGGCGTCTTTCCGGCTGCCGTCTACCAGCGCCCGTCCCATCCTGATCCGTGTCATCACCTGCTCTTCCGGTGTTAACCCCGGCTGTTGCAGTACCCGCTTCAGGGAATCCTGCACGGTTTGTGCAAAACTACTGGCTGTCAGTAGGGAAAACAGGGTTACAAACGCGATTATTCCTCTCGTCTTTAGGCTATGGTTCATCCGCCAAAAATACAACTTGTAGAGGTTTTGTAGATGGGTAAAAAATGGGGTTGTAGTAGCCATGTAGATGCTACAAATGCCGAAGATCCGCTACTGGTAAGTACTTTTGCTTCACAGAGTTCATTTGCAGTGATCATGAAAGAAGATGGATTGAAAAACCTGCCTGCCTCACGCAGAACTCCGCGAGCGAATATTTAACCGGCCTGGTCCGTTGTAGTTTACCCACCCTCTTTTTTATACTATCTAAAAAAGATAATGCAGCAGTGGTCCTCCCGCTGCTGCATTTTTATTAAATGAAACCTGTAAATCCTATTCTTCCCTTAACCGTTCATCGGTATAGGTAATGGCAGTTTTACCATGCGGCGTTGGTGTCCCGCTTTCATCCACACTCACAAATACAATCTTATCGATCGTCAGGATACTCTTCTGGGTGATCTTATTCCGTACCTCGCAGGTCAGCGTCAGCGACGTGCGGCCAAAATGCACCGCCTTGATGCCCAATTCCACAATGTCCCCCTGCCGGGCGGAATTGATAAAATTGATCTCCGACATGTACTTGGTCACACACCGGTTGGTGCCCAGCTGAATAATAGAATAGATGGCCGCTTCTTCATCGATCCACCGCAGCAAACTGCCTCCGAATAAAGTACCGTGCGCATTGAGATCTTCTGGTTTTACCCATTTGCGTGTGTAGAAATTCATGCATCCTCGTTTTTGGAGCTGTAAAACTAGGTAATTTTCTTACTGGTTCCCCCTGGGGTAGCACAACAAAAAAGCCGGAGAAAATTTCTCCGGCTTTTCGCGTTTCTTGTTGCCCAACCAGGATTCGAACCTAGACAAACAGAACCAAAATCTGTCGTACTACCATTATACTATTGGGCAATCACCTTGTTGTTTGGGATGGCAAAAGTATAACTTTTTTTTTTTCTGCAAAAAAAACTTGCAATATTTTTCAAATATCCACCTAAACCAGCTATGGTGAAGCATTTCAACGGATAACACTTATTACTTTTTCTGTTATCTGTTCCGGTTTGATCCATTCCATACAGGCATGATCGCCCCGGAAACAGGGCTTATTCCCGAAAACAGAACACGGCCGGCAGCCCAGATCGGTGATTTGCACCGCCCGCTGCTCCGACTGCCCGTAGCCCATAAAACCGGCATACGGATGGGTAGCGCCCCATACAGATACCACCGGCACCCCATACAGGGAAGCCAGGTGCATATTGGCCGAATCCATGCTGATCATCCCGTCCAATTGACTGATCAGCGCCAGCTCTTCTTCCAGCGGGAAGCGGCCAGCTACAGAGAGCGCCTGCGGATAACGCGCGGCCAGCTCATTCAGCTGTCCTACTTCCTTTTGTCCTCCGCCAAAAAGCAATACCCGGCAGTTGCCGGACGCGGCCAGCGCCGCCAGTGTCATCTCCATTTTGGACAGCGGATACATTTTCTCCCGGTAGGTGGCAAAAGGAGCCAGCCCGATCCACCGCTGGGTGTTTTTAGGGCCGGTAACCGCCAATACCCGCTCCGGAAGAGGCTGCGGTGCAAAAACCGGCCGCGTTCCCATGGTACAATGCAGGCCCAGCTGCCGGAAAACGATCGCATACCGCTCAATAGTGCTGGTTTGCGGTTCTAAAACCTTGTTTTCCCGGCGGGTAAGCGCTTTTTTACCGGCGCGGCCTTTATCGATAGCAGCTACCCGCTTGCCTGTCAGCCGGAAAAAGGTACGCACGATCCTGGACCGCAGCACATTGTGCAGGTCCGCCACAGCGTCAATCCGGTACTGACGGCTGATGCTGCGGAATAAACGGTACAGCCCGGGCACGCCTTTATGTTCGCCTTTTACATCGGCCGGGAAAAATACCAGCCGCGGAATACCGGCGCACAGGGCGCCCCAGTTCCTGTTTGTCACAAAAACGATCTGCACCTGCGGATTTTCGTCCAGCACCTGCTTCATGACCGGCACGGTCATCGCCACGTCCCCGAGGGCGGAAAAACGGGTGACCAGTATAGTGGTAGTAATTGCCAAGAATCCGTTTATTTTTCCCCTTTGTATAATACAGGGTTCAGTGAAGGATCGTTATACATCTTCATCTGCTTGTACACTTTCATGTACTTTTTGCCCGCCGCGATGTCTGCCAGCAGCGTTTCGATGGCAGTACTCAGATCGGTGCGTTGCTCCAGCAGGATGTCGAGCTTACGCTGACAAGCTTCACGGTGCTCCGGCGTAGCGTCTGCACGGGTAGCTTCTTCCTGCATGTGATATATTTTCAGTGCCAGAATAGACAAACGGTCGATGGCCCATGCAGGGCTTTCGGTATTGATCTCCGCGTCTGCAGCCGGCTTTACGTTTTTGTACTGCTCCAGGAAGTAACTGTCAATATATTCCACCACATCGGTGCGCTCCTGGTTAGACCGGTCAATCCAACGCTTGATGTGCAGCGCCTCTGCAGGATTTATCTGCGGATCACGGATGATGTCTTCCAGGTGCCATTGTACCGTGTCGATCCAGTTTTTCATATACAGCAGGTGTTCAATACTGCTTTTTTCATAGGGATTGCTGATGGCCTGATGCACATCGTTGTACCGGTGATAATCCTGTATGCTCCGGTCAAATATACTGTTGGAGGTGGTTGTAAACATGCTGCAAAAATAACCATCATTTGATTATTTGATTATTTAATCATTTGAATATTTTAAACCACGCCAATACCCTCCAATAATCAAATAATCAAATGACTAAATATCAAAATAAAAAAGAAGCGCATGGTAGAAACCATACGCTTGTTGTAAAAGATTGTCATGTGAATGTTCGAGAATGCAAATCGTGTAGGCTTTTAATGGTTATCTTGGGGTTGAGATACCTTTCTATCGCCTGATATTTTTTCATACTCTATGATGATGATGTCCATAGAACACCATTGTTGGCAATAAATATTTTTCTGGTAATTTCTTTAGATGTAGAAATATATAATACTCCGATGGCTTATATAATTTGAGGGTCCATAAAATGACATACAACTTATCTAACAACTATTCTAACAAATACTCAGGGCATACATTTTAGTTCAATAAAAAACTGATGCTGCATGCAGCGTTTACTCCGTTGTGATGTGGCAATGCCGATTTTTATTTTAGCTTTTCTGCTATAGGGTTTTCTGCGATCCAGTAGGGTTCTCCTTCACTAGTCCTCCGTTTGTCTTATGCAAATTAAGAGGGGCCACTGCTAATAAAACCGCAGTGGCCCCGAAATCTTATACAACGTTTGTGTTAAATTTTCTTTTTTATTGTCCTTTTTAGCTAGGAGAGCGCTTTTCCCTTGCTCCGCATTGCCAGAAAATAGAGGGGAATACCCAGTAAAATGATGCCCAGGCCCGGTAAAGTATAGTTAGATTCGAAAATCAGCAGCAGTGTGGCCAGTGAAAGCGCTACCAACACATAGATCATCGGCAGCACCGGGTAACCGATGGCTTTGTAAGGCCTTTCCAGGTCCGGACGTTTCCTTCTCAGCACAAAAATGCCCAGGATGGTCAGCACGTAAAAGATCAGTACACCGAAGATCACCAGCGCCAGCAGGTCGTTATACCGGCCGGTCAGACACAGCAGCGATGCCCAGAAACATTGTATCCACAGTCCGCGGGCGGGTACTGCATGTTTGTTCAGCTCGCCTGCCTTACGGAAAAACAGTCCGTCCTGCGCCATGGTGTAATAGATACGGGCGCCGGACAGGATCAGGCCGTTGTTACAGCCAAAGGTGGAAATCATGATCATCACTGCGATAATGCCGGAACCAATGCCCCCGAAGATTTTCTCTGCGGCGGCCACCCCCACCCTGTCGTTGGCTGCGAAAGCGATGTCGTGCAGCGGCAATACCGCCAGGTACATCAGGTTACAGCTCACATAGATAATGGTCACGATCAGGGTGCCCAGAAACAGCGAACGGCCGATGTTGCGGGCCGGGTTCTTAATCTCTGCGGCAATAAAAGTCACGTTATTCCAAGCATCGCTGGAAAATAACGATCCCTTCATGGATACGGCCACTGCGCCGAAGAAAGCCAGCCCCGATAAGGATTTAACAATGGTATCCCCATTCACTGCCTCCATGGAAAAATGGTTCCACGGGTCCTGCCAGTTGGCATTCCAGATATCTGCTTTAGCGCCCAGCAGGAAGCCAAAAATAATCAACCCAAACAGGGACAACAGTTTGGCAAGGGTAAATACGGTCTGTATCGCCTTTCCGTGTTTTACGCCACGTGTATTAATGTAGGTGAGCAGGATAATGGAGATGATGGCCACTACCTGTGCTGCGGACACCTGGAAGAACGGTTTCAGCTCCACATTGAACGACAGGAGGATATTTTTCTCGCTGAAGCCCGGTATGAGGTAAGCGGTAAATTTGGCGAAAGCCACGGCCACCGCGGCGATGGTGCCTGTCTGGATAACACCGAACTGCGTCCAGCCAAATAAAAAAGCGATAAAGGGGTTGTAGGCCTCGCGCAGGTATACGTATTGCCCGCCTGCTTTGGGAAACATCCCGGATAATTCGCCGTAACTGAGCGCCGCAATGAGCGTTACCACACCAGCCAGTACCCACATGGCGGTCACCCATCCGGCGCCGCCCACACTGCGGGCTATCTCTGCAGTGACAATAAAAATACCGGAACCTATCATGGAACCGGCAACGATCATTGTAGCATCTAATAAGCCCAGCGTGGGCTTGAATGAATTGTTTTGGTTGATGTCCATATAACGGTAAAAATTAAAAAGTCCCGGCTCTTTTGGGAAACCGGGACTATAAGGTAGACAAAATTTTTAATGTTTGCCTGTTATTTTCTTTATTTGGCGGCAGGTGCTTCAGCGCCTTTATCGTTCATGCCTTTGATCACATCTGCTGTCACATCATAAGCCGGATCTGCATACAGAATGTTGCTCTGCCCGGTACGGAAAGAGAAGATATACGCATAACGTTTGTCTGAATTAAAGGATTTCAGAAAATCGTCCAGCCTTTTCTGCAGCTCTTCGTTGAACTTGGTTTCGCTCTGGGCATAGTCTGCACGCATATTCTGTGCTTCCTGCTCCAGTTGCTGCTGTTTAGCCATCAGACTGCGTTGTGCTGCCTCGCCCTGCTCCTGGGTCAGCGTGGATGCTTTACGCTGCAGGTCCTGGTATTCCGCCTGTAAAGCTCTTGCCTTCGCTTTCAGCTGGTTTTCCATACCTTGTTGTTTCTGCTCCAGTTCCGATTTCTTTTGTTTGAAGTATTCGAAATGTGCTTCCAGGGAGTCCAGGTCCACATAAGCAATTTTGAAACCTGTTGCGGGAGCGTTCGTACCCGCGGCGGGAGTGTTAGCAGGCGCATTGTTGTTGTTGCCAGCTTTGTTGCCGTTGCAGGCCATAAATAAACCGGCTGCTAATGCCGCTAAGAATGCTTTTGATACGAATTGTTTACAAGTGCGCATGTTAATAGGTAGATTACTCCTTTTAAGGTTTTAAAATTGAAGGGCTAAAATAAAGCTTTTACCGGATTTTCAAATCCGGATTCCCATTTTTAACGAAGCTTTTTGCTACAGCCCGGCGCGTTACAGCCAGATGTGTCAATTATGAGTGATTGTAAAAGTCTTAAATAGGGTCGACGTCAATGCATTCCCCAGCATCACCACGGTATAGATTTTCCCGCTCTGCGATTTAAAGGGAAACTGATTGGGCACTTTGGTAGTATCATCATTACGCCGGAAATTAAACGGATAGGTACTGTCTCCGGGCAATGTGGCAAACTCAGTCACTGCAGAGAATCCCATGCCCCTGAATACAGGCGTGGTCTTTGAAAACAGGTCCATGCTGGACGACTGGCCGTTGGGCCGGAAAGCCCAGCTGAGATTCACTATCCGGAGCTTCATATGCTCCGCCGGCGGCGCCGTCAGGTCATCTTCAGCAGCCGTCACTACTCTCTGCCCATTGTTGGCCGAATCAACCGCTATATAAGCAGAGAAAAGCCGCTTGTTGCGCAGGTTGATCTGCCCTACCCTTATGGTATCCTTCGGGCGATTATGATCTATCAGATAGATCGTATACAGCTGGGCCCGCATTTCCCGGTAGGGCGTACTTTGGCCGAAAGTCAGGTCTTTCATAATAAGTGTGGAATCCAGCCAGATATCATACGTAACGTCCGGCACACCGTTAAAAAACATAAAGCTGGAAGAGGTCACAGGAATGGCAGAATCGCTGTTCTTTTTACAGGCTGTCATCACCATCAGCCATCCCAATACTACAATAAGCAGTTTTTTCATGAATTTCCGGATCGTTTTTAAAACCGGCTGTAAAGTACTAAAAAGAACTATGATGGCCATGATTATTACTGATTTCACGGAGCCTGCCTGCTTTTATCAGCTGTTGCCTTCAGGTGATATAGTCTGCCGGCACCACAGGCAAAAAAGAGGACGCCCTCATCGATTTTCATCAATGAGGGCGTCCTCTTTTAAACTTCCAACTGATCAGCCATTACCCGTCTTCGCACAATCGGCGAAATCAGTAATCATCATGGCCATCACAGTTTATTCTTCTTCGTCAAACTGGAACACTTCTTTGGAAGAGGCCAGGATGTCGTATTCTTCTTTGGAACCTACGATCATGTTTTCGAATTCACGCAGACCGGTACCAGCCGGGATCAGGTGACCTGTAACGATATTTTCCTTCAGACCGGTCATATCGTCGATCTTACCGTTGATCGCTGCCTGAGACAGTACTTTCGTGGTTTCCTGGAAGGACGCAGCGGAGATCCAGCTACGGGTGCCGAGAGACGCTTTGGTAATACCCTGGAGCAGCGGGCTGGAAGTAGCCGGTTGTGCATCACGGAATTCTACCAGTTTCTTATCGGCGCGGCGCAGCAGGGAGTTCTCTTCACGTACCTGACGCAGGGTCACGATCTGACCGGCTTTCAGGGTGGTGGAGTCACCAGCTTCTGTTACCACTTTCTTATCAAAGATCATGTCGTTCTCTTCGAAGAAGTCGAACCTGTCTTCGGTATCGCCTTCCAGGAAGCGGGTATCTCCGGGATCCTCGATGTTCACTTTGCGCATCATCTGGCGAACAATCACCTCGATGTGTTTGTCGTTGATCTTTACACCCTGTAAACGGTATACTTCCTGGATTTCATTTACCAGGTATTCCTGTACGGCAAACGGACCTTTAATCGCCAGGATGTCTGCAGGAGTAGTAGAACCGTCAGACAGGGAAGTACCGGCCTTCACGAAGTCACCGTCCTGTACCAGGATGTGACGGGTCAAAGGCACCAGGTATTTCTTGATCTGACCTTCACGGCTTTCGATGATGATCTCACGGTTACCGCGTTTGATGTTACCAAAGGCTACCACACCGTCGATTTCAGAAACGATGGCAGGGTTGCTCGGGTTACGTGCTTCAAACAGCTCGGTTACACGTGGCAGACCACCGGTGATGTCCCGCAGTTTACCGATAATGCGTGGTATTTTTACGATTACCTGACCAGCTCTCACATGATCACCTTCAGAGATCACGATGTGGGAACCTACCGGCAGGTTGTAGGATTTTACTTCTTTATTGCCATCTACATAGATAGACGGGATCTTGTTCTTGTCTTTGGTTTCGATAACCACTTTCTCGCGGTGACCGGTTTGTTCGTCCGCCTCTTCACGGTAGGTGATACCTTCCACGATGCTGTCGAAACGGATGTTACCCGGGATTTCAGACACGATAACGGCGTTGAAGGGGTCCCAGGTACAAATCTGGTCGCCTTTGGCCACTTTCTGTCCGTCTTTCACCAGCAGGGTGGAACCGTAAGGAATGTTGTTGGTTACCAGCAGACGGTCGTTTTTCACGTCCATGATACGCAACTCACCGGTACGGCCGATAACCACCTGTACTTTTTCACCTTCGTTGTTTTCGTAAGTGGTAGTACGCAGGCCATCGAACTGGATAGTACCGTCAAATTTAGCCTGGAGGCCGGATTCAACGGAAGTGGAACCTGCAACACCACCCACGTGGAACGTACGCAGTGTCAGCTGTGTACCAGGCTCACCGATGGACTGTGCAGCGATGATACCCACTGCATCACCACGCTGTGCGGTGTAACCGGTAGCGAGGTTTTTACCGTAACATTTCACGCACACGCCACGACGGCTTTCGCAAGTCAGTACGGAACGGATCTCTACGGTTTCAATAGCGCTGGATTCAATTCTATGAGCGATGTCCTCGGTGATTTCTTCACCCGCAGCTACCATCAGCTCCTCGGTATGAGGATCGAATACGTCGTGCAGGGAAGTACGGCCAAGGATACGGTCGTACAGTGTTTCGATCACCTCTTCGTTGTCTTTCAACGCAGCGGTAGCAATACCACGCAGGGTGCCGCAATCCTCTTCGTTGATCACCACGTCCTGGGCAACGTCTACCAGACGACGGGTCAGGTAACCCGCATCCGCCGTTTTCAGCGCCGTATCCGCAAGACCCTTACGGGCACCGTGGGTAGAGATGAAGTATTCCAATACGTTCAGACCATCTTTAAAGTTGGACAATACCGGGTTTTCGATGATCTCGGAACCGGTAGAACCACTCTTACGCGGCTTGGCCATCAGACCCCTGATACCTGCCAGCTGTTTGATCTGCTGTTTGGAACCACGCGCACCGGAGTCCAGCATCATATATACAGAGTTGAAGCCCTGTTTGTCTGTCGCCAGCTCACGGATCAGGGTTTCTGTCACCTTGGTATCCACGCGGGACCAGATATCGATGATCTGGTTGTAACGTTCGTTGTTGGTGATCAGCCCCATGTTATAGTTATCCCAAACTTCGTCCACCTCACCGGCAGCAGCATCAATCATTTCCTGCTTAACTTCCGGGATGATCAGGTCATTGATGTTAAATGACAGACCACCGCGGAACGCCATGCGGAAACCTAATTGTTTGATGTCGTCCAGGAATTTGGCTGTTTTGGGAATATCTGTGTATTTGATGATATCACCGATGATTTCACGCAGTGATTTCTTGGTCAGCAGCGCATTTACATAACCTGCTTCTTTCGGTACAAACTGGTTGAACAGTACGCGGCCTACAGTTGTTTCCACGAGTTTGTTTTCCAGGTTGCCTTCAGCCGTTCTCACCGTGGTTTTCACACGGATGTGAGCGTGCAGGTCGATTCTGTCTTCGTTCAGGGCGATGATCACCTCTTCAGCAGAATAGAATGCTTTGCCTTCACCTCTTACCACTACATCACCCATGGTTTTCTTACCCTTGGTAATGTAATACAGACCGAGCACCATGTCCTGGGAAGGCAGGGTGATCGGCGTACCGTTCTGCGGGTTGAGGATGTTGTGGGAAGACAGCATCAGCAGTTGGGCTTCCAGGATAGCAGCGTTGCTCAGCGGCACGTGTACCGCCATCTGGTCACCGTCGAAGTCGGCGTTGAACGCAGAACACACGAGCGGGTGCAGCTGGATCGCTTTACCTTCCACCAGTTTAGGCTGGAATGCCTGGATAGACAGACGGTGCAGGGTCGGAGCACGGTTTAACAATACCGGGTGACCTTTCAGCACGTTTTCCAGGATGTCCCAAACCACCGCTTCTTTCCGGTCTACCAGCTTTTTCGCTGATTTCACGGTTTTCACGATGCCTCTTTCTATCAGTTTACGGATAATAAACGGTTTGAACAGTTCGGCAGCCATGTCTTTCGGCAGACCGCACTCGTGCAGTTTCAGCTCAGGGCCTACCACGATAACGGAACGACCGGAGTAGTCCACACGTTTACCGAGGAGGTTCTGACGGAAACGGCCTTGTTTACCTTTCAGCACGTCGGAGAGGGATTTCAGCGCACGACCACCTTCCGCTTTCACCGCATTGGATTTACGGGAGTTGTCGAACAGGGAATCCACCGCTTCCTGCAGCATACGTTTTTCGTTACGCAGGATCACTTCCGGTGCTTTAATTTCGATCAGACGTTTCAGACGGTTGTTACGAATGATCACCCTGCGGTACAGATCGTTCAGGTCGGAAGACGCGAAACGGCCACCATCCAGCGGCACTAACGGACGCAGTTCAGGCGGTACTACAGGGATATATTGCATCACCATCCATTCAGGACGGTTTTCCACGCGGCTGTTGGCGTCACGGAAAGCTTCCACTACGCTCAGACGTTTCAGCGCTTCCGCTTTACGTTGCTGGGAAGTTTCAGTAGCGGCCTGGTTACGCAGCTGGTAAGAGAGGCTGTCCAGGTCAATACGGGCCAGCATCATTTCCACTGCTTCGGCACCCATTTTGGCAATGAACTTGTTGGGATCTTCATCCGGCAACAGCTGATTGTCTTTAGGCAGGGTATCCAGGATGTCCAGGTATTCTTCTTCTGTGAGCAGATCACCGTAGTTCATTCCTTTCTCCTGTTTCGCACCCGCCTGGATTACCACGTATCTTTCGTAGTAAACGATGGTTTCCAGCTTTTTGGAAGACATTCCCAGCAGGTAACCGATCTTGTTAGGGAGGGATTTGAAATACCATATATGTACAACGGGCACTACCAGACGGATGTGACCCATTCTTTCACGACGTACTTTTTTCTCCGTTACTTCCACACCGCAGCGGTCGCACACGATACCCTTATAACGGATACGTTTATATTTTCCGCAATAGCATTCGTAATCCTTTACAGGCCCGAATATTCTTTCGCAGAACAAACCATCACGTTCCGGCTTGTAAGTACGGTAGTTGATGGTTTCAGGTTTCAGCACCTCACCGTATGAACGCTCCAGAATTACATCGGGAGAAGCCAGACTGATGGTGATGCTGTTAAAATTAGATTTAGGACGATTTTCTTTTTTGATAGCCATCTGTTATTAGCTTTTAGCTGTTAGCCGTTGGTGTTAAGCCAGCGACAAAAATTTTATTCCTGCGAAATATCCAAGCTATCAGCCATTAGCCCGGAAGCTAATGGCTGGTAGCTAAAAGCTCTTAGTCAAATTTCAGATCCAGACCCAGGCCACGCAGCTCATGGATCAATACGTTGAAGGATTCAGGCACACCGGCTTTCGGGATGTTGTCACCTTTCACGATAGATTCATATGCTTTGGCACGGCCAACGATATCATCGGATTTGATGGTAAGCAGTTCCTGCAGAATGTTGGCTGCACCGTAAGCTTCCAGTGCCCACACCTCCATCTCACCAAAACGCTGACCACCAAACTGGGCTTTACCACCCAGCGGCTGTTGCGTGATGAGGCTGTACGGTCCGATAGAACGGGCGTGCATTTTGTCGTCCACCATGTGGCTCAGTTTGAGCATGTAGATCACACCCACGGTTGCTTTCTGGTGGAAGCGGTCGCCGGTTTCACCATCATACAGATAAGTGTGGCCAAAGCTCGGCAGTCCTGCGTCGTTGATATATTTGGCTATTTCTTCGGTAGTAGCACCGTCAAAGATCGGGGTAGCGAAACGTACGCCCAATTTCAGACCGGCCCAGCCCAGTACGGTTTCGTAGATCTGTCCGAGGTTCATACGGGAAGGTACGCCCAGCGGGTTCAGTACGATGTCCAGCGGTGTACCGTCTTCCAGGAACGGCATGTCTTCGTCACGCACGATCTTGGCAACGATACCCTTGTTACCGTGGCGGCCCGCCATCTTATCCCCTACTTTCAGCTTACGTTTGCTGGCCAGGTAAACCTTCGCCAGTTTCAGTACGCCGGCAGGCAGTTCGTCACCGATGGAGATGTTGAATTTCTCACGTTTGTAACGGCCCAGCTCTTCGTTGTACTTGATGTTGTAGTTGTGCAGCAGGGTGTTGATCTGGTCGTTGGTCACCTCGTCGGTAGTCCAGCCCAGCGGGTTCACGTTCATGAAATCAACGTTCACCAGGTTTTTCTGGGAGAACTTGGAACCTTTGGAGATCAGCACTTCACCGTAAGTGTTGGTAACGCCCTGGGACACCTTGTCTTTCAGCAATACCAGCAGTTTGCCCATCAGCACTTCCAGCAGGTCCTCTGTATTTTTCTGGTGTATTTTCTCCAGTTTCTCAATCGCCGCTTTTTCACGGGTCTTGGAGTTTTTATCTTTCTTAGCGCGGCTGAACAGCTTCTTGTCGATCACCACGCCTTCTGTGGACGGAGGTGCTTTCAGGGAAGCGTCTTTCGCATCGGATGCCTTGTCACCGAAGATCGCTCTGAGGAGTTTTTCTTCTGGAGAAGGATCAGATTCACCACGCGGTGTGATTTTACCGATCAGGATGTCACCTTCCTTGATGTGGGCGCCCACACGGATGATACCGTTCTGGTCGAGGTCTTTGGTAGCCTCTTCGCTCACGTTCGGGATATCCGGGGTCAGTTCTTCTTCACCCAGTTTGGTGTCACGTACTTCCAGTTCGTATTCGTCGATGTGGATGGAGGTAAAGAGGTCTTCACGTGCCACACGCTCAGAGATTACGATCGCATCCTCAAAGTTGTAACCTTTCCAAGGCATGAACGCCACTTTCATGTTACGGCCCAGCGCCAGTTCACCACCGCGGGTTGCGTAACCTTCCGTGAGGAAGTCGCCTATTTCCACGCGCTGGCCTTTCTTCACGCAAGGTCTGAGGTTGATACAGGTGCTCTGGTTCGTTTTAACGAATTTGGTCAGGTTATAGATCACCAGGTCGTCTTCGAAGCTCACCAGTTTCTGCAGCTCGTCACGCTCGTAACGAACATGGATTTCCTTGGCGTCCACGAATTCGATCACGCCTTTGCCTTCTGCGGTGATCTGCAGGCGGGAGTCGCGTGCAGCCTTTGCTTCGAGGCCGGTGCCCACGATAGGTACTTCCGGGTTCAGCAGCGGCACAGCCTGACGTTGCATGTTTGATCCCATCAACGCACGGTTGGCGTCATCATGTTCGAGGAACGGAATCAAAGAAGCACTCAGACCTACGATCTGGTTAGGCGCTACGTCCATGAACTCCACTTCCTGTTTGTCCAGGATCGGGAAGTCGCCGGTTTCGCGGGATTTTACTTTATCGTTGAGGAAGTTGCCTTTGTCATCGAGCGGAGCGTTGGCCTGTGCGATCTTCACGGTATCTTCTTCTTCAGCGCTCAGGAACTCTACTTTCACCATGTCTACCTTGCCCGCGTTTACTTTACGGTAAGGAGTTTCGATGAAGCCCATTTCGTTCACCTTCGCGTGTACGCAAAGGGTGGAAATCAGACCGATGTTCGGGCCTTCCGGTGTTTCGATGGTACACAGACGGCCGTAGTGGCTGTAGTGAACGTCACGCACCTCAAAGCCTGCTCTTTCACGGCTCAGACCACCGGGACCGAGAGCGGAGATACGGCGCTTGTGCGTGATCTCAGACAGCGGGTTGGTTTGGTCGAGGAACTGTGACAGCTGGGAGGTACCGAAGAAGGAGTTGATCACGGAAGACAGGGTCCTCGCATTGATCAGGTCTACCGGCGTAAACACCTCGTTGTCGCGTACGTTCATACGTTCGCGGATGGTACGGGCCATACGGGCCAGACCTACGCCGAACTGAGCGTACAGCTGTTCGCCCACGGTACGTACACGACGGTTGCTCAGGTGATCGATATCGTCGATCTCAGCTTTACCGTTGGTGAGCTGTACCAGGTATTTGATGATGGAAATGATGTCGTCTTTCGTCAGCACTTTCATGTCCAGCGGGGTAGACAGACCCAGTTTCCGGTTGATTTTGTAACGGCCTACGTCTCCGAGGTCATAACGTTTGTCGGAGAAGAATAATTTATCGATGATACCCCTTGCTGTTTCATCATCCGGCGCATCGGCACCGCGCAGCTGGCGGTAGATATGCTGAACGGCTTCCAGCTCGGAGTTGGATGTATCCTTGTTTAATGTGTTGTAGATGATGGAGAAATCGCCGCTCACCTCTTCTTTCTGTACGAATACGCTCTTCAGACCCATATCAACGATGGTCTCAATGTTCGCTTCGTCCAGGATGCTGTCACGCTCGAGCATAATCTCGTTACGCTCGATACTTACCACTTCACCGGTGTCCTCATCCACGAAGTCTTCCACCCAGCTTCTTAAAACACGGGCAGCCAGCTTTTTGCCGGCGTATTTATCAAGACTTTTCTTGTCTGCTTTTACTTCATCAGCCATACCAAACAGCTGCAGGATGTCCTTATCGGTTTCATAACCGATGGCACGCAGCAGGGTGGTAACAGGGAATTTCTTCTTACGGTCAATGTAAGCATACATCACGTTGTTGATGTCGGTTGCAAACTCCATCCAGGCCCCTTTGAACGGGATCACTCTTGCAGAGTAGATCTTGGTTCCGTTCGGGTGAACAGATTGACCAAAGAATACACCAGGAGAGCGGTGCAGCTGGGATACAACTACGCGCTCAGCACCATTAATAACGAAAGTACCTCTTGGGGTCATGTAGGGAATGTTACCTAAGAACACGTCCTGCACAATAGTCTGGAAATCCACATGCTCCTCATCATTACAGCTGAGGCGCAGTTTCGCCTTCAACGGTACGGAATAGGTAAGCCCACGTTCAATACACTCCTCAATGGTATAGCGCGGAGGGTCTACGAAATAATCAAGGAACTCCAGATTGAAGATATTGCGGGTATCTGTAATCGGGAAGTTCTCCTTAAATACTTTAAAAAGGCCTTCGTTATTTCGTTTGTCTGGTGTGGTTTCTAATTGGAAGAAATCCTTGAAAGATTGGATTTGGATAGCCAACAGATCCGGTGTCTCAGTAACTTGTTTGATCTTTCCAAAATTTACTCTTTCGCTTGTTTGGGCTTTTTTTAGAGACATATTCGAAGTTAGCAGTTATATGACTTTGTAAGAATTAGGGAAATTAAGATTTCTTTGCCAATATCCATCCTGATTTTAACGATGCCTTCTGCACATGGTCAAAGTCACCCTGGGTGATTCCCCGTTTTGACTCTCTGAAAAAGACACTTTCCCAAAGGGAATAAGGCCAAAAGTACCATGGGCACTTTTGACCTTTAAAAGATGTATACTAAGCAAAGAATTACTGAATTTCAACTTCAGCACCTGCTTCAGTCAGCTTAGCTTTCAGATCTTCAGCTTCTGCTTTGCTAACGCCTTCTTTCACAGATTTAGGAGCGCCGTCAACCAGTTCTTTCGCTTCTTTCAGACCCAGACCGGTCAGGTCTTTTACAACCTTAACAACGTTCAGTTTGGATGCACCTGCGGATTTCAGAACTACGTTGAAAGCAGTTTTTTCTTCAGCAGCAGGAGCGCCGTCGCCACCGCCGGAAACTACAACAGCAGCAGCTGCTGGTTCAATGCCGTACTCGTTTTTCAGTACGTCTGCGAGTTCTTGTACTTCCTTAACAGTTAAACCTACTAATTGTTCGGCTAATGCTTTTACGTCTGCCATTTTATAATGTTTTAATGTAATGTTTGTAATGTTTGTTAATTATATTGTGACTTGGAAGCCATTGTTATGTAGGAATTTTCTGATTTTCGGATTTTTTGATTTAAACGGAGGAATAAATTCCAAAATTTCTAAATCCGTAAATCCACAAATTCCAATTATTCTGCAGCAGGAGCTTCTTCCACTGCGCCTTCTTTCTTGCCTTTTTCCAGCAAAGCAGCGATAACGCGTTTTGCAGGAGATTGCAGCAGACCGATAACTTCGCCAATGAGCTCGTTTTTGGTCTTGATGTTGGTCAGGGCAGTCAGCTGGTTGTCGCCGATGAAGATTTCGTCAGCTACGAACGCTGCTTTCAGTACTGGTTTTTCCAGTTTAGCGTTTGCTTTACGGAAGCTGGAGATGATCAGGGCCGGCTCTTTCGGGCTGTCAGAGAACATCAGGGCAGTTACACCGTGCAGTGCATCAAAAATACCTGCATATTTCTCGCTGTCCAGAGATTCCAGTGCTTTGCGGATCAGGGTGTTTTTAGCCACCTTCATTTCCACCTGCTTGTCAAAGCAAGTCTTCCTCAGGTCGTTAACCTGCGCTACCGTTAATGATTCGGTGTTAGTGATGTAGAAGTTGTTATATTGAGAGAACTTACTTTTCAGCAGTTCGATCACTTCATTTTTTTGATCTTTATTCATATTTTACCGTTTGTAGCAAGCCCCTCCTTGCAGATAAGGCTACACACGCGTGATCAATTAGTTTTGAACAGATTTAGTGTCGATGGCGATACCAGGGCTCATAGTAGAAGCCATGGACAGACCTTTCAGGTAAGTGCCTTTTGCAGTAGCCGGTTTCAGCTTGATGATAGCATTGATCAGCTCCTGAGAGTTCTGTTCGATTTTATCAGCAGCAAAAGATACGCGACCGATAGAAGCGTGGATGATACCAGCTTTATCTACCTTGAAGGTAATTTTACCACCTTTCACCTCGTTCACAGCAGCAGCTACGTCGTTGGTAACAGTACCGGTTTTCGGGTTCGGCATCAGGTTGCGGGGACCCAGGATTTTACCCAGTTTACCGATTTTAGGCATTACAGCCGGAGTAGCGATGATCACATCGATCTCAGTCCAGCCAGCTTCAATCTTCTGGATAAACTCGTCCAAACCAACGAAATCAGCACCAGCTTCTTTAGCGGCAGCTTCTTTGTCAGGTGTGCAGAGCACTAAAACTTTCTTTGTTTTACCAGTACCGTGGGGAAGCGTTACGGAACCACGGATAGCCTGGTCAGCTTTCTTAGGATCAACGCCTAAGCGGATATGTATATCGACAGAACTGTCGAATTTAGTGCAGTTGATATCCTTTACCAGTGCAGAGGCTTCTTTCAGCGAATACGCCTTGTTTTTATCAACTTTAGCCTGCGCTACTTTTCTCTTTTTAGTTGCCATTGTCAAAATGATTTAAAGTTCCTGCCTTAACAGGGTGAACCAATTAGTTTTCCCAGGGAGCTTTACCTTCAACAGTAATACCCATGCTACGGGCAGTACCAGCTACCATTTTCATAGCGCTGTTCAGTGTGAAGCAGTTCAGGTCAGGCATTTTATCCTGCGCGATAGCTTCCACCTGTGCCCAGGTCACTTTACCCACCTTGTTACGGTTAGGCTCTTTAGAACCACCTTGAATTTTAGCAGCTTCCAGCAGCTGTACCGGTGCCGGAGGAGTCTTAATTACAAAGTCAAATGATTTGTCAGTGTAAACAGTCAGCAATACAGGCAATACTTTACCCATTTTATCCTGGGTGCGGGCATTGAACTGTTTGCAGAACTCCATGATGTTCACACCTTTGGAACCCAGTGCAGGACCAATCGGAGGTGCAGGGTTGGCCTGGCCGCCTTTCACCTGCAATTTCACGTACGTTGCGATCTCTTTTGCCATTTCTTATGTGTTTAATTTGGTTAAAACGTCCTCTGCCGTACAGAGAACTCCCAAAACTAAAAGGAACTGAAATAACCTTTTAAAGGGGATGCAAAGGTAAATAATAATATCAAAATGCCAAAAAGTATTTGAATTTGGGCATTCTTTTTGCTACCAGTCACCTTTTTTTTACAAATCCATTGCATTCCCGTTAAAAAACCTTATAATCCGGAGAAATGCAAAAGTACAGCTAAAACCCCACTTTATAAAAAAGTGACTTCCGGAACATCTTCCCCGTCTTAATATATTTTGCCGCAAAAGCCTGCTCATCGGCAATGCGCTGCTTCAGCTGCGTATTGGCCTCCAGCACCTCCTGCAATAACCCGGCGGTTGTCCGGGTCTGTCACCCTCAGCGGCCCGTGCCCTCCTCTCCACTTCGTCCAACTGCCGCGACATCCCGTTCACCCATTCCCCGGAGGCAGACAGCAGGAAGAGGCAGCCGGCCACGCCGCAAAGCAATTTTCTCATTTTGTTATTTTATGATTGGGTTTCGGGATATTGGCCTTTGACAATGGGTATATAATATTAGACGTGGCTCAGAAAGCCATCCCTCTAAAAATATCAAAAATAAACAACTATCAAAATAAAAAAGCGCTCCGGAGTGCGGAGCGCTTTTTGTAATTATTTGATACCGTAACTAGGCTAATTTTTCCACCTGCATGAAGTTCAGTTCCACAGGGGTGGCGCGGCCAAAGATTTTCACGGTTACTTTCAGTTTCTTTTTGTCTTCGATCACTTCTTCGATGACACCGTTGAAATCGTTGAACGGTCCGTCGATGATCTTGATGGTTTCGCCGACGATGAAAGGTTCGCTCATGGTGAGTCCCTGATCGCTCAGTTCGTCTACTTTACCTAACATTTTGTTGACTTCGGCTTTACGGAGTGCAATGGGTTTTTCCTTGCCCAGGAAGTGAATAACGCCAGACACGTTACGGATGGCCTGGATCACTTCGTCGGTCATTTTACCATCGATGGCTTCAATCATCACATAACCGGGATAGAAGTTTTTCTCACGCATTACTTTTTTACCGGCCTGCACTTTATATACTTTTTCCACCGGGAGAAATACCTGTGTGATTACGTTACCCCAATCAGATCGGCGCACTTCAATATCCAGGTATTCCTTCACTTTTTTTTCCTTGCCACTAACAACGCGGAGTACATACCACTTTGTTTCCTGCGCAGGAATATTGGTTGCATCCATTTATTTATTTTTTGAATATTTCGTAATAGTGTGCTAACACAAAATTGGAAGCGGCGTCCATACCCCAAACCAGTGCTGTAACAAAGAGTGTTGCTATCAGCACTATCATGGTAGAGGACTGCAGTTCCTGCCAGGTAGGCCAGGATACTTTGTAGACCAACTCATGATAAGACTCACGGAAGTAGTTTCTGATCTTATTCATTCTGTAAAGTTAACGATTTATGGTCAATTGATTAAAGCCTAAAAATGGTTGAATTGTTCTATTTTTTAATAATAACAATTCAACCATTTAATTAACCTTGGCACGGGTACTAGGATTCGAACCCAGATCAAAGGTTTTGGAGACCCGTATGCTACCGTTGCACCATACCCGTGTATAAAGCCATTAGCTTTGAGCTTTCAGCAGTCAGCAAATATAATAATAAATCCTGACATTTAATAGCCGAAGCTAATGGCTTTTAGTATTTTGGAAATACTTATTTGATAATTTCAGTAACCTGACCGGCACCTACTGTACGACCACCTTCACGGATAGCGAATTTCAGACCTTTGTCCATCGCGATCGGCTGGATCAGTTTTACAGTCAGGGTAACGTTATCACCAGGCATTACCATTTCAACACCTGCAGGCAGTTCAACTTCACCGGTTACGTCAGTTGTACGGAAGTAGAACTGAGGACGGTATTTGTTGAAGAACGGAGTGTGACGGCCACCTTCTTCTTTGCTCAGTACGTAAACTTCGCATTTGAATTCAGTGTGCGGAGTGATAGAGCCGGGTTTGCAGATAACCATACCACGACGGATCTGGTTTTTCTCAATACCGCGCAGCAGCAGACCAGCGTTGTCACCAGCTTCACCTTCGTCCAGGAGTTTTTTGAACATTTCAACACCTGTACAAGTAGATTTCAGGGGTTCTTCCTGCAGACCTACGATTTCAACGTTCTCACCAACTTTGATACGACCGCGTTCGATACGACCTGTAGCAACGGTACCACGACCTGTGATAGAGAATACGTCTTCTACGGACATCAGGAAGTCCTGATCAACCGGACGAGGAGGCAGCGGAATGTAAGTGTCAACAGCTTCCATCAGTTGCTCGATAGCGCCAACCCATTTTTCGTCACCAGCCAGTGCGCCGGTAGCAGAACCCTGGATTACAGGAACGTTGTCACCGTCGAAGCCGTTAGAGCTCAGCAGGTCACGGATTTCAATCTCAACCAGTTCCAGCAGTTCAGCGTCGTCAACCAGGTCAACTTTGTTCATGAACACTACGATACGAGGTACACCTACCTGGCGAGCCAGCAGGATGTGCTCTCTGGTTTGTGGCATAGGACCGTCTGTAGCGGCAACCACCAGGATAGCACCGTCCATCTGGGCAGCACCGGTGATCATGTTTTTCACATAGTCAGCGTGACCAGGGCAGTCAACGTGAGCATAGTGACGGTTAGCTGTCTGATACTCTACGTGAGCTGTATTGATAGTGATACCTCTTTCTTTTTCTTCAGGAGCAGCATCGATCTCATCATAGCCTCTTTTCTCTGCCAGACCCTTGTTTGCCAAAATTGTGGTAATGGCAGCAGTCAAGGTAGTTTTACCGTGGTCCACGTGGCCGATGGTACCAATGTTTACGTGGGGTTTATCCCGCTTAAAGGTTTCTTTTGCCATTGTATTTTCTTTTTAGATGGTTTGTAAAGATTGTATTGATAGTTGTTTTTAAAACACGGCTTTTTACAAACTTGTACCGCTGATGAGAATTGAACTCATGTCCTTCCCGATAAAGTAAAATTTGTGGGATGCTCTTCCATTGAGCTACAACGCTAAGTTTATTTCGGAGTGCAGAATTAACAAATTCGAATCCGAAATCCGAATTTTATGGAGTGTATGTAGTGGCGAAGTGATATCACTGCGACCGCGATGCTTCTCTTCTAAAATTCAAAAGAGCTGTTGAAGAGAATTGAACTCTCGACCTCTTCCTTACCAAGGAAGTGCTCTACCCCTGAGCTACAACAGCTTGAAATGATATGCGAGCGGGAGACGAGGTTCGAACCCGCGACCTACAGCTTGGAAGGCTGTCGCTCTACCAACTGAGCTACTCCCGCATACCGGACAAATCCAACACAGCAAGGTAATAACGCTGTATGAATCTTCCTGAATAAATTAAAGAACATAAAAGGCTGTTGTATCACAGGCGCCGGGAATTACTTTGTCTGTCAACCGAGAATTTGTTCTCACCTTCCACTCAACAACATTGTTCCGCCTCTGCTAGGGCAAAAGCGGAACAAGCCGTTTTGGTGGGCAGGATAGGATTCGAACCTATGAAGTCGAAAGACAGCGGATTTACAGTCCGCCCCATTTGGCCGCTCTGGAACCTGCCCGTTTTTGAAATTTCGAAATTTGGTTATTTTGAAATTTAAAAATTTAAAAATAGCTAAATATCAAAATTTGATGAGCCAGCAGAGGGATTCGAACCCCCGACCCACTGATTACAAATCAGTAGCTCTGGCCAACTGAGCTATGCTGGCATCTTTCAAAAAACATTCTTTCAAAAAAGTAACTCGTTGAAAGAGAGCGCAAAATTAAGCGATTTTTTCAAATCTCAAAATCTTTTTTTCAGTTTGTTACAAATATTTAAAATTTTATCTGTCTCCCTGAAAACGCCCTACCATAAAGAACTTTGCTACCTTTACCGACCCTCTTTTTGAATCGGGATGGCAAAGGTAGCAAAGAGATTAATATTTCCAAAATTATTTTAAAAAATTATTGAAATTTCTTTTCCTTTTGGCGTTTCACCTGGTTGACTAAGGAATCAAAGGCAAGATCAAAGGACTCTTCGAAGGATTTGGATTCATGCTTGACAAAGAGGTCCTGACGGGGAATTCGTACTCTTATTTCGGCAATTTTATCTTTAACCTGATGCGCTAAATTATCCAATTTTAAAAATACATCCACACTGACAATACGGTCATAAAAAGTGTTCAGTTTCTGCAGTTTCTTATTCACGTGATCAATCAGTTTTGAATCAGCATCAAAATGCACAGTTTGAATTTGAACGTTCATAGCACTAATTTTTTAAATATTTAACAATCTAGGTTATAGTGTGTAAACCATGGTCATAGGCATTCTCTTGGTTGTGAAAGAACTTCTGTATTAAATATACTCACTTTTGTAATGCAATGCTGTTCTGACGCGTAATATTTTGTTAAAATGAAAAAATAATGCGCTACGCCTTGGGGTGCGCCTGCTGGTAAACCTTCTTCAACTGCTCGATGGTAGTGTGGGTGTAGATCTGCGTAGACGTAAGACTGGCGTGGCCTAACAGGTCCTTGACCGCTTTCAGGTCGGCCCCGTTATTGGTAAGATGCGTAGCGAAAGTATGCCGCAGCAAGTGCGGGCTTTTTTTCCTGTAGGTAGTGATTTCATGGTCCGTCAGGTATTTGCGCACCATCAGGTATACATACTTGGGGTACAACCGCTGGCCGCTGTGTGGATGCACCAGCAGCACCGCCGGCTCAAACGCCTCCAGCTCCCGCCGCTTCTGCTCCATATAGGTGGTGATCTGCGCACACAGCTGGCTGCTGATCGGGATAATACGCTCCTTCCCTCCTTTCCCCATCACTTTGATAGACAGGTTGCCCTTGTCTACCCGGAACTCCTGCAGGGAGATCAGCTCCGACAAACGGATACCGGTCTGATAAAAGATCTCAAAGATCAGCCGGTGGGTGGCTCCTTCAAAGTCATCGGAAAAGATAAAGGGGGTGGTCACGGAAACAGGGCTGCGGTTATCTTCCAGCGCCTTCATCCCTTTCTCGTCGATAAATCCGGGCAGGCGGCGGCTGATTTTCGGCGCCACTACTTTGGCCATAGGTGTCTGCTGCAGCAGCTCCTGGCGGATACAGAATTTGAAAAAAGATTTCAGGGTGGAGATCTTGCGGTTAACGCTCTTGGCGGTCATGGCATCTTCCATAAGGCCCGCCAGCCAGCTGCGCACCATGATGTGCGTAATGTCCCCTATGGTCACAGGACCGTAGGCGGCCGTAGTGTAATCGAAGAATTGAAGGAGGTCATTGCGATAGGCGGTGCAGGTATGCTCTGAGTATCGCTTTTCGAGCTGAATATAGGAGATGAATCGCTCGGCTAAGGAATATAATACTTCGTTCAACGCAAAAAGATTGATGATTGTAAAGTTATTAAATAACCTTACAATCATCAAATATTTCGAGTTGATAAGCCTGTGATGGCTACAACAGACTAAGCTTCCAATTTACCACTGGCCAGCTGTTGTTTGTAAACAGCTTTCAACACCTGCGTACGGCGTTTTACAGATGGTTTAGTAAAAGACTGGCGTGATCTGAGTTGCAGCAGGATGCGTGCTTTCTCAAATTTCTTTTTATATTTTTTAAGCGCCTTGTCTATGTTTTCGCAATCTTTAGAATCAATGATCAACATAATTTTTGCCTCTTATTTTTTAGGAATGCAAAGATAAGACAACATTTTATAAAAACAAAAACCAAACCGGCCTGTTGTCTTTTTTTTCTTCCACTCCTTTTTATACAATGCTTAAATACCCGGAAATGAATCGCTTATACACTTTACTTCAGAGGCCCCTTTTTCGAAGAAATCCTCCTCCCGACCCCGGTGTGTAACCAGTGGCAGATAAATAGCCAAACGACAGACAGGGGCTGCCAGGAAACGCAGGACCGGTAAACAGCAGACCAGCAGCTGGTGGGCCGGCAGATGGCGGACTGGCGAACAGTGGACGGGCGAACAGTGGATGGGCAGATGGCGGACCGGCGAATAGTGAACCAGCAACAACCTGGCATCACCGGCAAATGGCAGACATTTACCAGCAGGGACACCAGCAGAAGCCCACCAGGCACATCCACACATACCGTCCGCTATTATCGCGGCCAGCGCAGCCCTGTTGCAGACAGTACCCTTCTCTAGTCCTTGATTTTCTTTTTCAGCAGGCTAACCTGGTCCTGGAGGTGGCTGACCATATCGGCCAGGTGGTTAACACTCATACGGCTCTGCTGGCTGGATTTACTGATAACGGCATCAGACTGCCACAGTTCCAGTACCTCTTCCATTTCCACCGGGTACGGTTCAAACTGGGGGTTATCAGACACCAGTGTGATCCTTGATTTGGCGCGGTTGCTTTTCAGCACCCTTTTGAACACGATTCCTTCGCGGGAAGTCACGACCACATAGGTCTCGTTGTTTTTAATCTCCTCCCAGCCTTCCACCTTGTGACATACGATCACGGAACCGGAAGGAACGGGCAGCATGGAGTCCCCGGCGATCTCGAAAGCCCGGTAGTCGCCGGCGCCCAGCATCGGCAGGGTAAACGTATTCAGTTCCTCGATAAACTCGTCGTCGTTATAACCGGCCAGGTAACCGGCAGCGGCTTTTACCGGCACAAACTGGATAGCCTGACGGGCATTGCCCAGCTTCTGCTGACGGCGTTTCTCCAGGAAACTGTCTTTCTGGGAGCCCAGGTCCCGGCGGAGCAGGTCGTCAATGGAAACCCGGAACATGTCGCTGACCTGTTCCAGCACTTCCGTACGGGGCTCTGCACGTTCCTCTTCATAGGCACCCAGCAGGGAACGCTTGATACCCAGTTTGTCTGCAAACTCCTGTTGCGTCCAGCCTTTTTGCTTACGCAGATATTTTAAATTCTGGCATACTACGGACATAACCTAAATAATTTAGTACCTTGCTAACAAAATTAGCAAATAATTTTATAAAATCCCAAATATATTCAAGACGCTTCGCTTATTTTTGCCCGGTAAAATCAACTTGTTATGGTACATCTACATTCTATTCTGAGATGGGCAATCGTATTGGCTGGGCTTTGGGCAGTGATCCGCGCATTCAAAGGCGTTTCCGGAAAAACACCATTCACGGCAGCCGACAATAAAGCAGGACTGTTTTTCATGATCTTCTGCGATATTCAGCTGCTGGTGGGACTGCTGTTATATTTTGTATTTAGCGAGAAAGCAAAAGCCGGCCTGGCCGACATGGGCGCCGCCATGAAAAATTCTGCGCTCCGCTTTTTCACGGTGGAACATACTCTGATGGCTGTGATTGCCATTGCCCTGGTGCACATCGGCAAATCCAAAGTAAAGAAAGCTACTTCCGATGCCCAGAAACACAAGCTGGCCCTTATATTCTACGGGATCGCATTTATCCTGATACTGGCCCTTATTCCATGGCCTTTCCGTCAGGCGCTGGGTGCTGCCTGGTTCTAAGCACAAACTTATCAGCATGAAAAATGGCGGTCAGCTGACCGCCATTTTCTTTTGTTATGATTGACCACTATGAATAAACTTATCCTTTGTCCTTGTTATATAACCGGAACGAATAAATGTAAGGCAACGCTGCCAGCACGATCGCTGCAAAAAAGATCAGGAACACCCCGGTAACGAGCGACAGGAAAAAACCCGCGATCATCATCACCACCCCGGCGCTCACCCAGAGCGTACCGGCCATACGGTGGGTCTCCCTCCAGATCTCCTTGCTTTGCAGTGTCCACGGCGTACGGACGCCCACGTAGTGATTCGGTTCCAGCTGCAACTTCCACAAATATAATCCTATCGCCGTAATCAGCAAACCAACTCCCACAAAAGCCCAGCGCTCCATTGCAAAAGGCTCTCCCCGGCTCGCCATAAAAATAAAAAGACAGGTAAAAATCGCCAGGTAAGTATGTATCATGAAACGGATGCGGTAAAACTCCCGCTGCTCCACGCTGGCCTGCGCCGGGCTGCCCTCCGCCGTTCTGGGAATAAAACGGAACAACGCGTAAATCAGCGCATTGGTCACAAAAAGGAAAATCATCAGTAACAGAAATGCATTACGGCCTTCCGTCTGCTCAGATACATCCTGATCGGTGGGAATAATCGCTGGCAGGTAGTTCCAGATAATGGCCAGATAGGCCATGGGCAAGAGCAACAGAGCCAGGATAAAGATTTCCTTCGAAGCATTGGTCTGTTTCATGAGATGACGGTTTAAAGATGAACATTCACGCTTTACTTATACCTTCATTTCCATTCTCTTATCTACTACAGATGGGCCCCCGGATATGTTGTATCAAAGTTAGGAAAATTGAAAACGGGAATAAAATCTGAATAAAAAATTGCTAATAATTTTAGTAAAACTAAATAAATTAGTATCTTTACAACAGATCAAAGTGATTACGGCTGGCAGGCCCTGCTGATCACTATCCGTGCTGACCCTTCGCCCGGCCTGCCATCCGCTTATCGCTTATGAGCAGAGAGAAGGACCACTTTTATAAACAGAACCGGTGAATAACGGGAAGACCACACAACGACACCTGAACCAGGAAGGAAGATCGCTCCGGTGAATAACGGGAAGACCGCACAACGGCACTAAAACAGGGCAGCATGATTACATTACAACAGCGAGCCATCGCACATTTCGATCTGGATTGTTTTTTTGTGTCGGTGGAATGCCTGCATGACAGCCAGCTGAAAGGCAAACCCCTGCTGATAGGCGGTAGCAGCGACCGCGCCGTGGTAGCGGCCTGCAGCTATGAAGCCCGCCGCTACGGCATCCACTCAGCGATGCCTATGAAAACTGCCCTCCGCCTGTGCCCCCATGCCATCGTCCGCAGCGGCGACATGGACCGCTACAGCGAAAAATCCCGCGAAGTGACCAGTATCATCGCTGACAAAGCACCACTGTATGAAAAATCTTCCATCGATGAATTTTATCTCGACCTCTCCGGCATGGATAAATTCTTCGGCTCCCTCAAATGGAACACGGAACTGCGGAAAGCCATCATCAAAGAGTCCGGCCTGCCCATCTCCTTCGGGCTCGCATCCAACAAACTGGTGTCCAAAGTAGCTACCGATGAAGCAAAACCCAACGGGCAACTGGAAATCCCCTTCGGCGCCGAAAAAAATTTCCTTGCTCCCATGCCCATCGAAAAAATACCCATGGTTGGAAAAGAAACCGCAGCACAGCTCCGGCGACGCGGCGTGGAAACCGTGAAAATACTCAGCGAAGTGCCCCCTTCCCTGCTGGAAGCCTGGATGGGCAAAAACGGCCTCTCCCTCTGGCGCAAAGCCAACGGCATCGACGATTCCCCCGTGGTACCCTACTATGAACAAAAATCCATTTCCACGGAAAGCACCTTCCCCGCAGACACCATCGACATGGAATTCCTGCACGCGGAACTGGTACGGATGACGGAAAAAATAGCTTTTGAACTGCGGCAGCAAAATAAACTGACGGGCTGCGTGACCGTCAAAATACGGTACTCCGACTTTGAAACAGTCACCAAACAGATGACCATCCCCTACAGCTGCTCCGATCATGTGCTGCTGGAAAAAGTAAAAGACCTGTTTAAAAAACTGTACGACCGCCGCCTGTTGGTACGCCTCATCGGCGTACGTTTCAGCCACCTCGTACAGGGCAACCATCAGATCAGTCTCTTCGATGACAGCCAGGAGATGATCTCCCTCTATCAGGCCATCGATCAAATCAAAAACCGTTTCGGCTGGGACATGCTGCTAAAAGGCACCAACGTGGTGCCTCCCGGCAAAAGAAAATACCCCGCACCGAAAAAAGATATCATGCCGTATTATAAAGGATAACATGTACCTGAACTGCAAAACATTCTTCAGCCTGCGCTACGGTACCATGCCCGCTGAAATGCTGGTACGGAAAGCCGCACAGCTGGGCATCACCACGCTGGCCCTCACCAATATCAACATCACCTCCGATGCCTGGGAATTTGCGGAACTTTGCCGCCAGCATCTGATAAAACCTGTACTCGGCCTGGAATGCCGCAACCAGTCCACTTTCAGATACCTGCTGCTGGCGCGTAACCAGGAAGGCTGGTATCAGATCAACCGCTTTCTCTCTGAACACCTGAGCAAAGAAACACCGTTTCCCGACCGGGCCCCCGCCCTGCCCGGCACCTGGGCGGTGTACGACTGGGGCGCCGTGGCGCCGGCACAACTGCAACCACACGAACTGCTGGGTATCAAACCCCGCGACCTCAATAAACTCTTCCGCGTGGACACCGCCAGCATCAGCCATCAGCTGGTGGTAATGCATCCCGTTACCTTCCAGGACAATGATCACTACGAACTGCACCGCGTGCTCCGCGCCATCGATCAGAATATCCTGATCTCCCGGCTGGAACCGCATACCACCGGCACTATCCTCGATCAGTTCATTCATCCGGCCAAAATGGTGGAGCACTTCGAACAGCATCCGCATATCGTGGCCAACACCCTGCGCATCCTCGAAACCTGCGAGGTGGACATGGAACTGCATACGCCCCGCAACCGGAAATCTTTCCTGCGCAACGTAGAGGAAGACCGGGCGTTGCTGCGGCAACTCGCTTACCAGGGCATGGAATACCGCTACGGAAAAGATCATGCGGAAGCAGCACGGCGTATTGAGAAAGAGCTGGACATCATCGCCCAACAGGAATTTGAAGCTTACTTCCTGATCACCTGGGATATTATCCGCTATGCACAGGAACGGCAGTTTTTCTACGTGGGACGCGGCAGCGGCGCTAATTCCATCATCGCCTACTGCCTCAAAATAACGGATGTGGACCCGATAGAGCTCAACCTCTTTTTTGAACGTTTCCTCAACCCCTACCGCACGTCGCCCCCGGATTTCGATATCGATTTTTCCTGGCGCGACCGTGACGCTATCATCCGGTATGTGTTTGACAAATACGGCGATGCCCACACCGCATTGCTGGGCACCGTCACCACGTTTCAAACCAATGCTGTCATCCGGGAAATGGGCAAAGTATACGGCCTCCCTAAAAAAGAAATCGATCAGATACTGGAGAACGGCTTCAACATACAACTGAAGGAAGACCATATCCAGCGCAGTATACAGCATTTCAGCCGACTGATGGACCAGGAAAAATCTTTTCCCAACCACCTCAGCATTCACGCCGGCGGCATCCTCATCAGCGATGCGCCTATCCATCAGTACTGCACGACCTACCTGCCTCCCAAAGGATTCAGCACCGCTCAACTGGACATGCACCAGGCAGACCGCATCGGCCTGTATAAGTTCGACATCCTCAGCCAGCGCGGCCTGGGACATATCCGCGACGCCATTGACATCATCCGGAAAAACAAGCAGGTGGAGATCGACATCCACCAGGTAAAGGCATTTACGGTGGATGAAAAGGTGAAAGAAAATCTGAGAAAGGTGAACACCATCGGCTGTTTCTATATAGAATCACCCGCTATGCGACAGCTGCTGCAAAAACTGGAATGTGACAACTACCTCACCCTGGTGGCCGCCAGCTCTATTATCCGGCCGGGCGTGGCGCAATCAGGGATGATGAAACAATACATCCATAGTTACCGCAACCCCGCTACTGTAACGTATCTTCACCCTGTTATCCGGGAACTGCTCAGCGATACCTTCGGCATTATGGTGTACCAGGAAGATGTGATCAAAGTGGCACATGAGTACGCCAACATGGAACTGGCCGATGCAGACTCACTGCGGCGCGCCATGGCAGGCAAATACAGAGGTTCGAAAGACTTTGAAAAGATACAGGAACGTTTTTTCAGCAACTGCGCACAACTGGGGCGACCGTATGAAGTATCCGTGGAGGTATGGCGGCAGATCGCCAGTTTTGCCAACTTCTCCTTTTCCAAAGCCCATTCCGCCAGCTTTGCCGTAGAGAGCTATCAGAGCCTCTATCTGAAAACTTATTTCCCTGCGGAATTTATGGTAGCGGTGATTAATAACTTCGGCGGTTTTTATAACCGGGAACTGTATTTCAGGGAACTGAAAAAAACCGGCGTCCATATCCATCCGCCCTGTATTAATAACAGCGACTATCCCACCAATATCAAAGGACAGGAGGTATATGTAGGCCTGATACATGTGGAAGGACTCGAACAGGCACTCGCAGAAAGAATACTGGAAGAACGCCGTCAGTGCGGACCTTATCTGCACCTGGAAGATTTCTGCAACCGTATCTCCCCGGGAGCGGAACAACTGGAATTGCTGATCCGCATTGGCTGCTTCCAGTTTACCGGTCAAACCAAAAAGGAACTGCTGTGGAAAAGCAGCCTGTTGGTACGACAGCAAAGCGCTGCCGGCGTTCACAACCTGTCGTTGTTTAAACCGGCAACTGTTAGCTGTGAACTGCCGGAACTGGCCTATCATCAGCATGAAGACGCTTTTGATGAAATAGACCTCCTGGGTTTTCCGCTGGCATCCCCCTTTGAAGTGCTGGACCATGACCAGTCGGCGTATATCCCTGCCTGTGAGTTCCACCGGTATATTAATCAGCCGGTCATTACGCTGGGCTATCTTGTTACGACCAAGCCCATGCGAACAGCCCGGGGAGAGCCGATGTGCTTTGGCACCTTTCTCGACCGTGAAGGAAATTTCATTGATACCGTCCATTTCCCGGACAGCCTGCGTCAATATCCTTTTCAGAAGGGCGGCTTTTATATACTACAGGGAAAAGCCATCTCCGAATACGGTGTTATCACCCTGGAAATCAATCAAATGAAAAAAATCGGGTATTTCGAGGATAAAAAATTCCAACGTTAAGTTTTTTTGAAGAAAGGCGAAAAAAATGCAAATCACGACAAATTGTTGTATTTTTGTGTCAAATGTCGGGAATTATGAAACATGCAAGAAAATATCAGGTGCAGGAAAACACCCTGATGATTGTGGAAGACCCGGGCGCAGCCTACGTTTCGGGCAGTGGATATTACGATTTTATTGAACTCTCCCGCAGTGGAGTGTTAAAAAGAGCCTTACTAAACCTGAGCCGTCAGCTTTCCTTTTCACTGGCAGAGCTGGCGCAGGTGCTGCATATTTCAGAAAGAACGCTGCAACGTTATGCAGACGACGCCAAACTGTCTGCCGACACCTCCGAGCGGGCTATCCTCCTCTCCCGGCTGTATCAGCGGGGGACGGAAGTTTTCGGCAGCCTGGAAAACTTCAAAGAGTGGATGCGCACGCCGCTTCCCGCCTTCAACTATCAACTTCCTATTTCCCTGTTAGACACCACTTTCGGCTTCCAGCTGATTGAAGACGAACTGGGACGCATTGAACACGGAATATTCGCGTAACGATCATGGATGTTTACAGGATCAGCAAATGTGCCTATATCAATGACCTGACAGGCACTGGCTCCCGTTTGTACGGCGGCCGTTGGAACAGTCCGGGGCATTCGATGGTATATACAGCCGGCAGCAGGGCGCTGTCAGCGCTGGAAGTACTGGTGCACATTCCGCTAAAAAATATCATTCAGGACTTTTGTATCGCCACCATTCACATCCCCGACGATATCGCCATTAAAGTCCTTACCAAAAAAGATCTTCCCTCCGGCTGGCAATCACTGGCGCCATTTCCGGCCCTGCAGGCCATCGGCGACGAGTGGGTAGACACAGCACGCTATGCCGTGCTGAGGATCCCTTCCGTAGTGATCGCCGAAGAAAATAACTATCTCATCAATCCGCAGCATCCGGATGCCGGTCGTATCACGATTACGGACACCCAGCCGTTTGTGTTTGATCAGCGGTTGAGAAAAGTATAAACGAAAGGGGCGTACCGGATGGCACGCCCCTTTTTATACAGTAATGTTGAGATGCATCGGTCTACTCCAGACCAAACAGCCCTTTATTCAGCACCTGCAGTGTTTTTTCCTTGAACTGGCCGTTGACCAGGATGGAAATATTATGCCTGCTGCCGCCGTAGGAGATCATCCGTAAAGGAATGCCTTCCATGGCATCAAACAGTTTGGTGATGATAGAAGGCGTAGCAGCCACCTCGTTGCCTACGATGGAAACGATGCTCTGGTGGTGGTCCAGTTCTACGGTGCCAAACGGCTGCAGCTCCTTCAGGATCTGGTCCAGGTGCGTCTGGCTGTCGATCGTCAGGGATACGGCCACTTCGGAAGTGGTGATCATATCGATCGGGGTGCGGTATTTCTCGAATACTTCGAATATTTTCCGGAGGAAGCCGTAAGCCAGCAGCATGCGGCTGGATTTGATCTTGATGGCAATGATGCCGTCTTTTGCTGCGATGGCTTTTGCACCGTTGCCATTCGGCATTTCAGTGATAATAGTGCCTTTTGCTTCGGGCTGCATGGTATTGAGCAGCTTTACCGGGATATTAAAATGCTGGGCAGGCCAGATAGAAGCCGGGTGCAGAATTTTAGCGCCGAAGTAAGCCAGCTCGGCTGCTTCGTCGAAGGACAGTTGCTCGATCGGGAAGGTTTTTTTCACTACGCGCGGATCGTTATTGTGCATACCGTCGATGTCTGTCCAGATCTGAATTTCTTCTGCCTGGATAGCAGCGCCGATCAGGGAGGCGGAATAATCGCTGCCACCACGTTTCAGGTTGTCTACTTCGCCTTTTGCATTGCGGCAGATATAGCCCTGTGTGATGAAAACGGATTGTCCTTTATGCTGGTTGATCAGGTTGCCCAGTTTGATTTTAATTTTAGGGATTTCCGGTTCTTCGTATTCGTCGATGCTCATGAAATCGAGCGCCGGCAGCAATACGGCGGCCACACCGGCTTCTTCGAGGTATACGCAAAACAGGCGGGTTGACAACAGTTCACCCTGTGCGAGGATATCTTTATTCAAGGCTTCGTTAAAAGATATCTTCAGGATGATGTTCAGAAATTCGAAGTGTTCATCGACGATGGCTTTAGCGCTGGCACGACCAGCCTCCTGCTTCACCAGCTCATCGCAAAAAGACCTGTAATGGCTTTCCAGCTTGTCTATCTGCTGCTTCGCCTGTGCTTTTTTACCTTCTGACAAGGACTGGCTGATTTCCACGAGTGCGTTCGTGGTGCCTGACAGGGCAGACAGTACCACAATTTTCTGATCATTATCTGCTGTGATCAGTTGCGCTACTGAATGCATGCGCTCTGGTTTTCCCACGGAGGTTCCACCAAATTTTAACACTTTCATCTGAATATATTGTTTTTGCCTGTTACCGGGAGATGAGCCTGCAGGCCTGCTTCCCGGCGGTTTATATGAATGATAGAAATTTAAAAGTTCAATTTGAATTTAGCAGCTACCTCCTGCATATCCTTTACTACCGGCGCCAGTACGGGAATTCCGTTCTGCAGCCGGTCGTGTTGCATTTCCCTTTCCGGATCGCCGGGGATGAGCACTTCTTTTCCTTCCACGGGCACTGCCGCTCTGAAGCGGTTGATCCACGTGTCCATATGGGATTTAAACTCATCGGCCGGGCGGAACGCGTCTACGCGCATGGCGCCGAAGAAATGTCCCAGGCCTTCTCCTACCGGATCGGGGGCCAGCGGCAGGAAGCTCACAAAAGGAGGCGCCCATGGTCCGTAATTGGCCCCTGAAAGGACGGCCGAAAATATATCAACTATTGCTCCCAAACAATACCCTTTGTGACTTCCGTGGTCACGGTCGCCCCCCAGCGGCAGCAATGCCCCGCCGTCCTTGAGTTCATGCGGGTTGGTGCTGGGATTGCCATCTTTATCCTGGATCCAGCCATAGGGTGCTTCCAGGTTTTTGCGCTGCAGGATTTCCAGTTTCCCGTTAGCCGCGGTCGTTGTCGCGAAATCTGCTACGAACGGCGGTTGCTCTTTGGCCGGGATGGCCACTGCAATAGGATTGGTGCCCAGCATTCTTTCTTTCGCAAAGGTGGGCGCTACCAGCGGACTGGCGTTGGTCATGGCCATTCCGATCATGTCGTGGTCCAACGCTTTCATAGCGTGGTAACCCGCGATACCGAAATGGTTGGAATTTTTAACGCTTACCCAGCCGGTGCCTGCTGTTGCTGCTTTCCGGATGGCGACTTCCATGGCAAAAGGCGCCACTACCAGGCCGAGGCCTGCGTCTCCATCCACCACCGCGGTGCTGGGCGTTTCATGTACGATGCGGATGTCCGGACGGGCGTTGATCCTTTTGGCTTCCCATAAGCGCACATAACCAGACAGCCGGGCGACGCCATGGGAATCAATTCCGCGAAGGTCAGCCGCAACCAGCACTTCACTGGCCAGCATAGCATGTTCCAGGGAACAGCCCATGCGAATGAATACTTCGCGGGTGAATTCCGTCAAATGATGATAAGAATAAATATGTTCCATGGTACAATCAGGCTTGAGCGGTGGGACCACCAAAGTTCATGGGTACAGAAACCGGTTCCTGGTCCTGGATGGTGCCGTGAACAGATTCATATTTTTTGATATTATCCTGTAATGCTTTCATGAAGCGCTTGGCATGCTGAGGGGTGAGAATGATGCGGGACTTGACTTTGGCCTTTGGCAGACCTGGCATCACGTTGACGAAATCCACTACAAATTCGGCATTGGAATGGGTAATTATAGCGAGGTTGGCATATTGCCCTTCTGCAATCTCTTCGTTTAACTCGATGTTAAGCTGATTCTGCTCTTCGTGCTGATTTTCCATATCTGTATGATTTAGCCCTACAAAAATAGAAAAAGAGGGCTCAATGAGCCCTCTTTTTTTATGGAAAGCGGTTAAATGGCCTTTTTTACTGGTCCCACCACATTCTGGTAGTGAGTGAAATACCGGTAGGCACGTTTGCTTTGTTATAAGACAACTCTGTCTGCGGGTAAGGATAACGTCTGGGAATTTCCTTGCCCGGGTTTTTGGAAGTCAGCACCGGGAAGCCTGTACGGCGCCAGTCAGTGAAGTTTTCTGACTGCAGGTACATCGCGTAATATTTCTGCGTCATGATGAGCTTCAGTTTATCTGTGGCGCTGGCGGCCGGATTATATTTCACTTCCGGTTTGGTCAGATAGTCGGTGGCATCCAGTTTCACGGAAGCAAAGGAGGCTTTCACCCCTGCTTCATAGAAGCTCTGCGCCTGCGCATCATGCCCCAGGCGGGCATGTGCTTCTGCCAGGATGAAATCCAGCTCGTACACAGTGATGAAATACACCGGTGAGTTTTTGGAGTCGTAGAAACCTCCGTTCAGATAAGCATCTACTCTCGGATCATCCAAAGCAGTCATCTGCTGGATCATAAACGACTGGTCGTAGGTAACGTAACCGGTACGCTGCGCATTGAACTGCTGTATCGGATTGGCCCTGGTGGGATCGTTCAGGAAAGCTACCGCCGCCTGCTCTTCCACTTTGGTAATGATGCCACCGGCTGCATTGGAAGCGTCAATGGCTTTCTGGGCATAACCGGCCGGATCTTTCTTGGTCAGGTGGATCATTGTCCTCATCCGGAAAGAGTTGGCAAACTTGATCCAAAGATCGGCATCTCCGCCAAAGATCACGTCATTGGCTCCCGGCAGCGGTCCCAGCTGCGGCTGTTTCAGGTCAGCGATCGCCGAAGTCAGCAGGCCGTCGATCGTTTTATAAATATCTTCCTGTTTGTCATATTTAGCCTTGAATTTGGCATCCAGGCCCTGAAAAGCATCGCTGTAAGGCACATCTCCCCACAGGTCTGTAGCAGTACCCAATACATAGGCAGTCAACACCTTGCTGGCGCCGCTGTAGAAATACCATTTTTTAGGTTCTGACATTTTACGAAGTTCCACCAGGTCATTCAGCGTACCCTGATAAATACTGCCCCAGCAGTTGGAAAGGTTATCCGCCACGATCTGGTACAGCTGATAGTTTCTGAACTGCTGGCTGGTACCATCTACCTGGTTGGACAGCAGGCTGGCGGTGAGGGCAACGTCAGCGCCTCCCAGCACAAAGCCGGCAGTAACTTCGGCGCCGGTAAGGATCGCTGCAGGAGGAGCATCTACAGGTCTGTCCGGGTCCGTATTCACATCCAGGTACTTTTTACAACCGGTACCCAAAGTAAGCAGGGCAGCGAAACCGGCAGCGACAAGTGTTTTATTAAGAATAGTCATAACTTCTGTTTTTCGATTTTTCAATTAGAACTCAAATTTTGCACTGAAACCATAGGTTTTGGAGCCAGGGTTGTTGAAGTAGTCAAACCCTTGCGCTTCCTGCGTACCAAACAGGCTTGTTTCCGGATCTACACCAGTATATTTGGTATGCAGCCAGAGGTTTCTTCCGATAGCCGTCAGCGTTACCGCATTGAACCAGGGCTTTTGTTTTTTGAAAACTTTGGAGCCTGCCAGTCTGTAGCCGACAGATATTTCACGCAGCCTTACCCAGCTGGCGTCCTGAACAAACGGTTCGTTTACCACGAAGCCGCTGCCTACACCGCTGTAGTAGTCTGCATTGAGGTCTGCTTTAATATCGTTTTTCTCTCCTTTGGTCACTACGTTGTTGTTGCCGTCCAGGTGTCCTTTCACACCTTCAAACACGGTCTGGCTACCTCTTGCCAGCGTATTGGCGCTGGTACCGAAGTTGGTCATAGCGCCCCAGGTACCATTCCAGATATTCTGCCCCTGTTTGGTTTCAATAAGGAAGCTGAGGATAACACCTTTGTAATTGAGCGTATTGCCTACAGAGCCGGACCATTTGGGGTTTACATCACCCAGGTATTGCAATGGATCGTATACGATCGGGTAGCCATAGGAACCGTCGCCGGGCGTACCCTCGTCGTTGATCACCAGGCGTCCCTGCGCATCTTTCACATAACCGGTGCCATAAAGGGAACCGTATTGTTTACCTACAATGGCGGAAACGAAAATACCGGTGAAGCCGTTGAAGTCGAAGCGGTCAATACCCTCAGCCAGCGCCAGTACCTTGTTCCTGTTTTGAGAGTAGTTGAAGGTGATGGTCCAGTCCAGGTCTTTACTGCGAATGGGGGACACGCCCAGTGTTACTTCATGGCCATGGTTCTGCATAGAAGCAGCATTCAGGAACGCAGAGCTGTAACCGCTGCTGGGAGCGATGCTTACCTGGTTCAGCAGGCCTTTACTTTTACCGTTATAGTAGGTATAATCCAGTGTAACCCTGTTATCAAAGAAGCGCAATTCCGCGCCGGTCTCAAACTGGTTGGTTTTTTCCGCAGTCAGATTGCGGTTACCCAGTGTGCCGCTTTTGGAATATCCTACGAGGCCGTTATACGGGAAAACGATACCGTTGGTCCAGCCATCGCCGGGAGCAGTACGCCCGTAGTATGTCTGCAGGCTGTATGGATTCAGGCCGCGACCTACGCTGGAGAAAGCCACGCGCACTTTACCATAGGAAAGAATATTGCTTTTGATACCCAGTCCTTCGGTAAATACGTAGCCCAGGCTACCGGAAGGATAGAAGAAGAACTGGTTCTGTGTGGGCAAGGTACTGTTACCTTCATAACGGCCAGTCAGCTCAAGGAACAGGTAGTTGTTGAATGCAACGTTTGCTTTACCATAAAACGCAACCCTGCGCTGCTGGGAATTGCTGATAGACAAAGTATTGCTACCGGTGTTGGTGATGCCCTGAAAATCGTTACCACTCAGGCCGTCACCTTGTGTGTGCAGATATTTGGTTTTGTAGTCATACACGTTCTGACCAACGAGGAAGGAGTAGTCAAACTTACCTGATTTCTTGGTGAAGGTGGCAAACAGGTCGTTGTTGATCACCAGGGTGCTCAGCTGGTCTTCGAAGTACTGACCGTCAGGGAAACCGCCGGATCCTTTGGAATAGATCTGTTTACGGTTGTCCAGTGAGTAGTCTCCACCGAATCTTTCCGTGATGCTCAACCATTCAAATGGTTTATAAACAGCGCCTACAGTGCCGAAGAAACGTTGCACGTTATCTTTGTAGGGGTTCATATTTACCGTCCAATAAGGGTTATCATAGATACCTCTGCCGCGGTAGCTGCGCTGATCGCCGCTGTTGTCGCCCAGGAGGTAAGCTGCCGGATCGGTGGGATCCGTTACGCCGTTGGAGTTATCGAAAGTAGGTGTTGTCCTCAGGAGGCCCAGCATGATACCACTCAGGTTACTACCCTGCTGCGCACGTTTGCCGCCGGAGTTCACGTAGTTCATGGTAGAGAACACAGAGAATTTATCGGAGAACTTATAGTCTGTGGAGAAAGCGATGGTATTCTTTTTAAAATCAGTGAGCGGGATCATACCCTTCTGATTATAGATAGAGGCAGACACGCGGTAAGTCAGGTTGGTCGTGCCTCCGCTGATGGCCAGGTTGTTTTGTGTGCCTATGCCAGTCTGAAAGAAATCATAGGGGTCGTAAGCGATCGCCGGTTTTCCGCCGGGGTTCTGGCTTTTGCCAACCAGCATACCGTTTCTGTCCCACAGGTACGGCTTGCCGTCAAACACCAGGGTATCGATGGCCGGTCCGAACGAGTAGGCTTTGGGACCACCGGCATCACCGGGGTGAGAAAGGTCGCCGTAGCCCTGTGCGTATTTGTTTTGTCTGTCCGGCAGCTGGCTTACTCTGTCAAAGTTCATGGTAATACCATAGGAGATATTAAAAGACCTGCCGTCAGGGTTTCTCTTTCCTTTCTTTGTGGTGATGATCACCGCGCCGTTAGACGCCATACTACCGTATAAAGCGGCAGCGGCCGGTCCCTTCAGGATAGTGATATTTTCGATGTCGTCGGGGTTGATGTCCACCATCCTGTTGGATTGGAGTACGCCCGCAGTACCGGCGCCATCACTGGATGTGTTGGATTCGCTGTTATCTACCGGTAAACCATCAATTACAAACAGGGGTTGGTTGCTGCCCATGATGGTAGTAGCACCACGAAGCTGCACTCTCACCGGAGCGCCGGGCGTACCGGAAGAAGTAACGATGCTGGCGCCCGCCACTTTACCTGAGAGGGAACTGAGTGGGTTGGAAGGAGCTGTTCTGACCAGTTCTTCCCCTTTTACATCCTGTGCGGCATAGCCGAGGGCCTTTTTCTCCTGGCGTATACCCAGCGCCGTTACCACTACTTCCTGCAGTGCTTTGGTATCTACCGGCAGTGTGATGTTTAATGTAGTATTCTCTCCTACCGTTACTTCGCGGGTAAGGAAGCCCACGCTTCTTACGACCAGTACTGTATTCGCGTCTTTAACGGTGAGGTGGAAATTTCCCTGTTTGTCAGTGGTGGTACCGGTGGTCGTCCCTTTAATCTGTATGGTCGCCATTAGTACCGGGCTTCCGTCGCTGCCCTTTACTGTGCCTGATACCTGCCGCTCCTGCGCGTAGGCCAGACTAACAATTGCCATAGGCATGGCAAAAAGGAGTAAAACCTTTTTCATAAAAAGATTCAAATTTTGGTTGAAAAAGAAAGCGGACCTACGTCCGGCATTTTATATATCGTTGTCCTAATCCTGATATATACAATACGATTGTATATACCACTACCGGCATATAGTTCTCCTGATCGGGCGCTGATTAAACGTTACGGTGTGACAAGCAAAAACACTTCAATGTGGTCACAAGCAAACAAGCAAATAAGCAAATAAAAATAACACGTTGGAATAGCCACCGTTAGAGGGCACAGCTTTTTTAAGGTAAAAGCGGCTCATTGGTTTGATTAGTTTTTTAGGATTTAGATTTTGGTTGAACATCCCCAAGTTATAAAAAAAAACCTTTCTAGCTCCTTTGCGCTTAACATTTTTTTAACAGCAAAAGACACAAAGCACATAACAACCTAATAATCAAATATTTAAATTGAATAAATTTAATACGGGATTCCGTAATACTTACCATGACCGGAGCAGTTGGAACTGGAACAGCGTTTTTCTGTTGCCGTCCACCATTTCAGGCCCGGTTCCGATCGTCTGCTGCCCGGGATAAATCGCCTGGTGCACCCGCAGCCAGCAAGCCAAACGACGGTTTACCTTCCATTTTATATTCAGGTAGTACTGCCAACCATTACCATACAACAGCGATACGGCGTTGTCATATAATACGCTGCGTTCATAGGCATATATGCGTGAGTTATAATCTGCGGTGCCGAACCGGGCCAGCCGGGCATTCAGCGCCAGCGGGCAGGCGCGCGGATGCCAGGCTGCCTCCAGGTACCCCATCCAGCCCGTTTTTCTTCCACTATCGGCAGCATAAATACTGTGTTCGCCCCTTATGCGCAACTGCCAGTTCCGGCCGCAGGCTATATCCGCCTGTGTACGTATATTCGTTGACGTTACATCCGATAAAACATCCAGAGCATTGCCGGGCAGCCGGCTGTTTTCAGCGTGTGTAGCCTGAGTGACACGCAGCAGCCACTTGCTGCGTTTATCAGGCGTATACACCGCCTGCGCGGAAAAATCACGCCCGCCCGACGGCGCATCGGCGCGGTATTTCAACCAGGGAAAATGAAAGAAGTCGGCATACCCCTCTATCTTCCACCGCCTGCTGAGTAACAGGCTGATGCCGGTATACCAGCCCTGTTCATTCGCCGTCCGGGAACCGTCGCCGAAGCCGGCGGCATAAAATGACTGATAGGCTTTGTCGTAATAACGGTACGCCATCGCCACATCCACCATGGGTGCTACGCTGGCCAGTGCTCCCTGCACAAAAGCAGGCTTCCCGTTATCACTGGCCGCCAGTTCTCCAAACAAATGAACATTTCTGCAGTAGGCGGCATAATCTATACTGATACCGGTCAACTGTCCGCCGGTAAAATCGAAACTGCTGTATGGTCTCAGTTCCCTTTGCAGCGAAGGATCAAGCCGGTGAGCCACCATATTGGCCCCTACCTGCCAGCGATGGCGTTGATAGCGGATATTGGCGCCACTGCTCCACTGCTGTACGGCGCCTTTACGGGACAGCTCCGCCACCGTGCGGTGATAACCGCTACGCTGCAAAGCCGTGGTATTCCTGTCTTCCTCATCAACGGAAGATGCCAGCGTGCCATCCAGCCGCCGCCATGAAACAAAAGCCGTGGCCTGCCACGGCCCCTGCTCCCAGGCAGCGGCTATCCCGCGGAAAAAATTGTTTTCTCCTGCGGAGGTGTGCGGCCGCAAAATATCGCCCTCCCTTTTTATCTGCATAGGAGCAGCGCCCTTTCCATAGGCCTGCGCCTGCCATTGCAGCAGCCCCTGGCCGAAGTTCACCGTATAATCTCCCAGTGCGATCGTCTTCAGCCATGCAGTATTACGAACAAACACATGCGCGCTGTAATAGTCAAATCCCCGTTGCCGCGGAAAACCGCTCCAGGGCTCGCCGGCATCTTTTTCCATGGTAACGCCCCAGCTGACGTACCGCGGAAAGCTGTACCGGTAACGCAGCAGCACCTTGTCCGGACTTCCCTGGTAAGTGGTCGCCGCAGCACCTGTACGCTGGTATCCGCGTGACTTCTCCGGCTGCCGGCCGTACCGCAGCAACAGCGTATGCCCGCCCTTATGCAGATAATCACGCAGGGTATAGTGCGGCATCAGGTCGTTCCCTACTTTTACGTAGGGCAACAGCTGTTGTATCAGCGCAGGTTCAAACCCCGGCACGGCCTGCAGTTCGTAGATACTGACCAGGTTTCCCAACAGGCGGCGGTAGGCCAGCAGTTCACCGATCTGTATGTCTGTCAGTATGCCTAACGATTGCAGCGTTGCCTCGTCAGCGGTATTCAGCTGTATCCTGTGCCGCCTGAAATCCTCCAGCTGTTGCCAGTTTTCATCATCGTCTGAAGGAACATCTGATACCGCTGTGGCATTTTCCAGTGCGTTTTCCATGACGACGGGCAGTTCCGTTTCCTGCCTGGCGGCCGCCTTCTCCCAGCTACCACACAGCAGCAGTAACACCGCGGTTATTCGGCACCATCCCGCTGCCATATGATAGTGGTTGAAGGGGTGATGCCCAGTTGCGGATGAAAGCCCGCTGCGAACATGATCTGCAGCATGTGCCAATGAATGGTGATACCGGCATGCTGAAAGGGTGCACCGGTGGCGAATCCCCATTGCAATGCCAGCGGCGGAGCAATCCGGTAGCTGGCTGTTGCGCTCAGCCAGGCGGTTTCATGGCCGGCTTTTCCTATTTCGGCGCTGAGCAAAAAAGCGGATGATGCTTCAAATCCGATACCTGCGCTATATACTGTCGTTCCGGGCCGGAAGTGGCTGATGCGGATGCCCGTATGCCATTGCTCCCCGGCATGCCACAGCAGTCCCCCGGTAACGGCCAGACCGCTGTGGCTGCCGTACCCGGACGTTACTTCCGTCAAAGAACTACCCTGCAGCCCCAGCCCCACTTTGGTCCCCAGCCGTATCCCATAGGACAGGCCCACTTGCTGCCGGTAATAAGCGCTGCTGCCCAAACGCGCCAGCTGCACGCCGAAAGCGCCGGCGCCCACCGGAATGGCTGCCATGGCCTGGTAGAATGGTATCTCTTTTAATAAAAAACGTTGCTCGGCGTAAATACCTGCGGCAAAAGTGCGCAGGCAGGACAACCCGGCCGGATGATAAGCCGCAGACGCCACCTGCTGAAAACGGCGGCTGTAGCTGCCTGCCGCGGCGTCTTTCCCCGCAGGCGTCCAAAAAGATTGTGCATACGTTACGAGAAAGTATGGCACACAAACAATGGTCAGTAACATTGGTTTCATGATGAGGGTTTAACAAACAATTCTGGTACGGCAAACATACAACGGGGAAAAATGAAGAATGTTAATTACTTCTTAACGCCGGAAATTTTTTTATGAAAAAGCGAAACCCCGTCAGGCCATGGCCTGACGGGGTTCTGCAAAGTATCGTTACCGGATCAGAAAAGTCCGTACAACTGGGAATCGATCTTTGAAATAATCTCCCCGAGATCTTCATCGCTCTCCGGGAATTTATTTTTATCGATATCAATCACCAGCAGCGGTCCTTCTTCATATTTCTCAATCCAGTTGTTATAATATTCGTTTAGCCGTTTGAGATAGTCGAGCCGGATATTCTCCTCATATTCCCTTCCCCGTTTCTGTATCTGCGCTACCAGCGTAGGCACGGAAGCCTGCAGGTAAATCAGCAGGTCCGGCGGCTTCACCATGCTCTTCAGCGTCTGGAAAAAGTTGAAATAGTTGTCAAAATCTCTTTTGGTCATCAGCCCCATCTCATACAGATTGGGCGCAAAGATATGCGCATCCTCGTAGATGGTGCGGTCCTGTATCACGGTCTCTTTTCCGTTCTGGATCTCGAGCAGTTGTTTCAGCCTGCCGTTCAGAAAGTACACCTGCAGGTTGAAAGACCAGCGGGGCATATCTTCATAGAAATCATTCAGATAAGGGTTGTGCTCTACATCTTCATACTGCGGATGCCATTTATAATGGCGGCAGAGCATTTCGGTGAGGGTGGTTTTACCCGCGCCGATATTGCCGGCGATCGCGATATGTTTGATTTTATTTTGTTTTGCCATGCTAATGAAAAGGTCGTGAATACTGAAAAATTGCTGACAGCTGTGGTTACTCAAAATAGTTTAAACCCATAAGGTTTCTCGCCTGTTGCAAAGTTTGTGCCGCATTTGCCCGCGCTTTTTCAGCACCTTCCTTCATGATCTTACGCAGATAGGTAGGATCTTCCTGCAAACCTTTGGCCTTTTCGCGGATAGGAGTGATGAATTTCACCATATCTTCTCCCAGCTGCGTTTTCATATCGCCATAACGAATCGTGCCGGCGTTAAAGGCATCGGTATAAAACTGAACGGTATCGGGTGTCGATACCAGTTTCATGATCTCTATCAGGTTGGACACGGATTCCGGCATCGGTTCGCCCGGAACACCGCTACCACTGTCGGTTTTCGCCTTTTTCAGCTTCTGACGGATCTGCTCATCGCTGTCAGACAGGTAGAGGGTGGACATTTCGTTTTCGCTCTTGCTCATTTTACCGCCTTTGCCATCGAGGCTCAGGATACGCACGAGGTTATCGCCATAGTTAAAGGCCACCGGCTCGGGGAACAGGTTGCCATAACGGTTATTAAAACGTTGTGCAAAGTTGCGGGCCATTTCCAGGTGCTGGCCCTGGTCTTTGCCCACCGGCACTTTCACGGCGCGCTGGATCAGGATGTCCACGCTCATCAGGACCGGGTAGGTCAACAGGCCGGCGTTAACGTTCTCCGGCTGTAATCTTACCTTGTCTTTAAAGGTTGGTACTTTTTCCAGTTCACCTTTATAAGCCAGCATATTCATGAGCAGGTAGAGCTCCGCTATCTCCGGTACGTGGCTTTGTGCGTACAGGGTCACTTTTTCCGGGTCCAGGCCGGAAGCAATGTTCTCTGCCAGTACCCGCATCACATTGGCTTGCAGGTCTTTCGGGTTCGGATGGGTCGTCAGCGAATGCCAGTCTGCCACAAAGAAGTAGCAGTCAAACTCTTCCTGCATCCGGATATAATTACGGATCGCGCCAAAATAATTGCCTAAATGCAAATAACCGGTGGGGCGTATGCCACTCACCACAATTTCTTTTTCTGTAGCCATAACAGGGCGCAATTTAAAGAATAAGCGGTTAGCTTTTAATATTCCCTTGTCGGCCTGTCTGTAAAAAAAATATCATAAAATGAGCAAAAAGGCGATGGCAGGCAGTTGAAAGCTCTCCGTTTATCCCTATTTTTGAGATACCATCCTTTTTGGTCATTACATTTTATTATTTTTTGATTTAATTTGATTATGGAAGTGAACGACGCCCTGGTACAACAGTTAGCTGATCTCGCCAGACTGGAATTCAACGAGCAGGAGAAAACCGCCATCCGCGGCGATCTGCAGCGAATGATCACCTTTGTGGAGAAACTGAATGAACTGGATACTACCCATGTAAAACCGTTGTTGCACCTAACCGCTGACTATAACGTTTTCCGGGAAGACAAGGTAATTACCACCATCACCCGGGAAGAAGGCCTTCAAAACGCACCTGCGGCCACCTCTGAATACTTTGAGGTACCAAAAGTCATAAAGAAATAACCACATGCAAAAGTCCGTTATCCACCTGGAAGACATCAAAAAAAGCTATTTTTTAGGTAAAAATGAGCTACCTGTACTCAAGGGGGTATCCCTGGACATCTTTAAAAACGAGTATGTAGCCCTGATGGGACCTTCCGGCTCCGGCAAATCCACCCTCATGAACATTCTCGGATGCCTGGACACCCCTACCAGCGGTAAATATATCCTGAGCGGCCACGATGTGAGCAAAATGGAAGACAACGCGCTCGCCGGCGTCCGCGGCAAAGAAATCGGCTTCGTTTTCCAGCAGTTCAACCTCATGCCCCGCCTCACCGCCCTCGAAAACGTGGCAGTACCTCTTATCTACGCCGGCATCGGCAAAAAAGAAAGAGAAGAGAAAGCACGCATGATGCTGGAAAGGGTGAAACTGGGCGACCGTTACAAACACAAACCCAACGAACTCTCCGGTGGTCAGTGCCAGCGTGTGGCCATTGCCCGCGCCCTTGTCAACGACCCCTCCCTGATCCTGGCCGACGAACCTACCGGTAACCTCGATACGAAAACCTCCATCGAAATCATGGAAATATTCGGCAGCATCCACGCCTCCGGCAACACGGTAGTGCTGGTAACCCACGAGGAAGACATCGCAGACCACGCCAGGAGAATCATCCGGCTGAGGGATGGTGTCATCGAGTCTGACAGGGTCAATGAGAAAAAAGAAGCCCTTCTCAAGTCATGACCGCTGCGTAATTCGTATTTTGCAGAAAAAAGATGTCTCTTAAAATATACACCAAAACAGGGGATAAAGGCAAAACCTCCCTGATCGGCGGCACCAAAGTACCCAAAAGCGATCTCCGCATCGATGCCTACGGCACCGTAGACGAACTGAACTCCTATATCGGGCTGGTCAGCGATTATACGGCAGATCCGGACACCAAAACCCTCCTGAAGGAGATACAGGACCGCCTGTTCACCGTCGGCGCAGCACTGGCCTGCGATCCCGACAAGGAAACAAAAATGCGCATCCCCGATCTCCACGAGGCGGATATCCGGCTGCTGGAATCCAGCATCGATAAAATGAATGAAGAACTGCCTCCCATGAAACACTTCATTCTCCCGGGCGGACATGTAGCCGTATCTACCTGCCACATCGCCCGCTGCGTATGCCGCCGCACGGAAAGACTCTGCGTAGGCATGCAGGAACAGGACATGTTCATCGAACCGCTGGTGCTCAAATACATCAACCGCCTGAGCGATTACCTCTTTGTACTGGCCCGCTGGACCGGCCACAAGCTGGGCGTGGAAGAAATTCCCTGGAAACCGAGGGTATAGTTTTTTTCTTAAATTAGCTGCATGTTCACAGGAATCATTGAAACAACAGGAGAAGTTATATCCACCCGCAAAGACGGCGGTAATCTCATCATCAATATCAAGTCGTCTATTGCCGGTGAACTGAAAATAGATCAGAGCGTTTCGCACAACGGCGTATGCCTGACCGTTACCAACATACAGGGCGATACCTACGAGACCGTAGCCGTAGCGGAAACACTGCAAAAAACCAATCTGTCGCTGCTCGTACCGGGCGCCAGGGTGAACCTCGAAAGGGCCATGGTGTTCAACGGCCGCATCGACGGCCACCTGGTACAGGGCCACGTAGATGGCACCGGTACCTGCGTCGCCCGCGAAGAACAGAACGGCAGCTGGCTGTACCGCTTCACCTACCCCACCGCCAACGCTGGCCTGATCGTGGAAAAAGGAAGCATCTGCATGAACGGCATCAGCCTCACCGTGTTCGATATCACCGAAAAAGAATTTTCCGTGGCCATCATACCGTATACGTTCGCATTCACCAACGTACAATTCATGCATCCGGGACATCTGGTCAACCTGGAGTTTGATATTCTGGGCAAATACGTAGCCCGTCAAATGGCGGTGCGATAAACAATAAGCTTTGAAAAAACACCTGCTGCTGTCCATATCATTACTGTCTGGCCTGCTGGCACACGCCCAGCAGACCAGACTTGCCCGTGTCAACGTATGGTACGATACCACCGCCGTGGCAGAACTGTACGATCGCGTCCCCCTCGGATTGGAACTCGTGTACACCGACAGCAGCAGCCGCCAGACGACCGGCATGTTACGCGGAAACCTCCGCTGGAATAAAATACAGGTCAGCTCCTCCAACGGCAATATTCAGAACGGCGTCCTCTATTTCAACCGTCTTCAACTGGCAAAAGACCATTATCGTATAACCATCACCGTTAACGGGGAAGGGAATACGCCGCTTTCAAACACCATCACGCTCCCCTACCTGGTAGGTATGCGCTTCAATCATTATACGGACAGCATCAAACGCAACATCCGCTATTACATGAACGTAGAAGGGAAATTCAGCAGCGGGCGCGTATTGCCGCTGGATACCGTACAGCTGCGGTTCCGGACTTCTGCCGGCGCTGTTATCGGACAAGATGTACTGGTGGAACAAAAAGATACTGCAAAGGCAGTGCTCATGGAAGCATGGTACAAACCCAACCCGGACCTCTATATCCGTTCGGAAGTGCCCATTAAAATAATGCCCGACCCCGACCTGCCACCTCCGGCAAACCGGCCAGGGTCCCGGGGCCGGCGTCAATAAAATTAAATCAGCGTACGCGCCTTCAACTCAAGGTATTTATTCACCACATTCAGCGTAAGGTGCTCCGGCGTACTCAGTAAAGACATGATACCGTATTTGGCCAGCTCCTTCACGATCAGTTTTTTATCGTAGGCAAACTTCTGCGCGATAGTCTGCTTGTAAATAGCCTCCACATCTGCCGCCGGCTGCTCCGTTATCCGCTTCAGCTCTGTATTCTCAAAGAAAATAACCAGCACCAGGTGATATTTCGCCAGCCGCCGCAGAAAAGGCAACTGCCGCTGCAGGCTGGACATCGATTCAAAATTCGTGAACAACATCAACAGGGAACGATGGGACAAATGACTGCGCAACTGCACGCTCAGCGCTTCAAAATCGCTCTCTTTCCACTGCGTTTCCTGCGCATACAGCTGCTCCAGTATCTTGTTGAGCTGCACTTTCTTGTTGCTCGCCGGCAATACCTCTACGGTATTTTCATTAAAAGCCGCCAGGCCCGCTTTATCGCCTTTGCCCAACGCCACATTACTAAACACCAATGATGCGTTGATTGCATAATCCAGCAAAGTAAGCCCGTCAAAAGGCATCTTCATGCTACGCCCCTTGTCAATCACACAATACACCTGCTGCGATTTTTCTTCCACATAATTATTCACCATCAGGTTACCGGAACGGGCTGTCGCTTTCCAGTTGAGCATCCGCACATCATCTCCCTTCGTGTAAGGTTTGATGTGATCAAACTCCATACTGTGCCCGATGACCCGGCGTTTATGCACGCCTATTTCATTGAGCCGGTTCATATACGAATACAGCGAGAAATGCCGCAGCTGCTGAAAGCTGGGGTATACCTGTATGTCCTGTTCGGTATTAAAAACAAAACGGCGGTTGACGATACCCAGCGCACTCTGTACAAAAATGTACGTATAACCAAACTGGTACACTCCTCTCTCCACCGGGCGCAGCTGATACTTAAACACGTATTGCTCTCCGGCATTGAGCTTTGCCTTCATAGAGAAATTACGGTCCTGGAACTGAAACGGCAGCTCTTCCAGCAGTGTAACAAACACGGGAAAAGGATAACGGCTGGTACAGGTAACGGTTACCTCGTTTTCATCGCCGTTGCTGAAACGCGCGCTGGCTGTACGTGCCGCTTCGAGGATATTGGCCGGCCTTAACACCAGCAATATGATATCGAGCAGCAACAATGCCAGCAGTACCGCAAAAATTACTATGGCAACATTGAACAGCCCCGGTACAAAAAAGGAGATGATGAACAACAGGATGTTGGCCCCCAGCCCCAGGTACAGGCGATTGCTGAAAAACAGCTGCTGATACAAGTTGTTTTTTACAGTTGAAGACATATATAATCAGCTTATCTGGGAACCTCTACCATCTTGATAATCTGTGCGATCACATCATCAGTACGGATACCTTCCATTTCTTTTTCCGGTGTCAGCATAATACGGTGCCGCAGCACGTGCGGGATCATTTCCACGATATCGTCAGGAACAACAAAATCCCGGTTGCGCATAGCGGCCATCGCTTTGGCGCAGTTCATCACGGCAATGGACGCACGCGGTGATGCACCGAGATAGAGCGATGCATTCATGCGGGTTTCCTGGATAATAGAAGCGATATAATGCAACAGCTTTTCTTCAATTCTCACCTGGCGCACCAGGTTCTGGAATCCGATCACCTGCGTAGCAGTCACCACTTTGGCGACTACTGCAGACAGGTCGGTGGCGCCGTTCAGCCGCTGTACACTTTGCAGTACCGCTACTTCTTCTTTTAGATCGGGATACTTCACTTCCACTTTGAAAAGAAAGCGGTCCAGCTGCGCTTCCGGCAACCGGTAGGTACCTTCCTGTTCTATCGGGTTCTGGGTGGCGATCACCATAAACGGACGGTCCAGCTGATAAGTCGTACCATCGTTGGTGATCTGTCTTTCTTCCATCACCTCAAAAAGCGCCGACTGCGTTTTGGCCGGGGCGCGGTTAATTTCATCTATCAGTACGAGGTTGCTGAAAACAGGTCCTTTTTTGTATTCAAACTCCCGTGTCTGAGGGTTGAATACAGATGTGCCCAGCACATCCGCCGGCATCAGGTCGGGGGTAAACTGTATCCTGGAAAAATCAGCGTCGATACACTGCGCCAGCAATTTGGCGGTCAGTGTTTTGGCCACGCCCGGCACCCCTTCAATCAGTACATGCCCTTGCGTGAGCAGGCCTGCTATCAGCAGGTCCACCATCTGGTGCTGTCCCACAATTACTTGACCAATCTGTGCTCTGATAGCTTCCACGCCTTCATGCAGGGTGGTAAAATCAGTCCTGGGTTGAAAGGTATTGATGTCCATTATTTCGTATTTAAATAAAAATGTTGAATGCGTTCGTAAAAATGTTTGAGTTGTTCGTCGCTTACCGCGCCGGCCAGCTGTATGCGGTGGATCATATCCATCAGTTCCCGTATGTCATTTTCCGGCATAGCCGCTTTTTTGGACAGTGCTTCTATGAACTGCGGGTTGAGATGGTTTGTATTCAGGTAATAACGGGTACGGATATATTCAAGCAGGTGCAGTGTCATTTTATGCGCCAGGTTGAAGTTGTCGTGCTGCTGGTAATACAACTGTCCGATGGCATCCACGAACTCCAGGGAATTATTGGCCAGCATTGGTTTCTCCGGGATGATCCGCTGCCTTCTTTTTCCTTCGAAGATCACGTAGAGCAGTAGTAGCAATACCGCCAGCCATAGCGCCCATCGCATGGAAGGATAGCGCATCAGCACCTGCCATTCGCTGAAGTCGCCCGACTGTGCGCTGAACTGGTGACTGTAAAAGTCGTCCCAGTAAATATTATACGCATTGTCCGGCATGTAGGACATCTGTGTTTCCAACGCTGCTATGTTATTTTTTTCCAGCAGGAAGTAGTTGGTGAAAGTGTAAGGGTTGAGCGAAATAAAAAAGCAACCACGCCCGCGCACTACCCGGATAAAATTGGGTTTGCCTTTAAAATTGGTGCCCAGCACTTTCGTATAGGCGGTATCGATACCTGAAAAATAGCTGGTAGCGATCATCCCGCTGTAGCTGTAACTTGTGTCCAGCGGCACGGTTTCGTCTTTATATCCCTGCACTTTATGAGGAGTGCCTGGCTGGTAGTTGGAACCATTCTCTATTTTGCATTCCAGTTTCTTCGCCAGCAACGGGTCGATCCTGTTGACGCTCAAAAACAGGTAGTTGCCGATGGACACATAATCCATCATGGCCTCCACATCTTTTTCCGTGGTGAACAGTTCATTGGCCACCAGGATGTAGTTGTTGCCCGCATAACGCAGTTCCGGCTCTTTGGCGAAAGTTCTGGCGAAGGGCTTGGTCACTACCTGTACGGAGCGGCGGATAAATAGTTCCGGCAATGTTTTGAAAGCTACGTAAGCGCCGCCTGCCTTTTTATCTTTGCTGGAGAAAGAGGATGCAGCCATTTTGGTGGACAGCTTGTCATCGCGCAGGGAGCCATTTTGGCTGATGACAGCCAGTAGTATTAGCAGCAGTAATACAACGCCGATGATGATATAGGTGGTCCTGTTTTTCACGAAGCTTTGCCTAATTGGTGATTAAAATCCCTGAACTGCTGGTCCATGGTCCTGAAGTTGTCTTCACTGATATCAAATCCACCGTACCAGATGTATTCATAATCCAGTGTTAATGTGGAAAACGTTTTATAGTAAGGCGTATTACGCATACTGCGGAGATAGTCGTTGTTTGTTTTTTCCCTGCCGGGCGTGATCAGCTGACGGTTGGCCAGCTGGAAAAGCGTGTACAGGTACCACCAGCGGATGGCCTGCCTGATTTCTCCGGCTGCGATGGCAGCGCGGATCTTTTCTTCATACTCTCCCGCGCTCTGCAGGTCTTCTTCCTGTATTTCTTCCAGGCCATCGATCAGTTTGGGTTTTCGGAAGATACTCAGGCCGTTGTTTTTCATAAAACGGTACAACAGATATCCCAGGCCCGCCAACAGGAGGGCAAGGATCACCCAGCTGAACTTCCAGAGGACATAAAGCACCATCGCGATAAAAGCGGTAAATCGTTCCGCGCTTTTGGAGTTAGCCTCTTTCGCGGGCTTATCGCGGTAGTGCATGTTTTTATCTGCTTTCAGCTTCTCGATAATGCTTGCGTTTACCGTACGTTTGTCAAACGAAGGCAGTTCTATCTCTTTGCCGTATTCATCTGTCAGGGGAACAGCTTCTGCCGGTGTTTCTTCAACGGCAGCATCTTCGGCCACGGGTACCGCCGGGGCAGTATCTGCCGGCGGCAGCAGCGGCACCGCCTCTGTTGCCGCCGGCGGTGCATCCTGAGAAATCGCCGTCAGCGGCGCACTTAGCAGGCATAACAACAGCAGTCGCCGGCCATATTTTCTGCAAATTCTTCTCATCATATTAACTTAACTGCTTTGAAGGCAACGGGGCAATCACTTTGCCCGTCTCGCTTAAACGATATCCTTTGCGGTGTAAACGGATCGGGTATACGACGAAGTAACCGACCATGAACAACAGTGAGGCGGCGAGTATAAAAAGGCTAAGCCATAAAGGCATTTCGGTGTACCGGGTCACGAAGCCTTCGAGGAAAGCCGCTACCACGAAAATGGGGATCAGCGTTACCATGATCTTGATACCGTCTTTCGCGCCTTTACGCAGGGAGTCCAGCCGTTTGCGCGTACCGGGAAATAACAGGCTTTTCCCGAGGATGATACCGGCGCAACCGGAGATAACGATGCTCGAAATCTCCAGTGTTCCGTGTATCCATATCACCAGTATGGATTTGAAGCCGAGGCCATGGGAAAAGAAGATATACTGGAATACGCCGAGCATAATGCCATTGTGCAGTAACAGGTATAAAGAGCCGGCGCCCAGGAAGATACCGCCTACATAACACATCAGGGATACCCGTATATTGTTGACCGCTATCTGCAGAAACATCAGCAGCGGATTGCCTTGTTTATATACGCCAAACGGATCATTGTTGGCAATGTTCCGTTCTGTCATATTCACATATTCATCTCCCAGAAAACCTCTGACAAAGGTTTCATCATGGGCCGATGAAAAAGCGCCCATAATACAGAACAGCAGGAAGAAGCAGAGGGTAAACAACAGCAGCCGGTGATATTGACGGAACAACAGCGGCAGTTCATACCGGAAGAACAGCTGAAAACGGCCTACTTCTTCTTTGCGGTTCTGGTAGATACGCTGATAAATACCAGCCGCCAGTCCGTTGATATATCGGGTGACTTTACTAAAGCTATAGAATGTTTTGGCATAAGAGAGATCATCCAGCAAGGAAACAAATCTTTCCGCCATTTCGTCGGGGTCCTCGGTTGGCTCCTCCTGGATTTGTTTCCAGCGGGGCAAATTTTTCTTGATAAACAATGATTCTCTCATAGTGAGTCAAATTCCCATTAAAAATCCGGATATCTTCCTACAGCACAGGGGAGTATCGGGCAAACATACTAAATCGTTTAACAATATATAAACTAATATGTAAATTTGAGTATGAGCAACATAAAAATACCAACTTCCTTTAACATTGACCTCGAATTTGAAACGGCGGAGGCGATGACGCGTTTTCTGGCCTGGCTCATTGATTTTGCGATCCGGGGGGTATATGTTCTGGCGGCCATGATGGTAATTTCTTCCCTTGCGATAAACAGCGACGCCCGGACGGTACTGATTATACTGGCGATGCTACCTGTCATGTTGTATTTCCTGGTCATGGAGAGCATCATGGGTGGTTATTCCCCGGGAAAAAAGATATTACACATAAAAGCGGTGAGCCTCACGGGAAACCAGCCTACCGTGAGCCAGCATATGATCCGGTGGATATTCCGGATGATAGAATCCCCGTTGATGGCCGGGTTGTTTTTTATTCCGGTGATCCTGCCGATCGTGACGATGGCCCGCACACCTTACAATCAGCGCCTGGGCGACCTGGTGGCCGGCACCATTGTGATCAACACCAAACGTAAGGGCAGCATTGAAGAAACCATTTTCCGGGATATGTCTGCTTCCGACTACCAGCCGCAGTTTCCGCAGATCATGCGGTTATCCGACCGGGACATGAACAAGGTGAAAGACCTGCTTGACAAGGCGCTAAAAGCCGGAGATGAGGTGCTGGCGGCCAAAGTGGCTTTCCGGGTAAAGGAGGTGCTTCATATTGAATCCGAACTGCCCAATACCAATTTCCTGGAAACGGTACTGAATGATTACAACTACTACACTACGCGCGACAACTGATGTACGTGATCAATAACAACAAGGCCGAAGCAGATTGCTTCGGCCTTGTTGTTTTAAAGAAAAATTATTGCACAGACTATTTGCCTTTTACTACAGCAGTGTCTGTCCAGGTGTCATGCCAGGGGCATCGCCAAACAGCATGCTGAAAGGTTCAAAAGGCACCCATCTGCAAACGGTGCGGAGCATGATACGGCCGGTGGTCAGCGGTACACCGTTAGTGCTCACTACGTGCGTGCCGGTTACCATTTTACCGACGGTACGGCCACCGGCATAGCCTTCCATTACAGTGTAATAAGCGAGGTTGATGACCAGGCTGAGTATGACAGACTCCATCATTCCGAGTGTCAGTACAGCGGCAAGAATGTTCTGGGCTACGCCCACGATAATGGCGTCGATCAGCAGATTGGCAAAACGCTGGCCTTTGGAGGCGTGCTCCAGGTTAGCGGTTTCGTGCAGATCAGAGAGCAGATCGGAACTTTTGTTTTGGTTAATTGTATCCATAGGTTAAAATATAAAACGGTTAAAAAATTATACGAGGTTTTTACCGATAGCATTAATGTCCTGCTGTGGCCGGGGGCCGTTGGGGTCGCCAGCCGGACCCTGGTACACAATGGTACGGTCGAATGCCAGGATAGCGAGGAAGATGAAGTTCAGGAAAATCAGCCCGAAGGTGAAGCCGGTGCCTTTTCCGAAACTTTTGCTGAGCAGGTCCATTGCCATGATCGCGAAAATGATGTTCACAACAGGAATACAGAACAGCAGCAGCCACCACCATGGTTTGCCGATAATTCTCAGCATGATGATGGTGTTGTAGATGGGGATGATGGACTCCCAGCCTTCAAAACCCGCTTTCCTGTATACTTTCCACATACAGATAATGGAAAAGACGGCGAAGGCGAGACAGAAAATAATGAAGGGGAGCATCAGGGCTAGAACGGCCGCATTACTGGCGTTGTCCATAAGAATATAGTTTTGAATGAAAGATAAGACAGGGGCTGTCACATGTTCAGCTTACTGTCGGGGATTAAAACGTCAACAAGATACACAAAAATTCAAGTATAACAAATGAAGTGAATACATATTTGGTTGATTTTTTTACCGGAAAATCATACACCAGCAGAGCTGATCCAACATTTTTTTTGAGATTTCTTTTACAAAATTTGGATTTTCAGCGGATTGCATTACCTTTGCAACCGGCAAGTCTTATACGACCAGCTCCTGCTGAACTCCCCAGGACAGGAATGTAGCAAGGGTAGGTGGTTGAAGCGGTGCGATATAAGTAACTTGCCTTTTTTCTTTTTTAAAGGTCATTAGTCGCTCGTCAGTAGTCATCTGGTTACTATTTGCTCACCTCTTCACTAATGACAGTGTACTCCACAAAAATGACGCAAACCAAGTCCTTACAAACTAATTCTTAATAGTATGAAATTCTTTATCGATACAGCCAATCTCGATCAGATAAGAGAAGCTCATGATCTCGGCGTGCTGGATGGTGTAACCACCAACCCGTCGCTGATGGCCAAGGAAGGCATCAAAGGGGAAGCCGCTATCCTGAAACATTATGCAGACATCTGCGAAATCGTGGACGGAGATGTGAGCGCGGAAGTATTTTCTACCGATTTCAAATCTATCGTGGAAGAAGGAAAGAAACTGGCCGCTATTCACCCTAACATCGTGGTGAAAGTTCCGATGATCAAAGAAGGCGTAAAAGCCATCAAATGGTTTTCTGAGAACGGTATCCGTACCAACTGCACTCTGGTGTTCTCTGCCGGTCAGGCGATCCTGGCTGCCAAAGCCGGTGCTGCCTACGTATCTCCTTTCATCGGTCGTATCGATGACAGCAACTGGGATGGCGTTGAGCTGATTGCACAGATCGCGCAGATTTACAGCCTGCAGGGCTTCAAAACGGAGATCCTTGCAGCTTCCATCCGCAGCGCGCTCCACATCGTTAAATGCGCGGAAGTAGGCGCTGACGTATGTACCTGCCCGTTAGATTCCATCCTCGGCCTGCTGAAACATCCTTTAACGGACATCGGCCTCGCCAAGTTCCTGGAAGACGCCAAGAAAATGTAATTTCAAAGATATTTTTTAGATGGTGTATCCCCGGTGCAGTTCTTGCGCCGGGGATTTTTTTTGTAAATTGTTAACCACTAAAACCATTAACCGGATGGGGAAATACATTCTTGCGCTGGACCAGGGCACCACCAGCTCCCGCGCCATTATCTTCGACCACGACGGCAGCATCAAAGCGACCGCACAAAAAGAATTCAAACAGATATTCCCCCAACCCGGATGGGTGGAACATGACGCCATGGAGATCTGGACATCCCAGGCCAGCGTGGCCGCGGAAGTACTGCTCAAAGCCCGCATTACCGGCGATAACATCGCTGCCATCGGCATCACCAACCAGCGCGAAACCACTATCGTATGGGACCGTAAAACCGGTAAGCCCATTCACAATGCCATCGTATGGCAGGACCGCCGCACCGCCGCCTACTGCGACAGCCTTATCAAAGCAGGCAAAGAACAACTCATCAAAGACAAAACCGGTCTGCGGATAGACGCCTATTTTTCCGCTACCAAAATAAAATGGATACTGGACAACGTGCCCGGCGCCCGGGAAAAAGCAGCCGCCGGCGAACTGGCCTTCGGCACGGTAGACAGCTGGCTCACCTGGAACTTCTCCAACGGACAGCTGCATATCACCGATGTGAGCAACGCCTCCCGCACATTGTTGTTTAATATCCACGACATGAAATGGGATGACGAACTGCTCTCCCTCTTCGATATCCCCGCCTCCATGCTGCCCGAAGTAAAACCTTCCAGCGAAGTGTACGGCTACTCGGAAGCAACACTCACCCCCTACCGTATTCCTATTGCCGGCATCGCCGGCGACCAGCAGGCAGCCCTCTTCGGACAAATGTGCACCGAGCCCGGCATGCTGAAAAATACCTACGGCACCGGCTGTTTTATGGTACTCAATACCGGCGACAAACCCATCCCGTCCAAAAACAACCTGCTCACCACCGTAGCCTGGCAGATCAACGGCAAAACCACCTACGCCCTCGAAGGCAGCATCTTCATCGGCGGCGCCGTAGTACAGTGGCTGCGCGACGGCCTCGGTATCATCCGCCACTCTGCCGACGTGGAGAAACTGGCCGCCACCGTACCCCACAGCGACGGCGTATATTTCGTGCCGGCATTCGCCGGACTGGGCGCCCCCTACTGGAACCAGCATGCCCGCGGTACCATGGTGGGCATCACCCGCGGTACCAGCGCCGCCCACATCGCCCGCGCCGCACTCGACAGTATCGCCTTTCAGACCATGGACGTGCTCAAAGCGATGGAAGGCGACGCCGGTATGCCTATCAGCGAACTGCGCGTCGACGGCGGCGCCACCAGCAATAACCTGCTCATGCAGTTCCAGTCCGACCTGCTGCAGGTAAGCGTGGTACGCCCGCACATCACTGAAACCACCGCGCTGGGCGCTGCCTACCTCGCCGGACTCGCCGTAGGGTTCTGGGACAGCATCCCGTCTATCGCCCGCCAGTGGAAAGTAGACGCCACGTTCGAACCATCTATGGAAACATCACAACGCCAACAACTCTGCAAGGACTGGAAACGCGCTATCAAAGCGGCCCAGGCCTGGACAGAAGAAGACTAAAAAATTCCACACATGTCACCATTTTTAGCCGAAATTATCGGAACAGCTTTTATTATCGCCCTCGGCGACGGCGTAGTCGCCAACGTAGTACTCAACCAGTCCAAAGGCAACCAGGGCGGATGGATCGTCATCACCATGGGATGGGCCATGGCCGTATTTGTCGGCGTATTCTGCGCCGGGCAATACAGCGGCGCACACCTCAACCCCGCCGTCACCATCGCCCTGGCGGTGAAAGGCTCCTTCAGCTGGACACTCGTGCCCGCCTACATCGCCGCCCAGATGCTGGGCGCCATGCTCGGCGCCCTCCTCGTCTGGCTCTGCTACAAAAAACACTTCGACGCCACCACAGACGCCGCCAGCAAACTGGGCGTGTTCTGCACCATCCCGGCTATACGAACACCCGGCTATAACTTCCTCACAGAATTTATTGCCACCCTCGTTTTTATACTGGCAGTGTTCTATATCCCCAAACCCGCTACCGGCATCGGCTCCCTCGATGCCCTGCCCGTAGCTTTCGTTGTACTCGCCATCGGCCTCTCCCTCGGCGGCCCTACCGGCTACGCCATCAACCCCGCAAGGGACCTCGGCCCACGCATTATGCACGCCATACTGCCTATCTCAGGCAAAGGCAGCAGCGATTGGGCCTATGCCTGGATACCCATCGCAGGGCCCGTTGCAGGCGCTGTCGCAGCGGCGCTGATATATAATGCATTCCTGGCTTCGTGATAAACATTTTATGGCCCCAGGGCTCACGCCCTGGGCTACGTTGTTGTTCAAATCCCTGTACGGCAGCTGAATTCACGATGCATCAATCCCTTTAGTCAAAATTCCTGTACGGCAGCTGAATTTATGATGCATCAACCCTTTAGTCAAAATTCTTGTACGGCAGCTGAATTCATTATCATAACCTCCGGCAAACCGCGGAGCCATGACCTGCCAGCTCCGCCATAGCCCACTGCCCCTACATGAGGCATCCCCCGGTAAGGCCCGCCAAATCGTAGCGTTCTTCTATTTTCTATCCCTCTTAATACAGCCTTAGCCGTAAGCACCTGCATACGTCAGCAAGCCATTTTTACGGTAACGACTACATTAAAAAAACAGCCGCGTTAAATTTTTCCAAACCTGATATTTATCATGTTCTTAGTTTTCATTTTTTTCTGAAAGTTTTGTAACTTTGATAAAGATTACTACTGGTACGGCGTTTGAACTGCCGGTAGTATCAGAATGTTATAACGAGGTATGCCATATCCAACACAAAATAAACAGATGAATTATGATCCAGCCTAACATTCCGGAGTCTGCCCAACCGCGCGTAGTTATTGTAGGAGGAGGATTTGGCGGTATCAACCTGGCCAAGCAACTGAAACATGCTCCGGTACAGATCGTACTGCTCGACAGAAACAATTATCACCTTTTTCAACCGCTGCTTTACCAGGTATCTACCGCCGGCCTGGAACCGGACAGCATCGCTTTCCCGCTCAGAGGTATTTTCAGAAAACAGAAAAACCTGGTCTTTCGCATGGCGGAAGTGACCGGTATCAGAACTGCAGAAAACATACTGGAAACAGGTATCGGGGAAATTCACTATGACTATCTTGTGTTCGCCACCGGCAGCAACACTAACTTCTTCGGCAACAAAGCCATCGAAGACAACGCTATCGGCATGAAGTCCCTCATCGAAGCGGTACAGATCAGAAACTATGTGGTGAAACAGTTCGAAGAAAGCCTGCTGCTGAAGAACCCGGAAGAAATAAAGCCGAAGCTCAACTTCGTCATGGTCGGCGGCGGTCCTACCGGTGTGGAACTGGCAGGCGCCTTCGCTGAACTGCGGAAATATATCATGCCTAAAGACTATCCCGATCTGCCCCAATCCCTCATGAATGTTTACCTGATAGAAGCAGGTCCTAAACTACTGGCATCTTTCAGCGAAAAAACATCCGAGCGCACCATGAAAGCGTTGCAGGAACTGGGCGTAAGAGTGATGGTCAACACCGGCGTAAAAGAATACGATGGCCACACCATCACCCTCAGCAACGGAGAAACGATACAGTCACAATCCCTGCTCTGGTCTGCCGGCGTAAAAGGCGTACCGGTGACAGGCCTGCCCCAGGATATCCTCCTGCCCAACGGCCGCATCATCGTCAATGAGTTCAACCAGCTGAAAGGATACGACAACGTATTTGCCATCGGCGACATCGCCCAGATGACCAATGATCAGCGCTTCCCGAAAGGATATCCCATGGTGGCCCAGGTAGCCATTCAGCAGGGTAAAAACCTGGCGCACAACATCCGCCTGCTGCTGGAGAAAAAAACACTCAAAGGCTTCTATTACAAAGACCTCGGCAGTATGGCCACCATCGGCCGTAACAGGGCTGTGGCCGAATTTGCCAACATGCGCCTCAGCGGATACTTCGCCTGGATCGTATGGATGATCGTACACCTTATGAGCCTCCTCGGCTTCCGTAACAAACTGGTGGTGTTCATCAACTGGTTCTACCGCTATTTCACCTACGAAAGAGGTACCCGCATCATCATCAAACGCGGCGCCGCCAACATCGTGAAACTACGGCAAACCGTAGGCGTGTGACCCAAACATGGTTGTTTTGTTGTTATATATAATAGGTGTTTTATTGTTAAAAATGCAAAAGACCTGATGAACAATTCATCAGGTCTTTGCTTTTATCTTATCGCAAACGCCTATTTGCGGTTCAGGATCGAATTCAGCGTAATGCTGGACACCAGCTCGTCTGCACGGCCGCCCAGCGGACGGAAATACAACAGGATCGTATAGTTGTTTTCTGTCTCCCACCAGTTGCCTTCTGTTAACTCCGTATTGAATTTACCGTTAGTCACCGTTTTATCCACCAGTCCGTAAATATAGTTGTAATAACCCTGCTTCAGAAACAGTGTGCCTTCATAAGCGCGGCTGGCGGCATTATAAGTCAGCCTGCTGTTGTTGTTCAACTCATAATCGGTCATCTCCCCGAAAATATACATGTCGTAGCCGGCGTAAGGCTCAGGCGCTGCAAAAGTGAAATGCACAGAAGCATAATCTCCCTCAAAGTTGGGATCATAGTCATCCAGCGTGGCGAGGTAATACTTGCCGTTAACATCCTTGATGAACTGATACAGCTTATCCGCCCGCTCAAAATCCGTAACAGCATATACATCGGTACTGTTGGCGTGGTACTCGGAATGCCGGACCCTTTCTGTCTGTAAACGCAGGCTCCGCAGGTCTATCCATCGAAACTCCTTCCCGGCGGGAATTACACAATCCAGCTCCGCATTGTACTTGATCACGTTGCCGTTGATAAACTGGGGCTTCAGATTAGTAATGGCATTGTCCCAGCGGTAGTTTTGCAGGATCACCACCTTGATCTGGTCAAAAGGGTTCTGGATGTTCAACGAGCCGGTATTGATCTCGAAATTTATCTTCTGGTGCGTGCGGAACAGTTTCGGCGACACCGGCTGCTGGATAAACCCGGCAATACCGGCCTTCGATTCCACCACATACATCCGCCGGGTAAAAGCCAGCTGGCTGGTATCACTGTCAAGGTATACCTTCAGCAGATAGTTGCCCGACTTGATCGGGTAACTGCCGGTGCCCGGCAGCTGCACACTGTAATGCGTATACCGCTGCAATGCCACCGCCGACATCTTATAGTTGAGGATCCTCGTTTCGGAGAAACCGCGCATATAATCGAACTGGTTTACCTGCGCCGGCGTCCAGTCTGCGTTGCACATCACAAAAGAATAGTAGTAGTTTTTCACATCATTGTCCATATCGTCAAAAGACAGCTCCAGCTTCTCCCCGGTACCAATGGTATACATGGGCATGCTCAGGGGATCTCCCAGCTGGTTGAACTTGACGGATTTGATATTGTTGTGGTAAACATGGTCCGGCGTAATGACATTGGCCTGTGCCATCACCCTGCCGGTAAACAGACAGGCGGCCAGGACCACCCATAAAAGAAAAGCTGCTGTACGCATACTGGCTATTTGGTTGTATTCAAGTTACGATTATTTGCTTATTTAGAGATTTGATTTTTGATTTCCTACATTTGTCCTAATCGAATTCAGTTCAATGGAATTATCTGCTTTTATTGCCAGAAGGATTGCTTTCAACAAAGCCTCCTCTTTTTCGAAATTCATCATCAACATCGCTGTTGCTGCCACCGCAGTCAGCGTGGCGGTCATGATTCTGGCAACAGCGCTGGTCAACGGCTTTCAGCAGGTCATTCAGGACAAAATTTTCAGCTTCTGGGGCCACCTTCACGTCAATCAATACCAGCCCAACGCCGGTCCCCTGACGGAAGAAATACCCTTTACTTCCACCCTCACCCTGATGGACAGCATCAAAAGAGTGCCCGGTGTGAAGTCGGTAAACCCCTATGCCACCAAATCTGCCATCATCAAGTCTGAAAAGGAAATCAACGGCATCATCTTCAAAGGAATAGATAAAAGCTACGACTGGCCTCAATTACAGCGTTTCATGCAGAGCGGCCGCCCTCCCCGCTTTAATGATACCAGCTACGCGCCGGAAATCATGATTTCCACCAATATGGCGCAGGACCTGCAATTGAAAGTCGATGATAAAGTGATCATCTACTTCATCCAGGGTGGCGGGCTCCCGCCCCGCGCCCGCAAACTGCAGGTGTCAGGGATCTTTAAAACAGGTATCGAAGAATATGATAAAACCTACATTATCGGCGATCTGAACCTCGTTCGCCGCCTCAATGACTGGGAACCCACACAGGTAGGCGGTTATGAGATTATGCTGGCAGACTACCACCTGATGGACACCACCGCCCGTATCATCGACAACAACATACTGCCAGATCAACTGTTTACCCGCACCATCCGCGATATATACCCCAACATCTTTGACTGGCTGCAGCTACAGAACCAGAATGAACTGATCATCATCGTGATCATGACCATCGTGGCTGTTATCAACATGATCACCGCCATCCTCATCCTGATACTGGAACGCACCAATATGGTGGGCATCCTCAAAGCATTGGGCATGCGCGACTGGCAGATCCAGAAAGTATTCGTTTTCCAGGCGGGTTACATCATCCTCATGGGCGTGCTTATCGGCGACTTTTTCGGACTCGGGCTGGCCTTTCTGCAAAAGGCCACCGGCATCTTCAAACTCCCGGAAGAGTCCTACTACATGTCGGTGGCCGCTATCGATATCAGATGGCATGAGATACTGCTGATCAACCTGGGCACCCTCGCCATCTGCCTGCTGGTATTGCTGATCCCATCACTGATTATCCGGAGGATCACACCGGTAAAAGCGATCCAGTTCAAATAACTTTATTTCCCGCTTTTAATGTAATCACGCAGGTAACTGCATTGCCCGTATACCTCCTGGTACAGGCGTGTCTGGGAATAATTGCTTTTCAACACGGGGAAGTAACGATTACGTACCAACGCTCCGTAGAACTTGCCACTGTCATCCATCGGCGGCACATGTTTCTGGTAGCAACGCGCTGCCATAAAGAAACATTTTGCCCTGAACTCCGGATCTGTGGCTGCCTGTGCCGCTTTCAGATAATAACTTTCCGCGGCATAGGTACCAAAATACTGCCGTTCGGAAGGATCTTTTTCACATGCCGCAGTATACCATTGGGTAGAAGGACGGAATCTTCTTACAAAATTCCACGTTCTGCCGTAATAACTGATGTTAAACAACCCCGTAGCATATTCATAGTATACCTTCGCATCTACCGGTGTTACTTTCATCTTGTCCTGCAATGCCAGCATCCTGTCGCAGAACTGCAACTGTGTGATCGCTTTCGTGTAGCCTCTCTCTGCGCTGTCTGGTCCGAAGTCCTGGAAGAGCTCTTTAAACACCAGGAAAGAAGAGGCCATATTATCTGCCTTTTTAAACCATTGCTGCGCATTTTTAAAGTCATGCACGCGCAGGTAGCTCTCCGCGATACTGGCGTTCATATCTACTTCTTTCGGGAAGAAGCCCGCGAGGTAAGTTTCATAGGGCGTTTTACCGGAGGACTTCATGAAGTCGTGCAATTGCAACAGCTGCGCGGTGTTCATCTCATCGCGGATCTGCTCAGTGGCGGATTGGCCGGAAAGGAAATAATCATATACATGCAGGCTGTCACAACGGCCACGGATCAGCGCTTCTTTCGCAAAGTCTTTCTGCTGATGGTATTTCGGCGCCAGGATAGCCCCTAACAGATTACGGTACGTTTTACTGAAAAATCTGTCACGGCCGCTTTGCCACCATTCTTCCGGCCGCGGTGTGGCTCCCAGCTGGCCATCCAGCCATTTAAAGGTGCCCAGTAATTTATCTTCCAGCGCTTTATCGATAGTTTTATGCTGATTGATATTGATCAGCAGGTTGACCACCTCCCACTGGTTGCGGATAGCCGGCTCTTTGCTGGTAACCTTGTCCAGCTGTGCCCTCGCCACGTCATAGTCGCGGCACATATAAGAGAGATAGGCGGAGTTCACCTGCCAGAAAGCCAGGTCCTTTACCTTTCCTTTTTCGATCACGCTGTTCATCCAGCCGATCATCGGCCGTATCTGCGTATTGGCGATGGTGGCCATTTCCGGCGGCAGCGCCACGATGCCGGCCATAGCTGCAGAATCAGTAGAAGTCGAAACAACCCTGTCGAGGAAACGGGACTCCAGCTTACTGATCTCACGGCCCATTAACACGGTCAATGCCGGGGACGCCGGATCGAAATCATATACTTTCTTCAGCGGCTCCAGTGTGATCTCATCCTTTCTCATGCCGTAGATAGCCGCTACCATGGCCTTCTCCCGGTTATCTTTACAAAGATGGTAAACGGCTTCCTCGGGTGCGTTGCCCCATTTCATGCTGGTATAACAGCTGACACGCAGAGCAGGCGCTTTGTCAAACACACGGGAAAACAGGTAAGCCCCCTGGACAGAATCGCCCATATGCTGCACTGCTCCTGCTTTCAGGGCCAATGCTTTGTAATACATCAGCGAAGAACCGGGTTTCTTAAACAACTTATCAAACGTAGCGGAGGCATCTTCATACCGGCCGCTGTAGTGCAGCAGCCTTACCTGCTGGAATGCATAACGTTCGCGGAGTTCCTTGTTGCCGGTTTTGTCGTAAAGCTCAGCCGCTTCCTTTTCCAACGCGTCCATCACGGACTTGTCGCGGTCAGGCGGCGTCCAGCGGTCCGCCACGTTCACAGACGGCTCGCAGCTTTTCGCGAACAACAGGTAACGGGCAGCATCCTGGTTGCGTTCTTCCTGCAGGAACTTTGCAAAGGCGTTGCTGCGTATACTGTCGGGCAAAACAGCCGTACTGCGGGTGACCACAGCCGACATCTGGTCTTTCGTATAGGTGTAAACGTACTCCCGGATATCGGCAGCTTTTACCTTATCACCGGTAAAACGCTGCCAGTCGCTGATATTCTCTTCCAGTTCCGAAGGCGATGTGGCTTCATCATAAAAAGGGCTCATGCCCGTATAATAAAACGGCTCATATCCCTTTCCTGACTGATAAGGATTAAAGAAGGAGATGTAATAATCGTAAGGATCTGCATCCGGTCCGCAGGACAGGGTATAGATCACATTGCCGAACAGTACAGCACAAAAGCTAATGGAAAAAACGATAAATTTTTTGTAGTTCATCCAACGGATAATTATGAAGGGTTACTGAATCCAAATGATAAAAAATAACGACCGGGTTATAGTCTTGCCGTTGCCGGGATACCATGCGGGATACCTTTTCCAGCACCGCGGGATCGCTGGTTTCGCGGCGTACCACGTTCCCGGCCTTTAGCAGGTAACCGTTTACCATACTGTCTTTCCGCACCGTATAGAGATTGCCGGAACGCGCAAACAGGACGGAGTCCTGCAGAACGGCATCGTCTATGCTGCGGAGAATACCGGCATAACGGCCATCCCGGAATAATACCGACCAGTCAAACAGCGGCAAAGCGATATCCAAAGGTACCGGATATGCGGATACCCTGTCACTGCCGATATAAGATTTCATAGTGTTTTCATCGAGGATGGAGTTATGGCTGCCCATTTTCCGGAGATCGCCCATATTATAACACATGAGCAGGCCTTTATCCACCGGCGGCACCCCGCTGGCGGTCACAAACTTCACCTGGTGCATCCGGATGGTGGCGGAAAGTGTACGATGGCGGAAAAAAGATTGTTTCCGCAGCTGTTGCAGGAAAGCGAAGTAAGCGTCGCGGGAACTGCGGGTCCAGTCGCAGTCTATCTGCACTTCCGGGATACGGCCGGCGGGAATATCGCGGCACAACTGCTCCAGCAGCCGGTTAATGTTGAAGGCCAGTGCCGTATCCGGCTTCTCCCATACTTCGTTCACGATAAATACCACCGGAACGATGCCGACACTATCGGGCAGCGGCGCCTGTTCCCGCAGTATGGCGACCGGCACCGGCTGGCCCGTTGCCGGGTCCCTGTCGGTATCAAACATTTTAACGTACAGTCTTTTAGCCGGCAGTCCACGCAGGTATTGCATCTCGCCGGCATTGCCGGTCCATGTCTGTTTCCAGTAGTAAAAAGCAGGAGTTACCTGTCGCGGTGCGGGACGTTGGCAGGCAAAGCAAAGTATCAACAAACACAAAAAAAGATATCGGGGCATCACTTACTATTAAATCAATAATCTGCCACAGATAACGCCGGCGGCTACGGCGGCATTCAGGGATTCCGCCCCGCCGAGGCGCGGGATGGTGATCCGGTGGGTGGCATGGGCAATGACTTCGTCTGACAGTCCCCTCCCTTCGTTACCGATCAGGATGATCCCTTCCCGGAGGGTGGTAAAACGGGTGATGTCTTCCCCATGCAGGGTGGCTGCATAGGAAGGCAGTGTGCTTTCTTCCAGCAGCTGCAGGATATCCATTTCCTTCACCTGTACCCGGGCGATGCTGCCCATGGTGGCCTGTATGGTTTTGGGATTGTAAACATCCACACAATCCGGCGACACGATCAGCTGACGGATACCAAACCAGTCGGCTATACGAATCAGCGTACCCATGTTGCCCGGGTCCTGGATGGCTTCAAGTGCCAGTACCACCGCTCCTTCCGGCGGAAGGCCGGTATCCGCTGCCGGCATATCCAGCAGGGCCATGGCATTGTTGGGCGTGGTCAGCGCCGACAGTTGTTTCAGGACTGCATTATCCACTTCCTTTACAGCATCCGCCGGTAACCGGCCCACCGCCTCCCGGTGCTGAAGCAGCCATGCACTGGTAGCATATACCGCTTTCACGGGCATGCCCGCCTGTAGTAGTTCCTGTACGATCTTATCCCCCTCCGCAATATACTGGCTGGATTTTTGACGGTTTTTTTTGTGCTGTAATGATTGAATATATTTAATTTGCGCCTTTGACAACATGAGGCCAAACCTACACGATTTCTTTTAATCAGCCAAGAAACAGGCTGGCAGGAGGTAGGGTTCAGTATTACCATTTAAAATATTATAACGTTTTCGCCCGTGATGCAGCCGCCACCCAATTCGAGAATTTCTTTGCTGAGATATTTGCTGCTACTGGTGGGCATACTGGCTTTGGGCGCATGTTCCAACACCAAATACCTGCAACAGAACCAGACCTTGTACGTCAGCAGCACGGTAGATGTAAATGGGGACATCCTCAACTCCGAAAAACAGGATATCCGCAGCTCCCTCTCTTCCAAGTCACTGATGACCCAGCAGCCCAACAAAAAACTGCTGGCTACCCGCATTAAGGTATGGCTGTACAATCAAAAATATAACGAGAAAAAATCCAGCTGGTTCTGGAACATGGTGCTCTCTAAAAGAAACATGGAAGAGCCGGTGGTCTACGACTCCGCTAAAACAAGGGAGTCCATTTCCCGCATGACCAGCTACCTGCATAACCAGGGTTTTTTCTATGCCACCGTGGAAGCCGATGCCAGCGAAAAACGCCGCAAAACCAGCGTCACCTATAAAGTAAACACCGGCCGCAATTTCGTACTGGATAAAATCACCTACGAGGTGCCCGATTCCAACATCCTCGCTGTAGTGCAGGCCAACCAGAACCTGTCTCTCCTGAAAAAAGGCGTGGCTTACAAATCAGCCACCCTGTCGTCCGAAAGAGAACGGCTCACCCGCATCATCCGTGACGCCGGTTACTATAAATTCGGCCGCGACGCCATTGAGTTCGAAGTCGATACCCTCAACAAAGCGCTGTTCCGCAACTCCCTCAATCCCTTCGAAGGGTTTGTGAACATCTTCACGGAAAACAAAGGCCGCGAAAAACCCACGATGGACGTGGAAGTAAGGATCAAAAACCCGGAAGATTCCACCAATGCCACCTGGCAACGCTATCATATCAGTAAAATATATGCGTACCCGGACTTCCCGCTGAACGGCAATCCCAACGATTCCACCCTGCGGCAGGACAACCGTAAATACATCACGATCCGCTCCCACCAGGACGTTCTGAAACCCAAAACACTGTCTAAATCCATCCTGCTCAGACCCGGGGAAACCTATTCGCTGCAGCAGTATAACAATACGGTCAACAAACTCTATGACCTCGGCGTGTGGCAGTTCGTCACCCTCCAATACAAGGAAAACAAAGACACCGCACACGGACTGGACGCTTACCTCTTCCTTACCCCCCGCCGCCGGCAGGAACTGGGCGTCAATTTCGAGGTGAGCAACAGCTCCGACTATACGCTGGGCTCCGGCGTCAGTCTCAACTACCGGCATATCAATCTCGCTAAAAGCGCTACCCAGCTGAGCATGAGCCTCAACACCGGTATCGAACTGGTGAATAAACAGGTAGAAGGCTGGGTGCTGCAATCAAGAGAATTTGGCGGTGAGATGGGCTTTACCTGGCCCCGCTTCGCACTGCCGTTCAACATCCGGCAGGCCGCCCGCTCCAATGTAAAAACCAGGCTCACCTTCGGCGCCAACTACCTGTCGCGTATCGAGCGGTTCGACATCACCAGCATCAACCTCTCCTATGGCTACGACTGGAACGAAAGCTTATACAAACGCTGGATTGTGAAACCGTTTACCCTCAATTATGTGGGAGTCAACCTCGATCCTAATTTCAAGGCGCAGACAGTAGACCCCAACCCATACCTGAAGCGCAGCTTCGAGCCGGCGCTGATAGGCGGGGAAAGCGTTTCGTTTATTTACAGCAACAATGACCTGCTGCATCAGCGGCATTACAGTTATTTCCGCGCAAACATTGAAGAATCGGGGTTGTGGCTGAACGGTATCAACAGCCTGGTAGATATGGCTACCGGCAGGAAATCCAATATCGAGTCCCTCACCAAAGTAAATATTTCCAATTTTGTGAAGATGGAGGCCGACTACCGCCACTACTGGCGGCTGGGCGTTCATAGCGGGCTGGCGACAAGGATATATGCGGGAGTGGGCATCCCTTACAGCACCTCATCAGTACTGCCTTATGTAAGACAGTTCACGTCCGGTGGCCCTAACAGTATCCGCGCATTCCGCCTGCGTACGCTGGGTCCCGGCTCCTATAAAGACACTTCCGCCAGCGCCCAGATTTTCCCGGACCAGACCGGTGATATGAAACTGGAAGGCAACGTGGAATACCGTTTCGACCTGTTGCGGATGTTTGGCGGCACCATCAATCTCAAAGGCGCCACCTTCCTTGATATGGGTAATATCTGGATGATCAAGAAGGACCTGACAAGGCCCGGCTCCGAATTCCGCTTCGACCAGCTCTATCACGATCTGGCCATCGGTACCGGCGCCGGCCTGAGACTGGATTTCTCCTTCTTCCTGATCCGGCTCGACTGGGGCATTCCGGTGAAAGTGCCTTATTATGCCGACAGCAACAACGGCTGGTATCTCAGCGAATGGAACCTGGGAGACGGCAAATGGCGCAGAGACAATATTATCTGGAATATCGCTATTGGTTATCCGTTTTAGGAGCGCTGTTGGCTGATATAAAAGTTTCCATGTCCACCGCATCTTCCAGCCTGAATGCCCCGATACGGGTGCGGCACAAACTGCTCAGATAGGCACCACAGCCCAAAGCAGCGCCATAATCGTTGGCAAGCGAGCGTATATACGTGCCCGTGCTGCATACCACGCGGAAATGTACCACAGGCAGTTCTATTTTGGTGATCTCAAACCCGGAGATGGTGATCTTACGGGGTTCCACTTTCACATCCACGCCTTTCCTGGCCAGCAGGTAGATAGGTTTGCCATTTTGTTTGATAGCCGAGTGAATGGGCGGCAGCTGCATAATTTCACCTAAAAAACCTTCCGTAGCGGCTTTGAGGGCAGCTTCATCAATGCCGGTGATCTCTTTGAAGTTTTCCGGCTCCGATTCCATATCGAAGGTAGGCGTGGTAGCGCCAAGGGTAAAAGTGCCGGTATATTCTTTCTCCTGAGCCTGGTATTCGTTTATTTTTTTGGTCATTTTACCGGTGCAGCAGATCAGCAGCCCGGTAGCCAGCGGGTCCAGCGTGCCGGCATGACCTATTTTCGCTTTGGTTAAATTTCTTATTTTGCGTACTACATCAAAGGAAGTCCATGTCAACGGTTTATTAACCAGTATTACAGCTCCTTCCTGGTATTTCGTCTTATCGGTTGTTTGCATCCCGCAAAGATAGCTAAATCACGTTTAGCGGACCATATCCTGTATAACTACTGGTTATATAGTAAAATATTATAACAAATAACTACTAAAAGCTAGAAGCTTTTGCATAAATTCACGCAATTTTGCTAACATGTCATTAGAACACCATAAGAATGCAACGCTCCGTTATCAGCAGCAGGTAGACAACTCCCGCGATTACGTAGTGCCGTTTATCCAGCAGGAGTTTCCGCAGCTGGAAGGCCTGCGCGTCATGGAAGTGGGCTGTGGCGAAGGCGGCGTGCTGACGCCGTTGCTGGAAAAAGGCTGCCACTGTGTGGGAGTAGACCTGGCGCCTGCCAGAATAGAACTGGCCAGAAGTTTCCTGGGGAAATACGAAACGAACGGACAACTGAAGCTGATCACCAAAAATATTTATGACGTTGATTTTCTGGGCGAGTTCCGTAACGCTTTCGATGTGATCATCCTCAAAGATGCCATTGAACATATACCGGACCAGGAGAAAATTGTGGGACACCTGAAGCAGCTGCTTACGCCGCGCGGACAGGTGTACTTTGGCTTTCCACCCTGGTATATGCCGCACGGCGGCCACCAGCAGATCTGTCATAATAAATTCCTGAGCATGGTGCCTTATATCCACCTGCTGCCCACGCCGGTTTATCGAGGCATACTGCGGATGTTCGGCGAAGAAAACGATATCGTGTCGGAATTGATGGATGTGAAGTCTACCGGTATCTCCATCGAGCGGTTTGAGCGGATCGTCAAACGCCAGGGCTATAAAATCACCCGGCGCCGGTTTTACCTGATCAATCCCATTTACAAATACAAGTTCAATGTCAGCGCCCGCGAACAGTGGAAGCCCGTGGCGGCTATTCCCTATGTACGCGATTTCGTGACTACGTGCATGTATTATATGATTAAACCTGTATAACGCTCGCGGAGGTTCACGCGGTAGTTCTCGCAGTAGTTCTCGCAAAGCACGCAAAGGAGCAAAGAGCGCAAAGATTTTTTTAAGTTTAAATAAGAAAGCAAAGGAGCGGAGATCAAATTTGATCTCCGCTCCTTTGCTTTCTCTGCTCGCTTATATAATCTTTGCGCTCTTTGCTCCTTTGCGTGCTTTGCGTGCTTTGCGTGAACCCCGCGAGCCTGCGGGCACTATTCATTCCAGATATCCCACGACGCTTCTGCCTGCAATATCAGCATCTCATGACCATTTTTGATAACGGCTCCCTGTGCAGCGCCTTTTTGAAGGAACAGGGTTTCCGCCGGATTGTATACCAGGTCGTACAACAGGTGGCGGGAAGAGATGAAGGCGTATGGAATATCCGGACAGGCGTCCACGTTAGGATACATACCCAGCGGCGTGGTATTGACGATGAGTGTGTGGGCCTCCATGGCGGCCTGGTCCAGCGATTTGTAAGCTACGGTATCATTACCGGGCGTGCGGCTGGCCACTGTGTAGGGGATGTCCATTTCCTGCAGGGCATACATGACCGCTTTGGCGGCGCCGCCGGTGCCCAGTACGAGGGCCCGGTTATGATGCGGTTGCAGCAGGGGCTGCAGGGAATGACGGAACCCGATTACGTCCGTGTTAAAGCCTTTCTTTTTTCCGTCTTTCAGGCGGATACAGTTGACTGCACCGATGTTGGCGGCTGCATCGCTCAGTTCATCGAGATAAGGGATCACCTGTTCCTTGTAAGGAATGGTGACGTTCAGTCCGCACAGGTCCGGGTGCTGCGCCAGCAGTGCCGGCAGTTCGGTGATGGCGGGTATCGGGAAGGTTTCATACTGACATCCGGCAATATTTTCCTCTTCAAATTTCCGGGTAAAAAAACCTTTGGAGAAAGAGTGACTGAGCGGATAACCAATAAGACCGTACGTTTTCATGCGTGATGATTTAAAACAGAAAAGGACCTGATTATTTAGAATGTTTTGTTGCATTGTAAATAATCAGGTCCCAATATATCATTCCTTTACGGAATAATTATTCTTTGTCGAGAAACAGGTGGAAGGTATCGCCTCTCAGGCCAACGCGCATCGCTTCGAGGGAGATCACTTCATGCGGAGCGAGGTTGCCGAGGTTGGCGTTGCAGCCTACCAGCTCGAGGAAGTACAGCTGCTGTGCTTTCTGTGGCGCTTCCCAGATGATTTTTTCGGCGGGGATCTGGGTCAGGATTTCCTGAACCAGGCCTTCGCGTACTTCACCGGTGCCGCGGTAGATGCCTACGTTACCGCTTTCGCGGGCTTCTGCGATCACGTAGGTAGCGCCGGCAGACAGTTCCGCTCTCATTAATTCGATCCATTTATAGGGAGGGATAATGTGTTCCGCATCTTTGGAGCCTACTTCACTCAATACCAGACCAATTTTGGACAGTTTTTCGATGTAGCCGCATTTTTCAGCATGCGGGATGATGATAGAGCCATCAGACACTTCCATGTAACTGATACCGTAATCCTTCACCAGCTTCACGTATTCATCAAACTGGTTACGGATCAGAAATGCTTCAAACAAAGTACCGCCAAAATATACCGGAATGTTGGCCGACTGGTAAAGCTCAATTTTTGCGCGCAGGTTGGGCGTGACAAACGCAGTACCAAAGCCGAGCTTCAGGATATCCACGTGAGGTCCCGACGCCGATAAAAAATTTCTTGCTTCTTCCAAACTAAGCCCCTTGTCCATCACCATGGTAAGCCCATGGGTGCGGGGTTTCTGCGTCCTTTCCGGGATTTGTGTCAGATTAAAATTCATTTGAAATATTTTTATCTTCTTATTGGTCAGTAAAACATACACTATTTTTCACCTGGCAAGTCGGGATAGTTTAGCTGCAATTTTAGTAACCGGAAATACAATGGCTTATGTCCATGACAATTTAAAAAGCCGGCGCAAAAATAAGAAGACTATACTTTATTTTAAAAGTAAATAACATTGGTTAACGTTTCCTGCGGTATTGAGCGATCAGGTCTACCACACTCACATGTTGTAAAATGGCTGGGTCCAGCTCCACCAGCTTTTTGAGGACCTTGGGAGCCTGCTGCAGCGCGGTTTCCAGGTGCAGCAATCCTTCTTTTGTCTTACCCTGGGCTATCAGGATGGCGGCCCGGTAATATTGGAATACCGGTTTACGGCCGGCTTTTTCTTCAGCAGCGGCCAGTTGCTCAAGCGCTTCCTCCAGAAAACCAAACACATACAAGCCTTTTACCAGCTCCTGCCAGGGCTGTATGCTCTTCGGACGGATACGCACCGCGTTTACGAAATAAAGCAGCGCGTCTTTTTCCTTGCCCAGCTGCAGATAACATTCACCGAGGCTCATGTTGTATTCTGCGCTCTGTTTGTTTATTTTCAGTGCGTTGAGCAGTGATTTGGCGGCATTGTCCCAGTTCTCCTCCATCATGTAGGCCACGGCGATTTTGTAATACAGCTTATCGTCGTTGGGGCTCAGGTGGGAGGCCTTCCGGTAGTAATAACGGGCCTGGGTATACTTGCGTTGCCGCTCATAACAGTGGCCGATGGCCTCATAGATCACGTCCTCCGGTTTGGCAATCTCCAGGTGCTTCTGCAATACCTCTATTGCGTCGGCGTACTTGCGCAGGCGGATATAGGCGTCGCCCATGTTACGGTAGGCGTAATCAAATTTCTCGTCGATAGCTACTGCATACTGATAAGCATCGATGGCTTTTTCATACAGTTTCAGGCCCTGATAGGCAGTTCCGAGGTTAAACCAGGCCAGCTGGTTAAACGGATGCTCATCGATGATCCAGGTATGCAAACGGATACTCTCCTCGTTTCTGCCGGTAAATTCCGTCCAGAAACAGATCTTGTGCAACGCTTCCTCGTTGTTGGGCTCGTGCTCCAGCGCCATTTTCAGGCAGTCGAACACTTTCTCAAACTCTTCCCAGTCATCATATACATCGGCCAGTTCCAGCAGTAATTCCGTTTTGTCCTCCCCCTCAAACTGGTCAATTTGCTCATTCAGCACGTCCGCCGCCTTCTGATGCTGGTTCAGCGCCAGGTATACGTCGGTCTGCAGGATATACAGATTGATATCGTTGCGGTCCAGTAAAGCGGCTTTGTCCAGTAAATGAAGGGCTTCTTTGTACTTTTTGGTTTCTATCAGTAAGTTGGCCTTTTTCAGAAGGAGTGTAGAGGAATAGGGGAACTGCGCTATGGCTATTTCGGCGGCTTGTAATGCGGTCGGCATTTCGTCCTGCTCGTCATAGTAGTCTATGATCTGCTCAAATGAGTCCTCGTCCAGAAAAGAGTGAGATTTGCCCGCCCTCAGATTTTCAAACTGCTGCAACAAGTCTCTCAGATCATCAAAATCCTCGTTTAAAAAAGAAAAATCTTTACTCATTAATGTAAATATAAGACATTTCTGTATCCACCAAATCGCAGCATTTAAAACCGTTTATAAACTTTTTAACATTTTATTAAGAATTTGTTGTAAATTGCGTTAAGGATTTGTTATATAACAGATCCAATAATATTGTATATTTGTGTTACAATGAAAACGAAAATCCACATATCAAAGACTTTTTCATTGTCCTGTTTGTTAGCAGGCGCTATGGCTCTGTTTGCCATCAGTGCAGTGGCAAATACCCTTTTGCCGACCGATAATGAAAAAGAAAAGGCGAAAAAGACCGATAACGTCCATTTCGTGTTGAATACCGCCATGCCCAAAACCAACCTGGCCCTGGACGCCGGTTACAGATTCACAGGCAGCTACAATTCGAATTTTAAGTTCACCAATACCAATGTGATTAATTTTCAGTCTGTCATGACCTATACCAAAGGTAACATGACCTATGTTGTGCCTTACACTGTACAACCCATACAGCAGCCCAGCAACATGAACTTTCAGAAACTGCAGATTATTCTGCCGCTTAAGAAAGGCTGACCTTAACGTTTCTTCAATACAAATACGGGCCTATCAACAAGTTTAACGACTTCTTGATAGGCCTTTTTACTTTTATTATTTTCCGGGAGACAACGACGCCCTGGCCGATCAGCCTGCGCCAGCCGGAACATCCCCGCAGCCCCGCAGGGCCGGGCGCCCCGGCAATCATATTACTGCATAGTCTTCAGCTCTTCCGGGCTTACTACCTTATAACCGGTCTTTGGTACATCGAAATAAGAGGCGGGGATGGGATACAATTCCACCTTGGTGGCCACGACACGCATTTTGGAGCCGGTTTTGGTCACGATCTCGAATTCCAGGGGTATCCCTTTCAGATTGGCAAAACGGCGGTTATAATGCCTGTTTTCGGGCACCAGGTCGGGTGTGTAATACACCTCGAAGGTAGTCACCCCGTCCGGCATGGTACCGATCGTCTTTTTACAGGTATAACCCGCTATCTCCCGGGTCCCGGGCTGGTCCTTGAACTGTACGTTTTCATACTGCTTCAGCTCCTTTTCGTACTGCGCCTTGCTGGCACGGATCAGGTACTTGTTGCCATGCTGGTCTATCAGCGTGGTCAGTGTTTCCTCCTTGCTGTTGATCAGGTAGGTGTATTTGACGATGTTGAAGTCCATGTCTATCCTGCTCAACTGTCCCCGCATGTACTGGGTGAGGGTGCTCCCCTCCTGCATGGCATCCATTTGGGCGCGCTCGGGCGGCAGGTCTATCTTGTAAACGATCCTGGCGTCGGAAATGACGCGTTGTGCCAGTATAGGGCTGGTGATACAGAGCAGGAAATATGTTAAAAACAACCGGTATGACATAGTCGTGGTGTTGGTGAGTGGTTGACAGCCGGTACAGATTACCATACCAGCTTTTCTTTATGCAGAAACGCAGCTATCCCGCGTTTACAGTCTTCATGTCCACGGGTGGCGGCATTTAATTCAGCTGCATGCTCCAGCCCGTCTTGTATAGGTAAGTCCAACACTGTGCCAATCAATTTTTTTGTCACTTTCAGGGAGTTGCCGGATGCGTCGTTACACAGGCTGGCAGCCACTTTGGCCACATGGTCCCTGATTTCCCCGGCGGGCACAACGGCAGTGATCAGGCCGTCGCGGGCGGCTTTTTCGGCGGTCACCAGCCGGCCGGTGAGCAACAACTCCCGGGCCCTTCCCTCTCCTATTTTCCGGACGAGGAAAACAGCCACCAGGGCAGGGATAAAGCCTATTTTCACTTCGGTATAGCCCATCATGGCTTCGGGCACGGCGTAACTCAGGTCACAGACGGTCACCAGGCCACATCCACCGGCTACGGCATGGCCTTCTACCTGCGCTATCACTACTTTATCGAGCTGGTAGATCTCGTGGAACAGCTGCATCAGCTCCCGCGAGTCAGCGAGGTTTTCATCATAGGTATTTTGCTGCAACTGCTGCAGGTATTCCAGATCTGCCCCGGCGCAGAAAGCTTCTCCATGGCCTTTTAAAACAATCACTTTCACGTCGTCCGCCGTGGCAGCCCGGGCAAATGCCTGCCGGAGCTCCGCTACCAGCTGGCCGTTCAGCGCATTCCGCTTGTCAGGCCGGTTCAGCGTGATCGTGGCGACACGGGACGCCACCTCATATTGCAACAAGTTGAATTCCATATGGTAAAGAATTACATAGTACAGATGGGCCGCCAAAAGGAGCTACCATCCGTACTTCCATGAGCAATATAAGGAATAAACTTTTAATGAGTAATCTCCTGGATCACTTGTCCTACGTTACCGCTTGGCATCTGGATACGCAACAGGGCGGCCAGTGTAGGCGCAATGTCCGTCATCCCCACGGTACGGTTGGTTTTTCCCGGCTTCACGCCCCATCCCATCCATACCAGCGGGATGTGTGCGTCGTAAGGATACCATAAACCGTGTGTGGTGCCGGTTTTGCCGCCATCGATATAAGCGGGGGACAGTACGATCTGGATATCGCCGCTGCGTTTGGTATTGTAACCGTTGGTCATCATGGTACGCATAGGCTCAGGCAACACCGTCACCATCAGGTCTTTGATCGGGAAAGCCTTGGCCACAGCAGGTGATTTTTGCAGGGTGGCGATGATGAACTGCTGAATATCGTTGTAATTTTTGCCGGAAGCCTCCAGCACGTCGTGGTTCAGCCACAGCTGGTAGTTGTCCACCGCCCTGATTACATCTTTCACCCCGAATTTCGCGGCCAGCTTATCGTTCAGGTCTTTCATGGCGGCGCGGTCGTCCCAGGTACCGCCGGGCAGCTTGTTTTCTTCCAGGAATCCCGGTACATGCGCTACGCCGTGGTCGGCAGTGATAAAGAAGAGGTACTGTCCCTTGCCGATGTTGGCGTCCAGGTACTGGAAGAAAGTAGCCAGGTCGTGGTCCAGGCGCAGGTAGGTATCTTCTGCTTCAATGGAGTTGGGCCCGAACTGGTGACCTACATAATCCGGGGAAGACAGGCTGATGGCGAGGAAGTCGGTCACGCTGCCTTTACCCATGTTATAGGCCTCCATGGTCTTTTTGGCAAACTCCAGCGTCATGGTGTTACCGAAGGGGGAAGCGGCGATGGCGCCATTCGCGATACCGCTCAGGTCATGCGGGAAAGAAGTGCCGGTGGTGCTGTTTTTATACTTGCCTTCGTACGCTTTTTCATCTGCGGTGCTGAGGGTATAGCTGGAGATGGGATACAGCGTAGTCCATGGTTTGGACAGGTATTGCTGCGGCCATTTTTCGCTATTGAACTGTTGGGCCCAGGCAGGCAGTTCGTTCATATAGTAGGAACTGGTCACCCAGTTGCCGGTGCTGCCGTCGTACCAGAAAGCGGCGTTGGCGCTGTGGCCTGCGGGCAGTATGGCGCCGCGGTCTTTGATGGCCACGCCCACTACTTTGCTCTGGAACTGGTTGGACAGGCGCAGTTCATCGCCGATGGTGGTCACCAGCATATTGCGCGGGCTCATTTTACCGGCGGCGGAGGCGCTGCCAACGGTGGTCATGGTGGTATCTTCCGCACAATACATGGTACGGCCTATTTCCGGGCTGTACCAGGTGTTGCCGATGATGCCGTGTATCGCAGGCACGGAGCCGGTATACACGCAGGTATGGCCGCAGGCCGTGATGGTGGGGGTATAGTTGATCAGTGTGTTTTCACAGGAGAACCCGTCATGCAGCAACCTTTTGAAGCCGCCGGCGCTGTACCTGTTGCTGTAGCGGTACAGGTAGTCCCAGCGCATCTGGTCTACGACCATGCCTACGATCAGTTTAGGTCTGGCCGCTGTTTTGCTGTTTTTGGCTGCCGCCAGATGATTGAAAGGTTTTGGTGATGTGGCCTTCTGCGCCCGGGCGCCGATAGTGGCGATCACCAGAGTAAAGGCAAGCAGGGAAATCCTTTTCATTAGATATTATTGCTTTTTATAAGATAAATGTACTTTTGCCGGCAGAGTCCGGCAACATTGTTGCATTAAAAATGACGCTGGCAAAAGTAATCGAAGTTTAGAAAAAGCAATATTTTAATACCTTTGTGTCCTCTTTTTACCAAAGCATTTAACTATTACATAATATAGCGTATGGATATTTTCGAGAAACTGCTGAAACACATGGGCCCCATTGGGGAGCATTCAGACAGAGCCCATGGCTATTTCGCATTCCCTAAACTGGAAGGAGAAATAGGCCCCCGCATGAAATTCCGGGGCAATGAAAAAATAGTTTGGAGCCTCAACAACTACCTGGGGCTGGCCAATCATCCGGAAGTACGGGCTACCGACGCAAAGGCAGCAGCCGACTTCGGCCTGGCAGCGCCTATGGGCGCCCGCATGATGAGCGGCAACACCAACTATCACGAGCAGCTCGAGCGCGAACTGTCCGATTACATGGGTAAAGAAGATACCACCCTGCTGAACTACGGCTACCAGGGCATTATGAGTGCTATCGACGCTGTTTGCGGCCGCAGGGACGTTATTGTGTACGACGCAGAATGCCACGCCAGCATCCTGGACGGCTTACGCCTCCACCCCGGCAAACGTTATGTGTTCAAACACAACGACATCGAAGATTGTGAAAAACAACTGAGACGCGCTACTGAACTGGCCAACGCACAAGGCGGCGGTATCCTCGTTGTTACAGAAGGCGTTTTCGGCATGGCCGGCGATCAGGGTAAACTGAAAGAAATCGCCGCCCTGAAAGATAAATTTGAATTCCGCCTGCTGGTAGACGACGCCCACGGCTTCGGTACCATGGGTAAAACCGGTGCCGGTACCGGCGAGGAACAAGGTGTTCAGGATAAAATCGACCTCCTGTTCAACACCTTCGCTAAATCCGGTGCTTCCATCGGCGCTTTCATCAGCGGCGAAAAAGCCATCATCAACTACCTGCGCTATAACATGCGCTCCCAGATATTTGCCAAATCTATTCCGCTGCCGATCGTTATCGGCCACCTGAAAAGAGTGGAACTGATGCGCAAATACCCGGAAATGAAAGCAAAACTGTGGGAAAACGTAAATAAACTGCAGAGCGGCCTCAAAGCCCGCGGCTTCAACATCGGTAAAACCAACTCCCCCGTTACCCCGATCTACCTGCAGGGTGATATTCCGGAAGCCACCGCCATGTGCCTGGACCTCCGCGAAAACTACAACATCTTCTGCTCTATCGTGGTATACCCCGTTATTCCAAAAGGCCAGATCATCTACCGCCTCATCCCGACCGCTGCTCACACAGACGAGGATATTGAACTGACACTGAAAGCTTTCAGCGAAACCAAAGCGAAACTCGACGAGAAAGTGTACCAGGTGGCAGAAATTCCAATGGTGTAAAACCATTTACGGATTTTGGAATTTACGGATTTTGAGATTTTATTTAGTTTTTTATGGCAAAGGCCTTCTTGTGACTCAAGAAGGCCTTTGCATTTATTCATTTGTAACAGCGCGAAATCAAAAAATCATTACATCAAAAAATCCGAAAATATCAAAATTCAAAAGGGCTGAGTTTCCTCAGCCCTTACTCAAATCGTTCTTTCACTAGGTGTAAAATTTCACTAAATTTTCATCAGGACATGGTAGAATATATGGTCTTCATAGAATTTGGAATAACCAAGTGATTCCAATTATTTTATATAAATATCTTTTTTTGTATTTAGCGTTGTATCATTGCTACATTTCAAAAATAGACTAGTTTTCCCAGTATCATATAACACCAATGTGGTATTTTGTTAACAGGTTGTTAAAGTATGAGACTGCAACAATAAATCAGCTAACTGTCAAAATCCCCGTTTTAGTCCCTGCTCTCCAATAATTTTCCCGATTGCGTAAACGCTTCCGGCAGTACAGCAGTACCTTTGCAGCCATGACTGCAAATAGCTGGTGCAACAGATAACAGACGACTGTCAACCGCCGGGACATAGCACTTTCGTGCCCACCCCCTATCAATCAGCACCAGGCAGCAGGTAAAAAACTAATAAGGAAATTGAAACAATACTGGCACAAACAGCTTTTCACTGTTCACCGCATCACCGGCCTCCTCGTAGGCATTATGCTGCTCTTTGCCAGCATAACAGGCACCCTGCTGGTATTCAGCGAGGAAATAGACGAAGCCCTGCATCATGAAACTTACCACATTGCACCGGGCCAGCAACGTAAACCGTTGTTTGAACTGCTGCAACAAGCGGGTAAGTCACTCAAAACCGGCACCCCTTACCTCTTCTTCTCCCGGCTGCCGCAGACACCGGAAGAACCAGCTATCGTCAGAGCTGAATATGGCCCTGATCATAAAGTGTATATCTTCCTGAACCCTTATACCGGGGAAGTCATTCACCAACACACCAATACCGGCTATTTTTCGGGTTTTCTGATTTACCTGCACTTCTCCCTGCTGAGCGGGAAAACAGGCGCTAAAGTGATGCTGGTAGTGAGCATCCTGTTGTTTATCTCCCTCCTTTCCGGCATCTGGGTATACCGGAAATCCATCTACAAAGTGCTCACCTTCCGCCTGAAACCCGAATGGGGCAGCCGAACGCGGCGCTGGCGCAACCTCCATCGTATTGTGGGTGTGTGGGCGTTGTTGTTCAACCTCCTCATCGCCTTCACCGGCTTCATGATGCAACTGAAAGTACTGGAAAACCGGAAAACAACCGGTCCCTTTCCAAATGTGGGCGCCCCCATTCCTATTGACTATGAATCGCTGCTGGGCAAAGCCGCGGCGCAGATCCCCGGATTTGAAGCCATGGGCATCCGTCCGCCTAAAAAAGCCGGCGACCCGGTGCGCATCCTGGGTCATGCCCACGAAGCGCCCATCTGGGGCCGTTACAGCTCTTCCGTGCATTTCGATGTCAACGGGCAGATAAAAAAGACAGTCAATTTCAGCAACGCCCCCCTCGGCGACAAATTCAACGCTGCCATGGCGCCCCTGCATTTCGGCAACTATGGCGGTATCCCCGTTAAAATACCATATGCCCTTCTGGGCCTCACACCCGGCATCCTGTCCATATCCGGTTTCCTGATATGGTACCGCCGGAAGTACATCATTAAAAAACATCAGCTTTGAAAATGAAACCATACCTGGTATTGTGTTTTATAGCACTCCTGGTTACGCTACAGACAACTGCACAAAAACTGACCGGCACTATCCGCGATACAGCGCAAACAGCCGTTCCCATGCTGCGCATATACCTGGCAGGAACGCAGAAACATGCACTGTCCGGCCCCGACGGCACCTTTAGCATCCATAACATAAAACCCGGCAGCTACAAACTGATTGCCACCGGCACCGGCTACAATACGCTGGAACAACCGGTGACCATCACCGACAGCATTACCACGCTTGCCCTCACCATACAACCGTCTGACGTAGGGCTGAACGAAGTAGTGGTCACCGCCAGCCGTAACCGGGAAACGCTCGGCACCGTCCCTTCTTCCATCACCATCATCACCGGCAAACAACTACGGGAACAAAGCGCCATCACCACCGACATCAACCAGCTGCTGAGCATGAACGTGCCGGGCCTTACGCTGGGGACCAATACTTCTACCAACAAAGGACAAACCCTGCGTGGCCGCGGTATGCTGATCATGATTGACGGTATCCCGCAATCCACACCGCTGCGCAACGGCGATAAAGACATGCGCAGCATCGACGTGTCTGTCATTGAAAGAGTGGAAGTGATCAAAGGCTCCACGGCCATTTATGGCAACGGCGCCGACGGCGGCATCATCAACTTCATCACCATCAAAGCCAACCCCAATAAACGTTTCAGCGGCAGCACCGACATTAGTGCCGGCGGCTCGCTCACCAGTGCGGCCAACAGCCTGGGCGCACGCGTGGCGCAGCAGTTCAGCGGCCGCCTGAACAAATTCGACTACGTAGTGGCAGGCACCTATGAGCAAACCGGTGTCAACAAAGACGCCAAAGGCGAAGTAATTGCCCCCTTCCAGTCACTCAGCCAGAACGAAAACGTAAACCTGTTCGCCAAACTGGGATACAACTTCAATGACAACAACCGGCTGGAAGTGATGTACAACTATTACCGTACCATGCAGAACAGCAGCTATGTTGACTCCGGCGGTAAATTCGGGCAACGCCCCATCATTGGCGTTATTGGCACCAATCCAGGCGACAAGCAAGGCACGCCCTATAACCACAACGCCTATGTGAATTTTACCAGCAAAAACATCTTCCGCAACACATCGCTGAACGTAAACCTGTACTACCAGGACTTTTACACTGTCTTCGAATATTCAGATTTCTACGCGCCACCGGGCAATTCCGCCATTACTTCCAAAAAAATGGGCGCCCGCGTGAATTTCAACACGCTGTTCAACTTCCATCCGAACCTGCACGGCGACGTTACCTGGGGCATCGACGTGCTGAACGATAAAACAGCGCAGCCGCTGACAGACGGCCGTCCTTTCGTGCCGCAGATGAACATGAAGAACCTGGCGCCTTATGCACAACTGAAAACCTACCTGTTCAAAGACTTCCTGGTGAAAGCTGGCCTGCGTTACGAAAATATCCGGCTCGATATCCCCGACTATACCACCATCAAATTCGGCAACTATGCCGGCGGTGTCTTCGTAAAGGGCGGCAACCTGCCTTACGAAGCCCTGGTGTTCAATGCCGGCCTGCGTTATACCCGGTTCCCGGCGTTCAACCCGTTTGTCAGCTATTCCCAGAGCTTCTCCCTGTACGACCTGGGCCGTACCCTGCGGCTGGCCAAGGCTGTCAGCAACGGTTCCACCAGTATCAAGACCATCGAGACCAAAGCGATTATTACCAATAACTACGAGGCGGGCTTCAACAGTAACATCGGTAAATTCAACGCTTCAGGTTCTTATTTTATCAGCACCTCCAATCTCGGTACCAGCCTGAAAGACGTTAACGGCGTGGCCGTGCCGGAGAGAGCGCCCGAGCGTGTACAGGGTTTTGAGATTACAGCAGGTTATCAGTTCCTCCCCAACCTCTCTGCCAATGCAGCCTATACCCATGTGGAAGGTAAAAAAGAGGTCAACGGGGTGAAGACATGGCTGCCGACCACCCGCATCACACCGGATAAGATGACAGTCAACGTGAATTATTCTCCGCTGAAACAGTGGGACCTTGGCGTGTATTATATCTACTCCGGCGTACGGAAACGCTTCGATCCGAACCCCAACACCAAAGAGTATGATCTGGGCGCCGGACCGGTAGGTGATTTCTCACTCGTCAACCTGTATACTGCTTACCGGTTCAACTCTGCCGCATCCATCCGTTTGGGAGTGGATAACCTGCTGAATGCCGATTATTACCCGGTAATGTCGCAGGCGCGGGTGAGAACGGATTCCTATATCAAAGGCAGCGGCGCCCGGTTTAATTTGGGTTTCCGGTATAACTTCTAGTCACGCAAAGGCGTCACGCAAAGGCGCAAAGCAGCAAAGAACGCAAAGAAAATAAATAAGAAAACAAAGAAAGCAAAGGAGCGAAGACCAATTCGATTTGATCTTCGCTCCTTTGCTTTCTTACTAATCTTATTAAAACTTTGCGTTCTTTGCTGCTTTGCGCCTTTGCGTGACGCCTTTCGCGTGAACTATCTCAGGTGTTCTTCCACAGAAGTATCGTAGATCTGTTTCCAGTCGCTTACTTTACCCCAGTCTTCCTCACCTACTTTCACGTGATCGCCGGTTACGGTGCCTATTTTCACGTAACGAACGGAAACGTCGGTCGCGTCGATCAGGCCATGCATGACAGCTTCGAATTTCTCTTTGTCTTCCGGTTTGATGGAGATCACTACGCGGCTTTGGCTTTCACCGAAGAGGTAGGCGTCTTTACGGAATTTGTCGTTCAGCTGCAGTTCAAAGCCCAGGCCTTTAGGCATGGCGCTTTCCATCATGGTTACGAACAGGCCGCCTTCGCTGACATCGTGCGCGGACTGGAGCAGGCCGGCTTTGTTCAGTTTAGCGACAGCTTTCTGCAGTTGCAGTTCTTCTTCGAGATCGAAGTGCGGAGCAGGGCTGTATTCGATACCGATGATTTTGTGCAGGTATTCGGAACTGTTGATATCGTTGCGGCTGCGGCCCAGCAGGTATACCAGGTCGCCGGCTTCTTTGAAGTCGAGGGTGATACGCTGATCGAGGCTGTCGAGCAGGCCCACCATACCGATGGTTGGGGTAGGGTATACCGCGCCGTCGGGTGACTGGTTGTAGAAGCTCACGTTACCGCCGGTAACGGGGGTATTGAATTTACGGCAGGCTTCGCCCATACCTTGTACGGCGTGTACGAACTGGTAGTATACTTCCGGATCGTAAGGGTTACCGAAGTTGAGGCAGTTGGTGATGGCCAGTGGTTCACCGCCGGAGCAAACGATGTTGCGGGCAGCTTCTGCAACAGCGATCTGGCCGCCTTTGTGAGGATCGGCGAATACGTAGCGGCTGTTACAATCGGTGGTCATGGCCAGCGCCTTCCTGGTGCCTTTTACCAGTACGATCGGAGCGTCGCTCGGAGCGTTGGTAGTGGCGTTGGCAGTACCTACCATGCTGTCGTACTGGTTGTAGATCCAGCGTTTGGAAGCGATGTTAGGTAATGCGAGGATCCTTTCGGCCGCGAAGCGGGGATGTTCAGTATCGGGAACGTTCTGGATATCGAACGCTTTGATTTTCTGGAAGTAGGCAGGCTCAGTATAAGCGCGGTGATATTGAGGAGCGCCTCCGCCGAGCACGAGGCTTTCAGCAGGCACGTCAGCTTCCAGTTCACCGTTCATATAGAATTTCAGGTTAGTGTCTTTGGTAACTTCACCGATCTGAACGCAGTGCAGGTCCCATTTTTCGAAGATGTCGAGGATAGGTTTTTCCTGGCCTTTTTTCACTACGATGAGCATACGTTCCTGGCTTTCGCTCAGCAGCATTTCCCATCCTTTCATGTTTTCCTGGCGGGTAGGTACTTTATCCAGCCAGATGTTCATACCGTGTTCGCCTTTAGCGCTCATTTCGGCAGTGGAGCAGGTGATACCGGCAGCGCCCATATCCTGCATGCCTATGATAGCATTGGTTTTGATGACTTCGAGGCAGGCTTCCAGCAGTTTCTTTTCCTGGAAGGGGTCGCCTACCTGTACAGCCGGCAGGTCTTCCGCGCTGTCTTCCGTGATGTTGGCGGAAGCAAAGGAAGCGCCGCCGATACCGTCTTTACCGGTAGCAGAGCCTACGATGAAAACGGGGTTGCCTTCGCCGTGGGAAGTAGCAGAAACGGTCTGTCCTACTTTTACGATACCCACGCTCATGGCGTTTACCAGCGGGTTGGTACCATAACAGTCTTCAAAATAAGTTTCGCCGCCTACGGTGGGGACACCGAAGCAGTTACCGTAGTGACCGATACCGTGTACGATACCTTTTACCAGGTGCTGTGTTTTTTTATCGTTGATATTGCCGAAGCGCAGGGAGTTCAGTGCCGCGATAGGACGGGCGCCCATGGTGAAGATATCACGGTGGATACCACCAACGCCGGTAGCAGCGCCCTGGAAGGGCTCAATGGCAGAAGGGTGGTTATGGGATTCTATTTTAAATACAACTGCGTATCCATCACCGATATCTACCAGGCCGGCGTTTTCCTCACCTGCCTTCACGAGGAGGCGGTCACCTTCGCGTGGTAATGACTTCAGCCATACGATTGAGTTTTTGTAAGAGCAGTGCTCACTCCACATAACGGAGTACATACTCAATTCGGTAAAGTTGGGATTACGCCCTAAGATAGATTCAATACGTTCAAACTCGTCAGCAGTAAGGCCCAGCTGTTCAGCAATTTCTACGGTGGTTTGCATGTAGTTTAAGTATAAAAAAACGAGTAATTAAAAAGAAGATGCAAACCTACAAGATTTTATGGCAAATGCCAAGAAATGGGGTGATGCGGCGGCCTTAAAAATGATAGCAGAGGACCGGAAGGCGGAACGCAGCACTCCTGCCAGCCTCTTTTTCGCGGCGTCCCCTCTTATCGGCACCTTCCACTGCCGGCGGGGAACAGCACCTGTGCTGCGTTACCGGCGCCGCTTTCTCCCTGTTGTCTGTATGCGGCGCAATCCGCTCCTATAACGCCTCTCTACTCCCTGTGCAGCTTCTTTTACATACGATTTGCCTAAAGTAGAGAAATGGCCGAATCCGTCATTTCATATTATTAATTTTTTAATTTATCAGTTTCAGACCTTAACGAGCTCTTTTTTTTATTCATTTCTTAAAAAAAACACCTTTACAAACCACGAAATGTAATTTTTTGGTTAAACTGAACAATTTATTTGCATTTACAACGCGCTTGCCGTTCTTTTGTGTTAAAATTATTACAGCATGCAATCGTTACGTTTCACCGCGCTGGAAGGATTAGCTGGCGTAGACACCAAACTCACCGAACACAACGGCAAAATAACCGAGGTATTTGGCAGCAATGTTTTTGCCGGAAGAATTGTAAGGGAATACCTGAGTGATGAGGCTTATAAAAGCCTGATGAACTCCATTAAAAATGGCACCAAACTGGAACGCAAAATGGCGGAGCAAATTGCTTCCGGCATGAAAGCCTGGGCCATGAAAAAAGGAGTGACGCACTACACTCACTGGTTCCAACCCCTGACCGGCACCACTGCAGAAAAGCATGACTCCTTTTTCACCCTGAAAAGCGACGGCTCTGCACTGGAAACTTTTGACGGCGATGCGCTGGTACAGCAGGAGCCTGATGCCTCCAGCTTCCCCAACGGCGGCCTGAGAGCTACTTTTGAAGCCCGCGGCTACACTGCCTGGGACCCTTCCTCCCCTGCCTTCATCCTGGAACAGGGTTATGGTAAAACACTCTGCATCCCTACCATATTCGTATCCTACACCGGCGAATCTCTCGATTATAAAGCTCCGCTGCTGAAAGCACTGGCTGCCATCGACAAAGCCGCTGTAGACGTATGTAACTATTTCGATAAAAACGTTACCAAAGTAACGCCTACCCTCGGTTGGGAACAGGAATACTTCCTCGTTGACGAAAACCTGGCCAATGCCCGTCCTGACCTGATCATGACCGGCCGCACCGTTGTAGGTCATGCTCCTTCCAAAGGCCAGCAGCTGGAAGACCACTACTTTGGCTCTATCCCTGAGCGCGTATATGCTTACATGCGCGATTTCGAAGAAGAGGCTTACAAACTGGGCATTCCTTTGAGAACACGCCACAATGAAGTAGCTCCTTCCCAGTTCGAATGCGCTCCTATCTTTGAAGAAGTGAACATCGCTGTGGACCACAACTCCCTGCTGATGGACATCATGAATAAAGTGGCCAAACGCCACAAACTGAAAGTGCTGCTGCACGAAAAACCATTTGCGGGTATCAACGGTTCCGGTAAACACAACAACTGGAGCATGGCCACCGATACCGGTGTAAACCTGCTGGCTCCGGGCAAAACCCCGAAAACCAACCTGATGTTCCTCACGTTCTTCGTGAACACCATCAAAGCGGTACATGACTACGCCGACCTGCTGAGAGCTGCTATCGCTTCTGCCAGCAACGACTTCCGCCTGGGTGCCAACGAAGCGCCTCCGGCTATCATCTCCGTGTTCTCCGGTAAATATCTCTATGATGTACTGCAGGAAGTAAAATCCCGCGTAAGCAATAAGTTCGACGAACAAGACGAAGCCATCCTCAAACTGGACCTGCACCGTCACATTCCTGAACTGATGCTGGACAACACCGACCGTAACCGTACTTCTCCTTTTGCGTTCACCGGCAACAAGTTCGAGTTCCGCGCCGTAGGTTCTACCGCTAACTGCGCTTCCGCTATGACCGTTCTGAACACCATCGTGGCCAAAACCCTGACCGACTTTAAAGTGGAAGTGGACGGCCTGATCGAAAAAGGTGAGAAAAAAGAGATTGCCATCATGCAAACTCTTCGGAAATATATTGTAGATTCGGAAAAAATATTGTTCGAAGGCGACGGCTACAGCGAAGAATGGGAAAAAGAAGCCGAAAGAAGAGGTCTGCAGAACATCAAAACCACGCCTAAAGCGCTGGATGCGATGATCACTCCTAAAGCCGCCCAGCTGTATACCGAAACCGGTGTTTATACCGAAAAAGAATTACACGCCCGTCACGAGATCCTGCTGGAAGACTACGTGAAGAAAGTACAGATCGAAGCCCGTGTAATCGGAGACCTGGCCACCAACACTATTTTACCCGCTGCGATCAGCTATCTCAACGACCTGATCAGCAATATCCGCGGACTGAAAGAAATTGGCATGGGTGAAGCTGCCTTCAAAGCACAAACACAGATCGCTGCCAAAATTTCTGAACACATCAATGTGATCAGCGAAAACGTTCAGGCCATGATCGAGCAACGTAAAGTGACCAACAAGTTGACCGACAGCCGCCAGAAAGCGATCGAATACTGCGAAAAAATTAAACCGTACTTCGATATTATCCGCTACCACTCCGATAAACTGGAGTTCCTGGTAGATGATAAAAGATGGGCACTGCCTAAGTACAGAGAACTGCTTTTCTTGCGATAAAACCGTAAGATTGTTTTGGTGTATGATTAGCCCCGGATTTTTATCCGGGGCTTTGTTTTTCTGGTATTTCTGCGTATATTAAAGTATATCCCCGACCGTTACCCCTCCTGCCCCATTAGCCCGTACACCTGCCACAGGAAGTTTTTCCTCACCAAAATCAATATACCCATGAACCAACGCCCCTGCGCATTGTACTGCGCCATCATCGCCGTCCTGTTACTGCCGGCCTGCCTCAAACCCGGGCCCATTATCGTTCCGCCCGGGCACCCCACCGCACGGATTATTCAGCTCAAAGAACTGGACCCGCTATACAGCGATTCCTCCCGCGTCGCCTACAACCAGCTGGGCAACCCTGTCAGCATCACCCCCTCCAGTGTGTCCACCGGTTATCCTATGTGGTTGTTCCGCTATGACAACCAGCACCGGCTTATCGCCAGCGTAGGCGCCTATGATAACGGCCTGAATATGTTTGAAATGGCACACCGTTACGTGCTCAACGCTGCCGGCCGTATCATCAGCGACACCACATTCGTCTTCGGCACCTTCGACACAACCGTCACCCCGCTGCGTATCACCGGGCAGGGCGTCCGTACCACCAGCTATAACTACGACAGCTACAGCCGTATCACCCAAACGGTAACGACAGACCTGGTACCGGACATTCCCCGCTTCCGGACAACCGTCAACTACTCCTACAACAATACCGGCAACGCCTGGAAAATAGTGACTATCCGGGTAGAAATACCTTATCCCCATGCTATTCCGGACACATCGATCACTTATCCGGTGTACGACAACAAGCCCAACTTCCACCGGCTGCATCCTGTATGGCAGTTTGTGGACAGGGACTATAACACCAACAACCCGGGAAATGCCATCAGCTATGATACTTATGGGCTGGCGACCGAAATGCAGCCCAACACCAATATACTGGGCATCTTCTATCATCGCGGCGCCATCCGGTATGAGTACCGGCCATAAAACAGAAAAGCTCCGGAGACATCTCCGGAGCTTTTCCAATACAGTGCACTTTCTTATACCAGTTTGAAGGTTTCGGTGAACTTGGTCGTAAAGTTGCCTTTACGGAAGTCTTCGTTACGCATCAGCTGCTGGTGGAAAGGAATAGTTGTTTTAACGCCTTCAATCACGAATTCGCTCAGTGCGCGCTCCATGGTATTGATGGCTTCCTCGCGGGTTTGCGCCATGGTGATGATTTTAGCGACCATGGAGTCGTAATACGGAGGGATCACATAACCGGCATAGATATGGGAATCCACGCGTACGCCGTGGCCGCCCGGGATATGCAGGGTCGTGATTTTGCCCGGAGAAGGGCGGAAATCGTTGTACGGATCTTCCGCGTTGATACGGCATTCGATGGCGTGCATCTGTGGCGTATAGTTTTTACCGGAGATAGGAATTCCCGCCGCGATCTTGATTTGTTCCTTTACCAGGTCAAAGTTGATCACTTCTTCCGTCACACCGTGTTCCACCTGGATACGGGTGTTCATTTCCATGAAATAGAAGTTGCGGTGTTTGTCTACCAGGAATTCGATGGTGCCCACGCTTTCGTAGTTAATGGCGCTGGCAGCCTTGATGGCGGCTTCGCCCATTTTTTCGCGCAGTTCCGGCGTCATGAAAGGAGAAGGAGATTCCTCCACCAGTTTCTGGTGACGGCGTTGAATAGAGCAGTCCCTTTCAGACAGGTGGCATACTTTGCCATATTGGTCACCTGCAACCTGGATTTCAATGTGGCGGGGCTCTTCCACGAATTTCTCCATGTAGATGCCGTCGTTATTGAAAGCAGCGCGGGCTTCATTTTTAGCCATGTTATAGGCGTTCTCCAGTTCGCTCTCGTCCCAAACCACACGCATACCTTTACCACCGCCGCCGGCAGTAGCTTTCAGGATCACGGGGAGACCCATTTTTTTAGCGAGGGTTTTAGCTTCTTCGACGCTCTGGAGCAGGCCGTCAGATCCCGGGATAACCGGTACGCCGGCTGCGATCATGGTTTCTTTCGCAGTCATCTTGTCACCCATTTTGCGGATCATTTCCGGGGTAGGGCCGATGAATTTGATACCATGTTCGCCGCAGATCTCAGCAAAACGCGCATTCTCCGCCAGGAAGCCGTAGCCCGGGTGGATAGCGTCTGCATTGGTGATCTCGGCAGCAGCCATGAGGTGAGGGATGTTCAGGTAAGATTCGCTGCTCTGTGGTTTACCAATACACACAGCTTCATCCGCAAACTTCACATGCAGGCTGTCTTTATCTGCAGTAGAATAAACTGCTACCGTTTTGATACCCATTTCCTTACAGGTACGGATAATCCGAAGGGCAATCTCGCCACGGTTGGCAATCAATATTTTTTTAAACATTGTTTTCCTTATAAGTGATTATAATAGCTAAGTAGCAATTCAGCCATTAGTTCCCAGTAGTTAGCCTTTAACCCTGTAAAAAATATGTCAGAGGCTAAAGGCTAACTGCTAAGCACTAATGGCTGTTATTACGGTTCTACTAAAAACAAAGGTTGATCGTATTCTACCGGAGTGGCATCGTCAACAAGTACTTTGACGATCTTACCGCTCACTTCACTTTCGATTTCGTTGAATAACTTCATCGCTTCAATGATGCATACTACCTTGCCGGCAGTTACTTCATCGCCTACATTGATGAAAGGAGCTTTATCAGGTCCTGCTGAACGGTAGAAGGTACCGATCATCGGGGATTTGATAGTGATCAGGTTATCTGCTTTAGGCGCAGATGGCGCGGCAGCTGGTGCGGGTGCTGCTGCTGCCTGTACCGGAGCGGCTGCCGGAGCTGCAGCTGCCACCGCCTGGATCGGCGCTGCGGCCGCAGGCACAGCGATTACCTGCTGTACTTCGTTGTCTTTCTGTTTTATTGTAATCTTGAACTTGTCCTGCTCAATGCTCAGTTCACTGATATTTGATTTGTTGATCATTTTTACCAGTTCCTGAATCTGTTTAAAGTCCATGTAGACAGTTTTTGGTTTATAATTTATGAACGTTATGGTCCTTTACCGGACAACCGGGGCCACCCAAAGGGCAGCCCGGCAGCCAATAAATAATTTTCTGGGAATGAATTACGCCTTTACTCTTTCGATGTATTCGCCGGTTTTTGCATTCACACGGATCAGTTCGCCTTCTTCCACAAACAGCGGCACCATCACGGTTGCACCAGTTTCCACAGTAGCAGGTTTCAGTGTACGGGTGGCAGTGTCACCTTTCACACCAGGCTCAGAGTAAGTGACCAGTACCACGATCTTGTCAGGCAGTTCCACCGCCATGTACTGTTCTGTTTCAGTGTTGATCTGAACCATTACTTCCTGACCTTCCTTCAGGAACTGGGGAGCATCGATGGACTGTTCCGGCATGGCAATCTGTTCAAATGTCTCATTGTCCATGAAATTGTAACCGGTGTCATCCTTATATAAAAACTGGAATGCTTTCTTCTCGATACGAACCGGGAAAATGGTATCACCGGAGTTCCAGGTGTGCTCTATAGAACGGCTATTGTCAACGCCCTTCAATTTAGCCCAAACTTTTGCAGCTGCACGGGCGGTTTTGTTTTGACCAAACTCTACAACAGAATACAAACTGTTATCCAGCTTGATGATTAATCCTGTTCTGATATCTGCGGTGGTAGCCATAAATAGGTTACTGATTTTAAGTTAAAAATTTATACGGATTGCAAAAGTAGAAATTTTTGCATATGAACGAACAACAAATTCCTAAAATTAGGCAGATTCGTCTCTTTTCGACCCAATTTTCGTCTTTTTTCTCCAATAAATGACATTAAAGGGCTAAATTGAATTTTAAATCAAGCAAATCAACAGTAGTATGCGTCAGTTTTTATTATTTGTATTGTGTTGTGTACCAATGTTCCTGAAGGCTCAGAATACCACTCCCTCCAAACCGGCCTATTTACAGTATCCCATCATCCCCGCATTCCCGCTGACACTGCCGGACGGCCATACCATCACCAAAAATGACCTCCGCAAAAACGAAAAAACCATGATTTTTGTTTTCAGCGTGGACTGTGACCACTGTAAACAACTGACGGAAGATATGTTGAAAAACATGGAAAAGTTCAAAAAAACACAGATCCTGATGATAACGCCCTTTAAAGTAGAGCAGATGAAGGAATACTATGATCATTATAACATCAAAAAATACCCCAATATTATAATGGCCAGCGAACCCACCCGCCAGATCATGTACTTCTACGACCTCCACTACTTCCCGGGACTTTACCTGTATGATAAAAAACAACAGTTTATCAAAGGGTTTGAAGGCACGGTGAAACTGGATTCACTGGTGCACTACCTCGGCTACACTCCCATAAAATGGAAATAGTACTGCGGCCGGATCTGATCCCGAATCATTACATTTGTTTATTATAATCATTCTTCACTTTTAAAGCTATCGACAAGATGAAAGTTACAGTAGTAGGAGCTGGAAATGTGGGCGCTACCTGCGCCAATGTGCTGGCCCATAGAGATTTTCTGCAGGAAGTGGTTTTATTGGATATTAAGGAAGGAACAGCTGAAGGCAAGGCCCTCGACACCTGGCAACAAGCACCCATTGATTATTACAGCACTAAGGTGACCGGCGTTACCAACGATTACGCCAAAACCGCCAACAGCGATGTGGTAGTCATCACCTCCGGTCTCCCCCGCAAACCCGGTATGAGCCGCGATGACCTGATTTCCACCAACGCAAACATCGTTAAATCGGTTACTGAAAATATTACCAAACACTCTCCAAACGCTATCATCATCGTTGTCAGCAACCCGTTGGACGTGATGACCTACTGCGCTTACCTGACTGCCAAAAAAGACAGCAGTAAAGTATTCGGCATGGCCGGTATCCTCGATACCGCCCGCTACCGCGCCTTCCTGGCAGACGAAATCGGATGTTCCCCTAAAGATATTCAGGCTATCCTTATGGGCGGCCATGGCGACACCATGGTGCCCCTCCCCCGCTATACCACTGTCAGCGGTATCCCGGTAACTGAACTGGTGGCCGCCGATAAACTCGATGCCATCATCCAGCGCACCAAAGTAGGCGGCGGCGAAATCGTCAACCTCCTCGGCACTTCCGCCTGGTACGCTCCCGGCGCTGCAGCCGCCCAAATGGTGGAAGCTATCGTGAAAGATGAAAAACGCATCTTCCCCGTTTGCGCCTGGCTCACCGGTCAATACGGCCTGAAAGACATCTACCTTGGCGTTCCCGTGGTACTGGGCAAAAACGGTATCGAAAAAATCCTGGAACTGCAACTCAATGCCGACGAAAAAGCACTGCTCGATACTTCCGCCCAACACGTGAAAGAAGTAATGGACGTCCTGGATAAAATGCAGTCTGCCACTGCTTAATTAATTACGAATTACGGATTACGAATTACGAATTGAGGGTTCTCTTTTGGAAAGGTTACTAAATAACCGTCTATAAGAGAACCCTCAATTCGTAATTCGTAATCCGTAATTCGTAATTGCTAATGTTAACCAGTGTTAAAAAAGATTCGTAATTTTGATCCAGAGCCTGCATAAACTGGTACAAATGAAATACTTCCAAAACAAATACGGGCACCATTTCGCTAACTCATAGCAACAGCGTATGTCAAATCTTGAAAAACTCATTACACAAAAAAATTTCGGAGATGAAAATCAGCGGGGACTTGTGAGCCTCATCTTCGTGGGCAACTGGATCACCTCCCGTCATCAGCAGTTTTTCAAACGTTACGACATCACCATGCAGCAGTACAATATACTGCGCATTCTCCGCGGACAACACCCCAAAGCCGCCAGCATCAACGTATTGAAAGACCGCATGCTCGACAAAATGAGTGATGTGTCGCGCCTCGTGGAAAGACTGCGGAAAACGGACCTCGTGGAACGTAAAAGCTGTGAACTGGACAGAAGAGCGGTAGACGTAAAAATCACCGCCAAAGGCCTGGAACTGCTCAGTGCCATTGACACGGAAATCGGTCAACTGAATGACACCTTCAAAGCACTGAACGAAAAAGAACTCAGTCAGCTCAATAAGCTGCTGGACAAAATGCTGGAAGCCTACCACTAAATCTCTTCCAGATAATTCAGGTCCTTACCAAACGTCTCTTCAATCTTCCACGCCGCTATCATCGCTATGCCGATGCATATCACGGCTACGATAGCGCCACTCTGCAGAAAAGAAAAAGAATGCTGTACCTGCACAAACAGCAGGGATATCAGCGGTAACATGCCCCGTGCAAAATTAGGCACCGTCGTGGCCACCGTAGCCCGCAGGTTGGTGCCAAAACTCTCTGCGGCAATGGTGACAAAAATGGCCCAGAAGCCAACACTGAAGCCAAGGATAAAACAAACGGCATAAAACACCCAGGTGGCCGCACCGAACATATTCAGGTATACAGCCACCATAGCGCCTGTCAGCACCAGGAACACCAGCATGACCTTACGCCTGCTTCTCCACAGCTGGCTGAGCACACCGGAGGCAAAGTCCCCCACGGTGATCCCCGCATAACAGAAAGCCACCGCATCACCAGGATTGATATCGCCGGCCACATTCATTTCCTTCGCAAACTTGTTGGAAAAAACAATCAGGATTCCTACCACAAACCAGGTCGGCGTTCCTAACAAAATACATTTCAGGTACTTAAGAAACCGCTCCCGGCTGGTGAATAAAGCAAAAAAACTACCCCTGGCCGCCGTGGAAGTACGTACAGCATTGAACATGTGCGACTCCATCACGCTCACCCGCAGTATCAGCAAACACAGCCCCAGGCCGCCTCCTATAAAATAACAAATCCGCCAGTCGCCCACCAGTTTGGCGATCAGATTGGCCGCTATAGCGCCGGAAACACCGACCGTGGCCACTATCATGGTACCATACCCCCGCTTTTCCTTAGACAGGATCTCTGACACCAGGGTGATACCTGCCCCCAATTCGCCCGCCAGCCCGAACCCGGCCACAAAACGCCACAGGATATATCCGTTGATGCCATGAACAAATCCATTGGCGATATTGGCGACGGAGTAAATGAGGATAGAACCGAACAACACGCTCAGACGCCCCTTTTTGTCACCGATAATGCCCCAGACAATGCCTCCGATCAGCAGGCCCAGCATCTGAACGTTGATCAGCAGCAAACCGGCGCCCGCGTCAATTTCGCTCTGCGGCAGGCCCAGGTCCTTCAGGCTGGGAACACGTACAATCGTAAAGAGGAGCAGGTCATAGATATCTACAAAATAACCCAGTGACGCTACGATCACGGCAACGTTAAAGATAGAAGCGGGGCGGCTATCAGTTTTCATGTGGACTTTTGGTTGATAAAAGAAATAACTGTAAAATAAAAAATGGGCTAATGAATAGCCCATTTTCAAAAAAAATTATTACAAGGTGGTATCTGATGTGTTGGTCACTTCCGGCTGATCGTGGTCCGGGTGGTGTTTCACTTTTCCGAAAACGATTTTGATGATCACCGGTAAGGTGGTGATCAGGATGATCACAAGGATGATCAGCTCAAGGTGGTTTTTCAGGTTGGGGAAAAGCTTGTCCAGGTAATGACCGGCCAGCATCATGGAAAACACCCAGGCAAAGGAACCGATGATGTTAAACAGCATGAATTTCTTTCTGTCCATCTGCACCATACCTGCCACGATAGGGGCAAAAGTGCGGATAATGGGGAGGAAACGGGCCAGGAAAATGGCGCCGCCGCCATATTTTACGAAGAAATCATGTGCCTGGTGCAAGTGTTTCTTTTTGAAAAAGAAGGTGTCTTTCTTTTTAAACAACAGCGGGCCGGATTTTTTACCGAACCAAAAACCCACCATATTGCCCAGCACACCGGCCAGCGCAATCAGCAGCATCACGAAAAAAAACGGCATATCAAAGAAACTCCGGCAGAGATCTTCACTGTAAATACCTGCCACAAAGAGCAGGGAATCGCCGGGGAGAAAAAAGCCAATAAATAAACCGGTCTCCGCAAAAATAATCGCCAGTAACAGGTACAGGCCACCATGTTCAATAATCCACGAGGGATTAATGAGGTGTTTAAAAAACTCTAAAATCTGGTCCATGCTAAGTAAATTCTGTTCAGAATCGGTAAAATAAGAATAAAACTGTTATCTATTTGTTAACTAACATTCCGTCGCTATCGCCAGTGCCCAGCTTATTCTCCCATTTGGATACCACTGCGGTGGCCATTGCATTACCAATTACGTTGGTGGCAGAGCGGCCCATGTCCAGCAGGTGGTCTACTCCCAGCAGCAGTAAAAGGCCTGCTTCGGGGATATGGAACATGGACAGGGTACCGGCAATTACCACGAGGGAAGCCCTTGGTACGCCGGCAATCCCTTTACTGGTGATCATTAACACCAGCAGCATGGTAATCTGCTGGTCCACGCCAAGGTGCATGCCATAAGCCTGTGCAATGAACAGGCTGGCAAACGTCATATACATCATAGAGCCGTCCAGGTTAAAGGAGTAGCCCAGGGGTAATACAAAACTAACAATACGATTGTCGCAGCCGAAGCGCTCCAGTTCCTCCATGGTACGCGGATACGCCGCTTCGCTGCTCGCGGTGCCGAAAGCCAGCAGCAACGGATCTTTAATGCCGCCCAGCAAACGGAACACGCGTTTGCCGAGGATCAGCCATCCTACCAATGCCAGTACCAGCCATAAGCTGAAGAGGCCCAGATAAAACTGAACGATAAATTTACCATATACCAGCAGCACGGAAAGCCCTTTGGTAGCGATAATGGCGGCCATGGCGCCAAATACCGCAAACGGCGCGAAGTTCATAACAAAGCCGGTCACTTTCAGCATGATATGCGCTACGCTGTCCATCAGCTTTACAACGGGTTGTGCTTTTTCGCCAACGGCAGCCGCGGCCACTCCAAAGAAAATCGCAAACACCACGATCTGCAGAATTTCATTTTTGGCCATTGCCTCTATCACACTGTCCGGCACCACGTGACGGAAAAAGCCTCTCAGCGTCATATCAGCCTTGGCTATGCCGGAACTGGCATGCGTATCAGGCAGGGGAAGGTTAAGAGACAGGCCGGGCTTCATAATATTTACCAGCACCAGGCCCAGGAATAATGATACAAAGGTTGCACTGATAAACCACAGCATGGTTTTGCCGCCAACGCGGCCTACTGCCTTGATATCGCCCATTTTGGCCACGCCTACCACGAGGGTGGAAAATACCAGTGGGGCGATAATCATTTTCACCATTCGCAGGAATATATCCGTGAGGATAGAAATACGGTCAGCAAACACCTCAGGGGTGCCTGGCGTAGCCGCAGCCGCTCCGGTCTTCAACACGTCTTCAGCAGGAGTATAAGCCAGCCATACCGCGTAACCCGTACTGATGCCTACCAACATGGCAATAAAAATGAACAGCGTAAGCTTATTTGATGATTTCTTCATGCAACGCCAGGATTTTTCTTCTTTAAAAAATTTAATAATTGTTGTAACCGGAAAATTTCCCAAAAATAAGGTTCTGCCGGTACAAATAAGCGTTTCAGGCTAAAATAAAAGTATCCGTTCTAGATTTTAGATATTATATTTGACGGATCGACATACAACACAACAGAACTAAACTACCTTAAAACATCAACCACAACTTTTCTTTTGTATGGGTCTTCTATTTTCCAGAACCAAGTCTTTAAGTCAGCTCATGAACGAGGCGAGCGAGTCAGAGAAAGGACTGAAACGATCTTTATCCGCAACGAACCTGATTGCTCTGGGTATAGGCGCTATCATCGGCGCAGGTCTGTTTTCCCTGACTGGTCTGGCAGCAGCCAACAATGCCGGTCCCGCCGTTACCATTTCTTTCCTCGTAGGCGCTATCGGTTGCGCTTTCGCAGGTTTATGCTATGCCGAATTTGCCTCCATGATCCCTATCGCCGGAAGTGCTTATACTTACTCCTATGCTACCATGGGTGAATTCATGGCCTGGATCATCGGATGGGACCTCGTACTGGAATACGCACTGGGCGCGGCTACCGTGGCTATCAGCTGGTCGCAGTACCTCGTCAAATTCCTGCATCATTTCAACATACACCTGCCGGCACAGCTAACAGCCTCCCCGTTTGAAACCGTTACCCTGGTGGATGGCACTACCGTGCACGGCTACATGAACTTCCCCGCCATCCTGATCGTAGGCGCGTTGTCCATGCTGCTGATCCGCGGCACCCGGGAGTCGGCCTTTACCAACGCTTTGCTGGTGGCGCTGAAAGTAACCGTGGTACTGGTATTTATCGCAGTGGGCTGGAACCATGTGGACCCTGCCAACTATACTCCTTATGTTCCTGAAAATGAAGGCTTCGGCCACTTCGGCATCTCCGGCGTATTGCGCGGCGCTGCTGTGGTGTTCTTCGCGTTCATCGGTTTTGACGCGGTGTCTACTGCCGCGCAGGAAGCCAAAAGACCCCAGAAAGACATGCCTATCGGTATCCTGGGCTCACTTATAATCTGTACGATATTGTACGTACTGTTTGCCCACGTGATGACCGGCCTGGCCAACTATAAAGAATTTAAAGACAGCGCCGCACCGGTAGCGATCGCCATTGCGAAAACACCTTACGGCTGGCTGCAACAGGCAATCATCCTCGCTATCCTGGCCGGTTATACTTCCGTGATCCTGGTGATGCTCATGGGCCAGTCCCGCGTGTTCTACTCCATGTCACAGGACGGCCTGCTGCCCAAAGCTTTCTCTGAAGTACATCCGAAATACCGTACACCGTATAAATCCAACCTCCTGTTCATGGTTTTCGTGAGCCTGTTCTCCGCTTTCGTGCCGGTACACGTGGTGGGTGAAATGGTGAGCATCGGCACCCTCTTCGCCTTTGTGCTGGTTTGCGTTGGTATCATCATCATGCGCAAAAAACAACCGGATGCCCCCAGACCATTCAGAACACCGCTGGTACCCTTCGTTCCGATCATGGGCATCATTATCTGCGTGGTAATGATGGGCGCACTGCCCTGGGACACATGGTTACGACTGGCGATCTGGATGGGCCTCGGCTTCATTATTTACTTTACCTACAGCAAGAAACACAGTAAGATCGGGCAGAGCGAAAAATAGTCCCCTGCTGACAATCGTGACCCCGTCGTCACTGAAACATATTCACAGTAACCGCCCGGCGATCTTTCCGGGCGGTTTTCTGTTTAAAAGGGCGCTGTTTTCACCGAAAGTTCTCTAAATTTGCATCTTTATTAGCCTTTTGAGGTGTCATCACCTCCAATTGTTATCATTCACAAATAATTAATTTATAACCCATTATGGGAAGGATATTTGAAGTAAGAAAGTCAACCATGTTTGCCCGCTGGGACAGGATGGCCAAAGCATTCACAAGAGTCGGTAAAGAAATCGCTATCGCAGTTAAAAATGGTGGTCCTGACCCCGACAATAACCCTGCACTGCGCCGCTGCATATTGAACGCGAAAAGCGCCAACATGCCCAAAGATCGTGTGGAAGCGGCTATCAAACGTGCCATGGGTAAAGACAAGACTGATTACGAGGAAGTGGTATACGAAGGTTACGCCCCTCACGGCGTAGCAGTGATGATCGATACTGCTACTGATAATACCACCCGTACCGTGGCCAACCTGCGCATGCACTTCACCAAAGGTGGCGGCAGCCTGGGTAACAGCGGCTCCGTAGGTTTCCTGTTCAACCGTGTTGGTGAATTCAAAGTAAAAAACGCCGGCCAGGACCTCGAAGAGCTGGAACTGGAACTGATTGACTTCGGCCTGGAAGAAATCGGGGAAGACAGCGAAGGCAATATCATTATCCGCGCGGCTTTCGCCGAGTTTGGCAATATGGCCAAAGCGCTGGAGGACAAAGGGCTGGAAGTAATCAGCTCTGAGCTGAAACGCATCCCCACCACCACCGTGGAACTGAGTGAAGAACAGGCCAAAGAGGTGCTGGAACTGGTTGACCGGCTGGAACAGGACGATGACGTACAGCAGGTGTTCTACAATCTGAAATAAAGGTTATTTCCATAAAAAAAGAACGTCCCGGCAAACACCGGGACGTTTCTGTTTCAGGTTTAAAAAACAATCAGGCCTCAGGCCTTCTCAATAATGTGGGTGCGGTCCATCTCATTGATGACCAGCATCAGACCTTTCCCGTGAAAGGTCTCTATCCGGATAGAGGGGTCCATGGCAATATGCCGGCGTAAACGACTCAGGTAAACGTCCATTACCCTTTGCGCCAGGTAACCGTCTGCTCCCCAGACGCTTGCCAGGATATGCTCCCGCTTCAGTTTTTTGTTAGAGTTTTCACACAGATAGCGCAGTAATTCCGCCTCTTTGGGAGCAATCCGTACGTGATTCTCCGCCTCATTGTCTTTATGCCGCAGCTGAAGCTGGGAATAATCAAACACAAGGTTACCTACAGTATAGACAATCCGCTTCTCGCTCCGAAGCAGACGGCTGCGTTTAATATACACTTTAATACGGCTGATCAGTTCATCCGTATTGAAAGGTTTTACCAGGTAGTCATCCGCCCCGATATCGAATCCCTGCAGTCTGTCCTGCTCCATGTAGCGGGAGGAAGTGAATACGATGGGGATGTTAAAATCCGTAGCCCGTATTTCTCCCGCCAGTGTAAAACCGTCTTTCCTGGGCATCACCACGTCCAGGATGCATAAATCAAAAATTGTTTCCTGGAATTTCTCCCAACCGGCCTGTCCGTCGGCAGCATGTGTTACTTCAAAATTGGCACGCTCCAGCTGCCGCTTGAGCACTTTGGCAAAAAATTCATCGTCCTCTACCAATAGAATACGTGATTTCATATTTCGGTTGAATTTTGAAGGTGACTTCTGAATGTAGCGACTCCCCCCTTCATATAAAACGCGGTCGGCCGCGGAAGGTACCGACTTGTTTATATATATTTTAATTCTATAAGGGTAAAATATACGTTTTCAAAATTATACTAAAACCAGTGGCCATTCTGTTCAAGTTACGGGAGTAGTTCAGCATATTCATTGGTCAGACAAAAAATAATGGTTATTTATAAGAGGATTACTTAAATATACAAACACATGATAGAAATATCAAAATAATATTTTATTGTATTTTATTGATATTATTTTGACCTTTCCCATGCAAGTGTTGTTGAACATTCTCTATAGCCACGCGCATCAGCCGGCCTCGTGCCGATTGTGTTGCCCACGCGATATGTGGTGTAATAACAGTGCCCGGCGCCTGTACCAGCGGATTGTCAGCTGCCGGCGGTTCGGAGGAAAGCACATCCAGCCCTGCTCCCGCTATCACGCCGTTCTTTAAAGCTGCCACCAGATCTGCCTCATGGATCAGCGGTCCCCGGCTGGTATTGATCAGAAAGGCCGTTTTTTTCATGGTTTTCAACAGGTCTGCATTCACAAACTCCCGGTTGTCCTGGTTCAGGGGGCAATGCAGCGATACGATGTCCGCCTCCCGGAAACAGGTGGCCAGGTCCACGAAAGTCACCCCTTCCATTTTATCCCTTTCAGGATGTTTATGGGAGACGATCACCTTCATTCCGAAGGCCAGCGCGATCTTTGCTGCCGCCTGCCCTATCTGTCCAAACCCTACGATGCCGAGCGTACGGCCGTCCAGTTCGGTCAGTGGTGTCTTCCAATAACTGAAATCCACGCTGGAAGCCCATTCACCGGCTCTTACGCTCTCTGCGTGCAAACCGGTCTGATGACACAATTCCAGTATTAATGCAAAAGTAAGCTGCGCCACTGAAGCAGTACTGTAAGCGGGAACGTTTGTTACCGGTATTTTCCGGGCCGTGGCGGCCGGAACGTCCACCACGTTATACCCTGTAGCCATGACCCCGATATATTCGAGAGAAGGCAGGCTATTGATGGTTTCCGCGCTGACAATCGCCTTGTTGGTCAGCAGTATATGGGCGTCTTTCGCCCGTTCCGCCACCTGGCCGGCCGGCGTGCGGTCGTAGATGGTCACTTTTCCCAAAGCCTGCAGCGGCGCCCAGTCCAGGTCGCCGGGGTTTAAAGCATAGCCGTCCAGTACAACGATGTTTTTCATATATTTCTGTTTGTTCGTTAAATATACATGATGAATTAAATAATTATTAACTCAGGCCGCGCTTCTTCTGCACTTTGAAAAAATGCCACACCTTTGCTGCGCCATAATAACAGCAAAACTAAGCTTGCAATAACTGCTTGACTACATTAAACACAGAAGCCACCGCATATGCAGATTGGATGCATGTACGGTGGCTTCGCCTATTATGTGCAAGTCTGTTTGCTATTCTTCCATCATCTCCATGACCATTTTCACTACATCTTCCACGTTGGGTTTGGAGAAGTAATCGCCATCAGAGCCATAAGCCGGACGATGTGCCTGCGCGCTCAGTGTGCGCGGCGCCACATCCAGCCAGCGATAGCCGCCCTGCTGTTCCATCACCTGCTGGAACATAAAGGCAGTGCCGCCACCCGGCACGTCTTCATCGATGAAGGCGATGCGGTTCGTTTTCTTCAGCGACTCCACAATACTGTGGTGAATATCGAAAGGCAATAATGTTTGTACATCTATCAGTTCACAGGAAATACCCAGTTCCTCCAGCGTTACTATCGCCTCTTCCACGATGCGGGTCATGGAGCCGTAAGTCACCAGCGTTACATCGGCACCTTCCTTCAGCACTTCCGGTATGCCCATAGGCACGGTGAAAGTGTCGAGGTTGGAAGGCAGCTTTTCTTTCAGGCGGTAACCGTTCAGTGATTCGATCACCAGCGCAGGTTCATTGGCCTGCAGCAGCGTATTGTACATACCGGCTGCCTGTACCATGTTGCGCGGCACGCACACGTTCAGCCCTCTGAGAGAGTTGATGATCATGCCCATCGGGGAACCGCTGTGCCAGATGCCTTCCAGGCGGTGGCCACGGGTACGCACGATGATCGGGCAGTGTTGTATGCCTTTGGTGCGGTATTGCAGCGAAGCTACGTCGTCGCTCAGCGGCTGTAAACCGTAGAGCAGGTAATCGAGGTACTGGATCTCGGCGATAGGACGCAGTCCGCGCAGCGCCATGCCGATGCCTTGTCCCATGATCGTCAATTCACGTATACCCGTATCCGTTATACGCAGCTGGCCGTGTTTCTGTTGTAATCCGGCAAAGGCCTGGTTTACGTCGCCGATTTTGCCTACATCTTCTCCGAAAGCAAACACCTTCGGGTTGTTGGTGATCAGCTGGTCGAAATATTTATTCAGCACTTCGTAGCCGTTGAGCGTAGTGGCGTCGTCGTTATATTCCGCCGGTACTACCGGCACGTTGTGCACTGAGTTGGCGCCGGTAGCGTGCAGGTGGGAACTGTAGTTTTCTTTTTCAGCCTGCAGGTACTGATCGTAGTACTGCTGCAAAGCCTGTATGGCAGGTTCGGCTTTCAGCTGCCGGTGCCTTACCAGGATGGTGACAGCGGCTTTCAGGATGTCCCTGCGCTGTGGTTCGCGGTTAGCCTGCAGCTCCTGTATCTGCCGGGCTACCAGTTCAGCGTTGACACCGGGTGTTGCCGACACCGGCGTTGCCAGTTGAACAAAGCGCTGTACTTCCTGCTTGATGGGTGTGATATATTTTTCCCAGGCAGCCTTGCGTGCGTCCTGCGCGGTGGTTTTAGCGTTTGCTTCTATCTGCACCAGTGTTTCCTCGTCGCACAGGGCGTTTTCGAGGATCCAGGAGCGCATTTTCAGGTTACAGTCGAATTCCTTTTCCCAGGACAGGCGTTCCTTGCTTTTATAGCGTTCGTGGGAACCGCTGGTAGAGTGGCCCTGGGGCTGGGTGATTTCTTCCACGTGGAAGAGCGCAGGGATGTGTGTTTCCCGTATTTTGCGGATAGCTGCTTCAAATACTTCGCACATGCCGGCGTAGTCCCATCCTTTCACGTTATAGATATCAAAGCCGTTGGTGCCTTCCGTTTTGCGGAAGCCTTCCAGTGCGGCGCTGATGGAGTTTTTGGTCGTTTGGTATTTGCGGGGTACGGAGATACCGTAGCCGTCGTCCCAGACAAAAACGGCGAGCGGCACCTGCAGTACGCCGGCAGCATTGATGGTTTCCCAGAAATGACCTTCTGACGTAGAGGCGTCACCGATAGTAGCGAAACAGATTTCGTTGCCGTTGTCGGAGAGGTGTTTGAGATCGTGCAGCGCTTCCACTTCGCGGAACATTTTGGAGGCGTATGCCAGTCCTACCGCACGGGGCATTTGTCCGGCCGTAGGCGCCATGTCTGTCGCGGAGTTCTTCATCTCCATAAGGTTGAGCCAGTTACCATCCTCGCCGAGGTTGGGCGTTGCAAAATGCGAGTTCATCTGGCGGCCGCCGGAGAAGGGTTCGTGCTGCTGATCGGGATCAGCGTATAATTGGGAAAAGAATTGTTCGGGAGTAGCGATCCCAGTGGCAAATGCAACAGTCTGGTCGCGATAATAACCGGAGCGGAAGTCGCCGGGCTTGAAGTACTTTGACATCGCCACCTGCGCCACTTCTTTACCATCCCCGAAGATGCCAAACTTAGCCTTGCCCGTGAGAACTTCCCTGCGGGCCAGCAGACTCACTTCCCTGCTTTCGCAGGCCAGCCTGTAGTCATTTAATACCTCCTTGCGGAATTCTTCGAATGACAACCGGCTTTCTATATTCATAGATAGTGCTTTATTTTCTATCATGCCTCTTGGTTAAAGTACAAAAGTAAGGTTAATTATACAGTTGAAAAATGGCTCGCTGCACCGCATTTAAAATAATCTGATTTTTTTTAATAAGATTTTAATAAATTACAAGGTAACAATTACTTTTTGGCCGTAAATTTGTTCACGGTCGGAAAGAAATTTATATTTTTTAACCAGTCGCGCTAAAACCATCATATGAAAATGAAAAAATTCATCTTGTCCCTATTCGCCAGCTTGTTGATTACTACAGCTTTGTGGGCACAGTCTCAGCCGAATCCGGCAGACACGAAAGTAAAATTTGCAAAGGAAACTGTTGATTTCGGTAAAACAGCACTGAACAAACCGGTAACTGTTGATTTCGAATTCACCAACATTTCCAAAGAACCGGTCCTGATTGAAGCAGCACGTGCCAGCTGTGGTTGCACAACGCCGAAGTGGACACAGGAGCCTATCCTTCCTGGTAAAAAAGGTAAAATCACAGCCAACTACAGTGCTAACGGTTTAGGCCAGCAGAACAAAACCATCTGGGTGAAGTTCAAAGGCGTGGATCAGGACAAAGAACTGCACCTGACCGGCACCGTAGCCAACAACTAGTTCTGGTTAAGATAAAATATTTAAAAACCTTACAGCAGCGCGCTGTAAGGTTTTTTTGTTGCCCTGCCTAACCCCTATCTTTGCAGGGCAAAAGATCAAAACAATTTTATGCCTACCATTAGCCAGAGAGGCGTGCAGATGCCGTCTTCTCCCATCAGAAAACTTGTTCCCTTCGCCGAAGCAGCCAAGAAAAGAGGTGTGAAGGTATATCACCTGAACATCGGACAGCCCGATATCGAAACCCCGAAACCGGTGCTGGACGCGGTGCGTCATTCCGATTTCAAGATCCTGGAATACAGCCACAGCGCGGGCAATGAAAGTTACCGCCGCAAGCTGGTGGAGTATTACGGACGCTTCAACGTATCCCTGAACCATAACCAGATTATTGTGACCACCGGTGGCTCCGAAGCCATTGTATTTGCCTTTATGGCTTGTCTGGATCCGGGTGACGAGGTGATTGTACCGGAGCCGTTCTATGCCAACTACAATGGTTTTGCCGTAGAAGCCGAAGTGAAGATCAAAACGATTACCGCCAATATCGAAACCGGTTTCGCGCTACCGGCCATGGAAGCGTTTGAAGCAGCTATTACGCCGCGCACCAAAGCTATCCTGATCTGTAACCCGAACAACCCCACCGGTTACCTGTACAGCAGGGAAGAGATGGAAGTGCTGAAACAGCTGTGCCTGAAGCATAACCTGTTCCTCTTCTCCGACGAGGCTTACCGTGAATTCTGCTATGCCGGCGCGCATTTCTCCGCGATGAACCTGGAAGGTATGGATGACAATGTGATCCTGATGGATACGATCTCCAAGCGTTACAGCGCCTGTGGCGGCCGTATCGGTGCTTTTGTGACCAAAAACCAGGTAGTGCTGGACGCTGCGATGAAGTTTGCGCAGGCCCGCCTGAGTCCTCCTTCTTTTGCGCAGATCGCCGGTGAAGCGGCCGTGGACCTGCCGCTGGATTATTTCGACGGTATCAAGGCAGAATACCAAAGCCGCCGTGATGTGCTGGTAGAGGGCCTTAATAAGATCCCGGGCGTTTTCTGTCCGAATCCCGGCGGCGCCTTTTATGCCATGGCGAGCCTGCCGATCGATGATTCCGACAAGTTCTGCCAGTGGATGCTGGAGTCTTTTGAATACGAAAAACAAACGGTGATGATGTCTCCGGCAACCGGTTTTTACGCTACGCCCGGCCTCGGCAAGCAGGAAGTGCGGCTGGCGTATGTGCTGAACCGTGACGACATTCGTCATGCAATAGTTTGCCTGGAAAAAGCGCTGGAAGTATATCCGGGCCGTACCCATCAATAATAAGCTACAAAAGCAAGAGGTGATTCAGGAAAGGATTTGTTCAAAAAACATATTATATATAAATATATATTTGTTTTATTCGTCAAATTCACCATTTTTTAACGTTCGCCTCTTGCATTTTTAATATTTTGTTTCGTATATTTGAATCATAAACGACGACAAAGCGAATAATTCAACATAAATAAAAATATTTACATATACGATAGATTGCAAAATCTAAACTTGTTTAAGAAAAATTTAACCTGGAGAATTTCGACAAACGTTTTTTTGGAGCGAACTTTGAATCCACATTACAGAAAGAGAATTATCAGCAATCTGTAAAAAGTATAAAGCTTACTAAAACGTTTTAGCAAAATATCGTATTTTTGTATCAGTTTTTCATAACGTGGAATTTATAAAGGCAAACGGCTCTGATCACAGAGCCGTATTTTTTTGTCCTTACATACCGGTTTTCCACCGGAAACTGCCGAAAATCCCCCTTTTAGCCTTGTTTGCTAAAATTTTCACCTACCCGATTTCAGATTACACACCTTTTTTTTATAATATTGTTATGTAATAAAACGGCGGAAAAGCTAATGCCTAGTTGCATAGTATTTTCGTTTGTTTTCATAACGTGGAATTTTAAAATGCAACGGTCCCGATTCCTCGGGACCGTCTTCATTATATTCCGTCTTATAAACCAGAGTTATTTTTTGTTTGCCTTGATCATTTCGAAGAAATCATCGAACAGATAGCGGGAGTCGAACGGGCCGGGAGTGCTTTCCGGGTGGTATTGCACGGAGAAAGCCGGTTTGTTTTTGATACGGATACCTTCTACGGTATTGTCGTTCAGGTTGATGTGCGTTACTTCCACCTGTTCGCTGGCGGCGATGGCAGCAGCGTCTACCGCGAAGCCGTGGTTCTGGGTGGTGATTTCGCACAGACCGGTTTTAAGGTTTTTCACCGGATGGTTCAGACCGCGGTGACCGTGGTGCATCTTATATGTCGGGATACCGTTGGCCAGGGCCAGCAGCTGGTGGCCCAGGCAGATGCCGAACATTGGTCTTTCGGCAGCGAGGATCTGTTTTACGGTGTCCACTGCATATTTCAGGGGAGCCGGATCGCCGGGACCATTGGAGATGAAGTAAGCGTGCGGTTTAAACTCCTCGCATACTTCAAATTTGGTATCGGTTGGGAATACTTTCAGGTAAGCTCCTTTTTCGGAGAGGCACTTCAGCATATTTCTTTTCACGCCGTTGTCCATCACCGCGATGCGGATTTCCGCCTCCGGATCGCCGATGTAGTAAGGCTCAGCGGTGGTCACTTCCTGGCAGAGGGCCAGTCCTTCCATGGAAGGCACCTGGGCCAGCTGTGCTTTCAGCTGTTCCACGTCCAGGATTTCGGAGGAGATGATGCAGTTCATAGCACCTTTGCTACGGATGTGGGACACCAGCGCGCGGGTATCTACATCATAGATGGCTACCAGGTTATTATCGGTCAGGAACTTTTCCAGTGACTCGTCTGCCATCTTTCTGGAATAGTTGTACGCGATATTTTTCGCAATCAGACCACTTATCTTCACGCTGCCGCTTTCTACGTCCTCTTTACGGGTGCCGTAGTTGCCGATATAGCAGTTGTTCATGATAAGTACCTGTCCTTTGTAAGAAGGGTCTGTAAACACTTCCTGGTAACCCGTCATACCGGTATTGAAAGCTAATTCACCGGCGGCAGTGCCAATTTTCCCAAAAGCTTTTCCCTGAAAAACCGTACCGTCGTCGAGCAACAGTATGGCAGGCTGGATGGTTCTTGTCTGAGGCATTTCTGGTATCTGTTCTTGTTTTATATTTTAAAAAAAACCTTCAAGGGTTAGTGCGCCCTGAAGGTTCGGATAAAAAACCGTGCAAAGTTATGAAATGCAAGGTTTAAATACAGATTTTTTTTGCTTTTGCCCCGTTTATTTAATTTTTACTGATTTAAGGACGCGCTGTGCTACCTGTGGACCGATGGGGTCGTCATCCCGGTATTGGATCCGGATCTCCCAGCGGTTGGCCCCTTTGACTACCACCAGGTGCCGGAAGGCGAGCCTGATAGCGCCCTGGTAGAGATAGTTACCTTCCTCCAGCTGGCCCTGTATGCCGGAAACGAGCACCGGGACTGCCTTGGCGTGAATATCGGACAGGTCGTCCTGTTCCATGGCAACGCGATTGTCTTCCCTGGCGTTGTCGAGGGTATTGGCCACATTTTCGAAGTAGCTGTACATATTCACTGTGATACGGATACCGCCCCCCTCCTCGTTCCGGTAGCTTTTGGCGTATTCGATGACTTTGGCGGTCTCCGGGTCCATGGGCTGGTCATGTATCCATAGTTTTACCGGCGTGCTGATCTCCAGCGCCTGCCGGCCGATGGTAGCTGTTTGCCAGCTGCTGTAGAGGTATGATTTCGGCACTTTGGCATACAGCAGCGTAAACACTGCTCTTTTACCGAACAAGGTGCCGGCGGTGGCCAGCAGCGCCACTACCAGGGTAAAAAATATAATGACTTTGCCTTTGTTGGCCGGTTGCAGTTGTCTTTTTACCCAGCTGGCGGTGCGGCCGGGCTTTTTTTCTTTTATGGAGACGCCCACCGTCTGTTGGTATTCCGGGAAAGAGCCCATGGGGTGGATTTTGCGCCAGTCGGAGAAAGTGTCGGGCAGTTTTTTGCCGCATTGGTCGCAGAAGGTGAGGTACTCTGATTTCAGGGGATTGGCATGCGAACAGCTTCCGCAAAGCAGGTATTTCATAGGCAATGATTAGGTGTTGGTTACTCCCGTAAGGGAAACGTACCATAATATTACAAAATAAATATATTTAATTAGTCATAAAAAAAGGACAAAGCGGGGCTTTGTCCTTTTTTTTTGTATCGTAAAGTACGACTACTCAGCTGATTTTTCTTCAGTGGCAGTAGTGTCAGCAGCTTTTTCTGCAGCAGGAGCAGCAGCGTCAGCTTTCTTTTTAGCACCACCGGCACGACGGGTTTTCTTAGCAGCAGCTTTTTCTGTCGGAGCGCCGTAGATTTCGTTGAAATCAACCAGCTCGATCAGGGCAACTTCTGCGTTATCCCCATGACGTTTACCCAGCTTAATGATACGGGTGTAACCACCAGGACGGGTAGCTATTTTTTCGCTGATCGCACCGAACAGTTCTTTGATAGCTTCTTTGTCCTGCAGGTAGCTGAACACGATTCTACGGTTGTGGGTAGTATCGTTTTTGCCTCTTGTGAGCAGCGGTTCAACGTAAACACGCAGTGCTTTCGCTTTTGCGAGGGTAGTGGTGATACGTTTGTGGCTGATCAGTTCGCAAGCCAGGTTAGACATCAGGCTTTTGCGGTGGGCAGCAGTTCTGCTTAATTTGTTTAATTTAACTCCGTGACGCATGACATTTGTTGTTTTACCCCTTACACCGTGTCAGGAATTGTAAGGTACTTTTATAAAAGGATTTACGATTTAGGGATTTTTTGATTTATGATTTTAAAATCTCAGAATCGTAAATCAAAAAATCCCCAAATAATTTTATTCTTCTTCGAGTTTCAGTTTGGACAGGTCCATACCGAAGTGCAGGCCTCTTTCGCCGAGTACCTGTTCGATTTCGCTGAGGGATTTCTGGCCGAAGTTTCTGAACTTCATCAGTTCTTCCTGTTCGTATTGTACCAGTTCGCTCAGGGAGTTGATTTTCGCTGCTTTCAGACAGTTGAAGGCACGCACGCTCAGATCGAGGTCTTCGAGTGGTGTTTTCAGGATCTTGCGCAGTTGCAGTGTTTGTTCGTCCACTACATCTTCTTTTTCAGTGTCTTTGGTATCAAAGCTGATGTTTTCATCGGTGATGATCATCAGGTGCTGAATGAGGATGCGGGAAGCTTGTTTCACTGCTTCTTCCGGGTGGATGGTACCGTCTGTGACAACCTCCATGATGAGTTTTTCATAGTCGGTTTTTTGTTCCACACGGGTATTTTCTATGCTGTACTTTACGTTTTTGATGGGCGTAAAGATAGAGTCAATAGCGATGTAGCCGAATACTGCATCTTTGGGTTTGTTTTCCTCTGCTGGCACGTAACCGCGGCCTTTGCCGATGGTCAGTTCGATATCCAGTTTGGCAGAAGGGTCCAGGGTGCAGATCAGCAGTTCCGGGTTCATGATCTGGAAAGCGCTGGTGGCTTTTTCGATCATGTCAGCGCGGAATTCTGTTTTGCCTTTGATGGACAGGGTAATCTTTTCGTTCGTTACGTCGTTTTCAGCGATCTTTTTGAAGCGAACCTGTTTCAGGTTCAGGATGATCTCTGTAACGTCTTCGGTAACACCTCTGAGTGTAGCGAATTCGTGATCGGCGCCTTCAATTTTTATACCCACAATGGCATAGCCCTCCAAAGAAGACAACAGTACGCGACGCAACGCATTACCGATAGTCACAGCATAACCTGGTTCTAATGGACGGAATTCGAATTGAGCTTCAAAGTCGGTAGACTTCTGCAATACGATCTTATCAGGTTTCTGGAAATTTAAAATTGCCATTGATATGATAGATTTATTAGTTTAAATATGAAGTTAGTCCATGGCGAAGGCCATGGACTAATATTTATTACTTAGAGTACAATTCTACAATCAGTTGTTCCTTGATGTTTTCAGGAACGCTCTCTCTCTCAGGATAAGCAATGAATACGCCTTTCATTTCTTTTTCATTCCAGTCCAGCCAGCTGAATTTAGGATTTTTACCACGGATAACGCTGGTCAGAGCGGTATTGTTGGCAGTTTTGTTTTTCAGGCTGATAACGTCGCCTGGTTTCAGTTGGAAGGAGGGGGTGTTTACCACGATACCGTTAACGGTGATGTGTTTGTGGGAAACGAGCTGACGGGCAGCAGGACGGGAAGGAGCGATACCCAGACGGAACACAGTGTTGTCCAGACGGGCTTCCAGCAGTTTAATCAATACTTCACCGGCAACACCTTTTCTGCGGGTAGCTTCGTCAAACAGGTTGCGGAATTGTTTTTCCAGCAGGCCATAAGTGTATTTGGCTTTCTGTTTTTCTCTCAGCTGCAGTGCGTATTCGCCCAGTTGTTTACGTTTGCGGTTAGCACCGTGCTGACCCGGAGGGTTACTGTTTTTACCTAAGTATTTACCGTTACCTAAGATAGGTTCGCCAAAAATTCTGGAAATTTTGGTCTTTGGGCCTGTGTACCTTGCCATGATTTAAATATAAGTTAGATTTTTTAGTTAATGATGTATGCTCTTCAAAAAATCTGAAAACCTGATCATACACCCAATTATAAATATAAATTACAAAGTCCAGATACCCAACTTCTGTGGAAGTCCGGTATCTGGAATCTGTTATGATAGCTGACTATACTCTTCTTTTCTTGGGAGGACGGCAACCGTTGTGCGGTAAAGGCGTAACGTCTTTAATCATGCTCACTTCGATACCGGAGTTAGCGATAGCACGGATAGCGCTCTCACGACCTGCTCCTGGGCCTTTTACAAATACATCTGCTCTTTTCAGACCGGCGTCCATAGCAACTTTAGCAGCATCCTGTGCAGCCAGCTGAGCGGCGTACGGAGTGTTCTTTTTAGAACCTCTGAAGCCCATTTTACCAGCAGAAGACCAGGAGATAACCTGACCGTGTTTGTTGGTGATGCTCACAATGATGTTATTGAAGCTGGCGGAGATGTGTACGTCTCCGTAGTTGTCTACTTTTACTACCCTTTTTTTACTAGCAGCAGTTTTTGTATTATTTGCTTTTGCCATAATGATTTAAATTCCAAATATGAAATTCCAGATCCCAAATCTTCCGATCCTGTTGACATCGAAACCAAACCCCTCGTTTGGGAATTTGGGATTCCAACCTGGGATTATTTATTATTTCTTAGTTGCTTTTTTCTTACCAGCCACTGTCTTACGTTTACCTTTGCGGGTACGGCTGTTGGTACGTGTACGCTGACCTCTTACCGGTAAGCCTTTCCTGTGACGCAGACCACGGTAGCAAGCGATATCCAGCAGACGCTTGATATTCATTTGTACTTCAGAACGCAGTTGACCCTCTACCTTAAACTCGCCGTTGATAATGTTACGGATGGCAGCTTGATCGTCGTCATTCCAATCCTTCACTTTCTTGTTTACATCAATTTCCGCCTTGTTCAGGATATATTGGGCGGTAGAACGGCCTATACCAAAAATATAGGTGAGGCCAATTTCTCCTCTTTTATTTTTAGGAAGATCTATACCGGCTATACGTGCCATATTTATATTTTAGATTTTATGATTCTGATTAAAAAATCAAATTCCGTGGGGGAACAGATTATCCCTGACGTTGTTTGAAACGAGGGTTCTTTTTGTTGATCACCAACAGAACACCTTTTCTACGAACTATTTTACAATCCGCACTTCTTTTTTTGATTGCAGCTCTTACCTTCATGATGATTATTTTATAAAAGGTTATGTTTTTTTGTTAAATTATCTGCCTGATACACGAATCCGGGTCCCGCCTATTTGTATCTGAAAATTATACGGCCCCTTGACAAATCGTATGGACTCATCTCCACTCCCACCTTATCTCCGGGCAGAATGCGTATATAGTGCATTCTCATTTTTCCAGAAATGGTGGCCAGGATCTCGTGCCCATTTTCCAGTTTTACACGGAACATAGCGTTTGACAAGGCTTCTAATATAATTCCATCCTGTTTAATGAGTGCCTGTTTTGCCATAAAAATTTTTAGGACTGCAAAGATAGCATTTATCTTTTGAAATAGAAAAATTTCCCTTAATTATTATTAATATTGCCGTTCCCGTGATGAATGCCTGTCTATCGCTATTTAAAACCCCTTCACTATTAACCAAATACACTAACAGATTTTAGTAATTTGTGTTCAGTTCCGGGTTGTTTTTTTCCGCTTTTTCGATTTCCGAGAAGGATGACAGGATATCCGGCTTGCCTTTTCCTACCGCCACGGTATGTTCGAAGTGGACGGACGGGCTTCTGTCGCGTGTCACTACGGTCCAGCCATCTTCCAGGTATTCCACATCTTTGGTTCGGAGGTTGATCATGGGTTCGATGGCGATGACGAGGCCTTCTTTCATGACCGGTCCGGCGCCGCGTTTGCCGTAGTTGGGCACCTGCGGGTCTTCATGGAGGTGACGGCCGAGGCCATGTCCTACCAGTTCCCTTACCACGCCGTACCCGCGTTCTTTCTCGGTATATTCCTGTATAGCGTAGGAGATATCGCCGATGCGGTTGCCGACCACTGCTTTTTCGATGCCTTTATAGAGGGAAGCCTTGGTAGCAGCCATGAGGCGGCGTACGTTTTCCGCCACGTCGCCGATCGCGAAAGTATAGGCGCTGTCTGCGTGGAAGCCGTTCATATACACGCCTACGTCTACGGTGAGGATATCGCCGTCTTTCAGCACGTATTTGTTGGGGATACCGTGTACCACTGCCTCGTTCACTGAAATACAGCAGGCGTTGGGGAATCCTTTATAGTTTTTGAACGAAGGCACGGCTCCGTTTTCCACGATAAATTTATCCGCCACCGCGTCTACGTCGAGGGTGCTCATTCCCGGTTTCAGGCTTTTGGCCACTTCGGCCAGGGCGGCGCTGAGGAGAAGGGCACTTTTACGGATCAGCTCTATTTCTTCCTTCGTCTTATAATGAATCATCTTTCGTAAGCTTTTCACCGTCTGTCCTTTTGAGGGGGTAATTGACGGCTTTAACAAAATATAATAGCCACCAAAGCGTGAAAGCTTCTGTGGCTATTTTATTGCGTTTGTACGCATCGGGCACCGGGGCGCCCGGGGCGGACAATAACTTATGCATTAGCCGGGGCAGTTCTGCCCTTGATGCGGCCGGTGCTCATGAGGCCATCGTAGTGGCGCATCAGGAGCTGGCTTTCGATCTGTTGCAGCGTATCGAGGATAACCCCTACCATGATGAGGAGGGAAGTACCACCGAAGAAGGTGGCGAAGTTGCTGTTAACCTTGAAGGCAGCTGCGAGACCTGGCATGATACCCACGATGGCCAGGAAGAATGCTCCCGGGAGGGTAATGCGGTCCATGACAGCACCGATATAATCAGCGGTTGCTTTTCCTGGTTTAACACCGGGAACGAAACCATTGTTGCGTTTCATTTCGTCCGCCATTTGGGTGGGGTTGAAAATCAGCGCAGTATAGAAATAAGTAAATACAATCACGAGAACAGCGTAGATCAGGTTGTACCAGCCATTAGTGTGGTCGCTGAAGATACGGACAAAGCCGGAGGCGCTTTCAGAGTTGGTAGCGAAACCGATGGCCGTAGCAGGGATGAACATAATAGCCTGGGCAAAGATGATCGGCATTACACCGGCTGCATTCACTTTGAGGGGAATGAACTGGCGAACTCCGCCGTATTGTTTATTGCCCACAATACGTTTGGCGTAGTTAACGGGAATTTTCCGGGTACCCTGCACGAGCAGGATGAGGCCCACGGTGATCATGATGAATACCGCGATTTCGATCAGGAAGAGGATCGGGCCGCCGGAGCCGGCCACTTTGGAGGAGAATTCTCCGATCAGGGCTTGCGGGAGGCGGGCGAGGATGCCCATCATGATGATAATGGAAGTACCGTTACCAATACCTTTATCTGTGATCTTTTCACCGAGCCACATCACGAACAGGGTACCGGCCGTGAGGACGATGGTGGTAGAGAGCCAGAAGAAGAAGGTACCGTATTCTGGGATAATAGCGCTGCCTGATTGATTACGCAGATAAGCTACGTAAGCACTTGCCTGGAATCCGGTTACCACTACCGTGAGTATACGGGTATACTGGTTGATTTTCTTGCGGCCGCTTTCACCTTCCTTCTGCAGTTTCTGGAAGTAAGGCACTGCTATGGTCAGCAACTGAATAGCAATGGAGGCGGAGATGTAGGGCATGATACCCAACGCAAAAATAGAGGCCCTTGAAAACGATCCGCCGGCAAACATGTTTACCAGCCCCAGAATGCCCTGGTTAGAATTTTTTTCAAAGTCGGTGAGCGCGTTTGCATCAATACCGGGCAAGGCTATATACGATCCAACACGGTAAATGAGGACCAGGAGCAGGGTAGTTAAGATGCGATTACGCAGGTCCTCGATACTCCAGATATTCTTAATCGTTTCGATAAATTTCTTCACAGGAAGATAAAGGTTTAATAGCGCTATTAAATATGAAAAGACGCACTACTCCGTAGGCGTCTCCTCAGTCGTAAAGTCTTATACCAGTTCTACTGATCCACCTGTTGATTCGATGGCCTGTTTAGCTTTTTCGCTGATAGCGTTTACTTTAACAGTCACCTTGGATTTCAGTTCCCCGTTAGCCAGAATTTTCACTTTAGCTGTCCGGTTTACCAGGCCGTTCATGTACAGGTTTTCGAGGTTGAATTCCTGCAGGCCATATTTTTCAACTAAGTGGTCAATCTGACCCAGGTTGAAGATGGTGTATTCCTCGCGGTTGTTGTTTTTGAAACCGCGTTTAGGCATACGGCGCTGGATAGGCATCTGGCCACCTTCAAAGCCTCTTTTGCTGGCGTAACCGGCACGTTGCTGGATACCTTTGTTACCTTTTGTAGAGGTACCACCTTTACCGGAAGCCTCACCACGTCCGAGACGTTTTTCTTTATGTACGGCGCCTTTTGCAGGCTTTAATGAATGCAGATTCATAGTTTAATTGTTTTTACTTACGCGGAAATTAACCGCTCGCATTTAAATTGTAAAAAGTATGACTTCGTAAAGTTACAAATGTAAAAGTAAGATTATCAGCAGACAATCCCACAGCAGTGTTACTTAATTATTAAGCGTTCACTGTTTCTACTTTTACCAGATGGTCTACTTTACGTACCATTCCCAGGACCTGAGGAGTAGCTTCTACTTCAACAGTAGCGTTCATTTTAGTCAGCCCCAGCGCCTTCAAGGTCAGTTTCTGCCTTTCGGGACGGTCGATACCACTTTTTACCTGAGTGATCTTAATCTTTGCCATAAACCCCTATCCGCCGAAGGCGGAGTAATTTAATTGTTAATAATGAGTGTCAATATATCCCGGAGGGAATATGTTTACACCGGAAGATCGCCTGTAAGGGAGATTAACCGTTGAAAACTTTCTTCAGGGAGATGCTTCTGGTTCTGGCTACGCTCACTGGTTCGCGTAACAGGCCCAGCGCTTTGAAAGTAGCTTTCACCACGTTGTGCGGGTTGGCAGAACCCAGGGATTTAGCCAGTACGTCGGTAACGCCTGCGCTTTCCAGTACTGCACGCATAGAACCACCCGCGATCACACCGGTACCGTGAGCAGCCGGTTTGATCAATACTTTGGCAGCACCTTCTTTCGCGAACTGGTCGTGAGGGATAGTACCGTGCATTACCGGAACCTTGATCAGGTTCTTTTTAGCATCGTCTATACCTTTGGTGATAGCCTGCTGTACTTCTTTCGCTTTACCAAGGCCATGACCTACCACGCCGTTTTCATTACCTACAACTACCAGTGCGGAGAAACTGAAAGTACGACCGCCTTTGGTGGTTTTGGTAACACGGTTGATCGCCACTACTTTTTCTTTCAGCTCCAGATCACCGGCCTTTACTTTATTGAATGAATTCTTTGCCATTTTATTTTATAAGAATTACTTGTTCAGAATGATAAAATTAGGACCCAGGAATTAGAACTGGAGACCACCTTCTCTTGCTCCGTCAGCTACACTTTTAATGCGGCCGTGGTATAAATACCCGCTTCTGTCGAAAATGCAGGTGGTGAGGCCTAAAGCGATTGCTTTCTGAGCCAGCGCCATACCTACCAGTCTGGATTTCTCGGATTTTGTACCGGATTGTGCTTTGATATCTTTATCACGGGAAGAAGCGGATGCCAGGGTAGTACCGTTGGTATCGTCGATCAGCTGTACGTAGATATCGCTGTTGCTGCGAAATACAGACAATCTTGGTGCTTTGGCAGTACCGGAGATCTTTTTACGGATGCGGTAGCGGATCTTTTCCCTTCTGCTAACTTTTGTGCTCATTGTGAGTTTTATTTTATTATCCCGATGCTGCCGGGATATGTTAAAACCAGCTAACCAGCCGGGGGCTGATTAGCTAGTTAAAAATTATTTACCTGCTGACTTACCAGCTTTCTTACGAACCACTTCATCGCTGTAGCGAACACCTTTACCTTTGTACGGTTCAGGTTTGCGGAGGCTGCGGATTTTGGCAGCTACCTGGCCCAGCAGTTGGTTATCGGAACCTTCCAGCATAATTTTAGGGTTCTGACCTTTTTCAGTCAGGGTAGCCACTTTCAATTCTTTTGGAATTTCGATCACGATGTTGTGGGAGTAACCCAGAGACAGGTCCAGCAGCTGACCGCTGTTGGCGGCTTTGTAACCCACACCAACCAGTTCGAGTTGTTTTTTGAAACCGTCTGTAACACCAGTCACCATGTTAGCGATGAGTGCGCGGGTCAGACCGTGCAGTGCTTTATGGCGGATCTGATCTGTAGGACGGGTTACAGTCAATACTCCGTCTTTCACTTCTACTTTCAGGTCTCTGTCGATGGTTCTTTTCAGTTCACCTTTAGGACCTTTAACAGTAACTTCATTAGCCGGGGAAACGGTTACCGTAACGCCGCTGGCCAATTTGATAGGAGCTTTACCTATACGTGACATAACTTGAGTTTAAGTATAATTTTGATAATTGTTTCGCGGTTATCTGTGTTCAGCGCCGTATAGAAAGCTTAATTGTCAGAAAACCGTTGGGGCTTACGGGGAGTTAAATCCCTGTAAGCCAATATATTAGTAAACGTAGCAAACTACTTCGCCGCCTACGTTCTGTGCTTTCGCTTCTTTATCGGTCATTACGCCTTTGGAAGTGGAGATGATCGCTACACCGAGACCATTTTTCACACGTTTGAACTCATCAGGTTTAGCGTATTGACGCAGGCCCGGACGGCTGATACGTTGCAGTTCTTTGATAGCGGGTTCTTTGGTTTGAGGATCGTATTTCAGGGCTATTTTGATGATGCCTTGTTTGTTGTCCTCTTCAAATTTGTACTTCAGGATATAACCTTTATCGTACAGAATTTCTGTAATGCGTTTTTTCAGCTTGGAAGCCGGAATTTCCACGATCCTGTGGGTGGCCATTTGCGCGTTCCGGATTCTGGTCAGGAAGTCTGCTATTGGATCAGTAACCATTGTTGAAATAGTTTGAATAATGTTTACAATGCGATATCCAATCGAAAGAGATGGGAATCAAATAACTTTAATTGTCGATTTTTTGATTTCGGAATTTTTTGATTTCGGGATAAAAATCGAAAATCAAAAAATCGAAAATCAAAAAATCAGTTTTTTACCAGCTGGCTTTAGTTACGCCAGGGATTTTACCTGCGAGTGCCAGGTCGCGGAACATGTTCCTGCAGAGGCCGAAGTGACGCATGTATCCTTTAGGACGACCGGTCAGCTGGCATCTGTTTTTCAGACGAACAGGAGAAGCGTTTTTAGGAAGTTGGTCCAGTGCAGCGTAGTCACCGGCAGCTTTCAGGGCAGCGCGCTTTTCAGCGAATCTTGCTACCATGGCTTCTCTTTTCCTTTGTCTGGCTTTTACGGATTCTTTTGCCATAATTATATTATCGTTTCGAATTACTGATTATCTTTTTTCATGTTCCTGAACGGCATACCCATTTCTTTCAGCAGCTCGTAAGCTTCTTCGTTGGTTTTAGCCGTAGTAACGAAAGTGATATCCATACCGGACATTTTTGTTACTTTATCGATATCGATTTCAGGGAAGATGATTTGTTCGGTGATACCCATGGTGTAGTTACCGCGGCCGTCGAAGGCTTTTTCGTTGATGCCTTTGAAGTCACGTACACGAGGCAGGGACACGGAAACCAGGCGGTCCAGGAAGTCAAACATGTTGGTGCTGCGCAGTGTAACGCGGGCGCCGATCGGCATGTTTTTTCTCAGTTTAAAGTTAGAGATATCCTTTTTGGACAGGGTGGCAACTGCTTTCTGGCCGGAGATGCGTGTCATTTCGTCCACAGCGATGTCTACCAGTTTTTTATCACCAACGGCGCCATTGATACCCTGGTTCAGGCAAATTTTCACCAGACGGGGAACCTGCATTACACTTTTGTAGTTGAATTTCTTCATCAGTGCAGGAGCTACCTCGTCGAAGTATTTTTTCTGCAGTCTTGGAGTATATTTAGTGTTTGCCATTATTTAATTACCTCCCCTGATTTTTTAGCGATACGAATTAATTTACCGTTTTCCCGCTGTCTGTTCACACGGGTAGGTTTACCAGCTTTGGCATCCCACAGCATCACGTTGGAGATCGCAATCGGCGCTTCCTGCTTAACGATACCACCTTTGGTGTTTTGTGCAGTAGGCTTGGTATGCTTGGTAATAATGTTAACGCCTTCTACAAGAACGCGGCCTTGTTCAGGGTGAACTTCCAGCACTTTGCGTGCTTTGGTCCTATCCTTGTCGTCGCCGGCAATCACCGCAACCAGGTCGCCCTTCTTAATGTTGAATTTAGGCTTAAATCTAGTTTTCATCACTTTGATTTATTTATAAACGCCAAGCGAAACAATTGTTTCGCTTGATTAATGTTTTGTCTCGTTTTGCAAACGGGCTGCAAAGATAAGAAATATTTTGAGATTTTGGGATTTACGAATTTTTTGATTTAGCCGCCAAACTCTGAAACCCCAAAATCGCCATATTTCAAATTTTAAAATTTCGAAATATCAAAATCTTAAAATTACAATACTTCAGGAGCCAGGGAGATAATTTTCATATAACCCTTGTCTCTCAGTTCACGGGCAACCGGACCGAAAATACGGGTACCGCGTGGTTCGTCTGAGTTATTGAGCAGTACAACCGCGTTGTCGTCGAAACGGATATATGAACCGTCTTTACGGCGTAATTTGTTTTTGGTTCTTACGATTACCGCTTTGGTAACCATACCTTTTTTAGCGCCGCCACCAGGAATTGCGTCCTTAACGGTCACTACAATTTTATCGCCTACTTTAGCGTAGTCCTGACCGGAGTTGCCCAGTACGCGGATGCAGAGTACTTCTTTGGCACCACTGTTATCGGCTACGCTCAGTCTTGATTCTTGTTGTATCATCGTAATGATTTTTTAATCAGCGGCTGAAGCCGGGGTAGCCGGCAGCAGCATGAAACACTTGATAAATTATTTTACTTTTTCGATAATTTCTACCAATCTCCAGCATTTGTTTTTGCTCAGAGGGCGGGTTTCCGCGATTTTCACGGTATCGCCGATGCTGCACTCGTTTTTATCGTCGTGCGCCATGAACTTGGTAGTTTTTTTAACGAATTTACCATAGATAGGGTGCTTCACTTTACGTTCCACCTTAACAGTAATGGTTTTATCCATTTTGTTGCTGGCCACCACACCAATCCTGGTTTTTCTTAATTGTCTTTCGGTCGTCATTGTTGAAAGTATTTAATCCTCCGGGGGAGGTTAATTTTGTTATACGAATGCTTAGAAGCCCAGTTGTTTTTTACGCAGTTCGGTTTGCATACGGGCGATATCGCGTCTCACAGAGCGGATGCTCATGGGATTTTCGATGGGCGTAATTGCATGACCGAATTTCATTTTCTTCAGGCGCAGCTCTTCCGCAGAGATTTTCTCCTGGAGATCCTGAATGCTCAGGCCGTTCAGATCCAGCTTTTCTTTTGCCATTTGTATTTTATTTGGTCCGTTTACAGCGTGGGCGGTAAACGGGTGATATTAGTGATTGATAGAAATTAAGCAACGTAGTCGCGGCTGGTTACGAATTTTACTTTGATGGGCAGTTTTTGTGCTGCGAGTTCCATCGCTTCTTTCGCTACCTGTAAGGGAACGCCGTCTGCTTCGAATAAAATTCTGCCTGGTTTTACTACTGCTGCCCAATGGTCCGGAGCACCTTTACCTTTACCCATCCTTACTTCCAGTGGTTTGGCAGTGATAGGTTTGTCAGGGAATATGCGGATCCAAACGTTACCTTCACGTTTCATATGTCTGGTGAGGGCGACACGAGCAGCTTCGATCTGCCGGTCGGTGATCCACTTAGGTTCTAATGCTTTAAGACCGAATGTACCAAAGGAGAGGGTAGCGCCTCTTTTAGCGTTCCCTTTGATGCGGCCTTTGTGCATCTTCCTGTGTTTCACTCTTTTTGGCTGTAACATCGTCTGTATTGTTAATGTTAATAGTAATTGTTAATGTTTGCTCTGCCTGCAGGGATTATCTGCGGCCACCGCCACGGTTATCACCGCCTCTTCTGTCTCCTCCGCGTTCTCTTCTTTCACCGTGTTCTCTTCTTTCTCCACCGTGTTCACGTCCACCGCCGCGGTTGTCGCCTTCTTTGCCGGTCAGTACGTTCGGGTTCAGGTCGCGTTTGCCGAGTACTTCACCTTTACAGATCCATACTTTGATACCGATTTTACCGTATACAGTCAAAGCGAACAGGGAAGCGTAGTCGATGTCCATGCGATAAGTATGCAGGGGCACACGACCTTGTTTCACTTCTTCCGCGCGGGCGATTTCAGCACCACCCAGACGGCCGCTTACTTTAATTTTGATACCTTCAGCTCCCATTCTCAGTGCGGTAGCGATTGCCATTTTGATAGCGCGTTTGTAGTTGATACGGCTTTCGATTTGTTTGGCAATAGTTTCTGCAACGATGTTCGCATCCATTTCCGGACGGCGGATTTCGAGAATATTGATCTGTACGTCTTCTTTACCAGTCAGTTTTTTCAGTTCTTCCTTGATGCGATCAACTTCATTACCACCTTTACCTATGATGATACCTGGTTTGGAAGTATGCACAGTGACGATCAACTTACCTAAAGTTCTTTCAATCACAACTCTGGAGATGCCGCCTTTGTTGATGCGGGCATTCAGATAAGTTCTGATCTTGTTGTCTTCGATCAGTTTGGTAGCAAAATCTTTTTTGCTGCCATACCAATTAGAGTCCCATCCTCTGATGATACCTAACCTGTTACCAATAGGATTTGTTTTCTGACCCATGTTCTGGTTATTTGTCTATTAGTTTAATAGTATTAATTTATCTCTCTTTGGTATGAAACGCTTACTGTGCATTTTTACCATCTACCACAATCGTAACGTGGTTACTTCTCTTGCGGATACGGTAACCTCTGCCTTGTGGAGCGGGGCGCATTCTTTTCAGGGTGCGGCCGCCGTCTACGAAGATAGTTTTAACGATCAGGTTGGCATCTTCTACCCTTGCACCTTCATTCTTCACTTTCCAGTTTGCGATAGCGGATACCAGCAGTTTTTCCAACGGAACGCTGGGGTGCTTTGGATGGAATTTCAAAATATTCAAAGCTTTCTCCACATCCAGGCCGCGGATTAAGTCTGCCAGCAAACGCATTTTGCGGGTAGATGTGGGATTATTGTTCAGCTTAGCTACTGCTTCCATTGTTATTAATTTCTTTTATTATTTAATGTCTGACGTCTGGAGTTTGAGATTGGGCTTGAGCCTTCTCAAACCTCAAACCTCAGACTATAATTTACATTTTCTTGTTAGCGTGTCCTCTGAAGTTACGTGTAGGTGCAAATTCGCCCAGTTTGTGGCCAACCATAAATTCCGTTACATAAACCGGAATGAATTTGTTGCCATTGTGAACTGCGAAAGTGTGACCAACGAAATCAGGAGTGATGGTAGAACGGCGGCTCCAGGTTTTGATAACTGTGCGCTTGGTGCCAGCGTTCATTTTTTCAACTTTAGTCTCTAATTTCTGGTCTACGTAAGGACCTTTTCTTATGGAACGAGCCATGTCTTCTTATTTATGATTTTTCAAATTTGGGTCCCGGGTTAGCAGGACCCGAATTCCGAAATATTATAATTTTTTACCGTTTTTCCTGCTGATGATCAGTTTATCAGAGCTCTTATGCGGCTTTCTGGTTTTCAGACCTTTCGCATATTTGCCTGTTCTGGATCTTGGATGGCCGCCGGAAGATTTACCTTCACCACCACCCATCGGGTGATCTACAGGGTTCATGGCCACACCACGGTTGCGGGGACGGATACCTCTCCAACGGTTGGCACCTGCTTTACCGATAGATTGCAGGGCGTGGTCGGAGTTGGAAACTGTACCTACGGTAGCCATGCAGGTGTTCAGCACTTTGCGCAGTTCACCGGAAGGCATTTTCAGTACAGCATATTTTTCTTCCTTGTTCGACAGCTGAGCGTAGGCGCCGGCGCTTCTTGCGATAGCACCGCCTTTACCAGGCTGCAGTTCGATATTGTGTACCACAGTACCCAGCGGCATGTTTTTCAGCGGCAGGGCGTTACCTACTTCAGGAGCAGCAGTTTCACCGCTGACAACGGTGCTGCCTACCTGGAGGCCTTGTGGTGCGATGATATAACGTTTTTCACCGTCTGCATAGCTTACCAGTGCGATGAAGGCGCTACGGTTAGGATCGTATTCGATAGTTTTAACTGTAGCGGGGATATTTACTTTTTCACGTTTAAAGTCTACCACGCGGTAGGCTTTTTTGTGACCGCCACCGATGTAGCGCATAGACATCCTACCCTGAGCGTTTCTACCGCCGCTTCTTTTAGCGGGCTCGAGCAGGCTTTTTTCGGGGGTATCCGTGGTCAGCTCAGCGTAAGCGTTGCCTATTTTCCAGCGGGTACCGGCCGTCATTGGTTTGAACTTCTTCAGTGCCATTACTTCCTAAAAAGTTAAATGTTATTGATAAATATAAATCGTGATCTGTATATACATCCACATCCCGGCTGTTCAGGCCGGAACGGCACTACATGTTAGCATACAGATCTATAGTTTCGTTGGATGCGAGGGTAATGATCGCCTTTTTGTAAGACGGTTTTTTACCTGCAATGAAACCGGCTTTAGTAAAGCGGAATTTAGCTTTACCCGGCATTACGGCAGTATTCACATCCTGTACAGTTACACCGTAGAACTCTTCCACTGCTTTTTTGATCTCCAGTTTGTTGGCTTTTTTGTCAACAATGAAGTAGTAGCGGTTGAATTTTTCGGTGGCTTTGTTCACCTTTTCGGTTACTACCGGTTTGATTAAAACGTCTGAAAGTTTCATCTTCTTTATAGCTTATAGCTTTTAAGCTGTGAGCTTGTAGCTTTGTTATTGAATTGGTTTACAACACCTTATGCTTCTGCAGGCTCTTCAGTGAAGATTTTAGCAGCGCTTTCTGTGAACACGAGGTAGTTGCTGTTCATGATATCATAAGTATTGATATCGCTCAGCATGGCGCCGTCCACAGTAGGGATGTTTCTTAAAGACAGATAAACGCTATCGTTGTATTCCGGAGTGATGAACATAGTCTTCTTACCGTCTACATTGATGTTCAGGTTCTTTAAGATACCAACGAATTGTTTGGTTTTAGGAGCCTGCAGCGCCAGATCTTCAACGATGATGATGCTGTTTTCTTTAGCTTTTACTGACAGGGCGGAGATCTTAGCGAGATCTTTCACTTTTCTGTTCAGTTTGATGCTCCAGCTGTGCGGTTTGGGACCGAAGATGGTACCACCACCTTTATACAGCGGGTTACGGATGTTACCTTTACGGGCACCACCGGTACCTTTTTGTTTGTGCAGTTTGCGGGAAGCACCTTTTACTTCAGCTCTGGTTTTTACCTTGTGGGTACCCTGACGCTGAGCGGCGAGATACTGTTTAACAGCCAGGTAAATGACGTGGTTGTTAGGCTCTACACCAAAGATCTCCTCAGGAAGTTCGATGGATCTTCCGGTTTTCTTACCTTCTATATTTAAAATATCAAGTTGCATGTTACTTCTGGATTAAAACGATTGAACCATTGTGGCCGGGAACGGAACCACTTACCAGGATATAATTCTTTTCAGGGAATATTTTCAGGATCTTCAGACCTTTCACTTTCACTCTTTCGTTACCTGTCTGGCCGGCCATACGCATGCCCTTGAAAACGCGGGAAGGATAGGAGGAACCGCCTACAGAACCAGGAGCCCTGCTTCTGTCGTGCTGGCCGTGGGTGGCTTCACCCACACCGCTAAAACCGTGGCGTTTTACAACACCCTGGAAGCCTTTACCTTTGGAAGTGCCTACAACGTCAATAGATTCACCTTCAGCGAAGATTTCGCAGGTGATAATTTCACCGAGGGCTTTCTGTACGTCCGGGTTGCGGAATTCTTTAACAAAACGTTTGGGAGAGGTGCTTGCTTTCGCGAAGTGATTGAGCTCAGCTTTTGTAGTGTGTTTTTCTTTCTTCTCACCGAAAGAAACCTGAATTGCATTGTAACCATCTGATTCCAGGCTTTTTACCTGTGTTACAACGTTGGGACCTGCTTCGATAATGGTACAAGCAGTTTGCTTACCATTGGACTCGAAGATACTGGTCATACCAATCTTTTTACCAATAATACCTTTCATCTTATATATGATTTTACCCAGCGCCTGGGGGATTTCCAGCTATCCCCAGGATGGGCGGTTAAATACATTTATTGGGCGGCCGCCCAGAAGGCGCGACCTATGTGTTATATGTTAAAATTGTTATTGATTGAAAATCAACCAATAACCATAAAATCAGTAAAAGGCGGGCCTTTTGCCCAGCCTTGCTGTTGTCCTTATGCTTTAATTTCAACTTCTACGCCAGAAGGTAAATCCAGCTTGCTCAGCGCATCTACAGTCCTGGAAGAGGAGGTATAGATGTCCAGTAAACGTTTGTGAGTACACAACTGGAACTGCTCGCGCGCTTTCTTGTTTACGTGCGGAGAACGCAATACCGTAAAGATTTTCTTTTCTGTAGGTAAAGGTATCGGACCTGTTACCACGGCGCCCGTGTTACGCACGGTTTTAACGATCTTCTCAGCAGACTTGTCTACCAGGTTATGATCGTAGGACTTCAGCTTGATTCTTATTCTCTGAGACATATGCAATGAACTTCTTCGTGTTTTTTCCCTTTACAATTTGGGAGGGCAAAGGTAACCCGGTTTTTTTGAATTGGCAAATAAATCTCAGGAAAAAAATAAAAAGATACCCGGCAGAAGTTTGCCATGGTCACGGGAAAGCGGGCTATGAGGGGCGGATTTTATGCGGTTAAGCCTCCGAAAACATTCATTTTGTGCGTATTAAGTCTTACGCTTAGTTGACATGCTGATTTCGACAAATATAGGAAAACAAACATCAAAACAAAAAATTTTTCCCAACACCGGCAGGAAAATGTGAAGTTGCAGGACCAGCGCGGCGCTACAGCGCCCCAGCCCCTCTATATCCCCCCTTTCATACAGCGTCTTACATCAGCCGGAATCTTTCTCCCCCTCAGTCCGGCAGCAATCCCCTGCCCTGCCCCACCGCCTGCCCCTGCTCCCCCCGGGCTGACGACAAGCGGCCTGCTGCGCCGCCGGTAAACTATCGGCAGTGCCCGATACAAATGCTGTAAAGGCTTTTATTCAGATCCGGACCCGGCCGCTTCCCTCAGCCGGCATAGGGAGATGACCGGGCAATACTATTCCCCCCAGGAAAATAGCCACTGGCGCTGCGTGGCGACTTGTCCGTCTCAAACCACCGGGAGTATAAAGAGAAGATATCCGGGAAGTCCGCTACAACCCCTACCAGGAGGCACCTATACAGCCCCCTTTGTTCAGCTAGGGGCATTCCTGATAGTTACCGGGAAATAAATACAGTAAAAGGAAGGACGCCATACCATCATAAAATCCAATTATGACTGCCTGCTGCATAAAAGACAACCGCTCCATCTCGCGCAAGCAAGATGAAGCGGTTTCTGAATTAGTTAAAGCAGATACGGTGCATCCGGTTGCCTCTTACAGAGGTAAACCGCCACCGATACCGCCCAGTAATGATTTTACTAATCCTAAGATCAGTGCGAGCAATTGGTTCAGCAAATCCATAGTTTTAGGTTTTCATTGTTATGCCTACTCTATTGACTGGTTTTCGGCAATCCCAGTGGTAATGTTAACATCCGGTGCCGAATTTAAAAGCTCTTCCGCAATTACCATGAGCCCATTTTGTTCATTTTCAGCACCTGCGGTCATTTTGTTCATTCCTTTACCAGCAAGGAATAGGGGGCTTTTTTACAACTCATCCGTGTGCTGTGCCTGGCTTATTCGGGCTCACAGCCGGAATGTATGCTAAGTCCAGGAGGTGGAAGCGCAACCAGGCGTTGCCTATCTCTGTTCGCGGAGCAACAGACAGGCACTGTACGGGCACAGCAAAAAAAACTCCGGGAACAGGTCCCGGAGCTAAATGCGTTGCAAGGGAAATCGAACTAAGGATAGGACAGTTCCCTTACGGGGTGCCGATCATTACAGGCCACCCAGCAGAGACTGCAGCAGTCCAACAACAACTGCGAGTAATTGGTTCAGTAAGTTCATAAGAATGGTATTACATCTTTAAGCCTACTCTTTTTATGGTTTTCGGCATCCCCATTGGTTTCACAGGACAACCAACACGATAAAAGTAAGGGCTATTCTCTCAATAACATACATTCATTTTGTTCATTTTTCAGCAAAAATCAAATCCCTTGTTCAATCCACTGAACACGCTACTTACAGGCACTATGCCGGACTTTAAACAATTTAAAAAATAATATCATATTTGCAAAATTCATCAAAATAAGAGGAATCCTAATTACTTACAAAGTTCATCTGCAATAAAAAAGCCGCGAAAAAATTCGCGGCATTTCCGAAATACAAGTAAAAAATGTCATTCCGGCAATCACAGGATGCAGGAGTAATAAAGGTCCTGTTGCTGCACGTGTGGATTACAGGGCGCCTATTACAGTGTGCAGGAATTTCAGAAAGGCGTCGAGCATTGTTTTTAACATAGGAAAACGATTAAGACTCTGAGCTTACTCTTTTATTGGTTTTCAGCGATTCCCAATGACCGGTACCTACCGGGCACAACTGCAAAATAGCGCATCCCGGTAAAAACTGCCTGTTCAGTTAATCCATTCAAACTGCTTTTATTCATTCTGTTCAACACAGCAGGGCCGCGAAAAAGCCATGACGTCAGTCATGGCTCTACGGGTAACAAACACAAACATGCTCTTCAGCCGAATGCCGCCCAGTGCGGACATCAGCAACACAAATAACCTGTTTAATAGGTGAAGAGTATATCGAGGACCATGAGAAAAAGGTTTTTGATCTCAGCTACGCTTTTACATGGTTTTCGGTAGGCTCATTGCTCGTGCAGTCTGGGGATAGCAAACAGGCTATGGGGGTTCAAGAGCAGGAATTAATTTCAGGGGGTGTTTAATAGCGATGTCCGCAACCACCACCATGACCGCCATGACCACCATGACCGCCATGGCCGCCATGGCCACCGTGGCCGTGATCGTCATCGTTGCATCCGCATAAAAGTCTGCGCAGCAGTTCCAGTAATTGATTCAGTAACATAACAGAGAATTTAAGATAAACGCCTACTCTTTCATTGGTTTTCAGCAATCCCAACTGACCTGTATTAACAGATCATGCTGCAAATGTAAATGGTTCCTCTCCTTCCAACCAATGACGCTGATCACCGCTTTTCTGTTACAAATACTATATGTCAGGACTCCTTATCAAAATAAAAAGGGCCCCGGCCGTCATGATAAATGACTACCGGGACCATTTTTTTCACTTGCCAGTGTATTATTTTCCGCTTCTTTCTTCTCTGTAAATAGCTTTTGCTTTAGCGGAAGGCAGATAGATCTGGAAACCTATGCCCAGGCTGAGGCGATTAGCAGTGGTAGAGTTTCCTCCTCCCACGGTCAGGTCGTATTTTAATAATCCTTCCAGACCTACATTGGGGGTGATAAAATAGGAAATACCGGGACCTACACCAACGTTAAAGCCGTTTGTAGAAGCGCCGCTGGCCGGGTTCTGGCCGGCAAATCCTGCATTGGCTTCTGCAAAGAAGCGCACTCTCTTGGAGAACTCCAGCTTCCGGACGTTTTTATCTTCTATAAAATAGCGGGCGAAAGCTCCGATGCCATAATTCGTATTCGAAGCCCTGGTGTCCGTTGTTTTATTCTTGGTGGTATTGGCGCCAAAATCGACATAACCACCGATAGCCAAACCATCTGTAATAAACCAACCGATCTTGGGAGATAGATTTGCACTGAAGGCAGTACTTTCCTTTTGAAAAGTCACGCTCAGGTTGGTGAGGTCTGCACCTACCATAATATTGCCTTTCTGGATCTGTGCTTTAACGGTTGATCCCATCAGTACGCTCACTGCAACAAGGGTTAGGAGACGAATTTTTTTCATAGTGTGCATTTTAGTTTTAACATTTAACATGCTGAATGAATAAATATGCCGATCGCGCAAAACAGCAAATCAGAATTTGAGGTTTGCAGCTATAGCAGGTTGCTATTGAATAATGAACTGAAAAAATTTAGCGGCAGGGGATAATGGGTTGCTTAACAAAAGCATCAAACAATCACAAACAATCAAAAGCACATCTTTGGATAAAATCTGAACTCGAAACAAAAATACTGAAAATGAATCATATAAGTATTCACCTTGTTAAAAAAAATATAATTTTTTTTTCACATTGCACAGCTTGTAACTATCTCTCTTCTCGTCGCACTTAAGGGTTATAACAATAATACACGACAGGTTGTTGCGTAAAAAGTCTTTTCCTGCCTTTGCTTTTACCGGCCCGGTGATGATTTGCGATGATGGCAAATAGTTGGGAAGCCTGACAGGATGCTGGCGTACACTGTTCGTTTCCGCCTGAATGCGGGAATAACAACTTCGGCGTTTGCCGGGCGCGTTTATCTTCAGCGGTTCAGGAAATCAGAGCATATCGATATGTGCGCAGAAGCGGCCCTGTTGCTGCAGAAAGCGCAGAAAACCGTCCATTTTCTGTTCCATTCTGGCGCCTGAAACGCGGCTGATGTAGGAAGGCAGGGCATATCCACGGATATCCACCAATTCCCAGGGGTGGAAATAAAAAGAGAGGTAAGGGTCTTTCCGGAGGATTGTTTTACTGAAATGGCGGGTTATCCAAAGTGGTGCATTTTTCACGCTCAGCCAGAAAACGGGGTACCGGATGAGGGGGGATACCGAAGAAGGGATGATCCACATGTTGTCATCTCTGAACATAGTACGCGGCAGGTGCCGGTTGTTGTAGCGACCGGGCAGCCAGGTGGGGTTCAGGGAGGCGTCGTAGAGGTAACCGGCATCTTTGAGCGCCTTCATATTCACTTTCCGGAGGCGTGGCATGCGGAAACCGCGTACCTGTTGCCCGCTGATTTCCTGGAGGGCCAGGCGTGATCCTTCCAGGTCCGCATCGGAAAAGGAGCTATGGTAATAAGCGTGAGAGGCTATTTCGTGTTTGGCGGCCACCTGCCGGATCAGTTCGGGGTAGTGCTGTGCCCAGTAGGCGGTGATGAAGAAAGTAGCACGTACATTGTACTGATCAAAGAGGTCGAGGGTGGTTTGCAGGCCTTTCCTGGATATTTCCAGTTTTTCCTGCAGGGGCACCTGCCGGCCAAATTCTTCGGGGATGTCAAATTCTTCCACGTCGACACTGAGCAGTATCCTTTTCTCCTGGTTCATAATTAGTTAGCTGCGTTAGCACTGGTAATAATCCGGCAATAGTTCCTGAGTTCTTTCAGCAGCAGTTTGATCTTAAAGGCGCTGAAGCTGATTCCGGGGCGACAATATACATCTACTGCGCCGATTTTCAGACGTGGATTTTTACCGGCTTTATACAGAAACTCGCTATCGTATAAAAAACCGTCGATGGTGGTATTGAGCAGTACAGATCTGCCGTGGGCGTTAAACCCTTTCAGGCCGGCCTGGGCGTCTTTTACTTTGAGGCGGAGCACGACTTTATTCAGCAGGCGGCTGATGCGGGTGATGATCCTTCTTTTGCGGGGCAGTTCTTTCAGGTAGGCGGCGCCTCTTTCGCCGGCCACTACGTCGAGGCCATGCTGCAGCTGATCGTAGGCTTTTTTAACGGCGTCCACGCCGAAGGGGAAATCGAGGTCGGTGTATACCTGGTAGGCATAGCGGGAGTTTTTCACGCCTTCGCGGACCGCATGGCCTTTTCCCCTGTTTTCTTTATAGTTGACGATAATAATGCCCGGAATGGCGGCTTCCAGCCAGGAGATATGCTGACTGGTGAAATTACGGAGTGAGCCATCATTCACGAGGATGAGCTGTACGGGGACATCTCCCATCAAGTGGATAACTTCATGATAGTGCCTGATGAGGGATTCTACCCAGGGGCCCGACGGGTTCCAGCAGGGCAGAATCACATCGAGGCCAGGAGCCAGTAAGACCTCTTCTCCTGTTTCATATCTAACAGTTGTAGGTGGTGCTTGTGTTAATTCTAAGTACATATTGTTGGTCACTCGGCTATCAGTAAAAAAATACAGGCTCAGTTGAATTGCATTTTCATATAGTATGACGAAAAAAGCCGGACCACCCCCTACTACCCCGATAACAAAACAAAAAAAAAGGTCCTGAAGAGCAGGACCCTGGCATTTGGCAAAAAGTACGTTCAGTTGCAGGCTATAGTGTCACCGAATTTATCGAAAAACTGTCACCTGGCAATAGCATGTTCATGTAAGCAAAAAAGGTTGTCCCGCTTTCGCAGGACAACCTTTTTTTATGGAAAGAGATGTAATTAGGCGTTTACTTTACCTTTTACTTTCGCTACCACTTCTTCAGCCACGTTGTTCGGAGCCGGAGCGTAGTGAGAGAATTCCATGATGGAGCTGGCGCGGCCGGAAGACAGGGAGCGCAGTTGGGTTACGTAACCGAACATTTCGCTCAAAGGTACTTTGGCTTTGATTACCTGAACACCATTTCTGGAGTCCATACCTTCCAGCATACCGCGACGACGGTTGAGGTCACCGGTAACGTCACCCATATACTGGTCAGGAGTTTGCACTTCCACTTTCATGATAGGCTCCAGCAGTACTGGTTTAGCTTTGCGGGCAGCTTCACGGAAAGCTTGTTTGGCGCAGAGTTCGAAGGACATAGCGTCGGAGTCCACTGCGTGGAAGGAGCCGTCGAACAGGCGCACTTTCAGGTTTACCAGCGGGAAGTTAGCCAGTACACCCTGGTTCATGGATTGTTCGAAACCTTTCTGAACAGCCGGGATGAACTCTTTCGGGATAGCACCACCGAAGATATCGTTGATGAACTGGAAGGATTTGCCGTCGTTTTCTTTCAGCCATTCAGCATCAGCAGGGGAGATTTCCACCTGGATGTCGGCGAATTTACCACGACCACCGGTTTGTTTTTTGAACACTTCGCGGTGTTCAATTTTAGCGGTCAGGGCTTCTTTGTAAGCCACCTGAGGCGCACCCTGGTTAACTTCCACTTTGAACTCGCGTTTCATACGGTCAACGATGATTTCAAGGTGAAGCTCACCCATACCGCTCAGTACGGTTTGGCCGGTTTCTTCGTCGGTTCTCGCTTTCAGGGTAGGATCTTCTTCTACCAGTTTAGCGATAGCCATACCCATTTTATCAACGTCGGCCTGAGTTTTAGGCTCGATAGCGATGTGGATAACCGGCTCAGGGAAGGTCATAGATTCCAGGATGATCGGATGGTTCTCATCGCAGAGGGTATCACCTGTTTTGATATCTTTAAAACCAACAGCAGCTCCGATATCGCCGGCTTCGATGAAGTCGATCGGGTTCTGTTTGTTGGCGTGCATCTGCATGATACGGCTGATACGTTCGTTTTTGCCGGTACGGGTGTTCAGGATGTAGGAACCTGCATCCAGGTGACCGGAGTAAGCCCGGAAGAACGCCAGACGGCCTACGAAAGGATCGGTCATGATTTTGAACGCCAGGGCAGAGAATGGTTCTTTTGCGTCTGGTTTACGTTCAATTTCGTCACCGGTATCGGGGTTGGTACCTTTTACCGCTTCGATGTCCATTGGAGAAGGCAGGTAACGGCAAACCGCATCCAGCATTTTCTGAACACCTTTGTTTTTGAAGGAGGAACCGCACATCATCGGGATGATAGCGATGTCGATGGTAGCTTTACGGATAGCTTCGTGGATTTCAGCTTCGGAGATAGAGTTAGGATCTTCGAAGAATTTTTCCATCAGGGTATCGTCGTATTCAGCAACGGCTTCTACCAGTTTAGCTCTCCATTCATTCGCTTCTTCCTTCATATCTTCCGGAATCTCGATTTCCTGGTAGGTAGCACCTTTACCTTCTTCGTCCCAGATGATACCTTTCATGGTGATCAGGTCTACCACGCCTTTGAAAGTATCTTCAGCACCGATAGGCAGGGTCAGGGGAACGGGGTTAGCACCCAGCATCTCTTTCACCTGTTTTACCACGTTCAGGAAGTCAGCGCCGGAACGGTCCATTTTATTAACGAAACCGATACGGGGTACGCGGTAGCGGTTAGCCTGGCGCCAAACGGTTTCAGACTGAGGTTCAACGCCGGATACAGCGCAGAACAGTGCCACCAGACCGTCCAGTACGCGCAGAGAGCGCTCTACTTCCACGGTAAAGTCCACGTGGCCCGGAGTATCGATGATGTTGAATTTATATTGTTTAGTGTCCGGGAGAGCTTTACCCTGTAAAGTTGGGAAATTCCAAAAACAAGTGGTAGCAGCAGATGTGATGGTAATACCTCTTTCCTGCTCCTGTGCCATCCAGTCCATGGTAGCAGCACCCTCGTGCACCTCACCAATCTTGTGGGATTTACCTGTATAATACAGGATACGCTCTGTGGTAGTGGTTTTACCCGCATCAATGTGCGCCGCAATACCAAAGTTCCTTTGAAATCTTAAGTCTGCCATAATATTAAAATGACTAAATAATGCAATTTGGGGGGCAAAGGTAATTTATTTTTAGCAATAAATAAAACGCGCAATATTGTCCAAATGTTATTTCTCATTAACGAGCACGGGCGTTTCAACACATTATCCAAATTCAAAATAAGTATCTGTTAGCTGAACCAGTTTTTAGGTGGATTCCGCCATTTTTTTAAAAAATCCTGCCGGAGACAAAATCTGTATTTTTACTGAACAATAAATCTTCCACATTTGTATCATGATTTAACAGGTTTGCCCCAAAAATGTCCTGATTTATCCCTGTGTATTGTTGTTGTTGGAACCGAATACTGAGCGTCAACCATATAAATCTAAACGTGGTATACAGAACGGCCTTATTGCGAATTGTTATCTATAAAATCCAAAAAAATACTGTCATGAAGGGAAATATACTTTCTTCCTGAGCTATCGGCTGTTGATAACAGCCGGGCCATATCATACGTACATTTTCTAACCCCCGATTTCATATGACATCTTACATCTCCAAGTGCATCCCTGCGCTGGTGGTACTGGCATTGCTATGCACCACGGCGAGGGCTCAACTGATCCTGAACAGACAGGTGGTGGCCAGCAACGGAGGCAGTGGTGCGGTGAATAACGTCCGGATACAGTATACCATAGGCGAGTCAGTGGTGACGCCTGTGACAGACGGCCGGCTGCTCCTCACCCAGGGCTTTCAGCAACCGGAAGAACTTCCTGCATTACCTCCCGGCGCCAATCCGGTCAAGAACTACATCATCTTCCCCAACCCTGCGGTTACCAACGCCAAGGTGCAATTTGACCTGCTCCGGGGCGCTACGGTCACCATCCAGGTACTGAATCCTGCAGGCCAGACCCTGTATCATCAGTTCGTGGAAATGGGTGCGGGCAAAACCACGGTCATACTACCGGTGAATCATTTTGCCGCCGGTATTTATACGGTGGTATTGAAGGTGAATGCCAGTATTTATTTCGAGAAGCTGATCGTCCAGTAGCGCCATCCATTATTGCTCATCCTCTTTTTTTTAAAAAACGTAATCATGAAATATGGTCGAATAATTCTACTGTTATGCGGCATGACAGCCGTAAAACCGGCCGTACATGCCCAAAAAGCGGAGCAGAAAGCGCCCAATATCGGTGCCAGCTTCCTGCTGGTCAACCCCGATGCCCGTTCCAGCGGGGCCGGAGACGCCACCATCGGGCTGGAAGCCGATCCCAACTCCCTGTTTTCCAATGCTGCGAAAATTGTTTTTGCCGGCGACTGGGGTGTCAGCGCCAATTATTCTCCCTGGATGTGGGAATTGAATAATAACCAGTCCAACATGGCCTATGTATCCGCCTATAAGAACTTCAATGCAGTGGAAGGCGTAGGGGTGTCCATGAAATACTTCAACTACGGAGAAGTGACATTCAGGGACGACAACGGCACTGTCCTGCAAACCTATTCTCCCAAGGAGTTTGCGGTGGATGCAGCCTACGCCCGGAAGCTGGGGCAGCATATGTCGCTGGCCATTAGTCTGCGGTATGTACGCAGTCAGCTCGGGCAGGGCTCTTTCAACGGCCTGCAGCAAAAGCCGGCATCGGCCGTAGCCGGGGACGTAGGCTATTACTACCAGAACAGCACCGACCGGCTTGAATTCGGCAACCGTTATTCTTTCGGGGTGAGTTTTACCAACATCGGCACCAAGCTGCAGTACACCGACGACAATACCCGCAAGAGTTTTCTGCCGATGAACCTGCGTATCGGCGGCGGCTATACGTTTGTGCACACCTACGATCATGAATTTACCATTGCCGTAGACATCAACAAGTTGCTGGTACCTACTCCTCCTCTGTATGCGGTTGATGACAATGGTATCCCCACCAACGAGATCCTTAAAGGGAAGGACCCTAACCGGCAGGTGGTTAGCGCCCTGTTTTCTTCTTTTGGCGATGCGCCAGGCGGTTTCAGCGAAGAGCTGCGTGAGTTTACCGTGGCCAGCGGGCTGGAATACGCCTATAAGCAGGCATTTTTTGCACGCACCGGCTATTTCTACGAGCATCCCCAGAAAGGGTTGCGGCAGCATTTCTCCGCAGGTCTGGGGGTGCGGTACTCCAATATAGAATTTGACGTTGCGTACCTGGTCCCCACCGGTACCAGCCTGCGGGAACGGCGCACGCTGAAGTTCTCCCTGGTATACAATATCGGCGCCCGTAAGGATGCGGCAGCCGAATGAATTTGCTAACACATTTAAAACGCCCATATGAAACTTTCTATCTTTCTCTTCCTGCTGCTGGCAGGCCTCAGCATACAGGCAGCCGCACAAAACAAAACCCGGGATATCCTGTTTCCTTCTTTCCAAAAGGACTTTGCGAAGCTGCAATCTGCCGCTCCTGAAAAAAGCGCCAAAGAAGCCCAGTTTCGTGGCCGTTCCACCAAAGAGCTGATCTTCAACGATTATAAACCTTCCACTCCCCGCAGTACCGCCAGGATGGCCGCACCCGCCGCCGGCAAGAAAGCAGCGGTCCCTTCTGATATCAACAATGAAACGGCTGCTGCCGCAACCCAGAAGTCCTCACAGCCGGTAGTTCCGTTCAAGATACCTGACCAGGGAGAAGAACACAAAGACAACGGCAGCAAACCCCTGAAAAACAAACCTTAATACAGTCCTTAAATCAGCCGATATGAAAAAAAGATACTTGCTTTCCCTCTTTTGCAGTATGCTGCTTTTAACACAGCTGACATACGCACAAAACGGGTTAAAAACGATCAACTATCAGGCGGTAGCCAGAAACAGCAACGGTACGGTGCTAGCCAATGAGAGCATTAAAGTGCGGATCTCTATCCTGGGAGGTTCTGCTGCCGGCCCGGTGCAATACCAGGAAACACATGATGCCATCACCAACCAGCTGGGGTTGTTCAACCTTCAGATTGGCGCAGGTACGCCGGTGAGCGGCACTTTTGCGGCTGTGCCCTGGGCTAACGCCAACCAATATATTAAAGTAGAAGCCGCCATCGGTGGCGGCAGCTTCCAGGTGCTGGGCAATTCACCGCTGGCCAGCGTGCCCTTTGCACTGTATGCAGCCAATGGCAATCCGGGTCCGGCAGGCCCTGCGGGCCCCGCAGGACCGGCAGGGCCGCAGGGTGTTCAGGGACCGGCAGGTGTTGCCGGTGCAGTAGGACCAGCAGGGCCGGCAGGACCAGCGGGACCGGTGGGAGCTACCGGCGCCGTAGGTCCGGTTGGACCGGCAGGGCCGGCGGGAGCTGTTGGTCCGGCCGGACCGCAGGGGCCACAGGGGCCGGCGGGGCCTATGGGGCTTCCCGGCGCGGTTGGACCGGCAGGACCAGCAGGACCGGTGGGACCAGCGGGACCAGTAGGACCGGCAGGAGCTGACGGCCCAGCAGGACCAGCAGGACCCGCAGGAGCTGACGGACCGGTGGGACCAGTAGGTCCTGCAGGGCCGGTTGGACCAGCTGGACCAGCAGGACCGGTTGGACCGGCGGGGCCAGTAGGACCAGCAGGGCCTGCGGGAGACATTAACGGTGTTGCCGCAGGTGGTGATCTGACGGGTACTTACCCTAATCCGGTGGTTGCCAAACTTCAGAGCATACCTGTGAGCAATGCAGCACCGTTGGCAGGGCAGCTTTTAAAATTTGACGGCGCCCAGTGGGTGCCCGGTGCAGCCGGTGGCGGACTGACGCTTCCTTTTGTGGCTACAGAAAACAATGCCGCCACGCTTTTCAGCATTACCAACGATGGTGACGGCACTTCGCTGGAAGGAGTAAATAATACTACTACTTCCAATGTCGCCGCTATCAGGGGTATTGTGTCCTCGGCCAGTCCCGGTGGTTTTTCTGCAGCCGTGAGGGGTATCAATAACGGCACCGGCGGCCTGGGTGTGGGCGTATATGGCTCACAGGCCGGTTCCGGCTGGGGTGTTTACGGCACTACTCCCAACGGGTTAGGCGTTTATGGCAATGCTTCCGCCAACGGTTACGGCGTTTATGCCAACAGTAATACCGGCACCGGGCTGAATGCCACCAGTAACAATGGTATCCCCGCCAATATCAGCATTTACAACAATGCCAATAACAATAATGCGCTGGTGGTGAATTCTGTTGGTAATGGTACCGTGGTGAACGTAACCACTACAGGCAATGGCGCCGGTGTGCGTTCCAGTACCGTTGCCGGTTTTGGCGTGCATGGTATTACCTCCACCCTCACTTCAGCCGGCGTGGTAGGCGATAACAACGGCGGTGGCGAGGCTGTGGTGGGCCGTACCACCAGTGATATAGCCGGCGCAGTGGTAGGCCGCAACGATGGCGGCGGTTACGGTGTAAGAGGCTTTATCGCTACCAGCACCTCCGGTACCGGTATCGGGGTGTTGGGACAGGTAGGTCTCAATAACAGCACCGGCCGGGCAGGACGATTTGAGAATTTCAACAATACCAACACCACCGGCAATACACTGGAGGTAGAAACCAATGGTAATGGTAATATCCCGGACAACACACAGGGCAATGCCGCCTCTTTCCTTGTTAACAACACCAATAGCGTGGCAGCAGCCATCCGGGCAGAAACCAATACCATCTTTGGCAACTTCGGAGCAGCCGGTGTATTTGGCGTTTCTTCCGGAACCGGCGGGCGCGCGGGGCTTTTTTACGCCTCCAATCCATCTGGTAACGGCGCCTCCCTTATTTCCATCACCGATGGCAATGGCAATGCCATTACCGCCAATGCCGGCAAAGACGGCAACGGCGTAGAAACCAATATTGACGGGGCCGGCAATGCAATATATGCCTGGGTGCCTACTTTTTCTACCGGCAGGGCAGGACGGTTTGAGATCTTCAACGAAAGCAATACCAGCGATGTGATCACAGTAAAGACTGTGGGTAACGGTATCGCCGGTAATTTCAAGGTGGACAAAACCACCGGCACCTCTCCTGCGGTGAAGGGTGAGGTGAATTCCCAGTTTGCCAATTTTGGCACTGCGGGTGTTTATGGCCAGTCTTCCGGTACCGGTGGTTATGCCGGCTTGTTCTATTCCTCCAATCCTGCGGGCAACGGTCCCGCTTTGCTGGCCCTTTCAGAAGGCAGTGGCAATGGTATTACTGCCAATGCGGGCGGTAACGGTGACGGTGTGGAAGCTTCCTGCGACGGCAGCGGCAACGCTATTTCCGGTTTCGTTCCCAATTTCGGTACCGGTAAAGCCGGGCGGTTCGCGAATTTCAATAACGCCAACGGTCAGCCGGTAGTGCATATCACCACCACAGGTACCGGCAGCGGCATGTTGCTTAACCATCAGGGGCCCAGCGGCAACATTGCTGTTTTCCAGAGTGCCAGTGCTAATGTGGCGCGTATCAACAAAGCCGGCAGGGGCTTCTTTAACGGCGGCACCCAGAACAGCGGCGCCGACGTGGCCGAAGCTTTCGACGTAACCGGTGCTATACAGCAATATGAGCCGGGCGATGTGATGGTGATTGCCACAGACGCAGACCGGACCATTGAAAAGTCTTCCGAAGCTTATTCTTCCCTGGTAGTGGGCGTATATGCCACCAAGCCGGGGGTATTGCTGACAGAGGAAGACATCGAAACCGATCTTTCCGACAAAGCGCCTTTGGGCGTGGTGGGCGTGATCCCGACCAAAGTATGCAATGAAAACGGGCCTATCCGCCGCGGCGATCTGCTGGTAACTGCCAGCAAGCCGGGCTATGCCATGAAAGCGGACCCAGACAAGGTGAAACCGGGGCAGGCCATTGGCAAAGCCTTACAGGAGTTTGACGGCACGCAGGGTAAGATCAAAGTGCTTGTAAACGTGAGATAACATAAGCAGTATACCACGATGCACCCAGGGCCGCCGGTTTCTTGCCGGTGGCCTTTTTATTTTGACGGGCGGAGCCTAAGCGGGACGGTGACTGTTGCAGGTGGGCGTTCCAACGGGGTAGTGGTCGAAAAGGGCGGCAAGCCCGGGCGATACCCTGCGCCAATACCGCAGGCATCTTATAAACATAAAAAGGCAAACAGCTCCGGAGAGGAACTGTTTGCCAAATATATTGAGTTGCCCTTTCGGGCTATAACTATACTCTGAAGTGAGAGAAAGCTTTGTTGGCTTCAGCCATACGGTGAGTATCTTCTTTCTTCTTGAACGCTGCGCCTTCACCTTTGCTTGCTGCTACGATTTCGTTTGCCAGCTTATCCGCCATGCTCTTACCGTTTCTTTCACCAGCGTAACGAACCAGCCATTTGATGCTCAGGGATACTTTTCTATCCGGGCGAACTTCAGCAGGGATCTGGAAGGTAGCGCCACCGATACGACGGCTTCTAACTTCTACAGCAGGAGTTACGTTGTTCAATGCTTTTTTCCAAACTTCATAACCGTTTTCACCGGTCATCTGGCTTACCTTATCCACGGCATCGTAGAAGATTTTATAGGCAATGCTCTTTTTTCCTTGTTCCATAACGTTATTAACGAAGCGTGTAACCAGCTTGTCGTTAAACCGAGGATCCGGAGCCAGAGGCAATTTTTTTGCAGCTTGCTTTCTCATTATTGAAAATTACGACTATTTATAATTGATTATTTCTTAGCCTTTTCCTTTTTAGTACCATATTTGGAACGGCTCTGCTTTCTGTCTTTCACACCGGCAGTATCCAGGGAACCGCGAACGATGTGGTAACGAACACCAGGTAAGTCTTTTACCCTTCCACCACGGATCAGTACGATGGAGTGCTCCTGCAGGTTGTGACCTTCACCCGGGATATACGCAATCACCTCAACTTTATTGGTCAAACGCACCTTTGCAACTTTACGCAAAGCGGAGTTAGGTTTTTTAGGCGTGGTTGTGTACACACGAGTACAAACACCACGACGCTGAGGGCAGCTATCTAATGCCCTGGACTTGGACTTAGCCCGGATAATTTCTCTTCCTTTTCTTACTAATTGTTGTATAGTAGGCATTCTTTACCTAGTTTTTTATGTCGGTTTACAATGACATCCAAATTTCCCATATGGGAATTTTGGGAGGGCAAAGGTAAAACTATATATGTGAATAACAAAATTGTTTCGAATATTTTTTGCCGGCTTTGAAGTTCCCAGGTAGTCGAAGACTGGTCAAATGCGATCTGGTATAAGCAGGATTATCAAAATCCGGATTGCAAAGGTATGCTTTCCTTTAGAATCTACCATAAAAAAATAGGGCCGGTTGCCAGACCCTATTATATTTTGGCATTTTTTGATGTTGATACTTTTTGATTTTTGTTTTAATAATATGTAGCTGCTTATTTTTCACCAACATGATAATTCCAGTTGCGGGTATCTTCTGCGCGGCCGGTACGGATGGCGTCCAGGCGGCGGATAACTTCCGCAGCGGTTTTATACGTTGTGGTGTCCAGTTTGATCTGGGTATCCAGATAATCCAGCTGTTCTACATAGGCCAGTGCGGCGGCGGTTCCGGTACCGAAGACTTCGCGCAGGGAGCCGTTTTTGTAGGCGGTCACCACTTCGTCTATAGATACGGGCCTTTCTTCTACAGTGAGACCGAGGTCTTTCAGCAGATCGATCACGCTGGCGCGGGTAACGCCTTCCAGGATGGTGCCCTGTGCCAGGTCGGGGGTAATGGCCGTATTGCCGATAATGACAAATACGTTCATGGTACCGCATTCCTGCAGGTATTTATGTTCATAGCCGTCTACCCAGAGGATCTGGTCGTATCCCTGTTTTTTGGCCTGCATGGTAGGATACATGGTACCGCCATAGTTACCCGCAGCTTTGGCGTACCCTACGCCGCCGGGGAATGCGCGTACATATTTATCCTGTACCAGCAGTTTTATCGGCTTGTTGAAATAGGGGCCTGAAGGTGAGTTGATAATAGCAAAACGATAGGTATCAGAAGGACGTACCCCGATGAACTCGTCTGCCGCGATCATAAAGGGACGCAGGTAGAGGGAGCAACCTTCGCCGGTGGGTATCCAGTTGCGGTCCAGGTCGATCAGCATGTCCATGCCGCCGATGAAGAGCCATTCCGGCACTTCGGGCATCCCCATTCTTTCGGCAGAAGTATTGAACCTTCTGTAGTTGTCATACGGGCGGAAGATCATCGGGTTATCCTGAGGATCTTTATAGGCCTTGATACCTTCAAAAATGGCCTGTCCATAGTGCCAGGCTGCATTGGAAGGACTTACAGAAAAGTTCTGAAAAGGCAGGATTTCGGCATTTTTCCACTCTTTTCCATCAAAATCGGCTACCAGCATGTGGTCAGCATACTTTTTACCGAACACCAGATTATTAAAATCCACTTCACTTAAACGGCTATGCGTAGTTTTTGTGACTTTGATCTTCTGCAATGCTTCTTCCTTTACTGTTGATTTAGCTACCATCATGGTTAATCAATTTTATCTCAATATTTTTACACTTTCTTGCGTTGGCTGGCCGCACTTGCGGATACGGCAGTGCAAATAAACTGATTTTTCCCCACGCGGGACTTTGATATTAAATTAAATCATAATAATATGTCGCTCGAGCAATTAGACCTTGATCCGTACTATCTGGCTAAAATCTTTACCCAGCCGATCATTCCCGGGAAAAGCGTACCGCTTGCAGCGCCGCAAATTGAGGTGCCCAAAGTCAAATATTTAGGAGAAAATCAAAAAAACGTTGCGCTCTTCATACAAAACGAAAATGAAGCCTACTTAAATGAGGAATTATTCAACCTCCTCACCAATATATTAAACGCCTGTAAACTGGGGATGCAGGACGTATCCCTGATAAACACTGCTCCATACCCGCAGCTGGACTACACTTCGTGGAACACAGCCGTGAAGATTGAGAAGGCCATTGTATTTGGCGCCTCATCGGCACCGCTGGGCCTGGCAGATGCGCCCCTTTACCAGCTGCTGACCGTGAACAGCACTACCCTGCTGCTGTCTGACGATCTTCAGATCATCGGGGCCGATAAAGTACTGAAAGCCAAACTGTGGGCCGGATTAAAGCAACTGCTTGGCATTTAGTCATTTTGATATTTATTTATTTTATTATTGATTTTGGGATTTAGAATTTTTTATAGATGAAGTTGATTTTTGCCACCAATAACGAGAACAAAGTGAAGGAATTCCGTTCCATGCTGGGCGATCATTTTGAGATCATCACCCTGCTGGAAGCCGGCATAGACATTGACATTCCGGAGCCGCACGACACCCTGGAAGAGAACGCCCGCGAGAAATCCACGACCATTCACCGGATGACCGGCCAGAACTGCTTTGCCGAAGATACCGGCCTGGAAATAGATACACTGGACGGCGCCCCGGGCGTATTAAGCGCCCGCTATGCCGGCGAACAGAAGCTGGCATCCGACAACATCGTCAAAGTACTGGCGGAAATGGAAGGCGCCACCAACCGCAACGCCCGGTTCCGCACCGTGATCTCCCTGATACTCGACGGGAAAGAATACCAGTTTGAAGGCGTCAGCCAGGGCACCATCCTGGACCATACCTCCGGAACCCAAGGCTTCGGCTACGACCCCATTTTCGTCCCCGAAGGAGCCGACCGCTCCTTTGCCGAAATGGAACTCACCGAAAAAAATAAATACAGCCACCGCAGCCGTGCCTTCGACAAGTTCGTCGCCTTCCTGAAAACATTACCCGTTTAACATCTACCTAAACATCTACCTAAAAAATAATGGCCAGAATAAAAATAGACCTGCCGGCACAATTCGGATTCAGCACCACAATACCCATCAGGATACAGGATGTTAACTATGGCGGACATGTTGGCAACGACGCTATCCTGTCCATCATGCACGAAGCCCGCATGCAGTTTTTGCAACACGCCGGCTACAAAGAACTGGACCATGAAGCCGGCACCGGCCTGATCATGGCAGACGTAGCCGTCACCTACAAAGGCGAAGGCTTCCATGGCGATATCTTCACCGTAGAAGTAGCCGCCGGAGAATACAGCGCTTTTGGCTTTGAACTGTTTTACCAGCTGACCACCCAACGTAACGGCCAAACCATCACCATCGCCACCGCCAAAACCGGGATGGTATGCTTTGATTATAATGCCCGCAAGGTCATGAAACTGCCGGCCGGGATGAAAATGGCGCTGGAATCGCCGGGGGCCCAGGGCTGACGCCCTGCGCTACGATGTTGTTCAGGTTCTTTATCATTAGGAGCTGTTAATATTGGGATATCATCATCAGCGCATTAATATTGGGATGTCATCATCAGCGCATTCATATTGGGATATCATCATCAGCGCATTAATATTGGAAACCATCATTATTATAAATATTATTATTTAATGGAAACAAACACAACTACCAGTTACCTGGAAAAAATAATCGCCAGCCGCCGCACCGTGAAGCCGACCAGCATGAATGGCCGGAAAATAGCGGATGAGACCGTGCAGCAGTTGCTGCAGATGGCAGACTGGGCCCCTACCCATGGGTACACAGAGCCGTGGTACTTCGTTGTATACGGTGGCGACAAAGTGCAGGAGTTCTGCACTGCCCATGCCGAACTGTACAAGCAGTTTACGCCGGCCGACAAGTTCATCGCAGGCAGTTACGATAAGCTGAAAAGTCAGGGTGACCTGGCGTCCCACGTTATCGCCATCTGCATGAAAAGAGGCAGCAACCCTAAAATTCCGGTAGTGGAAGAAATTGCAGCAGTATCCTGCGCCGTACAGAACATGTGGCTGACCGCTACTTCCCAGGGCATTGCGGCCTACTGGGGTTCCGGCGGGATGACCTTCCACCCTGCCATGCAGGACTATCTTGGGCTGGGAGACGACGACCAGGTGCTGGGCTTCTTCTATCTCGGCTATACAGACGAACCGGTACAACCCGGCAAGCGCCTGAAGCCCCTGTCCGAGAAGGTAAAATGGATGTAATTATTTTTCAATTTTGATATTTAGGTATTTGATCATTTGATTTACAGATATGAAGACTGTGGATAGCAGGCAAATCAAATGCTCAAATATCTAAATATATAAATATCAGGATAAGATATATCCTTTGGCAAGCGTTTCAAATGTTTGCAGTTGTTCTTCTATCCAGTGCCTGTCCCTGCCCAGTTCCCGTGCCATGATCTCTGCTACGGCCGGGGCTATACGCATAGCTTCCCGCGCATCCAGAAAAAGGAGGCGCACTCTCCTGGCGAGAAAATCGGCTATATTCCGCGCCATCTCTTCCCTTACCGCCCATACCACCTGCACTTTCCGGATACCGAACGGTTCACTGAGCACCTCCTGCAGGTCGGGGTGGTCCTTCATGAGTAATTGCAGCCGGGCGATATCGCTGCCATAGAAATACCAGGGATCGTCCCAGTTCATACCTGTGGCCGCGCCATGGACGGGCATAGCATGGGTGACAGAGGCCGTCTGTTTCCAGCGCAGCGATTTTTCCAGCTGGTGAATCACATCTTCGGCCATGCGGCGATAGGTAGTCCATTTACCGCCTATGATGGTGACCAGTCCGGAAGCGGCCACGATGATCTTATGGCTGCGGGAGATCTCTTTCGTTTTATGTCCTTCCGCTTTGGCGGCAGCCAGCGGACGGAGGCCGGCCCATACGCTCAGCACATCGCCGCGGTGGGGCGCCCTGGCCAGGTATTGTCCGGCAGTGCGCAGGATAAAATTGATTTCCGCTTCCAGCGCATGCGGCTCGAGGCTGATATGATTGACCGGTGTGTCGGTAGTGCCCACGACGACTTTATTATGCCAGGGCACTACGAACAAGACACGGCCATCGCTGGTAGCCGGGATCATCAGCGCGTCATGTCCGGGCAGGAAACTGCTGTCGAGCACCACATGTACACCCTGACTGGCTGCAATCGACTTAGGAGCGTCCGGGTTGTCCATCTCCAGGATATCATCCGCAAAAACCCCGGTCGCATTGATCACCGCCCGGGTGTTTAAAAATATTTCAGGGCCACCATTCAGTGTATCCCTGACTGTTAGTCCGCTGATATTACCGCCTTCATCCTTGCGAAGGCTGGTGATTTTCATGTAGTTCAGCACCGTACCGCCTTTATCCGAGATGGTCTGCGCCAGGTTCACTGCCAGACGGCTGTCATCGAACTGGCCATCGTGGTACAGGACGCCGCCGGCGAGGCGGTCCGGTTTGAGGGTGGTAAGTCTTGCCAGCGTATCCCGGCGGGAGATATGTACCGACTTGCCGAGGCTGAGGCGTCCCGCCAGCCAGTCGTACATCTTCAGGCCGATCGTATATTTCAGGTTCTCCCACGCGTTGAAGGTAGGGATCACGAAGCTGAGGTTACGCACCAGGTGTGGCGCGTTATGTGCGAGCCGGCCCCGTTCCACGCTGGCTTCACGGACGAGGGAGACGTCGCCCTGCGCCAGATAGCGCACCCCTCCGTGTACCAGTTTGGTGCTTTTACTGGAGGTGGAAGCCGCAAAATCGTTCTGTTCCAGCAGCAAGGTGCGGTACCCCCTGGTGACGGCCTCCAGTGCGGCTCCCAGGCCGGTAGCGCCACCGCCGGCAACAATAATATCCCAGGGCTCCAGGTCTTTTCTCAGGGCTGTAACAATAGCTTCTCTTTTCATATACCAAGTTTCGGGTACTACAAATTACTGCGGAAATACCGGCTGCGCAAACGGCAACGGCTTCTGCCCTTAAAAGTTAACGGACAGGTAAAGGAAAAGTTCTGGCGGCCGGAACATTCAGGCACAAAAAATGTTCCTCAAAGTGACGTAACTTCCTGTTCCATATCCTTTATCATATGTCCATTCAGGTTATCACCAAATTACGCGCTTTCTACCGGCCTTTACTGGCATTGCTATGGCTGTGCCTTGTTATGCCGGCAGCGGCGCAGCGCACCAAAAAGAAGACACCACCTCCGGACACCATTCATATGGCGGTAATAGACAGCGCCACCATCAGCAAGAACATCAGCAAGCTGGCGCAGGACACTTCAAAGATGAAGAAGTCCGACACCGCGGTAGCCGTGATCATCAACAGGATAGAAGGGTATACCCTGCTGCTCAACCAGCTGATGAGCAGCCTGCGGCGCGGGTTTGACACCATAAATATCACCCGGGAGATACCGCTGGTAGACACCTCTCTCGCCCTGATCAAAGAGAATATTGCCGGGCAGGACCGCACCCCCAACATCAACGATATTTACACCAACAAGGTGATGCTGGAACAGCTGCAGCGCAAGCTGGGCGGCTGGCAGAACAACCTCTTCTCCTATTACAATTCCCTGGTAGCTATTAACGACACCCTGCACTCGCTGCGGCGGGACACCTCTATGCGCAATATCCCTGCAGAAGATGAGCTCTATGGTTTTTATATCGGTCAGCTTACCCGGCTGATTAAAAAATACCGGTCAGTCGACAGCGCCAACAAGGTGAGTCTTGTTAAAATAGGGTTGTTGCAGAACAAGATCGCCAACCGGTACATCGACGTGTCCAACCTATTGGAAGACAGCAACTATCAGCTGGAGCAGTTCTCTGCCGATATGTTTTCCCGGGATTACCGGTATATCTGGAAACCGCACCGCGACAGTATCAATCCGCTGGAGTTCTTCCCGGTATTTAAACGATCGTTGCATAAAAGCACCCGGGTGCTGAGTATTTTCTTTTCCATCCAGTGGCCTATTTTCATTGTGTGGGTCTTACTGGCCTCGTTGTTTGCCTGGTGGGTGTATGCCAACGTACGGCGTATCCGCCGTAACCATCCGGAACAGGAGGCCGAGGCTATCCTGCAACACGCACAGTATGTGTACCGGCATCCGGTGGCCAGCACCGTGATTTTTGTGACGACGCTGTCGTCCGTATTTTCCGTACGGTACCCCATCCTGTACACCGAAATTATCTGGGGGCTGACCATGGCCGCCCTCACCTATCTTTTCCGCTCCCATCTTCCCAGGACCCTCTACCGGTACTGGCTGATGCTGATGGCGCTGCTCTTCATGTATTGCATCAACAACCTGCTGATAGAGGTGACCTACGCCGAACAATGGGGGCTGCTGATCTGCGCCGGCCTCTGTATAGCGCTGGGCTTCCGGCTGCTCAGAGAAACGTCGCTGACCACGTTCGCCCATCCTAAATACACGGCGCCTGTCATTAAGCTGTTTATCGCCACCAGCGCTTTTTCCATGCTGCTGGTGATACTGGCGCGGGTGGGCAGCGCCAAGATATTCGGGTCCAGCGCCGTGGTAAACACCGTTATGGCCATGAACCTCTATGTGCTCGTGAAGATATTGCTGGAGGCCGTGTTTTTACAGGTGGAAGCCAACAAAAACTCCAGCACTTTCATTTCTTTCATGGACTACCAGGACGTGCAGGCCAAGCTGAAAACATTCCTGACCGTACTGGCTTTTGTGGGCTGGCTCGTTATCATCTCGCGCAACCTGTACCTGTACGACGCCATCTACGAGGCCATCAGCGAGCTGCTGTCCGCCACGCGCCATATCGGCAATTCCGACTTTACCTTCAGCAGCGTGATCATCTTTGTGCTGGTCATCTGGATCGCTTTTGTCGCCTCCCAACTGATCGCCTATATGTTCGGCAATACCGGTCAGAGTACCAGTCCCGCCCAGAAGCCCCGCTTCGGCTCCACCCTGCTGCTGCTACGTCTCGCCGTGCTGGCCGGCGGTATCCTGCTGGCCTTCGCTGCCTCCGGCATCCCCATGGACAAAATCACCATCGTGATCGGCGCCCTCAGCGTAGGCATCGGTTTCGGCCTGCAGAATGTCGTCAACAACCTGGTGTCCGGTATCATCCTGGCTTTCGAAAAACCGATTGAAGTCGGCGATGTGATAGAGCTCGGAACGCGCTCCGGCGTGGTCAAAGAGATCGGTATCCGTTCCAGTAAAATCTCCGCCTACGACGGCTCCACCGTGGTAGTACCCAATGCCGACCTCATCTCCCAACAGCTGATCAACTGGACCATGACCAGCCGTGTGCGCCGTGTGAACTTCACACTTGGCGTCGGTTACGGCAGCGACATCACCCAGGTGACCGATATTATCAAGAGCGCGTTCGTCGACCAGGAAGGTATTCTTACCACTCCCGAGCCGGTCGTACAGCTGTCGCAGTTCGCCGATAACGCCGTTACTTTCCAGGTGTATTTCTGGATTTCCGATCTGGGCAATGCCGGTCCCCTGCAAAGTAAAGTGCTCACCTTCATCTACGACGCCCTCAACGAAGCCGGTATAGAGCTGCCTTTCCCGCAACGGGACCTGCATATCCGTACCGTCGATGAAGCCGTGCTGAACAAATGGAAATCCAATAAAAAAGGGACATCAGACCTCTCCGCCGATGACGGGGAAAAAAATTTGTAAAAAAACGGGCTGTACATTTTGAATTTTCATTTATAAGCCGTTATCTTTGCACTCCCGTTTTGAGAATGAATATTCAAGATAGACAGGGAAATGGCGAGGTAGCTCAGGTGGTTAGAGCACAGGATTCATAACCCTGAGGTCTCGGGTTCAAGTCCCGATCTCGCTACACTTACAGAAAGGCTTTCAGGCAGATGCTTGGAAGCCTTTTTAGGTTTACATTTTAACTATCTGTAAATTTGGTCAAAACCATCTACAATGAATGATAAATTAAAAAAGAAACTGGAATCCGATCCCGAACTAAAAAGAAAGATAGATTTGATTGTTATTAATCATTTCCCGATGCTGCCAGAAAATGCCAGGGTTGAACTAGTTGATCTCAAAAAAAACAAAGAAACGCTTCAAAAAATGCAAAAAGAGGTTGTGAAACTGGAAGGTCTTACAGAAGATGAAAAAAATGAAATAAGTGAGATGTTGCCCAAGCTATTTATTGATTTTTTAAATGACCACAATAATAAAGTTAAATAGTAAAGATCTTGTGATACGTTGTTTGACCAATTAAATTATTTCAGTCACCAAAAGTCAGGACAAAAAAACTAAACGTTATTGTTATGTTCTGTGGCATCTTTTCCGATATACAGGTAGAAACGCTTTAAAGTTCAAACTTAAAAGCTTTTTTATTAGGTTTATGATCTAATTCCCCCAAGTAATCCTCAAAAATGAAGTACTGTATCTTCTGTGGAGAACAACCTCAAAGTAAAACAAAAGAGCATATTATCCCAAAATGGTTGATAGAAATGACGGGGGATCCCAATCGTCTAACTTTCTTTGGGCGTTATAGAGATAACCAAAAAAATTTGCCTGGAAAAATTTCACCTTTCCTGCATGTAATCATTGTAATGGGGAATTTTCAAAATTGGAAGCTATGACCAAGCCGGTTGTATCTAAAATTTTAGAAAAAAAGCCTATAAATGAAATAGAAATAAATACCCTTTTAGATTGGCTTGATAAAATTCGAATAGGGTTGTGGCTAGGTAGCCTACTCTTAGAAAAAACTGACGATTTCGAAAGGAATTTTCACATTAAGCAACGTATGGGAGCATCCGATAGACTTGTTGCTATTTCATTTATTAATGATCTCGAATTAGGAATAAATTATACCGGCACTGGCTTTCTAACTTTCAGAGCTTCTCCGAGCTGTTTCACATTATGTATAAATAACATTACACTGTTCAATTTCTCTAAAGAATTTTGTTTTTCAAAAAGATTAGGATTACCTGCCCCAAGCAAGAAACTCTTTATACCAGGCGACAATAGGATACTAAGCGAACTAGAGCCAGGAAACAACCGTGTAATGTTACCTATTATTAGGGTACCCTTTTGGGTTAAATCCATTAAATTATATCAGTCAATAATTAATCCAATCGAAGGTGAAATTTCAGATAAATTGAAAACACAATATTATTCTGAGATAATACAAGATAAGAAGTCTAAGATTTTTATCGAGAATGATTTCACAGGAGAATCACATTTTTTGAAGGAGATTTTAAGCTTTGATTTGATCAATGAATACTCGCGTGCAGACATTTTCAATCGGATAGCGCTTCAAACTATACGTTTTCAAAATTACAGTATTGAAAAACTAGCTCCCTCCCCAGAGAACCTTAGCAGGGAGGAACAAAGAGCTTGGCGAAAGTATGCCAGAGAAATCGTGCACCTTAACGAAAAGCATATTCATGATCTCAATTTGAAGATTACAAATCACAGACACTCATCAAATCTCCCTTAAGATTAAATAATTTTCCCATTCTCGCTACAGAAAGGGAATTTCCAAGGAAATCTTGGAAATTCCCTTTTTCTTTTTCCGGCGAAAGCTGCGCCAGTTCAGTGCTTACGCGAACGAACCCATTTATTTTTTCGGTTAAACATTGATGATTTTTCGCATCATAATAGAAGCCATCGGGAAAGATGGTTTTTTGCAGTCTTCGTTTTACCTTCCAAATCGCTGGAAGTCCATATCATCCGCAAGTTTTATAATTTTTCGAACTGGTAGTATTACAAAAAGTGTGTCAGGGTGATTAAAGATTAAGTTTTAATCGTTCACTAAAGATAATAGATAATTGGGCCAATGTCTGATTCCAGTTGTGTACTGGCTTGTTCCATTTGGCACATATATTCTCCTGGACAAGGAATAAGAGCTTCATGAGGGCATCTTCCGACTGGAAGGCGCCCTTTGACTTTGTAACAGCGCGAAGCTGCCGGTGGAAGCCTTCAATAATATTGGTTGTATACATGATTCGGCGAATGTCTTTGTTGTACTGAAAATAGCTACTCAATCTTGGCCAGTTTTTTCGCCAGGATTCAATCACTTTGGGATACCTGGTTCCCCAGTTAGATTCCAGCTGATCAAGGCTTCGTTCTGCCTGGTCAGCAGTAGTGGACTTGTAGACGTTTTGAAGATCTTTCATAAATGGCTTAACATCCTTGTAGGAAAGATATTTCTGAGAATTGCGTATCTGATGTACGATACAGAGCTGAACCTCGGTCTTTGGGAAGATACTTTCTATGGCATCAGCAAAGCCCTGAAGATTATCTATACAGGCAATGAAGATATCTTCCAAACCGCGATTCTGTAGATCTGTCAATACCTGCAGCCAGAATTTAGCACCTTCATTCTCCCCGACATACATACCCAGCAACTCTTTGTAGCCCTCCTGATTAAGGCCTATAATGCAGTAAACAGCGCGGCTGACAACCCGTCCCTCATGGCGGACCTTATAATGGATGGCATCCAGCCAGACGAACGGGTAAACCCTCTCAAGAGGGCGACTGCGCCACTCTTGTATCAATGGCAGAATTTTATCTGTAACACGGCTTATCGTGGCTGTAGAAGCCTCCAAGCCATACATATCCATCAGGTGATCCCGGATATCGCTGTAGCTGGCTCCACGGGCGTATAAAGAAATGATCTGTCGATCCAAATCTACCCCAAGAGTTTTATGACGTTTGGGAACTATCTCAGGCTCGAATGTCCCATTACGATCGCGTGGCGGGTTAATATCTACCGACCCAATGGCGGTCTTTACCTGTTTACGCCCTTTTCCGTTCTTACGGTTGGCATCTCCTTCATCTTCAATATGCGCTTCCAACTCACCATCCAGGGCGCCTTCAAGAAACTCCTTTAGCAACGGCGTTAGCACGCCGTCCTTACCTAAAAGCGTATCTCCGTTCTTCAAACGGCTCGCCGCTTGCTTCTTGAAGGCTTCGAAATCAAAGTTTTGCTTTTCCATATTGTCAGTTTAAAGTTAAAAAACTTTTTACTGACACACTTTATGTAATAGTCTCTTCGAACTGCAGCTTACCTCAGCAATCCGCTACACCCGATGTCAGTTAGCCTTGTGCACAGGATAAAATATTCCACTTAATATTTCATCCAACGCTTTTCCTGACAATGTTCTTCCAACTATAATTCCATCAGGACCGATCAAAAAATTCTGAGGAATTGCCTGGACCCCATATGATTTCGCAGCCTTACTATCCCAAAAATTCAGATCAGAAAGCTGAAGCCATGGAAGTCCGTCATTTTTAACTGCCGCCAGCCACAAGGCTTTGCTGTCAGGCTTATCGAGAGAAATACCGACAATGGTGAAGTTCTGGTCCTTGAATTTATTGTAGACTCTCACCAGGTGGGGATTCTCTGCCCTGCATGGCCCGCACCAGGAAGCCCAAAAATCGACCAGGACATATTTACCACGAAATGACGAAAGTTTAACCCGCTTCCCTTCTGCATCAGGCACTTCAAAGTCCGGCGCCGGTTGCCCTATTGCAGTTACTTTCATTTTATCCAGGTTAGCCGCCACTTTTTTACCTTCCGCACTATTCTTAATTTTGAATGATAAACCGTCGAACAAGGGCTTCACTACGTCATAGCGTTGCTCATAAGCGATTTTAGGAAACAACTCCAGGCTAAGCATGGATGCAGGATGGGACCGGATGAATTTAATATAGGCATCTTTGGTCATGTCACTAAACCGCTTTCGAAAACCTTCCAGCCTGGCCGCATAATTCTGCGTGCCCTGCGGCGACAACTTCCCTTCCATGAATTGCCTGTCTTCATCGGTCATTTGTTCATAGCCGGCGTCAACCAGGTGATTAAGATCATTATAATCATTATTTCTGGGCGTTCCGATTACCTGCGCTCCATGTACGGTAGCTCCATTCGTTTTAATATGAATGCTGCCCGGCTCAAGATAAACGGTTATCTGTTCAAGGCTGTTAGTTCGCCCAACACCTTTCGTATCAAAGGTTAATGTAGCGGATACCGGCGAAGCCGACGCCACACCGGAAAATTTGAAGACGCCATCCTTTAACCCCACGGAATCAATGATGGACTTACCTTTCATCGTATATTCCAGATATGCCTTTTCAGGAGCGTTGCCTGCGCCATATTTACCATTGATCGTAAACTTATTACTACTTTGGGCAAAAGCTGTCAACGGCATTATTGACAAACCGGCTATAATTAACTTTCTCAATGTAAACAGGATCAATTTGGATTCAGAAATCGAATTATAATAAGAATTGCAATGGTTGATTAATACGCTACCATCGGAAAAAGATTTAGTTAAACAGTTCCATCAGCTTTGCTTCCAGCTCTTTCCCATGGAGGTCTCTGGCAATAATTACGCCCTTGTTATCGATCAGAAAATTCCTGGGAATAGCTTTAATCTGATATTTTTTAGTAACAGGAGAATCAAATCCTTTCAGGTCTGCCAGGTTTGTCCAGGTATAACCATCCTTCTCTATTGCCTTTTTCCAGGCAGCAGCATCCGTATCGAGGGAAATGCCGATTACACCCAGCCCTTTGTTCCTATACCTGGCATAAAGCGGAACAAGCGCTTTTGCCTGCATTCTGCATGGCGAACACCAACTGGCCCAGAAATCAATAAAGGTATACCTGTTCGCGGAGATGATTGTTTTGGTGCAGATTTTTTTTCCTTTTACATCCGGTAATGCAAAGTCCTCATACTGTACCGCTTTCTGCATACCCGGCACCTGTACATTATTTTCCTTTTCATCAGCAACACTAATACCGCTAGCATCATTTACAGTCAGCGTATACTCCTTTGATGATGGAGGAAGACACATCTGATTATTGCATGCCATGTACCTGATCCGGAAATGCAATACTGTCTTTTCATCTGCCCTGAGTTTGATAGTTTGTGAAAACGTAACACCCTTCGTGTAATAAGCCAGCGCTTCCCCGGCAGCAGATGCTGCTCCTTTTTCTTCCATCTCTCCCATCAACTGAACATTCGGATTTTCTTCCCATGTAATAGTAGTAGGCATTCCCATTCCACCCTCATAAGACTGTGGATAAATATGAAACGGTTCGTTGATAGACGCTATGAAGGCAATCTTAAAAGTGAGTGGCGCAATTGAGTCACTGCGGAATTTCCACGAAACCGGGTGGTTATCCTGCGCAGTGCCGGACAAAGCAGCCAGACTGGTCAATATCAAAAAAATTACTCTTCTCATTGGATTACCCTTTATACCTTGATTTTGTGATCTCTACCATAGACTTCAGTTTATAATACTCCCTGTCTGTGGAACCGGCGTAACCAGAACTAAAGAATCGTATATTACCCAATGGATCAAATATGATTTTGGTGGGTGTTCCCTGGACATCAAAGAACTTGTTTTCTTCATCCTGTAAAACATCGAGGGTAATCCCTTTCTTCTTCACGAAAGTTTTCACGGTAGCCCTGTCTTCAAACAGGCTTACCACAAACATTTGAAATACATCTTTTTTATAGTCCGCCACCACGCGCTCAAATCCGCTGAAGGCAGCTACGCATGGCGTACATCCTGTTGACCAGAAATCAAGGGCCAGCACCTTGTTCTTACAATCCCTCAGATGAACGATTTTGCCGTCCAGATCAGGCATCGACACCTCTTGTACAGGTTTCGTGGCATGAAAAAGCGTAAACATTTTACCATCTCCTCCCTGGCTGGGTATTGCACCGTCGAGCGTTGTTTTCGGTGATGCTATGTACAATTTTTCCACTTCCTTGTAACAGTGATGGTATGCTTCATCCTTCAGGGATTTAAGATACTCCCCGAATCCATTTTCGGTACCTTTTACCTTCTTGTATACCAACCTGAATGTATTAACCATAGCCGGGTTTGACTCCGCTTCCCTGAATGCTTTACTCAATGTATCGAATGCCACCTGGTACTTACCGGCAGCAAGCATCACTACGCCATACCGGTTCAGGTAATTGGATTTGGCATCTTTGAAATAACGCATTTCGCGCATACCGTCTTTTACCTCCGAGGATTTCGCCAATAACTGCAATGCCGTATCTGTATTTCCCAGTTGGGCATTAGTTGCAGCATTTATCTCCAGAACGGTCTGCGTTCTGCCAATTCCATCTTTCAGTGCTCCTGTTCCCAGCTCTTCCAATATTCCGGCTGACACCTTTTCCACTTCGCCCGGGTTGGTATTTGCATCAAAGAGGTTGTCCAGTGCATAAGTCAGATACAGGAATTGAAGTACGTTGAATTTCGGCCTGGTGTTTTTATAATACCAATAACGTTCAAAGTTTCCTTTGGTAAGCCATCCTATAGCCAGCTGTGCACGATATTCCTCATACATAGATGGTTTGGCGGGGTCTATTGGATTTGCTTTCAACATTTCGTGGTATTGCTTCTCCTGGTCTTCCACATCTACTATCGAAGCAAAATCCCTGAAGTTATATTTTGCGGATGGCGATTGCTGCGCGAAGACGGACCCCGAGATCAGCAACAGCAAGATTAACATTTTCATTTTCATCAGATTCGGATTAAACGGTATTAGAAATTTTGAATTTTTACGATTGAAATTTCCTGCCAGGTAAATATGGTACAACTGTATGCTGCCATTTGCTTACCTGTGCTATTCATTTTCCACCAATCCTTTATTCTCAGCCAGCATCCTTTCCCCGAACTTCAGGGCAAATCTCGCAGGCTTGAGCGCATAGGTCGCCACTACGTTGCCGGCATCATCATAAAGCTTATGTGCGTATTTAACTGTATTGCCATAAACCGGGTCAACTGAAAGCCGGCGCATATCCCACCAGCGCATGCCGGAGGTAGCGAATTCACGAATACGTTCATCAAGGATAAAGCGGACCAATGCCTCTTTGCTTTCCGCTATATTTGCAGGTACAGTTGCGATATTGGCAGGCATTCTTTTGGACCGCAGCATTTCGAGATCACTCTTTGCCCCTGTAAGGTCACCTGCCCTCGCTTTAAGCTCTGAGCGCATCAGGTAGAGATCAGGTAAAGAAGGACCGATTTCCAGTCCGGAAAAAAGTGACGCGGAGTAGCGCCTCATTCCCCCAGGGAAGGTTTTGTCGGGATTGAACATTTCAGTTCCTGAGAACAGCTTCAGGCGTTTATCTGCCGGATCATATAAAGCAGCCGTTTCCGGGGAAAACACATAAGTGTTGGCTTGTTGCAGCTGAAAATTAATCATGCTGAGATTGTATATCACCTGTGCATTATTGGCGGCCAACGGATAATTTGAGAGTCCGAAACCGAAGTCAGGAAACCAAGAATTATCGCTATCAGGATCAAGTACTATGTTATAATCGTACAACGCGAGCGGCACTGCCGCTTTTCCCAGCTCCGCGAATGCAGCATCCACATGTATGCTGGCCTCACTGAATTTTGCCATATACAGATAAACACGGCCCAATATGAATTCCGCTGCCAGCCTGGAGAATTTTCGCCTGTGTGTTAATGGACCGAGGTCAGGCAACGCCTCTGTTAAATCCTTGATGATAAAATCATAACATTCCTGTACAGAGGCCCGTACAAATGTTGTTTGGGTTACGTCTGCCTTTGTGAGCAGCGGCACTCCCAAATCCTTAGCAGCAGTAGCAGTATTATAGGGCAACGAAAAATCATTCAGAAAATAAAGATGGCAAAGCGCCCGTCCGACTTTAGCCTCCGCGAGGATGGCACGTTTTTGCTGATCGGTCCCTCCCTGCGATTGCATCACCTCGTTTATAACCTTGTTAAAGGTATAAATGTTGGTCAGTGGCCAGGTTTCATTAGGAAGCTGGTCTTCATCGTATACCCTTGCTTCAAACCTGAACAGCCTTTGCGTTCTGATCTGGGCCGCGTCCATATAGGTTGCCTGGGCAGCCATTTCATCACCCATATACAAAGACGGAGGATAGGAAACCTGCAGGCTCACTGCATTCATTAATTGCTCGTAGTCCAGCGTCGTTTTTGCCACACGGGAGCCTTTAGGCTCAATTTCCAAAAAGTCTTTGGAGCATGAAGCCTGAAGTATCAACGATATAAACAGAATGGGTAATAATACCCTATGAATGGATTTCATCATTTTATGCAGGTTTAATTAAAGCGTAATGTGTGCGCCAACGGTGAATGTGCCTTGTCCTGTACGAATATTTCTGACACCCGCCGGCGATTGAAACTCCGGATCGATCCCGAAATGATTCTTCTTCCAGAGCATGAGATTGGATACCTGTGCCCTGAAAGTCAACCCTTCCGCACGCAGTCTCCGAACCAATGTCTTACCTACATCATAGGAAAGCGTGATCTCTCTGATTTTTGCATAAGACGCATCAAATGAATTCAGGTTGGAGTAGGTGTAGTACCAGATATTTCTGCCGTTGTCGATGGTAGTGTTATAGGCATACCTCGGGATATTGGTTTTATTTTCATCTCCCGGCGCCTTCCAGCGATTAGCAAATTCAGGTTGAAGTGTGTTCTGATAAAGGGGATCCTGCCAAAAGTTATTAAAATCACGGAACAATACATGTCCTAAGTTAAAGCTGATATTAACCCCCAATTGAAACCGCCTGTAATAAAACGTGTTGAATAATCCACCTGTCACGATAGGTTGAGAAGTTCCTGCCAAATGAACGTCTTCCGGCTTGGAGCCATTTTTATCAGACAGTATTTTTCCGTCGGCCTGGATGATCTGTGGATCGCCCGCAGCGTTAAGCCCACCGTTGATGAATTCAAATACAGCGTATGCAGGTTTACCTTCCATGAAGGAAGTTCCAATCATACCTGTACCGGTTGTGATGGCGGTTGCTGTTGCCATCCTTGTTATCTTATTTTTGTTGTACGACAGGTTCAGGACAGTATTCCAGTTAAAATCCCGGGAAATAACGTTAAGTGAGGTCAAACTAAACTCAAACCCTTTATTTTCAAGATCTCCATAGTTCCCGATAACGGTTGCATATCCCGTCAACGGCGCCGTCATCAATGAGCCGATCAGGTTACTGGTCTTTTTTATATATCCGTCTATCGAACCACCCAATCTGCCACCCAGCACTGTAAAGTCCAGTCCTGCGTTATAGACAGTGGTTCCCTCCCAGGTAAGTTTGTCGTTGCCGGGAGTGCCAATCACCAGACCAACGCCTGTTACATAGTTTACGTTCGACGAGGACTGCAGGATATCGAATGACGCTGCCTGAGCAGGCTTGGGGGCATTACCCGTTATGCCATAGGTAAATCTCAGGTGGAGCCGGTCCAGCCATGTAAATGATTTCATAAAGTCTTCCCTGTTCAGCAACCATTTACCGCCTATGCTATAAACCGGCCTGTTTTGAGCAGATTTGGCAAGACCGAATAAATTGCTCTCATCAATCCTCCAGCTCGCATTCAGCGCATACTTCCATTGATACATGTATCCCAATGTGGAATAATAAGAGGTGGTCCTGGCGATAGCCCCTTCTCCTCCCCCGACATTATTTGATGGCAGCACTCTTCCCAGCAGGCCGGATACCGTTCCTGTAATCCCTTTCATGAGTGTATCGATATTTACCGGACGGGAAACCTGCAACTGATCATCCCAGCCATAGTAGGTAGCGTATGACGTTAGTGGTGTAGAACTTGTGGCTTCCTGTCCTGCCATGACAGTCAGCTGGTGCGGGTCCCAGTTCCGATCAAATATCAGCTGATTTCTTACCGTCCAGTTTTTCTGAGACGCATTACTTACATTAAGCATCCCTCCATCCTTTGGCAACCAATACCTGGGTGTGCTGTTTACAGTTGGCGCCTGTGTAAAACCTACCAACTGGTCCCTTACCGCGTAACTTTCCTGGTACTGAACTGTCCGGTTGTTTCTTGCAAACGTCTGGTAGCCATAAGTACCCTCAAAGCGCAGCCCTTTCAGCAATTGCAATTTCGCACTTCCCACTACTCTTCCGGATATACTGCTACTCTTTGAATATCCCCTGTTAAACTCATCCAGCGGAACGTAGTCCAGGTTAACCCGGCTCCTGGCGGCATAATCAAGCCTGAGAGAATCGCTGTAATTTCCCAGGAAATTCACTGCCAGCGGATTTCCTGCATTATCGCGGAACCGCTGATATGGTACGATGGAAACATCAGGGGCCTGCACTCCTATGCCCAGATTTGAAGTACTTGCCACTGTATTGGTAAGATCAGTGATTACCGATAACTGCAATTTTTTACTGAAATTGAAATCCTGTCTGACATTCACCTTATACGAATTGTTCCGCTCGCCCGGCGTACTGCTTTGAATACCGGTATAGCTCAGCGATCCATAAAAACTGTAAATGTCGCCGCCCCCTGAAAGCGAAACCGTATGATTAGTGGAGGCAGCATTTCTGTAAAAAATACCGGAAATTTCCCTCCTGTTATCGATGGCAGCCAGACTATCCAGCGCCTTATCCGCCTGCGCACCGGTGATGAGCCCCCGATACGCATCATATTGAATCTGCAGGTGCGGCGAGACCGGAGCAAACGTCTGTACTGCATTCCAGCTAAAATATGGCGCATATTGAGGAAAGATTTCTTTTGCGGTAGCAATAAAATCCCTGCTGTTCATTTTCGGAATATAGGACAGGTCCGGTTTACCCTGGAAATTATAATAGCCGTCGTAATCGACCTGCAGTTTTTGTCCCGTTTTACCTTTTTTGGTAGTAATAACAATTACCCCGTTCGCCGCTTTTGCGCCCCAGATAGAAGCTGCGGAGGCATCTTTCAGCACAGTTATATCCGCAATATCCTGCGGATTGATGTTGGCGATGGGGTTAGAAGTGTTCATAATATTATTACGGGACGCATCACTGGTATTGTCCCCCGGTAATTCCACGCCGTCTACCACGATCAATGGCGACCTGGTGGAATTGAGGGAAGTCAGCCCCCGGACCAGCAGCGGCTCTCCACCCGGTGCATTGTTTACCGCCAGGCCGGGCACAAGCCCATCCAGTCTTTGGAGTATATTAGTACTGCCGGACCTGCTGGCAACGGTGCCCATATCCACTTTCGCCACTGCTCCTGTATTTCGTTCCCTGGTAATATTCTGATAACCTGTAGAAACAATTTCAATAGATCCCAGCTTTTGTTCCGAAGGCGCCAGAATAACCGAAATCATTTCTGAATCATTCACCTTCACCTCTTTTTCATTGAATCCTATAAAGCTTATTATCAGCACAGCGCCTTTTTCCGCTTCTATATGAAACGTCCCCTTTTCATCGCTCACGGCTACCACCTGGCTGCCTTTAATACGGATGGTAGCCCCTGGCAGCGGGTTTTTATCAGCATCCGTGATCAATCCCGATACTTTCGCTTTAGGCTCCGCAGCGGATAAACTACCATTTTTCCCTGATGCGCCAATATCTCTGCGCATCACTACCACATTGCCCTGCTTTATCTCGAAAGCTAGTTTCTCCCGCTTCAAAATGGCGGCAAGGAAATCATCCAATGGCATCTGCTGTGCCTCAATAGTCACCGGGTGCGCATTCTTAATATGCTCATCATTATAAAAAACAGTTACTCCCGTCTGTTTCTCAATAATTTTAAACACATTACGCAAAGGCTCCTTGTGTAGTTTGGCGGTGATAGATTGTGCCAATCCTGTGGCTTGTGCCTGAATTAAAACGACAGTTAATAAAACAAATGTTAGTTTCATCGCGAACCGTATTTTGGTTGATACCGGACGGCAGGAGAAGCCACGACAGGCCAATCCCAGCCTCCACGGCTGGTTTAATGCAGAAAAACACATACTTTCTGAATAATTTTGGTTGGTTTCTATTAATCCCGAACAAGATGCTTTATTGGCATACCAGGTCATTACCGGAGAAATTCCCGGTATTTTTGGTTTTTTACCAGTTGGCCTGCTCAGTGCATTATTTTGTTATCAATGCCCCTTGCTGAATGGTTTGTCAACAGCCATCAGGGAAGTATAATCAATGTCCTGTTTCCTTCCAGTTTGTAGTGAAGTCCCACGTTGCTCAGAAAATACAGCACATCGGCAAGGGGAAGGCTTCTCTTAATAGTACCGCCCAGCTGTACCTTCGGAATTGTTTGCTGATAGATTACTTCAATATCATACCATCTTGCAAGTTGCCGCATAGCCTCCTCCAGCGGAACATCATCAAAGTCAAAGACGCCATTTTTCCAGGCAACAACCGAAACGGCATTTACATTATCAAGGACCTGGACAGGCCTGTTTCCAGCGGTTGTGAGCGCCTGTTGTCCGGGTTTAAGCAATTTGCCGGCAGCCCCTTTCATTGCAACCCGTACCGCTCCATCCAGCAGCGTGGTCCGAACGGATTGCTCATTGTTATATGCATTCACGTTAAAACTTGTTCCGAGCACTTCAACGGAAGTGCCGCCGCTAACCGCTACCCTGAAGGGAATAGAAGGGTTTTGAGCTACTTCCATGTACACTTCTCCTGTAACGCTGATCAGTCTTTCCTTACCCGTAAATACTACCGGGTATTTAATGGAGCTTTCCGCGTTCAACCACACGCTGGTCCCATCTGATAGCCTAAGCTGGAACTGCTTTCCCTTCGGGGTAGATATTGTATTATACCGGGCTTCTGAACCTGTTCTTTCGTACTCAAATATCCCATTGGTGACTTTGGCAACTGTCCCTCCCTGTAATGTTATCCGGCCATTTTTAAGAGTATCCAAAAGCACCTGTGATCCGTCTGACAAGGTAAGTAAAACACTACTTTTCCCCTGTTGCCCCTTTGTTACCGACTGCGCAACACCAGCTGGTGTTTCCGCTTGTTTTTTGTGATATAAGTAATAAATACCAACACCTGTTATCAATGCCACAGAAGACGCTACAGCCCAACTCCATTTCCGTATGGACCAATTCCTGTGACTAACATGCATCCCCTTCCCTGTTTCCTTATCAACAGGGAACTCCCTGCCGGGATAACGATCCAGGATATTTTTGATCATCGTTTGCTGCTGAGCTTCGCTAAAAAGGCCTTCATCCTGTATTTTCTCCCACATGTCTTCCAGTGCAGGAATAATTTCCTGTTCAGTAGAAGCCGATTGCAACATATCAATAAGCTCCCGTCTTTCTGCTTCGGTAAACCGGTCATTCGACCATCGTTCCAACAGGTGTTGTAGTCTGCTATTCACAGTCAATCAATTTATCTCAACAGATATGATCTATCTTTATCTTAGGAGAACGCTTCTGTAAAAAAGGGGGTATTCCAATGGAAAAAAAATTACAATTTTATAATCAGGAAGGAAATTATGATTGGTAAGCCATTATTCCTGATGTAGTCAACGATGGATGAAGACGCAATCTGGAGGTATTTTTTTACGGTTTCCCGGCTAATCTGCATTTCCTCTGCTATTTCGGCATATTTCTTCCCTTCTAACCGGGCAAGCATCCAAACCTTCTTTTGCTGCGGCGGGAGCCGATCTACCGCATTTTTCACCAATATATCGTACGCATCCTTTAAAGAGGCCTCGTCCTGTGCCTCCAGGCCGTCGGCCGCAGTTTGTGTAATCTGATGCCACTCCTCCCGTTTTTTGTACTCTCTGTCGATGTTCTTCAGCATCCTGACTGCATGATGCCTTGAGATCACAAATAACCAGGAACGGAAGCTTTCCACTTCGCTCAGAGATTCCCTTGTTAACCATAGCTGGGTGAAAATTTCCTGTACCACGTCGGAAGCTATATCCTGATCTTTGGTAATTTTGACCAGGTATGTAAAAAGAAGGCCGGAATACGCTTTCACAAGCATAGCAAACGCCTGCTCGTCCCCTTCAGAGATCTGTAGCAGCAGTTGGCGGTCACTGTTATGTTTAATGCCTGACAATTAACAAGTTGATTGATCCGAATTCGCCACAATGTTATTAAAAATTTCACACATTTAGTATTAGCCTTTGGCTCATAGTGAAAAGAGGCTGCCCGGTCTGGACCTCTTTTAATCTATTTTTTAATATTAATATTTTTTCTCTTTGTAAAGCATTATTATAAAATCAGCGAGATCATAAAGATGTTTTCAAAACGCAGTGTATACTCCCTACGCGCAAGGCTTCCGGGATATACCGGGAGCCTTTTTATTTGAGGCATCTACCCACCAGACGGTGACATTTATCACCTGAATTTCTTATCAAATGTCCTTGCTCCCAGAGTCGCCTGCAGCTCAACTTTGCCTAAATAAATCCATCAACAAAATGAGACTAAAAGACAAAGTAGCCGTGGTGACAGGCGGCAATAGCGGAATAGGCCTTGGAATAGCGGAAGCTTTCAACAAAGAGGGCGCCAGGGGCGCCATTACCGGCAGGAACCAAAAGACGATCGATATAGCTGTTCAGCAGCTGGGAGGCAACTTTATTGGACTGGGCGGCGATGTGACTAACCTAAACGATCTGGAGACCATCTTCAAAACCACATTTGAAAAATTCGGCAGGATTGACACTGTGGTAGTGAACGCCGGAGGAGTTGTTGAAGGCAGTCAGATGGGGAGTATTACGGAGACAACAGAAAGCGATTATGATCAGTACATGGCGCTGAACCTGAAAAGCGTCTACTTTACCGTTCAAAAGGCACTTCCTTATTTAAACGAAGGGAGCTCTATAATATTGATCGGCTCCATTGCAGGGCATCGTGCCGCGTCGGGGATGGCAGTGTACGGCGCCGCCAAGGCCGCTGTTATATCGCTCGCCAAAGGACTTTCGCTGGATCTTCTGGAAAGGAAAATCAGGGTGAATGTACTTTCACCGGGGACCATCGACACGCCGGTGTTTGACAAATTCGCGCCCGGAGCAGCAGCACAGATCAAACAGCTTTGGGTGAACCATATCCCGGCCGGAAGGATCGGGCAACCGTCGGACATTGGAAATGCCGCCGTATTCCTGGCGTCCGACGAATCGTCGTTCATTCTGGGCACGGAAATCATTGCAGACGGGGGCATGACGAATATCAGCCTCATGAAATAGGCCGGTGAATACCCCGATCAAGGATTTTGCATAGCTTTGCCAAAAGATGTCAAATGATGTTTGAAGCATTAGCCAATTATCTGAGAGAAGGGGCAGGCTTGAGCGATGAAGAACTGCAACTGGTAAAGCAGGTCACCAAAGAAAAAAAACTACGTAAGCGTCAATACCTGCTCCAGGAAGGCGACGTATCCTATTATAACAGTTTTGTCGCCAAAGGTTGCCTGCGGCTGTACCGCATTGGAAAAGACGGCGCGGAGCATATCTTAAGATTCTCGATTGAAAATTGGTGGATGAGTGACTATGAGAGCTATAATTCAGGAGAACCTTCAAAAGGCTATATCGATGCGATTGAAGACAGCGAATTGCTGCTGATCAGGAAAGAGGATTTCGATATGTTATCCAATACTATTCCTAAGTTCCGGCTGTTCAGGGAAAAACTGGAAGCCAGGAGCTTCGACGCTACGCAGCGAAGAATACTGAGTAATATCAGTGAAACGGCTGAAGAGAAATACCTGAATTTCATCAACACTTGTCCTAAAATCTACGAACGGATACCACTGCACATGGTCGCCTCTTTCCTGGGTGTCTCCCGCGAAACGCTTAGCCGCGTCAGGCAACAACATTCAAAGTCTTAATACACAAAGGCCCCCTGCGAAAAAATGCAGGGGGCTTTTACAACATTTATCTTTCTCAAAGCCGGACCAGATCATCAAAATAGTTAGTCTGTCTAACCAACCTTTTCGTCTTGCATAAAATCCCTTGAACGGCCCTGTCCGTCTTCCGGCCGGAAAAGACCCATCGCCTCCTCAGACGCCCTGCTATAGTAACAGCTGTTTGCAAATAGTACATGATATTTTATATATTAGCCGTAACAAACGCTGCTTTTAAGATCGTAAAAGTCAGCAGAATTTATTAACCCGGCGAAAGCGACACCCATAGAGAAACCTAAATACAAAGCCATGCAGGAAGGTAAATTTCTGAAACAATATGAAGTAATCACCATTGACCCACCTTATGCTACTGTAAGATCCGGAGATGAACTGTTCAAAGTTCCGGTTGAAGCCCATCTTGATACCTGGCAACCGTTATCAGAAAACTACTCCAAAGACCATAAGGGCATCCTCTGTAACAGCTCCCGGGTATTTACCCGGCATACGAAATCTATAGACCTGGACTCCTTTGAGGTAATACAGGAAAACGATACGCCGATGACCACCTATTTCAGGGATAAAAACAACGTTTATATTTACAGCTCCATGTGTACCTTCTCCGCACTGGAAGGAGCAGCTCCCCGCACGTTTGAAATCATGGACATAAAAAAGGGATTCGGCACGGACGGGCAACACGATTATTACTATGCACAGCAACTGCCCTACCGGCTGGCTGACGCCCGTTTCCTGAATGAGCACTACGCCGAGGCCGACGGGAAAATATACGCCGCCTATACGAGGCTGGTGCCTGCAGACGCAGCCACTTTCGTCATCCCTGAACCTGAACTTATCAGCAATGTCGCGCTGGACAAAGATCACGTATTCTTTCGCGAGCAGGTTGTAGCAGAAGCCGATGCCCGGACCTTCCGTTTTCTGAACGGCTGCGTAGCGGCCGGCAGAGCCTACTACCGGAACTGCGACATTGATTTTTATGCCAAAGATGAGAAGTTGGCCTGGTTTATACGCACCATTGACAAATCATTCAAAAAAATCCGCTCTAAAAGCATAGGGGCATTTGATTTTAAGGTGGAAGATGAAACAGGTTACGGATACGATAAGGAAAATCGCTACCTGCAAGGCAAAAAGGTATAGGTTACTTACCAACAGGAATCACCGCGGTGGCCTCCACCTCCAGTAACACATCCTCCCGGAACAAGCCGCTGACCTGCACCAGCGTACTGGCCGGCGGATGTTGCACATCAATATACTTGTCCCGGACAGCCCGGAGCGTTTTCAGGTGCTTCGTGTCCAGAATGAAATAAGAGAGTTTCACGATGTCGGACATCTTTCCGCCAGCAGTCGTTATCGTCTTTTGAATGTTGACAAAAACCTGCTCCGCCTGCTGCTCAAAATTATCTTTTCCGACCAGCTCCCCTTTGACATTCAGCGGTACCTGCCCTGAAAGTACGACCATTTTGCTGGCTCCCAGGTCTATAACAGCAGCCTGAGAATAACCATTGGGCTTGACAACTTCGGGTGGATTCATGAAATGAACGGCAGATCTATCTGACTGGGCATGAACGAGTGATGTCACCAGCAACAGGGACATGACACTTAAAAAGGATTTTTTTCTCATAGCAACGGATAGTTTATTTCAAGATAGTTATTTACAGCACATAAAAAAAGTGTGCGGCGGCAGGCACCACACACTTCGGCTACTATGATAATCGGGCAGTAACTGTTATGCTTTGGGCCTTTTGAATAAACGTATTACCTCCAGCTGCGCATTACCGGGCGTAACAAAATACGCGCGTACCAGTCCTTTTTCTTCATTTTTTGGAAAAACCAGGCCAAACTCGTCCACTTTGCTTTTTGTTTCATTGTCTTCAAAATACCAGCCGTCTGTAGTGCCGGTTTTGGTGAAGTACAGTGTATATCTCTTGCTTTTGTCTTTAAAGCCTTCCCCGGGTATATAGCTGGCATGCACCCAGCCACCGGGTTTTACATTTTGGGCGATGATCACCATTTGTCCGGCATCGTTTTTCAGAAAGATATCCAGCGCCTCGTTATTTTGCGGATAATGGATATAAAAGCTCAGTTTGTTGGTAACCGGATCGGCGGCGGTAGTTTCTACCTTCAGCATATTTCCATTCATCCATATAAAAGGGAAAAACAATTCCAGCTCACCGGCGAGATTTAGCTGTTGCTGGTACACTTCTTTACCCGATGTCTTGTCTTTTATTTTTAAAGACACCTCTTTCAGGACGGAAGGAAAGGTATATATCCTGCTAAAGGTAACGGGCATATTGGGCAGTGTGGTAAAGTTGCGATAAACAGTTGTATCGATCGACATTTCCAGTTCGGCATCGCCTATATTGTATCCCCACACCTCAACATTCACCGCTTTGGTGGGCGCCTCTTCCTTATTGCAGGCATTCAGCACTATCAGAAGGACCAGCAGTCCGAGTAATTTTATCTTTAACATGATCTGTTTTATTTTTAGTAATCCAAACGGGTAAAAAACCTCATCAGGTTTCCACTGGGAGCTTCCGAGAAGATGTAAAGTTTAGAGGCAGCCACAGACGCCGCCGGTTTGGGAGCAGAAGTTGAAATATCATTCCACGTATAGGCGGTACCGTCCACATAGGGTGTATTGGTACCTGTTTTGTATATCCTCACCTGAAACGAAACCGAGGTTATTACACCATTGTATTCCTGCCGGCCCGTCAGGAAGGTGGAGAATGTAGCCGGTGGACTAAATTCATTAGGCTTTACGTTCTTAATCCTTGTAACTTCCTCAAACACCTTCGGCACAACGAAATATTTACCAATGACGAAGTCAACCGGTTCGCTGTATTGCGTAATATTCGGAATGAACATATAAACAAGACTGATCTTCTCCTTCTCCACAGCCGGCTTTTCGGGCATATTGCTCGCTTTGCCATCCATATACAAAAAGTTGAAGGCGGCAACGCTGTCCTGCTTTGTAAATTCTTTTTCCAACACCAGTTTTCCGCTGCTTTCTTCTGTAATACTCACCTTTACCGTATGCTGATGCTCCCCGAAAGTGAAAGCGCTGCCTTGTTTAAATGACCCTCCTCCCAGCCTGGTTGATAAATAAAATGTGTCTACTTTCACCGTAAGCGCCTCCTGGGTAGCATTATATCCGCTGATAACAATGGGTAATACCTGTTTTTTGTAGAGCAGATTATCGTTGTCTTTATTACAGGCAGCCAGCACAAAAGCCACTATACCTGTTAGCAGCCAGCTTGTTTTACAGACTTTCATTTCTTTTGTTTATGATTGTTAGAAATTATAAGATATCGAGAGACTGAAAGAAGATCCTATCTTACGGATAAAAGTATCAGTATCGCCTATGCGAACTTTCCGTTTCCCATCGCGGTCATCCACATAGTACCCTTCTTCATACTTCTGGGAAAACCCCTCTTTCCATTCGTATACATCCGACCATTCGTTCATGTACATATTGTCGGCGCCTGGTTTCAGGCTATAGGTATTCTTACCGTTGATAAAAAAGCGATAGGGGCTGTTGGTCAGGTTACTGATATTCAATCTTACCTGTAACGTGCGGTCCTTCAGGAATTTGTAGCTCACCTGTGCATCTACCTGGTCGCGGGGCCGTTCCATTTCTGAATAGTGGGGCTGCATCCCTACGGTAAAGGTTTTATAGCCGGAGTGATTGAAAGCGATATTGGCACCCAGCCTGTCTCCAGCATACTGCAGACCGATATTGTACAGAACAGGCACCTGGCCGTACAACGGCCGTTTTTCTTTCAGGTACGTTTTCCTGCGGTAGGAGTAAGTTACCTTGTTGACATCAGCGCCTGATCCCATGGTTTCATAGCGGAAAGCGCTGGCCTGCACTTCCGAGTTTTGTATGGTCAGGTTACCGCTGAAGTAGAGGTTGTCCAGGAACTTTGACCGTTTGGAGATAAATCCAAGGCTTTTGCGCAGGTCTGCTTCAAATCCGTTTACATTGGCATAGTCAGAGTTGGCGGTCAGCAGGTCAACAGCGCCGCTGGTATTGGTAATGTCGAGGTACATTTCCACGGGATTTTTGAAATGTTTTCTGAAATAACCTGCCGAGATCACCTCACCGGGCTGCGGATACCATTCCAACCGGAGATCGTAATGCGAGATCATGGTAGACACCACGCCTGTATTGCGCTGTATACGCCCATAGAGGTAGTTGAACCGGGCAAAACTGGAGTTCTCTATCAACGCCGGGCGAATGGCCGATTGCGCGAAAGACGCCCTGATATTGAAGTTAGGGAACGGTGTAACGGTCAGATTGGCCGAAGGAAGGTACAGCCATTTTTTATCTTCCGCGCTGGCATCCAGGGTTTTGTGCACCAGGTTGCCTGTTTCCGGATCTACGTAGCGCCGCTTGTCCGAATCGTCCAGGTTAGCCTGCGAGATCTTGTCCGCCGCCTCGTCTTTTACCTTTTCATAGCTATAGTATTCCGCCCTGATACCCCATACCAGCCGGAGCCAGCTGGTAAAACGGTTGTCCAGCATCACATACCCCGCCTGGTTGTTGTTCTTTCCTTCGTAACTATTATTGTTAAAAGCGGCTGGATAATAAAACGCACCTTTCAGCGGGTCCGTAAAGCTCATATCCCATTGGTGCACCGGCTTAAAGAGGTCTTTAAAGTCTCCGGCCACCCCTACTGGCAAAACGCTCCAGTCATAGTGCCCTCTTTTATCCAGGTATTGGTAACCGGCCTTGATCACCTGCGGCAGCTTTCTGAGATGGAACCGATAGCTCAGCGCCGCATCCGCCATCCCGTTGGTTTCCACGTACCGGTAGGAAGAACGGCTCAGGGGGCCGGGGTTGGCAATGTAGCCGCCGGGCACATAGTTGTACACGGCGCCGTTCAGCGTTGCCATAGGGGTTAGGTTGGCATCGACAGCATCCTGCTCGTGATTGGCCACCTGGTTACGGGCCACAGCCCAGTCGAATTTAAAACGGCCAAAAGTGTGTTCTCCGTTTATCCTGTTCTGTAGCAGATCGATGAACTTGGGCCTGTCGTATTCATTGATGGCGGCATCATCCCCAAACCCGATCTCATCGCCCCAACCCTTTACGCGGAAAAACTGGTTGGCAAATACCCTTGAATAAAAGTTGCGGGAGATGATCTGATGGCGTTTGCTTTTCCATCCTGCGTTCAGCAACGCTCCCCAGCTGGTGGTGAAATTGTACTGCTGCGCCGCTGATTCCCTGATTTCCGCTCCTGTTTCAGCGTCGTACAGATTGTTGCCCTGCTTGTTGAAAACGCCGCGTTCAAAATGGAGGACATCATCTATGGCCTGCTCGTTGCGATAACTCAGCGAGCCTACAAATCCGATACGGCTGTCTCTCAGGGTATAGCTGCGGCCGAGGCTGAACTGGTAGTTCTGTCCGGGAGCTGCGCGATAGGTGCGGGTCCCTATCCTGTCCAGGCCGCCGATCCTTTTGTTCTGGGCTGCGATCATTTCAGGGGTTACTTTTTCAATACCCGCCGGCGGGATATGATTATAGGGATTTTTAGGATCGTAATTTCCGGGCGTGAGCGTGAGGATCTCTTTGGGAAAATGATTCCGGCCACCGTCATCAAACCCAAGGTAATCATTCTTTCCCCGTTGGTAACCCATAAACTCTTTGCCGGTACTGCCGCTGATGTATTTACTCCCCACGCTGACAGTAGTGAAATTATTGTCAGCGATGGCCATCGTATTGATCTGTACCATTCCTCCGCCAAAACCAAATCCCATATCAGAAGTAGCCGTTTTTGATACCACAACGTTATCCACCAGGTTACTGGGCACGATGTCAAATTCGAAGTCGCGTACCTGTACATCTGTGCTGGGCAGGGCGGCGCCGTCCATCATGGCCATGTTATATCGTTCAGCAATACCGCGTACCACCACCCGCCTGTTGTCGGTGGTGCTGACACCGGAAATACGTTTCAATGTCTCCCCGATGTTTTTATCGGGTAAGGCAGCCATCTGCTCATGGCTGATGCCGTTGATGATACCGGCTTCGTTTTTCTGACGGCTGTATAAGGCGGCTGTAGTTTCCTTTCTGACAGAGGATTTTACCACTACCGTCGCCAGGTTGCCTCTCTGCCGCTTCAGCGTAGCGTTCAAGGTAAACGTTTCGTTTTCATGGATGGCCACGCCACTTACCTCCTTGGCGCCATATCCCATGGACCTGATCATCACGGTGTAGCGGCCCTGAGGCAGGGGCAGTGAAAAATTACCGGCATCGTCTGTAATTGCGCCTGCTTCGCCGATGCGGATGGTAGCGCCAATCACAGGGTCACCGTTTTCCTCGTCTATGACTTTGCCGGTAAGGCGTCCTTTCTCTTTTTTAACGGGAGCGTCTTTCTCTTTTTCAAACAATACAATTCCTCCGGCTACTTCTTTATACCCGACATTCGCCTGTTGCAATAAATACTGCAGGATTTCAGACAGGTCCGCCTGCTTAAACTCTTTCGGGGAAACGTTCCATTGCGATAGTTGTAATTTTCCTGCGTCGTATGCTATATTCACCGGGCTGGCCTCTTTCACCTGCCGCATGGCAACATCCAATGCCACATTTGTAAACCGGATAGATAATTTTACTTTTCCGGGCGCCTGTGCCTTTAGCCCGGATACCGCCAGCAGCAGCCAACACATCGTCAGCACAAGCCTTCGTTTGGTCAGGGCCAATGTCCCTGTTCCTTTTTTTTCCATACCTTTATGATTGATTTTTTTAGATGGTAATGTTGCTTTCGTCAAAAAATGGCATTACCGGAATGTTTGGCAAATCCCGTTACCAGCGGGATTTTGCTTTTAATATAAGGTGATTGTTTTTCCCTGTATTTTGTAGCGTATACCGTGTACTTCCGCAAGGGTGGCGATAATGTCGCTGACGGAAGTCTTTCGGATAAAGAATTTAGCATCGTAATGCTGATTGCGGATGTTTACATCGGAGGTCACCAACGTTACGCCATATATTCCCTGTAGCTCATTGGCCAGTTCGGAGAAGGTGGCAGCTTCCAGCAGCAGAATACCGTCGCGCCAGCCCAGTGCCTGTTTCCAATGGAGGCTGTCAACACGGAAATGGCCATCGTTGATATTCCATTGCAGTCTTTTCCCTTTAGACAGTTCCGTTAGTACCTGCACACTGTCGCTCACCTGTACCCGTCCCTGTTGTACCCATACCTGTATGGCAGGGCGGTTACGATATGCCTGCACATTGAAGGCGGTGCCCAGCACCTTTGTTTCAAGTTTGCCTGCTTTTACGATGAATGGCCGGGTCTCGTCATTTTTCACTTCAAAGAATGCCTCTCCTTCTATCAGGTCCAGGCGCCTGTTTTGTTTTCCATATTGGGAACTGTATTGAATAGTGGTACCGGATTTCAGCCATACCTGGGTACTATCGGGCAACAGGAACTGTCTGATTTCGCCGGAAGGGGCTGTTATTGTAAAACAGGTAACGGGTTGCTTATCGTGATTCACCAGGAAAAACCAGGAAGCGCCGATCAACAACGACGCCATACATGCGGCAGCCACTATCCGGCCACGCATGGGCACTACCTTCTTTTGGCTTATCTGCTCCAGGATCTGTAAATGAATACTTCCCTTGATGGCGCTTCTTTTCCCTTCCTGCTGCCAAAGCCCGATCGGCTTTATATCGTCCACCGAATGATACCAGTCGTCAACAAGCTTGTCCTGCTCCTTGTTTGTCTTCCCCGCTAAATAATGCCGAAGTAGTTTTAACCGGTTGTGTAGTTTCATATAACAGTCCTCCTGTTATGTACATACCGGTTAGGGCCTGTAGTACTATCCTTTTAATGTTACCAAATTGTAAACTCCCGGAACGGGCATGGTTACAGGATAAAGGGCAGGTAAACCGACTGGCCCTGCAGCCGTAAACGAAGCCGTTTGAGGGCGTTGTGGACCTGGTTTTTGACCGTCTGTTCCGAAATAGACAGTCGCAGCGCTATCTCCCTGACGGATAGCTCTTTTTCATAGCTGAGTATAAAGACTTCCCGCATCTTATCCGGCATGGAAGCGATTTCCCACCGGACTTTTTCTCTCAATGCGTCAAATTCGTAATGATCCTGTTTTCTTTGTTCTGCTTCGTCGGGCAGGCTGTAAACGGACAATGGTAAATCCGTGGTGCCCTGTTTGGCTTCCCGGTAAATATGGCGTATAACACTGTATTTTAAAGCAGTAAACAAATAGGGGCTTAACTTATCTTCAACGGTTATCTGTTGCCGGTTCTCCCAGGCGTGAATAAAGATGTTCTGTACAAAATCCTTGGCCGTCGCCTCGTCGGCCAGCCTGCGGTAGGCCATGGAAAACATTTCATCCCAATACCGTTCAAACAAACATGAAAACGACGCTGTATCTCCCCGTTTTACCTGTTGCCATAAGGCGGCATCATTTAATGTACTTCTATCCATGATAAGTTACCTTGCGGACGCAAAGATATAGTGGCCGCTGCAGGCATTGCACACAGGAGATTATTTTATTATTAATTTGTCCGGCCTGTACAAAATTGCTGGCAATGTACACCCGTACCAAACAAAAAAGGTTATCCGGCAGCTGTCTGATAACCTTTTTTGTTTTATCCTTGTAAAAACTTTAAGCCGGTGAGTTTGATCATTTGTCCTCATTGTCAGGACCAGGCATTCACCTGGTCATATGACGAAGAAAATACGCCGCCTACCAGCTGGCACTGTTCCGCTTGCGGCTACAGGGCCCGTGAAGATGAATCGTTGGAACGGATATGCACCACTTGCGGAATAAAAAGTGAAATAAGGCTGGAAGATGATGACAAGGTCTACTGGTATTGCCACCATTGTCAAAAGATCAGGCTTCTCCCGGAAAAATGAGCTCTTCGGTAAACGATCTGTAAACCTTAACAGGACTAACTTTGAAAGCGATCATCACTTTATTGAAAACACTGTTACTGAGCCACTTCCCCTCCGGCTCCGCCATCAACTATTACGACGGCCACCTTTATATCATTGGCGACGATGCCAATCAACTGCTGGTACTGGACAGTAATTATCATGAAGTCAATACAGTAACCCTGTTTCATTATGAAGAGAAGCGCATCCCCAAAGCTAAAAAGCCCGACCTGGAAACCGCGGTGATACTGAATACGGGCCAACAAAAAAGGTTGCTGGCACTGGGCTCTGCCGCAACAAAGGAACGGGAAACAGGCGTTTTGTTACCGCTTCCTCCGCGTGACAGCAAACCGGTTTACATTTCCTATGCCCCGTTTATAAAACGTTTACAGCAGATTCCGGAGATAAATATCGAAGGCGCCACCGTAGCAGGCGAGCATTTTATACTTGCCAACCGCGGCAATGACGGTCATCCGGTCAATCAACTGGTGATCACCACGCCTGATTTCTGGGAGCGGCAGGAAGAAGTTCCTGTCAGTGTTTCAAAGCTGATCATCCCTTTTCCCACGCACGGATTCGCCGGTGTTTCCGAATTATGTTATGTGGAGCAGGAAGATGCGCTGCTCGTTCTTCTTTCCAGTGAAGCCACCAGCAATGCCTATGACGATGGGGCAATCGGCGACAGTTACCTCGGCTGGGTGAAGCATATCAGCCGGCAACTAAATGGTGCAGACATACAGTTAGATGGTATTGTTAATCTCTCAGATATAGATCCTGCCTTCAAAGGGGAAAAGATGGAAGGTGTTTGTTTATCGGCTATTAAGGGCAATGAATGGTATCTTCACCTGGTGGCCGATAATGACCAGGGAGCCAGCAGGTTGTTTTATGTGAAGATGGTGATGGAAGGGCTTCATTAAATGTATTTGCAGCCGGGAAGAGAAGTAAATTATTGTTAACACTTCAGGCTATGATGGCACCTCTCTTTTTAAAAAATGAAGTATCGCTGCCACAATAGCTTCCGGCGCGTCTTCCTGTACCAGGTGCGATGCGTTGGGTACAATATGCAGCGAAGCTCCTGGTATACGTTCTGCCAGTAAGCGTCCACGCGCTGATGGAATCCATTGGTCTTCCTCACCCCAGAGAATGTTAACCGGGCACCTTACCTCCTTAAAACGATTTTCAATATCATCCGTAAAGCGGTCGCTCATCTGGGCTATCTGGCGGTAAAAAGCAGCCTGCCCGGTGTCTCCCAGCCATGGTTCCATATACAGCATCATTTCTTCCTCAGACAGGGACCGGTGTACAGCACCGGCAATGTAGGCACGCAGTATGGCCTGATGAATATAAGCAGGGAGACCGGCAAATACTTTTTCGTGGGGCCTTGCCTGTTGCACAAAAGGCGAACCTGACGGACCGATAGCCACCGGATCTATCAGGGTAAGCGAACGGTATTCCCGTTCATTGAGTATATGAGCGCGCAAAGCGGTCGTTCCTCCGAAATCATGCGCCACAACGTCCGGCCGGTCGATACTCCAATGGTCCATCAATTCCGTAAAAAGCTCGTTCTGGACGCCCAGCGATACATCGCCTTCTTTCATGTCCGACTTACCGTAGCCTAACAAATCGAAATAGAACACCTCCCTTTCTGTAGCAATATAGGGTGCAATTCTGCGCCAGACCACAGAAGAGAAAGGTGTTCCATGAATGAAAACAAGGGGACTGCCTTTCCCGGTTTTCCCATAACGAACCTGCTGGCCGCGAAAGTCATAGATACCGGACAGGTCCCAGGCAGTACTTTGTTTTCCTGCGTTATTTTCTGCTCTTGTAAGCATAACATCAATTTTTCGCTTAACATGCCCCAATATCCAGGCCACTCCTACTCCTTACGGATATGCCCGGTCCCGCTTCCCGCCCCAGGGACATAGCGTCGCCGGAGCATAACAGCGTTACCGTCACTGATGGCTCAGTTTAGTATCACCTGTAATTAGTGGCAATGAAAGGACAACCTGCGCAATGGCAACTACACCTTTAGCGGGTCCCGCCTTTAAGGAAACCAGGAATGATGGCCATGAGTAGTGCTGTTTTTGTTGTCAGTGCAGTATGCATGGTACCGGGTAATATCGCCAGTTGAGAAACCGGCATTGATAATTCCCCCAGACTACCGCCGCCCAGCAGCCTGAATAATTCCACCGCATGTTCCGGTTGAACGATATCAGCATCGCCGGCAATGATCAATGCAGGCGCCTGTATTTTCCGGATGTCATCAGCAGACCATGCCTGTGCTCTTTTGTTGAAGATGGTTACTTTCTCCAGATGTCGTGGCCAGTCTTCCGGCCGCGGGGCGGTGCGGAGATATTCCGCTTCATAGGGCGTGCCTTTCATGCCTTCGGCGGTGAGCAGGGATTCCAGTCCGGCGAGCGCCGGATGGCGGCCGCTGCTGTTGAATGTGCCGGAAGCCAGGATGAGTTTACCTACCAGCCCAGGCTGACGCATGGCTATCTGCAATGCCACGCCGGCGCCTGTGCTGTAACCGAAAAAATCCGCCTCCGTGATGTGCAGTACCCGTAGCAGTGCCATCACATCGTCCGCAAGTTGTTCGTAAGAAAGGGGACGTTCCGGGATATCGGCAGTGTGTCCGTACCCCTGGAATTCAACAGCTATTACTTGCCTGTCTGCCGCCAGCAGCGGGGTTAAGCTGCCAAAGGCGGTGCTTACGCCGGAAACGGCGCCGGGCAATAACAGCAACGGTCTGCCCTGACCATGTACCTCGTAGTACATTTTCAATCCGTTGACATCGGCGTAACGTCCCTGATTTTCTACAGTCATCATCGTGTTTTATTTAATGACGGTAAAAGTCGGAAGCCGCAGGTAAACCATTCTTGGTGTATACCAACATCAGAATTTAACCTGGTTAAATAGTTTGCTGAAGTTCGTCGGGTCTATGCCCAGGTAGGAGGCGATGTACTTATGCGGCACCAGGTGCAGCAGTTCCGGGTTTTTACTGCAAAATGACCGGTACCGTTCTTCGATGGTCATAGCGCGCAGGTTAATATGCATGTTCACCATATCCGCTAACATACGCTCTATCATTCGCCGGAAGAGCCGTTCCACGGACTGTGACTGGTCCAGTAACTGCTGCAGCTGCGTGTAGGGAAGACAGGCCAGTTCACTGTCTGTCAGGCAGGTTAAAAAGTATTTGGAAGGCGTCTGGAAAGAGAAAGATTCCGCGATAGCACACAACGCAGGGGAATAACTAAAGTCGATGACATAAGTTTTGTTGTCGGCTTCGAAGCTGGCCATCTGGACGCCGCTTTTAACAAAGTAAAGGTCCCGCTGGACCTGCCCCGGCACTACGATGGCCGTTCCTTTTTTAAAGGATCGGTATTGGAGGTGGTCTGTCAGCAGGTGATAGTCTGCCGGACTGATATCGTGAAATTGTCTGAAGTATTCGTAGTGTTCCATAAAATCCAGGCTGGTAGTCAAATATAGGCATAACTGTGATTTGTCCGGCGGCAGCTGCGCAGGCCTCTCTGCGGCGATGGCGCTGGGCCGTTCACTGCGGGATGTGCTGATCATTGATGGTGGCCGGCGCTGCAACGCTAAAGCCACCCACGCACACAATTTCCTTACGCAGGACTATCAATCGCCTAATCCTGCCGTTGCCAGATTGCGGAGCCTGAAAACTCACACCGTTTATGGGATAGGACTGTACCTGGCGGCACTGTTGCTGAGCCTGTGTATAAAATAGCGGGGTATTTTTTGTAACTTCGTTGCAAATTTTAATTTTTAACCATGCAGCAGGAAAACGCGAAACCAGAATTCTGGGAAGCCGCCTTCACGGAAAAGCAGGAAATGTGGGGTTTTGAGCCTTCCCATTCCGCCTTGTTAACCAGCGACTTTTTCGTTGAAAAGGGTGTAAAAAAGGTGCTTATCCCCGGTATCGGGTACGGCCGGAACGCGCAGATATTCAAAGACAAAGGCATGAGCGTAACAGGCATCGAGATATCCCAAACGGCGATTGAGATGGCGCGGAAACATTACGGCGACGGCATGATGATCCATCACGGCTCAGTAACCGCCATGCCTTTCGACGACGTTGAGTATGACGGCATCTTCTGTTACGCCCTCATTCACCTGCTGGATGGAGAAGAAAGAAAGAAACTGATCAGCGACTGCTATCAGCAGTTATCAGCAAACGGCTACATGGTTTTTACCATGATTTCGAAAGCAGCGCATACCTACGGCCAGGGCACGCTTATCAGCAAAGACCGTTATGAAATGTTCGGCGGCGTTAACATGTACTTCTATGACCGGGAATCGATCCATGCGGAGTTTGATCAGGCAGGATTGCTGGAGATCATGGAAGTGAACGAAAATTTTCCATTCTACCTTGTTAAATGCGGCAAAGCAGCAAAGTGATCAGCGGAGCTGGTTAATATCTTCAGACAGTGTCTTTGCTGCGGCCACCATTTCATGGCCTCCCTGCTTGAACGTTCTGACAACTGCCCGGGGCAGGCTGGCGGCGTAACGCCGATGATGCGCAAAATCCACCACTTCATCATCTTCCGCATGATAGATAAAAACGGGATCTATAGCGGGCAGACGCCTGTCAAAATCATCCTTCAGCATAAATTCCGGCGACTGCCATTCCGCCTCTCCCCAAAAGGGAGCGGAAACCAGGAAAAGCGCTTTTATCTTTTGCTGCACCTTTTCTTCTGACAACAACTTTAACAGCACAGAACCACCCAGAGAATGCCCGATCAGTACCAGGGGAGCATCGCTTGCTTCCAGCTCCTGCAGGACCGCGGTTTTCCACATCTGATAGTTGGGCGCCTCTTCCTGCGGCATCGGCGGATAATGAAAGCTAATACCCGCCTGCAGCTGTTGTTGCAGCGATTGCACCAGCGGCTGGTCCCATTCATAAGCGCCTTCTCCGGCGCCCTGGATAAATATTACCTGCATGTCTGTAAAAATTAAACGCCAAACTGTCTTAAATGATGGTCTGCGTGTTTATAGGCAAAAACGCCGATCTGCTCCTTTGTCATTTTACCAAAGAAATCGTGGATAAAAGCAGGATTTGAATAGTGTTCGCATTCTTTGATCAAACCGATCCATATCTGTTTCTGTTGTTCCACGTCACCGCCTTTTTGTTTTACCACCTGTTTTCCTGCGGGCATATTTTTCTGCATGGGCCGGTCGTCTTTGGTATTGCTTTTCAGCGCCATTTTCCCGAATATCTTTCCCAGGAATTCCTGTTTGTAGGCCGTCTGCTGCTTTCCCATGATCCATTCAAACCACTGGCTGCAGTGTTTGGTCATCTGCCAGACGTCCATTTTACCCCATTGCCGGCTGCTGTGCTCGCCGAGCGCGCTGATTCTGTTTATTAGTTCCGTCCTTACGGGACCATCAAATATTGTTTTCATGGCTAAAGTTATCAATGGTTTGCAATGAAAAATAGTTGCCGGAATCGTCTTTAAACAGGGCTTCGGTACCGTAAAACTCTTTGGTGGGCGGCTTCATAAATTCTACGCCTTTCGCTTTCAGTTCTTCGTACGTGGCAAAAATGTCTTTGCAGGTAAGCACGCCACAGCCGAATACGCCCTGCTTGATCAGGGTGATCAGCATATCTGCTGTTTCCTGGGGAAACATCTTACTTACTTTTACCGGGAAGAGCACCAGTTGCAGGTCGGGCTGTTCAGGCGGGGACACGGTCAGCCAACGGGTGTCCGGTCCCATCGGGATATCGTCTACCAGCTTAAATCCGAGTTTGTTTACATAAAAGTCATAGGCACTGTCCTGGTCCAGTACATGAATGTTGGTGATGGTCATTTTCGTAATCATAGTCTTTGTTTTTGTTGTTGAAACAAAGATCTGCAACTACGCTGTCATTCACCTCTTCAAAATTGCTATTTTTCCAGCCAGCCATGCTGGTAGGCATAACAGGAAGGGACAAACGCCAAAGGTTTCTCGCTGATTTGTTTTTTCATCTCTTTATGGCGTGCAGCATAGGAAGAAGGAGATTCCCCTACGATTTTCTTAAAAAGGCCGCTGAAGGTGGTGAGGCTTTGAAAGCCTACGGAGAAGCAGGCTTCTGCCACCGTTTTATCTTCTTTCAACAGCTGCCGGGCTTTTTCGATCCTGACGGATTTCAGGTATTGATGGGGTGTTTTACCATAGGCCGACCTAAAAAGCCGGATGAAGTGGAACCGCGAGAAATAGGCTTCATCGGCGATGTTCTCCAGGTCTATTTCATCCGCGTAATGATTGTCGATAAACAGTTTAGCCTGAACAATACGGATATACAGGTACACCCGCGGGTACTCCGGGACGACTATTGTTTTGTCTTCTATTTTTTTACCGGTATTGCTCATAACGTTCACAGCTATCCGAATATACAACAATACTGCGACATAGCCTCAACTTACCAGCTTTGAAGGTGCTACCCCGTACATCTTCTTAAATGCAAAGGAAAAATGGGACAGGTCTTCAAATCCGGTCTCCAGGTATACGTCGGACGGCGCTTTCCCCTTCTCCCTAATCAGGAAATGCGCTTCCTGCAGGCGCCGCTGCATCAGCCAGCGGCTGGGCGACGTGTGGAAAATATGCTCAAAGTCCCGCTTAAAGGTCGCAAGGCTGCGCCCGGTAAGATAAGCGAACCGCTTGAGCTGCACATTAAAATGAAAGTTCCTGTTCATGAATTCTTCCAGGTCTATCTTGCCCGGCTCCCGGAAATCGAACAGCACGTCCTTCAGTTCCGGCTGGGCCTGCAGCAGGACCATAATCGCCTCCCGTTGTTTCAGCCGCTGCAGGTCTTCGCTGATCAACAGATTTCCCTGCACATAAGGCAACAATGAGTCCAGGAAACTTTTGCACAGCGGTCCTGTCTTCAGTTTCAATACGGTCTCTCCTGCCTTACCGCCGGTTTCCGCCTGATAGCCGTACTCCAGGCTAAAACTCTTCAGTACTTCCTGGTCGAGATAGACGGATAATGTTTTAAAGACGCCATCTTCCAGCGGCTCCTTTAGAAATTTCACCAGTTGGTTGCGCCGGATCAGCCGGAGGTCTCCTTCGTTAAAAACATAGGTTTTATCTGCGTTGTTAAGCGTCAGCCGGCCGGCAACCTGGTAACTGAATACGTGCTCCGGCACAAACTGCTCCCCGTCCCTTGTCCGGGAATAGTAGCAGGAGTAGGCGATGCGGGATGGATTTGTGTTCAAATCGGTCATAACTAAAATTACAAAAAGCAGACGGCATGTGGATACCGTCTGCGCCGTCTGTTTAATCTGCTTTGCGTTGAACGCCCTGAGTGGCCCACTGGCCCAACGGTGAATCGATAAATGACGCGGCCTCCTCATGATCGGTAGAGAGACTCACCGGCAGCCATTCTTCCATTTCAGCCTGCCGTAACTTATCGGCGTTTTTCAGCAGCCCGATGGCTTCGCTGCCCAGTACCAGGTGTACAGGCGGAGTGGGATGCTGCGCCAGCGCCACCATCGCTTTGGCCGCTTTAACAGGGTCACCTACTGCGACAAACTTCCCTTCCCTGAAGTAATCGACCCGCTGGTTCACCATATCATAGCCGGCTATTTCAGGGGCGTAGGTCATGGAAGCGCCTGCCCAGTCGGTACGGAAACCGCCCGGTTCCACGCTGGTGACGTAAATACCCAGCGGTCCGGCTTCTTTGGCCAATGCTTCTGTAAAGCCGCTCAGCCCGAATTTGGCCGCCTGGTACATGGTCAGGCCCGCATTGCCTACCCTGCCGCCGATAGAGCTGACCTGTAATATCCGGCCGCCGCCCTGCTGACGCATATAAGGCAACACCGCCCGGGTGATTACAATGGGGGCATACAGGTTGGTCTCCAGCTGGCTGCGTACCTGCTCTTCGGTATACGCCTCCGCTGCACCGATGATGCCAAAACCGGCATTGTTCACCAGCACATCAATGCGGCCAAAATGCTGCACCGCTTCCGCTACCACGGCAGGTACTTTTTTATAGTCTGTCACATCCAGCGCAAGGGGGAATATCTGATCGCCGTATTGTTGTTGTAAATCGTCCAGCTGACTAATGTTACGGGCGGTAGCGGCTACTTTATCGCCGTGTTGTAATACTGCCTCAGTGAGGCTCCGGCCCAGCCCACGGGAGCTGCCGGTTATAAACCATACTTTTTGCATTTTTTTTCTTTTTGATGATACACCAAAGGTACACCGGTGTGAGGCCGGTAGCTTTGTTGTACGGCTCAAAGATGGTTTGTTGAAAAGCTCACGGCAACTTGGTCATAAGTGGGTCAAATGAATGCGTTATGGCCAGATTGATTATTTAACCAGATAATACGAATCCACCGCTTCCTGGCCGGTGTAATTAGGGCCGGCTGTATCATCCGCTCCCTGGTAAGATACATTAAAACGGACATCCCGCGTGCCTTTGCAGCTAATGATTTTTCTTCTGCCATTATCGGTGATGTCATTCTCCGCGAATATTTTTCTCAGGTATTGATGCCGGCCGTCGCCTGCGATCCGGATACTTTTCAGGTCGAGGTTGGCCATGAAAAGTCCGTTGCTACTGACAGCCTTCAGGGCTGCCGCCAGTACCTTGAGCTTATCTCCCACATAATGTAAACCGTGTATGCAGGTAACAAGGTCGTATTGTTCATCACTGCTCCAGTCGTCCAGCGGGCGGGTTTCAAACGTCACACAGTCAATGTCCGGTGGCAGCGGCTGGAACTGGTCCACCAGGTCAATGCCTTTCAGCCGCACATTGGCCTGTTGGCCGTTAGCAGCGACTCCCCGGGCGTATTGCAGCAGTGCATTGCCTTCACCGCAGCAGAGGTCCAGCCAGGCGGCTTGTCCGTTTTGCTGCAGACAATTATTCTGCCAGTCCTCCGGTTTGAAGCCCAGTTCTTTTTCATAGCTGTTGATGCCGCTGGCCTGCGGTTTCCGGTTCATACGGTTGTTGGCCACTACCGGCGACCAGATCAATGCGGATGATGACAGTAATTTCATGTACCTGTAATGTATAAAAAATCCCGCTATAAAATTTTAAAAATCATACGCTTAAATTTTAATGAACAGATTGATAAAACACTTGGCCACAGGCTATCCGCATGACAAATTTTCAAATTTCAACTTGTCATTTTTTCAAGAAAAATGACAAAATGTAATCAACTTTTCCGCTGGCATACAGATTGAAAACGCCTTTTTATAAAGCAAGCACCGTCAAGATTGCGACACCCTAATCAAGTGACTTTGTATTTAACCTTAAATTCAAAATCATCAACACTATGGCAAACAATTTAACGGCCACTCCACTTCATGACAGGGTCATCATCCGGCCCGCACAGACAGAAGAAAAAACCAGCGGTGGTATCATCATTCCCGATACCGCCAAAGAAAAACCACAACGCGGCGTCATTGTTGCTGCCGGTCCCGGAAAAAAAGATGAGCCCGTAACCGTTAAAGCGGGCGACACCGTCCTTTACGGCAAGTACGCCGGTACGGAAGTACGCATTGGGAATGAAGACCTTCTCATTATGCGCGAGTCCGATATCCTCGCCATTATTTAATGCACTTTTTTATCTGTACGCTTTCATTTTTTTAAAAGAACAATCCTATGGCAAAGCAACTTTTCTTTGACCTCGAAGCAAGAAACAAAATGAAGAAAGGCGTTGACACCCTGGCCAACGCCGTGAAGGTTACACTGGGCCCCAAAGGCCGTAACGTAGTACTGGAAAAGAAATTCGGCGCCTCCCACATCACGAAGGACGGCGTTAGTGTAGCCAAAGAAATAGAGCTGGAAGACCCGATTGAAAACATGGGCGCCCAGATGATTAAAGAAGTCGCCTCCAAAACAGCCGACATTGCAGGTGACGGCACCACCACCGCTACTGTACTGGCACAGGCTATTATTGGCGAAGGCCTTAAAAATGTAGCCGCCGGCGCTAACCCTATGGACCTGAAACGCGGCATCGACAAAGCGGTGGAAGCCATTGTGGCCAACCTGCAGACACAGGCGCAGCCAGTAGGCCATACCGAAGAAAAGATCCGCCAGGTAGCCGCACTTTCCGCCAACAACGACGATACGATCGGCAAACTGATCGCCGAAGCCTTCGGTAAAGTTGGCAAAGAAGGCGTTATCACGGTAGAAGAAGCCAAAGGCACCGACACTACCGTAGAAGTAGTGGAAGGGATGCAGTTCGACCGGGGCTATCTCTCTCCCTATTTCGTGACTAACCCGGAAAAAATGCAGGCCGAGCTGGACAACCCCTACATTCTCATCTGCGATAAAAAAATCAGCGTGATGAAAGACATTCTCCATATCCTGGAGAAAACAGCCCAGAGCGGAAGACCGCTGCTCATCATCGCGGAAGACCTGGATGGTGAAGCACTCGCCACACTGGTAGTCAACAGGCTCCGTGGCACGCTCAAAATAGCCGCCGTAAAAGCACCCGGATTTGGCGACAGAAGGAAAGACCTGCTCGCGGACATTGCTATCCTCACCAAAGGCACCGTTATCAGCGAAGAACAGGGCTATAAGCTCGAAAACGCCGATCTCAGCCACCTCGGTACCGCTTCTTCTGTGATCATCACCAAAGACAATACCACCATCGTGGGCGGCCATGGCAACAAAGAAGATATCGATGGCCGCATTGCCCAGATAAGGGCACAGCTCAGCACCACGACTTCCACCTACGATAAGGAGAAACTACAGGAAAGACTGGCTAAGCTCAGCGGTGGCGTGGCCGTACTGTATGTAGGCGCTGCTACCGAAGTGGAAATGAAAGAGAAAAAAGACCGGGTGGACGACGCCCTGCACGCCACCCGCGCAGCCATAGAAGAAGGCATCGTACCCGGCGGCGGGGTGGCCTATGTACGTGCGGTGGCGGCCCTGCCGGACTTAAAAGGACTGAACGCCGATGAAAACACAGGCATCGCCCTGGTGAAAAGAGCAGTGGAAGAACCCCTGCGCCAGATTGTGTCCAACTGCGGCATAGAGGGCAGCGTTGTGGTACAGAAAATCAGAGAAGGCCAGGGCGACTACGGCTTCAATGCCCGGACCGAACAATATGAACCGTTACTACAGGCAGGCGTTATCGACCCCGCTAAAGTAACCCGCATTGCACTTGAAAATGCAGCTTCTATCGCCGGCATGTTACTCACCACCGAATGTGTGGTGGCCGACAAACCGAAGAAAGAAGCTCCTGCCACCGCCCCTGCAGGCATGGGAGGCATGGACTATTAATTCACAAAAGGTAACGGGGGGAGTCGTCCCTCCGTTACCGCCTATACGTTTTTCTTCCGCCCCACAAACCGGATAACCGATCCTCTCCCTGCATGAAAACTGCCTTCATTCAACAATACCTCTTCTTCGGCCAGCAGCAGGACATCATAATTGCCGAAATCTGTAATGATCTCTTCCTGTGAATACAGGTCATCCAATGCGTCTGGCCCGCCCACGCGGGGATCAGCTTTTTTAAAACCCTGATGCTTTTTACTGAATGCCTCAAAAATAATGACACCGCCCGGTTTGAGGCAAGCATCCAGTTGCCGGTGAAACTGTGCTTTTTTATTACCTGCAAAGTGGGCATATATCAGGCCCATCGCATCGAAGGAGGCTTCCTCAAAACGGAGGTCTTCAAGGTTGCCGACGATGTAATTCAATGTTACTTCCCGCTCTGCTGCCAATTGCTCAGCTTTTACCTTTGCGGTATCGCTCTGGTCAAAGGAAGTGACCTGCCATCCTTGTTGCGCGGCGAACACGCCGTTGCGGCCTTCGCCGTCGGCAGGCATCAGTATGGCGCCCGGCGTGAACTTAGGCAACCATTCCCGGAAAAATTCATTGGGCTCTTTCCCATAGGCGAATCCCTCCTGCCGGTATCTTTCATCCCATTTCTGTTTCATATGGATCGTTTGCTGTAAAGTTACCAAGGGCTTTCAGCAGAAGAACAGGACAAAAATGGAATTCAACAGGATGGCGGTTAAATTAATACTGGCACATCAGCCGTTATTACTCCTGAACGCCTCCGGCGTGTACCCTGTCTGTTTTTTAAAGAAACGGATAAAGTAAGACACATCTTCATAGCCCAGCTGCTCCGCTATCCGGCTCACCTGCGCGGTGGTGGCCAGCAGGAGTCTTTTGGCTTCCAGTATGATGTGTTCATTGATCAGTGCTGACACGGTTTTCCCCAGCGCCGCCCGGGTAACGGCATTCAGCTGATACAGCGAAAGATGTAACATGGCCGCGTACTGCGATGCTCTTTTCTGCGTGTGGATATGTGTTTCCAGGAGCGACAGCAGCGCCTCCAGGCGCTCCTGCGTATAGGTGTTGGCGTTATCTGTCGCCGGCTGTTGCTGCAGCCGGAGCAATGTTATCAGAAAAATGTGTAGCGAGGACTGGATGACCTCCCGGTATTGCGCCTGCTGTTGCTGATATTCCCGGAAGATGTCTTTCAACACCCGAAGGACGTTGCCTTCCCGGTCTACATAGGCATTGCAGGCACCTACCCTGCGCAGCAGCTGCGTATGGTGACAAAAGCCGGTGGTAAACTGCATCATAAAGCCGGTGCTTCCGGCATTGAGCCGGAGCTGGTGTACCTGGCCGGGCCGCAGAAAATAAACGGCATGATTGCCAATGACGTAGGGTACAAAATCTACTTCATGTTTTCCAGCGCCTTTCTCCAGGGCGAGCACATAAAAGAAATCATGCCGGTGCAGCGCCTGCACCATTCCTTTACCAGCCGTCATCTCCGCGATATCCTGTATACCAAAGTCCCCGGGATGGCCACGCCGGATATTTCTAACCGGAATATTTTTCATATTGAACTTTCAAATTAATGATTTCCTGCATCCGATTTTTTTTCCCTTCCTGGTAAAAGAAATTCCCGATTCGATTAACCACCGTCAATTATACAAGATAATTTTGCAAAAATTTCGACATCCAACCATGATCACTTCATTCAAAGCCACTGTCACAGGCTTTTTTCTCAGCCTGGTTACCATGGCTGCAGTAGCGCAAACCACCATAAGCGGTACTGTACAATCTTCCGAAGGACCGCTCAGACATGCCACCATCAGGGTCAACGGCACAAAAACAGCCACTTTCACCGATAAAGACGGGAAATATTCGCTCTCCATCAACCGGCCGGACACGTTTTCGCTGACGGTCAGCCTGATGGGCTATACCCCGCAAACCCGGTCCTTCGCCGCCGGCGAGGCTACGGCCGACTGGATGCTGGAACAATCCACCCGCGCCCTCGGCGAAGTGATCGTATCCGCCAGCCGCAAACCGGAATCACTGGACAACGTCCCTTCTTCCGTGACCGTCCTCACCCGCAAAACGCTGGAAGACAACCTTGCTGTCACCTCCGACATCACCCAGATACTTGCCAATGAAGTTCCCGGCCTCGCGCCGTCGGCACAAACCAACAGCAATGTGGGGCAGTCCCTCCGCGGCCGGTCGGTGCTCATCATGATTGACGGCATCCCGCAATCCACCCCGCTGCGTAACGGCGAGGTAGACCTGCGGTCTATCGATCCGGCAGTGCTGGAACGCATCGACGTGATCAAAGGCGCCACCGCCATCTATGGCAACGGCGCTTCCGGCGGTTTGATCAACTACATCACACTCACGCCTAAAGACAATACGCCTGTTGCCGGCAGGACCTCCATCAATCTCACCGGCTCCCTGGCCAGCCTGAAAGGTAGCACCGGCGGACGTATCGGACAATTATTGCATGGGAAGCTCGGAAAATTTGATTACGCTGTGAGCGGTGTATACGAACGCACCGGCGAATGGAAAGATGCCAAAGGAAAACTGGTAGGCACCAACTACAGCCTTGGCGAAACCGACAGCTACAACGCTTTTGTGAAACTGGGTTACGCCCCCAACCGCCGCCAGCGCATCCAGCTGATGTACAACTACTACAACAGCCAGCAAAACTCCAACTACACGCTCGTGAATGGCAACTATCTCACAGAACAGCCTGCCACCGGCGTATTGGGCAAACAAACCGGTAAACCGACGGGCATCAACGGTAACCACAACCTGCAGCTGTCCTGGCATGCCGACAGCCTGATAGGTGGTACCAGCCTGCAAACAGACGCCTACTACGAATCCCGGGACGATGTGTTCTACGTATCCCTCGGACGTTTTGAAGGCGGCGATGGTCAATCCCATACGCTGTCAAAGAAAAAAGGCTTCCGCTTTATGTTCAACTCCCCCATCACCCGCCAGGGCAGCCTCTCTTACGGTGCGGACTTTGTCAACGACATCACCTCCCAGCCCCTGGTAGACGGCCGTATCTGGGTGCCGGAAATGAATATGTTCAACGTAGCACCTTTTGCGGAAACCCAGTGGATACTGCTGGACAACCTGATCCTGAAAGGCGGCGTGCGGATGGAAAGAGTGAAAATCAGCGTGGAGGATTATACCACCCTGCGCATCACCAACGCCAGCGGTCAAACTATCACGCCCAGCTTTGCAGTAAAAGGCGGCGACCTCACTTACACCTCCACCCTGTTCAACGTGGGTGTCCGTTACAACCGGTTCCCGGCCTTCCAGCCTTACGCCAGCTTCTCCCAGGGCTTCTCCGTGGCTGACGTAGGCCTCGCCCTGCGCGACGCCAAAGTGGACAACATCAGCAAAATCAATACAGAAGCAGTACTGGTGAATAACTATGAACTGGGCTTCGTCAGCAAAGCACAAAAATTCCGTTTTGAACTGACCGGCTTTATCAGCACCTCCAAACTGGGCGCCGAAATGGTATACGACGCCGCTACCGATCTGTTTAACGTGAGCCGTACACCCGAACGTATCTATGGCTTTGAAGCCACCGCGCACTACCAGCCCATATCCAAAATAGACCTGAACCTGGCTTTCAGCTATGTGGAAGGCAAAGCCGATACCGGCCGCACCGGCCACTATAACATGTACCTCAACGGCCGCCGCATTGCCGCCCCGAAAGTAGGCAGCAGCATCGCTTACCGGCCGCTGAGCGGACTGGAATTACAGGTACACTACAACGGCATCCTGAAACGCGACCGCTTCGATAAGCTGCCCAGCGGATTGTATAAAGGCAACGAAGGCATCGTGAAGCCCTACCACCTGGTTAATTTCAACGCCAGCTACCGCGTAACCCGCAGCACCATGCTCACCTTAGGCATTGAAAACGTGTTCAACGCAGATTATTTCCCTGCCAGGTCCCAATGGTTCATGATCCCCGGATTCTATTCCAAAGGAAGAGGCACCGCGTTTAATATAGGCGTTACCGTTAATTACTAATCCATACGGCACTATAAACAAACAAAAGGCCCTGAAGCAGTTGCTCCAGGGCCTTTTGTTTGTTTATAATGCTCTCGGTTACAGTCGTCCCGCTTTACTTTATCGTTGCCTGTATGCTTTTACCGGCAGGCGCCTTTACCTCAACGAAAGATATTATCCGTCCGTTGTTATCTGCCTGGTAACGGGCGGCCATGGCCACATTTTGTACCAGGATACGGTCATGCTTCCCTGCGAAAGCCGCCCGCCAGCACAACGGCTGTTTGCCCGAATGCTGAAAAACGGTCTGTTTTCCGGTGTGCGTAACCGTGACGATGGTATTCATCACCTGCAGTCCGCGCACAGCAGCCGTATCGCCGGACTGTCCCCGGTAAAGGGTAGTAATGCGCCCCTGCGCAGCATCCGGTTCTATTCCCATCAATCCGCGGACGATCCCTTCCACCACGCCAAAAGACACTTCCGGATACTCCCGCCGCGTAGTAGCGGGGTCGGACAGCTGCAGCACATACCGGCGCGCCTGTTGCCAGTACCCTTGCTGGTAGCAGATCACCGGCAGGTAGGAGGTTGTTTCAACATTCCACCGGCCTGCCATAAGATACTCCATTGTCTGCCTGCTCCTGGCAGTGTCTTTCAATGCATCGAACCACAGCAGGAACATCTCCCCCTCCCCTGTTCCAAACCGGCCCTCGCTGTTGTACCACGTATAATAACGTTGATCGCCGCTGTTCCACCAGTGGGCATCTATTTTTTCACGGTATTGACGGGCCATGCTTTCATAACGCGCTGCTTTGGCAACTTCGCCGTTTAGTTGCGCTATCGCCGATAACGATGACAGTCCACGGTAGATAGCCGCTATCAGGTCCACTCCCATTTTCAGGTCCGGTACATTTTCCACGTAGGAAGCCAGCCCGCGGCAGCGATGGAAATAGTCCTGTTTATTGAAAGGCGACGGTGCATTCGGATGCAACGGCCGTGAAAAAAGCGAATCAGGCTGCAACACCCACCGGCGGATATATTCATTCGCTGTTTTCTCAAAAAAATGCGTGAACACCGGATGCTGTATGTACGATTTGTCGCCGGTCCACCGGTACAGCTTCCAGCAGGCAAACAGCATATCGAAATTGGCGTTCAGGTTGTACCAGAATTCGCGGTCGTTGCGATAGTCTTCCGGCGCCGGAAGTCCCCATTTGTTGATCTCCCAGTACGAGCACCAGTCTCTTTTCTCCGCGATATGCGAGGCAAAAGCGCGCAGCATATTACGGTTCTCTTTGTCCAGTCCGCAGATGGCGGCGCCGATGGTTTGGTGCGCCACATCGCGCATACAGAAAGCGTTGCGGGCAGGCAGCGCGGCCTCATACCACGGGCCCACAGCATCACCGGGATTACCGCGGTAATGCTGTACCATACCGGCAGCCCAGCGGTAAGCCTGCTGTACGGCCGTATCGGTAGTCGTAAAAACAGCACCCTGCGAAAGGGCTGTGATGCTGCTGCCGAGCAGGCAGCCTATGATCAGGAGTCGTTTCATGTGTACTATTGCTTTAACCGGAACATCACGATATCATGTGGCTTAATCACCGCGTTGAACGGCTTCCGGGTAGTGCCTTCATTTTTGCCTGTCCATACGTTGTACAGGGTATAATGAATGTCCTGTTTCAACGTATGATGGAAAACGTTGTCCGCTATGGCAGTCTCCTTCCAGTTGAAATGTACTGCAGCATTGTGGCTGCTGCGGTTCAGGAAACAAACGGCCCAGTCGCCGCGCTGCAGGGGTTTGCACCATATCTGCAGACTGTCTTTCTCTGAAAATTTAAAGCCTTGTATCCCCAAAGGGTCCTGATCGATGGCGATCACGTCTTTGTTGGTGAGTATGGCTTTAGTCGCGGGCGTCATCTTCCGGATATCGTTGCCGGCCATCAGCGGAGCTGCCATCATGGCCCAGAGCGAGAAATGGGTCCTGTCTTCCGTGTAGGTCATCCCGTTACCTACTTCCAGCATGTCCGGGTCATTCCAGTGATCGGGGCCGGAGTAACGGCGCAGGCTATCCTGTATATCGGCGATGCGCATCACGCTGAGGGCATCCCAGGTGCCATGGCTGTGTACGGAGTCGAACACCTGCCAGATGTCTTCGGTGGTGCGCCACATTTGGCCTACCGGGGCGCCCCACTCCCATGGCTTGTTCACGCCCCATTCACACAGGCTGAAGATCATAGGCCGGCCTGCTTTGCGCAGTGCGTTGCTCATGGTAGTATAGGCTTCTTTAGCGTTGATACCGTGGGTATTGCACCAGTCGTATTTGAGGTAGTCGATGTCCCAGGCGGCATAGTTGCGCGCATCCTGGTATTCGTAGCCGCGGGTGCCGGGGTATTTAGCGCAGGTGAGCGTGCCGGCGCAGTTGTACATTCCGAATTTCAGGCCTTTGCCGTGTACGTAGTCCACCACCGCTTTGAGGCCATGGGGGAACTTCTGCGGGTCAGGCACCAGGTTACCGGCGCTGTCGCGCTCCATGGCCATCCAGCCGTCGTCGAGCACGAGGTAAGTGTAGCCGGCGGCTTTCATGCCGGAAGACACCATGATATCTGCCGTTTCCATGATCAGCTTTTCATTGATGCCTGTCTGGAAAGTATTCCAGCTGTTCCAGCCCATGGGCGGCGTAGGCGCCAGGCCTTCGAATTTCTGTGCAGCGGTAGTATGTGCCAGCGCTAACGCCAGCATACCGGATATCAGTTTTTTCATTTTTTTTGTGAGATGATGAACAATTAATCCTGACAAGTGGCGGCGGCTTTCTCCCGGAGGGAGCAGCCCAGCATCGCTTCGGGGCCTATGCCGAGGTAAAGCGGTGTTCCGCCGGTGTTGACTACGGTGCCCGCCATAAAGTCGCGGTACCAGTCCATCCACGGGAAAACGTAGTTATACATTTCCGCGGCATGGACGGTGAGGCCGTCACCGGCTTTACGCGGCAGCTGCAGGCCTTTGTCCTGGTAGAAGTTTTCGCCTACGGTATGCAGCCATTCATGCAGCCATACGCCGGGATCATTCGTTTTGTAGTAGCTGATCCTGTCGGCCAGGCTGGCAGCCGCATCGAACTTGATGGTGACGTATCCTGTTTTGATACTTTCCCTGAGCGGGTTGGTCCATGCGAGGCCGAAGTAGTTGCTTTTAAAGCTACAGGTCCCTTCGCTCTCCCGCCAGAAAACGAATACGCAGTCGTAAGCGCCGGGTTGTATCTCCGGCATCAACGCTGCGATGGCAGACGGTTCTACCGTGAAGTTACCGCCCGGTGAACGGGTAAGCGTTACCGGCAGGGTGATATCTTTCCGCACCGTCTCCCAATGGATCGTATTGTAGGCATATTTCTCAAAATGCTGCCGGAGGCTCCATTGAAAAAAATCGTAACCCATGTTCAGGTCGGCCTGGGAGAAATGCGTACTGCATTCACCGGAAGAGGTAATGCCTTTTGTCTCGTACAGTCCTATCCAAAGAGCTTTCCATACTTTGGGAGCAGGTTTGTCTGCTGCGGTGAAGTTCATGGTAGTGGCGGCGGTGACATTGCTTTCTTTTCGCAGGTACTGCCAGGAGTTACGCAGGGTCACGCCTACTACATGTTTACCGCTGGTGACGGCGATACTGCCCGGCGCCTGCACGCCGGTATAGGCGCCGTCGAGATAGATGTAACCCGTTTCCGGCGCGGTGACGGTGAGTTGTATTTTGTCATGCTGACTGCTACCACCGGCGGGGGCGGTGCTTTTCCTGCACGCCCCCATTATTACCAGCAGTAGTGCCAGGATGCATCGGTGTTTCATGCGGCTGATCACTTTAATGGTTATCATTTATATCCTGGATTCTGAGGCAGGTTGGTCCTTCTTATTTCGTCGCGGGGAATAGGCAGCAGATAATGCTCCGGCTTAAACACACGGTCCTGTACTTTGATGACAGTATAGGTTTTGGTGCCGTCGGCGTTCTTCACGATCTTCATACCGTTCAGCGGTTTGTTTTCCGTTTCACCGGCGATTTTCCATCGGCGCACATCGTAGTACCGATGACCTTCGAGGCACAGCTCTACCTGTCTTTCATTCTGTATCTTCTTCAGCAGGGCTGCACCGGCAAGCGTACCGGGGAGATCGGTGGTGATACCGGCTCGGTGACGCAGCAGGTCCAGGTACTGGCGGGCCACGTCCTCATGTCCAAGGTGAAATTCGGCTTCTGCATAGTTCAGGTATATCTCTGAGAGCCGCGCTATTACCCAGAATTTGTTGGTTTGTGTTTCCACCCTGTAGTTGTAGGTGGTATCCTGGTATTTACGGAAGCTGTAGCGGGTATAGCTGGAGTTCCAGGTGTCCCACCCGGTTTCGGTATCCAGGCCGCCTTCGTAGGTCTCTACCTCATTGCTATGACCGGCATCGTAGCGGTCTTTGAAATATTCCGGTCTGCCATAAGGAAGGCCATCGCAAAGGATATCCTGGTAGAAGCGGGGATCGCGGTTGGCATAGGGGTGCTGCGGATCATACCCGGAAGCCGGATCGCTGATGTCTTTTCCGTTGGCCATACCAAAAGCGTCTACCAGGCCCTGGCTGGGCGCAAAAGAAGTCCAGCCGCGGAAACCATTGGGAGCCAGGAACATTTCGACGCCCTGGAAAGAAGACCACTGGTATTGTTTATTGGTACCGCGGGTCATGATCAGCTCCGTATTGTAGGTGGTAAACAGGATGGGGTATGCGCCGGTAAACAGCTGGTAGTTGGGCATATCGATCACTGCTTTGGCGGCGTCGGATGCCTTCTGCCATCTGGCGTTATCATTGCCGGTGTTCCATTGCGGGCTGGCAGCGTATAGCAGTACCCGTGACTTCAGCGCCAGGGCTGCGCCTTTGGTCGCCCTTCCCAGTTCGGCCGCGTTGTTACCATAACTACCGGGAAGTACGGCGGCGGCGGCATCACATTCTTTCACGATGAACGACACACATTCATCGAAAGTGCTGCGCGACATAACGAAATTACTGTTAAGGTCAAAGGGTTTGGTCACCAGCGGCACGCCGCCATAATCGCTGATAAGTTTAAAGTAGGCATAGGCACGCAGATACGTGACTTCAGCCTTCAACCGGCCGCGTACGGCATCATCGCCGGGCACGCCGTCTATCCTGGACAGAAAGAGATTACAATCCTGGATGCGTTTGTACGTTTCTTCCCAGATGTCAAAATTGCTCAGGTTGTCCGGGGTAAGGGAACCAGAATTCATGACAACGGCATTGTAGTCATCGAACCTGTTGAAGGCTTCATCACAGGCGGAGGAGAGCGCCCAGGAGCGGTTACTCAGGGTGTTCCAGTAATGACCGGCGCCGGGCAGAATGTTATACTGGAACTCGGCAAAGGCCCGGGCGAGGCGCAGGTCTTTCCAGACAGATTCGTCTGAGAAGGAATCCAATGGCACTTTATCCAGCACATCTTTCTGACAGGCTGTAAAAAACAAAGCAGCAAATAATGCAGTACCTATTCTCCGGTATATTCTTTTCACAGTAGATAGATTTAAATGTCATAAAAGTGGTTACAGGCCAATGGTGATACCAGCGCGGTAAATCCTGGTTTGCGGATAGTTGATACCCGTAATATCATTGGTTTCCGGATCGCGGTAGAATTTCTTCATCTTGTCGATGGAGAAAAGATTGAAGCCGCTTACAAACACCCGGATATTCTCTATGCCGATGCTGCGGTAGAGATTTTTCGGAATGTTATAGGAGACCTGCGCGGATTTCAGGCGGAGGAAAGAAGCGTCTACCAGCCAGAAGTCGGCGTAGACGTTATTCCTGGGATCTTTGGAGTTGAAGGCGCGGGGATATTCGGCGTTGGGATTATCCGGCGTCCAACGGCCATCGTATAACCATTGTGGCGGGGCTACTACAGCGCTCTGTCCCTGCGGGATGATCAGCTGTTTGGCTTCCGTTTGCCCGGCCCATACCAGGTCTACCGCGAGCCCTTTGTATTCGGCGCCCATCGTGATACCGAATACAATTTTCGGTGTGGCTGATTCGGGTATGCGTACCTGGTCGTCGTAGGTGACGGCGCCGTCGCCGTTTTTATCCACCAACCACAGGTCTCCCGCTTTGGCGCCCGCCATATGGGGTGATTTATCCACTTCTTCCTGCGTATGATAGATACCATTGGTTTCAAATACTACCCATGAATCGATCGGCAGGCCGGTAGATTTTTGATAATCGGGGATATTGGGAGCCTCGTCGCGGAACAGCACTTTACTTTTCGCGTAGGTAAAGTTGGCGCCCACGTTATATTTCACGGCACGTGCCTGACCGTTGTAGCTGACAATGAAGTCGAAGCCCCTGTTCAGTGTTCTGCCGATATTTTCGTCCGGCAGGATAAGGCCGGTATATAACGGTACTGATGCGTTCCTGGGCGCCAGGATATCTTTCCGCACGTTGCGGAAATAATCGACGGTCAGGTTTAACCGGTTGTTCAACAATGTAGCGTCCAGTCCAAAGTTGCGCGTATCCTGTTTTTCCCAGGTAATATTGGCGTTGGGAGCGGAAGCCAGGTACAAAGCAGTGGCCTCGGCATAAGAAGACCCGAAATAGGTATTGTATTGCCTGGGGCTATAGAAATAATCGAGGCTCATATTGCTCACCAGCGAATAACGGGCGAGGTAGAGGTATTTGGCTACGGCGTCGCTTCCCATGATACCCCATGAAGCACGCAGTTTCAGATTATCCACAAACTTCACACGGTCTTTGAAGAAACTTTCTTCAGAGATGCGCCACCCGAGCGATACAGACGGGAACAGGCCCCAGCGCCTGTCTTTCGGGAAGTTAAAAGAACCATTGTAGCGACCTACTATTTCAGCGAGATATTTATCCGCATAGGCGTAGGATACGCGGCCCAGGTAACTTTCACGGCCGTCCTGGCTGGCGCTGCCGTTAGCGTTCTGGTCAACGGTGCCTCCGGAAAAGAGCTGGTCCAGCTGGTCGCTCAGCAGGTTCTTACGGAAAGCGATGGTTTGCCGGTAGGTGGAAGCGGTTTGTTCATATCCGGCAAAAGCATTGATACTGTGTTTGCCGAATGTTCTGTCGAAAGCGATTTTATAAAAATAGGTGTTTTCGTTATAGGAGCGTTCATCCTGGGACAGGCTCAGGATGGCGGTGCTGGCTTTCTGGTTATTATAAGTATTGGTAGCGGCGCTGTAGGTGTAGGCGTCCCAGGGGCGGGAGAAATTTTTCCCGCTGCGCTGGCGGTAATCGAAAGCAGCGTAACCGCTGATGGACAGCCCTTTTACGATGGCAGGCAGTTGCCAGTCGAAACCGATTTTTGGCTGTACGAAGAGATCGGTCACATTATCATATCCTGCCGCTGACGATGTCATGGTATAGGGATTCCTGCCGTTAGCGATACCTGCAGAAGGCAGTCCGTTTGTCCAGTGTACAGGGATAAAAGGATACATGCTCACCGTTTCATGCAGGATGCTTCCTGCGCTGAGGGCGGGATATTTGCGGTCTTCTTTTCTGGCAGCGATATCCAGCGTCAGTTTCAGGTTTTTGGAAATAGCCGCATCGATATTGGAACGCAGGTTATAGTTTTTGAAGTTCTCATCACTGTTGGCCCAGTTGCTTTGCTGGGAGAGGTATTGGCCGGAGAGGAAAAATTTCACGGCTTCGCTGCCGCCTCTTACGGAGATGCTGTGGTTGGTCTGGGGGGCGTTTTTGCGGAACACCGTACGCAGCCAGTCGGTGCTGGTATAGTTGGGGTCGTTGCCTGCTTTATACTTATCGATATCCACCTGTTTGTAGGGAAGGGATGTGCCCTGATAGCCGCTCAGTTCATTGTAGTAAGTCATGTATTGCCAAGCGTTCACGCGGTGGTCCATACGGGTGAGCTGCTGGATATCATAGGTACCTTCGTAGGTGATGGTGGGCTTACCTGCTTTACCTCTTTTAGTGGTGATGAGGATAACCCCGTTGGCGGAGCGTACGCCGTAGATGGCCGCGGACGCATCTTTGAGGACAGTAACGCTTTCGATATCATTGGGATTAATACGGTCCATGTTCCTGTCGGGGATACCATCGATGATGATGAGGGGGGCGGTACCTCCGCTGAAGGAGTTAAAGCCTCTTACGCTGATAGCGGAGTAATCGTCGCCGGGGCGGCCGGAGCGGTTATTGGCGATAACGCCGGGGATGTGGCCTGCGAGCCCGTTGGACACATTGGCCGTCGGTACCCGGGCTATTTCTTCTCCCTTGATGGTGGCCACGGAGCCGGTGAGCGTCGCTTTTTTCTGCGTGCCGTAGCCTACCACGACCACCTCCTGTTGCTGTGCTACGGAGCGTTTCAGCTTCACATCAAGATGAGCCCGTTTGCCGATCAGCACTTCCTGTTTCTCCATTCCGAGAAAAGTGAAGACGAGGATACCGGGCGAGTTGTCGGGCACATTGATCTGGAACTCGCCGTTGCTGCCGGTTACTGCGCCGGCGGAGGTGCCTTTCAGCTGGATGGTGACACCGATGAGCGGTTCGCCTGCTTCGTCCGTCACACGGCCGCGGATGATGGCGGCCGGCGCGGCCGCACGGTCATTCTCTGCCGGTGTCGCAGGGGCCGGTTTACGGAGGATGATCGTTTTATCGATGATTTCATAGGTGACAGGCTGATGCCGGAAAACCTGTTTCAGTACTTCCTCCACCTGCGCATTGTTTACCTCCACGTTCACCTTGCCGGCTTGTTGCAGCAGGTTGTTGTTGTAAACAAAATTGTAGCCGCCCTGCCGGCTGATTGCTTTGAACACTGTCCTGAGCGGAACATTTTTCAGTGAGAGCGTGATTGTCTGGGCGCTGGTAGCCGCATGCAGCTGCAGCATCAGCGCCAGCATAAGAATAAATGTCAACTTCATGATCAACCCGATTTTGGCCATGAGTGCCGTTTGCCGCCTTGGTTTACGGGCATGGCAGTCTTTCAGTAATGTGGAATTACAAAGAACATTTTGCATACTTTTGTTAAAGTTTGGATGTAAACAATTAGCAGTCCCGAAAACGATTGTATAAGTGTCCTGATCCAACAATCCGCCGGGTGGTGCCGCGAACACCGCCCGGTTTTTTATTGTATCTGATAACTGCGCGAATGGTTGTTTTTCTTTATTTTTTTACGATGATTGTTTTTTCATTGACTTCAAAATGAACACCTCCGCTTAATTCCAGGAAGCGTAATAGTTTGGACAGGGGCACATCCCTGGATATTTCTATACTGTAGGTATCGGTAATCTGGTCTTCAAAGACCACCTGTACATTGTACCATCTGCTGATCTGCCGCATGATGTCTTCCAACGGGATATCGTTGCAGGAGAACCGACCGTTTTTCCAGGCCATGAGCGCTTCCGTGTCCACGTTATCCAGCACCCGGATGCCTTCTTTCACCTGCGCCTGCTCACCGGGCTTTAACGTCACGGCATGTCCCTGGTGGGCTACCCGTACGCTGCCTTCCAGCAGGGTGGTATTTACCGACGCTTCATCCGTATAGGCGTTTACGTTAAAGCGGGTACCCAGTACGGTCACTGCTGTGCCGCGGGCTGTTACAACAAAGGGGGCTGCCGCCTGCGGGGCCACTTCGAAATATACTTCCCCTGTAACCTCCACGTTTCTTTCGCCGGCGGGGAAAGCGGTCGGGAAATGCAGTGATGAGGCGGCGTTGAGCCATACTTTGGTGCCATCGGGCAGGGTGATGCGGAACTGGCCGCCGCGGGGCGTGGCAACGGTATTGTACACTACTTTTCCGTTGGCGCCGGAGCCGTTATAGTCCAGCTGCCCGTTGCCCGTCTGGGAGATGGTAACGTCGCCCTGCTGTGCCAGCGTGCCTCTGGCGGCGCTGTCGAGCGTGATACGGCGGCCGTCGGCCAGTATCAGCACGGCTTTGTTGACGCCGGGCAGTACATCCTGGCGGGCCAGCGCCGGCGTGTGGCTGGTCCGCCGGTGGCCGGCAGTAAAATATGCCGCTGCACCTGCCAGCACGATCACCATCGCTGCTACGGCCGCCTTCCACAGGCCGGAGCGGTGTTTCACCGGTTGCAGCGCGGCAGGTGCTGCCTGCTCCGCCGCCTTTTGCAGGATATTCCGGAAAATGGCATCTTTCTGTGCGGCATCAGTGGGCACGGCGTAAGCGCCGCCGGCCAGTGCCTGCTGCACTGCCTGTAAAAGCGTATCCTGTTGTGCATCCTGCTGCAGGTGAGCGATCAGTTCCTTCAGTTCTTCCGGCGGAAGGGAATTATCCAGATAACGCTGCAGCAGTGTTTTCAAATGAGCCTGTTCCATGGGCAATGGTGGTTGCTGTGCCTGTAAAGACACCGGTAAAAGGTGGTGGTATGAGTCGGAAGTAAATTTTTTTTTCAACGGGCGGTCAGCGCCATAAAATAAAAGAGCAGCAGCGTTTCGATGGTGGCATGTTGCCGGAGATAATTGCGGATAAGATGTAATGCTTTATTCATATGACTTTTCACGGTATGCCGGGAGATGTCCAGCGCATCTGCGATCTCTTCCTGGCTAAGTCCCTGTTGCCGGCTCATGCAGTACACCGACCGCTGTTGCGGCGACAGCTGGTCCACTGCTTTGGCCACCAGGGTTTCCAGTTCCCGGCACAACAGGCGTTTGTCGGGCGTATCGGCTGCCGCCACGTGCCCCGCGGCATAGTCCAGCAGATGGTCTGTAAAAGACGCGAGCTGTATTTTTTTGCGGAAAGTATTGAAGATATGGTTGCGCGCCACCATAAACAGGTAGCCTTCAAAATTGACGACGGCTGCCAGCTTATCCCGTTTCAGCCACAGCTTTACGAAAACGTCCTGCGCCATCTCGTCCGCCATGCTGGCTGATTTGGTCAGGGCCAAAGCAACGCCGTACACGGTATCCCAATACCGGTCGAAGAGTGTCCGGAAAGCCGTTTCATCACCGAGGGCCACTTTTTTAAAAAGGGCCGTATCATCATATAGTTGGACGGTTGGCAATGTTAAAACAGATAAGACCCGGCTGGTCATCCTCAAAAAACCACCCGGTGTGCGATCAATTATTTTGGTTGCAATTTTCTTCCAAGGTATTAAATTTAGGGCGAATTCAAAGTCCGCCCTTCTTGGAAATTATCCGCTTCTTCTCATATATTACCTTCCGGAACTCCCTCAAAAAGTGACTTTTTGCAGCTTTTTTCCTGAAAAGTATCAACGCTATCAACGCCGGGGCAGGCTAACTTTGCATCCGGTATGAACGAAATAACCGCAAGCCCGACGTGGTATGTAAATGATGCAGCTTTTGACTGGCTGTACCCGCAACGTATTCAGCAATTATCAAGACGGCACTGGACACCAGTAGAAGTGGCCCGCAAAGCGGCCCGCTTCCTGTCTGCCGGTATGGGCGACCGTATCCTCGATGTAGGCAGCGGCGTCGGCAAATTCTGCCTGATCGGCGCACATCATTACCCCGAGAGCACCTTCTATGGCGTCGAACAACGCAGGGAACTGCATAACTTCGCCCGCTCCGCACAACGGCTGACCGGTGTCGAAAACGCGCAGTTTATCCACGGGAACGTTACCCAGATAGACTTTGACGATTTCGATCACTTTTATTTCTACAACGCTTTTTTCGAGAACCTGGCAGAAGACGGGCATATTGACCAGGACACGGAGTATTCCGCCAGCCTGTATCATTACTATTGCCGGCAGATGTTCCAGGGGCTGGCACACAAACCAGCCGGCACAAGGGTAGTCACCTTCCACAGCCTGGAAGATGAAATACCTCCCACCTATCAACTGGTAGATGCCAGCGTGGATTTCCTGCTGAAGATGTGGGTAAAACGATCATAAAATATATTATCATGGTAATAGACAGACGTATATCAGAAATTATTGAAGCATTAAAACAGGCCACAGATAAACAACAGGTAACACAGATCGTTTCCGGCATCTCCCACGATGACATGGCGGCTCAACTGCAGTCATGGCTGGAAACCCAATCCCCGCTGGAATGGGACAGCACCCAATGGAGCAGCTTCCGCTATGCGCTGATCTGCCTGCGGGGATGTCCTGAACTGCAATAAAAGCGCTTGACCTATGCTGCGCCACACCGGAAAAAAAAGAAGTTACAAGCATAACCTACGACTGGCGGTACTGTTGTGTTTTACCGCAGGGATGGTAAACGCGGCGGGGCTTTTTGCCTTCGCCGTTCTTACCACCAATGTCACCGGTCACGCCGCATTGCTGGCCCAAAAACTGGCCAGCGGCGATTTCAGGGCCGCCCGCATGGTAGCATTGTGGCTGTTGCTCTTCCTGGCAGGCGCTTTTTTCTCCAGCATCTTCTCCGGTAAAACCGGGCCTTTCAGGCGATGGGGTTATGTGATACCCATCCTCTGCGAAATGATCATCCTTATACTGGTGGGCACATTCGGGCATACCTATGACCAGAGTATTTTACAGACGGAATACTTTGCGGGGAGTCTCCTGTTTGCCATGGGTATGCAGAATGCGCTGGTATCCACCATCTCCGGGTACGTGGTACGCACCACCCATCTGACCGGCATGTTCACCGACCTGGGCATCGATCTTCATAGCGTACTCTTCCATCCGCATCAGCACAACACCGATGTCAGGAAAAAAATTGTTCTCCGGCTGGTGATCATCTTCTTTTTTCTGGGAGGAGGTATTGCAGGCGGGTATGCTTTTCTGCGGCTGTCTTATTACACTTTTTATTTGCCCGCAGGCGTGCTGGTCATCGCTTTGTTTTACGACCTTTTCCGGGTGCGGCTGCGGAAAATGGTGCGGCGCATGCAGACGCCGGCGACCACGTAGCTTAGGGGTAGCTGGCAATCGCCATCAGCTTATCCACATCGCGGATAATGATTTTGCGGCCCTGTGTTTCCACCAGCCCTTCTTCCCTGAAAGCCGCCAGCACCCTGATCACATTTTCACGGGCCGTTCCCACCAGATTGGCCAGGTCTTCCCTGTTCAGGCTGATGACGTCGTCCCTGAACTTCTCACGGACAATCAACAGCTGCATCGCCAGCCGTTCCCTGACCGTCTTCCGGGCGAACATGGTCAGGTTATTCACCAATACCGCAAACTCATGACTGAGCGTGGTCAGCAGCCGGTTGGTCAATAACGGCGACTGGTCCAGCGCGGCAAGAAAGTCTTCTTTGGGTATAAAAGCGATAGTGCTCTTTTCGAGGGTCGCGGCGGTGTCGGGATAACGTTCTTCAGAGAGGACCGCGTGATAGCCCACCAGTTGCCCGGTATGGGCCAGGTTCACGATCTGTTCCTTCCCTTCCCTGTCCGCCTTATACTTCTTCACTTTGCCTTTGACAATATAAAATATCCCGGAAGGGAAAGCCCCTTCGCGGAAAAGGATTTCATGCTGTGCATACACCCGCTCGGTCTTATGGGCAGTAAGCCGGTCGTACACCTCCTGCGGGAGGTCCACCAGCACAGACTCATTACTGAAATCCCACTGATGTATCGGGAAAGCGCCTTTGCTCATTGCGATCAAAACTAGCATTTTAAAATTAAAAATTACCTTTGTGGTGCTATGAGTTTATCCGGCCTCTTTCCTATCGACAAATGGAACTTCCGGTCCCGGTCCGTGTTGAGCAACCTGCCGGCAGAGGAGTATGCTGCCCTCACTTCACTGATGACCACCCAGCGTTATAACAAAGGAGAAGTCATATTCCGGGAAGGCGCGCCCGCCTTCGGCATCTACTATATTCAAAAAGGAAAGGTAAAAAAATACAGGACCGATAAAGCAGGGAACGAACAGATCATCTATGTGGCCAACACCGGTGAACTGGTAGGCTACCACGCTATCCTTGCCGGGGGCAGGTACCCCGACAGTGCCGCCACGCTGGAAGAAAGCACTATCGCTTTTATCCCTAAAGACGATTTCCTGCAGCTGCTGAGCCGCTCTGCCAGCCTCGCGCGGCGGTTGCTCAAAACGCTGAGCCACGAATTTACGGTACTGACCAACAGTATTTCCGCTTTCACCCATCGTTCCGTACAGGAGCGGTTAGCTATCACCCTGATTGTTTTACGGGAAAAATTTAAAGACGAAACACCTGCGGGAGAAGACATTCTCATCCAGGTGCCCCGCACCGACCTGGCCAATATGGTAGGTACCGGCGTGGAAAATGTGACCCGCTTTTTATCCGCTTTCAAACAGGCCGGCGTACTGACTATTTCCGGTAAAAAAATCTGTATCACCGACGTAAAAAAGCTGGTGGACCTTTCCGGCTGCGGCGAGCCGTTACCATCATAAATTTATTTTCCTGGCGAAATCTTATATGTGCCTGCTTTTGCACGGAAAGACGATGCATTTTTCCCGGCAACGATATCGATGACGCTTACGGTGTTACCTCTCTCATCCTGCACATTCCAGCAGCCCGGCGCAAGACCGGTCAGCACAACTTCGTAAGCCTGATCGCCGGGAATAGTGAGCGGGAATGCTGTATCTATCAGCGCTGGACCGGAGGCCATCACAACTATACGGTTGCCGATGGTAACCACATAACGCTGTGCCGCCTCATAGTAGCTGACCGGCAGCGGTGCGGCATTGTCGCGGGCCATCTGGAAAACCGTCAGAAAGCGGTCGTGCACGCGTGCTGCTTTGGGCGATACCATGATCCGGTACACCGCCGGAGAGTTTACCACATAAGGATGCCCGAAAGTACTGGTGGCGCTGTCTCCGCTCAGTATATCCGGCTGCCGGTTGTCCGGCGCCGGCAGTAACATATTTACATGCGTTTTGCCTGTGATGCCGTTTACCGTGTTGTGTAAGATGAAACCGGTGTTGGTCTGTTCCGGCTGCTGGCAGGTGGTGATCTGCCAGTATTTTTTGAAAGACGCCTGTGCCGTGGTCATATCATCCGTAAGGATGATCGCTGCGGGCACGTCATCACGACCGAGATCAAGGAAACAGAAGCCGCGGGTGTATTGCTGCATTTTGGCGGTGTAGGCGGCGGTGAGGTCTGCTTTAAAGTAGCTGTAGCCCGGCTGTGCCGCGGAAGGCGGCGCATAGCCCGCAGAGGCAACGGCGCCATAGTTAAACCAAGGGTCCGTAACCGTTTCCTGTGGCGTGACAGGGAAACGCTGACTGAAGCGGGAGCCGCCATCGTTAGCTTCGGTCCGGAACAGCAGTGGTTCCGCCGGGTCAACGGCCAGCAGCATGCTGTGGGAAACGGAGCGTTTATTGAAATTAAAGTCATAGGGCGTGCCATAAGAGAGGTACAGTCCTATATGGCCCAGCTGCATACCGTGATAGTATATTTCCAGCGCGCCGGCATCGGCATGTTGATGGTTGCCGAAGTGATAACCGCCGCCTTTGATCTGCGCGATCACATCGTTGCTGTTGGGCTGGTTGTTCCATCCCGTACGGGCAATCATACTGCCAATGACGTGGCCGTAGTCTTTCGTCAGCGGCAGAGAGGCGAGGCTGGTGTCCGGTTTAAGTGCCGGGTCGTTTAGCAGCAGGAACAATACGGGGTTATCCGGCAGCCCTCCTTGCCTTTCGAATTCCGCTTTCAGCACCGGATCATCGGCGTAAGCGTAACTGAGCAGCATGGTCTGCGGTTGTTTCCAATAGCCGGCCCTGCGGTGGGCACGCACACTGAACATATCGCCATCATGCAGCATGGTACCGTCGGGCAGGCGCATATAGAGCCACCAGTAAGGCAGGTCTTTGATGTTATCATCGAAAACGGGCCGGCCGGTCATCCGTTTGAACAGCCAGGCCGCATGCATTTCCCATCCGAAACGGTAAGCGCCGTAGTCTACGCCCTGATTATGCCGTGGCGATGCGTATTCAAATTTCCGCATGGGCGCCAGTTGCTCCAGGATGATGTAGGAGGCGTACCGGTAAGGCAGCGGGTCTTCATCATACACAGCGATGCTCATGGCCAGCAGATCGCGGTTGACCTGCGCTTCGTTACCATGGCCATTAATAGCGCTGTTGTCAAAGGGAGGCCATCCTATTTCCATTTCGCGGGCCTGTCGCATCATGTGGTAGCGTAACGTTCGTCTGGCGGACGTGTCCATCAGCGGGTAACACCAGTCGTATACCAGCGCGCCGGTGTAGATGGCGCGGCCCACTTCGCGGGTAATGTCTCCGTATTTCACATTTCCGAATTCCAGCATGACCAGGTAATGGGTGATCAGCTCCACCGCCTGTCTGCCGATGGCGGTGTCTCCGGTCATGAGGTAATAAAAGGCTTTATTTTCTGCCGCCTGTTCCAGTGCGGCGTTATAGAACACTTCTTTTTGCGGATCAAAGGCGAAGGCAAACGGTTGTAGCGCCGCCGCCTTCACTTTCTCCCATGCCGTTTTATTTTCTCCTGTGAGTAAGCGCGACTTTATCACCGGCAGCGATTCTTCGTTTAGCCATAAGCGTGGTCTTCCCGGAAGCGGCACGACGGCAGGCTTATATTGCTGCGCAGCAACCGGTACGGCAGGTGGCACATAAGGCCTGAAAGCGATGTATTGCAGGCGGATATTTTTGGGCAGCCATATTTTCACCTGTTGCCGGGTTGTGGAAAAGTCGAATTTACCGGCTGTCTGTAAAGAATGGTTCCAGCTGTCGAATACGATGCGCCGGGTGGGCCGTTGGCCGGGGAACTGTATTTTAATGCGGGATGTTTCCACTTTCCCGATTTTCACGAGGGAGTCGAGGTTTTGGGCGGTAGTGGCGCAGGTGATCATTTCGTAGGTGCCTGTCCGTGGCAGGCTGACCTGGAACACAAGATCGGCAGGGGTATGACTACTGTCTATGGCAGATGGCCGGTCAGGTTTCAGCGCTACCCATCTTATCTTGCCCGTGCCTTTCACCAGCTCCGCTGTATGCCGGTTGATTTTTGCTTTATCCACATTCCATTGCAGTTGTTGTGATGCGGCGATGCTCCACCAAAGCAGTCCCGAAAGCATGAGAAGAAGACGCCTGCTGTTATTGACAATACACATGTTGGTTGATAATTACATTCACAGATAACGAAGCCGTTACAATGATAGATACATTTTGTATACAAAACAATAAAAATTAAGTAAACAAATTTGTCTTATCAGGCAAAGACAATAAGCGTATTAAGTACCTTACAAAGAGATCATTTCACAATCTTGCCTATCAAAAAATAGTGACGTCATTTTTTTTGGAAATAATTTTTTGTTTACAAAATAAATGTATATTCGTATACAAATAGAGTAGAGATCCATCCGGCGGACCACTGGTTTTCCGGACCATAAAGCAAACATCAACCAATCAAACCGGCATCCTCCCGGCTGCCGATTGAATTACAGTATCATACCAGCAATACCATTTTACAGGATCATCAGCCGAAGGCTGATACAGGATTTGTATGTGAGCAACTGAACAACGAGCGGCATGCTGGTAACCAGGACCTAAGCAACCAACATCAACGCCAGCCACCACGGCCTGCGGGATTTTATAACCTGTAATTTAAAAATATGGTTTTCAACATCCGTACCAGGAGTAATACTGACCAGTTCAGACCTGGTATCCTGAGATTGTCACTCACGGCAGCGCTCTCCTTGCTCCTGCTGCTCCTATGCCATTCCCGGACGCTCGCAGCGGCCGACACGCTACGTGTAACCGGCACCGTTACCGACAGTACCGGCGCTCCTATGCCGGGGGTGCTGGTGAAAGTAAACGGCACCTCACAGGCTACCACCACCGACGCCTCCGGACACTTCCTGCTGAAACAGGTGCCGGCAGGCGCCACCATCCTGTTCAGCATGATGGGCTATCTGCCGCAGGAAGTAAAAGCCGGCAGCACCCCGCTGTATATCCGCCTGCGGCCAGGCGTCCGGCTGCTGGACGAAGTAGTGGTCACCGACGGCTACCGCGTCACCACCCGCGCCGCCAACACCAGCGCCATCGGCACCATCAGCGGCCAGGCACTGGAAAACAAACCTTTTTCCACCTTCATGCAAAGTATGCAGGGAAAAATAGCAGGCGTATCAGCGCCACTTACCAGCGGCCAGCCCGGCGCCAATGTCAGCATCCGTATCAGGGGCGTAGGGTCGCTCTCCCTCTCCTCCGATCCGCTGATCGTGGTAGATGGCATGATTGTCAATTCCGGCCAGCTCTCCGGCGCCGTGACCACCTCCAACGCCCTCGCCGGCATCAACCAGAACGACATCGAAAGCATCGACGTACTGAAAGATGCCGCCGCCACCGCGCTGTATGGCTCCCGCGGCAGCACCGGCGTGATCGTCATCACCACCAAAAGAGGTAAAACGGGAAAAACACAGGTCAGAGCCGACGCCGAAGGCGGCGTAGCCAGCCAGCTCCCACTCCCGCATGCCGGCCGTCCGCTCAACGCTGCGCAATACGCCGAACTGTTCCGCGAAGGCCTGCGCAACTCCGGTTATACAGATGCGCAGATCACCGACCTCGCTGATAAATATGGGCTCAACAGCGGAAAAAGCAACGACTGGTACGACCTCGTGACCCGCACCGGCCGTCAGCAACAGTACAACGTTAGCCTCAACAGCGGCACCGAAAAAACAAAACTGTTCGCCTCCGCCGGTTATTTCGATCAACAGGCCACCACCATCGGCGCAGACTTCAAACGCATCTCCGGCCTCATTAACTTCGATCACCAGATCAACAAACGTTTTCTGCTGTCTGCCGGCGTCAACGTATCCAATGTAGACCAGAACACCCCCTATAGCACCCAGTACTCCGGCAACCCCACCTGGGCAGCACGCGCACTGCGTCCTTTCCAGCTCGCCTACAACGACAATGGCGCCGTAAACACCGCCACCGCCGGCAATACTAATTTTCCGGGCATCTACAATCCTTTGTGGATCGCTGAAAACGATAGTAAACGACTGTCCGAAACGAGAATGCTCGGCAATGCCAAACTCAAATGGAACATCTGGGACAAACTTGTATACACCAGCTACTTCAGCATCGATTATAACACCATGGAGGAAACCATCTTCCTTAACCCGGTCATGGGCGACGGCGTTTCCGCCGGCGGCACCAGCAAAAACTACTATTCCCGCTACACCAACTGGCTTACCCGCAACCAGCTGGACTATCGTTATGATATTCCGGGCTATGATAATTTTTACGTGACCGCCTCCGTCGGTTACGAGGCACAGAAATCCAAAAAATACCTGCTGGCAGCCGTCGGCAGCGGATTCCCTTCCTCCCATGAAGACCTCACCGCACTGAGTAACGCTGCCACGCCAACAGGCGCCTATGGCCAGTTCAGCAACTACGCCTTTACATCGCTGTATTCCAGCGCGGGCATCAACTACCGCAACAAATACGCGCTCAACGGCTCCTACCGGAGAGACGGCTCTTCCCGGTTCCCGTCCAACAACCGCAACGCAGGCTTCTATTCCATCGGTGGCACCTGGAACGTGCATGAAGAAAACTTCTTTCAGCAGCAACAGATACTGTCATCCCTGAAAATCCGTTCCTCCTACGGCACCACCGGCAATGCCAACCTCGGCAACTATGACTGGATGCCGCAGGCCAGCTACAGTAGTTCGTATAGCTATGCAGGTTATAACGGAAGCCAGTATTCCATCGTCGGCAACACCGACCTGCGCTGGGAGACGTCCAAAAAATTCGATGCCGGCGCCGATATAGGTTTTAACAACGATCGTTTCATGCTGACCATCGATTACTACTACAACAACATCGATGGCCTTATCCGCGCGGTGAACACCTCCCTTACCACCGGCTTCGGCGCTGTCAGCCAGAACGTTGGCGCTATGGTCAACAAAGGATGGGAATTCACCATCAAAGGCGATGTGCTGAAATACAAGCATTTCAACTGGTACGCCAATTTCAACCTCGCGCTGAATAAAAACGAGATCACCCGCTTACCCAAAGGCACACTGGAACGCAATGATATGTTCTACCTGAAAGAGGGCTACAGTTTCAACAACTACTACCTGAAAGAATTCGCAGGAGTAGACCCGCAAACCGGCAGTCCCATGTACTATACAGACGGCGGGCATTCAGCCACCACCACCGATATCTCAAAAGCCTCCTACGTGATACAGGACAAACAATCTGTACCCAAATATGCAGGCGGATTCAATAACACTTTTACCTATAAAGGCATTAGTCTTAGTGTAGATTTCAATTACAACCTCGGCTATTGGGTATACGGCGCTTCCGACATCTATTTCACCTCCGGCGCCTACTACACTTACAACAAATACCAGTTTATCTACGACAGGCGCTGGACAACACCCGGACAGCAAACCGATGTGCCCAAATTCAGTACCACCACCGATAATTCCGTAAGCACGTACCGGTTGTACCGCGGTGATCATATCCGTTTGCAAAACATCAGCATCGGTTATGATTTCAGCCAGCTGCCGCTGGCGAAACGTGTAGGCGTCAACAAGCTGTATGTATATGGCAGGGGCACTAACCTGTGGACCAAAACGTTCGACGACCGTCTGCCTTTTGATCCGGAAGTCAGCTATTCCGGCTTCGATTACCAGAACATGCAGAAATACAAAACATTCACTTTCGGGATTAACGTAGGATTTTAAACCACTGACCATGAAGAAATACCATAAACATAAATGGTTGCTGCTACTGGTGGCCGCCACCACCCTGATAAGCGCCTGCGGCAAACAGTTCCTCGATGAACAGCCCCCTACTTCCGTTTCCATAGAGAAAGGTATTCTCACCGATACAGATATGATGGAAGCGCTGGCCGGCCTGTACAGAAACCTCGACAACTATTTCCTTTTCGGCCGCAATGCGGTCGTATTCGGTGACCTGCTGGCGGATAACGTATACCTCAGCAGCACCAATTCCAGCCGCCTCCTGACGCAATACAGTTATACATTTATCGTATCCAGCCCGGAAACCAGGTTGCTGTGGGCGCAGAGCTATTACAGCATCCTGCAGGCCAACAGGATCATTGGCGCCCGTATCAATATCAACAATAACGTCAACCAGTTAAGAGGCGAGGCTTATACCCTCCGGGCGTTGTGCTACCTGAACCTTGTCAACTGGTTCGCTACGCCATACACCGTGAGGCCTTCCGCCGACGGGGTGCCGCTGGTCACTCTCTCCACCGATGTAGGCGGCGCCTTTATCAAACCGGCACGCAACACGGTTGCCCAGGTGTATGATCAGATCATCAGCGATCTGGACAGCGCCTATCAGATCATGCCCGACGCCACTCCATCCATCCATACCGCCAGCTCCAACTTCATCACCAAACAGGCCGTAAAAGCCTTACAGGCGCGTGCCTACCTGTACAAAGCCGATTATGCCAAAGCCCGCGACGCCGCCCTGCTGGTGGTGAAGAACGGCGGCTATACGCTGGCGGCCGACGCCGGCAGCTTTAACGCCTACTGGTCATCCTCCGCCGCACGCACCGACAAGCTGGAGACCATTTTTGAACTGAACAACTCCGCCGCCGCCAACAACGGTCCGGAAGGAATGGATTACATGTACTCCCGCAACGGCCTGGGCGACCTGCTCGTCACCGATGACACCTATGCCCTTTATACGGCCACGGACAAACGCCGTTCACTGATCATCGACAGCCTCCGTGGCGGCTATCAGGCGTATATTGTCAACAAATACCAGAATGCCGGTAAAACAGACAAGGACGAAGTTAAGCTGCTACGCTATGCAGAAGTACTGCTAACACTGGCTGAATCCTACGCCAGGCTGGGCGACGAAGCTAACGCCCTGCTTTATCTGAATAAAGTGGCACAAAACCGCGATGCCGCACTGGCGCCCTACACCTATAGCGGCCCTGCACTGACCGATGCCATCCTGCTGGAAAGACGCAAAGAGCTGGCCTTTGAAGGACTTCGTTTTTTTGACCTTACCCGTACCAACGCAGAAATACACCGTCAGAACATGGGCGTAAAAGGCTATACCAGTTATCCTACCGTAAAAACCACCGACTTCAGAAGGCTGCAGCCCATCCCTGAAGTGGAAACAGGGGCTAACCCAAATATCGCCCAGAATCCGGGCTACTAAGCACTGTGAACAATAGAGGCCTGCTGCTTTCCTGAAAAAGCAGCAGGCCTTTGCTATTAATAAAAAAGCTTTTACAGCAAACGGGGTAATTCCTTCATCGAATAAAACACCTCCGCACCCGCCGCTTCCAGATAACCCGCACTGTGTTCACTGGCATATCCCAATGCACGGAACCCGCCTGCTTTAGCGGCTTGTATGCCGGCAAGGCTATCTTCCACCACAACGCAGTCGGCAGGCGGATAACCCATGGTAGCAGCAGCGTGCAGGAAAATACCAGGGTCCGGCTTCCAGCTGTTGATCGTATAGGCGCTGAATATTTTCCCTTCAAAAAAAGGCAGCAGTCCCGTCAACCGCAGGTTCAGCTCTATCTTCTTCACCGGGCCGCTGGACGCCACACAGAAAGGCAGCGTGAGCTGCTCCAGTACTTCCCGGATACCTTCTACCGGCTTTACTTCTTTTTCAAACAGCGCGTAAGAACGGGTACGGTACTGCTCAATAAAATCATCCGCGAAGGGGCGGTCAGTCAGCGCCTGCAGCGCAGCTACAGACTCCGCCAGGTTTCGGCCGCTCATAAAACGGACAGCCTCCCCTTCATCCATAGTGACGCCGTATTCCGCTGCCAGCCCCAGTAACACGCGGATACCAATAATTTCACTGTCTACCAGTACACCATCGCAATCAAATATGACGCATCTTATCTTGTTAGTCTTCATACAACTGTCGTTCGGACCATAAAGATAATTGTGGTACGGTTATTTCTTGCATTCATCCATCACCCAATACCAGTGTTATGAAAATCATGCTTATGCTAATGGCAGCCATCCTGATAAGCAGCTGTGCCACCACCTACAATAGCCGTTTCACTTCCGCTGAGGTAAAACCGGGAATAAGTACACAAACCGTCATTGCCCGCTTTGGAAAGCCTTTTAAAAAAAGCTTCGAGCAAATCGGGGATGTACTGTACGAAGATTTTTACTACAAGGAAACCATTTATAAGGACCACTGGTTTGAGATCAACAACATCCTGCATTTCCAGGATGGGAAGCTCGTTTCCCTCGAGCAGGGCGAAGAGAGAAAGTTGTATCAACCGGCCCCGGTAGTCAGGGCGCAAAAGTAGTCTTCAGCCAATTCAGGGGTTTGTTGTTTTCCGCTTCCATTTCTGTGCAATCTTCGCCGCCGTCTCAATCATAGCCGGGTCCCAGCTTTCTATCTGCCAGTCGGAATGCGCCAGGGAAGACGCTTGCAGCGCCTTCATGGTTGCGCCGAAAGAAGCCGCCGTTTCCAGGATCTGCGACAGCTCCAGCTGCTGCCGGTACAACGTTTCGTCTTCCTGCGCTTGTGCCGGTATCTGCAGGGCTTCCGGCAGGAAACTATTCAGCGGAACAGTGCTCTTGTTTTTGTTATTGAGGAGCTGGTCCATCCGGAGGAAATCGTTGCGAAAGGCTGACCGGCTTTCCTCGCTGGCCAGCCCGGAGCCCAGCTGCTCCAATACCACGTATTTGAGAGAGGGACACAGGTCTATCGCTTTATCGAGATAGTTAAAGACCGTTGCGGGTACGGCATCATCGTGGGTATCGCGGCGGATGGTCTTGCCCGGCGTGGCTTCCGACTCGTCCCAGCTGCCGCCGGAGATATGTATTTCCCGGACGCGGTGCAGCGGATACAGGTCTTTCAGCGCTTCAAAAGAAAGATCGAAGTTATGGGCCTGACAGTAGAGGTTATGCAGGTCGAGGATGACAAAGCCGTTGACCGGTTCCAGTAGCTCGTTGAGGAAATCACCGTGTCTTTTCACTTCTTCCAGCGAATAGGAGAAAGCCAGGTTCTCCAGTCCTACCGGGCATCCGCAGGCATCCTGCATACGTTTCAGCCGATCGCGCCCGATACCGAGGGTTACCGGCGTATAGGGAATATTTAATGGTGCGCCGTGGTGAAAGTCCTTACCTGTCATAAAGCCAAAGTGCTCGGTCACATGATCGAAGCGGTAATGACGGCTGACGGTCTTCAGATGGTCCAGCCACTGTTGTTGTTCCGGTAACCATCTCCCGGAAAAAAGAGAGAAAAAGACACCATGACCGATCAATCTGTTTTCTTCGCTGAAGACGTTCAGCAGCTCTTCAAACCAGGCAGGCACGTTCTCTACGGCATACAGCGCATCGAAAGACCATTCGATGGCTTCAACCTTGGCCGCCTCCATCAAAGGAAGGCAGGCGGCCAGGATGTTGTTGTCTAGATTACAGGCGACTGTTGAAACTAATTTCGACACAATGCACGTTTTAATCAACCCATACCGCACGCGGGGCAGCCGTCGGGGAATCTTTTCTTAAATTCTTCTTCCTGTTTTTTCTTTTCTTCCTGCGCTGTAGGAAGCTTTTCTTTTTTACACGATGTGGCAGTTTGCAGGGTGAGTCCCACCAGGATAGCTCCCAGTAATGATTTTGGCAATTTCATAAATTAAAGGTTTGTAATAATGAATAATACTACAGCGCTGTATATGTATGAAACGAAGCCATGCGGTAAAAGTTACAGTGATCTTCTGCTAGATAACCTGCCAGGCCTCAGCCCATACCGCACGCGGGGCAGCCGTCACCTGCCAGCTGCGGCTTCGATGTATCTTGTTTTGCAGGAACCGAATCGCTTTTTACTTCTTTTTTCTCCTCTTTGGTGGCAGGAGCTTTGGGTGCATTACAGGAAGGGGCAGCTTGGAGGGTAATACCCGCCAGAATAGCTCCTAACAACGATTTCGACAGATGCATAATTTGGGTTTTTAAATGAATGAAAATATTTAACCGTTAAACGAAATAACGGGGCAAAATGTTACCCTTTGAATTTACCCGGAGACACCCCGAATCTTTTGCGGAAAGCTGTACTGAAATTATTGGGGCTGGTATATCCCAGCAGGTAGGCCACCGTGCTGACCTGCTCCCCTTCCTGCAACATTTTCCGTGCTTTCTCCATCCGGAGGTGGTGGATGTAACCGAATACGGTATCCCCAAACTCACTTTTAAAACCATTTTTCAGTTTGAAGATGTTTAACCCGGCCTGACGGCTCAGTTTCCGGAGAGAATGGTCCGTTTCCGGCTCTTTATCTATGAGCTCTTTAATGAAATAGAGCTTCTCTATATCCTGGGAACTTTGCAACAGGTAACCGCAGCCTTTGCCGGGGAACTTATCCCGGAACGCTTCCGTTTGTAACATAAACAGCTCCAGCACCCTGGCTTCCATCAGCATTTTACCGAAATAGCCGGTACGCCTGGAAGTGATCATATCGGTCAGCACAGAGAGCATTTGCGGCGTTACATGCAGCATCCCGGTGTCTTCCAGCTTCATCTCATTGCGGGCCAGCTGTTTGAGCAGCGCGGTATGTACCGTACATTCCTCGTGGGAGATCGACTCAAAATAATGCCGGTCAAACAGAATATCCACCTTCACCAACGGGTGTTCGCCGGTTTGGTATTCGAAGTGGGTAGACAGTTTTTCGGGCACAGGGAAAAGGCTGTGTTGCAGCGCCGCTACCTGTACCGGTTTCCGGAGTTCATCATTACGGGCCACAAACCGGCCACTCATGGAAAAATGCATCTCCACGCAGGACCTGCCGGCGCGCAGCTCCACGGCAGTACGCCTCGAAACCGACAGATGGCTGTAATTGATCTCAAATCCATCCAGAACGGTATGTTCAAAGGTGCCCTGCAGCCCGGATTCCGGCGACAGCATATAAGCTGCCTGCCGGTAATTCTTTGCTTTGTCTTCCCTGACTAAAGTAGCATGTGGTAATAAAGCTTCGAGGTACATACGGTAAAATTAAACATTATCCCTTTAGCATACTTTTTTATCCTTTTATCAAACGCTTCCCGGCGGCTGCCTGCCGAGATTTGCCCTTAAAAAAAGATGACACAGTCAGATACCATGACAGAATACGGGATGCGGCGGGTCATTATCACGCTCACCGCTATGCTGTGCGCCATTCTGGAACTGCTGGACACCACAATTGTCAATGTGGCCCTGAACGACCTGCAGGGAAATCTGGGCGCCACCCTCTCTGAAGTCAGCTGGGTAGTGACAGCCTACGGTATCGGCAATGTGATCCTGATCCCGATGACCAGCTGGCTGTCCCGGCAATTTGGCCGCCGCAACTATTTTGCGGCTTCCATCTTCCTGTTTACGCTCTGTTCACTGCTGTGCGGCATGGCCGGCAGCATCCCTGAGCTGGCGTTGTTCCGCTTTCTGCAGGGCATCGGCGGCGGCGCCCTGCTGGCTACTTCGCAGACAATCATCACAGAGTCCTATCCCGTTGAAAAAAGAGGAACGGCCAACCTCATCTTTATGATGAGCGTCATTGTGGGTCCGGCTATGGGGCCGCTCATCGGCGGATACATCATCGACCACTACAGCTGGCCGCTGATTTTCTACATCAATGTCCCGCTGGGCATCCTCGCCATCCTGCTGACATTACAATATGTGCGGTCACCCAGCTATGACAATAAGCTGCCGGCCGCCGATGTGGACTGGCCGGGCATTGTATTGCTGACCGTTATGGTAGGCTCCCTGCAGTATGTGCTGGAAAAGGGACAGGAGGAAGACTGGTTCAGCAACCGTACCATCATCACCCTGTCTGTCACCGCCGGCATCGGCGCCATATTGTTCATCTGGCGAGAGCTGTCCTGCTCCCATCCCATCGTTTCCCTCAGGGTGCTTCGCAACAGGAACCTGGCAGCCGGCACCGCTTTCTCGTTCATCTATGGCTTCGGGTCGTACGGGTCAACGTTTATCGTGCCGCTATTTACGCAGTCGCAGCTCAACTGGCCCGCCACCGACGCAGGGCTGCTGGTATGCCTTACCTCCCTTACCAGCCTGCTGATCTTTCCGCTGACCAACAAGCTGTTAAAGTCCGGCGTCAAACCACAATACATGATGAGCTGCGGCATGATCATCTTCTTTGCGAACTGCTATATGAGCGCCCACATCCTCACGCCGGAAACCGGCTTTCAGACATTCTTCTGGGTGCTGATATTCCGGTATTTCGGACTTAACATGATCCTGTTGTCCATCAGCGCCATCGCCTTTTCCACCTTACAGACACGGGAGATAGCAGAAGGCGCCGCCTTTACCGGCATGACGCGGCAACTGGGCGGGTCCTTCGGCATCGCCATCATCACCACTTTTATTGTCCGGAGAAACATGCTGCATCGCGGGCAATTGCTCTCGCACCTGAGCGCAGACGAGCCGGGCATGCTGGCACGGCTGCATCAGACTACGCAGGCCTTTAAAGCCCAGGGCTTCCAGGAAGATGTTGCCACCGGTCATGCACATAAACTGCTGGATATGGTCGTCCTCAAACAATCTACTTTATTGTCTTACATGGATGTCTACATCGTTATCGGTTTTCTCTTTCTCAGCTGTGTGCCTTTTATCCTGTTACTGAAAAACGGAAAAGCAGCCGCCGTTGCGGATGCTCACTGATCATTTCATTAAGCCAACATTATCATCCTATCATGAATGCAATTAAAACAGGACGGGTGCTCTTATACCTGTCGCTTGTCCTCTGGTGGCCTCTTCGGCACAACGGGCAAACACCAGTGCTCCTTCTCGACAGCGCCATTAACAGGGGACTGGCCCACAGCCATACGCTACGGCTGGACAAGGCCGCTATCACCGCTTCCATACAGCGGTACCAGCAGGCAAAAGATGCCAGTCTCCCCACCGGCAGCATCAGCGCTACTTTCAGTCATATGGAAGTGCCGGCAGACCATATTGAGCTGGGCAGCCTCGACTGGACGCTGGGCAAACGCGGCGAAACCTACATGGCCCATGCAGGTATCAAACAAACTATCTACGAAGGCAACAAGCTCCGGTATGCCCGGAAATCCGCTTTGCTGCTTCTGCAATTGTCCAACCTGGACCTGGAACAGCATACCACGGAAGTAGCCTATGCTATCGCGGAGCTATACCACGACCTGTATAGAATCCATCGTCACCTGCAGGTATCACAACAACAGGCGCAGGCTGTCGACAGCCTGGTGCGGCAAGCCACTGATCTGTACGAACAGGGTATTGTCACCCAAAATGATGTTTTGCGTTTCAGGCTGCAACGCTCGGAAATACAAATAGCCCGTACACAACTGGAAGCAGAACGCCGTACCATACAATACAGCCTCAATGTATTGCTGGGTTTCCCGGAAGACACGGTAGTAACACCTGCACCGGTACAACCGCCGTTCCAGGCCGGCAATACACTGGACACCTTTCTGGCCCAGGCCTTCCGGCAGCGGCAGGAACTGAAACAGTCAACCGTACAGTACTCACTGGACCAGTACCATCTGCGCAGCCTCAAAGCAGAACAACTGCCCACTCTTTCCGGCAGTATCACCGCTGACTATATTCATGCAGGCGCTGCTTTTATCCCGCCGGCAGGCTCCTATCTGACACCTATCTCGGCAGGCGTCACGGTAGCCTGGAACTTCTCTTCGCTATGGTCTGCGCGGCATCAGATTTCTCAGGCGAAGGTCCGGCAGGACCAGACGCTGATCCTGCGCGACCAGCTGAAAGAGCACATACGCCAGGAAGTAAATGCCTGCTACCAGCGCTACGAACAAGCCGTTCAGACGATACTCCTGCTGCAATCGGCAATTGAGCAGGCCGCAGAAAACAACCGTATACAATCGGACCGCTATCAGTACAACACCACTTCTGTCACCGATCTGATCGATGCCAACAGCCGCTTGTATCAGGCGATGGCCAACATAGAAATAGCACGTTCTGACGCCAGCCTCGCATGGTTCCGGTTATTAAAAGCCACCGGTAGTATTACAACATCCTACTAAATAATATATCACATGGAAGAAAACAGGAAAAAGAAAAAAATGCTACTGCCAGTTATCTTACTGGTAGCAGTTATCGCCGGTGTCATTATCGGGATAAACAGGTACCAGTATTACAGCACACACGAAGAAACAGATGACGCACAGATTGACGGAGACCTGAGTGTGGTGGTATCCCGTGCCGGCGGTTACATCGATTCTATTTATTTTGAAGACAACCAGCGGGTGATAAAAGATCAGTTGCTCATTAAACTGGAAGACAGGGAATACCACCTGAAACTGGAGCAGGCGCTGGCCGCGCATAAGCTCGCCAGTTCCCGCATCGATGTCGCCGCCACCCAGGTGGCCACATCAGAAGCTGCGTCCTCCGGTTATAAAGCGGAAACAGAAGCCGCCAAAGCGAAGCTGTGGCAGGCAGAACAGGACTTTGCCCGCTATTCCGCACTGGTCGCCAAAGGCGCCGTTCCGCGGCAGCAATACGATCAGGCCAAAACCAACAGAGATGCGGCAGCCGCTGCTTATGCCGCCGCCAATGGCCAATACCATACCGCCCTTCAGCAGATCGGTAACCACCGCTCACAGCTGCAGGTCACCCATACCGCCGTCCACCGCGAAGCAGTAGACGTGGACTATGCACAGCTGATGCTGTCATATACGCACATCACCGCACCGGTGACCGGCCCTGTCACCAAGCGGAAAGCGCAGCCAGGGCAACTGATACAACCGGGGCAAACACTTTTTTCTGTCGTTGATGAAAAGAGCCTCTATGTAACGGCAAATTTTAAGGAAACACAGCTGACCCATATACGCCCGGGACAACCGGTAAAAATCCGGGTAGATGCCTACCCCGACCTGGAACTCAATGGTACCGTACATAATTTCGCGGCCACCACCGGCGCGAAAGTTGCACTGCTGCCGCCGGACAACGCCACCGGCAATTTCGTAAAAGTAGTGCAGCGTATTCCGGTGAAAATAAAAATAAACGCCGTCGATACCACACTGCGTTTATTACGGCCAGGCATGAACGTAGAAGTAACCGTAACTACGCGTTAAAAAAAACGGGCTGCCTCAGTAACATGAGACAGCCCGGCGGTTGCTGAAAAATTTCTTACAGGAAAGAACCCAGTATCAGCGCTCCGGACACTATTTTATTAGCCACTTCGTTCTTCAGCCTGGCATTAGGATCTACTTCAACAGCACCAATGCCCGGCACCACCTGCTCGAAGAATTTTCCCGAGAGCTGGCTTGGTTTACCATTGCTGATGGAGATGTATTGCCTTACATAAACCGTATGAAGCAAGCGCCTGTGCAACGACTTCTGTTCCTTCTCCGGCAGGTTATTCACATAATATCTCAAAAATGGAACATAGGGTGACGTTGTATCCTTTTGCTCGGTTTTAGGTGAGATAAAAACGATGCCTTTTTTTCCGGCCAGTACGTAGCTGCTCACTTCTTTTTTCTCGGTAATTATCTGCAGCGTAAGGTATTGGTAAAAGGGAACATCATATTGTTTATGCTGATGCGTTACCATACCGCGCCTGGCTGGTTTTAAATACTTTGTCACCAGAGGACGGAGCGCCTCAGCATTCAGGTCTTCGCTTTCTACATCGATAATATTACCGGTAGCGTCCACCTCGACACGACAGGAATAAAATTCACGTTTTCCGGAGGGCAGCAACCGGGCGAGCTCCCTGCCTGCCATAACCGTATCAACATCCTCTTTGAGGACTATGCGCACCGGCCTATCCAGTTCGTCCATCCCGAAAGGTTTTCCTTTATCGAGCCTTTCTCTGAAGTAGTCCTCCTCCTGCTGCTTCCGTTGCGCTTCCGCTTCCTCCTGCTTTTTTTCTTCTGCTTTCTTTGCAGCGGCTTCGGCTTTCTCTGCGGCTGCTTCGGCTTTTGCAGCCGCTACAGCAGCGGCATTTCTGGCAGCCATTTCCGCAGGCGCGATGTCGTATTCCAGTACCTGTATGCTCGCCATACAGACCGTAGGCATTACGTACATGCCTTCTTTAATCACCACATTTTCATCGATCCTGATAATACCATGTCCAATCCGGTTGCACAAAAAGTAAACCGGAACAACGGACAACGTGGCAGGCGTGGTCGCTGCGGCGGTTTTCACCCCGGTACAATGAATGCTGTAGACATCAGTCGGCGCATAAGGCGTAGGACCGACAGAAAGCCCGGCAATCATCGGAACATCTTTAAGCAGTCCCGAACTGCACATATTACCTTTTTGGAAAGCCTCTGGTATCATCTTTACCAGGATACTTCGTTTTAGCGGAACAACCCACTTCTTTCCCTCAGGGACACGCGAGCCAGTGGTAAGGAGAACGACTTTCTGGGCGTAGACAAATGCTGTTGCCAACAAGGCAAGGACAGCCAGGAATAGTTTCTTCATAGGTATGACAGGTATGGGTTATAATTTGCCCGTAAAGATAAAGGAAGGATATATAAATTAACAAATCTCCAAATTATCGTGTACTATTTAATGGCGTTTTGCAGTAACAGGTTGCCCCTCTCGCGTCCATAGTGATAAATTTATCATTATAGGCCGCCCCGGCTGAAATGGATATATTTGAAACACCAAATGTAACCGTGCCTTATGTATGTCAAAAAGTTACCCGAACTGGACTATGGCGTAGCCACCACCATCAAAGCCCTCGGCGGCAAGTGGAAAGCGTGCATACTGGACTGTATCCATCTGGGCATACGCCGTCCCAGTGAGCTTTGCCGTAATATCCCCGGCGCCTCCCTCCGGGTGCTGAGCCAGCAGTTAAAAGAGCTGGAAGCCTGTCATATCGTTTACAAAAAGGTATATGCGGAAGTGCCGCTGCGGGTGGAATATTATCTTACCAGCTGGGGTGAGTCCCTGTGGCCTGTTATCGTAGCTATGAACGAATGGGGCAACGCCTACCTGCACCATTACTGCGACAGCCTGCCGCAACCAGGCGCTGCGCGCTGTGAAGAATCGTGAGTGTCAGCCGTGCTTTTCCGGGTTATTGAACAGCCACAATACATTGACAATCGTCCGTTGAGCTTTACCAGGTGCATAAAATCGATCCACTCATCGGTATCAACGAAAAAGGGAATAGGGTTACCGTTTGCGGAAGGAGAAGGTCAAATAGAGACGCTGAGGCGATTTCTAACAAATTTTTTTTCCGCTTTTCTCAATTCCTTACTGGTACCGATAATATGCTCTTTTTGTTTTTCAACGAGCCGGTACCAATAGGTAGCAGGAATCGTATTATTCGAATGGAGTTCCAGGCGAATGACGATACTTTCATTAGGTGTTCTATGATTATTAATCAATTGGCTGAGCATAGTTTCGTGAATATCTATCTCGGCTGCAAATTCATTTCTTTTCTTATGAATCAGCTGGAGGTATTCTTTCAGAAAATATCCGAACGTCAGCTGCTCATCGTATTCCTTTTTATTGATGTATTCTTCCAGACGAAATTTCAATTGTAACAAATTAGCAATCAATCGTTCCCGCTCTGTCATCGCTGACTGTGTCTTTTTCCGGGCTGCGGCGAGCTGCCTTCTCGCTTCTACCTCCTGTTGCGGCGAAAGTTTTTCAGTCATTAATATATCATTCGCAAGCTCTTTCACTTTTCTCTTTGAAAACCCTTTCTTCACATACATAAAACATATTTTTTTACAATATTCAATAATCTCCATCCGTCAAGAAACAACTGCCAACCCGCGTCCAGCATTCCATATTTTTCGATATAGTGATGTCTGATCTCTGTTTTAGGTACCAGGGAAACACAGGCCATATCTCCGTATTTAGTTAAACTCAATTGACAAGCATATCCTATCAAACATCCCACTATTCCTTCATATTTTTTTCCTTTTCCGATATTTTCTTTCGATGAAGTAATCAGCTTTATCTCTATCCTGGCTTCATCCGGAAAATGAACAAGTCCCATTACTCCCAAAATGCCACCTTTTTCCTTCAATTGTAATTGATATACCACCGGATTCCCCTCCAGTGTTTGCCAATTAAAAAAGAATCTGTCTTCTGTCAGGTTTTTAAGGTCCTTTTTTAGCGTTCTGGCTATTATGACACTTTTTCTTTCGCCTGAAGCAAGTTCGATAATTTCCATTGCTGAAGGTACAAAAAACTTTACAAAAAACGTAAACTTTTCTTTGCTTTTTACCGCTTCACCACCCTAAAACCCAGGTTACTAAACGATGCCCCGCGTTTCACGCTGCCGATATCCACAGAGTTAAAAAAGCTGCAGGAGTTTTTGCTGCACCACCAGGAACCGCCGCGGGCGTGCACTGCCCTGCTGCCGGCCTTGTCCGTTGGCAGGCGGCCTTCGCAGTATTCAAAGACGTTCCCATATACGTCATACAATCCCCATGGATTGGGTTTAAAGCTGGCTACGGGAGAAGTATACATATATCCGTCGGTGCTATCGGCCTGAAGGTGGTCGCGCCCTTTCCATATATTGGCATAGGCAGAAAGCGGCGTCATTTCATTTCCCCAGAAATAGGTGGTGGCCGCACCGGCACGGGAGGCTATTTCCCATTCGTCGAGGGTAGGCAGTCTTACCCCCGCCCAGTCGCAGTAAGCAACGGCGTCGCGGTAACTAATGGCCGTTACCGGATGGTCCATTTTATCTTCTATGCCGCCCCGGGTAATACCATTGGGATAACGCCAGCAGGCGGTGCTGTCTTCCAGCCAGCGGAACTCGCGCAGACCGGGAGTGAATACCAGTGCATTTTTCCTTCGCTCTGCATCTGTCACATAGCCGGTGGCCTGTACAAATTTTTCGAATTCGGCGTTGGTCAGTTCGGTGGCGGCGATGTCAAAACCGTTGGTATGCACGGTCCGTTGCGGATTGTTGATATACCCCTCCCTGCCGAGTGAATAGTCGCCGGCCGCCACATGCACAAAACGTTTCGACTGGGCATTAACAGCATTTACCCCGGCCAGCAGCAGCAGGACCGGGGTAAATCGTTGCAGGCAATATGTTAAAAAGCCGCTCATTTACGGATGGTATTATAATAATCAGTGGCTCTTTTGATGATCAGGTCTTCATTGGCCTTGTTGTAGTCGATGTAAGACTGGTAGCTGGCATCCGGTCCATATAACTTACGGAAGGATTGCGACTCCATAAACGGCTTATATTCATTGTTCTTCATTAGTAACATCAGCAGCGTCAGCAGATCACGGTCTTTCTGGTCCCTGTTATACAGTTCAATGATATAGGGAATCATCTCTCTTCCATTGATTTCCACGATGGCCATTTTATAGTTGGCGCCCATTCTCTTGCTACGGCCGCTGGACTCTTTGATCAGCGCCATCACGGAGTCGCGGTTGCTGATCAAAAACTTGACCTGCCGGTCGCTCCACACGCTTTCACTGAAACCATCCGCCATCATGCCGAATATTTTTTTGTCTTCGTCCTGAATAGGTGGGCGTATATCACAGTTCTGGGCGTTGATTTCCAGGTGGATCATATGGTAGGTAAACTTCTCCCGGAAAGACAGGGACATATAATCCTTGTTACCCATAGGGGAGCTGTCGTCCTCTTTATAAGGGATCTTCTCGATCAGCGCTTTTACCCTGGCCAGACCATAGGGCGGTACCGTTAACTTGTTTCTGTAAGCTCCATAGGCCTTGCTGGTGTTACTGGGCTCTCTCCATTCCGGCCCTTGTTCCTGGGCGGACAGGTGTAAACATCCTAAAATGGCGGTTACAAACATCAGATATTTCATGTATTCGTGTTTAGACTGCTAAAATAATACATCTCCGTATTATTTAAACCTTCGCGATGCACTTTCCGGTCCGGAGGTGCGTTCCCGAACCGCTGCGTGGCTGCTTTGGCGGCCGTAAAGGAACATATCAAAATAATGGCGAAGTAGCGCAACTGTTTCATCGTTAAAAAGGTTTAATGACCGTATTAGTTGCTGCAGATAAACTTTCATTACAGTTTTCTCAAAAAAAAATTTTCCGGCACTAAGAATAGTGCCGGATCAGATTCTAAGTGGATACAGTTCAGATATCTATCATTTCCTGTGCAGCTTCCATAGGTACGTCTGTTCCTGCGTCGATCACTCCTATGAGTGAGTATTTTCCTTTGGGTACATTGTCGGGTATTACAAATTCCACCACGCGTCGCTGTTCGGGAAACAGGGGGAATATTGGTGCATCGATCTTTGTTTTATCGCCCGTGACGATGTTGGACAGCTCCAGGTAGCTGGTGCATTCCAGTTGCACCGTCCCGGTATTCTGACACACGATGTGGCATACCCGGGCGCTGGTATCGGCGCGGTCGAAGGAGAGTATCTTAACGTCTTTATAAGTCAGGGACGGGGGCGTCTGGTAGAGATGTACCCCTACCCTGACTTTATTATTCACATTGGTCTTCAGCCCGCTGGCAGATTCCACCACCTGTTCTTCCGTGGTTTCGAGGAAGAGCATGGTCCACTTCATTTCACCGGTGGCGCCGGCTGAATCGGGTACCTGCATTTTGATCGGGATATCCACGGTCTGCCCGGTGTCTATCTCCACAAATGTTCTGTCCAGCTTCACCCACCGGGCGCAGGATCGATCTATAGATCCCGGCGCGGTGTAAACATGGGCGCCCAGCGAATCCCTCACCCAGTCGGAGAGGTACAGCGTAAACTGTTTTTTCTTGTTCAGCCGGTTGACGATATACACGTGGGCGGTGCCCGTTTGTCCGCTGTTCAGTTTAAAGTCAATCGTAGACGGTTTTATCGACAGCCCTCTTTTAACCGTATCGGCGGTGGCCCTGGCGCCTCCCAGCGCGGAGGGCATCCCGGCGGGCATTCGTATTTTACCGGTGTCAACAGCCGGCGGCGCGAACCTGTTTTTTTTACCGGTAGTATCCTGGGCCTTTAATAATAATACGCTGAATAGCAGGAATAATAATAGCATCAAATGTTTCATAGCACGGTAGTATTTGATGATGTCAGGTTAGATACCTGGTTTTCCGTCTGAGCAATAAATCAGGTGTTCCAGTTTTCTGATATCGGTGATAATAATTTTCCCATCCCTGATACTGATGATATTTTCATCACGCAGGTCGCTGAGTGTCCTGATCAGGGATTCTTTGGCCACGCCGGCCAGTGCGGCCAGATTACAGCGGCTGATGTTCATACTGAACTCACCCTGGTTGGACGGATTGTATTTTTTGCAGGTGATCAGCAGCGCTTCTGCTACCTTCTTGCGGAGAGGGCTATAGGCCATCCGGAGCATCTGTTCCTGTTTTTCGGCGATGTTGCCGGCGAGAATGTCCAGGAATTTGCGCAGAAAGCCGCTGTTGTATTCGAAATGGAGCTCCAGGTCGGTGCGGGAAATAATAACGAGTTCAGCATCTTCAATCACCTCGGCTGTTTCACGGTACCTGCCGCCATCCAGCAGGGCGTTGAACCCGATAAAATCGCCTTCGTGATACAGGCCGGTGATGAGTTCTTTTCCCTCTTCATTCCATTTACTGGTTTTCACTTTGCCTTTAAGGATATAAAAAATGGAGGCTGCGGTTTTCCCTTCTGCATAAATGATACGTTTCTTTTTAATGCTGATTACGTTGCCGTCGTCGATCTGCGCTTTCAGCAGCTCGTCCACAGTAGTAACAGGGTTAAAAGCATGCATAACCGGGGTTAATGAATGTTTACAATCAGCTTCCTCTTCAATGAACATTACCTTTTTCATCTTTCTGCAATTAATTAGGACATGACAATGACATACATACTAACTCGTTTTGGGGAAACGGTCAGGTAAAAGGATATGGCTAAATTTTCTTGAAAGAGATGGTGTTTTCTTTCGGGGTTATCATCAGGATAGAGCTATCAAGACCTGGGGGTATACCTAAATAGGGTGTATACTTAAACAAATTAATCTCAGCTTTTTCATAATCATGGTATTTGGGGTTTAACTTTATTTACGTGTTTTAAACATCCTCACAACCCTGCTCCTGTCAACAATCTCAAAATCCGCCGTGCCTTCCAGGCGAAGCCCTACGTCCACCGAACAGGACATCACCCTGGGTTTTATCTTGTCATTGAACGCCTCCGGGTTCAGCGATACTGCATACTTACCGGCGGGCACGTTCAGAAAATAACTGCCCATATCGTCCGTCAGGGTGCTATACAGCATGCCTGTACTGTCTGTTGCGATTACTTTTATATTGCTGCGAGGGAAATTACTCCTGGCCAGAGAATCAGAGCTGATCACGATTCTCCCTGTTATCACCCGGCTTCGCTTAAAAGGGATGAAAACAGTCCGGTCTTTGTTCACTGGAACGGTCTGGGACAAGCCGGAAGCGGGTACTACGCCTCGTACGTTATTAGCGCTACCGAAATCCAGTTTGTAATTGCCTGGGGTGACATTGCGATAGGAGATAGCGCCTCTTTCATCTGAGATAAAGGGAATACTGTTGATATTGATCTGCAGATCAGGGATAAGCTGTTCTCCGGCTTCCTTGGTTCCGTTAGCATTAACATCGAAAAATGGTAAAAGGTTCAGGGTGAAATATTTTTTTCTGAAAAATAAAGGCACATTAAACTTTTTAGTCATTGATATGCTTACGTACTTTTCGCTCAGCCCATTGGGCGTAAGGCTGCCGCTCTCCAGGGGGACCATCGCAGATGCGCTGAAGTCCAGGCCATTCCGGGAATTATTGTACATCACATTGCCGCCCACCTGGTGATATACCCTGCCATCATACAACGACCTGGAGAAATTATAATAGACATTTGTTCTTACCTTTTTCCACAATGTAAATGCCATATACGGGCCTGCCAGCATCGTTTGTATATACCGCAGAAAATTCTTCCCGGAGGTCTGGTCAAACACGGGTTGTTGCATGTAATTACCTTTCAGGCCAATGAAACGGTAAGCAAGCGACATGTTTGTATTGGTCAGGAAAACCGCTTTTTTGTCTGTTCCGTATGATCCGTTATATCCGCTAATGGAATTCAGGTAGAAACTGAATTTTTTGCCTGCTTGTTGTCTCACATACATCTCGCCGAAAATATAGTCAGGCATCGTGCTGCCCAGCGCTATACTTTGCCGCAACAGGCCGCCGCTGAGGGAGAAGGAGCCATTTCTGAAACCATGGCTGTACTTCAGGCCATACTTATCGATATTGAACTTAAACGCATCAGAGCTGTAGACCGTATCCCGGAGGGTGTTAACACCGGAACGGTTGTACTGGTAAAAAGCACCCAGTGCGTTGTTGCCGAATTTCCAGCTGAAATCGTGAAAGTGATACATCAGTCCTTTGTTCAGACCGGGGAAGTAGTCACTGTAATACTGTGCCAGGCTGGAGAAATCGATTCTTTTGGCGTGCCACGCAAAGTTGTAGCCCAGCGCCGCCCCCGGTTTGTCGGGAAAGCCCGGCACCTTCGCCGCGAAAAAATCCATACCGGCGCCGGCACTGACAGACAGCAGCAGCCTGGGGGTGTTGAACAACTGTAATTCGTTATTGAAGAGATAAGACTGCCGCCGCTGCAGGCGGTCCACATCCCCGGCAATCCCTTGCAGCATGACCATCTTTCCGACCGGGTACCTGGCTGTCATCATAATATTGTCGTTGGTAAATGATGTCAGTACATTACTGTGTTTGGTGGCGCTGATGGAGAATTCCATATTGGCCTTGGGCCGATAGGTAAATTTGCCGCCGTTGCCGTAGGAAAAGAAATATTTGATATCGCTCATGTGTCCGATACAGAGGTCCCATTTTTTTGTCCGGTAATTGAACCCGAGCACGTTTTGTTCGAGATTGTTACCGAGACCATATTGTTTGGTGCGATAAAAGAAGGAAAGCCTGTTGTCACCAATGGGGATCTCACCGTGCATACCACCATAGTAACTAACCTGCTTTCCCCATATCATGACGCCTGTCTCAAGCCAGAGCGGAAAGGTAATATAGGGGGACTCTTTTTCCCTTCTTTCATGCTGCACTCTCTCCAGGGTAGCGTAGTGCATATATCCCACGCCGGCCGTATCTTCTACATTGATCTGCAACTTCTCCGTTTTCAGCATGCTCAGCGCCTTGTCCTTCAAACGGCAGGAAAAAGAGTATACGGTGTCTTTACCGGGCTTTAACCAAAATTTTTCGGTACTGTTGATATCAAGATTTCGGTTCCTTATATTGGCCAGGTAAGCTCCGGGAACGGTACCGGTGTTCCTCACCCGGAGCGTGACCTTAAAGTCTTTCTCCTGGCCTCTCAACTGGATAACACTGGTGATAGGGGTAACAGAAAATTCACAGATGGGTTCCGCTTTCACGAAAAAACGGTAAGCCTTTGCGTCTATCTGCAGCTGTACCGGCCTCCAGGACGCCGGCGCATTCTGCTGTCGCATCAGCACTACAGGCACTACCTCCGATTGATCCGGCTCCAGCACTTTGGATAACGATTTTGCAGGAGACATCAACCGCCAGCCTTCCGGGACCGTCACCGACAACTGAAAGGACTGTGCCTGATGGTACTTATTGGTAATCCGGATATGATTATACAGGAAGCGGCTATCTTTACCGGCAGCCAACGAATCCTTCAGCGTTACAACAAAACCGGCAGTTCCCTGCCCGAAAACAAACGGGCTGTAAGCATTACAACAGAGATGCCATAAAATGCACAACATGGTTTTCATCTGACTGACAGGGTAAAAAGGGGTACATCCAACATAATATCTTTCGGGGCACATCCAACTTACTGAGGTAACATCCGATTATCTGAGGTAACATCCAACATAAAAAACATCTAACAAATATCCGGCGGCGAGCCTGGGAGCAAGTAAGCCTTCTCCGTTGAAAAGGCTTACTTGAGTGTCCTGTCTCAGGTATTATAACTGTGTTGCAGTCAGAATTACACCAATACCATAGCTACCTGCAGCAAAGTCCCATCCCGGATCAGCTTTGAACTTCAGGGAGAAAGGCTTGTTGCAGCCATGTGTACCAGAGTTGATCAGCGGAGCAGCAGCTACTGTCAGCGGATTCCAGGTCATCGGAGTGGCATTGGTACCACCGGTGCCATTGCTGTGAAGATTGTATTTCAGTACAGTGCTGGGCATGATAGTGTTGCCAACGCCGCTACCTACATACAGGAAATTGGGAGAAGAAGATTTGATGGTAACATTAAAATCCCTGTTGGAGCTAACAGTGAAATTGCTGGTTTTGTGACCATAGAAATCTTCAAGTTCTTCACCGCAGTTATAATCTTCCTTGCAGTCGAATTTTGCACACATCACATCAATGGGAGGGCAAATTTCAATGATATTCTTCAGTTCAAGACAAACGAGCACTGTTGCACAATCAGAGAGACCAGGGCCCGGATTGGGGTATGAGTTGTTGTTGGGAGAAACAGGAGCAGATCCTGATTGCGCGTAACCTGCTAAAGCAGCGATTGCAAAAGCTGCAGACAATAATAGCTTTTTCATTTTTTTTGGGTTTAAAAGTTTTGAGAAAACAGCAACCTGAATGATGAAATGCGCATTCTTTTATCAAGGTTTGTGACACAATATTAGAGCTATTTAAATTTCGTAGTGATGACCACCATCATCATTTCAAAATTCTTTTAACATCTTGTCATATCATCCGGTCACATGCACCAAAGATCAGCCACCAGTAAACAATACAGCCATTTAAAAAAACATCCCGTTAACCGATGATTAACGGGTAAATACTAACGCAACCGATTGTTTGAATATCTTCCCTCCACTCCTCCTTTATCTTTTTTATCGCTTTCAGATACCTGCCACAGCGCAGCCCGGTCCATAGTTCCGTTGCCCTATGCTCCACCCGATAAACACGATAAAAACAGCCGCTATTTTACACTGTCCATATGCCGGCAGCTGCATCTGCCGCATGAATAAATCCCGGCTTCATCAGCATAGATATTGTTAAAGCATTATCTTCGGTCGTAATTTTTTACCATCGTAAGTATGAGATACCTGCTGTTTGTATTGTTATTTGTTAGCCAGATTACCACCAGCGCCCAACAGCTGCCACCTTCCACCGTCGCCGATATGGCCCGTAAACTGGGGCAACTGGAGATTTTAACACCTGCCGGGCAGGAAGAGCTGGTCCGCTTCGCTGAAGGCCAGCCCCTCCAGCTGTACCAGGGACTCGATAAAACGCAGGTACCGACGCAGGCCGTCTTTGTGGCGGGAGCCGACTTTCTGGACATCCTTCCGGGTCAAACCCGGATACCACCGGCCATGCTGGATTCCCTGGCCGCCATCCGGCAGTACCCGTGGTCCGGGCATGACAAGGAGTTTGCCGAAGCCCGGTTCCTTTCCGCGCAGTTCCCCGGCCGTCACGATCTTTTCGACTTTCTGGTCTATTCGGCCGACTACTTCCGGTCTAATTACGACAGCAGCGACACCGTCACCACCCGCCTGCGAAACTGGTTCGGCCCTGCAATGGCGCCCTACCTGGAAGACAGCACCGTCGAACTGGCGGTCAACGATCAGACAGATACGCCGGCAGCCCAACAGGAAAGGGTAGCGATCTATGCTCCTTACCTGCGTTGGGCCGATCTTTTCCGCCAGGCAGGTTTCCTCCCGGAAACCGATTCGGTGATCAATGTTTATTATCACAACGGGAAAAATATCTACGGGTCTGTCAGCCACACAAATGCCCTGCGGGACCTGGGAAAATACATCACCTATCTGGATAAGTACCCTTATCTGAAACAACAGCAGCTGCTGCTCCTCGATACACTGCAACAAGCAGGGCTGATCGACGACGCAGGGAAACAGCAGGTCATCGCCCGCTATAAGCCTTACACCCTGCTGTCTTCCGATGACATACTCTCTGCCTGCAAAACCGCCGTGCCGCTCTATACCGCTACCGACATCCAGCCGTACGACCTGATACCGCAGCATACCTACGGCCAGATACCGGTAGCAGCCATCCGGGCATTGTACCAGCGGGTGACCGATAAGGTGTCCCGGCAGCTGTTTCCTTTAACGGCAACGGATATACGGGTACAAAAAGCAGCGCCTGGCGCCAACGGGTTATATCCTTACCAGGAAGAGCTTTCCCTCGGCCGGTCGGCCAAAATACTGTCCGCCACCCTGCAGCTCAACGGCCGCCTGTACCGGGAAACGATCGACGAAAAAGAATTTGAATCATGGATACGGCCGGAGAATTTGCAGTTCCTCAATCACTACCTGGAAGATCAGCATGACCTGCGGCGCTTTTATTATATTACGCCCAACCGCTTTACCGGCTACGAGCCATTGCAGCCCGACACCGTCTACCTCGCCTTGCTCAACCAGCGACAGGCGGAACTGCTGCAGTCGCCCTACCTGTTTGACCGCATAGAAGGCTGCTACAACGGCAGCCCCGGCGATTACGATTACGCCGTATACCCCCATCAGTATTTTGACACCACCAGCCGGTTAAATAAAGTGCAGATCGACGCTTTTGTGGCGCTTTGCCAAAAACACAGCCTGTTTCCTCAACAGGATACCGCCCTGTTACAGGCTTCCATACGGGAACAAAACCCCGTCGCTTATGAAGACGCGCTGACCTTCTCCCCTGCCTGCTTCAACAGTGCAGCAGACCTGCAGAGCCTTGTATCACGTACGGAGACGGCGTTAAGAGAACTGCATACACGCCAGTTCCGTTTAACGGTGACCAATCCTCCTGAAAAGGCGGATGCGCTCTCTGTTGTCAACGGAGCGCTGGGCAAACAGGGGTCGCCCTTCCGCCTATACCAGCTGGCATACAGGGAAGATTTGTATAGATATCAACGTTATATTTTGCTAAAACCTGCCGCAGCTGCGGCGTTGAAAAAACTGTCGCCCGGCATTTTCGCCGGAGCGGATAGTGGCCGTTAACCGGCCACTACTTCCTCCCGGGGTTGAATAATGTGATTGATACCGTTGTTGATCATTTTTTCCAGCAGCACATAGCCGCCGTTGGGTTGTTCATGCGCAAACAGCCGCTCCGCTTTGGTGATCGGCGACGCCCAGTACAAATTAACAGGGTCATTGTAAATGAGGGGCATCTCAAAAGAAGGGCCGTTGTACAGCGCGGCAGACAGCACCAGGCTTTCATAAGGCGCCGGCAGTTCATTAAAGCTGATGGTATGCCCCTCTCCCAGCCAGGTGACCTGCCTCCAGGGCCTGTCGGCCAGTCCGGAGACCATACCGGCAAGGTTCATCATCGTCTTTTCGTCGAAATCTTTTTTATTGATGGCAATACCCAGTTCCATACGACGGAAACCAGCCGCCTTGTCATTATACAGCATTTCCACCCATGGCATGGGCCGGATACTCACGCCCAGCGTCATGAAATACACCACGTCATCTTTCTCAAAACGGGCCATGCCAATGGGTGGCCACTTACCGCCGTCGATGGCGTAATATTTTTCTGTCGGCCCCAGCTGCGCTTCATAGGTATCGAGATATTGCTGTTGCAGGATACTCCATGTCTGGCTGGTTTCATCGGACCAGTCGTCCCAGAAGGCCATGGCGCCCATTACTTTTTTATGCAGCTGGTTGGTGGCGGGCGTCCCGAGCGGGAACATCAGGCTGTCGTCTCCACCACCGGTGCAGTCTGCCGCATACCCTACGGCACGCTCCTGCGTGTACAGCGTCCAGCCGGGGATAACGGCCATCAGCTCATCATCGTAGAGCACAGCGGCGCCGTCGCCTTCTTCCATCCATACGATGCGGATCCGTTCGGGATCTAATGGTGCTTTACCTTCCGGGTGGTTACAATAACGGGCCTCCAGCATAGGGGCCAGGCCTTCTTCCATCGCCTGCACATCCTTGTCTGCCGGCGCCGGCTTCAGGTTGCGCAGCCAGCAGGGGCGCGGGGAATATTTGTTTGCCAGCAACTCTGAAGGATACAGGTAAAAATAGGCTACTCTGTCGTCCTGTTCCACCACCGCATACATGGTATTGCGGCTGTTCGTTTCTTCTATCAGCATAACCGGATCTGCCATAACATCAACTTTTATAGTAATACAGAATTCCCCAAAAATAATGTATTCATCGTTGTCATTAGTATTCCAGCAGGAAATCGATTATTTTGTTGAACATAAACCATCGAATATGAAATTTTCCACGTTCCTGCTGACAGCCCTCCTGCTGGGCTGCATACAGCTGATGGCCAAAGAAAGGCAACTCTATCAGATTAAAATCTATCACCTGAAAACAGCCGCCCAGGAAGCGCGGGTAGATAGTTTTCTGCAAACCGCTTACCTTCCGGCGATGCATCGTGCCGGTATCAGCACGGTGGGTGTCTTTAAGCCGGTAACGACAGACACCGCCGATATACGTATTTATGTACTGGTGCCCCTCCGGAATATCGACCAGTTATTACAACTCGATAAGAAGCTGGCTGCAGACAAAGCTTTCCGCGAATCAGGCCGGCCTTACCTGGACGCTGCCTGGAACGATGTTCCCTACAGCCGGCTGGAATCCATACTGCTACAGGCATTCCCCGACGCGCCGGTAATGACGATGCCGGCATTGTCATCTCCCAAAACCGAACGGGTATACGAATTGCGCAGCTATGAAAGTCCTACCGAACAATATCATGTCAGCAAAGTGAAGATGTTTAACGAAGGCGGAGAAATCAATATTTTCCGGCAGCTGGGCTTCAACGCGGTATTCTATGGCTCCGTGCTCTCCGGCAGCCGTATGCCCAACCTGATGTATATGACCACGTTCAACAATAAGGCCGATCGCGACGCACACTGGAAATCCTTTTCCGCAGACCCCGGCTGGAAGAAACTGTCAGCCATGCCGGAGTACGCACACAACGTGTCAAAATCTGAAATCATCTTTTTGCATCCAACAGATTATTCCGACATATAAAGCAATTTAGCGGTTGCCTGGTCCACGCTAAAAAAAATAAAAAAGTTTTTTCAGCGTACTTGCCACTCCACAGGCGCCAGCAGGACACCCTGTTCAAATGCTTTACCAGCAAGCCATACCGCAGACCATCATTTCATTTTTTCAGGAGGAGGCACACATTTCCTGACCGTTAACGACAAAAAAATTTTGTGTTAAATTTTGTAGTTTGATTTTATTGCCTACATTTGCAACCTCATTGCGAGGTAGAGCAGAGGTAGCTCGTCGGGCTCATAACCCGAAGGTCAGTGGTTCGAATCCGCTCCTCGCTACAAAAGAAATCCCGGGTAACACCCGGGATTTTTATTTGGTGACCCAACCGTCTTTCTCCTCAACATACCTCCCGGTATCAGAAATAAATAGTATTATTATATTGTAAAATATATCAACGGAGATATCCTTATCACCACAAACATTCATCCTTTTTATTAACAACAATTAATCCATGAAACAAAAACCATCAATGGCATTTATCGCCACATCCTGGGTAGGACTGCTCGCCGGGGTTGTGGGATACCTTATCGGACTGTGGAACGCTACGATGCAACTGAACGAAAAAGGCTATTATTTCACCATACTGATGTATGCGTTGTTTGCGGCGGTATCCGTACAGAAATGCGTACGCGACAGGCTGGAGAATATTCCCGTAACGGACATGTACTACGGCATCAGCTGGGTATCTATGCTGATCGCCATCGTGCTGCTGATCATCGGTTTATGGAACGCCACGCTCCTGCCCAGCGAAAAAGGGTTCTATGCGTTCGCTTTCCTGCTGAGCATTTTCGGCGCCATCGCTGTGCAGAAAAATACCCGCGACAGCCAGGCTGCTAATAAAGAAGCTATCAGGACCAACGAGTAGTATCACGCAAAGGCGCGAAGCAACAAAGAGCGCAAAGAATTAATTTTTTAAGAATTATAAGAAAGCAAAGGAGCGGAGATCAAATTTGATCTCCGCTCCTTTGCTTTCTCTGCTCGCTTATATGATCTTTGCGCTCTTTGTTGCTTCGCGTCTTTACGTGATACCAGCGAGCAGGCGGGTTACAACGTATAGGCGTTTACATTACCTGAAAAATCCGCCACATACAGCATCCCGTTGTAAACAGCCATATCGGCAAATACCGGCGCTCCCACTGCAATACGGCGCAGCATCTTCCCGGAAGCGAGGTCCACTGCATATACAAACCCGTCGGAAGCCCCTACCAGCAGGCTGTTGCCAGCCAACAGCGGTGTGGACTCTATTGTAGCGGAAGCCGGAGAGGTGTAGGGAGCGGTATAAAACAGTGCTTCTCCCGGCACAAACTGCCATACCTGCGCTTTGGTGTGTTTATCGAAAGCGATCATCCCGCCGGAGGCGGTACAGGTGATGATGTATTGTGCCGTCACCAGTGGCGCCGTCATGGTTTTCAGCTCGGCGGCCACCGGGATACTGTCGATCGTTTTGCCGGTAGCGGGTTCCAGCACGTGCAGTTTGTTGATCCCGTGCACGTATAATTTATCATCGAAGAAGGCAGGGGTGCCGCTGCGGAAGCGGATACCTTCATCGCTGCGTTTCCATTGTACGCGGCCGGTAGCCGCATCATGGGCATAGAGGTGGCTCCAGTTGGAACCGGTGATCAGCTGACCGTTACGCAGGGCCATGGCCGCGGGTGTTCCTTCGCCGCCGGTCCAGTCGCGGTTGGTCCATTTCACCTCGCCGGTACGGATATCCAGCGCCTGCAGGTTACGGCCGGCGCCGGTGTAATAAACCCCGTGCTGTGCCACGCCTCCGGAATTATACCCGGGCAGTGACTGCTGGAGTCCCTGGTGCTTCCAGCGTACTTTCCCCGTAGCCGCGTTCAGCGCGTAGGTCACGCCTTCTGCGTCGGTGGCCAGGATGCTCCCTTCGCTGTAACTCATGCTGTGCTTGATAGAGTTACCCGCAGTGAATTGCCACAGCAAACGGCCGGTAGCCGCGTCCAGCGCGGTAATGTAACTATGGTTATTGCCTTCGTCGTCGATGGTGCCCACAAATATTTTGCCTTCGGCACAGATGGGTGATGACTTCCAGATGTTACCACCGATGTTGGCCGTCCATTTCAGGGACAGTGTTCCCGTACCGGGAAGGCGGGCAGCGCCTGTACGTTGGGCGTTCCCAAGTACCTCCGGCCATTCGGCGCTTTTAACGGCAGGTAACACTGTTTTTATCAGCCGGAAAGTATCGCGGGTGAAAAGAATACGGCCGGTGCCGAGGGTGGCCTCTACCGTGGCAGTATATACGTCGTTTTTACCGGCGGCGGGTACCGCGGCGGCTGCGCCCCAGTTCCAGTCAGTCCGCTGCTGCAACGGCAGCTCCTTCAACAGGTTGCCTTTTTTATCGAACATACGGAAGCGCACTGCCTTCACCGGGGAAGCGGTATGATAGGCATTCACGCTCACCACCATCTTATCCTGATCAAAAGCGGTCCCGTTGGCCGCCGGCGATACCAGCGTGAGCTGGTTTTCTACATAGGTATAACGGCGTTGCACCAACGAAATACCGTTTTTATCGATGTCCACCACGTCGAAGTTGGAGGCGGAATTATCGATACCGCCATCAGGCGGCGGGGCTGCACAGAGCGACCGGATGCCGGTATTGCCATGGGTACGGGCGAAATTGATGTGCCAGTGACCGTAAATCCAGGCTTTCAGGTTATGCTCGTTCAGGTTGATGCTGTCATTGCCGGCACGCACGGCAAACAGCGTGTCGTAAGTGAGGAGGTCGTGGTTAAACACAATCACCGGTTTGGCCGGATCTGCATGCGCCAGGTCGTTCTTCAGCCACTTCACCACGTCTTCCGCCGTATACGAAGGCTGATAATCGCCATAACGCATGGGTGTTACAATAAAGTGGGCAGGCCCCGCTTCAAAGGAATAAAACACCGGTCCGAACAGGGATTCATACAACGCTTCGCCATAAGGCCCTTTTACAAGATCGTGGTTGCCGATACAATAATAGACCGGCAGTCCCATGGTGCGGGTATTAACATGCTGTGCGTGAAAGGCCATCCCTTTCTCGTAGCAGATATCGCCGGTATGGATCATGAAGTCGGCGTTTTCGTTGCGGGCATATTCTTTAGCCTCCGTCATCCAGTTGTTGAACTGTGTGGTTTCTGTATCTGCCAGCCTGACAAACTTTGCTTTATCCCCTGCTGCTTTACCGCTGGCCAGCAGGCCAAATTCATAGGCTGTGCGGCTGCTGTCTGCAGGGATATAAAATTCTTTCGTGGTACGGTAGCCGGCGGGCGTAGTGATAAATACAAAACGGGCGCGTGCATGTCCCGGCAGCCGGAACCGGCCTGCTTTGTCAGTAATGGTTACAGAAAGGCCGTCAGATACCCTTACGCCGGGAAGACCGGTTTCGGCAGCGTCCTGTTTGCCGTTGGCGTTGCCATCGAGGAATACGGCTCCCGAAAAGCTTTGCGCCATGGCGGTATGCAGGGAGCAACAGGACAGGAAAGCAAACAAAATCTTTTTCATCGTCAGTGTTTATATAAAAAAAATACGAATTACAGATGGCGAACCGCGGATACCTGTCAATATGAAACAATAAGGACTGACAGGCGTTTCCGCAAAATTCGCTATCTGTAATTCGTGTTTTACGGTGTGAGATTACCAGCCCATGATCTGCTGCAACTTGTTATTCAGTACCAGTTGCTGTTTAGGGATCGGGCGATAGTAAAACTTAGGTTCTGTAAAAGTACGTCCCGCGCGGTCTGCCGTAAAGAGGATATGACCGTTGTTGCCATTCTCCAGGTAGAAGTTGTTTTGACCACCGTTTTTGTCCACCAGGTAAAAACGGTTCAGACGCGCTCTTACATCTGCGGGCAGCCCGGCGATGGAAGAGGTATCGGTGGTATTGGGCAGGATAGCGATATCCGCCACACCGTCGCCGGTCATATCGATGCCACCCATGCCGGCCACGTACATGCCAGCCGGGGCCTCTTTGAGGCGTGAGCCGGCAGCCCAGCGGTTAATATCGTTGAGACGTTGTCCTTCACAGGCCATCTCCACCCTGCGCTCGCGGCGGATCTCCAGGATCACGCCTTTGTTGGCGCTGGTCACGTTATACTGACTGCTCATTACCGGGTCGGGGTTGCCGTTAGCGGCTACCATGCTCAGGTCCGGCATCTGCACGCGGCGGCGCAGCAGGTTCACGGATTGGTCCAGGTCTGCCTGTGACAGCTCCAGCAACTCGGCCTTCGCTTCGGCGTAGTTCAGCAATACCTCTGCATAACGGTATACCGGCAGTGCAGTATAGTTAGCGTCCCATCCCTGCCGTTGTTTCGGATCACGGGGATAGAATTTCAGCTGATCGTAGCCGCCGAGGTTAGGCTTAGCGATATAGGGGTTGTTATCCTGCGTGGTGCTAAAACCGGGATAGGCCACGGTTTCCGCCAGACGCGGGTCACGGTTTTTAAAGGTGGTGGTGTAATCCATCTTGTTATAGCCCGGCTGGGAAGTAAACGGCGTACCGTCTGTCATCAGGTAGCTGTACACCAGGCTCTGGCTGAGTGACCATGTCCAGCCCAGTACGCTGTGGGTATTGTTACCCTTGCCGAGGCTCTGCGGATAATCACGCCACTGGATCATCTCTTTATTATTGGCCAGGGTGGTGCTGGCAAACAGCGCGCGGTAATCGGCGCCGCCTTTACCGGTATTATAGATGTCATAACGGCTGCTGGCCATGATCTGCGCGGAAGCCCATGCCGCTTTTTTCAGCCATACGTCGGCAGTAGCCTGCAGCTTCAGTTCCGGGTGATAGCGGCGGAAAGTGCCTTCAAACAGGCAATAGCGGGACATCAGCGCCAACGCGGTGTATTTGTTCACCAGCGTGCCATTGTCTTTATTGTCCGCTTTAATGTTATCCACGGCAAACTGCAGGTCGGCCAGTACCGAATCCGCTACGTTGGCCCGGGGGTCGCGCCCTTTATACATATCGGGGTCAATATCGCTCATCACATGGCCATAGAAAGGCACATCGGAATAACGGGCGATCATGTCCGCGTAAAAGCGGGCACGGAAATAACGCGCCACACCGGTATAGTGCTTTATCTCAACGGCGTCACCTTGTGTTTTATGCACATTGTCCAGCAGGTAGTTGATATTACGCAGCTGCTTCCAGGTGTCCCAGCCGCCTACGGTGGTTGCATCCAGGGTGCCGTGTATCAGTTTATCTATTTCGCTGCCGGTGTTGCCGGAAACGTTGTCTGAGTTGTTGTCTTCATAAGGGGCAGACAGGTTATCGTCGTACAACCCATTGATGTACGTCTGCAGGTCGCCCGGTGTCTTAAAGTAAGCATCCGGTGTGATTTCCGTCTGTGGCATCCTTTGCAGGAAATCCTTGTTGCAGGAGACCGCCGCACAACCCAATATGAGGAATGGTATAATAAGCCGCTTGTTTTTCATGTTGCACTTTTTTGCTTTAATTAAAAGTTCAGGTTCAATCCGCACGAATACGTTTTCTGATAAGGATATACCGACCCGTCCAGGCCTTCCGGATCAATGTTGGCTTTCAGGTGGGAGATGGTGAAGATATTTTCAGCCGCTACGTATATACGTAACCGGTTGATCTTCGCTCTTCCGGTGAGAGACTTCGGCAGGGTGTAACCCAGCGTAACGTTCTTCAGGCGGGTGTAAGCGGCATTCTGCAGATACCTTGTCTGCGGTGCGCCCAGTTCGGTAGCGTCTTCCGCGATATAGGACTTCAGGCGCGGGAAGTAACCATTCGGTGTTTCCGGTGTCCACCTGTCCATGTTATGCACCTGTACGTTTGTCCACGGTTGCGCATATACGCCCCAGAAGTAGTGGTTGCCGGCACCGGGGTACCAGTCTCTTTTACCGATGCCCTGAATCAGCGCACGGAAATCAAATCCTTTATAGGAAGCGGTCAGATCGATGCTGTAAGGCAAACGGGGAGCGCTGTTACCGATGATCCTGCGATCGCCGGGATTGGAAACGGTATTGTCACCGTAGTCGATCACACCATCGCCGTTGAGGTCCCTGAACTTCAGGTCGCCTACATAGAACAGGTACTGCTGGTCATCTGAACCTACTTTTGCCTGGTTCGGATGCGTTTTCAGCTCTTCTGCATTCTGGAAGAAACCTTCTGTTTCGAGGCCCCAGATATCGCCGATTTCCTGTCCGTTATAATAGTTGCGTCTTTTGATATCACCGTTGTCGTAGTTGGCGAGGGTACCGGTAGGATTGGTGTAACGGGTGATGAAAGAACGGCTGTCTGCCAGGAGGAGTTTTACACCGTAGCTGAAATCGTTGCTGCCGATTTTAAACTGGTCGCGCCAGAACAGGGTCATCTCCCATCCTCTGGTTTTCAGGTCGGCAGAGTTGGTCCTTGGAGCGTCTGCACCGAAAACGGCCGGCAGTTCCTGGCTTTTGGCGAACATACCGTTGGTATAGCGTACATAACGGTCATAGCTGAACGATAATTTTTCTTTCAGCACGGAGATGTCGATACCACCGTTGACGGTCTTGACTGTCTGCCAGGTGTAGGTAGCTGTTACAGGAGCCGGGGAGAATACGCCGATCGGAATTTGTCCGTTGAGTACGGAGTTGATGTTGCTTGTTTTCATCCGCTCCATATAACCGTAGGCGTCCCATTGCTGGTCGCCGAGGGAGCCGTAGGAACCGCGGAGTTTCAGCATATCGATGCCTAAGCGGTCTTTAACCCCACGGAAGAAGTTTTCTTTGGACACCACCCAGGCGAGGGACCCGGAAGGGAAAAAGCCCCAGCGGTGGTCGGTGCGGAAGCGGGAGGAACCGTCATTACGGCCGTTTACTTCCACAATATATTTATCGTCGAAGATATAGTTCAGGCGATAGTAGATACCTCTTACCGCCCAGTCTTCAATTTCCTGGGCCTGCGTAATGTTACCGGTGGCCAGCTGGGAAGTAGGATACTGGGTACTGATCAGGTCCAGCCGTTTAACGTTGAACTTATCGTAGAAGTGATATTCCTGGTTAAAGCCAAGGAGCGCTCCCACGTAGTGTTTTTTGTTGAAGGTTTTATGGAAGTCGGTATAGATGTTATACACATTATACTTCACGGCCTGGCTGAGATTGGAGGCAGATGATTTGTTACCGTTGGTATACAGGAACGGCTGGCCCGGACCGTTGCGGTAGGCTACCGGCAGCACGTAGGTATTGCCTGTCTGGTTACCTCTGCGGAAAGTCGCATCGCCTTTCAGTGTCCACATATCCTTGATGATGCCCACTTCCGCGTTGAGGGTGGTCATGAACTCGCTCCAGGTGTCTTTGGAGCGGCCGCCGCTTTGCAGGTTGCCCAGCAGGGCTGCCCCGTCGGAAGTCCAGGTACCGTCCGGGTTGCGGGGTACGCTGAGTGACGGCGTACGGTTGGAGTTGTGGAAAAACAGGTAGTCCATGGTACTGGACGGCTGCGCGTACGTGGTATTGGTGTACATGGTGTTGCTGCCTATTTTGACACGGTCGTTAAACGTGTAGGTGGCTTTGGCGCGCAGGTTATAACGATCGTATTTGTCAGGGTTATAACGCAGCATACCATCCTGTGAATAGTAATCGGCAGAGAAATAGTAGTTCAGTTTCTCGTCTCCGCGGGAGATGCTGACGTTGGCATTATAGGCAGGTGCTGATTTCTGGTATACTTCGTGCAGCCAGTCGGTAGTACCGTAGTAGCTCCACTTGTTTTTATCGGTTGGGTTGACAATAACGTTAGGCAGGGAAGGATCGTCTTTCAGTCTTTGAGCGTAAGCCCTTTCAGCAGCGGGATACAGGTCGTACAGCGGGGTGGCTGCATCGTGTTTGTATTCCATGGTGGTCAGCGGATCGGTCACGATCTTAGGGACCAGTCCGAGGGTACGTACCGCATAGTTGGTGTTGGCGTTGATGATGAGGCGGCCGTCTTTACCGGATTTGGTAGTGATGAGCACTACGCCGAAGGCGGCACGGGCGCCATAGATAGCGGCGGAAGCGGCATCTTTCAGAACGGTGATGCTTTCCACGTCGGCGGGGTTCAGGCGGGCCACTTCCTCGCTGGTGAAGGGGATGTTGTCTACCAGGATGAACGGATCGCCGCCGTTGATGGAGGTGACACCGCGGATATTGAATTTGGAAGCGGAAGACACGCGGCCGTTATCGTTGGTGATGTTCAGGTTGGGCAGCAGGCCCTGTAAACCGTTGTTGATATTGGCGATGGGACGGCTCTCCAGTTCCTTGCCGGAAATGGCGTCTACCGCGCCGCTGAGGTTCACTCTTTTCTGTTTGCCATAACCTACCACCACCACTTCGTTCAGGCCGCTGGAATTGGCTTTCAGGGCAATATTAAAGGAGGCGCCGCTATGGGCTTTCATTTGTTGCGGCTCGTAGCCTACATAGGAGAATTCGATAATGGCATTTTCAGGGACTTCTATCTTAAACCGGCCCTCGGCGTCTGTTTTAGCGCCGGTGGTGGTGCCTTTTACCAGTACGGTCACCCCTATCAGCGGGTTACCCGCTTCGTCGGTAATACGGCCTTTGATGGGAACGTTCTGTACCGTTTCACCGGCTTCCAGGATCACGATCAGGTTGTCTTTCATGATCTTATATCCCAGGGAGGTGCCTTCCAGCGCCTTGTCCAGGATGTCCCGCACGGGAGCATCTTTCATGGCAATAGAGATCTTCCGGTCAGGGATGCTGGCATTTTTATACACGAAAGTGTAGTCGCTTTTCTGCCCGATCACATTCAGGAGCTTTCCAATGTTAATATTATTATAATTAACAGTGAGCCGCTCCTGGGAAAAACCATGTGCGCTAAGCTGTAAAAACCCTGCACAGAGCAATACGGAGGTTAGTTTCATACGCATTAACAGTTTCCTCATATTCCGCCTGGGAATATCAGAAGGCCACCAAAAGCTTTTTTTCATAAATTTGTTTCGTTAGGTTAAATAATTAGCCATTACCGGATTCTTTCGAATCGGTTTAGATTGTTTAGCCAGCATTTATAAAAGGGGAATGTTGCCGCATTTCCCTTTTTTGCTGTCTGCAAAAAAATTATCGGATAGTTATGTCATAGCTGATGCCGCCCCCGGCATTTTATTCCCTGATACGTTTTTTACCATATATAGATGACATTTTCTTTCGTGTTCACTTCGTAATGAAAGCCTGACATCAGTTGCAGCGCCTGCAACACATCTTCGATGCCCTGTTTCCGGAAAGCGCCTGTGAATACTTCGTGTTTATAGCGGTCATTTTTAAACCGCAGCGTTACGTTGTACCATCGCTCCAGGTCGTGCGACAGCTGCTCAAAAGTGACGTTATCAAAATCGAACCGGTCGTTGATCCAGGCGGTGGTTGGTTTTTCCGCATCCGGACTGTCTGCCGTGCCGGCGTTGGTGTTCTTTACCGGTGTAATGCTAAAGTTGGCTTTTTTACTGTCCTGTGCCGGTTGGTGCTTATGATTGGCGATGACCAGCTTCTGGTCGGGTTGCAGCTGTACCACTTTCTGGCCGCTGCCGTTTTCCGGAAAGCTCACTTCCACTTTGCCGCTCAGCAGCGTGGTTTCTACGGTGGCATCCTCCGTATAGGCTTTTACGTTAAATACGGTCCCCAATACGCGGATATTGACAGGTCCCGTGCGGATGATGAACGGATGTGCGGGATCGTGTTTTACATCAAAATAGGCTTCTCCCGTAAGGCCTACTTCCCTATCCCCGTTGAGGAAACGGGTAGCGTCGTATTGCAGGCGGCTGCAGGCATTGAGCACCACCGTAGTGCCGTCCGGCAGTACCACACTGGTTTTGGACCCTGTTTTGGTGACTACTTCGTTACGAAAGGCCTGCCTGTCGGGTGATGCGGGCCATAAGGCCCATACGCTCAGCAACACTGCCACCATCGCAGCCACGGCGGCCATCACTTTCCAGGGCGCCATTTTTCTGACAACGGCGGTATCCTGCGACTGTTGCAGGAACAGGTTCATGCGGTCCAGTCCTTCACTGGCCAGCCGGCTTTCTTCTTCCGGCGTGAAGCCGTTGGCCGGGTTGACAGCCTGGATGTCTTCCACAATGGTAAAGGCATATTGCAGCTCCGGAAACTGCATCAGCAGCATTTCCAGCTCTTTCAATTCCTCCATGGTGGCCTCGCCGGATATCTTCCTGGCCATCAAAGTATTTATCCGGTTACGCTCGATCATTTACTTTTTAGTCCGTGTTTACCATAAGGTCGAAAAGAAAAATAAAAACCCCCAAAGCAGTTTTAACATTTTATGGAGATTAACCGGATAATTTTTTTAATAATATATTTGTAGGCGTTAACCCGTCTCTTATGGAAAACAAACGGCAGAGGTTTATCCCTGGTAACTCAGAGCCTTCCCGAAAGAACGGAAAGGGCCGGTACCGGCGGAAGACAGCCTCGGTTAATACCACCTCGCTGGCGCCGGTAGTGGAAATTTTCGACTTCACCGACCGCTACGGAGCGACGCCTGAAAGCTTGTTCCGATCGTTTGAGCCCCTCGATTACGGCAGGTGATACCAATATTAATGAGCGTAATATTCCATCAACTTTCGCCAAAAAAGCACCACTGCAAAAAAAAATTACCGGATAAATTATTTTGTTAACTTTAGCGTAATCTGCGTTATTTATTATTGCAACCAATATCAGTGGCTCAAAAAAGGGATGGATCAGTGTATTATCAATGAACTATTCAAAAACATCACAGCGAACAATGACCAGACAGCCTTCAAAGCTTTCTACAATCATTTTTTTATAAAACTGCTGCGTTTTTCCTTTTCGCTCACCCGTTCCAAAGAGGTGGCGGAAGAAATCACGAACGATGTTTTTATGCATTGCTGGCAAAAAAGGCAATCACTGACGGACATAAAAAATCCGCAGGTGTACCTCTTTGTCGTTGCCAAAAACAAAGCCATTGATCATATGCGCAAACAATCCGCCTCCCGGCAGGTCGCCATTGCGGAAGAAGATAAACTGGAAATATCTTTTGAAAGCGATCCCGAACAACTGATGATCTCCGCGGAAATGATCCGCAAAATGGAATACACCATCGAACAACTTCCGCCTAAATGTAAAATGGTGTACATCCTCGTAAAACAATACGGACTGCGTTATAAAGAAGTAGCTACCGTATTGAACCTCTCCGTTAAAACAGTGGAAAACCAGCTGGCTATTGCCATGAAAAGACTTACCACCGCTGTGAATTTCACCCTTGAAAAAATTTAGGGATTTTTTGATTTAGAGATTTTTTGATTTCCAATGTCGATAAAAAGCGAAGACCGGAGCGGTTTTAAGCGCTCCGGTCTTCTGTGTAATCATCCGCAAAAAATCAAAAATCCGAAAATCAAAAAATTGAAAAATTGACTAGTATCCTTCGTTCTGTGGTTTCAGATTCGGGTTGTTCTTCATCTCAAATACAGGCAACGGATACAGCAGGTGTTTTTTAGCCAGCGTGCCATTGTTGGCTTTGTTGACGTGACCAATGAAATCGTCGAAACCATTTGTTTCATCATTGTATACTTTACGCAGGCGTACCATATCAAACCAAACCACTCCTTCGTAACAGAGTTCATGCCAGCGTTCGCGCCATACGGTCTGTTCAAATTCTGCCTGGCTCAGGCCCGCTTTTGCAGGCAGGCCGGCACGAACGCGAACAGCGTTCAATGCCGTATAGGCGGCGGCGTTAGCGGCCCCGTCGGCACGGTTCTGTGCTTCTGCATAGGTCAACAGTACTTCAGCATAACGCATCAGCGTCAGGTTCAGGTTGCTGATACCGGTACCTGGCCTGCCGGGAGCGCCATGGCAGATGACATCAAAGAACTTGTAGATGTACGGCGCACCCAGTTTGATGGTATCGCCGTTACCTTTAAAGAAGTAGTAATTGTAAAAGAACTGTTGCTGATCAGGGCGCTTGTCTGTCGGCTCAAACTTCTTATAGGAATTATAGAAAGAGAGCGACGGCACGTAGGTACCCTGTCCGCTACCCTTCGCGGAAATATCCGGTTGCGCGTTGTTGGGCAGCATGGTGGTTTGTACCGGGTTTTCTTCCACACCGCTCAGGTATTGTACCTGGAACAGCAGTTCCAGCTTGTTGTTGGAGCCTACGCTGTGCAGATCGTCATAGCTGGTGAACAGGCCTATCTCTGAAGGATGGGAATTGGCATAGTCAATTACTTCCTTTGCTTTATCTGCAGCCAGTTTATAATATGCCTGTCCTTTGTTGAGCGGAAAACCGGCCATGGTCAGGTATACTTTTGCCAGCAGGGCTTTAATAGCGGCAGTACTGGCGCGGCCGGTATTGTCTTTCCAGGGAAGGCCGGCGGCTTCTGCTTTCTGCAGGTCGGCCACGATGGATTTATATACGTCTTCTGTGCTGGTACGGCTGGGAGAGAAGTCGGTAGAAGTGGGTGTCTGTGATTTTAAGATCAAAGGCACGTCGCCCCACAGCCTCACCGCATAGAAATAGGCCCAGGCGCGGAGGAAGTAAGCTTCGCCCATTACCTTTTTACGCGCTGCTTCGTCCATAGGATTGATCTTCGGCACATTGTCCAGTACAAGGTTTGTCTGGGCAATTTCGCGGTAGATGCCTTTCCACCAGTTACCGATCTGGAGGTTGTCGCCGTCGTACACCAGGCCCAGGAGGTTGTTCAGATCGGAGTTCTGGGCGGTTTTGGTGATAACAGTACCTGTAGCCGCATCGAGGAAGGCGTAGTTGTTGGTGAAGATACCTGCGCCTTCTCCCACGAAGCGTAACCGGGCGTAGGCTGCAAAGATAGCCGCGTCCGCATGTTCAGGTAAAGTAAAGTAGCTATCCGGGCTGAGGTTCGAAGGGTCCGTTTCTTCGAGGAACTTTTTACAACCGCTGCCCGCACCTATCAGCATAGCGCCGCAGAGCGCCAGCTGTATCGTTTTACGAAAGATATTTCTCTTCATGATAAAGTCTTTTTGAATACTGAACAAATTAGAACGCCACGTTTAACCCCAGCTGATAAGTGGTCGGTTGGGGATAGTCGAAGAAGGTCTGTCCCTGTGCGAAAGCGTCGCCATAGGTGCTTACTTCCGGATCGTTGCCGCTGTATTTGGTCCAAACGAAGAAGTTTTGTGCGGAAGCCCAGATACGCAGGCGGCTCAGGTGTATTCTCTGCAGCACTTCAGGTTGGAAAGTATATCCCAGCAGTAAGTTTTTGCCACGGAGGAAAGAACCGTCTTCTACCCAGCGGGTGTCTACGTTGGTAACATAACCTGCAGCTACCGGACGGGGCGCAGCGATCGGGGTGTTCTGATGCTGTGGTGTCCAGTAGTCCAGTACAGAACGGAAGCTGTTGGCGATGCTGATACGGTCTTCACCGGAGTGGTGGGACATGTTCAGCACGTCGGCGCCATAGGAGTACTGCAGTTCCAGGGTGAGGTCGAAGTTTTTATACTTGAAGCTGTTGATAAAACCGCCCCATCCTTTCGGGTTACCGTTACCAATGATCATACGGTCGGCATCGTTGATGATGTGATCGCCGTTCACGTCGCGGTATTTGATATCGCCGGGCAGCATGGTGTTACCGCCGCGATAGCTCTGGAACTTAGCGGCTTCTGCTCTCTCGGCTTCACTCCAGGTACCTTCACGCACCAGTCCCCAGAAGGAACCAACGGGTTCGCCTATACGCAGGATGTTGGTCTGGTTGGTAAAGTTGGGACCGCCCACACCGAAGATATCTGCCGGCGTGGCGAGTGACAGGATTTTGTTACGGTTGAAGGAGATATTGAAGGTAGTGTTCCAGGTAAAGTCTTTTCCGTTGACTACCAGCGCATTCAATGCCAGTTCCAGGCCTTTGTTCTCCATGGAGCCGATGTTTTTGCGGATAGTAGTGTAACCGCTGGTAGAAGGCACCGGCGCATCGAGCAACATGTCTGTTGTTTTACGGTAGTACACGTCTGCTTCGAGGTTGATCCGGTTGTTGAACAAGCCTATTTCAGCGCCGAAGTCAGCCTGTGCTGTTTTTTCCCATTTCAGGTCCGGATTGGCGAGCCTGTTGGTGCCGATACCCTGTACCTTGGCCCCGTTGATCACGGCGGCGTAGGTACTGTTGGCGGCGAGGGTGGCGAGGGACTGGTACGGCGGAATTTCGGAGTTACCGGTAACGCCGTAGCTGGTACGCAGCTTCAGGTTGGACAGGATGTGATTGCCTTTCAGCCACGGTTCTTCAGACACTCTCCAGGCCAGTGCGGCAGAGGGGAAAGTGGCGTATTTGTTGGAAGGACCGAAGCGGGAAGATCCGTCTCTGCGGGCGGTGAGCGTCAGCAGGTAGCGTTCTTTGTAGGCGTAGTTCAACCTGGTGAAGTAAGAGAAGAACGAAAACCGTGTACGGTTGGAACCTACGCCGCTGGCGGGGATCACAGACCCGGCGCCGAGGTTGTTGTTCTCAAAATAGTCCGTGGAATAGTTTTCGCCCCTTGCATTGATAGTGAAATAGTTGTTTTCAGAAGCGCCCATACCAACCATGCCGGTGAAGGAGTGATCGGTACCAAAACGTTTATTATAGGTCAGGTAGTTTTCAAAGGACCAGAAGGATTCACGGTCATTGGCAACAATGGCGATACCTTTCTGAGAAGCGGAAATATCCAGCAGGGAGCGGCCATTCCATTCGTTACGGCCACGGGTGACGATGTTGGCGCCGAGGGTGCTGCGCAGTTCGAGGCCTTTTGCCAGGGTGAGGTTGGCGTAGGCGTTACCGAGGGTGGTCTGCGTGTTCAGGATGTACTTCCTGTCTGTCAGGATCTGTACCGGGTTGGAACCGCCTTCAGCGCCGGGATACATTTTGTTGTTGGTCCAGGTGCCGTCTGCCAGTTTCAGGGGCAGGAAAGGCAGCGCTTCGGTGATCATACGCACGGAGTTGAGGCCGCCGGTACCGATGTCTACCAGGTTTTCTTCCTGGTTGTTATAGCTCAGTGAGCCCCCTACTTTCAGCCATTCTTTGATTTTTGTGTCGATGGTGAAGCGGGCGGAATAACGTTTCAGGTAAGAATTCAGCAGCAGGCCGTTGTCATCGAGGTAACCGAGATAGAGACCGTACTGGGTATCAGGGTTACCGCCGGAGAAGCCCAGCTGATGGTTCTGCGTGAGTTTGTGCTGGATGGATTCCTTGAACCAGTCGGTATCATACAGCGGGTTACCGTCTTTATCAAAGAAGCGGGAGTCTTTTCTTTTCAATGCAGGGTTGCTGGCTGCATAGTTGCCATTGTCCCAGCCGGCTTTATCGTAGATCTGTGCGTTCTGCCAGCCCAGCATTTCCAGGTCGAGGTATTCTTTGGCATTGAGCATTTTCACGCGGTTCGGGCCGGGTGTGTTGAGGCCGAAGTAGTTGTCGTACGTAACGCGGCCGCCGGTGGCGGAGCCTTTTTTGGTGGTTACCAGCACAACGCCGTTAGCGCCTCTCGCACCGTAGATCGCGGTAGAGGAGGCGTCTTTCAGTACTTCGATGGATTCGATGTCGTTTGGATTGATGTAGTCAATCGCGTTGGAGTTCTGCGTTTGGTTACCCATGGGCAGTGCTACTCCGTCTACCACATATAGCGGGTTGCTGGTGGTGTTGATAGAGCTGAAGCCACGGATACGCACTCTTGTCTGGCCACCGGGGCGGCCGGAGTTGGTACTTACCTGTACGCCGGGCATACGGCCGCTGAGGGCCTGGTTTACAGACGGGGCGGGGCGCTCCTGCAGGGCAGCGGCTCTCACAGAGGCTACGGCGCCGGTTACATCTGATCTTTTCTGCGTACCGTAACCGATCACCACCACGTCTTGCAGTGATTTCACGTCGGTAGCCAGTGCTGCGTTCAGGGTGGTGGCGTTGCCCACCAGTTTTTCAGTGGGAGTATAACCAACGAAGGTAAATATGAGCGTACTGTTATTACCGGGTACTGTGAGGGAGTAGCTACCGTCGGGGCCGGACTGGGTGCCGGTGTTGGTGCCTTTTATCTGCACTGTCACGCCCGGAAGCGGCGTGTTGTCCCGTGCATCAAACACCTTACCGGTGATCTTCTTTCCCTGGGAGAAGGCCAGCAGCGACAGCAGTAGCAGGATGCTGCTCTGCAAACTGGTCCGTACCAGGAAGGTCAGTTTTTTCTTCATACATGTTTGTTTTTTGGTTAATAAAGGTTCAATGCTGATAAAGTTTATGCTAAAACGATTTTGCAAAAGAAGCCCGATAACCTCTCCGGATAATTTTTGGAAAGGAAACAGTTTTGAAAACAGTAAAGAGGGCAGTCACTGCCGGTTGTTATACAGGTTGCTGCAGACAATGTATCCGGACACATACCAGCCCGCGGGCTGCTGACCAGGCACAGGAAGCCATGCGTCTTCCTGGTACCGTCCCTGGCCGGCCCATGTGCCATGTGGCCGGTGCGTACGAGGAAGTAATGCGTCTTCCTGATACCGTCCCTGGCCGGATCATGTGCCATGTGGCCAATGTTTACGAGGAAGTAATGCGTCTTCCTGGTATGATACATGGCCGCTGCTCATTCGTGGCACAGCCGCTGCTACTGCAGAGAAATCTCCCTGGTAACAGCCTGTTGATCCCTTGCGATGTAGCTGGCGCTGCCCCGGAAGTGATGCGTCTTCCCGGTGCCCGGCTGCTGATCCTGCGCAACACAGCCGCTCTGGCTGTTGACCGGCGTTGTCATGAAGGAGAAATGTCCTTCTGATGCCTGCAGACAATCTTCTGTACTGGCTGATGCTGCCACAGGGGTAATCACACTTTTTACTACCCCTGATACCTGGAAAATGTACACGGAAAGCTGTTCTATAGCGGTCATAGGAGTGTTGACAATATTTACTCCCCCGCTTTCAGGAAAGTACAGCAATGAACGTGGTACCATGGTGGAATTATCAAATACCTTTTGATTTCGTGCTAAAACGATTTTGTTTAATGATTGATCATTCCCTGATGTGCAAAAAACAATTTGGTTTAATAATGTAATAAATACCTGTTTACACTGCCAGACGAGGCAGTTACCCGAATCAAAAAAATATGGTTTACAACCCTAACGTGAAATGCAGAAGGAGCTGAATCGATTTAGTACTCCAACCTGCCAATAGATTTTCATTACAGTGCTACCATTACAAGTGAATAATTTTTTTAGATTTAGACCCGAGCTGACTTTATTATCCACGTACTTTTTTGGCTTTTTCACAGCAGCTCCGGTCATAAAAATATAACTATTTCCAAATAACTAAAACGTTTTTGCAATTTTTTTTATCGCCGGCTGCAGGTTGATGATAAATTACCCGCGATCTGTCAAAAGATCAGGAAAAAACGAAATAACCCATAAAAACCGGCCACCGCCCGCCCCACTGCTGTTCTATTTCTTTCACCCACATTCACCTAATTCGTAATTTTTTTTATACCTTATACCCTGATACCTGGAAAAGAGTAGGAAAACTAATGGTGAGAACCAGCGATATTGCCCAATTGAGCGAGGCTGCATTGATCAGGGAAATTCATGCGAAAAACAGGCAGGCCTTTACCTATGTATATGAACGTCACTTCCGGGAACTGGTGATGGCGGCCTACCGCTACTGCAAAGACGCAGGCATCGCACAGGAACTGGTACAGGAGGTGTTCATCAGAATATGGGAAAATCCTGCGCTGCTGGACGAGAATGGCGCCCTCCGCGCCTACCTGTACAAGGCGGTCATCAACCATGCCCTTAACTATCTTAAGCGGGAGAAAAATATCGCGCGCCATCACTCCGTCATCGCAGCATCACTGACAGACAGCTATCTGCATAACCTGCAGGAAGAACAGGAACTGAAACTGCGCATCTACCAGGAAATAGAAAAACTACCGAAACAATGTGCAAGAGTATTTAAGATGAGCCGCTTCGACGGACTTAAATACCGGGAGATTGCCGCACAACTGCAGATCTCGGAAAAAACAGTGGAAAACCACATCCTCCACGCCCTCAAAACCCTCCGTGAAAACCTCTTTTACCGTCAGGACAACTCCCGCGATTATACCGCCCATCTTCGCATGCTGCAACTATTCCTCGCCCTCGCAGGTGAAATGCTGACACGTCGCTGACCTCCATTTTTTTATCACTAAAACATATTACATAAAAAATAATGTGATAATTTTTGGTTGACCACTGGGGGTATCGCCCTTTGTGAATTGTAACAATACACAAAGGCCGCTGTCCAATGGAAAAAGAAACAATCAACTGGCTCCGTCTGGTAAAATACCTGAACAATCCGCAGGATACTGCCCTTGAGCAGGAAGTGCGGCAATGGACTGCCGCTTCCCCGGAAAACGAAGCCACCTTCCTCCAGGTACAGCAACTGTGGCAACTGTCACCAGACCTGAAAATACTGGAGCAGCTGGACACCGCCGCCGCTATCGCCCGGCTCCAGGATGCCCTGCCGGAAGAAGAAATCATTCACCAACTGCCCGCACGCCGTTACCGCTGGTTCCGCGCAGCCGCCATCGCCGTCCCCGTCATCGCCGCCGCCGCCTGGTGGTCCTACCACAGCGCCGGCACCATCTCCTACAAGGAGAAAGCTACACTGGCCGCCATCGATTCCCTGTTCCTGCCCGACCAGTCACGCATCTATCTCGATAAAAACAGCCGGATACGCTATCCGGAGAGCATGCAAAAAAACAGAACGGTCATCATGGAACAAGGCACCGCCTTCTTCAATGTGGCCACCCAAACCGCCACGCCTTTCATCGTCCAGATCGGCAAATCCAGTATCACCGTACTGGGCACCACTTTTAACATCCGGATGGAAGAACAGCGCATAGGCGTGACCGTCAAAACAGGCAAAATAAAATTTGCCTCCGGGCATACCAATGCCAAAGAAACCATCCTGTCGGCCGGCGAAGGGATCCGGTTCGACCCGGCCACCGGCGACGTGGAACAATTTAATGCCATCAACAGCAATGCCGACGCCTGGATCACCCATGAACTCGTTTTCGTGGATGCTCCCCTGTCCGAAGTATGCAAAAAAGTAGAAGCACTCTACCAGGTGAAGATCAACCTACGGGGTAAAATCCCTGTGAAAAAACTGAATGCAACATTTAAAAACAATAAGCTGGAAGAAGTATTGGAGGTGCTGCAAGCTACCTACCCTATCACGGTAGTGCACCGCAACCGGGAAATTACGATCACCGGCAGGTAACAACTGCCGCGTCCGGCCTTTCTCCGTTGTTTAGCAACCCAATGTGTCAACTGAAATCATCATCGCAATTTCTGCCAACCCGGAAATGCAACCAACATGACTGCAGGCTATGTACCGCTCCCGTCGGGGGCCTATGGGCCATGTCCTGCTCCGGACCCGTTTAACCTATAATAATTTATACACGATGTTTGAAATCCTTTACAAAAAAAAGCGACCAAAATCGAAGCTACTCCTGGCCCTATTGACAGTGGCATGCCTGGAAAACCAGGCCGCCCCGCTTACCAACGAGCAAAACAGAGAGAAACTGGAAGTCATCCTCGGAAGGATGGAGAAGAAATACAATGTCGTATTTGTGTATGATGCCGCGGTCATCAACAAGAATATGAACGTGGAATTAGATCCCGATAAAGTATCCATGCAGCAGGCGCTCAATCTGCTCGAGAGCAAAGGCATAGCCTATAAGGTGATCGGCGACAAAATCGTGCTCACACGCCCCGCCGAAAAACCCGTGCCACAACAGGAAGTCATCACCGTGAAAGGACGCGCCGGTACCCGCGCAGAAAACGGCGATGCTTCCTTTGTGCCCGGCATCAGCATCGTGGAAAAAGGTACCGGCAACGGTATCGCTACCGACAGTAAAGGTGAATTCACCATCCGTGTAAAACCCGGCGCCACCCTCGTTATCAGCATGGTAGGGTTCAAAACACAGGAAGTGAAAGCCACCGCTGATAAACCTGTCATCGTTACGCTGGAAGAAAATGTGACGAATCTTAACCAGGTGGTCGTGACCGGTTATCAGACCATCGACCGTAAACTCTTCACCGGCTCGGCCGCTACCCTCAAAGCCAACGACGTGAAACGCGAAGGCATCACCGATGTCAGCCGCATGCTGGAAGGCCGCGTAGCCGGCGTCTCCATCCAAAACGTGTCCGGCACCTTCGGCGCCGCCCCCAAAATCCGCGTCCGCGGCGCTACCTCCATCACCGGCGATAACAAACCACTCTGGGTAGTAGACGGTATCGTACTCGAAGATGTAGTGAACGTGTCCAACGAACAGCTCTCCACCGGAGATCCCACCACCCTCCTGGGATCTTCCGTAGCCGGCCTCAACCCCGACGACATCGAGAGCTTCCAGATCCTCAAAGATGCCGCCGCCACCGCCATGTATGGCGCCCGCGCCATGAACGGCGTGGTGGTCATCACCACCAAAAAAGGCCGCGTGGGCAAACCCCTCATCTCCTATACCGGTAATTTCTCTACCTATATCAAGCCAACATACAAGGACTTTAATATCATGAACTCGGCCGACCAGATGTCTGTCTACAAATCCATGGAAAGCCGGGGATTCCTCCAGTACGGCGACCTGGCCACCAGACAGGATGGCGGCGTTTTCACCAAACTGGCGGAAAACATCAACAACAGGACAGTTTACAATGACGAGAAATCCAGGAATGAATTCCTCAAAAGATACGCGCTGACAAATACCGACTGGTTCGATGTATTGTTCCGCAACTCCCTCCTGCAGGAGCACTCCCTCAGTATCTCCTCCGGTACGGAAAAATCACAGCTCTACTTCTCCACCAGCTTCCTCAATGATAACGGCTGGACCATCGGCGACCGCGTAAAACGCTTCACCGGCAACGCCCGCGCCAATTTCAACATTACGCCGCGGCTCAACGTAGGCCTCATCACCCAGGGATCTATCAGGGACCAGCGCGCCCCCGGCAGCATCGGAAGGGTCAGCAACCCCGTGGAAGGGAAGTTTGACCGCGATTTCGATATCAACCCCTTCAGCTACGCCCTTAACACCAGCCGCACCCTCACCGCCTATGACGAAAAAGGCAACCTGGAATTCTTCCGGCGCAACTACGCCCCGTTCAATATCATCAATGAACTGAACAACAATACGCTCGACCTTACCATGGTAGACATCAAACTGCAGGGTGAAGCCGGCTATAAAATTACCCCCACCCTGAAGTACTCTTTCCTCGGTGCTTTGCGTTATGCCAAAACCAACCGGGAACACAAAGTAAGAGAGAACTCCAATATGGCGATGGCCTATCGCGCCGCTGACAACGCCACCGTCATAGAAAACAATAAATTCCTCTACCGCAACCCGGACGACCCGGAAGCATACCCGGAGGTAATACTTCCCTACGGCGGTTTCTACAACACCAACGACGATTACCTCGTGAGCTACAACATCCGCAATGCGCTCGAATGGAATAAAACGTACAATAACACCCACATCTTCGTGGCCTACGCCTCCCAGGAGCTACGATATGCCAACCGACAGAACAAATTCTCCAACGGCTACGGCTACCAGTTCGATAAAGGCGGCGTGCCCTATGTAGATCCGCGCATCATCAAACAGGCAGTGGAAAGCGGCTTCGATTTCTACGGCATGCAAAACTACTACGACCGCTTCCTCGCTTATATGGCCAATGGCGCTTATTCCTATAAAGGCAAATACAACCTCAACGGTACCATCCGTTACGACGGTTCCAACCTGCTCGGCAAGTCCCGCAACGCCCGCTGGCTACCCACCTGGAACATCAGCGGCTCCTGGAACGTAGACACGGAAGATTTTATGAAACAGGCACAGAACATCAACCGCCTCACCCTTCGCGCTACCTATGGCCTCACCGCCAGCCTGCAGGGTAAAGCCACCAACTCCAGCCTGATCACCCGCAGCGGCAAAACATACCGCCCCTACCTGCCTGAAATCGAATCTGTGATCAACATCACCGACCTCGAAAACTCAGAGCTCACCTGGGAAAAACAATACGAAACCAACGTAGGCATCGACCTCGGTATGTTTAAAGACCGCCTCACCATTACCCTCGACGGCTATAAACGTAACGGCTTCGACCTGATCAGCCCTATCCGCACCTCCGGTATCGGCGGACAGTTCATTAAAAACGCCAACTATGCCGACATGAAATCCCATGGGGTGGAACTGACCGTAGGCGGCACTATCATCCAGCAGAAAAACTGGCAATGGAGAACACAACTCACCGCCGCCTATAACGAAAACGAAATCACTAACCTGAAAACCAATCCCAATATATGGGACCTCATCGGCCCCGATGGCGGCCCCATGCTGGGTAGCCCGTACAGAGGCCTCTACTCCATTGACCTGCAGGAGCTGTCTGCCCTCGACGGCACCCCCATATTTGTCAATGAAAAAGGAGAGAAAGTCAATGAAGTCAACCTCCAGAGCGATGCCATCAACTACCTGAAATACAACGGGCCCATTGATCCGAAAGTAACCGGTGGCCTTTACAACTCCGTACGCTTCAAAGACTTCACCTTCTCCGCCCTGTTCACCTTCAGCGCAGGAAACGTGATCCGCCTCAACCCCGCCTTCCAGCAGCGGTACACCGACCTCACGGCCATGCCGAAAGAGTTCCTCGACCGCTGGATGATGACCGGCGATGAAAAGAAGACCGACATCCCCGCGCTGTCAGATCTCCGGGTGATCAACAGACTGAGTGGCACAACGCCCTATTATACCTATAACTACTCTTCCACACGCGTTGCTGACGGAGGCTTCATCCGTCTGAAACAGGTATCGCTGAGTTATAACCTGCCGCTGAGATACACCTCCGCTATCGGTCTTAACAACGCCTCCCTCAGCCTGGTGGCCAACAACCCCTGGCTGATCTATGCCGATCCTAAACTGAAAGGCCAGGACCCTGAGTTCTTCCAGTCCGGCGGCGTAGCATTACCTGTTCCCAGGCAATACACCCTGTCTGTAAAAGTTGGTTTTTAACCTGAATGAAAAGTTTTTGGATATGAAAAGAAATCTCGTATATATATCAGCGTTAGCAATCATGATGGTTGCCCCCGGGTGTAAAAAATACCTCGAGCAACTGCCCGATCAGCGCACAGAAGTTAATACGCCCGCCAAAGTGGCCGAGCTCCTCACCTCCGCCTACCCCCGGGCCAACTATATTCCGTTCCTCGAAGCCATGTCAGACAACGCCAACGACAAAGGCACCGACGACAATACCCGTATCAACCGCCAGCCCTGGTTCTGGGAAGTGTCTTCCGACAGGGAGCAGGACACGCCCGACTTCTACTGGCAAAATGCCTATGCCGCCATCGCCGCTGCCAACCAGGCGCTGGAGGTGATAGACAAAGCTTCCGACAAAGCCGCCTACAGCGCCTCCAAAGGCGAGGCACTGCTCTGCCGCGCATACGCACACTTTATGCTGGTCACCATCTTCTCCAAATCCTATGATCCGGCCACCGCAGCTAAAGATCCGGGCATCCCCTACGTGACCAAACCGGAGAACGTAGTCGTGGCGAAATATGAAAGGAAAACAGTATCGTACGTGTACGAACAGATAGAAAAAGACCTCACCGAAGGACTGCCGCTGATCAACGACAACTCCTACGCGAACGCCCCTTCCTATCACTTCACCACCGCCGCCGCCCATGCTTTCGCCAGCCGCTTCTACCTGTTCAAAAAGAACTACGCCAAAGTAGTGGAACATGCCAATCTCACTTTCCCCGCCGGCAGGGCCCTTCCATACCTGCGGCCGGTAAACACTATCTATAACACCATGGAAGAACTGGTGCTCCGGAAAGAATATACCCGCGCCACACAGAAAGCCAACCTGCTGCTCGCCGAAACACAGTCCTGGTGGGCCAGGAACCTGAGGACCAACCGTTACGGCTGCGACCCCGTTCTCGGTGGCATGATCAATGGCCTCGACAATCCTACCGGCGCCAGGATGGCTTATTCCGTGTATTACCAGCGGCCGGAAGACTTCTTCATCCCTAAGTTCTATGAACTGTTCATCCGGGTAGACCAGAACGCCAATATCGGTAACGGTTGGGACATGGTGCCGCTGCTCGCCGCAGAAGAAGTGCTGTTCAACAGGGCTGAAGCCAATACCCAGCTCGGGAACTTCAATGAAGCACTGGCCGACATCAACGACTTCCTCAGCCAGCGTATCACCCGCTACAACCCCGCCGCCCACCACCTCACCATCGATAAAGTCAGGGACTACTACGGTACCGTGGACACCCGCGATGCTATCATCAAAACCATCCTGCACTTTAAACGGATAGAGTTTATCCTGGAAGGCCTCCGCTGGTTCGATATCCTCCGCCATAAAATACCGGTGGTGCACACCTCGTTCGACGGTAAAATAAAAATGACGCTGGGCGCCAACGATCCCCGCCGCATGGTACAGATACCGCAGGAAGCCCAGCTGTCCGGACTGGAATTAAACCCTCGATAAACACCACTCAAACTTGTATATATGAAACGTCAATATATCATTCCCATACTGGTAGCAGGACTGATCGCCATCCTGTCCGGCTGCAGCAAAAAAGAAAACCTGGACATCTCCAACCTGTTCCCGGACAACTACCAGCAGCCTACTGCGCTCGATAACTGGATCACTACCAACTACACCAGGCCTTATAACATAGAGGTGAAATATAAATGGGACCCTTATGCGGTATCTACCAGTAAAACCCTCGTGCCTATAAAAGAACCCCTGGTAATACCGGTGATGGACCTGATACATAAAACCTGGATAGAGCCTTATATCAAGGAAGCCGGACTGCCCTTCTTCCTGAAATACAGTCCCAAGCAGATGATACTGGTAGGCAGCCCCCAGTATAATTCCAACGGGACCATCACGCTCGGGGAAGCCGAAGGCGGTAAAACCATACAGTTACTGCGTCTCAATGACTTCGACCAGAAAAACGAGGGTTTTGTGAAATTCATGTTGCATACCATCCACCACGAATTCGCACACATCCTGCATCAGACCATCTTCTATCCAAGGGAATACAAAGCCCTTACCCCCGGCGGTTATACCGGCACCTGGAACAATACCACCGACCAGGAAGCGCTGGACCTCGGCTTCATCACGCCCTATGCACGCGCCAAGGCCGATGAAGATTTTGTGGAGATGGTGTCTACCATGCTGACAGAAGGAAAAGACGGCTTTGAAAATATCGTCAACCAGTCGCAGACCGCCATCGGCAAAGAAATGCTGCACCGGAAAGCGGACATCGTCAGGAACTATTTCCAGAACAGCTGGAAAATAAATTTCGACAGCCTGCAGGTGAAAACATCTGCTGCTATTGCAGAAGCGATCAGATAGTTTTTTATGAACAGGTATTATAACTACAACGGATATATGAAAAAATATATAATCGCAGGCACGTTGTTATGCATACTCGCTGCATCATGCCGCAAAGATAATGACGGTTCCGTATTTGGCACCAGGCCCGAAGAACGGATGAACGCAACGCTCACCGCCTATAAACAACAACTCACCGGCGGGTCCAACGGCTGGAAAGCTTACCTGTTCCCCGACGGCGGGATGGGCTTCGGCTTCTACTTTAAATTCGGGGAAAACAACCGGGTAAATATGCTGGGCGACCTGACACCGGCCACCGGACAGGACCTGTCAGAAAGCTCCTATCGCATGGGAGCGCAGCAACGTCCTTCGCTGGTCTTCGATACCTACAACTATCTCCATCTGCTGGCAGACCCGGACAGGAAAGTTTTCGGCGGGCTGCCCGGCAAAGGCTACGATTCCGATTTTGAATTTGGCTACGACTCCACCCGTAACGATACCGTATTCCTTACCGGCAACGCCAAACAGAGCAAGATGGTGCTGGTGAGAGCCAGCGCAGCAGAAGAAGCAGCCTATAAAGCAGGCGGCCTCAACAGCATCCGCGACGCCATCACCGACTACGTGGCCAACCATCCCAATCTTTATACCACCACCGGCGACGGCAAAAAAATACAAACCGTCGTAAATCCAACTGGCAGAGGGTTCTCGCTGGTATATGAGCAAGACGGAGAGCTGAAAACGGAGACTAACAATCTCGCCTATACGCTGACGGGTTTCTTTACCCAAAAGCCTTTTACGATCAACAACAACAGCTACCGGGAAGTATTTTTTGACGCGGCCAAACAGGTAATGTACCTGAAGAGCAATGGTAAAAACACCGAGCTGCAGGCATCCGGCAGCCCGCTTTTCGCACTGCATCTGCTGTTAGGCGTTGGTTACGATCAGATCCAGACCTCCGACGCCACCCAGGGCGCCTTCTCTCCTGCCTATAAAGCGCTGTGGACAGCCGCCAAAACAAGGATGCCCAACCTCGGTTTTCCTAACCTGCAGCTGGCAGGCCTCGACATCCTCTTCGATACAGAATCAAAACTGATAGGCGTACAGGTGAAAGTCACCCAAAACGCCAACTCCTTCAGCGGCATGTACATTTTTGATTACGCCAAATCAAAAGACGGCGTGTTCAGCTTCACCATGCAGGACATTAAAGGAGAAATACCCAACATCATCTATCCTGCCATGAAACCGATCCTGGACAAACTGGCGGTGGGCAAATACCGGGTAGACTATTTCTCTATGCCGGGTAACAGCCAGATGGCACAGCTGATCGGGGTAGACGACCCGTCATTCATCATGGGTGGTTCACTTCAATAATTCATCATCTGCAATCCCTTCAAATGAAAAAACTCGCATTATATACATTGCTCTGCGCCGCAGTACTGGCCTCCTGCCGGAAAGACGACACTACCAGCCTTCCGGTGGAGAAGTCCTACGCCGATCCCAAACAACAGCTCGATTCCTTTAAAACAGTGCTGGGCTCCGCTCCCAACGGCTGGGTAGGTACGCTTACTCCCCGCGATGGCAGCGAACTGTTCAGCGTATACTTCCAGCTCGACAATGGCAAGAGTGAGGTTACCCTGTACACCGACCTCGATGCCGGCGCCGCCGCTACACCTTCCAAAAGCGGTTTCACAGTGGGCATCACACAAACCGTCAACCCCACGCTCAGCTTCCATGAAGGTTCCCAGCTGGCCGGCATTAAACTCGTCGCCAAAAGAGGAGTGGACACCGCCTATGCGCTCCGTTATACCAACGGCGATACGCTGGTACTGACCGGTAATAAATACAGCGATGAACTGAAACTGGTAAAAGCCGGTGCGCAGGTAAAAACAGACTATACCGCCGGCAGGCTGGAAACAGCGATGGCCGCCGCCGCTGACTTTTTCAACCAGCCAGGGTTCCTGGCCCTCAAACCAGGCGGTACGCAGGCATTTGTCTTTTTTAACACTGACAATAAAACAAGCGGCTTCGCTTTTGTCAATAACAACAGCAGGGTATCCGCTGGTACCGGTTACGCCTATACGCTGACAGGCATCGCCCTTCATCATCCGGTGCTGGTAGGTAACCAGGCCGTATCCGCGCTTACCTGGGATGCTACTGCCAACAATTTCTATGCAATGACCGGCAACAACAAGGTATATCTTGAACGTACCAACGTTCCTGTGATACCGGTCCATTATATGCTGGGGGGTGAGATCCCGGGCCAGCTTACGCTGCTGCCTCCTTCCGTATATCCGTTGCCCGGCTGGACTGCAGACTTCAAGACTATCTGGGATGATGCTGCTAACAGGTTCGGGTCTGTGGGCTATCCCATCAGCAAGGTGGTGATGGACTTTCAGACAGGCAGCAGTATCCTGAACATGAATATTTATGTTGCCGGCACCTATTGCAAGTATACTTTCAAATACACTAAAACGGCCGGCGGCGTTTACACATTTGTGATGCAGCCCTTTGCCAATGATACGCCCGGCGCCAACGGCAATGCATTGAAATCGCTGGCAGTTCCGCTGACGAGCATGTTGTCCGCCAACCGGTTTTCCCTCGATTATCTCGATGCACCGGACGGTGTGTTTGTCAGTTTCAAAAGCGCGGACAAACCTTCTATCGGCTTTACCGGTTACTGGTAAGCACCCAGTACTATCCTTTCACAATAAAAAAGGCCCTGTCAGGACGCTGACAGGGCCTTTTACATGAAGGTACCGGTTGGTTGTCAGTAGGACATCAGCTCTTTTATCATGGCCTCTACCTTGGCGGCGTTGGGCAGCATCGCCGCTTCGAGGCCCGTGTTAAGCGCCACTGCGGGCAGGTCCAGCGCTCCCAGCATATGTACCGGGGCGTCCAGCTGTCTGAAACATTCTTTCTGGATACGTCCGGCCAGCGCCTGCATAAAGGAATTGTTCAGCTGTTCTTCCGTCAGCAACAGGCATTTACCATGTTTACGGACGGTCTGGAATACCAGCTCTTCATCCAGCGGGAAGAGGGTACGCAGGTCCACGATTTCCACGTTGCCCGGAAATGCACGGGCTGCCGCCCTGGCCCAGTATACGCCCATGCCGTAGGTGATGATGCAGACAGATTCTCCGCGTTGTACGTCTTTCGGATGCGCCTGTAGTACCACATTGGCTTTTCCAAGTGGCAGCACATAGTCTGCCGCCGGTTCTATGGTCATGGCTTCCTGGGTGCCGGGTACCTTGCTCCAGTAAAGTCCTTTATGCTCCAGCATCACGACCGGGTTAGGGTCCAGAAATGCCGCTTTGAGCAGGCCTTTCATATCGGCGGCATTGGAAGGGTACACCACTTTGATGCCTTTAATGCTCAGCAGGGTGGATTCGATACTGCCGGAATGATAGGGGCCGCCGCCGCCATAGGCGCCGATAGGCACCCTGATGAGCGTCTGTACCGGAAATTTACCCTGGCTCAGGTAGCAGGATTTGGAGATCTCCGTTACCAGCTGATTAAATCCCGGATAGATATAGTCTGCAAACTGTATTTCCACGATGGGTTTTACGCCGGTGGCCGACAGGCCTGCCGTTGCGCCGATGATATAGGCTTCCTGGATCGCCGTGTTGTACACCCGGTGATCCCCGAATTTATCGCCAAGGGTAGCCGCTTCGCGGAATACGCCCCCCAGTCTTTTACCGACGTCCTGCCCAAAGAAGATAGCTTCGGGGTATTGCTGCATGATTTCTTCCACCGCGTGCAGCGCTGCGTCTACCATCACCACTTTATTACCGTTGGCAGGCGTACGTGTTCCTGTTTCCTGTGTAACGGGGGTGGGGGCAAACACGTGCTCCCGCACCGTGTCGGGGGCTGGTTCTGCCGCTTTCACCGCTGCCGTGAAGGCCGCTTCGATATCTTCCGCCGCTGTCCGTTCTATTTCCTGCAGCGCAGCTTCCGTCACACCATGTTTCAGCAGCAGCGCCCTTAATTTGGGTACCGGGTCGTTGGCCGCATGTTTTTGCAGGTCTTCCGCCGTGCGGTACCACTCCTTTCTTACGCCGGAGGTATGATGTCCCAGCAGCGGCACATGGGCCTGTACGAGGATAGGCTTGCGTTCCTGCCGTACGTAGCCGATGGCCGTTTCCATGGCGGCGTAGCTGGCCGTAAAGTCGCTGCCGTCTACCCGCATGCGTTCCAGCCCTTTGAAGCCGGCGGCATATTCGTAGGCGTCCATTGCGCGGGCTTCCGCGGCGGTGACAGAGATGCCCCAGTCGTTGTCCTGTATAAGATAGATGACCGGCAGTTGTTTCAGCACGGCAAACTGGAACGCTTCGCTGACCTCTCCTTCCGTTACGCTGCCGTCGCCCAGCGAACAAAGCACTACCGGCAGTTCACCGTTGGGGCCTGCAGGCAGTTGCGCATGAATGGTTTCGAGATACTGTACCCCCTGCGCCATGCCCGTGGCGGGTATTACCTGCATGCCGGTGGCGCTGCTCTGGTGGGGGATCCGGGGCTTATCGGGCCGCCGGCTGTTGGGATGGTTGTAGTAAGACCTGCCACCGGAAAAAGGGTCGTCTGCTTTGGCCAGCAGCTGCAGCATCAGCTCATACGGCTCGAAGCCCATGGCCAGCAGCATGCTCTCGTCGCGGTAGTACGGACTGGCAAAGTCCCATGGCTGTAACTGCATGCCGGTAGCTATCTGTATGGCCTCATGCCCCCGGGAGGTGGAATGTACATATTTGCATATCGCCCGGTTGGCTTCATAGGTGTCGGCCATGCGGCCCGCCTGGCACATCCATCGGTAGGCCGCCAGTAACTCCGCCAGCTCGCTCCTCTTCCCGTGCTGGCCGTTAGTACCGGCTTTTAAAGTTGAAACGCTTGTACTATCTTTAAACACGTAAAACTGTTTTGGTGATGACGATGGTGGTTTAAGCAAAATAGTTGCTATAACAACTGTTGCTATTGCAAATTAATCATTATGGCTGATACTTTTGTCAATAATCCCTCTTTTTTTAAGCTGGATGCGACCCTGAAAAAACTGCGCAACTATTGGCAGAAAATGTTCGATTCCCGCCAGATGGACATCACGGTGGACCAGTGGCTGCTGGTGGAGAATCTGTACAAGCATAAAAAAACGACCCATAACGAGCTGGCCCGTAATACCTCCAAGGATATTACTACCATCTCCCGTATTATTGAGTTATTGGTAAAAAAAGGGCTGGTAAAGCGGGAAGCCGATACCTATGACCGGCGAAAAATATATCTCCAGCTGACGCCGGACGGAACGGAAAAATACAAGGAAGTGAAGCCGTTGGTGCATGAAATGCGGAAGACAGGCTGGAAATCGCTGACAGAAGCGGACTATACGGAGTTAACCAGGATACTGGACACTATCTATAATAATATCCCCACGAAAGTTTGATTTAGGGATTTTGGGATTTGAGGATTTGAAAAGCGGGATGATCATGTTTTGTTATCTGATTTGATCTCCGCTGCATTTCAAATCTCTAAATCCCAAAATCAAAAAATCGTAAATTATTTAACGGCAAATTCCAGCAGGCTGTCGTTTTCGATGAACGCCTCAAAAGTGTCCCCGATAGCGGTAGGGCCTACTCCCACAGGCGTACCGGTAAAGATCAGGTCGCCGATGTTAAGGGTAAAGAATTTGGAAATATAGGAAACGAGAAAGTCGAAAGAGAACAGGAGGTCTTTGGTATTGCCCTGTTGCACCAGTGTTTTGTTTTTATACAGGCAGAAGTTAATATCCTTTTTATCCATCTCCGGTGTGATGGGGATAAAAGAGCCCACGATGGCGGAGTTATCAAAGGCTTTGGCGATTTCCCAGGGCAGGCCTTTGGCTTTTTGTTTATCCTGTAAATCGCGCGCTGTGAAATCGATCCCCACAGAGATTTTATCGTAATATTTATCTGCGAATTTTTCCTGAATATGTTTGCCGTTTTTGCTGACGCGCAGTACGAGTTCACATTCGTAATGCAGGTTGGTGGTAAACTCCGGATAATAAAAAGGGTGGCCATTTTGCAGCAGGGCGTTCTTGGGTTTCATGAACAACACCGGCTCAGTGGGCACCTCATTTTTCAGTTCTTTGGCATGGTCGGCATAGTTCCTGCCTACGCAAATAATTTTCATAATGCGTGAGTTTTAGAAGATAAATTAAGCAGATAGCAGTCAGATTTGCAAATTTACTTTACAGGGGAAAGGTCATCTTGTTATACTCATTCATGGTGCGGGCCAGTCCAATGCCTGCAAAGCTTTCGATAATGTCGCAGCAGGCGTTTATTTTCTGTTGCACCACGGCCACTTCCGCCGGTTTCCATTTACCCAGTACAAAATCGGCCTGTCGTCCTTTGGCGTAATCGTTACCAATACCGAAGCGCAGGCGGGGATATTGATTGGTGCCCAGCGATTCCTGGATGCTTTTCAGCCCGTTGTGGCCGGCATCGCTGCCACCGGGGCGCAAGCGGAGCACGTCCAGCGGAAGCGCCAGTTCGTCCATGATCACCAGCAGGTTTTCCAGGGCGATCTTTTCCTTGTCCATCCAGTATTTGACAGCACGGCCGCTGAGGTTCATATAAGTGGTGGGCTTGATCACGATAAACGTTTTGCCTTTCCACTTACATTCCGCCACCTCTGCCAGCCGGTCGTTATCGAAGCTGCCGTTATGTTTGGCCACAAAGGCGTCAGCCACGTCAAAACCAATATTGTGACGCGTATGACGGTATTCCTGTCCAATGTTGCCCAAACCGGCGATCAGGTATTTCATATGATTCAAAATTAAAAAGCCCCTCTACAAGTAGAGAGGCTTTTTCGAAAAATATTTCCAAAAGATTATTTCTTCTTAGATTCTTTTTCAGCAGCAGATTCTTCCTGACGCAGCTGACGGGTCATTACCACAGAAGCGATAGGAATACGCGGAGAGTTGGTGATTTCGATACCGTCTACTTTCACGTCTTCAACGCGGATGTTGCCATTCAGTTCGAGGTTCTCGATGTTTACTTCGATGCTCTCTACCAGGTCTTTAGGCAGGGCTTTAACTTTCAGCGCTTTCAGTTTGCTTACCAGTTTACCACCGGCTTTAACACCTACAGAAGAACCAACCAGTTTGATCGGCAGGGTTACAGACACTTTTTTGTCTTCAACCAGTTCCATGAAGTCGATGTGTGCCAGTTCATCTGTCACTACGTCGAACTGCATGTCTTTCAGTACGCATTTGTAAGTTTTAGCGCCCAGTTTGATTTCTGCGATCTGGAAAGCAGAAGTATACACCAGGTTTTTGAATGCTTTGGCAGGAGCTGAAAAATTTACAGTTTCTGCACCCCCGTAAATAACACAAGGCACTTTTTCCTCAGAACGGATCTGGCGGGTGGCTTTTTTGCCGAATTCGCTCCTGAGTTGTCCTTCGATGGTTATTGTTTTCATTGTTTAAACAGTTTATAGAAATTATAAAAATACGCTGTTATTGTTTGCGATGACTGTGCACGAACAGGCTGGTGATAGACTTGTTTTCGTGCATGTTGCGGATAGCTACCGCAAACAGGTCTGCCACAGACACCACTTTGATTTTCGAGCTTTCCGGGCGGATGGGAATAGTATCGCAAACTACTATTTCTTCCAGTACGGAGTTCTCGATGTTTTCGTATGCTTTACCGCTGAATACCGGATGGGTACAGAAAGCGCGAACGCTTCTGGCGCCTTTTTCCTTCAGCAGGTTGGCTGCTTTTGACAGCGTGCCGGCAGTATCGCAGATATCGTCAATGAGCACTATGTCCCTGTCTTTCACGTCGCCGATCACTACCATGGATGCGATTTCGTTGGCTCTTTTGCGGTGTTTGTCGCAAATCACCATCTCCGCATTGAAGTAGGACGCCACTTCGCGCACCCGGTTGGTGCTACCCACGTCAGGGGACGCAAAGGTAAGATTTTCCAGCTTTAATTGCTCAATATAAGGAATAAAAATAGCAGAGCTGTCCAGGTGGTCTACCGGGATATCGAAGAAAGCCTGGATCTGCGGAGCATGCAAATCCATGGTAATCACCCTGTTAGCCCCTGCAGAGGTAAGCAGGTTGGCCACCAGTTTAGACCCGATTGCTACCCTTGGCTTGTCTTTCCTGTCCTGGCGGGCAAACCCGAAATAGGGGATTACCGCCGTGATGTAACCTGCTGATGCACGTTTGGCCGCGTCAATCATCAGCAGCAGCTCCATCAGGTTGTCTGACGGGGCGTTGGTGCCCTGCACGAGAAAAACATAGTCACCACGGATACTTTCCAGGAAAACGGGCTGAAACTCGCCATCACTGAACTTCTGAATTTTTAACTTACCGAGGCTGTTGAGTCCGTTGCCGTATCTTTTGGCAATTTTCTCAGCCAATGCCGGATTACTGTTGCCTGTGAAGATTTTTACTGAAGGTTGCATACTGGTAGAAAAGAGGTGGCAAAACTATGATTTTTTAGGGCTACCGGCGTGATTTTTTTTCGATCAAAAGCCAAATTTTAAATAATTTTAAAATTTAAGTATTTATAAATTAATTTGTTACAATGGTTTTCCTTTATTTTTTCAGAAAAAGAAACCGGGAGAGGAATTTTTTTTCCAGCGATTTTTCGCGAAATTCGAAGAAATGCGATGCCATATGTTTGTTAGCCCGAAACCACAACCCCACGTGGCCATCCGTCAATGGGCGGATGCCGAAAAACCGAGAGAAAAACTGCTGCAACACGGCGCCGGCACCCTCACAGACACCGAGCTGCTGGCCATCCTACTGCATACCGGCCATAAAAACAAATCCGCCCTGGACCTGGCCAGGGAAGTATTGCAACTGGCACATCACAACCTGCCCGAACTGGGCCGGATCAGCGTCCGGAAGCTGCAGAAACTCAAAGGCATGGGCCGCGCCAAAGCCGTCACCGTGCTGGCCGCCATGGAACTCGCCCGCCGCCGCCAGGCAAGCCCTATCCATAAAAAAACGGTCATCCGCGCCGGCGCGGACGCCGCCCTGTTCTTTAAACCCCTCCTGGCAGACCACTCCTTCGAAACATTTTATGTCATGTTCCTCAACCATGCCAATAAAGTGCTGCAATACCGCTGTGTCAGCACCGGCGGCATGACCAGCACCGTAGTGGATACCCGCCTTATCTTCCGCGACGCACTCGAAGCCGGCGCCTGCAAACTGCTGCTCTGCCATAATCACCCCTCCGGCAGCCTGCGCCCCAGCCAGGCCGATATCCGCATCACCCTGAAAATAAAGGAACAAGGCCAGCTCTTCGACATTGACGTACTGGACCATATTATCGTGTCTGAAACAGGCTACTGCAGCCTCGTGGAAGAAGGCATGATATAAAAATCAAAAAATAACCAAATGTATTTACTTTCGCATTTATTTATTACGATCCAATATGCTCAAAATAGGAATCTTCGGGGTAGGACATCTCGGTAAAATTCACCTCTCCCAGCTTTCAACCATGAAAGACGTGGAAGTTACAGGCTTCTATGACCCCAGCGACGCCAACGCCGCCAGCGTGGCAGAACAATACAACATTCCCCGGTACACCACAGCCGAAGAACTGATACTGGCCGTAGACGCCATCGACATCGTAGCGCCTACCACCCTCCATTATAAATTATGTGAACTGGCCATCCGTAACGGTAAACACATCTTCGTGGAGAAACCCATGACCAACACCATGGAAGAAGCCAAAACACTGGTAAAACTGGTGGATGAGGCCAATATCAAATTCCAGGTGGGCCATGTGGAACGCTTCAACCCGGCCTTCCTCGCCTTAAAAGGTTATGACCTGAAGCCCATGTTCATCGAAGTACACCGCCTCGCCGAATTCAACCCGCGCGGTACCGACGTCAGCGTGATCCTCGACCTCATGATCCACGATATCGACATCGTGCTCAGCATCGTTAAATCCACCGTCAGCCGCATATCCGCCAGCGGCGTGGCCGTGATGAGCGATACTCCCGATATCGCCAACGTCCGCATCGAATTCCACAACGGCTGCGTGGCCAACCTGACCTCCAGCCGCATCTCCCTGAAAAAGATGCGCAAAATGCGCCTCTTCCAGAAAGATGCCTACATCGGTATCGACTTCCTCGATAAAAAATCAGAAATTATCAAGCTGAAAACACCGGAAGACGAAGGCCTCTTCACCCTCGATATCGAAACCAACAGCGGCAAAAAAACCATCGCTATCGATAACCCGGAAGTAAAACAATCCAACGCCATCCGGATGGAACTGGAACTGTTCCGCGACGCCATCCTGCATAATAAACCCGTGGCCGTAAACGCCATCGATGGCCTGCAGGCACTCGACGTGGCCCATCAGATCCTGCAAAAGATCAATAAAAGCCTGAACGAAACAGCAAAAGCCTAGTTTCACGCAAAGGCGCAAAGCAGCAAAGGCGCAAAGATTTTTTAAGATAAATAAGAAAAGCAAAGGAGCGGAGATCTTGTAATCTTCGCTCCTTTGCTTTTTAGCTCGCTTAATATCCTTTGCGCCTTTGCTGCTTAGCGCCTTTGCGTGAAAATCACCCGCGTAAATCCAAGAAAGCCTTTGCCATCACCAGGTCCAGCGGCTTCGTGATCTTCAGGTTGGATTCCTCCCCCTGCACCAGGTGCACCGGGTGGCCCAAGCGCTCCACCACGGTAGCTTCATCGGTAAACAACGGATCATACGGCAATTCAAATGCCGGCAATATCAGCTCCGACAAAAAGGTCTGCGGCGTCTGGATAATCCGGAAACGCTCCCGGTCCACCGCCCTGTTCTGCTCTCCTGTTACCTCACGGATACTGTCTTTCATATCTATCACCGGAATAGCGCTGCCATGGCTTAACGTAGCTTCATAACAGGTACGGACCAACGCCGGCGACACCAGCGGCCGCACCCCGTCATGCACAAACACCACCGCGTCGCCCTGTACCTGCTGCAGCCCGTTCTTTACAGAATGGAAACGGGTTTCCCCGCCCTTCACCAGCGTAATAGCCGGAATATTATCAAAAGCCTGCAGGAGGTTGTTGGCGTAACTGATATGCTGCTCCGGCAGCACCAGCACAATCTCCATCTCCGGATACGCAGTGGTGAAAGCGGCAATGGTATGGTATAGCACCGGTTTACCCGCAAGGTCCATAAACTGTTTGGGTATGGCGCTCTGCATCCTGGAACCGGAGCCGCCTGCAACAATGATGGCTGTTTTTTTTCTATTGCCCATAAACAATTACGAATTACGAGTTACGAATTACGAATTGAGGGCTTACTTACCGAAGGTTTACTCTGATAACCTCTCCGATAGTAAGCCCTCAATTCGTAATTCGTAACTCGTAATTCGTAATTCTCTTATCAGATAATCAACATAGCGTCGCCATAGCTGAAGAAACGGTATTTTTCCTTGATGGCCTGCTGATAAGCTTCCATGATCAGATCATAACCTGCAAAGGCGCAAACCATGATCAGCAAGCTGGTTTTGGGCAGGTGGAAGTTAGTCACCAGCGCATTCGGAATAGCGAAATCATACGGCGGGTGGATAAAGGTGTTGGTCCAGCCTTCTGCCGCTTTCAGGTGGTTCTGCGCAGTAACGGAAGACTCCACGGCACGCACGGAAGTAGTACCAATGGCGCAGATCCTGCGGTTTTCTTCCTTCGCTTTGTTCACCACTTTTACCGCATGCTCCTCGATGTGGAAATACTCAGCATCCATTTTGTGTTTGCTCAGATCTTCCACCTCTATCGGACGGAAAGTGCCCAAACCGGTGTGCAGCGTTACTTCTGCAAATTTCACCCCTTTGATCTCCAGGCGTTTGATCAGCTCGCGGCTGAAGTGCAGACCAGCAGTAGGTGCCGCTACGGCGCCTTCATACTTGGCGTACACGGTTTGATAACGCTCTTTGTCTTCTTCTTCCGGTTTACGCTTAATATACTTAGGCAGCGGCGTTTCACCCAGCGTGTCCAGCACCTGTTTGAACTCCTCGTCGTTACCCTCAAATAAGAAACGGATGGTACGGCCTCTGGAAGTAGTATTATCAATTACTTCTGCCACCAGTGACTCATCGTCACCAAAATACAATTTGTTGCCTACGCGGATTTTACGTGCCGGGTCAACAATTACGTCCCACAGGCGATTTTGCTTGTTCAGCTCACGCAGCAGGAAAACCTCAATTTTTGCTCCTGTCTTCTCCTTACGGCCATACAACCTTGCCGGAAACACTTTGGTGTTGTTGACAATCATCACATCCTTGTCATTGAAATAACCCAGGATATCCTTGAATACCTTGTGTTCAATTTTTCCGGTAGTGCGATTTACCACCATTAAGCGTGATTCATCTCTTGTCTTGGAAGGGTGCTGTGCGATCAGGTTTAAAGGGAGATCGAATTTGAACTGTGATAGTTTCATATTACGGTATGAATAAGAATTTTTTAGTGGGTGCAAAGGTACTGATTATTACCTATTCCATCAAAAAATGAGCTATTAATATAATAATCAGCTATATATGCATTACAATCCTTTCGGTATGGCAGCAATTAACTGCCGGGTGTAAGGATGCTGCGGATGACCATACACCTCGTCGGCCGGTCCTGTCTCCACCATCCTGCCCTTCTGCATCACCATCATCCGGTCGCTGATAAAACGCACCACCGACAGGTCATGCGAGATAAAAATACAGCTGAAGCCAAACTCCTCCCGCAACCGGATCAGCAGGTTCAGTACCTGCGCCTGTACGCTGACATCCAGCGCCGCCACTGACTCGTCACAGATGATAAAGGAAGGATCTACCGCCAGCGCCCGGGCAATCACCACCCGCTGCCGTTGTCCGCCGGAAAACTCATGCGGGTAACGGTTGAAATGCTCCGGCGACAGGTTTACCTTCTCCAGCAATTCCAGCACTTTCTCCCGCTGCCTCCGCTCGTTGCCGTACAGGCCGTGCACCTGCATGGGCTCCAGAATGGCCGCGCCGACAGACTTACGGGGGTTCAGGGAGGCATAAGGGTCCTGGAAAATAAGCTGCATATCTTTCCGCAGCGCCCGCATACCGGCGGGTGACAGGCTACGCAGGTCCTGCCCTTTATAAACAATACTCCCCCCGGTTGGTTCTATCAACCTTAAAAGAGATCTTCCCAATGTTGTCTTGCCACAGCCGGACTCACCCACCAGCCCCAGCGTTTCTCCCTGCACAACGGTAAAACTCACATCGTCTACCGCTTTGTACCATTGCAGCACTTTGCCGGTAATGCTTTTCTTTACGGGAAACCAGGTCTGCAGCCCGTGTACTTCCAGCAACGGCGGACTGGCAGCCAGCTTCGCCTGCCGGGCCTTTAATTCACCGTCACTGATCACCAGCCGGTTGACCACCTCCGCTACTGCGCCCGCCTTCTCCTGTATATTTCCCTGCGCGTCGGTCTCCATAAAGTCCCGGGTAACCGGCAATCTCGACAGGCGCCTGTCCAACGGCGGCCGGCAGGCCAGCAGTCCTTTTGTATAAGGATGCTGCGGATGCAGAAACACCTGTTGTACCGGTCCCTGCTCCACGATATTCCCTTTGTACATCACCACCACCCGTTCTGCCAGTTCCGCCACCACGCCCAGGTCGTGCGTAATGAACAGTACGCTCATATCCATCTGCTGCTGCAGTTCTTTCAGCAGCTCCAGTATAGCTTTCTGTACAGTCACATCCAAGGCGGTAGTGGGCTCGTCGGCAATCAGCAGGCGGGGTTCACAGGAAATGGCCATGGCTATCATGACGCGTTGTTTTTGTCCGCCTGACAGTTCATGCGGGTAACGGTCCATAATAACAGCGGGATCGGGCAGCTTTACCCGGGCAAACAATGCTTTCGCCTGTTCACGGGCTTCTTTCAGCGAAATGCCTTTATGCAGGCGGATAGCTTCTGTGACCTGGGCGCCACAGGTATGTAATGGATTGAGGGAGGTCATAGGCTCCTGGAAGATCATGGCAATTTCATTGCCACGGTAAGCCCTCATGGCCGTTTCGGAGAGCTGCACCAGGTCTGTCACCTGGCCGTTGGCATGGTGGTAGAGGATTTTTCCGTGGGAAATCTTTCCGGGCGCCTGGATCAGGCGCATCACGGAGAGGGAGGTCACCGATTTACCGGAACCGGATTCTCCCACCACTCCGATGATCTCTCCCCTGCCGACAGACAGGTTCAGGTGGTTGACAGCCCTGACAGTGGTATCATGTGCATGGAAGGTCACTTCCATGTCTTGTATCTCCAGGCGTGTAGCATGCATGCCCGGAAGATACAACAATTCTAAAAACGCAGGTGTTTCACGGTCTGGTGGCTGTCGATCAGCTTCTGCAGGGATTCTATACCGATCTGAAGATGACGTTCCACAAATTTGGTGGTCACTTTCTTATCGCTCTCCTCTGTTTTTACGCCTTCAGGGACCATCGGCTGGTCAGATACCAGGAGCAGTGCTCCGGTAGGGATCTTGTTAAAAAAGCCTACGGAGAAAATGGTGGCTGTTTCCATGTCTACCGCCATGGCTCTAACGCGTTCAAGGTATTGTTTGAATTCTGCGTCGTGTTCCCACACCCGGCGGTTAGTGGTGTAGCAGGTACCGGTCCAGTAGTCATAACCCAGTTCCCGGATGGTGGTGGAGATTGCTTTCTGCAGCGCAAACGCAGGCAGGGCAGGCACTTCAGGCGGAAAATAGTCGTTGGAGGTACCTTCGCCCCGTATAGCCGCTATCGGTAGTATCAGGTCGCCGATGGCGTTTTTCTTTTTCAGGCCGCCGCATTTGCCCAGGAACAAAACAGCTTTGGGGTGAATAGCGCTGAGCAGGTCCATCACGGTGGCGGCGCCAGGGCTGCCCATACCGAAATTGATGATGGTGATATCGCCGGCAGTAGCGCACTGCATAGGTTTACCTGCGCCGATCACTTCAACGTTGTTCCATTCGGCAAACATGGTAAGGTAGTTACTGAAATTGGTGAGGAGGATGTGCGACCCGAAGCGGTCCAGCTTTTCACCAGTGTAGCGGGGAAGCCAATTAGCTACAATTTCTTCTTTTGTCTTCATAGCCTTTTGACAAGCAAATATAGGGTTTTGTTCGCTATTCTCCATATTATCCCCCTATCTTCGTGCCGGCATAAATGACAAAGTATTGATCACCATTAACTTTCCACCACCGGATTTCAGGATCAGCCGGGAGCAGGACAAAGCGTTGATTTTTGACCGCTACCGGAAAAAATTCGTGCGGCTTACCCCGGAGGAATGGGTACGGCAAAATTTCCTCAACTACCTCGTCAAAACCCTGGGTTATCCGGCTTCACTGATAGGGATTGAGCGGGAGATCATGCTCGGGGAACTGAAAAAGCGGTTCGATATTGTGGTGTACAACCGCCGCATGGAGCCCTGGATGCTGGTGGAGTGCAAGGAAATGAATGTGCCCATCAGCCAGCAAACGCTGGAACAGATTATCCGTTACCATATGGTGATCCCGGCTACCTACCTCGTGATGACCAACGGCACGCATACCTTTTGCTGCACGCACAACGTGGCCTCTAAACAATGGCTGTTCCTCACCGCGCTTCCGCATTTTGAAATTTAGAAATTTGGATATTTGGGTATTGGGGTATTTAGTTGGAGTGTTTAGTTGGCGGGAGCCAATAAAAAAAGCAGCGGAAATCATTACAATCTCCGCTGCTTTTTAAATATCTAAATTTCAAAATATCAAAATATCAAAATCATCAAGGGAAGATGCCCAGCTGCTCGTAAGCGGCGCCTACTTTGTTGATGGCTACCACATAGGCGGCAGTACGCATGTCATGTATCTGCGGGTTGGCCATCATCACGTCGCGCACTTCGTGGAGGGCGGCGTGCATGGTTTCTTCCAGGCCGGAGTAAACCAGGTCTACTTCGTCTGCACCGTGAGCGATGAATTTTCTTTCTTTGTCGGATACTTTTTTACCGGTCAGGTCTTCGATGGTCTGCAGAATGTGGATATTCATGTTTTCATCGAAGCGTTTGCCCAGACGGCCGTAACGCACGTGGCTGAGGTTTTTCAGCCATTCGAAGTAGGAAACGGTTACACCACCGGCATTCAGGAACATATCGGGCACTACGATCACGCCTTTTTTGTTCAGGATCTCATCGGCTTCCGGGGTAAGCGGGCCGTTAGCGGCTTCACCGATGATTTTGGCCTTTACATTGGGCGCATTATGTTTGTCGATCACATTTTCCAGGGCTGCAGGGATCAGGATTTCGCATTCCAGTTCCAGGCCGTCTGTATTTTTATTCAGGTTGGCAGAGCCGGGGAAGTTGATGATAGAACCGGTTTCTTTTTTGTGTTTCAGTACAGCATCAGGATCGAGGCCATTTTCGTTGAAGATGGCGCCATCCCATTCGATGAGGCAGATCACTTTAGCGCCGGCTTCGTGGAAGTACTTGGCAGCATGATAACCTACGTTACCCATACCCTGTACCACTACGCGTTTACCTTCGAGGCCGGTAGAGAGGCCGAGGCGTTCCATGTCTTCCTTGATGTTGCACAGTTCGCGCAGGCCGTAGAACACACCGAGGCCGGTAGCTTCGGTACGTCCGCGTACGCCGCCCTGAGATACCGGTTTACCGGTAACGCAGCCATAACCGTCGATTTCACCCGGACGGAGGCTCATGTAGGTGTCCAGTATCCAGCTCATTTCCCTTTCGCCGGTTCCATAGTCAGGAGCCGGAACGTCTGTACCGGGGCCGATAAAGTTTTTCTTTACCAGTTCCGCAGTATAACGGCGGGTAATTGCTTCCAGCTGGAAGGGAGTATAGTTGCGGGGGTTGATTTTGATACCGCCTTTAGCGCCGCCGAAAGGAACGTTTACGATCGCGCATTTGTAGGTCATCAGGGAAGCCAGCGCCATCACCTCATCCTGGTTTACTTCATCGCTGAAGCGGATACCACCTTTACAAGGCAGTTTGTGATGAGAGTGTTGTACGCGGTAAGCTTCAATTACCTGAACACCATCGCCGATTCTTACCGGAAATTTGATCTGGTAAACGGCGTTACAAGCCTTGATCTGTTCCAGAATACCCTTGTCCCACTTGGTGAATACCGCGGCTTTGTCGAAACTTCTTTCCACGCTCTGGAAAAAGCTATAATGCTGATCTTGCGACATAATATGTATTGTTTTGGTATAACGATTAGATTATCACGGATTATTTTTTGTCCCGCTGCTCCAGCTTGCTGATCTTTCTGTCCAGGTTAATGAGGAAGAGTACAATACCCAGGAAGATGATCACTAAAACGCCTACGATCACATATATCTTGTCATTGCTGCGGAAGAACTCGTTTAAGGCCCCTTTCTCTGTATCCTGTTGTTGTGCATTTGCCAGTACAGACACCAGCAGGAGGGTGAGTGTCAGGCAAAATGAAAACGCTTTATTGATCATTTAAAAATATTTTTAAGCTCAAGTTTTTTATAGCGGACCAGCAGGCTGTAGATCCATACGCTCAGGAGGGTCCAGCCAATAAAGGCAGGGTACAGCACCAGTTTCATACCGCCATCCGTATCTTTTGAAGCAAATCCCGGCGTAGAGGCGCTTCCCGGGTGAAGGGAGTCCACCATGCGGGGGATGATATACGTCAGCGGGATGAGCAGGGCAAAAGCGAAAATGTTGAACACCGCGGAGATACGGGCCCTTTTATCAATATCATGGATAGAGATGCGCAGTACCAGGTATGCCATATAGATGAGGATGGCGATGGCCGTGCATATCTGTTTGGGATCGTCTGTCAGCGTGCCGCCCCAGGTATAGGTAGCCCAGAGGGAACCGGTGGCAAAACCCAACACGCCAAAAAAGGCGCCTACCCGTGCAGCACTGGAGGCATATACATCTCTTTTCAGATCATATTTGGACAGGTAAAGGAGAGAATTGACAACGGAGATGGTGAACATGGTATACATACATATCCACATTGGCACATGAAAAAACAATCCACGGGATGATTGTCCATTGGTTCCTATGATTGGTATCCTGATAGTGAACCCGGCGATAATTACATAAATCAGAAGCAGTATCGCTAATGCTTTCCACCAATGTCTGGCCATTTTTTAACAGCTATATTCCGGGGCAAACCTACACGTTTTATCCTTAATCGCAAAGATTTTACGCGATTTTAAGTTTATCCAAAATCCTGAATTACCCGTTAAAATCCGTTTATATAAGTAGCAGAAATATTCGATATTTCGAAAATCAGTCCTTCCACAGAAACGGGAAGAGCACCATGGTGAGGGCGATGGTCAGTAAGTCCATCCCGCCCAGCAGCAGGAACATCTTGGGCAGTCCCGGCTGGTATACCGTTACAAAAGCCGATAAAGACACGTTGGCCAGCAGCATCAGCATGGGCATCATCAGCGGGAAACCCATCACCGCCATCAGCGCCGCATTATGGTTGGCCTGTGCCGCAATGGCCGCCAGCACGGTAAACAACAGGCTGAGGCTCGTACCGCCCAGCAGCACGATCCCGACAAAATACCCGGTGTTATGAAGCGGGTTGCCCAGGAACGTAAAGCTGCATACCAGCGCTATCAGGCTCATGAGGGTCATCAGGATAACATTATAGATCAGTTTGGCCGCGATGAACACCCGCGGAGGCACCAGCGAATAGAAATATAACAACCGCCCCCTGTTCTCCTGCATAAAACTTTTGGCAATGGCGTTGACCGCCACAAACAACTGTATCACCCAGAAAAGGGCGTTCCATAATTTGTCGTCCGGTTTACCCATCATCAGGTTGATCACAAAAACAGTGGAGATGATGTACAGCAGCACGCCGTAAAAAGCGTACTGTTGCCGCAGCTCCAGCACCAGGTCTTTCCGGACCAGCGTATATATTTGGTGGATGGCAGATTTCATCCGGCGAAATTACGAATTACGAATTACGAATTACGAATTACGAATTACGAATTACGAATTACGAATTACGAATTACGAATTACGAATGAAGAGTCCTCCTATAGCAAGATTACTAACGAATCGCTCTGTAAGGAAGCCCTCCATTCGTAATTCGTAATTCGTAATTCGTAATTGCTTATATTAGCTGCTTGTTAAAAATTTTGCATGAAAAAGATCCTGGTAGCCAATCGTGGAGAAATAGCCTTGCGTATTATGCGTTCTGCCCGTGAGATGGGAATCAAGACAGTGGCCGTGTATTCAGAAGCTGACCGCACCATGCCTTTTGTACAATATGCCGACGAAGCGGTGTGTATAGGACCTGCGCCTTCCAGCCAGTCATACCTGCTGGGGGAAAAAATTATTGCGGTGGCCAAAGAGCGCGGGGCAGACGGTATCCATCCGGGCTACGGGTTTCTGAGTGAAAATGCGCGTTTCGCGCAACTGGTGGCCGATGCCGGTATCACTTTTATCGGCCCTGCGGCTGCTTCCATTGAAACGATGGGCAGCAAGCTGGCGGCCAAACAGGCGGCACAAAAATTCGGGGTACCGATGGTACCGGGCACTGAAACGCCCCTCCGCAGCGTGGAAGAAGCGCGGGAGGTAGTGAAGAAAACCGGTTTCCCGATCCTGATCAAAGCTTCCGCCGGCGGCGGCGGCAAAGGCATGCGCGTAGTCAACGCCCCGGAAGAACTGGAAGAACAGATCCGCCTGGCTAAAAGCGAAGCCCTCAGTGCCTTCGGCGACGATGCCGTTTTCATTGAAAAATATGTCGGCGCTCCCCGCCACATTGAAATACAGATACTGGGCGACCAGCATGGCAACTGCGTATACCTGTTCGAGCGGGAATGCTCTATCCAGCGCCGGCACCAGAAACTGATAGAAGAAGCGCCATCTTCTGTGCTGACGCCCGCCATCAGGGCCGCTATGGGAAAATGCGCCGTGGATGTGGCCAAAGCCTGTAATTATTACGGTGCCGGCACCGTAGAGTTCCTGGTAGACGAGCAGCTGAACTTCTACTTCCTCGAGATGAACACCCGCCTGCAGGTAGAACACCCTGTCACTGAGCTGATCACCGGCCTCGACCTGGTGAAGGAACAGATAAAGGTGGCCCGCGGCGAAAAGCTGTCGTTCTCCCAGGAAGACCTTACGATCAACGGACATGCGATAGAACTGCGTATATGCGCCGAAGACCCGGCCAACAACTTTCTGCCCGACACCGGCCGCCTGGAAACCTACATCCGACCGCAGGGATACGGCGTACGGGTAGACGATGGCTATGAACAAGGTATGGACATCCCCATCTTCTATGACCCGATGATCGCCAAACTGATCGCCTGGGGCAGCACCCGTGAAGAAGCCCGCCACCGGCTGATCCGCGCCATCGAAGAATACCAGGTGAAAGGCATCCGCACCACACTGCCCTTCGGTCACTGGGCCCTGCAGCAACCTGCGTTTATTGAAGGCCGTTTTGATACCAATTTTATCAATAAATATTATACGCCGCAAGCCTTGCTGGCAGAGCGTCCGGAGATAGACAAACTGGCTGCCGTCCTGGCTGCGCAGGTGTGGCAGCAACAAACCGTAGCTTTACAGTCAGCGACCGGTTATGAAAAGCAACCCCCATCTGCCTGGAAAAAGAGAAATATGTTAAGATAAGTTTAAATAGGTGCCCGGAAAATCCTAAAACGACTAAATTTGCGCCAGTTTTAACATGTTACGCAGGATCATACTACATATCATCGACTTCTTCTATCAGCCGTTTGCCCGGGTAATGCCCCGGCAGACCTTCCGCTACCTCGCCTGTGGTGGCGGGAATACGGCGATGGATATCCTTTTGTACTTCATCTGTTACAATTTTGTATTACAGAAGGAGATGATCCATCTGCCTTTTATTGATATCAGCGCGCACATCGCTGCCCTGTTTATGTCGATGGCCGTGACTTTCCCCACAGGCTTCCTTCTGAGCAAGTACGTGGTGTTCTCCGAGTCCAATCTCAGGGGCCGGGTACAGCTGTTCCGTTATTTCCTGCTGGTAGGTATCTGCATCCTGCTCAACTACTTCCTGATGAAGCTGTTTGTAGACAGGCTGCACTTCTACCCTACCATCGGTAAAATCTTCACCACCGCGCTGGTGGTCATCTTCAGCTACCTTACCCAGAAAAAATTCACGTTCAAAGTAAAACAGCAATCCGCGGGTTGACATCCCGGAGTTGACATATTTTAAAAAAAGCAGGCCGGTCCCCAGGGAGACCGGCCTGCTTTTTTATGGATGATCCTGTTATTTCACTTCATAATAACAATGCCGGCAGCGGGGTTCGTACAGGTCTTTTTCCCCCAGCAGCAATGTTTCTGTTTCCGCAGATTTGCGGTAAGAGTAGTTGGCGATATTTCCGCAACACACGCAGATGGCGTGCAGTTTGGTGATATAATCGGCCTTGGCCAGCATAAACGGCATCTGCCCGAAGGGCTTCCCGGTATAATCCATGTCCAGCCCCGCCACGATCACCCGAATACCCTGTAATGCCAGTTTATCACATACATTGGGCAGTTCCGCATCAAAAAACTGCGCCTCGTCTATTCCCACCACATCTACGTCCTGCGCCAGCAGCAGCATCTGCTGTGAGTTGTCGATAGGCGTGGAAACAATTTTATTCTCGTCGTGCGATACAATGCTACCTTCGTCATAACGTGTGTCAATCACCGGTTTAAAGATCTCTACCTTTAAATTGGCGATACGGGCACGCTTCAGGCGGCGGATGAGCTCTTCGGTTTTTCCCGAGAACATAGAGCCGCATATTACCTCGATCCAGCCTCTCCGTCCTCCTGCAAGAGAAGGTTCAATAAACATATTGTATTATTTTGATTATTAATTAATTAAAATACGCTAATTTTATCCAAATAAAATAATTCCTATCACTAAGCGTTAACAATTAAGGCATGGAAAAAATAAATGCATTAATTGAGAAGTTACAGGAATTGAAAAATTCCGGTGCAGACCTGCAGGCGATATCTTACTATGTACAGTTGCTGCAGGCGGAGGTGTTGTATGTGCGCAACAAACAACAGCAGCAGGAAATGCAGAACAGACAAGACATTGCTGTGATCATGCCCGTGCAGCCCCCCATGTCCGTACCGGTTACAACCGCAGCGCAAACTACAACATTACCGGCAGATAAACCGGAAGTCCCGGCTGCAGGTTATCCACAATCCGCTGTGACAGCAGACCCTGTTCCTTCCAAACCGGAACCGGTGATAACGGCCCAGCCGATCCCTACGCTGGCAGCCAGTATGCCCCCTCCCGCCGCCAGGGAACCGTTACCGGAACCCGCTTCCAGGGAAGTCCCTGCCAGGGAAAAAGAAAAGGAAAAAGCGCCCCCTCCCGCTACACTGTTCGACCAGGCACCCGAACCGGAACCCGTACCGGCTCCTGCTCCTGCCCCCACACCTGCACCATCACCGGTACAAACACAGGCAAAGGCGCATGCAGTACCTGATACACATGGTATCCGCAAAGACCTGAACGAACTGGTAGGCAACCATAGCGGTCTCTCCCTGAATGACCGCCTGCGGCAGCAACAAATGGAAGTAGCCCAGAAACTGGGGGACATGCCGGTAAAAGACCTGCGCGCCGCCATTGGCATCAACGACAAGTACCAGTTCATCCAGGAACTGTTCCGCGGCGATACCGATCTCTACGAACGTTCCGTCAAAACCATCAATGAGTTTAACTCCCTGCAGGAAGCCGATTACTGGATACAGCGGGAGATCAAGATCATCCAGGGATGGCAGGACGACCACCACCTGGTAAAACACTTCTATTCCCTGTTGAGAAAGCGGTTCTCCTGAATATATTGCAGGATTTTCTCCGTAGCCCCTTTATTGTCCTTTACATAGTTGCCCGCTATGGAAGCGGTTTCCTCATAAAAAGCAGGCTCGTTCAGCAGCCGCTGCATATAGTCTTCCAGGTTGGTAAGTCCTGACACCACCAGGGCGCCTTTGAGCGCCACCAGTTCCACGGCTTCAAAGTATTTGCTGTATTCCGGTCCTATGATCACCGGTTTGCTGTATACCGCCGGTTCCAGCAGATTGTGGATACCGTCTTTTCCGAAGCCGCCGCCTACGTAAGCCACATAGGCATAGCGGTACAGGGTGGTTAACATCCCGATATTATCAATAATGAGCACGTCTGCAGGCGGGGCGCCCGCTTTCAGTGCGGAGTAGGTCACCGCTTCCGGGAAAAGGGCCTGTACCTGCCGGATATGGGATTCATGGATTTCATGGGGCGCGATGATCATTTTCATGCCGGGGCGGGTTGTTTGCCGCCACCATGATGCCAGCAGCTGTTCGTCTTCCGGCCAGGTGCTGCCTGCCACGAGCAGGTGGCTGTTGCCCGCCAACTGCGCCACCAGCGGTAAAGCTGCTTGCTCCGTGAGCAGCGCCGCCACCCGGTCAAACCGTGTATCCCCGCTGATGCTGGCCGTACGGATGCCGATGCCCTGCAACAGGCGCATGGAGCTTTCATTTTGCACGAAGATGTGGGTCAGCTGCTGTAACAGCCGGCGGAACATGCCGCCATAGCCTTTAAAAAAGAGCTGGTTTTCCCGGAAAATACCCGAAACGAGCAGTACCGGTATTTTTCGTGTATACAGTTCCGTGAGGAAATGATACCAGAACTCATATTTAATAAAAAGCGCCAGCGCCGGCCGGGCGATGCTGATGAAATCCCGTGCATTGCGGCGGGTATCCAGTGGTAGGTAGTATATGTAATCGGCGCCGGGGTAGTCTTTTCTCACTTCGTAGCCGGAGGGGGAAAAAAATGTTAACAAAATTTTATAGCCGGGATATTGCCGCCGGAGCGCCTCCAGTACCGGCCGGCCCTGTTCAAACTCCCCGAGGGAGGCGGCATGTACCCAAATCAGCGGGTGCCGGCCCATACCGGCCTGCTCCATCCGGGAACGCCAGTGTTGACGGCCATCCAGCCATAAAGATGCCTTCTTTTTGCCGCCCATGGCTGCCAAACCTACTCCTGCCCTGTACAGCCGGATACCGGTATCATAAATTGCCCTTGCTAACATTCGCCTGCGTACTTTTACTGAAATTTAATCGTCCTGCAAAGATAATCCCCACCCAATCCCAAAATTTGTAAATTTGCACACTTTAAACAAAATAAAAATATACATAGCATATGGTGCCTATTCAGATGGTTGACTTGAAACGCCAGTATACGAAGATTAAACCGCAAGTGGATGCCGCCATCCAGGAAGTGCTGGAATCCGCTGCTTTTATCAATGGCGGAGCGGTGCAGAAATTTGCGGAAGAGCTGCAGCAGTATCTGGACATCAAACATGTGATTCCCTGCGCCAACGGCACCGATGCCTTACAGATAGCGATGATGGCACTGGACCTGCAGCCCGGTGACGAAGTGATTACCCCTTCCTTTACTTTTATCGCTACCGCCGAAGTGATCGCCCTGTTGCAGCTGAAGCCTGTATTCGTGGACGTGGACCCGCAGACTTACTGTCTCGATGTGGCGGCAGTGGAAAAAGCCATCACCCCTAAAACAAAAGCGATCGTACCAGTACATCTTTACGGTCATGTGGCAGACATGGAACCGCTGATGGCGGTGGCAGCCAAACATAACCTGTACGTGATCGAAGATAACGCACAGGCCATCGGCGGCAACTATACTTTTGCAGACGGCAGCGTGAAGAAAGCCGGCACCATTGGCCATATCGGCTGCACCTCTTTCTTCCCTTCCAAAAACCTGGGATGCTATGGCGACGGCGGCGCCCTGTTCACCAACGACGATGCGCTGGCGGCCAAAATCAGGATGGTGGCCAACCATGGCCAGTCAGCCCGTTACTATCACGATGTGGTAGGGGTCAACTCCCGCCTCGACTCCGTACAGGCAGCCGTATTGCGTATCAAACTGCCGCTGCTGGATGAATACATCAATGCCCGCAGAGCCGTGGCAGACGCCTACGACGCCGCTTTTGCCGATATGCCGCAGGTCACCACACCTTACCGCGCCCCCAACAGCTACCATGTGTTTCATCAATATACCCTCCAACTGAATGGCGCAGACAGAAACAAGCTGCAGGAATACCTGGCAACAAAGCAGGTGCCTGCCATGATCTATTACCCTGTGCCGGCTCACCGCCAGAAGATGTTCGAGCATTTTGGCGGCGCAGCCTTTGACTTACCCGTAACCGATAATCTCACCACCAGGGTGATTTCCTTGCCGATACACACTGAAATGGACAAAGATCAGTTAGATCACATTATTCATTCTATCAAATCATTTCTAAACAATTCCCCAGCATGAAGATTACAGTAGTAGGCACTGGTTACGTAGGACTGGTAACCGGTACCTGTTTCGCAGAAACAGGAAATGATGTTACCTGCGTAGATATCGATGTCAACAAAGTAACAAAGCTTTCTTCCGGTCAGATCACTATTTATGAGCCCGGACTGGAAAAACTGTTTGAACGTAACCTCAAGGAAGAACGTTTATTTTTTACCACCAGCCTGGAAGAAGGCATCCGTGATGCAGAAGTTATTTTTCTGGCATTACCAACACCTCCTGGCGCGGATGGCGCTGCCGACCTGTCTTTTGTACTGAAAGTGGCAGAACAGCTGGGTAAACTGATGACCGATTACAAGGTAATCGTAGATAAAAGCACCGTGCCTGTAGGTACCGCTGAAAAAGTAACGGCGGCTATCGCTAAAAACTGTAAATCGCCTTTTGACGTAGTGTCCAACCCGGAATTTCTGCGGGAAGGTGTGGCTGTTGACGATTTTATGAAACCCGACCGTGTGGTTATCGGCACTAATTCCGAACGGGCTCGCAAAGTTATGGGTGAGCTCTATGCCCCTTTTGTAAGGCAGGGCAACCCGATCATATATATGGATGAAAAATCCGCCGAGCTGACCAAATACGCCGCCAACTCTTTCCTCGCCACTAAAATCTCTTTTATGAATGAGATAGCCGTGCTGTGTGAAAAACTGGGGGCCGACGTAGACATGGTCCGCAGGGGTATCGGCAGCGACGACCGCATCGGAAAACGGTTCCTGTTTCCCGGTATCGGTTACGGCGGCAGCTGTTTCCCGAAAGACGTGCAGGCTCTGGTAAAATCGTCTGAAGACGTCAACTACGACTTCCGTATACTGAACGCCGTGATGGATGTTAACGAAAAACAGAAACTGTTTCTGTTGCCCAAAATAAAAGCCTATTTTAACGATGACCTGAAAGGCAAACACTTCGCTTTATGGGGACTGGCCTTCAAGCCCAACACAGACGATATCCGGGAAGCGCCTGCCTTGTACATCATCGATGCACTGCTGGCTGCCGGCGCCACGATTACGGTGTTTGACCCCGAAGCCATGGAAAATGTTAAACAGATCGTAGGCGATAAAATAACTTATGCAGAGCACCAGTACACCTGCCTTGAGCAGGCGGACGCACTGATCATCGCCACAGAATGGAGCGTGTTCAGGACACCGGATTTCCACAAAATCTCCGCTGCCCTGAAACACAAAGCGATTTTCGACGGCCGTAATCTTTTTGAAGTAGCGCGCATGAGAGAAATGGGATACCATTATGAGAGCGTTGGTCGCGCTGCCATCGCTTAACCGATCATTACATACCTTTAATAAATGGAAAAAAAGAGAATCCTCATAGCCGGCGCAGCCGGCTTCCTGGGCTCGCATCTCTGCGATCGCTTCATTAAGGAAGGCTTTCATGTGATTGCCATGGACAACCTCCTCACCGGGAATATCAAAAATATAGAACACCTGTTTCCCCTACAGGACTTTGAATACTATCATCACGACGTTACCAAATTTGTCCATGTTCCGGGAAAACTGGATTATATCCTGAATTTCGCATCGCCGGCCAGCCCGATCGACTACCTGAAAATGCCGATCCAGACCCTGAAGGTAGGATCGCTGGGTACACATAACCTGCTGGGGTTGGCTAAGGAAAAGAAAGCCCGCATCCTTGTGGCTTCCACTTCCGAAGTATATGGCGATCCCAATGTACATCCGCAAACAGAGGAATACTGGGGTAATGTAAACCCTGTAGGCCCGCGCGGTGTATATGACGAGGCTAAAAGATTCCTGGAGTCCATTACAATGGCCTATCATAATTTCCATGGCGTGGAAACCCGGATCGTCCGTATCTTTAATACCTACGGCCCACGCATGCGCCTCAATGACGGCCGCGCTTTACCGGCCTTTATGAGCCAGGCGCTGAGCGGGCAGGACCTGACAGTGTTTGGCGACGGCAAACAAACCCGTTCCTTCTGTTATGTAGACGATCTCATCGAAGGCATTTACCGCCTGCTGCTGAGCGACTACCATCTGCCGGTAAACATCGGGAACCCGGAAGAGATCACGCTCAACCAGTTTGCGGAAGAAATTATTGCACTGACAGGCTCCAAACAGAAGATCGTTTATCATCCGTTACCAAAAGACGATCCGAAACAACGGCAGCCGGACATCACCAAAGCCCGGACCCTGCTGGGCTGGGAACCGAAGGTAGGCAGACAGGAAGGCCTGAAGATCACCTTCGAATATTTCAAACAGGCATTATTAAAATAAGAAAACAACTATTCATCATTCCATGAAACGAAGCATACTAATTACAGGTGGAGCAGGCTTCATCGGTTCACATGTAGTCAGATTATTTGTTACAAAGTATCCCGACTACCAGATCGTGAACCTGGATGCGCTGACCTATGCCGGTAATCTCGAAAACCTGCTGGATGTTAAAGATCTCCCTAATTATATTTTTGAAAAGGGAGATATTACAGACGAAGCCTTTATCGATCAGCTTTTCGGGAAGTACCAGTTTGATGGTGTGATACATCTCGCTGCAGAAAGCCATGTGGACCGTTCTATTATGGACCCGCTGGCTTTCATCAAAACCAATGTGCTGGGGACGGCCGTATTATTGAACATCGCCCGTAAATACTGGAAAGACAACATGGAAAACAAACTGTTTTATCATGTGTCTACCGACGAGGTGTACGGTTCGCTTGGCGAGGAAGGACTTTTCCATGAAACGACTGCTTACGATCCGCGTTCGCCGTATTCAGCCTCCAAGGCCAGCTCCGATCACTTTGTGATGGCATATTATCACACTTATCATCTCCCGGCCATTATCTCCAACTGTTCCAATAACTACGGGTCACATCATTTTCCGGAGAAACTGATCCCGCTGGCCATCCATAATATCAAAAACAATAAGCCGGTGCCCGTATATGGTAAAGGAGAGAATGTTCGCGACTGGTTGTATGTCAACGACCATGCCCGCGCCATCGATACCATCTTCCACAAGGGAAGGATCGGCGAAACCTACAACATCGGCGGTTTCAACGAATGGAAAAATATTGACCTGATACAGCTGCTGTGCCGTATCATGGACAAAAAACTGGGCCGCCCCGAAGGTACCTCCGCCCAGCTGATCACCTATGTGAAAGACCGCGCCGGCCACGACCTGCGCTATGCCATTGATGCCACCAAGCTCAACAAGGAACTGGGTTGGGAACCATCCCTTCAGTTTGAAGAAGGACTGGAGAAAACGGTAGATTGGTATCTTGCCAACGAAGAATGGCTGCAGCACGTCACCAGCGGCAATTATCAGAAATACTATCAGGAGCAGTATCAAAAGCGATAATTACAGTTATGCCTTTTACAGAAACCGGCTTTCCCGGATTAATCATATATGAGCCGCCTGTCTTCGGAGATCACCGTGGATATTTTTTCGAAAGCTACAACGCCAACACATTCCTTGCCGCTGGCCTGGAGTATAATTTCGTACAGGACAATCAGGCACGCTCTACCTACGGCGTACTGAGAGGTTTGCACTATCAGCTCGAACCACATGCCCAGACCAAGCTGATCAGGGTGCTGGAGGGCAGCATTATGGACGCCGTGGTAGACTTGCGGACAGGTTCTCCAACTTATGGTAAATCCTATGCAATAGAACTGAGCGCGGCCAACAAACTCCAGCTACTGGTACCAAAAGGTTTCGCCCATGGTTATGCCGTTATCAGTGATACTGCTGAGGTGATGTACAAATGTGATAACTTTTATCATAAAAGCAGTGAAGGCGGAATTATCTATAATGATCCGGCACTGAACATCAACTGGGGCATTGACCTGGAGAAGGCACTGGTATCAGAAAAAGACCTCCTGCTGCCTAAACTGGCGGACGTTACCCATAATTTTGTCTTTTAACAGCAGCTATTTGCCATGAAAAATATTCTTGTTACCGGCGGACACGGCCAACTGGGACAGTCCCTGAAAAAAGCGGCCGAAGCCTATCCTCAGTTCCACCTGCATTTTACCGATGCCGGCGAACTGGATATCACTGATACGGAATCGATAGCCGCCTGGTTCAGCACTCACCAGGCAGACGCCTGTATTAACTGTGCCGCCTATACGGCAGTGGACAAAGCAGAATCCGACGAAGACAATGCTTTCCTGCTCAACTTCCAGGCGGTGCTGGCACTGGCGGAAGCCTGCGCCCGGCACAACACGCAGCTGATACACATTTCCACCGATTATGTGTTCAGCGGAAAACAGAACGTTCCCTATACAGAAACAGACGATACCGACCCGCAGAGCATCTACGGCGCCTCCAAACTGCGCGGAGAAGCCGCGGCCACCGGGTACAATCCCGATACCATCGTGGTACGTACCTCCTGGCTGTACTCCGAGCATGGCGTCAATTTCGTAAAACGGATGCAGGAACTGATGCGGGAAAAAGAGGAACTGAGCGTCGTATTTGACCAGGCGGGCACGCCCACCTATGCCGGCGACCTCGCCACCGCCATTCTGGACATCCTGCAATACAAGGCAGATCATCCACAGGATGAACTGGGCGGCGTGTACCACTACAGTAATGAAGGCGTTACCAGCTGGTATGACTTCGCGGTTACGATCAAGGAACTCACCGCCGCCACCACCAGGGTGCTGCCCGTGACTTCTGACAAGTACAAGACAGCCGCTGCGAGACCAGCCTACAGCGTACTGAATAAAGAAAAAATCAAAAACACCTTCGGCATACAGGTCCCCTACTGGCGTGACAGCCTGGTGAAATGCCTCCGGCAGATGTAAATAAAGAACGGCCTTGTAGTGATACAAGGCCGTTCTTTATTTATGAATTTTTTTATCTGGTTATTTTTTGAAACTGGTGATCATCGTTGATCCGGCTTCTTTTCCTTCCCTGTAAGATATCGTTTTCACTACCCCGAATCCCGGTGCAAACCATTCCGTAGCGGTGAGTTCCATCGGAACGCTGTTGCCCAGCATCTGCATTTTAAACGACAGGTTATAACTGATTTTGAAACAGTTCCAGCTGCCCGCCGGTGTGGTGATCTTCTCTTTGCCCATTACTTTCCGGTTGTTCACGGTATAGGCCACGCCTACTTCCATGCCGCCCATATTACCGGCCATTTCAAATGTACCGCCCTTTAGTTCCTGTCCCGCCTGCATGTTTGCCGGATAGTTGAGAAAGACATTGGTGGTTTTGGCCTCCATCTTCAGGTCTTTCAACTGTGACAGGGAAGGCATACCTACCTTCATATCTATGGCCACCCCGTCGCCGGTGCATTTGAAGCTGCCCTGGCTGGTGGTGATCATATTGTCGGATTTGTCGAACACCGTCGCCGTAAAGTCGGAGGCCGTACCCGTTGCCTCTTTGCGTACATTGCTCACCTTATAAAGGGTTTTACCGATCGGCGCATTGCTGCCGTCAAACACCGTCATTTCCACCTGCGCGTTGTTCAGCAGGTAATAATAACCGCCGCAATCCTGCGCAGAAAGAGAACCGGCCACGAGTAACAGCAGGATAAGACACCATCCTTTTTTCATATCAAATAAATTTTGCAGATAATATATAACAAGATGACTGAATATGATTGTGATCAACCGGCTACCGGCTTCGGTTAAAAATACGGCATTTCTGTAACCTGCCGAAAAAACAGTCCTTTACACCTTATCTCCCCTGTTCCCACATTTTTGTGTAGGTTTGCAAAAATTGTTATTGAATCATGAATCTGATAGAAGAACTGCGCTGGCGGGGTATGCTACAGGATATGATGCCTGGCACTGAAGAGCAACTGCAAAAGGAAATGACCACTGCTTACATTGGTTTTGATCCTACTGCAGAGTCATTGCACATCGGCAGCCTGGTACCCATCCTGCTGCTGGTGCACCTGCAAAAGGCAGGACATAAGCCCCTGGCGTTAGTAGGCGGCGCTACCGGTATGGTGGGCGACCCCTCATTCAAGGCAGAAGAAAGGAAAATGCTCGACGACGAAACCCTCCGGAGAAATGTGGAAGGTATCCGTAAACAACTCGAGCGCTTCCTGGATTTCGATCCTGCCAAACCTCATGCGGCGGAAATGGTGAATAACTACGACTGGTTTCAGCACATTTCCTTCCTCGACTTTATCCGCGATACGGGTAAGCACATCACTGTTAACTATATGATGGCCAAAGATTCTGTGAAAAAAAGAATCGAAGGCGATAACGGGATGTCTTTCACCGAATTTACCTATCAGCTCATCCAGGGATACGACTTCTTTCATCTGTATACCGCCAAAAACTGCAAACTGCAGATGGGCGGCTCCGACCAATGGGGCAATATCGTTACCGGCACAGAACTGATCCGCCGCAAAGTGCAAGGCCAGGCTTTCGCCTTTACCTGCCCGCTGATCAAAAAAGCAGACGGCACCAAATTCGGTAAAACCGAACAAGGCACCGTATGGCTGGACCCGAAAAGGACTTCGCCCTATGCGTTCTACCAGTTCTGGCTGAGGACTACTGACGTAGACGCAGAAAGCTATATCAAAATTTTCACCTTCCTGGAGAAAGCAGAGATAGATGCTCTTATTGAAGAACACCGCCAGGATACCGGCAAACGCGTTTTACAAAAAAGGCTGGCGCAGGAGGTAACTACTTTCATCCATGGCGAAGAAGCCTATAATAACGCGGTGGAAGCATCTTCCATCCTCTATAATAAAAACACCGCAGAAGCGCTCCTCGCTTTGTCTGAAGAAGATCTGATGGATGTAACGTCAGAACTTCCACAGCACGAAATTGCCAAAGCCGACCTTGAAGCCGGCAAAGACATCGTTAGTTTCCTCGCAGAAACCGGTATCTTCCCCAGCAAGGGAGAAGCCCGCAAAACAGTACAGGGCGGTGGTGTAAGCGTTAACAAAGTAAAAGTGCCCGGCATTGAAATGGTCGTCAACACTACTTCGTTACTCAGGGATAAATATATCCTGCTGCAAAAAGGGAAAAACTATTTCCTCGTAAAAGCAGTGTAAACAATTACGAATTACGGATTACGAATTGAGGGCTTCCTTGTAGAGCGGTTATTAAGTAACCTTTCTAACAGGAAGCCCTCAATTCGTAATTCGTAATCCGTAATTCGTAATTACTTTATCTGGTATTTCTGTTGATATTTTTCATACAGCTGATGCTGTTTGTTGTCCAGGTTGATTTCCCGGCCCTGGATAAAAGCGCGGGTGATCACACTGGACTTCATATCCAGCATATCGCCGGTGCTGACAGCGATATTGGCGTCTTTACCGGTTTCCAGTGAGCCGGTGATTTTATCGATGCCCAGTATCTTAGCGGCATTCAGCGTTACGGCAGACAGCGCCTCTTCACGGCTCAGGCCAAAAGCGCTGGCGGTACCGGCTTCAAAGCCGAGATTGCGCTGTTGCCAGAAACCTTCGTTGCTCAGGCAGAACAGCACACCGGCTTTCTGTAACTGCGCGGCTGTTTTGTATGGCTGATCGATATCGTCGTCGGCCATCAGCGGCAGGCTATGCGGCTGCGTGAGCACCACGGCGATGTTGTTTTGCTTCAGCAGGTCTGTGATCTGCCAGGAGTCGGCTCCCCCCACGATCACCACGTCCATGTTGAACTCTTTGGCAAAATCGATGGCTATCAGCATTTCCTTTACCAGTTCACAGTGGATGAACAGCTTCTGCTCGCGGTTGAACAGCCGGCGCATCGCCTCGAATTTGATATTGGTGGCGGCATGTTTGTTTTCCTGCAGGTAAGCTTTGGCTTCGCGGAAAAATACCCGCACCGCTTCTACTTTCTCCAGCCCTTCTTTCACGGGGTCTCTGGGCTGCGGGCCTCTGAAACCACGGCCGCCGGTATTTACCAGGCGGGGAATAAAGAAATGCAGCGCGTTGTCCGTCTTATAAGCGGCATCTTCCCAGTTCCAGGCGTCCAGTTGCACGACGGAGGAGGTACCGCTGACGATGCCCCCTTCGGGCGTTACCTGTGCCAGCAGTATACCGTTGGACCGCAGCGTGTTGATCACCTTGGAATCGGTATTATAAGAGATGAGAGAGCGGATGGAGGGGTTGATTTCTCCTACCTCGCGGGCGTCGATGGTGGCTCTTACGCTTTCAAACTCCACGAGGCCCAGTTTAGTGTCCGGCGCGATGATGCCGGGATACACATGTTGTCCTTTCATGTCCAGCACGGTAGCATCGCCGGAGGCGGACACGCCTGCGCCAACAGCGGTGATTTTACCTTTGGCGAAAGCGATGGTCCCGTTTTCGATCACCTGGCCGTTGCCCACATGGATAACGGCGTTAGTGAGATATACCGGCTTGTCCTGCGGGCGGGCCGGCAAAATGGTTTCCTGGGCATAAGCGGAACTTGCGCCGAAAGCCAGGGCCAGTAGATATATGCTTCTTTTCATGATGTTACAGTTTTTTAGAACCCGGCGCCGGTAGTTATTCCGAGGCCTTCCTGATGACCAGCCTGCAGATCTTCGCAGTGGTACATTTCATCCGGTGTGAAAGCGGCTTTCTGTGTAGGCGTGCCTTTTTTCTTTTCGCCCAGCAGTTTCTGCACCAGCCGGTTGCGCTCTGCAGCGATACGCTGACGCAGCTGCAGGTCATAGTCACGGTCAAATTCCACGATACCGTCTACGATGGTTTTCTCTGCTTTGGCATAGATGCTCAGCGGGTGGTCGCTCCAGAGCACCAGGTCAGCGTCCTTACCTACTTTGATGCTACCCATGCGGTTATCCACATGCAGCAGGCGGGCAGGATTGAGCGTCACCATTTTAAGTGCTTCTTCTTCCGGCACGCCGCCGTATTTCACGATTTTGCCGGCTTCCTGGTTCAGGCGGCGGGCCATTTCGGCGTCGTCGGAGTTGATGGCGGTCACCACGCCCACTTTGTGCATGATGGCTGCGTTATACGGGATAGCGTCCTGTACTTCCATTTTGTAAGCCCACCAGTCGGCGAAGGTGCCGGCGCCGGCGCCATGCGCTTTCATCTTGTCGGCCACTTTATATCCTTCGAGGATATGGGTGAACGTGTTGACGCGGAAACGGAAGCTGTCAGCCACATGCATCAGCATATTGATTTCACTCTGCACATAAGAGTGACAGGTGATGAAACGTTTGGCGTTGAGAATTTCCACGAGTGCGTCCAGCTCCAGGTCGCGGCGTTTGCCGGCCCCCTGCTTTTCATAGTCACGGGCACGGGTAAACGCATCTACATATACTTGCTCTACGCCCATCCTTGTCTGCGGAAAGCGTACGGTGTTACGTTCGCCCCAGTTGGACTGCTTTACGTTTTCGCCGAGCGCAAATTTGATGAAGGGGTCCCAGTTGGCCACTTTCAGCCCTTCCGCATCCTGGCCCCAGCGCAGCTTGATGAGCTGTGACTGGCCGCCGATGGGGTTGGCGCTGCCATGCAACAAATGAGAGGCGGTAACGCCGCCGCTCAGCTGGCGGTAGATGTTCACATCATCAGGATTGAGCACATCGCCGATGCGTACTTCAGCGGTAACGGCCTGTGATGATTCGTTGACGCCGTTGGAGATAGCGATATGGGAGTGTTCATCGATGATGCCGGCAGACAGGTGTTTGCCGGTACCGTCAATCACACGGGCATTGCCGGCGGACAGGCCCTTGCCGATCTGCGCGATCTTGCCGCCGCGTACCAGCACATCCGTATTCTCCAGCTTACCGTCTTTTTCGTTGGTCCATACCGTGGCGTTTTTAATGAGGATGTCCTGCTGCTGCGGCAGTTTATCCCAGCCATAACCGCTGAACGGATAATACAACTGTCCGATGTCCACGCTGCCGTTTTTCTTCGCAGAATCGCTTTTGGCGGGCGCCGTGCGGGCAAATGCAGCATTCCATCTCACGCTGGCGCCGCTGGTATCCACCCCGGTACCGGACCAGCCATTTTCACCGATCAGGCCACTGAGCCTTACATTGCTGCGGCCGTTTTTTACCAGCGGTAAAGAAAGGGTGACCAGCTTATCGTTGATATCGATACGGCCGGGCAGGGTGTCTTTCTGTAATACTGCCAGCAACGGTGCGGTGGCGGTGCCTTTCACTTCTACGGTGATATTGTTGCCGGATGACAGGCTAACAGTATAGATACCACGGATATCGTTCCATCCATCCTGTTTTACGAGGTAGCGGTTGCCCTGCACCCAGTTCTGGAGGATGACGGTATTGTCTTTAAACACAGGACCGGAGGTGATGAGAAAGTTGGCCAGTTTACCTGCTTCAAGGCTGCCTACTTTATCATACACTTTGAGGGTGCTGGCGGGTGTTTTGGTGAGGGCTTCCAGCGCTTTCTGTTCGCTCAGGCCATATTCGATGGCTTTCCGTACGCTGCCCAGGAAAGATTTCACATCTTTCAGGTCAGCCGCGGTGAGGCAGAAAGGGATATTGGCTTTCTCGAAAGCGGCAGGCTGTGAGGGGGCCATCTCCCAGTGTTTCATCTCTGACAGGGATACAAAGCGGGCGTCGTTGGGATCTTCCACATCGATGGCGCCCGGGAAGTTCAGCGGCAGGATAAAAGTAGCTTTGGTAGCCGCTATTTCCCGGATGCGCTGATATTCGTTGCCGCTGGCTTTGATGATATATTGCACGCCGAATTCATCGCCTGTTCTGTCGGCCCGCAGGGCGTCCCATTTATCTTTCACTTCAAAGATCTGGGGCAGCTGCTGGTTGGCGTTCCAGGCCTGGAGGCTGAGGTTGACGCCTTCTTTGGCGGGTTGTGACTTATACCACTGTGCATCGAGGTAGGTTTGGCGCAGCAGGGCGATATAACCCATTTGTGAGTTGGGGTAGTTCTGGGTAGAGCTGCCCTTGTCGAAGGAGTAGCCGGCCGCTACTTTTTCGCGGACGATCACTTTGTTTTCCTTGTCGGCCGCGAGGGTCACGAGGGCGGCGGTGCCGCGGGCCACGCCGTCCATCTGCTGGGTGGCTACTGTGCCGAAGCCGGCTTCCCGCAGGGTGGCGGCTTTGGACTCGTCGGTGCTGAACAGGTCCACTGCGTTTACTTCGCTCTTAATAGCCTGGTTCCAGCCGTAGGCTCCTTTGGTGTTGGATAGGAACTGTGGCGGGGCATTCCAGCTGCCGCCGGTACGTTTTACATCGGCCTGGCCGTAGCTGCTGAAGATGTCTACAAAAGAGGGATAGATGTACTTCCCTTTACAGTCCACCACCACTGCGTCTTTAGGGATGGCAGCGCCCGGGCCGGCATCAACGATTTTGCCGTCACGGATCACCAGCGTGGCATTGCTGAGGGTTGTCTGCGCATCTTTAACGATGGTAGCGTGGGTAAAAGCGAAACACCGGTCCTTCGGGTCCGCAATTCCGTTTACCGGAAAAGTTTCCTGTGCATGGGCATAGGAGCCTGCCAACAGTAGCGAGAACACCAGCAGTTTACTGCGGTGCCGGTTCAGGGCATAGGCGACGCCGCGGGAAAGCAGGGCCCTCCCGGGTTTCTCAAAAGCTCTTTTCATGTTCGGTTTTTTTTCGATTCAGATTTTCAGTTGCTGGTCTTAAATGTAATAAATGATTGACCGAGGTGTTAGTAATTGACGCTTTTTTTTATGAGTGGTAAGGATGAATAGTTTTTGCATTAACACGAAAAAGGGATAATTTGACAAGGGTTTACCCGTTAAGTTTGTCTAAATTTCATATATAATAGCTGACTATGAAGATATTCTCGCTTCCCATGGTGCTGTTGCTGTGTTGCCTGCTGACGGGCATCGGGCTCGCCACCACTGCACAAACGAAAGACAGCACCAATAACCGTGGCCGCTGGGGCGTAGAGGGCAGGGCCGATAAGCTCAGCGATAAAATATCCAGACAGGTAGGACTGAACCGGGACCAGTACCAGCAGATTTACACCATCAACGCCGATATTATCCGCCGGATGGACGCCATTCGCGCTAATACCGGGCTTCAAAAAAAAGAACGGATGCAGCAGTTCAAAGCGCTGGAGACAGAACGCAGCCAGCGTTTTAAGAATGTGCTTACCGCCAGCCAGTACAAAAAATGGAATGACTGGGAGATGAGCAAAAAAGAGCATCTGGAAGAAAAGATGGAAAAGAAAAGACAACGTAAACAGGCTACGCGTCCATAACCAAAAGGTATTACTATCTCAGCAGCCGGAGACATACAATCCATTTTCATGCATGCGGTATCTGCTGTACATCCGGTGCAGCTGATACGCCGTTATGTGCAGGTAAAAGCCCCTTCCACCCTTGTTATTTCGGGAGATGATTATGTTTTGCCCCCACAGGGGCGCCTGATCGTGCTGGGTGCCGGCAAGGCTTCCGCCGCAATGGCACAGGAACTGGAAAAGGTGCTGGAAGGACACCTACGTCCGGAGGGTTTTATCGTTACCAAATACGGTCATTCCCTGCCGCTGCAGCACCTGGAGCTGCTGGAAGCCGGTCACCCTGTGCCCGATGAACACAGCCTGGAAGCTTCCCGCCGTTTCCTCGAAACAGCCGCCGCTGCCGGCGAAAACGACGTGGTGATACTGTTGCTGTCGGGCGGCGCTTCCGCGCTGCTGGCCGATGTGCCGGAAGGCAGTTCACTGGCGGACGTGCAACAGGTGTTCACCTTGTTGCTGAACAGTGGCGCCGGTATTCACGAAATAAACATCGTGCGTAAGCATCTCTCTAAAATAAAAGGCGGGTGGCTGGCACAAAACATATATCCGGCCACGTTATGCGCCCTGGTGCTGAGCGACGTGGTGGGAGACGATCTGAGCGTAATCGGTTCAGGGCCGGCAGTGCCCGACCCTTCTACGTTTGCCGATGCTGTGGCTATCCTGGAAAAATACCGGCTGCCGGAACAGCTGCCCCTCCCCTTGCGGCGTTACCTCGCCGACGGGGTGGCAGGTATTATTCCCGATACGCCCAAGGCAGGCGATGTTTCTTTCAGCAGGGTGCATCACTATCTCGCCGGCACCAATCACATTGCCCTGCAAGCCGCGGCTGACAAAGCGCGCAGCCTGGGTTACCATGCGCAGGTGTTGGCGTCGGACACTACCGGCGATGCCCATACGGTAGCGGAAACGCTGGCAGCAGCTGCCCTCGCTTATGAAGGACCGCGGCCGGCCTGTTTGCTGGCAGGCGGGGAAACCACGGTGCAGGTTACCGGTAACGGCAAAGGCGGCCGCAATCAGCAGCTGGTGCTGGCCGCTGCTATCGCCCTCGCCGGTCATGAAGGCATTACCCTGCTCAGCGCCGGTACAGATGGTACTGACGGGCCGACCAATGCCGCCGGCGCCATCGCCGATGGCCATACACTGGAAAGGGCCGCAGCCCTGCAGCTCGACGCACGGGATTTCCTGCAACGGCAGGACGCCTGGACATTCTTCTCAAAAGCAGGCGGGTTGCTGATTACAGGGCCTACGCAAACCAACGTGATGGACCTCATGATGGTGTTGCTTACATAAACCCTTTATTAAACTTTGATTATCTGCTGATAGATTCTATTTTTGGGGTTTGATTCACAAGTTCTGGATTTTACTAAAACTAATATTGCATTATGCTGAGAATGGAACAGACATGGCGATGGTTCGGGCCCAATGATCCGGTTAGCCTGTCTGATATAAAACAGGCCGGCGCTACCGGCATCGTAACAGCATTGCACCATGTACCCAATGGAGTAGTGTGGACGACAGAAGAGATTTTAAAGCGTAAATCGGAGATCGAAGCGGCAGGCCTTACCTGGTCTGTAGTAGAGAGCATCCCTGTTCATGAAGATATTAAAACGCAGCGCGGTAATTTCCGGGAATACATTGCCAATTACCAGCAATCTATCCGTAACCTCGCTGCTGCCGGCATCCATGTAGTCACCTACAATTTCATGCCGGTGCTGGACTGGACCCGTACAGACCTGAGCTACGAAGTAGCCGACGGTTCCAGGGCCCTGCGTTTCGAAAAAGCAGCGTTCATGGCGTTCGACCTGTTCATGCTGAAACGCCCGGACGCTGAAAAAGATTATACCGAAGAGGAGATCTCCCGCGCCAAGGAACATTTCGACAGCATGACGGCCGAGTCCAGGCAGCTGTTACAGAAAAATATCATCGCCGGCCTGCCCGGTTCCGAAGAGAGCTTCACGCTCGAACAGTTCCAGCAGGCACTCGACAAATACAAAGGTATTGACGCCACCCAGCTGAAGCTGCACCTGTTCTATTTCCTGCAACAGATAGCACCGGTAGCGGAAGAAGTGGGCGTGAAACTGGCCATCCATCCGGATGATCCTCCGTTCCCGATTTTCGGGCTGCCCCGTATCGTGAGCACCGAGCAGGACGCCAAAGAGCTGCTGATAGCTGCTCCTTACGCCTCCAACGGACTGTGCTTCTGCACCGGTTCCTACGGCGTACGCGCTGATAATGATCTGCCGGGCATGATCGAACGGCTGGGCGATCATATCCATTTCATCCATCTGCGCAGCACCCAGCGTGATGCACAGGGCAACTTCCACGAAGCCAATCACCTCGAAGGCGACGTCGATATGTTTGCCGTGGTGAAAAACATCCTGCTCACCATGAAACGCCGCAATGTTTCCATTCCAATGCGGCCGGACCATGGGCACCAGATGCTGGACGACCTGCAGAAAAAAACCAATCCCGGTTACAGCGCTATCGGCCGCCTGCGCGGCCTGGCAGAGCTGAGAGGCCTGGAAATGGGCATCGCGGGGGCTTTAGGCTCTGATTGACTGACATCTACCAGCATCAGGTCTGCACAAAGAGTAAGGGTGGGGATAAGCAATACCATCGTCGGACTGAGATGCTACGCCAGGGCAGAAAGCATATTTGAGACCATACCGTAATGGCTGATTACGTGTACAAACAGCACTGTTCTTTACCATAATCATATTGATCGAAGGGTTGACGCCGTGTCAGCCCTTCGCTGTTTCAACATACCAAACCTACCTACATACAGTATTTATGAGTACAACAGAAGAAAGGTACGAGGCTTCCCTTGCCAGGAGAAAGTCCAGTCTGGGCCGCCTGCTCAGCCTCGTAAAAAAAGATCTCGACCAGCGCCTGACAGAAAAACTGCTGGAACGGGGCTACAAAAATTTTCGTCCGGGCGACATGGTCGTTCTCATCAACATCGATGATGCCGGCACGATCAACAATGAGTTGGCTAAAAAAGCCCGTATCAGCAAACAGGCCATGAGCAAAGTGGTGAAAAACCTGGAGGCAGATGGCTACATCGCCACCCGCAAACATGACACCGACAACCGCGCCAGCCTCATCTTCCTCACCGATATGGGGAAAATGCTGCTGATTGAGTCCTCCGAGGCCATCAAAGAAATAGAAGCAAGCTACATCGATGTTGTAGGAGAAGAAGACATCACCTCCTTAAAAGCGGTTCTCCTGCGCCTGCATGCAGGACTGAACCTGTAAGACTGCCATAAAACCCCTGTACTGTAAGCATTCCCAAGCCTTTAACCCATCCCTCCACCGGCCCGGTCTACCCGGCGCTACAGGGCGTCCCTTGTTTTATTTAATCGTCAGATAGTACCGGTCCATGCTGTCTTTTACCAGGTGAGCTGAGAGGCTTTGCTGCAATAATGCAATTGTCTCTTTCTCCGTTTTTTTGTTCAGGTTGATCGTCAGCTTTTTTGTACAACGGCTCTCTGCAGAGGGCGGGACCATAATCTGAATACCATACACTCCACTCACCGCTTCCAGTATTTCAGCGGCCGGCACATTGCGGAAAGCCAGTTCCCCTGTTTTCCATGCCAGCGGAGCCTGGCTGGCCAGCTTCTTTCGTGCAGGCGCCCGCCGGCCGTCCAGCGTTCCCTGCATGCTGGCCGTGAGCGTCATTGTGTCCTGTCTTTTCCCCGCAACACCGATGGCCCCCCGGGTGACAAACACTTTGGTACGGCTGGCAGACGCGTGCACATGAAAAGCCCCGGCTGTGGTTTCCAGCTGGTAATCTCCGGGGACCAGCACGGTACAGGATGTATTACTGCCAAGGTCTATAAACACATCTCCTTCCGAAACGACCGCATACACAGATTGCCGGCGGCTGCTATCGAACGAAATGGCCGCGTTTTTGTTCAGTAGCATATATCCGCCCGGAAAACGCAGGGAATCTATCCGGCCGGTATTGTTGACATGAGAAAGCAGTTTATGGGGTGTTTGACGGACATGTAGCAAAAACAGGACAGCTGCCAGTACAATCAATACTGCCGCTGCGGCCCATGTTTTAACGGAGTACAGGAAAGCCGGCAGCAATGTTGTTTCCACCGCAGTGGCGGCAGCAACAGGTGTATTGGAGGCTGCAAGCCATGCAGCCAGCTTGTTTTCCACATAGCTTGCCTGTTCAGGGCTTTCAGCGACCAAAGTAGCAATGGCCTCCTGTAACGCAGGATCATGTGGCGTTTGAATAAAACGTATAATCAGCTCATCAACGGCTGGCATAGGTGCAAAAGATTACTGTCCTGTGGCTGGGAAACTGGTATAACCGGCAAGATACAAAAGCCGGAGCACAGAATAAATAATTAGGCCACCTCGGGAAGGTTTAATATTTTTAATACAGACGAAAAGGCAAAAACGATAGGTATGTCACCTGAAATACACTACGACCAGGACTACATTGAGGGCTTGCTGCAACACTCTCCGGAAATTATTGACGATATCTACCAGCGTTTCGCCTCCAAAGAGAAACGTTTCATACTGCAAAAAAGCGGCACTGTCAAAGACGCAGCCCATATTTTCGAAGAAGCATTGATGGACATCTACTATTATGCACGGCGCCACCCGTTGCAGGTAAGCTCCTTTGAGCCCTTTCTGCAATTGTTGTGCAAGCGTATATGGGAACGGGAACTGGAAAGAAGGGGACAACGCATCGCCGGCATGGAAGCGGAAGAGAACGCCGCCCTCACCCGCGATGATATGATCGATATAGAAGATGTGCTGAAAGAAGGCGAGAAAAGACGGCTTGCTTACAGTTATTATCTCCAACTCAGCGATACCTGTAAAGAACTGCTGAGCTGGTCGCTCACTGACTGCCTGCAGGAAGACATCGCCGTCGCCACTAAGATACCGGTACAGGAACTTCCCGCCAGCAGGCAGTCCTGCTATCTCTCCCTCTTCAAAGACCTCGACGCCAAACTGAAGTCCGGCAGCATGACTGCAGATGACCTCGCTGCTGCCGACCGATTCCTGGCAGACCAGATGACTGAAGCTGAAAAAAGACTTTTCGACGCGCGTCTGAAAACAGACGCCACGCTCAATCAACAGGTGAAACGGTTTGAACTTTTCCGCCGGCTGCTGGCACAACGCATCTGTAAAGATCCCTCCCGGGATGCGCTGCTGCATCAGCTGTTCTCCCGCCGCAACGCCTGGTTTACGCTGAAAGAAAGTACGCCCACGCATATCCGCAACACTGTCATCCTCATTGCCCTGTTTGCCGCAGGCGTTGCCATCATGTTGTATGTCAGCCCTTGGCGGAAAAACATCTACCGCCAGTTTGCCTCCACCGAAATGCAGGCGCCCGACGCAGACAGCCTCCGGCTACCGCGGGAAGCGATTGAGAAATTCAACCGCGGCCATTTTGCCGACGCCATCACCATACTGGACAAAGTACTGCAGCAATATCCCAATAACCTCTACGCCCGCTACTACCGCGGCGTATGCAAGGTAGACCTGAACCAGCTCCAGCCGGCACGGGCAGACCTGCTACAGGTATATCAACAAAGCAACGACCTCAAATACGAAGCTGCTTTTTACATGGGACTGAGCTATCTTAAGGAAGGACACAGGCAGGAATGTCTGGACTGGTTACTCAAAATACCATCCCAGGCTCCCAATTATATCAAGGTGCAGAAGCTGATAGAAGAATTAGGCGGATAGCTTATACGGATTGCTACTGTAATGGATAAAGCTTTCCACCTCCTCTTTAATCAACTCATAAACAGGCGCTTTTTCCCTTTTTATACGCACCAGCTGCTGTAATACCAGGAAGTAAATTTCACCCCTGCTGCAGCCATCCATCTGGGCTTTAAGAATGTCGTTTTTTACCGCTTCACAACTGTTGGCATCCAGTTTCTGGTAAATGACATACAAGTCGTTCATCCAACTCATACCGCTAAAGTTTTTATTTCATAGGAACCTAAAGATATTAAAAAAAATCGTAAATCACAAATAAATCACGGGATTGCGTACAGGCAGGTTCCTGAGCACTTCATCTACCTGAGGATCATGGTTTAACATCAGCCAGAGGCGGTAATAATCCATATTATTGAAAGCTGCCGCCCCAAACAACAGGAAAGGCTGTGCTACCGGCCACTCGCTCCAGTACATTACATCTTTGGGATAAGGCCAGGTGCTCTTGTCTTTCACATAAGGATACAGGAAAGCAATGCCTTTGCCTATATTACGCTGCTCTGCCGTATACTGCCAGAGGTTATTCTTTTTGTCGCTCAGCAGCTGGCAAATAGTGCTCATCGCATCGAGGTTAAACAACGAGTAGCCGTAAGGTTTAGTCCGGCGCAGTTCCAGCGGAAAACTGCCGTCTTCCGCCATCTGTGCGGGCAACAATACTGTTTTATAACGGTTGATACAGAAGTTGGTCCACTCGCGGTTACCGGTAAACTGTGCAAAAGCGGCTACCTGCATCACCCAGCAGGTACCGTGATTGTTCTTCGCATTCATCTCATCCTTACCATAAGGATGGGTAGTCATCCAGTTCAGGTAGGCGGTAAACCAGCTCTTAAACGCCACCAGGTCGGCCGGCGGTATTACGCCGGCCTTTTCCATGACCCGCAGCGCCTGTACCACTTCCAGCAGCTGTATAGTATCGATGATACCAATCCCCCTGCCGGTAGCACGGCCTTTGATAGCCTGCGCATACAACAGGCCGGGGTTCATCCGCGTAGCCTCATCTTCAAACCAGGCACGGGCATGCACCAGGGCATGCTGCAGGTACGTTTTATCTTTTGTGGCCACGTAGCCCGCTGCCAGCGCCCCCATCACGCGACTGAAACGGATCATCACCTCGCGGTGCTTCACAAAGTTATCCGGATTACTTTGCCCGTCGCGCTGCACATACGGACTATCGGCAGATGCCGGGTTCGGCCACCAGTAATCGCCTTCGGAATAAAAATCGTGCTTGCCGCCCGCACTACGGTCACAGCTAAACGCAGTAATCGTCAGCGGCATCTGTTGCAGCGCCCAGCCGGCACGCTCCAGGATAGCCGGCCTGGTGTCCTGCAGCACCTTCTTCAGCAGCGGGGACTGTGCCTGCACCTGCCCGGCGAGCAGTAATAAAAACAATATAATGTACCGCATAGGAATTAATATTTGTTCACGCAAAGACGCCAAGCAGCAGAGGCGCTAAGAAAAATAAGAAAAAAAGAAGATCACGCAAAGACACTAAGCAGCAGAGGCGCTAAGAAAAATAAGAAAAAAAGAGCACACAAAGAGGTCAGGAAAAGGAGAAACGAAAAACAGCAAAGGGCGATCTCCGCTCCTTTGCTGCTTATGTTGCTTAGCGACTTTGCGTGATGAAGACCTTTCCGTCATGCCCTCCCACTTCCATGGTAAAGGTACCGGTATGCCGGCCATAACTTTTCCCGGTCCAGTAATCCAGCACCTCACAGGGTTTGTCCAGTTTTACCGTTAGTTTTTTGGGAGATGTCTGCCAGTTGAGTAAGATGATATTTTTTCCTGTCGCCGTATTGACTTCTCCCACTTCAAAATTGGTATCGGTGAAGGCGGCCGCTTTCGCCGTGGGAGGCGCTGCTTTGCGCAGCATATCCAGCCGTTCAGGCGATATTTTGGTCAGGTCATCACCGCTGAGCAACATGCCGCCGGTAGCATATATCAGCGCCGCATGGAAGTTAAACTCATTGTCAGGCATATTACCGGTGAGCACCAGGCAGTCGGGGTCGTTCCACCACAGACGGCCATTTTGCCAGGAGCGGTAGAGATTCTCCCGGCCTGACTTTTCGAAGACGGTCCAGGTGCGTTTGATATCCATACTGCTGCGGGAACCGTGTACCAGTCCCAGTGAAGGCCACAGCGGGTGATTGCACCCGAGGATAAAAGCGTCGCGGGTACCTTTGAGAATAGCGGTCATACCACGACGGTAAGCTTCCACCCTTGTTGCATTTTTGTCGTAATAAACGCCGCCATGAATTGCTCCCCAGAAATTGGCGTCGAGCTTGAAGTAAGTAACGCCCCAGTCGTTGCGCATGGTGCGGAACAGCTGTTCAAAATGCCGTTGTACTTCCGGATGGGTGCCATCCAGCACGTACCACGGCTTCAGGCGCCAGCCGCCGAAAGTAACCAGGTCGCTGCGCAGCGGTTTGCCGTTTTTGTCTTTCACCAGCCATTCGGGATGCTGTTTGAAGATGGTGGAATTGCTGTCGCAGATAAAAGGCGCTACCCAGATAGCCGGCTCAAACCCTTTATCACGGATGGTATGCAGCACCTGCTGCACGTTGCCGCCGAAAGAGTTGCCCACCTCCAGCCAGTCGCCCATATGCGGCTGATAACCGTCGTCCAGCTGGATGTATTTCAGCGCAGGAATATTGGTTTTGATATAATCGAGATTATCATAAATATTCTGCGCGGTCACCCTGGGACCAAAACAATACCAGGAGCACCAGCCGGCAGGCGGCGCTTTGAACTCCAGCCGCGGATGGAAATGATGAATGCGGGCAGCAAAGCGGTCCAGCAGGTTGTTGCCGTCCCTGCCGCTAAGCACCATCAGTTCCTCCAGCTTAAACTCCTTGCCCGGCGCCAGCTCAAGGTCTTCCAGGTCTATCACTGCCTTGATGGTATCTGCGGAGAGGTAGAACTTGCCCACAAAGCGGTTACTGGAAGTATATCCCAGCAACAGCTGTACGTCTTTCACGGGGTACAGGCGCAGCAGGTTGTAAACCGCCAGGTAACCTTCGGGCTTCGGTATTTTATAATGGCCTTCATCGGTGTAGTTGCCTAATGTTTTAGGCGCCGCCAGTGTACCGGCAGTCTGCGTCAGCATCTGGAAACCTTCTGCATAGAAGGGCGTAGAAGACGGCAATACCCTGCCTACGGCGCCCAGCACCACTTCTTTCAGTTTTACAGGCTGCCCACCGGTATTGACTACCCGTACATCGCACAGTTCGCCGGACCAGTTGCGTACCACCTTCACGGTGGCCGGCGCCACGGCGCCGCCGGACTGGTACACCGTAGCCGGACTGGCTTTCAGCGCTTTTATAAAACGGTCTGTTTCTCCTGCGCGGGCCAGTAAGTGGACCAGCAGCAAACAGGTTGTTAATATCAGGGAGTGTTTTTTCATAACGTTATTTTGGTTGCATAGTGATTTCAAATAGTCTCATTAATTCCGTACCACTGATCTGCGTGGGTTTCACCGTGATCTCATATTCTCCTGCCGGCAGCCTGATTTCCCGTAACGCCTGTGTAACGATCTCCGTTTTCCTGGCAGATGCCACTGCTGCCCGGATCACATTTTTACCGATACGGATTTCGCAGGCATTGCCCGGAGGCTGGTCCGTAGCGTATTTGATGCCGATGTTAAACACGGCGTCGCGGGTAGTCCGCACCTTCCAGCTGAGGTACTGGTCCATATTTTTCCAGCCGTGCACATAGTAAGCGGCCTTCTTGCCATCGCCGAAAGAGAAGCCTTTGCCGTGTTGTGTGGCATCAAATGCCCGCAGCACGTTGGTGATACCCCGCGTGTCCAATACGCGTGCACTGTCGCCTTTTATGGTTTTCATTTCGAGGACGATTACGCTGTTCACACTGTCCGGCGCGCTTTCCGGCAGCGTGATGCTCAGGTCTTTCGGGTTCACGCGGGTCACTTTCACCGGCTGCTTGCCGGCCAGCAGGTACGCGTTTGCTACGTGTCCGTACAAACCGCCTACGTACAACGGATTGCTCCAGTGAAATACGTGCAGGTACAGTTTATTGCCTTTGCGGGTGCTTTCGCCCCAGGGCTGTGGCGGCAAGGGCGTAGCGGTAGTGCCGTAGATACTTTCTCCGTTCTGCTGCATCCAGCTGCCAATGCCGTGCAGGATCAACGTGTCCCGGGGGTCTATGGAACCATCTCCTTCCGGACCGATGTTCATCAGCAGGTTGCCTCCTTTCGCGGCGGCCTTGGCCATCAGGCGGATGAAGAACCCCACCGGCTTATGACTGCTGTCATAACGGGAATATCCATACGATTCGTTGGTAGTAGGAATCGCTTCCCAGTCGCCGGTCACGGGATAAAACTCCGCCGGCCGGTCGGAAGTGTTTTTATAATCGCCGAAGGAGATGGCGCCGGTGCGGGCCAGCCGTCCGTTGACCACCACCTTGTCATCCACCGCGCGAATGGCTTCCAGGATGCGGATGTTCTCGCTCAGCGGCAGCTTGTGCGGCGTATCAAACCAGAGGATGTCCGGATGATATTTGCGCAGCAGCTCCTGTATCTGCGGGATAGATTTTTCATTGACATACTTCACGGCTTTCGGCAGCAGCTCCGGATGGGCGTCGTACCAGTTGGTACCGCCATACAGGTTTTTATCGCCGCCGGGATTATTGTAATCCCAGTCATTGCCGGGCGCGTCCGGATGTTCCCAGTCAAAAGCATGTGAATAATAAAAGCCAAAACGGATACCGTATTTTTTACAGGCAGCCGACAGCGCCGCCATCGGGTCTTGCTGAAAGGATGACCGGCCAATGCTGTAGTCCCCGATGGCGGTGGGCCACATCGCCACGCCATCATGATGTTTGGCGGTTATGACGAGATACCGCATACCTGCATCGCGGATCATTTTCACCCAGGCGTCGGCATCGAAGTGCGCCGGGTTAAAATGTTGTATCAGTTTTTCCGCATACTCCTGCCGGCCGATCTTTTCTTTCCGCATCAGGTGTTCAGCGTAGCCCTCCACCTTTTTGCCGTTCCATTCGCCGCCGGGCACGGAATACACGCCCCAGTGAATAAAACAACCGAAGCGGGCTTCTCGCCACCAGGCGATGCGCTGGTCATGGGTTTTCATGGAGGCTATCCACCAGCCGTATACAGCCGAATCAATGGCCGTTTTATCACGACTGGCGGCTTTCTGGGCAAGGATGCCGTCGTCATCGCCTTTTACCTGCGCCATGGTGGCGGCAGATACAACGCTAACGGCTATACTGAATATTGTCTTCCTGAAATTCATCGTATGTCGTAGATTTTACCGGCTACTGTGGGCACATCGTACTCATATACTTTTTTAAGCGTCAGCTCCGCCAGTTTAGACACATCTTTCACCTCGGTTTTTACCGGAATGGGCAAGGGATAAAAAGGGTTGCTGTTAACGCCCGTCGCCGGCTGCAGCGCTACGCCGTTGACCTGCACCGGTTTTGCCGTGCGGATGCGCAGGTTGCCGCCCAGCAGGGAACGTACCACTGCGTGGGTGAGCTGACCGTCTTTCCATTCCATGTCAACTTCAAAGCCACCACGCGCTTTCAGGCCTTTGACGCTACCGGAGGGCCATGCGTCCGGCAGGGCAGGCAACAGGTGCACCACACCGTCATGACTCTGTACCAGCATCTCGGTAATACCGGAGGTAACGCCGAAGTTGCCGTCTATCTGGAAAGGCGGATGCGCATCGAACAGGTTGGGGTAAGAACCGCCGCTGTTATCGGCTACGCTCACCTCCTGGCCGCCGGCGAGGAACAGCTGTTTGTTCAGCATCGTATAGGCGTGGTTGCCATCTTCGAGGCGTGCCCACCAGTTGATCTTCCATGATTTGGACCAGCCGGTGCCGCCGTCGCCGCGCATCAGCAGGCTGCGTTTAGCCGCTGCCGCGAGTACCGTGTCGCGGCGCGGATTGATGAAGTTGCCCGGGAAGAGGCCATACACGTGAGATACATGACGGTGATTATCTTTCGGATCGTCCCAGTCTTTATACCACTCCTGCAGCTGACCGTATTGTCCTGCCTGGAAGGGAAACATATCTTTCATCCGGTCTTTTATTTTTGCGGCGAGGTCCGCGTCCTTGCCCAGCACCGCCGCGGCGCGCAGAGTATTGGTAAACAGATCATGGATGATGGACAGGTCCATAGTGGTAGCGATGCTCACGGAGCCTTCCCTTTTTCCGTCTATCAGGAAATTGTTTTCCGGGGTGGTGGAAGGATTGGTCACCCACTGACCTTTGTCATTTTTTATGAGCCAGTCGAGCATAAATTCAGCGGCGCCTTTCAGGTCGGGGTACATTTGTTCCAGCTGTTGTTTATTGCCGGTGAACAGGTAGTGTTCCCACAGGTGGCGGCTCAGCCAGGCCCCGCCCATAGGCCATATCGCCCATTTGGGATTTCCGTTGGGGTCGCTGAAATCGAAGCCTCCCACCGGGTTGGTCATCGCCCAGATATCTGTGTTATGATGAGCGGTCCAGCCGGAAGCGCCATAGTTAACGGCAGCGGTTACACGTCCGCGTTTGGCCATCTTGTGGATGAAGTCAAACAGCGGCTGGCCGCACTCCGACAGGTTGGCTGTTTCAGAGGGCCAGTAATTCATTTCCGTATTGATATTGATGGTGTAGTTGGAACCCCATGGCGGCTGCATTTCCTTGTTCCATAAGCCTTGCAGGCTGAGTGCGGGACCTCCTTTGCGGGAGCCGGCGATCATCAGGTAGCGGCCATATTGGTAGAGCAGGGTGGTCAGCTGCGGATCGCGGTTGCCGCCGTTGCTGGTATATACTTTCAGGCGTTCGTCGGTAGGCAGTTGTTCGCCGCCGTCGGTGCCCAGGTCCAGCGACACTTTGCTGAACAAACGCTGGTGGTCTGCAAGGTGTTTTTTCAGCAGGGACGCGTAAGTGTCGCCCTGCGCTTTCTTCAGCGGCGACGCGGCGGCAGCGGCAGGATCTCCGGCCCAGTCTTCCGGGCTTTTATAGCTGGTACCGATGGATACCAGCAGCACCGCTTCCGTAGCGCCGTTCACGGTGATACCTGCGGTATCAGCGGTTATTTTACCGCCGCTGGCGCGGGCATCCAGGTGCACTTCATAGTTGATGCCTTTATCGCCGTAGACGATCTGTTTGGCTTCATAAGGGCGGCTGGCCACATATTCCGGGCAACGGCCTTTCATTACGAGGTAGTGATTATTGACGGCTTTGTTCGTATGTGGCATCCCGTTAGCGAAGCTTGTATGAAAGCGCAGCATGCCCGGTTTGCTGGCAGTATAGCGGACCACCAGCAGTTGTGCAGGGTAGCTGGAAAAAACTTCCCGGGTGTAATGCACACCGTCAGCGGTGTAAGCAACTTTGCTTACACCGCTGTTGAGGTCTAACTCACGGTGGTAGCTGTCTGCGTTCCGGGGCACGTCGTTCTCGATAAAGAGGCTGCCCAGTGTGATGTAGCGAGCACTGTAAGTGCCCATCATTTTTTTGGCCAGCTTGTCGGCTTCTTTGTATTTGCCTTCATTCAGCAGCTGGCGCATCTGGGGCAGTGTTTCTTTCGCCAGCGGGTTATCGCCGTTGCGCGGCGTGCCGGACCAAAGGAAACCTTCGTTGAGTTGCAGCTCTTCTTTCTGTACGCCGCCGAAGACCATGGCGCCAAGGCGGCCGTTGCCTACAGGCAGCGCTTCCACCCATTGCCGGGCAGGCTGTTTGTACCAGAGCTTCAGCAGGGAATCGGCCGGAGTGGCGGCGTACGCCTGCCACGAAAAAATCAGCAGCCCTATCCCGGTAAAAAATTTTTTCATGAGCACATCGTGTTTGAATACAGTTAATAGGTAATGGTAACAATACCGGAAGCCAGTCCCTTAGCCGTAGCAGCCACTGCCGCGGCGCCGGAAGCGGTGGTGCGCAAAAAGATACAGGCCTGGCCGTTAGCCAGCTGTACTTTCCGGGAGCCGCTGGCGGTGCCCTGGTCCACTATCAGCTGACCATCTCCGGCCATTGAAAAAGTGATTTCGTTAGCCGCATCGAGGCACAGCACGCCCTTGTCGTCTACGGCCTTTACCCGTACCTTCCGGAGGTTATCGCCGGTAAAGGTTCTATCTTCCTCTACTATCAGTTTCACGGGGGCCGACCATGTGGCGGTCTGGTATTGCCAGGTGACTTCATCGGTGACGGTATGCTTTCCCTTACGGGCCTCCACTTTTATCCGGTTGACGCCTGTTGGCAGCGGCACCTGCCAGCGCAGTCCGGCAGCGGGAAAGTCCTGGCTGTTACGTTTTCTGACACCGGCGCTTTTTCCGTTGACAAACAGTTCTGCTTCCGTGCAGTTGGAGTATACGCGTATTTCTTTGGCCTCTCCTTCCCTCCCCCAGCGCACGGGCCAGCCGTGGCCGTAGATATGTGCCATAGGCGCTTCGGTCCAGTACGACCGGAACACATAATATATTTCTTTAGGAGTAAGGTCGCGGGCCACGATGCCTTTCTGATTGACATAAGGCACGGGGTTTTCCGGCCGCAACGGTGTGGAGAAATCTTTGAACACCCAGTAAGCGGTGCCGGTCAACTGAGGCATGGTCTCCTGTTCTTTCAGGTGCCAGTCTACCAGGTTCACCGCGTACGACTCAGACCAGTCGCCGTCTTTGGAGGCCCTGGCGTTGCCGCCGGTAAGGGCGAAATCGCCGGTACGTTCATCAGCGCCTTTGCCGGTAGCTACCTGTTTGATAAACTGTTCCGGTTCTTCCGCGAAGCGGCCCTGATGGCTGTCTGCGCCCCATTCGGCATGAAAGAAATGAGGTACGCGGGCTATCTCTTTCAGGCTTTCGGATTTGTATTCCGTATAGCGGCCACGGTACCAGCCCGCCCAGATAGAAGGCGAGTATACGTCCACGATATCTTTACAGAAGTCGCAACGGCGGATGGTGGTTTTGCGCGTACTATCCTGCTGGTGTGCCATGGTGTTCAGTTCCGACATGAACGTGCGGATCTTCTCCTTATCGAATTCAGGAAAATCGCCGGGCCAGTCGTTTTCGTTGCCCAGTCCCCACAGGATGACAGCCGGGTGATTGCGATGCTGGCTAATCATATTGGTAAGCATCCTGCGCGCCTGCTCTTTGTAGGTGTCTCCACCCAGTCCGCCTCTGCACCAGGGAATTTCTTCCCATACCAGGATGCCGAGACTGTCGCACAACTGCAATACGATGCGTGATTGCTGGTAGTGGCCGAGCCGGATAAAATTGGCGCCCATATTTTTAATGAGCAACATTTCCTGGCGGATCATGTCTTCCGTCATGGCGGCGGCTACGCCGGCATGGTCTTCATGGCGATGGGTACCTTGCAGCAGCAGGCGCTTGCCGTTGAGCAGGAAAGGCCCTTGTTTCACAAATTCAAAGTGCCGGAAGCCGGTATGGCCTTTCCATTCGGCGGTACCGGCGGTGGAGGTAAGGCGGGCTTCCACGGTGTACAGGGCGGGCTGGCCGGGAGACCATAGCATTGGTTTTTTCAGGGAGATGCTGGCCAGTGGTTGTTCACCTGATTTTATACTGATGTCCTGCCGGACCTCTTTCACGACTTTCTGTTGCGGGTCGAGCAGGCGCAATTCCAGTGTACCGCGGGAGATGTTGCCCGGGTTACGGAAAGCGGCGCTGACGTTTAGTGTGCCATTGTTGCCTGCAGCGTCTGTGATGGCTTGCACATGAAACGTTTCGAAGGATAACGCCGGCGTATAAACGAGATTAACATAACGATACAATCCGCCGTACACGTTAAAGTCTGACATGTCGGAGGGAATCATTTCCAGGTCGCGGGTATTGTCGCAGCGGACGGACACCGGCACTTTTCCTTTGAAGCGTTTGGCGTCGGGCGATTGCAGGAACTGCTGTACTGCTTCGGTGATATCGGCCGTCCATTCGTCATAACCGCCGGTATGGGCTGCTACTTTGGTGGTGTAGACGTATATGGCCGTTTTTTGTCCCGCGCCTTCAAAATGCAGTAATGTACGGCCGTTTGTATAAGGGTTATGGATGTCCAGCAGGGTGCGGTACCAGCCGGGGCCTTCGTAATAGTTTTCTTCCGGGCTCACGGCATCCGTGGCGTTGAAGCAGTGCGGCAGGGTTACCTGTTGCCACAGCGGTACTGATTCGGGGCTGCCTGCGGCCGCGGGCCTGACGGCTTCCCAGATACCGCCGAGATCTCCCCGGAGATATTCCCATTGCTGTGTGAGGCGGATAGATTGTTGTGCCTGGCAAAAGTAACTGCCCGACAACAGGCACCATAACATGCACCAGAATCCTGTTCTTTTCATAACTGTTATTGTTGGTCAAAAGAAACGCCGCTACGGCCATTTCCGGCGCAGGGCCTTCATGGCAGTTCATTGTATCACGGTGTTCCAAAAGCTGTCTGAATTTGGTTGCTGGGCTATTTTTCCTGCGGCTTTTTCTGCTTCATAACGTGTTTTGGCGACAGGTTTAAAATAGAATAGTGAAAGTTATGCAAACGGTTGCATAACTTTCACTATTATTTTGTCTTTTATCGGTAGTTTTTAAACTGTGACGGCAGTGATTTCCACTGGCCCGCCTGATGGGCGGAGCTTACAGCGGAAATTACGCCTGCCGGCAGCCAACGCTCCCTCCGTTATGCCTGTTGTTTCTCTCCGGCTACGTTGCCGGACGCCTTATCTGTGCGGCCTCCCTTTTTGCTGCCGCAACGATGGCAGTACAAGATAAACATAGCCTGTTGCAGATCGGCTTAGCTGACGGCATAGCATTCTCCGCCCGGCATACAGCAGTATGTCAGATCATCACATTTCGGTTTTTTCATGGAGAAGGATCAGGCACAAGTGCAGGGCTTTACAGATGTCACTACCTTAACTGATGCGTGTTAAAGGTTCGGTTTCCATTGAGGGAATCAGGCACAGGCTCCAGGTTGGGCATTCACATTTCCACTGATGATAGCGGCACATCGGGCACAGGCAATTGTGCGTTGTTGGCACTGGTCAGTTTAACCGGTAAAAGTTTACACCAGCCGTTCTTTCATGGCTTTCACGATGGCATTGGACCGGGAATTCACGTCAAGCTTACGGTAGATGTTCATGATGTGCGAGCGGACGGTCCCTACACTGATGTGACAGTGTTCGGCAATCTGCTTGTACGTATCACCATTGACCAGGCAACGCAGGATTTCTTTTTCACGGGGTGATAAACCATAAGGGTCATGAGCATTTCCGCGTTCTTTCCGGAAAAACGCCAATACCTTGTTTACTGCTACCATATTGGACTGCAGTGCTGTTTCGTAGACCTGCGATATAAACTCTGTCAGTGACACAGGTGGTATGTGGTCTACCGCCAAACCTTCTTCCCTTACGGGCATCTCGGTCAGAGATTTACCTTTCTCATTTAAAGTCAGCAAAATCACGTTTATGTCGGGATACGCAGCTTTTACAATACTGGCAGCCTCAATCGCAGTCAATCCGGGTATCTCTATATCCATAAAAACAAGGTTACAGATATCTTTAGCTAATTGTTGTAACATGTTCGTTGATTCGCTATGCAATGCTGCAACCTCATAAACTTCCCCTTCTCCTAAATGACCAGCATTTATAGGCCCCACTTTTTTCATATTATTCCTTTTGGGTTATGTATATTTCGTATGAAAATCTTCCATTTTTAACCGTAAGTCTGGAAGCTGGTATGGCTGAATATTTTGCATAATGGAAAGTTCACACGGTTTCCATACCCCAAACAAATTTGATACAATTACTAGCAGCAGTCAATCGGATACGTATATGGTTTTTCAATAAATATTAATATACAATTTGTTCTATATTAGAGTAAAAACTAACTACTAACGTGGTTTAAATCAATAAATTAAGGATTAACTGAATTACAATCAACTAGTTATCAGCTTTTTGAAAGCCGGCTATTTTTGCAATTCTAACAAATTATACTTAATCATATATATTATATTTTAACCATTTCTGTACGTTTTTAAACTGCCTCTCTTATTTTTTCAAATTTCAGTTCTCCGGAACGGTTGGCGGGATATTCCGGAAAACCAACAGGGTTTTGTGTGCTTTTAACCGTCACGCAGTCTGGCTGATAACTACTCTGACAACCTTACAATCTTGCATACTTTTACTTCATTGCCCCCGGTAGCCTGTTGACAGAGCATCCGGGGAAAATATGGTTTTAATGGTTTTAATATTTCTTCCGCCGCCCCATCGTGCACCTGGCATATGCGTTCCCGTTAACAACGGAAGCCTGCACAGATACCTGATAGTTAGTTGTGTCCGGCGAATTGGTGATACGGATATGGTTTTTCCATTGCTGTGTTGATGACATTAGGACCTTCCTTGTGATAGTGGTGTATCCTGAAGCCGGAAATATCTTCCTGATCCTGACTTATAGCTTCACTCCGAATGTTTAACAAAAAAGAAATGGTACGATAAAAATAACATCTTTTCTCACAAAAAGAAGGGTTTTTTCCTACAACTGAAAAAACGCAAAAAGCGGAAGGCTTATTGCACCTCCCGCTTTTGCGTTTTCATACTCATTGTTTATTCATGCCGGACTACTCCAGCATCAGCTCGATAACCGGGATTTCCACGTCCGGTTTGCGTACAGGCACGTCAATGGCCAGTCCGCCTTTATCGGTGTCTCTCATTTTCAGTTCAGAACCATCGTGCAGGAACTGCGCATATCTTACTTTTCCTTTCAGTCCCGGCAATTCTATGCGTTGCAACGGATAATCCAGCAGGTGTACATACAGCCTTTTCGTGTCGGGATTATACGTAAGCAGGGTATTATCCGGCCGCTGAATGCCCGCAGGCGCCTCTGTACAGCCATAAACAGCGCGGCTGTTGACCTTCATCCATTCACCCATGCCCTGCAACCGCTCCTGCGCGCGGGCGTCGAACAGCCCCCTGGAAGTAGGCCCCACATTCAGCAACAGGTTGCCTCCTTTGCTCACTGACTCAATCAGCAGCACCAGCAGCTGTTTGTTGTCTTTCCAGGTAGTCTCATCACGGTAATATCCCCACGAACCGGAGAAGGTTTGACAGGTTTCCCAGTGTATGCGCTTACCGTTACGGGTAGGCCATTCGGATACCTTGTATTGTTCCGGCGTCACAAAATCACCGCCATCTTCGTAGTCCCCGAGATCAAGACGGTCATTGACAATAATGCCGGGTTGTAACTTGCGCACCATTTTCAGCAGCTCCACGGAGTTCCAGTCGTTATGATCTTTTCCGTTCGCACCGGGATAGGAGAAGTCAGTCCACAGCATGTCAACTTTACCATAATTGGTCATCAGTTCCCGCACCTGGTTAAACAGGTAAGTACGGTACTTTTCCATATCGCGGCCTTTATTGAGTCTTTCATATTCCTTCGGATCACTGACACGCTGCGGATGTACCCTGTCAATCGTAAAATCAGGATGATGCCAGTCAATCAGCGAATAATAAAACCCGATTTTCAGCCCTTCCGCCCTGAAAGCGTCTACCCATTCCCTGACCAGGTCTTTTTTGATAGCGGTCTTTGTCGCTTTGTAATCGGTGTATTTGGAGTCGAACAGGCAGAAGCCTTCATGGTGTTTGGTGGTGATCACCGCATACTTCATGCCTGCCGCTTTTGCCATGCGTGCCCATTCGCGCGGATTGTACAGGTCCGGATTAAAATTGTCGAAGTATTTCTGATAAGCGCTGTCTGTAATGCGCTCATAATTTTTGATCCACTCATGACGGGCAGGCAGGGAATACAGCCCCCAGTGGATAAACATCCCGAAACGGTCATGCACCCACCAGGACAAGCGTTTCTCCGTTTGCTCAGGCGTCTCGTTGAAGATCTTTTTCTGCGCCTGCACCTGTATCTGCAGACAACACAGCAGGGTAATAATGGCGAACGTCAGTTTCTTCATAAATTATAATTAAAAGGATTTGTATTGTTGGTGTTTATTCTGCTACCAGCCAGGTATAACCGGAGGCGGGGATGGTCACTTTCACATGGGCGGTATACTGACGGTCAAGCGTATACGTTTTCGGCGTCGCTTCTTTTTCCCTGATCTTCACTGACTGTGTAAGTCCGGTGTAATACAGCGGCAACGCTACTTCCCGGGTGATGGGCGCTGTTGTTGGATTATACAGCATCACCATCGCTTTTTGCGGGAGCGTGGCGCTGATGTGCATGATACCATCCCAGTCACGGCCATCGGGGCGGCGGAGATGCATCACATCGGTATTGAGGATATCGCGGTATTTCTTATACCAGTTCACCACCTGTTGCACCAGTTGGCGGGTAGCGTCTGTATCATACAATCTTGGTCCGCGGTAACATGCCTGCACGCCCGCGCCATAGTATTGCATCATCAGCTGGTCGTACGTATCGAGGTGGTCTTTGAGCGGCTCCAGCGTAGCGTCAGCTCCGCCGCCATGGTATTCGCTCAGTGGCACGAAGCCCCAGCTCATGGATGGCGTTTTTTCCCAGGTGCCGTCAAAGATATTCTGCCGGTTGAGGATCAGCTGTTCTGTCCTTGGCAGGGAGAAATTCACCTCGCGGTATCCAAGGCCAATCTTGTTGGTGCCGTCCATAAAGTACCAGTCAGGTGCATTGATGTACACGCCTTTTGCATTCAGGAAACGATACAGTCCTTTCTGCAGCTGCATCTGTTTCCACTGGGAATCTTCTTTGCCGCTGTGGCCGGGATGGGTGGTAGAAGCGCAGACATCGCCGGGATAGGGGCCGTCGTTTTCGAAGATGTCGAAGCCGGTGGCGGTGATGAAGTGTTTTATTTTATCGAGGTAGCTGAGGCCCCATTTGCTGCCAAGGCAGGGGGCATTGCCGAAGAATGCACCGCCGGGCTTGCCGGTAGCGGGATTGACCACATCGTCTTCATCACTGATACGCCTGCTTGAAAACAGGGAGTATCCACCGAGCATTACTTTTTTACTGTGGGCATAATCTGCCAGCGCTTTGAATTTCGCGATGTTGGCGGCGCTGGTGTCTTCCATATTGAGACCGCTGCCGAAGCTGAGGATCACGCCTTCATAGCCGGTAGCCGCACATTGATCGATGATGTTTTTCACCTTTGCCGGGTCGGTGCTGACCAGGTGCATGAAGATGGGATTTTCCGTGGTCCATGGCGCCAGTATGCGGTACATGCGGCGTTTGGCCAAACCGTTGCGTTCCCGGTCATAACTGTCGAGCAGCAGTTCATAAGTACGGACAGACTCAAAATGTTCTCCTGCCGCCATGGTGATGCCCACCGGCACTTTGGGATGTACTTCCAGCAGGCAGGGCGTCAGCAGGTCATAGTTGACCTGCGAAGTATAGGTACTGTCTGTTTTCCAGTGAGTGGTCTGGTCGCTGAGCGATGCCGTCATGGAGTTATTGAACGTATAGTTGCTTTCCACATAAAGGCCATGCGGCGTTTTTATTTTATCGGGGCTGCCTACGACCGTGGACTCTTCTTCCGGGGTGGCCAGTATCTCATGGACCACCTGGTCCAGCTTCAGCGTTTGCCCGGTACCGTTAGTAATCTCCAGCCATTTGGACAGCAGCGGTATACCGTCAAATACTTCGTAGTGTACTTTTACCGTCACGCCCTGTAATTCGGGCGCCTGTGCCTTGTAGGTGAAGATGACCGCTTTACCGGTTGCCTGCCGGGGATTGGAGCACCAGCGGCTGGCTTTCCAGTCGAGTACCGGCTGTATGTCGGCGAACTGGTGACCGGCATATACAAAATCACTGGCGCCTGCCTTCAGGTTATCGAGCCAGGCGGGCAGCAGGTAAGCGTTCTGGCGTTGTCCGGTGGCGCCGCCCACCTGGTAGGCGCGTCCGTTGATAAAGAGGCGGGCTTCCGGTTTTACGGCACGCAGCAGTTGCTCTCCGCTCACAAGGTTGCGGAAGTCAGTGCAGATAACGTTGGGGGTGGTACGAAAACTGCGGCTCAGCAAACCGTTGCTGAGTACAATTTCTTTCCCTTTCTCCGTAGCGGTGGCAGAAAATCCTTTCGGATCGATCAGCCAGTCACGGGCCGGCGTTTTCGTTTGTGCCGTTGCCATCGCGGCATACAAGCCTGCCGTCAGCAGCAGGGGCGTTATTTTTTTCATTGGTCACTATATTTATAGCATATACTCATTTCACCGGCTGAAGGATGATCTTGCGCAGGCGGAACAATTCTTTTTTATTACCGGGTACTGGTTTAACCGTGAGATTGTGTTTGCCTGGTTTATCTACATGCAGGTTACCGATCGCATGCTGGATAAACATTAGTGGCTGATGGCTGTCGGACTCACCGGTAAACAGGGTGAGGAAAGGCAGCCGCTGCCCGTTGAGCGTTACCACGCCTTGCTGGGAGGCGCCGGACTTCTCACAGGCATAATCCAGTATGATCTTGTAATCGCCTGCGTCCTGTATATCCAGCGGAAACACCAGTGCATCTTCCGGTGTGATCATACCGTAGGCGAGGTTATCGTGTTTCCAGTCGCCGAAATAGTGCGACCAGGTGAAAAGTTTATTTTTTGCGGCGCCGTTATAGACGGCCCATACCGTGGGTATTTCAGCCTGCGGGTACTGGTTGCTGACCGTTTGGGTACGCAGCTGGGAGAGATCGGACTGGTTGCCGCTGTACTCCATTACCAGCACCGTATTACGTGTATCCGGTAACGTTACCGGCAGTTGCACGGTCGTTTCTCCGGGCCGTTGTCTGAAGGTCAGCGTTTGGCCGGTACCGAGGATTTTAACGGATTTCACCTGTGCGTCTACGCCGGGGAGCCGCAGCTGGCGGTTGGCCGGCATCTCCCATACATGCAGGAACAGTTTACCGGGTTTGCTGGTGGTAACGCCCCAGGGCTGTGCCGGCAGGAGTCCGTAGGTAGTGCCGTAGATGCTTTCACCGTACTGCTGCAACCATTTGCCGGTAGCCTTCAGATAGTCGATGGAATACTGCGGCCATTTGCCATCGCCGTCCGGTCCCACGTTGAGCATGAGGTTGCCCCCTTTGGAGGCCACATTGGAGAGGAGGCGTATAATTTCTTTGGGAGATTTAAAATTGAGATCGTGCTGAATGTATCCCCAGGAATCGTTGTGGGTATAGATAGATTCCCATGCGCCGGTGATGGGCACCGGTGGCACTTCGGAGTCGCCGAAATCGCGGTAGTCGCCCAGGCCATGTCCTACCCTGCTGCTGAACAGGCAGTTGGGCTGCAGTAGCCGCAGGCTGTCGATCATCTGTTTGGTTTGCTCAGGCGTGAGGCCGCCCGGCATATCAAACCATACCAGTCCCAGCTGCCCGTAGTTGGTCAGCAGTTCCTTCAGTTGCGGGATGGACTTGGTGCGGTAATACTGCTGGTAGTCCTTCTCTTTGGTTTTGAAGTCCCAGCTGTTGCCGCCGCCATTGGGCTCGTGCCAGTCGAGGAACTGGGAGTAATAGAAGCCGAACCGGATACCGTTATCGCGGCAGGCTTTGGCGAGCGCTTTCATGGGATCTTTGCCGTACGGAGAAGCATCTACGATATCGAAGTCTGTTACTTTGGAGTCGAACATGCTGAACCCTTCGTGGTGCTTGGCGGTGATCACAAGGTATTTTACGCCAGCTTCCCGGGCTATGCCAGCCCACTCTTCCGCGTTAAACCCCTGCGGGTTGAAAGTCTTAGCGACCTCTGCATATTCAGCGGCCGGTGCTTTTGCCCTGTTCATCAGCCATTCGCCGCTACCGTAGTAACTGCTGTCTTTCCAGCGGCCACCGAGCTTAGCGTATAACCCCCAGTGTATAAACAAGCCAAATTTAGCGCCGGTAAACCATTTGAGTCCCGGGTGGGCAGCGTTGTTACCACCGGATCTGGTCCACATATCGGGCATGTCCTGGGCAAAAAGAGCAGGATACAGGCATACTGTCCATAACAGCAGTACGAGTCGTTTCATAACGGCGGATTTTTATAGCATCGGACAAAAAATATACATAACCAGCGGCTTGTGCAAGCGGCCGGAAAATGCTATCAGGGAAAGGGAAAATGGTACAAGAAAAGCAGGTATTGAGGGTCATGCATTTGCGTTAACGAATGGTTAACCAATTTTACAAAATGTAATTTTTATCTTCGAATCAGAAAGTTACACAATTGCATCCTGCATGATAACTTTTTCAACGGTTAGCTTTTACTTTATTCAACATATTACTAGGCTTCAATTTTGATTATCAAACATCTGTCAGTAGCTATACATTTCTGCAGATGACATGTGAATGTTTTTAAAGCCCTTGCTGCATTGTCACAGCAAGGGTATTTTTTTGCCGGTAAGCCTGGTATCGTCCATGTGTCGCTTTCCTGTTGCTACATGATAGCAGTATGTTCTCCGCGCTCCTGGTGTGTCATTCTTCACACGATCGTTTCCACTGCCACATTACCGCAGTTTTTCTCCGGTGGTTAAAACCAGCGTTCCCTGGTGCAGCGATAAGCGCCATTCCATGCGACTGTTGACGAGCGGCTGCCATCATTTCTCCCGGGGTGCATTTTTCTTTTTCACGCGATAACCGCGATATAGATGCAGCGTTACCCACGCGGAGGTCCATAGAATCATTGTGACGGGCCAGTGACCGGGAGGCCATCTCCGGGGATATCTGCCTTTGTGGTCGGCGTTGTTGCTTCAGGGAAGCGCTGTTAGCGGGACTGCCACCGGGCAGACGGCCGTTCCCCCCGCCTGCCGGCTGTTTGGGTCCCGCTTACTGCTATCAGGACGCATTTTTTCCCGCCAGGCAGCCATTTCACTCCATCCCCCAGGAGATGTGGATAACATTTGTGGATAAACCGGGGATCCCCGGCCGTCCGCCGGTCAACCAACCACATCACCCTCCCTGCAATAGCGGCTTTCGTGAGTTATCAACATATATGTGAATATCGTGTGTGGATACCTGTTAATAAGTGTGGATAAATACCAAAAATCAGACAATGCTTACCTGTAAAGGGTTTCAGTCAATTTCAGGCGCTTCGTCAATTGTTAATCCGAAGACGTTTAGATTCTGTTAACTAAATCAGAACGGATTGCCAGTAATATTACGGTACTAACACTGCGTTATGGAAAATAGTAACAAATGAAATGCATACATCTAACAAATATCTCAGCTAAACCCCAATCGGCTTGTCCAGGCCAGTTGGATTTTTTCCAATCAATGGTTGACTAAATTTATAGGCTGGTTAAACCGGCAGTTTCCGACGCCCGATTTAATCAACGCATTTACTACCCCGTGGTATACGCTACGGGGGCTTAACCGAAAAAAGTTGCTTATCCGTTTTACCCGAATCCCCTGCTTCACTCTTTCGTTTCATGGCCTGCGGTACGCGGCATTTCACCGTTGAAACATTACGCGACAGGCGCCGGAACCGTTCTCTTTCCAGCCCATTTAAAACTGTTTTATAGCGAATAAATATTCACTTATATTTGTAGGGTGAAATTGAAGGACGATAAGAAGTATGCCCGTATTTTCAGGGCTGTGCTCAAGCTGGTCGCCAAAAAGGGCCTGGCGGGCATGACCATGGGAGATATTTCCAGAGAAGCAGGGATCGCCACCGGCACCCTCTATGTTTATTTCGACAGCAAAGACGCGCTGATCAACGCGTTGTTTGCAGCCTGCCGGGAGAATTCCGTGACGGTATCCTTCCGGGACTATGACCCGCAGGCGCCGTTCAAACCCGGTTTCCGGCATATCTGGATGAACATACTCCGTTACCGGTTGCAACATTTCGAAGAGTTCATTTTCCTGGAACAGTGTTACCACTCTCCTTATATCACCGCCGCTACGCGGGAGAAGGCGAGGCAGCTGGCTGAACCGTTTTATGCGCTGATAGCGAGAGGACAGGCAGAACAACTGATTAAAAATGTGGAAAGGGATTTACTGATTACCTTTATTATCGGGTCCATGAATGAGCTGGTAAAACAGATCCATTACAGCGGCACCGCCCTCACAAAGGCCAGGATGAGCACCACCTTCGACCTCTGCTGGGACGCTATCAAAGCCTGACAAACACAGATAACCGAATAATTATTCACACATAAATACACCGCATATGGCAGAAATATTGATCGCAGTCGACCTGAGTCCATTCTCTGAACAGGTGATCAGCACCGGCGTAGAACTGGCAGAAAAAATGCACGCCGCCGTTTCGCTGTTCACCGTGATCGAAATCGGTATTGGCCTCGGCCTGCCGGAAGCCGGGCCCGTATTTACCGATGACATACAAGGCAGGATCAAAGAAGCAGAAGACATTCTTCAGACGTACAAAGAAAAGTACCCTACTGCCAATATCAACATCCGTGTAACGACCGGCAACCCGAAAAACGAAACACTGGATGAAGCCCACAACGGGCAGACGGCCATTCTCGTGGTAGGCACCCACGGGCGCACCGGTCTCAATCACATGCTGGTAGGCAGCACGGCGGAATATATTATCCGTCACGCCCGCATACCCGTACTCGTGGTCCCCTACAACACCGACGAACACTAGGCAACAACACTCAACAATGATAACGCAACAGCAAACGGCCCTGTCTGTTGCAACTTATCCCGGCTCCGGCCGGGATATTTTTTTGCTTTTTAACCTAACGGGAAAGCTTATATTTATACTGAATTAGTTATTGCAGGATCCCTGTATCCAACCTCCGCTCCCAGCCCCAAAACCGGGCCCTATACCGCTTTGTCCCCCTTATCCACTCATCCCTTAATTTTCTTGTGCATGAAAAAGAACTACACGCTTCTTCGTCTGGCAGCATTACTGCTATTCCTGCTGGCGTCCCAGACAACGTGGGCGCAGCTGAAAATCGGTGATAATCCGTCAACCATCAACAAAGCTTCTATTCTTGAACTGGAGAGCCTCCGGCAGGGCCTGCTGCTTCCCCGCATTCCGGATACCACCCTGGCGCCGCTCACCACCGCGCCCGACGGGATGATCATCTATTTTACCGGCACACAGAGCCTCCTGGTACGCCGCGGCGGATACTGGGCCAAACTGGCCGACAGCCTTTCCGTATCCGGCAGCAGCTGGCAACTCAAAGGCAACGCGGGCACCACGTCGGCAGACTATATCGGCACATCCGACAATCAGCCCTTGTCCATCAGGACCAACGGTACCGAAGCGATCAGTATCGGCGCCAATCAGAACGTAGCCCTCAAACAGGTGCCCGCCAGCACCTCGCTGATAAGCGTACTGGTCATCGATCCGGCTACCGGCACCGTCAACCAGCGGGACCTCTCCGCTGCGGCCTTCAATGACGCCATCCGTACGCTCAACGGCGTAGCCAGACAAGGATTTACCATCAGGGCAGACACCGTCAATGCAGCCTATGGCATCACCACCACGGCAGCAGACAGTACCATCACCATGAACGTTCCTATCGTGAACGGCACTACGCAGAAAACCGGTCTGCTTACCTACGCCGACTGGGCAAACTTCAGCAGTAAACAACAGGCCATCACCATCGGCGCTTTTATAAACACGCCGACCAACGCCAATGGCCTCGCCCTGGACCCGGCTACCGGCACCCTGCAACTGGTGGCCGCTGACGCCACCAATCCGGGCGGCGTATCGGTCACCAGCCAGACCTTCGCCGGCGTTAAAACATTCCGCGACAGCGCCAGCATGGCCGGCAACCTGGGTGTAACAGGAACCGCTTCCGTCGGCAACGGGCTGCGTGTCACCGCTGGCGGCGCCAATATCACCGGCAACGTAACCCTCGCCACCGCCCCGCCCACCGTCAGCACCGCCACCACCAGCGTGCTTTTCCGTAATCCCGCCACCGGCGCCATCGAAAACAGGCTGGTAGACTCCAGCGCTTTCTCCGTGGGCATACGGCAGATCAACGGACAAACCGGTCCCGCCATCTCCTTCCTCACCGGTACAACCGGTACCGATGTCAACATCGACAGTACCTCCGTTACCAACCGCATCACCATCAACGTGCCCGATGCCAGCACCACGGCACGCGGGGTGGTCAACGATTCCACGCAGACCTTTGCGGGCAACAAAACCCTGCGCGACTCCCTCGCCGTAGGCAAAGGCGCCAACATCGGCAGTGCCGCCGGCGCCAACTCCACCCTGCAGGTAAGCGGCTCCATGTCCATGAACATCCGGTCCGTCAACAGCTCCGGCAGCCTCACCGAAACAGACAACACCGTACTGGTAAACGCTTCCACCGGGTCCGTTACCATCACCCTGCCTCCCGGCACCAACATCGTTGGCCGTGTATATACCATCAAAAAAACCGGCGGCAGCATCGACAACAGCGTAATCATCCAGCCTACCGGCGGACAGATAGAGGGTGGCAGCAATTACACCATCTACAACAACTACACCTATGTAACCATTCAGACAGACGGCACCAACTGGTGGGTCATCAAGAAATAGACAACGACACATTACTGGTGCTAAACTGTTATTATGCTGAAAATCATATTACATGGCTGCGCGCTCACCTGCGCGCTGTTGCTGCTGTGGCAAGGGCTGCAGGCGCAACAGCTGCTGCTGAGCGATACCGTTGCTGCCACCACCAAATCAGCCTTGCTGGAAATAAGAGCGAAGACCCAGGGCCTGTTGCTTCCCCGTATCCAGGACACCGCTGTAGCACCGCTCTCCTCTTCTCCCGACGGCATGCTGATCTACTATATCCCTGCCAGCAGCGTGATGGTAAGACGTAACGGAGGTTGGTCGCGCCTGGCAGATAGTATAGCCGTTACCGGTAGCAGCTGGAAACTGACCGGCAACACCGGTACTGATACACTCACTAAATTCGTCGGCACCACCGACGCTACCGGCCTGGTATTCAGGACCAACAATACCCAGCGGGTGACCATCTCCTCCACCGGTAATGTGGGCGTAGGCACCGCGACTCCTTCCGCCACCCTGCATGTCAACAGCGGCGTGGCCAATACTTCCGGCGTATTGTTACAAAACCTCACCAGCGCATCGCCGGTGACGGCCAGTGCCGCCGGTATCGGAGTGGACGCTACCGGCAAAGTGGTACGGATGGCCGCCGCACCGTTGTTTTACAACAAAAGCTCCTCCACCCCGCTGAACAATACCATAAAAATATGGGCCGATACCCTGTACAACGCAGGCGGAGGTTCGGTCACAGCCAACATCTCCAATGCCGGTTTTACCAATATCCTGAGTATTCAGGCTACTGGTTTAGGAGGTACAACAGGAGTTTCAGACGGTCCTATTCCTATCGTAGCCAGTTACACGACAACCGCTGTCAATCTGTTGATTGTCCGTGGCAACCTCGCAGTTCTGGCCATTCTGAATGGCTTGACGCAAGACACTGACAAATCACATAAAGTCTTTCTCACGGTCATCGGCTATTAGCCGGCCTAAAACAATATTTTATCCGGTACCTGCTCTACATATCGCTGCTATTGCTTCTTCCCGCCACCCTGGCGGGGCAGGCAGCTACATGGCTGCATCCCAATACGCGCATCGGCATCTTCGGTACAGACACCATCAGCATCTTCGGGGATATGGTCAATGAAGGCAATATCCTGTCCACCAGCGGCTCTGTAGTGAATTTCTTCGGACTACGCTGGCGTAACAGCAACAACGCGGTGATCCGTGATGAAAGCAGCGACGGCTTCAGCGCCACGGGCGGGTTATTCCGCTTCACACAGCCCGATCCGGCGCTTTACCAGCATATCACCGGCGGCTTCAGCGCTGTCATGAACACCGGGGCCAGTTTCCCCAACCTGAGTGTGGAAACATCCCCGGGCATTATCCTCGACGATCTCAGCGATCTCAAAGTGGTAAACGTACTGGATATACGAAAAGGGTATGTTTTCCTGAACGGCTGGAACCTGGTGGTAGGGCATCATACGCCGGGAGAGATCCTGCATTATTCTCCCGAACGGTTTATCGTTACCGCCGGCGGCTTCCTCTACCGCAGACAGATAGCCGCTTCCAGTGGCACCGTGGTATTTCCGGTAGGCACCCGTCCTGCCTCGTTTACACCTGCCGCCATTGCCAACAAAGGCACGATGGCCGATTTTCGTGTAGGGGTTACCGATAGCGCCTACCAAAACCTTACCACAGGCCCTAACCTGTTGCTGACAAGCGTTAACAAAACGTGGCAGGTAGACGTATCCCAACCGGACGCTGCTATCAACCTGTGGCTGGTGCATGGCTTCGGCGATGAAGGCCCGGTATATGAAGCTAACCGCAACACCAGCTACCTGGCCCGCTATCTGCCTTCCGGCTGGGACATCGCGGCACAGCGCGCAGCCCCTTTGTCGCCCAGCATCTTCTCCACCACCGGGCCGGACCATCAGGCGGCCTATGGCGTCAGGACATTTCAACACCTCGCGGCCACCAATTATTTCACCAGCCTGGTGGCAGAAACGGTCAACAGCCCCGAAAGAACCACGCTGCAATATTTTGAAGCCACCCGCAGCAACACCAACGCCGACAGCGTGCAGCTGCACTGGATCACCGGCCGGGAGTACTTCTGCGCCGGCTTCACCGTGGAACGTAAATACGCCGGTACCAATAACTTCGATTCCATCGGGTTCGTGAAAAGCAGCTCCCCCGGCGGCATCAGTTACTTCCCTGTTGGCTACGCAAGCACTGATTATCAACCCAATGATAAATTTATTTTCTACCGGCTGAAAGTCAGCATGACCGATGGAAGCTTCTTCTACGGGCCCGTGCGCCTCGTGAAAGGTAAAAACGAACGAGGTGATATTACCGTGTGGCCCAACCCCGTCCGCGGCCGTGTAGTGCACATTTACTACGGCGCCGGCGTACATGTGAAAGCCATCGCACTGCTGGATGTTCCCGGCAGGCGTATCCTGACAAAGGAATACCGGCAACCGCTGCCCACCCGCAATTATTATGAACTGGATATTCCTTCTTATCTCGCCAGGGGCATCTATTTTTTACAGTTCCTCGATGAAAACGGGCAAACGATACATACCGAAAAAATTGTCCTGATGGAATAGACATTAAAATACGCTTAAACTCTCTGCTATACGCGCCTTACACCAAAGTACAGGGTTAACTTTGTGGGTTAACGACAAAATCAAGTATTACCATTTACCATGCCTTTTGAAAAAAAGATCCTGTCTGCTGCTTTTCTGCGCAAGCTCCACTGGAAGGAGATGCTGGCCTTATTATTCATTCTGTTAGCGATTTATTTTTTCCGTTCCCAGCGTCATGAACTGAAATCACTGGTGCCCGCCGTTGAACGGGCCGACCGGGTATGGGCGATGATCGGCATAGCCATCACCGGTGTGTACATACTGCTGCAGGCGCTCATGTACGTGTTCAGTTTCCGTGCTGTCGGCGCCCGCCTCAGCCCTTATCTGGGTACTGAATTATTCCTGAAACGCAACCTGTTGTCCGTATTCCTGCCGGCCGGCGGTATCAGTTCGCTGGCCTATGTGCCGCAAAGCCTGCGCCGGTCGCAGTTACACAAACAGCAGATACATCAGGCATCCGGCATTTATGGCTTTATCGGTATCCTGTCTGTTTTCCTGGTGGGCATTCCGGTGGTGATGTATGCCATGCTGCATACCGGCAGCATGAAAGATGCCGCCTGGGGCCTCGCCGCCATCTGCGTATTGCTGGGTGCGGTAGTAGGGCTGGTACGGTCCATGCAAACCAAAGGTAAAGCTTACCGGCTGCTGATCCGGTATTTCCCGGCTACTGCGCACAAGGTGGATGAAATGTTTACCTTCCGGTTGTCACTTCCTTCCTTTACCTACACTGTTCTCGCATCTGTACTGATAGAAGTGGCCGGCGTGGCGCATCTCTACCTGAGCATGCTGGCCACCGGCGTCACGCCCTCGCTGGAAGCCGCCTGTGTGGGTTATATCGTTGCGACCATCTTCCTGATCATCTCTCCGTTTTTACGGGGACTGGGCGCCATTGAGCTGTCACTCGCTTACCTGCTCAGCAACTATGGCTACAGCACGCTGGAGGCATTGGAAATCACTTTATTATTCCGCCTGTTTGAATTCTGGCTGCCGCTGGCGGCCGGCATGGTGGCCTTTGCGCTGAAAGGCCGCGACCTGGTTCTGCGATTGCTGCCGCCCATCCTGATTTTCCTGTTGGGTATGGTCAATATCTTCTCCGTACTGACGCCACCGTTAGCCTACCGTATGCATCTGCTGCGGGCCTATATTCCCGGTACGTCTATCCATGCATCCAACCTGCTGGTGGTATTTTCGGGGCTGGTACTGCTGGTTACCGCCACGTTTCTTTTCAGAGGGCTGCGCAGTGCTTGGATCGTGGCGTTGTCGGTATCGCTGATATCTGTACTGGGGCACATCGGCAAAGCGCTCGACTACGAAGAGGCCAGCCTTGCGCTGGTGACCAGTATCCTGCTGCTGATCACCGCCCGGCAGTACCGTGTAAAAAGCAATCCGCAACTGGTGAACATCGGCGTTGTTACGGCCGTCGCTACCTTCCTGCTGGTGCTGCTTTTCGGCACCATCGGTTTCTATTTCCTGAACGTGCGGCACTTTGGTATTGACTTTACGCTGCAACAGTCGCTGCGCCATGCATTTCACTGTTTTATGCTGCTGGAAGACGATGGATTGCAACCGGTAACGCGGTTTGCGCGGGAATTTATGTCGGCCATCCGGGTATTGGGCGTGAGTTCATGGGCTTTCCTGTTCTATACCGTTATCCGTCCTTACCTGCCTGTATCCGGACATAACAACAGTTCTGCAGAGAAGGCCCGCTTCTACCTGAGCCAGTATGGTGATTCACCGATGGATTATTTTAAAGTGGGAGACGACAAGATACTGTATGTATCGGACCAGTATGAAGGTTTTATCGCTTACCGGGTGGCCAGCAGTTTTGCGATTGTGCTGGAAGAACCGGTTTGCAGCGAAGACAATAAACTGTTGCTGCTGGAGGAGTTTGAACAACAATGTAAGAAAATGGGCCTGCGGCCTGCTTTTTACCGGGTAGATGAAGACAGCACTTATTATTTCAGCCAGCTGAAGAAGAAAAAAATGCTGATTGGGCAGGAAGCCATTATGGATATCCGTGATTTTACGCTGAGTGGCAAGGATAAAAAATCGCTGCGTAATGCGCTCAACAGCCTGGCCAACAAGGGTTATGTGACCCAACTGCACGCAGCGCCGCAATCTGCGGCCATGTTATCCGCCCTGAAGGAAGTGAGCGATGAGTGGCTGGAGCAATATGAAGTCAAAGAAATGACGTTTTCACAGGGGCTTTTCGATGTGGATGCCATGCGGGACCAGGATGTGATCACGGTGACGGATGCCGATGGCAGGATTGCAGCGTTCCTTAATATCATCCCTGATTACGCGCCGGGAGAATGCACCTATGACCTGATCCGCAAGCGCACCAATGCGCCCGGCGGGGTAATGGATGCGCTGATTATTGCGCTGATACAGGATGCGCAGGCCAAAGACCTGCAATACCTCAACCTGGGGATGGTGCCGATGTCCGGTATCAGTCAGCCGGAGAACACGGCAGAAAAGATGGTAAAGTACGCCTATGAAAAGCTGCGTTTCTTCCGTCATTACCAGGGGTTACGCGAGTTCAAGGATAAATATGCCACGATGTGGACCAACAAGTACCTGATTTACGAACACGATTTTGATCTGATCCAGTTGCCGGCGGCGCTGAGTAAGGTGATGCAGCCCTGAGGCCGGAACAGATTTTGATTGGGAGGAAGGAGATATTTTTGTATATGCTATCCGGATATTTATTACAGACAGGCCGTTGGTGGCTGATGGGATTACTGATATGTTTGGCTTTACAGTCGACGGCGCAGAGCAATGTGAACAAGTTGCCCGTGCTGGTAAAAGCACCGGCGGCGGGCAGCACTGCTCCGCTGATTCTTTATATTACCGGTGATGGCGGGATGAAGAAGTTTTCCGTCAACATGCTGGATGCCTTCCAGCAGCACAACTACCCGGTGGTGGCATTAAATGCCCTGAAATATTTCTGGAACAGGAAAACGGCGCAGCAGGCGGCGGCGGATGTGGCAGCGTTGATCCGCCACTACCAGTCGGCCTGGAGCGTCAGTCATGGCGTAATCCTGATGGGTTATTCCCTGGGCGCCGATGTGTTGCCTTTCATCTACAATCAGTTACCGGAAGATGTGTCTGCGCAGGTGACGCAGGTTGTTTTTTTATCGCCCTCCCGGTTTACCGATATGGAAGTTCATATTTCTGATATGCTGGGACGTTCGTCCAATAAGGGGATGAACGTCACAGCAGAGATCAACCGCATTAGCGGCAAGCCTGTATTGCTGGTATTCGGGCGGGGGAGAAAGATTTTAACCTGGCCGATCTTACGATACCACATTACAGGAAGCTGGTATTACCTGGCGGGCATACTTATGATGAAGATGCCAACGGGGTGGCGGACAAAATTTTAACGGCTATCCGGTAGTTCGTTTAATGCCGGTGAGTTGCCGGCCATGGCGGCGGCCAGCGGCAGCAGTGCCTGGGCGTTGACCGGTATCCTGACATCGCCGATCAGGACATGATCGTCCCCCAGATGGGTGATATGACGATAGGCCACAACATACCACTGATGCACGCGCAGGAAGGCAGACGTGGGCAGCTGCGACATGATCCAGTCGAGTGTTTCCGTAGTCACGAGGCGTTTATCCTGCAGATGCAGCAGGATGTGGTCGTTCATCACTTCGAGGTATTGCAGTTCGTCGTACGGTATCTTTTCGTGCTGATCACCGCAGCGAAGCATAAAATAATTACGGGACATAAGATTTGTTTTGGTGTGGTTGCGATCAGATTGCCTTAAATATAAGAAATAAGCAGGTGACTGGAGAGAAACCTGCGTGTAATCTAAAATCTAATCTAAACCGCGTTATAAAAAAAGTCGTTTTATAGTGGTCCCGGTTGGGGCCTGTCAGGGGATACCAACGGGGTTACTTTTCGTTTTGGTAAATATGGGGGGAATAAAGCAGGAATTTGTGAATCATTTGTAAAGATTTTAAGCTTAATAAAAAAATGGACAGGACAGGAATGAATCCCTGTTGGCTGTCCATTTTTTCAAGATGTAACAAAAGATTCGGGCTGGCAGGGTGGTTAATGACCCGCCGGTGTGAATCTTAGGCCCACTGGGGGCGGCTGAAGCGCAGTGATTACTTACCGGTGATCTGGTAAGTGAACCGGGGCGCCGACTTTTTACCAGAGATTGATCAGGAGGAGCATCATTACTGCACCAGCGGCGGTAACAAGGTTCTTGGAGAACCGGATGTTGAAACCACCTTTTTCTGAGTAGTAATAACTTTCCTTGTACCGGTCGTACTCAATGGGAGCACCTAACTCCTTCATCATTTTGAGGAATTCATAGAGTGTTCGTTCGGAAATACGAAGCCGCTTGGCTAACTGAGCGGGTTTACCGGTCCCTTTGATCCTGATTAGGTAATCAATGGTTTGTAGTCGATCAAAATAACGCTTTGGCATGTGGCATAGAGGGGCTTAACGGTTATATATTGAATTTACGATAATAACTAAGATTAAACCAGATTTCCCATATATATATTTTATTATAAATATTAGTAAACTGAGTTTAAACGGGTTTCTCTCTAAAAATCGGCTGCGGGTCAATGGCGCTGATGCGGTCGTTCTGCGTACTTTTTATAAACGTTGGAACAGATAAAATATTGGATATAAGCAGAAAATGGGGCTACTGCAATAATGCCGCATAGATAATGTCAGCAAGGGCTGCGCCGTGATCAGCAGTGGGGTCCGGAGGCCGGGTGGCGTAGATGGCGCCGTTCTTTCCCACGACAATCAAGGCAGGATACCGACTAATATTATATTGTTCGAGGACACCGGCTATATGGCCGTCAGCCTGCAACTGCAGACCGGGATATTTGGGAACGGGGTTGTTGTTACAATTGATATGAATGAATACCACTTCTTCTTTATTGAAACAGGTATTGATTTCCGACAGAGAAGGCAGCAGCTGGTCATCCTCATCATAGAAATGCAGCAATACTACTTTGCCATTAAAATAGCTGAGGCTAACAGGCCGCCCGGCGCTGTCGGGCAGACTGAAAGGCGGCGCCGGCATGCCTTTGCTGATGCCTTTTTTGATCTTGCCATACCTGGCGGCTATAGCCTGCCTACAGGCGGCATGCTGCACAATGGACAGGTAGTCGTGCGCGCAGTTGGCCAGCTCTTCCTGTTGCCCGCCCGCGGCCAGGCTTTGCAACAGTTGATGGGCCAGCAGTTTATCCCGCAACACACCAGAATAATGCGTTTTGATCCACTCATAGATTTCGCGGTCTGTACACTGACTGTGCTGCTGCATAAAATAATCCGCTTCCGCTTTCTGCAACAGGTAGTTCAGATATCGTATAGCCAAGGCAGTGGTATCGGAGGGCACCACCGCCGGCAGCGAGGGCCGGATCACCTGCTGATATAAAGATGCCTGTTGCGCCAGGCTGATTCCCTCCGGCGACGCATGCCACAGGCAGGCGATCATTTTGGCGGCAGTTTCTCCCAGCACGTTGGCCCGTACTATCGTATAAATAAAGACCGGAAGGCTGTCGCGATACCCCAGCAAAACATTTTCCGCAGCCTGCAGCTGCTGCCGGTACCAGGCTACCCGAGAGGCAGCATCGTCTTTTACCGGCCGCGCTACCCGTTCCTGCGCCCTGCGGGCGAGGTATGGTGCGCGGCAGGCGGCTGCCCCACGACCAGAGAGGACCAGGGTATCTTCCCCGAACATCAGCGAGAGACTGTCGCCCGGGAGCAGTGTCCCGTAGAAGTTATTCGCGCCGCCGGCATCCAGGTAAAAGAACAGCGCAGCTACCGGCTCCGCCGGCAATTGAAAACTAAAGGAATCCTTCTGCAATAAAGCCTCCTGGCTTTTCGCCGGAGATACGCCTGGTTCACTCCACCATAATACCGATACGGGCCGCCCGCTCCCCCCTTTTACCTTTCCGCTGATGGTGATAAATGTCTGCGCTGCCACCGGATGCAGTATCATCAGGAATCCTACTGAAAGTATAAACGACAGTTTTTGGGAGCCTTGCATACATGATAATTTTAGGGACATGAAAAATCCCCACAGTAAAAACCGCAGGGGGTTGTATTCACAACGATAGTAAATGAAAACTCTGATGTTTTGAGCTGTTTTAGTTTTTTTAGGATGCGGCTATTGTGTTTTACGATCACAATGATAGATGGAATTGCGAATTGAAATGTTAACGAGATCTAAACATCTGCTTATTAACAAAAAATGGCAAAATTTGAAAAAATGGGGAGATTGCGACAGGGATTCAGAAATCGATTGAAATATACATGCGGTAGGCATCGGGAAAAAGGCAGGCGGTAGCGCCTCCCCTAAACAATGAGCGTGTAGTGGAGAACGTTAGTTACCGGCGTACAGGGAGCTGCGGGAAGCTCCCTGCACCTGATAGGAAATTACGTATAGTCAACAACGTGATCACTAAATATTAAACCAGTACACCAGTTTCAGCACCAGCGCCCTGTTTTTCACATAAAACGGTTCCGGCAGATAGTTGTCCGTATACACGATAAACAAATCGGAAGCCGGGCGATAACGCCACTGGAAACGGGTATTCAGGTTGATGTTCTTTTGTTGCTCGTTATACTGCATAAAACCGGTGAAGAACAGTGTATTCGTCATCGTTACATCGAGGCGCGGTCCTACCAGCCAGAAAGAATTGTTGCCCCAGGGCTGTGGTAACCGGATATTATTGTAGTTAGCGCTGACGGCAATACTCACGTATGGCTGGAAACGATACCCCAGTTCAGCATTGGCCATTAACCGGGTACCATCTTCATAGTAGCCTCCATAACGGGCGGAGAACGCATACGTGAAAAGGCTCTGCGGCTTGGACACATAATCGGCGCCAACGGTATTCCAGTTATGCCGCGTGCCTGTCTTCAGGCTGTCTTTGCCTGTATTGGTAGGGTCAAAAGGGTTCAGCAGCTGGATATAAGTGTTGGAGGCCCAAACATTCAGTGTATTACGCTTACGGAAAACGATGCCGTAGTTGAGCATACTTTCATTGTCTGTACGACGGAAATTTTCATTCAAAAACCAGGTGGAGGTCACCTGCGGCCCATGGCTCAGGACAACACCTGATTGCGGAAAGAAAAGCCTCGTCACCTGCGGCATCAGCTTGATATACCCCTGCCGCGGCACATAACCCACCTCGGCGTTGTAGTTACGGCCCACGTATTCGTGCTGCCAGCTGATATTCCACACCTTGCTGGTATATTGCAGGTTGGCGGCATGGGCAAAATCATGCCCCGTTTTACCCGGACTATAGGACTTCAGCAACATCGCCTTCCCGGTCCAGAAGTTGTTGGAAGAAGCCAGGTTGTACTCCAGGCCCACGTTCCTGTTGTACCGTGAGTAAACGGGCTTGTCCTCCACCTTGGACGGATCATAGTTCAGCGATTCTTTGTTGATAAACAGAAAACCTACATTGGAGCGCGAAAACACCCGCCGCTGCAAAGCCGCCACAGTAAAGTTCTGCGCTGGCAGCCCTATTTCCTCCTGCTTGCCGGTCTGCATGTTCATCACACCCAGCCGCCAGTCTTTATTCAGTTTGCCACTCAAGCGCGCGCCAAAGTGAATCGGCGCACCCAGGCCAATACGCCGGGAGAAAAAAGGACGGATGGTGCTGTAACCGAAATTGGAGAACTGGTCGCCATTCTCCAGGAAAAATTGTCTTTTTTCCGGGAAAAACAATTCGAAACGGTCCAGGTTGGTTACCTGCTTATCTACGTCTACCTGGGAGAAATCGGGATTGACCGTCAGATCGAGGTTCAGAGACGAAGTGATGGCCACCTTGGCATCGAGGCCCACGTCGCGGCGAAATTTGGAAGGCGTACCCTTGTCATAGTCTTTGGCGATACCGCCCAACAGGTAAGGGATCAGTGAGATATTCGGGCCGGCGGCAGGTGGCACCGTATCCCAGTCGAGGCTGCCGGTGTAAGCCAGCGAAGCGGTGGCAAACTGCCGCGGCACCGGCGCCCAGGCCGATTTCTCCGTGGTTTTCAGATCATTGCGGCTGAAGTTGATCCCCCAATGCGTAATCCCCTTCTTATAACGGATGGTCTTAAATGGAATAGCCGCCTCAAAGACCCACTTGTCTTTGTAGTTCTTCACCACGGAAGTCCATTTGTTGTCCCAGCTAAGATCTACTTTACCACCGTCGTACATCAGCCCGTCCCATTGCGCCCCGGCGGCGTTGGCGCCAAAAGAGAAGCCATTGGTCTGATCATCGAACGGGTCCATGAACAACAGGAAATTATCATTCTTCAGAAAAGCGAAATCCCTTCTGAGCGACTCCACCATGTATGGACCGGCATCCGGTGTATAACTCTCTACCAACAGGTAGATATGCTGCTGATCATAGGTCATGCGAACATCTGTGCGCAACCTGGCCGCACTTGTATCCATCGGCAACACCATATGGAAATTGGTGGCCGCATCCGCTTCCTGCCAGGCTTGTTCATCGATGATACCATCTATTTTCACGGGCGAAACGGCTCTCTTGATCCGCAGATGGTATGATTCGTTTTTCTTTTGTTGTTGCGCCTTTGCTGCCAGCGACACCGATATGCAGCACAGAAGGCACAAGACACGTGGAATGATACGCACAGTTTGGTTGTTATGGGTTGAACGAACAAAATACAAAAAAGCAAAAACGACGTTAGAAAAAAAGGATAAAAGGCAATTACGAATTACGAATTGAGGGCTTCTTTGTAGAGCGGTTATTAAGTAACCATTCTAAAAGGAAGCCCTCAATTCGTAATTCGTAATTCGTAATTCGTAATTAATTCCGGTTGTTTTTCAACTGCGTACCCGGGCCCGGCTGCGGCACCTTCACGGTAGTGGTCCTGCTGCTGCGGCCACGGGTATTGAACACCCGCACTTTCACCACTTTACCACCTGCCTGGAAAGGCCCGTTGTATACAGGGCTTTTTAACGTAGGCTCTTCACCGTTAGTAGTATAACGGACCACCAGCCCTGGCATCTGTACATTCACTTTTACCACACCTTCGTCTACCGCCACGCCAGCTGTAGGGATACGCCAGTTATAGCCGCCGTTGTAATTATCAAGCCTGGGCATTTCGCGCTTACCCAATACGTTTGTAAACACGCTCCATGCCTGTGCATACATGGCGTCTGCCTTAGCACTGTCTTTTTCTGTAGCCCAGGCCGGGTCCTGCGCCCAGGCTCTTTCTGCCAGGCCTAACAGTTTCGGCAGCATCATATACTCCATCCGCTCAGAAGAGGTAACGGTTTCACTCCACAACAATCCCTGAAGGCCGCGGATATTGGACTGTCCGAAACCGGTGAGCTTATCTTTGCCCACAAATGTTTCAGCTGTCACAGGATTACCCCTGCCATCCACTTTGGAGTTTTTATAATAATCGAAAGGAATAAAATAGAAAGGTTTGTCTACATCCACAAAACCACCCCAATAGAATCCCGGTTCATCGAAAGATTTCATGGCGGCCATATCAAAATAGAAGTTGCTCACACCAGACAGGATCACCTTGTAACCCGCATTGGCGAGGCGATAGGAAAGGTCTTCCTGGCCGCCGCCGATCACGTTGTTCCATACGTTGAGCTGGAAATTGTCGTTCGCGAAATCCGGATTGGGGATGCTGGCCGCTTCGCCGCCGATGGTCGTTTTACGCATACCTGCTTCTTCCCAGCCGGCTGTTTCCAGTCCGCGGGCTTTGAGCAAGTCGTTCACCTTACGGTAGTAGTAATACCAGAGGTCATTGACGCTCTCCAGTTTTTCCTGCTGCATCAGCGCCAGGCAGGCAGGCGATTTTTCGAACACGCCGTGCGGCACTTCATCACCGCCCATGTGAACGGCTGTCAGCGGGGCGCCGGCTTCTTTGTACATGGACTGTAACTCTTCCACCACTTTATCCAGGAAACGGTAAGTAGAAGGCAGCGCCACGTTCATCACGTTGTCGTTCCAGTTCTGTACGGAACGGTATTCAGATTTATCTTCCAGGTCAGACAGCAGGTATTCGGCAGCCTCTTTGTCTTTACCGGCAGCTTTCAGGCGGTAGTAGCGGGATTCCATGGATTTCACCGCAGCACGTGCGTGACCGGGTGTTTCTATTTCCGGCAGTACGCGTATATGCCTTTCCGTTGCATAACGCAGTACTTCGATAAATTCCGCACGGGTGAGGAAGCCGGTGCCTGCAGGATTGCTGCTGTCGGGGCCTGAGCCGTAAGACGGCGGCAGCATATTTTTCCAGTCAGTGCTGTGCCCGCGTTTGGCGCCTACCGCTGTCAGTTCTGGCAGTGAGGGGATCTCCAGGCGCCAGCCTTCATCGTCGCTGAAGTGATAGTGCAACACGTTCAGTTTATACAGCGCCATCACATCGAGGATACGCAGCAGGTCCCGTTTGTTGTGATAGTTACGGGCCACGTCGATCATGAAGGCGCGGTAGTTGAAACGCGGATGATCACTTACTTCTACTCCCGGGATGCTCACCGATTTTTGTACACCGGCCCAGGCAGCAGGCGCTATCATGGATTTCAGCGACTGGATGGCATAAAATGCGCCTTCGTCGCTGCCGGCGGCGATGGTAGCGCCTTCCGGCGTCACCTTCAGCGTATAGGCATTGGCAGCCAGGCTTTTATCCAGCCTGAAGGCAATAGTCTTTTTACCGGGAGCACGTTTGCCCAGTAAAGTCGTCATTTCGTTTTCCAGGAATTTGCCGGTAGCTTCCAGCCCCGCATCTGTTTTAATCACAGGAGGCGCTTCCAGTACCAGGTTCCCGCCGGAGGCGGTAACAGACACCGGTGTAGGGAAAATCAGCGGCAGTTGTGCAGCAGGGATGTCCCTGATCTCAGCATTCTGTTTAAATATATCCGTTGGCGTTATAACGGCCGTTTTATCACCGGGATAACGCATCAGTTGTTTGGCAGTGGTAGAAGGACGGATGGAATAGTCTTTTATCGGCAGGCCGGTTTCTTTCTGGTCGTCCCACACGATGTACAGGCCGGCCGGCGCATCGGTGTAGTTAACCGCCCAGGCATCTCCCACGATGCCCAGTTTCAGGGAATCTCCCGGTTTGATACCGGTAAAGCCATCTGCCGGCGTTAGGCGGTAGAGGTCACCGTTGATATTCTCCACTTTTACATTGCCCGGCAAAACACCCGCTTTTACAGTACGGATAAAGTTGAAATACAACTCCCATCCTGTAGCCGGAAAAGGTTTGTCACTGGTGTTGACGAAAGTGAACGTAGACAGGAAATTAGCTTTCCCCTGATAGTTGTTCTCCCCCACTTCCCAGCTGGTTTTCAAGCGGGCAGCGTCGAATGGAACGGCTTTTTTGGTCTGGGCAAAACCGGCGATGTTGGTAAGCAACAGTCCCGTTGTCATGAGTTTCCCTAAAAACTTATGCCTGATCATGTTTGGAATAAATTAAAAAACGATAAAAATGAATGCTACAATGGTTATGAATACAGGTGGATGAAAGATGGCGTTGGTCCCGGTCTTGTCTGACACCATCCACAGCATCCGTGTAATATAAAACCAATCTCCCACAAATGCAAATAAGCGTACAGGGCGCCCCTACAGGCAACAATAAGCGCTGCGTTATTGTTAATCGATTGCAGCATACCGGGCTTCACCTGTGATTATTTTCTTTAACTTTAGTAACCTAACGATTAAACGATTTATATATGGCAAAAGCGTTTATTGGATGTTCGATTGCAAGTTTGTTCCTGATCATTGGTCTTGGCTTATTTTTCCCCTGGGTTTACTGGCTGCTTATTCTTGTCTTGCCCATCATCATTATGGGGGTGATGGACATGATGCAGACCAGGCATGCGATCATCCGCAACTATCCTGTCTTCGGGCGGATGCGTTACTGGATGGAGGCGCTGCGGCCCAAGATCTACCAGTATTTTGTGGAAAGTGATATCGACGGCAGCCCGGTGAACCGGGTAGACCGGTCCACTATTTATCAGCGGGCCAAGCGTGAACTGGACTCACAGCCATTCGGCACACAGTTCAACGTATACGCAGAAGGGTATGAATGGATGGCCCACTCTATACAGCCCCACGATTTTGAGACGATGAACAAGGACCCGCGGGTGATCATCGGGGGCCGCGATTGCCTGCAGCCTTATTCCGCCAGCATCTTCAATGTGAGCGCTATGAGTTATGGATCGCTCAGTTCCAATGCTGTAGAGGCGTTGAATGGCGGCGCCAGGATCGGCAACTTCGCACACAATACCGGCGAGGGTGGCATCAGCGATTTCCACCTGAAGCAGGGCGGCGATATTATCTGGCAGATTGGCACCGGCTATTTCGGCTGCCGCGATGACGACGGTAATTTCTCCGACAAACTGTTCGCCGAAAAAAGTGTGCTGCCACAGATCAAGATGATAGAGCTGAAACTCTCGCAGGGCGCCAAGCCCGGCCACGGCGGGATCCTGCCGGCGGCTAAAAACACCCCGGAGATTGCGGCTATCCGTCACGTAAAACCTCATACGACAGTATACTCTCCCCCTTACCATAAAGCTTTCGATAGTCCGCGCGAGATGATGCTTTTCATCAAAAGACTGCGTGACCTGAGCAACGGCAAACCTGTAGGCTTCAAACTGTGTATCGGCCAGCAAAAAGAATTCTATGCTATCTGTAAAGCGATGATGGAGGCAGATATCTACCCCGATTTCATTACGGTAGATGGTGGTGAAGGTGGTACCGGCGCAGCGCCGCCAGAGTTCTCCAATTCTGTGGGCATGCCGCTGATGGACGGACTGGCCTTCGTACATGATACGCTGACCGGCTTCAATATCCGTCACCATATAAAAATCATCGCTTCCGGTAAGGTACTGACAGGCTTCCACTTATTGCGCGCACTGGCGCTGGGCGCAGACACCTGCAACAGCGCCCGGGCCATGATGATGGCCCTTGGCTGCATACAGGCCCTGCTGTGCAATACCAACCGCTGTCCTACCGGCGTGGCTACGCAGGACAAATGGCTGGCTGCCGGCCTGGTGGTGGCAGACAAAAAACAACGGGTAGCCAACTATCACCGCGACACTATCGAGAGCGCGGTGGAGCTGACTGCCGCTATCGGTCTTCCTGAACCGCATAAGATCACCCGCCGGCATATATTCCGCCGGGTATTCATGAACCAGATCCGCACGTTTGAAGATATCTATCCCAGCACGCCACAGGGCTTCCTGCTCGACGGACAGATGCCGGGCCACCTGAAGGAAATACTGGACACGGTGAAAACAGACAGCTGGAACTTCGGGATATAACGTGTATCAACACGCCCATCAGGACATTTATCCATGATACAGGGCGCGGGCGTTATCGCAACAAATTTTTTCTGCCAGCGACAGCGGGAAGTTTTTAGTGATGAGTTCCAGGTCTGCCAGTGCGAAAGGCTTTGGGGCCCTGGTAGATGGCAGGTCTGTACCAAATACCAACGCAGCCGGATTGATGGCGGTGATTTGCCGCATGGCGGTCACCACATCGAAATCGCAGCGGCTAAAACCGGTAGCCTTAACGATCGCGCCCTTTTCCACCAGCGGTAGCAGGTGCTTAAAGCCTGCTTTCGACAAGCCCAGATGATCGATCACGATCTTAGGCAGCTTATGCAGGGTGGTGGAAATGCCGGGCAGTTGCCTGGAATCGACATACAGCTCCACATGCCATTTAACAAGGTCGTATACCCTTTTGCCCAGCAGCTCCAGGTACCGGATGCTTTCTGAGCCGCCCCGCTGTATGTTAAAGCGTACCGCACGTACGCCTGCGTGGTGCAGGGCAAGAATTTCCTCATCGGTGGTATTGGCAGGGATCTGCGTAACACCCGCGAAACCGGGTCCCAGTGCGTTCAGGGCTGCCAACAGATACTGCTGGTCAAAACCCTGGAAAGAGCCGGACACTACTGCGCCACCGGTTACATTCAGGTGAAGCGCTGCCACTTTTTCGCGGTAATCAGCTACGGTAAAGGCAGGGGGGACGTATCCGCTGTTGGGGATCAAGGGATACCTGGGGTCAATAATATGCAGATGTGCATCAAAAAACTGTGATAACATGATTACTCCTGATTCGCCTGATGCGTTTGTTTATAGTTACATAAAGTAACGCTTAATTACGTAATTAAAAATAATTTGTTTGGTGCTATATATAACGCCCTCCAACTCAAAATTATTTTTCAAGCAGCAGCCGAATCAGGAGAATCAGTAATAATCCTGTTTATCACAGTTACAGTTCCATGGCGGAGGCAGCGGCCTCGTCCACGAACCAGTGCAGCTCACCGTCTTGCGGGCGGATCAGCTGGGAAGGAAATTTATCGGCATCGAAGGTACCTTCTATCACACTTTTCAGGGTGAGGGCTTTATTGGCGCCAGTGGTCAGGAACAGGACGCAGGCGGCATCATTCACCACCGGGGCGGTGAGCGTGATACGGTACATGTCCTGTGCCGGCAGGAAGAACGCTTTTACCCAGGCCTCTTCTTCATGTACTACCGGCATACCGGGGAAGAGGGAAAGCGTATGTCCGTCGTCGCCCATACCCAGTAACACGAGGTCAAAGGTCAGCTCTTCATCCTTGAAATATTTACGCAGTATCTGTTCGTATTCCGCAGCAGATTGCTCGGGGCCGATGTCGGTACGCATGACATGGATATTTTCCGGGATGACCGGTACTTTGTCCAGCAGCACATCAAAGGCCATGCGGGCGTTGTTACGTTCATCTTCAAAGGGTACAGCACGTTCGTCGCCCCAGAAGAAGTGTATTTTTTCCCACGGAATAATTTCGGCATAAGGGGGTTTTGCCAGCAGCGAGTATAACTGTTTGGGAGTACTGCCGCCGGACAGCACGAAGGTGAACTTCTCCTGGTCCTGCAGCACTTCCTGTATATAATTGCTGATCCAGGCAGCCACGTTTTCACTAAGCTGGGCGGGATCTTTGGCGATGTGTAATTCCATAAACTCTGGAATTACGAATTACGGATTACCAATTACGAATAGAGGGTTCACTTATGGGAAGGTTACTAAGTAACTGTCCGAAAACGGGTCCACGATTCGTAATTCGTAATTCATAATTCGTAATTTATTTAGAAGGTAAGTTAATCCATGTATGTCCGTCTCTGGCGATGAGCGCATCTGCATCATCCGGTCCCCAGGAATCCGGGGAATAGTTCGGAAAGTCTTGCGGAGTGCGGTTTTCCCATGTTTCGAGGATGGGCATGATCACTTTCCAGGCAGCATCCACCTGGTCGCCGCGCATGAAGAGGGTGGCATCCCCTTCCATGACGTCGAGCAGCAGTGTTTCGTAGGCTTCCGGTGCATGTTCTCCGTTGGCATCTTCATAATTGAAGGTCATGTCTACGGGGTCCAGCGTCATCGTCTGTCCTGCGCGTTTGGCCTGGAAGCGGATACGGATATCCATTTCAGGCTGGATGCTGATGGTGAGCCTGTTGGGGCGCCATGTCTGGGCAGCTTCCTGCGGGAAAGCATAATGGGGCGCTTCCTTGAACTGCAGGATGATATTGGTCGCTTTCTGGTTCAGGTATTTACCGGTACGTACGTAGATGGGCACGCCCTGCCAGCGCCAGTTATCGATATAGAATTTTACCGCAGCGTAGGTTTCCACGTTGGATTTGGGGTCTACCCCTTTTTCTTCGCGGTAGCCGACTACTTTTTCGCCTTTTTTCCAGCCGGAAGAGTATTGGCCGCGTACGGCGTATTCATGCACTTTATCCGGCGTAATGCGGCGGATGGCGTTGAGCACATCCACTTTTTTGTTACGGATTTCGTTGGCGTCGAAAGAAACGGGAGGTTCCATACCGATCATGCAGAGGACCTGCAGGATATGGTTCTGCACCATGTCGCGCAGGGCGCCGGCTCTTTCGTAGTAACCGCCGCGGCCTTCGAGGCCTACGCTTTCGGCTGCCGTGATCTGGATATTTTCGATGAAGTTGCGGTTCCATACCGGCTCAAAGAGCGCGTTGGCAAAGCGGAAGGCCAGGATGTTCTGGATGGTTTCCTTGCCGAGGTAGTGGTCTATGCGGAAAATCTGTTCTTCGGTGAATTTAGCGGCCAGCAGCTCGTTCAGTTCATGGGCGCTCTGCAGGTCGTGGCCGAATGGTTTTTCCACCACGATGCGGGTGCAGTGTTTATCGCTGCAGAGGTTGAGATTACCGAGGCGGGTGGCGATATTGGGCACCAGTTGCGGCGCTACCGCCAGGTAAAAGATCACATTGGGATGTACGCCCCACTCCTCTTCTTTCTGCTTCACAAAGTCGGTCAGTTTAGCGTAGGCGGCGGCGTCTTCCGCGTCCATCTGGAGGTAGGACACATGTTGACTGAAATCTTTCCAGTGGCCGTTCTGCTCACCTTTTCTGCGGGAGAATTTGGTGATACCGTCCAGCAGGTGGGTGCGGTAATCTTCATCGGAGTATGGGCTGCGACCCAGTCCGGCAATGGCGAACTGCTCGGGCATCCAATCGTCCAGGAAAAGATTGTATAACGCAGGTGTTAGTTTTCGGTAGTTTAAATCGCCGCTGCCGCCGAAAATAAAGACGATGGAAGCAGGGGGGCGTTTATGGCTTTGCATATATTAAATTAAAAATGAACTTTATTAGTTGTTACGCTGCCATTCGGTGTGGAAGGTACCCGGCATGTCTGTCCGCTGGTACGTATGTGCACCGAAATAGTCCCGTTGGGCCTGGATCAGGTTGGTCGCCATTCTGCCTGTGCGGAAAGCGTCGAAGTAAGACAGGGCGGACATGAAGCCGGCGGCCTGTATACCTGCCTGGGCTGCCTGGGCCACTACGCTGCGGGTGTTGGCTTCCACGGACTGTACGAGGTAAGCGACGCCTTTGTCCAGCAGGATATTAGCCAGGTTGGCGTCTTGCTGGTAGGCCTGTGTGAACACTTCGAGGAGGGAAGAGCGGATGATGCAACCGCCTCTCCATACTTTCACCACTTCCGGCAGCGGTATTTCCATCTGCAGGTCGCGGGATGCTTCGTGGAGCATGGCCAGTCCCTGTGCATAGCTCAGGATGGTGGCGAAGTACAGGGCATCATGCACCTGTTTGATCCACATTTCCTGGCCGACATGGATAGTCTGGTCCGGCGCGGTGTACAGTTTTTCAGCTTCCACGCGCTGGTCTTTATACCCGGAGAGGGTACGCATGGCAACTGCCGTATCGATAACAGGTACTGCCACGGGCAGTTCCATCGCGTCCTGTGAAGTCCATTTACCGGTGCCTTTGGAGCCGGCTTTATCGGAGATCACGTCCAGCAGGCGGGCAGCGGTTTTATCATCGTTCTGTTTGAAGATGTCTGCAGTGATTTCCACGAGGAATGACTGCAATGCGCCGTTGTTCCAGCTGGCAAATACTTCATGCAGCTCGTCGTTATTGAGTCCTGCGCCTTTCTGCAACAGGGCGTAACTTTCACTGATCAGTTGCATAATGGCATATTCAATGCCGTTATGCACCATTTTCACATAGTGACCGGCGCCTTCTTTACCGAGGTAGGCCACGCAGGGAGTGTCCTTTACTTTGGCCGCGATAGCTTCCAGCATCGGTCTTACCTTGGCGTACGCGTCGAGATCGCCGCCCGGCATAATGCTGGGGCCTGTGCGGGCGCCCTGTTCCCCACCGGAAACGCCCATCCCCATAAAGTGGATGCCTTTTTCACGGAGGTACTGTACCCGGCGTAAAGTGTCTGTATAATGGGAGTTACCTCCGTCAATCACTACATCGCCCTGCTCCAGCAGCGGGATGAGGGATGCAATCACATCATCTACCGGCTGACCCGCAGGTACCAGCATCATCAGCTTCCGCGGACGTTCCAGCAGTTGTACCATTGTAGCCAGCTCTGCAACTCCTTTCACGGTTGTTCCGGGCGTAGCGGCAGATTCCAGCGCGGCATTTTTTGCAGCGTCTTTATCAAAGCCGATCACGGAAAAGCCATGATCCGCCATGTTGAGTAACAGGTTCCGGCCCATTACCCCCAGGCCAATCATTCCAAAGTCATATAAGCTGTTTGCCATATTGAAGTGTAGTTATACTAATAGGAGATGTAAAAGTAGGGAACAATTACGAATTACAAATTACGAATTACGAATTGAGGGCTTCCTTTTAGAAAGGTTGCTTAATAACCGCTCTACAAAGAAGCCCTCAATTCGTAATTCGTAATCCGTAATTCGTAATTGCTAAGCGGAATTACGGCCGGCATTGATGATGCCGAAGGAGCAACGCATGATCAGTTTTTCATACGTTTCCCGGCCATGTCCGTTGTTGGGATCGGCGTCCAGCTCGCGCAGGCGGGTCAGCGCATATTGCTGGGTGGTGAGCAGCGGCAGCACGATCCTCTCCCGCATCTGGATAGACAATTGGTCAATCGGGCTGGCTTCCATCAGTTCTGACTCGCCGGTAAGACGGAGCAGGAATTTTTTGGTCAGTTCAAACTCATCATAAATCATCTGCCATACTTCTCCGTATTGCGGATGTTTGGCCAGGTAGGCCGTCAGCGGGAAATAGCTTTTCTTCATGGCCATCTCGCAGTTGTCCAGCAGGGTACGGAAGAACAGGGAGTGCTGGTACAGGTGTTCCAGTTCCGGCCATTTGCCCTGTTCGTCGAGATATTGGAGGGCGCTGCCTACGCCATAGTAACCGGGCACGTTCTGTTTCAGCTGGCTCCAGGCGCCCACGTAAGGCACGGCCCGCAGGTCGTTGAGATTGAGCTTTGCGTTGGCGTTACGTTTGCTCGGACGGCTGCCGATATTGGCTTCGGCGTAGTAGCGCAGCGGACTGGCGTGGTCCAGGTATTCCAGGAAATACGGATGGTTCTTCAGTTTGTTATAAGCGGCGTAACCGGCGTCGGCGAGCGACTGCAACAGGTCTTCCTCCGCCCTGGTGAGGGTTACCTCCCGGGAAGAGAACAACTCGTTGGTGATGCCGGCATGTACCAGCTGTTCCATATTGAACTGGGCGGCATCCACTGTACCGAAGTTGGAGCTGATGGTCTGCCCCTGTATGGTCTGCTGTATTTCCTGGTTGGCAATATTGCGGCCCATGGAAGCGTAGAACTGGTGTGTTTTTCCACCGCCACGTGCCGGGGGGCCTCCCCTGCCGTCGAAGAACACCACATCCACATCGTATTCTTTGGAGATGCGGGTCAGCTCTTCCTTGGCCTTGTAGATGCTCCAGTTGGCCATCAGGTAACCGCCGTCTTTGGTGCCGTCGGAGAAACCAAGCATGATGGTCTGTTTGCAGTCACGGCGGCGCAGGTGCTCACGGTACTCCGCATTTTCGTAGAGTGCTTTCATCACCTGGCCGGCATGGCGCAGGTCGTCGATGGTTTCAAACAGGGGCACTATGTCGATGGTCATGGATTCCCGCTGCCAGCCGCTGAGCAGGAACATGCCATACACTTCCATTACATTGAGTTCGCTGGTAGAGTGACTGATAATATAGCGGTGGCATCCTTCTTCGCCATTGGTTTCCTGTATCTGCTTAATGGCAGCCACCGTACGGAGGCTGTCCTGGTGCAGGGGATTCTCCAGCACCGCCGGGTCTATCGCCTTGCTGATACTGAGCAGTGCTTTGATTTTGGCGGCGGCGTCGAGGGAGGCGTAATCTTTCGGGAGTGCATCGGTTTTGTCAGCCACAGCATCGAGGAGGGCCACATGCACGGAGCTGTCCTGGCGGACGTCCAGCGAGGTGAAGTACAGCCCGAAAATTTCCACTTTACTGATCAGGTTATCCACCAGGTGCACAAACAGGCCGTTATGCTGCTCCACAATGGTTTTTCGTATATCCGCCAGCGTGTCCAGTATTTCCTGGCGGCTGATATCGGCTTTATGGCCGGCGGTAAAGAGGTTGCGCGACAGTTTGGCTTCCAGCGCGGCCACTACGTTTTCCACGCCTTTAAAGGTGAGGCGGCGTTTCAGGTTGCGTACCTCCCTGAAGTAGCAGCGCATAATGGATGCGCGGAGGGCGGCGGCCACTTCCACGGTGATGGCGGCATTCACGAAGGGGTTGCCGTCACGGTCGCCGCCGGGCCAGAAGCCCATGCGGATCACCGGGTTTTTACTGCTGACCGCCCCGGGGAACTGCGCTTTCAGGAAAGAAAGGATACGGCCGCCGGCGCGGTAGAATATATTTTCGAGGAACCATACCAGGCTGATGGCTTCATCATAGGGAGATGGTTTCTCTTTTTTAAAGAAAGGTGTTTTACCCAGCTGCTGGAGGTACATGTTCACCTCAGAGGTATTTTCCTCTACCAGCGCACGGGCCAGGTCGTTGATGATGCCCAGCACTTCACCGGGATAAAACTGGGTGGGATGGGCGGTGAGCACAAGGCGGACCGAAAAATGCTCCAGCTTTTCCTTCAGTTGGGCCTGTGCCTGCTCCTGGATGACCTCCGATTGCAGGTGACGCAGGGTACCGGCGCCTTCCAGGTCGCGGATATGGCGGAATGCGGCGTCTTCCAGGGCGTCGAACAGTACCACCTGTCTTTCTGCATACTGCACAAAGCGAAACAGCAGGTCTGTCCGCTGTTGCTCGTCCTTATAGGTAGTATACTGTTCAAAAAAAGAGTCCATAATGGTCTGGGGACTGTTCCCGCGGGCATATCCTTCCTCGCAGTGGAGGAGGAAAAGGGAAAGAAAGATGCCCGTCTTCTCTACCCGGTGAAAAGGCAAAGAAGTGAAGAGACTGTTATACAGCTGGAACTTTGTGCCAACAAGGTTCTTGAACTGCTGCAACGAGTTATTTACCGGCGCTTCCATACTAAAAATCCGTTTATAGTGCTGAAGAAGAGAACTAAGCGGCCGTTAAATTAATAATTATTTTGTTTAGTTGTTTATATATGAATTTCTTTATTTTTTGATTATTATTTGACATAAATCAAAAATGTTTGAATAATTTCTAATAAGAAAAACGAAAATCCCGGCCGCAAAATGCAGGCCGGGACACGCACAGGTATGAGAACAGCGGAAGGTAACTGATGTGTACGGACATGGCGGTACCGGTACAATCAGCGGATTGCAATTTTTTTTTGTCAGATTAAAAAAATGTTATGGAATTGGGTGAAGGGGAACGTATAGGTAATTCAGGCTAAATGGATGGCAGGCCGGTGCTATTGATTTTCTATCTGGAACCTGATGGGAAGGTTATAGAGCACTGTCACAGGCTTCCCGTTTTGTTTACCGGGCTTCCAGCCGGGCATCTTACGCACAACGCGCATTGCTTCTTCTTCCAGGCCGGCACCTTTTGCAGCGCCTACGGTTTTAACGTCAGAGATGGAGCCATCGCGACTTACGACAAATTGCACGAAGACAGTGCCGCCCACTCCATTTTCCTGTGCCATATGCGGATACATCAGATTTTTCTTCAGGTATTTGAATAACGCGGCCTCGCCACCGGGAAATTCCGGCATAATTTCCACGAAGGACAAAATCTCTTCCCGCTCCGGCGCCACCGGCATATCCACGACACCGGTAGTAGGTCCTTTCAAATCATCTAATCCCTCCGGACGGCCATTCGGATCACCTTCCCTGTTTTCAAAACCGATGGCGTTGTTGCCGATGTCACTGATGCGGGGAGGTTCTTCTTCCGGTCTTACGTCCCTGTCCGGCGCTACGACCAGGCTGGCGAAATCCACGGTGGGCGCGGCTGGCGGCGGAGCGGCTTGTACCGGCGGGGGCGGCGGCAAAACAGGGTCCGGCAACGGCTCATCCAGCGGATCGATCATGGCGGGTGTTTCAAGTACTACAGGCCGGTTCACTACATCATGCGCCATCAGTGTATTGTTTAACACATAACCACCCATCACTACCAACACAATAGAAGCGGTGCCCATAACGGCATTGCGCACACGCCGGTCGTACCGGTTACGTAATGCATAAGCCCCGTAGTCTTTGTTTCTTCCTTCGAAGAGGATGTCGAGGAAATCGTTCCCCGGGATTTTAGCTGATTCCATAGTAAATGTGTTTATGAATTAGATGTGGGGGTAAAATATTTTCCATAAGAAAAATGAAAATATTTTTCGGACTTGGGATGCCGTAAAAAAGAAGCCCCGGTGCGCGACCGGGACTTGCTGGCACTGGGAGCCTTACCTGAAAACAGATGGTTCCTTCTCGATAAATTAGGCTTTCCGAAATTCGTATATTAGTTCACGTTAGTATACGCCTTTTCTCATTAGTTTTTTCCTGATGATCAACAGGCGTTCTCATAGGACAAATAAAGTAGTGTCAGGTCCTCCGGCGGGCGAGGCGGTCATCCTGCAACACCCACCAGTATTGTTAAGGATAACGCCCCTTTACCGGAGTATATAGCTTCCGTTGTTATCTGCTGACAGTCGCCGCGGCCGGATGCGTTGCCAGGAAACCATAGCGGTGCAGCTGGCCCTGCCCGGTTGTCTGAATGTGTTGCACCCATGCCCAGATGACTGGCTTTTCTTTGTCCAGCGCCCGGTCGTAGCTTAAAACCACTTCCTCTATGGGAATACCTGCCGGGGGCGACGTTTCCAGCCGTTGGATCAACACGTCCAGGTCGGCGTAAAAGTCTTCTGTATCTTCCAGTTGACCGTTTCCGTTCAGGTCGAGTGGTATAACGGCAATGTTGTGTACGGGTTTGCGGTTACGCAGGTCATAAATAAATCCCGGGTTGTTAAACGAGATGGCCGAGGAATCTTCCTGTACGGCTTTCAGCAGTTGCTGGTCATCTCCCGGCACCTGTTTTCCTTTGATATCTTCAAAGGCGGCGCCGTAGAAGGCGGCGAAGGTCACCGGTGCACAGGATTTCTCCCGGCGGTTATATACTATTGCTTTTCCCGGGGCGTTTTCCGGTCCTTCATTTTTAAAATACAGTGTGCGCAGGTCTTCTACAGTCAGCGGCTTCGCCGCATATCCGCTGCGGGCGTTGGCCACCGGCAGCAGGGCATACCGGGCGACCGGCGTATATTGAAACTGTTCTTTCTTATGCTGTACCCGCTGAGCGGTGAAGTGTACCGCAGCGTGAGCGGCGGCAGGGTCCCTGGGCGATACCAGCCGGAACACAGCGCCCGGATGGGCTTGCCGGAACTGGTCTATCCATTCCTGTACAAGCGGGAACGTAAACCGTGTGCCCGTTACTGTTATAGTATCTGAAGACTGCCGGGCGTTGGCTGGTAAGGAAAGTATCCATGCAGCCGCCAGCAGGAAGTATCCGAAAGTTTTCATAGCAAGCGATTTTGGAGGTGATATGCCGGGAAGGCGCGGGTAGGTATGATACTGAAAAATTTACCACCAATAAATTTGCAGCATACCGTCCCCGCAAGCCTGACCAGGCATTCTATTTACAGCTTACAGAACGCAAGATGATTGGTCAACAGCTACAACATTCTTGCAGCACGATCATGTGATGGAAACAGGTATGATAACCCTTTGAAAGATGCAACGTTTGGGAACGCAGTCCACAGTCCTGAGTATGCCGATTCATGGTGTATTGTTTTACACTTGTTCAATTAATGGCGGCTGCTCTTTGCTGGTGGTTCAAAGGATGCCGGGAGTATTGCCTTGTTCTCCCTGTATTGGTTGTAAACTATTAGTCTACTGAATTGATAGACAAATATACATCGAGTTTTAATAATTCCAAATTTTTTCTCGCCAGGGCACAAAGTTTTTTTTTGTCTGATTAAGAGCGCAGAGGAGCGAGGAACATGTTTGGCCGAAATTGTGTTCATAACATGATCTGGCGGGAGATCTCCGCTCCTTTGCGCGCTTAAATTATATACCGGCGCTTTGCGTCTCTGCGTGCGTAAATAATCTATTTTTGCCTTATGAAATCACATGTGAAGAATATCCTGCTGCTGATCATTGGCGCACTGATATTTGCTGTAGGTATCAACTACCTCGCTATCCCCAATAAACTCTCTGAAGGCGGGGTTATCGGTATTACCATCGTTACCTATTATTACCTTGGCTGGTCGCCCGGCATCACCAACCTGGTCATTAACGTGTTCCTGATTATTGCAGGATACCGGCTATTGGACCGGCGGGTAATGTTATATACCATCCTGGGCATTATTTTCTGTTCCCTGTTCCTCTACCTGACGGAAAACACGCTTACGCCGGTGACCTCCAACACCTTGCTGGCGGCCATTTTTGCCGGCCTGCTGGTAGGCATTGGCATCGGGCTGGTGTTCCTCTCGGGCGGCACCACCGGCGGATCGGCCATTGTAGCCCGGATGTGCCAGAAATACCTCGGCTGGTCGCTCGGCAATGCCATGTTAATATTCGATATCGTGGTGATTGCGGCATCGGCCTTTATCATTGGCCTGGAAAAGACCCTGTATACTTTTATTGCCGTTTACATCGGCGCACGGACAGTGGATTATATCGTAGACGGTCTCAATACCAAAAGGGCGATCACCATTATCTCCCAGCATACCCCCCAGATTGCACAAAAGATCACCGGAGAGATGCAACGCGGCGCCACCGTGCTGCATGGCCATGGCGCTTACACCGGCGACAGAAAAGAAGTATTGTATGTGGTTATCGGCAAACAGGAGCTGATGCGCCTCAAAGAACTGGTGCAGGAGGCTGACCCTGAAGCATTTGTAGTGATACATGAAGTGCATGAAGTATTAGGTAAAGGGTTCTCCAAATAAAACTTTCCAGCCGTTCATTTTCTCCGGTTATTTGGTTTTTGGAAAAGAGATGTCTATATTGTAGACACTCAAACGCATTCCTTACCATCTTGTCAACCAAATAACCCGGGGAAAAATGACTCAAAGCTCCCAACGCTTTTTACCGCTGGACGTGTTCCGCGGCATGACTGTTTGTTTCATGATTATTGTCAATACCGGCGGCACAGGAGGTACCTACTGGCCGCTGGACCATGCCCCCTGGCATGGTTGGACGCCCACCGACCTGGTATTTCCTTCCTTTCTTTTTGCCGTCGGTAACGCCATGAGCTTCAGCATGAGGAAATACGAACAGCTGGGCAACGCAGCTGTGCTAGGCAAAATCTTCAAGCGCACCTTCCTTATCTTTCTGCTGGGATACCTCATGTACTGGTTTCCCTTCGTAGAGCATACCGATGCCGGCCTGGCCTTCAAACCATTCAGCGACACCCGTATACTGGGGGTATTACAGCGCATCGCGCTCTGCTATGGTATTGCTTCGCTACTGATACATTACCTGCCTAAAAAAGGAGTATGGGCTGTCAGCGCCCTGTTTCTTTTCGGCTACTGGGCCATCCTCTGGTTTTGCGGCACACCCGGCGACCAATATGGTATCCACGGCAACGCAGGACTGGCGCTGGATAAGCTGGTAATGGGCGAAAATCATCTTTATCACGGAGAAGGATTCGCCTTCGACCCGGAAGGGATACTGAGCACTTTCCCGGCTGTAGTCAATGTAGTGGCGGGCTATTACACCGGCCTTTTCGTACAGCAGAAAGGACGCACGCAACAAGGGCTGCTGCGCATGGCCGCCGCCGGCATACTCCTGATCGTACTGGCTTATGCCTGGAACACCGTTTTCCCGATCAATAAAAAACTGTGGACCAGCTCCTATGTATTACTCACGGTAGGCATCGACCTGCTCTTGTTATCCTTCCTGATACAACTGATTGACATGGCAGGCTTCACCAAAGGCACCGGCTTCTTCACCGTCTTCGGTAAAAATCCGTTGTTCCTCTACCTGTTGTCCGAAGTGCTCGCTATCCTGTTCCATTTCTTCCAGGTGGGCGGCACCTCCTTGTATCGCTGGATCAACGACCAGTTTTTCCAGCCCCTGTCTCCCGGCAAATTCGGGTCCCTGCTGTTTTCGCTGGCATTTATGCTGCTCTGCTGGATAGTGGGCTACCTCCTCGACAAACGAAAAATCTACGTCCGCGTATAAACCGTTTGATCATTTTTATTCAGTTATTTTTTTATTTGGGTATTTTGATAGTGGGAAAACCTCCTGAATATCAAAATACCCAAATAAAAAAATAACTCAATGAATATCTCCTTACAAGGCAAGACCGCACTGGTATGCGGCAGCTCACAAGGCATCGGCCTGGCTACTGCCATCGAACTGGCCGCGCTGGGGGCCACCTGCATTCTCACCGCCCGCAATGAAGAAAAGCTGAAAACCGCTGTCGCTCAGCTGGCGGCCGATGCCGGACAGGCCCACCGTTATATCGTATCCGATTTTTCTGACCTGGCAGAAGTGACCGACCTGGCCGCCGACCTGGCCCTCGAAGGACCGGTGCATATTCTGGTCAACAATACCGGCGGCCCTGCAGCAGGCCCTGTCCTGCAAGCTCCGGCCAACGCTTTTGCAGCTGCTTTCTCCCAGCACGTGCTCTGTAACCAGGTACTGGCGCAGGCGTTGGTACCCGGTATGATCTCCGCCGGTTACGGCCGCATCATCAATATTATTTCCACCTCTGTAAAAGCACCGCTGAAAAATCTCGGCGTATCCAACACTACCCGCTGGGCAGTGGCTGCATGGGCCAAAACGCTGGCCAATGAACTGGCTCAGCACGGTATAACGGTCAACAATGTACTCCCTGGCTCCACGCTCACCGACCGGCTGGAGAAATTATTTAATGCCACCGCTGCCGCAAGGAACGTCTCCCCGGAAACGATAGCAGAAGAATGGCGGGACGAGATTCCGATGAAGCGCTTCGGCGAAGCGCATGAAATAGCGGCCATGGCCGCTTTCCTCGCCTCTCCTGCTGCTTCCTACGTTACCGGCACCAGCATAGCCGTGGATGGCGGGAAAACACCGGTATCCTGAATTTCCGGTCAACCAATACCTGTATTTTACTGTTATACATGAATATACCTGCAAATAGTTTCGCAGGAAAGTAAACGTATTTATTCCGCGTTATATCGGCGGATCGCCGGCAAAAACAATGAACATGGAGAACAACAGCTTTAGCCAGGTACTGTCCGTCGCTGAGCGGCAGCTGGCCGTCAACAAGACCATCTATCCGGAGGGTCCGGATTTCCTCCGCACCAGGGCCGATTTACTCGCTGCCTTTGAAAACCGCGTCAAAGAAGCCGGCGGAGAAATATTCCGTCCGGCAGATGCCGCCGCCGCACAGGCGTTGCTGGCCTCACAACATGCTGAAGCAAAAGTCATCTGTTCCGCAGCACCGGAAATACCCGGCAGCCGTGATATGCATGCCGTTAAGAATTCCGGACCGGCAGGTGTAGACGTTGCGGTTATCCGCGCCCGCCTGGGCGTGGCGGAAAACGGTATGGTATGGCTTACAGAAGAGGACCTGGTGGTCAACGCACCGGGAGTACTGCCCCCGCATCTTGTCATCCTGTTATCGCCACAGGCCATTGTTGGAAACATGTATGACGCCTACCTGCGGATACACCTGGAAGATACCGCCTATGGCTGCTTTGTGATGGGCCCTTCGGCCACTGCCGACATCGAAGCGGTATTGGTACACGGCGCGCAGGGGGCCAGAAGTCTGCGTGTTTACCTGTTGGCTTAGCACGGAACAAAATAGACGATCCGTTCCAGTTTCCCGTTTTCGAAATACAAACGTACACTGCTGTCGCTGTCTTCTTCGTCCGCATCACGCAGGGTGATCATGTCCGTATAGCCGCCATTCTCCGCCTGCTGCGCCGCCCTGGGAAAATGTTTCTTCACCTCCGCCCATGTAGTGTTGCCGCTGAAGGTAATACCTGCATATACCACCGTATGCCCGGATGTAAACCGGTATTCGCTGCAAAGAAGGCTGTCTTTTAACAGCTCAAAGCGGGAACCGTCTTTATAGAAATACTGGAAATTGTCTTCAAACTGCGTACCGCAGAGATAATCCCAATTGGGCTCCACGAGGCTGTCCGCCTCCCCTATCGCAGCAGTGAAGCGCGGCAGCGTCGTCTGCAATGGTACTTTATTATCTATCAGCGCCTTCGAAAAGAGAAAGACTTCTATTTCTTTCCAGTCAATGTCCTCATGAGTTTTCATGATAGAGTCGCCATCATCGACTATCTCCAGCGATGTGATGGCTATTTCAGAGGCAGCCGGTACGGCAATGGGTTCATCATCGGCAATATTATTATGGCAGGCGGCAGCACATAACATCATCAGGCATAAAGAGACTCTATACATAGCATTCCCGGTCAGTTGGTCGCTGCTAAATTAAAAACTTTATTTATTATATGTAGATTTTTTATATGTATGCTTGAGAATTTTATAAAAATAAAAAGCCGGCATGATCATTCACGCCGGCTTTCAATTTATCAACAACTATGACTAGAACTTATCAAACCAGAGTTTGGTTGTGAGCAGGTCGGCGCCCTGGCGGGCTACGGCTGCTTTATAATTAGTGCCGTTGAGCGACTGCTCGCTGGAGGGGTATTTAAACCGCGCGGGCATCTTACCGCCCAGCGCACCGGCATAAGCAGCTTTCAGCTGCGGATAGTCCAGCCTTCTCCATTCTGTGAAAGCTTCGATGCCTTGTCCGAAGAGGGCGAGCCATTTCTGTTCACCGATACTTTTCTTAAAGTTGGCCGCATCATAAGTCACCTCTGGCCGAGCCAGGTAAGTAACAGCGGCAGCTTCAGGGATACCGTACTGCACAAAAGATGCTGTCACCGCCTGGTTGTACAGTGTCGGGGCGTTACCGGCGATCAGGCTACGCTGCGCTGCTTCTGCCAGGATGAACTGCTGTTCTGCATAGCTAAAGAGTATAGCCGGGGCCGTAGTAGCGGTAAACACTGTACCGGCATCGGAAGTTTTAGTGAAGCCCAGCCTGGCGGCGGAATCACTCGGAAGCCCATTGGTCACGCCGATGATCACATTGGTATCTTTCGGCATAGTGGCGTATATGGGTAACCGTGGGTCGTTCAGCGCTTTCAGCTTGTCGACCACAGATTTGCTGATGCGGTAATCGTTGCGGGTTTCCCGGTTGCGTCCTACCGGGTTCTGATTGGGTGATGCAAGGTAATTGAGTTTTATCACCGTGTCTTTCGGCAGCAGGGCGGTTGCGCCGCCGGCAGCCACGTCGTCAAATACCGCTTTGGCAGTAGCGAACTCACGGTCGGCGATGCGCAGCGCAATACGCAGGCGAAGCGCGTTGGCAAATTGTTTCCAGCGGACAGTATTGCCACCAAGGAGGATATCGCCGTTGATGTCGTTACTACCGGGGGTGAGACTGGCCGCCGCCTGTTTCAGCTCTGCCAGCAGACCGGTATATACGTCTTTCTGGCTGTCGTATACCGGCGTCAGGTACTGGCTGATCTGGCCAGCCTGTTTATAAGGGATATCACCATAGAGATCTGTCAGCTGCTGGAAGATCCAGGAACGCATGATCACGGCAACCGCTTTATAGTTGGCGTTATGCAGGCTGTCACCCAACTGCGCCAGCGTGGTAAAGTCTTCAATGCCCTGCGCATAGAAATTGCTCCATACTGTCTGGGTGCCGGTGGCGCCGGCGATATACCGGTCGGCGTCAGTATATTGTATTTTAGACCAGTACTGCACATACAGCAAAGTTCCATCCATGGCGGCATCAGGCCCCCAGTAAGTATCTACATTGGCCTTAATGCCATTGCTCAACAGGTAGTCCGGCTGCACGGTCGTCGGTTCATTCGGGTTCTTGTTGATCCGCTCCAGCTCCTTACGGCAGGAAGCCAGCAGCACAATAGCGAACAACAGGTAAGTTGGTATCAACAATTTTTTCATATCCGGTGCGTAATTAAAATGAAACATTCAGGTTAATGCCGATGCTGCGGGTGGTGGGTATCTGCAGTGTCTCCAGTCCCTGACCGTTACCGGTATTGAAAGCGGTCTCCGGGTCGATATTAGGTACATGCTTCTGCAGGTACCCCAGGTTTCTGGCCACCAGCGCAATGTTGACAGACTGTAATTTCCAGCGGTCCGTCAGTGTTTTCGGCAGTGTGTAACCCAGTTTGATTTCGCGCAGTTTGATGAAAGAAGCGTCGAAGATGGAGCTTTCATTCAGGCTGCTGTTGTATACTGCTTTATAATAGTCTTCTGCGCCGAGGATGACATCATTCTTTTTACCGTCTGCCGTGTAGCCGTCGAAGATCATACCATCATGGTGCACTTCGGCGCCATTGGGCGCTGTGGCGGTGTGAGAAGGCAGCTGTATATTCTGCTGACCGCTGCGGTAGTAAGGCAAACCGCCATGTTCCTCATCCCGGCCGGGCAGCGTCGTCGCCAGCACGCCGGTATAGTTACCGGTGTAGTTGGTGCCCGAATAAATAGAGCCGCCTTGTTTGGTATCGATGAGGAAGCCGAGGCTGATTCCTTTAAAGGTGAAGGTGTTATAAATACCACCGGTCCATTTGGGCGTATAATAGCCCAGTATTTTCTTGTTGGGATCGATCGCCGGCGTACCATCGGCATTGACGATGATCCTGTTCCGGGCATCGCGCTGGTAGGCGGCGCCATACAGGGCGCCATAGCGCTGCCCTTTGCTGGCCAGCACCTGCATATTGCCACTGCTGCCCAGTACATAGTTGTTGAGGAAACCTTCTTTATCCAGTTCTATCACCTTGCTCACGTTGCGGGCGTAGTTAACGTTAACGTCCCAACGGAAGCCGGAGCGTGTAGACACCGGTGTTCCTCCGAGCATCACTTCTATACCTTTATTGCTGATCTCACCGGCGTTCATCAGTTTTTTCAGATAACCGGTAGTAGGACTTACATCCGCCAGCAGTATCTGGTTGCGGCTGTTGGACTGGTACCAGGTGAAATCGAGGCGGATACGGTTGTCGATGAAGCCTGCTTCCAGGCCCACTTCCGTTGAGCTGGTTATTTCCGGTTTCAGGTCTTTCGCCAGGAACTTATCGGATACGGTGAGCAGCGGGTTTGGTCCGAACGGCTGGTTGAACGGATAGGTATTGATCAGCTGATAGGGATCAGTGTCTTTACCTACCTGTGCCCATCCGCCGCGGATTTTAAGCAGGGTAAGTGCTTTGCTTTTGATGTTGAGTGCGTCGGAGAGTACGAGGCTACCGTTTACCGAAGGATAGAAATAGGAGTTGTTTTCTACCGGCAATGTGGACGACCAGTCGTTGCGTGCTGTCACGTTCAGGAAGGCGTAGTTGCGGAACGCGAGCTGTGCAGAACCGAAAGTACTGTACACCCGTTGCCTGGAGAAGTAGCTGGTGGAAAGCAGCGGATCGCGGGAGTTATTAAGCGTATACACATCTTTCACCGCCAGTTTGGGCGCCTGCTGGTAGTTTTGTTCGAACCGGTTGTTGCGGATGTTACCGCCAACGAGTACGTCCAGGTTAAAATCGTGGCTCAGCTGTTTTTTAGCGTTGAGGGTAAACTCACCATTGGTTTCGCTGACAGCATAAGCGTCTTCTGTATAGGAACCGAACGGTGTACCGTTGGTATAGTAAGCGATTTTGTATTTTCTTCTGTCCTGGTAGTAATCGGTACCAATACGGAGGTTGGCCGTGAGCCAGTCGAGGATTTCGTATGACAGGCGGGCGTTTCCGAAGAAGCGGTTGCGCAGCTGCCCTACGGTGTTTTCGTATTGTATCCAGTAGGGATTGCTGTAGTAGCTATGGTTCCAGTTATAGTCGGTGCCATCCGGGTTTTTATAATCCCGCAGTTTGGACACGTCTACCTGGCGGCCAAACCAGATGAACTGCAACGTAACGCTGTTGCCTCTTCTGCCGTCCACGCCGGGCAGGTTGTCGGCGCTGCTGCGGATATAGTTGGCGTAAGTGTTGAGCGTCAGCTTAGGCGCAATGCGGAAGGTGTTGCTGGCGGTGAAGGTGTTGCGGCTGATGCCGGTGTTAGGCAGAATGCCCACTTGTTTGGTATTGTTATAGGAGAAACGGTAGTCGATCTTTTCCGAGCTGCCGCCTACAGCGAGCCCGTTATTAAGCGTATAGCCTGTTTCGTAGAAATCTTTTACGTTGTTGGGATGCGGCACAAAGGGTACTGCTTCCCCGTTGGAGAAAAACTGAGGGATAAGGCGGCCGTCCATTTTGGGGCCCCAGCTTTCGTCGGTACCGTCATTGAGGCCTCCGCCTTTACCGTCTTTATAGGAGAACTGTCCGCCGGCGCCCTGACCGTATACGTTCTGGAAGTCGGGCAGGATGAGCACCCTATCGAAGGTAGCGTTGGAATTAACGGTCACTCCGAGGCCGCCTTTCACTTCTTTACCTGTTTTGGTTTTAATCAGGATAACGCCGTTGGAGGCACGGGAGCCGTATAATGCGGCGGCATTGGGGCCTTTCAGCACGCTGATGGAGGCTATATCGTCCGGGTTCACGTCTGAGATAGCGTTGGCAAAATCGCGGCCGGTGCCGATACCCAGCTGGCTGTTATCTACCGGGATACCGTCGAGGATGAACAGGGGCTGGTTGTTGCCTGCAATGGAGGTTTCCCCGCGGATAACGATGCGGGAAGAACCGAGGCTGCCCTGGCTGTTGGTCACCTGTACACCGGCTATTTTCCCCGAGAGGGCGTTCACCAGGTTCGTTTCCCTGGCTTCCGCGATGTCTTTTGATTTGAGTTCCTGTACAGCGTATCCCAGTGATTTTTTCTCACGGGAGATGCCCAGCGCGGTCACTACAACTTCCTGCAATTTGCTGTCTGCACTTTCCAGTGCGATATTGATGACACGGTTGTTACCCACCGGCACCAGGGCTGTCTGGAAGCCTATGAAAGAGACCTGCAATGTGTCTGTTGCATTGGCGCTGATCGTATACTTACCATCTGCATCGGCCTGGGTACCCTGGGAGGTGCCTTTTATCCGTATAACAGCGCCGGGTACACGCTGTGCGTCGCTGCGGGAGGTGACTACCCCGCTGACCCTGGTTTCCTGGGCAAAGCTCTGCTGTAGCCACAATAATGCGGGCAACAGGCCGAGCAGCCTTTGTACGTACTTCATTCGTAACTGGTGATTTAAGCAATAGTTTTTGGTCGTTGGCGGACAATACTGGTTTTTCCGTTTACTACCGATTTGGTTTTGGTCTTTGTCGTTGGTGTACGATGGTTGATGTGATCACAGACATACGATCGCTGGTGATGATGACCGCGTGCGCCATGATGGTAGATATCTGGCGCAAAAGTAATCAAGATTTATTAATCTACAAAACCTGTAGACTAAACATAACAATAGCAGGTAACATTACCGGGAGGTCTACAGCACTGGAAGCAGGATATTTTGTTTATAAACAATTGATAGCCAAATCAGATCAAATGAACCGCCCCCTCATTTTAAAGCAGGAAAGACTGAAAGGTGGTACGTAAAACGGTAGCGTGTATAGCAGCGGCGCACACGGAATGTCAGTGTGTTATAAAGAAGACAACAGAGCGTAAGCGCAAAGCGATGGAGAACGTATGAAAGATCCGAATAGCAATGAAGTACTTTATCCCCGGGCAGCGGCCCGGGGATAAATATTTACTAGCAATATGACAGCAGGCATATACGTAGCAGTGCACCGCAGCTTGCACAGGCGCCAACACGATGCTCCGGTGATTAACGGAACACGATAGGTTTGTTATCAATAAGCCTGTATTCTTTATCTATTCAGGAGTTTTTTCAGTTCTGCCGTGCAGGCGTCAATATTTTCTGCTATGAGCTTATCCTGGCAGATGGTGCCCTTGTACTTGATGGTGACCTTGTTTTTTCGGAGCACGATCTGGTAGTATTCAGGTGCATCGGGAGAATTTTCCCAGGTAGTGATTCCTTTTTCTTCGATGCCGCCGGCAACTTTGTCTTCGATGAGCGCATTTATTTTTTTGCGCAGGCTGTCGGGGAAGTCGTAGGTGTTTTCATGTTTTACCAGGCAGGTGGTGTCGGACACAGGTTGGTAATGGATTTTTGCGGAAGCGGGCTGTTGACGGGCGGCCAATACGATCAGGGCAGCCGGTAACAGCAGTAACAGGGAGAACTGGAGTGTGCGTTTCATGGCAAGAGAAATTATAATAACGAGGAAAATAGGTAATAGCTATGCTGTTGTGATATTGGGTCTCAGATTCTGGTTATGGTTCGATCTAACTCATTATTAAAATACTTCATTTAACGCACACTACAAAATAAATAAAGTACCGGCGTAGGGGTAACCAGTCCTTAAGGTGTCATACCTCAAAGACCGGGTCACTGGTATTTTTTCATGACGCCGTACAGCACCTTGTTATCGGTGTCCGGCGAAGGAAGCAGGGTATCCTGCGGCATGAAATGCCTTTTAAAGGCTTGCATGGCAGCGGTGGTATCTTTCAGGTCGTAGCCGATAATGCGGAGCGCCTGCCATTTATCGAAGGCGGGTGGCACCACTGTTTGGGTGGTATCGTCGTACCAGAGGCCAAAACCTTTTGCGGCCAGCTGCTGCCAGGGGAAGTAAGCGCTGGGGTCCACCTTACGGCCGGGGGCAATGTCGCCATGTCCCACGAAATTGGCAGCCGGGATATTGTAACGATGCTGCAGTGTGTCCAGCAGGATCATCAGGCTGTTGATTTGTGCGGGAGCAAATGGTTCTGTGCCATTGTTATCCAGCTCGATACCAATAGAACCGGAGTTGATATCGGTGATATTCCCCCAGCGGGAAGCCCCGCCATGCCAGGCGCGCAGGTAATCATTCAGCATATGATGAATGGTGCCGTCGCGGCATACCACATAATGAGCGCTGACCTGTGTCCGCTCCAGTGTAAAGGTTTTAAGTGTTTGTTCACATGAATTCTGGGCAGTATGATGAATAATGACCATATTCGGTTTACGCAGGTTGTAATTGATGGTACCGGCCCACCATGCAGGCCTGATACCGTTTTCGCCGGGCAGTACCGCCGGCTGTTCGCGTATTACATGTGCATATCCTTTGGCTTTCTGCCGGTAAATTTTATTGGTGGCTGCGTACGGCGAACGGGCGCAGTGACTGTACATACCGATGACTGCCGCAAGGCATGTCCATCTGGTCAATTGTCGGATAACGTTCATCTGTATATGTTAAAGTTTACAAAAGATGCCCGGATAAAGATACTAAAACCTAACAATGCCTTGTTTTTAAGGCTATATTGTGAAAAGTTCTGTCTTTCCTATATATTTACATTTTTCATAATGCTCCTGGAGCAACAAAAACCTACGCTGACTTGACTGTTATTGCCTACTACCTGTTGTTACCGGTAATTTATATTGTCTCATTGCTGCCTTTCCGAATTTTATATTTTGTCAGCGATTTGCTTTTTATCTTACTGTATCATCTGCTTGGCTACCGGAAAAAGGTGGTAATGAACAACCTCCGTAATTCCTTTCCTGACAAAAACGAAGCCGAGCTTGAAAAGATCTGCAAAGATTTTTATCATTATCTGTGCGATCTCTTCCTTGAAACTTTTAAAACACTGACCATCAGCCGCGAAGCTATGGTCCGGCATTGTCGTTTCACAGATGAGACCGTCGCGCTGTTTGACCGCCTGGCGGCCGAAAAGCAAAGCGTGGTATTGGTCATGGGGCATAAAGGCAACTGGGAATGGGCCGGCAATACCTTCAGCATCCTGTGCCGGCAGCAGCTCTATGTGATCTATCATCCGCTGGCCAACAAACAATTCAACGGCCTGATGTATAAAATGCGTACCCGTTTCGGTACCAAACTGATTGCCATGCAGGACACTTTCCGCGACATGGTTAAAAACCGCGACCATGTGAGCGCCACTGCGTTTATTGCAGACCAGGCGCCACAACCGCAGACCGCACACTGGATGACCTTCCTTCACCAGGATACGCCGGTATTTAAGGGAACAGAGAAAATTGCGCAGAAATTGAATTACCCTGTGGTATACGTCAGTGTACAACGGGACAAAAGAGGCTATTACACTGTATTTGCCCATATGCTCACTGCCACTCCTTCTACGGAAAAGGAAGGCGAAATAACGGCCTTGCATACACGCCAACTGGAAGCGGATATCATCGAACAACCCGCCACCTGGCTCTGGTCACACAAACGATGGAAACACCAGCGGCCCGCCGTTCAACAATAAGCAACTGTATTTTTTACGAAATTCTACAACGATTATGCTGCAAGGCAAAGACTTAATTCTGGCTACCAAGCCGTATGCATGTGAAGAAAGGACCAAGAGCTGGTTATACCTGCTTACCACCTTATGTTTGTTAATACTGGCCCTGGCCAGCACCCTGTTGCTGCCGCTGCCCTTCCGGATAGCCGGCAGCGTGCTATCAGGCCTGCTGATTGTGCGAATGTTCGTCATCTACCACGATCACCAGCACCACGCTATCCTGCACAACTCACGGGTAGCCAACGCTATCATGACGCTGTTCGGCATCTATATACTGGCGCCTACCAGCATCTGGAAGCGCTCACATGACTACCATCACAAACACAATTCAAAGCTGTTCAGTGCAAGTATCGGGTCTTACGCCATCGCCACCCGTCAGCGTTTTGAGCAGATGTCCCCCGGAGAGAGAAGAAGTTACCTGTTTACCCGCCATCCTGCCACCATTGCGGCTGGTTACCTGTTTATGTTCCTGATTGGCATGTGCTGGCAGTCTTTCGCCAGCAGTCCGCGTAAACATGCGGACTCCCTGCTGGCCATGGTACTGCATATCGCCGGCAGCATCGCTGTTTTTTACTTCCTGGGATGGCAAAGCTGGCTGTTTTTTATATTCATTCCTTTTACCATCGCCTGCGGTATTGGCGCCTACCTGTTCTATGCCCAGCACAATTTCCCCGGCGTAGTCTTCAACGACAACGAGAACTGGTGTTATGATAAAGCCGCGCTGCTGAGTTCCAGCTATATGCAGATGAATCCTGTAATGGCATGGTTCACCGGTAATATCGGCTATCATCACATTCATCACCTGAACGCCCGTATTCCTTTCTACCGCCTGCCCGAAGTGATGGCAGCTTTTCCGGAACTGCAGCAGGTGACGGTCACCTCACTGCGTTTCCGTGATATACGGGCCTGCTTCCGGCTGAAAGTATGGGACCCGGAACGCCAACGCATGATCGGCCTCCGGGAAGTATGCGACATCAGGACGGCGGCGCAGCAGGCATTCCGCGCTCCTGCAGCAGTGCACGGATAATACCCCGCCGTGTTTCGAGCATGTGCTTGGTCAGTTCCCGCGTAGCCTGCAATACCGGCGTGCCGGCAGTATGCGGCGAACCTGCCCGGAAAGGCGGCGCGGGATTGTATTCCAACTGCAGCTGAACAATGCGCGCCAGCTCCTCCCCTCCTATCATGGCGGTCAGTGACAGCGCGAAGTCAATACCAGCCGTTACGCCGCCACCGGTGATCCGGTTACGGTCTCTCACCACCCGCTCTTCCACCACGTCCACACCCAGCATACGCAGCAGCTCCAGCGAACGCCAGTGAGTGGTGGCCTTATATCCCTGTAACAGTCCGGCCGCAGCCAGTACCAGCGCGCCTGTGCAAACACTGGTGATATACTTCGCGCCCAGCGCCTGCTGCCGGAGGAAATCCAGCACCGCGCCGTTAGTGAGCAATGCATTGATACCCTTGCCACCGGGCACAAAAAGGATATCCAGCTGCGGACAGGCAGCCATCGTCACCGACGGTTGTATCGTCAGACCGCCTTCCACCTTAAAGGGCGCCGTCGTTTCTCCCAACAGCACCACCTCAAAACAAGGCGCTTTCACAAATACATCATAAGGGCCGGTGAAGTCCAATATGGTCATGTCCGGGAAAAGAAACATGCCTATTTTGAGTTTCTGCATACAAAGGACTTTGGGTTCTGTACAAATAGAATATCTGTACAATATAATAAATGATCCTGCTACTAAGCCATCAGCGATGCTGCTCATATAAGTTGGCCGGCAATACCTGTTGCAGCTGTTGTATTTCCGGTGCCGTGAGCGGCGTAGCACGGGCCGCCTCCAAAGCCTCCTCCACCTGCTGCGCCGTGCGCATGCCCACCACGGCCGAAGTAACCGCCGGTTGCTGCAACACATACCGCAACGCCGTAGCGGCAGCGCTCCTGCCGGCGGTGGACAGCCGTTGTATCGCTGCCGCCGCCTTTGTCACGTCAGCTTCGTTATAGTCCAGGTAAGGCGCCGGCGTTTTACCGATCAGCAAGCCTTTTGCCACGGCCCCCCTTGCCAGCACGCCGATGTTATGCTGTTCCAGCAGCGGGAAACAACTTTCTTCCGGACGGCGGTCCAGCAGGCTATACTGCATCATCACGCTCACAATATTGGACCGTTCCACGAAGGTGCGGATCACATTGGGGCGTATGGAAGAGATCCCGTAATAACGGATCTTTCCCTGCTGCCGCAGGGTTTCAAAAGCCGATATCGTCTCGTCCGTCGGATCTTCAAGAGTACCGCCATGCAGCTGATACAGATCAATGTAATCGGTTTGGAGGCGGCGCAGGCTTTCTTCCACACAGGACAGGATATAGTCCCGGCGCGGATTCCAGTCCCACCCGCTGCCATCCGGCCGCCACTGGTTGCCCGCCTTGCTGGCGATAAGGACGTTTGTCCTCCTGCCCTGCAACGCCTTTCCCAGGGAGATTTCATTCTGCCCGTGATCATACAGGTCGGCGGTATCGAAAAAATTGATCCCACCGTCTATGGCCTGGTGTACCAGGCGGGCGTTGTCTGCATCGTCACTGCCCAGCGACATGCAGCCGTAGCTGATTTCGCTGATATGCAGATCCGACTTACCTAACTGACGATATTGCATAAAAAAACGGGTTTTAACGGTTTCCATCCTGCGCTTCCCTGAAGCACACCGGACGAAGGTAAAAAAGCGGGGCAGTTTAAACAAACGCCCCATGCTTAACCCATGACTCATCAGTTGTATGATACAGGGCCGCCTGGAAAGGCAGCCCATGCTGATATTGATCTTACCATTCTCAATCCGTCCTTAATCTGAAAATCTTTAGAGCAGGACCGCCTGGAAAAACGGTCCGTGATTAATTCCACCGTTTCGCTTATGAATAGAGCACTTTGATTTATAATGAAGGTTGCGGCGCAACCTGAATTGTCTGGCAGGGGACTGTCTGAAAAGACGGTCCCTGAAGCTGAATCAATCGTACTGCGAACAAGCTGTTTTATAGCAGTTGCCCACATGGTTCATATGGCACTTTTAGTATCCCGGGGAACAGCCATGCAGGGTTGGAAAACCGGACCACCTGGAAAGATGGTCCCTTCCTATCCTTCTTTTACATGGCATTCCAACATTTATGTGACGGTCCGTCAGCAGCAGCAAGATGTTTTCTGAGGGGGACCACCTGGAAAGGCAGTCCCATCAGCCTTCATCTATATATACCTGCATTTGGACTCAGAAAAATTCCTGAGAGAGGACCGTCTGGAAAAACAGTCCTTTTCATCCACCTATTCCCATTTAAATTGCTGTCGAATCAGTAGCAATGATTGGTTAAAGAGGTTACGGCTAATTGAGCCAGCACAGCGCAAAAAAGCAGTAATGGTACTTCCCGAGGAAGGTGCATGTTTTGTACTGTCTGTTAAATAAAAAAGCGTGCATAAAGCAATGGGGTTTGAGGGCGTCTGCCTGTTACTGTTTCCCGGACAAGCTGTCCGGGAGGGGCGTTAAACAAACAACAAGCGGCAGCCGCCGGGGTCAACACTGGGTAATAAATCCGTTTATCCTTTCCTGTTACCAGAAATCCACCGGGTGACTGCTGGTGTCAGTACTAATTGTTACCATGCAAAGATAAAACGCCAACCTAACAAAGAGACAGTCATCCGGGCCATTTGGCAAATGAACAAGAGTGAACAGAACAGAAATCTGCTGGACAAACTGAACAAACAGCGGCATTCACATACCGAAAACATTTGTTGGCACGTTTTTTCTATATAACTGGTATATAAATCCCCATGCTATGCAACAACAGATCACAGGCGCTTTTCTCGGTACCGCCATCGGCGATGCGCTCGGTGTTCCGGTTGAGTTTCAAACCAGGAGCTACCTTCGGGAAAATCCCATCCGGGAATTTACCGGCTACGGCTGCTGGAACCAGCCTCCGGGCACTTTTTCAGACGATACGTCCCTTACCCTTTGTACAGCTGAAAGCCTCACACAAGGATATAACCTCACCCATATGGCCCAAACGTTCCTGAAATGGTATGCAGAAGGTTACTGGGGCGCACATGATAAGGTATTTGACATCGGCCATACTACCCGCCACGCTTTAACACGGGTAGGCGCCGGCACCTCTCCCCTGGTCTCCGGCGGTTTTGAAGAGTTTGAAAACGGTAACGGTTCGCTCATGCGTATCATGCCGGTGGCTGTTTACCTCGCCAGGGAAGAAAATATCAGGCAACGCTACCATATGGTGAAGGAGGTGTCCGGCATTACCCATGCGCACTTCCGTTCTCTAATGGCTTGTTTTATTTATGTGGAGTTCCTGCGGAACCTGCTGACCATCAAAGATCTGCAGGAATCCTACCAGGTTATGCGGGCGGCGGTGAACGATTTCATCCTGGCCAACCAGTTCAATCCTTCGGAGATCAAAATTTTCAGCCGGATACTGCAGGATAATATTACCAACCTGGAAGAAAAAGACATCCAAAGCTCCGGTTATGTGGTGCATACCCTCGAAAGCGCGCTCTGGTGCCTGCTGAATACCGGCAATTTCCAGGACGCAGTGCTTACGGCGGTGAACCTGGGCGGCGATACCGATACCACCGCGGCGGTGGTGGGCGCCGGTGCAGGACTGCATTACGGGCCGGACAACATCCCGGCAACCTGGATATCGGGCGTAGCTAAATCGGCTAAAATCATCGAATTGTCACAACAATTCACCGATGCGCTCAGTACGCCCTCTGCCTGAGGAGAGGCTTAAACTATTGAATCTGAAATCAGTCTAAACATTATAATCCGAAGAAGATGAAAAACAGATTTTATATGCTGTTTGTGTTGATTGGGCTGTTATGCACAACGACAGCAACCGGCGCTTATGCCCAACACCGTGTTAGTCGTGGCGGAGGAGGCTTCGGCGGTGGCGGGCGCGTATCAGGTTCTCATTACACGCCCCCGGTGAGGGTTTCCCCCGGCTACAGCCGTGGAGGCGGCTATTACCACGGTTACCGCGGCCCTGTGTATCACGGAGGGGCCTATTACAGCCATGGCTGGTATGGCCCGCGTTATCCCCGCTACTACCGGTACCGTCCTTTTTATTACCCGCGTATCGGGCTCTATGTGTCCACGCTGCCTTATGGCTACTTCGCCCTCGGACCGCAGTTTGGCCCTGTATATTACTACGGCGGCACTTACTACGAGTCTGACAGGAGCGACAACGGCTACCGGGTGGTAGACCCGCCCATGAACGCTGCCGTACCAGACCTGCCGGATGGGGCTACCGAAGTGCAGTTCAATGGCAACAGCTACTATGAGCTGAATGGCACCTACTACCAGGAAGTGATGACTGACAACGGCCGCAGGTTTAAAGTAGTGGGTAAAAACGGGAAAATCGGCAACACCGTGGTGAGCCCGCAGAATAATGATAACAGCAATAATAATGACACAGACAACAACAGTACCGAAACCGTACCTCCCGATATCCTGAACAAGCTTCCTGAAGGCAGCCGCTCTGTACAGATCAACGGGCAACAATACTACCTGTCACCCGACGGCATGTACTACCAGCAGGTAACCACCAACAATGGTACAGGATACCAGGTCGTTGGTAAAATGGAGGCCGGCCAGTAACAAAACGGAACGAACATAAAAAAGGGCGCACCACTGCCGGTGCGCCCTTTTTTATGTCGTTTTACCAGCTGCTGCTGGCGCCACCGCCGCCGGAAGACCCTCCGCCCCAGCCGGAGGAAGAAGAAGACGACGACGAGGACGAAGAAGACGACGAGGAGGATTCGCTGACACGGGGTATCACGAAACGATAATCATGTTTATAGGAACATATAGCGCAGGCGTAGGTGGTAACGCCCCATCCGGCCTCTCTTGTCGTCGCTCTTTTTTTGGTGACCGTCTGTTTGCATTCAAGTGATATATGCAAACAATGCGGGCACTCCGACATGGCCGAATGCACGTTGGTATAGTCCAACACCAGTTTGTAATCGCAGGTATCGCATTTCCAGACGTCATAATCCACCGCCATCAGGTCTTCTTCTATCACCTGCTCTTTTTTGAGATAGACATCTTCGTCCTTTTCGGCCAGTTTATGCAGGGGACGGGAACAGTTAGGGCAATCGTACGGCTCATCGCGCAGCCGTGCCATCCGCCGTTTGAGCCATGCCAGGTAAAACCAGAGAAAAGGCAGCGGGAAAATATATCTGGCCGCTCTCAGTTTGTGGGCGGTGCGGGCATGGAATTGCCACTGCTCATGGCGGTCTTTACCGCCCAGCACTTTCCTGGCCCTGATGGCTATCAACAGCACGGCGAGGTGGATAAACAGCACCCATAAGAGGTAATAACCAACAAAAACCGTGAGGAAATTGATCATCCAGCCTTTTTTGAAAAACAGGTACGCAAACGCAGCGATAGCCGAGATATGTATCATGAACAGTCCCGCCAGCCCCGGGCGCAGGAAATCGTTGGGCATGTCCTTCATCTTCACCGGCATGGCGTCCTCTCCTTTTTTGGTTCTTCGCTTTTTTCCGAAGAACACACTCATCATAGCGGCCGAAAGGACCAGCCAGAGGAAGCCCGCGAAAAAGGCGCTCCCGTTGAAGTCTCCCGTCTTTGAATAATCGATGGCAGGGGCCTGTTGGTCAATAAAAGGTGCTGCGCTGATAACGCCTTCCTCCGGGGATACTCCCGTAGGCATGGCGGTTTCCGCTTCGTTAGGATCGGTTGCCCTGTCCGCCGGCGCAGCAGGAGCTGCCACCAGGCCCTGTGGCTCGGGTAGCCGGGTATCTTCCGGCATCAGGGAAGGGTCTTCCACCTGCGGCGCTATGTCTTTATCGAAGGCGTAATTACCGTTGTATAACTGGGCGGAAACGGACTTGAGGCCTTCTTCGAACGCCCGGTCGTAATTCCCGTTTTTGACATAGGGGATCATATAATCCTGCTGGATGCGGAAACAGATCACGTCGGGCATCTCCGCTTCCAGTCCTTTCCCGGTTTCAAACACCAGGCGGTGGGCATCTTCCACTAACAAGACCAGCAGGCCGTTGTTCGTAGAGGCGTTACCGATTTTCCAGTAGTTGAACAGTTTGTGGGCAAAATCAGTGGGTTCATTTTCTCCGATAGACTTCAGCAGCACCATGGCTACCTGCGCTTTACCGCTTCTGTCGAGGGCCGACAGTTTTTCGTTCAGGCTGCCAACCGTACCGTCAGAGAGAAGATGGTCGGGATTACTGATGTAGCCGCCACCATTTTTTTTGGGGTCTGGTACGTCTTCCACCGAGTATTTTGTTTTTTGCCCGGCGCAGGACATTAACAGGGATACCAACAACAGGTACAAAACATTTCGCATAATAACGGGTAATTCTGGCAATGGTCAGTTAAAAAATGGCCGGACCGGAGCCCGGTATAGGCGCAAAATAAAACATTTAAACCGGACAATGGATGCCATTAACCGGAAGCCACTAAAACCGACCGGGCAATTAAAATATACCAGGATCAGGAATGAGCCGCCAACCGGACAAGGCGGCCCATCCATGCTTCATTGCCAAAAGATGCTCCCGATCCGCCGTTAATATACCGGCTTTAACCCTTTCGCTTTCCAGTAATCGATGATGGGCTGGTAGGGACCGAATTTGTGCTGCGCTACAGAAAACGTGTCTGCGAAAGGACCATGGTCATAATCGATGGCCTTTTCAGCGATATGCGGATAATCGAAGTTTTTAGGGTTGGGGCGGGAGTGGACCTTATCATTGTTAACAAATGCGGCTATGTCTATTGCTTCCTTATCGGAGAGGAAAGGTTTGCCGGGTGTTACTTTGTCGTAAGGCATATTGTTTTTCAGCCACTCTGCCTGTTTGATAACACGGTGCATACTGGAGCCGGGCTGATAGGCCGTGTTACCCCACAGCGGCGGGTATACGTAAGTGCTTTTGTCCGCATTCCATTGGCCTTCCCCATTAGGGCCATGACAGCGGGCACAATTAGCCTGATAGAGTACCTGGCCGTTTTCGGGGCTGGCGGCTATGTCGGGAAAAGTAAGATGCAGGTTTTTGGCGCCTTTAAAAGGTTTGTTTTTAGGCACAAAGGTGCTGATCCATTTAAAGTACGAAAGAAATGCCACCATTTCTTTGCTGTCTAATGGCAGGGGCCTGCCATTATGCGGCCGCATTACGCAGTTGTTGACCCTTTCCGCCAGGGTAAGCACTTTACCTTCCCTGCTGCGGTATTGCGGGTAGTTGTCGTGCGACGACATCAGGTTAAACGAAAACGCTTTGGTACCCGCATCCTGGTGACAGTTGGTGCAGTTCATTTTATTGCCCAGGAACTTTCCTGCACTGCCCTCCGGTCCTATATAACGTGCGGTATTGAGCATCAGTTCCCGGCCATACTTTACCGATTCGCCGAATTGGTCATTGGGTATCAGCGTAGTATCGATATTGATATAGGAAACGCTATCCGGCTGCACAAGCGCGGTGGCGTTGGTTTCTCCTGTTACGGCTGTCCCACAGGAAGATATCATGGCTATCCCCCAGCAACAGATTCCGCAGATCACGATGAAGCTTCTCATGTATAATTTTTTTGTAGTGCACAATTATTGTTCATAACCCGGCTGATGAATGTACGGGGCCAGTTTTTCCGCCGGGATAAAGGAAGCCCGGTAAGACGACATGCCCGTTCTCAGCAGCCAGAGAAACCTTCCCTGGAAATTGGTCAGAATAACCGTATTTCTCTTGGTGGCGCATTGCAGCAGGGTGGTATCGCTCACTAAATAGCTGCTGCCCATCCGCTCGTTGTAATTTTCGGGTGGCAGTGTAGTGTTGATGCATAGTGTAGCCTGCCTTTTGTTTTCGTCCAGTTTAAAGGAGAGTGTCCTGGATGTTTTTTTGCTCACGCCATTGTCGAAGAACATCAGTTCGCCGTGCTCATTGATATGCAGTGCATGCGCCTGGTCAAACAGCGAGGCCGCCGGCAGGTTAAAATCGCCGTTTTTTCCGAATGTCCACAGGCGTTTACCCGTGCGTGCATCTATCTTCCATATCTGCCCGTTGTTATAAAAAGAAATGAGGTAGTTGCCATCGGTATCAAATGCGATACAGTTGGCGTGCATCCAGTCTTGTTTTTCCTTTAAGATATTTTTATCGTCCAGTGGGTCCAGCACATCAAACACTGTCCATTTCCAGACCTGTTTACCTTGCCTGTCCAGCACCAGGATACCATCCCCCTTTACTGTATCCTGTTTGCTGCCGCCTTTGCTGCGGAGGTCACAGACCCTTTCTTCCACACAAAGTGTAACAAACTGGTTGGCCTGGTCCAACAGTATTTCGTGATGGATGGTTTGTTTAAAGTCCTGTTGTCCTTTTTTGAGATTAGCGAGTGTATCGCCGGTAACAGACAATTCCAGGATCTGGTCGCCATAGCTGGTTTCATAGCCGGGGCCACCCAGCAGCGTGAGGAAAGTATTGTGCTCGGTAAACCGGGCCACTTTAAAGCCGGTACCGCTTACCTGGTGGTACCAGACAATGCTGCCTTTTGCATTCAGCAGAAAAAGGATGCCCGGATCCTCGCGGCGGGTAAGCATTACATAGCCTCTCTTAAAAGCGGCCGGCAGCACCGAGCTGTCGGGGCATACCACGCTGAACATGTCTTTCATCCACACCGGTAAACCAAATGTATTGAACGTGTAGGTTTTGCCGGGATAAAGATCTTTGCCGTGACCGGTTAAAACCCTGTACTCATAAGCCTTTTCAGGCAACAGGTCAGTAAGCACGATAGTATGGCTGACCCGGCGCTCAGACAGCGATGTGACAGTGCGCTGTTGTTCCTGCCCTTTCTGCCAGTATTCCACGGCAGCATCAACGGTATCGCTGCACAGGACAACTGTCTTTACCTTGATAGCGTTTTGGCCCTGCGGAAGAAGCGTGATAGACACAATATCGTTGCCGCCACTGTTTATACAACCGGTCGCAAGCAGCAACAACGCTGCCGCCATTGACAGCAATGGCAGCAAGCGTTGTATTTTATTGGATGAGATCATCGGTACTGAATAATTTAGAAAGGTAATAACCGCCGCTATTGACGACGACCATTATTACTGAGATTTTTGTTCAGGTCCGTTTGTGCCTGCGGGTAGGGAAAATATTTATCGCGCGCCAGGTTAATGGTGGGTGTTTTTCCTACGGCGGTAAGGTATTTATTTACCACGCTTTCATATTTACCCATGCGGATCAGGTCCTGCCTGCGTTTACATTCAAAGAAAAATTCCCAGCCCCGTTCCTGCAGAATAGCATCCCTTAAACTCTCCCTGGTGAAGGTGCCGGCGGCGCCGAGGTTGGTGGCGTGAGAGCGGTCTTTCACCTGGTTAATGAGCTGAATGGACTCACTGTTGGGCCCATTCAGCTCATTCAGCGCTTCCGCCCTGCAAAGCAGGATATCAGCGTAACGGAGAATGGGGAATACATGCCCGTCATAGTAAGTGGTGGAGCCATTCGGATCGGCGAATTTGGTAGTCGCTACATCCGGCATGTAGTAGTATCCTTCCGGCGGGTTGGTTTGTCCCGGAGGGGCCTGCATATAATGCAGGCCATCGGTACCTGTATAGTCGGAGTAGAACATTTTTTTACGGTCGTCGTTTGCGCCGAAAGTATTCCAGAAATACCAGGTTAAAGCAAAGTACTGCCATCTGTCTGTTACCTGCGGATTGTTGATCGGGCCGAAGTGGTTCATGATTTCCACGGCATCTACCAGGGGGTCTGCCAGGGCACTGAAGATACTTTCCTGGCACCATTTATTTTTCTCTGCAAACAGCCCTGCATAAGTGGGATACAATCCGTATCCCAGCGTCATGACCTGAGTGGTAAGGTCCAGCGCCTTTTGCCATTCATGTTCGCGCATATACAGTTTGCATAGCAGCGACAGCGCAGCGCCTTTGGTAGCGCGGCCTATATCATTGCTGCTGTAGATGCTGTTGTTTAAATAATTTACAGGAAGGTGGGCCGCTGCATATTCCAGGTCGCTGATGATCATCTTATTGATTTCAGCCACCGGGGTGGTGGGTAATGCAGCCTCATAGTCAGGTTGCGCGATATTTTTCGCCACCGTTTCTTCCGTCACAACTATTACCGGCCCGAACGCATCAGTCAGGTCCACGTAACCAAGGGCGCGCAGGAAGCGGAGCTCCGCGGTGAACTGTTCTTTCTGTGCATCCGTAATGCTGGTCATTTTAGGAATATAATAGAGGGAGATGTTGGCATCCGACACCAGTTTATACTGATGCTGCCAGGCAAAGGCCAGGTAGGTGTTGGCCGGCGCCCACTGGCAGTCGGACATCAGTCCTACATCGCCGCCGGAACTGGCGTGGCCTATATCTGTGGTAAGGTCCGAAATAGTGACCTGGAACCCGGCGTAATACATCCAGGCATCTGATCTGCCGCTGGGTTGCTTGAGCCTTGAATAAACGCCGTTTACGGCGGCTTTGGCGTCACTTAGCGTAAGGAATGCGTTGGCATCCGTAAGATAGCTGTATACTTTAGGCTCCACCAGTTTCTTGCACGAACTGGCGCCGAGCAGCAATGTGGTGAGTGCGATATATGCGTATTTCATTTGTTCCGGTTTACAGGTTAAAAGTTCAATTTAAGACCCGCAGTAAATGTGCGGTAAGCAGGGAAAGCAGTATAATCCAACCCTGACGAAAGGTTGGCGTTGTTGCCGCTGCTATTGAGATTGCTGTTTACCTCGGGGTCTGATCCTGTATATTTGGTGATGGTGAATAAGTTTTGTACCGAGCCATATACTTTAATGCCTCTCAGGCTTTTCAGGAAAGTTTTGGCCACGGGGATATTATAACCGAGCATCAGCATTTTACAGCGCAGGTAGGAGGCGTTTTCCACGAAGCGGGAGTTCATCAGGCCGCCGTAGGCAATCGCATATCCGTCTCTCGGTATATCGGTGTTTTCGTTTTTGGTGGTCCACCTGTTCAGTGCGGCCTTACCGGGACCTGATTCCAGCACCAGGCCGGTACCGTTGTACAGGCTGTAATCCAGTGCGCCCTGCAGGAAAATGTTCAGTTCAAAACCTTTATAGGTAAAGTTGTTATTGATACCATAGATATAATGCGGGTTGGCATGGCCGAGATAGGTACGGTCGTTGGCATCGATAATCCCATCAGGCTTACCGCCGGGACCACTGATATCCTTAAACTTGGGATCTCCTGCTTTGGAGTTGGGCTGTGCAGGATGCGCTTCGCCGGTTTTTATGACACCATCATAGATATAACCATAGAACGTACTTAATTCACGTCCCGGTTCCAGTTTGGTGAAGTCCATGCCACGACCACCGTAGAGATTAGCGGTTTGCGTGATCACATATGGCCTGCCGCCCAGATCGAGGCAGTTCTGTTTATTATAGGCAATATTCACGGTGGTGTTCCAGGTGAAGGCATGATTGATGATATTTTCCGTAGTAACAGATAATTCCACGCCTTTATTCTCAATGCTGCCGGCATTTACAGTTTGTACGGCAAAACCGTTCCAGTCGCCGATAGGCATATCAAAGATCAGCCGGTTGGTTTTTTTCCGGTAGTAATCGATAGTCGCGGAAACGCGGTTATTGAAAAAGCCCATATCGATACCCAGGTCCAACTGTGCGGTACTTTCCCATTGCAGGTCTTCGTTAGGCAGGCGGGTAATTACCGTTCCGCCGTAACTGTCGCTGCCTTCGCCCAGTGATACGTTGGTAGGCCCAAAGAGCGACATGTAAATATAATCACCGATCCTATCGTTACCGGTAATGCCGTAGCCTCCTCTTACTTTCAGGTTGGAGAAAATGTTCAGGTTCTTGATGAACGCTTCTTCGCCGGCTCTCCAGGCGAGGGAACCGGAAGGGAAAATACCAAAGCGTTTGTTGCCGCCAAATTTTGATGACCCGTCGCGGCGCACTGTCACCGTAGCCAGGTATTTATCTTTCAGTGAGTAGTTGATTCTGCCGTAGGCTGAGGCCATTTTTGCCGGTATGGTGCTGCTGGTGCTTGACAGCCGTTCGGTGCCCGCTTCCAGATTGTGGTAAAGAAAGGCATCGGTGCTGAATTTCTGTACCAGGGAATAGTGTTTCTGGTATTTATCGGACTGGTAGGACACCCCTGCCACGACATTAAGGGAGTGGATAGTATTAAATATTTTCCGGTAGGTAAAATAGGCTTCCACGAGGTTGCGGGACACCGCCAGGTCATTTAAACTGGCTTTGCCCTGTACTTTTTCACCATCTACCAGGTCGCGGGGAAGATAGGTACCCTCTTTGGTGGTGGTATATTCCGTACCGCCGTTCACACGGAAGTTAAGGCCGTCGAGGATCTGGTAGTCGGCATATACGTTAAAATTCACTTTGTTCTCGAACCGGTCGTTGGTAGGCGCCATCAGCCAGGCCAGCGGGTTATCCCTTCCTTTGAACCGGGCGTAGGTGCCATCGTCGTTGTACACAGGAATGGCCGGAGAGGCGGTAATTACGCCGTACATGACGTTGGAGGGCACGATGTTGCCGTCGTAGGTTTTGAAGTTGGTGTAAGCGTGTGATGCATATACGCTGGCTCCTGTTTTAAACCGTTTGGCGAATTGTTTATCATAATTCAATCTCACAGAGTATCTTTCGAAAGAGGTATTTTTCAGTGCGCCATCCTGCTTGAAATAGCTGCCGGATAGTGCTACCCTGTCTTCCGCAGTACCGCCGCTCACACTTAAGTTATGGCTTTGCACAGTGCCCGGGCGGGTAGCCAGTTTAAACCAGTCGTTGTCACGGCCGCTGGCCAGATCGGCAGGCGTATAAAAGGCTGGTTGTCCTTTTTCGATGGCTTTGGCGTTGGTGACCTGCATATTCTCCAGGCCATTCATTTTATCATATTCCTTCACGATCCTTTGTGTGCCGGTATAGCCGTCATATTGAATGGCGGCGCGGCCGCTCTTGCCTCTTTTGGTAGTGATCATCACCACGCCGTTAGCGCCGCGGGCCCCGTAAATAGCGGTGGAGGAGGCATCTTTAAGGATCTGTATATCGTCGATGTCGTTCGGGTTGATGTCCTTTCCTGTTTCAGAAGGGAAGCCATCCACTACGTACAGTGGTTCGTTGGTGGATTTGATGGAGTTCCCACCGCGGATGCGCACAATCGTTTGTCCGCCCGGCGCGGCGTTCGACTGGCTCACCTGCACCCCTGCCGCGCGGCCCTGGATAGCCTGCGCAGCATTGCTGGTTACGCCACCGAGGTTCATATCTTCGCTGGAAATGGAGCTGATAGCGCCGGTGAGGTCTTTCTTTTTAGTGGTACCGTACCCCACCACCACTACATCGGTAAGGTTAGATACTTCTTCGGAAAGGGTTACTTTAAAGCTGGTGGTTTTACCGTCGAATTTAACCGACCAGGTTTTAAAACCCACCATAGAGATTTCCAGTGTTTCCCCGGGGTTGGCGTTAATCTTAAAGCTGCCATCGGTGTTGGTAACAGTGCCGAGTTTGGTGCCTTTAACCGTGACGGTTGCACCGGGCAGCGGCTGACCTTTATCGGTGGTAACCACGCCGTGCACCTCGATAGGTGGCGGCGGTGTGGTAGCCGGCTGCACTGCCGGTTTTGTTTTTACGATGATAGCGCCTCCTTCAATACTGTAAGTAAGGGGTTGGTTACGCATAAAAAGATGCAACGCATCGTTTACAGGCATGTTGCTCACCGTGATATTGGCCCTGCCGCTTTTTTCCAGCAAGGCTTCATCTGCCAGGATATTGAGGCCGGTTTGTTTGTTGATTTCCCGGAACACCTCTTTGGCGGTAACATTTTTCATCGACAGGCTTACTACCTGGTCAGGGGCTGCGCTCCCCTGTGCCGTGGCGGCGAAACATAGCAGGGCCAGTAGCTGGCTGGCCTTCAGATGTTTGGTTGGACGCCGGTTGCTCTTACACCGGCAACTGGCATTAGTACGTAATTGCATACTTGTGCTGAATTTTGATTGAGAGAATGGTCTGGTTGTGCTCTTTTCTTTTACAAAGCCTTTGTTATGATAACATTCCCGTTATATTGGTTGATATAATTGTTCACTTCCAGGCTTTAATCGCCTTCTATAATCAGTTTCTTTCCTTCTAAGCGGTAGTTGACGTCGTTGGCATTCAGCATTTTTAAAACATTCATCAGACTGCTGCTGCGGCTGATCATTCCGAAAAATTTCCTGGGCCTGAGCCGGCCTTCATATATAATTTCCACATCATACCAATGGGCAAACTGCCGTAGTACGGTGGTCAGATCTGTGCTCTCGAACTGGAAGTAACCCTCTTTCCAGGCGATTATTTCAGCGGTATTTACGCCGGTTATTTTCTTTACATGGCCGCCGGGGCTTATCTGCGATTGTTCACCGGGCGCCAGTTGTATACTTTCTTTCTTACTGTTAACCTTCACCGCGCCTTCCAGCAGTGTGGTATTGATAGTGGCTTCATCCGGGTAGGAGTTGATATTGAAGCTGGTGCCCAGTACATCTACCGTCACCTGGTTTACCAGCACCCGGAAAGGCCGGCGGGCATCATGTGCCACTTCGAAATATGCTTCGCCGCTAAGCTCTATCCGGCGTTCATCCCCTGCAAAGGCGGCAGGAAAGCGGAGAGAAGACGAGGCATTGAGCCATATTTTGCTGCCATCGGCCAGTACCAGCGGGTAGGTTTCGCCCGGGCCGGTGGTGAGCGTGTTATAGACAGGCGCGCTGTTGGCATCTTTTGTTTTAACGTATACCAGTTGCCCGTCCTGATTATGTACGGCGCTGTTGCCCTGTTGCGCCAGCTGATGTATAGCGGCGCTGTCGAGCACTATTTTTTCCCCGTTGGCCAGGGTGAGCACTGCCTTGTGCCCGCCGGGCGTTACAGCCGCCGGTGCGGCTTTGACCGCGGTAACCGCCACGGTAGTGGCCACCGGTTTCCGGAGAAAGTATACTGCCGGAATGGCAAAACCAAGTAACACCGCCGCTGCCGCAGCCAGTTTCAACCAGCTATAATTCCTCCGGGGAGAAAGTGGTGTGACCGGAGCGCCTTGTATATGCTGCAGGAGTTCTTTCCGGACCCTGTCGCCCGGCTCACCGGAGTGAATGCCGTCACCCGGCTTTACCTGCCGGAACGCGGCCTGCATTTCGTGCAGCAGGGTACGGCCGGAAACATCGTCCCGCAGGTAGTCCATCAGCTCAAGGGCTTCCTGGGGACTACAGGTCCGTTGCTGCCAGCGTTGCAGCAATAACCGGTAATATTCATTGTTCTTTTCTGCGGGCATATCTATTACTATCCCCAAAAAAGAAAACAGGGTGGGTCGGAGAGAAAAAAAATTACCTGGAGGGAGTTATCAGGAGACCGGAGACCAACAGCAGCGGGAGAATACCGTCTGTGTTAGTATAAAAGAAGAACTTAATACTTTTCATGGCCAGCACCATATGTTCTTTTACCGTGTTACGGGAAATGCCCAGTTCCACGGCTACTTCTTCGTAGCTTTTGCTTTCTTCCCGGCAAAGCCTGAATACCTTCTGCCGCTGGGGCGGCAGTTGCGCTATGGCCTGGTGCAGTAAAGACTCATATTGTTTCCAGAGCAGCCGTGTATCTGCATCTTCGGTCTGGTGCTGCAACTCCTGCATCGCCTGTAAACGGAGGGCCGCATCGGCGCTGATCTTCTTCAGGCGTTTAAACACATGATTCCGGGTAATACGGTACAGGTAACCGCTGAACGATAATTCAGGGTTGATCCGCTCCCTAATCTCCCAGATCTTTATAAACACTTCCTGTAGTGTATCTTCGGCCAGTTCCGGGATGTTAATGAAGTGGAGTATATAAGTGTAAAGTGAGGGATAATACTGATCATATAGTGTTATATACGCTTCGGTATCCCCTTGCTGCAGCCTTTGCAGCAGAACAGCTTCTTCATTGCCCACTGGATTCTCGATTTGATGACTAAAATACGCAATTGGCAGATAGTTCTGCGGAAAAATTTCGTGGGTTTTGTCTGACTCCGGATGATGGTGATTTTGCAGGATTTAAAAATACTATATTTTAGTATCTGTACGTTTAAGATATTCCGGCCCTCACCGTAGTATTTTCAACGGCAATGGCAAATATTACATAATTTAGTGATGCTCAAGCAGTCACCTTTATCACTATTACTATCATTCAATACCGCGCACATGAAAAGGCTTTTTGTATTGGTTGCCCTGATTTTTCCGCTGGCGTTAAGCGCACAGACCAGGCTGTCGGAAACTGTTGCAGCAGATTTCTCTAACCGGGTGGCCCATCACTATACGTTAAAAAACGACTCCATTACCGGCTATATCGCGGAGCAGCTGACCCGCAGCGGCGCGGGCGGGCTGGACATCGACTCCACCATGTTCAACCTGAAAAACGACCTTCCTGCCCTGGATGCGGCGCTGAAATACCTGTACCAGTACAGCGATTGTAACCGGCAGCGGTTCATTGCCAACCTGCGGGGCATGAACCTGCAGACCAACAGCGTATTCCCGTTGGCCACCTACACCGCCAATAAATATAAGAACGATACCAAGGCCCTGCTGGAAGATAAAAGCGACTTCCTGAAGACCTATACCGGTCCGGTGACCGGCAAACAGGCACCGGCTGCCGTGGCCCAGGCGACCAGCACAACAGATAATACCGCGACCGCCACCACAACGGCCGGCACCGGCGAAACAACCGCAGCCGGCACCACTGCCACCACAGAAGGCGCTGCGATCTCCGCCCCGCCTGTGGCCGATACTCGCAACTGGGAGGTGAAACCACTGTTCCAGGTACGCACCCCTGAACAACTGGTAGACATGTTCGGGAAAGACAACGTTACTCAACGCGACGCCATCGATCTGGCCGGCACCAAAGAAGGCGAAGCCTACGTGATCTACCCTGATACCGACGACGAACTGGAAGTACAGTTTGACGGCGAAAACGGGAATATCCTCACCTTCTCCCATTTCCCCTCCAGGTGGAAATCCCCTTATGGTATTAAAGCCGGCGACCCGCTGGCCAAACTGATCAAAGTAAACGGCCGTCCTTTCCGCATCAATGGCTTCGAATGGACCAACGGCGGGCTGGTGAGCGACTGGCAGGGCGGCGCCCTCGAAGGTAAAAATGTGGTCATCCAGCTGAAAGCAAACAATACCGGCGATCCTAAAACATACGACCAGGTGACCGGAGACAAAACCATCCGTTCAGACCTCCCGGTACTGAAGAAACTGGATATCATTATCCAGTCTGTCGCTTTTAAAAGCAACTAAACCATTTACGGATTTACAGATTTTTTGATTTATGAATTTAAAATGCAGCGGGAACCACGCTATTTTAAGGTTTCCGCTGCATTTTAAATTCATAAATCGTAAATCAAAAAATCTCTAAATCTTTTTTATCTTGTTTGTATGAAACAGACGATAGTTATTCTTTTCTTTGCCATCATGGGACTTTCCACGAGCATGCAAGCACAATCTAAAAAATACCCTTCGCTGAACCATATCGCGATTTATGTAGTCAGCCTGGAGCGCGCCACCGCTTTCTACCGGGATGTTATTGGCCTTGAAGTGATGGACGAACCGTTTAAAGACGGCCGCCACAGCTGGTTTAAAGTAGGAGACCACAGTCAGCTGCATATTATTTCCGGGGCCGCCAAAGCCGAAGTACATCCCAAAGACGCCCATCTTTGCTTCAGCGTTCCTTCCATGAAAGCATTTATCTCCGTACTGGAGCAACATCACGTCACCTACGAAGACTGGCCGGGGAAACCCAATACCATCAATAAAAGGGTGGATGGCGTACAGCAGATCTATTTCCGGGACCCGGACGGCTATTGGATTGAAATCAACGACGACAAATACTAAGCGTCCGGGACAGCGGGCAACAAGCGGCCGGTCATCGTCCTAAAAAATAACAGGCGGGAGTGGTCTTTTTTTGTTAAATTCAGTAACCACATTCCAAGATTATGTCATTACTACTGAATGTTCCTGCTGCGGAAGAAACCGAAGCCAAGTCAAAAGGGGCTTTGTGGGACGCCAACCTGCAAACCTGGTACCTGCCGGATATCAATTATGATCATATCATGGAGGTAGATAAATGGATCACCGACCGGGATACCGCCATTATCCTGTCGGACGAAGTGATTATCGCCCATGCGCGCCATACCTGCCCGCATTGTCAGCAGTCCACACCGGTGATCGCCATTGGCAGCGATTTCTTCTACGAAAAAGACATGAACGAACGGGATGAACTGGTCTGGTTTGAACTGGATTTTTTCACCCTGTTTCAGCAAACCTCCGTTATCTCCGCGCACCTGTTCAATTTTTTCCGGGACAATTACCCACATTACAAGCAGGGCCCCGCCAGGAGCGCAGACGGCTACTATTGGTGCAACCACTGCGAACATTGCGGAAAGGATATTGACGATACCCTTCTTTTTGCCGACCCGGGTGACGTGTTTAACCCGGACAACGCAGCCGCAGCCGCTTCCATCACCCTGCGGACTTTTCCGTTTAAATACGCCCCACACATAGACGCAGATTATAATATAAATGATAATGTGCGGCTGATCAACGAATTTGCCGGCAGAACTTAGTCATTTGATTATTTGGTTATTTTAAAATTTAAAGCGTTCACTTATGGGCAAACCAACAAGTGAACGCTTTAAATTTTAAAATAACAAAATGATTACGGTTTTTTGTAACCGTCTTTCGTGGCTTTCTCCGCCATGGTCACCATTCTTTTTTCGGTGTCAGGGTGAGAAGAGAACAGCTGGGCGCCTTTCTTCTTTTTTTCACCGTTATTGGCTTCCTGAGCTGCTTTCCACAGCTTTTCAAAAGCGGTGGACATTCCCCAGGGGTTCAGTTTATTTGCTTTCAGGAATTCGTAACCGTAATTGTCCGCCTGGCTTTCCTGGCCACGGGAGTAAGCAGAGTTAGCCACCGCTTCCCCCAGATCGCCCAGCTGAGAGTCGCTCAGCGCGCCGGCAGCGCCGCCCTGGGAAGACACACCGTCTTTCAGTGCGGAGGTCATTAACGCGGTTTTAAAAGCGTCTTTGGAATCTTTATTTTTTACGTGACCGATCTCGTGACCGATAACGCCCATTACTTCATCGTCCGTCATTACCTTCATCAGGCCGGCGCATACGCGCACGCTGCCATCCGCACAGGCGAAGGCATTGATATCCCTCACGAGGTACACCTTGAAGTTCAGGTTCATCCCTTCATAATTGGCGGCATTGGCCGTCAATTTAGCCAGCCGCTGTGCCAGCGGGTCATCCGCGGGGGCTACAGGATTGTGCTCGTCCATCCACTGGATATACTCTTTGGTATATTTGATGACTTCATCATCGCTCAGCGTTACGGCTTTTGCGGCTTTCACACCTGCGCCGATAGTTTTGGAATTGAGCTTGAACTGGGCGCTGGCAGTAGATGCCAATGCAAGGGAGATAGCACAAACAATGCTACAGCGAGTAAAAACAAACATAAAAAACAACTGTTTAGTTAGGAAATGGTTTAAGGTTAAAAACATTTGCGCAGCGAAGATAAAGGAAATATCCAATTCGAGCCAAACCGGAGACGGACTTCGGTATCCATGTGTGATCCGAACTAAAAAGCTGCCCCTTACCGGGGCAGCTTTTTAGTTTATGCGGCTGGCAAAACAAGGTCCTTTAGTTTTTTCAACTGTGTAAAATCGAACGAGCCAGGGGCAAACGGATTATAATCCAGCCGCAGTGTTTCCAGCTCCTGCAGCTGGTTTAAAGCCGCAGGCACCTCCGTAATACGGTTGCCTTTCAGCACTACGGTCACCAGGTTTTTCATCGCAGTAATGAAAGTCATGTCGGTAATCTCGCAAAACTCCAGGACCAACCCTGTCAACTCGCTGCATGCTGCAAGCCTTTCTGCATGTTTCAGTGGCACATATGCCATCCGGAATTTCTTAAGACGCACCTCTTTGCCGGTGAGATCAGGTACGGTCAGTCCGCCCTCACGCCTGCAGCCGACATGCAATTCCACCGGAAGCGTGAAGAGGGATGCCGGTATTTCATCGGTGGTAATGCGGACATACAATTCTTTCAGCGGGAGTTCTCTCAGGTAATCAACCAGACGTGGCAAGTCAGTTGTATCGCCAAGATCAAGATTCAACCAGCTAACATGCTGAAAATGTACCAGCACATCGGAGATATCGCTGGCTGGCATGTCTCTCAGTACCAGGCTTTCTCCCCTGTAGGAGCCACGATTTTGTTCCCTTTTCGCTATTTGAGCAGCCAACACAAAAGCGCATATATCTAATTCCGGATGCAGGTACAGCGGCCGGAAATTGTCTTCTGACCGGTCTTTAAACCGGTCTTTCCAGTTTGTTTTAATATGATGCTGCAAAGCAGCCGACGCGTATTTCTTAAACAACGTCCTGGATTTTTTCCGGATGGCGGTGTCTTTGTGGAACAGGTGAATAGCCGCGAGATAACTCAGCAACACTTTGCCGGCGCCGCCACCTTCCATCATTTCCAGTATCAGTGCTATGTTATTGGTATGCTGATCTGCCAGTAAGCGTGTAATCTGTTCCGTTAGCGCCTCATTCTCCTCTGTCATCAGGAAAGGGGTGTTATCTTTAATTTCCTGCGCCTTGAGATGGTCTTCCAGAATGTATTGGCATTCCTGTTGAAAAAGCTGGCCAATCGCCTCTACCGGTATGTTCTGTCCGAGAAACAAATGGGTGGCCTCTTTCAGCTCTTTGGTCATGGTAGCGCCCCGGTGCTGCAACAGCTCCGCCAGCGATTTTTTACCGCTCAGTGTAGGCGTTCCCGCTACATATACTTTAGCACCGGTGATATTGCCGGCTGCATCGAATGGATACGGCAGCAGCGCGTGTAAAGCGTCGTACTGATGTGCCAGCAGGCCGAAGGCCACTTCGCGCCGGAGGCCATCAGGGATATCCATAGTGGCCATCTGCGTAAAAGCAGCACGATAGGGCCTCAACGCTCCGCGGTCCTCCAGCACAATCTGTCCTCTTTTGGCGCGGCCAAGGGCCAGTGGTATCTCCGGTTTTTTCTCCTGCCACACCAGGCTGTAAAGCGCTTTGCTGCTGAAACGGATATTCAGGGTATCCAGATGGGACAGCTCCAGCAATGCTTCCGGCAACTGAAGGGAGTCTGCATAAAAGGTAGCCTCCTTTATTGCCGGCAACTCTTTCAGGTATTGAATGTACCAGTCAAATGACTGCTCTTTTGCGCTGCCGAAACGAACGGATTTCAGGCCGGGCATCCGTTTCAGCTGTGGTCTTACCGCAGCAGGATCTATCTCATTATAGCAATCAAAATCGAATACATCCACACCGGGCAACTCAAAAAAGGCATCCGGAAGCACGGGAGTATCGTATGGCAGATGCAGCCAGCGAAGGCTGGGCGCGGGTATCAGCTGACGTATATCCTTGTCTGTTATAGCCGATACTGATAGTTCCTCCAGCCGGGAAAGCTGTGCCAGCCGTGCATAATCCATGCCATCCGCGTGCGCTGGCAATGTAAGTTTACGGAGATTCGGCAACCGGTATAACCCGTCCGGTAATGGAGGGAAGGTTTCACCCGACAGCGACAATTTCTCCAACGCTGTCAGGCCGGAAAGATCAGGCCAGCTGTCGAAAGTGCTATCGCGTATGTCCAGCGACTGTACCCAGGTCATTTGTGCCAGTGATGCCGGTAAAGTTTCGAGGCCATAAAGAGACAGGGAACGTACATGCTGTAGCGCCGTGATGCTGTCCGGCAGGGTCTTTTTGCCGTTCACTATATAGGGCAACAGGCTAGTGGTGCTGAAAGAAGTATGCGCAGGATTATCCTTTATCATATTGATAAAAAACGGCATCGGTAGCGGGCGGGAACTAATGATTTCCTGCAGCTGCTTTAACTGCAACAGTACTTCCGGTATCTCTTCAAAATAGTTGTCGTACAGATCAATGGATTCCAGGCTTTCCAGCAGCGTAATGGATTCCGGCAGGGAGCGAAGCCCACATCCTTTTAACCGCAGGCGTTTCAGCTTTTTACAGTTCGCCAGTACCCGGAAGGCCTGGTCAAAGTCCAGGTCCTTATTCCCGTTGAGCGCCACCACTTCCAGTTCCTGCAGTTCGCCCATCTCCTCCGGCAGCCGGGTGAGCTTATTGTACTTCATATGCAGCTCTTTTAACTGCGACAGTTCTTTGATCGCCGGCGGCAACACAGCGATGCTGTTGGAAGAAAGATCCAGTACCCGCAGGGAAGTGAAAGCGGCGATCTCCTTAGGCAGGGTTTTGATTTCATTAAACCGGAGGCTTAGCGCTTCCAGCTTCGGCAGCCCGGCAATATTTTTAGGAAAGGTGGTAAACCGGTTAGTCCGCAGGTTGAGGATACGCAGTTCTTTCAGCGACGGCAGACTGTCAGGCAGCGCCTTCAGCTGGTTGCCTGTTATTTCAAGGGCTTCCAGTCCCGTTAACAGACCAATGCTGTCCGGCAGTTCGCTCATTTTGGTTTTGGTCATACCGAGCCCTTTGAGCTGCGGCAACGCCGCCAGGGTGGAGATAGCGGCGGCATGGTCCAGCGCCTCGTTGTAGCCGAGGTCGAACTGTACATGCGGGATATGCGCCGCATCCTGGACGTCAGGCAGTTTTTTCAGGCGCTTGTTATGCAGGACGAAGCGCACTTTAGGATGCGGGCAGTTTTTGGCTTCTTTGATGTCATTGAGTACTACAATACCGGGTTCGGCGTACATGTGTCTGTGTTCCATGGCGTTTTTCAGGTAAGGGATTTAATATTTTTTGCTGTAGCGCATATTATTCAGGACATCCAGTAGTGGCAGCAGCAAGGCGTCCACATCTTTTTCGCTGATGTTGTTTCCCTCGATGGCAAGGGATGACAACCGGTCAAATGCGCGCATACCGGCAGGAAGGGCAGCAAGGTTGTTATTCGAAATATCCAGCAATTCCAGTTGGCACATGCCGGCGAGGAAATCTGCGTGCTGCAGACTACAATCCCTGAGGATACATGATGTCAGCTTGTCCCAGGCCGACACTCTTTCGGGATGCAGCAGTGGCGCTCCTTCCAGCGACAGCCGCGGGAAGGCTACCTGGTTTGGCCCCAGCGGTGGAATTGTAAACCCGGGACTTCCTTTCAGCCGCAGGGTAATATTCTGCAAAGCGGGCATCTGCCATACCTCCGAAGGCAGCGCGGTGATCGGCGCTTCAATGACCAGGTTCTGCAGCTGCATCAGGGGCAGTTTTTCCAGCAGCTTTGTTATCGCCGCATTCCCGGGGCTTTCTATGGACAACATATTCACCGGCAGCATGTCCCGGATACTGTCTGTAACAGCGGTATCGGGGATATGTTTCAGCCAGAGGTTGGTCCTTCCGTCCACTCCCCTGGCCCGGAAACAGGCCAGCAGGAAAGCGAACATGTCCAGTTCCGGGTGCAGGTACAGGGCGGAGAACTCGTCTTCCCGCTTGTAACGGAAGGTATCACTCCAGGTAACGTCTATGTGATGTTGCAAAGCGGCGGAGGCGAATTTTCTCAACAGGCCCTTAGCTTCCGATGCAATGGTATCATTACGGTGAAAAAGGTGTAATGCCGCCAGGTAACTGATCAGTACCCGGTTAGCGCCGCCGCCGCTGATGACCTGTAACGCCAGCGGCAGTTTACCATCTGTTTTCAGCAGCCGTGTCACCTGGCTGACGAGCTCCTGCCCTCCTTCTTCCATCAGGAAAGGCGCTTCCTCTTTCCACGTTTGTGCTTTCAGGTGATCTTCCAGCACTAGTTGAACAGGGTGTCCGGACAGCTGTACCACAGCGGTGGCACTGATGTGCTGCCCTACAAAGACATGGGTGGCAGCGGCTATTTCGCCCACTATCGCGGCGCCACGCTGCTGTAAAACCGCTTTCAGCGCTTTTCGGGTACAAAGGGTTGGTTCCCCGGCGATGTACACCTGCGCTCCCGGCAGTTGTCCTTCCGGCGTAAAAGGCCAGGGCACCCGTTGTTTCAGCTCGTCATACCGACGGGCCAGCAGGCAGAAAGCCAGTTCCCGTGTTGCCATTCCCGTTATCTGCCGGTTCTGCAGCACTTCGAAAGCGTGCCGATAGGCTTTCATGGATGGTTTATTTTCCAGCACCAGCTGCCCCGGGCGGGTGTTTGCCACCGCAGGCGGCAGATGGGGTATACCCCAATAGTGTTCATTCCAAAACAGGCGAATATGTTCCAGATGCGGCAGGCCGGCCAGTGATGCGGGCACTGTTTGTTCATCGGGATAGAGGGTGACTTCCTTCAGCCGGGGCAGCTGCTGCAGCCAGCGGATACAGTCCGCTGCCGGCAATGGCCGCACTTTATTAAAAATGAGCGTATGCAGGTTGGGCAGGCGATGTAACATGGACAAGGCATGATGGACATCGATGGCTTCATACTGGTTGAGATCAAACACCTGTACGCAAGGAAGATCATAATAAGCGTCCGGCAGCTGAGCTGCGGTGATGACCACATCGATGGACCGTCCGTGTACAGGCTGCAGAAAATGTTGCAGGTCCGTGTCGGTGACATCATCCGTCGTAATTTTTTCCAGGGCCGGCAGGCGGGCGATGCGGGCATAATCCGGGCGCACGGTACAACGTTCTATCGTCAGCGTTTTAAGGGCTGGCAGCTGGTAAATAAATTCCGGGAAGGCGGCAAAGCGCGTACCGGATACCAGGACATGCGCTATGGCCTGTAATCCGGAGAGGTCGGGCAGTGCCGCATATTCACCGTTGATAAAAGACAGCGAAGTCAGTTGCGCGAGCTTGTTCACCGTCGCGGGTATACGTTGCAGGTCGGTGAATGTGATGCTGTCCAGGTACTGAAGTTCTCCTGTATTAGCCGGCAAGGTACGGACACCGTCTTCTTCGTAAGGTAGTATTTTAAAGAGCTGGAGCGATGAGATATCGGGCCGGTCTTTTATCATGTTGAAATAGAAGGGTGCCGGCAGTGGCCAGTCGCACTCAATGGAGGTGAGACGGGGCATATGGGGGATAGACCGGAGCATATTTTTTCTCAGGTCCAGGGCGGTGATTTGCTGTAGGGCGGTGAGGCCGTCCGGCGAAACGGAAACGTCGCAGTTTTGCATCGACAAGCGTCTCAACGCGCCACAGCCGGCCAGCAGGCGGCAGGCGTCCGTTATTTTCAGAAAGCCGTTGTTGTCGAGTACCAGTATTTCCAGTTGAGAAAGGCGGGTGACGGATGCCGGCAGCCGGGTGAACTGCCCTCCGTCGAGATACAGTTTCTTCAGCGCCGGGAACATCGACAGGTCGCTGTCCGCCAGCGCTGCCAGTGTATTTCCGCCAAGATGCAACTCTTCCAGTAACGGCAATGGCTGTGGTAAATGTGGCAGACCGGACAACTTGTTATTATTCAGTTTTAAAACCTTCAGCTGCTGTAGACCGGCGATAAACGACGGTAGCGTCTTCAGTTTATTATGGGAAAGATCGAGGCATTGCAGGCCGGACAACCGGATGATGCCGGCGGGCAGTTCTTCCATGCCGGTGAATGCCATGCTCAGGGCCTGCATATGGGGCACAGCCGCCAACTGGTTGATGACGGTGTCATGTTGCAGTTCCCGGTTGCCGCTTAGGTCAACATGCACATAAGGCAGTTTCGCGGCGGCTTCATAGCCGCGGGGCAGGGTACTCAGTCTTTTCCGTTGCAGGTCCACGTATCCTGTTGCCTGCGCGTTTTTCATGACATGGGTCTCAAAGTAATCCATAGGCGTGCGGGTTATCGCGCTATAAAGAAAGAAAACTTTCCCCTGTCCTCAAAAAGAAATGCTCCCGCCGGCGCTCTTCTCCTGTGAGCAAAAATCCGTATACTTATACCATGGAAATAAAACGGGCCCGCATATATCCTGCTATCCTTTCTCTTCTGGGATGGTTTGCGCTGATAGCGCAGTATTACCTGATGATCGTGAGCGGGAAATTGCCGCCCGGGGAGCTGACGATACGGTTCTTCAGTTATTTCACTATTCTGACCAATCTGCTGGTAGCCGTAACTAATACAGTATTGTGGCTGTATCCTGCGTCCCGCTTCTTTTCGCGGGCAGGTACACAAACGGCGCTGACGGTGTATATTCTGATTGTGGGGATCATCTATAATGCGGTGTTACGGTGGTTGTGGCAACCGCAGGGGTTGCAACAGGCGGTGGATGAACTGTTGCACAGTGTGATCCCGGTGATGTGGTTGCTGTACTGGATGTTATTTACCGCCAGGCGGCGGCTGGAGTGGAAACAGTGCTGGCCGTGGCTGGCGTATCCGTTGGTTTATTTTGTGTATACCCTTGCCAGAGGCGCTGCTACCGGCTTTTATCCCTACCCGTTCATTGAGGTGAACCGGATAGGGATAACGCAGGCGCTGATCAATGCCGTGGGTATTGCCGGCATCTTTCTTTTACTGTCGCTGCTGTTCATCGGTATCAGCAGGTATCTTACTTCAGATCGAAGGTAACCAGCAGGGCTTTATGGTCGGTGGGCCATACGCCTTTGGGGGCCATAAACTTGTCTTTCGTGTGCTCATCGCGGATAGCGCCGTATACCACGGAAGCACGGGGTCCTACAATAGTGGCGCCTTTCAGGCGCAATCTTTTATCCGGACGGAAGAAAACAAAATCGATACGGTCCCTGTCGTCCGCATCGGGCGACCATGCCAGCTTACTAACGGGAACGGCCGTATTGCCTGCCGGGAAGGTAAAGCCGGGATGAGTGACCGGGTTGGGGTATAACCGGCGGTAGGCGTCCGTAAAGCCTTCTTTCTCCAATGCCATGGTCACGTTCCAGGAGACGATGGCGCCGTGGTGATCAAACAGGTCTTTGGTGGCTGCGGTCCAGTCCCGGTGGGAAGGTTCGTTAAAATCGCCGCCCAGTATTACGATGCTGCCTTTGGCCGTTTCGCGGCGGGCGTCAGCCATAAACAGTGCTATTTCCTCATCCCGTTGGGAAGCGCGGTTATCTGCCAGTATACTGTCTGCATTGGTGACCGGCGCCGGCAGTTTCTTCCAGCTGCTGCTATGATACCCGCGGGGCAGGTAGTTGGCGGCATGCAGATAGTCCAGGTGTGCCGTGTAAACGGCCACGTTAGTGCCATCCACGCGTACAACGGCTTTATAAACGGAGCCGTGATCATCTTTTTCCGGGCTGATAGTTTCAAATTGTGTTATCGGGTAGGCTGAAAGGATGCCCGAGTCGTAGCTGTATTCGCTATAGAAGGTGCGGCCTCTTTTGGCCAGCGCTTCCCGGATGCGGTCGCAGAAGCGGGTCTGTTTATAGTTGCGGACTTCGCTGAAAGTGATGATATCTGCGCCCGTGTGGATGATTTCGTCGGCGATAGCCTCAAATCCGCCCGGTACGACGGTACCTTCCTGCCAGATGTTGAACTGCAATACTTTTAGCGTGGTGGCCGCCTGTCCCTGCAAGCATAGCAGGAGCAGCAATGGTAAGGTCCATTTTATCATATGTTCACTGTTTGGGATAAAAATAGTGTTTTGAGAGAAAAAAAATAAAAAAGACACTTACCTATAGGCAAGTGATTGTTTTTTTCCTACCTTAGTATGGATTATTTGTCCGGCAACGGTTTTTTAGGCAGGAAATCCTGTGGGCTGCATTCCAGGATGCCGGCCAGTTGATTGAGGTGTTTGATATTATAATGAGAAGGATATTGAGCGCTTTCTACTTTTCCGATGAACCCTACAGACATTCCCAGTAAATGCGCGAGATCTGCTTGAGATAAGTTCATCTCAAGTCTTCTCTCTTTGACTTTCTGAATAACATATAAATCAACTTTGCTCTTCATAATCACCTATAGGAAAGCATGAAGGTCGGAAAGCTTTGAGCAACAAACAATCACCTATAGGTAAGTATTTAAATTTTCCATTATGAAAAAACATGATCTCATTTTCTGGCAAAAAGGATTCAGAGGTATCGCCCATGGCGGGTTTCAGATATCGCCGGAATATCTTACCCAATTTATTGGCCGCTGCCACGCAGCGGGCATCCCTGTAGTAGGCATCCGGTCGAAGACAGGGAGCGCCCTGCTGGAATGTATATTACAGGAGAATGAAGCCTACCGGGCGTGTTTTGGCGATCATAAGGATGAATCGTGGTATCTGTTGTCGTAGGATATCAATATATTTACTCTATGTCAGATGACCATTGCCCTCCCCTGACGCGGGAAAACATACAGGAAAACATTGACCGGCACGGCTGCTTCATTGTACAGGTACCCGCAGACGACTACCTGCCGGCATTCGCTTACACGATTGGATTATACCAGCGTTTTCAACATCCTGAAATTATCTGTTTCGGGTTGTCTCTGGAAGTAATGGCAAGCCTGCTGAATGATGCCTGCAGCCAGATAAAAACAGGGGCAGCTTTCGCTACGAATAAGTTGTACGACGACTTTCTGGAAGATTATCCGGTACAATTTCTCTCCGTAGACGCAGCCTATTACCCTTACTATCCGGCAGCCGGTTGTTATTTTTATGAGCATGCCTCCTTCGCCGTTCTACAACTGGTATGGCCGGATAAACAATCCCGCTTTCCGTGGGAGCCGGACTTCAATCCCGATTGGCAGCGTAAACAGCCACTGCTGGACCGGAACGCCGATTTTATGTTTCCGGAAGAAAAAAACCTGGGGGTATTCACCACAAAGCAGGTACTGGAAGGCAAACCAATCTTATATGTTTATCACGATGAGGAAGGCGACTGGCAGTTTCACAGTGAAGACGAGCCTTCAGAGGCTGATGTGCGGCTGGTAGCGCTTTCGTCTATTGTCGGGATGGACCCCGGGATTGTGGCTATTCACCAATTGTCCTATGGACAGCGGGCCTGGCGGGCATCCGCAACAGACCAATGGAAATGGGAATAACGCTATAATTTCCGTCTGAAATTCTTTGCCAGCCCGAATGCTCCATTGATATATTTCCCGGACTTTCCAGGCGCATAGCTTTCAAAATACATCCCCAATGCGTGAGGGTTTCTTTTTACAAAATCCATCAGACGCCGGTGAGAAAGGCTCTGATGATATTCTCCCAGTTCACGGTAACTGAGCCAGTAGCTTACCATTACAATCTGTAGCGGGCTTACCAGCGCGGGGATGCATTCATAGGCGCCATAATGCTGCTTTACCGACCGGATGATGGCCGGCACGTGCAACCATAGCCAGCAAAAGCCTTTAAAACTGCGCGCCCGGATACTGTTAACAAACACAATGTTTTCTCCGTTGGTGATTTCCACTTCGTACATACTTATCCGTTTAAAAGCCCGCTATGGAGAAAAAATATATCCAGGCTATGAACAGCAATTGCTCCGGTACCCTGAACCAGAGATAGCCCGGCCCCGGCCCGTTATAGGTCGCCTTTTCCAGGTCCACATGCTTAATGGCGGCATAGATATTCGCCGGGAGAATGAGTAAAAAGAAGATGATAATCACCCAACCGGTCATCTCCCGAAGGGAGGGCACTAACAACAAAATACCCATGACGATCTCCGCCACACCGGTAACATACACCAGGGCCTTTTTGAAAGGCACGAACGGCGGTATCATCATGACCATGCCTTTGGGGAAGAGAAAGTGTCCCAGCGCGGTGAAACATAACATGCAGCACATTGACAGATTACCGGCGAAGATCAACTGCCAGTCGCCCGTAACCGGTCTGGAGACCAATAAAGCCAGTGTAAATACCGTTATCAGAATAATAATAGGTTTCATGTAAAGGTGTGTTTTGTCCGGTACAAATGTCCACCTTCCCCTCGCCCCGGAAAATGATGTATGTTAGTTTCTGGCGTGCTGCTTTCTGATACGGCTCAGGCTCTCCGGCTGGATGCCCAGAAAAGAAGACAGGTGTTTCACGGATATCTGCTGCACCAGCGCGGGATTACGCTCTAACAGCTGCACATAGCGCTCTTCTGCTGTCAGCGACAGCAGTTCCATCTCTTTTTTCAGCCGTTTGGCGTACTGGTACTCCGCTATCAGGCGGCCTATCCGTTCCCCGTGATGATGTTTGTTGTAAAACTCCTGCAAAAAGCGGAAAGGGATAGCCACAATACTGGCATCAGCCAGGAGCTCTATAAAAATGGCGCTCGGCTCCCGCGTAATCAGCGAATAGTAGGCTGTCACCATTTCCCCTTCAAATTGAAAATCCACCGTAAACTCTTTGCCATCCCTGATGAAATAATTACGCGTGGCGCCTGTATGCAGGAAATAGATAAAATTCTCTACCTGCCCTTCCCGGGTAAGGAAGTCCCCTTTCTGATATTTTTTGGTGATGAGCTTGGAAGAAAAATCCTCCCACTCCGCTGTTGTAAGCGGATAGAACTTGTAGATGGCTTGCCGGAAGGATTGGAGTTCGGTCATCCCTACAAATATATGTCATCATAAATTAGTATAATACACTATGATTATCATCGGCGACCTCCACGGCGGCTACCCGGAACTCCTCTCCCGGATCAAAAAATTTAAGCTGGAAAAAACCACTTTCATTCAGGTGGGTGACTGGGGACTTGGTTTCCAGCCTGTAAGTCACGACCTGAAAGCGCTTTCGCAAATAGACAGTTTTATGCGCAGCAGTGGCAACCAGCTGCTGATCATCAGGGGGAATCATGACAACAAATGGTTCTGGGACCAGGGACACACCTTCGGCCTGCAACACATACAGCTGGTAAAGGATTATACCGTGATGGAAATAGCACAGCAGCGGGTATTGTTTGTTGGTGGCGGTATCTCTATAGACCGGCTCAACCGAACGGCAGGCAAAACTTACTGGCCCGATGAAGAATTAGTGTATGATGAAGCATTGCTACATGCAAGCTGTCAGGCTGGTGTGGATATCGTCATTAGTCATATTGCGCCGCGGGAAATTTGGCCTTATACCTACAACGAGGTGGTACAGCACTTTATCGCGAAAGAACTCTCCAACGGCCATGACCTGGCTGCTGATCTTGAAAACGAGCGGCAGCTGATGAGCCGCATTTATCATAAAGCTGCCGCTGCGGGATGCCATTCATGGTACTATGGTCATTACCATGAATCACATACAGAAGAAAAAAACGGTATTGCTTTCAGGTGTGTGTCTGTCATGGAGCTTTATGACGCTATTCATACACCTTAATAATCCTGCCATTCACGGCGCCTTCCACACTGAGCAGATAAGCATTCACCACCTTCTGCATCGGTACCAGGTTATAACCGGGAAACAGCGCCCCGTAGCGCGCCCCGCTGTCTTCTACCAGCCCGGGACTTACGGCATTGATACGCTGGTCTCTTTTCAGCTCCTGGGAAGCGCCCAGCACAAAACTGTTGACTGCCCCGTTGACCATGGCCACGCAGGTGCCGTTTTTTGCCGGCTGCTCCGCCGCCACGCCCGATGTCAGGGTAAACGAACCACCTTCGGTGAGATAATCTTTCCCGATCAGCACGAGGTTTACCTGTCCCATTAATTTGCCCTGGATACCTGCCGTCATATGTTGCTGACGCATGGTGCCGAAATCGCCGTAATAACCGGTCCCGGCAGTGCAGATGCAGGCATCTACGGTCTTCAGTGCTTTGAACATGTCTTCGATGGAAGCTTCGGAGGTGATATCCACCCGGATATCGCCGCTGCTGCGGCCGGCAGTGATCACCTCGTGCCTGGGAGCCAGTGCTGCGGCTACTGTTTTGCCGATGGTACCATGACCGCCAATCAGTATTATTTTCATGCTATTGAGATTTATAACACAAAATTATACCGGGGCACAGGCAAACGGATAGTCCGGACGGCTCAATCCATCGTCATTTCGGCTCGCATAGCCTGGGGAGTATGCCCGAACTTCTTTTTAAAAATGCGGATAAAGTGAGAAGGGTTGTCATAGCCGCATTTGGCGGCAACCTCTCCTACGGGTAGCCGGGTGTTGTCCAGCAGCAGGCGGGCGTGCTGCAGCCGTTGTTCATTGATCCACTGCCGGGGCGGCATGTGGTACAAACGCTGGAAGTCGCGCTTAAAAGTAGCCAGGCTCCGGTTCGTCAGGCTGGCCAGGTCCTCAAGGGTTACCGGCTGCAGTAGGTAGTTACGCATCACCTCGTCCAGGTCTTCCGGCTCGGTGCTGAGGGCGGCGGTGATAAAATCCACCACGTCGCGCCGGTGTTCTCCGTTCATCAGCAGCAATAATATTTCCCGTTGCTTCAGGGCCAGCAGCTGGCTGGTATATGCCACCGGCTTGTCGAAATAAAGGCGCAGATGGGCTTTAAATGCCTGTACCAATTCGTTGCCTTCAAACACGGCATAAGGAGCCGTAGATGGCGACTTGCTGTAGTGAAAAAACGGCTCTGCAGCCATACTCTTCAACAGCTTCACCGGCAAAAAAAGCATCAGGGCTTCGAAGTCCAGTCCCTCTTCTATGTATTCCGCCATCACGTAAATCCCTTTCTTCAGCAGCACTACCGTATCCGGACCGGCCTCCACTGTGGCTTCCGGCAGATGCAGCAGTTTCACGCCCTTCGTTACGAATATGAGGGAGTGCTCCGTCACAAAAACGGTGCGTTTACCGGCAACGGATTCCTGCTTCAGCTTGGCGAAGATTTCGCCGTTACCGGTGAGGAAAGAGGTGTCGGCGGCAGGAACGGATATGGGCGGAAAGCGGTGAAACATGATGTCGACAAATATACATAAAAAAGCCCCCGGTTTATGTACCGGGGGCTTCCTCACTTGTCCGTATATCTTTTACCGTTACTCTGCCAGCAGCGGGTTACCTGCGATGGCGTCTGTCGGTATTTTGACGGTATAACGCGGATCGCCGGCTTGCAGTGTCACCGTCCTGCCTTTTACGGTGTGCACGATCTGCGGCTGTGTGGTCCTCCGGAGGTCAAACCAGCGGTGCCCTTCGAAGGCCAACTCACGGAAACGTTCGTCCTGTATTTCTTTCAACAGGTCGTTGCCGGTAAGTAAGGCGAGGCGGGCAACTTCCGCCTGATAGAATTCCGGCGTCAGACGGTGCTTCTTCAGCTCGTTCAGGTAGCTGCGGGCCTGGTTAGGCTGATTGAGGTGCGCAGCTGCTTCTGCAGCAACGAGGTACATCTCCGCTACGCGGAAAGATTGGCGGAAGCTGTTATGGTTACTTGTTTTCAGAATGATATTATTCTGTTTGCTGTCTTTGCCGTAAAAAATCTTCAGGCGAAGATCACCGGCAGCATCATACAAAGCATACAACTGGTCCGACACAAAAGCGGTCTGAATGGCATTGCTGGTATAGTGCTGCTCCAATGCCTGGAGAGACTCGGAAGAGCTGTACATAGTAGGCAGCGTACTGCTTTTATTGAAATCCACCAACACAGGTTTCTTCTCCAGCACCGCTTTAGCGGCCGACAGTGATTTGTCCCACTGGTGCGTGTAGAGGTACACTCTTGCCGCCAGCGCCAAACCAGACAGCCTGGAGAAACGGTAAGAAGCAGCCGTTTCAAACTGATCGACATTCACTAGTTTAAGTCCCGCTTCCACGTCAGCTATCACCTGATCATAGGTTTCTTTGACGGTATTCCGCGGAGTGGCCTTCTGCAGATCTACTTTGGTGATAACCGGTACCGCTTTGTCGGCAGCGGCAGTAGCTTCATTATAAGGCTTTCCGTACAGGTTGGCCAGGTTGAAATGAGTATAAGCCCTCAGCAGATAGGCTTCTCCGGCCAGCTGGTCCTTCTGCGCCTGCGAGCCTTCTGTAGCAGCGCCTATCGCATCGATGATGTGGTTGGCATAAAATATCTGCTGGTAATTAGCCCTCCAGTTATAGGTAGAGATACCGGTGCCAACGTTCTCCTCCCAGAAGTAGTTCGGCTTCAGCTGGTTCACATCGCCGGAGCGGCTTTCATTCATCTTAATTTCATCACTGCGGTAAGAGACAAGACCTTTATCATAAGTAACGATGGTATAGGCCCCATCCATCTCCTGGCGAAAATCTTCCACCGTCGTAGGAACGACCTTCCCTACCGGTACGATGTCCAGGTATTTCTTACAGGAGGAGAAAGCAGTCAATGCTGCCATCAGTCCGGTGGTGTATATTACTTTACGCATGTGTTACGGTTTTAGAAAGTGGCATTCAAACCAATGGTGAATGTTTTGGGAATAGGTTGTGCGTAGATGTTACCCATGGTCTCGGGGTCCATATAGCCGTCATAGTTAGCGCCAAACACAAACGGGTTGCGCACCTCGCCGGTTACTTTCAAGCCTTTCAGGCGAATACGGTTGCACGTCTCTTCCGGCAGGCGGTACCCCAGGGTGATATTACGTACACGCACATAACCGGCATCCCGTATCCATAATCCCAGGTTGGTGTACTGGTAGTATTTGTCTCTGAGCCAGTTGCCCAGCAGCCTTACATCTTCCGGTGTCTGAGGGCCCGCGCCAAACAGGCCGGGATACTGTCCGTTCGGGTTGGAAGGCGTCCAGCGGTCAAGAATAGCGGAAGAAGTATTGGCGCCACGGTCAAAGTAGATAGGGTTGAACGGCGGCTGTACCTGCACTTTCTGCCCCAGGTTGAACAGCAGTCCCACAGACAGGTCGAAACGTTTATAGGTGAAGTTGTTATTAAGACCTCCGGTATACAGCGGGTCTATATTTCCCATGTTGCGGAACAATGCACGCTGCTCCTCGTTGGACAGGCCGGAGTAAGGGAACAGGCCGCCCAGATCAGGATCACCGGCGAAGTCATCGCCCAGCTTCAGCAGCTCGGACAAAGACATGGTTTTACCATTGTGGTCCACCATGATCATACCGCGCTCATTGAGACCGGCGTAGTCAATGCCCCAGATAGTTCCGGTAGGATGGCCTTCCCTGGAGGGGAAGTTGGAGTTGTCGGCCAGCGTCTCGCGCAGCACGGTATTTTTGTTATAGGAGAAATTAAAGTCGGTCGTCCAGCGGAAATCCTTACGGATGATATTCCGGGTGCTCACACTTACTTCTACCCCGCGGTTACGCATCTCTGCCCAGTTTACGGCCATGTTCTGAAAACCCGTTTCTAACGCCAGCGCATATACATTGATCAGGTCTTTACCATGACGGTCATAGTAATCGGCTGTAATGCTGACCCTGTTTTTCAGGAAACTCAGATCGATACCGATGTTTTTGTTGATCGTCTTCTCCCAGCGGAGCTTGGCATTGGGAGGCGTCTCCACCCTGATCACCTGCACCGGATCGCCGGGCAGAATAGGCACATTGTAGTAAGTACCCATCACAAAGGGCGAAGTATTTTTGTCCACATTGCCCTGCAAACCGTAGGAAGCACGCACATTCAGCAGATTGATGAAACGCACACTCCGCATAAAGGGCTCTTCCATGACGCGCCACAGGCCACTCACAGACCACAGCGGCAGGTATTTATATTTAGGATCTACGCCAAACATATCCGAACCGTCAAAACGGATACTACCGCCCAGTGTATAACGGTTATTCAGCGTATAGCTGCCCGTACCAAAGAAAGACACGAACGCGTTCTCCACATAGGTATTCCTGTTGTTATACAGGGCTTTCGCTTCATTGTCATTCTGGAATTTGATCGGAATAGTGGTCAATGTTTTGGGATCGTAACCATAACCGGTAGTGGTCTGGTATTTATCCTTCACCCTTCTCAGCTCATTACCCACCATGAAGTTGAACTCATGATTTTTATTCAGGTTAAAGCTATACTCCGCCATCGTTTTAAGGGTATACTGCTGCATGTTGCGGTTGTTGTTGGTGATAACACCACCTTTAGGCAACAGGGTCCGCTGTGTACCGGTAACCGGGTCGAAGCGCATGTTCTGGTCCGCCAGCAAACGTACGAAATAAGTATTCCCAAGAGCTATCTGCTCACCGGTAGTAATGTCGGATTGAATACCCAGCTGGGAACTAACATGCAAACGGGGAATCACTTCGTAATCCAGTTTGAAGTTGGTGTTCACAGACTGCGTTTTCAGGGTATTGCTGGTATTCTTACGCTCTTCCAACAGGTTGAAATCAACGATATTCTTGTCGCCGCCGATGTTGCGGTCGTACACATAGTTGCCATTGGCGTCATACACCGCGGTATAAGGATTAGCCAGGCGGGAATACTGCACCGGGTTGGTATTACCTCCACGATTGGTATTGAAGGATGTCTGCGTACGCTGATTAGCGAAGATGCCGGCAGAGAATTTCAGCTTATCGGTAATATCGTAATCTGTTTTCAGCGTGATGTTATACCGGTTAGCGCCGGTACCGATGGTAGCGCCTTTTTCGTCGTAGTAACCTCCGCTGAAATAATACGTGGACTTATCGCCGCCGCCGGACACGCTTACGCTGTGCTCCTGTGTGAAAGCGCTGCGGAAAATAAGATCGTTCCAGTTGGTGTTGATCCCCCTCAGCGCATTGATCTCGCTACGCGCAGCCGGATTGATCCCGTCAAAGCCTTTGGACGAAAGATCCCCGGGTGTTACATTGTACTTGTTGAGAATACGGGACACCTCGCCGTTGCCGGCGCCAAAGGTATAGTCGGACGTAAACAGGTCCAGCTCCAGGTTGACCTTCTGATCGCTGTTCAGAAGGTTAAGGCGGTCCAGGTCCGGCTTCTGCGTAAACGTAAAATTGTTACGGTAGTTAACGGACATCCGTTCGCTTTTCTTACCGGATTTGGTGGTGATCACAATCACACCGTTGGCCGCACGGGCGCCATAGATGGCGGTAGCCGCCGCGTCTTTCAGCACCGTAATGCTTTCGATATCGGAAGGGCTGTAACCGGCGATAGCAGTAGTATACAGCTGGTCGATGGACTTGGCGTCTTCGGCGGTAGGCAGATTGGTGCCTTCAATCGGCAGTCCGTCGATAACCCACAGTGGGTCCTGTGTACCCTGCAGGGAAGATGTACCCCGGATACGGATTTTAGCCGCCTGGCCCGGCGCGCCGGACTGCGGCGTAATAGCCACCCCGGAGAGCTGCCCCTGCAACATCTGCTCCACGCTCATCACACCGGCCACTTCCACTTTATCCATGCTGATCTTATCGATAGCGCCGGTAGATTTATTCTTTTTGATGGTCTGGTAGCCGGTGAACACAAACTCGTTGAGGTTTTTACCAGTGGAGGACAGTGCTACTTTATAGTGGTTGCTGGCGGTGAGGCTCAGCAGTTTGGTTTCGTAGCCCATATAGCCGATGGTCAACTGCTTTACAGACAGGGAGTCCGGCAGCTTCAGGGAGAACTCCCCTTTTTCGTCCGTGATCGCACCAATGCTGATGTTTTCGATCACGTTCTCCGTACCGGTAGCGGTGCCGATGGTTTTATTGCTGGCATATACAGACACGCCCGGCAAGGCTTCGCCGGAAGCGGCGTCCACGACTTTACCCTTTACGACACGCGGGGCAGTTTGCGCCTGCGCCAGGAAAGGGGAAAGACAAGCTGCCAGCAGCAGGCAAAGGACTTTCGCCAAAATCTGATTTTTTTTCATGGTTGACAGATGTACAGGTTGATGATTGATTTATTTGTTGTTCAGCGCCTGCTGCATACGGATGACCAGGTCATTGTAGTGATCGGCGGTAGCGCGGTCGCTGGTGTTTTTGCGGCTGTTGAGCAGCTGTATCAGGCGCACCATTTCGCCTCTTTTGGCGCTAACGGCGTCCGATACACGATGAATAGAGAAATATTGCAGGTTGCGGGAGGCGCGCTCTGCTTCTTTCTGCTGCGGCTGCAGGGCAAAGGTGCAGAAGCGGTCCGTGGCTGCCGGTGCAAATTCTTCCTGCAGCTTTTTAGCGTCCGGACGGGCCACGGATTTGTCGATGCTCACAATCAGCGCGTCTACAAAACCTTTCTGGCTGTTACGCTCGAAGATGTCCAGCGGCTGGCCTTTGATGGTTTTGGCAAAGAGGCCGTTGTGCAGGTCGCGCATCAGTTCTGATACGGTATAGGCAGCGGAGCCGTTGGCCGCTTCGTTCTCCATCATACGCGACAGGCGCTCGTCGCGCAGCAGGTCGTAGAAGAAGAAAGACTGTAACCCTTTGGCATATACGAGTGCGCCATATTCTATATTTCCGATGGGGCTCTCCTTGATCGGATAACTCTTAGCATAGATCTCATTTTTAAACAACCATGCCGGTGTGTTGAACACCTCTTCCAGCAGGTATTTCACGGCTTCCTGCTGTTTCTTTTTAGGTACATGCACATAGCTGTTCTGTTGCTGGCCGAATACGGTAGGCGTTACATAGATGCCACCCACGGAGGCCATTACGTGATACCCGTACTGGTTCCACTGGCCGATAGCGCTGTTGAGCATTTTACCGGCTTCATCATAGGTATGGCCTTCTTCGCGGGTCCAGCTGAGGATCTGCGGCACAATGCGTTTCAGGTTCTGCAAACCGTAGCGGCTGGCTTTCACGGCATCGTTGCCCAGGTCTTCTATCTGTGCACGCGGATCGATGGCGTCACGGATATCCTGCTGTTCGCCGAAAGCGTAGAGCGGGTCATTTTCGTGTGCGCGTAACTGTTTGTTCAGCTCCGGCAGCTCGTCGTGCGGGTTCTGGCCGGTATAACGGTAAGCCCAGCCGATGGCGAATTTATCGTACACGCCGATGGCGGGCGTAATTTGGGTCACGTTGTCTCCCGGCTGCGCCACATAGTTAAAACGGGCGTAGTCCATGATAGACGGCGCGGTGCCGCCCATGCGGGAAGTAAATCCGGGAGAGCGCAGGGAGTCCACGTCGAAAGCGTAAGAGCTGCCCATGTTATGCTGCAGGCCCAGGGTATGGCCCACTTCATGGCTGGATACAAAACGGATGGCATGCCCCATGAGGGAATCGCTGAAGTGGTTGCCACGGGCGCGCGGATCGATGGCGCCAGTCTGAATGCGTATCCAGGAATGGAGGGTGCTCATCACGTTGTGCCACCAGATGATGTCTGCCTCGATAATTTCACCGGAGCGGGGATCTATCACAGAAGGCCCCATGGCATTGGCTTTGGCGGAAGCGGCGTAGGTCACCACGGAGTAACGGGCATCGTCGCCGTCGAAGTCAGGATCATCTGTCGGCGCATCTTTGGCGATGATGGCGTTTTTAAAGCCGGCAGCTTCAAAAGCTTTCTGCCAGTCTTCGATACCTGCTTTGATATAAGGGCGCCACTGAGCGGGTGTGCTGGCATCTATGTAGTATACGATCGGTTTTTTAGGTTCTACCAGTTCACCGTTTTTATACCGCTGCATATCTTCCGGTTTGGGTTCCAGCCGCCAGCGGGTGATCAGCTCCCGCTGTTCCAGTTTGTGCTGCGCATCGCTGAAATACCAGCGGGGCGTGGTAAAGAGGCCTACTCTCCTGTCGGCGAAGCGCGGCTTCATGGGCTGTTCGCTGAGCAGTACCAGGTTGGTGGTGGTTTCGATAGACACCTCCACTCCGGTGATTTTTGCCGTCAGTTCAGATTTGGCCACTACGTTGTCCTGGAAGGATTTGATGCCACGGATGCGGGACAGGTCCTTAATAGGAGAACCCGGCAGGCCCAGTGATTCAAAGACGTTATTGATACTGCTGGCAGAACCGTCAAACAATTTAGAGACGTTCACCACGAAGGCGGAGGTGTCTTTGTTATAGGCTTCTATCTTAAACTGATCAATCAGGGACGGGATAAAGTTATCCGCCACAGACTGTGCGATAGCGTTGTTGGCGGGAACTTCCAGGAAAGGGTTCTGCTTACGCAGGAAAATTTTATTCAGCAGGGTATCTCTTTCAAAGGTGATCACCATATTGGCGTAGTTCATCCCTTTGTTGACACCCGCTTCGTTGAGCTGCTCCGGTACTTTGGACAGTTTGTTCACGACCAGTATCTGGCGGCCGGCCAGCTTCAGGGGTATCTCGAAGTAATAATCCGTCTTTACCCGGTGCACCTTAAAAAGGCCGTCTACCGTTACGGCATCCGCCGTAATCACTTCCTGGTAGGGTTTCATCCCTTTGGTGTCGGGCTTCTTTTTGGCGGTCGTGTCGGCAACAACAGCAGGGGTTTTCCTGCCGAAAAGCCAGCCATGTTTTTTTTTCGATTGCGCCATTACATCGGCAGATGTAACGAGGGCTACGCATGGCAGTAGCCATAACAGTTTCCTGTAATTAGCGTGCATAGATAGGAGTTATTAAGATTGTACAGACAATAGTTCAGGGAATAACAATCCGGCCCGCTGCTACAGGTACGACTGAGGTAATGAAATGCCACAGCAAAGCCCAGCGAGGGCCGGGCTACAAAGGACGAATAACAGTCTTGCTACAAGTATTGGGTGCTGTTTATTTCAATTTGGGCACAGGCAATCTCTTTACAAGCAAAATGGTTTCCCGGTTAACATTTTTTTAACCTTGAGGGCGCAAAATTATTGAAAAGTATGCTTGTAACCGTTTTTTGTAAGATAACTTTTAATATAACCCCGAAAAAACGATGAGAAGTAGCCACAGATGGGCATCGCCGTTCATAACATTTTTTAAAACGTTATAGAAACCTGTTGCTGCTATCCTACGCCGATTCCCCTGAAAATGCCCGTTTCCCGGGATTTTTTCTATGTCTTTTATACTATCTTAGCCCCGTTGTGAACCCGTCACCTATGTTTCAGTACCCCAGCCCCTACCTTGAAGTTGTGGTCCGGAAACTGCCACAACGGAGAAATGAAAACACCACATGAAAAAGAAATTTATCTATCAGGACGACAAGTCGCACAAATTCTGGGACATTACGATCAGCGGAACATCCCTCATTGTTACTTTTGGCAAGGCCGGCACACAAGGGCAAACACAGGCGAAGTCCTTTGCCACGGAAGACGAATGCCGGACAGCTGCCGATAAGCTCATTGCAGAAAAAACCCAAAAAGGATACCGCCCGGCGGAAGAGGAGGCACTACCCACCAGCGATTTTCATATACCGGCGCCTATGTATGACGATATCCTGGCCATGGCAGCCTACCTGGAAACCCATTGGCCGGAGCTGGTGGTGGAAACGCCCCCCGTTTCCGACGCGCATATCCGGAAAATGGAAATCACGTCCGGTTTGCTTTTCCCGCCGGCCTTTATGGCTTTCTGGAGAAAGAAAGGATACTTCTATTTTGAAAAAGACGAGTTCCTCTGCTCCGTATACGCTTATAATGACAATGCCGAAAACGCCACCACGCTGTTTAACCTGTTGCAGTATTTCCTGAAAATTTACCGCTGCGAAAGTGAATGGCTGAAGCAGGAGAAAATACTCCTGTCCCACTGCTGGATGCTGGGCATGATCATGAACGATGAAGAGAAATGGTTTTTCTTCCTCGATCCGTTGGCGAACGTACACCGGGTGTATATCCAACCATCCTTCACGGAGGTGAATGATGAAATATTGTCCGCCGCCTTTGCGCCATTGATGGCAGAGAAAGCATATTACCAACTGCCAGCCGCTGAAGAAGAGGCGGTGGAAACAGAAAACACGGCCGAAGAGACGGTGGTGGAAGAAAAAGACGATGACGCGGAAGCCCGCGCCTTCATAGCACAACACCGGCTGGAACAGCTCTCCTACCAGGAGGTGCTGGACAGATTAGGCGCCGAAGTATTATTTGACTACTGGGACTCCGACGATTACGACCCCGCCGATACCAACTGGAGCACCGAGAATTATGAATCGGAGCGCGATTTCTTCGAAGACAGCCACCCCCTCTATTTTTGTGAGGGAGACCTCAATATCGACGGCGACCTGAGACTGCCCAACAGTTATATGGGCTTGCTCGTCGTAAAAGGAAATATGAACATCCGCGGGCAGGTGCCATCGCAATCACCCTATTACGTGACGGGCAACAGTACCATTGATTTCCTCAACCTGGATGCCTTTCAGAAAACGGTCGGCACAGAAACCGTACGGTATATAGCCCTGGCCATGGGACAGGATGACGAGGTGCTGCATCGTATGCCACGCCGGAAAATAAACGCGCCTTATTTCTTCTCCTGGTTTTACAACCTCCACTGTTTTGACTTCGGGCCGCAAACGCTGATAACGGCCATGTACAACGAAGACGACCTGTCGGCTTATAATACGGATAACGCAATGCTCACCTGGCATGAATACGCCTGCGCTTTCCGCCCGGAATTCTGGAGCGCTATCAGTGAACAGTGGCACGATGTATTCACAGTCCGCACTTTAGCCATGTATGAAGCCCTGCGCAACAACAGCCCTGTACTGCTGGACGGTGTTACGACTAAGGGAATTCAGCTGGTCCGCGAAGGAGAGCGCCTTTACCGGCAGGATGATTTTGCGGGCGCCTACCAGAGCTTTAAAGAAGCTGCCGCGGTGTCTCCGGGCTACTATTGGGCTTACTACCACGCCGGCAACGTGCTCTATCACCAGAAAGCCTACACGCAGGCGATGACCTTCTTTGCCAAAGGCATTCCGCATACCCCTGAAAAAGTGGAGTACGAGGTTGCCTGTATGCAGGAAGCGGCGCTATGTGCTGCAATTACAGGGGATAACGATAACGCTGTGAAGTGGGCCGACATGGTCCTGCAAAAGTGTCCTTCCGCCCATTTTGCTCTGCGGATCAAAGGAGAGATACTGATCCGCCGGCAGCAGCCGGAGGAAGCGAAAAGTATGCTTGAACAGTCAGTCGGTATTAAAAGTATCTTTTCCAACAACTGGTTATTGGGGTTAGTCTATCATCTTCAGGGAGATGAACAACAGGCCGATAAGTACTACCGGGCTGCCTGTGAGAAGAACCAGAAAGCACGTCCTTATACCGAACATACCGACCTTGCCTATATTTACGGCACGCCCGTTACCCTAAACTGGGATGCCGGTAAACCCGCTGCTACCGTAAAAGACCAGGCCTACTGGGACCAGTTTTTTGCCGACGCCATACAGCAACAGGGGCCGGACCTGCACAATAAAATGTGGCATAAGCTCACCACCATCCCCGGGCAGTATCGCAGCGGGAGCATGCTGGAGGCCCTGATGCAACACCAGTATCTTGGGGAATATGATGTGGAGGGCGACCTTATCCAGTACTTCGGCAAGGAACTGATCACACCGGCAATAGCCCTGCTGGCCGTCAGCCGGGCCCACCCCTGCCATTATCAGCATATCCCGCCTGTATTGCTCACCGATGCCATTTTTAAAGCACACCCGGCAGGCATCGACCTTACGTATGTCCCGGAAGAAAAAAGGACATACGACCTCTGTTTCCTCGCCGTCAGCAATAACCAATACAACTACACGCTTGTACCCCAGGCCTTCCGGGACGAACGCATGAACATCGCCCTGATCGCCGGCGGCGTACTGGGTAATTCATCCGGCAAGGTGCTGCCGTCGAAATACTATACCAGCGAATATATACAACAGGCTATCGACCTGGGCATACACGTTATAGAACGTATCCCCGCGCAATATGTGGATAAAGCAGTATACGATTATGCCGTTGCCAGGTACGGCCAGCAGCCGGAATGGCCTTTCATCGTGGAGCAGTTTGACCGTCAGCGCTGGCGTTATGGTTCCCGGTACGACATTGCATGGCTCGGCAAACTGATACTGCATCATGGAATGGACATCTTTTGGCGTATACCCCGGGGAACTGTCGACCAGCAAAGCTACCAGTACATTAAAAAACATCTCGGCGATCAGCCCGGCTTTAAGGAGAAAGTGAAACAATATGGCTGGGATACCCGTATGGACGTTGCCTTTGAAGCTGCCCGGGAATTTGATTACGATACCTTCAGTAAAGTATGGGCCTGTTTCTGGGATGAAGATTTCATCATCGGCGCCCTCACAGCCCACGAGCCGAATTCCAGCGAAAGGATCTACGGGGTGCCGCCGCAGTACCTCACTCAGAAAATCTGTGATATCGCCGTTAAACGCAACGCTTACGATTTCCAGTTTGTGCCGAAGCAGTTTGTCACGCCTGCCATGTGCGAAGCCGCCTGCTCCCAGCACTATGGCGCCGCACTGGAATATGTGCCGCTGGCCATGCGTACGGAGAAAGTATGCAGCCTGGCGCTGGAACGCGATGCAGAAACGATCCGCTTTGTGCCGCTGGCGCTGCGCACCGTGCAGCGTTGCATGCAGGTAATCATCAACAACACCACCTATCTCAAATTCGTTCCTTATGAGCATTACACGGAGGTATTCACCATCCTGCTTCAAACACAGAAGGCACGTTTGTATGAAGACATGATGCTGGTCAACCTGGGACTTGGCCTGATCCATCAACACCAATATGCCGATGCCCGCACGCAGCTGCTGGCAGTAGAACGATCATCAGAGGTACGCGACCACAACCAACACCAGGCATTGTATTATACCGGATGGAGTTACTATCTCGAAGGCGACAGCAAGCAGGCCACCGAATACTGGCGCCAGGCGCAGGATATCGCCAGGACCCGTAAGATCGGCAAAGAACACTGGCTCACCTTTCCCTACGATAGCTTCCAGCTGCCGCCTGTAAGCGATGTGTATGAATTCAGCCGGGATGATTTCAGCCACAACATGCGGGAAGCAGGTTTGCTTATCGACAGCAATAACTACCTGCCGGCGCTGGAACTGCTGGCACAGGCAGAGAAACAGCTACAGGATGCCCAATGCACGGAAATGTGGCTGTGGGCACAGGTATGGGACCATCAGCGCTATGCGCTGTATGAAGCCGGTCAGCAGGAAGCCTCACTGAACGTATGCCGGAAAATGATCGCCGAACTGGGTAAACTCACCCTCTGGGATTATCTCGAAGAATACACCCCTATCCGTGCTGCCTTACGTAACGCACATAACAGCCTGGCATACCGTTGCTACGAAACAGCGCAGGACCTGCAGCAGGTAAAAGAAGGGTTACAACATATCAGGACCACGATGAAAACGATCTCCCCGATTGAAGAGAAAAGTGCGCTGTCCCCGTTCTATGAAACGCAGGCGCTGCTATGGCACAAAGCCATGCAGTTTGACACGGCCTACCAGAAAGACTTTCAGAAAAGCATGGAGAAAATCGATAAAATGAAGCTGAAAGAAAAAGGATTTCTCAGCGATGATTTCGCGGAGAAAGTAAAATAGACATTATTAAAAAACACTATTGAATGGCTTTTAGTGAATACTAAAAGCCATTCTTAATATTCAGTTCACATCTGCTGTCTAAGTTTGCTTCCGGATATGGAAAAGCTAACGGACCATCGGTTGTTATTATTGATTCAGCAGGGGAATCACACAGCTTTCACCACCTTTGTCAACCGCTACTGGGAAGATGTCTATACCTATACGAAGTCGCGGATCAGGCAAGGGGCGGATGCCCAGGATATTGTGCAGGATATTTTTATCAGCTGCTGGAACAACCGCGGGCACCTGCATACCGGCGCCAACGGCCGGCTTACGGCCTATCTCTACCAGGCTGCCCGCTATGCTATCATCGATTACTTTTCCAGGCCGGGGGTGACTATTTACAACGATATACTGCTGGAAGCCGCGGCTGACAGACAGATGGAAAACAATGCCGAAACGCAGCTCTACCTGAAAGAGCTGGAACATCATATCCGGCAGGAGGTAGATCAGCTGCCGGACCGCCTTAAAATGCCTTACCTCCTGAGCCGGGAAGGTAATCTGAGCCTCAAAGACATCGCACAGCAAATGTCGCTTTCCGAACAAACGGTGAAGAACAACATCACGCTGGCGCTGCGCATCCTGCGCACCCGGCTGCATGGCAATGAACATTATCTCAGCACCTTCCTTTTACTGCTGACTATTCCCTCTTATAACAACTTAATAATTCCGTAACACAACATTGCGGTACTTACCGTCCTCCGGGGAGATTCTCTCCTTGTATGGACCATCCGCAACAACATCAGGGCGGCGCCAAAGCGCTGCTGGCAAAATACCTTCAGGGCAACGCCTCTCCTGCAGAAAAGGAGCAGGTGGAGTACTGGTACAGTACCCTCCGGGACCCTGCTTCATCTGCATTATCTCCCGAAGAACGGGCGGTATTGCAACAATCAATACTGCAGCATGTCATCCGGCAAACATTGCCCGCAAAACCGCTTTATCGCCGGGCATGGCTGCGATATGCCGCGGCAATAGTATTCACCGCAGGTGTAGGCGGATGGCTCTACACCCGCTACCAGCCGGCCCATCCCGCCATCGTGCAAACAGGCGTGGGCGCTACCAGGCAGATCACTCTGCCGGACAGCAGTGAGGTGACGCTCAACGCCGGCAGTACCCTGCGCATAGCGGCGCACTTCGGCCGGCACAACAGAACGGTCACGCTGGACGGCGAAGCTTTCTTTGTGATACACCCCGATCCGGCGCACCCTTTCAGGGTGGAGCATGGCCCGCTGACCACCACGGTGCTGGGCACCGCTTTTAACGTCCGCAGCTATCCCGGCGGAGAAAACGCCACGGTGGCCGTTACCAGCGGAAAAGTACAGGTAGCGGCAGCGGGCAAAAATTATGTTCTGGCAAACAACGAGACCCTGCAATACAACAACAGAAGCGGCCTCGTCATCCAGGGCCATGAAGACACCACCCTGACAGGCCAGTGGCGGCATGCTATGCTGGACTTCAACAGCTGCACGCTGACAGACATGGTAGCGGAACTGCAACGGCAATATCCTGTCCGGATACAGCTGCACACCACCCCTACCGATACTGCCCATTACAATATCCGCTTCCGCAGGGAAAACATTCACAACATCCTCGATGTATTAACCGGTCTTACCGGTATTACCTATAAACAAGAAAATGGACAAATCATCATTTACAGTAAAACTTATGCACACTAGTCATTAGGTCAACAAAAAAACCGGAAGTGCTACCAACACCCCCGGCTTAGTTCCTGCGCCTGTTGGAAGGCACAGCATTTTTAACGAATCACATTAAAAACACTACAAAAATGAGAAATTTTTACGCCGGTTGCGTCAAGCCGGTCAAAACTCTTTTTTCCTTAAAAATGAGACTAGCACTCTTCTTCGCGTTCCTTTCCACTTCTATGGCCTCCGCCGCGCACATAGAAGGCCAGTCCATGGAAAAGATCAGGGTCGACATCCGGGCGAAAGATCTGCCGATGAAAAATGTACTGCAGATGATCGAAAAACAATCATCGCTCACCATCGGCTACGACATCAGCGCCATCCCTGCTGAAAGTAAGATCAGCTACGCGGCCAGCGGTAAAACCGTGGCCGTCGTGCTGAGGGAGCTGCTGAGCTCTTTCCCGGTCAATATTGTACAGGTGAATGACAAATACCTGCTGATACAGCCCAACGGCCGGCAGCAGGCGGTAAAGATCAGCGGCCGCATTACAGACGCTAAAACCCATGAGCCTTTACCAGGCGTCAGCATCAGTATCAAAGGCAGCTCCTCCGGCGCTCAGACAGACGTGGAAGGCCGCTTTTCGCTGGGCTTTCCGGCCGGTAAGGAAGAAATCACGCTGGCGGTTTACTTCGTGGGCTTTAAGAAGAAAGAAATAGCACTGAAGCGGGATAACTGCACCGGCCTCAATATCCAGCTGGAAGAAGACCGCCTGGGCCTCGATGAAGTAGTGGTAACAGGACAAGGCGTAGACATAGCCCGCCGCCGCCTGTCTTCCAACGTTGTCAGCATCGGCGCCCGTGACATAGAAGATGCACCCGCCACGCGGATCGACCAGTTACTGCAGTCACGCCTGCCCAACGCACAAATCAAGCTCACCGGCGGCCAGGCAGGCGCTACTTCCATCATACGCGCGAGAGGCGTTAACTCCGCCTTCGTGAACTCCACACCCATCATCTACGTGGACGGTGTGCGTATGGACAATCTCAACACCGTGTCCGCACTCGGCGGTGGCAGCGCGCAGGGCGCCGCTATCAGCGCCATCTCCGACATCCCGATGGAGAATATTGAGAAGATAGAATACATCAACGGCGGCGCCGCCACCACCCTCTACGGCTCTGATGCGGCCAACGGCGTTATCCAGATCTTCACGAAAAAAGGAGGAGCAGGCAATGTGGCGGTCAACGCGGAAACACAAATGGGCATTGAAACACCCACTGCTGACTTCCTTCACTTCAAACGCACCAAAGACCTCCTGATGCAGAATGGCTTCTACCAGAAACATCATATCGGCCTCAATGGCGGTCAGGATAAATTCGGCTACAGCTTCTCCGGCAACTATCTCAATACACAGGGCACCGAAATATTCGATCAGAACAGCAACCGTAAAATCGATTTCAGCACCGGCTTCCGGGCTGGCCTCGGAGAAAAAGTGACGTACGAAAGCTCCTTTACCTACGTCAACAATAAATACAAGCGTAACCGTAATGGTAACCAGGGCGGCTATACGGGGCTGTGGTTTACGGAGAGCGGCGCTTCCGCCATCACCGGACCGAAATTTAATCCGAATATCGACGATCTCTCCGATGCCGAATTCCAGAAAATGAAAGATTATGTCCGCGAAGCAGAACGTTTGCAGGACAACGATATCACCGTCAACCGTTTCCAGACATCCCAGTCGTTTAAATACCGTCCGCTGAAAAACCTCGTGTTTAAAGCTACCGGCGGTATCGACTATCGTGTTCAGAAAAACCAGGTGATCACCACCAACAAATACCTGTCTTTCACTACCGGCAACCCGGTAAAGGACCAGGGCAGCATCACCAACAACGATCGTAAATACCTCGGCATCACACTGGAGCTGAACGGACAGCACGAATGGAAAACAGGCCAGTTCTCCTTCGTTACCACCGCCGGTACGCAGTTCTTCCGCAATGAAGATCAGCAGATAGCCTACAACGGCAGCAACATCCGCGATGGCGCCAGGAATATCAAAGACGCCGCCTCCAAAACCAGCGATGAGTTCTACCTGGAAGTGGTGAACTATGGTATCTACCTGCAGGAAAACATCGGGTTTAAAAATAAACTGTTCCTTGATCTGGGTATCCGTGGTGATGGTAACCCCGCCTTTGGCCGAAACATCGGTATACAGTACTACCCCAAAGTTGGCTTCTCTTATATCCCAAGCGCAGAGCCCTGGTTCGCCCGTCTGGAACAGGTGCTGTCTTCCGCCAAAGTACGGGGCGGTTTTGGCATAGCGGGCAACCTGCCCACAGCCTTCGCCAATGAAAGAACGATCGCTTTCCAGGGCTATAACAGCGATCAGGCAGCCTTCTTTGGTCAGCCGGGCAACGATAACCTGAAACCGGAGAAAACACAAACGCTGGAAGCCGGTATAGACCTGGGCTTTCTGAAAGACCGCCTGTTGATATCCGCCGGTTACTACCATGCGGTGACCAAAGATGCCCTTTTCTATGTGCCGCCAACTCCGTCCACCGGTCAGTCGCTGTCACAGCTGTACAACGTCGGCAGGATACTGAACCGAGGCTGGGAACTGAGCATCACCGCTATCCCGGTAGACACCAAAGACTTTACCCTTCGCCTGAATGCTTCCGCCAATACGATGTACAATAATGTGGAAAGCGCCGGTGGCGTGGCGCCGTTTAACATCAACGGTTTCAGCGCCCGTACTATTCAGACGGTAGTACAGGAAGGATATCCCATCGGCTTCCTGCGCGGCAACTACGGCGTATTTGGCCCTGATGGCGTGTTACAGACCACCACTGCCCAGCAGAACCTCGGCACCACTATCCCGGACCTTTTCGGTAGCCTGGGCCTGAACCTGCGTTACAAACAATTTAATTTCTTCGTCAACGGTGATTATCAGAAAGGCGCTTATGCCAACTCCTTCGACCGCCAGTTCCGGTTTAACTATGGTGCGGGCACCGAAGGTATCCCACAGGCTGAAATCGATAAAAACAAGCGGAGCAACTGGCTGAACTTCACGAATATGTTCACCGAAAAAACCGATTACCTCAAGATCAGGATAATCGGCTGCAGCTACAGCTGGAAACCGGCGATGTTCAACAAAGTGATCAAATCCGCCACCGTAAGTTTCTCTGCCGTAAACCCGCTGAATTTCGCCGCCTCTTCCTTTGATCCGGAATCTACCATCAGCGGCAGCGCGCAGGGCCAGGGAGGCGCCACCACCGGCGGTATTTCCTATGCCACCTATTCCGCGCCGCGGCAGTTCTTAGGCACTTTACGTTTAAACTTCTAAACCTGTCAATCATGAAAAAAAGATATATCACCGCTGCCCTGTTTGCAGGTATGCTCGCTATGGACAGCTGTTCCGTATTAAATCCGAACGTTACAGAACCGGTGTTCCTGGAAAACCCCAATGCCGCCGCCAGCTGGGTGACCGGCTTGCGCAGGCAGCTGGCGCTGACAATGAACCAGGTGGTAGTGTCCACAGAACTGGTGTCTGACAACTATTACAACAACCGCACGCTGAGCAGTAAAGTATTTGACATTCCGCAGATCGATTATTTCGATCTTGATGTCAACAACCTGCAGATACAGGTACAGCGCCTGCGGGAGATGTCCGAGTATGGCCTTAACAAAGTGTTGCCCGCCGACCCTGCCGCCACCGCAGCAGATTCCGCAGAAGTATATTTCAGCAGCGCCTTTGCACATATGCTCAGCGGGGAGTTGTTCGTAGCGCTTCCGGGCAGCGCGGGCGGCCCTGTATTAACGCCGGTGGAACATCTGCAGAAGGCAGTGCGCCAGCTGGACCAGGCGATCGCTTTAAGTAAAAACGCGGCAGAAACGGCCGCCTATACGCTGCTCAAGGCAAGAGCCTACTACGCGCTCGGCGACGCAGCCAATGCCGCCAAATTCGCCGCCGCCGCTATCAGCAATAACGGCACGTTGCTGCGCCAGGTGAAATATGATGGTGTGAACAACATCCCCAACGACATGCAAACCTACCTCTTCTCTTCTACCAACAATGAGTTTGCGCCATTGCCCCGGCTGGACTTCCTGGACCCGAAATATTTCCACACCGGCCTGGCAGCCAATGATCAGAAGCCTGTGACCATCGTTAAAGCAGAAGAAAGCTGGCTGATACTTGCAGAAACACAGATCGCCGCCGGCAACCTCACAGAAGGCCGTCATTCACTGCAACAGCTGTTACAACTGGTGGCCAACCGCCCGGCAGTGATGGTGGATGATAAAAAAGAAACCCGCAATGGAGGCAACCGCACCGATTACCCGCTGAAAGCAGTACAGGTAAAGTTCGATGCTAACGACGCCCCGCGCAGCAACTATGTGCTGGACAGGCAGGCAGGTAACATTAAAGTATATACGGTGTCCGGCACGATGGTAACAGGGGCAGACCTGGATGCCGCCATCACGGAAGACCAGCTGTTGTACATGCTCTACCGGCTGCGGCAGGAAATTTTTATTGCAGAAGGCAGGAGGATGACCGATCTGGGTATCAAATTCCCGGTGTCGCAAACCGAGCAGCTCAACAATCCGAACGTAAAACCGGAGCACCTGAAAGCGCAGATCCCGTCCTTTATCCCGCTGGGCCGCGGCATGGACCATTTCACCTATGATAAAACCAATGGCGTTGTTACCATGAAGTTCGACATGAATGCCGTGCTGGTAAAGAATAAACACGCCAAAGAAATTTTCCCCTTCATTCCTTAAAAGCTATCATCATGAAAAAAATATTCTTCTTCGTAGCTACTTTACTGTTAACGTTCACCGGCATCATGGCGCAACAGGCCAAATACGTGGTGCTGATCAGCATTGACGGTTTCCGTCCTGATTTTTACCTCGACCGCTCCTGGCCGGCGCCCAATATGCAACGGATGAAAGAGAAAGGCGTACACGCCACCGGTGTAACAGGCATCTTCCCGACCATCACCTATCCATCCCATACCACCCTTATCACGGGCGTAAAGCCCGCCAGGCACGGCATCTGGTACAATACCCCCTTCGAACCCGAAGGGGCCAGCGGCCGCTGGTATTCTGAGACCAGTCATATCAAGGCGGAAACGCTCTGGGACGCCGTGGGCAAAGCCGGGATGACTTCTGCGTCCGTATCCTGGCCGGTGTCTGTCGGCGCCCCGATAACTTACAACATCCCGGAGACCTTCTCCCTGAGCAACCCGGGTGACCGCAGAGCGCCTACCAGCGAGCAGTCCACCCCCAAAGGCCTCTTCGAGGAAGTGCAAAAGAATGCCACCGGCGAGTTACAGTCCACCGACATGAACCTGCGCTACCTCGGTATGAATGAAACGCTCAGCCGCATGGCCGCCTACCTGGTCCGTCGCTATAAGCCCAACCTGCTGACCGTACACCTGCCCTGCACCGATGAAGTACAGCACCGCGAAGGACGGGAAGGTAACGCCGTAGCCACCGCGGTGGCTTCCGCCGACCACGGCATCGGCACCATCCTCGAAGCCATCGAAAAAGCCGGTATCAGCGACAGCACCGCTATCATCATCACCGGCGACCATGGCTTCGTGGACATCCATACTTCCCTGTCGCCCAACGTGTGGCTGGCACAAAAAGGCCTGGCCGGCACCAAAGAAAATCCGGGCAGCTGGAAAGCGCTGTTCCACAGCGGCGGCGGGTCCACCTTCCTCAAACTGAAAGATAAAAACGATCAGAAAACACTGCAGCAGGTAAAAGCCATGCTGAACGAACTGCCAGAAGGCATCCGTAAACAGTTTCGCGTGATAGAACAGCCTGCGCTGGCAAAGACAGGCGCCGACCCTGACGCCATGCTGGCACTCACCGCCGTGCAGGGCATCGCCTTCTCCGGCAACAAAGAAGGAGAAGCGGTAAAAAAAGCCCGTGGCGGCGCACACGGCTACTTCCCCGATTTCAGGGAGATACAGACCGGCTTTATCGCCTATGGCGCCGGACTGGGAGAACATATAACCGTTCCCGTGATAGAACTGACAGATGTGGCGCCGCTGGTGGCCAAATTATTGGGGATTCCGCTGAAAGAGGCAGATGGGATGGTATATCCCGGGGTGATGAAAAGCAGATAACGTCTTTACAACAGCACATCAAAAAGAGAGAAGGTCAATAACCTTCTCTCTTTTTTTATTATAGACAACTGATTAGGACTTCTACTGATCATTACATATGATATATCAGGCAAAAATTATGTTATTGATTAGTTAATCATTTTTATACAATTTTTATCTGCTAACAGGCATGCAATTACAAGTTGAAAAAAAATTTACTCCGGTTAAACCGTCCGATTAAACCTCACGTATCTAGTATATCACAAGAATTTTTTTTATGCAGAAACCAAGATCAACCATTCTTACAGATGAGGGACCTATGATAAAACATAGACCAAAGGGATGTTACAATCGAATGTAAAAGATTGTAAATCGTCCGGGTATCATTTTTTTCATTGTTTTATCCCGTAGCATTAATACTTTGAAAAATTCAAACAACACACCAAAACACCCATTTGCTTCCCTGGAAGACAAAGCGCTGGGCGCGGCATTTGACTCCCTTTATGACCAGTATTCAGGAGCCCTTTTTAAAGCAATATTGGATAAAGTATCCGACCAGCAAATAGCAGAAGACGTGTTACAGGAGACGGCGCTGAAAGTTTGGAAATCTATGGGGCAATATGATGCCGAAAAAGGCCGCCTGTATACCTGGCTCCACCGGATTGCTGTAAATACCGCGCTGGATAGCATTCGGCAAAAAAACAAGAAAAAAAACAGGAAAAACAAGAAGGAAAACGAACCATTGAGCATAGAAAATGTATTAGTTATGCCTGAGATTAAAGACGAAATGGGAATCCGAAAAATGGTATCATCCCTGGATGAAAAGCACAGGGCACCAATAGAATTATTCTATTTTCAGGGCTATACACAGGAAGCAATCGCAAAAAAATTAAACATTCCCCTTGGGACCATAAAGTCCAGGCTGCGCAGCGCGCTGAAAAAATTGTCAAAAGTGCTTACGAGATAACATTGAACCTCCAATCATACATATCAAGCGGAATTATAGAACGCTATCTTATCGGGCTGGCAACAGCGGAGGCGGAAGCTGAAATAGAACAGCTCAGGAAGCTTTATCCGGAGCTGGAGCTGACTATTGCCCAAATAGAACTTGAGTTTGAAAACCGTATGCTGCTCGAGGCCGTAGCTCCTCCGGAAAGACTCAAAATTGAAATTCTCCGGAGAATTATGCATGAAGAGAAGCAGCGATGCTGCCATCACAAAGTTTAATGCCCTTTCCTGTATTCGGTAACTCCCTGTCTCCCTCCGCCAATAATGTTATTCCGGCAAGGGGCATTGCCGTCCCCCTCTGGTAGATGAGCCTGGGTTAAGAATGTGATTATTCCGGGAAAAAGTTTATTTTACACACCAGTCTCTGCCTGCTGTGTGAAAAAGTTAACCTGTTGCGATAGTTTATCCTAACGATACTAAATATGAGATCAACTGTTTTAATACTTATTGCTGTTATGACATTCCTATCTTGCTCAGACTTCGGTTCCAGGTCACGGAAAAAAGTAAACAGAAGCGAATATCCGCCGGATAAAATGTTCAGCGGTGATCAATTACTGGTTGCGCAAAAAATGTTCGATGGTGATCTCAAGGGGATGGAGCAAGTCATTAAAACCAAACAGCTGAATCCCGACAAACTGGCGGAAAAAACCGGGTACACGCTTCTGATGTATGCTTCTCTTATCGAGGACCTGCATGCTATGAAAAAACTGCTGGAGCTGGGCGCTGATCCCAATGTTGTAAGCTCGTACAAGGGATATGACACCCCTTTGGGACATGCTGTCGCGCTTAATCACTACGATATGCTGCAACTGCTTTTCAGCTATAAGGCCAATCCGAATCCCGCTATAGGAGATTCTCCGCTGTGTGATGCGATGATGCTGGGAGGTTCTGAACATACAGAACGAAAGATGATTGACTACCTGCTTGGTCAGGGCGCTGATATCAATCACATCTCCTATGGCGGAAGCAATATTATGGAAGCTGCTATCAGAGACGACCTGGAGCTCGCTTCCTACTTCCTGGAGAAAGGCGGAAATCCCGTCATCGCCGGCACCGGCCTCTGTCCGATGGCAGGTTATATCGAATACAAGGAAAAACAAAAAAAGGACCGCCATTTACCGGAAAGTCCTTACTATGAAAAGCTGGCAGCCATCAGGAAAATCCTTGTTGATAAATTCCAGGTACAGTTCCCCGTTAAAAAGGATACGATTGCTGAAGCAGCACTCAGGATCAGGCTGTACGAAAAATTAAGTCCACGGGACAAAGTGTCCGTCAATTTCAATAGAAATTATGGTGAAACGCTTTATAAGGCTGATCTGGCACGCATAAATGAGCAAAAATAGCTATCGCCGGCACGGACCAATCCGGCAATAGCCGGCAGCAGTCGTCATCGTTGTCGCTGCAACGCTGTTATTTGCGCCTGCTGCGCATCCAGTTGTTTCTTCAGTGAAATAATATACAGGGAAAGTTCTTCCACTTTCTCCATCAGGATTTTATTCATATCACCCAGGTCTACACCGTTGCTTTTTACTTCTTCAGCAGAGGGTACGCCAGGCAGATGCCCCTTGCTGGTTACATACCGCTCCAGTTCTTCAATAGAGGGAAGTTTATAATCGGGCAGAAATACATAATCTGCCCAGCTCTCCTGCGTTACTTTAACTCTTCGGGCGCCGATGGTACCGTCAACAGCCAGTTTGTAGCCCTGCCGGTTATTCGCACCGATAACCACATTTCCCGCTCCCGTTACCGTCATCATAGTGCCGGCTACATTCCTGAGTGTCAGTAAATTCCAGCTGGTACTAACATCATTATCAACGTACAAACCTCTCTTATCCGTATTGGCTGGTTCTGACGCCGTACCAGGCCCTAATAGCGTCACCATGCCATTGCTCCGGAAAATGCCGTTTACATCCAGTTTCTGGCCTATAGAGACGGTACCGATACCAACATTCCCATTCGGAAGTATAGTAACATCTGCATTACTTAAGGAGCCTCCCAAACGGAGGCCATTACCGGTAGCGCCATATAGTTGTGCTCCTGCGCGTGTAAGGCCGATACTGTAGGCCTGCCCACCGGTTGAGGATAGTACACCCAGGCTGAATTCGCCCCTGACGTCCAGCTGCACCGTGGGAGAATCCGTACCAATACCTACTTTTCCGGCAGGAAGCGGGAAGATGTTTTTTTGAGCATAGGTGTTAACACATGTGATTAACAACGGGCCAAACAAATGAATAAATTTCATAGGTCAATTTGATTTCACGAGAAACTAAAAGTAGGTATTTTTTAAATTCCGTACAATTTAGACTAAACGTATTTCGATATCATATATCAGCATCAGTTCATTAATGAGGCTCTCCTGTATGAACTCAGATTGATCTTTTGGAGTATACACGCGTACAACACGTTCAGGCTTCATTATATTTCAAAAAGCAAGGCCGCAGGAATGCGGCCCTATCTTTTGTCATCATCTATTACTTAAACTCATGACAGGATTTACCGGCCTGCCAGAAGATCTTGTTTTTTTATATGCATGTTTTTTGAAAATCCTCCTGCATATGTTTTAAAGGTTACTATTCCAATGCATTTTTCCATTTGATAGTTCGGCCGGTAAACCATACCGGGAGGTCCGGATTGTTAGAGGCGCTGATAATTGACCAACCTTCCGGATCAGATGCCTGGATACTGCTTGGATAAGTCATTCTTTCTTTCCATTTGAATCTTTCATACACGGAAGCCGGGTTGGTGCCCAGGTATTTAATTAACCGGCGCGCAGCGGTATATGGCACCTCGAAGTTCAACATATTATAGTGCAACTGAAGCTGATTAAAAATTGCCTGCACTTGTTGTGTACTTGACATAGCGTCAAATTTCTGCGCTGCATTTTCCGCATATACATTGGCATTGTATTCCATGGCAGGTTTGGCATTGATCCTGGAATCATCCATCGTTGTTGGCATGGCCGGCAAAGTGGTCTTTGAATACTGATTTGAGTTGTTCAGTTCGTACCAATATTTGCAGGATAGGATAATCGCGTTCTTATAGTGATCGCGGGCGGCGCCATTCAATTGCCCGAGGCCTCTTACTGCGGCTTCAGCCAATGAAAGCTCTGTTTCAACCGCATGAATGGTCGGATATTTCAGGGCAAAGTTAAACTGAGAGCGTACGTTGTACTCGGCAACGAGGTTGTTTTCAGTACCTACGTTCCAACCATTGTCATCATAATTGGCAGCTCTGCTGCGGAGTGTATTTAACAGGAATGCTTCACGTTTGCTCAGATCCGCTTTGGATGCTGCATCCAACACGATTGACTGGCTATTGTTTACGCCATAATAAAATGTCGTCTTTGAAATATCAGTCAGGATAGGATCATTGATATAGAGGCCACGCAAAACTTTATTTAAATAGCTGTTGGGATCAGTATTTCCATCCCATTTTGTGTCAACTCCCAGGTACCTGCCTTTCCAGTCCGGAGCGAAAATGTAGGCAACACGGGGGTCAACAGTGCCATCCAACAAACCGGTCACGGAATTATCACCGCTAAAATAGTATAACGTTTGTCCGTTTACTATCTTGCTGCCCATGGTCGGCTGGCAATACATCACATCCTGCAGGAATTTTTTTCCGGCACGGCAGTCATCCGCCCTCTCCCTGTACGCGCGGGTAATACCTAATTCATTACAAATACGGTTAAGTGCAATAACGGCTATGTCGGCCACACCAGCCACATCGTTGTAGTCGGTCAGCAAAGGCTTACCTTGCAGTTCGGTAAGCACCTGCCTTGTAAGAGCAGGTAACACTTCGCTTACATTCATTGCACAGCGCAGCCTCAATGAATTAATATACTTCCGCCATTTTAAAATATTTCCGCCGAAAAGGATGTCCTGCTGGTTAAAGGATGCCTGTTCTGTAGTGGTAAGCGTCAGCTTCGTCAACACGTCTTCAGCAACTTTAAAGTCACTGATGATTTTCGGATAGATGTCCGATTGGCCCAGGTACTTTGCCTTAATGCCGTCAAGTCCGCCTGCTGAACCTGTCTCTATGTAGGGAATCTTGTCGTACATGTCGGTTGCCCTTTGATAGGCATAACCTTTCAGAACATGCAGTAAAGTAATATAAAGACTATCCAGATTAGTCCGCTTAGCCTGGGGCGTCAGGTTGTACTCACGTTGTGCCCAAAGTATTGGCGTGATCCATTGGGTATTAACAAAATTAAAAACAGATTCGTTAAAACCGCCCGTGCCCCAGTCATGCTCAACATCTGCAAGCGTATGGGTACTTCCTTCCGTGGTAACATTATAAATCTGAACAGCATTTGCCATAATCCTGTCCCCGCTTCTTACCTGGTGATAAACAGAACCATAATCACCACTAAGAAAGAAGCCCTGGGTCAGCTGAGAAGTAAAGAACCCGGCGATAACGCTTACTCCCGACTTATCAGCCATGTCTTTTGAATATCCATCAGGATTCTGATACAGATCGTCCAGTTTCTTCTTACACGCTACAGAAGACAGTAACAACGTAAGTAAGAAAAATGATTTTACATGTATATATTTCATCTTAGTTGTTTTTAGAATTTAGTTTTGATAGAAATACCTATTGAACGCTGTGAGGGCAAGGCAGTTGTTCCGTAGGAACCTACGCCCCACCCGGTTCCATTAGTTGATTCAGGTACTGAATTGGGTGCGGCTTTATAGAGGTAACCCACATTGTTGGCAAAAACTGATATCACCAGGCTGCTCATGCGGACCTTCCTGGAAAGATTTGAGTTCACCGTGTAATCGATAGCTATATTACGCAGTGCAACGTAATCGCTTTTAAAGATCCTGTCTTCAGGGAAGAAGCCATTTGAGAAATAAGAGTCATAGTAATAGTTATCAGCCGAAACCACTTTGGTGTTCGTTTTACCGTCAGTGCTAACACCGTCCAATATTACACCATCATGAAAAGTGGGTCCGCCATTAGGGTTTGTGCCTGCCACTTTTTTGGAATTGGCATCTAAATAATACGCAGCGCCGCCATGTGCCTCATCCCTGTATTTCAATGTTTCGTTTAACGCTCCGGCAGCCATCATATAGGTCTCTGAACCGGACAGGAAAGTAGCGCCAAACTGGTAATCTATATTTGCGATAAGGCGAATACCTTTATAGGAAAAAGAAGTGAAAAAACCGCCTGTCACATCAGGAATAGTTTTGCCGATCAACTTCGCCGTGCTCTTATAATCATAGGCTGATCCGGCAGCATTTACAACTCTTTTTCCATTATTCGGATCATTCGCATCATTGGGATTGTTATAGGTGTAGGTTGACTTGGTCAGGTAAAGCTGGCCATATTCTTCACCAACATTTGCTACTGCATTCACTGCGCCGAAGGCATTCCATAAGGTGAGCGATTGCAGTTTACCATCCAGTTTTTCAACATATGTTTTACCGTGCGCAAACATCAGGTTCACATCCCATTCAAAGTCTTTCGTTAAAATGGGTTTTGTTTTAATCGCCAGCTCCCATCCTTTGTTCATCACATTACCGGCGTTCATCCTCACATTTTTAACGCCCATTCCCGGAGGGGCAGCTACCGCCATGATCTGGTCGTAGATATTTGACTTGTAATAGGAGAAATCCACCCCAATCCTTCTGTTTTGGAGCAGGTATGTTTCAAAACCAACTTCGAATTCGCGTTTACGCTCAGGTTTCAAATTGGGCTGACCGTTGGTGCCCATAGGAGGAAGGTCGGCCGGAGGAGTAAGCACATAACCGCCACCGGTCTGAGAAGTAGAATAGTTCACGTTGCTGAAATAGCGCGGTCCGGGACGTCCCACATCGGCCCATGACGCCCTAACCTTGGCATAATCAAATACTGCCGGCAGTTTCAGGCTTTCACTCAGGATCCATGCCGCACTTATGCCAGGGTAGAAATAGCTATTCTGGTTTGGAGGTAAGATGGACGACCAGTCTTGCCTTGCCTGTGCCTCTATATATACCTGGTTTCTCCATGCCAGCTGCGCCGATCCCAGTAAGCTGTATAAGATATCCTGCCCGTTTGTAAACTGGTACTGGGGCTGCACACCTAATGGCAAATTATTAAATGAGAAATAGTTAGGGATAACCAGCTGTCCATACCCATTCACAGATGCACCTTTCCCTTCTGTATAATTTTTCCTGATCACGCCACCCACAAAACCAGACAAATCAAAATCGCTGTTAATTTTGGTATTGAAGTTAAGCATGCCCTGGCCATAGGTGTTCTTATAGGTATTAGTTACATCACTGTACATGAAACCACTATTAGGTCCAATTAACTGCGGATCCAATAATTTACCCTTATACTCATTTCTCTCGGTACTATAATCTATGCCGCCCATTAATGTGGCACTAAATATATTGGTGAGTTTTATGTCGGCAGATAAAGACTGGATATTGTGCAATCTTGTAAAGGTAGACTGATTCTGGAGCTGGTCCCATAGATAGCCTACCACTCCTTTCCTGCCATTGGAAATTAAATTTCTAAGGCTTGGATTGGCGAAGTAATTATAGCCGTCAGGTGTCAGCATATGCGACTTTAGCAAGCCTACATTGATGTCAGCGCTAAATGCCCCGATCTCTGCCTGCTGACCTTCCCCGTTCATGGTGCTCAGGTTGGCAGCATTTACGTTTTTGGAGATATAAAAGTTGCCGGTATATTTAAGGGTGATGTTATTGTTTAACTTATACGACGAGTTCAGGCTGAAAGTATTTTTGTCGTAATCTGAACCTGGCCTGATGGGGGTCATACTTAAATTAGTGTATGAAAAACGGATCTGTCCCTGGTCGTTTCCTCCGCTTAAAGCCACATTGGTTGTATTCTGATGCCCGGTTTGGTAAAGATCATTGTAGATATTTCTGGTTTGGGCCTGCCATGGTCTTTCCACGCCATCCCACCACAATAGCTTCACGCTTGGATCAAACCTTGGTCCAAAGGCAGCAGCTCCGAAACCATCTCCTAATGTAGTTGCCAGTGCTCTCTTTCCGTTTGCATCAATATAATATCCCTGGGCGTCATTCCTTGAGTTGCTGGGACTGGAGCCTGTGCCATATTCATTTTGTAATTTAGGAAGGAAGGCCGCCCTGTCCCATGAAGTTGTAAAAGAAGCCGCCACGCCCAGCCCTTTGCCTTTAGCGCCGCTTTTAGTGGTAATCAACAGCACCCCATTGGCGCCTTCACTACCATATAGTACGGATGCTTTCGCTCCTTTCAAAATTTCCATAGAGGCGATATCATCAGGGTTGATATCGTTAATACCAGTTCCATTATCGCGATCGGTAGCCCCGAAACCCATTTGTGTATTCTGGTCATGGATAGGAACACCATCTACAACAATAAGCGGGCGCGTTGATGAATTTTGATCAAACGATACCGCGTTACGAATATTGATTTTCATTCCGGCAGAAGGGCCGGCTGCCGTAGCGGCCACCTGTACGCCGGGAGCGGCCCCGTAGAGCGCCTGTAAGGCGTTGGTAGGCGTGCCGCTGGCCATGATTCTGTCATTATCGATTTTGGACACCGCATATCCTAAAGCTTTAGATTGCTTTTTGATACCCAGGGCTGTAACAACTACCTCATCAGCGCTCCGGACACTGGCCACCAGTGTTATCTGCATGGAAGGCGTGGCCGGCAGCTCCTGGGTGACAAACCCAACATAAGAAATAACCAGCTTTGCATTTGGTTGTACATTGATGGTAAAGTGACCATCTTTACCGGAAGGCGCCCAATTGGAGGTACCTTTTTCACTCACGGTGGCTCCCGCAAGAACATTGCCGGTGGCATCTTTGATCGTACCTGAAACCGCCATTTTTCCTTGCCCATAGGCAAACATGCTTCCTATGCAAAAGAGCATAAAAAGCAAAAGACATCTTTTGGTTGACTGCATCATTTTATTTTTTAAAATTGAATAGAAATGGTTTTAGTGTAATGTCACGCATAGAAATCCGCTGGTAACGGGCGCCAACACCCGTTACATCAATCGGCGACTGATGTGGTCATAACCTACCTGTCAAACATATAGTCCTGTTGACGATACCGGCAGTAGTAAGAATTAAGGGAGATAGTATTTTAATGCATCAGGCTACTGGCTTTCCCACCGGGTTAAGGCTATTCCCCACCCTCCCGGACAGTATTTAATCCCGTTGATATAGCTGGAGGTATAGGACGCTCTTTGGTGAGTCCGGTCCTCTTTTTTGGGTCCATACTTTCTTCCCCAAAGCGATAGCTATTTCGCTAATTGGCCTCCTTTGCCCATGTCCGGTTGTGTTGATTTACGGAATAAATGCGCTGTGCCCGAAAGACATTACTTACTGCTCATCAACGCTCCTTTACGATAGAAACATTTTAACGTTCATATACCTGGAATAACAAGTGATTGACAAAAACTGATTAATACTGATAATTTGGTTGATTACTTAAAGGCAGTCCGATCTTTCAAATTCCTGTTGATCTTAGTTGAGATTATTGTTAGGAATGTAAATTGTTGTAGGTTTCTTTGCGCTGGACGAAATAGTTAAACGCTCTTTAGTTAAACGTTTTAGCTAAAAAATTAAAAAAAAAGTGATTCACTTTTTTGCTTTGCTCCGATTGCTCCTTTTCTCCTTTTCCAAACCTATATAAAGTTTTTCAAGTGGCGTAATTTTCTGCCATCTTTTTTGGAAAGAGGTCAATATAGAATTGATTTTAATCAAAATAGAATCATTTAATCAGGCACTGTCAGTAACCGGGATGGCCTTATATTAATTTTAACTATTGCCGTCACGCAATGATGCACCGGAAAAATAGTTATTTCGCTCCGGCGTTCCTTTTCCAGGGCTTTAATATATTATAGCGGGCGACAGCCGTCAAAGGCAAAGAAAGCATAACTATGAGCAAGTGCAACGAACTACCATGGCACTAAAGGAAAGGAAAATGGCTTGCTTAGCGAGTTAGTCATACTTAGCGAAATATTACCCCTACTTTTGTAACTTGTTAAATAGGTTCTTTATAACCGTTTCATCTTCTATCTTGTGCCATCTCCATTTCTTCCTCAATATCGTTTTCTTCATAATTTCGTTCTGAACATTGAATGAAACCAAGTATCTCATTCATTTGTTCAATTTATTCATTTAAATTTATCTGGATTTTATTTGGATTTTTTTGCAATATGTAAATGCCCGATAAACGATTTTGACATAATATCTGTTAATATAGCAATATATTAATGCTAATCTTAAACTGAGAAAAGGACCAGAAGTAATGAGTAAGAAGTTTTTTGCCGTTTTATTATTTTGTACCGTTACAGCATTTGTGCATGCACAATCAATGAAAATAACACCGAAGGATTTTGTAGATGCCAGCGATGAGTCCAAAAACTATGTCGTGTTGAATTTTGCAGGCAGATCCAGGAACGATCTCTATAAATCGGCGCTAAAATATGTGAATTCATATTATAATAAGCCTGAGAAAGTTACGACGAAAATCGAAGGCGAGCAGATCGTAATAGATGCCATGGAGCAGAAAGCTGTCTACACCACATATCTGGCTGCTAAAACGTACTATGATTTTTATTATAAAATAACCCTGGACTTCAAGGATGGGAAAATAAGGTTTACGCCTAATTACAAATACTTTGAGTCGCCTGGTGGAATCGAATATCCGCTCAATGGCCGAAACAACTTTATGTCAAAAAATGCGCTGTACGGGGGCAGTGGCAAAGTGGCCAGGAAGAGTTTAGAGGAGGGGTTAGATGTATTCATCAATAAGTATATCGCTGAATTCTCAAAGAGCATCAACGATAGCAAGTCCGATGACAATTGGTAAAAAAAACACCAAATTATATAGTGAGAGAGCCTCCGGATGGGGGCTTTTTTGTTTGTAGGTTATGGTGTAAATTTCTATTTTCCGATACAAAACTTACTGAATATATAATCCAGCCTGTCTTCATTCGTCACTTCCCCGGTGATTTCTCCGAGATAATGCAGGGCGCGTCGTATGTCCAGCGCCAGCAGGTCGCCTGGCAGGCCGTTGTCCATACCGTTTTTCACATCGAGCAGTGACTGCAGCACTTCCTGCAGCGCTATATGATGGCGGGTGTTGGTGATGATGGTATCTTCAGTGTTGATATCGCCGGTCATGACTTTCTGCACCAGTTTGTCTTTCAGGTCCTGGATATGTTCATGATTTTTGGCGGAGATAAAGAGGATGGGCAGGCCGTCGAATTTGGCGCGGGTGGCAGCTTCGCCGGTGACATCGGTTTTATTGCCGACGAGGAGGAAGTTGATGTTATCTGCCTCAAAGGACGCCACCTGCTGACGGATATCTTCTGCGGAGAGTTCGTTTACGTCGAAGAGGTAAACGACTACGCCGGCTTCGCGGATTTTCTCCATGGTTTTCTGTACGCCGATAGTTTCGATGGTATCGGCGCTGTCGCGGATACCGGCGGTATCGATGAGGCGGAAGAGGATGCCGTCTATATTGAGGACTTCCTCGATAGTATCGCGGGTGGTACCGGCGATATCGCTGACGATGGCCCTGTTTTCATTGAGGAGGGTGTTGAGCAGGGTGGACTTGCCGGCATTGGGTTTACCTACGATGGCGGTGTTAACGCCATTTTTGATAACGTTGCCCATGCGGAACGAGTCGATAAGGTGCCGGATGGTGGTGGTGGCGTTGGTCACCAGTTCATACAGGCGGGTCCTGTCGGCGAATTCCACATCTTCCTGGCTGAAATCCAGCTCCAGTTCTATGAGGGCGGAGAAGGTGATGAGTTGTTCCCGGAGGGTGTGCAGTTCTTTGGAGAAGCCGCCGCGCATTTGCTGCATGGCTGTCTGGTGGGAGGCGGCGGAGTTGCTGGCAATGAGGTCGGCCACGGATTCGGCCTGTGTGAGGTCCAGTTTGCCATTCAGGAATGCCCGTTGGGTAAATTCGCCGGGTTTGGCGAGGCGGGCGCCTTCGGCGATGGTGGCTTCAATGATTTGTTGCTGGATATAGGGGGAACCGTGGCAGGAAATTTCGATGACATCTTCTCCGGTATAGGAACGGGGACCTTTATAGAGGCTTACCACCACTTCGTCGATCACTTTGCCGCGGTGTGTGAGGCTGCCGAAGTGGAGGGTGTGACTAGCCTGCTGCAGCAGGTCTTTACCGGGGAAGAGGGTGTTGCAGATGGGAAATGCTTCTTTACCGCTGAGCCTGATAACGGCGATAGCGCCGAGGCCTGGCGCGGTGGCGACAGCAACAATAGTATCATCAAATCCTGTTAGTTTTCCCAGCATACCGGTTCAGTTTTTTTTACGAAAGGCAAAGGTACTAAAAATCAAAAGCCCCGTTTCAAACAGCTTGAAACGGGGCTTTTATGTAATATGATGTAGTAGTACTACTCTTGCAGTGTAAAGCGGATCGGGAGGTTGAACTGTACAGAAACCTGGCGGCCGTTTTGCTTACCAGCTTTCCATTTAGGCATGGTTCTCACCACGCGGACAGCTTCTTCTTCCAGACCACCGCCTTTTGCGGCGCCTACTGTTTTCACATCTTTGATGTTACCTTCTGAGTCAACTACGAACTGTACGAATACAGTACCGGAGATACCGTTTTCCTGCGCAACGCGTGGGTAACGGATGTTTTTGCTCAGGTATTTGGCCAGCGCTTCCTCACCACCAGGGAAGGTAGGAGGCTGCTCTACGAAAGTGAAGATCTCTTCTTTTGCAGGAGCAGGAGGCGCTTCTACCACACCAGTACCTTTACTGTCTTCCAGCAGGCCCGCATCGATACCGTTCGGGTCACCTTCCACAGTTTTGGTGCTGATGGATTTTTCTTTAATGTCTGCCTGTTTTGGCGGTTCTTCTTCCGGTGGTACTTCGTTATCTTTCTTGATCACCGGAGGGGTGAACTGCACTGACGGTTTAACCGGCGGCGGTGGTGCCGGCGGAGGAGGAGGCGGAGGAGGTGTTTTCGGATCATCCGGGAGTTTCACGTCTTCCATCTTGATCTCCTGGATCACCGGCTTCTTGTTGTTTTCACCTTCAGAAGCTTTTACGTAGTTGGTGATGATGTAAGCCAGGAAGAACACGACGAACAAAGACACGGTACCCAGAATGGCATTCCGCACCCGCTTGTTATACTGCCTCCTCAGATCATAAGCCCCATAGTCCTTGTTCCTGCCGTCAAACAGGATATCAAGAAAATCGGACTTTAAGATTTTAGCTGAATCCATTGTTAATTGTAATTTTTATATGGATGCAAAAATTTGATTAATTCCACAAAAGCTATTTAACGCCGTTAGCAGCTTCTGTCTGCTTGATCCATGTTTTGTCCTGGTCGCTGATGTCAACAGTAGCATAACGCTGTATGCGGTTGATCGCCATTTCGTCCAGAATGTCCACAAAGTTGGCGTAGGTTGCGTCGTCATCAGCTTTAATGATGACTACCACATCTTCCGGTTCACCTTTTGCATTCCTCAGTTTGGCCACTTCATCCCTTTTCTTGATGATCTCATCGCGGATACCGCCTTTGTTGGCAAAGGAAGACGCTTTGAAGAAATCAGGATTTGCAGATGCATTCGGGTCCTGAGCCAAACCTTCGTAATAATATACTCTGTTGTCTTTTCCCAGGAGGATGGTCAGCGCAGTACTTTCTTTTACTTTGTTCTGCTCTTTCTCATCCTTGGTATCTTTTGGCATGATCAAGTCCATGGTCTTGGGCTTGCTCATCGTCGTGGTAAGCATGAAGAAGGTAATCAGAAGAAAACCCAGGTCCACCATCGGAGTCATGTCTACGCGGGTAGACTGCTTTTTCGATTTCGTTCCACCGTGTTTCTTCCCACCACCACTACTGCTGGTATCCATTTCTGCCATAGTAGCTCTTTTTTTTCGTTTTTAAATCAGCAGCCTTCCAGGCCAGGAAGTCAGTGCCACCGTTTACTACTCTTTCTTACCGTGAGCAGCAGCCTGCTCTTCCTGCCATGCGGCAGTACCTTGAGGGGCAGCTTTCAGGTTCGTTACCAGGTTGAGCTTCTGGATTTTCTTCTCTTTGAAAGTATCCAGAATTTCCTTGATCTTCGGATAAGGAGTGGCGTTGTCCGCTTTGATACAGTACTTCAGTTTGCTGAAGTTACCTTCCTGCGCAGCCATACCATACTCGATCCAGGTTTTTAGCTCGTTGTTTGCGGAATCAGTAGGGATTCCTTTATCAAGACCCTGTTTTTTACGCTCGTCTTCAGAAACAGACAGGTAATTTTTCAGGTCTTTGATCGGAGTACCAACACTGGCGCCGGTGATAAAGCTTTTGATTTCTTTTTCACCCAGACCCAGTTTGAACTGTGAGTTCAGGTCCTCGATCATTTTTTTTCTTTTAGCTTGGCCGTCCATGCTGAAAAACACTCTGCCATCCTTATCTACAGTGAATAATAACACGTCAGAATCAGGTAACAGGGTTGTGTTGATAGAAGACGGGGTAACTACCGTTACCGGTTCATCCGGTTTGAACTTCGTCGCCAGCATAAAGAAAGTTAAGAGCAGAAAAGCCACATCACACATTGCTGTCATGTCAATAGCCGTGCTTTTCCTGGGCATTTTAACTTTAGGCATCTTTACTTTTTTTATGGTTTACTTTAAATAGATTCAAAACCGCTGAAATTCCACAAAATTATTTGTGGTTTGCAGCAAAGCTCTGTGTCAAAGTAAAGCCGGACTCGTCAATAGCATAAGTGATGCCATCGATGTTGGTAGTAAAGTAGTTATACATGATGATCGCGATAGCGGAAGTACCGATACCCAGAGCGGTGTTGATCAACGCCTCGGAGATACCTAACGCCAGCTGTGCAGAGTCTGGTGCACCACCGGAAGACATCGCAGAGAACGCTTTAATCATACCCAATACTGTACCGAACAGACCCAGCAGGGTAGCTACGGAAGCAATGGTAGACAGGAACACCAGGTTCTTTTCCATCATCGGCAGTTCCAGCGCAGTAGTTTCTTCAACTTCGTTTTTAATGGTCAGGATCTTCTGCTCAGTATCCAGCTCAGCATTGGTAACCATTTCTTTGTACTTTTTCAGACCAGCTTTCAGTACGTTACCAACAGAACCTTTCTGTTTGTCGCACTCAGCTAAAGCAGCGTCAACATTTTTGTTGGCCAGGTGATATTGTACTTTACGTACCAGCTCAGAACCGCTGAATTTACCTTTAGCTTTTGACAGATACAGGAAACGCTCAATTACGAAAGTCAGACAAACGAGCAATACAGAGATCAGGATAGGTACCACATATCCACCTTTGTAAACAGTACCGAACCACTTACCAATACCAGAATCAATTGGGTGCCCATCTGGATTATTACCTTGGAAGTTGGCTGGATTACCTAATACAAAGAAGAAAAACAGAAATCCTATCACTAAACAGATAGGCACAGCCAACGCCGCGAACAGGTTGGACGACTTTTTAGGTTGATGAGAAGAAGCCTTAGCTGTAGCTGCAGTCACAGTTGTTTTAGTCTCAGCCATGTTGATTGAAATTTTAGTGTTAAAAATTAAACTATTGTTTGTTAGAAGTTACGATTTACAATTTCTCATTGTGGAATGCTTCCCCAGCACTCAATTTACCCTTTAATTTACTCTTTAATGAGCGATTCGCAAAGTTATAAGGTTGGCCCAAAAAAACAAGTGCAGCCCAAAAAAACCCACAAAAATTAACCTTGCACCACAAAAGCCCTACCATAGGGCTTTTCAACCACTTGTTTTTTGTTTTGAGCAAACACTTACATTAGCAAATAACCAATAATATTGCAGTCCTCTTAAACTGTTACTGTCCCAAAGATTTGAAAGCGTTTAATTTTTTTCAAAGTTGGACGCACAATTTAAGAAAAAATTCAAATGTTCCAACAGAAATCTTACAAAACTGAGAACATATTTATTCCCGCGCCAGTCAACACTTTGAGGCATAGCTAATTGGTTTTAGCTTGCCAGTCTGCACACTTTTTTCCATTCTCTCCCATCAAATTCAACACTGTAGCGGGATATCTTTTATTCTCCCCATAAACCCCTATATGAAAATATTATATACTATAACAATAAATGATTACATAAAAAAGTTGGTGTGACAACTACTGTGCGAACTTCCATTGCCGCCTTCAACCCTCCTTTTTTCCATTCCTACGCCCTTTCATACGCTTATGGATTTTCCTCATAAGTTAATACTTTATGTACGTAATTGCAATCCCATTTTAAAAAAATCGAACGTTACACAAAAACCAATCAATCAAATGCACACACCACGCCACCTGAAACGGATGCTCGCAGCGGCCGGAATCGCCTGCCTTGCCACTGCCGTTTCCCTACCCGCCGCCGCCCAGCGGAAAAAGAAAAACGCCACACCGCCAGCTTCCGCAACACCCGCTAAAGACACCACCGCCAAACCTCCCATGATCAAACCGGGCCCCAAACCCGCTGTGAAACCTTTCGCAGACGTGATCACTGACAAAGCCGCCGCAGACTCCGGCCTGTTCAACATATACAAACAGGATGACCGCTACTTCTTCGAAATAGCTGACTCCCTCCTCGGCAGAGACATCCTCGTGGTCAACAGGATCTCCAAATCTGCCGCCGGCCTGCGCGCCCAGATGATGGGCTTCTCCGGTGACATCATCGGCGAAAACGTCATCCGCTTCGAAAAAGGACCCAATAACCGCATCTTCCTCAAAAACATCTCCTACTCGGAAGTGTCGAAAGACTCCACCCAGCCGATGTTTACCGCGGTCATGAACTCCAACCTCCAGCCAATAGTAGCCGCCTTCGATATTAAAGCATTCTCCAAATCAGGCCGCGGCAATGTCATCGACCTTACCGATTACATCTCCGGCGATAACGACGTGCTCTTCTTCGACGGCTCCGTTAAAAATATGCTGAAACTCGGTGGCGCCCAACCGGATAAATCCTACATCTCCGATGTAAGGTCCTACCCGATGAACACCGAAATCAAAACCGTTAAAACCTATTCCCGCATGGGCGGCCCTTCTGCTCCCGGCGCACCGCCAGCTCCCGGAGGATTCGCTACCGTTGAACTCAACAGCTCCATGGTGCTCCTCCCCGCCGTTCCCATGAAACCACGCTATTTCGATCCCCGCGTAGGCTTCTTTACGACCGGGGTCACCGACTTCGACGCAGACCCGCAAGGCGTGAAAAGACTCCAGATGATCACCCGCTGGCGCCTCGAACCCAAACCGGAAGACATGGAAAAATATAAACGCGGGGAACTCGTGGAACCACAGAAACCTATCGTGTTCTATATTGATCCGGCTACCCCAGCCAAATGGCGTAAATATCTTATCATGGGTGTCAATGACTGGCAGTCGGCCTTCGAAGAAGCCGGCTTCAAAAATGCCATTATCGCCAAAATGGCGCCCACAAAAGCGGAAGATTCTACCTGGTCTATCGAAGACGCCCGCTTCTCCGCTATCGTATACAAACCGTCTGAAGTGCCCAACGCCAGCGGCCCCCACGTACACGATCCCCGCTCCGGCGAAATACTGGAAAGCCATATCAACTGGTACCACAACGTGATGCGACTGCTGCGTAACTGGTACTTTGTACAGGCTTCTCCCAACGATGAACGCGCCCGCAAAATGCAGTTCAGCGACGAACTCATGGGCGATCTCATCCGCTTCGTTTCCTCCCATGAAGTAGGCCACACGCTGGGCCTCCGCCACAACTTCGGCTCCAGCTCTGCTTATCCTGTGGAGAAACTGCGCGATAAAGAATGGGTGAAAAAGAACGGCCACGCCGCCTCTATCATGGACTACGCCCGCTTCAACTACGTGGCGCAGCCAGGCGACGGTATCTCAGGCGCCGATCTCTACCCCCGTATCAACTACTACGATAAATGGGCCATCCAATGGGGCTACCAGCTGCTGCCCGATGCTAAAACACCGGAAGCGGAAACACCCATCCTCAATAAAATGACGGTGGAAAAACTGAAGGATAAAAAGTATTGGTTCGGTACCGAGTCCAATCCTAACGATCCCCGCTCCCAGAACGAAGACCTCGGCGACAACGCCATGAAAGCCAGCGCCTACGGCATCAAAAACCTCCAGCGCATCATGCCCAACCTCCTCGCCTGGACCCGCGTCAGCAACGAAGGCTACGGCAACCTCGCTGAACTGTACAAGGAAGTAGTATCGCAGTTTGGCCGCTATATGGGCCATGTTACCAAAAATGTGGGCGGTATCTACGAGACACCGAAAACAGTAGAACAGGAAGGCGCTGTATATGAATACGTTCCGAAAGCCACCCAGAAAGAAGCCATCCAGTTCCTCTCCCAGCAGCTGTTTACCACCCCCAAATGGCTGGTAAACCAGGACCTGCTCAGCCGCATCGGCGGAGACGGTACCGCACTGGTGATGTCCACACAAATGCCGGCACTGGGCAGACTGCTGTCTGTTAACACGCTCAATAAACTGAGCGCTGCTGAAGCCGCCCTCGGCGCCGCTGCCTACCAGCCGGTGGAAATGCTCAATGACCTGAAAAAGGCCATCTTCACCGAAGTATATGCGCACCAGCCGGTAGACGCTTACCGTCGTAACCTGCAGCGCGGCTATGTGGACAACCTGGCCGGTATGCTGGCACCGCCTTCGCCAAGTCCGATGGCCGGTTTCGGCGCTCCCGACGCTTCCCGCTCTGACGCCGCCGGTATCGCCCGTGCACAACTCTCCGCACTCAGAAATGATCTCCGCGCCGCTGCCGGTTCCGGTGATGCCGCTACCCGCAGTCACTACCAGGACCTTATCGCACGCATTTCGAAAGCGATGGACCCTAAATAACGGGAAAGAATATACGAAAATTATCTCATCCCCTTCCGTTATCCGGAAGGGGATTTTTCATGTTACCCATCCCGGAGCAGTTGTTTATATTGTTGCGGAAATTGCTTAATATAGCTTTACCTTTAATGTAAATACAGCCTCAAAAGTGAAAGAACGTACCAATAAAATAACGATATACGACATTGCTCAAAAGCTGAATTTATCCGCCTCCACGGTGTCCCGCGCATTGCAGAACAATCCGCTGATCAACGAGGAAACCCGCGAGAAAATACAGGCTACTGCAATGGACATGGGTTATGTGCCCAACTGGATAGCCTCCAGCCTGCGTAAAAAACGTTCCAACATCATAGGGCTGATCGTTCCCCGTACTTCCATGTACTTCCAGAGCACCGCTATCAGCGGTATCCAGCACGAAGCACATAAATACGGCTTCAGCATCGTCATCGGCCAATCCGATGAAACCGTAGCCATGGAGAAAGAACTGGCGCATACCTTTTACTCCCTCCGGGTAGATGGCCTGCTGGCAGTGGCCTCCATGTTCACCACCAACTTCGACCATTTCAGTCCTTTTATAAAAAACAACATCCCCCTCGTGTTCTACGATCGCGTGCCGGTAGATTTTCCAGGCTACAGCATCACAGGGGATGATTTTAAAGGCGGCTTTCTCGCTACGGAACACCTGATCAGACAGGGCTGTAAAAAGATCGCGCATTTCTCCGGCCAGCTGACCTGTAACCTTTACCAGCAAAGGCTTTCAGGATACAAAGAGGCACTGGCCAAATACAATATTCCTTACGATGAACAACTGGTCTATATCCATAACCTCACCATGGACGCTGCCGGTCAGGCCGCCCGGGAGCTGTTTGACAAAGGAGACCTGCCCGACGGATTATTCACCGCCAACGATAGCTCGGCGGTGGCGTTCATCCAGGAAGCCAATAAACGGAACATTGCCATTCCTGAGCAAATAAAGGTGGTAGGTTACTCCAATGACCTCTCTTCCCGCATTATCTCCCCTTCGCTCACTACGATCGAACAATCGGGCTATAACATGGGACAAAAGGCCGTGGAAACCATCGTGAAGCTGATCAACCATGAAGAAAACAGCAAAGTCACCAAAAACTTTGTTTTTCCGGTGGAACTGATCCAGCGTGAATCAACCAGGGTTAGCAACTGACATGCAACCGATCATTACTAAACAATATCCTGCAACTTTATGAAACGTCGTTATCTCGCTGTCCTATGCCTGTCTGCAGCTATGGGTTTCAGCTCGTGCAGCAAACACATCTATGCGCCCAATGCAGCCAACGTACCACTCCTGAAGGAGAAAAACGAATTTAAAGCCGCCGTTACGCCCTACAACCTGCAGGCTGCTTTCGCGCTGACCAACAACATTGCCATCATGGCCAACGGGCACTATGTGTACCAGGTAAACCAGGGAGTGGAGAACTATCCCTCTGATGATATCTTCATTAACGGAGATCTTCGCGGAGGCATGGGAGAAGGCGCCATTGGCTTTTTCAAACCGCTGGACCCGAAGAAAAGAATGGTCTTTGATGTGTATGCAGGCGGAGGAGCAGGCAGCTTCAGGACCCTTGCTTCCGGCGCCGGAGAGGAAGGCGTTAACAAGGAAGACTTCCGGTTGCGGAACAGGTTTTCCAAAATATTTATCCAGCCCAGTATCGGCTTCGTGCATCCTGTTGTGGAAGCAGCTTTCAGCAGCCGCTTTTCCTGCGTGAATTTTTACGACACCTATATGGGGCCGCGCGCATTTGAGAACGATGCCACCGCCAAAAGTGATTTTGTTCGCATTGCTGACAAATCCACGATATTCTACGAGCCTACCTTTACGGTGAGAGCTGGCTACAAGTATGTAAAATTCCAGTCGCAGTTATTAATTGCCGTACCACTGACGGAAGGAAATACCCAGTACGACCGGATGAACAATTATTTCCAGCCGGTGGTATTCTCTATGGGCGTATCTGTGAATATCGCCCATTGGTATGATGATTTCAGAAAGAAATAAGCAGTGAAGATCACCTTTTGATTTTTACTTCAGTAGATAGATGCCCACCGGGAAAGCAGCTTTCCGGTGGGTATTTTTTTGGGGTGTTGCATACACAGGGTACGGGAAGATATAAAACAAAAAAGCCCTGATGTATGAACATCAGGGCTTTTCCTAATAAATATGGCAGCTACCTACTCTCCCGCATGATAGTGCAGTACCATCGGCCATAAGGGGCTTAACTTCTCTGTTCGGAATGGGAAGAGGTGAACACCCTTGGCATAACCACCATAAGATCTTTGGCTGTTGACGGTCTCCCGTCGTAAGAAAGCAGGTGAGTGAATCACCTTATCCTTGCAGCACGCAATAAGATAACATATCGGGAAAGTTGTATACGAACTTTGCAGTAATAAATAAAATTAAAGCTTACGGGCAATTAGTATTACTCGGCTGTGATGTTACCACCTTTACACCTGTAACCTATCAACGTCGTAGTCTGCGACGGCCCTTAAAAGTAAACTCATCTTGAAGCAGGTTTCACGCTTAGATGCTTTCAGCGTTTATCCTGTCCGTACATAGCTACTCTGCACTGCACCTGGCGGCACAACAGATACACCAGCGGTACGTACGACCCGGTCCTCTCGTACTAAGGTCATGTCTCCTCAATTTACTAACGATCACAACAGATAGGGACCGAACTGTCTTGCGACGTTCTGAACCCAGTTCACGTGCCACTTTAATCGGCGAACAGCCGAACCCTTGGGACCTTCTCCAGCCCCAGGATGTGACGAACCGACATCGAGGTGCCAAACCTCACCGTCGATATGAGCTCTTGGGTGAGATCAGCCTGTTATCCCCGGAGTACCTTTTATCCTTTGAGCGATGGCCCTTCCATACAGAACCACCGGATCACTTTAGCCTGCTTTCGCACCTGCTCGGCTTGTTTGCCTCACAGTCAAGCACCCTTATACTAATGCGCTCTGCGTACGATTACCAACCGTACTGAGGGTACCTTTGCGAGCCTCCGTTACCTTTTAGGAGGCGACCACCCCAGTCAAACTACCCACCAAACAATGTCTCCCCTTGCAGGGATTAGACTCTAAATAACAGAAGGTTGGTATTTCAACGATGACTCCACAACTCCTGGCGAAGCTGCTTCACAGTCTCCCAACTATCCTACACATCTGGCATTCAAAATCAATGTTAAGTTGTAGTGAAGGTTCACGGGGTCTTTCCGTCCCGTTGCGATTAACCGGCATCTTCACCGATACTACAATTTCACCGAGCTCGTGGTAGAGACAGTGTACAACTCATTAGACCATTCGTGCAGGTCGGAACTTACCCGACAAGGAATTTCGCTACCTTAGGACCGTTATAGTTACGGCCGCCGTTTACTGGGGCTTCAGTCAGAAGCTTTGGATTGCTCCGAACATCCTTCCTTAACCTTCCAGCACCGGGCAGGTATCAGGCTCTATACGTCATCTTTCGATTTTGCAGGGCCCTGTGTTTTTGTTAAACAGTTGGTTGTACCATTTTACTGAGACCACATTGCTGTGGTACGCTTTATCCCGAAGTTACAGCGTCAATTTGCCTAGTTCCTTTACCACGGATCACTCGAGCGCCTGAGAATACTCATCTCGACTACCTGTGTCGGTTTACGGTACGGGCTGTCATAAACGAACCTTAGAAGTTTTTCTTGGAAGTCTGATTAGGGACATTATCAGCGCTGCCGAAGCTTTGCTGTACTATCAGGTTCAGCACCATCTGCGGATTTACCTACAGTCAGTATACCTACACCCTTTAACGCACTATTCCGTAAGTGCGCAGTCCTTTCACTACTCCGTTACTCCATCGAATTTATAACAGGTACTGGAATATTCACCAGTTTGCCATCAGCTACGCCTCTCGGCTTTGCCTAAGGACCCGACTAACCCTGATCCGATTAGCGTTGATCAGGAACCCTTAGTCTTACGGCGATAAGATTTTTCATCTTATTTATCGTTACTTATGCCTACATTTTCTTTTCTAAACGCTCCAGCATGCCTCGCGACACACCTTCGATGCAGTTTAGAATGCTCCCCTACCGTCTCATACCTAAGTATGAGGCCTAAAGCTTCGGTTGTATGTTTGATGCCCGATTATTTTCCGTGCCCAAACCCTCGACCAGTGAGCTGTTACGCACTCTTTAAATGAATGGCTGCTTCCAAGCCAACATCCTGGCTGTTTTAGGATTTGAACCGCGTTTGTTCAACTTAACATACGATTAGGGACCTTAGCTGTTAGTCTGGGTTATTTCCCTCTCGGCCATGGACCTTAGCGCCCACAGCCTCACTCCTGGAGATTATGTTATAGCATTCGGAGTTTATTAGGGTTTGGTAGGCGGTGAAGCCCCCTAGCCCAATTAGTAGCTCTACCTCTATAACACGTCTATATCCAAGGCTGTTCCTAAAAACATTTCGGGGAGAACGAGCTATCTCTCAGTTTGATTGGCCTTTCACCCCTATCCACAGGTCATCCCATAGCTTTTCAACGCTAATGAGTTCGGACCTCCAGTTAGTTTTACCTAACCTTCATCCTGCCCATGGATAGATCACAAAGTTTCGCGTCTACCCCCACTGACTAAGCGCTCTGTTAGAACTCGCTTTCGCTGCGGCTCCGGTACTGAAGACCTTAACCTTGCCAGTGAGGAGTAACTCGTAGGCTCATTATGCAAAAGGCACGCCGTCACCATTACTGGCTCCGACCGCTTGTAAGCGCACGGTTTCAGGAACTATTTCACTCTCCTGTTCGGAGTACTTTTCACCTTTCCCTTACGGTACTGGTTCACTATCGGTATCTAAGGAGTATTTAGCCTTATCAGATGGTACTGACAGTTTCACACAGGATTCCTCTGGTCCCGCGCTACTCAGGATACTGCACGTCCGCCAGAATTTGCGCCTACAGGGCTATCACCTGCTACGGCTCATCTTTCCAGATGATTCAGCTTGATCTGACTTTCTAAAAGCAGTCCTACAACCC